>CAWCIZ010000001.1:0-729081 GCA_963795855.1 Vulcanimicrobiota bacterium
CGAACAGTTGGAAACGCAGATCGCGAACTATCTGAAATCAAAGCAAGAGTGGGAGAACCCCAACTGCCACCCCCTCACAAGCGGCATTTTTGCAGAAGAAGCCCGAGCGGCGCTGTTTGATCCCGGCACGCGGCGACCATTGAGCGTTCCGGACTCATTTCGATCGGCATGAACTCCACGCGCGTGCTGGCTGCGGATTTAGCCAACGGCCGCCTGTGGCCGTGTTGCAGCGATCGATCGGCACGCGGATCGGTGAGGGACTTCGCGAGCGCGGCCATTTGGAAGAAGCAGCGATGCAACGCACGCTGACGCGATTGGCGAGCACGCGGCAGCACTGCGCGAACATACCGCCGACGTTCGCGTCATCGCGACGAGCGCGCTTCGCCGCGCCGATAACGAACGCGACTTCTCCGAGCGGGTTCGAGCGCTGACCGGCTACTCGATAAATCATCCGGTGAGGAAGAAGCGGCGTGTTCTTTTGCCGGCGCGTTGAATGGTGTGGAGGACGAGGAGCACGCCGGACTCGGCGTTCTCGACGTCGGCGGCGGCAGTTCCGAATATGCGGTCGGAACGAAAAAATGCGTTGAGCGCGTCGTTTCGTGCAGATCGGCGGCGTGCGTTTGACCGAAGCGTTCCCAGTTGGCTGGGCGCGATGGGAATGACCGCCAGACGTGATCAAGACGCGGCGGCGGCGGCACGGCAAGCGCCTGAGCCTGCTGCGAACCTTTCGCCTGTTCAGCGTCTCATGCTCGTGGGCGGAAGCGCGACGACGACCGTATCGCTGAAGCGAGGACGCCGCGACCAGTTTACGTACGCGGAGCTGTCGAGCAAAGATATCCGCGGTTGGATCGCGCGTTTAGCAAAGACTTCGCTCGACCAGCGGCGAGCGTTGGACAGCATGAATCCGCAGCGCGCGGACATTTTACTCGGCGGCCTAGTGATCGTCGAGTCTTTCATGCGTTTGAGCAAGCACACGACAGCATTAGTTTCCGGCGGCGACGTGCTGCTCGGCTAGCTGCTGCGCCATGCGAGCAACGCTTAGGACGTTCCGCCTTTTCACATTAGTCAATCTGCAAACAATACCGGTTGATTGCGCCGGCACCGGGTATCATGAGGATGCGCAGCTGCGGAAATCGATCAAAAAAGGCGAGCATCGATTTGCACGATTGCGCGTAACGTAAACCCTAAATGCGATGCCGCGCCCAATAACCTCCCCGTTGTGCGTGCGGCATCGCATGTTTGCTTCCTTCGGGGCTTCGCGAGTAGTGCGGAAGCCGCCCGTAGAAGAACCGCGCATGGCTGAAGACGTCTACCGCGCGGTTCTGGATGCGCGCCGCGCTTGGAACGATTATCTGGACGCGACGGACGAGGACGAGGATGAAGTCTACGAAGCGTATTTGAAGCCGCTTCAGATGCCGTTCCCCTGGTCGGTGGGCTCCTGGAATTGTGCGTCGAGGCCAACCTGGTTGCCATTTCGGCCCGCGACCGCGAGGACCGCTACGTGGATCTCGCGGCCACGAACGCGCGCGTGCATGCGGACGCCATCATCGAGATCGTCGGAGACATCGTCTTGGGGCATTCCGAGGAACTGCCGTCGTTCGAACGCCGCATACCGCAAGACGACGACGAAACGCGCTTCAACCGAGCTCGTGAAGTGTTCCGGGAGATGAACCGGCCGAACGTAAGCCGCGCCGTCGACGAACTGCGCCAAATGCGCGACGAGTTGTTACGCAGCGGCCAAGAAAGCTACGCGACGCGCCTCTCGCATGTCCTCGGGCTGCTGCAGATCTCGCCGCCGCGGTTAAGCGACTGACTTTTTAATCCGCGCAAAGGCGCTTTTCGCTTGCATGCGTCCGCGAACTCGCACGTCGTTTCCACGTTGAACCGAGTAGGCCGTCAAGAAATGTTCCAACTGAGCGAGCAGCGCCTTCGGTAAGTCGCTCAGCGTTTCGTACCCGTCGGTGCTTAGCGATATTTCGCGGCTCGGCAGCAGGCAGGCGACGTAACGGTCGTTCGTCGTGCCGTTCTTTTCGACCGCGAATGCGCCGATGATGCGCACGTGCACGACGCAGCCCGGAAACGCGGCTCGTCCATTAGCACGAGAACATCGAGCGGATCGCCGTCACCGCCCTTCGTTCGCGGAATAAAGCCGTAATCGTACGGCCAAACCAGGCCGCTTCCCAGCGTTGCCTTATGCTCGAACGCGCGGAGTTCTTCGTTCCAGGCGTACTTGTGGCGGCTGCCGCGCGGCGTTCCACGACGACGCGGAGCGTACCGTCCTTTTGTAATTCGGGATCGATGTCGTGCATGCGGCGCTATCCGCGCGGAATGCCCGTTCCCTCGTGGCCGGGCCCGGCTGCTCTTGCGTAATTTCTTCGGTCGGCAAGCCCGCCTGACGATACGAATCGAAACCGCCCTCGAGAACCGCGGCTTGCGTATAGCCTTGCTCGCGCAGGCGCGCGGCGACTTGCTGCGCTTCGTCTTCGGTATCGGCATACACGACGATAGTGCCGTCGTGGGGAAGCGGCAACGTCAGGCGCTCTTCGTCGAGCAGTGCCTTTTCGTCGTAGCGCAACGCACCGCGGATCTGTTCCTTGCCTGGGTGTCTGCGCGCGTCGACTATCGGCATCGTCGCGCTGTCGAGTTCGTTCGCCCTGACCCGCCGCACGCCGCCTGCTTCGTTCATACGTTCCCTCTCGTAACCGCTGACTTTCGTTGTTGCTCATTACCCACAGTGGGTAGATGCAAAATTCGGAGGTACTACCGTGGACGCACTCAATCTGCTCAAGAAGCAGCACCGTGAGGTTGAAGCGCTCTTCAAAAAAGTGTTGGAGGCAAAAGAACCAACCGAGCGCATGAATCTGTTCAAACAGATCGATCGCGACCTTCGGCTGCACGCGATAATCGAAGAAGAAATTTTCTATCCGGAAATACGGCGGCGCGCGGAAAACGGCGATCAACGTCTCGAGGTCGCCGAAGCGTATGAAGAGCACGGACTCGTCAAGATCACCATCGAGAGTTTGGAAAAACTCACCCCGGAACCGAGCAGTATCGTGCCAAGCTCGTCGTTCTGCGCGACCTGGTCCAGCATCACGTGGACGAAGAAGAAAGCACGATGTTCAAGATCGCGCATCATCTCTTCGACAAACCCGAGTTGGAAGAAATAGGCACGAAACTGGAGGAGGCGGCCGCTCAGGCAACCGTTCCGGTGTAAAGAGAAAGCCCGATTCACGATCGGGCTTTTTCTGAACTGCGTTTGCGCCGCGAAGACTTTCGCCGGTTGGGGTTCGGCGGTACTTTTCCGCCGCTGCGACGCGCCTCGGAAAGCCCGATCGCGATCGCTTGTTTGCGGCTCTTCACTTTCTTTCCGCTTCGGCCCGACTTGAGTCGCCGCTTTTCATCTCGTGCATTGCGCGCTCGACTTTACGCCCGCCTTCTTCCCGTACTTGCGCCGGTTCTCTTCTCGACCGCCGGTGCTCTTCTTGCGTCCGCCGGTGCTCTTCTTGCGACCGCCGGTGCTCTTCTTGCGACCACCGGTGCTCTTTTTGCGACCGCGCTGCTCTTCTTGCGACCGCCGGTGCTCTTCTTGCGACCGCCGGTGCTCTTCTTACGTACCGCCGGTGCTCTTCTTGCGACCGCCGGTGCTCTTCTTACGGCCGCCGGTGCTCTTCTTGCGGCCGCCGGTGCTCTTCTTGCGAGCGCCGGTGCTCTTTTTGCGACCGTTGCTGCTCTTTTTGCGACCGTTACTGGTCTTTTTGCGTCTGCCGTTGCGCGAGGCCGCCGCCTGCGAGTCCTGGACGAACTTGACCATGTGGCCTTCCGGATCGTACAAGAACGCGACGTTGCTGCAATCGAAAATATCGAAGAATCGATCCCACGCTACTTGTTCCAGGCTCGCGTCGGGTTCGCCGAAGTCGATGCGCAAGACGCCGCCGGTTCCCTCAATAACTGCCGGACGGCCGCCGCGGCTTTCGACCCAACGCCGAATCTCGTTGTGATCGGTTGTGCGCTGTGCTGTTGCCACTTCGTGACCTCCTATCTCTGCACTCACGGTTACCCGCAGTGCGAGCGGGAAAAACCCTGCTATCCGCCGCTGCTCGGCGCGCTGTCCGTGTCGCCGGAGGATTTCGTTACGAGCCCAGCACGTAGTGATTCACGCAGTCGCGCGAGGGCGGGGTCGAGACCGCCTTGCTGATCGAGTCGTTCCAAAGCGAGCAGTAGTCGATTGGCATCGCCGCCATGGAGTTTGATCGCAATACTTCCGCCGGCGCCCTCGAAGCGTTCGACGCCAAACGTGCTCATGCGCGCCGCCGCTTCGTGACGCCGGTCTTCGGCGCTTTTTTGGGTTGCGCGCTTTGCGTCGTTTTCGTTTTCGACTCGGGAACGCTTGGAATCGCTTCACCCATGCGGCGCCGTTCCGAAAGCAAGACGCCGAATACTTCCTCGTTGTTTTCATCGATCGCCGGCGAACCTTGCGACTTGCCGCGGCGGCCGGGCAGCACCATATCCGGTTTGCCGGCGCGTTGCGCGCGAGTGCGGTTCGATGATTTACGGTTTTACGTACTGGCATGAACGCAGTTTACCCGGCGCGCGCGAGGTGCAACAACTCGCGCAACGCTGCGAGCACTTCCTCGACTGTGATCGACGCGAGCCCCGGATCGACGTACGGAGCATGCGGATCTCCGAGCATTCCGCGCCAGATAACGCGATGAAACGGACGATCGGCCGGAGGTCCCCAATACCGCGGCGACGTCGGTCCGAATAAGACGACGGACGGCGTGCGTAAGGCCGTTGCGACGTGCGCGATTCCCGTGTCCCCGCATACGATCGCTCGCGCCGAAGCGATGATGCAAGCGAGGTCTTCGAGATCGGTTTGCCGGCGAGTACCGCCTCGATCGGCAGATGCGCCGCCTTTGCAATAAAGCGGCAACGCCGGAATTCGCGCGCAGATCCGGTCATCACGATGCGATGGCCCTCGTCGAGCAGGCGCCGGCACAGATCGATCCATCGATCGGCGGGCCAACGGCGGGATTCGCTGGCCGCACCGGGATGCAGGACGATCGCTCCGCGCGATGCGTGCATCGTCCCTCGGCGCCGGCAATTCCAAATCGTGACGTCCGCCGGAATGCCGCTATTCGCGCAATAAGCGGCACCAGCGGTCGATCTCGTGTTCGTCGGGACGCCAGTGCGGCGAATCCGCGCTTTCCGGAATGTCGGCGTTTGCAAAGCGAAATCAGCCGGCGCGGCGACGCTCCAGCAAAATGCGATGGCTTTGCGGTCCGCGGCCGTGCAGGTTCACGGCGACGTCGACGTCACGAAGCGATCCGTCTAGGGGCGCAAGCGGCGCGCGCGTGGATGACTTCATCGATGCCGCCGCATAATCGCACGAGCGGCACGAGATACTCCGGCGCCGCCAGGACGCGATAGTGATGTCGGAAATGCACGCGCGATTGCGCGCAACGCCGGCACCGCGGTCAGAAAATCGCCCAAACCCAGCGCGCGCAAAATGACGAAGCGTCGCGCGTGACGTGGTTCTCATGATGCCCGTTGCGCGAAAATCGCGTTCGATGATGGACGTCGTTGTAGACGGCGAGCGTATCGCTTGCGATGCGCGCCCAGCCATAGCGGCGGTTCGCGCGTCGCGTTCCGCCCAATGCCGAGCCGCACGCAGCGTTTCTGATCCCCGAGCAGTTCGCGAAGCGCCTGGGCAAGCGCGAGCGGCGAACGAGGCGGAACGTGAACGCCGGTGACGCCGTCGACGACGCTGTCGACCAAGCCGCCGACCTGCGCAACGACGACCGGCACGCCGCACGCCATCGCTTCGAGCGGCACGATGCCGAAGGGTTCGTACCACGGATAGCACACAACTGCGTCCGCGGAGCGAAGAAGCGGCGGCACTTGCCGCGCGTTCTACGCGCCCGCGAAAGATGACGCGATCCGCGACGCCCAAGTCTTGCGCGAGCGTTTTAAGCCGGCACGCCTCGGCGATCGCTGTCGAGTTGCGACGAATCCGGTCCACCCGCGACGACGAGTTCCACGTCCGGAAGACTGCGAGCGCGTTCGATGACGTCGGCGATGCCTTTGCGTTCCACGAGGCGGCCGAGACAGACGAGGAACGTTTGCGATGCGGATCGCGCTGCTCAGCGGGGCCCAGCGGCTGAAAGAGCCGCAAGATCGACACCGCACGGAACGACGCCGATCTTCGCTGTGTCCGCGCCCATGCGCGCAAGTTCGAACGCTTCCGCGGTAGCGGTAGCGACGATGCGGTGTGACTCGCGCGCGATTCGGCACTCTTCGTCCAAGCGCGAACGGGGGCTGGTATCTTTCGCGCCCTGGTACCGGCGTTTTTCGATGCCAAGCGCATGAAACGTTTGAACGATCGGAATGCCGAGCGGTACGCCCGCATCGAGCGACGCCTTTCCCGACATCCAAAAGTGTGCGTGAACGACGTCCGGGCGGTCTTCTTTCCAGCTCCGCGAAGGTACTCTGCAAACGCGCCCATGTACGGCAGGAGGCGATCTTTTTCGATCGCCTTCGGCGGTCCGGCATGGACATGTTCGACCGTCACGCCCGACGCGAACTGTACGCGCGTGGGCAGCGCGGCATCGTCTCGACGGGTGTACACCGTCACCTCCGCGCCCTGATGCGCCATCGCTTCCGCGAGCGCGGCAACGTGCACGTTTTGGCCGCCGGCATCGACGCCGCCGAGCACGGCGAGCGGGCTCGCATGCTCCGAAACCATCGCAACTTTCAACATAAGACTTCCTCGAAAAGGCAATCCCAATCTGCGAGGAAGCGTTCGAGTCCGTAGCGCTCGCGCGCGTACGCGCGTGCGCTTTTGGCCGAGCGCAGTGCACCGGTCGGGATTTGCGAGCAGCTGCTCGAGCGAGTCGATCAGCGTGCGCACGTTGGTTGAGATGACGCCCGTTCCGTTCGGAACGGCTTCAGGCACCTCCGTCGTGGCGAACGCGACGACGGGCATGCCTAGGTGCATCGCTTCAATCAGCGATAGCCCAAGCGAAGTCCAGCGGATTGGATGTAAGTAAACGCGGCGCCGCGCCAGTTCGGCGTGCAATTGCGACTGCGGCAAGTTTTCAAAGCCGCCGCGCGCGCCGGCACCCATGCCGAAGAGTTCGATGGGAACGCGCGATTCGAAGCGCGCCAGCAAATCCGTTCCCGTAACGCGAGCGCGCCGCTGCGGTTCGTTGATGACGACGGCGCAGGAAGCAAATTCGCCGGTGTATCGGTAGCCCGGATCGACGATGCCGTGCTCGATGACGTGCGTGTTGCGATCGCCGCAATCCCAGAAAAGGTCGTTGAAGTGCGTCACGTGCACGACGTGCACGCCGGGCCAAGCCGCGCTCGGATGCTGCATCGCATCGATCCGGCCTTGCGGTGCATTGTGTTCGACGTAGATCGCGGGCACGTCGATGCCTGGTGTTAGACCGAACCATTCGCGAACGAGGTCGTATTCGTGCGGCCGCTGCAGGATGACGACGTCGGGCGTCAGCGTAGAAAACTCCGATGGCGTCAGTTCGCGTACGCTTTGCGGCCAATGCCACGTTTGCGCGCGTCCGCGGCCGTCGGCGCTGCGATCCGGAAGAACGGGAACGAAGTACTCATGCGAACCTTGCACGAACGCGGTCATCCACGATCCGTGCACGTGCCAGCCGAAGATCCGCATCAGGCGTAGGCCTCCACGGCACTTCCGGCAAACCGCCGCACCGCGGCGAGCACATCCTCGACGCTTACGTCGCGCACGCATGGCTGGGCTTCGAATGGGCATGTCCGTGCGCGGCAGCCCTTGCACGCGATATCCTGATTGCCGAGCAACGCGTACGGCACCATCCAGGGATGAAAGCGAGCCGCAGGTACCGTCGGCGCGAAAGATCTCACGACCGGCGTCTGCATCGCCGACGCAACGTGCGCAGCGGCCGTATTCCCACAGACAATCGCTGAAGCGCCGCGAACGATTGCCGCGAATTCTGCGAACGACGTCATGCCGCCGACATCCGCCACCCGGGTGTTACCGCCGGCAACGAACGCGGTAAGTTCGCGCTCCTCGTGCGAACCCGTGACTATCACGTTGTAGCCGTCCGCGCACAATCGCGCGACGAGCTGCGCGTTGCGCTCGGGAAACCATGCGCGCGCGGCGACCGTCGCTCCCGGATGCACGATTACGTATGAAGAAAACGGCGTGCGGTACTGCGGGACGCCTTCCATACGCAAACACGCGTCGTCGTTCGGCGGCAGCGCGTACCCCATAGCGCTGGTCAGCGAAAGCGCTCGCTCCACCTCGTGAATGTCGTCGGAGACCTGGTGACGCACGTCGAGCAGCGACCCGGGATAGTCGACGCTGATTGCGCCGATGCGGCCAATCCCGGCCAATCGCAGAAGAAGCGCGAGCGGCAACGGGCTTTGGTGAAACGACGTAACGATAACCGCTTCGTCGAAGGCTCGCGCTGCAATCTCCCGGATGAATTGCATCGTTGCATCGGCTTGGATCGCGTGCGGGTGCGCGTCGATCCACTCCGCTTCCCGAACCAGCACATCTTGCACTCCGGGCAGCATGTTTGCGGCAGCGGCGCCGCGTGGGCCGCACAGCAGCGTCACGCTCGCACGCGCCGCAATTGCGCGTACCGCCGGACCGATGAGCAGCACGTCGCCGTTGTTGTCCTGGCGAGCGACCAGGACGTGCTTCATGCGCACTGCCCTCGCGAGTACGACGATCCACAGCTTCGATGAGCGTACGGCAGACTACGGGTGCGCGTGCGATTTCATCCGGCAGCGTGACCGGGGTCGGTACGAGGATCGCGTGGGCTCCCGCGGCGATCGCCGCATCGACGTCGCCGGCGATGTCGCCGATCACAACGCACTCGTGCGGCGCAATCTTGAACGACGCAAGCGCCTCTTCTATCAGTCCCGGCTGCGGTTTTCGGCATCTGCAGCCGTCGGCGCCGGCGTGCGTGCAGACGAACCATCCGTCGAGCGGCCCGACGCGGGCTTCGATGCGCGCATGCACTGCGTGCATCTCGCGCATTGCGGCCGCATCGGCTCCTGCGCGCGGTTGATTCGTCACGACGCCGATTAGCATGCCGTGCTCGCGGAGGCGCGAAATTGCCGCAACTGCTCCCGGCATCAGAGCGAACGGGTTGCCGTTCGCGACCAGCGTTCCGTCACGATCGAACAAGACGGCGCGGATCATTGGCCCGCTCCGCGCAGGCGGGAACGAAGCGTGAGCAGCGCACGCGCGCGGTGATAGACTGCGGCAAACGGAATGACTGCGCTCGTCACGACGACCGTGCCGATCTCCTCGGGTGTTCGCGGGCCGGGCTTGATCCGCCGCCACGCAAATTCGGCGGTGAGCGCAGCCCACGCCGTAAAGCACGCGACGGTAGCAAGATGGATACGGCCAGCGCCCGCGCGGCGCGCTTGCGCGCTGCTGCCAATCGGGCCATGGAGCGCGCGCATCAACACGTCGTCGGCATTGCCGCGCCTGCAGCCGGACGCTGATCCAAGGGTCTGCGGGCCGCACGGGATGATCGATGCGATCGCGTTCCGCGCGCGATGCGCATAGCCGGCGCGAAAGACGCGCAGCGCGAAGTCGGCATCCTCGCGATACGCGCGTTTGAAGCGTTCGTCGAAGCCGCCCAGCCGGTCGAGTACGCTGCGCCGGTAGATCATGTCGGCGGTAATCCACGCGGATGATTGCAGACCGGCGACGTTGCGCTCCCAATCGGTCGGCGGGCGATCCTCCGGAAGCGGTACGTAGACACGGCCCTGCGAGCCGGCATCGTCGTTCGCCAATGCGGCCGACATCGCTGCACGAGCCGCTCGAGCCAATCGGTCGTGCACGAGCACGTCGTCGTCGAGAAAGGCAATCCACTCCGCGTTCGATGCGCGCCATCCGGTATTGCGCGCGGCAGCCGGACCGCGGCTTTGCCGCGCAGAACCGTAATGCGATCGCGAACGGCTGAAGGAACCGATTCCAACGCGAGCGGCGGTGCGGATCGCGGCGGTCGTCGACGACGCAAAACGCGATCGGGCAGCGGCCCCACCGCACGCGCGAGCGATCGAAGCAGAGCCTGCAGCGACGGTCTGCCGATTGTCGGGACGACGAGATCGATACGTGCACTGCGCACCTCTACCGGTGCAGAGCGGCCAAATACGCCCGCTCGTCGCAAGAAGAAACGGACCAATCGCCAGCGCATCGACCGGAGCGGAGCCGAAGCACTCGAGCGCGTCGCGCGGCTCGTCGACCATCGGCCGTCCGGCGGTATTGAAGCTCGTGTTGATGACGACGGGCGTTCCCGTCAAGCCGGTCGAATTCGCGCAGCATGCGCGCGACGAGCGGTTCGTCATGCGCGATCACGGTCTGAACGCGCGCCGTTCCGTCGACGTGCACCGCCGCGGCAGATCCGTCGTGCCATCCGGCACGAACGCGATGCGTGAAGAGCATGTACGGGCTGGGCAGATGACCTTCAAAAATCTCCGCCGCGCGTTCCTCGAGCACCATCGGCGCGACGGGGCGGAACTGTTCGCGGCCTTTGATGTCGTTCAGCCGCTCCAAGATTCTGCGCGATATTCGGATTCGCGAGGAGACTGCGATGCCCGAGTGCGCGCGGACCGAATTCGCTGCGTCCTTGAAACCAGGCGACGACGCCGTCGTCGCGCAGAATTCCGCGACCTCTGCGCGATGTCGTGCGGGCGTTCGTACGCGAACGTGCGCGCGTCGCAGCCGACGCTGCGATTTCGTCGTCGCTGAACTCGCGGCCCAGAGCGGCGGTGCGTCATCGGCCGAATCGGATCGCCGTGTTTGCGCGCCGCGAAAAGCGCTGCACCGAGCGACGTGCCGGCATCGCCGGCAGCCGGCTGCACCCAAACGCGCTCGAACGGGCCTTCCGCGCCAAGCGCGCATTCGCAACGCAATTCAGCGCGACGCCGCCGGCCATCGTCAGAGAAGCGTTCCCCGGTCTTCGCATGGAGCCACCGCGCCAATTCGAGCAGCACTTCCTCCAAGCGCGTCTGCACGCTCGCCGCCAGGTCGGCATGTCGCGCGTTCGAATTCCCCATCGTCGGCGCGGCGCGGCGCAAAGCGCGAGAAGTCGACCGGCGTCGATTGAGAAACCGCCGTCGTCGACGCCGGCATCGCTCGCCGGAAATCGTCGATGAAACGCGGCTTGCCGTACGCCGCAAGACCCATCACTTTGTACTCGTCGGAAGAGCGGTGGAAGCCGAGGTGCACGGTCAGCTCTTCGTAGAGCAAGCCGAGCGAATGCGGCAGCGGCTGCGTTGCGAGAATTTGCAGTTGTCCGTCGCGCACGTGGCCGGCCAGATACGATGAGCGCTCGCCGCGTCCGTCGGCGACGAGAACGGCGCAATCACTCCAAGGCGCGGCGAGGTATGCAGACGCCGCGTGTGCGACGTGGTGCGGCACGAACTCGAGACGCGCGCTGCTCGATGCCCGGCAATTCCGTCTTTAGGAAATGCGGAAGCCGCGACACGTACAGCGTGCGCAGCGCTTCCCATTCTTGTGCGGTGATGTCCTCGTCTGCTTGACAGGCGAGCGACGGATCGTACGAGCATGCCACGACGTCGACGTCGCTCGGCCGCACTCCGGCAAAGTCGAGGCACCACTTAGCACTTAGCAGCGGTAATTCCCAAGTGCTAAATGGCACGCACGATTTACCATGCTTGCGTCTGTTGAAGCGCTCCTCTTCGGCGGCCGCGACAACTGTTCCATCGAGCACGAGTGCTGCAGAAGTGTCGTGAAATACGCTGTTAATGCCTAGTACAATCATTGAAAAATCAGAATCGCCGAGTGCGCGTATCTTTTCCGCGAAGAGAAAACTTAAACGCTTAGGTTAAAAGGGGGCTCTTCTTGGTAAGAAGCGGTGCATGTACAACGTTGCCGTGTTCGGGTGCGGGTATGTTGGTTTAGTAACCGCCGCCTGTCTGGCGCACTTGGGCAACAGCGTGCGTTGCTATGACAGCGACCTTACAAAGATACGCGGTCTTCAACGCAACGAAGTTCCTTTTTACGAGCCGGGGCTTGCGCGGCTGGTGCGCGCACAGCAAGCCGAGAAGCGGTTAAGCTTCACCGACAACGCAGCACGCGCACTCGAAGGCGCGGACGTCGTCTTCATCGCCGTCGGTACGCCGACAGGTCCCACCGGAGAAGCCGACCTTACGTATCGTGCGTCAGGCGGCTCGCGACATCGCCGCGTGCGCGTCGCGGCCCGTCGATCGTCGTGAACAAATCGACGGTGCCGGTCGAAACTGCGGATCTGGTGGAACGGATCGTGAACGCCGAAAACGCGCATGCATTTTCCGTTGCGTCGAACCCGGAATTTTTGCGCGAAGGCAATGCCATCGGCGATTTTCTGCATCCCGATCGCGTGGTCATCGGGTCCGAGGACGGGCATGCGATCGCCATCCTTCAAGATCTGTACGCGCCGCTTGGCGCGCCGATTCTGACTGTCGACGTGCATACCGCAGAGATGATCAAATATGCGGCAAATGCGTTTCTCGCGACGAAAATCTCATTCATCAACGAGATTGCCAATCTGTGCGCAGCCGCAAGAGCCGACATCGACGGCGTGATTGCCGGAATCGGCGCCGACGCGCGCATCGGACGAACGTATCTCGAACCGGGGCTTGGTTTCGGCGGCTCTTGTTTGCCCAAAGACGTCACCGCGCTCGCGCACGTCGCCCGGCGCCATGCGATCGAGCCGACGATGCTCGAAGCGGCGCTGGCGGTCAACCGGCGTCAAGTGACGCACGCTCTGCATTTAGTAGAAGAAGCGGTCGGCGATCTGGTCGACAGGCGCGTGAGCGTTGCCGGACTGGCATTCAAAGGCGGAACGGACGATTTGCGTGAATCGCCCGCGCTCGTGCTGGTGGAAGCACTGCTTACCGCCGGATGCTCGGTTGCGGTACACGATGCGCACGCTTTGCCTCGAGCCAAAGCGGTACTGCGCGATCGCGTTCGTTACTGTACCTCGGTTTACGATGCGTGTTCGGACGCGCACGCGTTCGTCGTTGCCAATGACGATCGGTCCTATCGCAAAATCGAGTGGGCGCGCGTCGCGCGTAAGCTCGCGGCGCCGTACGTCATCGACCTCCGTAATCGGCTGGACCCCGAGGCCGTGCGCGCCGCCGATTTACACTATGCCGGCATTGGCCGGCGCGCGCAACACCGCGTTGCACAAAAGGAGAGCAGCAAATGATGATGACAACCGGCGAAATCCAAACGGGCTCGGCGCGCCCTGTGCTGCACGGAGCGTTTATCGTCACCGGTGCCGCGTCCGGGCTTGGCCTGGCGATTGCGAAAGCCATAGGCGGCGCAGGCGGCAATCCGATCGGTTTCGACGTGAACGAGCCGCGCGAAGCGCTCGATCACGAAAGCGTGGACGTTTCGGACCGCGCGGCGGTCGATCGCGCCGTTGCCTCCGTTGCCGAAAAACACGGCGGTCTCTCGGGCGTCATCGCCAATGCGGGAATCGACGCGTGCGGGCGTTTTCTCGACGTCCCTGCAGAGGCGTGGGAGCGCGTGATTCGCGTGAACCTCATCGGCACGGCGAATGTCGTGCGCGCGGCGCTGCCGTACCTGGTTCGAAGCCGGGGACGTGTCGTAACGGTTGCGTCGACTCTTGGATTGCGCGCGGTCAGCGACGCAACCGCGTATTGCGCGAGCAAATTCGGCGTGGTTGGGTTCACGCGTGCTTTGGCGACGGAACTCGCCGGTGAAGTACCGGTGACGCTGCTGATCCCCGGCGGGATGAGCACGCACTTTTTCGATGGCCGCGATGAGAAGTACAAACCCGGAGCGGACGCAAAACTCAACCGGCCGGAAGACGTCGCGCAAAGCGTCGTGTTCGCGCTCTCGCAGCCGCCCGGCTGCGAAATTCGGGAGATGCTGGTCTGCCCGTCAACGGAGAGTTCCTGGCCGTAACATCTGCTCCATCGTGCATTGCCGCGGCTTCTTGTCCGGACGCCACCGCAAGAATCGCGCACCGTGCCGAAAGCGCTTGCCCGTTACGCGATCGTACTGAACTTCGACGACGATCTGCGCTTTGACCGGATGCCACTGCGTGTCGCGCGATCCCCAGCGGCTAACGCCGCCAGGTCGCGCTCCGGTGAATCCCGGCTCGGCGACGATCGGCGTGAGCAGCTCGGCTGCGCGCAGCCGTTCGGCGGTGGTCATGCTGCCGACGAAACCGACCAAATGCAGCAGACCCGCTTCATCATATAATCCCAGGAGCAGCGAGCCGACCGACTTTCCGTCCTTCGCCAGACGAAAGCCGCCGACGACGCAGTCAGCGGTATACGATCGCTTGATCTTGACCATCGCATCGCGCTCGCCGAAACGATACGGCATGTCCAGACGCTTGGCCATCACGCCGTCGAAATGCGCCGTGCCGCCCTCGAGCCATTCCGTCGCTATCGAAACGTCTTGCGTCGCGGGCGATAGCCCGATTGTGGCGCCGCGCGTAAACTGCTTTGCCGCGAACGCCTCAAGCGCGCCGCGCCGCTCGTGCAGCGGCGCTGCCGTGAACTCGCGTCTGCCGTCTGCAAGAATGTCGAAGACGGCGAACGACGCCGGCGTCTCGAGCGAGAGCCGGCGGATGCGCGAGGCGGCCGGATGAATGCGCTGCAGCAGCGCGTCGAAATCGAGCGCGTCGTCCAGTTCGATGAAAATTTCGCCGTCGATCACGAAGCGTGTCGCCGGCACGTTGCGTAACGCATCGACGAGCTCCGGAAAGTACCGTTCGAGTGTTTGGCCGGATTTCGATTGCATCGCAACGTCGTTTCCGTCGCGAAAAGCGACGCACCGGAATCCGTCCCACTTCGGTTCGTACAGCCACTCGGCACCGCGCGGAATCTTCGCGACGGTTTTCGCTTCCATCGGCTCGATCGGCGGCTTAAGCACGCGCACCAGATAACAGTCGTTCGAGATCGTAGCGGCCGCGCGACTTCGTGAGCGGCGCCCAGAGATCGCCGATTTTCGCCACGCGCTGACGAACGTTGCGCAGCGTGAAATGGGCTGGTTCTACGTCCGGCACTTCCTCCCAAGTGAGCGGCGTCGACACGCTGGCTTCGGGCGTCGGACGCACGGAATAGATCGAGGCGAGCGTTGCGCCTAGGCGGTTTTGATTGTAGTCGACCAGCACGCGGTTTCGCGGACGCTTTTCCACCTTGTATTCCGCGGTCAGGATATCGCGGTGGGCTTTGGCCAGTTCGAACGCGACTTGTTTGGCGAACGCCCAAACGTCGTGCTGTTTGGGCCCGTGCTTGATGGCGACGTACAGGTGCATACCGTGGCCGCCGGACGTTTTCGGAAAAACCGTCATACCAAGGGTTCGCAGCGCGTCGTGGACGATGAGCGACGCCTCGCGCACCGCTTCAAACGGCGCGTGAAACGGATCGAGGTCGAAATGCAGATACTCCGGCTGGTCAGACGTTTCGCAGCGGCCATACCAGGGATTCAAGTCGATGCAGCCGAGGTTTATGAGCCACAACAGCGTCGCAGTGTCTTGCGTCAACGGAAAGTTTATAACGTTTCCGGAACCGTGCACGATGGCGCACGTTTTGATCCACTCCGGCCGCGACGCCGGCGCGCGTTTCATGAAAAAGAAATCGCCGTCGATGCCGTTCGGGTAGCGTTTCATCACCATTGCTTTGTCGCGAATATGCGGAAGCAAGACCGGAGCGATATCGGCGTAGTACTGAAGCAGGTCGCGTTTTGTGATCCCGAGTTTCGGCCAGAAGACTTTGTTCAGATTCGTCAGCCCAAGTTTGCGGCCGTCCACCTCGATAGTTGCCGCGTCGGCGCCGGCGGGGATCGTTACGCTCATGCTGGCGTCGGGGCCAGATAGCGCACGAACCAGTTTTGCGCGAGCGAGGCAACTTGTTCGAGCGTCCCGGATTCCTCAAACAGATGGCTCGCGCCCGGCACTACGGCGATTTCGCAATGCGCGCCGATTTGCGAGGCGGCTCGCCGGTTCACGTCCATGACCTGCGGATCGCGTTCACCCACGATGAGCAGCGTCGGCGTTTGCACATCGCGCAGCGCCTCACCGGCGAGATCCGGCCGTCCCCCGCGTGAAACGACGGCGTCGACGTCGTCCCGTGTGGATGCGGCAAGCAGCGCGGCGCCGGCGCCCGTGCTCGCACCGAAGTAACCGAGCCGAAACGTCTTTAGGTCATCTTGCGTTCGCGCCCAAGCGGTCGCGAGATCTACGCGTCGCGCGAGGAGCGCGACGTCGAAGCGCAGCGCAGCAGTCCGCCGATCGAGTTCGTCCTCGGCTTGGCTGAGCAAGTCGAGTAAAAGCGTTGCAAGCCCGCGTGCGTTCAGCGACTCCGCTACGAAATGATTGCGCGGACTATGGCGGCTGCTTCCGCTACCGTGCGCGAAGAGCACGAGACCGTGCGCGCCGGGCGGAACGTTCAACGTCGCTCCTAAGTGCTTGCCGTCCAAATCGAGGCCGATGGAGCGATCGCTCATGACGCTCCCGCTGCATGCCACGCCTCACGCAGCAGCGCCCGTACTTCATCGTCGTCGACTTGCGCGAAATCGGCATACCACGCTCCAACGCCTCGAAACGGAAGCGGCATCGCCAGAACGACGAGATCGTCGACGTACCGCTGAAGAATCGAGCACGTATCCGGCGGAGCGACGGGCACCGCAACCGCGATGCATTGCGGTTCCAGACGACGTAAAGCGAGGATTGCCGCGTGCATGCTCGCACCCGTCGCCAGCCCGTCATCTACCAAAATCACCGTTCGATCGCCCACGTCGGGCGAAGTGAGTTCGCCCCGATACGCTTTTTCGCGGCGCTGCAATTCTAGAAGTTCGAGTCTGCGTAATTCGCTCGACGATTTGCGCCGGAACGCCGAGCGAAGCAATCGTGTCGTCGTTGAGCACGCGAATGCCGCCGGAGGCGATTGCGCCGAGCGCGAGTTCTTCGCGCCCGGGTGCGCCCAGTTTGCGCACGACGAAAACATCGAGCGGCGCATGAAGTGCCAGCGCGACTTCATAACCTACGGGAACTCCGCCGCGAGGAAGCGCCAGCACGCACGTATCGCCGTCCGCATAAGCAGCCAATCTAGCAGCCAGTCTGCCGTCCCGCGTCGGTGCGATTTTCGAAGATCATCCGGTCAGGATCGTTTCCCCAGCGGGCAACGCTGGGAAACTAGACGCCTATGGACGAGCAGAAAAAGCCTCCGCACCCCGACGACGATTCAAAGCAGCACCGCGGCGGCCCGCTTCCCGATCAGAAAAAATGAGCGTTCTGGAAGCCTTTGAGGAACATCTGGATGCGATGGCCGAGCGCGACATCGACCGCTTCGCGGCAACGCTCGCGAAAGAAGACGTACGGTTCGTCGGCGCCGATGGCCTCGTGATTGAAGGACGCGAAAACGTCGTGGCGGCGCACCGTGAATGGTTCATGGACGACCGATGGACGTTTCAACCGGAGATCCTGTGGACGCGCGAAGAACCGGGCGCCGCTTGGGTGCTTACGCGCGTAACCTACCGCGAGCCCGATACGACGCGTCAATTCTTGCTGATGTTCCTGTTCGTTCAAGAGCATGGCGAGTGGCGGCTTGTTTACGATCAAAACACGCCGATTCCCTAACCGCCTGCAGTTTGGGTATGAACTCTCGAGCACAGTTTATCACGTTAAAAACGAAGGGATTGAAATGGCGGTAAGCTTTGACACCGGGGAGATCGTTCGCCGCTCACAAGGCATGATCAATCAGGCCGTCGATCGCGGGACCGGCATGCTGGCGGACCGCGTCGAGCACTACACGAACGTCGCGCGCGAAATCGGCGGAATCTTGCGCGATCGCGGCGAGCCGCAGGCAGCAGATTTAGTGGAAAACGTTGCGGAGCGCGGTCTCGGCGCCGCGCGGTATTTGCGCAACAACGACACCGCAGCGATTTGGCAAGATGCGCAGGAACTCGCACGCGGCCGCACGTGGCTGCTCGCGGGCGCAGGTTTCTTGGGCGGCTTGGCGCTTGCGCGCGCAGTGCGCACCGCGGCGGCGGGTAATGAAGAGCGCGACGGAAGCGGGAGGATCTGCCGGCGTACCGCGACTCGTATGCGCAGCCGCCGAGTATGACGCAGCAGACCCGCTCGACAACGGGATACGACGTATGAACGAACGCGAATCGTTGGGCGATTCGCTGCGTCATCTCGGTGCGGATCTCGGCGATCTGTTTCGGGCGGAGCTCGCGCAATTCAAACGTGAGGCGACCACCGAAGCACGCAAGTTCGCAATCGTCGGCATCTGGCTTGCCGGCGCTGCGGTCATGGGACTCGCATTTTTGGGCGCGTTCACCGCATTTGCGATCATCGTGCTCACGCTGGTATTTCAGCCATGGCTTGCCGCGCTGATCATCACGATCGCCTGGGGATTTGCGGCCGTTTCCATGCTTGCCGCAGCGAAAATCAAACTCGACTCGGCGATGCCGATACAACTCGAAACGCCGCGTAGCGTGAAGGAGGACATAGAATGGATCAAGACCGGAATCAAGTCCCCGAGGTAGAAGACGCGCGCCGGCGCGTCGCGGAAGATGTACGCAACGTCGCGGAAAACGCGAACGTCGTGGAGCGCGCAAAAGAAACCGCGCAAAACAAGATGGACGATGTGAAGAGCTCGGTCGGCGACCGGGTGCAGCAGGCGCGCGACAAATTGTTGAGTGCGCGCGACCAAGTGCAGGACATGGCCAGCAGCACCACGCGAAACATACGGTTGAATCCGAGCGACAACCCAATCGGTATGCTGATCGCCGGCGTCGCGGTGGGATTCCTCATCGGGCTCGCGCTGCCGGTGACTCGTTTTGAATCGGAGCGCATCGGTCCGATCGCAAACGACATGAAGGACAAAGCGCGCCAAGCCGGCAGCGAAGTGGTTCGGCGCGGCGGAGAAGTGATTAAAGAAACGATATCCGCCAGCCGCGATGCCGCAACCAATTCGATTAAGGAACAAACCCGAGAGATGGGAATGGGCGGCAGTACGGATTAGCGAAAGAGCAGCGGCGCCGTTAGGCGCCGCTCTCATTTTTGAATACGCCGTCGGCGTTTTTGCGAATCATCCAGTAGCAGCAGCAGACGAGATGTTCGAGGCGCTCGCGTTCGAGTATCCGAAGGCGTCCGTGCTGCGAACGCACCAGACCTTCGCGCTGGAATTGGGATAATGCGAGGGACACTGAGGGACGGCGAATGGCGGCAATCTCGGCGATCTGCTGATGCGTGATTGCGAACTCGGGGCGTCCGCATTCGTCCGCTACCCAAAGCAGCCACCGCGCCAAGCGCTGATCGATGTTATGCTCCGCATTGCATGCCAGGCGGCACGCCGCGTTCAGCACCGATGCGTTCGCGAAGCGCAGTAGCAGACGACGCAGCGGCGAATGAATACTCGGTTGGTGATGCTCGAAGGTCTCGACCGGCAGCCGCCATGCCGCCCCAGGTGAAATCACTGTGGCACAGGTGTTGCCGAGGTCAATACCGAGTACAACGTTCCATTCGAGCACACCGCGGTTTCCGACGGTCAGAACCGACGTCGGACGTTCGGTATCAGTCGTTTCCGTCCACGACCATGCGAACAGGTCGATAGGGAAATGAAAGAAGGCAATGGGTTCGCCCGGACGTCCCACGACTTGTTCGCGCTGCAAGAACACACGCCGCATGGACGGCGCCAGCCGCTCTACGTCCGCGCTCGGGCAGCGAGTCGAGAATGCGATTCCCGAAGAGCATGCGGTGCTGCTCGGGGGACCGGCGTTCTGCTCGTTCGTGCGGCATTTGCGGTTCAAGCATGCCCCACAGGTATACCCCGGTCCAGCCTACGGCAGTAATTCAGCGCTTCCCGGCTAAGTCTGAGCGGTTCGCGCTCGGGATGATGGTGGAATAGGTAGACACAGCAGACTTAAAATTTGCTGCTCGAAAGAGCGTCCGGGTTCGAGTCCCGGTCATCCCATTACGAATCAGGGCTTTATAGCGTTTCGCTCGCGCTAGACGGTGGAACGCCGTAAACCTAACACGTTGGGTTTCCCTAACTGATCAACCGGTCGAAGCGGCGATGACCACTGGACGAGCCGCGTTTTAGGAAAATCGCAACCATAAGCCAGACATTTATACGCTGAAAGGACCAGCCGGGTATATTTTCCTTAGCAGACTCGCGCGAGAAAGATCGAGAAAGATCTGAATGCTGCCGCACGTAGTCGCGACCACCGCACTATGCTTTGCGCCAAATAAGGAGGCGCAGGTTGATCGGATCGTGCCGATCCTTGCAGTTCGCGGTGCACGATCTGCCTTTGCAGATAAAGTGGAAGTCAGAGTTACAGTGGACGCGCGCGGCCAGATGATTCGGGAAGTACTCGCTCATTCGGCCGGCGACGCGGCCGTGGACCAGGCGGCGATGGCCTGGGCGCGCACCGCCACGTACATGCCAAAAATGATGAACTGCCGCCCTGTTAGCGGCACGTATGACCTGCAAGCGAACTACGATCCTAAAACGCGTACCTTGCAACGCATTTTTGCCTTTGCATCGCCATCGCCGACATCGTCTGCGCCACCGGCCGAGGAACCACAACAGTCATTGGGATATGCTCGCTTTTGCAGCCCCTATCAGGGTATGTCAGAAGCGCAATTCGACGCAGCGAAGGCAGCGCTGTTGGCGCGCAATAAAGAGTCGCTGGAACGCGTAAACGCGCAAGGTTTGGCTCTACCGACGCCGCTGACCGACGCCGAGGTCATCGCGGCCGTCCGTGCCAGCGACACGAACGCGCAAACTGTCCGCATATTGATTAAAAAATACCAAATGTTCGGTCCCGTCGTCGGAGTGCCGGCCGGCGACGAAAAGTCGGACGCGGTGCAGATTCAGGACGCCAATGGTTCCACTCGACTTGTGCTCGCGGTATTTTCGAAAAACGAACAATTTCTGCGCTTGCAAACCATTGGCCAAACGGCCCTGGAGCGCCCCTATCAGTTCGCGCGTTTCATCGCCGCTTACATGCTGCTCAACGACGTACTGGCGAGCGACACGCCTATCCCCCGCCGGGGATGTGCTCGCGCATTTTCAATTCAGCTCGATATGCCTGGAATATTACCGGAGATCGACGCGGCGGTGCTCAGCACGCCCGTTAACGATCCACATTCACAAGCCATTGCGTTGCAGGCTTACCGCGACTTCGCGGACTCCAGACGGGGCCAAACAAACGACCTGACACGGCAGACTCTCAACCGTCTGGGAAGATCACCTCAGATAACCTTCATATACCGGGATCACGACACGACGCCATCACATGACCCCGAAGTGGACGTCGTCCGGTTGCAAAACGGAAATGTACGCACATATGCGTCAATGACGATCGACGCAGCCGGAAAAGGTTCCATCGGCTGGCCCGCGCTGTGCGTCGTAGGAGACCAACGCTGTGCCGCTTATTACGCATGGCCCTAGGGTCAATGCAATGACGGTGCCAACGCGCTGACGCAAGCCGCCCCCTATATTACATACCGGTGACTCCAGGACACTCCACGATGGAAGCGGCTGCGTCCACTTTGGAGTGCGTTTGTTTTGAAGGGTTCGGCACGAGCGAGATCCGCGAGATGAACCAGCTGCGCGATGAAGTCACGCGTCTCAAACGCTTGCATGCCGGTCTCTCGCTGGACAAAGCCATGTTGCACGGCGGCGGCTTGGTCCGTATTGGTTCGACGACGGTCCCTGGCCCTGGCATGCGTAGTCGCACGAAACGATGATGACGGGGCGTCTTTTCCCAGCGCTGTAGCGATGCGCGCCTCTAGGCGCCGCAATTTTAAATGTCGTCGCGCTCGAGCAGACTATACGACTTTCCAAGTGCTCTGAAAGGTCAGAGATCAGTTGGACACCCGTCTCGACCGTGAGCGTTTCTTGCGTATTGTCACCGGCTGGAGCGAAGTCGCATTTGCTCAAGAACCGGAAAGTATGCGAAGGTCATTTTGCTATTGTCCTTGCTGTGCCCGGGCTTGCGCTGGGCTTCCAGGATCTCCAGAGTGGCGGTCGCTTATGCGCGTCTCCCTAATCCATAACTCTACAACGCGCCAAAGCCGTGTCACTCGTGCCTTTTTGTAGACACGGGGCAAACGAGCGCCAGAGTCGTACGTAACGCTCTATGATTCGCAGCCTTTTCGCCGCGCTGCTCGCGGTGTCCGTCGCTCAAACCGGCGGAAGCATTCGCGGATTCGCGCCATCGCAACTTGCCGCCGAACGCGGCTACGAAACGATCGTGAATTCCTCTCCCAATGCCGCGCAAGCAATGCGCGACGAACTGGGCATGGCTTCCTACGTTCATCGCATGGGGCAAACCGGCGATAAACGCTCGGCGATCTATTTCCGCGATCAGCTGGCGAAGGCCGGTTGGGACGCGCGTTTGGTCGAATACGACGTCGCCATCGCCTACCCGACGACTGAAACGCTGACGGTTACCGCGCCTAAGGCTCAAAGCATCGACCTGTATGAGCCCGCCGTTCCCGGCGATCCGTATTCACGGAATCACGCCGCAATCGGCGCGCCGTACTCCGCGTATGCAGTGGACGGCGACGTCACCGGCCCCGTGGTATATGCGAACTACGGAAGGCCGGAAGATTACGCCCAGACTCGCGGCGATGGGTGTTTCGGTTCGCGGAGCCATCATCGTTGCGCGCGTCGGGGGCGGCGGAAGCCTGACGGGCAAGGCGTACGAAGCTGCAAAGCACGGCGCAAAGGCGGTGTTGTTGTTTTCGGATCCGATGACCGGCGGCTATTGGGACGGCGACGTCTATCCGAAGGGTCCCTATCGCCCGCTTGGCGGCGCAATGCGCAATACGCTCACGCTTCTGGACGATCCCGGCGATCCGACCGCAATCGGAATTCCGCTTCCGGGCGCGAAACACAAACCGTTCTCGGCGATCGATCTTCCGTCGATTCCCGAAACGCCGATCACCGCGCTTGTCGCGCGGCAATTGCTTGCAGCGATGAACGGCCCGAGCGTTCCTCCGGAATGGCACCCGGGCTTTGCCATGACCGTTCACACCGGCGGAAGTGCACGCGCCCATTTCGTCATCAAATCCCGGCGCTTCATCGGACCGATTTGGGATGTGATTGCAACGATGCGCGGCAAAGATCCGAAGCAAATGGTGATCGTCGGCGGTCATCGCGATGCATGGACGTACGGTGCAGTCGATCCGATCAGCGGAAGCGTCGACATGCTGCAGCTGGGGCGCGCACTCGGCAAACTAAAGGCGCAGGGCTGGCAGCCGCAACGCACGATCGTCATCGGATCGTGGGACGGAGAAGAGACGAATCTCTTCGGCAGCGCGGAATGGGTTTATCAGCACGAAGCGCCTTTGCGCAGCGGGCTGGTCGCGTACATCAATACGGACGAAGTCGCATTCGGACCGCATTTCGGTGCATACGGAACTCCCGATTTGGCGGGCTTTCTGCGGGATGCTGCCGACGCAGCGGTCGCGCCGGATGGCAAGCGTCTGAGCGCGTATTGGCGCGCGCAAGATCCGAAACTCGACGTACGTCCGGCCGGCGCGGGCAGCGATCACGAGGCATTCGTCTATCACGAAGGCTTGCCGGCTGCCGGCGGCGGTTACGGCGGACCGTTCGGCACGTATCATTCCGCATACGACGATCCCGCTTCGCTTCGCATCTTCGATCCGGGCATGCGTGAAGCGGATGCAGCGGCGCGCTATACCGGGTTGCTCGTCTTGCGCCTTGCCGACGCGATGTATCCGGACATCCGGCTCGCCGATCTTGCAAGTGCGGTACAGCAACGCATTGTGAAAGCGAAGGCGAGTGCTCTAGCATCGGATGCGCAGGCGTTCGCCTCGGCCGCGGCCGCGCTGGATAGCGATGCGCAAACTGCGGTCGCACGCGGTGACGTCGTGCGTGCAAACGCCGACCAAGCGCGTTTGCGCAGCGCCGAAGCGGCGTTCTTTGACGCTAATGCTAAAACGTGGAACCGTTCGTTGCTCTACAGTACGGAGCGGCGTGGCGCGGATATCTTGCCGTCGCTTGAAAAGGATCCGCAGCGCATCGACGCGGCTCTGCGCGCAGCGACCGCCGCGGCAGCGCTCGAAGCGGCGCCGGCGTAGATACGGCGAAAAAACTGCGGCAGAAGACCGGTACAGGCGCGTCGAACGCGTACCCCATGGAAGCACTGGACCTCTCGCAAAGCCCGCCTCGCAGTCCGTACGTGGAACTCGGTGGGGTACTCTTGCTCGCGCGAACGATAGACAAGATTCGCGCGACCTTACCGGGTGGAAACCTCGGCGCATACCGCATTGCGGGATTCAGTTCGCAGTTGCTCGATAAACTCGGCATAAACGAAGACGACCTTCGGGCGGTTGTCGCGCTCGCGAACACCGAGGCGGACGTGCTTGCGTGGGTTCAAAAGCACAGCGATCCCTCGACATACAGGCGGATCAACGAACACTTCGAGGCGCAGACGGTGGGGCAGCGCGGAGCAGATTATTTTGAAAGATATCCGCTGGCCAGGTCGCTGCCTGGGGAGACAACGTTGCTGCGCGTCCTCGAACTCGACGACGCCCGCAGTTTCGACGGCATCTAATCCATTGGCGAAGCTCTTAAGAGTTTGCGATGGCTTCTAAGCAATTCGCCGCAGGTCGGATTGCTTGGTTCGGCAATCGACTTGCCGCGGCAGTAGTTGGCGCAGCGTTACTAGGCGCTTTTATTTCCACTGCAGCGAACGTGTATCTCGACCTTACGACACGGCCGGGACCAGGCGCGAACCTGATAGGAGGGTACATTTATTGGGCGGTTTATTTCGCGATTGCGGCAGTCGTTCTCGGAACGATTCCAGGAACGCTCGTGTTATGTCTAACTCGCGCACGCTATCGTCCCTGGCGCTCGTTACCGATATTGCTCGCGGGTGCGGCTATGGGATTCGCACTCGTAGCGGTCGCCTTCTGGAATCAACCCGGTACTGCTGCAAATCAAATTCCCACGGCTGTTGCCACCTTCGCCGGGCCTAGCATAGGCGGACTGGTTGCGTCCCTTTTTATCCGTGGCCCATCCGCTTTGACGTAGCGGGTACTGCTACGGCGCGTTTGCCAAGCGCCGATTCTAGCACGCGGCCAGTGACATCCCACTGCAGTCCGACAGCAATCCGGCGAGTGCGTCGAGTGCCCGTTCCAGGTCGATGACATTCAACAAAATCGTCGATGAGCTGCGCGAGTTTGGTTGCACTTTCGATCTCGTTGGCGTAACGCATGATTCGCATCGCGCCGACGCAGCGGGCACCCTCTCGCAGCTGTCGCAGAGGTAAAACACCGACTTCAAATCTTCGCCGGCGGCCGCCGTCATAATGCGCTGCGCGGTTTCCCACGCGTCCGGAAGCCAGACTTTTCGGGCGAAATGAAACGCGGCATCGACGTCGGAGTCGAAGAATTCCGCAACGCGCGCAAGGTCCTGCGGGTTCAAGCACAACGCAGCCAAATCGACGTCCGGAATCGACACGTCCACCCCTCCATGACGACGGAAAGCGGCCAGTATAAGAACCGCCGCCGGCGCATCATGCGCCTCCTTGCTTTATAGGCCTATCGGCTCATTTGGTGATTCGACAAAACTCGCAGCGCCGTGTCAAGAACTTGCTAAGACGCGTAACGGCAATAAGTATTTTGGCCTATGGTCCGATGATTGTCTTTGGGTGGCCGGGTGTGCGGTTTTAGAGCTTCCGCAAAAGGTCCGACTACTATTCGCAAAAGGCCCCGGCTTCGTTACACCGGGGCCTTTCGATTTGCTCGGAACTTCGATTCGGCGCATTTCGTTATGTAAACGAAAAGCTATGATTACCACACGTTTTCTTCGGCCGGCGGCCTTCGCGCTCGCGGCCGCAACGCTCGGCGCTCCTGCAATTTCGCAAGCCGCCACGCAGCCCAGTACTGCACCCGTAAAGTCGACGTTCGAGACCAGCATGCAGCCCATCACCGGTCTTGGCGCGCCGTGGACCGGAACGCTGCAGTTGACGATGAACCCGGACGGGATCATTCAGGGCTATTACAGATCAGGCGACAATTTTGGTGCACTCATTCCAGTGACCGGCGGCCGTACCGGAGACTCGGTATGGATGGATATCGGCACGATGGGCCGCTTGCGCGTGAGCGGCACGCTTCGCGATGGCGTCATCACCGGAACCGCGATTGACGCAAGGACGAACGAACCTTACGGATTCACCGCCCGAATTTCGGGCTAGTCCGGCACGCCTCAACGCCCGCAAATCAAAAAGAGAACCGGCGAACCGGTTCTCTTTTTCATAAGAGTGGCTGCAGTTAAGTGGCGGTCCGTCTGCCGCTTATCAAGCGGATGATGAAGAGTAAAATGACCGCCCCGACGATCGCGCAGATCAGACTGCCGATGTTGAAGCCGGTAATGCCGACGTGGCCGAATCGCGAGTAGACCCATCCGCCGATGAAGGCGCCGATGATGCCCACGATGATGTCGCCCAGAATCCCGCCGGGGCCTTCCCCGGGAACGATCCACTTGGCAATGAGCCCGGCAATCAAGCCGAGGACGATCCATGCAATGATTCCCATATGTAAGCGCGCTCCTACAGCGGGAGGTGATGGCCCGCTAGCGCTTTCTTACCCCGATTAATGCGCCGCCACGATTTTGGCCAACATATCGGCTTTGCCCGGGATTCGAACCAGGTGAGGATAGCGCAGCCCGTCATGATACGCGACCGTGTAGGTTGAAACGCTCCCGCTCTGCGCGCCGATGATCGTGATGTTGCCCCCGTGTTCTGCCGTCTTTACGGCGTACTCCAGCACGCTCGGATCCCATTCTTGCCCATCGACGGCGAGAATCTTGACCCCTGGCCCGAGACCCGCTTTCCACGCGGCCGAATTTTCCCGGACGTCGCGGACCTCGCCCTTGGCGTTGATGGTAAATCCGAGCGAATACCAATCATTTACGGCGTGCGAGAGCGAACTGCGCGCTTGCACGAATTTGTTCGGCTTGTCGTTGTAAACGAGTTTCCAGCCCGCGCGCGCCAAATCGTCACTCGGCGGATGCGGGGAAACTTCATAGACGTAGCGCTGGAAGAACCCGTGCCAGTCGTAGGGTACGACCGATGAAAGCGTTCGCTCCACGTCGTCGCGCGTGTACGTCTTGGTAATCGGCCCGGTTACGCTGGGTTCGGTGAAAGCGTGCAAGAACGTGTCGAGCGATTTCGCGCCGCCCGTTTGCTGACGGATGATCGTGTCCACGTCGAGCCAGATCAGTTCGCCTTCCGTATAAAAGTCGTTCGCGGTGCGGCGAATCGAGTCGTATTCGCCACCGGCCTCGTACAGATACGGCGCGGCCGTGGTCGTGTCGATGAGCGGTTCCGTGCTGCGTCCCGGCTCGCTATCCATTTCGGCCCAAATGCCGGCGAGGTATTCGGGATAATCCTTCGGATTGATGATGCCGCTGCGGTATGCCAGCATGTCGCCCAAATACTGGTTCATGCCTTCATAGACCCAGAGCAAATCGGTGCGCTGCGGAATCTGAAAATTGAGCGTCGTGAGGTCGTACGGGCGGCGGTATTTGCCGTTCCACGAGTGCGAAAGCTCGTGGGTCACCAAATCGCCCCCGGTCAATTGCTCTTGCGGATTCGTGAGAAAATCATCGGGCGCGCGATCGTCGCTGCTCTGATGATGTTCGATGCCTTGGAACCCGATTGCATCGCTAAGCGCGAGCAGCGAGTGATACCACGTCCAGTGACGCGATCCGTAAAGCGCGAAGGCTTGTTTCGGCATGCGCTTATAGGCCGCCATCACATCGGGCGCAACGTCCAAATCCTGCGGTTTGTCCGCGAAGATGTCGAACCACTGCGTCGCATTTCCGTTTTGCCAGAGAAGCACGTGTTTGTAATAGCGCGCCATGTCGAGCGGCGAGTCGATGAGCCTGTTGAGCGGCGTCACGTCGAAATCGATCCGGTCGCCGCTCTGACGAGCGCCGTAAAGTGCCGTCGCGTAACCCCACGAATGCGGAAGCACGATGCTCGGTTTTACGTAATAGTCGTGCGAGTTGACGTCGTTCTGGTAGAACAGGTCGCGGTTCCAGTTGATGATGGCGACGTTCTTGCTCGACATCGTGTCGGGGGCATTCGTCAGCACCGTGAAATCGACGTCGATGCGCGATACGCCGCTCGGCACGTCTACGTGAAACGCGTACATGTCCACGACGTCGCGCTGCCACGTCAGCGCATGCCCGTTTGCGCTCACGCGCACTTCGGAAATGTTGGCGAGCGGCCCGGTCGGTCCGTGCTCGCCCGGAATCCATTTCGGATAGACGAACGTGAACGCACCCGGCTTGACCGGGATGCTCATGTGGGAGTACATCAATCCTCGCGACGCTTCACGCGCGTCGAGAACGAGGGTCATCGGATTGCTTTGCGTTGCATACGAGGTCGCGGCGGGAACTTCCGGCGTGAATGCATTCGTGTCCGTGGTCTGCGCCGGTGCGGCGGCACTGCCGGCAGCGAGCATCGCAATAAGCAAGGCGGGCATAAGTGCGTGCTTCATGGCCGGAATGTTTGTCGCAAAGCGGCCCATTTCCCTGAAAAGCCGGGTACAACTGCGCCATGGACAAACTCGAGCGCGACCGGCGCGGCGAAATCTTCCAGGACGAGCTGACCGAGAACCAAAGCAAGCCTCGCGGCACTTCGCGCGAGGACAGCGAGCAGCAGGCGAAATACGACCCCGGCGTCGACTCTCAAGAAGCGGACGAGACGATGGCGCAAGACCGCTTCGGACGCAACGAGCAAAAGCGCGACGACGGCTAGCGTGGCGCGTTTCATCCTCGATCTGGACGGCACGCTCGTCGATAGCGTCTACCAGCATGTCTATGCGTGGCATATCGCGCTGCAGTCGTCCGGGTACGATTTGCCGATGTGGCAGATTCACCGGAAGATCGGAATGAGCGGCGGATTGCTGATCCGCGGCCTTGCGAACGAACTCGGCACGCCTATCGACGAGAGTGCGCGCAAAGCGCTCGAATCGCGTCACTCGCAAGAATTTGCGCGAATGCGCTCCACCATCGCGCCGTTTCCGGGTGCGCGCGAACTGCTCAAAACGTTGAAGCGTGCGAACGTGCCCTTCGCAATCGCCACGAGCGGTGACAAGTCCGACGTGGAACCGCTGCTTCGTTTGGTCGACCTCGAAGAAAGCGTGCCGGTAATTTTCAAATCCGACGCGCCTCTGCCCAAGCCGGATCCCGGCCTATTGCTCGCCGCCGCGGCAAAACTTCCGAACTCATCCGAAGATACGCTGGTCGTGGGCGACAGCGTCTGGGACATGCTTGCATCTCGGCGCGCGCACTTTTTGGGTATTGGTCTGCTCACCGGCGGGTATGCTGAAAGCGAATTGACGGCCGCCGGAGCCTACCGCGTCTACGCGGACCCCGCGCACATGCTCGCGCATTTGCATGAAATCGGCGTCGTTACGGAGGCAACATGGAACGGCAACGTTACAGCGACGAAGACTTAGTCGAACGCGAAATCGAGAACGAGACCGTCTCTCCCGAATCGCCGGAGGATACGGAAGTCGAACGCCGCTCGGGACCCGACGCGGTTCGCGAGGTCGAACCGCAGCGTCCGCGCGAGCGCGCCGAAGCTATCTACGGCGAAACCGACTTGGATCCGAATCGCCAGGACCAGCGCTCGGCGCATCACGCCGAGAGCGAAGAGCACATCTAGCCGTTTCCTAAAATCGCGCGCCGATTCCGAATCCGACGTAATGCGCGCGGCTCAGATCGGTCGTCGTGCGGCCGGCTTCCACGTCGACTTCGAACGCCGGAGTGAGTAAGTATTGAAAGGCGGCGTCCAAACCGAATTGTGCGACGCCGCTGGGACGACTGCGCGTCAGGCCGAACGCCTCGACGAAGGCTTGGGCGCGCGGACTCCACTGATCGCTGAGCACGACCGATGGCGCGAGAGCGAAAAACCGCCCTGCGGAGCCGTTGGTATCTGCGGCATACGCGCTTTGGAATCCCAGCGTGGAACTGAAGCTGAAACGCGACGATAGCGAGGTCGTGTAATCGGCATTGACCGTTACGAACGGCGAGCCCGCGGTAAACTGCGCGCCGCCGGTCGGCGCCGTGTACAGAAAATCGGTGCCGAAGGCGCTGCTGCCGTCATGCCAAAATTCATATTTCGCGCCCACCCCGCTGTCGTAAAACCCAGCACTGCGCATGCCCGAATTCGATTGCACGGCGTATGCCGGACCGATGAAGTCGACCTCGAGGTTCGGCGCCGCGCCGAAGCGGAGAAAGCCGGCCGGATATGCGGCGAGCAGCGAGTCGCCGCGAAAATTCGCGTACCCCAATTCCGCCAGGCTCTCGTGCGGTTTGACCGCGCACGGACTATATCCGATGCTCGGACGGTCGAGCGTCGCCAGCAAGCCCGTATGCGCACCGCCGCAGACGTCGGAAGGCGTCGGAGAGGCCGCCGGCACGGGTGACGGTGCGGTCGCTAGGCTCGCGAAAATAAGAATCATTCCGAAATTCATCATCCACAAATTGCCTCGCGCGGCAGGGGCGCACCTGCGGCTCCCACAATCAAGCCGGGTTATCCCGCGCCCACAAGTGCTTGCATTTGTGGACGCGTCATGTTTACCGGAGGTTTTTCCCCACGTGAAGATCGTGGTGACCGTAAAATTGGTCCCGGACACGAACGCCGTCAAGCGGATCGATCCGGCGACTAAGCGGCTCGTGCGCACCGGTTTGGAGACCGTGCTTAATCCCTTCGACGAGTACGCAATCGAGGCAGCGCTTCAGCTCAAAGAAAAACTCGGCGGCGACACGACCGTCACGATCTTCACGATGGCGCCCGAGACCGGAAAAGAAACCATTCGCAAAGCGCTCGCGATGGGCGCCGACGACGCGGTCATTCTTAGCGATGCGGGCCTCGAAGGCAGCGACGTATGGGGCACGGCGTACGCAATGGCGCAAGCGCTCAAAAAGGTCGGCTTCGATCTGCTCATTGCGGGCGGCTTGGCGGACGACGGCAACACCGGCGGCGTGCCGGGTGCGCTCGCAGAGTATCTCGGCGTTCCAGGGCTGACGAACGTGCGCAAAATCGAAGAAGCGGGCGACGGCAAGATCAAAGCGCAGCGTGAAACGGACAGCGGCTATCAAGTCGTGACGGGCCCGCTTCCCGCGCTCATCACCGTAACGATGGCAGTCGGCGAACCGCGTTACGCATCGCTTAAGGGCATCATGGGCGCGAAGAAAAAAACGATCGCGGCGATGGCGCTTGCCGATCTCGGTTTGGACCGCGCAGTCGGTACCGACGGTGCGAAGACGGAAGTGCTGAACGTTTCTGCGCCAAAATTGCGCGAAAAAGCGCGCGTCGTCGAAGCGCCGGACGGCGCGACCGGGGCCCGAGCGATCTTCGACTTCCTGCGCGAGAGAAAACTCATCTGATGCAGCACGTCATCGTTTTCGTCGAACAAAAATCCGGACAGACGCGCAAAGTGACGTACGAACTTGCGACGCAAGCGCGCGTCATTGCGGATGGCCTGGGCGGCAAAGCGCACGCAGTCGTTGCCGGTCCGGGCGCCTCGTCCGTCGTCGAACAGCTGAAGAAGTATCCGCTCGACACGATTTACGCCACCGACGACGCCGACGTCGATAAATTTTTCCTGGATCCGATCGTCGACTATGTGGAAGCCGTTGCTAAGAGCACCGGGCCGGCATTGATTCTGTTTCCGAATACCATGCTCGGGCGTGACGTCGCCGGACGCATCTGCGCTCGTTTGAACGCCGGTATGAATTCCGACGTAACCGAGATTCACGTGGATGGCGGCAAGGCCATCGCATCGGGCCCGAAACTGCAAGGCTCCACGGTCGTCGCAAGCAGTTTCAAGAACGCGGAGTACGGCGTGGTCACCGTTCGACCGAACGCGTTCGACGCGCAAGCCGCCGGCGGATCCGCGCAAGTGATCGATCTCGAAAAACCGGCCGGTAAGTCGTATGCCATGGTCATCGAGCGCGACGTAGAAGAAGCCTCCGGCGAAATGGGACTCGAAGAAGCGCCGGTCGTCGTCAGCGGCGGCCGCGGGCTCGGCGGTCCTGACCCGTTCACGTCGCTGCTCAAACCGCTTGCCGACGCTCTCGGCGGCGCCGTCGGCGCTTCCCGGGCGGCAGCGGACGCCGGGTGGGTGCCTTACAGTCTCCAAATCGGGCAGACGGGGAAGGTCGTCAGCCCGCAGCTGTACGTCGCGGTCGGCATCTCGGGAGCAATCCAGCACAAGGTCGGCATGCAAACTGCCGGCACCATCGTGGCCGTCAACCGAGACGCAGCCGTGCCGATCGGCGAGTTTTCCGACCTCCTGGTCGTCGGCGATCTTTTTCAAATCATCCCGGAGCTGACGGCCATGGTCGAAGGCGCCAAAGCCCACGCGTAATGATCGCTCCCCTCCGAGCGTTATTTGCGTAGCAACTTCAAGTAAGGACGAACGATTTTGAAACGTATCCTCGTGGCCGCGTCATTCGTCGCGGCATTCTGCGGTGCACTCGCGCTTTCTGCCGCGCCGGCGCACGCCGGCATCTTCGGCGGCGCCGCCAAGCCGACGCCCAAAGCGAGCGCGTCGCCGACGCCGCTGCCCATGCCTACCGCCACGCCCGAGCCGCCGAACATCGCCATACCGCGGCTGGAGCAGCGCCTGCGAACCAATCCAAACGATCGCGAAGCGATGGCCGACCTTGCGACGGAATTCCTCGGAATCAACCAACCGCAAGCGGCGCTTACACTCACGCAGCGTTTGCTCCAACTCGGTACGAAGACCGGACAGACGCTCTTCTTGGACGGTTCCGCCCAAGAAGCGGTCGGAAATTTGCAAGCGGCGCTCGCCGATTTCGAGCAAGCGTCGAATCTCGAGCCCACGAATCTCGCGGTCTTGGGCGCGCTCGCAAACTTGTACGTCAAAGCGAATCGTCCCGCGGACGCAGAGCGCGTTGCGCTGCGCGGCGTGACGTTCAATAAAGATCAGCCCCGCGCGTACGTAACGCTCGGCATCGTGTACGCTTCGGAGCAGAAATGGGACGACGCGCGAAAGCAATTCGAAACCGCGTACGGCCTTGACGCCAAAGACGTCACGCCGCTCATGCAAGAAGCGCAGACGTGGGTGATGCAAAATACGATTCCGAACGCGCTCGCAGTCGTCGATCGCGCGATTGCGGCGGATCCGAAGAACGTCCAGGTGCTCGTCTACCGCGCGGATCTCTACGCGAAGCAGAACGACATACCGAAGTCGGCTTCCGCCTATGACGACGCGACCGCCGCGGCGACGACGGATGCGGAAAAAGCGTCCGTCATGGTTCGAAAAGCGCTCATGTTTGCATCAGCGCATCGGCAGTCGGACGCGCAAGCGACGTTCAATGCGGCCATCAAGCAATACCCGGCGATCGGGTCGCTGCACACGGCCTACGGGGAGTATTTCCTCAGCCAGCGCGATCAGCGCCGTGCCGAACAAGAACTGACGACCGCCCTGCGCGTCGACAGGACCGATGTGAACGCGATCGTCGACCTCGCGCAAATCAAGGAATCGCAAGGGCGTATGACCGACGCCATCGGCTACTTGAAGCAGCTCACGAACGTCGCGCCCAGCGCGCAGTCGTTTGCTCTGCTCGGCCAGGCGTACGTCTCGACGCACGACTACAAGAACGCGAAAGACGCGTGCTCGAAGTCGTTCCAAATCGATCGCACGCCGGATACGCTGGGTTGCATCGCCGGCTCGGATTACAGTTTGAAGAACTACAAGGAAGCCGCGCAGATCTTCGACGTCCTCGACAAGGACATCAAACCGTACATGGACCGCAACCCTCAGCTGCTGTACATGGCCGGCGTGTCGTACTCGCAGACCAATCAAAAGCCGAAAGCGGTCGGCGCGTACAAGCGTCTGTTGAAGATGCTCAAACCCGGAAGCAAAGAGTACAAGCAGATTCAAACGCAGATCGCCGGTCTCTCGAAATCCTCGCCGGCGCCCAAGAAGGGCAAACACGCCTAACGGGCTAGTGTGACTCTGGACACTACATGCTCGTCGTTTATGACGAACTCTACGGCGACCACCTGCGCGGGATTCCCCATCCGGAGTCTCCCGATCGCGTCGAGGTGGTCGCCGCTGCTTTATCCCAAGGTGATGCAACCCGCGCACCCGTTCGGTTTTTGAAACCGCGCGATGCGAGCGACGAAGAGATCGAGCGCGTTCATTCGCCAGGCTACGTGGAAACGGTTCGCCGCGAAGTCGCTGCAATGCGCGGACACGCGGGCTATCTTTCCACCGGCGATACGGTGATTGACGAACATTCGCTGCAGGTAGCGCGCCGCGCCGCCGGGGGCGCAATCACTGCGGCGGAAACGGCATTCGACGGCCGCGCAGCGGCGTTCGCACTGGTTCGGCCGCCCGGACATCATGCGGAAGCTGCAGGCGGCATGGGGTTCTGCGTGTTCAACAACGCCGCTATTGCGGCGCGCGCGCTTCAGTCGCGCAGCGGTGCGCGCGTCCTGGTGGTCGACTTCGACTACCATCACGGAAACGGCACGCAAGCGGTAAGCGGTAACGGCCTTTCGTACGTGTCGACGCACGCGTACCCGGCGTATCCCGGAACGGGCGGTTTCGGCGAAAATTACGCGCTGACGAATGCCGACGCGATCGTGAACGTTCCGCTGCCGCCGCATAACTTGGGAACCGAGGCGTTCGTCGCGCTGTGGGACGTGCTGCTCCCACGCGTTGCGGCGCACGTGCGTCCGGATATGCTGATCGTGAGCGCCGGATTCGATTACGTCGCGGGCGATCCGGTGGGTGACTTGGGCGTCGCCGTGACGGCTGCCGCGCATCTGGCTGCGGGCATCGAGCGCGTGGCTCGCACGTATTGCGGCGGGCGGGTAGCGTACGTCTTGGAGGGCGGATACGATACGCGCGCGCTCGCGGCATCGGTGGCGCACGTCATCGATGCGCACGATGCGAAACCGGCTCGAGAGTCGAATGCGGATGCCGCCGCGATTCCGGAGCGACAGCGCGCGCTCGTCGATTCGCTAAAAACGCTGTTGCAGCGCTAAGCGACGGAAGAAGCGATCCGCACCAGTTCCGCCCGCGAGATTTCGCCGACGAGTGCGAAGCGATGCGTGCCGGACGCCCACGTGAGCAGCGTCGTCGGCCCATCCTCGACGTATTGCGCGTTGCCGGCGCGAACTTTCGTTTGGTGCACCGTGTACTTGCTCAGGTCGACCGGTGCGCCACCGGCGTTCTCGAAGAGCGAAACGGTGCGCAGGCCGTCCGAATACAGCACGTGCAGCGTGCGGATGCCTTTGATGTCGCTCACGTCGCCGGCGACGGGCAGAAAACCGTCGGGCAGATACTTCGGGCCGACGGCGCGGAAGCCCGCGGTGCGAATAACGGCGGCGAGATCGTTCGACGGCGCGCCGTGGCTCGGGCCGTCCAGCCGCGTGTAGCCGGCGTTCGGGAGATCGAAGAGCTGCGCCGGAATAGCATTGGTGTAACTGATCTGCTCGAAACGCATCTGATGCGCGACCGAGCCGCTCGCAGCGTATTTTTCTTTGAGCAGCACGAGTTTGGTCTTCGCGTCCACCGCGATGCGCATCACGGTTTCACCCGTGAATTTGTTGACCAGGAGCACGTCGACCGCGCGCCGTCCGGCGACGTTGTCATCCGAACCGATCACCGCGCGATAGTTATGCAGCAGCAAACCGAAGTTGTCGTCCATCGCGACCTGATCGTCCAGCGCGTCGTCGTGCGAGACGATGATGCGATGGGTATGCGTATCGAGGTCGTAGCTCATGTCGCCGCGGCTGATAATCGAGTCGCCGTACAGCGATTCGGGCGCCAGGTACCAGCGCCGCGTCTTATCCGGAGCGCGGTGCTCGATGCGAAATAGCACGGCATCCGCCCGCTGCGTCCCGTAATCCGTATTCTGCACTTGGCCGACGTACGAGTATTTCGAATAGGCGAGAACGGCGTCGCGCAGAAGCTGCGTTCCGTCGCCGCGCTGCGCGTTAGCAAATCCGGTGAAGGGCACGCAAAATACGGCGCTCAGCGCGGCGGCGAGAATCGCTGCGCGCTTAGGGATTTGCATCCGCCGTGTACGAGGCGGCTTGGGCGTCCACGTTGACGGCAATTTGGTGCGTATCGACCGTTGCGGCATTTTCGAGGTCGACCGGATTGGCGGAAGTGTGATCGCTGAACGGCACGGTGCTGTTCATGTCGGCGTGATCTTGCAGGTAATACGATGCTTCGATCGCGGGGGCGCCGTGCGGTCCAAGATACGTCGTGCCGAAATACGCGGCGACGGCGATTGCCGCGGCAAGCGGCACCGCAACGGCCGGCCTTAGCCAGGAAAGGCCGCGCGTCCAAATGGCGGCTTTACCGGCGCGCACGCGCTGCCAAATTTCGGCTTTTACGGATGAGGGCAGGTCGCGTTCGTCCCGCGCGGCTTGCGCGCGCAGCATCTCGCCGAGCGCGATTTCCGCTTCATACTCCAGGCGGCACGGCTCGCAGCTTTCGATGTGCGTATACACCGAAGCATCGTCCGCCGGCGAAAGTTCGCCGTGAACGTAATCGAGAAGAATGTCGTTGGTCGGATGCTGCATCATGATTGTTTCTGTTGTTGTCTCTGTACTAAACGGCGTAGCAACGCTCGCGCACGGTGGAGTCTGGATCGAACCGTACCTATCGAGCAGCCCATGATTTCCGCAATTTCCTGGTAGCTGTACTCCTCGATATCCGCCAAGACGACTACTTGGCGCTGGTCCGGTGAAAGCTGCTCCAGCGAACGCGCGAGCGGTTCGCTCAGCTGGCCTTCAACGTAATCCTCGATGGGGCTGACGGCCAAAGGCCGCTCGCCTCCGAACGCCTGCGGGGCGTTATCGTCGGGGATCTCCTCCTGGTAACGTCCTTTCTTGCGCCGAAGTTCATCCCGGTACAGATTCGTTACTATTCGATAGATCCAGGATAGGAACGAGGTCCCGGGCTTAAAGCTGCGCCAGGCGCGGTAAACGCGGATGAACGCTTCCTGGGTGAGGTCCCGAGCGTCGGCTTCGTTGTGCGTGAGGCGGAACGCGAAGTTATAGGTTGCCTTGCCGTACTCTTCGATCGCCCCTTCGAGAAACGCAGCCTGCTGCGGCGAAGGCGGCTCCACGGGCTTGCGCGGTACTCCCATCCAACCTCGGATTTTCCCGTACCGGGGTCAGAATGCCCGCCATTCGATGCCCCGAGGGGTCCCGGCGCAGGGGCTGGTATGCCGTCGCGTGGGCGAGGCGTACCTCGCTACCATAGGGATATGGCAACGGCCGTTATGGCGTCGGACACCGGTGGCCGCAGTCCACTCGTACCGCCGTGCGTGCATCTCGGTTTTCGGCTGGGCGAAACCGTGCTCGACTTCGAGGTTGCCGATGATGCGGCGCAGCGGCTCGTCGCGGACGCGTACGCCCCGTTGCTTTGCCCGGCTTCGGGAGCGCGCGCCCGGGCGTCGCTGCGCCGGCTTTCCGACGGACGGACCCACGTGCGTTACGGGCGCCACGTGCTCTCTCCCGCACATGCCGCCGACCCGGTCCCGCTGCGCTCCGCGTACTACGCTGCGCGCGAGATCTTTGCCCGGTTCGCATGCGAACAGCCCGAAACGATCGCAGTGTACGGCGCGCTTTGCGCGATCGGGCACGGCGCCGTGCTCGTTCTCGGACCGACGACGATCGGCAAAACGCTTCTAACGCTGCAACTGGCACACGACGGCGCGCGCTTTTTGGGCGACGAAACGGCGCTCCTGAGCTATGCGAGCGGCGAGGTTCGCGCTTTGCCGCGGCGTCCCAGCCTTCGTGAAAGCGCCCTGCCGCTGCTCCCGCACGCGCGGATGCGCGGCGCGATTCTCCGGTCTCAAAGCTATTTCCAAACGGATCGCGGCCGGTTCTGGTACGCGCTCGATTCGGGTGCGCTGGGCGGTGTGGAGCCCAGCGAACGGTTACACTATCTTCGCGCGGTTTGCATCCTGCGCGATCGTTCCGAAACTGCCGCCGTCCGGCGCATCGATGCGGCGGAGGGCGTGAAATCGCTCGCGCAGCGCGCCTACATGCGTCCGGCGAGTTTGGCGCAACTTGCGGTGCTGCGCCGCGGCACGAAGCGGGCGGCGTTTTTCGACGTTACGCTCGGCACGCCGGCCGAAACCAGCGAACTGCTGCTGCAAAAGGTGCGCGCATGCGAGTGATACGCGCCGAGCAGCTCACGCGATCCGGCGCCAGTTCGAACGCGGCGCTCGAACAGCACTGCACGTTCACCGCGAATTGCGAGATCGCCGGCGTGACGATGCAACTCTGCACCGACGTTCCGGAGGTCGCGCGCCTGTTCGGTTTGCGCTACGCCGATCATCCGGCATCGAAACACCCGGATTTCCGCTATTACGTTGCGACGGTGCGCGGCGGATACGCGTTCTGGTGCGCGCATGCTGCCACGTGGCGCTGGACTCAAGGGCCGCTGCCCTCCGACGCCGTCGCGTTTCTGGCGGACTGCGTTGCGCTCGCCGCGATCGTGCGCTTCGATCCGGCGCTCGTGAGCATGCAGGCGGCGTGCCTGGAATTAAACGATATCGCAGCCGGACTGGCCGGTCACTCCCCAACCGGCAAAACGACCACGCTGCTCGCATGCGCTCGCCGCGGCATGCGGATCTATTCCGACGAGCGCACCGTTCTGCGTAACGCCGTCGCACATCCGTATCTGCGCCGCAATAGCGTGCGCGCGGCCGGCGCGCGCCTGCTGCTTACCGAGCCAGACGTCGTCGATCGCCGATTCGACATGCTGCATACGGAGCCGCAGCTTTCGCTCAAGACCTGCTTCGGCGCGGAATGTATAGCGGCACCGCGGCCGCTGCGCGTGCTGTTCGTCATCGCGGGAAGCGGATATTGCGCCGCGCTGGAAGCAATCGATACGGCCACTGCGATGCCGTCGATCATGCGCTGGTTCGACGCGCACGGCGACATGGTTGACCGGGCAACGCGTGCGATTTCTATTTTGAACGGCGTGCAGTGTTACCGGCTTACGCTCGGGACGCCGGACGAAAGCGCGGCGGCGATGGCGTATGCGATGATGCGGATATCGCAGCGGCCATGAAGCGAACCGCGGGCGCATTCCTGTGCGCGCTTGCATGCGACGCCGTCCTGCTCGCGGCGGTTTTTCCGCTCGCGCGCTATAGTTTAGCTGCGGCGCATGCCAGTCAGCCGAATCCCGCGCTGATCGCGACGCTGCTTTGTGCGAATCTCGTGCTCTTGTTGCTGTGCTTGTGCGCGTGCGGCGCGTGGATTTACGCGTTCTTCCAGAGCTTGCGCGCCACCCACGCGAGGGTCGTGAACGAAGCGACGGCGATCAGCAGAAATACGGTCGTTTCCAGAAGGACGACGCCCGCAAACTGACTGCCGCCGCAAAGTGCGACGGCGCCTGCGACAAGCGCGAGTTGAAGCCGCCCGAAGGGGTTGGACGCCATTCCCGCCATGTGCCGTGCCTGCGCGACCAACGCGCCCGGTGCAAAACTCACCGTCTGGACGATCTGCGCGACCTTTCCGTTTTGCGCGATGACGAATACTTTGTCGTTGTGGATGAAGTTCGCGTCGCTCACGCGCAGCGACGAGATGCCGAAACGATCGAGCAGCCGCGCGATCTCGTGCGGTTGGCCGGTGAGGATGGACCACGATTTCGCGTCGGCGCCGTATAGGCGTGCGTAATCGTTCAGCACGCGCGGCGAGTCGTAGACCGGATCGAGCGTAATTTCCAAGAGATGAAAGCGCGAAGCGTCCAGATGCTGCTGCATGTACGCGAATTTGGCGCTCACGGCGGGACATTCGTCTTTGTCGGGGCAGCGCGTGAAAACGAAACTGATGAGCGCCACTTTACCATTGAAGTCCGAGGCGAGATCCACGAGCCGCCCATTCTGATCGACCAGTTTGGTGTGCGGCAGTGCAGAACCTAAGTCGATTGGAAAACCGCCGCCCGCATCGGGCAATCCGGGCACGAATTTTGCGGCGACGCCGGCGTCGAACAGCCGCCATGGCCGGGCCGAGGTATCGAGAAATGCGTCGATGCCCGTTCCGCTCGGAAGCCGCATCGCCGGCGAAATCGTAAAGGGGCGCGTCTGAGCTGGAACCATTCGGGTAACGGCATCCGTGCGTACGATCGTCGTGCGATCCGCGCCGGGGCCGAGCACCACGCCGTGAACCGGCACGAGCAGTGCGAGCAGCGAAAAAACCAGATGCAGCATCCCGGACTTAGTCTACGACGGTGCGAAGATCCGCCGCAACGTCTTTGAGCGAACTCTCCGGAACGAGCGTTTCGACCATGCGGCCATCGCGATCGATGATGAAGATGGTGTCCGTGTGCGCGATGTCGTTGCGTTGCGGCTCGACGCCGACCCCATAGGCGTTGTAGACCCGCTTCAAAGCGACCTGGGAACCGGTTAATCCGGTCGCTTGCACGCCGACGCGCTGAAAGAATCGGCGCAACGCGGCGGGGGTATCGCGCTTGGCATCGACCGTTATCATCACGATACGAACCAGAGCCGGCGTAAGTCCGGCTTGCGCTCTGGCTTTACCTAACAATGCGAGCGTTTGCGGGCAGACGTCTTTGCAGTGCGTGAAGCCGAAATACAGCGCGACCGCCCGGCCGCGCGTTTGCGCGAGTGAGAACGGTTTGCCGGCCTGATCGATCAGCGTGAATGCAGGCGCAGTGCGCGCGGGTGCGAGCTGCATGCCGTGCAGCGGCGCGGACTTCGCGCATGCGGCCAACACGACGAGCGCCGCAATTGCCGCGCGAACTCGCGAGCTCATAGCATCCTCCGAAAGCGGCCAGTTAGGCTGGCCTAATTTGCCGCTTCAGAATACCAAACTGCCGACGACGGGCGTACGCCACAAGTCGGGGGGAATGTTCCGCGAAAGCAGTAGATAGGCGCATGGCAGCGCTGACGCTTATCGTCCGAGTGCTTCTCGGCGCCCTATTGGTTGTAGCCGGGGGCTTGAAGGTCGGGCACTTCGACGATTTGGCAGCCGCCATTGCGGGCTTTCGAATCCTGCCCGAGGCGACCATCGGCCCGCTTGCCGTGGTACTGCCGTTTTTCGAAATCGGCCTCGGCGCTTATTTGATTCTGGGTCTTTTTACGCGCGTTGCGGCCATTATCGCCGCCGTGCAATTCACGATCTACAGCGCGGCAATAGCCTCTGCGGTGATACGGAACATCCCGGCGAATTGCGGATGCTTCGGACCGGGGGATTCGGCGAAGGCGGACTGGCCGCACGTATTCGTCGATCTTGCGCTCGCCGTTATCTGTGCGTTGCTTGCGTTTAGCGCGCCGGGTCTTTTCGCACTCGACAATCGCATCAGGAGCACTTCATGAAGAATTCCCGACTGCTGCTTTGGACCACGATCGTCATCATCATCGTGGGCGTCCTCGTCGCGATTCGCTACGCGAACAAAGGCGGCGTGAAGAGAAGTTCGACGCAAGCGCCCGTCCTTGGGACCGCTCGACTAAACCAAAAAGCGCCCGAATTTCAAACGGCGACCACGCAAGGCGTCTTCAATCTCGCGGACGTGCACGAACCGGTATTCTTGGAAATTTTCGCTACGTGGTGCCCGCACTGCCAGCGTGAGACGGCCGTCATCGACCAACTCTATGCGAAATACAAAGGAAAGGTTCGTTTTATCGCCGTGACCGGAAGCCACGTTGGGATGGATCACAATTCACCGGAGAGCGAACGAGATACGATTAATTTCGTGCAGCTTTTTCACGTGCAGTACCCGGTCGCATTCGACGGCTCGCTCGAGATCGCGAAGAAGTATCTGCAGAGCGGCTACCCGACGCTCGTGGTAATCAATCGCAAGAAGATCATCACGTATCTTACGAGCGGCGAAACGCGCTTCCCCGAACTAGACGCCGCCGTAAAGCACGCGCTGTCTTCCTAAGAACTTTCCCAGTCCGCGCGTTTGCGGTACAAGACGTGCGGCTTGATCGGTGAATCGTCCGGAACGCGCGGATGCGCGAAGTCGGCAGCCGAGTCCCGCTGCATGCCAAGACGTTCCATGACGCGCCGGGAGCGCACGTTGATCGCGGCGGTCATTGCGACGACCTCGGGCCAGCGCAGTTCGTCGAACGCATACCGAAGCAATGCGCCTGCGCCCTCGGTCGCGTATCCGCGGTGCCACGCCGCAACCGGCAGACGCCAACCGATTTCGCGAAGCGGCCGGAACGGCAAGTCGTACCGGATGTCATCCAGCGCCAGAACGCCGGCGAAGCCCGGCGCATCTTTGCGCTCCATGACGAACCATCCGTAGCCGTTGCGTTCCAAGTCTTCGCGCATGCGTGCCGCCGCCTCGCGAGAATGCTCTCGCCGGGCCGGCGCGGGAAAGAATTCCATGACGCGCGGATCTTCATTCATATCCGCCCACGCCTCCACGTCCGACGGCAACCACTGCCGCAAACGCAGCCGCGCCGTTTCGATCGTTCGCACCACGTTCGGCGTCAGTCGCCGACGGGCAGCACGTAATTCGGCGGTGGAACGACCGGTTGTCCGACTTCGAGCGTGATGATTTGATGCGAGCGCAGCGGAATCTCGCGCAAATCGCCGTCGTACGGGCGCCCGTTGACGAACGCCGTGACGGTGCCGGCGAACGGCACCGACGCGATCGCGGCTCAGTTGCTCGCCCCAGATGTCGAAAAACATTCCGAGCGTAAACGGGCCGCCTTGCGGAGCCGTCACGCTGCCCGACTCGACGTGAATGACGCCGCTCGGATCGTGGGTGTGAATCCAGTACAGGCATCCGCCCTGCGCGTTCGGGCTCATGCCGATGAACGCGGGAACTTGCACTTGCGTGCCGTGGTCGAAAATTGCAAGATGCGAGTGAATGTGCAGCACGACGCCTTCACTGGTTTGACAAGGAATGCCATCGACGTCTTGTCCGCGCCCGCCTTGCGCCGTATCTTCCGGGTTGCCGTGCGCCAGATCCGATTTGGGGAATCCGATAGCTTTGCCTACAGCTTGCAGATTCGCCAGTTGGACCGGCTTGCTCGTCGGCGACGGTCCGGGGCTCGGCGTGCTGACCGCAAACGCGAACGCATCGGCGCGCGCCTTATTTTGAACGTAGTTCGTGATGCCGAAGATGATAAACACCAAAACGACGACGGCCGCAAGGCCGATATAGATCGGCACCATCGGGTCGCGTTTGGGCGGCGGCGCGTTTCCTCCGCGAGTGCTTCTGCGTCGTTCTGCGCGCGAGTGACTCATCGAATTACTGTACTCCTGCGGGCGTCTGCGCCGGATCGAGCCGGCGGCCGGGCACTAAGTAATTGCGGACGTAATCATGCACCGCGTCCGCGAGCGGCGTTATGGGCGCGTCGTAACCGGCCGCGCGCAGTCTGTTGATTGCCGCGCACGTGCAATACTGGTATTTGTCACGCAGGGTCTCGGGCATCTCCACGAACTCTATGCGTTCGGGTACGTTCATCGCGCCGAAAATCGGGCGCACCAAGTCGAGCCAGGTGTGCGGCGCCCCGGAGCCGACGTTGAACAGCCCGTTCGCTTCGTGCTCCGCCAGATGCAGCGTCATCGCCGCTGCATCCTTGACGTAGATGAAGTCGCGCTGCTGCTCGCCGTCGCGGAATTCCGGGCGATAGCTCTTGAAGAGCCGAATGGAACCGGTCTCACGAATTTGATGGAACGCTTTGTCCACCAAACTGCGCATCTCGCCTTTGTGATGCTCGTTGGGTCCGAAGACGTTGAAGTATTTCACGCCCGCCATGCGTGCCAGGAGTCCGTGATCGCGCGCGTACAGATCGAAGCGGTGCTTCGAATACGCGTACATGTTGAGCGGACGGAGGGCATCCAGATCTCCGTCGTCGCGCAAGTCTCGCTCGAGAGCACCGTAGGTCGCGGCCGACGAGGCATAAACGAAGCGCACGCCGCGATCGACGGCCCAATGGGCGAGATGTTTGGTGTACTCGTAGTTGTTTCGCATCAAGTACGCCGCGTCCGTCTCGGTCGTCGAGGAACACGCGCCCATATGAAAGAGCGTAGTGACGTTCGCGAAAACGGCTCCGCGCTGCGCCAGGCGTTCTTCGAAGTCGCCGGCATCGATGTAATCGCGATACCGAAGGGGGACGAGATTCTTCCACTTTTCGGACGTGTCCAGACGATCGACGACGAGAATGTCGTCGATGCCGCGAAGGTTTAGCGCCCAAATCAGGGCGCTTCCAATCAGGCCGGCGCCGCCGGTAACGACGACGTGGCCGCGAGCAAGATCGTGCATGACCTAGTCGCCTACGTTGCGGGGCCCGCGGCGCGCGGTCCTGCCCCGCGGTGGGTAAAGGAAAACATGCGAGCGGCCGTTCTTGCATGCCTTTTGGCCGGCGCGACACCGTGCATGTGTCGAGCAGTACCCTCGCCGCAGCCGTCTGCTAACCCCGTGCAGATACATGCGGGCGGCGCCGTGACCGTTGTCGACCAGTCCGCGTCGGGCCCGGGGACGGTCGTGCCTTTCTTCAACGACTCGCCGGATAATCCGCAAACGCCATATGAGTTTTTTTCGCAAACGCCCGGCTTTACCGGCAGCGGCGCCCAAGCGCAATTCCACACAAACGTCGACTACACGCACAAGAAACTGCGGTTCGTGCTGAATGCGGGCGCGGAATCGTATGCGGGCAGCGGTCCAAACATCCTGTTCCTTGGCGAGCCGATACTTCCGACGGCGAACCCGTTCGTGACCTCGCGCACGCAATTCTTTCATTCATACCTCGGGATCTTGGACGAGGTCGGCGCCAGTCGCGCATCACTGATAAATGGCTCCGTCGGAGCGTCCGACGGCTCGTGGAACGTGACCGGCGGCTGGTTTTTACCGTCGAAGACGCTGCCTTTCGTTTTTACGCCGCCGCCGCTTCCCGATTCGCCGCCGGCGATTGCGCCGCAGCTGCCGGAGAATCCGAACTCCGTAGTAGCTTCCCTGGAAAACTGGAATGAAAATTGGCCCGCTTTACCACTGCAGGGCGTCGACGTTTCCATGCAGCGCGCGGCGTACTCGGCCGGGTTTTTCGACGGCGCGCTTCCGAACGTCTACGTCGATCCGGTCTTCGGAAATTCGGCGCGCGCCGAGTCGCTTTTCTTCGGCGTCCACGGCGGTCACGGCCACGAATACGCGGTACAGGCCGTGCGCCTCAATCAAAATGTCCGCGGCGGCGTGTTTCCCATTTCGGCCGGCGTGATGTGGGGAGGCAGTCTGGAAACGGGCGTCGGACCGGAAGGTCCTTTGCCGGAAAGCGATGTGTTTGGCCAGCGCAGCACGATCGTCGGCATCTCGGCAAATGTGCCGCTGTCGCCTCGAACGACGGCATTAGCCGAATTCGCGCGCTCGTGGTTTTCCGCGCAACATTTCAGTGCGCCCGGGAGATGCAACGCCGGGAGGCTACTACCATCTGCGTATCGTCCGCGCGTGGAGTGGGCATACGCTTGCGTTTGACGCGTATCGCATGGACCCGACGTATGCGCCGAACGTGCTGCCATACGGCAACGCGGTCGATGTATGGCCGGTTGCATGGGCATGGCCGGCTACATGGTTGAAATCGAGCTATCAGATCGTTGAGAACGACCAAGTATCCGTGAATAGGCAAGGGCTTCGCTTGACGTACGATTCGGCGTCGGGGCGCCTGCGTTATCGTCTCGGCTACGCACAGTTCGCGCAAGTGACGCCCTATGATGCGGTCACTGCAAGGCAGCCCGGCTTCACCGATCCGTACTTCACGTCCGAGGACACCGCGACGCTCAGTTACCGCGGCACGCAACACGAAGTCTTGGGGTCGTTGCAGTGGAACGGACCCTGGTTGCAAGCATCGCTGGACCTCGTCGATGATTTTCTACGCCGAGCCGCTCCGCAAACAAACCCCGAAGAAGGCGTGCACATGGATTATCCGCAAGCGCTGGTGACGCTTTCGCATGCCGGCAAGAATGCGGTGTACGCGGCGGGTGAAGGCCGTTTCGCTCTCAGCGGCTGTTACGCGCTTTGCGAAACCGCTGCGGTTCAACTAGAGCAACGCGTCTACTTTGCGGGCCTTACTTTCGCGGTGGCACCGCGCAGTTCGTGGCTGTTGGAATGGCGCAGATACGTCACGGACGGCGTGCCGTTCGTGGATTTTTCGTCGCCGCCGGCATATACCGGAACGAGGGTAATTTTGGAAGAGCGCTTCACGCTGTCGCCGTGATGGCGTGAAGCGCTCTTCCGGCGTTTAGAACGGCGCGGTGAGCCGCAGAAGCACGTTTCGCCCCTGCGCGATCTGCGTCGTGTTGAAGCCGTTCGCGATCTTGATCACGTACTGGTGATTCAGCAGATTTTGGACGTCGAGGTTGAAGCCGATCGAATGATCGCTGCCGCGGCCCGCGTCCTTGCCGAAGCCGAGATCGAACGTCATGTGCGCCGGGAGACGGTCGACGCCCGCTTCAAAACTCACCGGATAGCCCGTGCCGTACTCGCTCTGCAGCGTCGCGTACCATGCGCGATTCTGCCCGAAGCGGTGCGTATACGCGCCGTTCGCCTCGTACGTCTGGTCGTGATCCTCCGGCGCGAGATCCGCCGCGGTGAACGGCATTCCGCTGTTGACTCCGCAGTTGGGTATCGTCGTCGTGCCCGGCGGGCAGAAGAGGAACAGTCCGCCGGAGATGTCGCCGGCTTCGGAATGCGAGATGGTGCTCGATACGAACCACGAATCGCCGTTCGCGCGATTACCCTGCAGGCGAATGTCCAAGCCTTCATCGCGTCCGATTGCATTGTTGAAGACGGCGAACAGCGGCGTGTTGAGCAGCTGCGTCGTGTCCAAGATGTTCACGGCAGTACGCCGGAAATAGTTGACGTAGCCGGTCACCCCCGGACGGAACGTGTGCGCCACGCCCATTTCGAAATACGAGTCGCGCTCGGGCTGCAAATCGTACGGAATGTTCGTGAGGTCGCAGCCGAGCGAAACGACGCACGCGCCGCGCACGTCTTCGAGTGCGGCGCCGCATACATTCGCCCGTAGTAGAAGTGCACGACGTTCTTGTCGTCCGGCGCGATGTTGACGCCGATTCTTGGGCTGATCTGCGATCCGCTGGTGAATCCGGTCGAGTGGTCGTAGCGCACGCCGTAGCTGACGCTGAGCGCGCGCGATGGCGACCATTTGTCTTCCGCGTAGATACCGGTTTGCGTGCCCGGTTGCGCGACGGTCGTTTGCGACGTGGTGTACGCAAGCGGATTCGGCGAGCCGGGCGCCGCGATGAGGCTGCTCGCAGCGTAGTTCTCGCGGCTGAAGTCCACGCCTACTTTGACCGCGTGGTGCGCAGTCGCGCGGAAATCCGAGAGGCGCACGCCGGTATACGCCGCGCGCTGATCCTGGCTCAGGCCCGCTAAATACTGCGGATTCCCGTTGCCGTCCGGGACGTATGCTTGCACGTCGTTCTGCAAGTCGCCCTCGTACGCGACGCGCGTGTAGCGGACCCACGGAATGAACTGGAATATGCCGTTTCCGTCTTTGGAAACGTGCGTGAAGTTGAAGTTTGCGTACCGGTCGTACTCACGCTGCACGTCATCCGTGCCGGGCAGGCTGACCTGCGGATCGACCGGGTTATTCGGGTCCGTGTTTATCGGAATCTGAAACTGCGCCAATTGGTTCGAAAAATCGAACGCGAGCGAATTCTGCGTGCCGAACGAGGCGATGTAACGCAGAAACTGATCCGACTGCGACGAATTGTCGTGGATGGGCGCGTAGGTCGGCGTATCAAGACCGCGATTGGTCGTCTGCGCGTTGGCGTTGAAGAAAAGTTCCGAGCTCGGCGTGAGTTTGAGGGCTTCGTCGAAGCTCGTCATGCCTTGCCCGTAGTTTCCGCCGCCGATCGTGAACGCGCCTTGCTCCGGACGCTGCAGATCCGCCAGGCGATTCGTTTGAATGTTGACTACCGCGCCCATGCGGCTTCCGCCGTATTCCGCCGGGAACGCTCCGGTGAACACTTCGAGTGAATCGATGTTTTTCGGATCGATCATTTCGGCGAAATTCGACGTGGTCGCCTGCGGAATCGGCGCGCCGTCGATTTCGTACGTCAAGCCGTGGAAGCCGTTCGCGACCGGCTCGTTGTAGGAAAACTTGACGATGCCGGGCACCGTCTGTACGAGATTGTTCAGACTGTTGTTCGTGGGAAGCGCCGCCAACTGCTGGCGTGTAAGGACGTTTTGCGAAATCGGCGTACCCGACGCGCCCGCGCGCGAGAGAACGTTGGCGCTCGCAATCGTCTTGAGTTCGCCGAGCGCGAAATTGATCGTGAGCACCTGATCCGAGGCAACCGTGATGTCCACTTTCTTTTCGGCGACGCCTGGATACGACGCGGAAAGCGTGTAGCTGCCGAATGGAACCTCCGAGAAAACGTAGGCGCCTGCGGAGTCCGTCTTCGATCGGAGCAGCGAGCCTTCACCGCTGAGCGACAAGGCGACGCCGGCTTCGGGTTTGTTATTGACGAGAATCGTACCGCGAACTAAGCCGGTCGTGGCCGCCACGGCCGGAAGCGCGGATAAACAGAGAAGAGCGGCAAACGCCGCCGCGATGATTCGGTACATGGGACCTTCCTAAAAGCGTGAAGTGGGAGATGTCGCGTTTAGGAAAGGGCCGGCGGCGGCCGGGAAAACAGCGCGAAGCGCACGATCGTGCGCCGCACCGCGGGACGGCGTGAAATGAAATCCGCAAAAAACGCTGACGGCGAGCGTCTCACCGGCGACGAGAGCAGCGATGCGACGGTCGATACGGTCAGCGCAAATGCGCGCAGCACGACGGTAACGACGGAAGCCGCAACGGCGACGGTTACCAGGCAAAGCAGCAGCGGGATCGCATGCGGCGATTCGAGCGCTTCGAGCGCGGCCAACCAAGCGGCGGCGCTAAACGCAAGCGGCACGAAACGGGGCAAACAGTGCAGCCGGCGCACCGCCCCGACCGCGGCCCATAGCGAGCCAGCGAAAGCAAAGCCGAAGGCCAACCCAAGCGAGGCCGAATGCAGCGAGCCGCCGACGGTGTGTTCCGCGCCGAAGACCAGCGTGTGCGCAAGCAGCGCTGCCGGCAGTCCCAGCAGCAGCGAAACGCCGGCATTTCGTGCGGCGCTCAGTCTCACGGCCGGTACACGACCTCCGTCATCATGCCGTCCATCATATGGATTTCGTTGTGGCAGTGCAACAGCCAACGTCCGGGCGGAGAATCCGCGCGGAATTGCCACGTGGCCGTACCCCCGTTCGCGCGTACGAGCGAGGTATCTTTGGGCAGGGGGCGGGCAAGCTGCGTGCCGTCGACCTCAGTAAGATGAAAGACGTGACCGTGCAAGTGCATGGGGTGATCCATGTCGGTCTTGTTGTGGAAGCGCACGGTTATGGTATCGTCGCGCTGCACGAAAATCTTTGCGGTATTCGGATAGGTTTTACCGTTAATCGTCCACTTGTTGCCGGCGTATTCGCCGCCGCCGAGCGTGAAGGCGTAATGCTGCCGTCCCGCAATCGGAGCAACGGTACCGGTTCGAAGTCCGCCGGCTTTTTCGTACGTGAAATAATCGACGCCCTCGAGCGATTGACTCGCAGCCTGAGGCGATGCGTGCTCCATCCCTTCCGTATACATCACCGCAGCCTGCTGGTACGCGAGCGGATCGCTCGATACGCCCTGCAGCAAGAATGCGCCGGGCTTGCGAATATCGACGTACGCGTCGTAACGTTCGGCTACTCCGACGCGCAGTGCGTCGACCTCCAACGGCTTCTCGAGGCGATTGCCGTCCGCATGCGTGACCGTGAGGCGATGACCGGCTAGGCGAACGTACCGGGTTTGCGTCGGATTTGCGTTGAGAACGCGAAGACGAACGCGGTCGCCGGCCTTCACCGCGAGCTTGCGCGTGTTCGGATACGACGCACCGTTGATGCAGTGCGCGACGTAGGCAACTTCGTCGCCCATTTTGTCGTTCGGCTGCATCTGCGTCATTTCGGGCGACCCGATCGGGTCGACCATCGGCGCGTTGCTGGTGCCCATCATTGCCGCTTGTATCGTGTTCAACTTCGGAACGTCGTGAAAGACGAGCGCGAACTCCTTATCGGCGGGCTCGTCGTTCGGATCGTCGACGATAATCAAACCGAACAAACCGCGGGCGATGCCGTCGCTTACGTGATCGTGATACCAGCGCGTGCCGCTGGGACCCGGCGTGAACTCGTACAAAAACGATTCGCGGTCCGGCACGGCGGCTTGCGTCACGCCTTCGACGCCGTCCATCTTGTTCGGCAGAATCATGCCGTGCCAATGAATCGTGGCCGGTTCGCCGCTGTTGTTGACGAATTTTGCGCGCAGCCGCTGGCCGCACGCGATCCGCAGAACCGGACCGGGTATCGAGCCGTTGTACGCGAGGCCGGCAAAATCCACGCCCGGAACCGGCGAGAAACTGAGCGGCGCCGCCGTGAGCGCGTAATCAACGCTGTCGCTCGCGAGTGCGCGACGTGAAAGCGGCGGCAAAGCCGCCGCCAGCATCGCGCCGCCGCCCGCGAAGAGAAAGCCGGATCGGCGCATCAACTTCCGACCGTGAGCGGTACGTCCAGCGTCTTTCCGTCGTAGTTTACGCGCACGGTCCACGGACCACCCATCGAGAAGACGATCCGCCCGGTAAACACGTGCGGATCCGCCGCGCTGGGGCGAAGTTTCACCTCCCGCGTCTGCATGCTGCCGGTTCCCATGCGCATGATCGGAAGAACGCTTACGCTCTTGGGAGGAGTTCCGGGAAAGCGAATCGTGATTGCTGCGACGTCCGTCGGCGTCGCGGGATCGATGGAGACCACCGGCTGCGCGTTGTTCGCTCCGCCGTCTAGAGCGGACAGGTACGCCACGATGTCGCTGACTTGCGCGGGAGCGAATCCGAAGTTCGGCATCGGCGCGCGTGGATGCACGATGAAGTCTGCAATCCGATCGGCAGTGAGGCGGTGCTCGATTCCGTAGAGTTTCGGTCCGACGGAGCCGCCCATCAAACGCACGCCATGACATCCCGCGCATCCGCTCGCCTGAACGAGCTTCGCGCCCGCGTTCGCATCACCGGCGTTCGAGTCGGCCGGCGTCGCATCCGCCGCAATGCTACGGTACGGCGTCATGCCGGGGAACGTGGCGTGACGCGTTTTCGCGGAGATCGCCAAAACCGCGACTGCGACGGCGCACGCTGCGCGCGCGCCCGTAAGAAGCCTTGCTTCAAAAAGGACCTCCGATTGGATTAAACGCCGGCTGGCATGAGGCAGAAGCGGCTATCCAATCGGAAGACGCTCGCGACCTGCCGGCCCTTCACTGGCGCAGCGCGAAATACACACCGGGCAAATGCGCCGAATTCGGGTTGCCCGTACCGATCTCGATCCAAATCGCTTCATGGGAGTAGAGCGGCATGGTGTGCGGATCGGACGTCCACAGTTTGTACTGGCTGGCGCCGATCTCGCACGAGACGACGGTGGAGCACGGCACCGTGGCCGAGTTTCCGGACGTATACACCGTCACCGTTCCGTGGTACGGGCCGAATTGCGTCGAATTCACCTTCACGCCCCAAATATCGAAAAGGTTTCCCAGCGTGAAAAGCGATTTCGTAATCGGCGCGTGCGTGGGATTCGGATCCTCCATGTGAACCAGACCGCTGGCATCGTGCACGTGGACGTGGTAGAAGCATTCGCCGTAAATCTCTTCGTTCGACCAGCCGGAGTATTTGTCGTACTGATCGCCTGCCGCGCGGACGATACCGACTGCGTCGGGGAGCGCGAGTTCCTTGCCGGTGGCATAAATGCCGACGAACGCGTGAATGTGATAGTTGTTCGACATCGTGGGATCGCACGAAATGTTGTCGACCTTATTTCCGGTCGGGCCTTGGCCGCCGCCGCCCGGTTTCGCTCCCGGATCGGCCGGCATCAAATCGCCGTCGTACTGTCCGGAAGCCGGCTTGTTATCGGCGTCGTTGTTGCTCGTTCGGAACGAGTTGTCCAGGCCGTTGATCTTGCCTTGACCCGCGGTTCGCCACGTGTACGCGAACGGTGTCGGTGCGGGCGAGGCGGCCGTCGACATCGCGTTGCGTGTTTGCGGGACGACCGATGGAACCGGTTGCGTCTGGCGCCCGGAACATGCCGCGAACACTCCGAGCGTCAGCGCGCCGAGCGGAATAAGAGCGGATTTGCGCAGCATAGCATCCTCCACGTGCGAAGCGATGCTCCATGGTAGCGGCTTTGGGATTATCCGGTAGAGGCCCAGGCAGGGACTGCGCGTAGGGCCAAACAGGCTTGCCTGCCTTCTGGTGCATGGAGAGGCGCAGTGCCAAGCAGCCCTGCGCCTCTTCCTATATGCTCGGCGTTACCACTGCTCGATAGAAGGCGACGTTCGGCAACGACGACCCGGTCGAGATTCCCGGCGCCCACGTCGACGAAAATCACCTCGTGCGAGTACAGCGGTATCGCGTTGGGATCGCCGGTATACAGCGAGTAGTGGTTGGAGCCCACCTCCGAGTTACTGCCTGGACCGCCCCTCGCGACCGGTCCGGACGTGTATATCTGCACGAGCCCCGTCATGATCGGCGCGCCGTTCGAATAAATGCCGGTCGGCATGATCTGCACGCCCCATTCGGTGAGAAAATCGCCGAGCGTGAAGATCGACATATTGCACGGCGTGGCGTTCTTTGTGAATCCGCCGCAGTCCGGACCCGTGGATTCGACGTGGATGACGCCGCTTGCATCGTGTGTGTGCATCTCGTAGAAGCACTGCGTTGCATAGTTGGTCCAATTGTGGATCGTGATGCCGTTGATCGGCAGGTCGCCGTCGCCCTCAGGCTCCGCCATGCCGATACCGTCCGAAAGCGCGACCGCGGAACCGTTGTTGTAAAAGCCGAGAAACGCGTGCACATGATAGTTATCTGGCATGCTCGCAAGACACGGTACCATGTCGCCCTGCGGTCCGGTCACTGAAGTATTTACGGGGCCGTGTCCGCCGCTGGGATAATTGCCGTCATTCTTATCTTGCGCCTTCGGGCTGCCGGCGAATACGGTGTCGTCGCCGTTGAATCTGTCCCGAGCCGACGCTGTACACCAGTTTCTGGTTCGCGGTAGGCGTCGCGTTCGGGGTCGGAGTCGTGACCGGCGTCGCCGTAGGCTTCGGCGTCTGCGTTTGCACCGGAGTCGGCGACATAGTCGGACTCAGAGTCGGCGCGGGCGTCGTGCTCGTTGTCGCTGTGGGTCCGGGCGAACCCGTGGGATGGCTGCTCGGCCCCGGATTCGTCGTCGGGACCGGTGGTGCGCTGCCGCCTCCGCCTCCGCAGGCGGCGAGAATGGTGAGTGCGGTAAAACAGGCAAAAGCCGTTAGAGTCCCAACGCGACGCATCTGTCTCTCCAGTTGGACGTGTTGCGTCCATGGTAGCGGGAGTCAGGCGCAGGCTGGAGGTCCACCGGGGGTCGCGGCACAGGGTCGAAGCGCGGCGGTCTAGGGACCTTCGGGCCGGAACCGCACCCCTGGAGACGGGGTTGTTAAGTCGTGAAAGCACAAGGGGTGGCCTTGAGGCGGCGTCTAATAGACGGGACCCCCCGCCCGTAAAACGGGGATATGCCTAGTGCCAAAGTTGGCCGGAAAGAGACGGTTAGCGTCATGAGTGCCCGGTTGCCGGTAGAAAACAGCGATACCGTGAGTCTGGTTTGCGCATTGCTCGTGCGCTATCCGGAGATCGCGTCCATTCGCAGCATGCCCGGCGACGGCACCGTCCGCTTCAGTTACGCCGTCGCTTCGCGCATCGACCGCGCGACGCAGCGCGGCATCGGCGAGGAGATCGAAGCGCACGTCGACGGCTTCCTCTCGCTGGTCGGCGACCGCGGCGAGATCAAAGTCGAATGCGAGTCCGATCGCGCGCTCAGTTTCGTGCACGTCACGCGCGACTTGGAGACGTTCACCAAAGACGAACTCGCGATGCTTACCAGCTTCCTCGCCGACCGCTTCGGCAACGCGCTCGTGCGCAATCCCGTTCCCGACGAACAGGCCGACGAGGATCCCGCTTTTCAAGATGAATTGGCCGAGTCGGCGATTGAAGCGCTGCGCGATCCGGCTCAATCGAAGAGTTTGGTCGGATTCCGCGAGGAGAAGCGCGTTCTGGTATACTTTTTGAAATCGCAGAAGAAAGCAAAGGCGTCGGCCCGCAGATAGTGCAGCACAGTCACCCTGCTCCTGATAGGAGACGTCGTCGGTTCGCCCGGCCGCGACACCCTCAAACGATGCGTTCCGCTCGCGCGCGATCAGTATAACGTCGACATCTGCATCGCGAACGGCGAAAACGCCGCCGGCGGCTTCGGTTTGACCGCTCAGACCGCGGACGAGATGTTTGCGACGGGCGTCGACTTCATCACCAGCGGCAATCACATTTTCGACAAGCGCGACTTCAAGCCGTATCTGGACTCGAGCGATCGCGTGATCCGCCCGGCGAACTATCCGCCGGGGGTTCCGGGCCGCGGCGTCGGCTATATCTCCGCCAACGGCTACACCGTCGGGGTGCTCAACGTGATGGGGCGAACGTTCATGCCGCCCGTCGACGACCCGTTCCGGACGGCCGAAGTAGCCCTGGACGAGCTCGCGGACCGCACGAAGATCATCGTGGTCGACGTCCACGCCGAGGCAACCAGCGAAAAAATTGCCCTGGGCCGGTATCTTGACGGACGCGTCTCGGCAATCTACGGTACTCACACGCACGTTCAAACGGCGGACGAGCAGATTTTGCCGGGGGGAACGGCTTACCTCACGGACGTTGGGATGACGGGCCCGACGGACGGCGTCATCGGCATGGAGACCGGACCCGTCCTGGATAGATTCACAACCGGCTTCTCGGAACGTTTCTCGGTGCAGAAGTCGGGAACCAAACAGTTCTGTGCCGTCGTCGTAGCAATCGATGTGGAGACCGGACGCGCGACGCAAATCAAGCGCATCTTCCAGCGAGGCATAGCATGATAGACGATCCGGCAAAACACATCGGTACGAGCGTTCTCAAAGTCTCCGCGAAGAGCAATCCGAATTCCGTTGCGGGCGCCCTGGCCGCGGTATTGCGCGAGCGCGAAACGGCGGAACTGCAGGCAGTCGGAGCGGGCGCGATCAATCAGGCGGTGAAGGCCATCGCCATCGCGCGCAGCTACTTGAAGACGAGCCAAATCGATCTCGCGTGCGCGCCTTCCTTTATAGATGTGGAAATCAACGGGAACGAACGCACGGGGATATCGCTCGCCGTCGAACGGCGCACCCTCTAGCCGCAGTTGCTCGTAGACTTCCACTCGCACACCTTCGAGAGCGACGGCACCCTCGCGCCTTCGGCGCTCTGCGAACTGATGCAGAAGCGCGGCGTGCGCATTTTTTCCATTACGGATCACGACACGATCGAGGCGTATGGACGGTTTGACGTGCCCAAGCATATGCGTGCGGTCGTCGGCATCGAGATCAACACGACGTATCGAGACGGCGAGGTTCACATCCTCGGCTATCGACTGCCGACCGGCGAATCGCCGCTCACCAACGTGCTCGAACAAAACCGTGCCGCCCGGCGTGTGCGCGTGGGGCGAATCGTCGACCAATTGCGCGCGGCCGGTCACGAGATAACGATGGACGACATCCGTGCAGAGGCTCGAGAAGGTGCCTCGCTCGGTCGTCCGCACGTGGGCAAAGCGCTGATTCGCCTCGGTATTGCGCCCGACATCGAAACGGCGTTCCGCTCCTTTCTGCGGCGTGGTACGCCTGGGTACGTTCCGTCGACGCACATCACGCCGCACGAGGCGATCGACGTGATTCTCGCGTCCGGCGGCGTGCCGGTGCTCGCGCACCCCGGGCGCTTAAAAGACTATTCGATGATCGACGAACTTGCCGAACGCGGGCTGCAGGGGCTGGAAGTTTTCTATCCCACGCACGAATCGGCGCAGATTCAGCATTTCCGCGATCGCGCGCGCCGGTTGAATCTCGTTATGACCGCCGGCTCGGACTTTCACGATATCCGCTACCACAAACGCGGCGTTGGGGTCGAGGTAGACCAGGCGGACATCACGCCGTTCTTGAACCTGATTCTAAACTGATTTTCGGAGGGTTACGGGTGGTGAAGCTCTTCATTCCGCTGCTTTGCGCGTGCGCTGTTGCCGCATTTGCGCAGGCGCCCGCCGCGGCGCAGCCTGCGTCGCAAGCGGACGTCACGCTTGCGAACGGATTACGGGTCGTCGTTATTCGCGATCCACTCGCGCCGGTCGTTACGACCGTGATGACGTACGGCGTCGGATCGAACGACGACACCGTTCCGGGCGTCGCGCATGCAACGGAACACATGCTCTTCCGCGGATTCGACGGCTTGACGTCGGGCCAATTCGCCGACGTCGCCACGCGAATGGGCGGCGCCTACGACGCGCAGACGACCAACGAGTACACGCAGTACTACTTTACGGTGCCCTCGCAATACGCCGGGCTGGTTTTGCGGCTCGAAGCGATGCGCATGACCGGTGCATGGATGGCGGACGCGGAATGGGCGAACGAGCGCGGCGCGATAGAACAAGAGCTGCAAGCGCAAGAAAGCAACCCCGGTTATGCCGTGGGCATGCGCTTACGCGCGCGCATGTTCGGCGACACGCCGCTTGCGAAGGACGCGGGCGGAACGCTGCATGGCATACGTACGCTGACGGCCGCGCAAATCCGCGCGTTCTATCGCGCCTGGTACCATCCCAACAATGCGATCCTCGTCGTCGCGGGAGACGTCGTTCCCAGCGACATCGTCGCACGGGCGCAAGCGGCCTTCGGAGCGATTCCCGCTGCGCGGCTTCCCGCTCACGCGAAAATTGCGCCGAGCGCTCCCGAATCCGCTACGGTAAACGAACGAGCCGACGTTCCGCTTTCGACCGTCGCCTTCGTCTACCGTTATCCGTCGCTGGACTCGGCCGACTATGCTGCGAGTTTGGTGCTGCAGACGGCGTTGGACGATCCGCGCGGCGCCCTGACGAATTTGGCAGCGGCGGGGAAAGCGCACGGTGCGGCAATGATCGCGGGCGCGTATCCCGAGGTCGGCTACGCCTTCGTTTCCGCCGGCGTGCCGACCGGAGCCGCCGTCGACGAGACGCAATCGCTGTTGAACGATACCGTGCAATCGTATCTGCGCGGCGGCGTACCGCCGGAATTGATCGCCGACGCGAAACGGCGTCTGAGCGCATCCCACGCCTTCGAACTCGCGTCGATTGAAGGACTTGCGTTCGCATGGGCTGACGCGATGCAGACGGGCCAGAAGTCACCTCTCGCGATCTACAATCAAATCGCGTCGGTGACCGCTGCCGACGTCGACCGCGTGCTGCATACGTATCTAGCGCCGGAGCGGCGCATCGTCGTCGTGCTTCAGCCGAACGGTACCGTACAGCAGAGTGCGTCGACTGCCGCGCCCGTGACCGAAAACGTGGCGTACACGGGCGGATCGCCGGAGCGCCCGCCCGGGTGGGCAATGGCGTACTTCAAAGACGCGCTGCACGCGCCTGCGCCCGTCGAGCACGCGCAGTTTTACGTTTTGCCGAACGGCATACATCTCTCCGTGCTGCCAGAACGCGCCGCGCCGGTCGTCATGCTGGCCGGCTCGATCAAGATGAATCAAACGCTGCATGCAGCCGTTTCAAAACAAGGCGTGCTCGAGATGACCTCCGCGCTTCAGGGATGGGGCGGCGGCGGATACGACCGGCGCGGATTCGCGGCAGCCGCGTCGGCGATCCCGGCGGCGGTCGTTCCAGGGAGCGCGTTTGCGTTGCGAACGGAATCGAAAAACTTCGATCGCGCGCTCGCGCTGCTTGCCGCCGTGCAACTGCATCCGGCGTTTCCGCAAGAAGGGCTGGACGTGCTGCGCAACTCGTTCGCGCAAAACCTCGCCGCCGAACAAAGCCGGCCGGACTGGACCGCGCGCCTTGCGATGGAAGCGGCGCTTTATCCGCCGGCCGATCCGGTGCGCAAACATCCGACGCCGGCGTCCGTGCGCGGACTCACGCTTGGCGACGTGCGGGCGTGGTATGCGAGTGCATACCGGCCGGATCTCACGACGATCGCCGTCGTCGGCGACGTTTCTCCGCAATACGTGCGGAGCGAGATTCAAAAATACTTCGGCTCGTGGCGCGCGCACGGACCAAAACCCGACTTCCACTATCCGAACATCTCGCTGAACAAAACGGCGAACGTCGACGTGCCGTCGTCCGATGCGCGCCAAACGACCGTGCAGCTCACCGAACTGCTGCCGGTCTATCAAAAAGACAAAGACGCTTTAGCGCTCGAGCTTGCCGACACGCTGCTCACGGGCGAGGGCAGCGGTTCGCAGCTTTTCGTCGACTTGCGCAAGAACACCGGGTACGTGTACGACGTCTTCTCGACGCTGGACATCGGCAAGGTGCGCTCGACGTACCAGTTCACCTTTGCTTCGGATCCGAAAAACGCGCAAGCGGCGACTGCGCGGCTCTTGGCGGACCTGCACCACTTGCAGACGAGTTTGATCGGTGAAGACGAACTGACGCGCGCCAAAGAAACGATTCTTGCGGACAGCGTTCTGCCGCTCGCGTCGTACTCGAGTATCGTGGAACAGCTGCTCAGTGCGGCGTCGGGGACGCGAACCGCTGCAACCGGCAGCTACGCCAAGACGTCCGCATGGCAAGCGCTGCTCTCGCTCACACCGCAGCAGACTTCGAGCGGCCGCCGCAAAGTGGATTCGCGCAAACGGCTTCGTTCGCGTGACGATCTCTCCGGCCGGAAGGACGGCGATTCTTAACCGAAGACCCTAGGCCGCCTGCTGGGCAGGCAGGAATATCTTCGGGTTGTGAATCGGACCATCGAGCGCAAACGGGTCCGCAGCCGTATCTGGGACGCATTAACGTACCGGGTGACTGTCCTGCGCGCGCCCGCAGGCTTCGGTAAGTCGACGGCGCTGCAGGATGCGATCGACCATTTCGACCGCGCGCCGGTGGTTCGCTACACGCTCGGCGCCAACGTCGATTCCGCATGGACGTTCGTGCGCGGTCTTGCGAGCGCACTTCAGAACGTCAGCCCGTCGGTGCGACTCTCGCTCGCGGGCGCGTGGGAGCGCGCCGCCGACTCGCCGGTGCCGGAAGAGCATCTCGCGCGCTGGCTCTACGCGCACGTCGGCGCGGCGCCGCTGACGATCGTCGTCGATCAGCTTCATCACGCCGCGGCGAACGCGTTCATGGAACGGCTGCTTGCGCGCCTCGTCGATTTATGTCCGCCGGAGGTTCGGTGGGTGTACAGCTTGCGCACGGACGCGGATCTGCCCATTCCGCGGTGGCTCGCGGACGGCACGATGGCGCTGCCGATCGATTCCGAAGTGTTGCGGTTCAACGATGCGGAGATCGCGCTCGCCGCCTCGCAATGCGGACGATCGTTCTCCGACGCGCAAGTCGCCGAAATCGCGCGACGGACGGCGGGGTGGCCGATGGGCGTGATGTTCGCGCTGCGCGACACCACGGGCGCTCGTGCGCTGATGGGCTCGGGCACCGGCTCGTACGCCGTGCTCGCCGAATCGATTTTCCACGATCGCACGGAACGCGAACGCGAATTTCTGCTCGTCACCAGTCTGCTGCCGCAGCTCGACGTCGCGTTGTGCCGTGCCGCCGGATTCGGCGACGCACCGCAATTGCTTAAAGCGATGGAACGGGATGCGGGGTTTATCTTCGCTGCCAACGCGGATGCGCCGCAATATCACGACAGCCTGGCCGGCTATCTTCAAGGCATTCTGCGATCGCGTGGAGCGATGCACTTCGATGCGGTTCTGGCGATCGCGGCGTCCGCTCTGGAAGAGCTGGGACGCTTGGACGAAGCGCTGAATCTGGTCACGAAATATGAATTGCGTTCGGAGATCGCGCGCCTGCTGGACCGGTACGGCCTGCGCATGATGCAGAACGGCGACGGGCAAACGCTTCAAACCGCGCTGGCTTTGCTCGGCGAACCGGCGGATGGCTGGAGCGGTCAAACGCTCGCGCTCAAATCCATCGTGGAATCGCGCGCCGGAAAATTCGACACGTCGGATGCGTGGATGCGATCCGCGCTCGAGCAAACAGAAAATCCGCTGCGCGCGGAGATCGCCTACCGCTGCGCATCCGAAATGCTGCAGCGCCGCAGGGCTACCGCAATAGAACTGCTCGAACCGTATTCTGCCGACGCGCAAGCACCGCTCAAAACGCGCGTTTCGATTCTCTCGGCTCTGGGCTCTGCCTACATGCAAGCCGGAGATTCTGCGCGCGCACGGGCGTGCATCAAAGATGCGCTCGCGTTGGGCGAAAAGGTCGACGATCCGAGCGTACTCGTGCCGCTCGACGTGCGCGGTGCCTACGTGCTGCTGTATTCGGGCGATCGCGACGCAGCCAAAGATCTCGCGCTGCGCGGCGCGCAGCTCGCTACGCAGTCCGCGCAATTTCAAATGGCGTGCGCGGCATACAGCACGCTCTACGCCGCCGCGGCCGACGAAGACGAACCGCTGCAGTGCCTGCAGTACCTTTCGCAGACTGGCCGATAACGCCGCAAAGTCCGGCAACCCGCGCATGCAGCTCTACGCGTTGATGACGCGCTTCGAACTGGAGACTGAATCGGGCGACCTGGAAGCGATCGCCGAAGTGCGCAAAGGGTTGCAATTCTTCGACGTGCATTACGAAGAACTCGACACGAGCGAAACGGTTTTGCCCTCGCACGCGCTGGAGCTGGCCTGGGAACGCCGCTTCGACGAAGCATACCGGCTGCTGCTCGCGAGCGCAGAGCACCAGATCGAACCGGATCGCGCGGCGCTCCGCTGGGCGGAAGTCGCGCTCTACGCTTCGGCGTGCGGCGCTCGAGCCGATGCGCGCAAAGCGCTTTCCGCCGTGCGGCGCGCGCTGGCCAATCAATCCGGCAAATCGGTGCGCGCGTATCGCGCACAGGTGCTCGCGGCGGTTGCGCTGGCAGTGCTCGGCAGGCGCAGGATTTCCCGCGCGCTGTTGGAGTCGCTCGAATCGACCGCGCCGTCTTCGCGATTGCGCGCGTTGCTCGGAGCCGCGCGGGAACTGGAACGCGCGCTCGCCGGCGGCCGCAATGCGCGGGTGTTGGATGACGCGATGAACGCGCTGCGAAGCCACGAATCCGGCGGCATCGCGCGAGCATTGCTTGCTTTGCCGAGAACGCAGCGGCGCAACGCCGTTGCCGCGGCCGGTGCTCTCCAAAACGATATCGACGAGTTCAGCGAGGTGCTGCTGCAAAAAGCGACGCTCGAAGAAGACCGCAGCGTGGAGGTGGACACGGGCGTTCGCGTCCTCGCCGAACGGCTCTGCGAATTTCTCGACGAAGCGAATGCGCGGTCGCTGCGAACCTGGATGGATGCGTTCGTGGAGCGATACCGCAACGCCGAATCGATTCGCACCGTCGTATCGCTTGCGCCCAGCGCACTGCAAGAGTTTCTCGCGGTGCGGCGCGTCGAGCCGGCGCAGGCCGACGTGCTCGCGGCGATGGACGGCGTCGTTCAGGCGACGATGCAGCGCTACCAACGCTTAGCCGCTCCGGCCAGGGTCGAACTGGTGGATGAGATCGACGCAGCGATCAACGCGCTCATCGCTCGGCTGGACGCTGCCGACCCGTTGACCGGCGAACATTCGCGCGCGGTTGCGTCGTGGTGTTCGCGCCTCGCGCGCAAATTGGGCCTCGGACACGACGAGATCGTGCTCGCGTCTCGGAGCGGCCTGATTCACGACGTCGGCAAGACGTTCACGCCGATCGAAGTGCTGTGCGCGCCGCGGTCTCTGACGGCCGAGGAGTGGGAAGTGATGCGAGCGCATGCGGCGGTGGGCGAAGAGATCGTGCTCGCGAACGCCACGCTCGCGCATCTGGCGCCGGCGGTTCGCAGTCACCACGAGCGCCTCGATGGCCGCGGCTACCCCGACGGAACCGCCGGGTCCAAGATCCCCTTCATGGCGCGCCTGGTGGCGGTAGCGGACTGCTTCAATGCCATGATCGGCCGGCGCCCCTATCGCCGGCCGATGCCGCCGTCCATTGCCCTAATGGAGATCGAGCGTCATCGCGGCACCCAATTCGATCCCGAGATAGCGGACGCACTCATCCAGGTCGTGCGCGGAGCCTAGCCGCCAAAAAGGCGCCTAATGGCCCATGCCTTAGGCAGGCAGGTGCACTATAGTGTTAAGGGATAGCCTGCTTTCCGTAAGCAGGCATTGGGGGAGCCTTAATGAGACGTGTTTATATGCGCCCGCTTGCAGGCATTGCGCTGCTTGCTTTGCTGTGCGCCTGCGGATCGCCGAGCGGAACCTTACCCTCGACGCGCGACATTTCGCCGCAGACCGCGCACGCGATTCCGATCGGAACGCCGACGCCTTCGCCCGCGCCGCTGCTGGGCGGATTGCTGAGCCCGGTGCTGACGCTGGCGACGAGTTTGCTGCCGGTGTGCTCGATCGTGAACTTCTCGCAAGCGGAGTGCGGTGCGGTGCGCAACTTGCAGGTGACGGGCATCCTGGACGGGCTGCTGGGCCTGCTGGGCGTGATCCAAGGCTACCATCCAGCCGACATTCAGAGAGCCTACGGCTTCCCGTCGAGCAGCGCCGGACACGGCCAGACCATCGGCCTCGTGGTCGCGTACGACGATCCGAAAGCCGAGTCGGACCTTGCCGTGTACCGCTCCCGCTTCAAGCTGGCACGTGTTCGACGTCGAACGGATGCTTCCGGAAAATTGCGGAACAGGGCGCGTCCTCACTGCCCGCCGGCGACCAGTCGTGGGCGCAAGAGACGTCTATCGACCTCGACATGGCGTCTGCCGTTTGCCCGCATTGCAACCTGCTGCTGGTGGAAGCGAGTCCGCAGACGTGAGCGATTTGATGGCCGCAATTCAAACGGCGATTGCAAACGGCGCGACGGTCGTGAGCAATAGCTACGCAGCCGTCGAGCAGCCCTCGCTCATCGCCTACGACTCGCAATTGAATCATCCGGGCATTCCGATCGTTGCAGGCGCCGGCGACAGCGGCTTCGGCGTCGGCTGGCCCGCGTCGTCGTCATACGTGACGGCGGTCGGCGGAACGTCGCTCAAACGCGCGTGGAATTCGCGCGGTTTCAACGACACCGTGTGGGATGCGACGGGCAGCGGATGCAGCGCGTACATCGCCAAGCCCGCATGGCAGAAGGACGCGCAATGCGGAATGCGTACGGTGGCCGACGTCGCGGCGGTCGCGGATCCGTACACGGGCGTCTCGGTCTACGATACGTACTTGAACGGCGGCGGTTGGCTCGAGTTCGGCGGAACGAGCGTTGCCGCGCCGATTATCGCCGGAGCATACGCACTAGCGGGGAACGGCCGAAGCATCGCCGGAGCTTCGTACATCTACGCGCATGCGTCTTCGCTCACCGACGTAACGAGCGGTTCGAATGGTTCGTGCGACGTTACCTATCTCTGCAATGCGGGCAGCGGGTACGACGGGCCTTCCGGGCTCGGCGTTCCGAAGGGCGTAGGCGCGTTCTAACGCGCCAGTTCACCTAGCGAGGACCGAACGCGATCGAGCAGCTCGCCGGCTTCACGCCGCAGCTGTTCGATCGCTGTACGCTGCGCGGAAACCGTTGCCGCGTCGTCCATGTACTTGTGATTGATGCGCACGTTGTAAGTGCAAGCGCAAAGCGCAGCGTGTGCGAACTCCGCCGCACATCCGAGATCGCTGATCAGGTTCGCGTTGTTCAGTTCGAGCGCGTCCACCGTCAACGCCAGCACGTCGAGCGAAGCACGAGCGCCTTCCAGCGGCACCGCGGCGGCATCGTGCAGCGCGCGCTGCATCGCGTCCATGTCGCCCTTGGCCGCTACGACCGCGTCGAAGGCCCGTTCGTCCCGTTCTTTACGACTTAAGAACTCTTTGCGCATGCGGTCCGCTTGGTTTACGATGCGGTCGGTGAGCGCGCGTTTGGGCTCGTATTTGGGGCGGGACGCGCAGATGCGACCGACCATCGCCACGAGCGCGCAAGCGGCGGCGCCGACGGCCATCGCGGCGCTTCCACCGCCCGGCGCGGGACGAGAGGATGCGAGATTTGTCAGATATGCTTCGATCGATTCCACGCAGCGGTGCTTTAGGTGGCGGGGTTGGCAAGTCTTGTAGCAGAATAGGCCGAGGTTCCTAAGCACTCCCTATAGAGAGGTTTTCAGCGTTGCCAGTACTCGAACAGGGCACGTCGCGCGGCGATGTCAAAGATCGCGCGCTAGCCGAGCAAGGCCGTTCCCGCATCGCGTGGGCCGGCGCGTACATGCCGGTTCTCGCGCAAATCCGCGAGCGCTTCGCCCAGCAGAAGCCCTTGGCCGGCGTTCGCGTCGGAGCGTGTCTCCACGTCACCACGGAAACCGCGAACCTGATGCTTGCGCTTCAGGCCGGCGGCGCCGAGATCGCGCTGTGCGCGAGCAATCCCCTTTCCACGCAGGACGACGTCGCGGCGGCGCTGTGCGAGTTCGGAATTCCGACGTACGCGATCAAAGGCGAAGATCATCAAACGTATTACCGGCACATCGAGTCGGTGATTGCGACCAAGCCGCACATGTCGATGGACGACGGCTGCGACTTGGTGAACACGATTTACGGCAAGCATCGCGAACTGCTCGCCGACATGATCGGCGGGTGCGAAGAGACGACCACCGGCGTGATTCGACTCAAAGCGATGCAGAAAGACGGCGTGCTGCCGTATCCGGTGATCGCCGTGAACAACGCGCTGACCAAGCACATGTTCGACAACCGGTACGGCACCGGGCAATCCACGCTCGACGGCATCATTCGCGCGACGAACGTTTTGCTTGCGGGCCGCACGGTCGTCGTCGTCGGCTACGGCTGGTGCGGACGCGGTGCGGCCTCGCGCGCTGCCGGTATGGGCGCGCACGTCGTCGTCACCGAAATCGATCCGCGCAAGGCGCTGGAAGCGGTCATGGACGGCTATCGCGTCATGCCGATGGAAGAAGCCGCGCAGCAAGGCGACATCTTCATCACCGTCACGGGCAACTACCACGTCATCGACGAGCGCCACTTCCAGCTCATGAAGGACGGCGCCATCGTCTGCAACTCGGGTCACTTCAACGACGAACTGAATCTCGAATGTTTGCCGAAGATGAGCAAAGGCAAGACCGAGCCCCGCGCCTTCGTCGAGCAGTACGAACTGCAAGACGGCCGCAAAATTTGCATTCTCGCGGACGGACGCCTGATCAACTTGGCTGCAGCCGAAGGCCATCCGGCCGCGGTTATGGATATGTCGTTCGCGAATCAGGCGATGTCGGCGGCGTACTTGGCTCAGAACTACAAGGACCTGGAGAAGAAGGTCTACGACGTTCCCGAGCACATCGACGAGGAAGTCGCGCAACTCAAACTCGCTTCGATGAACGTCGAAATCGATACGCTGACGCCCGAACAGGTCAAGTACATGGCGTCATGGAGCGAAGGCACGTAGTGCCTTCGCGCAGCAGAAGTTTCGTTGCGTCGTTACAAGAGTTCTGCGGAGCACCGAGCGCGGCGCGCAGTGCTGCGCTTTGAGAAATGAAGGCACTTAACATGGCATACCGGCGGCTCTTTACCAGCGAATCCGTGACCGAGGGACATCCCGACAAGGTCGCCGATCAAATCTCCGACGCGGTTTTGGATGCGATTCTGAAGGACGATCCGAACGGGCGCGTCGCGTGCGAAACGTTCGCGATAACCGGTCAGATTCACATCGCGGGCGAAATCACCACGACGACGTACATCGACATTCCGCGCATCGTGCGCCAAGTTATCACGGATATCGGATATACGAAGTCCGCCGTCGGATTCGATGCAGATACGTGCGGCGTGAGCGTTTCTATCGACGAGCAGTCGCCGGACATCGCGATGGGCGTCGACAAATCGCTCGAGGCGAAGACCGGCGAGCATCCCGACGATCTGTGGGATCGCATCGGCGCGGGCGATCAAGGGATGATGTTCGGGTACGCATGCCGCGATACCGAAGAACTCATGCCGCTGCCGATCGTGCTCGCGCACAACCTTACGCGTCACCTCGCCGCGGTTCGTAAGAACGGCGACATTCCGTATCTGCGGCCCGACGGCAAATCGCAAGTGACGGTTGAGTACGAGGGAGACAAACCGGTTCGCGTCGACGCCGTCGTCATCTCGACGCAGCACGATCCGGACATTCCGCTGGAAACGATTCGTACGGAAATCACCGAGAAGGTCATCAACCACGTTATTCCGACCTCGCTGCGCGACGCGGAAACGCGCGTGTACGTGAATCCGACCGGCCGGTTCGTGATCGGCGGACCGAAGGGCGACGCCGGTCTGACCGGACGCAAGATCATCGCGGATACGTACGGCGGTATGGCACGGCACGGCGGTGGTGCGTTCTCCGGAAAAGATCCGACCAAGGTCGATCGGTCGGCCGCGTACGCCGCGCGTCACGTTGCGAAAAACGTCGTTGCGGCGGGGCTTGCGGATCGTTGCGAAGTTCAGGTTGCGTATGCAATCGGCGTCGCGCATCCGATGAGCGTGCTCGTCGAAACGTTCGGCACCGGTAAGTTACCGGAATCCGAAATTGCGCACTTGGTGAAGACGACGTTCGATCTGCGTCCGGCGGCTATCATTCACAATTTGGATCTGCGCCGCCCGATTTATCGGCAAACCGCAGCGTACGGGCACTTCGGACGGCCGGACCTGGACCTGCCGTGGGAGCGCCTGGACAAGGTCGAGGCGCTGCGCGAGGCGGCCAGCCAAAACCTGAAGGTTCCGGACTTCGCGAAACCGTAAGCGGCTAGCGCTCGAATGCGAACGGGCCCATGCGAACGCATGAGGCCCGTTTGTCGTTTAGGGGGTAGAGAATTCACGAACCGCTTCAGAACCAAGGAGAATCCATGACCCTACGAAGCAGAATTCCGGCGCTGGCGATCATGCTCGCTTTCCTCTTGCCGGCCGCCGCAATGGCTCAGACGGTAACGCTGCCGCAGGGCCAGGCCATCAACGTCCAAATGCAGGACACGATCGACTCGGGTACCGCTTACGCGGGCGAGCACTTCACCGCGCAAGTGGTGGCGCCGTATCCGAACGACGACGCGGCGTTCGCGAATGCCATCGTGCACGGAACCGTCATCAAGGTCGTTCCGGCCGGTCAAGGCCGTAAAGCGGAGCTGCACTTCTCGTGGGATTCGCTGACGATGCAAAACGGCTCGACTATCCGCTCAACGCCGAAATGACGACCGGCGGCCCCTCGCAGCAGAACAAAAACGGCGGACACGTCGCCCTCACCACGATCGGCGGTATGATCGCCGGCAACATTCTCGGCAAAACGATCTTCCACACGAACGCCGGCGGCGCGCTCGGCGCGGCAACCGGTTTCCTTGTCGGCTACAACAAGAAATCCAACATCGTAATGAAGGAAGGCACGAGCTTCCAGCTGACGCTCACGCGTCCGCTCATGGTTCGCCGCCAGGCCGGCCGCCCGTACTAACCTTTCGCGATTCACTAGCGTGCAATGGAAGCAAGAGCGCCGCGTCAGCGGCGCTCTTCGCGTATTGCAGGCGACGCGATTGCGACGAACGCAATCGCGAGATAACCGGCGGCGGCGACGTCCATCGCAACGTGCGGGCTGAAACGATCGGCGAGCCACCCGAACGCGACGACGCCCGGCGCCATGCCGCACAGCACGAACAACCGCACCGCGCCGAAAACGCGGCCGACTTGGTCTTCCGGCGTCACGCGCAGCCGGAATCCGACGATTTGCGCGATCTCGAACTGCGCGCACGCGTTCGCAAGCGCCCAAAAAACGCCGGCGACCCACATATTCAAGGTCAGAACGACCGGCAAGAAAATGACGGCGTCGATCAGGTACGCAACCGAAAGCGCGCGTCCGAAAATCCAACGGTTCGCGAATTTTCCGGCAATAAGTGAGCCGCACACGGCGCCTGCAGCGGAAATGCCCAAGAACAGCCCTACTTGCGTATCCGTTGCGTGAAAATCGCGCTTCAAAAACGGAATCAGCACCGAATACCCGCCGAATCCGAAAACGTTGAGCACGAGACTCGCATATGCTTGCGCGCGCATGCCGCGGTCGGCGAGCAACACGCGAAAGCCAAGGCGCACGTCGTCGACGACATGACGCAGTGAGGGAACGCCGCTCGGTTCATCCGGTCCGAGCGTCGGAATGCGGCTGAGCGAAAGCTGCGAGGCAAAGTACGTCGCCGCATTGATCGCGAGTGCCGGAAGCGGCCCGAACAGACTGAACAGCGCGCCGCCCGTGACGGGCGTTATCAAATTCGACGTATTCTCGGCAGCTGCGAGGGCAGCTACCGCTTCCGTTCCGCGCTCGCGTCCCAAGAGAAACGGAATACTCGATGCCTGACCGCCCAAGAACACGGCGGCGCAGATCGCCATCAAAACGAGCCCGCCGTACAACATGCCGATGGTGAGCGCGTGTCGGGCGTAAAGCAATGCGAAGAGCACCATCACCGTGCAACGGATCGCGTCCGCACCGATCATGAGCGTGCGGCGATCGACGCGGTCCGCCAGCGAACCACCGACCAGACCGAAGAGCGCGAAGGGCGCGATTTCGCAAACGTACGATACGCCGGTCGAGAGCGCCGAGCCGGTAAGGCGAAAGACGAGCAGCGGAACCGCGAGCGTGCGCAATCCGTCACCGATGAGACTCAAGGTTTGACCGGCGTAGTATTGCCGGAAGCTGCGCGAGGCGAAGATGCCTCGCTCCGCGAGAGAAGTTGATGCCACTTTTGCACTCCGAGGCGCGTTGAACGAAGGATGGAGAGGCGGGACGGCCAATTATGGGCCGGTCCTGCCTGAGAGAGGCGCGTTCCGGATTAGCTCAGTTGGTAGAGCAGCTGACTGTTAATCAGCGGGTCGCTGGTTCGAGTCCAGCATCCGGAGCCATGAACGAAAGAGCCCTCGCACACGCGAGGGCTCTCTTACTACTTTCACGCGCGTCACACTCCAGCATTCATCGGCCGCGCAATGCCGAAACCCTCGAAAAACTGCTGTAAATCGCTAGCGCATAGTGCGGACGATTGTATCTACGAAACAGTTGGTCGTCCACACGGGCGGAGACGGGCGGCTCGCTCGCTTTCGCTAATCGAAAAGCCATCAAACTTGAGGAACTGGCACGCAAGTGGGCAGCCTCCTGCGGGCATCAAAAGGAAAGCCTAAAAGACGCTTCGTTCATGTCCTACACCGAGGGCCGTACCGGAGGCGCGTATACACGTGACCAAGCGATCCAGCCCACCACGAGTATCGCGCTCAGTTGAAGGACCGCCGAAATCAGCAGCAGCATTGCCGTCGCCTGGGTTGGCCTTGCCTGATGCAATGGCTCAACAATTAGCCGCATTGGCAAACCGACATTAAGCAGGGTGAACGCGAGCCGTGCGAGCGTTTCCGGGTAGCGTCCCTGCGTCTTAGGAAACGCTTTTCGGTTCAGCGGCAGGAGCCAAAGCGCGACGCCGATTACCGTGTTGACTAGCCACCCGACAAAGCCCATGTGTCCGTGTTCGATACCGATTATGAAGGGCACGGGGCGCCTCAGAGCTTCCAGGCCAAGCAGGACTGCGCCGAGCAAGAACGTGAGCACGAGGTACACGATGCCGGCCTTTACAAACAGCCGCGGAACAAACGGCACGCGTTAGTAATCCTGCATTGTATGAGCCGAAGTAATGATTTGTTCTTCAGCAGAAAGCGATCGGAAGACCGGCATATTCGACGCTCATTCTTTCCGCCGATGCCACTCTCCGGCGCGGCGCCAACTTACGCAGAGATCCACCGAACGATTGCGGCTACACGGTACGCGAGCTCTCGCACGAAGCGCTCTAGGCTTGAGTGCGCGGCGCCGCGCAGCACCGTTACGTCGATCGCGCGACCGACTGCTCCAAATGGCACGGTGTACTTTCCGACCAGATTTCAGCTGTGAGCCGGAGTCGCCCGCCGTCATCAACGTGAGGAGCCCGTGGAATTCCGGATACATCGCTTCATTTTGAGCGGCTCGGATGTGCACCTGCCACTGGTTGCGCGCCTCTCCCGGAACTACTTGCGCATGAACTGCAACGCAGATAGTCGCCTCAAACGGCAAGTGCAACTGCCGCACATTTAGCGCGAGCGACGCGCGTCCTGGCGCTTGCGCAAATTCCTTTAAAATCGTTTCGAGTGCCGGCAACGCGAAGTGCGCCGGCACGCATAGGGCGGCAGAAGTGCTGACTTCGAGGCCCGATTCCTTCGTCTTTTCCACCGCATACCACCATACCAACACCTTGGGAAACCAGTGGGACCGGGCGGGGAACGCGCTGCGCGAGTGCGGAACGCTCAACGCCATGGAGGACACGCTTAATCACTCCTCGGCGCGCCTTTCGCTCTTGGACGCAGCGCCGGACGCGATGGTCGTAACGGATCATGGCGGGCGAATAGTGCTGGTCAATGCGCAAGCAGAGAAGCTGTTTGGATATGGGCGCGAAGATCTGCTTGGCCAAGCCATCGAAATTCTCGTGCCCCAGCGCTTTCGTGGACAGCACACCTCGCACCGTGATGGCTATTATCATGCTCCGCGCGTGCGGCCGATGGGCGCGGGCCTAAGATCTTTACGGACTTCGCAAAGACGGCGGTGAGTTTCCGGTCGAGATCAGCCTCAGCCCGATCAAGATACGCGGTGAGACGTACGTTTCTAGCGCCATTCGCGATATCACCACGCGAAAGCAAATCGAGAAGGCCCTGCACGAGAAAAACGTCGAGCTGCAAAATGCGAACCTTGCTAAAGATCGCTTTCTTGCCGGTATGAGCCACGAATTGCGCACGCCGTTAAATGCAATCATCGGCTTTACGGGAACGCTCTTGATGAAGCTGCCGGGGCCTCTTACGGATGAGCAAGAGCGGCAGTTGCAGATCGTCGACTCCAGCGCGCGGCATTTGCTGTCCTTGATCAACGACATTTTGGACGTTGCGAAGATCGAATCGGGAAAGACCAGCATCACCCCGGAGCGCGTCGCCGTACAAGAGGTCGTCGGCGAGGTTGCCGACTCACTGCGCGCGATGGCCGAGGAGAAGCGTTTGCGGTTCGACGTCGATCTGCCGGCCGAGCCGATCATTGCCGTAACGGACCGCCGGGCGCTGCACCAGATACTGCTGAACCTTACGAACAACGCAATAAAATACACTGAACGTGGCTCGGTAACGATCCAGGCCTATCCACCGCGTGCTGGGCGGATCACCATCGCGGTGCAAGACACCGGGGTTGGCATTCTCTCTGAAGATCGCGCTCGGCTCTTTCAGGCGTTTGAACAGCTCGATGCGTCGAGTACGCGGCGTTTCCAAGGCGTTGGCCTGGGCCTGCACTTGAGTCAGCGGCTCGCGACGCTTATCGCCGCGACTCTGGATTGTGAGAGCACCTATGGCGAGGGAAGCGTCTTCACGTTGACGCTTCCGGCGAGCATCGGATGAGCACGCGCATCCTGGTGATTGAAGACAACACAGCCAATCGAGATCTCATCAGCTATTTGCTACGCGCGTTCGGGTACGACGTTCAGTGCGAAACGAACGGGACCGCTGGGTTGCAGAGCGCGCTTACGGGCTCCTTCGATCTGGTGCTCAGTGATATACTCATGCCGGACATGGATGGTTACGAGTTCGCGCGCCGGTTTAAAGGGGATACGCGCGTGGCACACTCGCCGCTCGTAGCCGTGACTGCGCTCGCGATGGCGGGCGATAAAGAAAAGATACTCGCGGCGGGTTTTGACGGGTACATCTCCAAGCCCATCGAACCGCAAAAGTTTGCGGCGCAGATCGCTGCGTTCTTGGGCGGCTGATAAGGTGGCTGATGTTCTGATCGTCGACGACGATCAAAACAACCGGCTGCTGCTCGCCACACTGCTGCGGCATGCCGGACATAAGGCAGTGGAGGCGGCAGATGCTCGCGCTGCAACCGCGACTTTGGATGATAAGATCCCAGCGCTCGTCATCGTCGACCTTTCGCTTCCCGGCATTTCCGGCGTGCAGTTGGTGCGGCAGATACGAACCAATCCGCGCACTGCAAACGTAAAAATCGCGCTGTACACGGCCACGCAGGCCGGGCCGGCGCTGGAAGAATTATGCGACGCCTACGGAATCAGCGCAGTCATTCCGAAGCCAGGGGACCCGCGCGAGATTTTGGGGGTGCTGCAGCGATTGTTGACACCGTAATGAGATTGACGATTTTACGCACGCTGGCGAATTGACGCACGCGTGATTCGATATCGTCGCGGCGCTCGGCAGTGGCCGCGTCCCCTTCCAGCGTCACAACTCCGTGCGTTACTCCCACGACTATAGGACAGGCCGGAGCGTAGAGGCGAAGCTCGGCCGCTATCGCGGCGGCGAGGTCGATGTCGTCGAGCGGGTGTCGGTGCTTACCGCCATAAAATGGTTGAGCTGTCATGCGGGTTGATGCTCTCGCTTCTCACTGCGTATTCCGCCTCGATGTCGTGGGCGAAATCATCCAGTAGTCGACGCATTGTACGGTGCGCGATGCGCCGGCCGGCAACAATATCGAAGAACTTCCCAATCACAGCGTACGGGGGATCGTAAGCGCCCTCCAGTTGGAGCGTGACTCCCGAATGATGAGGACGTACCGTCAGCACGCCCCGAAAGTCGGGAAATAATCCGGTGGTTTGCGGACGCCAGGCGATTAGAAGGGCATCGTGTTTGCGCGCTTCGTCGCTGGAATCGTGCGTGCTCGCAACGGCAAAGCGAGCCCGCTCGCCGAGCGGTGGCGCAGGCGTAAGGTAAAGGCCGGCGCGTCGATTGACGGATTTTTCCGCCAGTTCCATCGCGGCTGAAAACGGACATGCGACAAAGCGCTTTTCCCGAACCTGTGTCATAGCGTCCTTACCGTAGCGCATCCAAGAGAACCACCAGGGAACTTCTGTGCGCCTGCAGTTCCCGCAGAATTCTCGGGTGCGTTCCATCCGTCAGCGTGTGATGTACAAGAAGAAGGCGGCAAAGTCAGCGTCTTGGGCGATCGACGCGACCGCCATGCTTTTGGTTGCGCGCAATCCCGCATTGCTTTCGATCGCGCAGGGCGTCAATATCGGTTTGGAACGCGTGCTCCATAGCCTCGTCTCATAAACGACGTTCGAATCGTCCGCTCTTTTCTTCGAGAACGATGCGGTACATCACGGTCGGCGCCTTGTCATCTCGCGGATGAACCGTTTCGCCCGGCGGTCCGCTAAGGCAATCGGTGATCTGATCGATGAGCCAAGCGAAGCGCGAGTGCGCTTCGTCGCCGGCTATTTCTTCAAACAAGCCAGTCGCAATGACACTCTCCCAGTTGCCCACTTGGTCCATGCAATCCACTTCGAACGATACGTGCGGGTTCGCGCGCATCATATGGAGTTTCATGCCTTCGTTCGACCGAGCATACACCGCGCAGCCATCGTAGGCGTACGTAATCGGGACGACGTAAGTCTTGCCAAACGCGTGGCACCCGATGCGTCCGATGATATTTCCGCGCAGAATGCGCTCGATCTCGCGCGTGTTAAGCTCGCCCAGCATGGTGTCTGTCCCTAAGCGGTTGCAACGACCTGCGCCGTTTTTGAAGGCTGACGACGTGTAGCGTGCGCGGCCCAACGGACGACCATCACCGGCACGTTGGCGTGGCGCAAAACAGCTTCCGCGACGCTGCCAAGCAGCGCACGTTTGAAGCCGGTGCGCCCATGACTGCCCATAACGATTAAATCGCAAGCATTTGCCTCGCAATAGTCAATGATTGCCTCAACCGTTTGACCGTTCAGCGCAGTCGTTTTGGCTTGCGCGGTCGCGACGACGCCGGCAGCGGCGTCCGCCAGCACTGCCTTGGCTTCCTCTTCGAGAGCATTGTAGCAGGCTGCGCTCATCCCGGGGTCACCGAACGCCATGGCCGCCGCCTGGCTCGGATCAACGACGTTGCAGATGGTCAGCGCGGCGTGCTGCTCGCTCGCGAGCTGGGCGGCAACGTTGAGCGCCTCCAACGATCCCTGTGAGCCGTCAATGGGGCAAAGAATATGTTTGAACACGGTTACTCCTCCGATTTCATGAGCGTAGCAGCGACGCGAGAAACCAAAGAGAATCCAGCGAGGCGCCGGTTCCCGTGGGGTTCCTAAGGCGTTCCATCAACCGCCGCATCGTAGATTGGTGAAGATTCGGCGCTACCCGTATCGGCCGCGCGTCCTGTACGAGACGACGCTCGCTCACCACCTGGCGTCCCTTGCGGCGGCAATCGTGGTGGCGTTCGTGCTCACTATTGTTCTCTTGCATTTCGCGAATTCGAAAAACACCTTCGATATCAATAGGGTCTCGTTCGCTGACGTCGTCGCGGCCACAATGAACACGTTTTTACGCATGCTGCTTGCCTACGTCGCATCGCTGGTGGTTGCCGTACCTCTCGGCCTGCTCATTGCCAGCACGCGCCAAGTTCAGCGCATTCTCCTGCCGATCGCCGATATTCTTCAGTCGATTCCTGTGCTGGCGTTCTTTCCGGTGATCGTCGTCTTTTTTACGACGTATCGAGCGTTTGAGGCGGCGGCGATCTTCGTGATCTTCGTAACAATGGTCTGGAACATCGTCTTTCCGATCGTTCAGGGCCTGCATACAATTCCTGACGACATCAATTCGGCAGCGTTTGTCTTCAATGTTCATGGATTCCGAAAGCTGCGCTACATAACGCTGCCGGCGATCGTGCCGTTCATCGTCGTCGGATCGCTCATGGCATGGGCGCAGGGATGGACCGTAGTCATCGTGGCCGAGGTGCTTCACACCTACATCCCCGCCGGCAACATCGCGCAGGATTTGCTGGGCCTCGGAAGCCTGCTCGTTGACTCGAACGCTCAAGGCCACGCGGCCGTCTTCGCAGCAGCTCTGGCGGCCATGATCGTACTCGTTGCGTTGATGAATTTTCTCGTGTGGCAGCCGCTGCTCGCGTTTTCGCAAAGATATCGGTTCGATTAGTCGCAGTTATTGCACTTTCGAACGTCAGCAAATCATACGAATCGCCACCGCTCTTGGTTGTACGCGAGTTTTCACTAACGATTGATGACGGGGAGTTTCTCTGTTTGGTAGGCCCGTCTGGGTGCGGCAAGTCCACCGTTCTCAAGATGATTGCGGGCATAGAACAGCCGACGAGCGGTACGGTCACTAAACCGGCGCACGTGGGTATGGTGTTTCAATCGTATGCACTTTTTCCGTGGATGACCGCTGAGGAGAACATCGAGTTTGCCGCACGCATGCAGAACATTCCAGAACGCGAAGCTAGGCAGCGAACGTCGCGGTATCTGGCCATGGTACACCTGGAAGCGTTCGCGAAGAAATACCCGAGGGAACTCTCCGGCGGTCAGCGGCAGCGCGTGGGCATCGCGCGAGCACTCGCGGTGGATTCAAAGGTGCTGTTGATGGACGAGCCGTTTGCTGCGCTCGATCCGGTTATCACGGATGAGTTGCATGCGGATCTGCTGCTGATCTGGCAAAGTACGCACAAGACGATCGTGATGGTCTCGCACCACTTCGACGAAGCGGTAGCGTTGGCCGATCGTATCGCCGTAATGCGCGACGGGAGATTGGAGCGCATTGTGTCGGTTGCCCTTCCGAGGCCGCGCAATGAAGAGGATGTGGCGTTCTTGCAGCACGTCAAAGAAATTCGCCGGTGTCTGGGCTCCTTTCCGAGTCTAGCGCCGGATGCCGTGAGGAGCTGACAATGCTAACAACGCAATCGCCGGTCGGAGAACTTCAGATTCTCGATGCATATTGGCGCGCAGCCAATTACTTGAGCGTTGGGCAGATCTATCTGCTCGATAACCCACTGTTACGCGAACCGCTGCGTCTCGAGCACATCAAACCGCGGCTGCTGGGGCATTGGGGCACCTCGCCGGGGCTGAATCTTGTCTACGCACACATGGACCGTGTCATCAAGCGCGAGAATCTGAATGCGATCTTCATTGCGGGTCCTGGCCACGGTGGGCCAGCCGTCGTTGCAAACGCGTACTTGGAAGGCACGTACAGCGAGAAGTATCCACGCATCACCCAAGACGAGGATGGAATGCGCGCGCTTTTCCGGCAGTTCTCATTTCCCGGCGGCATCCCGAGCCACGCCTCGCCCGATGCGCCCGGTTCGATTCACGAGGGCGGCGAGCTGGGATACAGCTTGCTGCACGCGTACGGCGCGGTGTTCGATAACCCCGAACTCATCGCGTGTTGCGTCGTAGGGGACGGCGAAGCGGAGACCGGTGCACTCGCCACGAGTGGCATAGCAACAAGTTTTTGAATCCCTCTCGTGATGGCGCCGTGCTGCCGGTTTTGCATCTGAACGGATACAAGATCGCTGGCCCAACGGTCCTTGCGCGCATTGAAGACTCCGAACTCATTGCACTGTTGCGAGGCTACGGTTACGAGCCGGCCATAGTCGCCGGTGATGAGCCGCAAGCGGTGCACGAGTCATTTGCGAGGACGCTGGACGAGGCGTTGGATCGCATCCATGAAATACAATCAACGGCGCGAGCGTCGGGATTCCAGAAACGGTCCGCGTGGCCTATGATCGTGCTGCGAACGCCGAAGGGCTGGACGGGTCCCAAAATAGTCGACGGCGTCCAAGTCGAGGGCACGTTTCGCGCGCATCAAGTGCCGCTTGCCGACTTCGATACGAAGCCGGCTCACCTGCGCATGCTCGAAGAGTGGATGCACTCGTACCGTCCTGAAGAGCTGTTCGACGAATCGGGCAAACTGCGCGAAGTTATAGCCGCTGCCGCACCGTGCGGCACCAGTCGCATGAGTGCCAACCCAAACGCCAATGGCGGGGAAGTACTCAGGCGACTCGTCGTGCCGGATTTCCGCAGCTATGCGCTCGACGTCGCTTCGCCGGGGACAGTGATGCACGAGAGCATGCGCACGGCGGGGAGCTCCTGCGCGATGTATTACGGCCAAAATCCTGATTGTTTTCGGCTCTTTGCGCCAGACGAAGCGGCCTCGAATCGCTTAAATGCCGTATTTGAAGTGGCAGAGCGGTGTTCGACGGCGACCGTATTGCCCACCGACGATCATGTGTCCGCCAAGGGGCGCGTTATGGAGATTCTGAGCGAACATTGCTGCGAAGGCTGGCTTGAGGGCTATCTGCTCACCGGACGGTACGGCGTGTTCACGTCGTACGAGGCGTTCATCCATATTGTTGATTCAATGTTCAATCAGCACGCAAAGTGGCTTGCGTCATCAAAACGCATCCCTTGGCGACGCCCCATCGCGTCCCTGAACTATCTCCTCAGTTCGCATGTCTGGCGCCAGGATCACAACGGCTTCACACATCAGGATCCCGGCTTTTTGGATGTGGTCGTGAACAAAGGCGCCGACGTGGTGCGCGTTTACCTTCCCCCGGATGCCAATACACTGCTATCAGTCCTCGATCACTCCCTGCGCAGCATGAACTACATCAACGTCATCATTGCGGGAAAGCAGCCGGAGTTGCAGTGGCTCGACATGGATGCCGCCGTCAAGCATTGCACGAGGGCGTGGGCATCTGGACCTGGGCGAGCAGCGACGAAGGAACCGAGCCGGACGTGGTGCTCGCGTGTGCGGGCGACGTGCCGACCCTGGAAACGCTTGCGGCCGCGGATTTCCTGCGAACTGCACTTCCAGAAATGCGCGTTCGCATCGTCAACGTCGTCGATTTGATGACGCTCCAGCCGAATACGGAGCATCCGCACGGGCTTTCCGACAGGGAATTCGACTCCATATTTACGGCGGACAAGCCGATCGTGTTCGCTTTTCACGGCTATCCTTGGCTTATTCACCGCCTAACGTATCGCCGAACGAATCATTGCAATTTGCACGTGCGCGGATATAAGGAGCAGGGCACAACCACGACACCCTTCGACATGGTCGTACTCAACGAGATGGATCGCTTCCATCTCGCCGGAGATGCGATCGATCGCGTACCGCGCCTGACTGATCGCGCGGGGCATGTCAAGCAGCTGATCCGCGACAGATTGGTCGAGCACCGGCTGTACATTGAGAAGTACGGCCAAGACATGCCGGACATTCGCGACTGGCGATGGACGCAGGCAAAGCAGTGAACATCCTCAGCCTGAACTTAGGTTCGTCCTCGTTGAAGTATGCCGTCCATGCCGTAACCGACAGTGGGTTGGAATGCAGGCTCGCGCGCAACTTGGTATCGTCGTCGCAGCCGCAGGATGCGGCACGAGCGACATGCGAAGCCATTACCGATGCCGTGCAACAGGCCGGCGTGGTGAGTGCCGTCGGGCATCGCGTGGTTTTCGGCGGCGAGGATGACGCACCGACACGCATTACGCCCGAGTTGATCGAGCGCCTTGAAGGGCTCCAGTCGCTGGATCCGTTGCATGCGCCCGGCGCACTTGCCGTCATCCGGGAAGCGCTGACGGCTTTGCCGGCCGCCGCGCAGATAGCATGCTTCGATACGGCGTTCTTTCGCGATCTGCCCAAAACAGGCCGCACACTCCCGCTTCCTATGGACGATCCGCTGCTCCGGCGCTACGGCTTCCACGGGCTTTCATATGAGCACGTGTGTCGCGTAGTTGGCGAGAAGGTGAGACCACGTACGGCCGTCGCGCACCTCGGTAATGGCGCGAGCGCCGCAGCGCTTTTAAACGGTCGCCCTATAGCGACGACGATGGGGTTTAGCCCCCTGGGCGGTATGATCATGTCCACGCGGACCGGTGACATCGATCCGGGCGCGCTTTTGTACCTGCTCGAGCGCGCAAACATGGATAAGCATACGCTGCGCGATCTCCTCGAAAATGCCAGCGGTCTGCGGGCCCTTTCCGGCGATGAGAGCGACTTGCGCAAACTGTGCGAGCGACAGGACGAGGGCGCCCAATTCGCAGTCGAGATGTTCGTACGTTCTGCCGCGAGGGCCATCGCAGGATTAGCCATCGAGCTGGTCGGGCTTGATATGCTGATTTTTACGGGTGGAATTGGCGAACACAATGCGGCGGTACGTAACGCCATACTCGCACGTTTGGCGTTCCTCAATCCGAACCTGACGGTGGAGATCATCGAATCCGATGAAAATGCGTCTATAGCGCATAACGTCGCCCGCATGGTCGATTCCCGCATGCGAACATCGAAATAGCTTCGAGACAGGGACGGTAGCAGCATGAGCAGTCGTATCCCACGCAGCACACCGGGACCGAGACACGTCGAACGGCACTTTACTGCTTCCGAAACGGTGCGCGATATCGTCATTTGGCATGTCGGATGGCCTAACGGTGCCGTTTGCGCTTGCAGCAGGCATTTCCGGCGCAATAGCGGCTTCGCACGTTGTCGTCACCGCAGGTATTGCGGAGCTGGCAGCCGGCGGCATCTCGATGGGGCTGGGCGGATATCTGGCGGCGCGCACCGATATCGAACACTACAAGAGCGAGCAGCAACGCGAGCAGCGTGAAGTGGACGAAATACCAGCGGAAGAACGCATGGAAGTGCAAAGCATTCTTCGCACGTATGGGTTAGGTCAAGAAGATGCCGCGCGCGTCGCGAGCGCTCTTACTTCAGATCGCGAACGCTGGATCAACTTTATGATGCGCTTCGAGCTTGGTTTAGAAGAACCGGATCGGCGCAGAGCGCCGCTGAGCGCGCTCACGATTGGCGGTTCGTACGTTATCGGCGGCATAGTGCCGTTGATACCGTATATGCTCGTTCAAAGATCCAATCAAGGCTTGTATATTTCCGCGATCGTCACGCTGATTGCCCTGTTTATATTTGGTGCTGTCAAGGGGTGGTTTACAGGCGTTCCGATTTTCCGTAGCGCTTTGCAAACGGTGGTCATCGGCGGTGTGGCGGCGGCCGTCGCCTTTCTGCTGGCCAGATTAGTTGCCGGATAGCGTGCGGCAACGCTCCAGCAAATTAGCGATTTATGGTGTTGTAAATCCAAGCGAATACGCCGCCGGCCAGTGAAGCGAGAACCGCTCCGCCCAACCACCATGCGATCCCCATGCCGTAGCCGCGACCCATCATTCCGGCGTAACCGCCCATCATGTTGCCCATTCCCACCATGGGAAAGGCGATGATGAACACAAAATCGACTCAGTGCATCCAGCGGCGAGTGCACATGCTGCGGGATTGAGTCGCTGGGTTCGCGTCAGTTCTGTCATTGTTACATCCTCTGAAATTCAGACTTGCTTCGTCGCCGCGACCCATCGGCATAGCGGTGGCCATCAGCATCGTACTCAGGCGATTCAACCCGCTAGGCGATAGGCGAACGGCCAACACAAGGACCCAAAGCAAGAACGCTCCGATGTTGATGCGCTCGTAGATAGCGATGCCGGGCGTGGACAAGTTTGCGGCCAGGCGTGCGCCTTGCGCTCCGGTCAGCGCTCCGAACAAAACGATCACGCCGAACGTCGCAACAGTGTAGTACGTGAAGCGCTTTCCTAGTGCAGCGGTTGCAACACCCATCGCGATAAGCGTCAATGTCAGCCACACCGCCGTCCAGAGGATGTGGAGTGTATCGGTCAGTCCTATCGGCGTTCCGCGCATGTGCATCGGCGGCCAAAACGACCCATAGATGGCGGATGTCGCGAGCAGCGCGGCCGTGACGCGTAATACCCGTTTCGGTCCAATATCTTTTGTGCCATAAGATCAACCACTCGATAGGATCGTTATTGGGTCCCGATAGGTGTGGTCCACCAGAACAGCCAGCGCCATGTCGGTCTACCGTTCGGCGCAGTGGAATTTCCGCCGAGTCCTGCTTCGACATATCCATGCAAATAGCGCGCATGCGGCACGTTGAACGCGAAGTCCACATTTTGGGCATGCGCGAGATTGCCGAGGCCATCATCGGTGAATTCGTCACGGAAACCAAGAACGGCGCCGCGATTAAAAAGCGATTCGTAGAGTTCTGCGGTAACTGCTTTGCTGCTTGCCGCGGGCAATTGGTTGCCATTTGCATCCAAGCCGGGATTCGGGTCGTGCGCCGCCTGGTAGATTGCGAAGACGCCCGGAATGCCGTTCGGCTGCGGATCGCGTTGCAGATATGCCGCAATCGAAGTGTAGTGGTCGGCGGCGCCGGTGGACACGATGTAGCTGCCGCTGCTGCCGTAAAGTCCTAACTCCGGCAGTTGCGGCCGGTCGGCGTGGGCACTGGCGAGCTTCCATTGAAACGTCTTGTCGGTACCCGGCGTCGTCGCAAAGTCCGCGGCGCCGATCATACCGTTGCTGCTCAGCAGCCAGCCCGCTTCGGCGTCCAGCGCGCCATGCACGTACGCAAGTTTGCTTCCCCAGCGGTTTGCATCAAGTTGGTAAACGTGCTCACCGACGGTGATCTCCGGCGTAGCGAATGCGGAGATGTCGAAAAACTGGCTGAACGGCGAAGGCGCCGGCGCTTCATACTTGCCGATGAACAGGTGGCCGTCGCGATGGAATAGGTTGTTGTAGGTGACCCACGCGGTGTCGAGCGTGCCGCCCGCATCGTCGTTTTGCAGTAGCCACTGCTGTACGTGGAAGGTCCAATCCGGAGCGAGATATCCGGCGCCATGCAGCGCCAGATTACCGAACGAATTCTTGTAGCCCGGTGAAATGTTGCTGACGCCGCCGGTGCTGTCGCCATTGACTTGCTCGCCGATCCAGATCGGAACCACCGATTTGATGACGTCGTGATTCAACGACGAATAGCCGGTCCTTTGGACGTATCGGCCGTACGCATTGAGCGCGGGTACGAGCGTGTGGCAGGTGCTGCAGCTCACACCGTAGGCTTTCGCGAAGGGAGGCATGGCGTATGCGCCCGCTTCAACGGCCAGCGCAAACCCGGCGCATGCCGCCGCACGCCATGACGAGGCGCACAATCACTTTTGCACCTTGATTGTAAGCGCCATGTTCGGATGGCCGGCGCCGCAAATAACCGAGCAGTGCACAATGTACGTTCCCGCCTTTTTCGGCGTGAATGTAACGGTCACGAACTTGTTCGGCATGATCGTCGTGTCGGGAATGCCCAGTTCGTCGGACTTGATCCCGTGCACGCCTTCGCTGGACGTTAACCGCAGCGTGGTCGGTTCGCTGAGCGGAACCGTAATGGTATCCGGCGTGAATTTCCAATTCGACGCGACGATGTCGATGCTTGGATGCGCGGTAATCGAGAGCGGAATGATCGCGGCGCACACCAGGAGCAGTGCGGCCGAAGGCAGGGCGAATCCGGTGATTTTCATGTCGCAATTGTAAAGCTTACATGAGGCCAATCGGAGAACGGCCTAGGCCAACTCGGAGAATAGGCTGCAAAAACAAGAGCAGAGCGGTGGTTCACCGCCCTGCTGTGTCCCTCGCAGAAACTTGCTTTAGACGGCTTTTATCGTAATCATCATCTTGCCATGATCGGGGCCGCAAGGGATTCCGCACTGTACGGTATACGTTCCGGGTTTTGCGGCCGTAAAGCTTACCATCTTGGTCGATCCTGGCGTGACCATTGTGTTTGGAATGCCAAGTTCGGCGGATTCGATGCTGTGTACACCGCTCTGCCCGACCAATTTAAGCTCGACGGGTTGTCCCGCATGAACAGTAATTTGTGATGGGCTGAACAAGGACGAGGCTGAGGCGGTGATGGTTACGACTTGCACAGGAGCGGCGAACGCGCCAAGCGATGCGCCGGCGCTCAGAGAGAGTCCGAATACGCAGGCTGAAAAAACAGAGATAAAACGCTTCATGAACAGCATGATAGCAGCGGTGGGCGAACTCAGCAGGAACGATGTGAGAACAGGTTGAGGCCACGACTTTTGTCGGAACAAAAAATCAAGAGCCACCGGCAAGGCGACTCTTGATTTGTTTCCGCGGTCTGGTTCTACAATTGGCCTGATAGCAGGCCCTAACTTCAGAGAGCCCCGCGCCGCTCTTTTTCTGATGTCTGAACCGTATGCCCAGCGTATCAATTCGATGAGAACGCGTCGAGAAAAGACTGCGTCACTTCAGAGATTCGACGTAAGCGGCGACATCGCGGACGTCTTGCGAGTTGATCGTGGAGGGATAGAGCTTGGGCATCGGCGGCAGTGGATTCTCGATCCACGTTACGGCTTGCGCGAAGTTTTTTCGCGACGCCTCACCGATAAGGCGCGGTCCCATTCCGCCTTGGCCTTGCGCACCATGGCATGAGGAGCAATTTTGCGCGAAGATCGCTTTCCCGTGAGCCGGGTCCGGCGCGGCGTTCGACGCTGTTTGGGAAGAGGCCGTCGCCGATCCGGTTGATGCTGCAACCTGCAACGGTGGGCTGACTCCGAAACCCCAAGCGGCGAGAAACGCCATCGTCCACAAGCTCAATGCCATCGCCGTGCCGACGCCGTACGCATACTGCTGCCCCGCATAAGCCGTTAGAAAACCGAGCAGCGCGAGGCCGAGGTGTTCGAATACGTGCGCTGCGGGCAGTTTCTCGAGCGGCGAATATTCCGAGGGCCACATCAGCAGCATCGCGAGCATCGGCGCAACGATGCTGAGCACGAGCCATGTTGCGCGTTTGGTGAACGCCGCGGGGGACCGGCGCGCGATCAACAGTCCGGAGAGCGCCGCACCGATCAAAATGATCGCATGCAGCAAGTGGTGGATCCGCACCGGGAATTCCACGCCTGTTCGATACGCGGGCGCGAGTGCGAAGAGAACAGTTAGAGCGAGAACGACGTAGCCGAGTGTGCGCGATTTCATCCCGCTGCCTCTGCCTTGGCAAGCCGCGCTAACCGCGCCGCTTCAATCCCGGCGATGATGAGGCCGGCCAGCAGAATCAGCGCACCGATCGTCGCGATACCCGCGTACTGCGGTCCGACGCCAGGTTCGACCGCGTACCTTCGAGGCACGCCGCTTGCTCCAGCGATGTAGAAAGAGATCAGAAACAATGCGGCCCCGCCGAAGATCGTCGCGCCAGTAAGCCAGCGCATGAAGAGCGACGACGTCTGGCCGCTGCGTTGCTCCAGCGTGACAAACGCCCAGCCGATGATGAACAGCAGTACGCCCTGCAGCAGATACGTATGGAAGTGCCCGGGCACCCAGAGCGTGTTGTGCAAATCCAAGTTTATCGGGATCGTGGCGTCGAGAACGGCCGCGGTGCCGCCGACGACCCAGCCGATCATGCCGGCGTACAAGAACATCGATCCCAGGCTCCAGCGCAACCCCGAGCGGTGTACCAGCATCGTACCGGAGAAAACCGTCACGACGACGACCGGAATGGCTGCCAGATACGATGCGATTTCTCCGACGAACTGCACGGTTTCCGCTTGCGCGAAGTCCATGTACAAATGATGGAAGTACGCGATGATGACGAAGAGCAGCGTTCCCCACCACGCGACGACCAAAGGCTTCGACGTGTGATATTCGCGTTTAGTGCATAGCGGCAAAGCAACGTACACGCCGGCGACTGCTATATACATGGTTAGATTCGCGAAGGTATGTCCGAACTGATAGATCAGATTCTTTGCCCAGAGTGGATCGATCGCGACGGACGGATCGATCCAGTGCACGAGCAGCCCGACGCCGGCGGAAAGCCCGAAGGTGCTGCCGATGATCCCGTCAATCGCCGTAATCGCAGCGGCGAACATCTGCGGCGGCGGTTCAACGTGCGTCTGCGCAAACGCGCGCGTGTTGAAGACGTAATCAATGCCGAGCATCCCCGTTATGCCGCCGTAGCGGTTGAGCAATGCTCCGAGAATCTGAGCGCACCAAATCATGAAGCCGATCATGACGAGCGCATTGCCGATGAGCCACACGCCGGTCGCCCAACTGGGCCAATACGTGCCGACGAAAGGCAGCGGATAGAGCATGGTCCAGAGCGAGCCGTACTTACCGGGAAAGACGCTGATGATCACGCACAGCGCTCCGGCGAGGAAGAATCCGTACGCCAGATACGCGATGCGAGGGTCGATGACTGCTTCGCGCCGTACCAAGTACCACAGCGTTCCCAGCCCAGCGATAGCCATCGCAGTGATCATGCCGATGCCGTGTAGACTCAGCATCGCGTAAAACCAGCCGGGATCGTACGTTATCCAGCCGGCTTGCTCTGCGCGCATCGTGATGCCGATGAGCAGCATTATGAAAAAAATTGCGAGCCCCGTAGTGATGTAGGTCCACATCACGGTACGCGCACTGCGCAACTCCGCGCTGGTCGGCGCTACGTTAGCGCCGATGTCAATTGTGATCGCGCTCATCGAACGTCAAAACCTCCTTGCATTGCGGCGTGCGCTATACCGCAGTATTCTAGGCACCGAACCGTGTAGTGGCCGCGGACGTGGAACAGAAAAGGCAGGTGGTTGACGTAGTCCGGCATCGCCTGCACCTGTCCAACCAATCTGCCGTTGGGATCGTAGATGGCAAAGCCGTGGTTGACATCTCGCGAGGTTACGTCGAACACCACGGGTCTGTCCGCCGGGATGGCTGCCGGCAGCATGAAACTATACTGCTGCGCGATCACCCGATAATGCTGCCCGAGTGTTTGCGCACTACCGTACGGAAAGTGCGGAATCGTGAAGATAAATACCGCAATGGCGGCGGCCATCACGGTAATGAACCAATACCTTCGAATGGCGTAGCCCTGCGCTGAAACGACGTCCTGTGGTACGGGCGTGCGCGAACCGTAGTTTGCGAGAAACACCATCAGCGCAATAGCCACCGCTGCCACGATCAAAAAGACCTCAAGAACAAGCAGACCTGACAACAGTTCCCTCCTCCGTTATCCTGCGACGCGGGCGGCGTTCTCGTGCAGTATGGCTGGCACATACGCGCACGTCGGCTCTTCCGCAAACGCGTCGCCGGCCATCGTATAGGCGCGCGACCGTGAACCGCCGCAGAGCTGCCGAAACTCGCAGGCGCCGCATTTGCCGCCGAAAGTCTCGGGCGAGCGTAGCCGCCGCATCTCGGGGTCTCCCCGATACATCTCAAGTAAGTTGTCCGTTCGGACGTTCCCTACCGGATTGGGAAGGAAACCGCTGGGGCAAATTTCGCCGGTGTGCGAGATAAAGACGAACCCCTTGCCGTCGCCGATTGCCGGAAACTCCATCCACGGCTGGCGCGCGTGCGCCGGCCGTTCGAGCGCAGGGGCAGCCGCCTTTCGTTGCGCCACATATCGCCGAAAGTTTGGCGCCTCCGTCGTCTTTACAGCGAACCGCGACAGCCGCGAAATGCGGTACAGCACCCGAAACGCTTCCTCAGTCTCATTTGCATCCAAAACTTGGTCGGTTTCGCGCGCCCCACCGGAATCAGAAAGAACGCACTCCAGAGGACGGCATCGAGCCGCTCGACCAGCGCGGCAATCTGTATCAAGTCATGCGCGTTGAAGCGTGACACCGTGGTGTTGATCTGCAGTTCCATGCCGAGGTCGCGTACTGCCTGCGCTGCTTCTAGCGTGCGTTTGAAGGAACCGTTGACTCCGCGGAAGCGATCGTGCATCTCCGCTGTGGCGGCGTCGATGCTGAAGGAAATCCGTTTGCAGCCGGCCGCGACCGAGTCGCTCCAATGCCGCTCGCGTGAGGCGTCCCGTGGCGCTCGGGGAAGCGGCAACGCGCAAGCTGCGATAGGTCGCGTACTCAGCGATCTTATAGATGTCATCGCGCATCAGCGGATCGCCACCAGTTAAGACGAAAATCGGCTTGCCACATTGGCGCACGGCGTCGACCAGGCAAAATGCTTCTTGGGTAGTAAGTTCCGCCGGATTGCGATGGGCAATCGCTTCGGCGCGGCAATGCCGGCACGCAAGCGCGCACGCGCGGGTCATTTCCCAAATGACAATGCGCGGCGCATCAGAGTAAGTTTGAGAAAACAGCGCCATGGGGTCCAGCGTACGTGCCGCCTGCAGTGCGGAATGAGAACGCTGCGGGAAACACTTCCGCCAGGGCCGGATGGTTATACCGCCCGCGTCCGATAGAACAAGAGGCTTAGTAACGCCGTGACGATCCAGAACACTCCGAGGTAGCCGACGATGCCGATGTTCCTTAGCTGCATGCTGCCCGTTGCGACACCGCTCAAACCGGCTAACGCGAGTATGCCGCTAAGGATCATCAGGAAACGGATCCAAGCCGCGAGCCGATTCCCGCTAAAGGCTGGAGCCGCGAACAGCATCGAAAGCGCGAAAAAGAAGTCCCAAGCTGAGGACATCGAGAGAATATGCAACTGATGGCCATTTGAAAGAAAAGAACAGTTGAAGCGACGATTGCTCAAGAAAGACGGGCTGGCGGCCCAGGGTGAGGATAACGAAGTGCACGCTGCTCGTTATCGCGGCGACCACGCTCATGAAGACAATGGAAGCCAAACTCAGCGCTTTAGCGTTCAAAGGAGCCCAGGCATACACCGCAATCATAAGCGTAACCATGGCCGGCATCATGATAATGATGAGAACCTCGAGCACTGAGAACATTGGATCGCCGATGGGCTGCTGCGGAGACTTAAGAGATGCGAAACCTACCCCGAGCGTGATCGCATAGGCCACCTCGAGAGTCGCAACGCTCGCCGCCGAGAAAATTCCGAGCCGGCGCGCTGTTGAAGTAAATTCAGGACCCACGGCAGACGCCCCGCTTGAATTCGTTCTGCTCCCGTAGCTAGGGGGTTTCTTACTCAGAATTTCTCCGGGTTCGGTTTGGCCCGCAAGGAATTACTTGCGCGCCTGGCCTACGCTTCGCGCAAGCTTCGGTATCCGTTCGGCCCCATACAGTAACGTAGCGCCGCCGATGAGCAGCGCGATGATTTCCGAACTCAACATGCTTGCGATGGTACCCCTATGCGAGACGCTTTGAGGAACGCTGTTCCTGCGACAAACATCGTTCGGTCTCACAGCGTTCCCATTTCTACCCTAACGCATCCTCGTCGATTCTCGCACGTCTCGTAGAGTCTTGCGTAGGCGCCGCGTTATTCCCGCCGCGCATGAGGATTGTACAGTGCGCGAAGCGAACACGATCGACGTCGAAAGCGCCGGAGAATCGCTGGCAACCGTCGCGGTGGAGATGCCGGAGATGCAGATGCCGCGCATTTCCTCGTTCATGATCGCGGTGCGCTGATGCTTCCGCCGCTCGTCGAGCGCTATCTGCGCTTTGCGTGCCCGTCGAGCCGCGACATCATCGGCGCGACCTTACAACAATCCGGAGCTCTACGCGCCGATAATCACGATCCGTGGATGAGATTCACTGCGAGGGAACATTTCACGCTCGATCCAATCGCGTTCCACTGGGATGCGTGGGTGGCATCTGGCCCGGTGATGCGGGTTCGCGTGCGTGACAGTTACGAGCGCCATGCCGGCTCGTCGGGCGCATCGCTGTTCGGTGTCGTCCCTGTTGGCTCGCAGCGCCCGAGCCGCGAGTTAACCGAAGCGTCCTTGGTTCGCTTTCTCGCTGAGAGCGTTTGGATACCGCCGATGCTGCGGGATGCGCGGATTCAGTGGCAAGAGTTGGCGCTGCGCAGGATGCGAGCGACGCTCCGCGATCGCCAGAACGCTGCATCGGTCGACTTCACGTTCGAGGAAAGTGGCGAGATATCACAAGCGGAGACAGAGCGCTATCGAGACGTTCACGGAACCGTTGTTCTCACTCCGTGGCGTGGCTATTTCGAGGAATACGAGCCGCTGAACGGCATGATGGTGCCAAGGGCGGCACATGTGCAGTGGCTTACAGCAGAAGGACCGGTCGAGGTGTGGCGCGGCCGAATCACCAGCGCTGCATTCGCGTACCGCTAGGAGACGGTACGTTTCGCGGCTTCTTCGCGGCGGTAGCGCGCCATTAACTCAGCAGCAATCTTCGCGAGTAGCGCCTGTACCGTGCTGCTTGCGATCTGTTTGCCGAGCGCCTTATCGAACAGCACGCCGGCCGCTCCGAGCGGCGCGGCGTAGGAACCGGTAAGCTCAAGAATGGCGCTATCATAATCCTCATCCGCGCGGACCGTCAGCATGCCCGAAAAGGATGGATAAAAGCCGCCCGGTTCAGGCTCCCACCCGATGTACCAGGGTTCGTCGAAATGCATCGGATCGGTGCCCACAGCGTAGCGTACGCGAACCCCTTTTTTGAGGTCGCCCTGGCCAACCGGCAGTGGCGCAGTGAGGATCAGGGGCTGCTCAGCGTGGCTTTTCGCAGCCTCCGACAGCGCTTCGTGCACGTATTCACGCGCTCGAACGTAGGGGCATGCCACGCGCAATGTTTCATTGATTGTCGCCATAACGCTTGCGATTGTAGCGTATCGCTGCGAACGCGCTGAGACTGCCGGCCTGCGCATGAGAACGAATGAAGAAACGAGCCGGCATTTCGCGCATCCCCTCGGCAGGGAGGGAACCGAGGTTGGTCCACCGTCGGGCGTACCATCGGCATGGCCAGCGGTGCCACTGCATAACATTGCGGCCGCGCCGCCTCGCAGTACCGGGAATGGCCACGTGGTGACGAAACGTTAGGCTGTGGCCAAACGTGTGCTCGTAGTTGAAGACGAAGCCGAGATCCGGGAGACGCTAGAGGGCTATCTCCGAAAGGATTCGTTCGATGCCGTAGGGGCCGGAACGGTGGCAGCGGCGTTGGCGGAGATAGAACAGCATCTGCCTGATCTGGTCCTTCTTGACATTGGATTGCCCGATGGCACCGGATTTGACGTGCTGCGGAAAACCAACGAACTGCGCCGCGTCCCGACGATCGTTCTCACGACGCGCAGCGACGAAGTCGATCGCATCGTGGGTCTAGAGTTAGGCGCGGATGATTACATCGGCAAACCATTTTCGCCGCGCGAAGTGATGGCGCGCATTCGCGCCCTGTTTCGGCGGCTAGACGCGGTTGCCGCCACGGCGCAACTGCCGGGAGCGGTGCACCGCATTCGCGACCTCGAAATCAATGAGGCGGCACACGAGGTCCGCGTGCAGGGGAAAGCCGTCGACGTGCGTCCCGCAGAGTTCCGCATTTTGGCCCTGCTGGCAAGACACGCCGGCCAAGTGCTCTCGCGTCCGCAGATGCTGGATCTGCTCCACGATGATGGGAGCATCTTTGAGCGCACGCTGGATCGTCATATCAATCATCTGCGCCACAAAATCGAGTCAGATCCGGAGAAGCCGACCTATCTCGTGACGGTGTACGGCGTGGGCTACAAGATTGATCCGTGCACATAAAAATGAACGAACACGTCGCAGCAGTCAAAAAAGCACGCCATGACCTTGGCAATTTATTGACGATCGCGCAGTCTTCCGTCGAGGGCATGCTCGATGGAATCGCTCCGATAACTGAAACGCGCTTAAACCGGTTGCGTGAAATTCTATCCCAGGCTCGCGAGCTTCTCGATGAAATAACAGCGCAATCACTTGAATAAGGCGCCGTTGGGATTCCGCGCTTCCGAGAAACGTGAGGGCACGCGCTGGACGCACTGGAACCAGCGACCGCTGATTTACGATCAGCGCGCGGCGAGGTTGGGGCAACGCGCTGTGAAGCTCTGCCAGCGGCCTTACAACGGCGGGGGCCTGCCTGCTTGTCTATTCGTCTCTTCAGAAGTGCTCTACGTTTGGATGCGCCTAATGCCGCGTCAATGGTACGACGGCTACTTGACCGCGAGGTTGGGTTTGTTGGTCTCTCCAACAGTGTGGTCAGCGCTTAACCAATTCCGCGATGTAGATTCCCTCGTCGAATAATTACGCGCAGCACATGAGCAACGATCGGTTGAGACGAAGCGTTGCGCCCAGTGATACTGAATGACGTCGAGCGCCAGCGTTATACAGCATTCCGCCATAGTTCAAGGTTCAACCAAGAACGCTTCACTGCGCGGCGCGTCGCCCTGAACGCGGCACCGCAAACATCGCAGATGCCGGCAACATTACCGGATGGTTCGCTGTCGCGTAACTGGTTAACCGTCGTGCACTTCAACGTTACGACCTCCGATCTCGCTCGACTGGAACGTCTGGAGCGGAAAATTCGGCAGCGTTCGCGGTGGCCGGTTCGCGATATAAGCCGTTCCGGGCAGTACGTGCCCGTACAAGTGCGCCCCGGCGTGACCGTTCTGCGCCTCGCAGAAACCGTCGGTACCGCAGGGCCGAACGTCCAAATCCGTTTGCAGATAAGCGGACCCGACGTAATTTTTTCGTTACCGGACGTACTGCCGATTTGTTTGATTGTGCTGATTGTCGTTGGTTTCGGCGCTTCGGAACGCGCAAGCGCCGACGTCTTTGCGTTTCCACCGGGCATGCATCCCGCAATCGTTTTTAGTCAGATCCTCGCGCTGACGCTGTTCGCATGCTTCTTGTTTGCGTACGCGCACGAGAGTTCTTTGACGAAGAACCTCGGGATGCTGGTGCTCGACGCCGCAGTTTGCGTGAATACGATGCGGTGGTTGTGGCTCTCGAAACTGTATTGGAACGGTGCGCGAACGTTGCGCATTACTCGTCGCGCAATCATGGCGGTCGGCGTTGCACTCACGGTCGCGGGAGTCTTCGTCGCGACGAACGGATAAAGCTAAGCCGCGCTGTCCGCGGGAACCGGACCTTCGCTCGTGCGCGGACTCTTGCTGCCGCGATTTCCGAGAATCCACGCCGCCGCCACCGCAATCGCCGGAAGCACGCCGATCAAGCGCGCTTGCTCACCGACGATCGCCGTTCCGATCGCCGGTGCGAGAATCAGCGCGACGGAATTCACCGAGTCGCTCACGCCCATGATCGCGCCGCGTTCCGATTCCGGCGCTCGCTTTGCGAGCAGCGCCATGAGCGTCGGCTCCGCCATCGCCGCGCCTGCAGCCCAAAGGATGAGCACCGGAAAAAACCACGCGAGCGATTGAACGAAATAGATGAGCGCGTACGATGCGAAAAGGAGCGCGAATCCGATCTGGCCGACGACCCGATCCCCGAAGCGTTTGGTCATCGGCGTGACTGCGATGAGTATGGTCGCTCCGCCGATCACACCCGCGCCCGCAAGCAGCCAACTCGCGCGTTGAACGGTCGCGTGAACGGCGTGATCGAGATACAGCGCGAAGTCGGCAAGCAAGTAAACGACCGCGAAAACGAACAGAAACTGACGCATCAGGACCACGCGCACCGCGGGTTTCCACGCCTCGCGTATCGACTTTTTGACGCTGGTCTGCTCCCGCTTCTCTCGCGTGCGCCACGGAAGGAGCCACAGCGTTATGCCGATGTTGATCACCTCCAGCCCCGCCGCGATGAAAAACGGAAACTGCAGGCCGTACCGCTGCAAGAACCCCGCCGCGATCGGTCCGACGATGAACGCCGATCCGAAGACGGCTCCGTATACGGCGTACGCTCGATCGCGCTGTTTTTTGTCGGTTACATCGGCGATGTACGATTCCGCGGCGCCCAAACTCCCGGCGCCCGTTCCGGAAATAAGCCTCGAAACGTAGATCCAGAACAGTGAATGCGAGAGCGCCAGCATCGCGTAACCGACCAGCGAAAAGCCTTGCGCGATGAGAATGATCGACTTGCGGCCCGCGTGATCGCTGAATTTCCCCCACACGGGCGCCGCGATCGTCGCGCAGAACGCCGGAATGCTCAGGAGCATCCCGACCATCCAATCGTGCGCGCCGTAGTGCTTGGCCATTGCCGGCAGAAGCGGGATGAGCAGCGTATACCCGAGCATGTCCATGAACGTCGTGAGGTAGATCGGGAAAACGTCTTTCGGCAGGCCCACGCCACGGGATGTACCCACGTCAAAACCGGGAAGAACGGAGAACATGTGGGACCACGGTGTGCTCATCGAATCGGCGCGCATCAACCTGCTGCAGGGCGTCATCGCCGGAATTTGCGGCGGCGCCGCGATGGCGCTCACGATGATGGCGTTGAGCCGCGCCGTCGGTCAGTCGCCCTGGACGATGGCAAAACGTCTCGCGGGCGTACTGCTCGGACCGAGTGCAAAAGATGGCGGTCCCCCGGTTATCGCACTCGGCTTTGCGATGCACGTCGTCTTCTCGGCCGGTTTCGGCGCGCTCTTTGCAGTCGTTGCCGATCGGCTGACTCACGAGTTTTGGATGACGGGCGTCGCGTATGCGCTCACGTTATGGGTGATAAATTTCTGGGGCGCGCAAATCACGCCGGGCGGGCGCGCGATGAGCGAAGCCGCATGGGCGTGGCTCAGCCCGATCGCGCACATCGTGTACGGCGGCGTGATGGCGGCGATTGCAGTAGTGTTCGCGGCGGCGGCGATGGGGAGCGGATGATGGACCGGTACACCAAACACGATCTCGTGCAGAAGCTCGGCGAACCGGCCGAAGAAAACGTGCGCCCGACGTTGAGCGAGCCCGGCAAACCGATGAGCGTTTTGCGCTGGAACTGCGGATGCGGCGCGGCGAAACTGCAGGACGATCAGCTCTGGGAATGGGATCCCGGCGACTGCACGGCTCACGCAGCCGGCCCGCCCGAAACGTAAAGAAAGAGCGCGGTTGAAACACCGCGCTCTTCGAATCAGCCTCGTCTAGGCTTTCTTTTTGCGCCCGCCTTTGCGGCGTCCACCGCTCTTGCGGCCGCCCTTGCGGCCCGCGGCAGCTTTGCGCGACGACTTGCGTCCGCCCGCGCTCTTTTTGCGTCCGCCGGTTTTCTTGCGTCCGCCGGTTTTCTTGCGTCCGCCGGTTTTCTTGCGTCCGCCGGTTTTCTTGCGTCCGCCGGTTTTCTTGCGTCCGCCGGTTTTCTTGCGTCCGCCGGTTTTCTTGCGTCCGCCGGTCTTCTTACGTCCGCCGGTCTTCTTACGTCCGCCGGTGCTCTTCTTACGACCGCCGGTGCTCTTCTTGCGACCGCCGGTGCTCTTTTTGCGTCCGGCGCTGCTCTTCTTACGGCCGCCCGTTGATTTGCGGCCGGCAGCTTTTTTACGTCCGCCCTTACGGCGTCCGCCGCGTCGCGATGAGCTTTCGTCGCCCATCGTTCCGCCGTTCTGCATCATGTCAGAATCCATTCTTCCTCCCTTCGTCCCCCCGGGGGACGAACTTGAGATGGTGGACAGCGCGAAATAGCGCTTTGTGCGCATCATAAGTAATTTTTGCAAGAATTGCAAATTTTGGTAGGATTTGCGCTTGACGATTATCCGCCGGATGCGTTATCACGCGTACGCGCGCGCGCAAAATGTGCGATTGGCGGACGGCCCGGTTTGCCCCGGGGTTGACCGCGGCGGTATACTAAGCCCCGTGAAAAAGCCCTTGATCATCGTGGAGTCGCCCACGAAGGCTCGCACGATAAAAAAGTTTCTTCCCGCGCGTTTTATCGTCAAGGCGTCGGTCGGGCACGTGCGCGATTTGCCGAAGAGCACGCTGGGCGTCGACGTGGAGCACGGCTTCGCTCCGAAATATCTGACGATCAAGGGTAAGGGCGACGTCATCAAAGATTTGAAGTCGGCGGTGAAAAGCGCGAGCGACGTCTACCTCGCGACCGACCCCGATCGCGAAGGGGAAGCCATCGCCTGGCATTTGGCCGAACTGCTCAAACTCGACGAGCCCAAACGCATCGAGCTGCACGAGATCACCAAAGATGCGGCGCTCGCGGCTCTCAAGGATCCCCACCCCATCGACATCGATCGCGTAAACGCACAGCAGGCGCGGCGCATTCTGGATCGGCTGGTCGGCTACAAGATCTCGCCGCTGCTCTGGGCAAAGGTCCGCGGCGGCCTTTCCGCAGGGCGCGTGCAGTCCGTCGCCGTGCGCCTCATCGTCGATCGCGAGCGCGAAATTCAGGCGTTCGTCACTCGTGAGTACTGGTCGATCACCGCGATGCTCGCCGCGCAGAGCGACCCGTCCCTCGTTTTCGGCGCGGATCTCATCGCGCACGGCGGCCAGAAGATCGCGGTCGAAAACCAAGCGCAAGCCGATGCGATCCTCGCCGACTTGCGCGGCGCGGCCTTCGCCGTCGCGTCGGTGAAGCAGCGCGAAGTCCGGCGAAACCCAACGGCTCCGTTCACCACCTCGACGCTCCAGCAAGAAGCCTCGCGCAAACTTCGCATCCGCGTCCGCCGCGCGATGCAGATCGCCCAAGCTTTATATGAAGGCGTGGACCTCGGCGCCGAAGGCACCGTTGGTTTGATTACGTACATGCGCACCGACTCGACGCGCATCTCCGACGCGGCTCGCGAATCCGCCCGCGAGTTCATCACGCAGGCTTACGGCGAGGCGTATCACGGCGGCCGCGCGCACAAAGTGCGCGAAGGCGCTCAAGACGCGCACGAAGCGATTCGGCCGACCTCGGTTCACAACACGCCCGAAAAAATGGCCGGCATCCTCAAACGCGACGAGCTGCGCCTCTATACGCTCATTTGGAACCGGTTCGTCGCCTCGCAAATGTCCGCCGCGGTCTTCGATCAGACGACGGTCGACATCGCAGCCGGGCAGTACACGTTCCGGGCGAGCGGCAGCGTCGTGAAATTCCTCGGCTTTACGAAAATCTACGAAGAGAGCCGCGACGAAGACGCTGCGGCCGAAGAGAAGAAAGCCCGGCTGCCCAGACTCGAGGAGCGCCAGCCCCTGGCGCTGCAGAAGCTCGATCCCAAGCAGCATTTCACCGAGCCGCCGCCGCGCTTCACCGAAGCGACGCTGGTGCGAGCGCTCGAAGAGAACGGCATCGGGCGCCCGTCCACGTATAGCACGATCGTCGAAACGATTCAGGCGCGCGGATACGTCATCCAGGCCGAACGCCGCTTCCAGCCCACCGAAATCGGCGTCGCCGTGAACGATTTGCTCGCCGAGCATTTCCCCGACATCGTGGATCTGCGGTTCACCGCGCAGATGGAGGGCGATCTCGACAAAGTTGCCGAGGGACACGAAGATTGGGTGAAGCTGCTCGACCGCTTTTACGGGCCGTTCGCGAACAAACTCGAACAGGCCGAGCAAAAACTGCCCCGCCTCGAAATCAAAGATGAGCCGACCGACGAGATCTGCCCGAACTGCGGGAGGCCGATGGTCATCAAGACCGGACGCTTCGGCCGCTTCATTTCGTGCACGGGCTATCCCGAATGCAAGACGACCCGTCCCATCCTTAAAGATACCGGCGTGAAGTGTCCCAAAGACGGCGGGATGGTCGTCGAGCGCAAGTCGCGCAAGGGCCGCACCTTTTACGGCTGCGCAAACTACCCGAAATGCGATTTCGTCTCGTGGGATCGCGTCGTTCCCGAACCCTGCCCGGTATGCGGCTCGTACGTCGTCGCGAAGACGCGCCGCGGCGGCGCCGTCGCGCTCGAGTGCAGCGCCAACCGCGAACACGACGTCAGCAGCATCGCGCAAAAAGGCGAGGAGCGCGAAGCGGTCGAGGTCTAGCGCATGGCAAGCTTTTGGAGCGATCGCCTGACGATCGTCGGCGGCGGTTTGGCCGGATGCGAAGCCGCATGGCAGGCGGCGCGCCTCGGCGTCGGCGTCGATCTCTTCGAAATGCGTCCGCACAAAAGCGGTCCCGCGCACGCCACCGGCAACCTCGCCGAACTCGTCTGCAGTAATTCGCTGCGCGGCGCCGCGATCGAAAACGCGGTCGGGCTGCTCAAAGAAGAGCTCGCGCTGCTCGACTCCGCGATCGTACTCTCGGCGCGCGAGGCGGCGGTTCCGGCCGGCGGCGCGCTCGCGGTCGATCGCGAGCGTTTCGCGCACGCCGTTCAAACGCGCATCGCTTCGCAGCCGAATATCACCGTGCATCGGGAAGAAGTGCGCGAAGTTCCGATCGATCGGCCTGCGATCGTCGCCTGCGGACCGCTTCCCTCGGACGATTTGCTCGCGTCGATCGATCGCGTCATCCTCGCACACCACCCCGGCGAGCAAAACCGCCTGCACTATTACGACGCAGCCTCGCCGATCGTGTCGGCCGATTCGCTCGACGAAACGCCGATGTACCGGAAATCCCGCTACGAAAAAGGCGACGGCGACGACTACCTCAACATTCCGCTCACCAAAGAACAGTATTTGCAGCTGCTGAACGACTTGCGGACGCTGCCGCGCCATCCGACGAAGGAATTCGAGGAAGCGCGGTACTTCGAAGGGTGTCTGCCCATCGAACAGATGGCCGACCGCGGCGACGACGTGCTGCGCTTCGGCCCGCTCAAGCCCGTCGGTTTGCGCGATCCGCGAACCGGAAAAACGCCGTACGCCGTCGTGCAGCTGCGCAAAGAAAACGTCGAAGGCACCGCTTGGAATCTGGTGGGTTTTCAAACGCGCATGACGTGGCCCGCGCAAAAAGAAGCATTCGCGAAATTGCCGGGCTTGCATAACGCGGAATGGCTGCGGCTCGGCGTGATGCACCGCAACACGTTCATCGATTCGCCTCGATTGCTCGACGCGCACTTGCGTCTGCGCGGCACGGCGGCTTTGTATTTCGCCGGCCAAATCACCGGTGCCGAAGGCTACGTCGAGGCGGCGGCTTGCGGCGCGATGACCGGCATTCACGCCGCGCGTCAAATCTTGGATTTGCCCAGCCTCGAATTTCCGCGGCACTCCGCTTTCGGCGCGGTGGTCGCGCACTTGCAAAACACCGCAACGCCGGACTTTCAGCCCGCGAACGTCACGTGGGCGCCGTTTCCTCCGCTCGACGAACTCACCGCGCAGGCGCTCCGGCGCGACAAGAAGGCGCGCCGCCGCGCCATGGCCGACCGCGCAGTCGCGGCAATGCGCGAATTCGCCGTAGCCGTGCGCGCCATGGAAGAACCTGCGCTTCGACGCTGAAGTACTCGCGAGACAACTTTCTCGAGGAGCGTACGACGATGCGGGTTATTGTTGCGTTCATCGCTGTGCTCGTTTTGGCGCAGCCGTTGCCGTCGGTCGCTGCGGACGTGCAGTCGCTGGTCGCGACGCACAAGTCGTTTACCGGCTGGGATTCCGGCGATGCCGCGATGGCATCGTGGCATCTTTCCGGCACGCGCACGTCGGGGCGCGAAACCGACGCCTTCACGGAATACCGCCGCGGGCCGGCGTTTCGCGATCGCATTCAGACGCCGGCGGGTATTACCGACGAAACCGGCTTTACCGGACGCTACGTCTGGCACGCGGACGCGAATAATTTTTGGACGCCGGTATACGGCGTGCCGGCGCAGGCTGCGCTCGCATGGGACGTGGTTCGCAGCGAAGCCTTCACCGGATTCCCGCTGCACGTCGTCGGGACCGCGAACGCCGGAGGAACGGCGTGCGTCGTGCTTCGCGTCGAACCGAAAGGCTTGCCCATCGTCGATCTGTACGAAATCCCGCATTCCGGCGCGCTCGCGCGCGTCGTCGTCGCCCCGGGATCGGCGTCGCCGGTCACGTTCGACGACATCGGCTATCTCACGCTTGCGTCCGGCAAGCGCATCGTCGCGAACTGGACTACGGGCAACGTGCGCTACGCGATAGCGAGCGCAACGCTCGGCAACGTCGACGACCGCGATCTCGTCAGCGAACCCTCACCGGCGACCTGGTCGTATAGCGACGCGCCCGCACCGTTGACGTTCATAACGATTACCGACAACGCGCGAATGATTCACGTCACCGCATCGGTAAACGGGCACTCCGGCGTCTTCGTGCTCGGCACGAATACGCCGTCGATTCTGCTGTTCGATCCGTTCGCATCGCAGGCCGGCGTCCGTCCGATGGGCACGAGCGACTTCTCACCCTACGTCGGGAATCTGCAGTTCGAAGGGTACGGGCACGCCGACACGCTGGCGGTGGGCAAGGCCGTCCTTCGTAACGTCGTGGTTCAGCGCGTGAACGCGCCGAACGCGAAAATCGCCGGCGTCCTCGGATACGACTTCTTCGCGCACGCAATCGTCAACGTGGACTTGGCTCGCCAGCAGCTGCAAATCGAAGATCCGCAGACGTATCAGCCGCCCATGGGACAAGGCGCGTACGCCTTTCCGCTCGATCTGACGAACCGCGTTCCGGTCATCGGCATCTCGCTGCCTTCGGGCGCAGCGGCGCATCCGTCGCTGGACAGCGATCTCAACGGGTTCATGGTGCTCTCGCAAGCGCTCTACGACAGCCACGGCATCGGCGGAAGCCCGATCACGGATGAAACCAGCGTCATCTTTACGGGCGTCGGCGCGACGGGCGACCCGATCGCGACTCCAGTTTGAACTACGACTACACCGCCTGGAACGGCGCAACCAGTACCGGGCAGTGCATCGACACGCCGAAGATCGACGTCGGGCCGTACACCTACGAAAATCCGCCGGTATGCTTTGCCGGCACGAACATCTTCGGCGACGACGGCGGTTCGATCGGTCTCGACTTCCTGCGCCACTTCACCTGGAGCGTGGATTACCCGCACAGCCGGTTCGTCTTGACGCCGAACGGTCACTAAAGAGCGGCGCGAGCCGTTCTCTCTGTATTCGAGCGCACAGTTCGCCGGTGAAGGTGCGGTGTGCGCATCGTATAAACTTAGATGAACGGGCGGCGTCTTGAAACATGGACAAAGGTGCGAAGCCCCAACATCTGCCGTAATTGCAGTGGAGGCTCAATGAGGCACGGACCAACGAGGCGGCTCGCCCTTGCGTTAGCATTGGCGGCCCTCTTTTTTACTCAAGTATCGACTGCGGCATTTGCCAGCACGGTGGGCGTTCTTAGCGGACGCGTAACCGACGCTACCAGTAATCAGCCGCTTGCCGACGTGAAAATCAGCGCAGCGTCGCCGTCGGGTTCATACAGAACGACGACCGATGCGCACGGGTTTTATTCACTTACCGGCATCTACGCGGACACCTACACCGTCTCGTTCCAACTGAGCGGGTATCAGGCGGAATCGACGCCCGGCGTCACGGTGTTCGCAGATCAAGTACAAACGCTGAATCAATCGCTGTCCAAGTCTTTGAAGACGATCGCGGTTGCGCACGCGCGCAGCTCGGGCAGCGCGTTCCAGCCGACGCAGACCGTCGACACGGTCAGCGTCAACACGCAGCAGATTCAGCAGTTCCAAGGCTCGACGTTCAATTTCGACGAGGTCAATCTCATCTCGTCGATGCCCGGCGCGGAGCTCGACTCGTCCGGTTATCCGGTCATTCACGGCGGCCGCGAATATGAGGAAGGCTTCGAGTTCGAAGGCATCCCGTACACGGACGCCTATTCGAACCAGTTCACCAACAGCTTGACGATTCCGACGCGCGGCGTCAGTTCCGTCCAGCTCACTCCGGGCGGCGGCGACATCACGCAGGCGTCCGGCGGATTCGGCGCGCTCAACGTCGTTGCTCGCCGCGGCACCTATCCCTCTTACGCGGAAGCCGGCCTTTCGATCGGCGGTCCCGCGTTCGATCACCGTTTCACGTTCGACTACAGCTTCGCGACGCCGGATCAGCGCTTCTCGAACTACGCGTCGTTCATCGGCAACAACAACACCTTCGATTACGGGAACAACCAATATCCTCTGGCGCAAATCAACCAGTTCTACAGCCGGCGATTCAACGCGCAGCGCGAGTTCCTCGACAATTTCGTCTTCCGGTTCGGCTCGAACAATCACGAGTCGCTGCAATTCTTTACCGACATCGCGATGAGCCAATTCTACGAAGGCGCGGGCGGCATGTTCGGAAACGGCAGCGCACTCTGCTACGCGAGCTGCGATCCGGAATACGACAACGTTTGGGCCGAGTATCTTCGGCATGACGCCTACGCAAGTGATGAACATGTCGGCGCTCTATCCCGGCCAATCTTCGGTCGCGGAAACGCTCGCATGCCCCACGCCGGCGGCTTTGGCGGCTCAAGGTTACACGTGCGACAACGCGACGCGTTCGCCGTTCACCTACTATCAGCCGAACCAAGCGTTCAAACTCGAATACACGAACAACTTGAACGCGTCCACGTATCTCTCGCTGACGGCATACCGCACGAACGCGGTCACGACGTTCGACGGGCCGAGCACCGAAGGCAGTTACAACGGCGATATCTACATCACGTCGCAAGGCGGCATGACGGACGGCTTGACGCTCGCGCTGCAGAAGCAGACTCAGCGACAAGAACCTGCTTCGCGCAGGTGTCGACGTTAGCCATCTGCATCCGGTCGATTCCTACTCGTCCGACTCGTTCGGGTTCTTGGGATCCTACCTTGGCGTGCTGAATGGGTTCGTCGATCAGTACACGCTTCCGTATGCGTTCATTCCGCCGAGCGATCCGAATTGCCCATTGGGTCCCGGACCGGTCGGAGCGACGTGCGGATATGCCTATCAGGGCGCGAATGCCAACGCGGCGCAACTGGCGTTTCCGGGATACGATCAGGTTGCGACGTCGATAAACCGGCAAGACTACTCGCTCTATCTCAGCGACAAGTGGTCGCCGAACGACCGCTTCAACGCGGAAGTCGGTGCACGCTTGGACATGGCGACGTACAAGGTTCCCGCACCGGGTATCGACCCAACGTACCTGCACGTCGCTCTACGCGCCGACGACATGGACGCCGCCCAGCCATGCATGGGATCCACAAGGGCTGTATGGTGCGCCGTCGTTCACGTGCGATGCCAAATCGTCGTACGACAACTTCAACAACGACACGGTGAAACCGAAGGTTCTGCAGCCGCAGATCGGTCTGTCGTACCGAATGGGCTCGAACACGTCGGTACGTCTGACGTATCGCCGCGCGGTGCAGTTCGTGCCGATCGGCTCGTGGGACTTTGGCGAGGTCGATCCGTCGCACTACATGAACGGCTACGGCGGCTTAGCGCCCTACAATCCGTTCTTTATGCCCCGCCGGGCACGCCGCCGTCGGCACCCACGAATTGCGGATACTGGGGTACGGACGCGGCGACGGCAACCCCGCTGCAGGTTGCGTGCCGCACCTTCGGCGAGCAACTCTACTGGATCAACCAGAACTTCGGCGGCGTCGCGTTCCAACCGGCGCGGCCCGCAACGTCGGACAATTACGAGTTCACGTTCTCGCACCAGTTCACGTCGGGGCTGCTCAACGGAATGGCTGTGAGCGTCTCGCCGTGGTATCGGAATCAGCACGACACGACCGCTTCGGAAGCATCCCCGGTGCTCCAGAACGGCGTGCCCGTGGTGATCAACGGCCAGTTCCTGTTCGGACCGCAGATCCTTACTAACAACGGTAGGGAGCATGCGACCGGCGTGGACTTCAACCTGACCAAGGAGAGCGCTTACGGTCTCAGCGGCCAGTTGACGATGTCGTACATCAACGAGTTCTCCAGCGTTATCCCGCTCAGCTCGAGCGAAGACTTCTATCCGACCATCGTGCCGGCGTCGCTTGCGCTCGGCAACGTCTACCGGGTCGGCTTCCTCTCGCCGTTCCAAGGAACGGTGGCGCTTTCGTATCGTACGCACAGCGGGTGGCGGATCAATCCGCGCTTCACGTACAACATCGGGTATCCGACCGATAACGGACTCCTGACCTCCGCCATCATCAACGGCGTGCCTGTCAACGTACCGAACACCAACGCCGTCGCCGGTAATGCTCCGGCGGGGCCGGCGTGTTTCATCGATCCGATGAATCCGGGCAACGTCTTCAATCCGAACCTCGTCGGCTGCCGCGGCAACGCGCAATCGGCTTCGCCGGGCGGAAAACTGTCGCCGCCGGACTCGACCACGAATCTCACGATCGAGTACAGTCCGCCGACGTCGCGCCTCACGTACGGTTTCGACGTTGAAAACCTCTTCAATGAAACCTACAGCGGCGCGCTAATCAACAGCCGCTACGAGCCGATCGCGACCGGAATCTCCGGTCCGCTCACCGGCTATTCCACCAGCGGAGTCAACTACTTGAACAATTCGACCTACCCGTCCGCATGGCCGCAGTACGGCTCGTTCATCAAGAGCAACGGCGTTTATGTGGACATTCCGAATAACGTCGGACGTTCGTTCTACTTCTACATCCAAGCGAGGCTTTAACGTGCACTTCCATACTCCATACATGAAAAGGGCCGTTGGCTTCGCGCTGGCTCGCAGCGCTGCTGGCGGGATGCTCCACCAATGGAGGATCCACGCTGCCGTCCGTTTCGCACGCGGATTTGGGCGCAAACGCGTTGCAGCTCGCGGTTGGAACTGCAACGCTCCCCGACGGCACGACAGGCCTCAACGTCGTTGCGACGTTGAGGCAGGCCAACGGACTGTCGGGCGTGCTTGCAAATCAGCCGACGCTCACATTGCCCGCAGGTATGCTGGTGCCGGCAGGCACCCCGGGCGCATATCCTGCCTCTGTGGGACCGAACGTTGACGCCGGAACGAACCATATCAGCGGCTCGCCGCAGGTCCCGCGCAACAACGCAGGTCTCGTTAACAGCACGCTGGGAACGTTTACAGGCATCTTCGTGAACGGTTTTGGGCCGTTTAACTGCGACCAAAGCCTGCAGCAGCACGGGAGCGTACTACATCGGAAATCCGAACGCATCGATCGGGAACGGCTTTAACTCGTCTATCTATGACGGCACGAATTCGTATCTCGGCGGCGCGGGGTTACCGGATCCGACGCAACCACTGCCGTTCTTCTCTGCCACGCCGATGGACTACGTCGTTGGCCCGCCGGCCGTGGCGTTTTTCCAAAACGGCAAACAATATGCCGGATTCGCGGGATACTCTCCCGGTTTCACGACTTTCGAACTGGCGCCGGCGGCGGGGCAATATAGCCTCTCCGCTCTGGTCGCGGCTTCGAATGTTGCTCCGGTTACCTATACCGCAACGGCGAACCTCACTTCGACGACACCGCTTGGGCCAACCGCGGTAACGTTCGCAAGCGATGCGAACGGCGATGGAGGAGGCACGGGGACCGTTACGATCCCGCCGGGCGTCACGGAAGCGGAAGTCTTTATCGTCGACCTAAAGAGCTACTCGTTCTTCACGGTCAAACTAACGGGAACGGCCCCGGGCACTGCATCCTACGCATTGCCGGCAAACCTGGGTTCGTGCGGAACGAATTGCCCGCAACCAACGCTGGTTACCGGAGATCCGCTGCTCATCGCGTCGGTTGGATACGATTATCCGGCCACCGAAGCGAGCGATCCAACCAGCACGTCGCAAAAACCAACAATCACGGGCGCGAACGGACAGGCCGACATCACCATGTCTCCGATCGTTTCGCAGAACTACTAAACGCGATTCGCGCGTAAGGTGAAGGGGAGCGGCGGCGCCGCTCCCCTTTTTTATTGGATCGTGGTAAGTCCGCCGCGAACCACGGCGAGACTAACCGGCGATCTCGTCCCTTGAAATCCGCCCTGCGCGATAGTACGTCCGAGAATCGATCGCGCTCGCGCTTTGCACGATCGATACGAGGCTATCGGAGACCTCCCTGTCCCACTGCGACATGCTCCAATCATGTTGCGAAAGCCATTCGGTAATGATGAGTATTCGCGACTGATCCTCACTCTGAAATATTTCACCCTCGATGAAACCCGGTAAATCGCCTTTGTGGTTCATCAAGGACGTAGCCGCTTTTACGAGGTTGGCGCTATCGCTCTCTGCGACGTTAATAAGAAGAACGGAAACGACGTGGTGTCCGGAGTCCCCTACCATGTCACATCGCAGTTCAATATCTTCCGGAAACCCAACGCTTAGCACCAACCGCCGCCGGCCGCGCCGCTTCCATCTGCAGAATGGCCGCGATGTCTCTATAAAGAACGTGCAATTCATGCGCAGCTGATACGGCAGACGTAGTAGGTATCAATCCATCTAGGGTTTCACGCAGCTCGATCTGGCGCTTTCGCAGCCATCCGCGATTATGGGGCGCGTTATATGCTGCTTGTTCTAAGCCCATCAACGCTCGTAGCGGAGCGCGCATTTGTTCGATGTCGCCTCGGGCGCGAATTGCAATAGCAGCGCGCAGAGCGACACACGCCGCTTTTAGGGATGCAGTGTCCAAGGGATCAACCATAAGTCCTTATTCTGCGGGGTCGCTTTTACAGCGTTTTTCGACGCTCGCCGGCTCCAGTATCCCATAAATCGGCGAATCTGCATAGGGCGGGCATCAGGCACTGATTACGAATCAGTCTTCTTTAAGAGCATATATGGAGCGATTAGAATCGTTTCGGATACGCTCCACCATGCTCAAAGACCACATCCGAGATCAAATGGTTGCGCCCGTGCCGTAGGAAGCGCGTGGCGCAGGCGAAATACGCTGGAGTGGGGGGATATTTACACGGTGGAAAAGCAGACTCGCCCGCGCGCTGAATCGTACCAAACGCATTACCAACCAATCACGCCGCTGCGGTTAAGCGCTTCGACTCAACCCTCGAGCCCCGAAGAATCGGCTGAGGCTCGCGCCGCTGCGCGGATGCTCGTGCAAGAACTTTTCTCGGTCACGCCCGGATCGATTCCAGGCCTTGACTACAACATTACTTATCAATTGGCGCAAGGACACGCGGGCGGCGATATCGCTGACGTGTATCGTTCGCGGGATGGCACATTGGCACTTTCACTTGCGGACATTTCGGGGCGCGGATTACGCGCGGCCGTTCAAGCCTCACTAATCAAGTACGGATTACGAGCGTTTATTTCGGATGGTTCCGATCCGGCAAAAGCGGTCACGGCACTCGATCATTTATATTTCGAAACGAATGCGAGGGATTCCGAACAGTCTTTTGCTACGCTGTTTTTGGCATGCGTCGAAGCGGAGCGCCGAGTGCTGACGTACGCGTCCGCGGCGCACGACCCGGTGTTTTTGATGCACCCCGGCGAACCGCCCATCGCATTGCCGGTGACCGGACCGCTCTTGGGAGCGTTTGAAGATAGTCTCTATCCTTTCGGGCAGCGATCCGTACGGCTACGCGCCGGGTCGGTGCTCCTTGCCGCGACCGACGGCGTCGTGGAAGCGCGGCGCGGCGTAGAATTTTTCGGCATGGAACGGCTGACTGATTTGCTGCAGAGGTGCGCGACCTTTGACATGGAGACTCTTGCGCAGAATGTGCTCCGCGAGGTAGTGAAGTTTTGCAGCGGCCGTAACGATGACGACATCGCCGTTTTGGCGGTCCGGTTTCTGTAGCGAGCCCTTTTATTTAACGTCGAATGGCAAAGCGCATCGTCACGCTGCTGTACACCTTCACGGTGAGCATGTCGGCCGGAGACAACTGCGGATACGATGCGCCGAACGGCCCGACGGAGTAATTGAAGCTGCACGAATCGGGGCCGCCGCTCGCGATCGAACGTTCGTCGACGGCCAGTACAGCTTCCGACCTTCGCCTCGATCTGCTTTGCGATGAATGCAGCGTTGGCGCGCGCGTCGGCAATCGCGTTCGCCTCTGCGGCGCGCTGCAGTGCGGAACAGTCGCCGGCGAGCAGCCGAATCTCGGCGCCGTTCAAAATCAGGTCCGGATTTGCTGCGAACGCGTTCGCGATCGTCAGCATGCCTTGCTGCAGCATCGCCGTCGTCGGGTGCTGCACGCTCGCGGTTATCGCGGCGTTGTTCGTTCGCGCCTGACCGACCAGATACGGCGGCAGCTGCACCGACGAACGGTCGGCCCCGGCGCGAACGAGCGCGTCTGCAATCGGCTGCAGCGTTTGCTCCGTCAGAGTCGGAGCGTTATTTCGCGCAGAGATGCGCAACGTAATCTGCGCCTGCGACGCCTGCGCCGCTGCGTACGCGCTGCCGGTCACCGTTATGCCGTCGCCGGGTCCGGGCGGCGCCTGCGCGGGCATCGGCACTCGCGGCGCCAGGTGCGGCATCGGTATCTGCGCCACGACAAAGGCCGCAGCCAAGAATGTTCTGAACATCAACACCCTCCTTGCTCGAAGAACGTGGCTTTTCCGGATAGGTGACCGGCGCCTGTGCAACCCCGCGCCCGTCTTCGGGGTAAGGTCGAGCGAGATGAGAATTCGATCCACTACCATTTTGGCCGTCCGCCGCGACGGAAAACTGGCAATTGCGGGCGACGGGCAAGTCACCTTCGATAAAACCATCATGAAGCACGGCGCCCGTAAAGTGCGCCGCGTTGCGGGCGGAAAAGTCGTGGCCGGCTTCGCGGGTTCGGCCGCCGACGGCATGACGCTGCTCGAGAAATTCGAAGGCAAATTCAACGAGTACAAAGATATCGTGCGCGCGTCCGTGGAACTTGCGAAGGACTGGCGTCAAGATCGCGCGCTGCGCAAACTCGAAGCGCTGATGATCGTCGGCAACAACGAACACTTGCTCGTGCTCAGCGGAAACGGGGACGTCATCGAGCCGGATGAGGGCTTGGCCGCAATCGGCAGCGGCGGTCCGTACGCGCAGGCCGCGGCCGCGGCGCTGATGCGCAACACGTCGATGACCGCCGAAGAGATCGCTCGAAAAGGGCTCGAGATCGCCGCCGAGATCTGCATCTACACCAATCAGAGCATCGTGGTGGAAACGTTATGACGCAACTCACGCCGCGCGGGATCGCCGCGGCGCTCGACAAATACATCGTCGGACAGGCCGCTGCAAAACGCGCCGTCGCGATTGCGATGCGCAACCGTTACCGCCGGGAGCGCGTGAACGACGACTTGCGCGGCGAAATCATTCCGAAGAACATTTTGATGATCGGGCCGACCGGCGTAGGCAAGACCGAAATCGCGCGCCGTTTGGCTGCCCTTGCCGGCGCGCCGTTCGTCAAGGTGGAAGCGACGAAATATACCGAGGTCGGCTACGTGGGACGCGACGTCGAGTCGATGGTTCGCGATCTCGTGGAGCAGGCGGCGCGCATGGTGACCGACGAGCGCCGTGAGGAGGTCAAAGACGTTGCCGCGCGCATGGCCGTCGAACGCGTCATCGATCTGCTGCATCCGGAAACGCGCGCGCCGCAGCCCGCGGCGTGGCAGCAGCATCCGTTTGCCGCGACGCTCGGCTCGATTTTCGGCGGTTCGGGCGTGCAGCAGCAGCAACAGCCCCCGCCCCCGCCGCAGGCGCCGAGCGCCGACTCAGCGCGAGTCCGCGAACAAGCGCGCGCCGATGTCGATCGCGGATTCTACGACGTGCGTCTGGTCGAGATCGAAGTCGAGGAAGCGCAGAGCATGCCGATCGGCGTCATCGGCGGGGGCATGGATCAAGGCATGGGCCCGGGCGGCGGCGACTTGGGCGAGATGCTCGGCGGATTGCTTCCGAAAAAGCGAGTGCAGAAACGCGTGACCGTGCAAGAAGCGCGGCGCATCTTCGAACAGGAAGAAGCGGCCAAACTCATCGACATGGACGCGGTCAAGCGCGAAGCGCTGCGCCGTGCCGGGGAGAACGGCATCATCTTCATCGACGAAATCGACAAAGTCGCCGGACGCGAAGGATCGCGGGGCCCGGACGTTTCCCGCGAAGGCGTGCAGCGCGATATTCTGCCGATCGTCGAAGGCAGTACCGTCAATACGAAATATGGCCCGGTAAAAACCGATCACGTGCTGTTCATCGCTGCCGGTGCGTTTCACATGAGCAAACCGTCCGACTTGATTCCCGAATTGCAGGGGCGGTTCCCGATACGCGTGGAGCTCGATTCGCTCACCGCCGAGGACTTTCGCACGATCCTCACGCAGCCGAAAAACGCGTTGACCGAACAATACAAGGCGCTGCTGGCGACCGAGGGCGTCACGCTCGAGTTTCAGCCCGACGGCATCGATCAGATCGCGCAATTCGCGATGGAAGTGAACGAACGCAGCGAGAACATCGGCGCGCGCCGCCTGCACACCGTGCTCGAAAAACTCCTGGACGACGTCAGCTACGAAGCGCCGGAGAAAAGCGGCACGGTGGTCGTCAATGCCGAGTACGTTCGCATGAAGTTGCAGGACGTCGTGACCAACGCCGACTTGAGTTCGTACATCCTGTGAACGTTCTGCTGCTCGGCGGAACGCGGTTCGTGGGACGTCACATAGCGCAGGCATTTGCGGATGCGGGACATGCGGTCACGCTGTTCAACCGCGGCACTCACGGGGATGTGCACGCGCAACTCGAGCAAGTTCACGGCGATCGCGTGACCGGCCTGGACCGGCTCTCGGCGCGTTCGTGGGATGCGGTCGTCGACACGTCGGGCTACACGCCGGACGTGGTCGAAACCTCTGCGCGGTTTTTCGACACGCGCACGGCGCGTTACGTGTTCGTTTCCACGCTCTCCGTCTACGACGGCGAGCGCACCGGCGGTCCGGACGAAGATGCGCCCGTGCTGGCATTCCCTGAAGGCGCGGATCCGGCCGAGTATGCCGACGAACGGTACGGCGCGCTCAAAGTGTTGTGCGAAGGAGCGGTGCGCCGCACGTTCGGCGATCGCGCGACCATCTTGCGTCCCGGCCTTGTCGCCGGCCCGTACGATCCCACCGATCGGTTCACGTATTGGCCCGTGCGCTTCGACGACGGCGGCGAAGTCCTCGCGCCGCTCCCGCAAAATCGCGTTCAATACGTCGATGCGCGCGATCTCGCGGCGTTCGCCGTGCGCGTCGCGGAACGAAATCTCGACGGCGTGTTCAATTGCGTGACGCCGCAAGGCGCCGTGACGTTCGGCGACTTGTGTGCCGCGTGCATGCACGAGGCGTCGGCGGAAGACGCGGTCGTCGTCGCGGTGCCCGATGAATTTCTCGCGGAACAAGCGGTGCAGCCGTGGAGCGACTTGCCGCTGTGGATTCCGGCGGCAAGCACGCATGCAAGCATCGCCAACGCCGACGCGTCGCGCGCGCAGGCCGCCGGCCTAAGCGTTCGGCCGCTGCGCGAAACCGTGCGCGACACGCTCGCCTGGGCGAGAACGGCCGAGAAACGGCCCGGGGCGCTGCACGCCGGCCTTTCGCCGCAGCGCGAATCCGAGGTCCTCGCGGCGGCCAAGGCGGCTGGACACGCCGAGGTAGAATAGAACCGCCATGCCCTACGTGCGCCCGATTCTGACGGACGGACATCCGACGCTCCGTAAAGTTGCAAAAAAAGTCGACGTGAAAGAACTTGGCGATCCGCTGTTTCAGCAGCTCGTCGACGATATGTTTGAAACGATGTACGCCGCGCCGGGCGTGGGGCTTGCGGCGCCGCAGATCAACGTGTCCAAACGCTTGTTCGTCATGGACGTCGGCCACGACGACGAACATCCCGAAGGCGGTGCGTACGTCGTAATCAATCCGAAAATCGAATTGCAAGAAGACGAGGTCGAGATGACCGAGGGCTGCTTGTCGGTTCCCGGCTACGTCGGCGAGATCGCGCGTTTCAACCACGTCGCCGTGACCGGCATCGATCGGCACGGAGAAAAAATCCGGCTCGAAGGTAAGGGAACGTTCGCGCAGGCCCTGCAGCACGAGATCGATCACCTCAACGGCGTGCTGTACGTCGACAAGGCGAAGAACGTTCGAATTCCGCAGAGCAAGGAAGAGGAAGAGATCGCGCAAGCCGCGGCGGCGGAAGCGTATTAAAACGCTTTTCTTCGGGACCAGCGCGTTTGCGGTTCCGGCCCTTCGCGTTACCGCGCAGCGTACGCAGCTCGCCGGCGTCGTCACTCAACCCGATCGTCCGGCCGGACGCGGTCACAAATTACAGCGGACCGCGGTAAAAATCGCGGCGATCGGACTTGGCGTTCCGGTCTTCGAGCCCGCTTCTCTGCGCGAGTTCGCGCGTGAGATCGCAAACGACGGATACGACTTGTTCGTGCTCGCCTCGTACGGACGGATACTGCCGCAAGCACTGCTGGACGTTCCAAGGCTCGGGTCGTTCAACGTCCATCCCAGTTTGCTGCCGAAGTACCGCGGCGCCACGCCGATTCAAACCGCTCTTCGCGACGGCAACGAAGAAACGGGCGTGACGATCATGCTCATGGACGCCGGCATGGACACCGGCGACGTCGTTCTGCAAGAGCGCACGCCGATCGCCGCCCGCGAACGGTACGGTGAACTGCACGATCGGCTGGCGTCCTTCGGGGCGCAAGCGCTCTCGCATGCGATCGACTTGGCGCGCAGCGGACACATTCCGCATCGTCCGCAAACCGGCAAAGCAACTTTGACGCGTCCGATCCGCAAAGACGATCTGCTCGTCGACTGGCAGTGGCCGGCGCGGCGCATCGTCAATGCAGTTCGCGCATACGCGCCCGCGCCCGCCGCGCGAGCGACGCTCGCAGGCCTAACCGTCAAACTTTTGCGCGCTGCGGTTGGAACGCCCTCGATTGCGCCGTCGTCTGCCGGCGAAATCGCCGGCGCATCCGCCGACGCGATTGCGGTGCGCTGCAGCGATGGAACGGTCGACGTCTACGAACTGGTTGCTCCCAATCGCGGCCCCCAATCCGGCGCCGCATTCTTGCAGAGCCTCTCGGGCAGCCGCCCATGAGTGCTCGCGACGTCGCGCTCCAGGTCGTCCGGGACGTCTTTCCGGGCGGCACGACACTCGGCGGCTCGAAAGGCGAACGCGGCGCGCAAGAAGCGCTGGATTACCGCTTTCGCAAATCGGATCTCGACGCGCGCGATCGCGCGTTTGCGACGATGCTGGCGTTCGGCGCGATCAAGATGCGCCGCACGCTGGATTGGTATCTGCAGCCGTACATCGGCGAACGCCCCAAACCGCTGCCGCCGGTCATCGCGGAAATTGCGCGCATGGCCGTGCACGAGTTGCGCTTCACCTCCTCGCAACCGCACGCGTCGGTAAGCGAATGGGTGAATCTCGCGAAGGTCTACGGACATCGCGGCACGGCAGGCCTTGTGAACGCGGTGCTGCGCGGTTTTCTTCGCGACAACCCCCCAGCTCCGCAGCGTGAAGACTTCCGCGACGAAGACGATTACCTCGGCGCGGCATATTCGTATCCGACGTGGCTGGTGCGGCGTCTGCGCGAAACGTTCGGCGGCGCGCAGCTCGAACTGTTGCTCGAGGCGTGCAATGCGCCCCCGCAGTGCGCGATCGTCGTCAACCGCGCGCGTGCAACGCGAGAAGAGGCGCGAGCGTGGTTTACGCAGCGCGGAGCCCGCGCGGAGCTTTCCACGCTGGCGCAGGACGCCGTGCTGATTGCCGACGGCGCGCTGGCGAGAAGCGGCGAGCAAGAATGGAAGGGCGCGTGGTGGGTGCAGAGCGAGGCTTCGGCGCTCGTGGCCGACGTTCTGAATGTGCAGCCGGGAGAAGCCATCGTCGACGCGTGCAGCGGTCGCGGCAGCAAGGCGCTTCAAAGCGCGGCGCGGCTGGGCGGTGAAGGCACGGTGCTTTGTATCGAGCGCGATGCGCGCAAGGCAGCGGCTTTGGAGCGGCGCGCGCAAAACGCCGGTCTTCCGGTAACTTTGGTCGTCGGGGATGCGACGGCGCCGATCTTGGAGCAGCGTTTCGATCGCATTCTGGTCGACGCGCCGTGCTCCGGAATCGGCGTCATCGGGCGCCATCCGGAGGCGCGCTGGCGGAAGCGGCCCGAGGACGGCGAACGCTTGGCGCTCACGCAGCGCGCGCTCTTGGAAGCGCTCGCGCCGCATCTGCACGAGGGGGGCGCCATCGTTTACGCGGTGTGTTCCGTCGACAAACGGGAGACCATCGACGTCGTTGAATGGTTCCTGCGCACGCACAGCGTTCAGCGCGGATTGATTCCCGCGCATCTGGCCGAGTTCGAAACGGAAGCCGGCGACGTCCTCGTGCCGCCCGGTTTGGGCGGGCGCGACGGTTTTTACGTCGCACGCTTGGAACGCCGCCTTTAGCGTACGCCGATGAGTCGGTTTGCCCGCATCGAAGAGGCCTGCGCCGGATTCATCGAGCGCGCGTTTGCGAACATGTTTCCGAGCGACGTCGAACCGGCGCAAATTGCGCGCAAACTCGTTTCGACGATGGAAGCGCGCACGCAAGCATCCGATAACGGCGCGATGACGGCGCCTCGACGTTACGCCGTTGTGGTTCACTCCTCCGACTACGAACGCTTGCGCCAGCACGCCGGCTATCTCGAGCGCGAATGGGCAGCTTTGCTAGCGGAAGTTGCGCAGCGCGTCGGCATCGCGTTTTCCGGCGCGCCGGAAGTCGAACTGCGCGAAGGCGAAGAGATGGTGCTGGGCGCGATTGCAATTGACGTGCTCGACGACGCGTTGCCGCAAGCGGCTCGCACGGCGCAAACGTTCGTGCTGCGGATGGTCAAAGGCATGCCCGCGGACGCGCGGTATCGGATCGTCGACGGCATGCGTGTCGGACGCAACACCGAAAGCGAGGTGTTTCTCGTCGATCCGAGCGTTTCGCGCAATCACGCGGTGCTCGAACTGCGCGGCGGCGACGTCGTCGTGCGCGATTCGGGCTCCACGAACGGCACGTTCGTCAACGGGGAACGCGTGCAGTTGCGTACGCTGCATCTCGGCGATCGCGTCGCGTTCGGAAAGACGGAGATGATGCTGGAAGGCGACGTCTCGCCGTGAATTTCACCGCCGCCATGCGCGTCGGATCGCTTGAAATCCTCGCCGCGATCGCGGCCTTCGGATTCGTGACCGCGCGCTTGCGACTTGCACCGGCGCGGCCGCGCCCGACGGCGCTGACGCTTTTGCTGGTGCTCCGGGAGGGCGCAACGGCTGCGATCCCGCGCGAGGTCTCGCTCGACGTTTCGGAGGGCACGCCCATTGTCATAGGCCGCTCGGCCCATGCCGGCCTGGAAGTGGCCGATCCGGAGGTCAGCCGGCAGCACGCGCGCCTCGAATTGGTGCGTGGTGTCCTTTACTTGGCAGACCTGCACAGCAGCAACGGCACATTTCTCAACGGAAAAGTTCTTTCGGATGAGAGCATTGAGGTCAGACCTGGGGATGATATTGACGTGGGAAACACGCGCATCACCATAAGGGAGGCAGCCTCGGCATCATGAACGTCGCCGTCAGCGGCGACCGCGGATCGTGCGTCACGCGTCTTATCGCGCCGCAGACGTATCTTTTCGCCGTTGCAAACGGATTTGGTTTCGTCGAAGGCGAGCCCATTGCGGGCAACGTCCTCGAGCGCTTGCAGGATGACTTGCAGCGCCGCGCGCGCCGCGTGAAGAGCGCGAAGAATTTGCTCGCGTCGGCGTTCTCGCGCGTGAACGACGAAGTGCATGCGCGTACCGCTTCGCACGAAGATTACGTGACGGCGGGCTGTTCGGCGACCGCGGTGCTGCTGGTGGAAAACCGCGCGTACTTGGCCCATGCGGGTTCGACCGGTGCGTATCTCGCGCGCGACGGCTACGTCGTTTCACTCACGAAAAACGACACGTTCGAAGAAGAGGGAACCGTACCGGTTCTCACGCGCGCGATCGGTATTGCGCCCGTGATCGACGCGGCGGCGTGCACGTTCACGCTCAACGACGGCGATACGCTCGTGTTGGCCGGCCGCCGCTTGCGCGAAGCCGAGGAACGCCGGCGTTTGGCGGAATGTCTGGCCTACGGCTCGCAGGCGGTCACGACCGGCGAGCAGATGGTCATCGTCCGCTTCCAGCGCGAAGAGCGCGAGCAGGTGCCCGTCCATGCGGAATCGCAGAGCGCGCAAAGCGTAGTGATAGGAGTACTGGCGACGATTTTGTTCTACGCGATGCTTTGCATCCGCTAGCGGTTCTGCGGCGCGTTCTTCCGACCGCGATGGCTTTAGCCGTCGCGGCTTTTGCACTGTCCTTCGCGCCTGCGAAAGCCATCGGGCCGACGTGGCTGCTTGCCGTGCTTGCCGCGCTGTGCCTGGCATGGGTGCTGGTGCAGCCGCGATCGATGCTGCGCGACGACGCGTTGCCGGCGATTGCGATCGTGCTGTCCGCATTCGGTTTGCTCCTCGTTTCGCGCCTTTCGCCCGAGCTCGCCCACAAACAGCAGTACTGGCTGCTGATTTCGCTCGTGCTGGCGATTGCGCTGGGACCTGCGTTCACCTTGTTCCGCCGCATGGCCGCGTACAAATACGTCTGGGTGCTGCTCTCGCTGGCGTTGTTCGTTTTGCTGCTCGTCTTCGGGCAAGAAGTCAACGGCGCGCGCTTGTGGATCAAACTCGGACCGGTGCAGTACGAACCGGTCGAACTCATCAAACTCTTCATCGTGTTTTTCCTCGCCGCATATCTTGCGGAAACCGCGGACGTCATCGCGCGAGCGCGCCCGTGGTCGATTCGCGCGAACCTGAAATATTTGGGGCCGCTTTTTCTGGGCTGGGGCGCGTCGATGGCGATATTGATTCTTCAGCGCGACATCGGCATGGCGGGGTTGCTGCTCGCGACCTTTGCGGTGCTGCTCTACGTCGCAACGCGCCGAATCGATCTGCTGGTCGGCAGCCTGGTGGTGTTCGGCGGCGTCGCCGTGTGGGTCGCGCATCATTACCACTACGTCGGCACGCGCATAGCGGTGTGGCGCAATCCGTTCGCCGATCCGCTCGGCGCCGGCTACCAGGCGGCGCAAGGCTATTATTCGCTTGCGGCGGGCGGCATATTCGGTACCGGATACCGGTTGGGACATCCCGGCTTCATCCCGGACGCCGCAACCGATTATATTTATGCCGCGCTCAGCGAAGAATTCGGTTTGATCGGTGCGATCGTCGTGCTGGCGCTTTTCTTGCTGCTGGTGCGCCGCATCATCGGCATCGCCGCGGCACAGCCGGACTTGTATACGCGGCTGCTCGCCGCGGGTTTGGGCGCGACGCTCGGATTCCAAGTATTCATCATCGTCGGCGGCGTGATCGGGCTTTTTCCGCTCACCGGCATCACGCTGCCGTTCATGTCGTACGGCGGCAGCTCGCTCGTCGCCAATTTCGTGCTCGTGTCGCTCGCGTGGGCGATGAGTTCGCGTCCCGAACCTGCATGAAATTCGTGCAGGCGCCCGCCCGGCTCGCGCGGTCGGTATGCCCTCCAATGGAGGCGCTCGCGCATCGAAGGAGTAGTAGCCAAGATACGGTTTTCGCGAAAGGAAGCATGGCATGCAAAGATCCGTAACCATCGTGGTGACCGCCGCGATTGCGGCAGCTGCGCTGGTGGCGTGTTCCGGTGGAAAGCAAAGCAGTTCTACTACGACGACGACCACGACGACGACGCAAACGTCGCCCGGCGCATCGCCTGCGGCAACCGCTGCAGTAAGTCCCGGTGCGGCGAGTCCCGCTGCAGCGAGTCCCGCCGCGACGACTGCGACGAAGACGATGAAGTCCACGACCATGAAGTCGACGACCGTCGCCGCGGGCGGCGCTTCCGCTGCCGGCCAAAAAGTGTTCACCACCAATTGTTCCAGCTGCCATCAGGCGAACGGAAAAGGCCAACCGGGCGTGTTTCCGCCGCTCGCGGGCAACTCGGTCGTGACCGGTCCTCCCGGCAAAGTGATCTCGATCGTGAAAAATGGGTTGAGCGGTAAGGTCACCGTCGGAAGCACGACGTACAACGGGCAAATGCCCGCGTGGAAAGGCACGCTGAGCGACAGCGACATCGCATCGGTGATCACGTATATTCGCTCCGCCTGGGGCAACAAAAGCTAGTGCCGTAACGGCAGCCGAAGTGACCGCAGCGAAGTAACGACGCCGCATTCATACACAAAGCCCGGCATTGCGCCGGGCTTTGTTTTTTCTAACTGTCACGGCTCGCGCGAGCGCCGATCCTCGCGTTTTCACATTATGGAGTGGCAGAAGCCGCCTCGGTAAATACCTGCGGCTCGAGCCACTGGGGAAACTCTACGTTTGTCAGGCTGTAGTGCCAGATGCCGTGATGCACGGCAATAAATGCGACGCGGAGCGTCCCGTCCAAAAAACCGCCCGTCTGCATCCAATATGCGCCCACATCGCCGTAATGCTCTTCCATGATGCCGTGGAAACCGAGACCACTGTTGAGCGCAAAACGCAGCATGCAGAAGCGCATATTTTTGGCGTCGACGATCACGTCGGTAAGCTGATGAAGCGGATTTCGATCGCGTGAGACAAGGTGCAGAGCGTGCCCCGGATCACCGTTCGCGCATGGCGCCGTTCCGCGATCCTCGACGCGGTAGATGCCGGGACCCATGGCAGCGACGATCGTAATCGTTTTGAGCTCGAGCAGCGGCGCCGAAGGACTTGCCGATTGGACGCGGGGCGCGGCCGCGTCCTGTGAGTTGAACATCCCCTCACGTAATGCGCGCAGCGCGCCGTACCACGTCGGATCGAAGAACGAACGTGCGGTGTAGTACCGCCGGCCATCCGCAGTGGTGAGAACGCTTCGATAATCGTAAGTCCGATGTTTGAGCTCCCAAGTGGGCGAGTTTGAGCCGGAGTGAATGTTCAGCCAAACGTTACCGTCCAGGAGCACCGGATCCACCTGCAGGCCATCGCTTTTCGCATCGATGACATAAGTGAGATAGTGGGGCTGCGGCAGATTACTCATGGCGGTTATCGCGTCCGAGTAGAGCTGCGCTGCGAGCGCTGCCGCAAGAAAAACATGGATCACGTTTGGCTGCCTCCACGGCGAATATATTGCCGTCGGTTGTTGCGCGACTTCTAAAGATCACCCTTTCTTATAGCGTCATCGTTGCGATCGTCAGCGGCGCAACGTAACCGCCGACTTCGATGCCGCCCACTCCCCGTTCGCTCGTCAGGCGTACGTGCAGCTCGCTGCGGCGTCCCATTTTCACACCCTGTTCGCTGATGAAGCGCGCGCCGTCGGACGTCGACGGTGCCAAGCCGTATTCGATCATGAACGCCGCGAGCGGCCCGGTCGCGCTGCCCGTCGCCGGATCTTCGGGCACGCCGAGCGCCGGCGCGAACATACGCGAGTACGCGCCCGTCGCCACGGGTGCAAACACGAACGTGCAAATCGCATTCGGCTCGTCCGCAAAGAGCGCTGCAAGTGCCGCCGTGTCGGCTTGCGCGCGATCCACTGTTGCAGCGTCGCGTACCGCGATGTAAACGTTGGGATTGCCCGCGCTCCAAATTTCGCACGGTACGCCGTCGATTAAGTCCGCGGGCTGCAGGCCGGCTGCGCGGGCGCAAGCCGCACCATCCAAACGCCGCCCTTTCGAAATCGGCGGCGTGCGCAGCCAGAGGAGCGGGTCGCTCGGGCTTTCGACACGTACCGGCACCGCGCCGATTTTTTCTTCCAAAACGAAGTGCTGGGCGTCACGCGAGACCAATCCGAGCGTTCGTGCAACGTATGAGGCACCTACGGTCGGATGTCCGGCAAACGGCATTTCCTGCGCAGGGGTGAAGATGCGAACGCGCAGGTCGAACTGCGCGTTCGTAGGCGGGAAAAGAAAGACCGTCTCCGAGAGGTTGAGTTCTTTTGCTGAGCTGCTGCATCAGCCGTTCGTCGATGCCTTGCGCATCGATGAACACTGCGAGTGGGTTTCCCTCGAGCGGCACCTTGGTAAAGACGTCGACGACGTGATAGTGTAGTTCCACACGCTACGTTTCCGGGGAATTCCGCGTACGCCTTCGAAACTGCGTTCCTTGATCGATTGGAGATGCACATGGTAAAAGACTTGGCATTCGTCGCCTACTCCGTTCGCGACGTTCCCGCGGCGATTACGTTTTACCGCGACGTCGTCGGCTTGCAGCCGGGCGATATGTTCGGCGATCATTGGGCCGAGTTCAACGTCGGCTCGGCAACGCTGGGAATCGGCAACGGCGAGCCGCTGGGATACGAACCGGGCAAATCGACCGGCGCCTCGTTCGAAGTCGACGACATCGCCGCGATGCGCGATCGCCTCGTGCAGCACGGCATCGAGGTCTCCGAGATTCAAAGTTTCCCGGGCTGCTCGGCTTGTTTCGCGGCAGATCCCGAGGGCAATAAGTTCGCTTTGCACCAGCGCAACGCCGGTTAGTCTGGTTTCAAAAGGGCCGGACCGCACCTTCGCACAAGTAACGTGCGATGGGTGTAGTGTACATGGTGCCGAGTCCGCTTATCGACGCGGCGATTGCGGTATTGGCGGACGGAAAACCTCGCACGGCGGACGAAATTCTCGCGATTGCGGTGGCACGCCGCTTATTGCCGGCCGCGATGACGCGAAAGCGCCTCTACACGGCGCTCTCGCAATACGTCGAGCGCGCAGTAGGCCGCGGCCGTAAGCCGCAAATCGTCGAGGATGCGCAGCACCGCTTCAGTTTGAATCGCGCTCGCGACGATTGGCCCGATCTCGACCTCACGGGACTGGCGCCGCTTAGCGAAGCGCGCACGCTTTCCGCCGGCGCACAAAAAGCGATCGACGCGCTGCGCCATGCGGCGTCGCAAACCGATCCGGCCGCGTTCGAAGTTGCCGTTTGCGATATGTTCGACTGCCTCGGTTTCGCCGCGACGCACGTCGGCGGAAACGGACAGCCGGACGGGTATGCCGACGCACTGCTCGGTCCGCTCGCATATCGCATCATGATCGAGTGCAAACTCTCCGCCGACATCGGCGATTCGCACAGCGCAGCCGCAGCCGAAACGGCAAAGTTCAAAGACGCCTACCACGGAGACTATTGCGTACTGGTGGCCCCGTCGTTTGAAGGCGAGGTGACGTTCGCGAGCGAGCTGCAAGTGCACAACGTCAGCGCGTGGACCGTCGAGGATCTGACGAGCGCGGTTAAAGCGGACTGCGGCGCGTTGGAAATGCGGGCGCTCCTCACCGCCGGCTTCGCGGAAGATGTGCTGGGCGATTTTCTGTGGCAGCGCGAGCACGGCCGCGCGAAACGCCTTCGAGTGGTGGCGTCCGTCATCGTCCGGGAAGCATTGCGGCAACAGCGCCTCGATCGAACTTTGGGAGACGCGGCACAGGCTCCGCATTTCACACTCGACGTCGCGATGAGCGTCATCGACACGTTCCTTGGAATGAACGGCGCGAGCGCCGCATGCTCACGCGCCGAAGTCGAAGATGCGTTTGCGTGGCTGACCAGCGCCTATGTCGGCCGCGCGGTGTGGGTCGACGATGACAGAACGGCGATCGTCGTCAAACCATAGGCGGCGGCCAGCGTCGCCTCGTCGTACGTTGCGTTGCCGCGCACGACGGAGATCGGGGCGGGCGATGCAATGTCGATCGCCGCGGCCAGTCGAAGCGGGTTGTCAACTAGTATTCTAAGTGACGCGTTGCACGCGTCCAGAACGAGGCGCGATCAGTCGCTCACGCGTCCGATTTTTTCCGTTCCGATGTCGGTGAACCACAATGTCCGCACGGTGGCCGAAGAGGCGATACCGGCTGGGTGGCCGCCCGCGAACGGTAGCGTATATTCGGACATTACACCCGTAGTGGTGATTCGACCGATCTTATTCGCGTGCGCTTCGGTAAACCACAATGCGCCGTCCAGACCGCGGACGATTCCGACCGGCTGCGAATTTGCCGTTGGTATCGCATACTCGTGTAGATGCCCCGGAACGAAGCGACCGATAGCGTTTCGTCCATTATCGGTGAACCACAGCGCTGCGTCGGGCCCTTCAGTCATGCCATGAATATTCGACGGCGCGGTAAGAACCGCCACGCTGGTGAACCCCGAGAGTGTCGTTGCGTTGATCTTGTAGATTCGCACGCCGGTCTGCGCGCCGTGACTATAATTTTCCGCGCCTGCTACGTAGAGGTACCCACCGAGGTAGGTGATGGCCTCACCGGCTTCATAGTTTTGGGTGCGGACTGCGTCGCCGCCCGTGTTGGAAATCACGTACAGGCATTCAGTACATCCGGGTGGTCCGAGTGCGTCGTACGAGCCTGTGGCGTATACGGCCGACGGACCTGCGGCGATCGCCTGCATCGTCCCGGTATCGGGAGACGAAACCTGATTGCCGCCTGTGAGCGATACGTGATGCGTGTAGCTGATCTGGTAGATATCGTTCTCGTCGTTAAAGCCGTTCTGTTCGACGTATTGGACGCCGCCGTAGACTCCCGAAGAGAGCGCTGCCAGAATGTGTTCCGCGCCCTGCGACATGTAGTTGAACTGCGGCAGGTTCACGTAAACCGACGAGAACGAACCGTTGAAAAATCGTCCGACGTACGAATTGTTTTGCGTAAACCACACCGCGTCGTCGTGACCGAACGCGATTCCAGCGGTGACGCCGTTCGCCGGCGGCTTGTATTCGTTGAATACCGGCGAGGTTAGCGGCGAGAGCATGCTTTCTGCCGCCGGCCTTTGTTCCGGCAAAACGGATGGCGCTCGGGAACCGCCGCAGCCTGAAGACACCATCGCGAACAGAAGAAGGGACGCAGAAGCAATGCGTGTTCTCATCACCCGCACCTCACAAAAGAAAAATGTATGCCCAGCTCCATTGCTACGCCGTGCCGAAAAAAATGTAAATGGGCTAAGCGACCCCAAACGTAAATCATCGGCGCGGGCCGCTCTTACAAGCTGCTTTGCAACCGTACGTTAGGCCGAAGAAACGGCGAGCGAGAAATCGATGCGGAACAGCCGCTCGACGTACTCGTACATCCGCGGATCGATGCGCTGGAGCCGCGATCGCGTCGCGCGCGGCCAGAATGATGCTGGATCGTTCGCCTCGACGTACGCGCGAACGCTTTCGGCGAAGTACTCATCGCTGCCCGTTGCCGCATACGGCGTGACGAACGCGTTCGCTTCTGCGAAGAGGCGGCGAAGCTGCGGATCGACGCTGGAACGGTACACGCCTCCGCCCAGCGCGCAATCGAGTGCGTGTCCGAATTCGTGTGCCACCGTCATCGGACTGCGGGAGCGCAAATACACCGTACGCTCTTCTACGACGAAGAGTCCGGCGGGCGGCGCGGGCCACGCGTCAACGTCCACTCCGAGCCGTTTGAGTGCGGGCGATACATCGTCGTACCGCTGCTCGCGCGCGAGCGGAACGATGCGCGTTCCGCACCGCAGCGCAAATGCAAGCGCGCAGTCTCCGAAGCGCCGCAGGGTCCGAATGATTTCCGGATGCTCTGCCGGCGTGCCGCCGGTGAGGGCGCAGGCGGCGTCTTGCGTGGACTCGTGCATCGCACGAGGCTCTCACTGTAGTGTTGCGGCGGAATTGCGCCCGGATTGCCCGGTCGTGTGCTAGAGTGTTAGATCTAAAAGGAGCCGCGTTATGGAATGGCTGCACGATTTAGACGCCGCGCTCGAACGCGCGAAACGGGATTCGAAGTTTGTTTTGCTCGACGTGTTCAACCCCGGTTGAGGGGGATGCCAAGCGCTGGATACCGTGACGTATCCGCAAGCACCGGTAAGGGACGCAATCGCGCGGTACGCCATTCCGGTTCAATTCAATAACGCCGAGGAACGGAACGCGAGCGTGCTCGCTCGCATCCATCACATTTGGACGCCCGACGTCCGCGTAATGGCGGGCGACGGTTCGGAACTCTACCGCTTCGATGGGTTTTTGCCGCCGCCGGAATTTATTGCACGCGTAACGTGCGCATTTGCGTACGCGCTGCTCCGGCTGCGCAAATACGACGAGGCGGAAGCGGCGTACGTCGACGTGCTCAGCCGCTTTTCAACCTCGTACGCTGCACCCGAAGCGCAGTATTACCTGGGCGTAACGCGCTACCGCCGCGATCCGGAAAGTGACGAATTGCTCACGCAATGGGACAAACTGCGATCGCGGTATCCGGCGAGCGAATACCGCGTCAAGCAGTCGTTCAAAGAGCTTCCCTAGGTGCAGCCGTTGGTCGTCAGCAGTACGTAGCCGTCCGTTCCCGTTAAGTGGAGCGGGTTTGTGACCGCGCGCCCCTCGAGGTCGTGATACGCGTGGTTCGCCGGCAGCGAAACGCTGTACGAACTGCTGTTTGCGTTCACCACGACCATGCCGCCGTTGAATCTGCGCTGGTACACGTTCGGCGCGATTTGCGCGTACGCGCCGCACGGCGCGCCGTACGTAGCCGTGAAGTCCGGCCGGTACGAGTACCATTCTCCCGTCTGCGGGGAAACGTAGACATCTTCGCCGCCCTCGTTGATCAACGCGTACGTCGCGAGCGACCAGTCGATTTGCGGCGCTGGAATCGCATTGGGATCGGTGGGGCACGGTGCGTTTCCGTTGAACGGCTGCGTGCCGCCGCGGCTCGAGCACAAGTAGTCCGTTATCAAGAACGCGACGTGGTGCTGCTGGGCATACTCACCCCACTCGATTGCGAAATTGACGATGCCGCTGCCGGCCGTTTGATATTTGCCGTAGTCGGTGAAGCCTTGTTCGAAGAGCATACCGTCGGCGTTCGCGAGCATTTGCTGCTCGTTCGGATCCGTCGGCGCATTGTAGAGCGGGTGATTGATGATCAGTTTGAGGCCGTTGTTGTGCAACTGCTGGCTGACCGCGTGCGTCCAGTTGATCATTGCGGTGATGAACGCCGGATCGTTGCCCGGCCCGAACAGGCGATGAAAGTTGCCGCTCGTGTCGTATGTGCCGCATCCGTAGTCGCCGCTGACGATCGGTTGCCCGAATTCCGGGTTCCCGCCCTTCAGGTAGTTGAGCAAGTCGGTGTTGTCGACCGCGAGCGCGTTATATCCGTTCGCTTTCAGATACGGAATCATCAACCCCATCTGATAGTTGATGACGCTGGGGTTCGTAAAGTCGAGCGGCACTTCAGGGAAGCCCGACGTCGACCACGCCAGCATCTTCGTCGGATTTCCGCCGGAATCGCAGGCGTAGAGAATCCAATCCGGATGATTGCTCTGCCACCAAGAGAGATTGTGTCCCGAAACGGTATTGTCGTCGTCCACCGGCAGCATGTAGCGTGAAACGATCATGCCGGAATGCGCCGCGTCCCACGTTCCGGGATTGAACGCACCCCACACCGCGTCTTCGTGCGGCGCTTCGCTGTCGATTTGCGCATTGCTGAGCGGAGCGTGATTCGGGTTGCCGTCCCAGTCGAAGACTTGGAACAAGCCGAAGCGTCCCGTCGTGTCGGGCAACATCGTGATGCCGCGCCCGGCGGGCGTTGCCGTCGGAATCGGCGTCGGCGTTTGCATCGGCGTGGCGGTCTGCACGGGGGTCGCCGTAGCTTTGGGCGTGCTCGTTCCAACCGGTGTCGCGGTTGCTCCGGGCGATGAGGTTGGCGGTGGGCTTCCGCCGCCGCCCGGTGACGGTATCGACGGCGTGCCGCCGCCTCCGCCTCCGCATGCCGTGAGCGAAATGATGAACACGGCGCACGCCGCGGCCGCGATATGGCGGGACAGTGTAAGCTTCAGCACGGAGTACCCCTTTTGTTGCGCTTTGAAGTATAAGCGCGCAAGACCCAATTCAGAACGGACGTTCGGACCCGGAGTCCCGGGCTTTTGCGCTAAGTCATTGTGTCCGCAGCCCTCTACGGGGGTATAGATTTTTGGGGAGGGTGCCCACGATCGAGGAACGGTTTGCTTCCGCGGATCCGCATGCACGCATCGCTGCGGCGGTTTTGCGTTCGGTTTTCGGCGATGCCTACGCACGGCGCTTCGCGATACGGCTCTGGGAAGGGACGCTGATTCCCGCGCAGCAGCAGCCCGATTTCACGCTGCTCGTCAATCACCCGGGAGCGCTCCGCACGGCGTTTCGCCCGCCCGTCGATTTGAATGCCGGGCGAGCTTTTGCCGCTGGGCTGCTCGACGTCGAAGGCGACGTCGAGGCGGCGATTGACGCGATGATGGCTGTGATGCAGCGGCCGGCCATGGGAACGGTGGCGCGTCTGGGGATGCTGCTCCGGCGCCTGCCCACGGCTCCGCTGCCGGACCTGCGCGAAGCGCACTTGCGCGGCAAACGTCATTCCCTGGCACGGGATCGCGCCGCGATCGGCTTTCATTACGATCAGCCCGTTCCGTTCTATCGAACGTTTCTGGGCGGGACGCTCGTGTATTCGTGCGCCTATTTCGACGAGGGCGTCGAGACGATTGAAGAAGCGCAAACGGCGAAGATCGATCACTCGCTGCGAAAATTGCGATTGCGCCCCGGTGAACGTCTGCTCGACATCGGCTGCGGATGGGGCGCGCTGGTGGTGCGCGCGGCGCAGGAGTTCGGCGCATATGTTTTAGGCGTGACCCTCAGCGAAAAGCAGTGCGGCGAAGCCGGCGGGCGCATTTCGGCGGCCGGCGTGAGCGATCGTGCAAGGGTCGAGTGTTGGGATTACCGGCAGCTTCCCGCCACCACGTTCGACAAGATCGTCAGCATCGGCATGTTCGAACACGTCGGACGCGAGAAATTGCCCGAGTACTTTTCGACGGCGCATAAGCTGCTCAAAGACGGCGGACTCTTTTTGAATCACGGCATCGCCAATCAGCATCGAACGCAGCGCGACGGCCGCTCGTCCGGGTTCATGGATCGCTTCATCTTTCCGGACGGCGAACTCGTGAATGTGAGCGACGCGCTGCAATTCGCGGAACGCGCCGGATTCGAAGTTCGCGACGTCGAGAATCTGCGCGAGCACTACGCGCGTACGCTGCGCTTGTGGGTGCAAAGCCTCGATCGCAATCGCGATGCGGCAATCGCAGTTGCCGGAGAACAGACGTACCGCGCCTGGCGCCTCTACATGGCCGGAAGCGCGCAAGGATTCCGCACCGGACGCATGGGGCTGTTTCAGTCGCTGCTGGCCAAACCGCTGCCGAGCGGCGCCGTGCCGGAGGTTCCGCCGACGCGCCGCGACTTGTACGCAGAAGGCGGCGTCCGCGTGGGCTAAACCGGCCCTTGCGCTTTGTTCAAGCCGTGCTATATTAATTTTATAAATGCGCGGATCGACAAGTGCGATGCCTTCGCGGGCTGCCGACGAGGTGCTCCGAGGGCCGGTCAAGTCGAAAACGGTTCTGCCGGTACTCGTCCTGCACTTGCTCGACAAGCAGGCCGGCCATGGCTTGGCCGTCATGCAGCGTATCGAAACCGCCTGCGGCGGGCTCCTCGCAGTCAACACGAACACCGTCTATCCGCTGCTGCGACGGCTGGAAGAGCGCGGCTTCGTCGTCGGCGAGTGGGATCACCCGACCAAACGGGCGCGGCGACTCTACCGCATCACGCCCGCCGGCCGCGAACGCCTGGCGCGCATCAAAACGAACATGCTTCCGTACCTGGAAATGCTTTCCGATTCGCTCGAGCGGCTGCGCCGCGAACTGTACGAGAAAGAGCACATTCATGAGTAATTACCAAGCGCCGCTGCGCGACATGCTGTTCGTCCTGCGCGAACTCGCCGGACTGGAAGACATTGCGAAACTTCCCGGATGCGAGGAAGTGCTCGACGTCGCCGAGCCGATTCTCGAAGAAGCGGCCGCGTTCGCGAGCGGCGTGCTCGATCCGATCAATCAATCCGGCGACAAGGAAGGCTGCACGTGGAAAGACGGCAACGTCACCACGCCCAAAGGCTATAAAGAAGCGTACGCGCAGTTCGCGAAGGCCGGCTGGATCGGTTTGCCCGTTCCGGACGAATACGGCGGACAGGGGCTTCCCTCGCTGATGCTCGGACCGACGCTGGAAATGTGGAACGCGGCGAACGTCGGCTTCGCGAACGGCCCGCTGCTCAATCAAGGTGCGATCGAGGCGATCGAACTCGTCGGCTCCGACGAGCAGAAGCATCTCTACATTCCGAAATTGGTCGACGGTACGTGGACCGGCACGATGTGTTTGACCGAACCGCAAGCCGGTTCCGATCTCGCGCAGGTCCGCACCAAGGCGGTTCCCAGCGGCGACCATTACCTGCTGTCGGGTCAGAAGATTTTCATCACGTTCGGCGAGCACGACATGGCCGAAAATATCGTGCACTTGGTGCTCGCGCGCCTTCCCGGCGCGCCTGAAGGTACCAAAGGCATTTCGCTCTTCATCGTGCCGAAATTCGTCGTGAATTCGGACGGATCGCTCGGCAAGCGCAACGACATGGTTTGCGCGGGAATCGAACACAAGATGGGAATCAACGGCAACCCGACGTGCACCATGAATTTGGGTGAGAACGGCGGCGCCGTCGGCTATTTGGTCGGCCAGCCGAACGAAGGCCTCAAGTACATGTTCGTCATGATGAACGCGGCGCGGTTTTCCGTCGGCGTTCAGGGCATGGCGATTGCCGATCGCGCATATCAAAGCGCGCTGCAGTACGCAAAGGAACGCGTGCAGTTCCGCGACGTCGCCTCGCGCTCGCCCGAGCCCAAGCGCATCATAGAGCACCCGGACGTGCGCCGCATGCTGATGTCGATGAAGTCGCAGATCGAAGCGATGCGCGCGCTCTCCTACGTGACGGCGGCCGCGATAGACATGGCAAATCGCCATCCGGACGAAAAAGTGCGCAAAGAGAACAAGGCGTTCGTCGATTTAATGATTCCGGTCGTAAAAGGCTGGTGCACGGAAACCGCTATCGACGTGTGTTCCACCGCGGTGCAAGTCTTCGGCGGCATCGGCTACGTCGAAGAAACCGGAATCGCGCAGCAATACCGCGACGTGCGCATTACCACAATCTACGAGGGTACGACCGGCATTCAGGCGCTCGACTTGGTCGGACGCAAACTCGCTCAGGACATGGGCGCGACCGCGACGCGCGTAATCGGAACGATGCAGAAAGTCGTCAAGGATCTCGAAGCATCAGACGACGAGGACGTGAAAGCGCTCGCGACCCCGCTTTCCGAAGCGATCGGCGCGCTGGCCGAAACCTCGCAATTCATCGGCATGTCGGCCATGGGCGATCTGCGCAAAGCCGTCGCATGCAGCGTTCCGTACTTGAAGCTCTGGGGCGTGACCGCCGGCGGTTGGCAGATGGCGCGCGCGGCACTGGCGGCGGCGAAAAAGGTTGGCGCCGGAGATGCAGACGCGGAGTTCTACAAAGCGAAGATCGCGACGGCGCGCTTTTACGCCTCGCACGTCCTCACGCAGAGCGCGTATCTGAAGCGGCAGATCGTCGACGGCTCGGGCGACGTCATGACGCTCACCGAAGCTCAATTCGACCTCGATCGCAAATCCGCCGTGGTTGCATGACCCAAATGCTGAAAACGATTACGCTCGACAACCCGCCCGTCAATGCGCTTTCCTTTGCGTATTCCGCTAAGCTTCTCGAGCAGGTTGCCGCCGCCGAGGGCGATGCGTCGGTGCAAGCAGTGGTGTTCACGGGTGCGAACGGCCTTTTCAGCGGCGGCGCCGACATCAACGACTTCGCGAAAGAACCGGATCCGAACGACAAGAACGTGCGGCACGTCATCGCCGCTATCGAAGCCGGCAAGAAGACCTACATCGCCGCGATCGACGGAAACGCCATGGGCGGCGGTCTGGAACTCGCGCTCGCGTGCGACTATCGCATCGCGACCGCGAAGTCGAAACTCGGGCTGCCCGAAATCAAACTCGGTTTACTGCCGGGTGCGGGCGGCACGCAGCGGCTGCCGCGTCTGATCGGCGCGCAAGACGCGCTGCAGATGATGCTCAAAGGTGAAACGGTCAAAGCGGAAGATGCGAAAAAGAAAGGCCTGATCGACGAAATCGTTACCGGCTCGCTCGTCGAGGCGGCGCAAGCATACGCCGGCAAACCGCGCAGGCGCGTCTCGCAAATGAAGGTTTCGCTCGCAGGACTTCCGGCGAACGCGGTGCCGTTCGTCGTGGCGCAAGCGCACAAGATGTGTCCGCCCGAAGATAACGGCGGCTTTGCCGCGCACAAACTTGTCGATGCGGTTGAAGCGGCATTCGAATTGCCGTTCCCGCGCGGCCTCGCGCGCGAAGCGCGTTTGTTCGAAGAACTCGCCCGCTCCGCACCGTCGCTTGCGTTGCGTCATCTCTTCTTTGCGGAACGCGAACTTTCGAAGATTCCGGGGCTGAATACGCTCAAAGACTCGGGCACCGGCGCCCGAGAGGTGCAGAAAGCCGGCGTCGTCGGCGGCGGCACCATGGGAACCGGTATCGCTATCGCGTTCGCGAGCGCCGGCATTCCGGTGACGGTGATCGAACCGAGTGCCGAGCAAGTCGAGAAGGCGCGGCAGATGGTCTTCGGCATGTTCATGTATCAAGTGCAGAAGGGCCGGATTACGCAAGAAGAAGCGTGGAAGCGCGGCCAGTCCATCGCGTTCACCGAGGAGTACGGCGATCTCGCCGACGCCGACGTCGTCATTGAAGCAGTCTTTGAAAACATGGACGTCAAGAAAGAGGTCTTCAGAAAACTCGACGCCGTCGTCAAACCGGAAGGCATCTTGGCCTCGAACACCTCGACGCTCGACATCGACGAGATGGCCGCCGTCACGAAGCGCCCGGAGCAGTTTCTCGGCCTGCATTTCTTTGCGCCGGCGAACATCATGAAACTGCTCGAGATCGTGCGCGGAAAAGAAACGTCGCCCGAAACCCTTGCGTCGGCGTTTCGGCTGGGAAAGAAATTGCGAAAAATTGCCGTGCTGTCGGCGAATGCGTTCGGATTTATCGGCAACCGGATGCTGTTCGACTACGCGCGCGAAGCGGTCGGGCTGGCCGAAGAGGGCGTTCCGCCGTACCGCATCGACGCGGCGATGAAGAACTTCGGCATGGCGATGGGACCGTTCGCGATGTTCGATCTCTCCGGCATCGACGTCTTCCGGCACATTCAGCAAGCGCGTCCCGACATGGGCGCGGCGCGCACGAAAATCGTCGAACGGTTGTACGAAGCAAAACGCCTCGGGCAAAAGACCGGCAAAGGGTTTTACAAGTACGATGCGGCGGTAGGCAAAGGGCGCGAGGCGATTCGCGACGAGGACGTTGAAAAACTATTCGCGCAGGTCGCAGCGGAAGCCGGAATTCCGCAGAATCCGAACGTGAGCGATGCGCAGATCGTCGAACGCCTCACGCATGCGCTCATCGACGCCGGCACGGAACTGCTGGAAAAGAAAGTCGCGCTGCGTCCGGGCGACATCGACATCGTATACGTTTTCGGATACGGCTTCGCTCCGCATCACGGCGGCCCGATGTGGTACGGGCACGAGATCGGTTACAAAGACGTCTACGCACACCCCGCAGCGCTCGAAGGGCAGAAGGAGTTGACACATGCGTGAAGCGGCGATAGTGTCGGCGGCGCGCACGCCTATCGGAAAAGCATTTCGCGGCGCGTACAATCAAACGCACGGCGCAACGCTCGCCGGACACGTCATCAAAGCGGCGGTGGAACGCGCGAAGGCCGATCCCGGCGAAATCGACGACGTCGTTTTGGGCGTAGGATTGCCGGAAGGCGCGACGGGCAACAATCTCGGCCGCGTCGCCGCTTTGCGCGCCGGGCTGCCCGTTACCGTTCCCGGAACGACGATCAACCGGTATTGCTCGTCGGGCCTTCAGTCGATTTCCGTCGCCGCGCAGCGCATCATCGTGGACGGCGCGAACGTCGTCGTCGCGGGCGGTGCGGAGTCGATCAGCATGGTGCAAAACACGATGAACGTGGAGTTTTTCACCGAGGATTGGATGCTGCGCCACGATCCCGACGTCTACATGCCGATGCTGCAGACCGCCGATTTCGTCGCGACGAAGTACGGCGTTTCGCGCGAACGTCAGGACGAATACGCGCTGCAAAGCCAAAAGCGCACCGCTGCCGCTCAGGCCGCGGGAGCGTTTGACGACGAAATCGTTCCGCTCACGACGTGGAAGTACGTCGAGGACAAAGAGACCGGCGAAGTTCGCGAAGAGCAAGTCACGCTCACCCGCGACGAAGGCAATCGTCCCGATACCACGCTCGAAGGTCTCTCGAAACTCAAAGGCGTGCTCGATCCGCAATCCACGATTACCGCCGGAAACTCATCCCAACTCTCGGACGGCGCCGGTGCGGTCGTCGTGATGGACTCGAAACTTGCGGAGAAGCGCGGTCTGCAGCCGCTGGGCTTTTATCGCGGGCTGGTCGTCGTGGGCAACGAGCCCGGTGAAATGGGCATTGCGCCGGTGTACGCGATTCCGAAATTGCTCGAGCGGCATAACCTGACCATCGACGACATCGGCTTGTGGGAGTTGAACGAAGCCTTCGCGGTGCAAACGGTCTACGTGCGGGACACGCTCGGCATCCCGAACGAGCGGTTCAACGTCAGCGGCGGCGCCATCTCCATCGGGCATCCGTACGGACTTTCGGGCACGCGGATGGTCATGCACGCGCTCGCGGAAGGGAAGAAGCGCGGCGCAAAACACGTCGTCGTCACGATGTGCGTCGGCGGCGGCATGGGCGCAGCGGGCCTGTTCGAAGTCGCCTAAATCACGCGCCGGATTAGTTCCGAAGCGGCGTCCCGTGCGCCAGCATGTGCTCCATGCGTTCTCTCGTTTGCGCATTGAAGACGAGCGCTTCGAAGCAGCGCGTTTCCAGGTCGAGCAGTTCTTGATGTGAAACGCGCCGCGCGGGTCCGCCGCCGCCGGTCATTACGCGTGCGATCGCCCGCGCCACCTCCGCATCGTACGCAGTCGCGGCGCCCGAGGCGACCGCCGCTTCTATGACGCGGTTGAGCGCCGCATAGCCGGCGTCTCCCAGCACCGGAATATTTTGCAGCAGTGCGGGCGTTGTGTATGCGTGTGCCAACTCCAAGACGAATGTTTTCGCCTGCGCAATCAGACACTCCGGATCTTCGGTGATGCGGTCGTGCGCTTTTAGGAAATGCAAGCGGCGCGCGTCCTGCGCGTCCTTCGATGCGCGCATGAACGCGATCGTTTCAAATGCCTCACGCAGCGCCGCGGCTTCGTTGCCTTCGCCCGCGGCATCGACGCAGCGGATGTATAATTCGCTCGTCCCTCCAAGATCGGGCAGAATGCCCACGGCGATCTCCGGCAGGCTCGCGCGCAGATCCGCGCGCGCTTGAACGCCGTCCGCGTACATCGTCAACTCGAGCGCTCCGCCGAGCGTTAGCGCGAAGGGAGCGGATACCGTCGGAAACGGCGCGGTGCGCATGCCGGTCGCTACCCGCTGAAAGCGTTTCGCTACCGCGCGAAACTTTTCGCGATCGTCGCCCATCTCCGCAAGCAGCGATAGCAGCCAGCGCAGGTTTGCGCCGAACGAAAAGTGCGCGCCTTGGTTGCCGATCACCAAACCTTTATAGCGGCTCGGAATCGTGTTGAACGCACACTCTGCTATGGCGAGCGTGTCGCCGTCGAGCGTATTGCCTTTGGAATGAAATTGCAAGCACAGAACGCCGTCGTCGAGATCGAGCAGCGAAGCGCTTTGCGCCGATGCGAGCACTCGTCCGGAATCTTTGCGGATATCGTCGAGAACGATCGGCGTTTCACGCATCGCAAACCGTTCTCGAAAGCAACCGGCGGTCCCGTCGCTGTCGCACGAAGAGCGGGTAAGAAGCCCTGTGCAGGCACTGCTCAATAGGGAGATAGCACGTATGAAAGATGCATTTGGCAGAGGCGCAGCCGGCCTCGTATTGGCCGCCGCTCTCGCCATGATGCCGGGAATAGCACTGGCACAGGCCTCCAGCCCGGCGGCGAGTCCCGCCGCGGGCGCGACGGCAGGCACATCCGCCACCACCACGACGACCACGACGAACGCGTCTCCGGCCGCGTCACCGATGGCCGGAACCACCACTACGACCGGCGGCACGACGACCACCGGAACCACGACCGGCGGCGGCGGGGGATCGGGCTGGTGGGGTCTCATCGGCCTCGTCGGACTGCTCGGATTGTTCGGGATGGGCGGAAGGCGCACGACCAGCGTGGAGACGTACGACACGACTCGGCGGCCGTAGCCGGGCAAGAATGCGTAAGGTGGGGCTAAATGCCCCACCTTTTTGCGCTGAAAAGCACAAGCGATTTTCGCGCCGGAGAGCCAGAGTGTACGAAGGATGCTAGCTCGGCGAAAAATGAAGCGCCGCATCGACGACGCGCTCGCAGTCGCCAGCCCCGTTGCGTTCGCCGACGCGATCGACGCGTACATGACGTCGCGCTCACCGCAGGACGCGCGCGCGCTGGCCGCGCGCAGTTTCGAACGCATGGACTCCGGCGAGCGTTCGCAATTGGAATTCTATCTGAATCTGGACGATCCCGACGATCTGATCGGGCATCGCTTCAGCGCGTTTTTGCGCCAGAATCCGCGCGCGATGACCGCGCTCGACGCCGGCGCAGTCGAAGCCATTCTCCAAGACGTCGGCGAACTTCCGCCATTCGAGCGCGCACGCCGGCGTTTGCCGGCGCCGACGGCGGCACTCGTTGCGCTCATCGTCGCCGTAACCGTTTTGCCTCTCGCCGCCCAGTATGCGCGCCAGCGGGGACTGCTTGCGGATTTGAGCGATCCCGTTTTGCCGGCGGCCATCGTGCCGTTCGTACAGCATTTCACGCTGCATAAGACGCCTCCGCCGGCAATCCGCCGGCAACCGCCGCGCGCGGTATATCATCCGGTGCAGCGCCGCGCCATTGCCCGCCGGCACCGAAGCATCCCGCGGCATTACGCGGTCGTCCGCAGGCCGGCGCCGAAAAAAACGCTCGCCTGGAAATTCGATCGCCTCAACAATCCGTACTTCAATCGCGTGCGCTGGCGCCATCCCTTCGTCGAACGCTACGCCTGGGCGCCGCGTCCGCGCTTCGTCGATCAGGCACGCCTGAGCGTGCGGTCGTATCTGCGCGCTCTTGCGCTCGGCGATACGCATTCCGCGCTGGCGCACTTAGGATTGCCGCCGACCGCGGACACGAAAGCGCTCGCGGAAATGCCGATCGTTTCGCGCGCCAGCACCGTAGCGATCGTCGGCTCGAAAACGCAGGCGGACGGCAACGAGCAGGTGCAAGCCGAAATCAATACGGACGGCCGCGAATATTATGAAGTCTTTGCCGTAGCGCGCGACGGACCGGCGCTGCGCATCGTCGATCACTACTACATTCCGGTCAATCGCAGCGCGCAGGTCGCTGCGGCCGGTCGTCCCTTGAAAAAGACGAATCCTCGCTGAAAACGGTTGAGGCCCGCGCACCCGGACGTGTGAACCTCATCGGAGAGCACACCGATTACAACGACGGCTTCGTGCTGCCGTGCGCGATTGCGTACGACACGCGCGTGCGCGCCGTAGCTCGCGATGACCGCATTCTTACGGCACGCTCCGCCTTCGCCGGCGAGGCGCGATTCGATCTCGAGCGGCTGCCGGCGCAACCTGCCGGAGGTTGGACCGACTATCTCGTCGGCATCTTGAGCGAACTGCGCCATGCCGGCGTCGCTTTACGCGGCGCGGATTTGAACGTTACCGGCACAGTGCCCATCGGCGCCGGGCTCAGCGCCTCCGCTTCATTCGAAATCGCGATTGCGCTGGCGTTGCTCGGCATCGCCGACTCCGGAATGCCGTCCCCCGATCTCGCACGTTTGGCGCAGCGCGCGGAAATCGCGTACGCCGGAACGCGGTGCGGCATCATGGACCAGTTTACGGTTTTGCTGGGACGCGAAGGCTATGCGCTGTTCTTGGACACGCGCAGTTTGGAATACGATTTGATTCCGGTGCCGCGCGGCGCGGCGGTCGTGATCTGCAACTCGATGGTCAAGCACGAACTGGCGGCAAGCGCGTACAACGAGCGCCGCAGCGAATGCGAGCGCGCTGCGAATCTGCTTCGATCGCGCTACCCTGCAGTGCGCGCGCTGCGCGACGTGAGCAGTAAACAGCTGGCTGAAGCGGAGTCGCTGCTGCCGCCCCTGCTGTTTGCGCGCGCGAGGCATGTGGTGACTGAAAACGAACGGGTGCGGGAAGCGGCGCAGGCGCTGCGTTCGGGCGACTTGGCGCGCTTCGGAGCATTGATGTACGCATCGCACGAGAGCTTGCGCGTTGATTATGCGGTCAGTTGCTGGGAACTCGATTTGTTGGTGGAGATTGCAAAAACGTTCGACGGGACGATCGGCGCGCGTATGACGGGCGGCGGCTTCGGAGGCTGCACGGTCAACCTGGTGCGCGCCGATCGCGCGCGTGCTTTTCGCGAGCACGTTGCGGCGGCATATTCGCGCGAGGCCGGAATTGCGCCGGATCTCTTCGACGGCACGCCGTCGGCTGGAGCGTCGGTGATCGGTGAGTGACTGGAAAACCCAGCCGCACCGGCGTTTCAATCCGCTGACCGGCGAGTGGGTGCTCGTCTCGCCGCATCGCTTGGATCGCCCGTGGCATGGTGAGACGAACGCCGCTTCGTCGACGTTGCGTCCGCGTTACGATCCGCAGTGCTCGCTGTGTCCGGGAAACGTGCGCGCCGGCGGTCAGCGTAATCCGGACTACGACGCGACGTTCGTCTTCGACAACGATTACGCCGCGTTGCTCCCCGGCACGCGCGCCGAATGCTTCAACGACGGACCGCTGCTTGCGCACGGCGAACCGGGAATCTGCCGCGTGCTGTGTTTTTCGCCGCGGCACGACCTCGACGTCGCGCAGATGTCGCCGGCGCAGATTCGCCTCATCGTCGATGCCTGGGCGGCGAACTCCAAGGACCTTGGCGATCGTCCTACGGTGAATGCGGTCACCATTTTCGAGAACCGCGGCGCCACGATGGGCGCGAGCAATCCGCATCCGCATGGCCAAATCTGGGCGCAGCAGGCGCTGCCGAACGAACTGCTCGCCGAGTCGCGCGCCTTGTCTGAATACGTCGCGAAGAACGGCCGGTGCTTGCTATGCACGTACGCGGAATACGAAGTGCGGGCTGAAGAGCGCGCTCGTCTACGCTAATGCGCTCGTCGCAGTCGTCGTCCCGTTTTGGGCGATGTGGCCGTTCGAAGCGCTCGTTCTGCCGCGGCGCCACGCGGGCGCGCTCGACGAGATCTCCGGCGAAGAGCGCGACGCGCTCGCCGATGCCATTGCGCAGTCGACGGCACGTTACGATCGGCTGTTCGCGGCGCCGTTTCCGTACTCGATGGGGTTTCATCAGCAGCCCACCGACGGTGCTGCGCATCCGCAGTGGCACGTGCACGCGCACTACTATCCGCCGCTGTTGCGCTCCGCGACGGTGCGCAAGTTCATGGTCGGCTACGAGATGCTCGCCCAACCGCAGCGGGACATCACGCCCGAAGCACGCGGCGCGAGCGCCTGCGCGACGCATGATTCCCGGAAAGCGCGTCATTTCGGGAGAGATGCACTATCCGCGCATTCCACGCGAATACTGGCGTGCGCGGTTGCAGATGGCTCGCGCAATGGGTTTGAACGCGATCTCGACGTACGTCTTTTGGAACCGGCACGAACCGCAGCGCGGAACCTATGACTTTGCCGGCGACAACGACGTCGCAACCTACGTACGCATGCGCGCAGGAAGAAGGGCTCGACGTTATTTTGCGCCCCGGCCCGTACGTCTGCGCCGAATGGGATTTCGGCGGGTTGCCGGCGTGGCTGCTTCGCGACGGCGTGCAGATTCGCACCGCGGACGAGTCGTATCATGGAGCCGGTGCGCGCGTGGCTGATGCGTTTGGGTGAAGAATTGGCGCCGCTTGCAGCAGTCGCTGCGGCGGCGCCGATCGTCGGCGGTGCAGTTGGAAAACGAGTACGGCGCGTTCGGCTCGCGATCGCGCCTATCTCTGCGCGCTGCGCGACGCGCTTGCGCGATGCCGGCTTCGGCGAGTCGCCGCTTTTCACGATCGATCAGCCCGGCGATTTGGCCGCGGGATGCATCGACGGCGTTTCGGTTGCGGCAACGTTTGCTCCGGGCGATCCGAACCGCCATTTCGAATCCGTGCGGTCGCTGCGCGCCGGCGCTCCGCTGCTGTGCGGCGAATACTGGGCCGGCTGGTTCGACCATTGGGGTGAGACGCATCACCGGCTCGACGACGCGCAGCAGGCGCGCGACTTGGAATGGATGCTCCACGAAGCGTGCTCGTTCAACATCTACATGTTTCACGGCGGGACGAATTTCGGATTTTGGAACGGCGCGAACTCGTCCGAAACCGAGCCGTATCAGCCGACCACGACGAGTTACGACTACGACGCCGCATTGGACGAAGCGGGCAGGCCGACCGCGAAATACGCGCTGTTTCGCGAAGCGATCGCCGCGCATTCCGGTGTTGCGCCGCCGGCCGTTCCGCCCGCTCCGCAGACCGTTGCGATCCCGCCGTTCGCGCTGAGCGAAACGTGCGCACTGCTCGATGCGGATCTGGGTGAGCCGATTCTCCGGGATCGCCCCGAGCCGATGGAACTGCTGGGTCGGCATTTCGGCTACGTGCTGTACCGCACGTACGTGGACGGACCGCTTGACGGCGAACTCGAGATCGACGCCGTTCGCGACTACGCGGTCGTAAGTCTGGACGACGGCGTCGCCGGACGTCTCGACAGACGCCTGGGCGAATCGCGCTTGCGCGTTCGGTGCGATCGCGCGCGCACGAGGCTCTCGATCCTCGTGGAAAACGGCGGGCGCATCAATTACGGTCCGGACTTTCCGCACGAGTGGAAGGGCGTGACGCGTGCCGTGCGGTTGGACGGACGCGAGCTGCTCGGCTGGCAGATTCACTTACTGCCGCTGGATGAACTCGGGGCTTTTGCTTTTACGCCGTTTCACCGCGCGTGCCCGGCATTGCATCGCGGTAACATGCACGTGGATGCGCCGCACGACACGTTCGTCGACGTATCGGCGCTCGGAAAAGGCGCGCTGTGGATCAACGGACGCAACGTCGGACGTTTCTGGAACATCGGGCCCCAGCGTTGCGCTGTACGTACCCGGCGTTTGGATGCAGGCGGGCGCTAATGAGGTGGTTGCGCTCGATCTGTTCGCGCACGATACGCCTCCCGTGCTGTCCGGCGTGCGAGAACCCATCGTGATGTAGCCGCGATGCGCGAGCGAAGGAACTCCGGCAGTTTCCGGAGCACAGGCGCCCTATGGCAGTAACCAAGGGCCGCACCTCCACGGCCGGCAAAACAGCGACATTGGAGGTCGGTGCGAAAGCGCCCGATTTCGAACTCGAAAGCCATCGCGGCGAGAAGTGGCGCCTTTCCGATCAGCGCGGAAAGAACCACGTAGTCATCGCATTCTATCCATTCGCTTTTACGCCGGTTTGAACCAGTCAAATGCCCGGCCTCGAGAAGAATCTCGGGCGCTTTAAAGGGCTCGATGCTCAAGTTGTGGGCATCTCAATCGATTCCACGCACAGTAACAAAGCGTGGGCGGAATCCATCGGCGGTCTGAGTTATCCGCTTCTGTGCGATTTTTGGCCGCACGGAGACGTGGCGCGCGCGTATGGCGTTTTGGACGAAAAGGCCGGTCGTGCCGAGCGCGCAGTGTTCATCATCGACAAAGAAGGCGTCGTGCGCTACATCGACGTGCACGCCATCGGCGAACAGCCGGACGAGGAACAGATCCTCGAAGAACTCGGCAAACTGAAGTAGCGCTCGCGGGCGCTCCGGGATTCAGCCGGAACGCCCGCGAACTCCACCCGCGTGGCGCGAGTGGTCTGCGTCGGCGGCGCATGCATCGATCGCAAGTACCGCGTACTTGAAGCGGCGCACCTCGCTACTTCCAATCCCGCACGCATCGGAACCGCATTCGGCGGTGTGGCCCGCAACGTCGCGGAAAACTTGGCGCGGCTCGGCGTGCACGTGTCGCTTCTCTCGGCGGCCGGTTGCGACGACGCCGGAGACGCACTCCTGAATCACGCAAAGCGGGCCGGTATAGACGTCGACCTTACCATGCGCGATCGGAGTCACCGCACGCCGGAGTATGCGGCCGTCGTCGAGAGCACGGGAGATTTAGTGATTGGCGCGTCGGCGATGGATGCGGTCGAGGCGATTCTGCCGAGCGATCTCGAGCGGCGTTGGGACGCGATCGGCAGCGCGGATTGGATCTTCGTCGATTGCAACGTGTCGAGCGACGTGCTCGCATGGTGCATCGGTCGCGCGCGGGCCGCGAATTTTCGGCTTGCCGTCGATGCGGTGAGCGAGCGGAAAGTTTGCCGGCTGCCCGCGGATTTGTCGGGCATAGATCTGCTGGTCCTGAACGAAGATGAGGCAGCGGCCTATACCGGCGCAGATCGGGGCGCGGTACGCGCGCAAACGTTGCTGCAGCGTAACGCCGCTTGCGTGCTCCTGACCGCGGGCGCTCGCGGACTCACTGTCGCGGCCGAGCGCGTCGTGACGTTACCGGCAGTCCGAGCGGCGTGCGTCGACGTCACCGGCGCGGGCGACGCTCTTATTGCGGCAACGCTGTGGCGGCTGCTCGCGGGGGACCATCTCGTCGAAGCGGCGCGCATCGGTTCCTTGTGCGCCGCACTGACGGTCGAAGATCCGCAAAGCGTTCGTTCCGATCTCTCGCCTTCGCTTGTCGAAGCGCGCAAGCATCGTCTGGAAGCATGCAACGCCATTTGAGATGCGGCGAGGAGGTCGCGGAAGCGTTGCGCCGCGGTGCACCGGTCGTCGCGCTCGAGACTACGATTCTTTCCCACGGCATGCCGCATCCGCAAAACGTCGAGACCGCGCTCGCCGTCGAAGCGATCGTTCGCGAAGAAGGCTGCATTCCGGCAACCATTGCCGTCGGCGGCGGCCAGATTCGCATCGGATTGTCGCGCGAAGAAATCGAACTGCTTGCAACGGCGAAGGACGTGTTGAAAGTCAGCCGCGCCGATTTGCCGTTTGCGCTCGCAACGGGACGAGATGGTGCGACCACCGTGGCGGCGACGATGCTGTGCGCGCATCTGGCCGGCATATCGGTTTTTGCGACCGGCGGCGTCGGCGGCGTCCACCGCGGCGTCGAACAAACGATGGACGTTTCCGCCGACGTCGAGGAACTCGCGCGAACGCCGGTTGCGGTCGTTTGCGCGGGCGCGAAGGCGCTGCTCGACCTTCCGAAGACGCTCGAGGCGTTGGAAACGCGCGGCGTACCGGTGATCGGATTTCAAACCGACGAATTCCCCGCCTTCTGGAGCCGGCGCAGCGGGCTTCCCGTGCCGCTTCGGTTCGACGCGCCGGAAGCGATCGCGAAGTTTCTTCAGGTGAAGCGTGACCTCAGGATGGACAGCGGAACGCTCGTCGCCAATCCGATACCGCGCGCGGATGAGATTCCCGCCGAAGAGATCGGCGGCTACATCGACGAGGCGGTGCGCGACGCGGCGCGCGCGCGTGTATCGGGTAAAGCGGTGACGCCGTGGCTGCTCGACCGGCTGCTGCACCTCACCGCGGGGCGAAGTTTGGCTGCGAACGTCGCGCTCGTGAAGAACAACGCGCGCCTCGCGGCGCGCATAGCGCGTTCACCCGTGTAACGCGCGCTCGATCGTCGACCAAACCATCGCGCGCGGAACGAAGACCGGCAGTTCTTCGAGCGTCAGGGTGAGCGTCTTAGCGGCTTCGTCGTACGCGTAGCGGCCCTTCATGCCGTGACTCTCTATCGTTCCGTTGTCGCCCGGCGGCAACGTGACGAACGCGGCGATCTGCGATCGCAGATTGTCGGCTCGCGCGCGGTCCACGTTCGTGTACGTCTTGCTCTCTTCAGCCATCGTACGCGCCTTGTTCCCAAAGCATGGCCGCGCCTCGCACGCCGCTGGAATCGCCGTGCGCCGCTTTTACGATGCGCGTGGTAACGGCGTCCGAGAAAACGTAGCGCGGCAGCAGCTTCGGCACGTTTGCATACAGACGATCCAAGTTCGACAGTCCGCCGCCGAGCACGATCGCGTCGGGATCGAGAATGTTGATGACGCTTGCGAGCGCGCGAGCCAAGCGATCCTCGTACATGTCGAGCGCGGGATCGTCACCGTGTTCGGTTTTTTCACGCGCGAGCGCGGGGCCGCTCAAAAACGTTTCGATGCAGCCGCGTTTGCCGCAATAGCACTCCGGACCAGGCAGCTCTGCCGGCGTTGGCCAGGGAAGCGGATCGTGGCCCCACTCGCCGGCGATCCCGTTCGCGCCTTCGAGTACCCCGCCGCGCACCGCGACGGCACCGCCGACGCCCGTGCCGAGAATGACGCCGAAAGCGACGCGCGCCTGCGCGGCGGCGCCGTCGCGCGCTTCGGAGAGCAGGAAGCAATTCGCGTCGTTGGCCATGCGAATGGGACGGCCGATCGCACGTGCGAGATCTTCTCGCAGCGGTCTGCCGATCAGCACGGTACTGTTCGCACCAATCATAACCCCGGTCATTTTTGAAACCGAGCCGGGTGTTCCAATCCCGACCGTCGCCGTTGCGCCGGCAATCGATTCTGCGCGGCGGACGAGCGAAGCAACGCGTTCGATCGTCGCCGAGTAATCGCCCACCGGAGTCGCCACCCGCTCGCGCAACGAGTTCGGCGCGTCCGGCATCCATCACGACGACTTCGATCTTCGTGCCGCCCACGTCCACGCCGATGCGGCGCTTCTCTGTATTACGCATTACACTAAAAATTAAGGTGTGGTTTTGCCCCGCGCGTGGTATAAGGTGATGATTGATTCCGATAGGGATTGGATTTTTTGACGCATTTCCTCGAGTTCCATCGTGCCGACGAGCGGCGCACCGGTGCGAACGCCGGTCGTTTTCTCGCAGAAGCGCTCAATGCGAACGGCATATGCGTCGCGATCGCTACGCCGCCGAGTGCGAACGCGATCGTCGGCGAGATCGCGCGCCTTGGGCTGGATCCGGTGCGGCGCATGCAAAGCGGCGAATTCGTGCTGTTCGATAGCACGGAGATGCTTTCGCGTTTCATGCGCGACGACGCTGTCGACGCCGAACAGTTCGATCGCACGGTAGGCGCAGCAGTGCGCGCGGCGCACCGTCGCGCGGCCGGTGCTCCGCTGCATGCCTTCGGCGACATGGTCTCGGTGTTATGGGATCGCAAGAACCGCGACGGCGCGATAGCGCTCGAACATCTGTGGTGCGCGCTGCAGCGCGAACTCGGCTTTTCGTTATTTTGCACGTACGACATCGACGTTTTCGGGCCGGACTTTGCCGACGAGTCCATCGAGGGCATTCTCCAAACGCATACCCATATGGTCGCGAGCGCCAATCCCTCGCGGCTTGCGCGAGTGCTGGAGCGCGCGATGGATGAAGTGCTCGGAGCGGACGCGATCGCGTTTCATGCGGCTCCTGTTGCAAAGAGCGGCGGCTCGCGCGCGGTCATGCCGAAACCGGAACAGCGCATTCTCTGGCTCAGAAGCAATTTGCCGGAATTTGCGGACGCCATACTCGAACGCGCGCGGCAACTGTACACGGCGGGCGGCGTAGAGCGCGTTTTTCTGCGTCAAGAACATTCGGCGAAATAGATCTTCAGCCCGCGGCGGCTCGCGCGAGCACTTGTCCGGCGTATGCTGCGAAAAGGCCGCCGATAACGCTCGCGGCGGCGTAGAGCGCTGCTAGTACGGCCGGGCCGTCGCCGACGAGCACCAGCGTATCGAGCGAAAAGGTCGAGAACGTCGTATAGCCGCCAAGGACCCCGGTGGCGGCGAAGATTCTTACCATGGGCGTGACGCCGAATGCGCGCGTGGCCGCGAGTTGCGCGACGATGCCAATCAAAAAACTCCCCGTGATGTTGATCGTCAGCGTGCCCCATGGAAAACCGGGGCCGAAGCGCTGCAAAAATGCGGAGCCCACGGCATAGCGCAAGATTGCGCCTATCGCACCGCCTATGCCGACGGCGAGCAACGCCCTTGCGTCCATGCCTACGCGCGATCTTTCGAATGGTGCAGCAGCTCGACGGTTTCCAACGTAATGAGGCCCTCGGCGATCATTGCGCGCAGGATCGGAATGAAATCGAGCACTTTCTCTTCCGTTTCAAGGACTTCGATGAGGACCGGCAGGTTCGTCGAAAAGTCGACGACGCGCGCGGAATGTACGGCGTGATCACGTCCGTATCCCTCGATCCCCTTGAGCACCGTCGCGCCCGAAAAACCTGCGTCGCGCAGCGCTTCGACGATCGCAGCGTACAGCGGCTTCCCTTGCACGCGCTGGTCCTCGCCGACGAATACCCGCAACAACTGCCCGGTCATTGCGTCTGCGCCCGCGTCTTCGTCAACCGCAGATACTGCGCCGCTTCGATCGTGATTAAGCCTTCCCTAACCATCGCTCGCAGTTCGGGCAGCAGAGCATCGATGACGCCGGAGTCCTCGACCACTTCGATGACGATGGGCAGGTTCGCGACCCACGAGAAGATTTTCGCAACGTGCACCTGATGCCGGCTTCCGAAACCTTCGATGCCGCGAAAGACCGTCGCGCCTGCAACTCCGCGTTTTCGCAAAAACTCGACGACCGCCGTGTACAGCGGCTGCGTTCCCGCGCGGTCCTCTTCGTCGACGAAGATGCGCAGCAGCTTGCCATCGCGGAACCCCGCTCCCGGTTGCACCGGAAGAGTATAGCATACGCCTCCCGGCGCCCGCCCGCGCTAGAAGCCCGAGTCGTGCAGGCGAATGATCTCGGAGACGGCGGCGCGCGGATTCATGCGGCGTATGCGTGCGGCATACGAGGCGGTGACGCCGTGATTCAGTAACCGCGTGACGTCCTGCCAACAGGTCACCACGACGCCGTTTTCGCGCAGCGAATCGATGAACGGCGCGCCGACGCCGTGGTCCGCCATGTAGATGAAGTCGTCGGATTCAGGACGGCGGGGTTGGAAATAATTCAGCGCGGCCCGAATGAGCGACAAACTCACGCCATGGTCCATCATCTGCGCCGTATCGTAGGGCGACACGCCGGTCAAGCCGGTCAGACTGAGCATGCCGATGTAGGAAGGGCCGACGCCGCGATCCGCCAGCACCGTGAGATCGTGGGCGGTGACGTGCCCGTAATATGAAGCGGCGGCGAGAATCAGATCGTGGGTTACGCGGTGATCGCGTAGTGCTATCAACTCACTCGGCGGCACGTGCCGCATACCGGTGGCTTGGAGCGCGTTCACCAAGTCGGTGTTGTTGCTGTCGTTGGCGCCGACGTGCGCTTGCATTGCCGACGTCGACGTGGTATCGGTGTCCCGATAGGTGTACGCATAAGCTACCTGTGCCGTCCCGGTGGCGATCGCTTCGTAGCGCGCGCGAGGCGCGATCTGCGCGACCATGCGATGCCGCGTCACGGTCTTGCGATGGATTGCGTAGCGAACGGCCACGCGTTTAATGGTCGGCGCGCGATGCAGCGCAGGCGCCGCATTACGCGCAACGACGCGCTTATGCGGTGCGGGCGACTTCGAGTGATGCACGTAATGCGTGCGATGCGCGTACTGCATATGATGGAACAGCGCAGTGGGCGTCACCGTCGCTTCTGCGATGACCGGAACTTGCACGCGCAGCACGACAAGGGACGCGACAAGCAGCGACGTTGCGGCGACGGCCGCGAAACGGCGATTCGTCGTCATCGAATGGCTCGCGGCGGAGTCGAGCAGCACTTCCAAGCGATGCAGCAAATGCTTGCGTTTGAAGAGCAGATTCGGAACCGGCGCGCCGCGGCCTTGCGCCCATTGCGCCAAACCGGTAAGCGTCATCGCATAGGAGATGCGATCGCCCGTGGCATTGATTGCCGCGTCGTCGCAGATTTGCTCGCGATAGAGCGCGAGTTCGCTCAGTGCGATGCGAACTCCGGGAGAGAAGAAGCCGATGGCTCCGATGAAGCGCTGAAAGACGTTTTGCACGTCGTCGAAGCGCCGAACGTGTTCGCGCTCGTGGAGAACGACGCTGGTGAGTTCCCCCTCCTTGCCGCTCAGCAGCGCATTGGGTAAGACGATCAGCGCGGGCGAAAAACCTAAGACGCACGGCGACGAAAAGTCGTCGGACGCGGCGAAACGGAACGGTCGCGAGATCCTGCCGGCGAGCGCGAGCGGCGGATCGATCGGTCGAACTCGGCCGCGCGCGACAAGCATGCGAATGATGTCGCGAACGAGCACGGCGACGCGTGCCAGCGCAGCCGCTGACAGTACGAGCAGGATGAGCCACGCATAACGGAAGACGGCGCGGAGCGCGGCGGAAGTCCACTCTCGTCCCCGCGCGAAAGGACTGGTCGCCGCTGGACCCGGCAGCGGCATATGCGTGAGCGCGATATTCGCCGCAGTTGCCGCAGGCGGCAGCGCGTGATTCGCGGGCATTGCTTGCAACGCATGAGGCATCGGCGAGACGACGTGCACCACGAACGGTTTGGGTGCAAACGTGTAATTCAGGACGGGCAGCACGACGACGATCGTGAGCAGCGCACTCCAGACGGTAAACATCGTGGTCGCATTCGGGCGCCTGAAAAAACGGAATGCGAAAAACGCGAGGGCGCATAAGACGACGCCCTGCCAGGCACCGTTGAACAGTGCCGCGAGAAGAAGGCCGGCGTTCACGTCGGGTGCTCCTGTTCCGCGATCAACCTGCGGATCCGCGCGAGCTCCTCGGGCGAAACGTCCTCGCTTTGCAGCAAATTCAACGCGAGCGCGCCCGGCGAACCGAAGAAGCGGCGTACGACGTTTTGAACGGCTTTACGCGAGGCGGTCGCGCGATCGACGATCGGAAAATAGCGGAACGCGCGTCCCTCTTCAGTGTGGCGGACGTAGCCTTTTTGCTCGAGGATACGCAGCATGGTCTGCACGGTGTTGAACGCGAGCTGCTTTTGCGATTCGATCGCGGCGAGCACTTCGCTCACGGTGCCGCTTCCCGCGGACCAAAGCACCTCCATAAGGCGTTGCTCGACCTCGGTCAAACCTTCGGATTTAGGACGTGGCACCGGCACCTCCGCGTGCGTAACCTAAAATTTTAGGTGAATCATACACCCGGTCCGTTAGGCTGTCTAGTATGCTCGTGAATCGGCATAATTCAGCGGGCGAGCGGCCGTTCGTTCGCGCATCGGTGGGCGTAAATACTCAAGGGCGAGCGTGCGTTTTCTCCAAAGCTCGCATCCGCGGCACTCTCGTGTGCTTCGCTTAAGGAGACGTTATGAAGTTTCGTTCTTTTCCCGCACTAGCGCTTGTCGTGCTCTGCGCAATGGCAACCGCGTCGGCGGCATTGCTTCCGGGTTACACGGCAGCCGATCAGAAGATGTTCGACAAACTTTCCGCGCAGGTCGGAACGTGGCATTGCGTGGATACGCCTGCGAGCAAAAAACCCGACGTCGCGATCACAAAGCTTCAGGGGTCGTACTATGTGACGCGCGAAACCGGCGATTTTCCGAGCACTACGTATATGCGCTGGAGTCATACGTTCCAACGCTATCTTGCGAATTCCGTCGCAGACGGCGGCGCGATGAGCGTCATGCAAACGATGTCGAAGGACCCGAACAACGCGACGTGGACGTACGCATATCCCACGAGTTTGCCCAAGGGAAACCTGTTCCCGGCCAAGACCTCGATGTCCGGAAACACCACGACGACGACGCAGGCGTTCCGGGATAACAAAGGCAAGGTAATGATGTCGAAGTCGGTGTGCACGAAACAGTAAAACCGCGTTCGGGAGGCGGGCATGGTTTTGTACCACGTACCATCGCCGCTGCTGCTCGCAGCGGCGATCGTGTTCGGCGTCGCATTGGTGTGCGGCGCGCAACTGGCCATCCATGCACGCTATCGGGCGACGGATTGGGAAGAGCATAATCAGGTCGGCGGTTTCATCATCGCCATTGCCGGCACGCTCTACGCGGTGGTGCTCGGATTTCTCACCGTCGTCGTGTGGCAACAATACGAATCGGCCGCCGATCGCGTTTCGACGGAGGCTGCGGCAGTTTCCGACGCGTGGCATTCCGCCGTCGGATTTCCACCTGCTCTGCGTTCGAGGCTGCGCCGCGACATGTCAGCGTATGCGAACGATATGGTCCGCAACGAGTGGCCGATGATGCAGGATGGGCGCTTCAGCATTGAAGGCGATCGGCTCATCATGGAAATGACCAGCCTTTACGGGTACGTACGTGCCCCGAAACGCCGCGCAATCTACCGCGCAAACGGCCACGATGCAATCGCTGGTGCAGCTGCATGACGAGCGCTTACGCCGCTTAGCCTCGAACGAACCGGCGATGTCGTGGATGGAGTGGGTGATGCTCGCCATCGGCGCGATCGTCGTCGTCGGGTTCTGCATGCTCTTCGGAATGCGAAATATTCGGACCCACCTCGTCATGACTTCGGCGGTCGCGGTCCTCATCGTTACGATGATCGTGATGATCTTCGAATTGCAGTGTCCATTCCGCGGCGACATGGGTATATCGCCCGCAGCATGGACGGGACTGCTGCAGCACATCCGCTACATGGATACGATGTCCCCGATGAACATGCGGATGTAAATCCGCCGCAAGCATGCGCCGTGCTGCCGGCCCGGCGGCCGGCTGAATTCTCTACTTTTGAAAGGAGCTAGTACATGTTCGACAACCTGAAAAATATGGTGGAGCAAGCCGCCTCGGGCGCTCTCGATTCGCAAAGCGTTGGCGGGGCGGCGAACGATCATGTGAACTCCATGGACAATAACGAACTGGCCGGACACGTTGAAACGGCCGCAAACAATTTGCAGCAGAACGGTCAGAACGATTTAGCGCAGCAAGCGATGGGACTGGTCTCGCAATTGCGGTCGAACCCGAGCGGCGCAAAGGATGCAGTCGTGTCGTTCATTCAAAATAATCCGCAAGTGTTGCAGCATTTCGCACCGAACTTTGCGCAAGGCATACTCTCGAAGGTGGGGTTGTAACATGATGTATCCTCGAACGACGATTCGCGGAACCGCCGCGGTTGCCGCCGCATTGTTTGCTCTCGCGCTCAGCGCGTGCGGACATCGCTCCGACGTGACGACGCGCAGCGCGCAGTCACCCGGTGCACCGGGCGGCGGTGGAACGCAAGTCGTTGCCGCCGGCACGGACTACTACGGTAAGTTGGATCACGCGATCGGCACGAAGATCAGCCATGACGGCGACACGTTCGCGCTCGCGCAGACCGATACGTTCTTTCATAAAAATCCGGCTCTTCACGGCGCGGTCATCGACGGTCACGTCGAGGACGTCCGCGCAGCTGGACCGATGCGCAACCCTGCGATGACGCTGGTATTCGACGATATTCGCATGCCTGACGGAACGAAAGCGTCGGCGGACGTACATTTGGTGTCGATGAAGCAGTTCGAACCGAGGTCGCATCGTCTGCGGACAATCGGTTTGATGATCGGCGGCGCCGTCGCCGGACACGAAGTCGCCAAACGCACCGGCAAGAAGCACGGCGGTCTCATCGGCGCGGCCGGCGGCTATGCGCTTTCGCAGACCTTGAAGACCGATATTACGGTTCCGGCGGGGACGGTTATTGAGGTAAAATTCGCACAGCCGGCGACGACCAACGCAGGCGGTACGTAGCGGCGCAACATCGAACCGTAGCTGACGCAATCGTTTATGGAGGTGCGTTCTATGAGCTGGAAAGGCTATGCATTTTGCTTGGTCATGGCGCTGATTGCGGTGGTCTCCGCTTTGCGCCCGGTGTCCGTCGCCCACGCCGCAACGGTTCCGACGTATCATCTGTTGTCTGCCGACATCAACAACCTCGAAGGCGTGCTCAATGATGCAGCGCAGCACGGCTGGACGTATCGCGGCTCGTTCTGCCGGCCCGAAGGCACGAATGCGCCTTGCGAAGTGGTTATCGTTTTAGGGAAGTAGGCTGAGCGGCGTGCGGTTTACCTGACGATGAGCGGAAACGCTCGACGCTGCAAGGCGGCGCGGGATCTCCCGGGTAAGCAAAGACGTACTGCACGTTAGTGATGTCGTGCGTGACAACTGCTGCGCGCGAAAAATATTGCGGTTCCTCGTCCGGCGGCATGATGATTATTTCTTTGGAAGTCTTTACGATCCGGGATTCTTCGGGGAAGTCTTCGTCGACTCGTCTACCGGGGTCGTGAACGTGAAAGAGATGAATGACGTACGTTCGCGTGCCGGTCGTACTTGCGACTTCGGTGCAGGAAGGCCCGATGTAGGCGAACCGTCTCCACGCCTCGCTCCCGTGCGCGCTCGCGGCCGTTGGTTTCGGACGAGTTGAAGATGTTTGCTGATAGTTTCTGCTGGTCTGATTTGGGCAACCGCTTAGGAGAACCACTAGCACTAGAGCCGCGCAACGCACCTCTCGATGATATCACGCAACGGTGACCATAAAATTGAATCGCCCGAGCGGACTCGGGCTCGATTCCTGTACAATCGAGTGACTTGCGCAGGGAGCACGCGTTGACCGAGTGCAATAGGAACGTACGTTATGGAGGATCGCACATGCGCCGATTGCTGGCTGCCGTTGCCCTTGCGTTATTCACGCTGGCCGCGTCTCCATCGTCGTCCACCACCACCGATCTCCAGCGCGTTCTATTTAATTACCTAACGGAGCGCGGCGCCAAAGAACATCTCTCCGCACTGTCACTGACGGTCAGCCCGAGCGCATCCCAGCCGGACATCAACATTGCTGCAGGCACGACGACGTACCAGGGCAGCACGCCGGTTACGCCGGCGAGTCTGTATCAAATCGGGAGCAACACCAAAGCCTTTACCGCCGTCACTGTGTTGCAATTGGAAGCGCAAGGGCGCCTGTCCATCGACGCGCCGATTGGAAAATATCTTCCGCAATATCCGGCTTACCGCCGTCTCACATTGCGACGTCTCCTGAACATGACCAGCGGGCTCGAATCGTACGACAACACCGCCGCATGGGAGCGCAGTTACGCTGCACATCCGAACGCGAACGTTTCCGCCGATGCGCTCATTCGCATGGTCTACCCGCAGATTCGCTACGCGCCCGGTACGAAGTATCACTATTCGAATACAGGTTATTTACTCGCGCAAGAAATCGTCGATGCGCGAAGCAAAAGTCACAGTTTCGAAACTGAAATGGCGCGCATCATCGCGAGCGCGGGCTTGACAAACACGTTTTACACGTCGACGATCTATCCATCATCGATTGCCGCACGGATCGTTGCCGGCTACTACGAGAACGACGAACCGGGTTTGCGTGCGCTGCTCGGAAAAGATGTGAGCCGCACGAGCCTTTCGTGGGCGCAGGGCGCTGGGTCGATGGTCTCGACGCCGCAAGACTTGGTCTCGTGGGCGCGCCAGTTATATACCGGAACGCACCTTTTGCCGGCAAAACAGAAACGCGAACTCATGAGTCTCGTTTCGACGAAAACCGGAAAACCAATAAGCGCGCCGACCGCAAGCGATCCCTCCGGCTTCGGCCTCGGCGTGGCGGAACGTTACGATCCGAAGATGGGGACGTTCTGGTTCTATCAAGGTGAAACGCTCGGGTTTCGCGCGGCGCATCTGTACTTTCCGCAGTCCGGTCTGGTGGTTGCGATTTTCGCCAACAGCCGGCCGGTGGAAAGCCAGAGCCATCTGCCGCAATTGTTCGGTGCGCTTCAGAAGGTGATTCAGGCGCACACAACGCGGTAGTCGCAAAGAACGGATCGCGCGCCTCGAGGGCCTACGAACAAAGATCGTATTCATGGTGCCATTCTCGCTATAATGAAATAGCGAGCTCCGAGCCTTTGGTCAAGGTCGCCGCTACATCGCCGTCCGCTTTCAAAACCACGAGTTGGGCATCGCCGCTCGGGGTTCGCGCCAGCCGGTACCGAACCGTCGCTTGCGGTTGCGGACCTGCGGCATCAGGCTCGAGCGCGCGAATATAGTCGAACGACGGTTTCTTGACGGACTTCCCAACCTCACCGTACGCCGTGAACCTCCGAAGGATCGTGTTGCCGGTCGCGGCATACGTGCACTTCCAGTCGGAAAGTACGCGATAATCGACGCCCGCATCGGTAAACGTGTGCAGTGCTTCAACGTCGCACTTCGCGCCGGTCCGGTACACCACGGCGAACGTCCATCCGCCGGCGGGCGGAGGATTCCACGCGCCGATCAAGTGTGAAACGTCCGCGTTCGCTGACGACGGTGTTAGACATGACGCGAGCAGCGTCAATAATGCAAGAGTGTGTTTCATGATTTGCTTTCCTAAAAACGCCGGAGCGTCAACAATCGACGGTTAAGCCGATTAACCGCAGAGCGTCGTCAACGGAGCTGCCGCGATGGTCTTTGGCGAGGACGCCCTTCCACTTGTCGTTCACCACGAGCGTCGCTTTGAAGTCTGAGGCGACGTATTGAAACGTGGCCGGTTGATCGAAGGCCTCGTTCAGATTGGCGAAACGCAAGGCCGTGGTGCCGGTCGCCGACGAGTTTAGACCTGAAGGCCCACTATAGAATTTGCTTTGTTCGTGCAATCGGTCCGGGCTACGAAGTCGCCCATTTTCGTCGTCAAAACGGGCGCAAAGCCGTGCGCCAGTCGACCGCTGACCGAAAACGCCTCGTTGAAGTGCCCCACGGTGACCGACTCGCCCGCACTGGGCTTTCTTCCAAAGTACACGCAATAGTCCCGCCGGCTGATTCGATATTGACGTGCATTGCACCGGTGGCATCGCCGCTCAGATTACCGTCGGAAGCCCCAAGTGGAACTTGTACGAAAGGGCTTTGGGCAATGGGAGTTTCGGCGCTCCGAACAACTGCCAGGCCTGGCGTTGGGTCTCGACCGGGAGTTGCGCGTCCAGCGAATCAGTCGCCTCGAGTTTGAGCGCGTAATAGTCGCAGTTGCAGATGAGGGTTTTCCGTTCGTCGGTCAGGAACTGTTGCTCCCGGGCATAGGCTTTGACTCTTCTGCGGGAGTCACTTGGTACACGTGATACTTCCCGCCGGCCTTTGCCCGCTCGCAGAATTCCCGGTGCATGTCTTCATGGATGGATAAGGCTTTTCGCATGCATGGCGTGTGCAGCGTTGCGAAATCTTTCGGCACACTAGTAAGGCACGATGTTTGGCCGAAGAGGAAGAACAGGTCTTCTCGCAATATCAACTTCACCGGTCCTGGGTTGCTCGCCGCGCGGGAATGGGCTGAGCAGTTTACTGCCGCGCGCAAAAGCATTCAGCCGGCCTTGAACATAAGGTTCCCAATCGCGTTGACGGAGATCCTCCGGATGCTCAGATTGAAGCATCCGCTGAAATGCATCGAATTGCCGCCGAGTCCTCCAGAATACGATATTGAATCTGCGCAAGGTCATCGCACGAACATTCAATACCGGTAGCGCCGCCCGCCGGAATTGCGAGCGTTACGACGAGGCAGATCGCCGCGACTCCAACAATCGTTCTGACGGGCGCAAACTTCATGGCGTTCGGCCGTCAACGATGAAGTCCCAAACGGACGGCTGGAACATCTGCGTAATGCGTTCAACTTTTACGGGACCGCGATCGTCCCCAATCGCGCCGGTCGTGGTGAGCCTGAGTCGTGTCATGTGCGGATTCTAGACCAACTTCGTTGAGATACCGTCTAGACGTTGCGTAGACGGCGACTCCCGCATACTGCTCGCGTGGCACAAAAACGAACGGAACATGTGTTTCTCGTAAGACTTTGGAAGCCGAGGGCGGACGGATCAAGCACCTTGGCGGGGATCGGTTGACCATCTCGCGACCGGCGGACGGCAATACTTCACCGAATTACGAAGTCTGTCGCGGTACATCAGCGCCCAGACGCGAGGCTCAACCGCCACCGATCCAAGCGAGAAGACGCTGAATCCGCTCGCCCGCCCGTGACCATGAATGGTCGGTATGATAGGCTTTGACTATGGGACGGCCGCCGGGACGGGAGCGCGCAAGCGCCCCGGCTTGTTCATCGGGCTCTTCGGAAAGCCGCGATTCGCGTACGACGAACAGGCATGGCGTTTCGTTGCCCCGCCGCGCACGCTTCCGCTGCTCGCTTACCTGGTCTTGCATCGAGGAAAGGCCGTTGCCCGCGAGGCCGCCGCGTTTGCGCTCTGGCCGGACGAAACCGAGAGTGATGCGCGCTCGAATCTGCGGCGCCATTTGCACTATTTGCAGAACGCCTTGCCGCCGAGCGAACCTGACTGCCCGTGGGTTCTCGCGCACGGCCGCACCACATTGCAATGGAACGTGCGCGCCCGCTGCCGCGTCGACGTCGCCGAGTTCGAGCGTTCGGGCGAGGATGCAAAAGCGCTTGCGCAAGCCGTTGACCTCTACGCCGGCGATCTGCTGGAAGATGCACTTGACGAATGGCTCGTGTACGACCGCGAGCGCTTGCGCAACCTGCAGATTCGCTATCTCGAACGGCTGAGCGATTCGGCGCGCAGCGACGGCGAATTTGCGCGGGCGTTGAGCTACGCCCAGCGCCTGCTGGCGATGGATGCCGTCCGCGAGGATACGATTCGGCAAGTCATGGAGCTGCGTTATGCGATGGGCGATCGCAGCGGAGCGCTTTCAGAGTTTGAACAATTCGCAAAACGCCTTCGCGCAGTCCTGGACGTCGAACCGATGGCCGAAACCCGCGCTTGCTATGAATCGATTCTACGCAACGCGCCGGTGACGCGCTCCGCCGGCGAAATGAGCGCACAGACCGAGAACGCCCGGCAGCGTTGGATGCTCCCCTTCGTCGGTCGCGAAACGGAACTCGATCAGCTGCGAACGTGGTGGACGCGAGCGGCGCGCGGCTCGGGTAGCGTCGGATTGATCGGCGGCGAGGCGGGAATCGGCAAAACTCGTTTGCTCTCCGAGTTTTCGCGCTTGGTGACCGCGGAGGGCGGGCGCGTTCTGCAGGGCGGCGCAACCGTTAACGAGGCGGTTCCGTACGAACCGTTCATTCAGGCGCTGCGAAATGCGCTTCCGCTGATCGCTTCCGCAAAAATCGAGGGTATTTGGCTCTCGGTTCTCGCGACGCTGATCCCCGAATTGCGCGACCGATGCCCGAATCTGCAACCGCCGGCGCAAGTCGGCGCGGCCCAAGAGCGGGGCCGGCTTTTCGAGGCGCTCGTCCAAGTCGTCGGCGCATTGGCGCAACGAACGGCCGATGTTGCTCGTTCTCGAGGACCTGCACTGGGCAGGTTCCGCGACGATCGACTTCTTGGAATATCTCTCGCACCGCACAAGTGCGATGCGGCTGATCGTGCTGGGATCGTATCGCGACGAAGAGGCGGGTCGGCGGCATCCGCTTCGAAAGCTGCGCCGCGCGCTGGCGCGCGATCCGCACTCGTTCCGTGTGACAGTTGGGCCGGTCTCAGAGTCCGCGGTCGCAGCAGCTGGTGAAAAAACTCTCCAAGAGACAACCGCATTTTCGCGAGCTCGCTTCGACGCTCTATGCGCGCAGCGAGGGCAGCCCGCTCTTCCTTACCGAGCTCATTCGCGACGTGCGCGAGTCGGGCACCGCAGCGGACCTGCGCAACGCCCTTCCCCTCGGGCTCAAAGAAATCGTCGCAAGCCGCCTTTCGCGCTTGTCCGAGAGCTCGCGATCCCTCGCCGAAATGGCTGCAATCGTTGGAAACGCGTTTGACGTCGATCTGCTGCGAGAGTTGAGCGGATGGAGCGAAGATCGCGTGATCGGCGGGCTGGACGAACTGCTCGATCGCCATCTCATTCGTGAAGCCATCCCCGGCGAGCGGGGAGACTATACGTTTTCACATCAACTGATCGAGGGCGCCATTTATTCCGAAGCCGGCGAACGCAACCTCAAGCGACGGCATCGTCGCGTCGCTGTGGCGATGGAAGAGATGTACGGCGATCGCCTCGACGACTTCGCGCATCGAATCGCCTATCACTTTGAACGCGGCACCGAGCCGAGCCGTGCCGCGCGCTACTTCGAGCACGCCGCATCCCTGGCGCTTGAAGTTTTTGCTTACGAAGAGGCCGTCGCTCGCGCTACACGCGGGCTCGAACTCACGACCGACGCGCCGGCCCGCGCGAACCTGTTGTTGCTTCGAGAACGCGCGCATGCCAGGCTTGGCAACGGCGAGGCTCGCCGTCGCGACGTCGATGAAGTCTCGCGATCTGATTGAAATCTCAGCGATGCACCGTTACACATCGAAGTGCTCGCGCGGCGGATCGATCTGTATCACTATTTGGCTGAGCGCGACGCAGAGGCTCGCGCAATCGCGGAGTACAAGGCGATGGCCGAATCTCTCGGTTCATCGTCTGAAACGGCAAACGCGCTTCTGGTCGAGGGTCGATACTTCATGTTGACCGGCCGCTACGAGCAAGCCAAGGCGTCTTGCCGCCAAGCGCTCGAACTCGCACTGCAATCAGAGGATGCTTCGGCGAAAGTGGATAGCCATTGCAGGTTGGCGGAGGCATACGAACGCTGCGGTGAGTTCGAGAGCGCTGCGCAACACGTTGCGGCGGCAAGATCGCTTAGTATCGAAGCCGGCGATCCCGCATTGCGCCTGCGCGTGCTCTACGCTTGGAGCCGGTATCTCAATATGCACAAGACCGGAGTCGAACTCCTCGCCGTTTCTCGCGAAATGCTCGAATTGGCAACGCAGATCGGCGACCGGTACTACGAGGCTACGGCGCTGCAACGCGATGGGCATCGCGCTTTCCTTGCAGTTTCATCTCGATGACGCCGGGAAACAGTACGAGCGCGCATTTGCTCTTTTCGAAGCAATGGCGCATCAGCAAGGTGTGATCGCGGCGCTGCACAACATGGCGGTGAACGAGCTGCGGCTGGGACGGTGCCGGAAGGCCCTCGCGATCTCCGACGAGGTCCGGCGGCGCTCGACCCAGACGAATGCGCCGCTGTTTCTGGAAACGGCTACGATCAACGCGAGCAGCGCGTGTCTGCGTTGCGGCGACTTCCCGCGGGCATACGAGCTCGCAAGTGAAGCAGTGATTCTAACGACGCGCACCAACTCGCAAAACCGCGCGGCGGCAATCGACGTCCTCGGTCAGGCGGAGGTCGAGCTTGGCCATTACGATGCTGCGATCGCTCACTTTGAACAAGCGATCGCGTTGACGGAGGAATCCGGATTGGAAGCGCTCGCGAGCGATTCGTTAGCAAACTTGGCGAACGCCTATCTCCGCAATGGACGCATCGCGGAAGCTTGGCGGCCGTCGAACGATTCGCACCGCTGCTCCAGGAACGGTGCGACGAAGTCGAGGAGCCGGAGCGGCTCTTTTGGGTAGCGGCGCAGGTGTATCGCGCAGCGGGTAAGGATGCGGAAGCGCGGGCGAATCTGGAGCAGTCTTATGCAGTCTTTGGCAGCCGCTTGGAAACGATCCGCGCGACGTCTTCCTCGGACGCCTACGAAGCGATCGGCTTCCATCGGGAGATCGTCGACGCGCACGAGCACGATCTTTGGCCCGCGGCTTGCGGCTATCGCACAAGCGTGAACGTTCTGCTGCTGCTCACGATCGTTGAACCGGCTTTCAAGACCAGGCGCGCCTTCATCGGCCCAAGGTAGCGCGCATCGCGCTCGCCCCAGACGATCTCCTGATACACGTAATCGACGTGGTTTGCGTCATGTCCGAGTTTAGCGGGGTAACTCGCGACCGTTTTTCCGCGACTTGACAGTTCAATTGTCGCCGAGATCGATTGCGCGTCGACTCCCGGAGCCCGGTATTGCGCCGAAAACATCGCGCGGGAGCCGAGCGGTAACGTAGTCGTGCTCGTGAAAGCGTTGCCGTTGACGACGGCTACGTTCACCACGGAAACGCCGGGTGGGTCGTGGCTATCGCCCGCGGTAACGATTGCCGCGGACCAATTACAATCGCTCGGCAGTGCAATGTGAATCCGATATGTCCCGCTCGGGAGCGTCACGGTAGGGGTGTAATGATACGGCATCATGTCGTTGGAGAGCGTGACTCCTTTTGCTATTGCGAAGCCTTCAGAGCTTCCCACGCGCTCGAGCACACCGCCGAATATGCATTCCGGATCGCTTGTGTTCGGCGGCATTCGCGCCCAAACGTCGATGAAGTACCGGCCGCCCAGCAGATAGAACGGGCCGCCCGTGCTGGGGCCGGCGCTGCCGTAGAAGTAGCCTTCGTCAGCGCTGGCGCTTCCCGCGGCAAAGACGAGCATGGAGCCGCAGAAGATCGATACCGCGAGCGCCCGAGCTGTTTGCATCAAGTTCATGACATTCTTTCCGCTAGCAGTCTACTGCTAGACCGATGACGTGAAGTGCTTGTTCCACGGTACTTCCGCGATGATCGGCGGCCGTCACGTTTTTCCACTTGTCGTTGACGATGAGTGTCGTTTTAAAATCGCGAAAGCGTCGTTCTGATCGTTGTCGTGGTGCTTCACGGGATCGTCGAGCGCCGTGAATTGCCACAGGGTCGATCCCGTAATATTCGGCTGCGCGCTGAACGAATGCGACGTCATGCCGCGAATCGTCGAGCATTGCCCGGATTCTTGAATGCGAATCGGTCGTCGTCGCGACGTTCAGCGCCGGACCACGCGAGAGTCACCGGCCACCTCAAACGAATCGCCGATCGTCCCTTTGCTCTCGCAGCTGCAATGCTGCACGTTTGCCCACGTTGGGGTCGTTCATGTACATTCGCGCCTTTGAGCCGTCCCCTGGAGCGTTCCGTTCTTGGCGCTGAAGCGGAATTGCACGATCGCGGGCTTGGGCAGTCGAGAGACGTGACCGTCCACATGTCGTTCTGCTGCATGTTGCTCGTCGTCCAATGCCCGAGATAGCGGTTCCGCTGAATTTGAGCGCATAGTAGTCGCAGTTGCAGAGCAGTTGCTTTCGCTCGTCCAAAAGATACCGCTGCTCTTTGCCGTACGCCATGACTTCTTCACCGGCGGTCACCCGGTATACGTGATAACCGCCGTTTGCTTTCGCGCGCTCGCAGAATTGCCGGTGGATGTCCTCGTGGATGAGCAGCGCCCGACGCATGCAGGGCGTGTGAACTGTATTGAAATCCGGCGGCAGGGTCGTCAAGCACGACGTCGCGCCGGTTAGCCAAAAGATATCCGGCCGGAGATCGACTTCTCTCGTCTTGGCTTGCTCGCCGCCGATGAACGGCGATCTCAGTGGACTGCCCTGCGCAAACGCATCCAGCCGGCTTTGCACGAACTGCTCCCAGTCGCGCTGGTGCGCGCCCAGGATTGCGTGCGTCGATTTCAGCGAAGGTTTCAATGGCTTTTTGATCTTCCATGATGCGGTACTGGATCTGCGCAAGGTCGTCACACGTGCATTCAATGCCGCCTTGGGCCGGAGCGGGAATCGCCAAACTCAGCAGCGAGCAGACTACTAACGCGGCCTTCGCAAAAAGGAGAGACGCTGTATCATTGCGGCGCGGCGGAAACGCTGAAGTCCCAGGCCCAACCTTGATAGATTTGTTGCTTCGAGGTCCGCTGCGCGCTCTGCCCCGTGCTTGAGTACGTGACAGGCTGCACGTCAGGGTCGCGCATTGCGACCGCGTATTCTCCGGGCGGCAGCGGCTGCGCCGGCGTTATGCGATAGCGGCCCGCTCCTAGGTTTTGGACCGTGCTCTGCGCGCGCTCGTCGGCGAGGGGATCGACGGTATTCATACCGGTACGTATGTGCGATGTCGTCGTCTGCGTATCGATCAGCCGCCGGTTACCGTCGACGCGCAGCCGAATCAGGGCGGGTGTGAAGTGTGCCGGATCGACGACGCCGCCGCTTGGGATCTTTATCTCGAAGACCGGCGACTGCGTGGTCACCGTTGTGGCGTGCGTCCCCTGCACGCCGAATTGCGTGTGGACTTTCATGGTGGACGGCACGATGGGCAGGAACATGGAAAGCGCGTTGGGCTTGTCCGGGTTGACGGATTCGGCCGGCTGACCCTTAGTGATTTCGGTCTTGCCGTTCGAAGAGATCAGGTACACGTGCACTTGCCCGTCTGCCATTTGAGCCTGGGCAGGGAGCGCGGAGAGGACGACAGCGCAGGCCGCGGCCGCAAGAGTGACGACGCCGAAGGTTTTCATGGATCGAATTCTAGGAGGCTATCGTCTAGGTAACGTCTAGGCACATCGACGCACGGATTCGAGATTCCGCAGAGCCGCACTAACTAACGTTTGAAAGGTGCAATGGAGCAATGAACGACTTTGCAGCGATCCGCGCAAATGATAACGGTCGGGGGTGCTAGATCCTGTCGTGACCCGATGATGATTCGAGCCGACATATGACAGTATCGATGAAAGAGTAACGCCCGAATCGTCGTCCCTGCAACCGATTCTTAAATCGGGAGGCTTGCGCAAAAAGAAGAGCGCAAGAATTTTCGGCATTTTTCTATTTGGAATTGGTAGCCCCAACGGGATTCGAACCCGTGTTACCGCCGTGAGAGGGCGGCGTCCTAGGCCTCTAGACGATAGGGCCGCAACGCTCCCGGGGATGGACTCGAACCACCGGCATCCAGATTCAGAGTCTGGCGTTCTTCCACTGAACTACCCGGGAATGAGCAGCGACGGTTATACTACACCGGGTGCCCCGGCCCTTGCAAGCGATTTACGCGCCGCTTTACGTTTCGACCACTATACGTCGGGGTCTGGCTATGGCAATTGGGGCAAAGCATGCGCAAGTTTTCAAGGCGATGATCGTTCCGAATGCCGTTGACGTGATCGAGATGCATAACTAGCGGTTCCCCAAGCCATTCGGTCACTCCGCCAAACTTCGCAGCGATTCTCCAGCACTCCGGCGCGCAAAAGCCGCAATTTAACGTTGCGCCGGCTACCGCCCTGACTAAGCAGCTGATCGAGCGGCACTCCGGATGGGCGCGTCTTTATTTCTCCACGCTGGCGCGCCTCGTGCCAAGACATCGAGTTAAAGCCAAATTTCGCTGCAGTGCTCGATACGAAGTGTCCCTCATCGTAATACGTCTGCACCGCCGCCCAATCGTAGCGCCGCCGACGATCGTCGCAAAGCCGGCGTCGGAGCGGTCCGCGTAGTCTCCACGCTTGATGGCCTTCACCCAAGCCGTGTGCGTAAAACCGAACTCGCCGCTGACATTCCGCAAATCCGTGTCCCTCATCGTGATACCGCTGAATCGCCGCCCAATCGTGCACCCGCCTGCCCATACTAATATTATATCGAACATGCGTTCGGTGTCTGTAGACAAGTTGTTGCCGCGATATTGCCGCAACACCACGACCCAGCAACCGTCCCCTAGCGTTTTTGTGCTCGCCGTGAAGGGAATACCCACGATGTGAGGCGCAAGACGCCTCCTTGTTTCCATTTTCCACCCGAGGGAGACGGCTCGTGCAGGCAATCGTGTTGGTCGGCGGTGAGGGAACGCGGCTTCGCCCGCTCACGTTCGGTACGCCGAAACCGATGGTGCCGATCATGAACGTGCCGTTTCTGGCGCGCACGCTCGAACGGTTGTACGATGCCGCCATTCGCGACGTCATTCTGCCCGCCGGCTACATGCCGCAGGCGATTACCGAATACTTCGGCGATGGTTCCGACTTCGGGATGAAAATCACGTACGTCATCGAGGACGAGCCGCTCGGCACGGCCGGTGCCATCAAAAACGTCGAACAATACATCAACGGGCCGTTCTTCGTGCTCAATGGGGACGTGCTGACCAGCCTCGATCTCGAAGCGATGATCCGCTGCCATGAATCCAAAGGCGGATTGGGCGTACTGCATTTGATTCGAGCCGAAGATCCGTCGGCATTCGGCTGCGTCGTGCACGATGAAAACGGCCGCATCTCGCAGTTCGTCGAGAAACCGCCCAAAGGCACCGAGCCGACGAACGAAGTCAACGCCGGTACGTACTTGCTCGAAAAGGCGGTGCTCGACCTCATTCCGCCGGGGCGTAACGTTTCGATCGAACGCGAAACGTTTCCGAAAATCCTCGCGGACGATCACGCGCTCTACGCGTATACGACGAACGATTATTGGATCGATCTGGGACGTCCGGAGCATTACCTGAACGCGCATCGCGACATTCTTTCCGGTGCAATGCCGCTGAAAATGGAACCCGGCGTGAACGGGCCCGGCTCGAGCACCGTTCATCCCGAAAACGTCATCGCGCCGGTGCACGTCGGCAACGGTGTCGAGATCGATCCGTCGGCCAAAGTCGGACCGAACGTCGTGCTGGGTCATGGATGCAAAATTGGTCCGCGTGCGCGCTTGACGGACTGCGTGTTATGGGACGCCGTAATCGTTGAAGACGGCGCGACAATCGACGAATCGATCGTCGCGAGCGGTGCGCGCATCGGCGTCGCGTGCAGTCGTCAGCCGCGGAAGCGTCATCGGTCACGACGCGGTCATCGAAGCAAACACTGTGCTGCCCGAAGGGGCTCGCGTCGGGCCTACGGCGCCTATCGCCGCGCGATAATAGTCAAGCGGGCGCAACCCTCGGTCGTTATGCAAGGTTTATCCTTTAAGCCGCGACGGGTATAAAATGCTCGTCCGTTGCAGGGGGGTAGCCGCCAGCTTAGCCCGCTTGCTTGTGTAAAATTCTCTCCCGGCTGGCGTTTGGAGATCTTGGTGACAGGCAGACCCTCAGACACGCTCGCCGTGGTCTCTGTTCCGCGCACGCTGTTTTTGGGTTCGTTCCCGCCGCGCGAATGCGGAATTGCGACCTTTACGAAGGACGTGGTCGACTCGTTCGATCGCGCGTTTCATACCAGCAGCGAGATTATCGCGATCGACGAACCGGGCGGCGAAGTACGCGCCTACGGCCCGGAAGTCGTCGCGCGCCTGAGGCAAAACGCGCGCGAGTCGTATGCAGACGTCGCGGCAATCCTCAACGCGCATCCCGCGAGCGTGCTGAACATTCAGCACGAATACGGCTTGTTCGGTGGGGAGCGCGGCGAGTGGCTGATCGATTTGATGCGCGCGACCGAGAAGCCGGTCGTTCTGACGCTGCATACCGTGCTGCCGGAACCCGACGAAGTGATGCTGCGCGTAACGCGCGATCTTTGCCGTTTCGCAAGCAGCGTCGTGGTTCTGTCTGAAACCGGTCGCGATTTACTGAGCAACGTCTACCGCGTCGACACGACGCGCTTGCGCGTGATTCATCACGGCGTGCCGGATGTCGCGTTCCGCGAAACCGGGCCGTTCAAAGCCTCGTTCGGCATCGGCGAGCGCATGGTCATTTCCACGTTCGGCCTCATCAATCGCGGCAAAGGTTTGGAATTCGCGATCGACGCGATGCGCGACGTCGTGAAACGCCACCCCGAAGCGCTGTATCTCATTCTGGGCGAAACGCATCCGGTCGTGCGCCGGCAGGAAGGGGAGTCGTATCGCGAATCGCTGCAGCAGCTCGTGCGGCAGTATGGTCTGCAGCACAACGTGCAGTTGATCGACAAGTATCTGGATTTCGACGAACTGGTCAGTTACCTCGAAGCAACGGACATTTACCTCACCCCGTATTTGAACCCGACGCAAATCGTCAGCGGCACGCTCGCTTATGCGGTGGGCTGCGGCAAGGCGATTGTGTCGACGCCGTATCTGTACGCGCAGGAAGTGCTTGCGAATCATCGGGGCTTCTTGTGCAGCTTCCGCGACGCAAAATCGATCGCGCAGCTGGTGAGCGGCCTGCTCGACGATCCCGCGCTTCGCCGCGCCACCGAGCGCCGCGCGTACCGGTTCGGACGCCAGATGACATGGCCCCACGTGGCCGTTCAATACGGCAAACTGTTTGCGGAGCTGGCACCGCAAGAATTGGAGCTGATCCATTCTGCCTGAACTCGATCACCTGATCGCACTCACCGACGACGTCGGTGTGATTCAGCACGCCGTCGAGGACGTGCCGAACCGCTCGACGGGCTATTGCACCGATGACGTGTCGCGCGCGTTCATGGTCGTGCTCGCAAAGCTCGACATCGATGCAAACGACGCGATGGCACAGCGCATGGCGGGCGTCTACCTCTCGTTCCTTCACGACGCGCAAATCGATGACGGCCGCTTCCATAACTTCATGAGTTACGAGCGCACATGGCTCGATGCGGTCGGTACGCACGATTCGGTCGGGCGCGCACTGTGGTCGCTTGGTTACGGCATGCGTTACGCGCAGCGCGGCTCGTGGCGTCGCGTTGCGAAGAAACTTTTCGGCAAGGGCCTGCGCGCGATCGACTGGCTGCAATACCCGCGCGCGCAAGCGTATGCCGCAATCGGTCTGGCGCACGCGTGCGAAGCGACGATCGCCGACGGCGATATCGCGCAGTACCGCGCGCTATTGCGCGGCCTCGCAGATCAGCTGCAGCGAGCGCTATCGCGACGTGCGTTCCGCCGACTGGCAGTGGTTCGAGAACGTGATGACTTACGACAACGCGCGGTTATCCGAAGCCGTGCTGCGTGCCGGTTTGACGCTCGCTGACGACGAGCTGCTTGCCGTCGGCTTGCGCACGTTCGAATTCTATAAAAAGGTCACTCTCGAAGACGGCGTATTCGTCCCGATCGGCAACGATGGCTGGTATCACCGCGGCGGAAATCGCCCGCGCTATTGCCAGCAGCCGCTCGAGGCAGTCTCGCTGGTTGATGCCGCGCTCGTGGCACTAGATGCGACCGGCGATCCCGCATATCGCGCGACGGCTGAAATCGGGCTGGATTGGTATCACGGCCGCAATACGCGCGGCATCGTGATGGCGCGGAACGGCGGCTGCTTGGACGGGTTGAATGAAACCTCCGTAAACATGAACATGGGCGCCGAGTCGACGCTCGCGTATTTGGCGGCCGCATACGCGCTCGCGGCACGCCCTGCGAAAGCCCTTACGCTTGCGCGCTAGCACGTAGGATTACGACAAATATCGCCCTCTGCACGTCCAGGGGGCGATATTTGCTCTCATGGCGAAGTAACGCGGGATGATCTTGGAGACCGAAACCCTTAACGACGTGCAAGCCGCCGCCGTTCGCCATGCGAATGGACCCTGTCTGATTTTCGCAGGTGCGGGCAGCGGCAAGACGCGCGTGCTCACGCATCGCATCGCGTATTTGCTCGGCGAACTCGACGTTGCGCCCGATCGTATCTTGGCCGTGACGTTCACGAACAAAGCCGCCGGCGAGATGAAATCGCGCCTGGAACGCATGGTGGGCGCGCAAGCGCGCGACCTGTGGGTCGGGACGTTTCATTCGATGTGCGTCCGCATGCTGCGCCGCGACGGCGCGCGCGCAGGCATCTCCTCAAATTTCGCAATTATCGACGATACCGATCAGCGCAGCCTCGTCAAGGACATCATCGCGGATCTCGATTATGACGAGCGGCAGCTCACGCCCGGCGCATGCCTTGCGGAAATCAGCAAATCGAAGAACGCCCTGGTTTGGCCCGAGCAGTACCACGAGAAGAACACGTCCTTCCTCGGGGAGCGTTTCGGCAACGTTTACGCTGAGTACCAGCGCCGGCTCGCGGAGTCGAACAGTCTGGACTTCGACGACCTGATCGTGCGCACGATCGACCTCTTCGAAAAAGACGAGGCGACGCGCACGAAGTGGCAGAAGAAATTCCAGTACATCCTGGTCGACGAATATCAGGACGTCAACTTCGCGCAGTACCGGCTCATCGCACTGCTCGGCGAGAAGCACAAGAACGTCACGGTCGTCGGCGACGACGATCAGTCGATTTACTCGTGGCGCGGCAGCGACTATCGCATGATCCTGCGCTTCGAGCAAGACTTCCGCGGCGCCAAAGTTTTCACGCTCGAAGAAAACTACCGTAGCACGCAAACGATCCTGGACGCGGCGAATGCGCTCGTTTCCAACAACAAGCACCGCCAGGCGAAGAAACTCTTCACCAGCCGCGCGGAAGGCGAAAAAATCACGGCGTTCGGCGCGGATACCGAACGCTCCGAAGCGCGTTACGTGGTCGAGAAAGTCAAGGAACTCGTTCGTGAAGGCGCCGCTTACCGCGACTTCCTGGTGCTGTACCGGACGAACGCGCAGTCGCGCGTGTTCGAGGAAGCGCTCATCGCCGAAGGCATTCCGTACCGCGTCGTCGGCGGCGTGGGCTTCTATGCGCGCACGGAAATCAAAGACGTCATCGCCTACCTGCGTTACGTCGAAAATCCGTCGGACGCGCTGGCGTTCAAGCGCATCGTGAACGTTCCGCGACGCAGCATCGGTCAGCAGACGCTCGCGAGTCTCGTGACTGCCGCCAATCAGTCGCGCATGTCGGTCGGCGAAGCGATCTTCGACAAGGAACTGCTCAAGCGCGCGGTGCCGAAGAAAACCAAAGAACTCGAACGGTTCGCGGAACTCATCGAGACCCTGCGCGCACGCGTCAAACAGTATTCCATAGCCGATCTGCTCATCGCCGTCATGGAAGAGTCCGGGTACGTGCGCGAGCTGCGCAACGAAGATACTGCCGATGCGCGCACGCGTCTGGAAAACCTTCAAGAACTCGTCGGCGTCGCGCGCGAATACCAGCAGAACGAACCGGAAGCGACACTCTCGTCGTTCCTCGCGAACATCGCGCTCATCAGCGATCTCGACGCGCTCGATCCGGAGTCGTCGTACGTCACGCTGATGACGCTCCACGGCGCGAAGGGACTGGAGTTCTCGAACGTCTTTTTGACGGGTTTGGAAGAAGGCGTGTTTCCGCATTCGCGAGCGCTCGTCGACATGACGGAGCTCGAAGAAGAGCGCCGGCTCGCGTACGTCGGTGTGACGCGCGCGATGGACCGTCTCTACCTGTCCTATGCGGAGCGCCGCACGCTGTTCGGCAATACGTTCGCGCATCCGAAATCGCGCTTCTTGGAAGAAATGCCCAACATCGAGATGCTCGGCGGCGTCGTACTTCCGCGTCCCGCCGGCGGGCGGTGGCGCGAAGTCTCGATCCACGAGACGGCAGGCGCCGGCATGTCGATGAACCTGAAGAAGGGCGACCGCGTGCGTCATCCCAAGTGGGGCGAGGGCACGATCGGTGACGTCGTCGGCGCGGGCGGAGACGGCTTGGTCACCATCGACTTCCCCAACGTCGGGCAGAAGATGGTCATGCTGAAATACGCCCCTCTAGAAAAAGTGTAGACTCCTTGAGAGTGGCCGTTTCCGGAGCGCTGGGACGCATGGGGCGGCTGGCGTGCGAAACGGTAAAATCCGCATCCGACCTTGCGTACGCCGGCGGCTTCGCGCGCACGCCCGTTCCCGAAGAACAGGTCGACGACGATCTCGGGCGCCTCATTGCAGAGCGCAAACCCGACGTCCTCGTCGACTTTACCGCGCGGCCGGGCACGCAAGAAGTCGCAAGAACCGCGCTCGAACACGGCGTCTACCCGGTCATCGGCTCGAGCGAATGGAACGCCGACGAACGCGAAAATCTGGCAGCGCTGTGCGACGCCGTTTCCATGGGCGGGCTGCTCGTACCGAACTTTGCAATCGGCGCCGTGCTGATGATGCGCTTCGCCGAGCAGGCGGCCCGCTATTTTCCGACCATCGAAATCGTCGAACTGCATCGCGCCGAAAAACGCGACAAGCCGAGCGGTACCGCGGCGGCAACCGCCGCGCGCATCAAGGCGAACGGCGGGCCGGCCGACGTGCCGATTCACAGCGTTCGCCTGCACGGCCTGCTCGCGCATCAGGAAGTGCTCTGCGGCAGTGCCGGGGAGCTGCTCACCATTCGGCACGACTCACTCTCGCGCGACTCGTTCGCAGCCGGTATACTGTTTGCAATTCGGCACGTTCGCGGGTTGAAGGGCTTACACGTGGGCTTAGATTCTATTTTGAGCGGCGGCAGTCAAGGAGAGCGGCCGTGAAAGTCGCGGTGGTCGGCGCGACAGGCGTGGTCGGCGAAACGATTTTGCGCGTGCTCGAAGAGCGCCGCCTGGCGGTCGACGGGGTCGGACGTTTTGCATCGCGCACTCGCGGCGACGTGCGGGAAACGACCGCGGAAGCGCTGGTGCAATACGATGCCGTGTTTTTCGCGAGTTCCGAAGATGCGAGCGAGAAATACGCGCCGCCGCTGCTGCAGCGCGGCGCAGTCGTCATCGACAACAGCTCGACGTTCCGCATGCGCGACGACGTCCCGCTCATCGTGCCGGAAGTCAACGCGCACGCGCTTCGTCCGGAGCATCGCCTGTTTCCGGTCGGTAATTGCACCGCGATTATCTTGTGCGTGGCTCTCGCGCCTATTCGCGATTGTGCAGGCCTCGCATCGGTTCACGTCGCGACGTATCAGGCGATCAGCGGTGCGGGCCGCGCAGCGCTCGAGGAATTCGATCGCGGTGAAGGCAGCGTCGTGCGCAACGTCGTTCCGCAGATCGGCGGTTTCGGCGAAGGCGGATACACCGGTGAGGAATTGAAGGTCGCCGCCGAAACGCGCAAGATTCTCGAACTGCCGGATCTGCCCATTTTCGCGACGTCGGTGCGCGTCCCGGTGCGCACCGCGCATTCCGAAGCGGTCTTCTTTCACACCGCGCGCCGCACCGGCGTGACGGAACTCGCCGCCGCGTTCGAACGCGCGCCCGGCATTGTGTTTCACGGCGATGGAATCGTGACGCCGCGCGACGTGGAAGGCACCGACGCCGTTCACGTTGCTCGGCTTCGCGCGTGCGAGGGCGATTCCGGTGCGGACGGCCGCTCGTTTCAGATGTGGATCGTCGGCGACCAGCTGCGCAAAGGCGCCGCGACGAACGGCGTGCAGATTCTCGAACTGCTCCTCAGCCGCCGCGCAAAAGCGGAACAGCCGTGAATATCGTCGTCTTGAAATTCGGCGGAACGTCCCTTGCGACGGCGCGAGTTGCGAGAGATCGCCGTTCAGCGGCTGCGCGACGAACTCGAGCGCGGCTGCGCGCCTGTGGCCGTCGTTTCCGCGATAGGGCGGGCGCCCGAGCCATATGCGACGGATTCGTTTCTTTCGCTGGTCGGCGGCCGCGGCGCCACGCGCAACGCGGACGTGCTGCTCTCGTGCGCCGAGTTGATTTCCGCGGCGATTTTTGCCGACACGCTCGAAGCGCAGGGCCTGCAGGCGTTTGCGCTGAGCGGCGCGCAAGCCGGCATCGTCACGACCGGAAAGCACGGCGACGCGAAGATCGTGCGCGTCGAAGCCGATCGCGTGCGCGAAATGTTGGAGTGCCGGCGCCATTCCGGTCGTCGCGGGCTTTCAAGGCGTAACGCAAGACGGCGAGGTGACGACGCTCGGACGCGGCGGCAGCGACTTGACGGCGATCGCGCTCGGTCATGCACTCGGCGCCGTGCGAGTCGACATTTATACGGACGTAAGCGGCGCGATGACGGGGGATCCTCGCCGCATCAGCGGAGCGCACACGATCGAACGCGCAAGTCTGGAAGAGATGACCGAACTCGCCGAGCACGGCGCGAAAGTCATGCACCACAAGGCGGCGGACTTGGCTCAGCGCACCAATACGCCATACGCAATAAAGGGCCTCAGCACCGGACGCGGCACGCTGGTGGACGAAAACGTCGAACACGAGAAGCCCGTGACCGGCGTAACCACTTCGGGTCGCGTCACGTGGATTCGCGTGATTCGCGGGGATATCGAAGATCAGAAGCGTCGCATGGCGGTCGAACTCGAGATGTTTGGGCGCATCGCGGAAGCCGGTATCTCCATCGATCAGGTGACTATCAACCAAGCGGGTGTGATGTTCGTCGTAGAAGGAGACCGCGGCAGCGAGATACGCCAATTGCTCGGCGATCTCAATCTCGCGGTCCGCGTGCGCGAGGCCTGTTCGAAACTCTCCGTGGTCGGCGCCGCAATGCGCTACACGCCCGGCGTCATCACGGGTATCGTTCAGGCGCTTTCCGGCGCGAACGTCGAGATCATTCACTGCACGGACAGTAATATAACGGTTTCGATTCTCGTGCCGTCCGCCGATGCGCACCGCGCCGAACAAGCCGTCCACGACAAGTTCCATCTGGAGGACGAAGCCGCGCTCAGCGGCCTGAAGGGAAGCGTTTGAATGAATCTCGGCACGATCGTCACCGCCATGATTACGCCGTTCGACGACGGCGGCGAACTCGACGAACGTGAAGCAGCGCGGATCGCGTCATGGCTCGTCGATCGCGGCAACGACGGATTGGTGGTCGCCGGTTCGACGGGCGAGGGCCAGACGCTGAACGCGCACGAGCGAGCGACGCTGATCTCCGCCGTTAAAGAGGCGGTCGGCGAGCGCGCCGCCGTGATTGCCAATGCCGGAACGAACGACACGCGCGGCTCGGTCGAAGCGGTGCGCGAAGCGGAACGCGCCGGAGCCGACGCTATTCTCGCCGTCGTGCCGTATTACAACAAGCCGACGCAGCGCGGCATGATCGCGCACTTTCGCGCCGTCGCGCAGACGACGCCGCTGCCGGTCGTCGTCTACAACATTCCCGGACGCACCGGCGCGAACATGTTCCCGGAAACGCTGCTGGAAGCCGCGCGCGCCGAGAAGAACATCGCCGGCGTGAAAGAATCCAGCGGCGATTTACTGCAAATCGGAACGATACTGGCGGACCGCGCACCGGAGTTTCGTGTGTTCAGCGGCGATGATCATTTGTTTTTGCCCTGTTTGGCAATGGGCGCCGACGGCGTCGTCGGCGTCGCCTCGCATCTATGTTCGCCGCAGTATCGCGCGATGTACGACGCGTTCGCGTCCGGAAAGGTGCGTGAAGCAGCGCGCCTTCATCGCTCGCTGCTGCCGCTGATTCGCGCACTGTTTGCAACGACGAACCCGATTCCGGTGAAATGGGCGATGCGCCGTCTGGGGTTCAAAACCGGCGAATGCCGTTTGCCGCTCGACTCGATGCCCCACGCGCTCGCGGAACAGTTGCTCTCACTGCTCGAGCCGTACCGGACGCTGGTGACTCCCTAAGCATGCCCGCGCCCGTCACGATTCTCGGATGCCGGCTCGACCCCATGGATGCGGATGCTGCGACGGATGCAATTTTGCGTTTCGCTCGTGAAGGCGCCGCCGCGCAAATCGTGACGCTCGGTACGGAGATGGTCGTACACGCGCAGCGCGACGAGCGCTATCGCGACGTCGTCAATCGCTGTGCGCTCTCGCTTTGCGATACTGTGGGACTGCTCGCCGTCGCGCGATCGCGCGGCGCGGATCTGCACGAGCGCGTTACCGGCGTCGAGTTGATCGAACACCTCTGCGCCCGCGCGGCAAGAGAAGGCGTAAACGTGTATCTTTTCGGCGGAGCGCCCGCCATCGCCGAACGGGCGGCGCAGGAACTTTCGCGGCGATATCCCGGCTTGCGCATAGCCGGAACGCGCAACGGTTACTTCAGCGAGGACGAATCAACGCATATCGCGCAAGAGATTCGGGAAAGCGGCGCTCAACTGCTGTTCGCCGGAATGGGATTTCCGAAGCAAGAGTTTTGGCTCGCCGATCATTTGCGCGAAACCGGCTGTGGCGCCGGAATCGGAGTGGGCGGATCGTTCGACGTCATCAGCGGCAACGTCGAGCGCGCGCCGGAGCGCTGGCGAAAACTCGGCCTCGAATGGCTTTATCGCCTGGTGAAAGAACCCCATCGCTGGCGCCGGCAGCTGGCATTGCCGCATTTCGTGCTGCTCGTCGCCGGTGAAAACGTTCGGTCGCGCTTCGCAAGGGGAAGAACCTAACCGATGAAAGCCATGATTCTCGCGGGCGGCTTGAGTACGCGCCTCTATCCGCTTACCAAACAGGTGCCCAAACCGCTGGTTCCCGTTGCCGGCGAACCAAACGCCGTGCACCTCATCCGGTACTTGAAATCGTACGGCATCGATGAGATCGCGATCAACGTTCACTACCTTGCCGAAATGATCGCGGAAACGCTCGGCGACGGATCGGCGTTCGGCGTGCGTCTCGAATATCTGTACGAAAAAGTGCTTTTGGGCAGTGCCGGTGCGGTCGAACAGATGAAGTATTTTCTTTCTGATGCGCCGTTCGTCGTCGTGGGATGCGACGATTTGACGGATCTCCCGCTGGATCGGCTGCTGCAGTTTCACGCGCAGAAGAAAGCCATAGCAACGATCGGCCTTGTCGAGCGTGACGAGGTCGACCAGTACGGCGTCGTCGTGACCGATTCCGACGGCAAGATCACCGGCTTTCAAGAAAAACCGCCAAAAGGAACGGAAAAGAGCAAACTCGTCAACACCGGCATTTACGCGTTCACGCCGGATATCTTCGATCGCATTCCGCCGGGCGAGTTTTACGACTTCGGCAAAAACGTGTTTCCGTCGCTGCAGGAAGCGGCAGAGCCGTTCTACGGTTTCGACGCGCGCGGCGCGTATTGGTGCGACATCGGCACGCCCGGCGAATACCGGCGCGCCACGAGCGACGTGCTGCGCGGCATCTTTCGCATCCCGGGTCATCCGCCCATTACGAACGACGTGTGGATCGGCCGCGACGCGCGCGTTGCGCCCGATGCCGCCATTACCGGACCTTCCGTCATCGGAAACAACGTCGAGGTGCGCAGCGGCGCGCGAGTCGAACGGTCGATCGTTTGGCAAGGTTCCTCGATCGGTGAAGGAGCAACGCTTCGCGATGCAATCGTCGGTATGAATTACGAAGTGCAGCCGGGCGCGACGCTCGACGGGGCGATCGTCGCAAACGAACCCGACGCCGCTAACGTCTAGACATAGCAGCATAGAAACCGCGCGTGCCGTCGTGAATGACGGGCGTGACGCTGCAGAACGTGCTCGAGTTTCTGTTTCCGCCTCAATGCGGCGGGTGCGAAGCGCCCGGAAGGGGGATTTGCGCGCGTTGCTTGCCGCCCGACGCTGCTGCAACGGTTCGCTTGCCCACCCTCCGCGTTTTGAGCCTCGCACCATATGAAGGCAATCTGCGCCACGCCGTCCTTGCACTGAAAAACGGACGCCGCGACGTGGCTCGCGGATTTGCAACGCGCCTCTCCGAAATCGTCGAAGCGGGAAGTACGCTCGTACCGGTCCCGACCACGCCTGCGCGGCGCCGCGAACGCGGCTTCGACGGCTGCGAGCTGATCGCGCGAAGGGTCTGCGCGGAAAGCGGCGTCCGCGTCTGCGCGGGACTCGTGCAAATTGCAGGCGACCGGCAACGCGGCCGGAATCGCGAAGCGCGCCTTTCCGCGCGCGGACGTTTCGCGTGGCGAGGCGAGCCAATGCACGGCGTCGGGGCCGTTCTGCTGGATGACGTCGTGACGACCGGGGCGACGCTGGAGGATTGCGCGCACGTGCTCCGGTCGCACGGAGCGATCGTGGAAAGAGCGATTGTGATTGCGAGGGCGTAATACGCCCTTTGAGTGGACGCACTAGACCGGCTTTTCTTGGAGCGCGCGAACGAACTCGCGCGCCGCGGCATCGGAAACACCTCTCCGAATCCTGCGGTGGGCGCCGTCGCGGTACGCGACGGTTCGATCGTAGGCGAGGGCTATCATCACCGCGCCGGCGAACCGCATGCGGAAGCGAACGCCCTGCGAGCCGCCGGAGAATCCTCGCGCGGCGCAACGCTGTACGTGTCATTAGAACCGTGCAATCACGCCGGCCGTACGCCGCCGTGCTCGCGCGCCGTCGTCGATGCGCACATCGCGCGTGTCGTGATCGGCGTCGCGGATCCGAATCCGCGAACTGCAGGCGGCGGCATCGCACATTTACGCGCGCACGGCATCGACGTCGAAATCGCGAACGACGCGGAATCGATCGCGATTGTCGAACCGTTTGCGCGCGCGATTCGGGCGGATCGCCCATTCGTGACGCTGAAAATGGCGATGTCGCTCGACGGCTACGTCGCGTCGGGGCGAGGCGTGCAGCAGTGGCTGACCGGCCCGCAGGCGCGTGAATTCGTGCGCGAGCTTCGCATCGCGCATGACGCGGTTGCAGTGGGCGCCGGAACCGTGCGCGTGGACAACCCGCGCCTGACGGTCCGGCCCGAACATCACCGTCTTGTGCCGTACCGGCGTGTCGTCATGTGCGAAACGGATGCGGTCGAAAGCAAAAGCCTCGTCTTTTCGCCGCGTGAAGGTTACGCGCGCACCATCGTCGCGGCGCCGGCCGGCGCGCGCGAACGGTTTACGTCGCTCGAGCGTGTTGCCGACGTGCTCTACGTCGGGCCGGATGCTTCGCGCGACCTGGACGTCGCGCTGGCGCTGCGCGAATTGCGCGGCCTCGGCATCGCGTCACTTCTATGCGAGGGCGGCCCGACGCTTGCGGCGCGCCTGTTCGAAGCGGGACTCGTCGATCGCTTTTACGGGCTGATTGCGCCGCGGTTCTTGCGTGCGCCCCAGGCCGTACCGGTGCTTGCGCGTGGCACACTGCCGCAGGTGCGGGGCCTTCGGTTCGACCGCGTCGAACGTGTGGGGCCGGATTTACTTATCGCAGGACTCGTGGATGTTTAGCGGATTGATTTCATCGGGTGGCACCGTGCTGCAGGCGCAGCCGGAATCGGGCGGACTGCGGCTGCGCGTGCGCTGTGAGAACGCGTCCGACGAGGAAGTGGAAGCGAAGGACTCAATCGCAATCAATGGCGTCTGTCTGACCGCTACGCGCGTCGATCACAACGTCATCGACTTTGACGTGATTCCGGAGACGCTCGCGCGTTCGAATCTCGGGTCGCTGGCTGAAGGCGACGTCGTGAACGTCGAGTATTCGCTCCGCTTGGGCGATCGTATGGGCGGACATTTCGTCTACGGACACGTCGATGCGTCCGCGCAAGTCCTGGCGCGCGAACCCGAAGGCCAAGGCGAGCGCATGCGCATCGAACTTCCGGCGTCGCTGCAGCGGTACGTCTGTGAAAAGGCGTTCGTGAGCGTCGACGGCGTGAGCGTGACGGTCGCCGCGGTAGGCGAGGGATGGTTCGAACTCGGACTCATTCCCGAAACGCTGCGGCGCACCACGCTCGGACGCAGAAAACGCGGCGAACGCGTGAATCTCGAGATCGATCCGCTCGCGCGCTACGCGGCCGGCTACGCTTTGTCCGGCACTGCGGCCAATGGCGACGTTTAAAGACGACAAGCCCGCAAGCGCTCGAACGTTCGAGGCGCGCGTCATGGTGCAATGGGCGGACGTCGACATCGCCGGCATCATGTATTTCGCGGCATACCAGCGCGCGGCGGAGCGCGCCGAAATGGAGTTTTTCTCGGAAATCGGTTTTCCGTACCAGACGGTCTTCCAAGAGCACGACATTTGGCTTCCGCGTGTGCACGTCGAAGCGGACTATCACAAACCGGCGCTCATGGGCGACTGGCTCCGTTTGCGCACGCACATCACGCACGTCGGCGCGTCGTCCGTCAAATGGGAGACGGTCGTGTTCAACGAGCGCACCAGCGAGGCCGGTGCGGTCATGCGGCTCACCGTCGCCTGCATGGATCGCCGAACGCTCAAGAGCCGGCCGCTTCCAGCCGCGATTCGTGCCGCGCTCGTCGCGTGCTTGGGAGATCCGCAGTGATCGTTCAGCGCACGACGATGCGGTCGGCAATTCTCGTCGAGCCGAAAAAGATCGAATTGCGCGGCGTAGCGATGCCGCAGCCGGCGCGCGGCGCAGTGGTGGTTCGCGTCCGCGCCGCACTCACGGATGGAACCGATCTCAAAGCGTATCGACGCGGACATCCGCAAATGCCCATGCCCACGCCGTTCGGGCACGAATTTTCCGGTGATGTCACTGCAGTCGGCGAAGGTGTGACGAAGTTTTCGCCCGGCGATGCGATCATGAGCGTTCACTCGGCGCCGTGCACGGTGTGCTATTGGTGCGAGCGCGGTGAAGAAGAGCTCTGCGAGTCGGTGATGGCCACGAAAATCTTGGGCGCGTACGCGGAATACATCGAGATTCCCGGACACATCGTCGAACGGAACTGCTACCGCAAACCGCCGGACCTCTCGTACGCCTGCGCCGCCTTTCTGGAACCGGTTTCATGCGTCGTGCATTCGCTCGATTTTCTTGCCGCCGCGAAGCGCTCCACGGTCGCCGTCATCGGGGACGGCGGGTTCGGCTTGCTGCATGCGGCGCTGCTCGCGCAGGGCGGTATGCGCGCAATTCTCGTGGGGCGCCATCAGGAGCGGATGCGCATCGGACGCGCTTTCGGCGTTCGGGAAACCATCGACGCGCGCAGCGAAGACGTCGCCCAACGCGTGCGTGAACTTACCGAAGGCCGCGGCGCGGATGCGCTCGTCGAGTGTACCGGCAAAGAAGAAATCTGGGAGGCAGCGCCGATGATGGTGCGGCGCGGCGGCACGGTTTCATTCTTCGGCGGCTTACCGTCGAGTGCGCGCGTGTCGTTCTTGGCGGGACGTCTCCATTACGATGAAGTGCGGCTCGTCAGCCCGTTTCATTTCACGCCGCGCGCGGTGAAGCGCGCATACGATCTGCTCGCGTCGCGCGAGCTGGATCCGGCGCCGCTGATCAGCGGCAGCGTGTCGTTAGAGAGCATCGGCGAGGTTTTCGCGCGCCTGGACGCGGGGGAAGGCATAAAATTCGCGATTCAGCCGTGAACTCGAAGATGCGTGCCGCCGTTCTCTACGACGTCGACGATATTCGCATCGAACAACGGGACGTTCCGCAGATCGGTGCCGGAGAATTGCTCGTGCAAACGCGCGCGAGCGGCATCTGCACCGGAGACGTGATGGGGTGGTACGTGCGGCGCAAGGCGCCGCTCGTGCTCGGACACGAACCCGCGGGCGTCGTCGCTGCAGTCGGCGAAGGCGTGCGAGGCTTTGCGCCGGGCGACCGCGTCTTCGTTCACCACCATGCGCCCTGTTTTGAGTGCGCCGCATGCGAGCGCGGCGATTACGTGCAATGCGCTACGTGGCGCCGAACGGCGATTCATCCCGGCGGCCTGGCCGAGTTCTTTCGCGTGCCGCGCGAGAACGTGCGCGATACGCTGCAGCTTCCGCAGAACGTGTCGTTCGTCGATGCGTCACTCGTCGAGCCGCTGGCATGCGTCGTGAAATCGATAAAGCGCAGCGGGCTGCGCAGCGGCGAAACGATCTACGTCATCGGCCTGGGCGTCATGGGTCTCATGCACGCGCTTCTCGGGCAAGCACGCGGTGCGAATGTTGTCGGATCTGATTTTCTGGAGGAGCGCCGCGAGCATGCCGCCGCACTCGGCGTCCGCGCACTTCATCCGCGCGAGGGCTTTTCGGGTGCAAACGTGGTGATTTGCGGTCCCGGTTCGCCGGAAGCGCTGCGCGATGCGTTCGCCGCGGTCGCAGCCGGCGGAACGGTCGTCATGTTCACGCCGCTCGAACCGGGTGTGCCGTTCACCTTCGACGCGAATGACTTGTATTTTCGCGACGTAACGCTCGTGGCGAGTTATTCGTGCGGCCCGCGCGATACGCGCGAGGCGCTCGACTTCATCGCGCGCGGCGTCGTTACCGCGGAGCGGCTGGGCGCGACGCTCTTCCCGCTGGAAGAAGCGGCCGCCGCGTATGACGCGCTCCGCGGTTCGCGAATTCTCAAACCGATTGTGACGTTCGAACCGTCGCTGTTTCCCTAAACGGTGGGATAGCCCGGGCCGCCCGAAACGCGGTTCAGCGTTGCTTCCGATCCAATGGTTCCCGTCGTTGTCGTCTGCGTTTCGCCGCCGCGCCACGCTGCGCGCGCTTCGGCCTGCGATTGCTGAGCAACGGAGAGATCCACCGGCATACCGATGTCGTTCAAATCCTGTACGACAACCGACGGAAGCAGGTCGCCGATTTCAACGATCGCCTGCGTGTAGTCTTCCAGATGACGGCGTGCGAGCGACGCGACGTCGGTGCTGCCGAACGCGTTGGCCGTCGTCAGCAGCATCGTGTAGCCCGCGGTACACAGCGCCAAAGCCGTGTACGAGTCGCGCAAGCCTTTCGCGACTTTCGTTTTTCGCATCTTGTCGATCGCGCTCGCCACCCACCCTTCGACGTTGGTGAACGCCGACTTCACCGGATGCGCCGGATGTCCGCCCAGCGAATCGAGCGCAGCGCGCAGCGTCTGTATGTGACTCTGCGAGAGCGACGAGATGCGCTGAGCGACTGCCGCGGCTTGCGGCATGTTGCGGAAATCGTCGTCGTTGCTTTGTGTCGTGAACGGTACGTTGACATGCTCTTCGAGGGCAAGCATGTCGCTTACGTACGTCGCTAAACTATGTTGTACGTCTGCCATGATGGAGGCGGTGTACCCCTCGTTCCGCGTGTTCAAGTGCGGGGCGCTCCCTCGTGTGCTGCACGGCCCGGAGGCACAGGCGCTCCGTGCCATACGTCGGTCACCGCATGAGGTGGTACTGAACCTATGGAGGTAGCATGACCCTCCTCATCATTGGTCCGGTGCTGTACTTCGGAGGAAGGTGGCTTGTTGAAATACCCGATCCCTATGCCCCATCTGTGCCGAACTTGTGCGAGCAAATTATGGGATGATGGGTGCCCCCATTGCGCAGGCCGATAGGCCATTCCTCAGGGAGCAACCCGCGGCTTTGCCTACAACGCGCGAATGCGAGCGCTCTTTTTGCAATTTGAAGCCCGTTGGCGTTACCAACAAAAGCCCTAAGATCATTGAGATTCCCGTTTCTTTAGTTTGCTGCTCAACCAAGTTGGTTTTCAGTGCCGATTGTAACGCGCCTGATCGACGACTTCCTCAATTGCGGAGATAACGGCTGTCGGATGATCTAGCAAAATTGCGTGATGCGAGGCGGCAACAACAAAGTGAGCACCGACGGACGAGAGTCGTGCCAAGTGGTCTTCAGCCTTATCCTTCGCAAGCCACTCCGCTCGTTGCGCCGCCACGGATATTGGCCCCGGCGAGTAGTCGATGTCTCCCTCCTCCGAATCGGTGAGTACGATGAGAGGAAGCTTCCCGTAGGGGCGTGCCGCGCCGCGCACTTCGGAATGGCTCTTGTCTTCCGACTTCAGTTCGAGCATTTCGTCTTTCCAAAACGAAGGTTGGGCCAAGTGCTTTGCGCGCACTTCTGCAATCGCGCATTCCCTATCGGAGGGGTTTGGACACCCTTTTACGTGTAGATACGCGGCTGCGCCAGGAAAGAACGCACATGTTCCGCGTCCCACATTCTTTGCGCAATCAGCGAACTGGCCGTACCACTCTTGTTCTTGGTTGTCGTACCACGCAAGCGGCTTGTGCATAGCGGACGTGACGATCTTCGCGTAGTCGGTTAACGTAGCGAACTCGGTGTCCGGGTCAACCTCTACGAGACCGACAACCTCGCCCGGATAGGTGTACTGAAAGAGACGCGTGTACGGGCCCCCGCTCGACCACCCGACGAGCACGTAGGGCGCGGTGATTCCCGCTTTCTGCAGAAGTGCGTGCAAATCGCTGACGATCGCGGCCGCATCCCGCGCATCATTTGCCGGATCGCTGAAACCTAAACCGGCTCTATCGTATGAGCAGACTCTCGTGTTTTGTGAAACGGCGGGTTGCACCAATCGCCACGCTGTCGAATCAGCCAGGAGCCCCGCCTCAAGAATCACCGTCGGTGAACCTTTACCAGTGCAAACGACGTTTAGCCGTCGTCCGCCGATATCAACAAGGTGAGCAGGATGCACGTACAAACTGACATCATACGGTTGCGGTTTGATAGGCTTCGCCGCAACTTGTGTAAGAATCATCGTGCCAATAAGGGCAGCACGAAATAAGCATGTAAATGCTTTCACGAATTTCCTTCCTGGGTTAAACCCAGTTAGTTTACGCTATTTAACGTGCGCCTGATGGATTGGTACAGACCGGCGCCAAGGCACATTGCGGGAATAGCTCCGAAAAGACCAATCCAAGCTACAAGCGGCGCTTGAGATCCTGGGTGCCCTGCGAGCGCTGGAAGGATGAAGCACAAGACGAGAAATAGTGACGCGAAAAATGCAACCCGCAGGCCATCGGTCCCCACGAGTCGCCCAAGGACCGCACCGAAAAGCGCTGCATTGACGTAGTCCATCGAAATTGTTACCGCAAGTGGCAGAAAGCTCTCTGCAATGAATACATGCACGAGGAGCATCGCAGCAAGCACGGCGAGCGTGATGAGGGCGATCCTGACCTGTCCGAGTGCGGATGTATGTGATCGAGAATACGAGAGCAGCGAGGGTATTGAAAGCAGTGCCTGCGACCAATACCAGCGCGTTGCGTCCTTCGCCCCGCGTGAATGAAGAATGCGCAGATATTCCTCCTGCAAATCGCCAGCAACGATCTCATAATCTCCTGAAGGGGCAGCTGCGGCGACGAGCGCTTGAGCGAGGGCAGGCGGCCTCACGCGATCACGTTCCGTAGTGATACGCCTGCGTGAAGTCGTTCGAGGGTCTTTTGCGCGTTCTTGAGTGCCGCAACGCCATCTGCCTCAACTTTGAAATGCCGTTTTGCCTTGCCGCCGCGCTCGGCGGTCGGTTCGCCGGTCCACGACGACACGAGTCCTTTTCGTTCGAGACGGTCCAGGGTCGCGTGGACGGTACCAATTGCGGGAGAGCGACCTGTTACGCGCTCGATTTCAGCGCGAATCATTGCCCCGTACGCGCCCTCGCCGAGACGGAGGATTGTGAGCAGGACAATATGCTCGAACTCCCCGAGGTACTCGCCTTTCGCCATAATTTCGACATAATAGACAATATGGCGTCCATTGTCAATGCGCGCCCGATCCCCACGCTTCTCGGTCGACCCAATGTCAACCAACGAGGCGGGACGACGGGCGAGTTTACGAGGAAATTCGCAAATTCATGCGGGCCTGCAGAAAGTTTGATTCGCGTTGGCGTCCCGGGCGCACGACGGTTCTGCCCCAAAAAGTGGTCCTTATGCCTTCTTAGGCGACCCCGCAGCCCCAGCCCGCTTGGCGGCTTGACAACTGTCAAGTCCGGCGATACGGTCGGTCTGTGAGTGTATTCGCCGACGAATTGAATGCCGCGATGGACGCCGCGGGGCTGAACGCCACCGAGCTCGCCCAGCGCTGCGGCCTGACCGAATCTGCCATCTCGTACCTGCGGTCCGGGCAACGGGAGCCCTCGTATCGCTCGCTGCAGCGGCTGACTCAGGTGCTGCCCGATCTGACCGGCACCCTGGAAAACGCATCGCCCTTCGATTCCATCGAAGAGGCCGTCAAAGACGTTCGGGCCGGCAAGATGGTCATCGTGCTCGACGACGAGGATCGCGAAAACGAAGGCGATCTCGTGATGGCGGCGCAGATGGTCACGCCCGAAGCGATCAACTTCATGCGCAAGTACGCGGGCGGTCTTATCTGCGTGCCGATGATCGGCAAACGCCTGGACGAACTGCACCTGCCGCAAATGGTCTCCGAAAACAGCGCGGTGCATGAAACCGCCTTCACCGTTTCCGTTGAAGCGCGCGGTCGAACCACGACGGGCATTTCCGCGCACGATCGCGCGGCCACGATTCAAGCGCTGCTCGAACCGGCGACGAGGCCGTCCGATCTGCTGCGCCCGGGACACACGTTTCCGCTTCGCGCGCGCGACGGCGGCGTGCTCGTGCGTGCCGGTCAAACCGAAGCGTCCGTCGATCTCGCTCGACTCGCGGGTCTGTATCCCGCCGGCGTCATTTGCGAAATCATGGCCGAAGACGGAACGATGGAGCGGCTCGATGGTTTGATCGAATTCGCGAAGCGCCACTCGTTGAAACTCATCACCGTGAAAGATCTCATCGCCTACCGGTGGCGCATGGAGAAACTGCTGCATCGCATCGCCGAATTCAAACTCCCGACCGAAGTGGGAACGTGGACCGGCTATGCCTTTGAAAACACGATCGACGGCAACACGCACGTTGCGATGGTTATGGGTGAAATCGGCGACGGCCGCGACTTGCTGGTGCGCGTACACTCGGAATGTTTGACCGGCGATGCCCTGCACTCGCTGCGTTGCGACTGCGCGGCGCAACGCGACGGCGCAATGCACATCATCGCAAAAGAAGGGCGCGGCATCTTTCTGTATTTACGGCAGGAAGGCCGCGGAATCGGCCTGGCCAACAAGCTTCGCGCCTACCAACTCCAAGACAACGGTGCGGACACGGTCGAAGCGAACATCGCGCTCGGCCTGCCCGTCGACAAACGCGACTACGGAATCGGCTCGCAGATTTTGGCCGATCTCGGCGTGAAAGAGATGCGTGTCATCACGAACAACCCGCGCAAAATTTTCGGTTTGGAAGGCTACGGCATCAAGATCGTCGGCCGCGTGCCGCTGCACACGGAACCTACGCAGTACAACAAGCGATATATCGCGACCAAACGCAGCAAACTCGGACACATGTTCGGCGAAACGCTGCCGCACGGCGGCCACGCATGAAAACCGCAAAAGACACCGCGCCCAAACCCGATTGCTCGGGAAAACGCTTCACGATTATCGCCGCGCGTTTCTACGAAGATCTCGCAGGCTGGCTTGAAGACGGCGCGCGCCGCGCGCTTCACGATTGCGGCGTCAAAGACGAACACATCTCGGTATATCACGTGCCGGGCTGCTTTGAATTGCCGCTCGCGGCCAAGCGGCTCATCGCGGCAGACGAACGGCTCGATGCCATTGTCGCGCTAGGTGCCGTGGTGCGCGGCGAAACGCCGCATTTTGACTACGTCGCGGGCGAATGCGCGCGGGGCTTGATGACGGTCCAGCTCGCCACCGGCGTCCCCATCGGGTTCGGCGTGCTCACGACCGAGAATCTCCAGCAGGCGCGTGATCGTGCGAACCCTGAAAAAGGTGACAAGGGTTATGATGCCGCGATCGCGGCGGCATCGTTGCTGCACATTCCCGAGGAAACGGGAAAAGAGGTCGTCGGTTTTCGGGCAGGCCGCAACGCCCTTCAACCAAGCGAGGAATCCTTGCGACACAAGTAGCATAAATTGGCTCGCTACTTTTGTGGAGGCTCGACCCTTGGAAGACAAGAGCATTACCTGTAAAGAATGCGGGCAACCGTTTATTTTTACGGTCCGCGACCAGCAATTCTATGCCGAAAAAGGCTTTCAAAACGAGCCGCAACGGTGCCGGGACTGTCGTCAGGCTCGCAAAGGCCAGGGGGGCGGTTCGTCTTCGGGCAGCTCAGCGCGGCCGAGTTACGAAGCCGTGTGCGCCGAATGCGGAACGTCGACGACGGTGCCGTTCCGGCCGCGCGGTGATCGGCCGGTTTACTGCCGGGCTTGCTTTGCCGCGCATCAGCCCGCGGCGGTGTAGCCTCCACTCCGTTCTTTCAGCACAAAGCAAAGCCGCGCGAATGGTTCGCGCGGCTTTTTGTATGGGCGCGTTGAACAGTGCGTGCCGATGACCGAACCACTTGAAGCCGTGCGTTGGGCCGGCGACGCGGTCGAGTACGTCGATCAGCGCTTGCTGCCGCACGAGATACGCATCTGCCGCGCATGCACGGTCGACCAACTCGAAGAAGCGATTCGGAGCCTCGCGGTGCGCGGCGCGCCCTGCATCGGCGTGTTCGGCGCCTACGGCGTCGCGCTGCTGCGCGATCACATCGGCGACGACGAGGAGTTTGCAAAGGCGGCGAATCGCATCCGTAACGCTCGCCCGACTGCAGTGAATCTCATGTGGGCCGTGGATCGCGTCACCAATGCAAGCGACATGCTCGCTGAAGCGCACGCGATCCATGCGGAGCAGCGCAGCATGGACGAGCGAATCGCGCAAGCGGGGGCGCAGCTCGTTCCGCGCGACGCGACCATTCTCACGCATTGCAACACCGGCCCCATTGCGACCGCCGGCGGCGGTACGGCGCTGGGCGTCATTCTCGCGGCGCACCGTGCCGGGAAACGTCCGCACGTCTTCGTCGACGAGACGCGCCCGCTGCTTCAAGGCGCCCGGTTGACCTACTACGAATTGCAGCGCGCCGGCGTGGATGCCACGCTGCTGGTCGACGCCGCGGCGGCGATCGCAATGCAGCGTAAATCCATCGATCTCGTCATCGTCGGCGCCGATCGCATCGCGCGCAACGGCGATACGGCGAACAAGATAGGCACGTACGGTCTTGCGATAACGGCGGCGCACCATCGCATTCCGCTGTACGTAGCGGCACCGCGCTCGACGTTCGATTTCTCACTCGACGACGGTGCCGGAATTCCAATCGAAGAGCGCCCGGCAAGCGAGGTCGTATCCTTCGGCGGCACGCGCGTCGCCCAGGAAGACGCGCACGCGTATAATCCTGCGTTCGACGTGACGCCCGGGCATTTGATCGCAGCGTTCGTCACCGAATACGGCGTGCTTCGGCCGCCGTACGCCGACGCCATCGGCGATCTGGAAATGCGTCCCAATTTGAGTGCCGTAGGCGCGTGAAGTTTTACGACTTCCTCGACAAGCAGCCGTCGATCGGAAAACTGGTTATTATCGAGGGGACGGAACGGGTGCTCGCCGATCGCGCGCTCGAAGCCGTCATCGATCGCGTCCTTCCGCCCGATATGCGCGACATGAATCTCGAGCGATTCGCCGCATCGCAGCTGGACGGCATGGGGCGCGTTCGGGAAGCGGTGCAGGCGATGCCGTTTCTGGCGAGCTCGCGTGTGGTGGCGATCGCCGATGCGCAGACCATGAAAGCGGCCATGCGGCGCGAGTTGTGGGACGTCGCGGAAAGCGTGCCCGAAGGTAACACGCTGGTCATCTCCGATTTACTCTCGCCTCGATCCCAGCGTCCGCAACCGTTCGGGACAATGGCGGGACGAAGCGCCTTGCGCATCGACACGACGGCCAACGAGGACCTCCGCGCGCGCTTCATTCAGGAAACGCTCGAGCAGCTGGGTGCGAGTGCCGACGCGCGAGTCGTGGATACGCTTGCGCGCAGCGAAGCCGACCTTGCGTCGGTGCGCAACGATCTCCAGAAACTCGCGATTGCCGGCAAGAAAATCACCTACAAAGACCTTGAAAGCGAAAGTTTGAGCGTTGAGGATCCCAAGGCGTACCAATATGCCGCAGCTCTGGTCGAAGGGCGCGTGGACGACGCGCTCGGAATAGCGCGCGAACTATTTTCCAGCGACCGGAACGCGGCCGTTCCGCTGATCTACGCGCTCGCAACGGAATGCCAGATGCTTTGGGAACTGGCGCGTGAAGGCGGCCGGATTCCGGCGCGCGTGCGCTGGCGCGAGCGCGCGCTTCGCCCGGTTGCGGCACGAGTCGGTGAATCGCGCGCGCGGCGAGCCTACGAACGCGCGGTCGCCGCGTTCGATTCCATCGTTACCGGAAAGATCGACGACCCGGAATTGGCCGTCGACTTGCTGACTGCCGAAGTGTCCGCCGTCACTGCCCGCCGCTGAAACTCGCCGCAAGCCGGTGCACGGAGCGATCGATACGCTCCAGGTGCATGATCGCGGTGCTGTCGCTCTTGCCTTCCGGCTGCTCGAACGGCACGACATCCGCGCTGCCGTCGTTCAAGCGTTCGAGTGCGATGCGAATTTGCGCTTGTACGTGGCGTTCCATCGCTCGAATCGAATCGGCGGAACAGTCGGCAGGCGCTTCATACGCCAGACTCGCCAGACCGCGCAGCGAGTACGCGCACGCGGCGAGCATCAGCATGCGCGAGCGCAGCAGTTCATCGGGCCGCATGCGCAAAGTGTAAATGAGGGGAAGCAACTGTGCGCGTACGCTTTGAAACGCTTCGTCGTACAAACGCGCTGCCTGGAGCGGGTCCGCATTCAGATCGCCTGACAATCGCAAGGTGGCTGCTTCGATTGCTTTGCTCAGGCGGTTCAATGCCTCCGCGATCACGCTTTTCACCACTCGTTCGGTGTGAATCGGCAACACCAGCGTCGCAGCAATGCCGCCGCACGCGGCGCCGATCGCCGTCTCTATCAGTCGCAGCAACAGCAGCTGATCCGTAAAGTAGCCGAGTAAGACGTAAAGCAGCGAAAGCACGGCAGTGATGCCGAACGTCATGAGCGCGTACGAAAGCCGCAAACCGTACACCGCCACGAACAGAAAGAGAAAGAGTAGAATCATCGCCGCAGGTTGGCTCGATCGCACGAACTGCGCGGCGATGACGCCCGCGGCGACGCCGAGCGCGGTTCCCGCTACGCGCGACCAGGCTTTGCGCATCGTGTCACCCGCGGACGTCGTTCCGCTGAACACGACGAACGCCGTCAGCACGGCCCAGTACCAGCGCTGCGTGGACAAGAACTCGCCCGCAATCATGGATGCGATTGCCGCCAGCGCCAATTGAATGCCTTGACGCGTCGTCGGGTCGAGTCTGCCCATTTCGATCTGCGTTCCGACTTTGAAGACGCCGCGCGGCGTCCAATCCGTCGGTGCGGAGGAGGGCGCGGAAACGCGCAGCGCGGGAATATCGACGCGCGACGTTGGGCTACGCAGTGCGCGTTCCGCAATATCTTCCGTCGCCAATTCTGCGTCCAATACTGCTGCCCGTAGTTCCGGCTCGTCGATATCGCGCAGCACGTCGTCGAGCGAGATCGCCGTTTCGTTCAGCCGGAACAGGTGGTGATTCAACCGGCGGCGCAGCCGGCGCGTCCACTCTCCTTGGGCTGCGGCTTGCGCGATCGTTTCGGCAATGAGCCGTTGACGCGCGCGAAACGCCGCCGTGCCGTTGTAAAATGCGTGCTCCGGCCGATCCGGAAAGACGTAGAAGCGCAGCAGGTACGTGCAGATGGTCGTTACGGCAAGCGCGAAAAGCAGCCACGGCAATTGCGCGAACGTTGCGCGCAGAAATAACGCGAAAAAGAACGAGAGCACGGCGACCATTCCGATCGCGAAGCCGCGCGGCCCGTAGCGGCGGACGTACACCGAGCAGAAGAGTGTTATCGCGAAAATCGCATCTGAGAGGATGTGATGCGGCGCGGTGAACGTACCGAGCGTCAACATGGCTGCGGCGGGCAGCCACAACAACGCCGTCGTGATGCGCTGATCGCGCGGCGACGGGTCGTTGACGGAAATAGCCCACGTCATTCCGAGAGCCGCGCCTAAGAGCGGCACGGTAAGCGGCAAATGCTGCCAGCGAGCCACGGCGAGCAGCACTGCGAGTGCCAACCCGACTGCGCCCGTTGCGCGCATCGCCATGAAGAGACGCGTTAAGCCCGGGTCGGCCGCGACCAGGCGGTCCCGGAACGTGCCGGACAACTGCATCGGGCCTTCTCATACCCGCCCTCGCTTGGGGCCCCATCAGACAAAAGCCGACGAGGGTGCCCGATACTGAACGCGAAAGGCCAGCTACCCCATGAGTTACAGCACTTACGCCTCTCCGTTTTCGTGGAGATACGGCCGCGCTGAACTACGCTCGCTCTTTTCGGAAGAGCGGCGCCGCAAACTCTGGCGCCAAGTGTGGGTCGCGCTTGCGGAAGCGCAGTCGCAGCGAGGCCTCGTCTCATCCGCGGAACTCGACGATATTCGCGCGCACGCCGATTGCGTCGACATCGATGCCGCGCTCGAAATCGAACGAGAGATTCATCACGATCTCATGGCTGAAATTCGAGTGTTCGCATCGCAGGCTAAAGTCGGCGGCGGAAAATTGCACCTCGGCTCGACCTCCATGGACGTCGAGGACACCGTCGAAACGTATCGGCTGCGGCTCGCTCTCTCGCTTATCGGATCGGCCATCGGCGACGTCTTACGCGCGCTCGCGGAAAAAATTCGCGAGTACGCGGAGCTCGTCTGTATGGCGTTCACGCATTTACAGCCCGCCGAACCGACCACGCTCGGGTATCGCTTCGCGGTGTACGCGCAAGATCTGTTGATCGACGAAAGCAACCTTCGCTTCGTGTTCGCGAATCTCACGGCAAAGGGATTGCGCGGCGCCGTCGGCACCTCCGCATCGTACGAGCAGTTGCTCAGCGGCGGCGGCGCTTCGGTGGAAATGGAATCGGCGGTGCTCGAGCGTTTCGGGTTGGAAGCGCGCGAAATCAGCACGCAAACCTACCCGCGCAAACTCGATTATCTGCTGCTTTCCGCGCTCGCCGGCGTCGGCGCTTCGCTCTCGAAATTTGCCGCGGATATTCGCATCTTGAGTTCGCCCGAGTTCGGCGAAGTGTTCGAGCCGTTCGGGAAATCGCAAGTGGGAAGTTCCGCGATGCCGTTCAAACGCAATCCGATCTTGTGCGAGCGCATCAATTCGCTCGCGCGCTTGCTGCCTTCGTTTGCGGACGTCGCATGGCAGAACGCGGCAACGAATTATCTGGAGCGCACGCTCGACGACAGCGCCAATCGCCGAACCATTCTGCCCGAAGCGCTGCTCTGCGTCGATGAAATCGTGCAACTGGCCCAGCGCATCGTCACGGGCCTTCGCGTCGACGCGCACCGGATTGCCGAGAACCTGCGTACGTACGGACCATTTGCGGGGACGGAATCGGTACTGATGGAAGCGGTGCGAGCCGGCGGCGACCGGCAAGAGCTGCATGAAGTGCTGCGCTCGGCAGCGATGCAGTCGTGGAATGCAATCGCGCAAGGGCAAGCGAATCCGCTCGGGCATCTGCTTACGGAAGAACAGGAACTCACCAGCCGCGTCGACCCGGCCGAAATTCGCCGCATGCTCGATCCCGGAAAACACATCGGGACCGCAGCCGAGCGCGCACGCCTACTCGCGGATCGAATCGACGCGCTCGAGCCGTTCCCGCAGCAAAAACACATTTCGAGCGACGGAAAGAGCTGACCGTGCTAAAAGGCATAGAAATTGCGCGCGGCAAGACCAAAGTGCTGTATGAAGCGGCGGGGCAGCCGGACATGCTCGTCGTGCAGCAGACGGACTCCATCTCTGCCGGCGACGGTGCGCGGCGCAATGAGATTGGCGGCAAAGGTCGTTTAGCGGCGCAGACGACGGCGCGCGTCTTTCGGCTGCTCAACTTGTGCGGTCTTCCGACGCATTATCTGAACGGCGGCGAGGACGACGACGACAACGAGATGCTCGTGCGCCGCTGCAACATGATTCCGCTCGAAGTGGTCGTGCGCGGCGTCGCGGCGGGATCGCTCGTGCGACGCAACCCCGGATTGCAGCGCGGGTCGCTGCTGGTGCCGCGCATGGTCGAGTTCTTCCAGAAGGACGACGCCCGCCACGATCCGCTGATCGCGCCGGACGCAATCGCGAGCGAGAACATTGCGAACCCCGCCGAAATCTCCGCGATGACGGAAATCGCGCGCCTGACGTTCGAAATCCTCGCGCATGCGTGGCGCAAACGCGACGTGCTGCTCGTGGACCTCAAGATCGAGTTCGGGCGCCTCGCGGGCGGTGAAAACAAAGGCCAACTCGTCATCGCGGACGTCGTAGACAACGATTCCTGGCGCATTTGGCCGCAAGGGCGCGAAGATCGCATGCTCGACAAGCAGATCTACCGGAATCTGGACACCGTCGACGACGCAGCCCTCGCGCGCGTAAAAAGCGCTTATGAAGAAGTCGCTGACCTCGCCGGGTCGTTTCCGGTGATGCGTCCGGGCATGATCGGACTGTTCGCGGAGTCCAACGATTTCGTTCCGCAGCTCAACGGCGTCGCTCAAGCGCTGGGCCAACTCGGGCTGCCGGTGGTGCGCCACGTTGCGAGTGCGTCGAAAACGCCGGGATTCGTTCTGCAATTGCTGCAGCAGCACGATGCCACATTCGCGCGTCTGATGTACGTCACGTTTTCCGGCCTCGACGGCGCCCTGTACGCCCTCATCGACAACGCAACCAGCAATCCCGTCGTCGACGGCGGCGGAGATCCGAGCGCGGTCGCTTTGCACTGCGCGAAAGTGCTTGCGCTCGAAGACACCGTGCTGTTCGGACGCACGCTGCTCGTGCAGACCAATGCGCGCTCGGCGGTTTTGCAAGCGGATGCGCAGGTGAACGCGCAGCAGATTCCCGCACCCGGCAGCCTTGGATAGTTTTCACGTCAACGGACGAAGCGACGACGACCTGCGCGCGCAAGCCGCGAAAACCGGCCTGGCGCTGCGGGTTGACGAACTGCGGCGGATCGCCCACGAGTTAGGGCGCGACCCGAGCATCGTCGAGGTGCATGCGTTCGACGCGCAATGGAGCGAGCATTGCTCGTATAAAAGCAGCCGCCATTTGCTGCGCAAGCTTCCTACCGAAGGCCCGACGGTGATGCAAGGTCCCGCGGAAGACGCGGGCATTTTGCACTTGGGCGAAGCGCACGGCTCGCGCTGGGGCGTCGTCATCGCGCACGAGTCACACAATCACCCTTCGCAAGTCGTGCCGTTCGAAGGTGCCGCGACGGGCGTCGGCGGCATCGTGCGCGACGTCCTGTGCATGGGCGCGGAAGTCATCGCGGTCGCGGATCCCCTGCGTTTCGGCCGCGTTGAAAATGCGGAGTCGCATCAGCGATACGTCGCGCAGGGCGTCGTTGATGGAATCGCCGCGTACGGCAACGCCATCGGCATCCCGAACATCGCGGGCGATGCCTATTTCGACGAGCGTTTCGACGACAATTGTTTGGTCAACGTCGTCGCACTCGGCCTAATCAAGGAAGAAGACGTCATTCACTCCGCCGCTCCGGCCGGTTCGGAAGGCTGGGATATCGTGCTGGTCGGAAAGGCCACGGACACGAGCGGTTTCGGCGGCGCCGCATTCTCGTCGGTCACGCTCGACGAAGCGGACGAAGATGCAAACAAGGGCGCGGTTCAAGTTCCCGATCCGTTTTTGAAGAACGTGATCATGCGCGCGACGTACCGCGTGTTCGAACATTTACGCGAGCGCAAGATTACGGCCGGCTTTAAAGATTTGGGCGCGGGCGGCATCATGGGCTGCAGCGCGGAACTGTGCAGCAGCGGCGGGTTCGGCGCGATCGTCGATCTCGACGACGTCAACACCGCGGTGAAGAACATGCCGCCGGAAGTCATTGCCGTCGGCGAAACGCAGGAGCGGTTGTGCTGGGTGCTGCCCGGCGACGTCACGCCTGACGTGCTGCGGATCTACAACGAAGAGTTTTCGCTGCCGCAGATCGCGCGCGGCGCCTGCGCGAGCGTCATCGGCGTCGTGCAAGGAGAGAAGCGCTACGTGCTGCGGTACGGCGGCGACATCGTGATGGACGTACCGATCGACTTCTTGACCGGATCGATACGCGACGAATTGCCGGCCCGTCCGATGAGCGAGCGAAAAGTGTCCGTTCCCTCGCATCGCTACATCGCCGGCGAACACGACGCGGCCGGCCTGCTGCCGCGCGTGCTCGCGCACCGGGACGTCTGCTCGCGCGAACCGCTCTACGTGCGCTACGACGGCGTGGTTCGCGGCACGACCGTCATTCCGCGCGGATTCGCAAGCGCCGGCGTCATCGCGCCCGTCCCGGGTTCGCCTCTCGGCGTTGCGCTCGCGGTCGCAGGCAACCCCCGCATGAGCAAAGTCGATCCGTATTTAGCGGCGCAGTACGCGGTGTTGGAAGCGGTGCGCAAAGTGGTGTCGGTCGGCGCGCGTCCGCTCGGCCTGACCGATTGTTTGAACTTCGGCAATCCGCAAAACATCGAGCATTACTCGGAGTTGGTGCATTGCATCGACGGGCTTGAAGCTGCGGCAAGGCGTTTGGGAACGCCGTACGTCTCGGGCAACGTCAGTTTGTATAACGAGTCAAGGACCGGAAACGCGATTCCCGCCTCGCCGATCGTCGCCTGCGTCGGTGCGCTCGACGACGTCTCGAACGTGATCACCGCTCCGTTCAAGCGTTCCGGGTCCAAAGTGTTTCTCTTGGGACGTCCGCAAAATGCCGTCGGCGGCGCCGCGTTTGCCGAATTGCTCGAACAGATCGGCGGCCCGGCTCCTCCTATCGATTACGAGCGCGCAATTGCGGAGATCGCGTTCTTTCGCGCGGCCGCGGACGCCGGCTTCATTCTTTCCGCGAGCAGCATCGGAAACGGAGGCGTTCTCGCGACGATCGCTCGCATGGCTTTCCCCTCGCTGAGACGCGGCCGAACGCCGATCGGCGTAAATATCGCGCCGGCCCGCACGTGGACGAACGGCGTCACCGGTTCGTTGGAATCGTATTTCGGCGAGTGCGGCGGATTCGTGCTCGAAGCCGCGATCGACGAAGCCGAAGCACTGACGTCGATTGCGTCCGAGCACGTGCAGCTCATTCCGATCGGAGAAACGATCCATGAAGCGGTGCTGCGCGTGGAGCGGCGTTCGCTCGATTTGCGCCGCTTGTTCGACTGCTGGCATCGGCCGCTGGCCGAGGTCTATCCATGAGTGCGAAAACAGCCGTGCTCGTTTTTCCCGGCACGAACAGCGAAATCGAAACGTGGCGCATTTGCAGGGACGTCGGCCTGGATGCGGACGTGATTCACTGGAGCCGCGCCGAGCGATTGACGAACTACGATGCGTACGTGCTGCCGGGCGGCTTCGCTTACGAGGATCGCGTCCGTGCGGGGGCGATTCCGGCACACGATCCAATGATGGATTACGTCATCGACGGCGCTCAGCGCGGCAAACTCGTGCTCGGCGTATGCAACGGCGCGCAAATTCTTTTGGAAGCAGGCCTCGTGCCGGGCACCGGCGCTGTTCGCAAACCGACGGCGGCGTTCACGCGAAACGGGCCCGTGCCGCACTTCGTCTGCAAACACGTGCACATCAAACTCGCGGTTTCGCCGAAACGCTGCGCGATCACCGCCGCACTCTCGCCGGACGCGCTCATTCCGGCGTGGGCGGCTCACGGTGAGGGGCGCTTAGCGGCAACGCCGGAACACTTGCGCGAAATCGTCGACGGCGGCCATATGGCGTTCGTGTACGCGCATGCGGACGGATCGGTAGACGCCGGCGCAGTGCCGAACGATTCCGCGCTCGGCTGCGCGGGGCTTACGAACCGCGAAGGCAACGTGCTCGCCATCATGCCGCATCCCGAGCGCGACGCATGGAATTACAATCATCCGGACGACGTGCGGAAGGGCGACGTTCTCTCACCCTCCGGCGGAGCGGTGCTCTTTCAAGCGCTTGCGGACGCAGTCAGACGCGCATGACGCTTCGCACGATCGCGATCAAGCTCAAAATTCCCGACAACGAGGCCTATACGGCGCTGACGGCTTTGCGGCGTCTGGGCGTCGATGCCGCGCGGCTCGAGCGGGCGGAGATCTGGCAACTCGAAGACGGCGGCAGCCCCGGGGATTTCCCCGAACGCGTCGAGCGCAACGAAACGTTGTTCAATCAAAACAAACACGAACTCGAACTGTTGGAGAACCAAACGCCTCGCCCCGGTGAGGTGTGGGTCGAGCAGCTCGACGCGAAAGACGTTCAGCCGCGCATCGCCGGGGTGACGCGGGCTCGGCGCTACGTCGGGTGGAGGTTATTCGCGCAAAGTCACACGCCGGCAGACAAAGAGACCGTGCTCGCTGCGGTAGACCTTTTATTGTGTAATCCCGCGATCGAGAAAGCAATCACCGCATGAACCGACCCTACACCATCGCGACGCTCGGATCGCACTCCGCGCTGCAGATCCTCAAGGGCGCGCACGATGAGGGTTTCCGAACCCTTGCCATCGCCAATCGCGACACGGAGCGCTTGTACCGGTCGTTCAAGTTCGTCGATGAAGTCATCGGCATCGAACGCTATCAGGATTTCTGGCAACTCGTTCCCGAACTCGAAAAGCGCAAACTCATCGTGGTACCGCACGGATCGTTCGTCGCGTACCTATCGCTCGACGAGCACAAGCGCATGACGGTCCCGTATTTTGGGAACAAAGCGGTGCTCGACTGGGAGGCGAGCCGCGAAATGCAGCGGGAGTGGCTTTCTCGTGCGAATCTCAAACTGCCGCGCCAGTTCAGGAACCCCAGCGAAATCGACCGCCCGGTCATCGTGAAACTCTACGGCGCCGCCGGCGGCAAAGGGTACATGTTCATCCAAGACGCTGCGGATTTCGAGCACCGCGCCGCTCACTTGAAAGAAGCGCACATCATTCAGGAATATATCGTCGGCGTGCCGCTGTACATTCATTACTTCTATTCGCCGCTGGAAGACAAACTCGAAATCATGAGCATGGACCGGCGCTACGAAACGAACGTCGACTCGCTCGGACGCATACCGGCCGCCGCGCAGGAAGGCATGGACGTCAGCCCATCCTATGTGGTGGTCGGGAATTCGCCCGTTTCGCTGCGCGAGTCGATGCTCGCCGAGGCGTACCGCATGGGCGAGGACGTCGTGCGGGTGAGCAAGGAGATCTGCGGACCGAAGGGCCTCTTCGGCGCGTTCTGCATCGAAACGATCATCACGCCGGATATGCAGTTCTACATCATGGAGATCTCCGCCCGGATCGTCGCGGGCACCAATCTGTTCATCGACGGATCCGCATATTCGTACCTGAATTACTCCGAGCCGATGTCGACCGGCAGGCGGATCGCGCGGGAAATCAAAAACGCACTTTTGACCAACAATCTGCGTTTCGTATTAGATGACACGAGCGTTCTGTAAACTCGCGGCCGTGCTGCTGGGCGCGGCGATCTCTCTAGCGCCGCTCGCTTCGCGTGCGGCCTTCATGGCCGATCCGGTAAAGCTCTACAATGAGATGATGGCGGCCTACACTCGGGGCAACCAGCAAGGCTGGACGTTTTACAACCAAGAATACTACCTCTCGACGATCTTCAATGCGGGCCGCGCCTATTCACTGCAGCGCTCCTCGGACCCGCAATACGCGAAAATCGAGCAGATGACCGTCGACATCGCATCCTCGCTTCATTACGATCCGCTGATCAATCACGAGGCGGTTCCGTGGTACGTGCGGGAAGCGGCGGTGTACGTGCAGCGCAACAATCCGGATCCGGCGGAAGTCGACAAAGCGAAAGCCCTTCTGGCGCGCGTCGATGCGCTCGAGGATCCCGCCGCCATGGCGGAATTCGCGGACTCCGATGCAGCAGCTGTTTTGGAGCAGTACCCGCACGACACGAACGCGCAGCTCCTGCGCGTGGAGGCGAATTGGCGCGGCTGGGTGCTCACGCAGGATCCGTCGTGGCGAAGTCTCGCGCTCGCCCGCGCGAACGATAAGGATTTTCCGCTCGCAGATCTGCCCGCGACATGGGGCCCGGAATTCCTGAACGCCATCCACAATGCGGCCGCGGGCGCGGAGGGGTACACGGAAGGCGATCAGACGAATGCGAAGGCGCTGGAAGCGCGCATCGCACAACTGCCGCAGTTGAAGACGATCGCGAGCATCAACGCGGAAACGCACGCTCGAATCATGTCGACGCTGGCGCCCGCGGACGAGTATTTCGGTCCGATGGGGATGTCGATTCTGGGCATACGGAACGAACTGAACCGCGTGAATTATCTCATCGGCTACGGCTACGCCCGCCAGGAGAGCCCGATGGCCGTTCAGGTCGCCGTCGCGATCGACGACCTGCACAAAGTATATCCGCGCGATCGCGATTTGCCGCAGTTGCTGTTCGACGTCTATTCGACCTTGCAGAAGATCGATACGGCCGATGCAAAGGCCGCAAGGCAGCATATCCGCGGCATTCTGACCGTTGAGTATCAGGATACCAAGCAGGCGCACGACGTTTTAACGGGGTAGCGCCTGCTAGAAACAAATCGCTGTCCCACTGGTAGAGACTCCTAAGCCGCTTAGCAGCCGACTTGGGGGTAGTATGATGCAGCAATTCGTTCTCTGCCGCAATATCGTCGACGACGCCGAATGCAGCGTGGTCGTCGGCGCCGACACGTTGGAAGAACTCGTAGAGGCCGCTATCGAGCATGCGCATGCGACCCATGCGGAAGAAGACACCCCGGCTTTGCGCGAGCGAGTGAAGCACAGTATCAAGTTATCCGGCGCGGGCGTATAATGAGCTGCCACTTGGTGGCGAAACGGATGGTTGACATGACCCGTAAGTTCATTGACTGTCGCGCGTATCCGAGCGATAGCCACTGCAGCGTTGAAATATCGGCAGACCGCGAAGACGAACTCATCGAAGCCGCGACGGTACACGCGGTTCAGGCGCACAAGCACGCCGATTCACCGGAACTGCGTCGCTGGCTTCAGGACGCCGTTCAATCTCGGGAAGAAGCGCTGACGTAGCGCGCTACCGCAGCCCTAACCAAAGCCTTTAAAGGCGGCACGCACCCACACCGGCACGCCTCTCCACTTTCACTCTTCAACCACGTTGGGGCCGGCCTGTTTGATGGCGCCCGAATTGCGCGAGCTACTCGCCGGGCCAATCGTCGATCTCGTTGATGCGCTCGTCGATCACCATCTCACAGTGCCGCTAGCGACCCTTCCAGCGCGCGCAAGAACTCCGTGCAGTCATCCGCGGTGAAGATCAGCGGCGGCTGGATGCGAAGGACGTTTCCGAAGCGGCCGCCCTTGCCGACCAGTACGCCGCGTTTGCGCATCTCGTCCACGACGCGCGTCGTTTCTGCGGTTGCGTACGCTTTCGTTTCGCGGTCCTTCACGAGTTCGACGCCGATCATCAGACCGCGTCCGCGCACGTCGCCGATTAACGGATAGCGTTTTTGCAGGTCGCGCAGGCCGGCCAGAAGCGTTTCACCTTGGCGCTTCGCGTTGCCGATCAGATCGCGCTTTTCGATGACGTCGATCGTAACGCTTGCCGCGCGGCTGGCGAGCGGATTTCCGCCGAACGTGTTGATGTGCGGGCCTTTGAATACGTCCGCAAGTTCCGGGCGCGTGATCGTTATGCCGATCGGCACGCCGCTTCCCAAGCCTTTCGCGGATGTGATGATGTCCGGAATTACGCCGTAACTGGACACCATGCCGAACATGCCGTCTCCGAGGCGTCCCCACCCCGCTTGCACTTCGTCCGCGATCAGCAGGGTGCCGAACGGTTCGAGCGTCTCTTTGAGAACCTTGAAATACTCGTCGGGCGGCGTGATGATTCCGCCGACGCCGGCAACCGTTTCCGCAATCATTGCGGCGGGCGCGCCGCTGGTCTGCGTTTCGATGACGCGCTTTGCTGCGCGCGCGCACGCAAGTTCGCATGACGGAGACTTCGAGGCCGAGCGGGCAGCGATAGCAGTACGGACTCGGAACGAACGCGACGTGCGGATATTCTGCGGCGAAATTGCGCCAGTTGCTCTGGCCCGCGAGCGCGACGGTGTAGACGGTGCGTCCGTGGTAGGCCTGTTCCAGCGCCAGAAAATCGAGCGACTTGCGCGCCGTGCGCGCTACCAGCGTCGCCATTTCGTTCGCTTCCGAACCGGAGTTGCTGAAGAAACTCTTCGTCATGCCTTCAGGCGCGACGCGCGCGACCGTTTCCGCTAAGTCCAGCATTTCGTCCGTGAGATAGAGCGTGGAGACGTGAACGAGCTTCTTCGCTTGATCCGCCACGGCTTGCGCGACTTCGGTGTCGCCGTAACCGACGGTGTTCGTGGCGATGCCCGCGAACGCGTCCAAGTACTCGTTGCCCGCGTCGTCTTTGACGTGCGTGCCTTCACCGCCGATGAGCGTGATCGGCTCGTCGTAATACGTTTGCTGCGCGGCGAAGAGATGTTTGCGCGCGCGTTCCGCGTTGGTGGTCTTGAGGGTCTGCATGCGTTCACGCCTCCGTCGGCAGCAGCGTTGTGGTTTCGGTTTCGGTTTCGCCGGCCGTCGAACGTTCTCCGCGCATGAGTATCCAATACGCCGCTAGTCCGCCGACCAGGCTGAATATCCAGCCGCCGCTCCACAAGAAATGGACGGCGGGAACGAAGAATCCGACTAGGGTCAAAATCCATCCGGCAAGCAGCGCGCCGATCGCGCGCACGTTCACGCCCTTGGCGTACGAATAGATTCCGCCGGGCGTGTAGAGTTGGGCCAAGTCGATGCGCCGCTTTCGCACGAGCCAGTAGTCGGCGATTGCAATGCCGTCGAACGCGCCGAGCATTGCGCCGTACGTGCCCAGCCACGTGAAGATGTACGCGCCGTACGTCTCGAGCATGCGCCACGGCTCCATCGCCAGACTCAGCAGCCCGGTAAGCACGGCACCGATCGCAAACGTAATGTACCGGGGCCAGAGATTTTCGAAAGCGCGCGCGGGCGCCATAACGTTGGCTCCGACGTTGATCGTTACCGAGGAAAGGATGACGATGATGCCTGCGATGATGACGACCGGCGTCGGGAACTTCGTGATGAGTTGAACCGGATTCCACAGCGCCGTTCCGAAGAGCAGAACGGTTGCCGACGTGACGGCGATGCCGACGAAGGAGAAGAGCGCCATCGTGAGCGGCATGGATACGGTCTGTCCGATCATTTGGCCGCGCTGCGAACGTGCGTACCGCGTGTAATCGGGAATGTTCAACGCCATCGTCGCCCAAAACGCTATGACGCCGACGACGGACGGATAAAACGCATTCCAGAACGCCGGGCCGTGAATCTTCGCCGGCGTCGCCAGCATCGGTCCGAATCCGCCCGCGCTCGTGGCCGCCCATACCAGCAGCGCGACCGCACCGGCGCCGACGGTCGGCGCAGCGATCTGCGCGAGCCTGCCGATTGCTTGCGGCCCGCGCATTGCAATCGCGACGTTGATCACCCAGAAGATCAGAAACGCGAATCCGAGGTGGAATGACCAGCCGTGCCATGCCGGCGCGGTGCGCAAAAGTATCGCGTCGAGTGCTTGTCCGCCGAACCACGAATTTATTCCGAACCATCCTGCAGCGATGACCGCGCGGGCCAGCGCCGGAATGTGCGCGCCGCGCGTTCCGAACCAAAGCCGGGCGAAAACCGGGTACGGAATGCCGTACTTCGTGCCGGCGTGTGAGACGAGCAAAATCGCTCCGAGGACGATGCAGCTCCCGGTAAAGACGGTGAGCACCGATTCCCACCAGTTCATGCCGAGCGCGATCATGCCGCTTGCGAGCGAATACGTGGGCAGGCACAAGCACATGCCGACCCAGAGTGCGGCGAATTTCGAGCCCGGCCAGGAATGTTCCGCGAGCGTACACGGACGCAGGTCTTCGTTCCACATCGACGCGTTCTGCGCAAGCTTGGCTTGCGCTTGCGGACTTAGAACGACGATATCGCCGGCCATTACACTTCCACGAGGTCGTCGTACGTTTCGGGGCGCCGGTCGCGGTAGAATTGCCACGTGTTGCGGACTTGCGTGATCGTCTCGCGATCCATCACGCCGATGACCACCTCGTCCCGATCTCGGCTCGCCGTTGCAACGAACTGGCCGCGCGGATCCACGAGATACGATTGCCCGTAGAATTCGCCCATGTCCCATGGCTTTTCGTAGCCGACGCGATTGATCGCGCCGACGTAGTAGCCGTTCGCCACCGCGTGCGCGGGCTGTTCGAGCTTCCAAAGATATTCGGAAAGGCCCGCGACGGTCGCGGACGGATTGAACACGATCTCCGCGCCGTGCAATCCCAGCATTCGCGCGCCCTCGGGGAAGTGCCGGTCGTAACAAATGTACACGCCGACTTTCGCAAATGCCGTTTCGAAAACGGGATAGCCGAGGTTCCCCGGCCGGAAATAATACTTCTCCCAGAAGCCGCATCCGGCCGGCCCGGCCTGCACCTGCGGAAGATGATGTTTGCGATACTTGCCAAGATACGTGCCGTCCGCGTCGATGACCGCCGCGGTGTTGTAATACACGCCGGAAAATTCTTCTTCGTACATCGGCGCGACGATCGCGATCCCGAGTTCCTTGGCCAGGTCCTGCATCAAGCGCGTCGTCGGGCCGTCCGGGATCTGCTCGACGGCCCCATACCATTTCGTCGTCTGCTCCGTGCAGAAATACGGGCCATAGAATAATTCTTGCAGGCAGACGATCTGCGCGCCGCGCTGCTTTGGCCTCGCGAATCAGGCGAACGTGCTTTTCGATCGCGTTTTTCTTGTGCGTCTCGACCGGCTCGCCGCCGTCCGTGTCGTGATGCGCTTGAACCAGGCCGATGCTGACTTTGCCGTCCACGTACTGCTCCTTAGAGTGAGACTGGGAAAAAACGATCGCTTTTGACGTGCTTGCCGGCGCCCTTCGCGCCGAGGAACTTATCCGATTCGACGACCTTACGGCCGCGTGAGAAGACGTAGCGGGGACGCCCTTCGATCGTCATGCCGTCGAAGACGTTGTTGTCCACGTTCATGTGATGGGTCTTCGCAGAGATCGTGCGTTTTTCGCGCGGATCCCAGACGACGATGTCCGCATCGCTCCCGGCCGCAATCGTGCCCTTTCGCGGAAACAAACCGAAAAGTTTCGCCGCATTCGTGCTGCCGAGCGCAACGAAATTGTTCAGGCCGAGCACCTTGCGGTTTACGCCGACCTCGTAGAGAATCGAGAGGCGGTCTTCGATCGTCGGCGCGCCGTTCGGGATCTTCGAGAAGTCGTTCTTGCCGAGATCTTTCTGCCCGCACAAGTTGAACGAGCAATGATCGGAGCCGAACGCGTGCAGTTCCAGATTCTTCAGTTTGCGCAGCAGCACGGCCTGGTTCCACTTGTCTCGGATGGGCGGAGATAGCACGTACTTCGCGCCTTCGAAATCCGGCCGCTCGTAATCCGAAAAATCGCAGACCAGATATTGCGGGCACGTTTCGCCGTAGATGTTCAGGCCGCGTTTACGCCCGTCTGAAATGGCGTCGGCGGCCATCGCGCTGGAAACGTGCACGACGTAGAGCGGTGCGCCGGCAATCTCGGCCAATCGGATGGCGCGGTGCGTCGCCTCGCCCTCGCACTCCACGGGGCGCGTGAGCGCATGCCATTTCGGCTCCGTCTTTCCCGACGCGAGAGCCTGCTTGGTGATGACTTCGATCACATCGCCGTTTTCCGCGTGCACTTGCACGAGGCCGCCGTGCGCCGCGCAGGTCTGCAGCGTCTTGAAGATCGTCTCGTCGTCCACTTGCAGGACGTGCTTGTACGCCATGAAGACTTTGAAGGAGTTCACGCCGTGCTCGCCGATCATGCGCGGAATCTCCGCCATCGTCTCTTCGCGCCCGTCTGCGATGGTCAGATGGAACGCGTAGTCCACGCACGCTTTGCCGGAAGCCTTTTCGTGCCACGTGTCGAGCGCGCTTTTGAGCGAGTTGCCGCGCGTATGCAGTGCGAAATCCACGATGGTCGTCGTCCCGCCCATTGCCGCAGCGCGCGTGCCGCTTTCGAAATCGTCGGCGGTAATGGTTCCGCCGAAGGGCATGTCCAAGTGCGTATGCGGATCGATGCCGCCCGGGAAGAGATAAGCGTCCGACGCATCCACCACTTCGTGCTTCGAACCATCCAGGTTCAGCCCGATCGTAGAGATCGTTTCGCCCTCGACGAGGACGTCGCCGCGATAGGTGTCCGTCGCGGTGACGATCGTTCCGCCGCGTATGAGTGTGCCCAACCTTCGTACCTCAGGATGACAGCGTGTGGTGTTGACGTTCCTTCCAGGACTCCGGTGCCAAGCCGGTATCGATTTCGACCATTTCGATGCAGTTCTCGACGGGGCACACCATTTGGCACAAGTTGCAGCCGACGCAGTGCTCTTCGTCGACTACTACCATCGCCGAGCCGTTCTGCGTAATGCGATCGATGCACTGATGCGCGGCGTCTTCGCACGCGATATAGCACTTGTTGCAGCGGATGCACTTGTCCTGATCGATGCGCGCGACGATCTTGTAGTTGAGATTCAGGTTTTCCCACGTCGTGATGCGATCTTTAGCGGCGCCCACCAGGTCGTTCACGCTGCCGGCGCCGCGCGTGTCGAGGTAATTCGACAAGCCCTCGATCAGGTCGCCGACGATGCGAAAACCGTGATGCATCACCGCAGTGCAGACCTGAACGTTCGTCGCGCCCAGCGCGAGAAACTCGACCGCGTCCGTCCACGTTTCGACGCCGCCGATTCCGGAGATCGGCAAACGAACCTGTGGATCGCGCGCGCACTCGTTCACCATGTTGAGCGCGATCGGCTTGACGGCGGGGCCGCAGTAGCCTCCATGGCTGCTCTTTCCGTCCACGTGCGGAATCGGATTGAGCGTCTCGAGATCGACGCCGATGATGCTGTTGATCGTGTTGATGAGGCTGATGGCGTCGGCGCCGCCTTGCGCCGCGCCGCGCGCAGCCCAGCGAATGTCCGTGATATTCGGCGTGAGTTTCACGATGACGGGCACCCGCGCGACCTCTTTGACCCATTCCGCCACTTGCGCGATGAGGTCGGCGTGCTGGCCGACCGCGGAACCCATTCCGCGCTCGCTCATGCCGTGCGGACAGCCGAAATTCAATTCGAATCCGTCGATGTCCACTTCTTGCACGCGTTTGACCAGGTCGTGCCACGCATCGCGCTCGCACGTTTCCATCAGCGATGCGATCACCGCGCGATCGGGAAAAGCGCGCTTGCACTCGGCGATTTCTTTGAGATTCTCTTCGAGCGGACGATCCGTGATCAGCTCGATGTTGTTCATCGCCAGCATCTGGTTCTGCTTGTAATTCAGCGCGGCGAAGCGCGAGGTGACGTTGACGATCGGCGTCCCGAGCGTTTTCCAAACCGCGCCGCCCCAGCCGGCCTCGAAGGCGCGCATGACTTGGTAGCCGCTGTTGGTCGGCGGCGCGGACGCAAGCCAAAACGGATTCGGGCTTTTGATTCCCGCAAGATTGGACGAGAGATCAGCCATTGTCGCCCCGTTCGGAAAGGTAGCCGTCAACGCTGCGCGCCGCGATTTTGCCTTGCTCCGCAGCCTCGACCACCATCGCTTCGCGCGAGCCTTTCGCGAAAATGCAATCGCCGGCGGCGAAGATTCCCGGCCGCGTCGTTTGGAGATTCGCATCGACGCGCAGCACGCCGCCGTCGTGCGCGACGCCCAGATGCTCCAGCGTCTCGAGCAGCCGGCTTTGCCCGATCGCCCGAATCACCGTATCCGCGGCTTCGGTGAATTCCGTGCCCGGAATCGGCCGCGCGTCGGCGGTCGTTCGCACGAATTCGACCGCCGTTACACGGCCCGCTTCGCCGACGATGCGCACCGGCGCGCAGAAGAAGCGGAACTCGATGCCTTCGTGTTTTGCGAATTCGTATTCGAACTCGTACGCGGTCATTTGCGCTTCGCCGCGCCGGTAGTAACACGTGACGCGAGCGTCTTCGCGTCCACTTTGCCGCAGAAGGCGTTTGCTGCAGGTGAGCGCGTCGATGGCGGTGTTGCCCGCGCCGACGACGGCAACGCGCGAACCGAGATGGCCGGTGTCTTGGCCGAGTTTGGCGCGTTCGATGAACTCGAGCGCATCCCACACGCCGGGCAAATCTTCGCCCGGAATGCCGAGCTTGGGGACGGCGCCCATTCCGCACGCGACGACGAGCGCGTCGTACCGCGCGATGAGGTCTTCAGCCCTGACGTCCACGCCGACGCGCGTGCACGTGCGAACGTCGACGCCCATGCGTACGACTTGCTGCGCCTCCCAAAGCGCCGTGTCGATGTCCAGGCGGAACGGCACGATTCCGTAGGTGTTCAGGCCGCCCAACTCGTCTTTGGCGTCGAAAATCGTCACCGCATGTCCCAGACGGCGCAAATCCCGTGCTGCGGAAAGGCCGGCCGGTCCACCGCCGATGACGCCGACGTGCTTGCCGGTCGGCGGTCCCGGTTCGAACAGCGTGAGATCGTTGTGCATCGCGAAGTCCACCGCGTAGCGCTGCAGATCTCCGATGCGAATCGGGGAATCGCCCGCGGCGTGGTAGACGCACGCGCCCTCGCACAGCTGTTCGGTGGGGCAGACGCGCGCGCAGCTCGCACCCATCGGGTTTGCGTCCATGATCGTGCGGGCGCTGCCTTTTACGTTGCCGCTCGTAATTTTGCCGATGAACCCCGGCACGTCGATATGCGTCGGACACGCGTGCATGCACGGCGCGTCGTAACAGTTTAGGCACCGGTTCGCTTCCAGTTTGACTTCGACGCCGGAGAGCGGCCGGTGTATCGATTCGCCGAGCATTCGTACCTCTTTATTTATGCGTTGGAAAACCGAGATTCATGCCGGCGTTGTTCTCGGTCCACCGGCTGGTCACGACTTTGCCGCGCGTGTAGAAGCGGAAGCCGTCTTCGCCGTACACGTGCAAATCGCCGAAAAGCGACGCCTTCCAGCCGCCGAAGCTGTAATAGCCGACGGGCACGGGGATCGGCACGTTGATTCCGACCATGCCGACGTCGACTTCGTTTTGAAATTTGCGGGCCGCTGCGCCGCTGCGCGTGAAGATCGCCGTTCCGTTTCCGTACGGATTGTTGCGCAGAATCGCAAGCGCTTCATCGAGCGAATTCGCGCGCAGATTCACCAGGACGGGACCGAATATTTCTTCGCGATAGATCGACATCGAAGGCTGTACGCGGTCGAACAGCGTCGGCCCGATGAAGAAACCGCGCTCGTGGCCCGCCACTTGCAGATCGCGTCCGTCGGCCAGCAGTTGCGCACCCGCCTCCTCGCCCTCTGCGATTGCATTCGAAATTCGATCGCGCGCCGCGCCGGTCACGACCGGACCCATGTCGTTGTTGCGATCGTGACCCGGACCGATTTTCAGTTTTGCGATCCGCGCGAGCACACGTTCCATCAGCGCATCGCCGGCCTCGCCGACGGATACGCTGGCGGAAATCGCCATGCAGCGCTGGCCTGCCGAACCGTATGCAGCCGACACGAGCGCATCCGCGGCGGCGTCCAAATCCGCGTCCGGCATCACGACCATGTGGTTTTTCGCTCCGCCGAGCGCCTGAACGCGTTTGCCGTTGGCGGCTGCGGTTTCATAGATGTAACGCGCGATCGGCGTGGAGCCGACGAAACTGATCGCGGCCACGCCGGGATGCGCGAGCAGCGCGTCCACCGCCGCTTTGTCGCCGTGCACGACGTTGAAAATTCCCGCCGGCAAGCCGGCGCGTTGCAGCAGATCGGCCACGAGCAGCGAGGCCGACGGATCGCGTTCGGACGGTTTGAGCACGAACGCATTTCCGCATGCGATCGCGATCGCGAACATCCACGCCGGGACCATCATCGGAAAGTTGAACGGCGTGATGCCGGCGCAAACGCCGAGCGGCTGACGCAGCGAATACGTGTCGACAGACGTTGAAACGTTCTCGCTCAGTTCGCCTTTGAGTTGGTGCGCGAGCGAACACGCGAAGTCGACGACCTCGAGCGCCCGCGCTACTTCGCCTTCCGCGTCGCTGACGATCTTGCCGTGTTCGCGCGAAACGATCTCGGCAAAATCCGTGGCGTGCTCTTTGAGCAGCGCGCGAAAGCCGAACAGCACTTCCGCGCGTCTGCCGAGGGGAGTCGTGCTCCACGCGGGAAAAGCCGCGGCCGCTGCCCCGACGGCACGGTCCACCGTTGCCGCATCGGCAAACGCTACGCGCGCCTGCACCTCGCCGAGGGCAGGATTGTAGACCTCGCCGAAGCGCGCGGAGTCTTCTCCGTCGGGTTTGCCGGCGATGTTGTGGAGTATCGTGCCGATTTTTGCGGGGGCTTGCATACGAGGCTATTCGTGCACGCGCAGCAGCGCTCCCGGATCGTCCACGTCGAAATACGCGCCTTCCTCGGCAACCTCGACCGCCACCCGGGAAAGGCGCGGATCGTCGCGCAGGGCCTGCAGCGAGTCGCCCCGGCACTCAGGTATGCCGCTTCGCGCTCGCGCCGAAAAGTACACCGGATGCCCACCGACGCCGTCTCGCACGGGAAAGCAAACGTCTGCGCCGCTTCGCAGCGCCGTGTCGATTATCGTCTGCGCCAGGGATGCGGTCACCAGCGGTTTGTCTCCCAAAAAGACCAAGATCGCGCGATCGGCCGAAATTTCGGCATGCGCCAATACCAACGAGTATGCCATGCCCAGTTCCGGACGAGAGTTTACGACGACGTGGGCTGCGTTGCCGCCCAACTCCTTTGCAAGATCCGGCGACGCCACGACCACCGTCGGCAGATTCGCGCACGCGTCGAGCACGCAATCGATCATCCGGCGGCCGCGTACCGGAAGCAGCAGTTTTTGCACGCCCATTCGCGACGCGATGCCGGCAGCCAAAACGACGGCGGTCACGGACTGCGCCCGCGCAGCGGACCGCTGCCGTGTTTCAGCAATCCGCCCGAGCGTCCGTTGCGCAGCGCGAGAAGCTCGGAGGCAATGGAAACGGCGATTTCTTCGGGCGTGCGCGCGCCGACGTCGAGCCCGGCCGGTGCGCTCAGCCGCTGCAGCTGATCCTCGGCGACGCCAAGTTCGCGCAGCTGCGTCATGCGCCGTTCGTTGGTGCGGCGGCTGCCCATCACGCCGATATAGCACGCAGGCGTGGCGAGCGCGGCGCGAATCAGCGGCAGGTCGAATTTTTCGTCGTGCGTCATCGCGATTACGGCGCTGTGCTCGTCGATCGCTTCGCGCGCGAGCAACTCGTCCGGCCACGAAACCTCGATGCGATCCGCGTCCGGAAAGCGTGCGCGCGTCGCGAACGCGGCACGCGCGTCGCAAAGGATCGTTTCGTAGCCCAAGAGCTTCGCGACGCGCAACATCGGCGCGGCAAAGTCGACAGCACCGAACACGTACATCCGGGGCGGCGACACGAGCCGCTGCATGAAGATGCGAATGTCGCCGTGCGGCTCGCCTTCCTCACCAAACGAGCGGAGCACCGCAGACCGGCCTGCTCCGACCATTCGCAGTTCGACCGCCACGGCTTCGTCGAGATCCGCGTTCCCGAGCGTCCCAATCGCGCCGTTTTCGAACGCGGCAAGCCTCGCACCGAGCCCCGCCTTATCCAAGCGGACCGCTACGCCTCCGGCGCGAGCGTCGAGCGTTTCTGCCAGTCGCCGCACGAGTTCGGGCTCGGGCTCGTCCAGAAGTATCTCGAGCGTGCCGCCGCAACTCAAACCGACCGACTGCGCCTGGCTATCGCTGATGCCGTAGGTCACGGCACGCGCCCGTCCTTGCGCGAGCGCTTGCGCTGCCTGCGTGACGAGCGCCGCTTCGATGCAGCCGCCGGTGAGGGCGCCGCAGAGTTCGCCGTCCTGCGCGATTAACATCGCGGACCCGGGGTCGCGCGGCGCCGAGCCTTCCACCGAAATGATGGTAGCGACGCATACTCGCCGGCCGCGGCTTTGCCAGGCCTCCAGCGTGCGCAGATGTTCGAACACGCGCATGGCTTCAACGGCGCAGCGGGGAAATCCATGGTATGTGGGAGCGCCTGTACCAGCCGCGCTCGGTCGCGGCCGCAGTCGAGCTGCTGGCGCGTTTCGGCGCGCAGGCGCGGATCGTCGCGGGCGGCACCGACGTCCTGGTCGAATTGCAGCGCGGCGTCAAACCGGCGGCGACGTTGATCGACGTCAGCGCCCTGGCCGAGCTGCGTTACGTCCGCGGCGATGACGGCTTCATCGCAATAGGCGGGCTTGCCACCCACAACGACGTGTTGGCTTCCGGCCTCTGCCGCGGGCGGGCGTTGCCGCTCGTTCAGGCTTGTATGGAAGTGGGCGCTCCGCAAATTCGGACGCGCGCGACGGTTGCGGGCAACCTCATCACCGCTTCGCCTGCGAACGATACGATCGTGGCGCTCGTGGCGATGGGCGCGGAACTCGTGCTCGCGAGCGCGCGCGGTGAGCGGCGCATTGCGATCGAAGATTTTTTTACCGGCTTCCGCGCCACGGCGATGCGGCCCGACGAGTTGCTGCGCGAGATCCGCGTACGTCCGCTCGGCGCATCGCAACGCGGCGTTTTCCTCAAACTCGGACTGCGCCGCGCGCAGGCCATTTCGGTCATCAGTCTCGCGGCAATCGCCGACGTCCACGCCGAACGCGCCGAAGCCGTTCGCATTGCGCTCGGATGTCTCGCTCCCACCGTCGTGCGCGCGACGAATACGGAGGCGCTGCTGAACGGCGCGCAGCTCGACGAAGCAACGATAGCGCAGGCATGCCGCCGCATCGCGGATGACGTTTCGCCGATCGACGACGTGCGAGGTTCGGCCGCGTACCGGCACGTTGCGCTTTCCGCGCTGCTGGAACGCGCGCTGCAGCGGATTGCGGCGGATCGATGCGCGGACGGTATACCGGAAAGTCACGTGCTTCTCGACACGGGCGATGAAGAGCCGCTCGACGTGTCCGAGTTCGACGGCACGGTCGTCGCGCGCATCAACGGCAGCCGCACCGAATTGCGCGACGTGCAAACCGAGACGCTGCTGAACGCGCTTCGCGACGGCGCGGGCTTGACCGGCGCGAAAGAGGGTTGCGCGGAAGGCGAATGCGGAGCGTGTACGGTTTGGCTCGACGGCAAGGCGGTCATGTCGTGTCTGGTTCCCGCGGCGCAGGCGCACGGCCGAAACGTCGTGACGATCGAAGGCCTCGCCGATAGCGAAGAACTGCATCCCCTGCAGCAAGCGTTCGTGGACTGCGGCGCAGTGCAATGCGGCTTTTGCATTCCCGGCATGCTGATGGCCGGCGCAAAAGTGCTCGACGAACGTCCGAACGCGCAACTGGATCAAATACAGAGCGCGATCAGCGGAAATCTGTGCCGCTGCACGGGCTATCGCAAAATTCTGGACGCGATGCAATCCTGCACGCGCGCGGAGGTTTCGGCGTGACGCTCATCGGCAAAGCGGTCCCGCGTCCCGACGCGCTCGAGAAAGTAACGGGCGCGGCGCGCTATCCCGCCGATCTCGTTCGGCCCGAGATGCTGCAACTCAAGGCGGTGTTCGCGAACCGGCCCAGCGCGCGCATCGTTTCAATCGACGTCAGCGCGGCGCTTGCGCATCCGGGCGTCGTTGCCGTTTTTACCGCCGCGGACGTTCCGTACAACCGCTACGGTCTGATTGAAGAAGATCAGCCGCTGCTGTGCGAGGACGTGGTTCGTCACAGCGGCGATCGCGTCGCGCTAGTCGCAGCGCAGACGCGAGCCGCAGCCGAACGTGCGGCCGAACTCGTCAAAGTGACGTACGAAGATTTGCCGGCGGTCTGCGACGCGCGCGCGGCGATGGCGGCCGATGCGCCTCTCGTTCACGCCGATCGCGGAAGCAACGTGCTCGAGCACGTTCGCATTCGCAAGGGCGACGTGCAGGCCGGCTTTGCCGCAGCGGACGTGGTGCTCGAAGAAACGTTCGAAACGTCGTGGCAGGAGCACGCGTACTTGCAGCCGGACGCCGGCGTCGCTTACTACGAAGACGGAAAGCTCGTCGTCGAGACCGCAGGTCAGTGGCTGCACGAAGATCGCCGGCAAATCGCAAAAATGCTGCAGCTCTCCGAGGACGACGTCGTCGTGCGTTACGCCAACATCGGCGGGGCGTTCGGCGGCCGTGAGGATTTGAACGTCCAGCCGCTGCTCGCGCTCGCGACGTGGAAGTTGCAGCGGCCGGCGGCAATCGTCTGGAGCCGCGAAGAATCGATCGTCGGCCATCACAAACGCCATCCGTACTTCATCCGCTCGAAGTGGGGCGCGCGCAAGGACGGCCGAATCGTCGCAATAGAAACGGAACTGCTCGCCGACGGCGGCGCGTACGCCTCGACCAGCGCGGAAGTACTCAAAGGTTCGACGCTTTTCGCGAGCGGTTGTTACGACGTCGAAAACATCGCCACCGACGGATACGTCGTCTACACGAACAACGTGCCCTCCGGCGCGTTTCGCGGGTTCGGTTCGCCGCAAGCGCAATTCGCCGCGGAGTCGATGGTCACGCGCCTCGCGCACGCGCTCGACGTCGATCCGGTCGAGCTGCGGCTGCGAAACGTCTATCACGAGGGCAGCCTCGAACCGACGCAGCATCCGTTGCCGCCCGGCGTGAGTGCGACGGCGGTGCTGCAGCGCTGCGAACGCGAAGCGCGCACGCGTCTGGGATACGGCATGCCGAATCTGCGCGAGAGCGATCCGCACCTGAAACGCGGAGTCGGCATAGCATCCGGCATCAAGAACGTCGGCTACTCCTTCGGTTTTCCCGAACAAGCGACCGCGACCGTCGAACTATACGGCAGAAGTTCGATAGAACGCGTCGTGCTGCGCGTCGGCGCGGCGGAATGCGGTCAAGGCGCGCACGTGGTGCTGCGGCAGATTTGCGCGCAAACGCTGGGCGTGGCCATGGAGTGCATCGAACTAATCGCCGCGGACAGCGCGCAATCTCCGAACGCCGGGAGCGCGTCCGCATCTCGTATGACGCTGATGGGCGGCCGCGCAGTGAAGGACGCGGCGGAGGCCGCGCTTCGCAAGTTTCCCGGACCCGCGCGCGCACGCGACGGTGCAGTATCGTCCGCCGCGCACCACTCCGCTCGAACCGCAAACGGGGCGCGGCGTTCCGAATTATTGCTACGGCTACGTCTCTCAGGGCGTCGAGGTGGAAGTCGATATCGCCACGGGTCTGGTACGCGTGCTGACGATCGTGAGCGTGCACGACGTTGGACGCGCGATCAACGTTCAGCAGGTCGAAGCGCAAATCGAGGGATGCTTGGCGCAGGCCGTCGGGTACACGCTGACCGAGAATCTCCAAGTGCGCGGCGGAAAAATTCTCACGCCGTATTTGAGCACGTATCTGCTCCCGACGACGCTGGACATGCCGGTGAACGTGATCCCCGTCATCTTGGAATCGGCCGATCCGAACGGTCCGTTCGGCGCGCGGGGCATGGCGGAAATGCCGCTGGTGCCGTTCGCGGCCGCGGTTGCAAGCGCCGTTCATGCGGCGACGGGCGCATGGGTCACGCAGCTGCCGATGACGCCCGAACGCGTCCTGCGCGCGATCGATCAGGCGAACAAACCGCGCGAAATCTCGTTGTGACGGCGCACGTGCGCCGCCCGATCGAAATCGACGATTTCGCCCCGGCGCACGCGAATGCGGCCGTTGACCAGAACCAAATCCGCGTTGCCCGGCCTGCAAAACACGAGCGCTGCAAGTGCGTCGTGCACCGCGCCGCCCGCGAATTCAAGCGCGTCGGCGCGCCAAGCGGCGATGTCCGCGGCCATGCCGGGGGCTATCGCGCCCACGTCGTCGCGTCCTAAAGCGGAAGCACCGCCGCGAGTCGCGGCATGCAGCACGTCGCGCGCCGATACCGCGCCGGCGCCTGAAACGACGCGCTGAAGCAGCAGCGCATGTCTTGCTTCGTCCAGCATATGCGATCCGTCGTTCGAAGCCGATCCGTCCACGCCGAGGCCGACGCGCATGCCGGATGCGATCTGGCGGCGCAGCGGCGCGATTCCGGAACCGAGCCGCATGTTCGACGTCGCGCAATGCGCGGCGCCGGTTCCCGACGCGCCCAGACGCTCGCACTCTGCTGCCGTAACGTGCACCACGTGCGCGTGCCACACGTTCGGACCAATCCATTCCAACCGCTCCGCCAACTCGATCGGGCGGCAGCCGAAGTGCTGCAGGCAATACCGCTCTTCATCGGCGGTTTCCGCCAGATGCGTATGCGCGTGAATGCCGCGCCGGCGCGCGAACGCAATGCTTTCGCGCATCAGATCCGCGCTGACCGAAAACGGCGAACACGGCGCGACGACGACGCGCGTCATCGCGTAGCGCGATGCATCGTGATATGCATCCACGACGCGCTCGCAATCCGCGAGAATCGCCTCTTCGTCTTCGACGAGATCGTCGGGCGGCAGACCGCCGCGCGATACGCCCAGCGACATCGAACCGCGCGCGGCGTGGAAACGTATTCCCATGTCGCGCGCGACCTCGATTTGATCGTCCAGGCGGCAGCCGTTCGGCCACAGATACATGTGATCGGACGTCGTGGTGCATCCCGATAGCAGCAACTCGGCAATCGCGGTTGCGCTCGCCACTCGCAGCGCCTCCGGCGTGATGCGCGCCCAAACCGGATAGAGCCGCCGCAGCCAATCGAAAAGTTCCGCGTCTTGCGCGCCCGGGACGGCGCGGGTGAGCGTTTGATAAAAATGATGGTGCGTGTTGACCAGGCCCGGAACGAGCACCAAATTCGCGCAGTCGATTTCCTCATCGGCGCGCGGCACGGCCGTTCCATTTTCGACGACGTCCGCGATGACGTTGTCGCGAACGAAAACCGACGCACCGGAAAGCTCGCGGTTCTTTTCATCGAACGTCGCCACGAGCGCGGCATTGCGAAGCAGTATCGTGCCCATTCGTGAGCGGGTACGAGCCGGAACGGCGTCTAACCTCGCGGCGTGAGCGTGTACGAGCATCCGCGCGATTTCGTCGGCTACGGTGCGGCCCCGCCGAACCCGCGCTGGCCGGGCGGCGCGCGGCTCGCGCTGCAGATCGTGATGAATTACGAGGAAGGCTCGGAGTATTCGATCCCGGACGGCGACGGCGTTTCCGAAACGTATCTCACGGAGGTTCCCGGCGCGGGCCTCGGGCCGGGCAAACGCGATCTGATCGTCGAGTCGATCTACGAATATGGAAGCCGCGCCGGATTTTGGCGGCTCATGCGGTTATTCGCCGAGCGCGAGATGCGCGTCACCGTTTTCGCCGCGGCGCTCGCACTCGAGCGCAATCCCGCCGCGGCTGCGGCCATTCGCGACGCCGGACATGAGGTTTGTTCGCACGGCTGGCGTTGGGTCGGCTTTCAGGACATGAGCGAAGAGCGGGAGCGCGACGAGATGCGGCGCGCGATTGCGTCGATCGCAAGTACGATCGGCGAACGCCCCTACGGATGGTATTGCCGCTACGCGCCCAGCGTTCGAACGCGGCGGCTCGTCGTCGAAGAGGGCGGCTTCTTATACGATTCCGATGCTTACAACGACGACTTGCCGTACTGGGTCGACGTCGGCGGCAAACGGCACCTGGTTATTCCGTACACGCTCGACGTCAACGACATGAAGTTTTCGGTCGCCCCCGGATTCTCGGCTCCGTCCGGTTTTTACGAATATCTGCGCGACGCGTTCGACGTGCTGTATCGCGAAGGAAAAACGCATCCGAAGATGCTCTCCGTCGGGCTGCACGCGCGTCTGGCCGGAAGACCGGGACGCGCGGGCGCGCTCGAGCGTTTTCTCGACTACGTCAGGCAGTTCGACGACGTTTGGATCTGCCGCCGCATCGACATCGCGCAAGCCACTGGATCGCCACGCATCCCGCCGATGTTTAGCAACGTCGCCGCGCGGCTGGCGCAGCTCGCCGAGATCGGCAAACACGCCGGCGGCATCGATCGTGCTCCGGCGACACCCGCGGAACGCCGCGCGCGCGAGCTCTTCGTGCAGTGGGCGCGCGAGGGCCGGCGCGAAGTGCGGCAAGATCGCGTCGGCAACGTGTTCGCTAAACGGGGCGGCACGCGCGACGGTGCAGCGCCGATCCTCACCGGTTCGCACTTGGATACCGTGCCTACCGGCGGTGCGTACGACGGCGCGTATGGCGTGGCCGGCGCGCTCGGCGCGCTGCAATTGCTCGACGAACGCCGCATCGAGACGGCGCATCCGGTGGAAGCCGTTGCATGGACGGGAGAAGAGGGCAGCCGTTTTCCGCTCGGGTGTTTGGGAAGTTCCGCGTTTTGCGGCGTGCGATCGATCGATGACGTGCTCTCGTTGCGCGACGAGCAAGGCATTTCGCTGCGCGACGCGCTCGCTGACGACGCGCATGGATTGCTTCCGCGCGTGCCGATGCGCGAAGCGGACGGCATCGCGGCGTATTTGGAATTGCACGTCGAGCAAGGCCCCGTGCTCGAACGCGAAGGCGTCCCGCTCGGCGTCGTCACGGCAATCGCCGGTCAGCGCCGGTACCGCATCACCGTCGACGGCGGGAGCGGACACGCCGGTACCGTGCCGATGGATTTGCGCGCAGATGCGCTTTGCGCCGCTGCGGAATTGATTCTGCAGGCCGAATCGTCGGCGCGCAGCACAAAGGCGTTCGCGACCGTCGGCCGTTTGAGCGTCGAGCCGGGCGGAACGAACGTCATTCCGGCGCGAGCGCGGTTTTCTCTCGACGTGCGCGGCACGTCGGACGAAACGATCGACGCGATCGAGACCGCGGTGCGCGAGAAGGCCCGTGCAGTGGAACGGGCGCGCGCGGTTCACGTGACCATCGAGCGCCTCGAAGCACGCGCGCCCGCACTGATGGACGAACGCGTGCGCGCAGCGGTTCATCGAGGCATCGCTTCGCTGGGCGAACGCGCCGTCGACATTCCGAGCGGTGCCGGTCACGACGCGATGTGTCTGGCGCAGATTGCGCCGGCCGCGATGATTTTCGTGCCGAGCGCGGGCGGCCGCAGTCACGTGCGCCAGGAGTACACTGCCGACGCCGATCTCAATCGCGGCGTCGAAGCGCTGGCCGCCGCCATCGTCGAGGTCGACGCGGCGATCGCCTAGAATGCACGCGCCGATGCGATTTTTCATCTGCGGTTCGGCATTGCGCGGACAGCCCGACCACAAAAATCTTGGTGACGCGACGTTCTTGGGCGAGGCTCGCACGGCGCCGCGATATCGGCTGCATTCGGTTCGCGACGAACATCCGGGAATCTATGAAGTGGATGATGGCGGAATTTCCATTGCCGGCGAACTGTACGAATTCACCGAAGAGCAGCACGGCCATCTGCTCGAGACCGAACCGCCGGACTTGTACGAAGCGCCGATCCTGCTCGACGACGGCTCCAGCGTCAACGCCATGGTGTATCCGCGCGAACTAATCGAAGAGCGCGGCTATCGCGATATTTCGCAATTCGGCGGCTGGGCTGCGTTCAAACGTCAGCTTCCGCGATAGGTCGAGTATCCCCACGGCGAGAGCAGCAGCGGCACGTGATGGTGCCGCTCCTCCGCGACGCGAAACCTGATCGGAATCCGGTCGTAAAACGTTTGCGTTCCCGCGGCTTCGAAATACGCGCCCGCGTTGAACTCCAGTTCGTATTCTCCGGCGGGTAAATCACCGCCGAACGGCGCGGGGATGCGGCCGTCGCCATCGGTGGTACTGCGCGCCAATTCATCGCGTCCTCGCTCCGTAAACTTGTACAGCGCGACCTCGAGATTCGCGGCCGGGACGCCGCGCGAGAGATCCAGCACGTGGGTCGACACCGTCATGGTTTGGCTCCTTGCGAAATCCAAGCGCCGACGAGCGATCGTTCTTCCGGCGTCATGTGCGTCGCGTTTCCGAGCGGCATCGCGTGCGATGCGACGGCCTGCGCGTAAACGCGCTGCGCGTTCAGTGCGATGTCGTGCGCGTCATCGAGCAGTACGCCTGCAGGCGGCGCGCTAAACCCGGGCTGCGCCGGATGGGGTGAATGGCACACCGCGCAGCGCTGCTGAAAGATCGGAGCGACGCGCGCGAACGAAACGTTTCCGGCCGGCGCGCTCGGCGTCTGCGGCAGCGCGACGATCGCAGCGGCGGCAACGATTAATGCGGCGCCCGCGGGCAATGCGACGACGAGCCGGTGTTTGTGCGAGAGAATGAAAAAGTACCGCACGGCGACGCCGGCGCAGCCGAGCAGCACGAGCACCAGCCAGCCGTAGCCGTTCGCGTACGTCATCGGATAATGGTTGCTGATCATCGTGAAGAGCACGGGAAGCGTGAGATACGTGTTGTGGACCGAACGGATCTTGCCCAAGCGTCCCGGACGGGGATCGGGGCTGCGCCCATCCCGAATTTGCGCGAGCATCTTTCGCTGTCCCGGAATGATGACGAAAAATACGTTCGCGACCATGATGGTTCCGATAATCGCACCGACGTGAATGTACGCAGCGCGGCCGCTGAAGACGTGCTGCAACCCGAACGCCGATGCGGCAAGCAGGACGAAAATCAGGATGCTGAGTAGCCGCGGACGCGATTCCAAAACGCGGCAGAGCACGTCGTAAACGACCCAGCCTGCGACGAGCGTTCCGAGACTGATCAGAATTGCTTGCGCGGGCGTGAGGCGCAGCACCGCCGGGTCGATGAGAAACGTGCTCGCGTTCGCATAATACACCAGTGCGAGCATGGCGAGCCCCGAAAGCCACGTGCTGTACGCTTCCCATTTGAACCAGTGCAGGTTTTCCGGCAGCGGCCGGTCGGTGGGGCCGGTTGGATATTTCTGGTTGTGATAAAATCCGCCGCCGTGCACCGCCCACAATTCGCCGAGGATGCCGCGTGAGCGTTCGGCGTCACGCGGCGGGTCGAGGCTGTCGTCCAACCAGATGAAATAAAATGACGCGCCGATCCACGATATTCCGGCGACGAAGTGAAACCAGCGCGCGAGCAAACTGAGCCACTCGAGCACGTACGCGCTCATCGGTCGGTCACCGTATCCTGCAAACGCAGCCGCGCGATCTTCGCGATCTCCTGCAACGCTTCGCGCATTTCGCCGTGCCGGTCGTGGGCCAAACGCGCGTCCAAAGCTTCGAGAATCGTCTCTTTGCTGTGCTCCCGCACGCAGATGACGAACGGGAATCCGAAATGCGCGCGATACGCGTCGTTCGCCTTCTCGAAGCGGGCGATCTCCGCCGGCGAGAGCCGCTCCAAACCGGCGGAGCGCTGTTCGTTCGCCGACGCCGGCGTCAAGCGCCCTTCGCGAGCGACTCGCCCTGCGAGATCCGGGATGCGCCGCAATGAGCGCCGTCTGCCGCTCTTCCGTTGCGCGTTCGACGACCGCAGCGAGCGCGGAGTGAAGCTCGGCGACGGTGCGAAAAGGTCGCCGGTTCGCGGCTTCCCGCGCGATCCAAGGCGAGCCTTCGAACGCGAATCCGACGGCGTCGACAAACGCGTCCGTGTCCATGGCGTTCAACTGCTCGATCGTCACGGCTCGTACTTCAGGCGCGGCGCGGCGGGTGCCTTTCGCGATGCGCGTCTAACCTCGCGCCCCGTGAATACCGGCGATTTGCTCGCGGGATACGACCGTTCCGCGCTCACCCTGTGCTCCATCGGCAGCCACTCCGCACTCGAAGTGGCGTACGGCGCTCGCGCGCAAGGGCTGCGCAATTTGGTCGTGACGGCGAAGGGCCGCGAAAAGACGTACACGCAGTACTACGCGCGCCGGCCGGATCCGCCTCGCGGATGCGTGGATGAAACGCTCGAACTCGGCGCATTTACCGAGTTGCTTCGCGACGACGTCCAGCAGCAGCTGCGCGAGCGCAACGTCGATTTTTCTCGCGAACCGCTCCTTCGAGGTCTATCTGCATCAGCAGTTCTGCTACGACGAGATCGAGCGCGGCATGAAGGTGCCGATGTTCGGCAACCGGCGCTTGCTGCGCGCCGAGGAGCGCGACGAAGAGCACAATCAGTACGCGCTGATGCAGCGAGCGGGGATCCGCCACCCGCTGCAGTTCGCTTCGCCGGACGAAATCGATCGCCTGGTGATGGTGAAAGCGCCGCACGCGAAGGTGAGTTTCGAACGCGCGTTTTTTCTTTGCTCCTCGCCGCAAGAATACCGCGATGTTTCGCAGCGGTTGATACGCGACGGCATGCTGACGCAAGCGGGCCTGCAGAACGCCGTCATCGAGGAATACGCGCTCGGCCCATCCGTGAATCTGAATTTTTTCTATTCGCCGATTTTTGGCGAGTTGGAATTGAGCGGAACCGACACGCGGCGCCAAACGAATCTCGAGGGTTTTCGCAACGTGCCGCCCGCTGCGTTCGAGGCGCTGCGCAACGTACCGATGCGGTTGGAAGAAGCGGGCCACATCGCGGCGACGCTGACGGAATCGACGCTGGAAAAGGCGTTCGAGATGGGCGAGCGATTCATGAGGGCCGCGCGCGAAGCGAATCCGCCGGGCGTCATCGGCCCGTTTGCGCTGCAATGCATCATCGTTGCCGGGCCGCCGAAAGAGTTCGTCTGCTACGACGTTTCATTGCGCATCCCGGGATCGCCGGGAACGCGTTTCACGCCGTACTCGGCTTACCGCTGGGGACGCGACGTTTCCGTGGGCGAGCGCATTGCGATGGAAGTCGTTTTGCGCGCGACGCGCCGGTTCGAGAATTCTCACGTAAAACGTCGGAGGAACGATATGACGTCACATCAAGGGAACCGTCACCCTGAAGGCCCGAGCTGAAGGGCGACCGGCGCCCGATTCACGTTGTCACGGACTTGCAACCGTTACGCTGGACGCGTAACGCAGAACGGACGCGCAACGCACTGCTGATCGTCGTGCCGTCGCTCGACACCGGCGTGTGTTCGATGGAATCGCAAATTCAACGCGCGCATCGGCGAATTGCCGGCCGACTTGCGCTTATGTCGTAAGCCGCGATCTGCCGTTTGCGCAGGCGCGCTGGGCGAAGAGCAGGGCGACGTGAACTCGCTCTCTCCGATACCGATCCAGATTTCGGCCGGGTCGGCGTACTGATAGGACTGGATTGCTGGCGCGCTCGTCTTCATCATCGGAAAGACAAGACGATCCTTACAAGCAAATCGTCCCGAGGTCGCAGGAGCCGGACTACGAGACGTCATCGCGGCCGCGCCCGCACGTCGTCGGCGGTAAACGCATACGATGACGCCTGCGACCGCAACCGTCTTCATTCTCGACTTCGGCGCTCAGTACAGCCAACTGATCGCGCGGCGCATGCGCGAGGCAACGTGTACTGCGAATCGTTCCGTACGACACGCCGTGGAGCGACTTCGCGCGCAGCCGCGGCATAATCTTGAGCGGCGGCCCGGAAAGCACGCTCGTGCCCGATGCGCCGCAGATGGATCCGGCGATCATTCGCAGCGGCGTGCCGATTCTCGGGCATCTGTTACGGCATGCAACTCGTCGCGCGCGAATGCGGCGGCGGAACTGGTCAAACTCGATCATGCGGAGTACGGACCCGCGACGCTGCTGGCCGTTCGATCCCGAGACGCCGCTGTTCGAAGGCGTTCCGACGCGAATCGCGCGTGTGGATGTCGCACGGCGACTCGGTTGTGCGCATGCCGGAAGGTTTCGACAAGCCGGCTCGACGGCCCGCTGCAACGTTGCGGCCATGGCGAACGACGAGCGCAAAATGTACGGCGTGCAGTTTCATCCCGAAGTCGTGCACACCGAATACGGCAAGCAAGTCATCAACAATTTTCTGCACCGCGATTGCCGGCATCGCCTCCGACTGGCAGATGGAATCGTTCGTCGATCGCGCCGATCGCGCGAGATTCGCGAAAAGGCCGGCGGAGCGACAAAGTGATCTGCGCGCTTTCGGGCGGCGTCGACTCGGCGGTCGCGGCGACGCTCGTCTCGCGCGCGATCGGCGAGCAACTCACGTGCATCTTCGTCGATCACGGCTTGCTGCGCAAGAACGAAGCGGAGCGCGTCGATCGAAGCGTTTCGCGACGTCATGCATCTGAACGTCGTTGCAGTCGACGCGCGCGAACGCTTTCTGGACAAACTCGCGCGGCGTCGAGGACCCGGAACAGAAGCGCATCATCATCGGGCACGAGTTCATTCGCGTGTTCGAAGAAGAAGCGGCGAAGATTCCGGGCGTCAAGTACTTCGTGCAAGGCACGCTGTATCCGGACGTCATCGAATCGAAAACGCCGGAAAGCAAAGCCGGCCACAAAATCAAGTCGCACCACAACGTCGGCGGCCTTCCGGAACAGATGAGCTTCGCGCTGATCGAGCCGCTGCGCGCGCTCTTCAAAGACGAAGTGCGCGCGGTCGGGCGCGTGCTGGGATTGCCCGAGCACATCGTGCAGCGTCAGCCGTTCCCGGGTCCCGGTTTGGCCGTGCGCATCATCGATGCGATTACCGAAGAACGCTTGCACTGGTGCGCGAAGCGGACGCGATCGTCTGCGAAGAGATCGACAGCGCCGTGCTCGATCCCAAGCCGTGGCAGTATTTCGCCGTGCTCACGCCGGTGAAGAGCGTCGGCGTGATGGGCGACGGCCGCACGTATTCGAATCTCGTTGCAGTGCGCGCGATTACGAGCGAAGACGGCATGACGGCGGACTGGGCGCGCCTGCCGTACGAATTGCTCGAACGCATCAGCACGCGCATCGTGAACGAAGTCCCGGGCGTGAACCGCGTCGCGTACGACATCACCTCGAAGCCGCCGTCGACGGTCGAATGGGAATAGCGCCGTGAGAATTCTCGTCGTCGGCGCGGGCGCACGGGAAGATGCGCTGTCGTGGCGTTTGCGCAGTCGCCGTCGTGCGAAGCGATCTTTGCCGCGCCGGGAAACGCCGGCACCGCGTCGCGCGGCGAAAATTGGAACGTGCCGCCGACCGACGGCAAAGCGATTGCCGCGCGTTGCGTGAAGAGAGCATCGATCTCGTCGGTGCTCGGACCCGAAGTCGCGATCGCCGCGGGCGTCGGCGATCGGTTGCGCGAGGCCGGCATAGCCGTGTTCGGCCCAAACCGCTCGGGCGGACGCCTGGAGTCCAGCAAGATCTTTGCCAAGCGCTTCATGGAACGGCACGGCGTCCCGACGGCGCGCGCCGTCGTCGTCCATTCGCTCGAGGGCGCGGTGAAAGCGCTCGAAGAGTGGAGCGGCGCCGTCGTCGTCAAAGCCGACGGTTTGGCGGCGGGCAAGGGTGTAGTGGTCGCCGACGATGCGCAAGCGCGCGCGTGACGTGCTGCAGGATTGGTACGGCGGAAATCGCGTTCCCGGCGGCGGCAACGACGTGCTGCTCGAAGAAAAACTCGAAGGGCGCGAAGTCAGCGTTTTCGCGCTTTGCGACGGACGCGCGATGTTTCCGATCGCATCGGCATGCGATTACAAACGCGCCGGCGACGGCGACACCGGTCCGAACACCGGCGGCATGGGCGCATATTCGCCGCCGAAAGGGTTTCCGGCGGATCTCGAAGATCGAGTGCGCGAGCGCATTCTCGCGCCGGTATTGCGCGGATTGCTCGCGGAAGGCGAGCAGTACATCGGCGTTCTGTATTGCGGTTTGATGTGGACCGAAGACGGACCGTCGGTGATCGAGTTCAACGTGCGCTTCGGCGATCCCGAAACGCAAGTGCTGATGCCGCGCGTGACCGGCGACTTTGCCGCATTGTTGAAATCCGCCGCCGACGGCGCGCTCGATCTGAGCGCGGCATCATTTGCGGCGCGCGCGTGCGTCGGCGTCGTAGTCGCGACGGCGGATTATCCACGCAGCAGCACGCCGCTGAGTGGGCTGCCGCGCGACGTCGACCTCGGGCTGGACGCTCAAGTGTTTTGGGGCGGTTCGAGTGTGGACGGCGGCACGATCGTCATCCGGCGGCGGCCGCGTGCTTACGGTCACGGGCCTGGGCAACGATCTGGATTCGGCGCGCTTGCGGGCATACGACGCCGTGCAAGATCTTGCATCGCGCATTCGGCGCGCGCGGCTTGACCTATCGCACCGACATCGCGAAGGTGTAGATTCAGCCGCTGCGCTCTGCGCGCTCGTCATGGTCGCAAACGCAGCCCGAGCGGTCGCCGCGCCGGCGCGATTGCAGCGAGTTCTTGAGCAGGCCGAGCAGCACGTCGCTTCGCGTGCTGGGCGGTGCCTGCGCGAGAATCGGAAAACGATCTCCGAGGAGCATCCGTAAACCGCTGCGCGCGAGGTCGGTAACAGCGCTGGATTGATCGATCGGCGTTCCCTTGCGGATCGGCCGGAGTTCGGCATCGATGAGATTTCGCTCGAGCAATTGTATCAGCGTCGTTTCGCACGCGGGTCTCGCGTACGCGTTCTGACCGGCGGCGCCGGCCTTGCGCAGGCGTCGAATGAGGCACAAGTCCTCGAGCGCGCGCAACGAATCGAAGACGACGGAATCGCTGAGCAACCCCATATCTTCTTGAATCTGACGCACCGTCGGCTGGCTCATGCCCGTTCCCACGCCGAGCATCGCGACGTACGTGTACACCGCGAGTTGGCGCGTGGAAACCAAATGAAACAAGAAGCTCGACCACCACGCAGGCATGTACACAAAGGGCTCGCAGTCGCAGAGATCCTGCGCCGCGTCGATCAATTCCATGGCGTAGCGATTTGCTTAAACCGAGCAGGCTCCCGCAACGTGGATAAAACTGCTTGGTCCGAAAAAGTGGACGGAGGACGCTAGCCTGGCGGGCAACAACGAAAATGCTATGCTAGACGAGCACATCAGCGGCCGTCAGGATGGCGGCCCCGCGGTGCTTCGGCTAGCGGGGGAATTCGACGTCTTCCGCATTGCCGAGCTGGACAGCACGCTCCAGACTGCCTATACGGCGCATACCGCCGTTATCGACCTCCGCGACGTCACGTATATGGACTCCAGCGCTCTTGGCTGCTTGGTTCGGCTGAAGAAACGCATGGCCGAACATGGTGAAGCCCACGTGTACTTGATCAATCCGCATCCGAACGTTCGCCGCGTGCTCGAACTCGACGCGATTGGACGAATTCTTTTTGTTGCGAGACTCCTGGGACGACGATGTAGTGTAACGCCGCCGTTACGCATCGTCGCACTCGCGCGCGACCATCTCGCGGTATTCCTGGGCGTAGAACCGCAGCGCGGGCGCCGGAAGTTCGAGCGCTCCCTCTCTTTTCGCAATCGCTTTCACGCGCCTGATCGCTTCCGCTTCGGAAATCACCGCCGTCTCGCGCTGCGCGAGCTGTTTGAGGGCGTTCCAGAGGCGTTCGGAGGGATCTCGGGTCATGCCGTCACCATACCGAATGCGCAGGGGCGGCCGACATACTCGAAACTCGGTAGCGGAAGCAGGGACCCCAGCGCTGCCGGTAGCGCGCGTTCGGCACGAGATACAGCATCGAGCGCGAGTAGTCGAAATGCTGCTTACAGTAAAGACAGACTGGCGCAGCCCCGCCGGTTGGATGGCGGGCGTAGCGACTTTCGGGAAGCGGCGCATCGCTTGGGAGACGCGTGTTTCAATCGCGTCGTGCAGTTCGCGCGGCGCGTACTTTCCTCGGTAGTACGAGGCATAGCGCGCGAGCAGATCCGGGCGGTTCTCGCGCAGGTAATTAAAAAACGCTTCGCGCGTGACGTCGTGCAGATAGAGCGTGTTGTGCCAGATGGCATGCGCACCGGCTTCGCGAGCCGATTGCACGACCGCCGCGATGCTTTCGTCCGAATCCGTGATGTGCGGCAGTATCGGCGCGAGCGCGACGTTTACATGGATGCCCGCCGCCGCCAATTTCGCCGCTGCCTGCATGCGTTTCTTTGGAGGCGCCACCGTCGGTTCGATCTCCCGCGAGACGGCTTCGTCCATCGTAGCGACGCTGATCGAAACGCTTGCGCCCGAAGTTTGCGCGAGCTGCTGGAGCACGTCGATGTCGCGAACGACGAGCGGCGATCGCGTAATCAAACGCGCCGGCGTGTCGTAATCGCGCAATGCTTCCAAGACGCCGCGCGTGATGCGATACCGCCCTTCCAACGGCTGGTACGGATCGGTGACCGTTCCAATCGCAACGCTCTCGTGCTTCCAAGATCGCTTCGCGAGTTCGGTGCGAAGCACCGCGGGAGCGTTCACTTTCACGTAAATCCGGCTGCCCCACCGTCCGACGCCGTCTTCCTCGAGATACGCGTGGGACCGGCGCGCGTAACAAAACACGCATTGGTGGTAGCAGCCGCGATACGGATTGATGGACCACGGGAAGGGCATGCCCGTGACCCGGTTCAACACCGATTTGGCCGGCGCTTCGATGACCTCGACCCCGCGCATACCCCGAGCATACATCGAACGTATGTTCGAGCGCAAGGCTGAAACTTCGCGCCCGGCCGCCGGTTATAGAGTGCGAATGGCTATGCGTTTTCAGACTCCGCCGCGGCCGTACGGTTATGCCCCGGCGATTCCCGTACAGTCGCTGCTCGGGCAGGTGCTCGGCATCACCGCGGTAGGCTTGCTCGTAACGGCGGGATCCGCGTATCTCTTCCAAGGCGTGAGCTATGGCGCGGGCTTGCTCGCAATGATCGTGGGCTTTTTGCTGCTGATCGGGATCAACGTCGCGCGGAATAATCCGGCGCTCTCGCTCGGGATGTTTTACGCCTTCGCGCTGCTCGAAGGGATCGGCATTGCGCCGACGATTCACTATTACGTCGCCACGATCGGCTCGGGCATCATCGTTGAAGCTGCCTCTACCACGGGCCTTGGAATGCTTGCGCTCGGATGTATCGTTTACGCGACCGGCATTGACTTTCGGCGGTTCCAAGGCTATTTGTTCGTTGCGCTGATCGGCCTCGTGATTGCCGGCATCGTCTCGGCTTTTACGCACTGGATTCACCCCAGCACGTACTCATGGCTGGTCTTGCTGATCTTTACCGGTTTGGTGCTGGTCGATTTTGCGCGAATTCGAGCGGGCGGCGACGGCCTCTCGCCCGTTCAGCTTGCCGTCCAAATCTATTTGGATGCGATCAACATCTTTTTGGCCGTCCTGCAACTGCTCGGCCGGCGCAGCCGCGATTAAAAGCGGGTGCCGGAACGCTCCGGCCGCTGTAGAATAGACATCTCATGTGCGGCATAACCGGTGTTTACGCACCCGGGCATGACGCGGCGCGCCTAGCGTACTTCGCGCTGTACGCGCTGCAGCACCGCGGTCAGGAATCAGCGGGAATCGCCGCAGGCGACGGAGGCACGATCCGCTCTCACAAAGAGATGGGCCTCATCGGCGCAATTTTCGACGAAGAGATCCTCGGGCAACTCGGCGGTCACATTGCGGTCGGGCACACACGCTACTCGACGACCGGTTCCTCGATCGTGGTCAACGCGCAGCCGCTGCTGGAACGCACGGACGTCGGCGATTTCGCGTTCGCGCACAACGGCAATCTGACCAACACCGACGAGTTGCGGGAAACGCTCTCGCCCGGCACCACGCTGCAGGCTTCAACAGACTCCGAAGTAATGGCGAAGGTCCTCGTCGAGGCGAGCGGCTCGATGCTCGACCGTATCAAAAGCGTGCTTCGCCGCGCGCGCGGCGCGTACTCGATCGTGCTTTGCACCGCCGACGAACTGTACGCGTTCCGCGATCCGTGGGGCGTGCGCCCGCTGTGCTTAGGGCGCTACAACGAAGGCTGGATGGTCGCGTCCGAATCCTGCGCGCTTGCAACGATTGGGGCAACGTACGTGCGCGAACTCGAGCCGGGCGAAGTGCTGCGAATCGACCGCAACGGCATCGAGTCCACGCGCGTGGACGTGGGCGAGCCGCCGGCGCTGTGCATGTTCGAGTACATTTATTTCGCGCGCCCCGATTCCCGGTTGAACGGCGAATCGATTTACATGGCGCGCTACCGCATGGGCCGCCGCCTCGCCAAAGAATATCCCGTCGAAGCCGACGTCGTGATGGCGATTCCCGATTCCGCGGTTCCCGGCGGCATCGGATATGCCGACGAAGCGGAACTGCCGTACATCGAAGGGCTGATCAAAAACCGCTATATCGGGCGCACGTTCATCAGTCCCGATCAGCGAATGCGCAGCCGCGGCGTGCAACTCAAGTTCAATCCGCTCGTGGAGAATTTGTCCGGCCGCCGCGTCGTGGTCGTCGACGACTCGATCGTGCGCGGTACCACGACGCCCCGCATCGTTCAATTGCTGCGAGACGCCGGCGCCGAAGAAGTGCACGTGCGTGTAACGTCTCCGCCCATCAAGCATCCGTGTTATCTAGGCGTCGATCTCGCGACCTACGACGAACTGATCGCGGCCAACTTCACCGTCGAGGAAATTCGTCAGAAGATCGGCGCTGATTCACTGGGCTACTTGAGTTTGGAAGGTCTCGTTGAAGCGACGGGCCGCGACGGCAACGAAATGTGTCTGGGCTGCCTCACCGGCGTCTATCCGAACGTTCCCGCGGCGCACGAACCACGCGTTTTGGCGTAACGCGTTGAACGCAGGCAACAAGCGCTGGTGGACGCTCGCGAACGCGGGCATCTCGGTGCTGATGGCGCTGCTCGACGTGACGATCGTCAACGTGGCGCTGCCGACCCTTCAGCGCGATCTGAACGCGCGTTTCGACCAGCTCCAATGGGTCGTAAATGCTTACGCGCTTTCGCTCGCCGTCGTGCTCGTTACGGGCGGCCGCCTCGGCGACATGTTCGGCCGGCGGCGGCTTTTTACGATCGGCGTGATAATTTTCGTTGCCGGCTCGGCGCTGGCGGGCCTCTCCGGGGTGTTTCGCATCTCCGGCTTTCCGCAAATAGATGCGCTGCTCGGCGCGCGCGCGATTCAAGGCGTCGGCGCTGCGATCATGATGCCGGTTTCGCTCGCGATCGTCTCGGCGGCTTTCGAAGGAAAAGAACGCGGCGTCGCAATCGGAACGTGGGGCGCGCTCGCGGGTCTGGGCCTGGCTGCCGGACCGATCATCGGCGGGTTGCTGATCGTCACCATCGGCTGGCCGTCGATTTTCTTTTTGAACGTTCCCATTGGGATCGTCTCGATAGTTGCGAGTGACGCGACCATCGACGAGTCGCGCGACGAGAACGCCTCGGGCCGCATCGACTGGTACGGCATCGTCACGCTCTCCCTTTTCGCGTTCTCGCTCGTGTGGGGATTGATCCGGCTCGACGGACTGCACGGCGCGGCGCTGCTTCAGATTCTGTGGCCGTTTTTGGTTGCACTCGCGGCACTGGCTGCATTCATCGCCGGAGAGCTGCGCATCGAACATCCCATGGTCGATTTAGCGCTGTTCCGCAACCGCAGTTTTGCCGGCAACGCCGTCGCGGTGTTCGCGCTCTCGGCCGCACTGGTCGCATTCATCTTTTTTCTGACGCTCTACTTGCAGAACGCGTTGGGATTCGACGCGCTGCAAACCGGAATCCATCTGCTGCCGATGACGATCCTCGTCGGCATCTGCGCGCCGATTGCCGGGCGCTACGTCGATACCATCGGCCCGCGCTGGATTATCACGGGCGGTTTGGCGCTCGGCGCGATCGGCGCTTTTTTGGTTGGACGCGTTACACCGGCCGATCAGCAGGCGCAATGGACCGTGCTCCTTCCGTCTTTCGTGCTCATCGGCTTGGGCTTGGGCAGCGCGAACGCGCCAATCAACACGGTTGCGGTCGGAACCGCCGACCCCGGAAAAGCCGGCGTTGCATCGGGTATCGTCAACGTCTGCCGGCAAATCGGAACCGCATTCGGCATCGCATTCCTCGGCGTATTTTTGACCACGCAGTATGACGGCGCGCTCGCGAAGCAGCATCTTTCACCGGCCGTTACGCGTGCCGTTCAAAAAGCGGGTCCGCAGGCCGGAAGCGGAGGGTTGCAGCAGGCGCCGCCGCGCATCAAACGTCTGCCGATTTTCCCGCAGATTTCGCATGAAACCCGCGCTGCATGGATTGAAAGCTTCGCGCTGACGATGCGCGTCGCGGCGCTGTTCATCGCCGCGGGCGCGATAGTCGCCGCGGTGACCATTCGAAAACGCGATCTGCGTTAGGTTCCTTCGGGAAATTTGCCGTCGCGCACGTCGCCGGCGTATGCGCGGAGCGCTTCGGTCGCGACGTTGCCGATCTGCGCGTATTGCTTGACGAAACTCGGGGGGTTTGGATACATGCCGAGCACGTCGTAGAGCACGAGCACTTGCGAATCGCAGTGCGGTCCCGATCCGATGCCTATCGTGGGGATCGAAAGCGCTTGCGTAATTTCGCGCGCTACGGCGTGATCGATCACCTCGAGCACGATCGCATAGGCGCCCGCGGCTTCAACGGCTCTCGCATCGGCGAGCAGCCGTTCGCGGTTGCTGCGAATTTTGTATCCTGGTCCCAGGCCCGCGGTTTGCGGCATGATGCCGATGTGTCCGACGACGGGAATGCCGGCGCCGTAGATTGCGCGGATGCGATGCGCGACTTCCGTGCCGCCTTCCATTTTGACCGAACACGCGCCGCCTTCTTTCACCAAACGAATGGCGCTGCGGATCGCGTCTTCATCGCTTACTTGATAAGAACCGAACGGCATGTCGACCATCACGTGCGCGTGCGCGGTGCCGCGGCATACCGCCTGCGCGTGATGAATCATGTCGTCGAGCGTGACCGGCGTGGTTTCATCGTGCCCCAGCACGACGTTCCCGAGGCTGTCGCCGACCAGGATCACGTCGATGCCCGCCAGTTCCGCGAATTCGGCGAACGGCGCGTCGTACGCGGTCACGATTGGAAAAAGCGTCTTGCCTTTGCGGCGTTTGATCGCTCCGGCGGTCACGCGCCGAAGCGTGCGCTTTTCCGGGACGTACGGGCGCGAGTCGTGGCCGTCCGAGGCATGCCGCCCGCGAGGTGAAACCGTGCTCACACGCTGAGCCTTCTGCGCTGCCCGGTAAAGGCCCCCGGGCAGTGACGCTAAGCATTTCCTTACGGCGGGGGAGGCACCGGCTTAACCATCGCGGGCGTATACTTGCCTCACCACCACCCGCTTAGAGCAAGAAGGGTATTCGTATGTTGCTTCTCCGCGCGGCCGCTCTCGCAGTGGCTGCATCGTTATTATCATCGGCCGGCGTTTTCGCACAGGTCGAAAGCACGCCGATTCCGATGAGCCCGAAACCGGACTTTTCGAAGCTGTCCTACATGTCCGGCAACGTGCGCTGCAGCGTCAAGAGTTCGAGGCGTCCCAGCGCATATATAACCACTTCCACGTCGAACGTCAGCAGCGACGGGTATTGGATGACCGTGCGAAGCACGACGCACAAGGCGTCTTGGATTCCCCGGGAACTCACGAGCGTGGACCGCGTGACGTACGATCCGTCCACGTCGCGTTGGGTCGACATCAACACCGACGACGAAGGCGGCTACAACGTGAGCACGTCGCCGGGTTGGCGCGGCAACACCATCACCTGGACCGACGCCGTGATTACGAAAGCCAATGCGACTGCATCGACGAGTCCTACCGTCGTCACGAAGGTGAACGATTCCAGAAGCACCGCGAAGTCGTCGTTCAGAGAACCGTCGGGACGCATGGTCACGGTCTCGACTGTCTGTACGAAATCTTAGACCATAAAAGGCCCCGCATTCGCGGGGCCTTTTTTCCGGACGAGCCCGCTAGACGCCCGCCGTTTTCTTCGCCGTTCCGTTCGCGTGGATCACCGGCGAACCCGCGAGCTGTTCGACGAGTGAGAGGAACGCGCGCACCGGCGTGCCGGTCGGGCCTTTGGCTTGCCATGACGATTCACCCTCGAGATAGGCGGTGCCGGCGATGTCGAGGTGAATCCACGGAGTTTCGTCCACGAACGCTTTGAGAAACGCCGAGGCGGTCAGCGTTCCGGCCGGCCTTCCGCCGGTGTTCTTCAAGTCGGCGATGTCGCTCTTCATTTGGTTCGTGTAGTCTTCGTAGAGCGGCATGTGCCAATAGCGCTCGCCGGTCGGTTTGGCCGCGCCCAGGAATTGCTGGACGAAGTCGTCGTTGTTGCTGACGGCAGCGCTGGCCGCATGGCCGAGCGCGATGACGCACGCGCCGGTCAGCGTTGCAGCGTCCACGATTCTGCTCGCGCCGACTTTGTTCGCGTAGCAGAGTGCGTCCGCGAGAATCAACCGCCCTTCGGCGTCGGTGTTGATCACTTCGATCGTCTTGCCGTTCATCGCGGTGAAGATGTCGCCGGGTTTCGTCGCCCTGCCGCCGGGCATGTTTTCCGTCGCGGGAACGATGCCGACGACGTTGAGTTTGGGTTTCAACTTTCCGATTGCGGTCATTGCCGCAATGACGCCCGCGCCGCCCGACATGTCGTACTTCATCTCTTCCATGCGCTCGGCCGGCTTGATCGAGATGCCGCCGCTGTCGAACGTGATGCCTTTGCCGACGAGCGCGAGCAGCTCTTTGTTTCCAGGATCGCCGGTATACTTGAGGACGATGAATTTTGGCGGCTGCGAGCTGCCTTGAGCCACCGAAAGAAACGATCCCATGCCTTCCTTGCGACAGCGGTCTTCATCGAAAACGTCGACTTCCAAGCCGCTCTCTTTTGCGGCTTTCGTCGCCTCGTCGGCAAGACGCGTCGGCGTCATGTCGTTGGCCGGCGTGATGGCCAAGCGGCGCGCGAAGTTCACCGCGTCGCCCAGAATTTGTCCGCGGTCCGCGCCTTTGCGAAGCGCCGCTTCGTCGAAACCTTGCGCTAAGATCGTAACCTTTTCGGCCCCGCTGCGCTTGTCGGGATCTTTCTGGTACAGCGTGGTATCGAACGCGCCCGCCGTCGCGCCTTCAATCAAGAACGAAGCGCAAGCGGTTTCGTCGCCTTTTGCTTGCTGGGGAAGCGCGAACGCAACGTCGCGCACGTTCTTGCGCCCGAGGTGCCGCACGGCGGTACCGGCGTAACGCGCGAGCATCCACGGCTCGAATTTGGAAGCTTCGCCCAATCCGATCAGCAGAACGCGGTTGTACGGCTTGCCGTGCGCGTGGACCAAACTCGATTCGCAGAGTTTGCCTTTGATCTCGCCCGAGGAAAGTACCTCGGCAACGGCGCCGTTCAATTCGCCGTCGATGCTCTTTGCGACGCCCTCCAGCGCAGCGCCCGAGAACACAGGGACTACCAGCGCTCCGATGCTGCCCGGCGCATCGGTAACGATACGAACTTGCATGGTCAACCTTTCGATAGGGTGAAACGTAAGGGCCGTGATGGCAGACCGACTGTTTTATCGCCTCGTGCTACCCGGCCCTCCGGGCCGAGCGGGAGGCCGCGTTGTCTAAGGACGCGTATGCGGCCGCCGGGGTCGACATCGCTGCCGGAAACGAGGCAGTGGCGCGCTACAAGGACGTCACCCAAGCATGGCGGCATCCGCTGCAGCTCGATGCGATAGGCGGCTTCGGCGGCCTTTTTCGCGTCCCCGGCGATGAAGGACGGGCGCTCGTCGCTTCTGCGGACGGCGTCGGCACGAAAATCCTGATTGCCGCTCGGATGCGGCGGTACGGCACGGTGGGCGCCGACCTGGTCAATCATTGCGTGAACGACATTTTGGTGGTCAATGCATCGCCGTTGTTCTTCCTCGACTATCTCGCGGTCGGAAAGCTCGATCCGGCCATGGCGGCGGAGGTAGTGCGCGGCTGCTTTGAGGCGTGCCGCGAAAACGCGTGCGCGCTGCTGGGCGGGGAAACGGCCGAGATGCCCGGGCTGTATACGCCCGGCGATTTCGATCTGGCCGGCACGATCGTCGGCATCGTCGAGACGGCGGACGTGCCGGATCCGCGCAGCGTTCGAGCGGGAGATGCCGTCGTCGGCTTGCCGTCGATCGGACTGCACACGAACGGCTACACGTTGGCGCGCAAACTGATTCCGGAAGACGAGTACGACGCACCGTTTGCAGAAACGACGTACGGCGATGCGTTGCTGGCGATCCATCCGTCGTACTACGCGGAGGTGCGTGCAATACAGAAAGTCGCGAGCGTAAAAGTGATGGCGCACATCACCGGCGGCGGTCTGCTCGAGAACGTGCCGCGTACGCTTCCGACCAACGTCAAAGCCGTGTTCGAGCAATCGCGCTGGCAGGTTCCACCGATCGTTCTCGAATTGTGCGCCCGCGGCAACCTGCAGCACGAGGAGAAGTACCGGACGTTCAACATGGGGATCGGCTACACGCTGGTCGTGCCGCTCGCCGACGCCGCGAAAGCGGTGCAAGCCGTGCCCGGCGCCAAAATCATCGGCTGGATCGAAGCGCGCGTCGAAGGAGAAGCGCAAGTCGTCGTTCATCCGGCGCGCAGTTGATGGACGATCTGGTCAATCTGCTCGTCGATCTGCAGAGTGCGCAGTTCGACGAGGATGCGCTTGCGCGCGCGCTCCGCGGCATCGAGAGCGCGGGCTTTTCCGTGCAGCGCGCCGCGCCGGGGAACGAAGCGTACCTCGCGTGGATCGACCTGGAATTCGGCGGGACCTGGAGTTCCGAAGCGTTCGCGGGGAAAAGCGTCATCGCTGCTTCCGGCAATGGCTTCGCGGGGTTCGCTGCGTACGATCCGCGCGGTTTGCGTTTCTCGTGGCTGCGCGGTTTGGGCGCGCAGCCGGGCGTCGGCGTCTTCGGACCGTTCGGCGTCGCACCGGAGATGCGCGGTTCGCCCATCGGTCCGCATCTGCTCGTCGCGGCGCTCGCCTCGCTCCGTGAAGCGGGCTATACGCAGGCGCTCATTCCGGCCGTGGGTCACGAGAAGCTCGTCGAGTATTACGGCAAACATGCGGGCGCGCGCATCGCCGAACGATTCAAAAAAACGCAGTGGCGCGCGCGCAAACACCGCACGGTCGTGCTGGCTTCCGGAAGCGGCACGAATTTCCAATCCGTGATCGACGGCGTTGCCGCAGGAACCCTACCGTTGGATCCGGCGCTCCTCGTCACCAATAAAAGCAGCGCGTATGCGCTCGAACGCGCACGCGCGGCGGGCGTCCCGGCGGTCGCACTGCCGTGGGACCGTAACGCGCAATCGCGCTCGCTTTACGATGCGTCGCTCTACGAACTCGTGCAGCGGCAAGAGCCGGAATTGCTGCTGCTGCTGGGTTGGATGCACGTGCTGCCCGATCGCTTCGTCGCAGCGTTTCCACAGACGATCAACATTCATCCGGCGTACCTGCCGCTGGATCAGCGAAGCGACGAGGTCGGATTTCCGGACGGCTCCGTCACGCCGGCATTCCGGGGCGCGTACGCAGTTCGCGATGCAATCGCGTGGGGAAGCCGCTGGGCCGGCGCGTCGTCGCATTTGGTGACGCTCGAAGCCGATCGCGGTCCGGTGCTGGTACGCAAACCGCTCGTGCTTTTGCCGGGCGAATCGCAAGAAGCGGTCATGCAGCGTCTGCACCCGCTCGAACATCGCGTGCTCGCCGGCGGAATCATGCGCTGGGTGTACGAGCGCTGAGGTTTTAGATCGTCCCGCGGTAAAAGCGCGCTTTGAGGTCCGCGAAACGCGGCGAGAGCGCGACGAAATTCGAATATTCGAAATACTCTTCGTACAAGCCGTAATTCAGCGAGTACAAGCCGTCGCGCTTGAGAACGAACACTTCATAGCCGCAGCGCTGCAAAAAACTCATCGCGGCGTACAGCGTGTCGCCGGCGAGCTGCCAACTGCGGTTGTATTCGAATTGCACCGCGCCGACGCGTCCGGCCTCGAGATGACGGCGCGCACCGATCAGCACGCGCATGTCGTAGCCTTCCGCGTCGATCTTGAGCAAGTCGACGCGCTCCCAGCCCGCTGCGGCGATCTCGTCGTCCAAGCGCACGACGTCGACGGTGCGTTTGAATCCCGCGCCCGCGCCGAACCCGGAAACGATCGAACTCCCTTTGCCGGCTTCATATTCTTCGAAAAACTCGAGCTGCGCGGTTTGGTCGCCGGCCGCGCAGTTCTTCAGCGTGACGTTGGCGTTGCCGCCGAAGCGCTGCGAGAGGCGCGCGAATGCGCTGGAAGACGGTTCGTACGCGAGGGCGGAAAACGGCTCGCCGGCCCGCAGTAGCGCAATCGAGGCCAGCCAGTCGCCGACGTTCGCGCCGACGTCCACGACGTACGCGCACTCCGCGGCCAGCGCTTGACGCAGCCACACCTCGCCCGTTTCGTTTACGTCCGGGCTTTCTGCCAGGCGGTATTTGATGATGCAGCGGCACTGGTTGCGGACGAGCACGGCAAGACGCACGAGGGCCGGAGAATGCGCGACCGCTCGCTGCGCTCGATCTGCCCAGCGAAGGAAGTACCGCTTCATGTCCTAGCCGTCTCGACTAGGTCCGCGCAATTCCTGCCGGTGGGAAAGCTTCGATGGGAAGCGAAGAAGCGCAGACCTTCTCGTCGATGGGGTGTCCACGGTTGAAACGTTTGGCTTTATTGATAAGCGCCCTTGGGGTTTTTCTATTCCCCGCGGCGGCGCATGCCGCGCAGCCTGCGGCGCCTCAGGCGGCGCACGGTCCGGCATCATCCGAGGGCAGCTCGCTCGTGCCGTATTCGAAATTCACGGAAGGTGCGACCGCGCAGCGCGGATTGTTCACGATCTGGCGTAAAGACGGCAACGTCGCGATCGAACTGCGTCCCGATCAATTCAACACCGACTACGTCGAACTCGGCGTTCCGGTGAACGGCATCGGCAGCGGCGGCATCTTCTCCGGCATCACCGATCTGCAGAACTGCCGCATCATGCGGTTCGTGAAGCAAGACGATCGCGTTGCACTGCTTTTCCCCACGACGCGCTTTCTGGCCGCGCCGAATTCGCCCGAAGCCAATGCGGTCGCCGCAGGCACCGCAAACACCGTAGCGGGCGTAGCGAAGGTACTCTCGGTCGATGACGCGACGGGAGACGTCGTCTTCGACGCGTCTCCGCTGCTGCAAGACATCACGGACGTAGCCGACGTTCTCACGCAGCTCAACGGCGGGCGCCAACTGAATCCGATGGGCAGCTACCGGTTGGATTCGATGCAGACGTACTTCGGAACGACGAAATCATTTCCGGACAACGTCGTGCTCGTGGCAAACCAAACGTTCAGCACGATGAATCCGCAGTACATCGACGCCGTGCCGGACGGACGCAACATCCAAATCCAGCTGCAGTACAACATCGCGGCGCTTCCGCAAAACGACGGCTATATGCCGCGCTACTACGACGATCGCGTCGGCTATTTCGTCAACTCGCATCAAGACTTCAGCACCGACGACACCTTCGACAAAGACGCCAACTACATCGTGCGCTGGAACGTTCAGGCTTCGGATCCGTCCAAGCGCGTCTCGCCGGCCAAAACGCCGATCGTGTACTATTTGAGCGACACCATTCCGGTGCGTTACCGTCCCGCGATTCGCAAGGCGCTGCTGACCTGGAACAAGGCGTTTCTGCCGCTCGGCATCTCCGACGCGGTCGAAGTCAAAGATCAGCCCAACGATCCGAATTTCGATCCCGACGACATCCGGTACAACGTGATCCGCTGGCTTACCGAAGAGCAAGGCGGATTCGCCGAAGCGCAGCTGCTCTATAACCCGTATACGGGCGAGATGATCAAGAGCGGCGTCGTCATCGACAGCGATCTCATGCGCTACGGCAAGTTCGACTATCCGGTGCTCGTGCAGCCGCAGCACGGCACGCAAGCGCTGCGAGCCCGCATGGCAAGCGAATACACCCAAGGCGAGCGCGCGCAGTTCTCGTACGGCATGGCGGCGCTTTCGATCATGTCGGGGCAAAACGGCTACTACGTTCCGGACAAGTTCGCCAACGAGTTCCTGGAATCGATCGTTTTGCACGAGTCCGGGCACGATTTCGGGCTGCGTCACAACTACATCGGGTCGGAAGCGTACACGGCGGCGCAGCTGCGCAGCCCAGCGTTTACGCAGCGTTACGGCGTCGCGACCTCCGTCATGGAGTATTCGCCGATGAACCTTTGGCCGAAGGGCCAAGGGCAGGGCGAGTACTTCCAAACGGTGCTCGGCCCGTACGACTACTACGTCATTCATTGGGGATACGCGCGCATTCCGGGCGCTAAGTCGCCCGACATGGAGCGTTCCACGCTCAGCCATTGGGCCGCGCAGTGGAACAATCCGCACGACGCGTGGTCGTCCGATGAAGATACGGACTGGTACAGCGGTGCGGCCGTCGATCCGCGCAATCAGCAATGGGATCTGACGAACGACAACATCGCCTGGTGCCGGACGCAGATGAAGATGGATCACGACCTCATCGGCAAGGTGGACAGCCGTTTCCCGCGCGCCGAAGGTTCGTTCGACGACCTGCGCATGGCGTTTGGCTCGCTCGTCGGCCAGTACGGCCGGTGCGCGCAAATCGTCGGCCGCTACATCGGCGGCGAGTACGTCTCGCGCTCCAAGCGCGGCGACGGGCGCACGGCGATGCCGCTTTCGCCCATTCCGAAGAGCGAACAGCTGCGTGCGTTCAAGGTGCTGGAATCGAACCTGTTTTCGGCGCAGGCGTGGAACTTCTCGCCGCAACTGCTGCGTCAGGCCGTCACGCAATACCGCTACGACGATTGGAACGGAAATCTGCCGCTGCGGCACGACATCGCCGTCGAACAGATTGCCGCGCGATATCAATACATGTCGCTCGTCCGCATGTTCGCACCCGTAACGCTGCAGCGTCTCGACGACATGCAATACAAGTACGGAGAGGGCAAGACGATGGATCTTGCGGATCTGTTCACGTGGATGCAGTCGGCGGTGTACGACGACGTTTCGCACCCGAAGCACGGAAACATTCCGCTGGTTCGGCGGAACCTGCAGCGCAACTACGCCGCGCTGCTCTCCGAACTGGCCGCGCAGCCGCAACCCGGAACGCCGCAAGATGCGCAAGCGCTCGCGCGGTACGAGCTCGCGGCGCTGCACGGACAAATTCAGAGTTCGCTCCGTTCGAACACGCTGGATTTGATCACGAAAGCGCATTTGGCATCGCTCGACGACGACGTCCAGCGCACGCTTCATTCCCAGGCGGTGATTCCGGCCGGGCGGATGTAACGCTCAGGGAACCTCTGATTCAGAGGTTCCCTAGAATAGACGAGAAGACGTCCGGTTCCGCAAGGAACGCGTCGTGGCCGTGATCGGATTCGATCTCCGCATAGCGGCTGTCGTATCCGAGCGACGCAAATCGCTCGGCCGCGGCGCGAACGTCTTTGGGTAGAAAGAGCCAATCCGAACTAATGCCGACGAAGAGGAGCGATGGCTTCGCGCCGGTCGGCCGGGCCGATCGCACGTCGAACGAGTCCATCGCTTCGGTGAGCGCGGCGTAGCAGCGCGCGTCCATCCGCGCTTCGAAGAGATCGGCTTGATAGTCGAGGTAACCCTCGACGTCGAAGCGGAAACGCCCCTTGCGGTCCGGCCGGCGATCGTGCCGGCGTTTGAACAACGCGTCGCTCTTGTACGAGAGCATCGCGATCTTGCGCGCGATGCGCAATCCCCCGGCGGAATCCAGCGCGATCGCTTCGCGTTGAATCGAGTTGAGGGCAATGCCCATCGCCGACTGATGGTCGTGCGAGCCGACCATGACGGCCCGTTCGACACGTTCGCCGTAATCGAGCGCCCACTGCAGCGCCTGCATACCGCCGAGCGACGCGCCGATCGCGAGCGAAAGACGATCGACGCCGAGCCGGTCCAGCGCGCGTGCTTGCGCCGCGACGATGTCGCGCACCGTGACGTGCGGAAAATCCGGTACCGTGGCGGGACCGCTCGATCCGTAACAACTGCCCAGCGCGTTGATGCCGATGACGTACCAACGTTCGGGGTCGAGCAATTTGCCCGGACCGACCAAGCCGCCCCACCATTCGGTGACGCGGCTGCTGCCGGTAAGCGCGTGCGCGACCAAAACCGCGGGCGAACGCGGATCGCCGTACGTGGCGATCCGCTGTTCGACCGTGTCGAGCCGGCTGCCGTTCGCGAAGGTGAACGGGCCGACGTCGACCGTGAGCTCCCGACATCGCTCCAAATCGTGCGTCACGCTCACGACGCCGCGAGCGCCTGTTCGACGTCCGCAATGATGTCGCGCACGTCTTCGATGCCGACGGAGAAGCGGATCGTCGACCCGTCGACGCCGTTGGCGAGTTGCTCCTCGGCGCTGAGCTGCTGATGCGTCGTGGTCGCCGGATGAATCACGAGCGATTTCGCGTCGCCGACGTTGGCAAGGATCGAAAACAGTTTGAGCGAGTCGATGAAGCGCTTCGCCGACTCTTCTCCGCCCTTGAGCCGGAAGGTCAGAATCGCGCCGCCTTTGCCGTCGAAGTAGCGCTTCGCCAGCTCGTAAGCCGCATGCGAGGGCAGTCCCGGATATGCAACCGATTCGACTTCCGGACGGCGCTCCAGATACTCCGCTACGGCCTGCGCGTTCTCGTTGTGGCGCTGCACGCGCAAGCCCAGCGTTTCGAGTCCTTGCAGCAGCAGCCAGGAATTGAACGGAGAGAGTGCGGCGCCGACGTCGCGAAGCAGCTGCACCCGCGCTTTGATGATGTACGCGAGGTTGCCGAACGACGGCGGAATAGCGAATGCCGTGATACGACGGATCGGGCTGCGTGAAATCGGCGAATCGATCCGACGCCGTCCAATCGAACGTGCCGCCGTCGACGATGACGCCGCCGATCGCGGTTCCGTGGCCGCCGATGAATTTCGTCGCCGAATGAACGACGACGTCGGCGCCGTATTCGATTGGACGCACGAGGTACGGCGTCGCGAGCGTGTTGTCGACGATCAGCGGAAGCCCGTGTTCGTGCGCGACGCGCGCCACGGCCTCGATGTCCAGCACGTCGATCTTCGGGTTGCCGATCGTTTCGGCGAAGATCGCCTTGGTGTTCGGCCGGATCGCGCGCCGAACGCTCTCGACGTCGCCGATATCGACGAGCGCGACGTCTACGCCGAACCGCGGAAGCGTATGCGTAAAGGCGTTGTAGGTGCCGCCGTACAGCGAGTTCGAGGCGACGATGGAGTCGCCGGCCTTCGCGACGTTGAGCAGCGCGTAGACGTTCGCGGCTTGTCCGCTCGCAACGCCGAGCGCCGCGACGCCGCCTTCGAGCTGCGCGACGCGCTGTTCGAACACGTCCGTCGTCGGATTGTTGATGCGCGTGTAGATATTGCCGAACTCTTCGAGCGCGAAAAGGCGTGCGGCGTGATCGACGTTATCGAATTTGTACGACGTCGTCTGATAGATTGGAACCGCACGCGATTTGGTCGCGGGATCGCCCGCGTGGCCGCCGTGGACGGCGACCGTGTCAAACCGCGGAGAGCGTTCGGGGGCTGTAACCGACATGAGTATCTCCTTGCGTGAATACGGGATAGCCGGCGAATGCCGGAAAACGATCGAACACCGAATCGACGTCCGTGACGCGCTGCGCATACGGCGTTGCGGGACGCGTGCCGTGGCGTTCGGCAATGGTGCGGAGCGCGCCGACGACGTCGCCGAGAACCGCGGACGCCGCGGCAGGTCCGCCTGCGCCCGCGCCGCTGAAGAGCAGCGGGCCGGCGGCGGCGCCGGTAACGCGAACGATATTGTCGACGCCCGTCACGCGCGCGAATGGATGCGCGAAAGGAACGAGCACCGGACCTACGTCCGCAAAGACGGAATCACCGCTGCGCCGCGCGTAGGCGAGCAATTTGAGTTCGTAGCCGTGTTGGCGCGCGCGCCGCACCGACGCGCTCGTGACTCCGGCGATTCCGCGATGCGGCACATGCGGCGTGATGACCGGCAGGCCGAACGCGTGCTGAATCAGAATCGCCAGTTTATGCGCGGCGTCGATTCCCTCGACGTCGTTGCGCGGATCCGCTTCGGCATAACCGGCGGACTGCGCTTGCGCGAGCGCGTCGTTGAAAGAATTTCCCTCGCGCATCTTACCGAGGATGAAGTTGCACGTTCCGTTGAGCACGCCGCCGATTTCGACGATCTCGTCGCCCGCAAGCGCGTGATCGAGCGTGCTGATGATCGGAACCGCGCTGGCGACCGAGGCTTCGTAGCGCAACGTTACGCCGCGCGCCGCGGCGAGCGCGCGCAGCCGCGGCCCTTGCGTCGCGATGACGTCTTTATTCGCGGTGACGACGTGTTTGCGATGGTCGAGCGCGCGCTCGATGCATTCCAGCGCGATGCCGCTGCCGCCGATCGCTTCGATGACGACGTCGACGCGCGCGTCGTCGACGAGCGCGATCGGATCGCGGGAACGATTCGCGACGCCGATGACGTCGTACGAGACGCCGCTGCGGCGCTCGATCTGCGCCTTGCGCTGCGCGAGCAGTTCGGCGACGCCGCCGCCGACGGTCCCGCAACCCAAGAGCGCGATGCCCACGGTTGATTCCATCCTCTTGCCTCCTGTTGAGATGGGAAAGCGAGGAAATCAAAAACCCCCCGCTTTGCGCGAGGGGCTTTGCAAACTCGATTATTCAGCCGAGATCGGTTATGCAAATGCCGTCCGCGCCGCTTGCTCGCGGCAGCAGCACATACAGAACATAGGCGAATACGAAATCGGCATTGCGGTCACGATAGCATGCATGCGCTGATGCGTCAAGCCGAAAGGCCGATGCGAATCGCGTGGGCGAGCCAAAAGGCGGTGAGCAGTCCGGCGATGAGCAGAAGAATGGTAAACAAGACCGGCGCTGCGCCGAGAACGAACGCGACGTTCATGCGCAAGGCCATAAAAGCGCGCAAAAAAAATTCACCCACGAGCAGCGCGCCCCAGCCCGAACGTCATGGCGCGTATCGTGCGCCGGAAATACTGCGACGCCAGAGCACGTCCCACCGTTCGTGCGGAAGCGCCTCGTTCGCAGTCAAGAACTCGCGGATGACGTAAAACGCCAGCGGGCGGTGCAGCAGCGCCGACAGGATGAGCACGAGGCCGAGTAGTCCGCTCACAAAAGATTCGCGCACCAGCAACAAGCGTTGGCTGCCGCCGAACACCGCCGGCAGCACGCCGACGAGCAGCCCGACGAGCACGATGAGTCCGACGACGTCGAAAGTGCGGCGGCGCACGAAATTGAACACGTTCGAGATCAGCGGCACCAGCGAAGCGCCCAGAATCGGCCAAATGCTCGTTGTGCCGAAATGCGGCAGTAGAAGGTAGTACACGGCCATCGTGCCGGCGATGTCGAACGCCAGCGTCGGCAGAAGCGCGCGAATGCTTGCCCACAGGAAATTGCGCAGCGCAGCGGCTGACACCGGATGATGCTCGGCCATCGCGAAATGATCTACCCGGCGAAATCGGCGGCAACGCGTTCAGGCGATAATCGTGGCGTTGCCTGCCGGGCGCTCGCAATCGCACCGGGTTTCGCGCTGCAAATAAAGGCGCGCTGAGCGCCGCCGGTGACGGCATCGATCGCGGCCAGCATCTTCGGCTTCATTCCGCTCGCGCACGCGTCCGACGTCGCGAAATGCAGCGCGTCCGTGAGCGTGAGCGTTCCGATGCCGGTGCTTGGATCTGCGGATCGCGCAGCATGCGATCGACGTTGGTGAGCGCGATGTACGCGTTGGCTCTCACGGCAGCCGCGATTGCGCCTGCGACCGTGTCGGCATTCACGTTATACGCGTGATCCGCGCGCTGATCGACGGCGATCGGCGACACGACAGGAAGATAACCCGCCCGTAGAAGCGCCAGCAGCGGCGCGGGGTCGACCGAAACGATCTCGCCGACGAATCCGAGATCGTAGCCCGAAGGCGAGAGCGCGCGCCGGACACGGACGAGTCCGCCGTCTTGCCCGCTGATGCCGACGGCTGGAATTCCGTGCTGCAGACAGGTGCGAACCAGGCGTTTGTTGGCCGTCGCGCAGAGGACCGCTTCTGCGACCTGCAGCGCGTCCCGGTCCGTCACGCGCAGGCCGTCGACGCGGCGCGCGGTCAAGCCCGCGGCGGCTCAGAGCCTCATCGATCTCCGGTCCGCCGCCGTGCACGAGGATGACGGCGTGCCCGGCGGCGCGGAGATCGGCGAGTTCGGTCAGCAAGGCGTCGTCGGTCGCGTGGCCCATGGCGTTCCCGCCATACTTTACGACGATGGTGGCCGTGAACGGCTTGCAAAATTATGCAGCATATGCATAAATATACAGCAATGTACCTGTAGCGCCAGCCGCATCCGAAAAAATCGGCGCCGGCTCCTTAGCCGGACGGCATCTGCTCGCCGTCGACGACCTTGCGCCGTGCGAGGTCGCCGCGCTGTTACGCTTTGGCGGAGTATCTGAAACGCCGTCGAGCCGAGCGAGCACGCGCAGATATTCGCAAGGCAAAACGCTGGCGATGTTCTTCGAAAAACCGAGCCTGCGCACGCGCGTTTCCTTCGAAGTCGCGATGACGCAGCTCGGCGGTCAACGTCTGTTCGCCAAGGGCGACGAATTTTCGATCGGAACGCGTGAAACGCCGGAAGATGCCGCGCGCGTGCTCTCGCGCTATGCGGATGCGATCGTCATACGCACGCACGCTCACGAACCGCTGCAGCGCTTCGCCGCGGCCTCGAGCGTACCCGTAATAAACGGCCTTTCCGCGCTAGCGCATCCGTGCCAAGCGCTTGCGGATTTGCTGACGCTCAAAGAGCGCTTCGGTCAGCTTGGCCGGACTGCGCGTCGCATATTTTGGGCGACGCGAAAAACAACGTCGCCGCGTCGCTCGCGCAAGCCGCGGTCATGTCCGGCGTGCACGTGCAGTTCGGCTCTCCTCCGTCGCATCGTCCGCAGCGAAACGTTTCTCGCGCAGCTCAAGAAACTCGGAAGGCGAGCGGCGGAAGCTGCGCGCGCGTTTTCGAATGCCGTGCGTGCGGTGCGCGGCGTCGATGCAATCTACACGGACGTCTGGACGTCGATGGGTGAAGAAGCGGCAAGCGAACGCAATCGCGCGGTGCTCGCGCCGTACCGCGTCAGCGAAGCGTTGTTGCGCCACGCCGCGCCGCACGCGGTGTTCATGCACTGCCTGCCCGCGCATCGCGGCGAAGAAGTGACCGCGGGCGTGATCGACGGATGCGCAAAGCGTCGTCTTCGATCAGGCCGAAAACCGCATGCACGCACAAAAAGCGATGCTGGCCGCACTCTGACGGACTTGAAAGGATTTCCAGTATGATCGCTTTGCAATTCAAAGATACCGCCTACGCAGCCAAGTGCAGGCGCCGCTACGTCGCGACCGCTCGGCCGGAGCGCCGTATGCGCTCTTTGCAAGCAAAGAATTGCTGCGTCGTAACGCAGCAATTCGATACCGCCTACGCAGCCAAATGGGGGCCCCGCTACGCGGGGGGCGCGGCGGCTCGGCCGGAGCGCCTTTTCAAATGAAAGAGCGACGACAGCGAGCCATTCTCACCCTCGTTTCGACGCGACCCGTGCGATCGCAGGACGAACTTGCGGAGTTGCTGGAGGCGCAAGGGTTCGAAACCACGCAGGCGACGATCTCGCGCGATATCAAGGAGCTGGGATTGGTGAAGGTGCCGATGAAAGACGGCAGCGCGCATCAGTTCAAGTACGTGCTGCCCACCGCGGAAACGCGTCGTTCCAGCCGCCTGCACCGTCTGGTTTCCGAACTGGTCGGATCCATCAAGAGCAGCGACAATCTGATCGTGCTGCGCACGCCGCCCGGCAGCGCGATGATGGTCGCTGCCGCAATCGACGAGGCGCAGTGGCCGGAGATCATCGGCACCATCGGCGGCGACGATACGATTCTCGTCATCGTCGAACGATCCCAAGAGCACGCCAATCATCGTGCAACGCTTTACCGATTTGAAAGAGAGTTCGTGAACAGCAAGACCATCGTTCTAGCCTACTCCGGCGGCTTCGACACCTCCGTACTGCTCAAACGCTTTATTTTGGAAGGGCACGACGTTATCGCGCTGACCGCCGACTTGGGCGAAAGCGATGCGATTGCGGGCAGCGGCGCGGCGCAAGCGCTGCAAGGCGTGAAGGCAAAAAGCGATCGCGCTCGGCGCGCGAGACGCGGTGCTCGTCGACGCGAAGCAGCGTTTCATCGAAGACTTTGCTTATCGCGCGCTGCACGCGAACGCTCTGTATCAAGGCGTGTATCCGCTTTCGGCAGCGCTCTCGCGCCCGCTGATCGCGCATCTGCTCGTCGAAACCGCGCATGCGTACGGTGCCGGTGCGGTTGCGCACGGGTGCACCGGAAAAGGCAACGACCAAGTGCGCATCGAGCTCGGCGTGCGCGCGCTCGACCCGCAGCTCGAGTGCCGTGCGCCGCTGCGCGAGAAACCGCTCTCGCGCCCGGACGCAATCGCGTTCGCAAAGCGAGACGGCGTGCCGGTTGCGCACACCGCCGAGAAGCCGTACTCCATCGACGCGAATCTCTGGGGTCGGTCGATCGAAGCCGGCGTGCTTGAAGATCCCTGGAACGCGCCGCCGGAAGATGCGTACGCGTGGACGGCGTCGCCGCGAAGATCGTCCCGTCGACAGCCGGACGAAGTCACGATCGAGTTCTGCGGCGGTCTGCCCGCATGGAACGGCGCGACGGGCTGGCAGTTGATCGCGCAGTTGAACGCGATCGCCGGAAAACACGGCGTGGGCCGCATCGATCTGGTGGAAGATCGCGTCGTCGGTTTGAAGTCGCGCGAAGTCTACGAATGTCCCGGGCATCCGTTTTGCTCGTGACGGCGCGAAAGGCGCTGGAACGCGTCGTGCTCACGCGTGACGAGTTGCGCTTCAAATCGCAGCTGCGATCAGAAGTATGCGGAATTGGTGTACGACGGCCTGTGGATGTCGCCGCTGCGCGACGCTCTGGATGCATTCAATGCCAGCAGCGCGCAGCGCATGAGCGGCAAGGTTCGCGTGCGCTTGCATCAGGGCGCCGCAACCGTCACCGGCGTGCAATCGCCGTTCGGGCTGTATTCCGAGGCGCTCGCCACATACGGCAAAGACGATGCATTCGATCATCAGGCGGCGGAGGGATTCATCAAATTGCACGGTTTGCCGCTCGAGATGGTCGCGCGCACGTGACGAATTCGCTGCAGTGGGGCGGCCGCTTCAGCGCGCCGCCGGATCCGGTGCTGCTGCGGTTCGGATCCTCGCTGGAAGAAGACCTCGTGCTCGCACCGTTCGACGTGCAGTGTTCCAAAGCGCACGTTGCGGCTCTGGAAGCGGGCGGCGTTCATCGCATCATCGCGCGCGAGCGAGTTGCGCGCTGCGCTCTGGAAGCGGTCGCATCCGAAATCGCGCAAGGGACTTCGAGCGGATCGCGCGTGCGAGCGGTGCGGAAGATATTCACGGCGCGATCGACGCGCGCGTGCGCGAACTCGCGCCGGAAGCCGGCGAACTGCTGCACGCGGGCCGCAGCCGCAACGATCAAGTCGCAACGACGCTGCTGCTGTATTGCGCGGATCGCGCCGCGAGGGCGCAACGCAGTAACGGCCGGAATCGCATCGGCGCTGTGCGCATCCGCGGAAGACGAACTGCAAGCGGGCACGTCTGCTCGCAGCGACGACGCATTGGCAGCCGGCACAACCCGTGCTGCTCGCCTTCTGGCTGTGCGCCGCCGCGGAACCATTTCTGCGAGATGCGCAGCGCTTTGCCGGCGTGCGGGCGCAATCGCTCGCGCGCATGTCCGCTGGGCTCCGCCGCGCTGGCCGGATCCTCGCTCCCGTTCGATCGGCGAGATCGCTGCAAACGCGCTCGGCTTCGCTGCGCCGTCGCGCAATGCTTTGGACGCGGTCGGCAACCGCGACGCGGCACTGGATCTCGCGCACGCGTGCGTTCGCGCGCTCGTTACGGCTTCGCGGCTTTGTGAAGAGATCGTGATCTGGAACACGCCGAACTTCGGGTACGTAACGCTGGGAGACGAAGCGGGCACCGGTTCGAGTTTGATGCCGCAAAAACGCAACCCCGATCCGTTCGAATTGGTGCGTGCAACTTCGGCCGCGATGATCGGCCGATTTGCGGGTGCGCTCGCGACCGTGAACGGAATGGCGCTCTCGTATCACCGCGACCTGCAAGTCACCAAAAGCGCTGCAATCGAAATCGTCGAGGCGTGCTTGGCTTCGCTGGAAGCGTTCGCGCGCGCGCTCGAGCACTTGCAGTTCAATCGCGGCCGGATGACCGCGCTCGCCGGCGAGGCGTTCACGGTGGCGACCGACGTTGCGGATCGACTGATCTGCAAACGGCGCGACCGCACGCGAAGCGCATGCCGAAGTCGGGGCTGCCATACTGAAAAGCGAGCGCGAAAACACGCTGCTGGAGTGGCCTGACGCTCACGCGTCGGTCGAAGGAAAGGAGACTGCGGGTTCGACGCGTCCCGACTGCGGTGCGCGAGTCGCTGAGTGCCCTGCAGGCGGACGTCGAGGCGCTGCTTCGCTGATGCCGGCGCCGGCTTACTGTTTGACGAACAGCGCGTCCTTACACGTCAAACAGTTGCGCCCGAAGAAATCCGCGTAGTACGTGTCCACCAGCACCGTATCGCCGGTCGCGTCGACGAAAGCTTGAATATCCGTGCTTTTACGCTTGCTGTCTTCCACGATGACGTAGTCGCCGGGTTGCAGCAAAGGAGCAAGGTGGCGCAGCACGCCTTCCACGTTGACGTGCGCATCTTCGATCACGAACCATGGGTGCGGTAAAGCTTCCAGCATGCTTGCGGGCAGATCGCAGTCGATCGTTTCACAGTCGCCTCGAACGAAGGTGATTCGCGCATCGTCGACTTGCGGCCGTTCCTTGTCGAAGGAGACGATCGACGGCGAAGGTTGAAAAGCCGACAGCACGTCGCAGAGCCATAAGGCGCTACCGCCCGCGCCGGCGCCGATTTCGATGACCGTGCGCGGCTTACGCTCCCACAGCATCATCGGATAGACGGCGATCTCGAAAACGCTCTTGAACAACGGAATGCCTCGCCAATTGGTGCAGTGCCGCACGCCTTGAAGCGAAGCAGATTGCAATCCGGCGATCTCCCAAGGGCGTCGAACGTAGTTTTGCGATTCGGCAGCGCGCTGCGCGTAGCGCACGTATCGCGGATGCTCCCGCGCAAGCTCGTAATATGCAGCCACGAGGGCGCTCTCGCACCACTCGGCGCCGGAGTCGTTGCTCCGAAGTGCCTCCAGCAGGCTGAGAACCATCTTATCAAAGCCCGCGTTCGTGCCGTGCTGCGCGCGCAGCGCCTTGTCCGTCACGATGCGCTCGAGATCGACGAGCATTTGAGGCGGCAGCGTGCCCATCAAGACGTCCCGTTCAAGCGGCTATCGCAAGGGGCTGGCGCTCCGCATGGTTCTTTCGCTCGCCCTTTCACTTTATGATTCGGAATCGATACGATATGAGGTGCTGCGGGGGCTGGCTTCACCCTTTCACTGATGTTCTCGTATCGCAGCTTATTGAGCGGAATCGCGTAGACCGTTGTGCTTCCTGCTACGAATACCGTGTCTCCGACGACGACAGGCGGCGAGGTCGTAAATGGCTCCGCGAAGTCTAGACTCCTAATCATCTTACCTGTTCGCGCATTTAACGAGTATAGGATTCCCGACGTGTCTCCCGCGATCAGCATCCCCCCTGCAATCACCGGGCTCATCTTTATCGGCGCAAGGGAGGTGAATGACCACCGAATTTTACCGGTGCGGGCGTCAAACGCCATAAGACGATCGTGCGTGCAAATCGGCTGATAGTAGGTCCCGTCCGCATACGTGCCTGCAATCGATCCCTCATCCGATCCAACCGATGAATACATGCCTCGGTTTGGCGTGTGGTAAATCCATCTGAGCCTACCGCTATGGGCATCCAAGGCCGTGACGTCGGCAACGGTATAATGCGTAATGGGTGACGTACCTGGCGCAAACCGGCTGCTACTGCAGAATACGGCTCCGTCGCCGTATGTTGGTGAACAATCCCAGTTCCCGTATGGCGCTCTCCAAATGATTCGTCCGGTTCGGGAATCCAATGCGTCCGTCTGGCACGCTTTGTCGGGCAACCTGTCGACACAGGTTGAGACGAAGATGGTGCTTCCGAGGAAATTCGCTGATGCCATTGCCGCGGGGCCTCCGAGCGTGCGCACCCAGCGCAGGCGGCCGGATTTCGCATCAATCCCGTAAGCGTGGCTGTCCCCATTAGCAAATATGAGCGTATCGTTAACGAGCGCGGCGGACGGCATGTCCTCGCCGACCGTTTTGAACGACCAGACCTGCTTTCCGGTTTGCGCGTCGAACGCGGTCACTTTGTCGCCCTGCGCTCGGCCTAGCACGTCATAAGTTGTGAATGGCAATTGGACAGTGCCGGGGTCCGTGAGCGTACCATGCATACCGGAACCGACGTAAACAAGCCCGTGGCCGACGACGGGCGTCGTCATGACGATATTGTCGGTATGGGCACGCCAGATAGGTCTTCCCGTCCTGACGTCCAGCGCTATCACGTCTTTACCGAACGAGTCGACGTATAGCACGTCGTTCAAAATCGCTAAGCTGCCGTTGATCTTGCCTTCGGCCGTAAATTTCCAATGCGTGCGAAAGCCATGCCGCGGAAACACCGCGTTGTGGCTGGGCGCATATTGGTACATCGGCCAAGACGCCGAAGAAAGCACATTAGCGTGACCGGTGTGGCAAGCCGCGAGAAACACGCACACTGGTAGCAATTTGTGAACCATACGAACTCTCATTTTTTCGCCACTACCCATTGCATGAGTACCTCGCGGTCACGGCGTCCGCCGGTTATCGTGAATGGAACCTTGCTGACGCAACATCCAAGTGCGCGCTCATACCGGCCCTTATCTACGGGGAAGCCAAGTAAATACACGCTTCCAAAATGGCGTAAAATCGCTGGTGACGGTGGAGAAGACACCAAGTCCATATGCGCGCGAGGATTCAGATAAAAGAGCTACGTCGAGCGCATCGGCCCACGTTACCGGCATCACGAGCACCGGGTCATCCGCGGCGTTCACGCGAGCTGCGACGGGCTTGACCCAGCCGTTGAAGTCGTTGTCCCACCAGACGCCGGACCGTGCGTCGACGAACGAGGAGGCCGCACACAGGAGCATCAACGCGATTGCCGCGCATGCCCATGCATTGCGTGTCGCCGATCGCCTGCATCGGATACGAGAAGCCAAGAATCCTGCAACGCACACGACTAACGTCACCCACAACGGCATGCCATAACGTGTCACGCTGGAGCGGTGTGCATGAAACATGGCGTCAGTCCCAACCAAGGAAACAATCGGAACGAGCACGAGCGCCGCGGTGATGATACGCGTTCGTGGTGTGGCGCGCAAAAAATTCCAAACCAATGCGCTCAGCCCAATCGCTGCCACCGGAATAAGCACCAACCACGCACGGCGATGAACGTACTCGAGGTCAAAGAACGCAGAGCCGGCATTGAACGCCCAGGACGTTGCGAGCACCGAAAGCGACAACGAGCCCGCGCTCCACCGATTCAGAAAAAGAATTTCGCGCAGGTGTTCCGTCATTATCAAGAGCCACGGCACAAAGCCAATGGATGCAATAGCCAGACTAAGAAAAAATCTGCGCAGGCGTCTTCCGCGTAGCAGCGCAACGGCGTAGATGCTGTGAGCGAACAGCGTAACTGCAAATAGAGTATCCGTATAAAGGCCGAGCATCGCCATCGTGCAGTACGCCGCCCACCATCCCGTCGAGCTGGATCGACTGGCTCGTAAAAGGAGCGCCGTGCAAAGTGCGAAGATCAGCGACCACAGAGTGTATTCGCGAGCCTGCTGCGAATGTATCAAGAGGACTGGTGACAGTGATGAGAGAGCAAAGCCTGCAGCCGCGGCAAGCCGGTTCCCATATCAGCTCCCAACACAGGCCAGCTACCGCGAACGGCACGAGCAGGCCGAACAGTAAAGCAGGGGCGCGCAACTGCGCAATCGACATCCCGGCGACGCGAGTCCACAGCGCTGTCATGACATAAAACAGTGGCGGATGCTGCGCGTCCTCGTTGGCTAACGAACGCACCGTATCGACCGCAGATCCGTGTTCGCCTCTACCGGTGAAACGCAGTATCTCCGATACGCTTCGCGGTTTGCCAACTGCGTTGGCGGCGACGAACGCGCGAGCGGTGTGGCCGGACACCCGCAGAGCAGTCACGGCTTCATCGCTCCAGAACAGTCGCGTCGGTTCGCCGGTAAAGCGCAATGCCAGTCCTAATAAACCCGCAAGCACGAGCAGCGCGATGAGCTCGAAGGCGCGAGGCATCGCACCCGTTTTCCTCCGCGGGACCACAGTGCGGAACTCCCAGAGTGCCGGCGTGCGCTGGGCAACGCGGAATATATTCATTCTTCTGTAGTATAGGTTGCGCAGTAGTGACACTAACCGTCCCACCGCTCTCACAGAGCGATGGTGCTTATGGAGCCGTGGAAACCGGTCGCCATGGCTTACGATTCTGTGCTCATTCCGTAGGGCCGCCCGCCTGTCCGCGTGCGGGACGAATTACCCACCTTACGATCGGCAAATCGTGATCGACAAAGCCGCGCTATAGCGATCCGTTTGTTGGCGGCCGGCGACGCTGCCGCTTTTCCATCCGAACTCGATCATGGCGCGGCTGGGGCGCAGGGCAACATCAGGAACAGTCGCTCCGGGGCGCGCATTGGACCCATGAAGCCCTAGTCATGATGCACCACGCCGCCTGCATCCGTGCGGGCGTTTCGCCCAGGAAGCCGCGGCTGATACGGTGAGTGCAAGGATCTATTTGCACATGTGGGACACCAGCCGGCGCGAGGTGATGGATTGGCTTTTGCAGCCGTTCTCCATTGAAGCCTTCGCGTCCGAGTATTACGAGCGGCGTCCGCTCTATGTCGAGCGCAGCGATGCCGGTTATTACGACGGCCACGCGAGCCTTACGGACGTGGAAGCGTTGCTCTTCGGCGTCGAGCTCGAAAAGGGCGATTTACGCATAACGAAGGACGGGGCGGACGTTCGGCCCGAGGAGTGGCTGCACGTCCTCGAGTCCTATAACAACGTCACAAAAAAAATTACCACGCGCGAGATCGTCGACCCGCACAAAGCCGTACAGTTGTTCGCAAGCGGCTGTACGCTGTTTTTCGAGCGCGCGGGGCGCCATTGTCCGGCGGTTGCCGCGATGCAATATCGGCTCGAATCCTTCTTCGGCCATGCGATCGATGCGGGAATATTTCTGACACCCGCCGGGGCGCAGGGCTTAGCCGTGCACTACGATTCGATCGATGCCATCGTCTTGCACTGTGAAGGCCGCAAACGCTGGCGCGTGTACGAGCCCTGCATCGAACTTCCGCTCGACGAGGCTCCGCGCAATCAGAAGGACAAGCCCGGAGCGCTATTGCTCGACGTCGAGATGCGGCCCGGCGATATGCTGTACATGCCGCGCGGGACGTTTCACGAGCCGCGCGCAAACGACGCCAGCTATTCCTTGCACGTAACGTACGGTCTGCGGCCTGTGAAATGGCATCACGTTTTGCGCGAAGCCCTGCAGGATGCCGCTCGCGCGAATCCCCTGCTGCGTGCGAGCGCGTGCGCGCCCACGAGCGAAGAGTCGATTGCCGCAATCGTCGGGCAGACGTTTGCTCTCGCCAACCTGCGGCGTATCGAGCAGCGCCTGGACGACCGCAATCGTGAAACGATCCGCAACCCGGGGAACGGCGTGCTGCAGCAGGCGGTTTCGCTTGACGATTTGACGCCGTCGTCGACGGTGCGCCTCCGCCCCGGCGCGATCTATTCCATAAAATCGAACGGCAGCGGGTGCGTCCTCACCTGCTCCGGCGTGCGCATACCGTTGCCGGAGCAGGCGCAGACCGCTGTTTCATTCCTGGAGCGCTGCGGCAGCGCTGCAATCGAAGACCTTCCGCTGGAGCCGTCCCGAGCCGTCGGGATCGTGCGTAAACTCATTGCAGCGGCCGTCCTCGAACAGCCGGGGTTACGCGCGCGCAGCGTTGAGAACGCGGTCTTCGCCGGAGCGGGTGAATAACGGGCGAAGCCACTCGAAGGCGTGCAATTTGAACCAATCGTCTTCCAGCGCGCGCATCTCGCGCGAATCACCGCACGCACACCGGGCTGCCGCTTCGCCGAACGTCAAACCCTCAAGGGCGCATCGCAGTAAAAGACCGGGTGACTTCGAGGCGAAGTCGAGCGAACGCAGTCTGCACGAACCGGTCGAAGAGTTCCGCAAGTTTATCGCGCGGATCGATGCCTGGATACCGGTTTGCAAGGAATCGTTCGACGACGGCGATGTCGGGAGCGTGCGTCAACAGTGCGATCAGCAAGCGGATCTGCGGATCCGGGATCGACGCCATCGACTGCTTCGCGAAATGCATCTTCGCGCGCGATTTGAGCGCGCCGGCGAGAGTGTACGCCAAGCCGGCATGTCGCTTGGCGAGGATGGCGACCAATCGCGCACGAGAGACCGGGCTCACGCGATCCAGCGCGGGCATCATGATGACGCTGCACGCGTCCCAAAACTCCGCCGTTTCGACGACTTGCGCGGCGGCCTCTTCGAAGAGCGCCGGATCGACTTTTGCGACGCTGCTCAGCAGCGCGAGTTTGGTTCGAAGCGGTTCGGGCTCGTAGGAAAAATCGTACGCAAGCCCCGGCCCGAGAAAGCTGTAGCGCTCGGTTTGAACCTCTTTCCTCGACCGCACCAGCACGCTGATGGACGGCGATTCCAAGTGGAGAAGCGCATGGATGAAGCCGTTGCCGGCTGCGATCGCACGGATGCAGCCTTCCGAGAGATACTCGGCGCTCTTAAAGCGGAGATCGCCCAAAGCCAGACGTTCGGTGATTTGCTCCGAGCGGTCAAACGAATATTGACAGTGGAAACTCGACCCTCTGAGCACGCCCCACGCGCCCGCGAACGTATGCGAGTGTATCGACGTCGGCGCGTTGATCCAAAACAGCAGTTGCACGATCACGCTCTCGCCGATGAAGACGCAGACGGGCGGGTCCGCGACCTTCGAAAGGGGAGGTCCGTTTTGCTGCGCCATTTCCCACGTGAGGATGTCCTCCAGGAGCACGGATCGCCAGCCGTCGTCGCGCTCGAGCGCCGCCGCTGCCAATTCGGGAAGTGCAGCAGGATCGCACTGCGTTGCTTGCCAGCGCCGGTCGACCGATTCCCCAATGCGGCGAAGACAATCGATCTTTGCCGCAGCGGCCGTTGCGCTCACACGAAGTCTATGCTACGGCGGTTTGCGCCGCCGGCTCGGTAGCGCTGGAGAGTTGAATCGCAAAACCGTCTTGGATGAGTTTGCGCACGACCTTCAACGCTTTTTCGTCGTGCTTGAGCAGATCGCCCGCGCGCACGCTGGTGCGGCTCTGCAATTCGTTGATGATTGCGGCCGCGTACGGCGCCAGCGTGAGCGTCTTGTTGGAGAACGTCAGTTTGGTGGCGTGCTCCGTCTGCTCGATGCTGCAGAGCATATCCGGCCGCACCGCCACGATCGAATCCTCGGAGAGATCCTTTAGCCTTGCGATCTGCCCCAACTGTCCGCTGAGGTCGTTGCGGTAGCGCTCGTTGACGTAGCGGTTCGTCATCGATTCCAGCGTCTCGCACAACGTTTGCGGGGAAAGCATTGCAGCGACGGCCTCGGCTATTTGCGCTGCGGTTTCCGGTGAGGCGTTTTTGCGGAGGACGGCATCGGCGTGCGCCGATTCCTTGAGTGCCTCGTGCAGCACTTCAATCCAGCGCCTTTGGTGGATTCCCAGGGTAACGTGCAAGGAAAGGTCCTCGTTGGCGCTGGCCTCGTGCAAGAACCCGCGAGGGATGTACAGCATGTCTCCGGGCTGCATAGCGATGTCGAGCAGCGTTTCTTTTGAGGCGTGTATCTTTTTGTCGTGCGGCTGCGTCTCGAGCGGCAGTTCGACCGGGCTGTCGTAGACGCGCCAGTGCTTCGAACCGGTAATTTGGATGATCGCCGTGTCGTGCGTATCGTAGTGAACGGCAAAGCCCTGGCTGCCGGGCGGCGTCATGTAGATATTGGGCTGGACGTCGCAGCGCCAGAAACGCTCCAGTTTCCGGCACAGCGTTGCGAGGGGGGGTGCGAACCGGTCCACACGGTCGAAAACGATCGTGCAGCCGTCGGCAAAGAGCGAAGAAACGAGATCGGGCTCGATGATTTCGCCGGGCGAAAGCTCTGATCGCGCCGTATCCGGGTCTTTTTTGTGACGTACGTTTCCGGGCGCGCTTCAGTTCCGTCCTTTACCGGCCGCAAGTCTTTGGTGGTGATGACCGAGCCGAACAGCACCCGCTCGTACTCGGCCAAACTGAAGTACTCATCGTAAAACCCCGGCACGTTACGCGATACGTGCAAGGGGCGCCGCTCGAAGTAGTCATTTTGAAACTGCTCGATCGACAGCGATCCTAACAGCCACGCTAATGTCGCGCGATCTTTCGCTTCGGTGCTGGGCATACGGGTCGTCCTCCAAAGGTGCACAGAGCCCGTCTGGGTGGGCTGCAGGGCTTTACCGTGAAGCTACCTCACGTCGTACCACTCGGCAACGTCTAGTTGCATCATGGCAGCCTGCGTCGATGGGCCCCCGGCAAAATAATTAGGCTCCCCGCTTGCGAGGAGCCCAATTCGGGGAGTGAGGCGCCGGATTTAGTGGCTGTCGCCGCTTCCGAACGCACCGTCATTGGTGATGTCGCACACGCCGTTCGGATCGGTCGGGCCGTCCGGGCACGAGGACGAGAAGCCGCTGCCATCGCCGTACAGCGCCGGTACGAAATACGAGGTCAGCAGTTGAGGGGTCTTGTATTCCATGGGTTAGCCTCCTTTAAAAGTAGCGCCGCTGTCGCTATACAGTGGGCGGTACATACAAAGGTAGCAGCAGCGCTGCAAGGGCGGAATTTCCGTTGGCATCATTTCTTGCTAAGGAGTGCTGCTCAGGCTTATACGCCATGGTTTTGAACTTCTCACGCCGGTAGTCTGGTCGGCACCGGGCCGAATGGCGCTCGACACTCTTCGGACGGTTGCTTTTTCTGTCAGCGGGCGAACGGGCTTAATCCGAAGCGCACGAAAACGGAAAAATTTTTGAAGCATTACGCTTTGCGCACGCAGGCCCGCGACAAAAGCAGGTGAATTGGTTAGGGCGATCGTGCTTACACGCCGGTCGGGCATCCCTTTTTTGCTTTTTCACCCAGAGAAAGTCTTGCATGCACACCTCTTCCAAGATTGCCGCGCTTGCGATCGCTGCGTCCGTTCTGGCAGCGTGTTCCGGCGGCGGTGGTTCGCTCACTCCGCAATCCAATCTCTCTACGGCGCCGGCGGCGCCCGCGTCGGGCGCATCGCGCTTCATCGCAAGCACCGCCGCGGCAACCAACACTCAGGATTTCACCTACGACGCGAATCCGCCGACCAAACCGTTCGGCAACGGCGCGCCGGTAACCGCAAATGCTCTACCGCCGCCTTCCGTCTGCGAGCAAGTATACGGGCTTGCATGCTATACGCCGTCGGAAATCAAAACCGCGTACGACGTTCCGTCGCAGTTCAATGGGAGCGGCCAAACGATCGTGATCGTGGACGCCTTCGGCAGCCCGACGATTCAGAGTGATTTGCACGTTTTTGACACGGTTATGGGTTTACCCGATCCCGCCTTCGACATCCAGTATCCGGGCGGCCAGCCCTCTGCTTTTGACGGCAGCAATAATCGATCCGGCTGGGCCGGAGAGACCTCGCTCGACGTGGAGTGGGCGCACGCTATTGCACCGGCCGCGACCATCCATCTCGTTATTGCAAAAACCAACTCGAGCACCGACATCAGTACCGCGGAAGCGTACGCTATGCAAACGTATCCGGGGAGCGTCATCTCAATGAGCTTCGGCGCCGGCGAGCCGGCGATTCCGGGCGGGGCGAACAACTCGCACTTGCAGCACGACGACAAATTCTTCCAGCAGGCGCAGCATCAGAACACCACGCTGATCGCGAGCGCGGGAGACACCGGAGCGACGAACGGCACGGGCACGCTGACCGCGGAGTTTCCGGCATCGGATCCCTCCGTGTTGTCGGTCGGCGGCACCGACCTGTTCATGAGCGACGCCGGCGTCTATCAGCAAGAGACGGTGTGGAACGATACCGTTTCGTCGTTGTGTCCGTTCGGCTGTTATTACGGCGCCTTTGGCGTGACGGGCGGCGCGCCCAGCCGCCTCTTCCGCGCGCCAAGTTATCAGCAGAGCCTCTTTCATCCCGACACGCGCGAGACGGCCGACGTCAGTTACAACGCCGGCGTCTACACCGCGGTCCTGGTCGCAGAGGGTTTCAACTCGCCGGGTCAGGTCGGATTCTATTTCGTGGGCGGAACGAGCGCCGGCGCACCGCAATGGGCCGGCATCATCGCGCTTGCGAATCAGGCCGCGGGACATTCGCTTGGATTCGTGAACAAATCCCTGTACCATATTGCGAAAAACGGGCCGTACGCTTCCGCGTTTCACGACGTCACCGTCGGCAACAACGCGCTGTTCAGCCTTCCGGGAGAAAACGCGGGACCCGGTTACGACATGCCGACCGGTCTCGGATCGCCGAACGTGGCGAACCTGATTACCGCGTTGACCGCGGACGGAAACTCCGGGAACTAACCACCGAAAATTCGTTCGAGAAGAAGGGCCCGCTGCTGCAGCGGGCTTTTTTTTGCGGTTATCGCGGCGCGAGCGTCCAGTGCGCGACGTTCCACCACACGCCGTCCTGCGAGACGCTTTGCCCGCGCAGCCGGCTGGTGAACGTGTCGACTTCGTTGCGGTTGTAGATCAACACGATCGGCAGATCCGCGGAAAGCAGCCGTTCCAGTTTCGCATAGATCGCCTTACGCTGCGCCGGATCGAACGTGCTGCGGCCTGCGCGCAGCAGCGCGTCGATCTGCGGATCGCAGATGCGCGACTTGTTGTAGCCGTGCGGCGGCACGTTGCCGCACGCGAATTGATCGGTCGTGTCGGGATCGTCTCCGTTCACGAACGAATACAGCGCGAGGTTGAACTTGCCGCCGTAAACCGGTCCGCCTTCGCTGGCCGGCGCGACGAACTGCGTGATGTTGAATTGCTTGAGCGACACGCGGCGCCGGCCGCGCGTTCGTATTGCGTCACGGAGTTGCCGATAATCGCATCGCCGGGAGTCGCGGCCTGGACGATCATCTGCAGATCGAGCGGGTTGCCGTCCTTGTGGCGCACGCCGTCCGCGCCGGCGCGCCAGCCCGCGGCATCGAGCAGTTTGCGCGCATCGTGCGCGATCGTACGGAACGTCCGGATATGCGTGCGGATCGAACGCCCAGAAGAAGAGTCCGCGGCCGGCCTGCGCGCTCGACACTGCGCCGCGATAGGCTTTGGCGACGAGGCTTTTGATGTCGATCGCTTCCGCGAGCGCGCGACGCACGCGCGGATCCGCCGTCGCGGCATTCTGCGTGTTGAAAATGATCGCGCCGACGCCGGCGACCGGGCTCGCGGTCGTGCGGTAGCCGGACAACGCCAGCGAGCTGCGGATACTGCGAGTAATCCTGTGTCGTTGAAGTAGCCCTGCACTTCAGCGTCTGAAGCAGGTTCAGCGCCGTCTGCGCGTCCGGAACGAAGCGGATGGTCAGGCGATCGATCTTCGGTTTGCCGCCGAAGTAGTACGGATTCGCGTGCATGACGACGCGATCGCCGTGCAGCCAGCGCGTCACGACGTACGGGCCGGAGCCGATCGGCTGCTGATCGAACGCGATGTGATTGAAGTCTGGATACTTCGCGAGCAGATGTTGCGGGAAGAATCGGAAAGCCTTGCGGCGCGAGCACGAGCGTCAGCAGCGGCGCAAAGGGCTCCTTCAAATGCAGCACCAGCGTGTAGTCGTTGGGCGCCTCGGCTTTCGCGATGCGATCGTAGCCGTATCGCGACTGCACGTTGTTCGCCGGATTGTTGATGGCGTCGATGGACCACACGCAATCGCGCGCGGTCAGCGGCGCACCGTCCGCAAAGCGCACGCCTTTGCGCAGATGGTACGTCATCGTCAGGCCGTCGCGGCTGATGCCGCCGTTCGCGATCGACGGCGCCTGCGTCGCAACGTCGCCGATCGAGGTTTCCGCGATCGTCGTACTTCACGAGATAACGAAAAGAGCAGAAATCCCCACTCCGTCGAGGACTGTCCGTTTTCCAGCGCGGGATTGAGCGATCGCGGCTCACGCTGCTGCGCGATTTGCAACGACGTTTGCGTGTGCCGGCGCGCCGATTAGTTTGGGTGCGCGCTGTCAAAAGCGCACAGCGCCGAGCAGCACGCCTGCGGCAACTCGGGTGCGCGATGCTTCAGCATGGCACCAGTCGAACGGCAGGTTGGGATCGGCGCTCAACGTGAGCGCATCGGCGCGCACGGCATCACCTTGGTGCGCGGCGGCCGCGGCAATCATCGCCGCGTTGTCGGTGCAATATTTCGGCGGCGGAACAAACGCGGGCACGCCGTTGCGCGCACTCCATTCGGCGAGCGCGGCTTGCAGCGCGGAGTTTGCGGCGACGCCGCCGGAAAGCACGACGCAGGTGTACGCGCTGCGTTCGAACGCCGCGTTCGAGACGCTGCATCAGCACGTCAATCACCGCCGCTTGAAACGATGCGGCGACGTCCGCCTTCTCGGCTTGCGCGCCTTCGGGATTCCAAGTAATAGCGAACCGCCGTTTTCAGGCCGGAAAACGACATGTCGAGCGAGCCCGGATCCGGGACGATGTCGCGGAAACGCAATCGCCTTTGCGTTGCCGCCTTTGGCGAGTTTGTCGAGTGCGGGCCCGCCGGGAAAGCCCAAACCGAGTAGACGCGCCGTCTTGTCGTACGCTTCGCCCGCTGCGTCGTCTTTCGTCCGCCCGATGACGCGCATCTGCGTCGCGCTTTCGACTTCGACGAGTTGCGAATGTCCGCCGGAGACCAGCAGCGCCAAAAACGGATACTGCGGCGTCTGCTCGCGATCCAGAAACGCCGCAAAAATGTGGCCGTGCAAATGATTGACGCCGTACAGCGGTTTGTCGATCGCGAACGCGAGCGCTTTCGCCGCCGCGACGCCTACGACCAAACTGCCGATAAGGCCCGGGCCGCGCGTTACGGCGATGCCGTCGATTCGTCATCGAGTCGTCGTGCCGGCGCGGTCGACCGCGTCCTCCACCGCGGCGGAGAGCAGCGCGACGTGCCGGCGGCTCGCGATCTCCGGCACGATGCCGCCGTACTTCGCGTGAAACGCGTCTTGGTTCGTCGAGACGCTCGCACGAACGCGCACGGCCGTCCTCAACCACGGCGGTCGCCGTGTCGTCGCACGAGGTTTCGATCCCGAGCAAAAGCATGACGTGTACCTGGCTACGTTACGTACTTTCCGGGCCCATCCTCCGTCCAGACGCGCTCGTGGCCCAGCGCGCGCTGCTCTTCCGCGCCTAGATCGCCAAAAAGCAGCAGCAAGCAGTATCGCTGCAAGGCCCGTGAAGATGCATCGAAGCTCCGACCACGAGCTCATGGCCGATGCAGCGTCCAGCAGTAAGCGCCAGCGCAAGCAGCACGCGGCCACGGAGACTGTCCTCCTTCGATGAACAGACTGCCGAACGTCTTCGCCCGGCGACGATTCCGTCTTCGCTGCCGCGTCTTCGTCCGATCGTCGCCGGCGAGATGCGCGCTGCGCTCGAAGATCATTGCATAGCCCGCCGCGAACCCGAGCGCGCACGCCATGAAGCCGAGCAAACATCGTTCCGGCGTATTCGTGCGAGGCAAACCAGTAGATGATCGCAGATCGCCGCCGCGAAAACAGCCGAGGACAAGAACAGCCCGACGAACGTTTTCACGGCTTCACATCGTTGTTTGGCAAACTCCGGATGCGTCATGTCCCAGACCGGGCGCTCCGAACGAATCGGCGGAAGCGCATGAAAATTGAATTCCGGCGGCGGGCACGACGTCGCCCATTCCAGCGAAAACGCTCCGCCCCACGGATCGTCTGCGCAGCGGCTCCGCGCACTTTCGATTCGATTTTCGAAATCACGACGTTCAGCAGGAACGCGATCACGGAGAGCGCCATGATCCCCGCGCCGACCGACGAGAGCGGCGTTGAGCCACGGCAGATCGCCCATCGCGGGATAGGTGAAGACGCGGCGCGGCATGCCTTCGATGCCCATGAAGAACCACGGAATGAACGTCACGTTGAAGCCGATGAAGATCAGCCAGAAGTTCGACTTTGCCGAGCGTCTCGTTCAGTTTGACGCCGAACATCTTCGGCAACCAAAAATACATCGCGGCGAACACGGCGAACAGCGCGCCGCCGCCGAGCGTGTAGTGGAAGTGCGAGACGAGAAAATACGAATCTTCGACGTGATAGTCGATCGGCGGCGACGCGACCATCACGCCGGTGATTCCGCCGATGAGGAAATTGGAAAGAAATCCGATCGCGAAGAGCATCGGCGTCGTGAGACGCAGGTGCCCTTTCCACATCGTTCCGATCCAGTTCCAGTACTTCACGCCGGTCGGGATCGCGATGAGAAACGACATGCCGGAAAAGAAGCCGTTCGCGACGACCCCGGTCGTGAACATGTGGTGCGCCCACACGCCCATCGAAAGACCCGCGATCGCGAACGCCGAGAGCACCATGCCGACGTAACCGTAGAGCGGCTTCGGCGAGAAGACCGGCAACGATTTCGGAAATGACGCCAAAGTACGGCAAAATCATCACGTAGACTTCCGGATGGCCGAAAAACCAGAAGAAATGCTGGTAGAGGACGACGTTGCCGCCGTACTGCGGATCGAAGAAATGCGCGCCGTAGTGCCGCTCGAGCAGCAGCTCGGCCATCGACGACGCTCAGCGACGGGAACGCCATGAGGATCAGCAGCGCGGTCGCAAGTATCTCCCACGTGAAGATGGGCATGCGCCACATCGTCATGCCGGGCGCGCGATAGAGAAAGATCGTCGCCGTGAAGTTGATCGCGACCATGATCGTCGCGATGGCGTTGAGCATGATGCCGATGCACCACAGGTCCTGCCCGCCGCCGCTGCCGACGATCATGGTCGATAGCGGCGCGTACGCCGTCCAACCCGCCATCGCGCCGCCGCCTTGCGCGAAGACGCCGGCGAAAATGGTGAAGCCGCTGATCATGAACAGATACACGCCGAACGCGTTCAGGCGCGGATACGCCATGTCGGGCGCGCCGATTTGCAGCGGCACCAAATAGTTGCCGAGACCGAAGGCGAACGGCGCGATGACCAAAAAGATCATCGCCGTTCCGTGGAGCGTGAAAATCTGGTTGTAGGCGTGCGCGCTGAAACGATGTTTTGATCGGGCTGCGCGAGTTGCAGGCGGATGACCAGCGAGAGGATTCCCGCGATGATGAAAAACAGAAACGCTCGTCATCATGTACATGATGCCGATCGACTTATGATTGGTCGACGTGAGCCAATGCGTCATAGGGATGCGCGCCCTCCGCGCGGCTAGCCAGCGATCGAAATCGCCGCCGGAACGACTTCGACGGTGAACGTCATCAGCGCGTGATCCAGGCCGCAATATTCCGCGCACACGCCGTGAAAGAGTCCCGTCTGCGTCGGCGTCACGTCGAAGTGATTGGTGATTCCGGGATTCGCGTCGCGTTTGAAGAGAAAACTCGGGATCCAGAACGAGTGCACGACGTCGTTCGAGTAGAGATTAATTTGCGTCATCTTCCCGAGCGGCAGCACCAACGTCGGCGGCTCGTGCACGTTGCCGTTCGACCGTCGATGTGGCCGGCGTAGCGGAACTGCCAGGACCAGCGATAGCCCGTCACGTCGACCGTCGCATACGGGTTCGGTTTGAGGAAATCCACGACGCCTTCGCGGACGTAGGTGATATAGAAAAGCCCGATCACGATGATGAACGGAATGACGACGCCCGTGATCTCGATCGGCGGATTTTTCATGAACTGCGGCGGAAGCCCGGTGTCCGTTGGCCGAGCGCGCCAGCTCAACACCGAATAGACGATCAGCCCGTACACGAAAACCGCGACGAACAACGCCGCGCCGCCAAAGATATACCAGACGCCTGCGAGGTCCTGCGCCTGTACCGACGCGGGATGCATGATGGGCATGTCGCGAGCTACCTTACCCACGCAGGTCCGATAAAAAACTAAGTCATCGGGTACAAAAATTCTCGTGACTCGACATCAGCCGCCGATGCCCATTCGCGCGCATCCGGTCGTGCTCGGAACGATTATCTTCATCGCATCGGAAACGATGTTTTTCTCGGCGCTCTTTGCCACGTACTACGACCTGAAGAGCACCAGCGCGGTCTGGCCGCCGCCCTACGTCCATCTCGACGAGTTGAGCCCCGCCTTCGGAACGTTTTTTCTCGCTCGCCAGCAGTCTGATGATGTTTCCGATGATGCGCGCGCTGCGGCGCCGGAACATGAAGGCGGCATACGGCTGGTTGTATGGTGGGATTATCGGCGGGATCGGCTACATCGGGTCGGCGCTGCACGGATACTCCCGCCAGGGCTTCAATATGCACACCAGCGCGTACGCCTCGATCTATCTCACGATGACGGGCTTTCATTTACTGCACGTCGTCGCCGGCGTCATCATGCTGCTCGGGCTGTACTACGGCCTCCAGTCGCCCGCGCTGCGCGTCGACAAGCACGGCGCCGCCGAGGCGATAACGTACTACTGGCATTTCGTGACGTTCATGTGGTTCGGAATTTACACGACGGTGTACTGGATTCGATGAAATTTCCGTTCGCGATCGGGCCATTGCCGCGTCACTGCGCTTTCGATTTCGGGCAGCGTCGCGTTCATGATCGCCTTCGCGAAACAAATGAGCACGCAAGTGGAAGGCGGCGCGCTCGCGTGCGCGTTCGCGGGCTTCATGCTCGCTGCGCTGGGCTGGTCGCGCTGGGTGATTCCGCACGAACAGGTCGTCGATCTGCGCGACACGTATCCGCAGCCGCTCGAGGAACGCGCGGGCATGGTCGACTGGTGGGAGCACGGCTCGGCGGAAGTGACGCGACGCAAGTGGCTCACGCGTATGCTCTACACGGCGCTCGGCGTTTTCGGCATCGCCGCGCTCTTCCCGGTAGGTTCGCTCGGTCCGGAACCGGACGACGCGCTCTTTCATACGCGCTGGAAACGCGGCGTGCGTCTGCAGCGCTCGGACGGCGCGCTCGTGCGCGGCGGCGATCTGAACGATGAAGCGGTGGTTACGGTTTTTCCGGAAGGAAGCATCGGTGATTCGCAGTCTATGACGGTGCTCATCAAGCTTCCGGACGGTTTGGTGCAGAACGCGCCGCAAGGGTACATCGCGTATTCGAAGATGTGCACGCACGCCGGCTGCCCGGTGGCGCTGTACCGTTCGGCGGATCATCGCCTGGTCTGCCCCTGCCATCAGTCGGCGTTCGACGTGACGAACGACGCAAGCGTGGTGTCGGGCCCTGCGGATCATGCGCTGCCGCGCTTGCCGATCGAGATCGCGTCCGACGGCTACCTGCGCGCACTGGGAGATTTCCCGTCCCCGGTCGGGCCGGGGTTCTGGGAGCATTCGTGATCGCGCGGCTGATGCTGTGGGCCGACGACCGGTTCGGAACCGGCGCGTTTTTGCATCACGCGCTCAAGAAAGCGTTTCCGGACCATTGGTCGTTCATGCTCGGCGAGATCAACATGTACGCGTTTCTGATCTTGCTTGCGACCGGAACGTTTCTGGCCCTGTGGTTCGTCCCCGCGCACACTGAAGTCGCCTACGCCGGTCCGTACGAGCTGCTTCGCGGCGAACGAATGAGTCAGGCGTACGATTCCGTGCTGCACATCTGCTTCATGGTGAACGCCGGCTTACTGATACGGCAGATCCATCACTGGGCCGCCGATATTTTCATTGCGGGCATCGTCGTGCACATGGGACGCATTTTCTTCACGGGCGCGTTCCGCAATCCGCGCGAACTGAACTGGGTCATCGGCGTGCTGCTGCTCTTCGCCGGTATGTTCGAAGGTTTTACCGGCTATTCGATGCCCGACGATTTGCTCAGCGGCATGGGGCTCCGAATTGCGGTTTCCATCTTACAGTCGGTCCCATTGATCGGTACGTGGGCGACGTTCTTCCTCATCGGCGGCGTTTGGCCGACGCAAATTCTCATTCCACGCCTGTTCATCACGCACGTGTTCATCATGCCCGCCCTCATCACGCTCGGCATCACGGTGCATCTGATGATCCTCTGGCGGCAGAAGCATACGCAGTTTCCCGGGCCGCGACGCACCGAAGAAAACGTCGTCGGCGCACCGCTCTTTCCGCTCTACACGTTCAAGTCGCTCGCGCTGCAGTTCGGCGTGATCGCCGTATGCGTGATGCTCGGCGCGTTCGTGCAAATCAATCCGGTTTGGCTGTGGGGCCCGTATCAGACGTGGAAGGCGATTTCCCCCGCGCAGCCGGACTGGTACATCGGCTGGCTCGAGGGCGCGCTGCGCATCGGCCCGCGGTGGGCGATTCATTTTCCGGGTCACATGATTCCCTCGCCGTTCTGGCCGGGCTTTCTGCTGCCGCTGGTCATCATGTTCGGGCTGCTGACCTATCCGTGGGTGGAGCGGCTGCTGACCGGCGACGCGCGCGCGCATCATCTGCTGAACCGCCCGCGCGAGATGCCGGTGCGCACGGGGGCCGGCGTCGCGTTTTTCGTTTTCATGGTGGGATTGTTCTTGGCGGGCAGCGACGACGTGCAGGCCGCTTACACGCACTTGCCGCTGAACGATCTCGTCTGGTTTTACCGGTTCTTTTGCTTGCTCGGTCCCGCGTGCGCGTTTTGGATCACGTATATGATCGCGGCGGATCTGCGCAAGAAGGGCGGCACGCATCGCGCGGAACGCGTGCGCATCCGGCGTAAACCCGAGGGCGGTTACGACGAGGAGCCGGTGGCGTGATTGCGGCGCTTTTGGCAGCGGCGTGCATTGCGGCGTATCTCTACGCCGTCGGGCTGTATAACTCGCGTTTTCCCGATCGCGCGTATTCGGCATGGCGTATCGCGGCGTTCACATGCGGCGTCGCGCTGATGACTGCTATGCTTCTGCCGCCGATCGAACCGCTCGCCGATCGATTTTTCGCTTGGCACATGACGCAGCACGTCGTGCTGATGCTCATCGGTCCGCCGCTGCATTTTGCTCGGCGCACCGCTGCTGCTTCTGGTTGCGGTCCCGCCGCCGACGAATCGCGCGGCGCTTCACCGCGTTCGCGCAAGGCGGCGTGGGCACGCGCGTGTTCGCGCCGTTGACCGGATGGGTCGCGTTCGTCGGCGTGCTGTGGATGTCGCATTTCTCGCCGCTCTACGAGGCGGCGCTTGGTCATCCGGCGGTACACGTCCTCGAGCATCGGCGCGTACGTCGTGGCGGCGCATGCTGTTTTGGGCATCGGTCGTGCAAGTCGGCTACACGCCCCGTCCGGTGGCATATCCGGCGCGCATGCTGTATTTGTTTCTCGCGATTCCGCAGGGCGCGTTTTTAGGTTTAGCGCTCTACGCGGCGCGTTCGGTGCTGTATCCGCATTATCTGCACGGCCGAACGGAATTGCCGTCGCACTCGCCGATCAGCAAAACGGCGGCGCCGTGATGTGGATCGCCGGCGGCTTGCTGATCTTCATCGCGTTCATGTGCACCGCTGCCGCGTGGGCCGCTGCCGAATGGACCGCGCCTTCGGCGAGTTCGGGTGAACGCGCGCATGATTGCGACTGATTGCGGCGATTCTGCTCATGCAGACGTCGAACGTTCCGTCGAGCGGAAACGTGCTGGCCACGCCGCAACCGCAGCAGTCGTTGGACCCGATGTACGTCGCTGCATCGCTAACGCCGCGCGATTTGCGCGAAGGAGAACGGCTGTTCAATACGCATTGCACGTCTTGTCACGGAATGCACTTGCAGGGAACCGCTCAAGGCCCTCCGCTGATGGGCATCGACATGCAAAACGTCGATTTCGAAGTTCGCACCGGCCGCATGCCCGCGCCAGTTCCGTTCGAACAAGAAACGCACAAGATTCCGTATTTCCCGCCGCAGCAAGTCCGCGACATCGTCTCGTACGTCATGTCGAAATCCGCCGGCAACAAAGTGCTGCCGACGGTGACGCTGCGAAGCGATGCGAGCAATTGCAGCAGCGGCCGTCGAGGTATACGAGGCCAATTGCGAGCAGTGTCACGACGGCGACGGGGCACGGCGATGGCGTGGGTTACGCCAACGTCGCGCCGTCGCTGATGGATGCGACGCCGCAAGATCTCGCGGATGCGGTGCGCTACGGCCCCGACGTCATGCCGAAGTTCGGCCCGAGCGTGATCGACCAGGCGCATCTGGACGACCTCGCGTCGTACGTCTGGTATCTCCAGCACGCGAAATACAATCCCGGCGGCATGCAGCTCGCCAATTGGGGGCCGGTGTCCGAAGGCTTCATGGCTTGGACCTTCGGGATGGGACTTCTCGTGCTGCTCGCGCCGCATCGGAAGCGGCGAATAGCGCCGTAATTGACTCCGGTCAATCGTCTGCGCGGAGGGCGCCCGGGTAGATCATCTGTGTGACTAATTACACACAGAGGCAGAGATGAGCATGACGGCAAGCAGCTTCTTGCTGCAACGGTTAATGGAATGGGGCGTTACGCGGATTTACGGCTATCCCGGAGACGGAATCAACGGCTTGCTCGCTGCGCTCGAGAAATTCTCCGACAAGCTCGAATTCATCCAGGTGCGGCACGAGGAAATGGCGGCGTTCATGGCGTGCGCGCACGCGAAATTCACGGGCGAGGTCGGCGTGTGCATGGGGACCTCCGGGCCCGGAGCGATTCACCTGCTCAACGGCTTGTACGACGCCAAGATGGATCACGTGCCGGTCGTCGCGATCGTCGGTCAAGCGGCGACGATGGCGCTCGGCGGATCGTATCAGCAGGAAGTCGATCTGCAAACGCTATTCAAGGACGTCAGCGAATACAACGCGACGATAGCCAGCCCGACGGCGACGCGCCATATCGTCGACCGCGCGTTTCGCGTCGCGATGGGGCTTGAACGGCGTCGCGACCGTGATTTTTCCGAAAGACTGCAGGAAGAAGACTACGCCGAACCGCCGCGCAAGCACAACACCCTGCACAGCGGCGTCGGCTACTCCGCGCCGATGGTGATCCCGCGCTTGCGCGATTTGCAGCGCGCCGCCGAAGTGCTCAACAATGCGACGAAGGTCGCGATGCTCGTCGGCGCCGGCGCGAAGAATGCGAGCGACGAAGTCATCGCGATCGCGGATAAATTGCAGGCGTGCTGCGCGAAGGCGCTGCTGGGCAAGGACGTGCTGCCGGACGATCTTCCATGGGTGACGGGGACGATCGGTTTGCTCGGCACGCGCCCGAGCAGCGACATCATGAACGAGTGCGACGCGCTGCTGATGGTCGGCACGAACTTTCCCTACTGCGGAATTTCTGCCGAAAGACGGTTCGGTGCCGGCCGTGCAGATCGACATCGATCCGCGTTACATCGGTTTGCGTTATCCGACGAACGTGAATCTCATCGGCGACGCCGCGGACACGCTTGCAGGCGCTGCTGCCGCATCTGCATCAGAAAGACGACTCCTCGTGGCGCGAGAGCATCCGCAAGAACAAAGAAGAGTGGTACGCCATCGAAGACGACCGCGCGCAGCAGAGCGCCGACCCGCTCAATCCGCAACTGCTCTTCTGCGCGCTCAACAAGGTGCTGCCGTCGAACGCGATCGTCACCGGCGATGCGGGCACGCCGACGAACTGGATGGCGCGTCATCTCATGGTGCGCCGCGGCATGAAGATGTCGCTCTCCGGCAACCTGGCGACGATGGGATCGCGCCGTTCCCTACGCGATCGCCGCGAAATTCGCGTTTCCCGGATCGCTGCGTCATCTCGCTTCCGGGCGACGGCGCGATGCAGATGAACGGCATCAACGAGCTGATCACCGTTCACAAATACTGGAAGAACTGGAGCGATCCGCGGCTCATCTTCTTCGTGCTCAACAATCAGGATCTCAACCAAGTGACGTGGGAGGAGCGCATCCTCTCCGGCTCGCCGCGCAACATGCAGACGCAGCCGCTGCCCGATTTCCCGTACGCGCGGTTCGGTGAATCGCTGGGCTTCAAAGGCATTCGCGTGAAGTCGCCCGATGAAGTGGAAAGCGCGTGGGAAGAGGCGCTCAATGCCGATCGGCCGGTGGTCTTCGAAGCAATCGTCGACGGCAACGTCGCGACGCTTGCCGCCGCACATCTCGCGCGAGCAAGCGCATCCACTTCCTGAAGATCGATTCGAAAAGGCGATCCGGACGAAGGCGGCATGATCAAGCAGTCCATCAAGCAGATGATCGCGGGCGTGATTCCCAAGTAATGCACGGACAGCACGCGAACGACGCGCGTCGAATGCGAGCATCGAGTCGCTCGAAGCGAGCGCCTACAAAGTGCCGACGGAGGAGCCCGAAGAATCGGACGGCACGCTCGAAGTGGAGTTCGACGACGCATGGTGCTCGTCGAACTCCGCGGCGGCGGCCAAACGGGCATCGGCTACACGTATGCAGACGCGTCGGCATGCGCGACGCTCGATCAACGGCATGCTCAAGGAGGTGCTGCTGCAGCAGGACGCACTCCAAACGCCCGCGCGCTACGCCGACATGATCGCGAAGATTCGCAACAACGGGCGTGAGGGCATCACGGCGATGGCGGTCTCGGCGGTCGACATAGCGCTTTGGGACTTCAAGGGAAAGCTGCTCGGCAAGCACCGTCAGTGCGCTTGTGGGGAGCGGCGCGAAAGCGGTCCGGTGTACGGCAGCGGCGGATTCACCTCGTATTCGGCGAGCGCACGTTTGACCGAGCAACTCGGGGGCTGGGTGCACGACATGCGCATTCCGCGCGTGAAGATGAAGGTCGGGCGCGACCCGCACGCGGATCCGAAGCGCGTTGCCTGCCGCGCGTAAAGCGATCGGCTTCGGCGGCGGAACTCTTCGTCGATGCAAACGGCGCGATACACGAAAAAGCAAGCGCTCGAAATGGCGCACCGCTTCGCCGAACAGAGCGTCTGCTGGTATCGAGGAACCCGTCTACCACAACGATTTGGAAGGGAACCGCTTCGTGCGCGACGCATGCGCCGGCCGTCATGGAGATAAGCAACGGCGAATACGGCTACGCGCCGTATCACGATTCGAGCAGATCATCGCCGCTGGCGCCGCGGACGTGCTGCAGGCCGACGTAACGCGCTGCGGCGGCTACAGCGGCTTTCTCGCCGTCGACGCGCTCTGCGAGGCGCACGATCTGCCGCTTTCGAGCCACTGCGCGCCGTACGTGACGGTGCCTGTAGCGGCTGCCGCGAAAATGCTGCGGCACATCGAATACTTTCACGATCACGTGCGCATCGAGAACGCTGTTCTTCGACGGAACGCCGGACCCGAAGGACGGAGCCTGCGTCCCGAGCTCGAGCGGCCCGGCATCGGTTTGGAATTCAAGACGAGCGGACGCGGAGAGATATGAGTTTGATAAACGAATCATCGGAACAGTCGATCAACGAATACGTCCGGCGCGACGCCGACGCGCAAGCGGCCGAAACCGACGCAGCGGACCGATGCGACGAACGCAAAGGATCTGCAGCTCGATCATACAGCGGCCTCGAGCGCGACCTTCGCGAACTCGTGCGCGGCGAAGTGCACTTCGAGGACGGCTATCGCGCGATGTACTCGACCGATGCGGCCAACTACCGGCAGATACCCAATCGCGGTCGTGCTGCCGAAAGACGCGGACGACGCGCAAAAGGCGATGACGGTTTGCCACAAGTACGGCGCGCCCGTCACACCGCGCGGCGGTGGAACGAGTTTGACCGGCGCGAGTTGCAACGCGGCGGTCATCTTCGACTACAGCAAGTACATGAACCGCATCATCGAGACTCGATCCGCAAAACAAGATCGCGGTCGTCGAGCCGGGCGTCGTGCTCGACGACGTTCGGCACGCGGCGGAAAAGTACCAGCTCACGGTCGGGCCCGCGCCTTCGACGCACAACCGCTGCAACATCGGCGGGATGTTCGGAAACAACTCGTGCGGCATGCCCGCGCAATTTTCCGGACGATTGGAAGAGAACGTCTTCGACGCCGAGGTGCTGCTGCACGACGGCACGCGCATGCGCGTCGGTGCGACCAGCCCGCCGAACTCGAAGAGATCATCCGAGCAAGGCGGGCGCAAGGGCGAGATCTACGCGAAACTCAAAGCGATCCGCGACAAGTACGCAAGGGCTCGTTCGCGAGCGGTTCCCCGACATTCCGCGACGCGTTTCCGGTTACAATCTGCAACCAGCTCGGCGCGCCGAAAACGGCTTCAACGTCGCGCGCGCGCTCATCGGCAGCGAAGGCACGATCGTGCACGTGCTCGAGGTCACCCTTCGCCTCGTGCCCAAGCCGAAATACGACGCGATGGCGATCGTCGGATTCGACGACATCGCGCCGGCCGGCGATCACGTCGCGTTCTGCAACACGCACATGCCGCACGCGCTCGAAGGCATGGACGAGACGCTGTTTCAGAACATGCACGAGAAGGGCAAGAACCCGCACCAGCAAGAGGATCTGTTCCCGAACGGGCACGCCTGGCTCATCTGCACGTTCGGCGGCGAAACAAAAGACGAAGCGGAGCGCAAAGCGCAAGCGCTCATCGACGACATTCGCACGCATAGCACCAAAGTCAAGGGCGCCGAAGCCACCGCGGATCCGCAGCATTCGATCGAAGAGATCGTCAAAATTCGCGAAGCCGGCTTGGGCGTCAACTTCAAAGATTCCGAATCAGCCGGAATTCTATCCGGGATGGGAAGATTCGGCGGTCGCTCCGGAATATCTCGGCAACGTACCTGCGCGAATTCCAGCAAAAGATGAAGCAGTACGGACTACTTCGCGTCGATCTACGGGCATTTCGGTCAAGGCTGCGTGCATTGCCGGATCAACTTCGATCTCTTCACCACCGAAGGCATCGAGAAGTACCGCAAATTCGTGCACGAGATGGCATGGATCTGCGTAAAATACAAGGGTTCGGTCTCGGGAGAACACGGCGACGGTCAGATACGCGCGGAACTGCTGCCGATCATGTTCGGCGACCAGTTGATGCATGCGTTCTGGGAGTTCAAGACCGCATTCGATCCCGAGAACAAGATGAATCCCGGAAAGGTCGTGCGGCCCTATCGCATCGACGAAAACCTGCGCTGGGGCGTGAACTACCAGCCGTGGGATCCGCAAATCAAATTCACGCTGAAAGAAGATCATCACAGCTTCGCTTATGCGGCGAACCGCTGCGTCGGCGCGGGCGTGTGCCGAAAGCACGACAAAGGGACGATGTGCCCCAGCTACATGGCATCCAAAGAGGAGCGCTATTCCACCCGCGGGCGCGCGCGTCTGCTGTTCGAAATGCTTCAGGGCAATCCGATGAAGCACGGCTGGAAGAGCGAAGCGGTCAAGGAATCACTGGACTATTGTCTGGCATGCAAAGGCTGCAAGCACGAGTGCCCGGTGAACGTCGACATGGCGACGTACAAAGCCGAGTTTTTGTACCATTATTTTCAAGGCAAACTTCGCCCCATCCAGATGTGCCTGTTCGGCTACATGTTCAAGTGGGCGAAACTCGCCGCACTCATGCCCGGCGTAGCCAACTTTTTTACGCAGGCGCCGCCGTTCAGCACGTTTTTCAAGCGGATCGCCAACGTCGCTCCCGAGCGGCACATTCCGATGTTCGCCGAGTATACGTTCCGCGACTGGTTCCGCAAGCGCACGCCGCGCAACGAAGGAAAAGAGCGCGTGCTGTTGTGGACCGATACGTGGAACAATCATTTCCACCCGCAGACTGCGCAGGCAGCGGTCGAAGTGCTCGAAGACGCGGGATATCACGTCCTCATTCCACCGCAGTCAAATTTGCTGCGGACGGCCGCTGTACGACTACGGATTGCTGGATTCCGCGGAAAAGCAACTGCACGGCATCCTCGCGGATCTGCGTCCGCTGATTCGCGAAGGCGTTCCGCTGGTCGGCCTGGAGCCCTCGTGTCTTTCCGTGTTCAAAGACGAGATGCAGAATATGCTCGGCGACGACATGGACGCGAACCGGTTGGCGCAGCAGTCGTTCACGCTGGAAACGTTCTTGAACAAAAAGGCGGAGAAAGACGAGGGCTACAAGCCGCCTAAACTCGAGCGGCGCGCGATCGTTCACGAGCACTGCCACAAGAAGTCGGTGCTCGATCCGACCTCGGAAAAACACGTGTTCGGCCAAATGCACATGGATTTCGATCAACTGGAGAGCGGATGCTGCGGTATGGCCGGCGCCTTCGGCTTCGAGAAGAGCCACTACGAGATGTCTATCGCATGCGGCGAGCGCGTTCTGCTGCCCAAGGTACGCGATGCGAACCCGCAGACGATCGTGGTCGCCGACGGCTTCAGTTGCCGCGAGCAGATCATGCAGACCACCAAGCGGCAGGCGCTTCATCCCGCCGAAGTGATGAAACTCGCGATGGACGACCGCGGATATTCGCGCGACGACGCGTATCCGGAACTTCGCTTCATGCCCGATCAGAATCGCAAGCGTGCGCGCGTCATCGCGCAGGGATACGCCGTGATTGGGGTGTTGGCCGCCGCGTCGGTTGCAGTTGCCGCAGTCGCGCTGCTCGGGAGGAAAGGAAGATGAAGAATCTGCTCGCGGCCTTCGGCGTGCGCACGGAAAAGGCCGAGGTCGCGCGTGAAACGGGGCTGCGCCTGCAAGACAAGGTCGCGATCGTCACGGGCGGAGACACGGGCATCGGCAAGGCGATTTGTTTGGCGATGGCGCGCGAAGGAGCGAAAGTCGTCATCGACTATCACGGCGACGAAGCGCCGGCGCACGGCTCTCGTGCGCGAGATTCAGAGCTTCGGCGGAACGGCATGCGAGATCGGTCTGGACGTTTCCAAGCCGGAAGACGTGCAGCGGCTGGTCGCGGCCGCCGTCGAGCGATACGGCAAACTGGACATCATGGTCAACAACGCCGGCATTGAAGACGAGCGCCCTTTCCTGGAGATGACGCTCGAGAACTATCTCGAAGACGATCGCGGTGAATCTCACCGGCACCTGGATCGGCTGTCAAGCGGCCGCGCAGCAAATGGCGGCGCAAGGGCGCGGCGGACGCATCATCAACATCTCGTCCATTCACGAAGAAATCACGATGCCGACGAACGCCGCGTATTGCGCGAGCAAAGGCGGGATCCGCATGCTGACGCGCACCATCGCCGTCGAATTGGCCGAGTACGGCATCACGGTAAATGACGTGTGTCCCGGCGCGATCGACACGCCGCTCGACAAACCCGTGAAGCGCGATCCGCAAAAGATGAACCAGCTGCTCTCCGAAATTCCCATGCGGCGCATGGGCAAACCTGATGAGGTCGCGCAGCTCTGCGTGTATCTCGCATCGGAGGACGCGGCTTACGTGACGGGCGCCTCGCTGTTCATCGACGGAGGCATGAGTAAGCAATCCGGATCGTTGTAGCACGGCTCGCCGCGAGGCGCGCGGATGATCGCTAAAGTCAGCGGTCCCGGGCACCGCATCTCGACGTACGAGATCTCCGATCAGCAAATGTCCGCCGGCAGCACGCTCGGCGGCCCGAAGGCGACGATGTGGATCAAACCCACCGGCGCGATCGAGAAATTCTGGTCGATCGATGCCGGTGCGTTGATGTTCGAAACGCTCGTGCTGCACCACTGGGACGAACGCACGGGCATTCCGCTCACGCCGCTGCCGGGGCAATACGTCATCCATCCCGATCATCAAGAACATCTTTTCGAACTTTCAAACGGTCTGACGATTCACGAGGATATGTTCGTGCTCAGCAGCGCGCCGCGCGGAGACGGCCATCGCGAGGTAGACCCGCCTGCCGCGTATTGCTTAGTGGAAATCAGCGAACGACGCCGAAGAAGAACGTTCAAGTTGCGACCTATGCCTCGTTGCAACTGCGGGGCAGTTTCGGCGGCTCCGTCGGCGTCGAATACAGCGATCGCCATCACGCGTTCGTGGTTCGAACGAGCGAATCGGATCGGATCGTCCGCTACGCGGCGTGTTCGGTAAAACCAACCACGTACGAGGTCACGCTCGACACCGCGAAAGCCAACGCGCAGGATTTTCCCGGAAAGCTTTCGGGTCGCTGCATGGAAACGGCGGCGGCCGACGTCACCGGCATTTTTCACCTCTCGCACCGGCTGCGTCCCGGAGAGAGGAAGCGTTTCTCATTCGTGCTGACGTTTTCGCTCGAAGGCGAGGACGCTGCGCGCGCAACGCTCGAAGGCCTGCCGCATGCCGAGGATGCGCTCGCGCGAACGCGCGCGCATTTCGACGACGTGCTCGGCCGGGCGGTCGTAATGACGCCGGATCCGGAAGTGAATCGTGGCGTGCTGTGGGCGAAAGCGAACATGCTGCGCGTGGAATCGCTTTCGCCGCAAGGATGGGCTTTCACCAACGATCCGACGCGCTCGAACAACAGCGTCGGGCGCGACACCGCGTGGTTCGCGTTCGGATCGGATTACATCACGCGCGCATTTTTCGCGCGAATCGCTGCTGTGGTACGCCGATCACATCGAGCCCGACGGCATCGCCGTCGAGTACTTCGATATTCGAACCGGCGAGAGCAGCGACGACGGACTGAACATCAACGACGACACGCCGCTGATCATCCTTGCGTTCTGGCATCACTACAACACGACCGGCGACCGCGAGTTTCTGGAATACGTCTATCCGCAAGCGGTGCGCATGGCGAAATACATTTTGAGCCAGCGCAACGAGCAGGGGCTGGTGTGGTGCACGTCCGACGGAACCGACGTGCGCGGCATCGTCGGCTGGCGCAACGTGATCGCGAATTACCGCCTGTCGGGCGCAACGACCGAACTGAATTCCGAATGCTATGCCGCGCTGCGAACGATTTGCATGATGGCGGAAGAACTCGGACACACGGAGGACTCCGACGCGTACGGGCAAGCGGCGCGGCGATCTTCGCCAGGCGATCAACGAGCATCTTCTCGACAAAAACCGCGGCGTGTACTATCTGAACATCGACGTCGACGGCACCAAGCGCACCGACGTCACGTCGGACTTGGTGTTTCCCGTGATGTTCGGCGTTGCCGATCACGAAACGTCGGCGACGATCGTCTCGCGTCTGTCCGTGCCGGAGTTCTGGAGTGAAGCGGGCATTCACACCGTGCCGCGCACGTCGATCATGTACGGTCCGACGCACGGTTTCGGGCTCCTGGGCGGCATTTGGGTCGGCGTGACGTTCTGGTTTGCGTTTGCGGCGGCGGCGTTCAACCCGGAGTTCATGGCGTACGCGCTCTCGGTGAGTTTCAAACACTACTCGATGGATCCGCGCCGCAACAACACGGTGCCCGGTCAGTTTTCCGAGTGGCTGCACGGCGAAACGCTCGTCAACCAAGGAATGATGCTCTCGCCGTGGTTTCCGCCGCGCTACGTGTGGGCCGCCATCGAAGGCGCCGCGGGACTCGACATGTCCGGCAGCAAGCCGAATCTCGTGCCGCGCCCGGCGCGCGATTGGAAGTGGCTCGGCGTGCGCAACCTGCCGCTGCGCGGCAAAGACATCTCGTGGTTTGCCGTGCGGCTGGACGAGCTCCGCGTGTACGCGAACTTACCCGTTCCAATCGGTTGACGCGGCGCGGCGATATCGAGGACGACATTTCCGCTGCAATGCACGTGACGGGTGACGAAGCCGTGGTCATCGGGCTGCGGCGCGACGACCGCATCGTAATTCTCATCGGCAACACGCGCGATCGCACGGTAACGACGGCGCTCTCCTTGCGCGACGGCAGCTTCGACCGTTTTCGGAAGCTGCGCGTGTATACCAGCCTGCGCTCGGAATGGATCGACGCCCCGGAATACAAGCCGGATCACCTGCGTCGTCGGCTATCCCATACAAATCGACCGGCACGGCTTTTGTCTGCTGGAACTGTCAACGGAGGAATAATGTCCCGCGGTTATCGGTTCGGGTTCAGTGAGTTCACGACGTGGCCTTGGTCGTTCAAGCAGGACGTCGAACATTATAAGGCGGAGGGCGCCGACTGCATCGAAGTGTGCGAGTTCAAGCTCGCGCACAACGACTACGGCGAGCAGCTGGAGTACATCGACAAGCAAGGCATGACGCGTCGCTTCGGTGCAGGCGAAAGTGCACTCGATATTCGTCGATTCCATGGCGACCACGCCCAAGGATCCGCAAGATCGGGTCCACGCGATCAAGGAAGCGATTGCGCTGAGCGCTCCACACTTGCCAAAGAGTACGCCCTTCGTCGTAATCACCGGTGTTCCACCCGAAGGCAATATGCGCAAAGCGGTCGATACGACGGTGGAATCGCTCAAAGAACTGGGCGAGTACGCGGCCAAACGCGACATGAAGATCGCTTTTGAACCGCTCAATCCCATCAACGTAAACACCGACACGGCGGTGTGGGGTTTGGATCACGGCTTGGAACTCGTGGAAAAGGTGAACCATCCCGCAGTCGGCATCTGCATCGACACGTGGAACATTTGGGAAACGCCGAATCTCGAAGAAGTCATCCGGCAGTGCGGCGACCGCATCTTCCTCGTTCAACTCAGCGATTGGAAGATGCCGCGCTCGACGGCCGATCGCTACACGCTCGGAGACGGGGAGATTCCGCTCGCGAATCTCATCCGCGCTATCCGGACCACGGCATACCAAGGACCGTGGGTCGTGGAGATTTTATCTTCGTTTCATCTCGAAGGCTCGCTTTGGAAAGCGGACATGTCCGAGGTGCTGCGCAAAAATCACGAAGCTTTCGACCGTCTCTGGCAGCAAACCGGCACGTAACGCCCGCGTGAGGAGCGAGTTCGCCGCGTATTTCGTCGCGCGGCAAATGGGCTTGCTCGGCGTTCAGCGTCGAGGACGTTGCCGTTTCGCTGGCAGATCTTTCGCTGCGTCACAGCCCGCTCGATCTCGGCCTGGTGGGACTCGTGCTGTTTTTGCCGCAACTGCTGCTTGCGCTTCCGGCGGGAGTGCTGGCCGACCGCGCGGATCGCCGCGCAATCGTCATCGTGTCCTCGTTTACCGAGGCGCTCGGCCTGGGCGGATTCATCGCGCTCGTCGTCCTGCGCGTCCACTCCGTGCCCGTGTATCTGGGCGCCGTCGCATTTATCGGCATCGCGCATTCGATGGGGACGCCCGCGCAGCGGTCGCTGCTCGTCAACATCGTCGAAACGGCGCAGTTCGTTCGCGCTCAAGCGCTCACGTCGTCGATTGGGCAATTGGTGACGATTGCCGGACCTGCGCTCGGCGGCGCGCTCATCGCGATCTGAACGCCGATCGCTTTCGCGGCGGCTGCCGCGGCCTACATCGTCGCAACGTGCGCCTTCATGTTTTTGAAACGCCATGCCGTCGAATACGAGGACGTGCCGGTGCGTGCACGCCGCGCTGGAAGGCGTGCGGTTCATCTTTCGACCGCCGAATTATTTTGGCAGCGATCTCGCTGGATCTCTTCGCCGTGCTGTTCGGCGGCGCGACTGCGCTGCTGCCGGTCTTCGCTACGACGATTCTGCACGTCGGCCCGACGGGTTTCGGCATATTGCGCGCCGCGCCGGCCGCCGGTGCAGCAGTCGTAGCAGGCTACGTCGCACGGCATTCGCTCGAACGCGGCGCCGGGCGTCTGTTGCTGCTTTGCGTGTCGGGATTCGGCGCCGCCACGATCGTGTTCGGACTCTCGCGCAATTTCGTTCTTTCCGTCGCGGCTCTGGTGCTGACCGGCGCCTTCGATATGGTGAGCGTCGTGATACGCAGCGCTTTGGTTCAATTGCGAACGCCGAATGAAATGCGCGGCCGGGTAGGCGCCGTCGAGAACGTGTTCATCGGCGCTTCGAACGAACTGGGTGCGTTCGAATCGGGCGCGATCGCGTCGCTTATCGGGACGCGGGAGTCTGTCGTGCTGGGCGGAGTCGCGACGCTCGCGGTGATTGCGCTCTGGTCGGTGCTGTTTCCGGAACTTCGGCAGTTCGAAGTGCTGGAACGCGATACCAGCCCGTAATCATCGAGCGTACGTTGTTGCGCAGCCCGGTCGTCGCGACCATCACCATATGCCCTGCAAAGAAGAGGACGAGTTCGATCGCGAACCCGACATGCCAAATCGAAGCGGTACGTTTGCCGAAAATCGCAGCCAGCGGCGTTTGAAGCGGCGAATGTTTCCAGAGCGCCAAGCCGGTCGCTGCGATGAGCGGGCCGATCAAAAGCAGCACGATCGTGTACGCCAGTTTCTGCAGCGGATTGTAGTCGGCGTAGGCCGGCGGATCTTTACGCAGCCGCAGATAGTAGCGCGGTCATCGGCACGATGCCGGCCGGATCTTTCGCGCCGAAAAGCAGTTTGCCGAATTCGCCGCTGAGGATTGCCGACGTCACGTACACGACGCCGCTCGCGAGCATGGCAAGGCCGAAGTATTGATGTATTTGCGCGGCCTTGAGCGGCATCCAGTGCTGATGAAAGTACATTTGCGCGCCGCTCACCGCGAGACCCGAGAAAGGAGATGAAGAAGGTGGCGTGAGTGATGCGCGTGACCGCCGAGTGCCGGTAGACCATAGCGCAGTCTACGCGCGCGATTCTGATAAGCTCCGAGAGTGCCGGCCTCTCATGAAACTCTCATAACGCCGCGCCTCCGACACTTATCAGCAATCGCGCGATCATACAACACAAATGATAGGCAAAGTGCAAAGTCCCGCCATTCCGTCGCTCCCTCGACTCAGCGGCCTGGCGGATATCTCAATGCGCACAAATTGGCAGCGGCTTTCGTCTCGCTGCTGCTGATCGCGGCGATCGTCGCCGGCGTCGCTCGTTTCGACGCGCACGCAGGCGAGCGCGCATACGAAACACAACCGGTCGCGCGCCAAGACTTGACGCAGAGCGTCACGGCGTCGGGCACCGTGAATCCGCAAAACACCGTCAACGTCGGCACGCAGGTGTCCGGCACGATTCCGGCCATCTACGTGGACTACAATAGTAAGGTCCGCAAGGGGCAGGTGCTCGCGCGTCTGGACACCAGCCAGCTGCAGGCGCAGTTGGCGCAGGCGAAGGCATCCGTCGCGCAGGCACAGGCGCAAGCGAATGCGCAAGTCGAGAAAGCGCGCAGGAGCGCAGGCGAACACCGGCGGACTCAAGCCGCCATCGACTCCGCGCAAGCAGGCGTTTCTAAGAGCCAGAGCGCGCTCGAACGTTGCCAAGGAAACGGTTGCGCGCGATAACGCGCTGACTCGCAAGGCTACATTTCGCAAAGCCAATTGGACGCGGACCAATCGGCGGCCGTGGCGGCGCAAAGCGCGCTTGCGCCGGCGCAAGCGGCGCTGGTTCAAAGCCGCGCGCAAACCGATTCCTCGACGAATTCGCAGGCCGGAGCCGCGCAAGACACCGCGTCAGGCGGCGCAGGCCGGCGTTGCGGCCGCTCAGGCGCAGGTCGAGCAGGATGAATTGAACATTCAGCGCGCCGTCATCACCTCACCGGTCGACGGCACCGTCATCGCTCGCGACGTTTCCGTGGGTCAAACCGTTGCGGCAAGTTTGCAGACGCCGACGCTGTTTTCGATAGCGCAAAACCTGCATAAGATGGAAGTCGACATCAACGTGGGCGAACCGGACATCGGCAACGTTCGTCCGGGCGACGCCGTCAGCTTCAGCGTGCTGGCCTATCCGAATCAGACGTTCACCGGCACAGTCTCGCAGGTGCGCGTCAATCCGACGACCGTCAATAACGTCGTGACGTACACCGTCATCACGCTGGTCAACAATCCGAACAACGCGCTGCTTCCGGGAATGACGGCAAACGCCACGATCGAGGTGAAGACCGCGAAGAACGCGCTCGTCGTACCGACGCAAGCGCTCAGCTTCCGGCCCACCGGGACGTCTCAGCGCACCATCGCACGCACGCGTCGTCGGCCTCTGCTTCCAACGCGAGTTCGCCGCGGTTTGCGGCGCTGCATCTCCGTGGGGACAAACCGCGGCCGGCGCATCTGGAAGCGTAACGTCGGGCGGCACAGGCATGGTGTTCGTCCAGCAAAACGGCAAGCCGGCACCGGTGCGCGTACGCATCGACTTGGTCAGCGGCGCGCAAGCCGCAGTGACGCCGCTGCGTGGAAGCTTGAATCCCGGCGACACCGTCATCCTTTCGAGCGGAGGGGCGCAGACGGCGCACACCTCGACCGCATCGCACTCGGGCGGTCCGGGCGGTTCGAGCGGCATGGGCAGTCTCGGGCGGGCGTTACGTTAATGCAGCCGGTCGTTCGTGGAGAGAACTTGCGCAAAATCTACGATCTCGGCTCGCAGCAAGTCACGGGTATCGCCGGTGTGGACCTGACGATCGCACCCGGCGAATTCCTCGCCGTGATGGGACCGTCAGGTTCGGGAAAATCGACATTCATGCATATCATCGGACTGCTCGACGAGCCGACCGACGGACTTTATGAATTCGAAGGCAGCGACGTCTCGCGCCTGAGCGAGGACGAGCGCGCGGACATTCGCAGCCGGCGTCTCGGATTCGTCTTCCAATCGTACAATCTGCTTCCGCGTACGACGGCGGTGGAAAACGTGGAACTGCCGATGCTCTACGCGGGCGTTCCCGATTCGGAGCGCCGTCGAATAGCGCTCGAAAAGATGCAACTCGTCGGCGTCGCGCATCTCGCAAATCATGCGCCGAACCAAATGTCGGGCGGTCAGCAGCAGCGCGTGGCCATCGCGCGTTCGCTGGTCAACAATCCCGCACTGATTTTGGCGGACGAGCCGACGGGCGCGCTGGACACGAAAACCTCGCAGGAAGTCATGCAACTCTTCACCCGGCTGAACGAAGAACACGGAATCACGATTCTGCTCGTGACGCACGAATCGGACGTCGCGGCGTATGCCAAACGCGTCGTGACATTTAGAGACGGAAGGATCGTGTCGGACTCGATCCGCGCGCCGCGCGCGCGAGGCGGTGCCAGCATGAAGACCACGATGAAAGTTGCGCTCGATGCGCTGCTGCGCAACCGCGTTCGTTCGCTGCTGACCATGCTCGGCGTCATCATCGGTGTCGCGGCGGTCATCGTCACGGTCGCGATCGGCAACGGCGCGCGCGTGTCCGTGCAGAACCAAATCAACTCACTCGGCAGCAACATGGTCGTCGTGTTGCCCGGCAGCGTTACGCAGGGCGGTGCGCGCAGCGGATTCGGCGGCGCGTCGACGCTCACGCCGGACGACGGCATGGCGATCGCGAAACTGCCCGGCGTGGCAGCCGTCTCGCCGAGCGTCACCGTTCGCTCGCAGGTCGTCTCCGGCGGCAACAACTGGCAAACCCAGATTACCGGCGTCGCGCCGACCTACACGTTCATTCGCAGTTGGCCGATGGCGAGTGGAACGTTTTTCTCGCAGAACGACGTGCTCTGCGCCAACAAAGTCGCCGTTCTCGGTCAGACGGTCGTGCAGAATCTGTTTCCGGACGGCTCGTCGCCGCTGGGAAAGGCCGTGATCATTCAAGGCGTTCCGTTCACCGTCGTGGGCACGCTCTCGCCGCTCGGTCAGAGCGGCATGGGGCAAGATCAGGATGATACGATTCTGATCCCGTATACTGCCGCTATGCAGCGATTGACGGGTCAGACGACGGTGAACTCGCTCATGGTGTCCGCGAGCGATGCGCAGCACGTGCAGACCGGTGCAAACGGAAGTCACGACGCTGCTCGAACAGCGGCATCGGATTACGCCGCCGCAGCAAGATGACTTCTCGGTGCGAAATCTGCAGGACATCGCCGCGGCGGCATCCTCGACCAGCGCAGTCATGGAGTTTCTGCTCGCCGGCGTTGCGGCAGTATCGCTGCTCGTCGGCGGCATCGGCATCATGAACATCATGCTGGTCTCCGTTACGGAACGCACGCGCGAAATCGGTCTGCGCATGGCGCTCGGCGCGCGGGCGGCGGTGATTTTGCGGCAATTCCTCACGGAGTCGATGGTGCTTTCGAGCGCGGGCGGCCTCATCGGCGTGCTCGTCGGCTTGATCGGCACGCAAATCGTCGCGCTTCTCGCAAAGTGGCCGGTTACGGTTCCCGGCGCGTGGATGGCGTTCGCGGTGTGCTTCTCCGCGATGGTCGGCGTGTTCTTCGGATATTATCCCGCGCGCAAGGCTTCGGCTCTGCGGCCGATCGAGGCGCTGCGATTCGAATGAGCCGCGTCCTGGTCGTCGACGACGAACGGCGTATCCGCGAACTGCTGGAGCTGAGTCTGTCGCATCACGGCTACGACGTTCGTTGCGCCGCCGACGGTCAGGAGGCACTCGCGCGGCGAAAGAGTTCGAGCCGGATATCGTCGTGCTCGACGTCATGATGCCGAAAATCGACGGCATCGCGCTTCTGCCGATGCTTCGGCGCGTCACCGATGCGCCGGTCATCATGCTCAGCGCGAAAGGAGAAGTCGAGGACAAAGTCCAGGGACTCACGCACGGCGCGGACGACTACATGAGCAAGCCATTCGAACTCGATGAACTGGTCGCGCACATCGAAGCAAAACTGCGCCGCCCGCGGCTGGAGCACCGCGAAGTTCTCGGCTTCGAGGATCTCAGCGTCGATTTGGAGACGCATGTCGTCGAACGCGCGGGGCGCCCCATCGACCTCTCTCCGCTCGAATACACCCTGCTGATAACGCTGCTGCGCAGGCCGCGGCGCGTCTTCACCCGCGACGATCTGCTCGAGCTCGGTTTGGGGCGACGAGAAAGACGTCACGCCGGCCGCGGTCGAGCGGTACATTTCGTACCTGCGCGCCAAGGTCGACGACGGATTCGAACAGCGCCTCATCCATACTGTGCGCGGCGTCGGCTACACGCTGCGTTCCGAGTAGCGCGTGTTCGATTCGTTTCGCGCGCGCATCACACGCGGATACGTCCTTCTCGCGTTCGCGATCATCATCGCGATAGTCGGTGCATCGTCCGCGCTCGCGTTTCTGCTGTTTTCGCGCGGCATGACCGACGAAATCGCCAACACCTCGCAGCGCGCTTCGGCCACGGCCTCGCAAGTGCTGAGCGCGGGCACGCCTTTGCAGCAGGCCGCGCCGCAGATTCTCGCCGCGATGGGCCGCTCGCGTTTTGAGGTGCGCATCTTCGACGCGCAGGGTCACCGGATCGCGCAGAACGAGCGGGAAGAAAGCGGAAGCGCCGGCCACGCGTTCGCGAGCGCTTTCGCGCGGTCGATCGGTTTGCCGCGAGCGCGCGTTCCGGTTGCCGGCGGGACGATCGTGATCGCTCCGGACGTCGACCGCTTCGGCGCGCTGCTGCTGTGGTATTGGTCGATCATGCTGCCCATCGGCGCTCTCGCAATTCTGCTCGCGTGGCTTGCCGGGCGGCGCATCACGGCTCGCGCCGTGGGGCCGCTGGCCGACGTTACCAAATCGCTGCACGTCATTGCGGCGGGCGATTTTTCTCCGCAGCCGCTGCTCGCCGGCAGCAGCGAGATGCGCGAACTCACCGGTGCTTATAACGAAGTCGCATACAGTCTTGCAAACGCGACGGCGGAACGCGCTCGAACCGAAGCGCAGATGCGCCAGTTCATCGCGGATGCGGGCCACGAACTGCGCACGCCGCTGACGGTCGTGATGGGCTACTTGGACGCGCTTCGGCGCGGCATCGTTCACGATCCGGAAGGAACGCGCCGCACGTACGAGACGATGCTGGACGAGAGCCGCAAGATGCGCGCTCTGATAGAAAAACTCATTTTGCTCGCGCGTCTGGAGCGCGCACCCGCTTCAATGCTCGAACCGCTCGATATCGCCGCCGTGACGGCCGGCGCCGCCGAATCGCTGCGGCCGCTTGCGAACGGTCGCATTCAGTTGCAGACCATGCGGCACGCAATCGTCACCGCGAGCGAAGCCGAATTGCACGAGGCGATCAAGAACGCAATCGACAACGCGCTGAAATACGCGCCCGAATCAAACGTGGACGTGAGCGTGGAACTGGAAGACGAATCAGCGTGCGTCTACGTCCGCGATACCGGCCCCGGGATGGAGCCGCAAGACGTCGCGCACGCCTTCGATCGCTTCTATCGCGGCAGCACGCGCGGGGACACCGAAGGTTCGGGCCTCGGACTAGCGATCGCCAAGTTGGCGGTCGAGCGCGCCGGCGGAACGGCGAGCCTCGAAAGCGCGCTCGGTCGCGGCACTACCGTGCGGATCTGCTTGCCTCGCTCGGAGAAACCGCTGAGCGCGCCGTAGTGTCGTACGTACTATGAAGCCGATTTCCGCAGCCGTCCTTGCCGCCGCACTGTGCGCCTGCCCGCTTTCCGCCCTGGCCGACACGAGTTCCGCAGTCAACCGCCTCATCGTGAATCAAGCCTTGCAGCAGCAAATGCAGAATCAGTTGAACACGCAGCAGATGCAATTGCGCGCTCAGCAAGATCTTTCGCGCGCCTCGCTGCAGAACGAAATGCAGCAGCAGAATGCGCAGCTGCAATACTTGCTGCTTCAGCAGCAGCTCGAAGTGCTCAAGATCGAACAGCGCTCGCTGCGCCACTCATCCGTTTCTCATCATCCGCACCGCAGTTCTTAGCCTTTTCTCTGACTTCGGTCGTACGCTTGGAGCATGAAGATATCCATATTGCGCTCCGGCGTCGCGGCACTCGCGCTCGGCGGTGTGCTGGCCTCGGCAACCGCGTTGCCCGCCAGTGCAAGCACCAACACCACGCGGAACATCATCTACGGCGCTGCCGCAGCTGCGGCCGCGTTCACGCTCTACAACGTGGAGCACAAGCATCAGCTTGCGACCACGGTGCAAGGGTATCTGCCCGACGGATCGACCGTCTACGCCGACGGCCGCGTCGTTTCGCCCAACGGATACTCGTGGTATCCGGGCAACAACGGCGAAACGGTCGCGTGCAGCAACCAATACTGCTCGATTAACGGCAACAACAACAACGGCTACGGCTACAACAACAACGGTTACGGCTACAACAACAACGGCTACGGCTATAACAACAACGGCGGCTACTACAACGGGCCGTACGGCGCGACCGTTCGCCATGCGCGGCGCGGTCACGGCGGCTAACGCGCAGCAGAGCGAGACAGCAGCGCCTCCACGGCGCGAAAGATGCGCGGCACGTACTGGTGTTTGTAGGATTCCGCAGGCTCGCGGCAATGCACGAGCAGCGCGGCATCCGCTTCAAACACCAGCACGTTGCCGTCCGGCATCAGCGCGCAATCGACTCCGGCGTAATCCAAGCCGAGCGCTCCCGCAACGTCCGTGAACGTCCGCTCCCAGTGCGCGAACACCGCGCGCGGCTCCCGCAAAAATCGTTCCTCCTCGGCACGCATCCAGTCCACGCTCGCCGTGGGCGTTTTGATGTAGTGCACCATCCACTCCGGTGAAATCGCCAGATGGTACGCGAACGGCACGCCGTCGACGAGCACCACCCGGTACTTGCGATAGTAGCCGTCCGCACTGCGGTAATCGACGAACGGTACGGCGTCGAAGCGGTCGTCGGGGTAGCGCGCCAGATACGCTGTCGCGCCGGCCGCATCGTCCAAGCGCTCGAGCCCGCGGCCGGCGTGCGTATCGATTGGCCGCGCCAAGAGCGGGAACTGCGTACAAGAAGCGAGTTCCTCACGCGCGATGCGCTGCGTGCGCGGAACGACGCAGCCGAAGACGCCTTTCAATGCATCCGCCAGATGCGGTCGAGCAGTTTTCCAAAGATGTGCCGGCTGGTTGAGAGCGGGCTTCTTTTGCTGCGTGATGAAGCGCTCGGCCCGCGCCAGCGCATCGTGCGCGCGTTCTGCTTCGCCAATCGCGTTGAAGACGACGTCGTACGGCGGCAGCGCAGCATCGATCGGATCCGCCGTCAGATAGAGCCGATCCAGTGCCGCCGCGCGCGGATCGATCATGAATTCGAGCGGCGTATTTTGCGCCCATGCGCCCGGAGCGTTCAAAACGAGAACGCGAACGCTCGCATTCGCCGAATCCGCGCCTGCCGGGTAGAATCGCTTTTGCGCTAGCGCCTGCGCGCGGTACGCTTCCGAAGCGCTCATCTCGTCCAAATTGAAAAGCAATTCCGATAGCGCGAGCGCGGCATCGGGCTGCTGCGGATCGACGTCGAGCGATCGGCGGTACGCCGCAATCGCGAGCAGGACGTGATTGTCTCGCGCAAGGACGTTCGCGAGCGACGCCTGTGCGCTCGCATGGGCCGGATCCAGGCGCACGGCCTCTTCGAGAAGCGCGCGAAGGCGCTGCGTGGATTCGAATGCGGGCGCCGAGCCATAGCACTCCGCATACGCCGTGATGCGCGGTTCGAGCGCGAGCGCTTCCTCGAAGCGGCGCTGCGCAAGCACCGGATCCGGACGCTGCGCGAGAGCCGTTTCACGTGCGGCGCGCGCATCCGCATTTTCGCGGTCGGTTCGCACCGCTGAGAACGCATACGCAATCGCTGCCGGCAGGTCTCCGCCGAGCAAACACAAGCGCGACATAAGAGCAAGAGCGCGCGCGTCGCGCGGCTCCCGCTCGAGATACTGAGCGCACGAGCGGAAGCTCGCGAGGTAATCCCGGCGAAGTTCCGCGTCCAGTGCGTCGTCGAGCGTTACGGCGAGAAGCCCTCCACGGTGAACGCGACGATTTCGTGCTTCTCGCGGTGATTGCTCCAGAAGCGCGCGCCGTCGTACGCCAAAGCGCGTCCCTGAAAATTCACGTGCGCGACGTCTTCGGTTTTCGTCGAGCCGTTTCGTGCGTCGATGCGCGTGAGGAAATAGCGGTCGCTCTCTTCGTCATCCGTACCGAGCACGTAAAAGACGCCGCCTACGATCGCTTGTCCGCAAACGCCGTGCGGCGTGGCGATCACCGAGCCCACGTTGCCGTTGGCGTCCAGCGAGAGAATCTTTTTGTTGTACCATTGGCTGACGTAAAGCCGGTCGCCGTCGAATGCGAGTTGCGAACCAGTGTCGTCGGGGCATTCGATCGCGCCTTCGTTGCTCTTGAAACCGTGCCCCGGGATATACCGGCGAATGACGCGATGGTCGTCCTCGCCCTCGGAAAGCAACACGCGCAGCTCATCGCCCATGACGGTGGCGCCGTACGGTTTGCCCGGTGCCGCGCGCTCTTCGCGAACCGTCCAATGCGCGATGTCGATGCTGTACAGCCGGCACGTTTGGAGCGAACCGATCCAGAGCAACTCGCCGTCGGCGGCGAGCGCTTGCGGCCGCGGCGCCGGCGAAGGCATCCGCATCACTTCCGTTATCGTCTTCAGCGTCGTATCCATCCGTGCTACTTTGCCAGATGGCCGGGGTTCCCGCTACGGCAATGCCCTTGCATGGTTTCTCCGAGCAGGCGATGCCATTTTAGCGCCGCAACAGGACGAGCGGCTGGCGCGCGTGTATGCCCATTTACATGAATCGGATTGCCGTACTCGTATGTGTCATGGTTTTGGCGCTGCCGTTTTCGACGCGCGCCGTCAACGCCGCGCCGCCCCAATCCTCGTTCGATAAATTGCAGTGGCGAAGCGTCGGACCGTTCGTCGGCGGACGCGTCGTCGCCGTTTCGGGCTCGCCGAACAATCCGAACCTGTTTTACATGGGCAGCGTAGACGGCGGCGTTTGGAAGAGCACGGATTACGGCGTGCATTGGGCCAACATCAGCGACGGGAAGATTCCGGGCGGCGCCGACAGCATCGGTGCCATCGCCGTCGCACCTTCCGATCCGAACGTCATCTACGTCGGAACCGGTGAAGGCGATCCGCGCGGGACGATGGTGACGGGCGAAGGTGTATACAGATCGACCGACGGCGGGAAGACGTGGCAGTACGCGGGATTGCGCGACACGCACACCGTGACCGCGATAGCGATCGATCCGCGTGACGCGAACGTCGCCTACGTTTCCTCGCTCGGACACGTGTTCAAAGACAATCCGGATCGCGGCGTTTTCAAGACGACGGACGGCGGCAAGACGTGGAGTAAAGTGCTCTACGTCGATGCGAAGACCGGCGGCAACGACGTCGTGATCGATGCGAAGAATCCCAGCACGCTCTACGCGACGATGTGGCAGATGTACCGCACGCCGTGGAAGCTCTCGAGCGGCGGACCGGGCAGCGGTTTGTATAAATCGACGGACGCGGGCGCGCACTGGACGAAGCTTTCCGGCAATCCGGGATTTGCGAAAGGCACGCTGGGCAAGATGGGCGTCGCGGTTTCACCGGCGGATCCGAACGTCGTGTACGCAATCGCGCAAGCGCACGAAGGCGGCGTGTTCCGGTCGGCGGACGGAGGCGCGACGTGGACGCGCGTAAACAGCGAGATGAAACTGCGCCAGCGGGCTTTTTACTACTTGGCGATTTTCGCCGATCCGCAAAACGCCGAACACGGTGTACGCGCCGAACGTCGATGCGCTGTGGATTTCGCACGACGGAGGAAAGACGTGGCACGCGTCCCGTCCGCCGCACGGCGACAATCACATCGTGTGGGTGAATCCGCACGATTCCAACATCCTGCTCGAAGGCAATGACGGCGGCGCGACGGTTTCGACCGACGGCGGAAAAACGTGGAGCCCGGAACACAATCAGCCGACGGGGCAGTTCTATCACATTTCGATATCGACGGGCAATTTCCGTTCCACATTTACGGCGCGCAGCAGGACGAAGGGTCGATCGAAGGCCCGAGTGCGACGAATCAGGGTGGCGATCCCGCCGGCGACTTGGCGAACCGTTGCGTATGGCGAGAGCACGTTCGTCGCGCCGCAACCCGGGAAACCCGAACATCACGTACGGCAGCGGCTATTTCAGCATCTTCCTCCGCTATGACATGCGCACCGGCGACATATCGAAGCGTGAGCCCGTGGCCGAATTATCTGGAAGGCGCCACCAGCGCAGCAGCACAAGTACCGCTTCGCGTGGACGCACCCGATGCTGTTCTCCCCATCGAATCCGCACGAATTGCTCGCCGGCGCGCAATACGTGCTGAGCAGCACCGATCGCGGCCGCACGTGGCGCGAATTCTCAGCCCCGATCTGACGCGCAACGATCCCGCGACCGAAGGGCCCACCGGCGGCCCGATCGAGTTGGATCAAACCAGCGCCGAAGTCTATCCGTACGTCTCGGCTCTTGCGGCGTCTCGCCGCTCAATCGCAATCTGCTGTGGGCCGGATCGTCCGACGGGTTGGTGCATGTGACCACCGATCACGGCGCGCATTGGCGACGATTACGCCGCCGGGTCTGCCGCAGTACGCGGAGATCAGTTCGATCGAACCCTCGCACACGGCGCAAGGCACGGCATATCTCACCGCGCAGCGGTACATGTGGGACGACTTCCATCCGTATCGTCTACCGCACGACGATTACGGCGCGCACTGGACGGCAATCACCAGCGGGATTCCCGGCGACGAATACGTATTCGTCATTCGGCAAGATCCGCATCAACCGAACCTGCTGTTCGCGGGAACGCGCACGACGGTGTCACGTCGAGTTTCAACGGCGGCGCGCCGTGGCAGCCGCTCTCGCTGAATTTGCCGGGCGTTCAAGTGCGCGACATCGCAGATCGATTCGCGCTCAAGGGCAAGTAGCGATTGCAACGCACGGCCGCGCGTTTTGGGTGCTCGACGATTTGACGGTGCTCGAACAACTCGCGCGCGGAAGCAGCGACGTTCTCTTCGCGCCGCAAACCGCGTGGCTCACGCATATGTACGGCGGCGGCGCCTTTCCTCGCGCGGACAGCGGGCAAAATCCGCCGTTCGGCGCGACCGTGTTTTTCAACGTGCCGTCCAATTACAACGGAGGCACCCCCGCGTCGCTGACGTTCAGCGGACGCGAGCGGGCGAACCATCCGCACGTTCCCACTGCACTTAAAGCAAGGGCGGATCCCGCTGACGCCCGAAGCGCGCGAAAATATGTCGCCCGCGCAAATAAAAGCGGCGACGGAAGAGCAAGCGACGGGAATTGCGGCCGGCATGAACCGCTTCCAGTGGGATCTGCGGTATCCCGATGCGACGGACGTTAGCGGATTCTACGTGCCCAGTGCGGCGGGCGGAGAAGACGATTTCCCGATCGGGCCGCAAGTCGTTCCGGGAAACTATCGCGTGACGTTGCGTTACGGTTCCCGCTCGTGGACGCAGCCGTTTACGGTGGCGCTCGACCCAAACTTACATAGAACTCCGGCAGCGCTCGCTGCGCGTTTTTCGCTGCAGATGCAGATACGCGATACGCTCGACTCGATGGACCGAGCCATAAATGCCGCGCTGGACGCGCAGCGCCGGCATGGCCGACGGCGCGCGAAAAACGGCGCTCGATGGCGAGATCGACAAGCTGGTGAACTTGCAGACGCACTCCAGCGAAGGCCCGCTCTCGACCGGCACGCGCACCCGCGATCACCTGGCCTATCTGCAGTCCGACCTCGACTTCGGTTATAACAGTCCGACGGCGGCGCAGTACGCGGTGTTCGCACAGCCTGCACCGCGAGGCGGTGACCGGGATAGCGCGTCTCCGGGCCCTGACGCACTCATAGCCGAAACTTTTGGGCTGCCGCACCGATAGTATGGGCATATGGCTCTTCCAGGCATGCTCTACAGCGCGGCGCGCAATTTCAAGCGCGCCTGGCCTCTCGTGCGCGACGAGCGCGTTCCCGTCGGCCTCAAAGCCGTTACGGGCATCCTTGCGCTCTTCATCATCTCGCCGCTCGACGTGTTCGGCGACATTCCGGTGCTCGGCATGCTCGACGACGCCGTGCTGCTGACGCTGCTGTGCATGCTGTTCGTGTGGCTGGCCACGCGAAGCATCGAGAAGAACGTCACGCCGCTCCCGCAGCGGCAAATCGGCGGACCGCCCGCGGTGCGCTAGCGCCGTAGTTATGCCAAAGCTCAGAATCCGAAGCGTACGGCCGCCATGCTAAGCACGGCGGCCGTCATCAATTATTCTGCCGAAATTCGCTTGCTGCTGCGGGAGAATGGGACGGTACGCAGGTCGTGCGACGCCTGCGCCTCATCGCCGAAAATCCGGGATAATGTACGCAAAGATCGCGTAAGCGAAAGATTGTCCATCGGGCAAAATACCTGCCCGAAAACGGTGCTTTCGGCTCAGAAACTGGGACGTTTGCACGAGCGTCAAAACCGAAACTTTGTCATTTTCGTGCGTAAAATCGTACCTGAATCAATTCGACCATCGATCCGAAAACGTTCGTTTGGCTTTGCAGCATGCAAGCGAGCGTAGTGCAGAGTGCCCCGTACATGGCCTGCCGCTATGCACCCAGGAACGACTCTTCATGTACCGGTAGACGCCGCGCAAAAGCACACCCTAGGGGAGGACGGTCTTTTGCTTTTCAAACGTGTCCCATCGCTGCTTGCAGCGATTGGGCTAGTCGCTATTTTGCAAGGCTGCGGTGGGGGCAGCAGCAATGCAATTCCGGACACCGGAGCTAACGCTCCGGCCACTATACCCACGGATAGTTCTTCCGGCACTTTGCCGAGCAGCGCTTCCGCGGATCTTTCGCCGATGTCTTTGACGCTCGGCGCGACAACATATCCGACGAATACATTCATGCCCACGTCGACGACCGGCCGTATCAGCTCGTTTCAGATCTTCGACGAAACGGGCAACGGGATCATCAGCGCCGCAGCGGCGGCGGCCGACGGTTACCGGTATACCGCGGTATGGGGCGTACGCCCGGGCATGGGAGCGACCTGGCGGGTAAGCAATGCGAGCCTGCGCAGTTCCTACTACTTCTTGGCGGACTCCGACATGAGCACCAGCGCCTGGGGCTACATTGGCCACTCGCTCGCGTGGTGGCAAGCCAATCATCCCAGCTGGATTCTGTACAAGTGCAACGCCACGACGAACGCGCCGACGAAGTCGCCTGCGTACGATTCCGGTCTGCCCAACGTTCCGCTGGACATTCACAATCCCGCGGTCGTTGCGTACCAGATCGCGCAAGCCGGCGGGTACGCAGCTCGCACGGGTTATAGCGCACTGGCTGCCGACGAGGTGACGTACTGGATTCCCGCGACGGGCGGAGCGGGCTATTACGGCTGCGGCATCTATTCCGGCGGCGTCTTCGTGCGCCGGTACAGCGGCGAAAACGATCCGAAATGGGCGACGGACTTGGTCAACTGGGTCAAAACCGCACATTCGATTGCGGCGAACACCTATCACCTCAAGTTCATCGTGAATCACCCGGGCGGATATACCAACACGAACGAGGCGACGCTTCTCTCCAACGTCGACGCCGACATGGACGAGACCGGGTTCACGCGATACGGCAAGTATCAGGTCGGCGCGGGCACCATTCTCAATGAAGTGAAGTGGATGCAGTTCGCTCAGGCGCACGGCGCCGCGGTCCTCATCAATCAGGATTGGGGTTCGCTCGCGGTCGGCGCTCCGCAAAGGGACTACTCCGCGGCAACGTACCTGCTCGGCAACGAACAAGCCGCATCGGTATTCGTTACGCCGCATACCGGGTACGGCGTGGAAACGTTCTACCACCCCGAGTACGCCGCGGCTAATCTCGGCGCACCCTGCGGGGAGTACTACGCCGGAACTCGTCCCTCGATCTACTACCGCCGGTTCGCGAACGCGCTGGTGGTCGTGAACGCGGGCGGGACCGGTACGCAAACCGCAGCGCTTCCGAGCGGCCACAGGTGGACCGACTTGGAGGGACGCACGGTCAGCAATCCGCTCAGTTTGCCGATCGCGGCGAACGACGGCTACGTCCTGAAGACGACCAACGGCTGCCACTAGACAGCTCCGGGCGTCAGCAAAAAGGGAGTCGCGTGCGAACGCGACTCTCTTTTTATTGCGAGGTGTCGCCGCTACATGACGTCCAGAGCGAAGACCGCCGCGTCTTCGCGCAAAACCCCGTCGACGAAGAGCGCAACCCCGATTTCGCCGGTCCAGAGCGAGTACGAGGGCATGCCGAATCGCGCGCGCCACTCTGCAGCCTGCGCGATCGCGTGCATAGCGAAGCGCCGCGCGCGTTCCAGCCACGCCGTGTCCCCGGTGCGCTGAAAAACGCGAAGCAGCGCATACCCGTTGCCCGCGGTACCGTGGCAGAAACCCGGTCCCTTTTTCAACGGCCCGGCTTTCCAAATCGCGCGTCCGCCGCGCAGCACGGCGTCCTCAATGACCGGATCGCCCGGTGCGTACGATCCGAGCGCGATGAGGACACCCGGCGCGCCGTGACACCACTGCATGCGGTTACCGCTCGTGGGTTCGCCCATCGAGATCCAATTCTCCGCGTCCCCATCTTCCAGTGCGTACCGTGTGAGAAGACCGGTGATTCGCCGATGCAATTCTTCATGCCGCGTCTGCGGCAACAGGTCAAGCGCGCGAACGAACGGCGCGAGGTTTCCGAATGCGCCGTGGCCTGCGCCGACGTAGCGCTGCTTCTTGCCGTACATGTCTTGCAGCCACAGAAGCGGATGTTGCCTCGGATAGGCCAACTCTCCCACAGTTCCTCTTGAATGGCGTGCAGTACGTCGTCGAACCGCCGATCGCCCGTTGCTTCACGCACGAGGAGCGCCGCGAGCGCGCTGCCGGAGGAACCCAAAACCTTCACGAGTCGGGTTGCCGACGTTGCGCCGTATCTCTCGCTCGAGACGGTCCTTTCGGCTACAGGAACGCTCCGCACTGCGCCTAACGCTTGCCGCATCATGGTCGGGGCTGGAACAGGGCCCGGTCCGCGAATTCGCGCGTACGCATACACACTCGTCACGACCGTAATCGTGATGTTGTTCGCCCTCGCCGAATGGGCGACGGAACGGTACTTTTCGGACCGTTCGCGAGCGGCGAGCACCGCGATAGAAGTGTGCATCGTCCTCGTCGCCGCCGTGGTCTTCCGCCCAATCCACCAGCGCGTCGAAGCCGCGCTCGAAGCCGCGTTCTACAAGCGCAAGCGGCAGGCGCTGGCGGCGCTCGAGAAATTCCGCCGCGAGATGACGTCGTTCAACGACATGAGCCAGCTGCTGCGGCGCGTGATCGAAGCGCTCGAACAGCACATGGAAGCGGGCGCTGCCGCCGTCTACCTGCGGCGCGAAGTGTTTCACGCGGAGGCTTCGTCGTTCGATCTCCCCGCTGACGACGTCGGCTTCGGCGATCCGCTCGCGGTACGGCTGCGCTCGAGCGCGACGCCGGCTCGGCCTTCGCTGCTCAAGTCTTCGGCGCAGGGCACGCACGCGTTTCCGATGACGGTCGCGGGAGACTCGTAGGCTTTCTGGCGGTGCACCGCAAGCACGCGGACTACGACGCGGATGAAACGCAGATGCTCGTGGGGCTGGCGCAAGATCTTGCCGTTGCGGTCGTAGCGCTGGAACCGCTGCTGCGCGCGCAGAAACAGAGCGTGCCGAACAACCTTCCCGCCGGCCTCCCGCGCGTTATCGGACGCGAGCGGGAACTTCGTGAGATCGACGCGGCGCTCGCGCAGTCGCGGCTCGTGACGGTCACCGGCTCCGGAGGCGTCGGGAAGACGCGCGTCGCGCTGCAGTGCGCGGCGGAGGCGCTTGCAGCGCACGAACACGGCGCGTGGTTCGTGAATCTTGCGCCGATCGAGGACGGCTCGCTCGTCGCCGCGACGATACTCTCTGCGCTCGGCGCCGGAAACGCGGAGAAGGGCGGCGAGACCGCGCGCTTGTTGCAGCACCTCGCGCCTCGCGACGCGCTGATCGTCCTCGACAATTGCGAACAGGTCGTGGGCGACGTCGCCGCGGTCGTCGCGCAGATTCGCGCGGCGTGTCCTCGCATCACCGTGCTTGCGACCAGCCGGGAAATGCTGCATTTGGACGGCGAGCAGGTGTACCGTCTTGGCCCCTTGGCGCTCGAAGGCGCCGCCGAACTCTTTGCGCTGCGCGCCTCTGCCGTTTCGCCCGGGTTCGACGCGCGCGAGCACGCAGAACTCATAGAGCAAATCTGCGCGCATCTGGACGGCATTCCGCTCGCCATAGAACTCGCCGCCGCGCGAGCGCGAGCGCTCAGCGTTGGGGAAACGCTGGCACACTTGAGCGAACGGTTCCGGCTGCTCAAAAGCAGTGGGCGCGCGGTGCCTGCCAGACAGCAGACGCTGGAGGCAACCATCGAGTGGAGCTGACGACCTGCTCACACTCGAAGAACAGGATTTGTTCCGGCGGCTTTCCGCGTTTCGCGGCAGTTTTTCGCTCGACGCCGCGACGGCCGTATGCGCGGCCGGCGGCCGGTGCGACGAATTCCACGTACTCGACGTGCTGACGTCGCTGACAGACAAATCGCTCGTAATCGCGCAGATCGCGGTTACGACGCGGTACTATTTCCTCGAAACGATTCGCGAGTTCGCGATGCAGAAGGCTCTGGAGGCGAACGAGGCGCCGTCCGCATCGCACGCGCACGCCGCGTATTTTTCGGCGCTGGCATCACAGGCGTATTACGAGTTCGACTCACTCATGCCGCGCGGCTGGCTGGAACGCCTCGCACCCGACATCGACAACGTTCGCGCCGCGCTCGAGTGGACGTTGAACGGTCCGGGGGATCGGACCGTGGGAGCGAAACTCGCAGCGGATAGCGGACCGATTTTCCTACGTCTGGATTTGTTGACCGAAGGGCTGCGTTGGTGCGATGCGGCCCGCGGCGTTTCGGGAACGCCGCACGCGACCGCTGCGAGAATCGAGTACGTCGCATCGATGATGCACAACAACGCCGGCGCCAACCGATCCGCGCTGGTGTGCGTCGAGCGAGCCGTTTCGCTGTACCGAGAGTCGAGCGATAAACGCGGCTTGGTGCGAGCGCTCTCTCAACTTGCGCAACTGTACGCGCGTAACCGCCGCTACGACGAGGCTCGCGCGCCGTCGGCGGAAGCCACCGAACGCGCGCGCTCGCTCGGCGAGCCGCGGGTGCTCGCCGCCGTCCTGCGCCGATGCGCGTACGCGCTGCCGTCCTCGGAAATCGAACGAGCGCGCACGTATTTTACGGAGGCGCTGAACATCGCGCGTTCGGTGCGCGATCCGGAAGAGGAAAGCTTGATACTCGAGTGGTGGGCAAGCCGCGAGGGCGAGTCCGGTTCGTTCGAACGCGCAATCGACCTTGGGAACCAGGCGCGGCAATGCGCCGGTCAGGAGGCGCAACTCACGCTCGAAAGTCAAATTGCGGGCTGGTCGCTTGCGCTGGGGCGTTTCGACGACGCCGAGCCGCACGCGCGCAGGGCCGTGCAACTAGCTGCAGCCGTTCGTCATCCGCTCTTGGCCGTGAACCTCGCCTATTTCTCCGCGTTCCGCGTTTCGGAGGGTGCCGACGAGGCGGCGATGCTATTCGGCTACGCGCGCGCCCGAATCGACGAACTCGAATGGGATTTGGGCGACGACGATCGGCTCGCGCTCGAAAACGTGTCGCAGCGCATCGGCGCGCAATTGAACGGCGCAGACTTCGAAACGCTCGCCGCTCGCGGCGCGGCATGGACGGAGCGCGAGGCGCTTGCGTCGCTTGCGCGGGAACTCAGCAGCGCGGCGGGTACGTCATAATGCGCCGAAGTGTGCTCGTGACCGTGTCGATGCACTGCTGATTCAACGTGTACGTGCCGGTATCGCCCGCGCAGTTCGTGATTGCCGTGTACGAGCCGGTGATTACCGCGCTGGTTCCGTTGTTGCTGTAGGTTCCGCTCGTGCTGAACGTGCATGTCGTGCCGTTCGGATAATCGACGACCATCGCGCCGCTCAGAGAAGTCCCCGAAGCGATCGCAAGCGACACTTGAGCGGTGAGCGTTGCGCCGGTTTGCGCAATGGTGATGGCGCCGCCGGCGTTGCTGCCGTTTTGCGCGAGCGTTGCCGTCGCGGTGCCGCTGCCGCCTTGAGCATCTTGCACCGAGCCGACGTAATCGCCGGAAACGTTCGCGGGCGACGAGCTCGGCGATGGCGACGGCGAGGGTGTGGTCGACGAGTTGCAGCCGGCCGCCGCGATGAGGCTCGCGATCGCACATGCCGCAATGCTTGTTCCAAGTTTGCGCATACGAGACTCCTTGCCGCGCCTTTACGGCAACCGCATGCGCCGACCTGCCGCAGGTAGGGCACGCGGGCGGGTGAGGCTAACGTCGTGCCATGCTGCAATCGGAGACCGCGCCCGCCGCGGTGCAGAGTGAGGCCGTTACAGCGCGTCTGGAATTGACCGTTCGCGGATTGTTGTTAGGCGCCGCAATCACGCTCGTGTTCACTGCCGCTAACGTCTACCTCGGGCTGAAGGTTGGGCTCACGTTCGCCTCGTCGATTCCCGCCGCCGTCATTTCGATGGCGATTCTGCGCATGTTCAAAACCGGCACGATTTACGAGAACAACATCGTGCAGACGGTTGCATCGGCGGCCGGCACGCTCTCGTCGATCATTTTCGTTTTGCCGGGTCTGGTCATGGTCGGCTGGTGGAGCGGATTCCCGTTCTGGCCGTCGTTCGGCGTTTGTGTGGTCGGCGGTGTGCTCGGCGTGATGTTCACGATTCCGCTGCGCCGCGCACTCGTGACCACCTCGGATCTGCCGTATCCCGAAGGGGTTGCGGCCGCAGAAGTGCTGCGGGTCGGTACCGGTTCGCGCGAAGGCGCGGCCGAGGGCAAAGCGGGATTGCTCGCCGTGATTTGGGGCGCCATCGGGTCCGCCGCTTTTGCTGCGATGACGGCGACGCGCGTGTTTGCCGGAGAGATCGACTACTATTTCCGAGCCGGCGCGTCCGCAAGCGGAATCGGATTTTCGCTCTCGCTCGCGCTGCTCGGCGCGGGACACTTGATCGGTTTGGCGGTCGGCCTCGCGATTCTCGCAGGCTTCGTCATCTCGTGGGGAATTTTCGTCCCGATTCTTACCGCCATGCACCCCGCTGCAGGCGCCGCGGCAACGGTCGCAACGACGGTGTGGTCGCATCAGGTGCGGTTCATCGGCGCGGGAGCCATCGGCATTTCCGCGATCTGGACGCTGCTTCGCTTGGCCATTCCCGTGTGGACGGGATTGGTTGCCGCAATCGAGGCCTCACGCCGTCGCGCGCAAGGCGAAGGGCATCTGATGAAGCGCACCGAGCAGGACATGCCGATCGGCATCGTCACGATCGTCAGCGTCGCGTGTTTGATACCGATGGCGTTTCTGCTCTTCGCGTTCTTGCAGGGCGGTGCGCTCGGAGCGTACATCGTCCCACTCGTGATTGCATCGGTCCTGTACGTCGTCGTCGTCGGGTTCATCGTCGCAGCCGTCGCAGGATACATGGCCGGGCTCATCGGCAGTTCGAACAGCCCGGTCTCCGGCTTGGCGATTCTGGCGATCATCGGGATCTCGCTCATCGTGCTGCTCGTCGCGCACGGCGCTTCAGGTGCCGCGAAAGACGCGCTGGTCGCGTTCGCGCTGTTCGTTACGTCCATCGTGCTCAGCGCCGCAACCATCGCAAACGACAATCTGCAGGACTTGAAGACGGGACAACTCGTCGATGCGACTCCGTGGCGCCAGCAAGTCGCGCTGCTGGTCGGCGTATTGTTCGGTTCGCTCGTGATTCCGCCCGTATTGAATCTGCTCAATCTCGCGAACGGCTTTGCGGGCGCGCCGCCGCATCACGGTGCGAATGCCGCGCAGCCGCTGCCCGCGCCGCAGGCCACGCTGATCTCGACGCTCGCGAAAGGCGTCATCAGCGGCAACATCGATTGGGGAATGATCACGATCGGCGTTCTGGTCGGGATCGTCGTCATCGGCATCGACGAGGTGCTGCGAGCATCGAGTAAACAAAAGGCGAAACTGCCGCCGCTCGCGGTTGGTTTAGGCATTTACTTGCCGACGTCCACGACGGCCGGCGCGGTGCTGGGCGCAATCGTCGGGTGGTTTTACAACCGCGCCGTTTCGCGCGGACGCAACGCCGAGATGGCAAAACGGCTAGGCGTGCTTCTCGCATCCGGACTGATTGTCGGAGAAAGCTTGTTCGGCGTGCTGCTTTCCGGAATCATCGTGGTCAGCAAGAACGGCACGCCGCTCTCATTGGTTCCCGATTCGTTTTTGCTCCCATCCGAAATCATCGGCGGTATCGCGTTCCTCGCGCTCATCGCGCTGATGTATCGCTGGGTGGGGAGTTTGGCTCAAAAGGCGGTTTAAGCGCCTCCCGCTTACAAGTCCGAAAACGCCTCTCCGCGGCGCTCGGGCGTCACGAAGTATCCGATCGCGGTCAGCACGACGATGGCAACGAACACGACGCCAGCAACCCACGCCATCGCCTTCGCATAATCCGGATGTCCGGAGGGCAGCGGAAACTTGTCCGCGGCGAACGCCGATTCGAGTTGCAGCGCATTCGCGGAGATGAGATTGCCGAGTTGATACGTCAAACCGGGAAACGTTCCGCGTATTTCCGCGGGCGAAATCTCGTTGAGGTGCGCCGGAATGATGCCCCATGCGCCTTGCACGGCAATCTGCATGAGGAATCCGCCCAGCCCGAGCATCACCGCGGTTTGGCTGAACGCCCAAAGCGGAATCAACACGATTCCCAACAGCGCGCACACGACGATCATGTTGCGCCTGCCCCAGCGCTGCGAAAGCCAGCCGAACGCGACGCCCCCGACGATCGCTCCGACGTTCATGATGGCGGTCAGCGTTCCCACGAGCGCCGGCGTGAAGCCGTGCTGGAGCGTCAAAAACGTCGGATACAGATCCTGCGTTCCGTGTGACATGTAATTGAACGCCGCCATGAATAAAATTGCGTAGACGAACAGCGGCCACCGCGTCTTGAACGCTTGCACGAGCGGATGCGGGCCCGCCGCGATTTTCTCCGCGCGGCCGGCGAGCCACGCCGGCGATTCGGGGACGTTCCTGCGAATGAAGAAGATGAGAACCGCGGGCAGCACGCCGATCGCGAACATTCCGCGCCACCCGATGTGCACGTAAAGAACCGCGAGAACGATCGCCGCCAGCAGATAGCCGACGGCATATCCTTCTTGAAGAATACCGGAAAACACGCCGCGTTTTTCGACGGGCAGCGACTCCATTGCCAGCGCCGCGCCAATGCCCCACTCGCCGCCCATTGCCACGCCGTAAAGCGCGCGCAGAACGATAAAGACGCCGAGATTCGGCGAGAACGCGGTGGCCAATTCCAGAACGGAATAGAGGCCGACGTCCACCATCAGCGGGGTTCGGCGCCCGTACTTGTCCGCGAACCAGCCAAAGATCAGTGCGCCTAGCGGCCGCAGCATCAGCGTGATCGTCACCGCGACCGCGACGGCTTTCACTTCGGCGTGAAAGTCTTTGGCAATGTGCGGCACGGTGACGATCACTAGAAAAAAATCGAACGCGTCGAGAGTCCAGCCGAGGAAACTCGCCGTAAACGTTCGTTTTTGCTGCGGCGTGAGGCCGCGCAGCGCGCCGGTCGTGCTAAGCGTCCATTACGGCAAAGCGTCCGCGAAACTGGTCGCGTAGAAGATTCCGTGCAGCCAGTAGCCGTCGGCTACGACTTGACGTCCGACCGCGACGTTACCGGAAGCGTGCGCGTTCAGCGCGGGCTGATCGTTCAGCACGATCGTCCCGTTCGACTGCTGCAGCGTCACCTGGTTTCCGCTCACACCGGTAATCGTTCCGCTCAAGCTGTCGGGAATGTGCGCGAATGCGCCGAAGTTCGGCGCGTCTTCGGGCACGTTCGTGGACGAGGCGTCGGAGATCGTCGTCGCGTAAAACGTGCCGCCGCGCCAATAGCCTACCGCGACGACGTCGCGGCCGACGTTCACGCTGCCGGTGAGTTTGCGGTCCAAGGCCGGCTGATCGTTGATGACGATCGAATTACCGTTGCCTTGGATCGTGACGAGGTGGCCGCTAACGGCGCTGATCGTGCCGCGAACGAGGCCCCGTAGGCGTCCCGGCACCGGCGCGCCGGTCAGACCTTCTTGCGTGCCGAAACCGTCGGCATACCCGTACACGTTCGCGTCCGCGAAACTCGTCGCGTAAAACGTGCCGTCTTGCCAATAACCGCGCGCCACGACTTGGCGGCCGACCGCGACGTTACCGGTCGTTTGACTATTGAGAGCGGGCTGGTCGTTTACCACGATGCTGCCGCTGCTGCGCTGAATGGTGACCATGCTGCCGCTCACGGCGGTGATGGTTCCCGCGATAACGCGCGGCGTAGATGTTTGTGCGCCGGCTGCCGCAGTCGAGCCCAAGAACGCTGCGGCCGCCAAGAGTGCGTAGGTGTTTCTCATAGTGTCTACAGCGTACCCAGCCTTCATCGTTCCTCGGGCGGCCGGATCTTGCGAAAGAACGCCCAGTACAGCCCGGCGTTGAGGGAGCTGCAGCAGTGCGGCCGCTTCCAGCATCGCGCCGATCCAGACCGAATGCAGCATCACGCCGGCGAGCGAGGGCCCGGCCATACTCGCAAACTGCGACGGCACGTTCGAAACGCTGGCGACCCGCGAGCGTTCGTGCGGCGAAACGATTCCCATGACGTACGATTGCCGCACCGGCAACGTCATGCTGTTCACCAGCACGCGGACGAGAAACACCGCGCCCGCGAACCAGACCGTCGGCATGAGCGGCAGCACTGCGAGCAGCGCGCAAGAGACGACGCGCAATGAAACGACGGTACGAACCGCACCGCCGATGAACGCGACCGCGCGGCCCACCACGGAATAGGATGCGATCGTGCAAAAGCCGATTACCATGTAGATCGTTCCGATTTGATCCGCGGGCGCGTGATACCGCAGGTGGAACCACAGCACGAGCATGGGGCCCAGAAAGCCTACGGCCAAACCGTTCGTCGCGTTCGTCACCATAAAGCGAAGCACGATCGCCCGTGTGCGCGCGGAGAGTGCTTGCGGCGGCCGGCGCGTTTCACGCTCGCGGTGCGCGCCCCGTTCCTGGCGAGACGATTCGCGAATCGGGGCGATCGAAATCAGCAGCAGCACCGAAATGCCGCTCGCGATCGGAAACACGAGCCGGTACTCGTGCACGTACGTGAGAAGAAAACCGAACGCACCGCCGATGGCGCCGATCATCGAGAACGCGGCGAAGGCGCGCGTGCGCGTCTGTGGCGGGACGTGCTCGGCGACGAGTGCTTGTTCCGCGGAATAAAACGGGCCGAACGCGCCGCCGGACGCCGGGCCTCCGCCGCGGCCGATCGTTCCGAGCGCGCCGGCAAGCGCGAGCATCCAAAACGGCATGTCAAAATAAAACGCCAGCGCCGCAACGGCGCTGAGCGCGCTGAATATCGCCAGCACGAGTTTGCGGCCGAAACGGTCGCTCACGAATCCTGCGCCCAATCCCAGCAGCGCGCTTCCGCTCGCCCAGACGGTGACGAGCACGCCGACCTCCGCGGCGCTTGCGCCGCGACTCAAAAGGTAGAGCGGCGTTACGACGCCGAGATACGCTTGATTGAAGCTCCGCAGCATGCGCCCGAGCGAAAGGAAGCGCAGCGACGTCGACGCGGTAAGCGGATTAATCGTTCGGCGAAGGCGATGCGCCCGGCGTTACGCCGATGTCGGGAGCCCCAGACGGAACGGCCGAAGCGGTCGGCGACGGCGATGGCGAGGCGTTCGGCGACGCCGGCGCCGTCGACTTGTCGTCTCCGTAAAGCACGAGCGTGTACGTGCTGCCTTTTGCGATCGTCATCGTCGGCGCACGGAACGAGAACGTGAGCGTCGTGTCGTTGAGCGTCGATTTGTCGAACGTCCAAATCGCTTTGTAGTCGACGCGTTTATGGTGCTTGTTTACTTGGAAAAGCTGCAGCGCGAAGCCGCGGCCTTCGATCACCGGCTTGGGCAAAGTGAATTGCGCGTTCGCCCACCCGTCGAGCGCGAGATCGCCGTTCGTGTCGAGTTGCACCATCATGAGCGCGACGGTGTCGAGCGTGTTCGCCGGGATGTGCACCATCTTCGGAGCATCTTTGGGCGGTGCTTGCGCCGTTAGCGTAACGCTTGCCGGTGTCGGGCTCGGCGTTGGGCTTTTTCCGGGGCTCGCGCTGCCGGCGGGCGCGCTGGGCGTCGGAGTCGGGCTTGGCGTCGGCGTCGGCGTTGGAGTCGCCGTAGCCTTTCGCTTCACGTTCTTTGCGCCTTTGGGCGTCGGCGAAGGGGACGGCGTGGGCGCCGGAAGGTTGAAACTCAGCGTGCAAGCGTATCCGTCCGCTAGCTGCGGACATGCAAAGCCGTTCTTCGCATCGTCGATCGGATAGCTTGCCGTGCCGACCGCTCCCGGAGTTGCGGTCGGCGTTGCTTCGCCAATCGGTAAGCCGTTTTTGTCCGTCTGCGGAATCGGCGTCCCTTGGCCCATCGGCGGAATGCCGCCGGCGCCGGGTTCGGGCATGTTCGTACCGGAGGAGAAGTTGCCGGAGCACGCGCCCAGCACGAGCGCGAGTGCCAGCAGTGCGCCCAAAGCGAGTTGCGATTTCACTGCTTGTTATCGACCTTTGAATGAAGTTCGGCGGCGAACTCGTCCACCGTTAGGGCTCGTTGAGCTCCGGCGCCGCGTTCGTTCACGTTGACCGTGCCGTCCGCGGCTTCTTGCTTGCCCGCCACGAGAATATACGGCACTTTTTGCGTTTTCCAGTGCCGGATTTTGTACCCGAGTTTTTCGTTCGATTCGTCGAGTTCGGCGCGAAAACCGCGAGCGTGCAGCGCGTCGCGTACGGTACGTCCGTACTCGATCTGATGTTCGGATATCGGTGCTACGACGGCCTGAATAGGCGCGAGCCACGCGGGAAAGTTCCCGCCGAAATGCTCGATGAGAATGCCGAAGAAGCGCTCCATGGAACCTGCAAGAGCGCGGTGGATCATCACCGGTGTTTCGTCGCCTTCCGGGCCGCGGTATTTCAAATCGAAACGCTTTGGCAAAACGAAGTCGACCTGCACGGTGCCCAGCTGCCATTTACGGCCGATTGCATCGCGGACCATGATGTCGAGTTTCGGCCCGTAGAACGCGCCGCCGCCCTCGTCGACGGCGTACGCGAACTGCTTGATTTCCAGCGCCGTTCTTATCGCACGTTCGGCGATTTCATCGGTATCGATACGCGCGGCGGCGTCGCGTCTGGACAGCACGTATTCGACGTCCTCGAAGCGGAACGCGTTCATCAAGCGCAACGCTTCGTCGAGCGTCTGCTCGAATTCGCCCTGCAATTGCTCGGCCGTGCAAAAAAGATGCGCGTCGTCTTGCGTGAAGCCGCGCACGCGCGTGAGTCCGTGCAGGACGCCGCTGCGCTCGTAGCGGTACACGGTACCGAACTCCGAATAACGCAGCGGCAGATCCCGATAGACTGCGCAGGCGGCTCTTGTAGATGAGAATGTGGCCGGGGCAGTTCATCGGTTTGAGGCGGAAGCGCTGCTCCTCGATCTCGAGCGCGCCGAAGATGTTCTCCGCGTAGTTTTCGAGGTGACCCGAGATTTCGTACAGCTTCTCGCTGACCACGTGCGGCGTGACGACCGGCTGATAGCCGCGTTCGCGCAATCCTTCGCGGATGAAGTTTTCCACGATGCCGCGCACGATGGCGCCGCGCGGATGCCAGAAGATCAGGCCTCCGCCGGCCTCTTCCTGGATCGAGAAGAGATCGAGTTCCTGGCCGAGTTTGCGGTGATCGCGTTTGGCTGCTTCCTCGAGCTGCTGCAGATGCGCGTCGAGTTCTTCCTTCGTATACCAAGCCGTGCCGTAGATGCGCTGCAGCATTGCGTTGTGCTCGTCGCCGCGCCAGTATGCGCCCGCCACGCTGGTGAGTTTCAGCGCGCCGATTTCGCCGGTGGTATGCGCGTGGCCGCCGCGGCAGAGGTCCGTGAAGCTGCCGATCGTGTACAGCGTGATCGCTTCACCCTCGGGAATTTGCTGCGCGAGTTCGACCTTGTACGGGTTGCCGTTGAATCGCTCGACTGCTTGCTCGCGCGTGACCCGCTCGCCCGTCATCTCGTAATTCGATTCGACGATCTCGTTCATGCGTCGTTCGAGGCGCTCGAGGTCCTCGGGCGTAAACGGCTGCTGCCGGTCGAAATCGTAATAGAACCCGTTCTCGATGGCCGGTCCAATGGTCGGTTTTGCATCGGGAAACAAGTCTTGAACGGCATAGGCGAGCACGTGCGCTGCGGTATGACGCAATTCCGGCAGGGAAGTGCGGCGGTCGGTCGTGGTCACGGTCCAGCCCTTTTTGCCCACCGGGCGGGACGGGCCTTCGAACCGGCCCAACGCTTAACTAAGCGGCGGCTTTGTTGCAAGAGCACGCTATTCCGGCAATATGCAGAAAACGCTGGTTTCGGCAGTACGTTACCCGACTTATGCGTAATAGTCAAAGAATGGCACGAGCAGCACGAAGCCGTAATGGCGCGACCGAGTTGACACCGCACATCGGCGGGTCCGCAAACGCCTTCAAATTCTCCATTAACCTCTCCGCAGAAGTAGGCGGCGAACTCCGACGCACCGCATTCGACGAGCGCGTAAGTGAAAGTTCGGTCATCGAAATAGCGCTGCGTCAGTTATTTCGCCGCGTTTCACCCGACAAGCTGGGCGTCTTCTTGAAGCAGAACGGGGCATGTCTTCGGAGGCGGTCCTAGACCGGCGTTTCGTCGCGCTTGCGGGATTGTTGCGCAGCGCGACCAAATCGGATCCCTCGGCGCGCGACGTCGGCGGCTTCGCCGACGCGTTGCTGCAGGCTGCACCCACGCTGTTCGCGGGCACGCTTATATTCCGTTCGCGCGAAGGCGGCAGATTCGTTTTGATTCAGCAGGCCGGCGAAGAGCGGGATCCGCCGCGAAGTTGGCTGCGTTGGCCGCTCCGTCGGCTGTTCGCGGTGCGGCGCTCCTCGATCGTTACCAACCCGCGCAGCTTACATCGGGCATTGGCCGTTCCGTTCATGGTCTCCGGCGAACGCTACGTCGTGGTAGCGACGCTGAGATCTGAACCGGTCGATTCGACCGACGGCGCATTTCTCGATGCGCTGCAAAGCGTGCCGACGGCTTTGCCGCAGATCAGTTCAACGTATGGCACGTCCCGCTTCGTTTGGTTCGGCAGTGACGAATCGCTCGCCGCGCGTGTGGAAGCCGTTTGCGCGCAGCGCGGCTGGGATATCCATAGGGTGCCCACTTTCGGCCACTTGCTGATGCTCCTCGAAAGCGACCTCGTAGACGTTGCAGCGGTACAGGCGTCCACGCTCGCCGAGCCCCTTCACGCATTACGCGCGTTGCGCCACGCTGCAAAAATCGGCGACGCTCCGGTGCTGTACTTTACCGACGCCGATCCGGGAGCGGAAATCGGTACGCTCGTCGACGCGTGGCTGCCTTCCAATGCGAGCGACGGCGAACTGCTCAAAGCGCTAAAACGGGCGGCATCCTTGATCTCCCCAACGCGCAAACGCGCGCTGGTCCAGCGAGCGCGCAAAATGGAGCAAGAGCTGCGCGCGTGCACGGATGAGTGCGAATTGGCTCGCGCCTGCGCACGCGCCGCGCTCACGCTCGGCGCCGAGGCGGCGTCGGTCATGCTGGTCGACGAAATTGGAAGCACGTGCGCGGCGCACGAGCCGGTCGACGACGAAACGCTGCTTGACCGCTGGCCGAACACGTTCCTGACGGGCGAACCGGTGACGCAGTCCATCTTGAATGACCGGTTCTTCGTAGAAGTGTTCGACGACGACGAATACGCCCAGCGAATCCGCAGCCAGGGTCCGGTTTCGGGCTCGGCGCTTCCGATCCGGGACGCATCGCGGACGGTCGGCACGCTGCTGGCTTTTTCGCGGACGCGCGAGATGTTCGAGCCTGAATTCACCGCTCTGAAAGTGCTTTGCAGGGTGACCGCAACGGCTTACGCGATGTTGAACGGCTCACGCCGGCAGGGATCGCCGGGCGGTGCGTTAGCGCAACGCTGGAGGCGCGTTGCGCTCGGAGACGCGCGCATCGACGTGTACGAAGGAACCCGGGGCGCCGCGCTTGGAGTTCGGGCGAGCCGAACGCTCGCGGCGATCGCTGCCGTGGAAGATGAAGATCCTGCTCGCGCGGCGTTGCACGTTCGTTCGGCATTGCAAGAAATTGCAGCGCTAGGGCAGCAAGACGTCAACGAGCAGCTCGACGTATTGCTGGAAAAATTCGACGACGGAAACCGCGGAGTATTGTTGGGCGTCTTGGATGCCGAAGGCGGTTTCACGTTTGCGTGCGCGCGCTTTCCGGCACCGCTGATCGTTCACGCGAGCGGACCGGTTCGGTCGATACGACCCGCATCGACGCGGGAATCGGGCCGCGTCCTAGTCGATCCGGGGGCGGTCACCCTCGTCTATTCGAATGAATTCGCCGCGCAGATCGAAACGGCGGAGTTTGTTTCGCACGTGCAGCACAATTTGCGGATCGGCGCGGCAAACGCCGTGCAGACCGTGCCGGATCTGGCTTCGAGCAGCGGTAAACTCGCGTTCGCGTCGATTACGATGCGGACGTATGCGGCCGACTCACGACGCTCTCAAGCGCTGATCTGATGTGCCCTTGGTCGGCCTGCAGGTGCTGCGCCTCGTTCGCATAGCGATCGGCGGTTCGTGGGTCTCCGCGATCGCGGGCCCGGCGGGACATGCGGTGAAAAAAGTCCACACGCTCTTCAAGGATACGGAGCGCCGTCCACAGCGAGTTTTCCATGGAGTCGCGCTGCGCGCTCAACATCGCGTTCGGGTTGTAGGCGTGGCCCGTACGGCACCGAAAACGCAAATCGCCGTTTTCGTCCGCTTCCCAAAGCGTTCCGCCGCAATCGGGACAGGTGAATCGGGATGGGGCGCCGATGCTGCGCTCGTCGGGCGCGGCTTGTGAAATCGGAACTCCGCCGGCTTTTCCGACGATGTCGGCAACACTCTCGAGAATTACCATTCCGAGTTCGTCCGTGGTTGCGGTGCGCTGCACCGCATCCGCCGCAATGGCATTGCGAGGCATATCGGGAAAGAGCGCGTCGGCGGGATCCTGTGCTATCGTCATGCCGCCGGCCTTGCGAATCGAATTCATTCCGGCAACGCCGTCGTCGAGCGTGCCGGAAAGCAAAACGCCGCATGCGAGGTCTCCGAACGCGATGGCCGCGCTGCGCAGCAGAACGTCGATGGAGGGACGATGCCCGTTTTCCCGCGCGGTATCCACCACGCGCATGACGTTGCGCTCGAGGATAAGGTGAAAATTCGGCGGCGCGATGAAAATTCGGCCGGGCGTAATCGGTGCTCCGTCGATCGCGTGCGTTGCAAACAGGGCACCGCAACGCGAGAGAATATGCGGCATCGCGCTGATACCGTCCGCGGGTACGTGCGTTGCGACGAAGACCGCAGCCGGAACGTCCGCCGGCAGATCCTCAGCGATGCGTTTGAGGCCGGAGAGGGCACCCGCGGAGCCACCGATGGCGACGACGGCGAATTTCAAAGAGTTTTCAATCTCTCTTCGAAGAAGAACGTCGTATGGGCGAAGTACTTCCCGTACTTGAACGCATCATTGTCGTAGTCGGCGCCTCTGCGGGCGGAATCGACGCGCTGGAACGGCTCGCGACTTCTCTGCCTTCGAACTTTCCGGCGCCCATAGTCATCGCGCAGCACCTGGACCCTTCCCACGAAAGCCGCCTCGGCGAAATATTGCGCCAGCGGACCTCCATGCGTGTCGTCTCAGTGACCGGAGCGGCACCGCTCGAGGATAGCACGATCTACGTCGTACCCGCCGGGGCCGATGTCGAAATCGGCAACTCTAGGGTTTCCGTCAAGAAGCGCGCCGTGCGCGGAGCATCGGTGCCTTCCATCGACGTTTTGTTTCGCAGCGCCGCAGCGGCTTACGGCGATCGCACGATTGCCGTCATTTTGACCGGAACGGGGAGCGACGGCCTGGCCGGTGTGAGCCACGTCAAACAAGCGGGCGGAACGGTCATCATTCAAAATCCGGCAACGGCTGCGTACCCCGGGTTGCCTGGGGCCGTTCCACCTGCAAGCGTCGACTTAGTTTCCGATATCGATTCGCTGGGAGCGCTGCTCTGGTCGATCGTCACCGAAGGCGACGCATCGGCTTCGAAAATCGACGAGGAGATGCTGCGCGCATTCCTGTTGCAATTGCGCGCGCGAAGCGGCATAGATTTCACGCAATACAAGAGTCCAACCATCAAGCGTCGTCTTGCCCGTCTCATGGCTGCCGCAAGGTGCGCGTCGCTTCCCGACTACCTACGCTATCTCAACGCGAATCCCGAGGCGTATTACCGCCTAGTGAGCTCGTTTCTCATCAAAGTGACGGGTTTCTTCCGCGATCCGGCTTTGTATGCGAATATGCGAGAGCACATCATTCCCGATCTCGTCGCACAAGCCCGCCGCGAACGGCGCGAGCTGCGCATCTGGTCGGCGGGATGCGCCACGGGCGAGGAAGCGTATTCGCTTGCGATCCTGCTTTCGGAAGTGCTCGGCGATGAAATCGACGAACTCCCCATTCGGATCTTCGCAACGGACTTGGACGCTGATTCCATCGCGTTCGCGCGGCGCGGTTTATATGCACCGTCGGCGCTCACCGAACTGCCGCCGGCACTGATAGAGAAGTACTTCACGAAGGCCGACGAGTGCTATCAGGCCCGCAAGCGCATTCGTAATATGACCGTATTCGGCGCGTACGATCTGGGCCAACGCGCGCCGTTCCCGCGCATCGATCTGATCGTGTGCCGAAACGTGCTGATCTATTTCACCAAGGAACTGCAGCAGCGCACGTTGCAGCTGTTCGCCTTTTCCTTGCGCGACGCCGGCTATTTGGTGTTGGGAAAAGCCGAAACGACCAGCCCGATGTCAAAATATTTCGCTTGCGTGCATCCGGTGCTCAAGATCTACCGCAGGCAAGGCGAACGCCTACTGATTCCGCGTCCTGCGTTCGCCGAAGGGTCGTCGGCGCAGCGGGCCACGCCGGCTTCACGAACCGCGCAGCGTTCTTTTACGCCCCAGCGCAGAAGCTCCGAATCGGCGCCCTCGCTGAACGAGCGTCTCGGCGCCCTGCTCTTTGAATCGGACCTCGGCATCGTCGTAATCGACCGCACCTACGACATTCAATCGATCAATCAGCCGGCGCGGCAAGTGCTGGGGATCCACGGGCGCGGCATCGGTGACGACCTCATACATTCCGTAAGTGGAATCCGGGCGGCTGACATCAAAGCGCCGCTCGACGAAGCATTGCGCGGCGTAAGAGGCGCTCCGGTGGACATCGAACTGAGCGATGCGGCCCTGGACCAAGTCACCGTCGTAAGAGTCACGTGTCACCCCGATCGAAATGCCAATGACGGCTCGATCACCGGCGTCGTGCTCCTCATTGAGGACGTTACGATGCAAACGGCGCGCTTACGGCGCGCGCAGAGCGACAACGAGGAGAACCGCAAGCAGCTGCAGCGTGTGACGGCTCAAAACCAAGAACTGGTGGATCGGCAGCGGTCGCTGGTCGATGCGAACAGAGAACTTACGGTTGCAAACAGCGAACTCAATGCGATGAGCGAACACCTGCTCGTCGCGGCCGAAGAAGCCGAGGCTTCCGCCGAAGAAGTCGAGACGCTCAACGAAGAGATGCAAGCGACGACTGAAGAATTAGAGACGCTCAACGAAGAGCTGCAAGCGACTATCGAGGAATTGAACACGACGAATGAGGAGCTGAGCGCTCGCGGTAAGGAGTTCGAACAGTTGGCGAGGCAGCGCAAAGTTCAGGTGGATGAAAGCGAACGCCGGCAGGACGCTTTCCGGCATGCGCTTACGGGGCCTGCGATGATCGGTGCCGTCATCGATGGTCGCGGCGTCGTCACGAATGCAACGCCGCCGTATGTGGCCAACGCTGCCGCGAACTCCGCATTGCCCGCCATAGGAGAGGCATGGAAGGAGATTCCCGAGTCGGTCATACTGACGCTCGACGGGACGCCGGGACGGTACCGCGTAAGCGTCATCGACTTGCCCGGCAGCCCTCCGGCTGAGAAGCTGATCGTCCTTTCGAATTGAGCGCGCGTCCCGCGCCGGGTACATGGTGCGCATGACGCAAATTGAGATTCCACCGCAGCATCAGAACCGGCAACCGGGCATCGAAGCGCAGATGCAGCCGAGACCACGCTACGTTCACCCGGAACATCGTCCTTCAGAGATGCTCCGCGATCGCGTGGTCCTGATCACGGGGGGCGACTCCGGAATCGGACGCGCAGTCGCCGTTGCGGCGGCGATGGAAGGCGCGGACGTCGCGTTCACTTACTTGAACGAGTCGGACGACGCGCGCCTGACGCAACGCGAAATAGAGGCCAAGGGCCGCAGGGCGATCGCTTTTGCGGGTGACGTGGGCGACGCGCAGTTTTGCGAGCACGTCGTTTCGGAAACGGTTGGCAAGCTCGGCAGGCTGAACGGGCTGTTCAACAACGCGGGCGAGCAGCATCCCGAAAAAGATTTCACCAACCTGGACTTCGAAAATCTCGAGAAAACGTTCCGCACGAACATCTTTGCGCAATTCTACGTTACGAAACCGGCGATACCGCACCTCGAACACGGAGGCTCGATCGTCAACAATGCATCCGTGAACGCGTATCGCGGCAGCCCGAAACTCGTCGACTATTCCGCAACGAAGGGCGCGATCGTCGCGTTCACGCGGTCGCTCGCACTTTCCGTGGTCGACAAAGAGATCCGGGTGAACGCGGTGGCACCGGGGCCGATCTGGACGCCGCTTATTCCGGCCACGTTCGCGCCGGACGAAGTCGAAAAATTTGGTCAGGACGTTCCGATGAAACGGCCGGGGCAGCCGGACGAGGTCGCGCAAGCGGTGATCTTTCTGCTTTCCCCTCGCGCGTCGTACATCACCGGCCAAACGATCCACGTGAACGGCGGCGAGATCATCAACGGTTAAGGAGCGTAAAGAAGTAATGAAAGTACAAGAAACCCGCGCGACTACATCCGCACCAAAAGTCGCGGAAAGGATTACGATCGGCGGCGACCTCACGGTGCGCCGGCTGGGCTTCGGCGGCATGCGTTTGACCGGCCCGGGCGTGTGGGGGTGGCCGGAGGATCGCGAGAATGCGTCGCGGGTGCTTCGCCGCGCGGTGCAACTCGGCGTCAATTTCATCGACACGGCCGATGCGTATGGCCCGAACGTGAACGAGGAGCAGATAGCGTCCGCACTTTATCCGTATCCGCCAAATGTGGTGATCGCCACGAAAGGCGGATCGGTTCGTCCGGGTCCCGGACAATGGGAGCGCGATTGCCGCCCGGAGCGGTTGCGCGAATGCTGTGAGGCAAGTTTGCGCCGATTGAAACTCGAGCGCATCGATCTCTATCAATTGCATGCGGTCGATACGAAAGTGCCGTTCGACGAACAGGTCGGCGCGTTGCGCGATTTGCGCGAGGCGGGAAAGATTCGTCACGCCGGGCTTTCCAACGTCACGTTTGCGCAGTTGCGCCAAGCGCAGAAGATCGTGCCCGTCGCTTCGGTTCAGAACCGCTACAACATGGCGTATCGCAATCCCGAAGACGAGCGCATCATCGAGTATTGCGAGGAAAGCGGGATCGCGTTCATTCCATGGTTTCCGCTCGGTGCGGGCGATGAAAACATCTCGGACAACACCGAAGCGCAGATCGTTGCCAAGGCGCATGGCGTTCGGGTGCCGCAGATCGCGCTCGCGTGGCTGCTGCACCGCTCGCCGGCGGTTCTGCCTATTCCGGGCACCTCGTCGATCGAGCACCTCGAGCAAAACGTGGCCGCCGCAAACATCGAGTTGAACGAGGAAGATCTCGTGCGATTGGGTCTGCGCAGACCGGTGAGTACCCACCACGGAGAGCATGATGAACGATAAGTCGATTCACGAACATGTCGAGCAGCTCGTCGCCGAAGAGCATCGCCTCTACGAGCTGAGCGACGAGCGAGCGCTGTCCCAAGAAGAACGCAAACGCTTGGACGAGGTCAACGTGCAGGCTCGATCGTTACTACGATCTCCTGCGCCAGCGGCGAGCGAAGCGTGAATTCGGCGAAAATCCGAACCGCGCGCACATGCGGTCCGGAGAGACGGTCGAGAATTACGTTGAATAGCAAAACGCTCGTCTACGGGCTTGCCGCCGGCGCGGCGGGAACCGCGGTACTGAACGCGAGCACGTACGCCGACATGGCGATTCGCGTGCGCCCGCCGAGCAAAGTCCCCAGGCGCGTCGTGAAGGAGTTCGCGCGTTGGACGGGCGTACGGCGGTTGCCGCGCGAGCGCGCGACCGGTTTGAGTATGCTGCTCGGTTATGCCGACGGTTTCGGAACCGGCGTGCTGTTCGGCGTGCTCCGGCCGCGCATGCGCCGCGTGCGGTGGTACGTCGCCGGCGCCGGCCTCGCTGCATTTACGCTGCTTCTGAGTGAAGGCACCGCGACGGCGATGCACAAGACGGATCCGCGTCAGTGGGGCATTTCGGGATGGATGATGGATTTGCTCCCACGCGCTTTATACGGGTGCGTGACGTGTTTGGTCTACGACGCGCTGACCGAAACTTAGGAAAACGCGTTCGACGCCGCTATTTCGTGCGGAAGAGTTCCTCTCCGAGCGGTGCAAAGGACGTCGTCGAATGCTGCGCCGCCGCGGCCGCGGTGTGCGGGCTGCCCAAGCGTAGACGGCGATTGCGGAAGTCGATGGATCGGACGGTCACCTCGATGGGTTCACCGATTTCGTAATCTTCGGGATTCACTTCACGATCGCTGATGCTGCCGGTAACGCCGGGCGCGATCTCGACGTCCAGGCGGCGATCCTTGCCGATCACTTTGCCTTCGACGGTCTTGCCTTGTTTGAGCATCTCCGCATGTTCGCGCCAGGGATCGCTGAGCGCGCCCTTGCGCGACGCGGCGATTTTCTTGCCGTTCTGCTCGACGCGAAGAATGCGAACGGTGAGTTTTTCTCCCACGTGCACGACGTCGGCGGGTTTCTCGACGCGCTCGAACGCAAGTTCGCTCACCGGAACGAGAGCGTCGACGCCGGAACCGAGATCCACGAACGCCCCGAAGTCGGTGAGCCGTACGACGGTCGATTCGCGCTGTTCGCCGACTTTGAGTGCGCGAATCAATTCCTGACGATCGCCGCGACGCTGCTCCGCGAGCGCTCGACGATGCGAAACGACGACGCGTTTGCGCGCTTCGTCGACGTCGAGCACTTTCAGCGGCACCGTCTCCTTGACCAAGCTCTCGAGCGGCGTACCTTTGGGCACTCCGGTTTGCGACGCCGGCAAAAATCCGCGATATCCCCAGATATCCACAAGCAGACCGCCCTTTACGGGTGTCTTGACCACGCCTTCCACGGTTTCGCCGCTTCCCTTCGCATCCACCAGCCGCTGCCAATTCGCCTGCGCTGCCTTGCGGCGCTCGTCCGCGGCATGCTGCTTCTCTTCGTCGGGCGCTTGTAGAGGAGGCTGCTCTTGCTGCTGCGCTTGTGCGGGAGGCTGCTCTTGCTGCTGCGCTTGTGCGGGAGGCTGCTCTTGCTGCTGCGCTTGTGCGGGAGGCTGCTCTTGCTGCTGCGCTTGTACGGGAGGCTGCTCTTGCTGTTCGGTGGGTTGCTCGTTCACTAGGTCTTCGTTCATGGTGGGCCGTGCGGTCTTCGCCGCCTTTCTTCAAAGCACTTGCTTGAGGTACGAGATTGTGGCGCCCGTCACGACTGCGAAGACGATCCATCCTGCGGCTTGCAGCCACAGCGGGGGACGAAAGCTTCCCATCAGCGTTCTGCTGCTTGCGGCGAGCAATACGAAAAACAACGTGATCGGCGTCGCGAGGCCGCCGGCGATCGACGCGGCGAACAAGAGCCGTATCGGCTGCACGCCGATGAACGAAATGCCTATCGCGATTACGAGCGTCGCAATGACGACCCCGTAGAAAAAAGGCGCCTGTTGAAACTTTGCGTCGATGCCTTTTCGGCGTCCGAACATTTCGGCCGCAACGTACGCGCTCGTTCCCGCAAGAACGGGAAGCGCGATCAGGCTCGAGCCCAGTAAACCGATTCCGAACAACAGCGACGCCCACCGTCCGGCAAGCGGCCTGAGCGCGTTTGCGGCATCCTGCGCCGTTTGCACCTCGTGATGACGCACGCCGAGCGTCGCGCCCGTTGCAACCAGGATGAACCAAAATACGCACCCTGCAATAACCGTTCCAATCGCAGCGTCGGCTTGGACCAGACCGAGGTTTTGCAGTTTCGGGCGCTCTTCCGACATCTCGATCGTTTCCCAAACGTACGCGTACGCCGTGAGCGTCGTTCCGAGCAGCGCGATGACGCCCGCGGAAAATGCGCGGTCGAGCCGCATATGTGGAACCAGCGTGTGGTAGAGCACGTCGTGCCAGCGAGGATGCGCCATGAACGACGCGGCCGCATATGCCAGGAACACGAGTGGAATGTAGATCAAAAAGCGCTGGACCGCGCGATAATTCGCAAATGTCAGCATCGCCGCGGTCAGCGCCGCGAGCGGTACGACGAACCAGCGGTAATCGAACCCCGAAAGCAGTTGGAGCGCCGCGGCTCCGCCTTCGATATCCGCGGCGAGCGTGAGTTGGTTCACGATGAACACCGCAAAGAGCACGATTATTGCGACGACCTTGCCGTAGCGGCTCTTCACGATCGTTTCCAAACCTTCGCCGCAGACCGCGCCGACGCGCCCGCTGATCGCCTGTACCGCCGCGAGCATTGGGATGATCAAAATCACCAGCCACCCGAGCGCGTAGACGGTTGTGCTCCCGATCACCGCGAGCGTTGCGACGGTTGTCGGATCGTTGTCGGAGGCACCGGAAATAATGCCCGGGCCGAGCAGTCGCCACCACTGCTCTCGGCGATTTTTCATCTACCGCGCTCCTTACCCCGATAACGGCGAGAACCGCTACTCAAGCTTTACGCCGCGGCGGTAACGAATTTCAAACCGCTGACGATTGTATAAAGAGGAATGAGAAGCCCGGTATCGCTTATGCGAGACCGCAATTTTCTGTTGTTGTGGTCCGGTCAGTTCGTCAGCGATTTCGGCAGTCAGCTCTCCATCTTTGCACTGCCTGTAGTCGCCATTTTAGTACTCCACGCTACCGCGCTCCAAGTTGCGACGCTGCAAAGCGTCGAGTTCGCGACGATTTCGGTCGTTGCGATAATCGCCGGCGCCCTAGCGGATCGCCACCGGCGCAAGTACGTCATGATGGTGACGAACGCAATCCGGCTTATCACCATGCTCACGGTTCCGCTCGCGTACGGCTTAGGCAAACTCACGCTCGCGCAACTGTTCGTCTGCGCGATCGTTGCGAGTGCAGCATCCGTGATGTTCGACGTAGCGTATCAAGCCCTGGTTCCTTCGCTCGTTGGACGGGAGCGTCTCGCCGACGGGAATGCCAAGCTTTCTATGAGCGGATCCGTGGCGGAGGCGATTGGGCAATCGACGGGCGGGGCGCTGGTGCAAATCCTCGGTGCGCCGTTTGCGATGCTCGCCGACGCCATGACGTTCGTGATCTCGCTCACGACGCTCTGGCGCATGCGGCACGACGAGCCGAAACTCGCGGCGCAACCTGCGGCGGATGCCGGCGACCATTCACTGCGCGCGTTCGCGAACGAGACGCTCGCGGGTTTTCGTGAGATCTATGAAAAGCCGGCGCTACGCATGGTCGCGCTGATGACGGCTACGAACTATCTGGGCGGGTCCATCGTCACCGCGATCTTGCCGGTACTGATCTACCGGCAGCTCCATTTATCGGCGGAGGCCGTGGGCATCATCATGGGCCTCGCCAACGTGGGGATGATCGGCGCCTTTACGGCCAAACCGCTGCAAAAGCTCTTTGGGGAGCGCGGTGCGCTGGGCAGCGCGGTGCTCATTTCCGGCGTCGGCAAGCTGCTGTACCTGGCGGCGAATCTTTCACCGCTGGGCGCGATCTTGTTCGGCCGTCTGCTCATCACGTTTGCGGGACCGATGTACGACGTGACTCAGCAAACGTATCGTGTTGCGTTCATCGACGAGCCGCTCATGGGCCGCGTCGCGGCGGCCTTTCGCGCCGTCACCTGGGCGACGCTTCCGATTGGGTCGCTGGCGGGCGGCATTCTCGCCACGACGTGCGGCGTGCAGCACGCAATCTTTGTCGGAAGCACGATCTCGTTCTGTGCCATTTTGTGGCTCGGAACGCGGGTGCACTCCAGAGCCGAAGGGCGCCTCGCCGCTGCCGCATAGGCTGGAGAATGCAGGCGCGTAAGACGCAAGGCGACGAACTCCGCCGTTCGTGACCTCAAAAAACATGCTTCTCGCGAATCCCCGCGGCTTTTGCGCCGGCGTCGACCGGGCCATCGCCGTGGTCGATCAGCTGCTCGACCAGCACGGCGGGCCGATCTACGTGCGAAAAGAAATCGTGCACAATCGGCAAGTCGTGGAACGGCTGCGCGCGCGGGGCGCGATTTTCGTGGAAGAAGTCGACGAGGCGCCCGAAGGTGCGATTCTGGTGTTCAGCGCGCACGGCATCTCGCCGGAGGTGCGGCGCAAAGCTGCCGAGCGGCGCCTGCGCGTGGTCGACGCGACGTGTCCGCTCGTTTCAAAGGTGCATTACGAGGCGACGAAGTTCGCGAAGGCCGGGCTGCACGTGCTGCTGATCGGGCATGCGGAGCACGACGAGGTCATCGGCACGATGGGTGAGATTCCCGGGCAGATTTCGCTGGTTGAAGACGTTGCCGCCGTAGAACACGTCACCGTGCCCGATCCGGACCGCGTCGCGGTTATCACGCAAACGACGCTGAGTGTCGATGAAACGCGCGACATCATGGATGCGGTGCGGCGCAAATTTCCGAATGTTCGCACCCCTGCGCGCGACGATATCTGCTACGCGACGCAGAACCGGCAGGACGCGGTGCGCGATCTCGCCCGTCAATCGGACGTCGTCATCGTCGTCGGATCGCAGAACAGTTCGAATTCGCTTCGCCTGCGCGAACTTGCCGAGCAACTCGGCCCGAAGGCGTACTTAGTCGATCGCGCCGATCAAGTGCAGCGCGCTTGGTTGGAGGGTGCGCAACGCGTGGGCGTCACATCGGGTGCGTCGTCTCCGGAAGATTTGACGCAAGCCATCGTAACGCGTTTGCGTGAATTCGGCGCGTTCGAGATTACCGAGTTCGGCGAACCCGAGCCCGAAATAATCTTCACGATGCCGCGCGAGATTTCACTGATCTAACCGTCCGAAAGCCCGGCTACTTTCGCGGCCGCTTGCGGGAATAAGCGCGCCATGAAAGCAGTCGTTTTTCATGGCTCCGGCGACATCCGGTTTGAGGACGTCAACCGCCCGAAGATCTTGCACGACAACGATGCCGTCATCGAAACGACGGCCAGCGCCATTTGCGGCACGGATCTGCACTTCATCCGCGGTTCGATGCCGCCGCTGAAGAAAGGCAAAATTCTCGGCCACGAGGCCGTCGGCATCGTGCGCGAAACCGGAAAGAACGCGCGCAATCTGCGGGAAGGCGATCGCGTCGTGGTTGGTTCGACAATCGCGTGCGGGTATTGCAGCTATTGCCGAGACTCGTACTATTCCAAGTGCGACAACGCGAACCCGAACGGTCCCGAACACACGGCGTTCTTCGGCGGACCGGAAGAAGCCGGGCCGTTCGAGGGACTGCAAGCGGAGTTTGCGCGTATTCCGTTCGCGAACGTCGGGGCCGTCAAATTACCTGACGACGTCAGCGACGACGACGCGATCTTGCTCTCCGACATCCTGCCGACGGCGTATTTTGCAGCGGACATGGCAAGCATCAAGCCGGGGCATAGCGTTGCCGTGCTCGGATGCGGCCCGGTAGGACAGATGGCGATCGCGTGCGCGAAACTCTACGACGCGGGGCGCATCTTCGCCGTCGACGCGGAGCCGTCTCGCATGGAGGTCGCACGCAAACAAGGCGCGGAAGTCGTGGACTTTTCGAAAGAAGAGCCGACGAACGTGATCAAGGAACTGACCGGAGGTATCGGCGTCGATGCGGTGATCGACGCGGTCGGCGTCGACGCGTACAAGAAAGCTCATCCGCCCAAGCAATGGGCAAAAGGCGATGCGCCGGAGATGCCGCTTGCCGGTGCGATCGAGATGGTCGCGAAAGCGGGCCACATTTCGATCGTCGGGCTCTATCCCGCCGGATTCAATCAAATCGATTTGGGCAAAGCGTTCGGGAAGAACCTCACGATTCGGATGGGCGATTGCCCACACCGCCGGTACCTGCCCAAACTGGTGCGCATGGTTGCCGCGGGGCTGCTGCGCCCGTCGAACATTCTTACCAAACGGCTGGCGTTCAGCGATGCGATCGAGGCGTACAAAGCGTTCGATTCGCACGCCGAAGGCTGGCTCAAAGTCGAACTCGTTCCGTCCGCGACGCGCAAGACGGCCGAAAAGGGCGAACTCGTTACCGCCTAGGCGTGCACATGGTGGGGCGGCGCGCTTTCGCCGCCCTTGCATGCGTTTACTCAGCGTTGATTAGGTTGAAAACGATTGCAGCGGAACAGCGGTACAACTGCTGCCGTTGTACTCCTGCAACCGCACCGTCCACGTCATTCCAGCGGGCAATTGACTGAACGACGAGGCGTAGTAGAAATCGGATCCATAAGGCGTAAAGCCGTTACCCGGAACCAAACTCAAATTGCTTCCCGTAATCGTGTTGCCGTTCTGATCCGTCAGGGTCAGATTCCAGTTGCTATACGTGCTGTAAAGCGTATTATTGTTGCTGTTGGCCACAATCATGACGCGTCCGATAGTGGTCGAAACGCCGGTTTGCCCGGCGGTAGGACTCGCGAGTTCCACTTGCGTGCCCGGATTGCACTGCGGCGTCGGATTCAAGCCGCCGAGTATGCCGCCGATGCCGGAGCCGCCGCCGCACGCGGTGAGCGCCAGGACGAGTACGGCGCCAAGAGTAAGTCGAACGAATGACATGGTGCTGTTGTTCCCTCCGTTCGTTGAAACGCTGAGCGCGCGGCAGATATCCTGAGGGAATCCTGGGAAATCGGATGCTCGCCCGAGTAGAAGAGGAAGTTTGAAACGCATCGTGGTCGGATCGATGACCGACGCGCAGGCGTACCGGCCGCATGAAGGCGAGCGGTACGCCGTCTTGTCGTTCGTGGACGTCGGGGTGGAGGTTCCTCACGTCGAGCGCCGTGCAGGTTTTACGGAACGCCTCGTAATCCATGCGGACGACTGCATGCCGGACGATCCGCCCTTCAACGGCCGCCGTCTTCGCCCGCTTTCCGATGCGCAGGCGCAGCAAGTAGCGCGGTTCGTTCACGCCAATGCCGAACGGATCGACACGCTGTTCATTCACTGCCACGCCGGCATATCGCGATCGCCCGGGGCAGCAATGGCCATCGCCGAAGCGCTCGCGATCGCAGAAATCGAAATGATGAACGGCGACGAGATCGCTCCGAACGCGCACGTGCGCGAGAGCGTTCGCGCGGCATTGGAACGGCAGACCCGCGCGCGCTGAGCGGGTACAAGCCGTTCGTGCACATTTTCGGCTTCAACCTCGACCACGTGCTGCAGACGTACGGGTACTGGGCCGTCTGCGGCCTCGTATTCTTGGAAACGACCGGCGTACCCGCACCCGGCGAAACGATGCTCATTGCCGCCGGCGCATATGCCGGCGCGACGCATCATTTGTCGATCGTTCTGGTGATAGCGGCGGCCGCCGGTGCGGCCATCCTGGGAGATAATGCGGGTTTTTGGATCGGGCGCGAGGGCGGATGGCGGCTGCTGTGCCGGTACGGTCACATGGTGCACGTCAAACCGTACATGCTCAAAGTCGGCGTTTACGTGTTCCGCCTCCACGGATCCAAGATCGTGTATTTCGGACGCTTCATTCCGGTCTTGCGAACCTGGGGCGCGCTGCTCACCGGCGTGAACCGCTATCCGTGGAACAAGTTTTTGCCGTGGAACGCATTCGGGGCGATCAGTTGGGCAACGCTTTGGGGCGTGCTCGCGTTTATGTTCGGAAAAGCGCTCGAGCACATGGAAACGTGGGCGTCGATTGCAGCAGTCGCAGTTGCGCTGTGCGTCACGGTCGTTTCGGCGTGGCTTGTCAAACGGCGAGCGGCGGAACTGCGCGAATGCGCGGAACGCGCCTTTCCGGGTGAGTTGTGCGACATCGACCGAAAAGCAGCGTAGCATCGGTCACGGCGTAATATCTTCGATCGTCCCATCCGCACAAAGCAGCACAGCTTTCTCGAAGGTATTGCGCACGAAGAGTTGCGCATAGGCGTGCCGGTAGACGTCGGCCGGCGTAACGCCGGCGGCATCCGCGATCACCAGCCACCGATTGCCCTTGAACGCACTCCCGCGCCCGCTTCCGATCTCAACTTCGATGCCTGCGATAAGCGCTTGCGCCGCGTCCAAAACAATCTCCGGATCGGAATCGGCGTTGTGCACGAATCCCAGCAGTTTTGACGTACTCGGCAAGTCGCAATTCACGATCCGAACGTGGACGTGGTTGCCGCTCAGCGTTTCTTCGAACTCTGCTCGCGAGCGGCTGCTTAGAGCGCTGCGGATTCGCTCTCCCAAAGCGGCAACCGTTTTCGACGGCAGACGTATCGGTGCCGTGACGGTAACGAGGACGGCCTTGCCATCGGGTATCAAATCGCACATGTCATCGCGCAAGTCCGCAATAACCCGCTGCGCGACTTTATCGAAACGGATTCGGGGTTTCGCCACGCGCGCTGAAGCGGAGCTGCCGCGCGTGATGAGAGCGACATCGATGAGAGCTCGCCTTAGCTCGAAGGCCTGCGAAAAATGCCGTGCGACGGCCTGGATTGCGGCTCGTCTTCGCGTTATCAGCGTGCCCATGGGTTGAGGTCCATAGTTAGGCGCATGGTTGGCTAATCACTTGGGAACAACCGAATCGAGAGAAATCTGAAATGCGCCCACGGCTACGCCTTTTCGGTACGGTTGCCGCTTCGGTGTCGCTTCTCGCCGCCTGCGGTGGGGCAGGCGCTACTCCCGCCATGTCGGTGACGGCGACGGAATCGCCGGCGCAAACGCCCGCCTCCGCCGCTACGTGTCCGCCGCCGTCGCCTGGACCGGCCCCGTTTCCGGCGTGGCTCGCATATCCGCCCAGCGGCACCACGAACGTCGCTACAACCATCGGCGAGATCATCGAAAAGGGCGCGGACGCTCCGAATGAAGGGGTGACGATCACGGTGTCATCGGCGAATGGGAGCATCGCACTGGGTATACCTATAGCGGCGCCGTCGCCGTATCCCACGCCTTTTGCGACGCCGCCGCCCACGTTTCCATTATCGGGTTTTCCGTATCTCGCCATTCCGTTGCCGACCTTATCGCCGTCCACGACGTACACCGTGAACGATGTCTACACGGGCTGGGCGAACAACCCGCCGCAATGCAGCGCACAAGTCACGCAATTCGTCGGCACGTTCGAGACGGGTTTATAAGGCGCGCAATAACGCCCTAGAAAGCTTTAGTAAGAGGCGACATGTTCAGACTAAAGATATTCGCGTTTGCCTGTATTACGTGCGTCGTGACCGCCGGCTGCGGCGGCGGTAAATCCATGACAACGCTGCCTCGGTTACCGCTTTCTCTAAAGGCTTCCGTTGACGCCGGTAATACGGTGGACGTGACCGCGCCGCACTCGCTCAACTTGCCCAATATCGGCGATTCCGGCGTCTTAACCGCGTACGAAGGGAACCAACAAGTGTCGTTCTCACTTTCGCCCGACGCCGCATGTATGGGCGTCGTCGACATTTCGCCCGAAGCGAACGCCATGCAGCAGACCGTCACCGCGAGTAGTTCGGGGCAATGCAACGCCACCGTCCAAGCGAGTGACGGAAGCACGGCGACGTTGGCGATATTCTCCCTACCGCCGCCCTAGTGGTAAGCGAACAGCCCGACCGCGGCGCTGCAACGACGGGCAAAAATAAAAAACGCCGACGAGATCGGCGTTTTTACAATGGTGGGCGGTAGAAGGATTGAACTTCTGACCTCTTCCGTGTCAAGGAAGCGCTCTCCCACTGAGCTAACCGCCCGCGCTTTGAGAACCGGCCGAGTATAGCAAAGGACCCCGCGGCCGTCAAACGATTTGCGTCAACGGTTGCGGGGCCCTCTTTAGTGCTGCGGTTTATTTACGCAATGAGAACAGCGGCACCAGTTCGCGCTGCCAGGCGCTGTTGACGATGTTGGCCGTGGCGGCGTAGAAGGCGAAGAACGATGCTGCCAGCAGGAAGTATCCGCCGAGAATGCCCAGTTCGCGCGCTGCACCCAGGAATTGGATCCCCGGGAGCGTGTAACCGGCGATAAGGCATGCCGTGATCAGCACGTACGTAACATTCAGACGCAGTGCGCCCAGCATGAGCGCGACCGAGATGTATCCCATACAGAACAGATCCACGGCGAGAAGCAGCATGTTGCTGGGAGTGCGCGGGATCAGGCCGCCGACTTGCATCCAGACGAACATTGCAACGATGACGTTGTTCGCACCGTATGCGCACATTGCTGTGCCGGCCCACGTGTTGGTGCGTGAGAGCGCGTACAGGCCGGCGATGAATTGACCGATGCCGGCGAAGACGAGGAGCGAGGGGACAGCGGCAACGAGCGATGCGGGCATCGCGGCCCACCCGGAAAGAACCCATGCAATCACGACGGTGCCGACGCAAAAACCGAACAGCCCCATCGCGCCGGGGTCGCCGATACGTGCTTCGCTGGTGGCTTCCTGGCGCTGGACCTCGGTGCTCTCAATAATGGTTTTGACCGGTCCACCCTCTGTCCACTGCTGTTTCGGGGGACGGGTCAGGGTCGAAGAATCATTCACGAGAACTACCTCACTTTTGATGTGCCGCGCGGCGCGACGCACGGCCTCTTAAAGTAATTCCCAGCGTCCGCACGCGTTAAATGGCGGCCGCACGCACGTTTTCGCATATTGTTTGACAATGTAAGCGAGCGCGTGTTATCGTGAGTGAACTTTTCGAACGACCCAGAGACACAATGTGCAGAAAGGAGTGACGGCAGTTATGATTTCCAGTATTAAAACCGGCATGCGCCCGCATGGGCTCGCAATTTTTACATGCACCGTCAATCCGAACGGCGGAGTGCTGCACATTGCGGAGTTGTTTCGAATCGAGGTTCGGCGCCTTAGGGCAAGCCGTCAACCGCACCTTCGAAGCCTCCGCGAGTAATCCGGAGGCTTTTTTCATTCACAAAAGTGAGGCGTATCATGGACCACTGGATAAGTGCGCACATCGATAGACGCCGCGACGAACTGCAAGCCGACGCCGCCCGCACCCGCATGATACGCATGCTGGAGAGCGGCCGAAGTATCAGCGTCCGCGGCCGCATTGCAGACGGAGCTGACTCGCTCAGCACTGCATTAGCGAATCTGGCGCAGCGGTTGAGGACTTCCTAACGGGAGTCCTCTTCGCGCAGCAGCGCGTACAGCGCGTGATCGTGAAACCGATCGCGCGATCGCTGCACTTCGCGCAGAATGCCTTCGAGCTGGAACCCTAAGCGCTCGGGAATCCGGCGGCTGCGAACGTTTTCCGTTTCCGCGCGAATTTCGATACGGTGCAGATCGAGCGCTTCGAATGCGTATTCCGCGAGCAGATGGACGGCCCGCGTCATGATGCCGTGGCCGCTGTGTTCTTTGTCGAGCCAGTAGCCGACGCGCGCATTGGCGTTCACCCAGTCGATCTGATGTAAGTCGATGGCGCCAATCGGCGTGCCGTGGCGCCAAATGCCGGCTTTGAACGCGGTGTGTTCGTACGCTTCCTTTTCGGCTGCGCGCAAAAATCCGTACGTGTCCGAAACGTCGATGACGCGATCGATCCACGGCATCCACGGCGCCAGATGTTCGCGGTTGCGAATCGTCACGTCGTAGAGCGAATCGGCGTCTTGCACGCGAAGAAGACGCACCTCGGTGCGCTCGTCGACGTGCAGGCAGAAGTCAACGAGCGCCGCCGTTATACGCGGCGGCCGAATTACAGATTCCCGAGGTCCGGTGGCGTCGGCTGCGTCCATATCGTCGTAAAGGTTTTCAGCGTGGCTTGCGAACTTACTGCTTGCCCGAGCGCGCGTTGTGAAAGCGCCAAGCCGTAGAGCGCGCGCGGATCGTTCGGGTAGCGCGTCAGCGCAGCTTCGAACGCAGTTTGCGCTTGGTCGTAGCGCTTTTGCCGGTAGTAGAACGCGCCCAGCGCCTCTGCCGCGGGAAATACCGGCAACTGTTCGGCGCCGTCTTCGCGCTGCTGATAGGCGATCGCGCGCGTAAGCGCGTCAACGGCGGCATCGGTTCGCCCATCGTGCTCGTCGATCGCCGCTGCGAGCAGCCACCGGTAATCGCCATCGATGTTTCCGTATAGCGCCAGCATTTTGCGAGCATCGTCCATCACGCCGAAATGCACGTCGGTCAATCCTCGCGCGAGCGGAGCGTAGAACTCATTCGTCGCGCCCGACGAAGCGATGCGCTGCCACTGTCCAAAGCGCGCCCAGGTTGCCCACAGATCGCTGCCTTCGTATTCATGACCGACGCGCGCGGCCCACGCTTCCGCAACGTGCAGATCTCCGAGCATCAGCGCGTTCGTCCATCCGGTGTACGCGTCGTGCGCGCCGTAATGCAGTTTGAACGGCCGATCGGTTTGCGCGTTCCATTGCTCGCGCAGGCGCCAGGCGGTCTCGCTTACCGCCAGGGCCTTCGCGTACTCGCCGACTTCCGTATACGTGTGCGCGGGCATATGCGCGAGGTGCTCTTCGGCGGGATCGAGCGTCCATGTTGCCACGCGATCTGCGCACACAAGTGCGGGACCGCGGTCTGCCGCGTAATCGTACGCGTGCATGCACAAGTGATTGGCGAATACGTGGTTTGGATCGCGAGCCAGGACACGTGTGATAATTGCGACCGCATCGGCATCGGGATGTTCGACACCGCTGTGCTCGAGCAGCGCCTCGGCATCCAACATGGCCGCATCGTCGTCTTGCGGATAGGCCGACACCAGCGCCGCCATCGCCGCGCGGTATTGCGCTTCGGCGCCGTCGTGCTGTTCGTAGATGCCGCCGTAGCGTTTCGCAGCCGCATCGATGTACGCGCGTTCCTCCGGCGAGGCATAGCGTTGGAGCGAGAGTGCGTGAAGTGCGGCTGCGTGTGCGCGCGCGAAGCGGGCCGGATCGAGCGGCGTGTTGAGATCGGTACCGTTGGCGAGCGCTTCGCCCCAAGCCGCGATCGCGAGGTGCGGGTCATGGCGCAGCGCCGCCTGAAACGCGAGGTTCGCCGCATCGCCGTCGTAGGTGTACAGCAGCGTAAGGCCGCGATCGAACGCCGCTTGCGCTTGCGCATCGCGCGTCGTTACCGGATGATGAGCGCTCGGGGTGAAAGCGAGCGCGGCTGCCAGGGCGAGGGCGGCTATCACGCCGCTTTCTTCTTGCGTCCCTTCAACGATTGCTTCAATTGGCGAACGGTTCGTGAACTGTCGGTTTCCTTCGCTCGCTCGCGCAGCAGGGCAAGAACGAATACCTCGTCCGGAAGCAGTCCGTCGGTGTGGCGCATCGCTGCCGGTGCAGAGATGGCGCCGTGTTCGAGATATGCGTCCACAACCTCGGGGTGCACGTAGCATTTGCGGCACACCGCGGGTGTGTTGCCGAGGCGTTGCGCGACGTCTTTGATGACGTCCGTCAACCGCTGCTTGCGCTCGGTTTGCGTCTCCGCTGCTTCCAGCTGCGCGAGCAGCGATGCGCAGGTTACGGTACCCAACCACGTGCGAAAATCTTTCGCGGAAAATTCTTCGTCCGAAATCGCCCGAATGTAGTCGTTGACGTCCGACGAGTCGATCGCGCGCGTCGCGCCATCGTCGTCGACGTACTCGAAGAGTTGTTGTCCCGGCAAATCTTGGCATTTGCGAATGATGCGCGCGAGGCGGTTGTCGCGCAAATCGATCGCGTGACGCACGCCGCTCTTTCCGCGAAACGAGAAGCGTACAGTCGAGCCTTGCACTTTCGCGTGCTTGTTTTGCAGCGTGGTCAGTCCGAAGGAGCCGTTGTCTTTGGCGTATTCGTCGTTGCCGACACGAATCGCCGTGCTTTCCAGCAATTGCACCACGGTGGCCAGGACTTTTTCGCGCGGCAGTCCCGCAAGCGCCAAATCCGCTTCGACGCGTTTGCGGATCGCCGGAAGCGCTTGCGCGAACGCGATCATGCGCCCGTATTTCGTTTCATCGCGGATTTCACGCCAGCGTTTATGGTAGCGATACTGCTTACGCCCGCGGGCGTCGCGCCCGGTGGCCTGCAGATGACCGTTCTCAAGCGGACAGATCCACACGTCCGCATAAGCGGGCGGGACCGCCAGCGATTTGATGCGTGCCAGATCTTTTTCATCGGTAATTTCTTTGCCGTCCGGGGCAACGTACGCGAAATGCTTTCCGCGCGCGATGCGTTTGATGCCGGGCATCGCATCGCTCACGTAGCGAAGCCCGGCGGCTTTCGCCGCGGCGACCGGATCCGCGAGCGTTTCAGGAGCGGTCATGCGGCCTGACCATCGTAGCGCAGTGTGCCGCCGGCGCGGCGAACGCCTTGCGTCAACGCGTGCGGCTGCAGCCGGCCGTTCGCCATGAGGTGCCGCACGTCGATGCCGTGCAGCAGTACGGCAGCGTCGGAAATGAGCCGGCGGTGGCACCGCCACCACAACGTTTCCGAGCACATGATTGCCGTTTTGCGATGCGACAACGAGTCGACCAGCGAATTCAGGGCGCTCAAAAACCGTTCCGTTTCCATGTAATCGGCGTATCCGCGAAATGACGGATTGCGCAGCGCCGTATGATGTGAACTCGGTTGCGGGGTGCGGAATCCGCCGAGATCGCGCTCCCAAACGTACTCCGCTCCCGCTTCCGCGGGAACCCAGATCGCCATCTTGTCGCCCCACACCCATGGGTGGACGCGACTTTTCGGAACCGTGCGGACATCCACCACGCGAGCGATGCCGGCCGCCTGTATCAGGCTTGCGAGTTCGTCCTGCGTAAGTGTGCCGTGCCCGAACGTCAGAAGTTCCACGTCTACCTGTATATCCGCTAGCCGCCGCTTTCATACTTGAAGACGCTCTCAATGCGGTCGGTGCATGGCGGCCGTTCGGCCGGTCAGCGCGTCAATGGCATTCGAGCAAGCCGGTAGACAGGTGGACGCGCGGTAGCGTAAAATAGCCCGGTCCCCGACAGCATGGGCGCGTAGCTCAGTGGGAGAGCATCCGCTTCACACGCGGGGGGTCGTTGGTTCAATCCCAACCGTGCCCACCATTTTGTCGCAGACACGCTTAGAGGTCCGAGTCCGGCGGAGTGCCAATAGTGCTCGCCGGTCTCATGGCGATGGCGCTGTAGCTCAGTTGGTTAGAGCGCCGCCCTGTCACGGCGGAGGTCGAGGGTTCGAGCCCCTTCAGCGTCGCCATTTTTTCGGACCTCCAACAAGGTTCCGCAAACGAAGAAGCCCCGTAAACACGAGGCTTTTTCGTCTTTTACGGGGCCACGCGCTAAGGCCCGCGAGATGGGAGTATGCCTTTTTGCTGACTACAAAGAACGACATAGAATCGCCGGCGCTCACGAGTGAAATGCAACAATCAACAGCACCACTACGGCAGCGAGGACTACCGCGCCGCCGATTACCGTAGACAGCACGACCATGCCACCGCCGATAAAGCGTATCGCCGGCACACTCGGGTAAAAACGGGACGACTTCAGCCAACCCTCGGCATGGCGTCCAAGCAGAACGATGAACAAACCGACGAGCACCCAAAAGCCGCAAATGAAAACTGCGAGCAGCATCATCGGATTCATTAGGCTTGCGCGTCATCTTGAGGCGCAGGTAGTAATTCCGATAACTTTTCGGCTTCTATGCTGGCCCTCTCGATCGCCTTCGGATCTCAGCTATTACTTTCGCGTACTGACTAATCTCCTCGTCCTCGATGCTCTCAGCGGCACCGCTCGCCTACACGTCAAAGGAGTAGCCTTTGCGAATGCGGTTTCAAAATCTCCTAAGCGATACGTGAAGTCTGTTTCGGAGAGCGTTACATTCTTTAGTGGTTGCGTCACCAAGTTGCCTTCTTGTGTTTATTGACGGTGTGTGAAGGCTTCCGTAGGCGAAACATCGAGCCCGCGTGAGTTCACCCAGTGAACAACGTCGGCGCCGTCTTGCAAATTGTAGGCCGTGCACTCTGAAATACAATGGAACGAGTGGACGCGCCGCGCCGGTAAGTAGACATAATCACCGGCGTGCAAAGTGACGGGTGCTTCTCCTTTGAATTGATGCGACCCGTATCCGCTTATGAGGATTAGCTGCGTATTTGCGGCGTGCCAGTGTGGTGGAATCATGCATCCCGATGCTATTTTGGCAATCTCCACGGAAGCGCCTCGGCGCGGATCCCCTTCCACCATGGCGACGCGCACGCACGGCGGCAAGAACGGCACTTTAACGAAGCGGGCGCTTTGGAGTGAAGAGACGTGGGCTGCGGGAGGCTTCTGCGGCCGCCACTCCCGACACCGCAATGATGCCGAGGAGGAGAAACACATATATGGTCGGTCTCATGACGAACCTCCTAATCGTGTGTTCCGGCTAGGGTTCCGTCGCCCTGTCACGGCGGAGGTCGAGGGTTCGAGCCCCTTCAGCGTCGCCATTTAAAAAGAAGCCTCGGTGCATATGCGCTGGGGCTTCTTTGTTATTTCGCAGCGGCCGGATCGCTGAGCAATTTGCCCGCTCCAACAGCTGCCGAAAGAACGTTTCGAACTCCGGATCCAATGCTTGCGCTCGACCGCATTTTCAAAGATTGCTTGTGCGATCGGCATGCGCGCAACCGGCGCGAACGCCGATACCCAAGTGCGCCAGCGGTGATCGTCCACTGAGCGACCGTTTGCGTAAGAAATAGATGTCCTGCAAGCCGTCAATCCCATTGCGAACGAACATCATTGATTGCAGGTACTCGGGGTCGTGGTAAGCGCAACTCGCCGATTGTGGGATCGCCGGAGAGATATTCCTTCAACGCTATCGGGCGATCAGTGAGTTGAGCCCGTATATCGTAGATGCGCTGCACCATGGCGTTTTGAATCTCCATAGTGGCCGCCCTATGCGCCGCATCCGCCTGACGCTTCACTTGAAGTGCTTGCGTGCGAGTATAAACCAACGAAATGATGCCGACGCCTATGCCGGACAACCCGAAGACAATGCCCAGGTCCATTTGATCGGCCCGCTTTCAACGCGTTAGCGGCGCGCCCTGTCACGGCGGAGGTCGAGGGTTCGAGCCCCTTCAGCATCGCCATTTTTCCCCTAGAGTTCTGACCTCCGGGGGGCATAGAGAAAAGCCCTGATTTGTCGGGGCTTTTCGCGTCCTCTGGATACGGCTACAAGGCTGCACGTATGTGGTTCGCATGGACGCCTGACGAGGCACAGCGCTTGCCGATTACGCCGCGCACCTGATGTCGACGGGGAGAGGCTGCTTCTTGCCGATTAGCATGTCGGTGAACACGATTGATCAGCGGTGCTTGCTCTCTGAGTTCTGATCGCGTTTCCCTCGATGGAATACGAGCGATTGCGTATGAGCAAGGCATTGTGCGCCGTGTTGGCACAATGCCAAGGTGGGATGAAGCGCCTTTCTGGTATTGATGCCCGCCTGGAAAAGCGAAGGGCGGGGATGCGGACATTCGCTGGACTAGGGTGAATTAACCACCGCTGCGAGGCATTGGCGCGCGGCAGATAGCGTACGCGGTGTCGCGACCGCAATAACATGAACTCTAACAACGACGTCTTTGAATCGTTCCAGCGGCGGCGCATAGCATTTATGCGTGACTGGCGATGCGGAAGTGACGAGAAGCCGCGCAGCCCTACGATATATGTTATAGTGAGCCGCGCTTGGACGTGTGCCCCTGTTGCGCATATCCGACTCTGCTCACGTCTCGCCAGTCAACGCACGCGTGTGAGCTGCGACGGCTGGTGCGATGATGGACAGGACGATCCTCGCTATCGAATAAGACCCGATTACTATGGCGCAGACGAGACAGCCGGGGTTCCCGACTGCGGTCCCAACTACAATTACTCGCTGACGGAAGCGCGCCTGAACTTTTCGCGTTATCAGCAGAAGTACCGTCGCAACGACGATCATTTTGATCGCTACTAGCTGATGAAAGAGTGAGGACGGCACTGATCGCCGCATTCGATTCCCGACCGCCATCGGTCGAACCACAACGCTACATTTCGGCGTTGCCGAAGATCAATGCGATCTTTGGCAGCGCTCTACGAAGCGCCTCGGGGAAAGCCGTATCTGGGCGGCCAGAAGACGAAGGAATGATACGAGGCGCACAGAAGGCCAGAGCCGCGCGAGACGGGCTCTTCTGGCGCAGGCTGTACGAGAAGGCGGGCATCGACCCAAGCAGCGGGGCGATTAAGAAGCAGGTCAGCCGTTAGTTATTCTCGTCACCCCGTCCGGTTCTGTTCTTTTCGGGCTGGATTCGCCCCCCCCAGATAGTAGGCCGCACACGAAATGCAGCGTGATGCGAATGTCAGCGCCGTCCACAGCGAGCGCATCAAACGGTCATCCTCGACTGCGTCGATCGACGATGCGCCCTCAAAAAACAAATAGGGACGTCGTAATTCTACGAGTCGAGAAATTGAGCGATTCTGCTGGAACCTCTTCGATAGAACGCTCTCTCAGTGCATAGCGCTCGATACGATCCGCTTTGCGCCACAGACCGCGGTCTTGTTCTGTCAAACCGCGGTAATCCACATGTGGAACAGAGGCTGTTTCTTCATCGCGTGGGTATGCGCGAACGAAATGACTCAGCCTGTCAGGGGTGGCTATCAGGGGAGCGACGGCGTATGTTAAGTCCAGCGTTGTAGCCACTACGGCGTAGGCGCTTTCTGCGTTCCATGAGCCAGCGGTTCGCAGACATCGTTTCGCCGCGACGGAATATCCCAGAGCGGCATAGCGTCTATGTGAAAGCCTGTGCTAGAGTCGCACTGCGAAGCCAAGAGCGACGATGGCACCTAGTCGATAGAAAAGCGTATTTCACTTTCGGTCACGGACTTTCTGCCCAAAGCCAGGAGTCTTCAAAGTGTGCTTTATGCCAACGCGGGCAATGAATCGGCATTTAAAACAAGTCGATGTTCTGCGCCGTGGTTTCTTCCTCACTCCTTGGGGACGAACGTCTGGAAATCTATGCCGCCGATTTTACCACTTGGATCGAAGGCAATGTGCTCGATAACCCTGCCGTTTCGGAACGTTATGGCAAATACGTAACCGGTCGCGTCAGTTCCGCGCTTGTCACCGCGTCGAGTTGCGAGCGATCGACGTTTCCGGTTTGAAAGCGGTAGAACCACTCTTTGGCGAGCGCGATGATGAACGGCTGAACCGGCCCCGTCGTGGCAGCCGGCGCGCTATCTTGAGCAAAGGCTGGAACGGTGCAAGCCGCAACGGCAATCAAGACCGCGTAGCATAACTTAAGCATGAAATTAAGTACTAAACGGGTTGCGAGCGGCCTGAGATTTTGCGGCTGCATCTGCCTGAACCCGCCTAGTGCGCGAACCACGCGAAGTACGGGTCACCTAAGAGTATAGCCGAGCTCGGCCGGATTTGCTTTGGTTTGTTTGGTGGTGCGAACGTCACGATGCGCGGGCCGGTTGGAAGAGCGTTTGTTACAACGTCAAGGATCCAGCTCGCAGCATCGGATCCACCCTCGCCGGCCGGGACCGATATGCGATCGATCGAGGCCGCGCGAACTTCAGATGTCGGGTGCGGCACGCTCGACCATAGCGCGTAATACCGAGCTCCGAGATACGCGTAGCGACCGCCGGTGCGCACCGGGACGAAGACGATCGGAACCGCCATACATCCCTTTTCAGCAAGCACGACGAACGCAACGACGTAAGGCAGGCGCGATCCGGCCTTCGGTACGATTGTAAGGTTTGTGGCGGCGCCGCATCCGTCGCCGGGACCATCGACCGGCGCGTACGCGTGACCGGCGGCTAAAAACGGCGTAAGCGAAAGCACCTGCGGCGTCATGCCAGGCGCGGACACGCGCACGTATGCCGGCCCGAGCGCCGTGGCTTTGTATCGTTGGCCCGTCTCGTCGGGATGCTGCCAGCGCAGTTCGGCGGTCCAGTGCAGCGTCGCCCGCACGTCGTCGTACGTCTTGGTGGTAACGTGATGCGACGTCGAGATCAACGGTCCCAGCGTGAGCGAACAAGCCAAGAGCAGCGTCGACGAAATCGCCTGCGCCATGCGCCTATCTTACCATGCCGCTGATGCGTCAGGCGACGTCGGTCGTGCCGAGCTGCCGGATTCTTTTCAGCGTTTGGGCGGTTAGAGCGATGCTGTTTGCGATCTCTTCCGCTTGCGAGAGTTCTGCCAGCGCCGCTTCGTGCGCTTCACGGCATTTCGCGACGTGTATCTGCGCGTCGCGAGTCAAGACGCCCGCCAAGGCGGCGCGCTTTACGGCCTCCGTTGCGCGCGATTCAGTTTCAAGCAGTTTCGCCTTCGAGAGAGCCACGACGTCCTGCGCTTGGGCTAACCGCGCTTGCAGTTCTTTGACGGAGGCCTCCGCCGCGGTGAGTTCCTGTCGGACCGAAGCGACCTCGCCTTCCACCTTCGTTTGATAGGCTGCCGCTTTTTCGCTATTTCGAGCGTAGGCCGAAGCTTCGGCAGTCGCGGTTCGCTCGGCTTCGGCGGCTTGGGCCGCTGCTGCGCGTTTCTCGTCGAGCTTCAGGTTCTCACTCAACGAGCGTGCCTGTGCAGCCTCCTTCGCGAGCATTTCCTCGATGTGGCGCGCGTTTGCCAGCAGCTGTTCCAGCCTCTTGCGGTGTGCCTCCAGCTCTCCGCGCGCTGCGCCGGTAACGGGCGGTTCGGCGGAAATCGGCGCTGCCCCGGCGGTTTCGGCAAAATGAATCTGCTCGATCTCGCAAGGCTGATCGTTTTCCCGCTCGCTGATGTGAACTCCGTGAGCACCTCGTCGAGGTCCGGAGCCGAATCGTTTCCTAGACGTGACGAGCGGGAGCCGAACGCGCGGCTCACCATGCCCCGTAAGGAGGTATCTTCAATATTTCGCTTAGGGTGCAAGGCCGTAATTGCACCTCCGTTGCCGTGGTTCGAAAGACTCCCCCTCCAAGGATAATCGGCAGAACCGGCGGCCATTGTAGGCACAGGCCTCTTCCCACGGCCGAGCCCGTGACTTTCCCCACGCAGCGCCGCAGAAGCGCCTTGCCGCGGGGCCTAAAGGCCGCTATGAGGTGCTATAGGTGACGCCGCTGGCATGAATATGTACGTTGACGGCAGCGCAGATCGGGATCTTTCCGCCGCTGATCACGGCACCGTTCGAGAACACCGCTTTTACATCGTACAGTTTGTAATCACGCGTATCGCTCGACATGTCGACGACCGTATTTTCGCCCGAGTACAGAACATGGTCGCCGAGGACGTCGTCTTCCCAGCTCCCGGCTGCGGTGGGCGCAACGTACAACTGTTCGATAGCGGTATCGGTGTCGTTAAAGACCCGGAACGATTTCGTGCATGCGCCGGCCGGTGCGACTGACACCGCGATAGCGGTCCCGAGAAATGCTAAAGCCAGCATGAACGCGGCAATACGCCGCAATAGAAAAGCCATGATAACACGGTCCTTTCGAATGATTGCCTGCCCGCCGCATCACTATAGCCGGATGTCTGCTGAATTACCATAGGGCGGAAAGCCCACGGAGTAGTAAGCACGCCAGGATGCGCCGCAACACCGAGGCCCTACGGCCGAACGGCATCCTAAGGTAAACCGAAAGCGTCGCTCCTATATCACCTTTCGGCGGGCCATCGCGTTGCGTATGCAGCGCACCGGCAAATGCCCGCTGCCTTTTTGTGCAGGAACGCCGACTGAAATTCGCTCTTGCAAATGGCGCGCAAGGATTCGGCGCCGGCGACGCTTGGTGCGCGTGCGACTTCACCGCCGCAAAGCACGCCACGGGCCGTTCGTTACAGGTCGCGGAGGCGAAGCATGGCCAGTTCGGATACGGCTGGCTATACGTTTTCGGCCTCGCCGTAGCAGTCGCGGTTACCAGCGCTAGCAGATGCAGCATTCAACACCTCCCGGCCATGCAGTGCTCGAAACAAGAATAGGGTACGCAAGGCGTTCGTGACAAATGACGCCGGTCGTCACGTTCGATTATGCCGGCGCAGGAAGTCGCCGAGGCGCGTCCGTTCGCCCGGCGGATACGTCAGCTGGAGTCCGCAGATCAAGCCGTCGTCGGAAAGCTTCACCGACATGGTATGGTCCAGCACGAATTCTTCACCGTCGAGTTGCAGAACGTCGATGAAGCGAATGTCCAGCGGCGCGTTCGGGTCGATTTCGTGGCGAAACTCGACTGAGTCGAAAACGTTGCGTCCCTTCTCCGATGCGGCGCGAAACGATTCGACGATTTGGTCCGAGCCGATGATGATTTTCTCGCTTGTGTCGTACTGCGCACGCTCCGCTAGGCACGCCGCGGCCGCGACGTAGTCGTCGTCGTCGAGCGCTTGGGCGAAGCGGTGCACGATGCGGCACATACCATGGCTTGGTCGCCCGCTTGCTTGCCGAATCCTTGTGGGATTCGCCCTGATAAGCGCTATAATAGTAACCTAAGTTACTATTTACTGCGCATATCGCACGCAGGGAGGTTTTCCATGCAGAGCCTTGATCAACGCGCTCAACACCTCAGTTTCGCCACACCCGAAGAAGTACGCGAGTTTCCGAACGGAAAGGCGGAGATCATCATCATCGGCGGTTCGGAAATCGGCCGATATACGTTTCGCCCGGGCTGGCGCTGGTCGGTCGACGTAAAGCCAATCGCCAAAACCGACAGTTGCCAAGTCCCGCACATGCAATACCATCTGGCCGGACGGGTTGCGATTCAAATGGACGACGGTACGCAGTTCGTCGCAAACCCCGGCGACGTGACGTCACTCCCGAGCGGACACGACGCGTGGGTCATCGGTGACGAGCCGGCCGTGACTATCGACTGGTTCGGCGCCAGCACGTACGCAAAAAAGCAGTAGGGTAACGCGAACGTGAAACCTCGCATCTTCGGCACGGCGTTGCCGGTGCTGTTGCTTATCAGCGCTCCGGCCGCCGCGCAAGTCGCCTCGCCCAACGCGTTCGTCTACAACATGAAGTTGAGTTCGGGACAACGCGGCATGGACATTTCGCTGGCCTTTACGGTTACTGCGACGGATAGCGACGGCAACCGAAAGGCCGTCGCCGTCGTGAGAGCGCCGAAAATGGTGCCGCTGGACGGCAAGAAATTCGATGTGACCGTCGATCGCGCAGGCGTCATTACCGTCGGAAGTACGGGAACATTCACGACCGGCGGTGCGGCCGAAGCGAAGGCGAACAGCGCCGCCGCGATCGGGCCGCTGCTGCAAATGATGATTAATCCGCTCAACGTGTTCGCCGCGGGCTGTGCCGCGGCGCCGTCGCAAAAAGTCGGCACGACGTGGCATGCGTATTCGAGCGCAGTGATGACGGACGTCGTGTTCACGATCACGGGGCGCGAACAGCAAGGCGGTCACAACACGATCGCCGTCACAATGTCGTCGCCGGGATCCGGGGCAAGTGTGACGGGGAAAGGTAATTACGACCCGGCCGCGCGTGTCGTCGTGAACGTACATTCGGAAGTGCGCCAAGCCGCAGGCGCGCGCGAACTGAAGTGATGGACGCCGCACTCGCAAGTCCGTAACGCCGTCACGATCGGAGTTGCTGCGCTGTTATTCGCATATGAACGCAGCATCGAACGGTCGTGTTCTTCGCATCGCGTTTGCCGCTTCACTCGCGGTGCATTTGATCGTCGCGGCGGTGTTGTATTCGCGCCCGGTTACGGCGGCTCCCGAACAAATTCCGGAGCACATGCACGTGTACAAGTTGCAACTTCCGCCGCCGACGCCTACTCCGCCGCCGCCGAAGCCCGCGCTGCCGCATCCACAGCGCAAGAGCACCGCCGTGCTGCCGGCGATACATCGCGTGCGATTGTCAGTACAGGCGCGCGCCGTTCGTGACGTTTTGATCCGGGCGAACGAGAACGACGGCGCCGTTCGCATCGGGAACGCCCAACACGAGGACGTCGCTGGAAAAGCCCGCAATTCTGCGCGGCGGAAAGTTGACGATCGCCAGCACTTGCTTGTCCACTAAATCCGCGAGCGCATAGTGCGCCGTAATTTGCGCGCTCGACCGTTTCACGCCGATCTCGCTTCCGAAGTCGATCGTCAGTTTGTATGCGGGTTTGCGCGCTTGCGGAAATGGCTCCGCTGCAACGATAGTGCCGGTGCGCACGTCGAGGGCGGCGAAGGCGTCCAAAGACGAGATTTGACTCACGATGCCGCCTGTTGGCGCGGCAAGGGGACGACGCCTGCGCAGAGAATCCAAGGCGGTCGCCCGTGCCAAGGTAGACCAGTTGGTAGAGCACGTGACTGAAAATTACGGTGTCGCCGGTTCGATTCCGGCCCTTGGCACCATCTAAGAAGCAGAGCCCCGCGTTATGCGGGGCTCTGCGATTTCTCCGGTGACGGCGTTTCGCCGGTTGTCGTTTCTTGCGAAAACGTTCGCTGCGAAAGCATCGAAATTGCGCCGGCGACCGCGCCGCCGACCGCAAGCCACGCATGCAGCGGACGCAGTCTTCTGCCCGAGGCCGGTTAGACCGTCGAACGAGAACGATCCGTAGCCCTCGTTCGCGAGCACGAGCGCGAGCGCGAGATACATTACGTTCATCTCGTAGCCGCCGCCCGAATTCCAGTAGCCCTTCGCTCGATGCACCGTTTCTATGGCGACGAGCATGACCGAAACCAAAAGCGCGGGCCCTATCGGACCGAAGGCGCCGATTGAGATGAGCGTGCCCGCCGTAAGTTCCGTTGCCGACGCTGCGGTCGCGAAGCGCTCGCCGGGCCGAAATCCGAGCGAATGCATCATCTGCGCGGCTTTGTCGGGGCCGGGTCCGTCGAACGCGCCGAAAAGTTTCTGCGCGCCGTGCGCTGCCAGCGTTCCGCCGAGTGCGAGGCGGGCTGCCAGCAGCGCGGTATTGCGAAGCGTCTTGTCGATGTCCACGTTTAACGGATGGCTTGACGGCGCGCCGTGCGCAGTGTGACGCGCACCGCGGATCCTGCGGGCACGCTCATGTTGGTGCGGTTGTTGCGTGCGATGAGATAACCGCCGGCAGCGCCCAAGAAACCGCCCATGCCGCTCGCCGCGTGAAAGATTGTTTTGCCGAGAATGTTGCCGACGATCATACCGGCAAGCGCGCCGCCGACCTCTTTGAGCGCATTGTTCTTGGTTTTCGCCTGCATGCCGGTCACGACGCCGTCTACCGCGTAGGTTGCTCCGCTCGGAAGTACGAGTTTCGTGAAGGTCATTTGCAACTGCGCCGGACGCCCTTGCCCCGCACGAACGACGCGGGTCACGGAGCCGTACATGTGCGCTCCTTTAACCGAACCGTCTTCCGAGGTGACGTTTGAGAGTGTGACGGGTTGGCCGGCGTACGCGCTGCCCGTGTCGACGTTGGAAGTAATGACGCCGGCATATTGTGCGCCCGCATATGGGGCTGCGCCAGCGACCTGCGCCGCAAAGAGAATGGTTAGAACCGCCGCCGCGGACGCAAAAACATGACGCATATCGTTGAAGACCTCCTGAACTGGTGGTAATCGGCTAAAGCGAGTTACCCGCCTTTGGCGATTTCCCAGCTTCGCAGAATATGGGCTGCAGCCGCGCGGCCGGTCGCAACGCAATCCGGAATACCGACGCCGCGGTAAGCGCAGCCGGCAAGCGCAAGGCCGGGCAGCGCATTCACATGCTGATCGATCGCTTCGACGAGTGGTACGTGCCCGACCGCGTACTCCGGAAGTAGCCGGTTCCACCGTCGCGTAACCGCGAATTCCGGTTCGGCCGTTATGCCGAGCAGCGCGTGAAATTCGTCGCGCGCGATGTTCGCAAGTTCCGCGTCGGGCAATTCGACCAGTTGCGGCTGGAGAGCGCCGCCGATAAATGCCCGCAGCAGCATCGCGCCGCTGGGCGAGCGTTCGGGGTACTTTTGCGTCGCGATCGTTGCCGCGGTAATCCGCCGGTTTTCGATATACGGGACGACGAAGCCAGGAGTGGACGGCAGCGGCGGAAGCTCGCGCGCGTCGTACGCAACGTTGACCGTGGCGATCGAGTTGTAGCGGATGCTTTCCAGCAGCTCCTGCAAGTTGTGGATCGCAATCACGGATGGCGCGCGCTCCCGCATACGCGGGCAGCGCGCACACCACGGCGTCGGCTTGCGCACGCGAGCCGTCCGCGAATGCGATTCGCCATTCGTTCTCGGCGCGAGCGATCGCGACGACGTCACTCGCCGCGCGCACGTGCGGTCCGATGATGTCGAGCATGGCGTCGACGATGCTTTGCAGACCCCCGCGCAAACTCATCAGTTGCGGATTTGCACCGTGTGAAGTACCGGCGCCGCCGTGCGCGCGCATCGCTCGAGTCAGACTTCCATACGTGCGCTCCATCTCGACGAATTGCGGAAGCGTGGCTTGCATGCTCAGGCGCTCGGGATCGCCGGAATAGATGCCGCCGATGAGCGGTTGCGCGAGCCGTTCGAGCACTTCAAGTCCGAAGCGGCGCGTCACGAACGAAGCCAAACTCTCGTCTCTCACTCGACAATCGTGCGGGAACGAACGGCTCCAATGCCGCTCGTGCCATACCCGGTACGCTGAAGATGCCGCTGGTCAGCAGCGCGGGCAGCGACTTCGGCGAGAACAGCCGAAACTCGCTCGGAATCCGGTGCAACTTGCCGCGATGCACGATACGCGAGCCGCGATACTCCGCGCGCATCGCGAACGAGTTCGCGTTCGAGGTTTAAGCGGCGTAGCAGATCGCGCGCGGCGGGCTTCTCCGCGAGCAGCGAATCGGGCCCGAGCTCCATCGTATAGCCGCCGTCGTGCAGCGTCTGAATGCAGCCGCCGGCACGAATGCTGCGTTCGTACACTGCGAGGTCGAGGTCTACTCCGCGTTCGCGTTTTGCGTCGAGAAGATCGAGCGCGGCGGACAAGCCGCTCACGCCGGCGCCTAGGATCGCTACGCGGCGCATTGCTCGACGAGATCCGCCAGCATTCGAATGAACAGCGGATGATCGTTGAGCGCGGCGGCGCGCTCCATGCGCACGCCCGCTTCGCGCAGCTGCATTCGCGGCGTCGACGTCGAGATCGTAGAGTATCTCCACATGGTCGCACAAGAAGCCGATGGGCGCGACGATCGCTTCCCGTATGCCGTGCGAGGGCAAGTCGCGCAGGACGTCTCGCACGTCCGGCTCGAGCCACGTGTCCGCGGGCGAACCGCTGCGGCTCTGATAGGCGATCTGCCAACACGCGGCGCGCGACGCATTCTGCGACGAGGCGCGCCGAACGCTGAGATTGCGCGACGTAAGGGCTCGCATCCGCCATCGCCTGCGGAATACTGTGCGCGGTAAAGATCAACGCAACGCCGTCGAACGCATCTTTGCCGAGCCGCTTCAGCGCTTCGAGCACGCGCTCCGCATGCGCCTGGACGAAAAGCGGCCGGTCGTAATACGGCGGAACGTACGATCGCGTCGGGAATCAAGCCGGCGATATTTGTCCCAACTCGCCGGACTTTGATGCGCAGCCAGAATGACGACGACCGGCCGAGTGCGGCTTTGCCGCAGCTCGCTCGGCGACGTCGGTCACGAACGGTGCGGCATTGACGTACGCCGGACGAACCGTTGCATCGATGCCGCGGGCCCGGCAGTTCGCGCGCAAGCGCATCCGCCTGACGCTGCGTGAGTTCGTTGAACGGCGATTTGCCGCCGATGAGCTCGTAATGCTGGACGACTGACTTCGTAGCGCGCTTGCGGCACGGCCGGCCGTGCAGCACGCGATCCAGAAACGGACGGATCTCGTCCGGCGCTTTCGGGACCGCCGAAGCCCAGCAGCACGACTGCGTCGCACGCGTCATCGCGCGCTGCATTCGTGCACCGCATCGATCAGCGCAAGCACGTTGTCGACCGGCGTTTCCGGCAATATGCCATGTCCCAAATTGAAGATGTGTCCCGGCTTGCCGCCGGCGCGCCGCAGAATATCGCGCACGCCGCTGCGCGCATCCTCGCCGGCGTTGCAAAGAGCAAGACGGGATCGAGATTTCCCTGAACGCCGACGCCGTCGCCCAACCGTGCCCACGCCTTCGTCCAGTTCGACGCGCCAGTCCAGGCCGATGACGTCGCCGCCCGCATCGCGCATATCGGTCAGCAAGCGCCGGTCATCGTTCCGAAATGAATCACGGGCATGCCCGGCGCAATCGCGTCGATCACTTTGCTGAATGCGGAAGAACGTAATCGCGGTAGTCGTGCGGCGAAAGCGCGCCGACCCAACTATCGAAGAGTTGCACGGCGTGCGCGCCCGCATCGATCTGCATGTTAAGGTAGGCCGCGGTAAGTTGCGCGACCACGATCCATGAAGCGATGCCACGTCTGCCGGATCGCGGTACATCAGCGATTTCGTGGCGACGTAGTTGCGCGAGCCTCCGCCTTCGATCGCGTACGATGCGACGGTGAACGGCGCGCCCGCGAACCCGATGACCGGCGCCTCGTTGTCGAATTCCTTGCATACGAGCCGCACCGTCTGCGCGACGAATCCGAGCGATTCTTGCACGCTGACCGGATGCAGCGCGTCGACGTCGCCCATCGGTGCGCACGGTGCGCTCGATGCGCGGGCCGTCGCCCTTTTCGTACGTCAGTCCGGCGCCCATCGGCACCAGCGGCAGCAGGATGTCGGCGAAGATGATCGCGGCATCGACGCCCAGCCGCCGAACCGTATCGACCGTCACCTGTGCCGCCGCGTCCGAGTCCCGGCAAAGTTCGAGAAACGAGAAGCGATCGCGAATGCGCCGGTATTCGGGCAGATATCGTCCCGCTTGCCGCATCAGCCAGACCGGCGTATATGGGGCCGGCTCGCGCCGGCACGCCCGCAGAAACGGGTGATCGGCTAGGGCGTGCGCGGGCATCGTAGCGCTGCGTTCATCGAGTGCATCCGGCGTCCTTTTTGACTAACCTGCGGCCGCCCAGTCTACCGATAAGCAGTTCTGGACACTATTTGGGGGCGTGCATGAAATCGCGTTTTCGCCCGCGTGCTCGTGCTTCGTTCTCGCCATGGCGCCGATCGCGGCGCCGCGCATCGCACGCCAGCTGCGCGTCGGCTCGGACATCTCGTACGCGCCGCTCGAATTCTACGCGGGCCATTCCAAGCAGGTTCAAGGCTTCGACTACGATCTGGCTCAGGCGCTCGTCCGCGCAGATCGGTGACGGCCTTCGATTTCAAAACCACGACTTCAACGACTTGATCAAGATCTCAACGGCGGCAAGTACGATCTCGTCATCTCCGCGATGTCGGACACGCGCGAGCGCTCGAAGACGGTGGATTTCGTCGACTATTTCTTGGCCGGCAGCGGCATGCTGGTGCAGGCCGGCAATCCGCATCACATCTTCAATCTCGCGAGCCTGTGCGGCATGACCGTCGACTTGGAACGCGGCACGTCGCAGGAGACCGCGCGTCGCAGGCGCAGTCGCAAGAAGTGCGTCGCGCTGGGACTGCACCCGATCACGATGCAGGCGTATGCGACCGACGACGAAGCGCTCCGGCATTTCTTGGCCGGCGAATCGATGGCGCACATCTCCGACTATCCCGTCGTCGCGCATCTTGCGCGCACGCTCGGCGGCGGCAACAGCGTACATGGTTGGCGGACAGCAGTTCGGCGTGATTCCGTACGGCATCGCGGTTTCGAAGAAGAATCCGCAGCTGCGCGATCGCGTTCAGACGGCGCTCAAAGCCGTCATCGCAAACGGCACCTACGATCGCCTGTTGCGCAAATGGGGCCTGCAGCAAGGCGCGATGCGCTCCGCGCCGGTGAACGCCGGAACGAAATTCGAATAGCTACGGCGAAGCGTCACTCCGAGCGTGTTCTTGAAAAACCGGACCGCACGCTCCCACGCCTCGTGCGCGGCGGCCGCATGGTAGTGGCCTAACCCCGCGTTGCCGGGCTGGGTTCGGATTGCAGAAGCCGTGTTCTGCGTCGTACCAGTACACTTCGTGCGGCACTTTGCCTGTCTTCAGCCGCTCTTCAAACTCGCCGACCTTGTCGGGTGTGAAAAACTCGTCGTGAGTTCGCGTAATGGCATTGCAGCGGAATTTCGATCGTGCCGGGATCGCCCGCTTCCGTCGGCGGCAACCCGTAAAAGGCAACGGCGGCGTCCGGTTCTTTCAAATGCATTGCAGCGAGCAGCGCGAGCGCGCCGCCCATGCAGTATCCGGTGACGCCGGCTCTTCTTGCCGTTCTTCTTGAGATGTTGCAGCGCGCCGCGCACGTCTTGCGATATGCGTCGTCCGAAAGTCCAGGCCTTCGACCAAATGGTTGGCCTCGTCGCCCACCGCGGCGGTTCGCCCGCGAAACAGATCGGGAATCAGCGCGCGATAACCGAGCGCCGCGTAGCGGTCTGCGATGTCCATGATTCGCGGCGTAACGCCCCACCATTCTTCGATGATGACCACGCCCGGTGCGCTCCGCGTCTTTTTCCGGCGCCGCGTAATAGCCGGGCGCACGCCTTGCCGTCGGGCCGCATGAACTCGATTCTTTTGTCCCATGGGCCGGATATGTTATGCTGTCGCGCCGGCGCCTTCCTCGGAGTCCTGCCGGTCGAGGTTTTCGGCTTTTTCGCTGACAAGCCACCGGTTCGCGGCCTCGATCTGCTTCGGCGTCGTCGCGCGATTGCAGCCACGTCAAAATCGCCTCGTCGGTCGTGTTCGTACGAATGGCGGCGTCGAATTGCGCCGGGCGTGATGCCCCAGCGCTCCAAGACGCCCTTGTCCATCGGACACGGATAGATGTAGTCGTGAATCGTGCCGCTCGCGGATGCGCGCGCTTTGTCGAACAGCGCGCGCAAGCCACAGTACGCGCCGCCCAGCGGCTCGCGGCCGCGCCGCGGGAACGTTTTGCCGTCGCGAAAATCGGTTGCCATGAGTCGACATAACAGCCTGGCGATCCGGCGACGAGGATGCAAAGCGGCGGCTGCTCGCGAACGTAGAGCGCATGCATGAAGAGACGCCTCGTGACGAGCCACGCTGGCATGCGGCATTGGCGTGCCGTGGCGCGCTCGTGCTCTACGTACGCTGCCGCCCGAAGCTCGTGGTCGGCCCGTTCTGGCTGTTGCCGCTCTCGCTGCTGGCGATCTTGGTGCCGCTCATGGTCGTTCCGCCGCAGCGCCATCAGGAAGCAACAGTGGCAGCGCCTGCCTCGATCGCGCACATCGCGGTGCTGAACGCTTTCAACGTCGCGACGATCGTGCTGCTTTTCACCTGGCAGCTCTCCGCAGCATCATGCGAGGCGATCAACGGGCGAGCAGTTGCTGCTCGCGGCCGTGCAGATTTGGCTCACGAACATGATCGTGTACGCGTTGTGGTTCTGGGAGATCGACGGCGGCGGACCCGACTCGCGCGGTGCACACGGATGCCGATCGCAGAACTGCGCCGCGCGGACTTTCTTGTTTCCGCAGATGTCGCTGCGGACCGACGTGCGCGACGCGCATGCGCTGGAGACCGCGGTTTATCGATTACGTCTTTCTTTCGTTCACGAACGCGACGGCGTTCAGCCCGACCGACACGTTTCCGCTCACCCGACTGGCAAAGGTGCTGATGATGGCCGAGGCGCTGACGTCGCTCGTGACTATCGCGATCATCGCCGGCCGCGCCGTCAACATTCTGGGCGGCAGACTATCGCGTGCGACGACGTTCGTGCAATGCTATGCATGAGTGTGCAGCAAACGAGTACGGCATCGACGGCAATGTCGCCGCGAAACGGATAGTCGAGTTCAGCGATGAGCGAGAAGTGACGGCGATCACCGCCGTCAAGGCGAGGACCATCAGGTACTGCGCCTGCGGACGATCGACGCGAAAATAGAATGAAAACACGACGGTTACCTGCCGGTGAGCAGCATCGTGGCCCAAAGGACGAGCGGGATGCCTTGGCGGTTGTCGTGAATGCGGCTGCGCCGGGCGTCCAGAAACGTGCCGGCCAAACGTTCGCGCTCGCGTCTGCAGCGCTTGGTCGGCCGCATTGCGCGGGCGCAACGCGGCGACAGTCGCTTCGATATCGTACGCTGTCGTCGTGCGCTTCGAGGCTCTCGCCGCCGTGACGCATGCTCGGCCATTCGTCGCGTCGACGACGAGTAATGTACCGGTCGACTCGTGCTTTGCAGACGCGTGCGCTCGGTTCCGGAAGGCATCCGCGAGGTGATGGAGATCCGACGAGCGCGCTGGCTTCGGTCTGCGCGGTTTGCGCGGCCGTGTCGTACTCTTGCCAAACGCCGACGACCATGAACGACATCATGACCGCCAGCACGGTGCCGATGATCGTGAGAATCGGGCCCGCGACGTCGTTATGCGTGATCCGTTCGTTGCGCGTGATGCGCGCCGCGTGAAGGCGAGCGCGCCGCATGCGAGCGCGCACGCGCCGATGACCGAGGCCGATCATAAACAGCCATGCGGGAATGGCATAAATCCACGTCACGCCTGCCCGGTTCGCCGCTGCAACCAGCCGCTCCGGCCGGCGATTGTAGGGCGCGGGCCGCGACCGGGGAGAACGAGGGCCTCGCCCAGCGTGGGCGGGTGTGATGTAATGGCAGCCTGCGACCTTCCCAAGGTTGACGCGCGGGTTCGATTCCCGCCACCCGCTCGGGATGTTCGGCGACGTAGCCAAGTGGTAAGGCAGAGCTCTGCAAAAGCTCCATTCGGCAGTTCGAATCTGCCCGTCGCCTTATAAAATTTTACGATGACTGTGCGAGATTGCAGTATTCGGCGCCGGCGCGATCGGCGGGTTCATAGCCGCCGCGCTTGCGCGTTCCGGCGTCGAGGTGTGCGTCGTTGCGCGCGGCGCCCACCTCGAAGCGATCCGGCGCGACGGTCTGCAGCGTCCGCAGCGAGCTCGGCCGCTTTACCGCCACAGTTCCCGCGTCGCACGATCTGCGCGACTTCGGCGATCCCGATTTCGTGCTGATAACCTTCAAGTCGCAGCAGTGGACGGGCGTCTTGCCGCAGTTCGAGCGCGATCCTGCGCGAGCGTGCCGTCTTCGTCACGCTGCAAAACGGCTTGCCGTTCTGGTATTCACGCGAACGCGCCGCTCGAAAGCGTCGACCCGGGCGGCTGCGATCCTGCGGACGATTCCGTACGAGCGCATCATCGGCGGCGTCGTGCATGCGTCCGGACATCGTTCCGCGTCCCGGGTTCGTGAATCAAAGCGGCGGCATCGCTCTATCCGATCGGCGAACTCGACGGCATCGACGACGCGGCGCATCAGCGAGCTTTCGGGAGCGTTCGCGCAAGCGGGACTCACGGCGCCGATCGAGCCGGACATCCGCAGAAACATCTGGCGAAAGCTCGTCAACAACCTCGCGCTCAATCCCGTGAGCGCGCTCACGCGAGCGACCGTGCAAAACGATGCTGAGCGATCCGCCCGTGCGCGCGCTGCTGCGCGTCATCATCGAAGAAGGTTTGACGATAGCGCGAGCGTCGGGCGTCGAACCCGGCGTCGATGCGGACGAGCGTCTGCAAATGGGCGGAGCACATCGCGGACGTGAAGACTTCGATGCTGCAGGACTTGGAAGCCGGCACGTCCGCTCGAACTCGAGCCGATCGCCGGCGCGGCGCTCGAACTTGCGCGCAGCTACGGCCTCGAAGTTCCGCATGTGGAAACGGTGTACGGCCTCACGAAACTGCTCGAACGTGATGCGCTCGGCGGTTGAATGCCGCGCAGGGCGCGTCGAGGAGTATCCCGCCGCCGCCGCGTTGCGTCAAGAGATGGCGATCGAAATGGGCAGCGACTTCGACGCGCGGTCGAAGGAATGGCGCGCAAAATTTTGCGCGTATTTCGGCGGACGACAATCTGCAGGCAACGCGCAGCTTTTCCTGGCTCTCGACGGCGAGAGACCCGTCGGCTGCGCGATGATTTCCGTTTCGGACGACTACCGCAGGTTTTGCTTCGGGACGCTGAGCGGGCACGTGAACGCCGTCTTCGTTCAGCCCGCATATCGCCGCAGCGGGGTAGCGACGCGTTTGATGCAGCTCGTCATCGCGTGGGCGCGCGAGCGCGGCTGCGCGCGGGTTTTGCTGCGATCGAGCGACGAAGGCCGCGCGTTGTACCAGGAACTCGGTTTTGCCACGGGGCGCGAGATGGAACTCTATCTCTGATGCTCGCGCGCCGCATCGTACCGTGCCTGGACATCAAGGATGGGCGCGTCGTGAAAGGCGTACGTTTCGTACAGACTGCGCGACGCCGGAGATCCCGTCGAACTTGCCCGTCTCTACGAAGAATCCGGCGCCGACGAACTCGTATTTCTCGACATCACCGCGACCATAGAAGGGCGTAAAGCGACGCGCGAGGTCGTCCGCGCGGTTGCGGAACAGACTCACCATTCCGTTCGCCGTCGGGGGCGGCGCGAGCAGCGTGGACGACGTGCGTGCACTGCTTCGCGCCGGCTGCGATAAAGTTTCGCTCAACAGCGCCGCCGTTCGGACGCCGCAAGTGCTCGAGGAAGCGGCCGCGGACTTCGGAAGCCAGTGCGTCGTGCTGGCAATCGACGCCCGGCGTAAGCCCGGCACGGGCAGCTGGGAAGTCGCGATCGACGGCGGCCGCACCCCGACGGGCCTCGAAGCGGTTGCGTGGGCGCAGCGTGGCGCGCAACTTGGCGCAGGCGAGATTCTGCTCACGAGTATGGACCGCGACGGAACGAAGTCCGGTTTCGACGTTGAACTCACGCGCGCGGTGCGCGACGCCGTAGACGTTCCCGTGATTGCGTCGGGCGGGGCCGGCAATGCAGACGACTTTGCGCGCGTGTTCGAAGAAGCCGGCGCGGATGCGGCGCTCGCCGCGTCGCTCTTTCACTTCGGCGAACTGGCGATCTCCGACCTCAAGGCGTTTTTGCGCGCGCGGGGGATTCCAATAAGGCCTTCGACAAGCTGAGCGCATGCTGGAGAACGTTAAGTGGAACGCGGACGGACTCGTTCCGGTGGTGATCGCCGATGCGCGGACCAACGCGGTGTTGACGCTTGCCTACGCGAACCCCGAGGCGCTCGAAAAAACGATCGCCGAAAAATCGACGTATTTGTACAGCCGCTCGCGTCAAAAACTTTGGCATAAAGGCGAAGAGTCCGGAAACACGCAGCGCGTCGTCGAGGTGCTTTCGGATTGCGATCGAGATGCGGTGCTCTACCGCGTCATTCCGAACGGACCGGCCTGCCATACGGGCGCGGCCTCATGTTTTTACGACGTCGTGCTGCCCGAGCAAAACGCGTTTACTCAGGCGGTCGCGCATTTACAAGACGTTCTCGAAGCGCGAAAGAACGCCGATCCGCAATCTTCGTACGTAGCCAAACTCTATGCCGGCGGCATCGACGCGATCGGCAAGAAAATCGGCGAGGAGGCCACGGAGGTGGTGATCGCGGCGAAAAACGCCTCGCGCGACGAACTCGTGTGGGAAGCGGCGGATCTGCTCTTTCACCTCTTCGTGATGCTCAAAGCCTCGAACGTGACGCTCGAGGATGTAGGCGGAGAGCTGCTACGGCGCGCCAAGTAGCGGCGCGCAAAGCGCCGCCCGCGCGCATTGAGGATTTGGCCGGCGTAGGCGGCGAAACGGCGGAGCGCTTCGCGGAACTCGGCATCCGCACGCCGCTCGACTTGCTGAGCGATTTTCCGTACCGCTACGAAGATCTGCGTTATCCGACGCCGGCATCGGCGTTGGGGCTCGGGCGGGGCGAAAATGCCGAGGAAAATGCCGTCGGGCGGATTGTGTGGGTCAAGGAACGGCGCGCGCGGCATCTGGCAATCGTGGAAGCGGAACTCGAAGACGAAAGCGGCACGTTCGTTGCAACGTGGTTCGGGCGAACGTATCTCATCGGCGCGCTGAAGAAAGGGATGCGCCTCTTCGTTCGCGGCCGCGTGCAGCGCACGCTCGCGGGTGCGAAGATGAATGTGGTCACGCATCGCGTGCTCGCGGAGAACGAAACGTACACCGGCGAAATCGTGCCGGTGTATTCCGCCAGTAAGACGCTGACGACGCGCAAAATTCATCAAGTGATTTCGCGCAATCTGCCGCACCTGTTGCTGCTGGCCGTCGAGGATCCGCTGCCGCCATCGATCGTGAGGGAAAAAGCCTTTCCGGCACTCGAGAAGGCTTATCGCGCGATGCATGCGCCGCAAAATCCGGAGGACGCGGAAAAAGCGCGCGAGCGGTTCATCTTCACCGAGTTTCTCGCGCTTGCGCTTGCCGCGCAGTTGAAGCGCCGCGAACGCAGCTCGGAACACACCGCAGAGCGATTGCGCGCCGCGCCGACGCTGCTTGCCGAATTGGAACGCGAGTTGCCGTTCCCGCTCACGGGCGCCCAGCGGCGCGTCATCACCGAGATCTGGGGCGACATGGCGCAGGACGCGCCGATGAACCGGCTTCTGCAGGGCGACGTCGGAAGCGGCAAAACGCTCGTTGCCGCCGCGGCCATTCTGCTTGCGTCGCGCAGCCGCGTTCAATCCGCACTCATGGCGCCGACGGAAATTCTCGCAGCGCAGCACGCCGCCAAACTCGCGCCGCTTCTGGTTCCCTTCGGCATTACGGTCGAAGCCGTCTTCGGAAGTCAGAGCGCCAAAGCGCGCGCCGTCGCGGCGCAGCGCATCGCAAGCGGTGAAGCGCTGCTTGCGGTCGGCACGCATGCCCTGCTTACCGAGGGCGTGGATTTCAAGCGCCTCGGGCTCGTGGTAATCGACGAGCAGCACCGCTTCGGCGTGCAGCAGCGCGCGCGTTTACGCGCCAAAGGCGTCGCGCCCCACACGCTTCACATGACGGCGACGCCGATTCCGCGCACGTTGGCGCAATCGATTTACGCGGACTTGGACGTCTCGACCATCGACGAATTGCCGCCGGGGCGCACGCCGATCGAAACCTTCGCGCTGCGCCGCACGCGTTTGCATCTGGCGTACGACTTCGTCGAGAAGAACGTTGCCGCGGGACATCAGGCCTACATAGTAGCGCCCGCGATCGACGAATCGGAAAACGATCTCACGAGCGTCGTCGCGGAAGCCGAGCGTCTGCAGAACGACGTGTTTCCGCATTTGAAACTCGGACTGCTGCACGGACGGATGACGCCGCGCGAAAAAGAAGACGTGATGCAGCGCTTTTCGCGGAACGACCTGCAGGTGCTCGTGGCGACGACCGTCATTGAGGTCGGCGTGGACATTCCCAATGCCAGCGTCATGGTGGTGCTCGACGCCAACCGATACGGGCTGGCGCAACTGCATCAGCTGCGCGGCCGGGTCGGGCGAGGTGCCGCCAAGTCGTATTGCCTGCTCATTGCGCCGGACGAAGCGGGCGAAGTCGAGCGCTTGCAGATCCTGACCGAATCTACGGACGGCTTCAAGATCGCCGAAGAAGATTTGCAACTGCGGGGGGCGGGCCAGTTCGCCGGCACGGCCCAGTCGGGCAGGACCGAGTTTCGCTTCGGCGACATCGTCCGGGATTTCGCGCTTTATAAAGAAGCCAGCGCAATCGCTGCGCGGATCGTTCAGGACGATTCGACGCTCGAGCGCGTCGAGCATCGCGGCCTGCGCGCGCTGATCGAGGGCGAACCCAGCGCGAGGGCGATGCTCCTGTCGTCTTGAATTCCGGGCGCATGAACAATGCAGTACGCTTCGTCCGTGCGGCCGCCTTGGTTATCGGGGCGGCTTTTTTCGCGCATTTGCCCGCGGCGGCGCAGCCGCTTCAAGTGACGCGCGCAACGCTCCGGAATGGTTTGCAAGTCGTGGTCGTTCGCGATCCGCTCGCGCCGGTGGTCACATCGGTTCTCAATTACCGCGCCGGTTCCAACGAGCAGCAGTTCCCCGGCGAAGCGCACGCCCTCGAACATATGATGTTCCGCGGCACGCCCGACGTATCGCAAACGCAACTGTTCGAAATCAGCCAGTTGATGGGCGGCGATTACGACGCGGACACGCAAGCGGAAGTCACGCAGTATTTCTTCCAGGTACCCGCGCAGTATCTGGATGTGGCGCTGCGCGTCGAAGCGGACCGCGCAAAACATGTGACGCTCGCGCAGTCGGGATGGGAAGCCGAGAGCGGCGCCATCAAACAAGAAGTGACTCAAGACGACAGCGTACCGATCGAAAAGTTGTTTCTTCGCACCATTTTACCGTCGATTTTCAAGGGTACGCCGTATGCCAAAGACGGCTTGGGCACCCTGTACTCCTTCAATCATCAAATCAACGCAGCCGTGGTGCGCAAGTTCTACGATGCGTGGTACCACCCGAACAACGCGACGTACGTCATCGCCGGTAATGTCGACGGCCCGTCGACCGTGAAGCTGGTCGAGAAGTATTTCGGAACGATCCCCGCGGCCAAATTGCCGGCGCGCGGCAGAGTCGTACTGCAGCCGATGAAGTCGGCGACCTACCACGTCGACAGCGATCAGCCGTACTCGATCGTCGCGATGGCATACCGGCTGCCGGGCTGGAAAGACAAAGATTACGCCGCCGCGCAGATTTTGGAATCGGTGCTGAACAACCAGCGCGGCGACCTCTACGGCTTGGTCGCGTCCGGAAAAGCGCTCTATGCGGGCTTCCAAGACGTTGAATCCCACGCGTACGCAACGGCGACTGCCGCGCTCTCCATCGTGCCCGTCACGACCAAAGCGGAAAGCGCGGAGGCGGACCTGCGTGCGGTTCTGCAGGCATATCGCACCAACGGTTTGCCGGCCGATCTGGTCGAAGTCGCGAAGCAGCGCGCGATTGCGGACGCGCAATTCGGTGGCAATTCGATCCAAGGGTTGGCGTTCGAATGGAGCGATGCCGTTGCCGCGCGCGGCGCGGCGTCGCCCGACGAGTTGATCGACGCGATGAAACGCGTGACCGTTGCCGACGTGAATCGCGTCTTCCGCGAATACGTGAACCCCGACAAGGCGATCGTCGCGTATGCGGTGCCGAAAAATATCGGCAAAGTGAGTGCCGGCGCCTCCGCTCCGGCCAAAGAAAACAATACGCTCACGCCGGAAAAGCCGCAGCCGCTTCCGGCTTGGGCGAGCGCCGCATTCTCAAAAGTCGAAGTGCCCGCGGACACGCTGCATCCGGTTTCGATGACGCTCGCCAACGGCATGCGCCTCATCGTGGTACCGGAGCATGTGACGAAGACGGTGGAAGTGCACGGCTCCATTCTCTCGGACGAAGCGATTCAAGCGCCGGCCGATAAACAGGGCGTCGCGGACGTGCTTGCCGGCCTGTTTCCGTTCGGCACCGAGCAATACAGCCGCATTCAACTGCGCCGGCAGCTGGACCAAATTGCCGCCGACGTCGAAGCGGGAACGGATTTTTCGCTTCGCGTGCTAAGCGATAAATTCGACCGAGGCGTGCAATTGCTCGCGGATGAGGAACTGCATCCGGCATTGCCCGACGCGGCGTTTCAAATCGTGAAAGGGCAAACGGTCGGGTCGCTCACCGGAGAGATGACGTCTCCCGAACACCTCACGTCCGTCGCGCTGAACAAGGCGCTCTTCCCGTCCGACGATCCGCTGCAGAAGTTTGCGACGCCGCAAACGGCGAGTGCCGTTGGAATGGACGACGTGAGGTCGTACTTCGCGAGCGTTTACCGCCCGGACATGACGACCGCCGTCGTCATCGGCGACGTCACGCCGCAGCAAGTGCGCGCGACGTTCGAAAAGTATTTCGGCGCATGGACCGCGCACGGGCCGAAACCGGACGTGACGCTTCCGCAGGTTCCGAAAAACGACGCGGCGAGCGTCGTCGTTCCGGACGTCGGACGCGTGCAATCCGACGTGCAGCTCGCGCAAGTGCTGGACTTGGCGCGCTCCGATCCGGATTGGGCGCTGCTGCAAGTCGCGAACAACGTGCTCGGCGGCGGCGGTTTCGGCTCGCTGCTCATGGACGACCTTCGCGTCAAACACGGCTACGTCTACGGTGCGTATTCGGAACTGAACTCGAATAAGAATCGCGCGACGTTCGTGTTGGGATACGCTTGCGATCCGGACAAGATCGTTCCGGCCCAGCAGCTCGCGCTCGCCGATTTGCGAACGCTGCAGGAAGGCGTCATCTCCGCGGACCGGTTGACGCGCAGCAAAGCGATGCTGATGAGCGACGTGCCGCTGCGAAGCGCGAGTTTCGACGGCGTCGCTTCCCAATTGCTGCGTTTCGCGTCGTTCGGTCTACCCCTCGATCAGGCACAAATCGACGCCCAACGGGAACTTCAGGCACAGCCGGCCACGGTGCGGCAAGCCCTGGTGAAATGGGTCAACCCAAGCCGGTTCGTGCGCGTGGTCCGAGGCCCCGGGCCGAAGTAATTCAGCCTGTTTACCCGCTGGACGAGCAACTTCAGCGCGCTTTTTCTTGGTAATATAGTCCAAACGTCCTGCGATTTAGGTAGGAGAATGGGCGGTACTTTCCCAAGCCTGGACCCAACAGCAACGCGTCCTATGGACTCGGGGGGTGCCGCCATATTTCAGCAAGCGGGCGCTGACAATCTCGTAGAGCCTTCCCAGCAACACCTTGCTCGTTTGCGCGCTTTGTGGGAGCTGTCGCTCGACCGGCAGAACCACGGGACGCAGATCGAAGGTTTACTGCAAGAGGCTCGCAGCGCATTGCAATGCGACTACGCGGAGCTTTGGAACGCGCGTTCCGAGCAGCGCGTCGCGTATGCAGGCTCTGACGCATCGCGCTCGCTCGGCGCGTTGGTAATCGCTGAGGACGTTCCGGCAGACGAACAAGCGATGTTCGTTTTGGAACCGGGTGAAGACGCGCAACTGCAAGCCACGCTGCGCAGGGCCGGGAAGTCGGCGCTTCTGGTTCGCCGGTTTGAAACGGGACGCGACCGCTACGCAATACTGTTTGCGTGGAGCGAGCGGCGTCCGCGCACGCTGAGCCATGCCGAAGAGCAGTACCTCGATTTTCTACAGCACGTTGTCTCGCGCGTGTTGGTGCTTGCGGATAAGCATCGCGAACTTCACGATCGCATCTCGATCGATCCGCTCACCGGTTTGCAGAATCGCGCAGTCTACGCTCGATCGTATCGGTCATCTCGTTTCGTCCGCGCAGCGCACGCCCTCCGAATTCGCCGTGCTGTACGTCGATCTGAACGGGTTCAAACAGGTCAATGATTCCCACGGGCATGCCCTAGGCGATCAGGCGATTGCGGAAACGGCCGCGCGCATGCGGGCCGTGCTTCGCCGCCACGAAATGGCCGGACGGATCGGAGGCGACGAGTTTGCGGTGGTCGTGAAGTTCGACAGCCCCGCGGATTTGGAAGCGGTCGCGCAACGCTTGATCGAAGCAATCGCCGAACCAATGACGTTCGGCGGCGTGCGCGTGCGTTTGAATGCCAGTATCGGCATCGCTACGTTTCCCGAGCATGCCGGTTCGGCGGACGAACTGCTGTCGCGCGCCGACAGCGCGATGTACGTTGCCAAGCGAGGCAACGGGCCGCACTACGCGTTCTACGACCCGCAAAACAAACCGCGCTTGCCGTCTGCGCCCCCGGTGCACGAAGCCGCGCCGCCGTTCGTGTTTTGCTTTCAGCCAATCGTGGATGCGCGAACGGGCCGCATCGTCGCGGCGGAAGCGCTCATTCGCTGGTTCGACCCTCTACGCGGGCTCGTGCTGCCGACGGCACTGAACGAGGGCGGCTCGATGCCTCGGCACATCGACCGCAGCGTCGTCGACACACTCACGCGCGGAGAATACGCGCAGACGCTGCGCGCGCTGCCCATTCACGTCAACGTGAGCGAAGCCGACGACGAATTGCTCGCCGCCTCGTCGGGCGACGCCGTCATCGCCTTGGAAATTCCGGAATCGCTCGTCGCAAACGAGGCCGATCGGTACGCGGAGTTCATCCGGAACGCGCGCAAGAGCGGCGTGCGTGTCGGGCTCTCGGATTTCGGCGGAGCCGGTCTGCCGCTGCGGTTTCTCGCCGATCTGCCCATCGACTTCGTGAAGATCGGGAAGATGTCCGCGGTCACGGCGCGCGCGGCAATCGCGCAAGCGCACCATTTCGGCTGGACCGTCATCGCCGAAAACGTGGAAGAGGAAACGCAGCGTGATTGGCTCGTAAGCGCGGGCGTCGACGCCGTGCAGGGCTACCAGATCTGCAGCCCGCTGACGCACCGCGATTTCACCAACTGGCTGCGCTATCGGATGCTGAAATAATGAGCGCACCTCGGCTCGCGCGGGATCGGCTCACCGCGCGGTTGCGCGCATCGGCTCGCTATGCAGCAACGGTCGTCTGCGCGCCCGAAGGGTTCGGAAAAACGACTGCGGTGCGCCAGTACGTGCAAACTCTCGATTGCGAAACGCTCGAACTCGCGCTGCTGCCCGAGCACGGCTCGCTCGCTGCATTCGCGCGCGCTCTCGCGCAGACGCTGGCGCCGGTCGCACCCGGTTTGGCGTCTTCGTACGCGCACGCGATCGAGTGCGCGCTGCAGTCCGACAAAGCGGAAGAAGAACTCGCGATCTGGTTCCTCGGGCATCTCGATCGGAAAACCGAGCGGCTCATCGTCGTGGACGATCTGCAGCATGCGAAAGGCGATCCGCGGATCGTTCGGCTCACGGAACGGCTGCTGCAAGGCGCGCGTCCCGGCTACCGCTGGGTCATCGCCGCGCGCGAACTTCCGGAGGCTCAGCGCTGGACCGCGAACGGCTTGTGCGCACCGGCGATCGACGAACTCGAACTGCGCCTCACGCGCGAGGAAATGCGGCAAATCGCCGAGTCGATGGAAATCTCCGCCTCGCTCGCGGAGGCACTATACGGCATGAGCGACGGTTGGCCGCTGGCGTTCGGCCTCGGCGCGTCCATGCCGGAATGGATCGCGCGGTTGGAGCAGTTGAACCCGGCGAATGCACGCGGGTTGCTCGCCTTTTTGGCCGAGCAGTTTTTCTTACAATGCGACGCCGCGCTCCAAGGCGTTCTGCTCGATCTTTGCGTATTTGCCACCGTCGACGAACAGATCGCCGCGTTGGCGCCGTGGCGCGATGCGTGGCCGCAACTGCAGCGTCTCGCTCGAGACGGTCAACTGCTCCTCATGCGGCAAGACGGTTCCATTCAGTTGCGCGAGGTGTTCCGCCAATTTCTGGACGGCCGCCTGGCCCTGCGCGGTGAAGCCGCAGTGCGGCAGGCGTGTTCCGCCGCCGCGCACGTGCTCGAGTCGGGAGGGCGCGTCGCCGAAGCGCTTCGCCTCTACGCGCGCGCCAAAGACGACGCGAAAATTCTCGAACTCTGCGAGGAACACGGCTTCGCGCTCGTCGACGAAGGGCGAATCGAAGATCTACTGCAGCAACTCGCGGTCATCGATCCGAAGGCGGCGAGCGAGCATCCCGCCGCGCTCTCGATCCACGCTATCGCCGAATCCAACGCGGGTCGCGACGACATCGCCGAGTCGTGGTATCTGCTCGCGATCGAGCGCGCCGACACCCCGCAATTGCGCGCAAAAATTGCGTACCGGTACGGGCTCGAATTGGTGCGGCACCGCCGCATGGACGGCGTCGCGATCCTCGAGCGCTACGTGGGCGCGGCACTCCCCGCGGACTTGGATGCATCGCTGCGCTCGACGCTGGCGACGGCGTACGTGTTGGGCGAACGCTTTGCGGACGCGGGGCGCATGATCGCGACGGCGCTCGCGCTGCTGGATGGGTCATCGTCGAGCCAACTGCGCGCCAAGGTGCTCCACCACGCCGCGTGGGTGGCGCTCTTTACCGGAGAGGTTCAAGCCGCGAAAACGCAGGCGTCCGAAGCGGTGCGATTGGCTCTCGAGTGCGATATGTACGAAATCGCGGCGCGCGCGTATTCCGTGCTCTACAACATTTCGTACGACGTCGAAGACGATCCGGAGCGCACGCGCGAAACGCTCGATCGCATTTGGGACTGCGGCCTCAAAGCGGGCAGCGCGCAGATGCGGTGGTTCGCCCTGCTCGGCAACATCGACATTTGCGCCGAGATGGGCGATCGCAGCGGCCTTGCGGGGATCGAAAAAGTGCTCGCGGCTCACGGCGTCGATTACGCCGAGCGCGGAACCAGCGAAGCGCTGTTGCCGGCGGAGGCGCTGATGCTTGCCGCGCGCGGCGAATTCGCGCACGCGTACGAGATTATTTTTCCGACCGGCGAGCGGCAAGTCACTCCCGATCGGCGCGCGCTGCGTTTCTCGGAGATCGCGTTGTACGCTTCGGCCGCCGGTCTGGACGAGAAAGCCGATGCGGCGCTCAAAGAAGTGCAGGCCCAACTCCGCGAATGCGACGCTTCGTCACGCCGGGCGATCCGGGCGCAGCTGAATCGCGCACTAGCCGTGTACCTCGCCGGACGTCGCGCGGAAGCCGCCGAGATCATCGATTACGTCGGGCAGTTCTGCAACGAGATGTCTCCGCGGCTGCGCGCGCTGTACGACGCGGTTTTAGAGATATTCGCCCACTGGGATGGTGCCGAGAACTACGACCGCGTGTACGATACGCTCGCGCGCCTCAAGGCCGCGCACTTCGGCGGCGTCGCCGCGGCGATCGCCGCGCTTCCATGCAGCAGAGAGCAGGTGTCGGTTGCATAACGAGTTGCTGCGCGAGAAAATCTCGCGCCGCGCGTTGTCTCGCGCGCTTCCGCCCGAGCACCGCTCCATTCTCGCCGAAGTCGTTGCGAAGCGCACTGCCGACCGTATCGTCGCATGGACGTCCGACAAGGACGTGAGCCGCGTATTTTCATGGGTGGACTCGGTGCTGCACGATCATCCGCAGCAACGGCGCCTCTACGGCCTGCTATCGTCGACCGTGAGCGCCGCGCTGGACGTTCTCTCGGAAGAAACCCGCGTTCCGGTGCAATTACGCTCGAATCTCACGAGCCTGCAGCAGCGCATCGACATACATGTCGGCGCGTACTGCGTGCAGAACCACGACGGCGTCCTGCAAACCGTCGACCCGGTCGACGCGCGAATCGACGAGTTGTTGCTGCGCTTGTCGACTCAGGACACGCTCACCGCGGAGCACTCACGCTCGGTCGGCATGTGGTGCTGGCGCGTGGCCAAACGTCTCGACCTTTCGCGGAGCGAATCGTACATCGTGACGCGCAGCGGTTTGCTGCACGACATCGGCAAGACGCTGACCCCGCTCGAGATCCTTATCGCGCCGCGCGCGCTCACCAACGATGAATGGGAGATTATGCGCCGCCACGCCGCCGAGGGCGAGCAGATGGTGCGGCAGTCGGCCGAACTGCATACGTTCGCGCCCGCAGTGCGCTCGCATCACGAGCGTTTCGACGGCCGCGGTTATCCGGATGGATTAGAGCGCGGCTCGATTCCATTCTCCGCGCGCATCGTTTCCGTGGCGGATGCATTCAATGCGATGATTGCCCGGCGTCCCTACCGGGCGCCCTTGCCCCCGACGCATGCCATCGAGGAGCTCAAACGAAACAGCGGGACCCAATTCGATCCCGCTGTCGTCGAAGCTATGATTGACGTGGTGCTTAGTGGCGGATAACCGACGAAATCCACCGCAAGTCGATCATCATCGGCGGAAGTCCCGCAACGCCGCTGATCATGACGAGCTTCGGAACGGCGCTCACGCTGTCCATCGGCTGAACTTTCGGCACGGCACTGACGCTGTCCATCGGCTGAATCTTCGGCACGGCGCTGACGCTGTCCATCGGCTGAACTTTCGGCACGGCACTGACGCTGTCCATCGGCTGAATCTTCGGCACGGCGCTCACGCTGTCGGCCATTGCCGGCGCTGCGGCGCAGACAACCGCGATTGTTCCAAAAATGAGGGTGCGATACGAAGTCATAACGGCCTCCCAGAGCAGCAAGAGCCAATTACTGAAATCGTAGCGGTTCAAGGGCGAAACGGCATCTCGCATGACGATCAGAAGTTTGCTTGCTATCGGGAGAGAATCTATCAGAAATGCTAGATAGAGCCCACGCTCTTGAAGCGGAAGATCAACGCGCTCCACTGCTTCCCGAACAAGCAGCAGTTCTTGCGCGGCGCGCCACGCCGACGCTGTTCGTCGTGGACCGTCAGTTGCGTGTGCTGTATTGGCGCGCCGATCCGTCGGAGAGGCGCAAGGACCTGCTGCCGCTCGAGAACGGCGGTTTGCCGCCACTGCTCGAGTACTCGCTGCTCAAGCTCTTCGCTCACGAGCATGCGAGCGCCGACGGCGTGCGCCGCGCCGGCGTGACCGGTTCCGTGGCGATCCGCGTGCTGGAACTCTGCGGCGGCGGCTCGGGAGCAGCCTATGCGGTTCTCGTCGAGCGCATCGGGGTTCGCGATCAGTTGCTCGCCGTCGCCTCCCGCTACGGACTTTCGACGCGCGAACGGCAAGTGCTCAACCTCGTGGTAAAAGGGCTTCGGAACGAGGAGATCGCCGAGCACCTGTGCATCTCCAAATCGACTGCCATCTTTCACGTGAAGCAACTTTTGATCAAGACCAAGTCCCGGAACCGGACGGAGGTCGTCGCGAAGATCATTGGCTAGCGCCGTTCGCGCGATCGGCTTCGACTTCGACCACACGCTCGGGATTGACAACAAACTCGAGCGTGTCGCATTTTTGCGGTTGCTCGAGCGCGCGTGCACGATAGGCGGACGCTGCATCGGAACGCTCGCGGACGAAATCGTTCGCATCGACGCACTGCTGGCACGACAGCGTTCCGGCGGCTTTACGATAGAAGATGCCGTGCAACGCTTCGTAAGCGAGCGCGGCGTGAGCGATCCACGCCCGTTCGTTGACGAATACAAACGCATGGCGGTGCAGATGGTCGACTCGTTCGTCATACCCGAGCCGGGCGCGCCGGAAATCCTTGCGGAGTTCCGCGCCCGCGGCATTCCGTGCGCCATACTGACGAACGGGTGGTCTCCGCTTCAGCAGCGCAAGGCGCAGCGGGTCGGATTCGAGGGGCCTGTGCTGGTGAGCGCGGACCTCGGCGTGCAAAAGCCGGATGCGCGCGCCTTCGCGCTCCTCGCGCAGACGCTCGAAACGCCATCGGAGTGCGTCGCCTACGTCGGCGACGCGCCGGACACCGACGTCGCAGCCGCACTTGCGGCCGGAATGCGCGGCGTGTGGTTGGACGCGGAAGGCGCGGCGTATCCGCCTCGGTTGCCGCCGCCCTCGGCCGTCATACACGGTCTCACGGAACTTTCGGCACTCGTGTAGAATGGCCGCGCGTGCCGAAGATCACTGGTGGAAACTTGGGCAGCCGCAAGCTGAAGTCACCCAAGGGAATGAACGTGCGCCCGACTCCGGGCCGGGTCAAAGAGTCGCTATTCTCGATTCTGCAAACGCGAATCGCGGGTTCGCGGTTCCTCGATCTGTTTTCCGGCACCGGCGCGATCGCGTTCGAAGCGGCCTCGCGCGGCGCCGCCAAGGTGGTGTGCGTCGAAGGCCACCGCGAAACCGCTGAAGCCATCGGCGAGGCCGCCGAACAGTTCGGCGTGGCCGATCGCATTGAAGTCGTCTCGGCGCCGGTCGACCGCGCGCTCTATCGTCTGGACGGCCGGTTCGATATCGTGTACGCCGACCCGCCCTATGCGCAAGAGATTCCGCTGCAGATGTTCCGTCTGCTGCTCGAGCGCAAGTTGCTCGCGGAAGACGCCTTGGTCATCTTCGAACATAGCGCTCGCACGATTCTTCCGGAGATACCGGGGTACCGCGGCGTTCGTGAAGAAGTCTACGGCGATGTCGCTTTGGCATTCTTCACTCCCCAACGCGTATAACACGTTGGGCCGCGTGCCTCGCGCCATCTATCCCGGCTCGTTCGACCCTCCCACGAACGGCCATCTCGACGTGATCGAACGCGCGTCGAAGTATTTCAGCGAGTTGATCGTCGCCGTCGTCGTCAACCCGCAAAAGCGCGAACCGATGTTTACGCTCCGAGAGCGTGAGGAAATGATTCGCGAATGCGTGGAACGGCTGCCCAACGTCCGCGTCGAGAATTTTCGCGGATTGCTGGCGGACTACGTGAAAGCTCAGGAAGCGGACGTCATCGTCAAAGGCCTGCGCGTCGTCTCGGATTTCGAAAGCGAGATGTCGACGGCATTGATGAACCGGGCGCTGTCCAACGTCGATACGATGTTTTTGATGTCCGATCAAAAATATTCGTTCGTCAGTTCGAGCATCGTCAAGGAAGTGTTCTTCCTTGGCGGAGACGTCGGGGCGCTGGTCCCCGATCCGGTCATGCGGGTCATGGCTACCAAACGAGAGACACTGCGAAAGTAAGCGAACTATAAACGGGAGGCTACAGCACATGTCGGTTTATCGCGTTCTGGAAAAGCTCGAGGGTTACGTGCAGGAAGGCACGTGGCTGCCCGCAGGCTACCGCATTTTGAGCGAAGAGCGGCTCGTCGAGTTCATCGAGAAAATCCGCGCCTCGCTTCCGGAGGAAGTGGGACGAGCAAGATTATCGCCAAGGATCAAGAGCGCATGATTCGCGCCGCGCAAGAGAAGGCGCAAGCGATCGTCACGGAGGCGACGTCGAAGCATCAGGAACTCGTCGACGATCACGAGATCGTGGATCGCGCGCGTAAAACTGCGGACACGGTACTTCGCGAAGCGGAAGAACGCGCGCGGAAAGTGCGCGAAGGCGCCGATCAGTACGCGACGCAGTTGCTCGGCGAGCTCGAGGCGCGCCTATCCGGCGCGCTCGGATCCGTGAGAAAAGGGCGAGAAGCGCTCGCTCCTCGACCGCCCGCGTCCCGTCCGCCGGCGCCGCTCGCCGAAGCTGCTGCTAAAAGCAAACGAGCCGCGTTCGATGCACAGGCCTCGGAAGAAACGGCCGCTCTGGAGTCGGTAGAACTGGTACAATAGCGGTGTGACGCGACTCACGCCGGCTCGTAACCGGTTTCGCCTTTACGTTGCGGCCGCCGTGTTGGCGGCCGTGGCGTCGTTCGCGCCGACGCCGTATTCGCTGATGCTGCCCGGGCGCGCGGTCGATTTGCGCGGCGTCGTCAGCGTCGCGCGGCACGCCGCCCCGCGAACGCCGTTTTTCCTGACCGACGTTCGGTTCGCATCGCACGTAACGCCGTTGCAACTGCTTGCCGCGATGCTTCCCGGCGCCACGATTCTGCGCACGCAGCAGATCGTGCCCGGCAGCATGACCGCCGTCGAGTATGAAGGCGTCGAACGCGAAGCGATGAGCGAGAGCCAGTCGATCGCGGCGGTCGTCGCCGAGCGCGCCGCGGGACTCAAAGTACCGTATCCGCGATCGCGCGTGCTCGTCGTGTATTTTTCACCTGCGTCTCGCGCGTCCAAGGCGCTCCGGCCGCTCGACATGCTCGTTGCGCTCAACGGGCATCCAATCGCTTCGAACGTCGACGTGATTCACGCGCTCGCAGGCGTGCGTCCCGGTACGGACGTGCGCATGACCGTGGTCCGCCGCGGAAACGATCTCGTGGTCAATGTGCCGACCATGCGTTACGGCGATCGCACGGCGCTCGGCGCATACCTCACGACCATTTACCAGCGTCCGCAGATTCCGGTCGCGGTAACGTTTCATCTTCCGGATGTTTCCGGCAGCTCGGGGGGACTGATGTTTGCCCTGGACATTTACCGGCGCCTTCGCCCCCACGTGCTGCACGTTGCCGAACCCGTCGCCGGCACCGGCACGATCGCGTATGACGGCAGCGTCGGCCCCATTGAAGGCGCGCCGCAAAAAGTTATCGCCGCGCGGCGCGCGGGCGCGAAAATCTTTCTCGTGCCGCGGGAGAATTACAACGAAGTCGCGCGCACTAGCGGGATTCGCGTCATCCCGGTCGCGACGTTCCGGCAGGCGCTGCGCGCGCTCGATCGTTAAACGGGCGGTGCTTGAACGTTCTGCGCAAACGCGTCCAAGCGGGCGCGATCGATCGCTTTGACGCGGCCGCGATCCAACTCTACCGCGCCGGCGTTCTTCAGACGCAGTAAAGCGCGAGCGGCCATGTCGCGCACGGTGCCGGCGGCAGCCGCGATTTGCGCCTGCGAAAGATTTTCGACGCCCGGAAGGCCGCGCGTCATCCCGACGGACGCGCGCGCGTAGCCGAGCAAGAACTTCGCGACGCGCTGCAGCACGTGCGCGAACGCCAAATCGGAGATCGTATCGATGGAACGGCGGCGCCCCTGCGAGGCGGCCGCCAAAAATCCGAGGGCGAGTTCGGAGTCGTTGCGGCACGCGTGCAGCACCGCTTCGCTGGGAAGCGTGACGATCGTCGCGTCGGTAAGCGCTTCCGCACGCGTGGTAGCGCCGCCCTGATCGAACGCGCCGGAATCGTTGAGCATGTCGTGCGTGAGTCGCTCGCCTAGCGTGTGCGTTTTTCCGTCCGGGGAAAGCAGCGTGAGAATCGCTTTGCCGTGCTTGACGATGCCCAGGTACGGCCACATCTCGCCTTCGTCGAAGATCGTTTCGCCGGCTTTGAACGTTCGTTCGCTCATCTGCCCGGCGAGATCGCGCGTGGTGCTGCTCTTCGCGGTCGCAAACGGCGGAACGTGCTGCGAGAAACGCCTCGCCTTCCGCGTTTTCGTCGATCCGTTCCAAGCGGACCGTCCAGCGGTTCGAACCCAAGTTGCGCGCATCCCACGAGAACTTGCCGGGGCGCAGCTGCGTGATTTCGTTTCGAAGCGCGCGCGGATCGGTCTCCTCGTTGATTTCGAGGACCGCGCCCACTGTCAGTTTGTCGAAGGCGTCGAGAATCTGCTCGGTCTTGGTCGCAGGCGGAAGCGAGCGGGCATCAAGCGTGATGGCCGCGGGACGGTTCATAGGCATCGGGCCGTTGGTTCCCTGCGGGAGCGGGAAACCCCGCCTGACCCGGCGATAGTTGTAATCCCATGTCCATCCCCATTTCCGACACCGACGTAGTCGTCATCGCCGGCGCCCGCACGCCGTTCGGCAACTTCGGCGGCGTGTTGTCAAGCCTTTCGGCCACCGACCTTGCGGTGCATGCGGCGCAAGCCGTTCTCCAGCGGAGCGGCGTTCCGAAAGAGCGCATCGACGACGTCGTCTTCGGCAACGTCATGCAGACCAGCGCCGACGCGATCTATCTCGCGCGGCATGTGGGTCTTCGGTCCGGCATCCCGATCGGCGTTCCCGCGCTTACGTTGAACCGTTTGTGCGGCAGCGGGCTGCAAGCGATTCTGACTGCAGCGAATGCGCTGCGTTTGGGTCAGAGCACGTACGCGCTCGCGGGCGGCACCGAGTCGATGAGCCAAGCGCCGCACGTCGTGCGCGGTGCGCGGAACGGCTTCCCGCTCGGCTCGAGCGTGAAATTCGAAGACACGCTGTGGGAAGCGCTGACCGACTCGTACAACGGCTTGCCGATGGCGATCACCGCGGAAAACCTCGCGGAACGCTATGCCGTGCCGCGTGAAGCGTGCGATGAGTTTGCGCTGCAATCGCAAGAAGGCGCGCTGCAAGCGCAAGGCGACGGCTATTTCGCCGAAGAGATCGCTCCAATCGAGATCAAAGATCGAAAAGGCGCAATCACTGCAATCGATCGCGACGAAGGACCGCGCGCCGGTTTATCGATGGAAAAACTTTCGAAACTGCCGCCCCGCTTCCGTAAGGACGGCGTCGTTACGCCGGGCAACGCGAGCGGTATCACCGACGGTGCGGCAGCCGTCGTGCTTACGACGGTGAAGCAAGCCAAAGCGGATGGATTGACGTGGATCGGCCGGCTCGCGGGCGCGAGCGTCGTCGGCGTCGATCCGGACGTCATGGGCATCGGCCCCGCCGTCGCGATTCCGAAAGCGCTGCAGGACGCAAACGTGAAATTGAACGACGTGAAGGTCATCGAAATCAATGAGGCTTTTGCGCCGCAAGTGCTCGCATGCCTCAAGGAAATGAGAATCGCGCGGGGCGACGGTGCGCGAATCAACCCGCACGGCGGCGCGATCGCTCTCGGGCATCCGCTCGGCGCGTCCGGTGCGCGGATCGCGTATACGGCGATGCACGAGTTGCGGCAAAACGGCGGCGGCTTCGCAGTCGCGTCCGCCTGCATCGGAGGCGGCCAAGGCATCGCGGCGGTCTTCACCGCGGAGTAACATGAACGATCGACCCTCCAAGCGGCCATGGTTCACGCTTTCCCGCGCCTTGGATGCTCTCGCCGTGCTCCTCGTGCTGTTCGTGGCGTACCGGATCTTCGTCGCGCCGCGGTATCTGAGCACTCGCAACGCGCACCCGGCGCCGCGTGTCGTCTATCAAACGCTGGACGGAAAGCCGTTCGCGCTCGCGCAGCAGCACGGACGCGTCGTGTTTCTCGATTTCTGGGCGTCTTGGTGCGAGCCGTGTAAGCTTTCGCTGCCGATGGTCGAAAAGTTCGCCCGTTCTCATCCGAAAGTGGAGGTCGTTCCGGTCGACGTCGGCGAGCCGCGGGACGTGGTCGCCGCATTTGCGCGCTCTCACGCCATGCAAAACGTGGCGCTGGATCCCAAGACGCTTTCACAAGGCTTTTTTCAAATCGAAGGCTTCCCGACGATGGTCGTGATCGATCCGCAAGGCCGCATCCGCGCAACCTGGACCGGCTTCAATCCGGCCATCGCCGCGAACATGGCGCACGCCGAACGGGTTCTTTCATCGTCGTGAATGTTCCGAAAGCCGAGATCCACATCCATTTGGAAGGCGCCACGAGCGCCGAAACCTATTTCGAAATAGCAAGACGCAACGGCGTGGAGTTGCCCGCACACGACCTGCCGCAGTGGCGGGATTTTTTTCATTACGACGACTTCGATCACTTCATCGAGGTGTACGTTACCTCGACGAAACTCTTGCGGCGCGCCGAGGATTACGAATTCATCGTGCGGCGGTTCGGCGCTCGGCAAGCCGCGCTGAACGTGCAGTACACCGAAGCGTTCGTGAGCTGTTCGCTCGTTCCGTCCGGCGTCGCTGCGGAGGAATTTCTGGACGCGCTGCGCCGCGGGAGCGAGTCGGTGGAACGCGATCACGGAGTCCGCGTCGCCTTCATCGGCGACATCTCGCGCGAGCTTCCGGACAGCCGCCATCGCGTCGTGGATCTGGTCAGCCAAGGACGCAAGCGCGGCACGTTCATCGGTTTGGGACTCGGCGGTCCGGAAGTCGGCTTTCCGCCCGAGCTCTTCGAAGACGCGTTCGCGCGAGCGAGAGCCGCAGGCTTGCGCGTCGTCGCGCATGCGGGAGAAACCGGCGGCGCCAAAAGCGTGCGCGGCGCGCTGGATTCCCTGCGCGCGGAGCGCATCGGGCACGGCGTGCAGAGTTTGCAAGACGAAGCGCTCGTCGAGCGGTTGCGCGGCGAGGGCGTTCCACTCGAAATCTGCCCGCACAGCAATTACCGGCTCGGCGTCGTCGCGCCGGGCGAACCGCATCCGATACGCGCGCTATTCGACGCAGGCGTCCGATGCACGGTGAATTCCGACGATCCGGCGATGTTCGAAACGGACATTAACCGCGAATACCAGCTGCTGGAGGAGCAAGGCTTTACCGCCGAAGAGCTGCGTCGCCTGAATGCGTGCACGCTCGATGCAACGTTTCTCTCCGATGCGGACAAACGCGCGCTGCGCGACCAGTGGGGCCTTACCGCGAACCTTTGATGTCGCCGTCGATTTCCGCCATCAGCGCTTGACCGGGCACGAGCGTAAAGGCGGGCAGCATGAAATGCAGCGTGTTGTCAAAGATGGTTCCGAAGATCATTCCCGATGATTTGCCGGCGCTGAAGAAGCTCAGATTGTAGCGCAGCTGGTCGTCCAAGACGAACGGAAACCAGACGTCGACGATCGTTCCCGCCGCAAAGGCGATCGGCTTGGAGCCTCCCGCTTCGAGATCGAAGTAGCACACCGCATCGGGACCGCCCCAACCCGGCGCGGGCGCATGGCTCGGCGCGAATTCCGCCTGGGTCGGCGGCCGAGCGAAGAAACGCGTCAGACGAGCATCCGGCGTCGCGTCGTTGGGCGAATACGTAACGGTGAAGTCGTATCCGCTGGTAAATGCGCGAACCGGCGGATGAATGGTTCCGCCGCCGTTTCGAAAGCGTACGTCGGCACTAACGGCGTAGACCTCGCCGGAGCAGCTGCGCGAAGCCCCCGAGTTTCGAACGTCCGTATTATGTGCGCCGGCTGCGGCAACGAGGTCCCGATGCATGCCGGCATTCGCGAGCGTTTCGGGAGTCGGCGGCCGCATGAAAGATGGCGGCGCGTACGCGTCCGGATACGACGTGGTGGGAACCAGCGGAAACGCCGTTTGGCGATACCAACAGCCAGAGTAGAACGTCATGTCCAAGGCATCCCACCAGCGATCGTTCTGCACGACGAGCCCCATGATGCCGTGCTGCTTCCCGGAATTCCACGAGAGCAGCGCTTGATCTCCGGCAACGACGACGTCGCTGACGGGGACGTTTTCCGGCTGTGCGCCGGATTGCCGCACGCGCCGCGCGAGAAGGCGACGCGCGTTCGACCGCACGGTGGAAACGGCACCGTGCGCTCCAAAGTCGTCGGCGCGCGCGCATAGCGGGACGAACATCAGCACTATTGCCGGTAAGATCCCCAGCACTTTCATCTCGGCGGGACGTTCGACGGACGCGCGCGCGAACGCTACCGAAGGAAGGCCCGCAGTGCGAAACAATACTGCAGGGTATGGTTGTTCGCAGGCGACCCGCTCGCGTATCCCGCCCGGCCCGCGTGGGGTTGGCGGCGCTCGCGTTCGTCATCGGTGCGGCCGTTCTGCTGTACTTTTCCGCGCGCGCATTGCGCGGCGGTTCCGGATATCAAATCGGCGTGCGTTTTCCATCGGCGGCCGGCGTCAATCCTGGGGCGCAAGTCTTTCTGAGCGGTGTCGACGTGGGCACCGTCAGCAAAGTAATCATATTGCCGGACGCAAGCGTCGACTTCATTCTTACGATCTTCCGCAACACGGACATCTCGCGCAGCGCGAAATTTTCGGTGCAAACGTCATTGACGGGATCTCCGAGCGTCGCCATCACGCCGCCGATTCTGCGCCTAGCGGCGAATCAGACGCCGGGGCCGGTGCAGCGGAGCGAGGTGCTGCCGAAGTACGTGCTTCCGGTGGCGGAGCAGCCCGTCGGCGTGACGCCCTTGACGCTTGAAGCGATCATGGGCCAAGGAAAAGCACTCGGGAACCGCGCTTCCGCGGTATTGGCGCTTGCAAAACCGTACGGGGCGCGCCTGCAGCGCCATCTGCAAAACGCGCGCGCAAACGGCGCTGCGACGGCGCAGGAGTTGCAGGGAGTGCGGCCCGCACTGATGGGCGGCCTGCAATCGACGATCGCGCGCGCTAAAGCGAACGCAGCGCAAGCGCAGACGATTCTGCGGCAGCGCGACCAAGGAAAGCTTACCGCAGTTGCGGCGGCGTTTACGCGAACGGCGGGGGACATGAAGCGCACGGCGGCGTCGCTGGATGCGATGAAACGCGATCCGCAGTTGCGTGCGAGCGTGCAATCCGCGCAGGTGCAATTACGCTCGGCGACCGCGAATCTCGCGAAACTCTCCGTGGATTTGCAGCGGATTGCGGGCAGCGCGCAGACGAAAGCGGAACTGCGCGATGCGGGTGCGCGGCTGCACGCTATTCTTCAGCGTCTGTAGGCGGCTAATTCCGCTTCCATTCGGCTTTGCGCTTTTCCAGGAAGGCGCTCGTGCCTTCTTTGAAGTCGTTCGTATTCACCAGCGTGCCGAATTCCAGCGCTTCGAGTTCGAGCGCATCCGCCAGCGGCAGATGCGCTCCGCCGTTGATGGCGCGCTTGCACGCCGCGACCGCAAGCGGCGCTTTCTGCGCGATCGTCGCGGCAAGTTTTTTTGCGGCGGGCAGCAGTTCGTCTAGCGGAACGACGCGTTCGACGAGTCCGATCTCTTTCGCCGTCTGCGCGTCGATCAGCTCGCCGCTCAGGCAGAGAAACATGGCCATCCCTCTGCCGGCAAGACGCGTCGTGCGCTGCGATCCGCCGTAGCCCGGAATGAGGCCCAGGTTTACTTCCGGCTGCCCGAAGCGCGCGTTTTCACTGGCGATGCGTATGTCGCCGGCCATGGCGAGTTCGCACCCGCCGCCCAAAGCGAAACCGTTTACCGCCATGATCACGGGTTTACTCAGGCGTTCGATTTGCAGCGTAAGCGCTTGTCCGGCGCGCGCTTTTTGTGCGCCTTCGACCGCGTTCGCAAGGGCGTTCAGTTCACCGATGTCGGCGCCCGCGGCAAACGCTTTGGTTCCCGCGCCGGTGAGGATGATGCATCGCACGGCGTCGTCGTCATCCAAATCCGCGAGTGCCGACGCCAGTTCGGCGAGCAGTTGCGCATTCAGCGCGTTCAAAACGCTCGGCCGGTTTAGCGTGACGACCGCGGTCGGCGCCTCAACCTCGACGACGATCGTTTCGTACGTTCTAACCGGCATAGTCGTAGAAGCCCTTTCCGCTCTTGCGTCCGAAATGGCCGGCGAGCACCATGCGTTTGAGCAGCGGGGGCGCCGCCATCATCGGATCTTTGAATTCGTCGAACATGATTTGCGCGATGTAATACGTTGTGTCGAGGCCCACGAAGTCGAGGAGTTCGAGCGGTCCCATCGGATAGCCGCAGCCGAGCTTCATGCCCTTGTCGATGTCTTCTTTGCTCGCAAGGCCTTCTTCGTACACCTTGATCGCATAGAGCAGATACGGCACGAGCAGGCGGTTTACGACGAAACCGGTGGTGTCTTTGGCGAGGATCGGCTCTTTCCCCAATTTGCGGGCGAAGTCGAAGAGCGAGTCGACGACGTCTTGCGCCGTCGCGATCGTTTTGACGACCTCGACGAGCTTCATGATCGGCACCGGGTTGAAGAAATGCAGGCCGGCGACGCGGTTGGGCCGTTTCGTTTTCGCCGCCAATTCGATGACGCACAGGCTCGACGTGTTCGTACAGATGATTCCATGCGGAGCCAACAGATCGTCGAGTTGCCGGAAGAGCTGCACTTTTGCCTCGACGTTCTCGACGATCGCTTCGATGACGAGGTCGCACTCGCGCAGATCCGCCACGCTGGTCGTCGCGGTGATGCGTCCCAGAATGGCGTCGCGGTCCGCAGCGGCAAGCTTTTGCTTCTCGACGAACTTCTCGAGCGATTTCGCAATGCTCTGCATGCCGCGCTGCAGCGGTGCGTCGGCGACTTCCATCAGTACCACATCGAACCCGGCGGCTGCGCAGGTTTGCGCGATGCCGTTGCCCATCAATCCGGCGCCGCAGACGCCGACTTTACGTATTTCGTTCAAAACCTACTCCTCCAGGTAAAACCGCGCTCAAGTTGTCTAATTGCGTGAGCGGAACCTTTGCGGCTATACTGGTAGGCTGAAAGGAGGGTGTCCCGACTTGCGCACTGCTTATCACGAGGCACTTGAATCCACCCGCTTAGACGTCGTTCGCCTCGGAGCGCTCGCCGGAGACGCCATCCGTCTCGCCGTTGAGGCGCTGGAGCGCCGCGACTCCGCCGCCGGAGCGCGCGTGGTGGCGGGGGACGACGTTATCGACGACTTACGTCGCAAGATCGAGTCCTCGTGCATCGAGCTCATTTGGCGTCAGCAGCCGGTAGCGGGAGAACTGCGCGAAATTGCCGCCATGCTGGAAATCGCCACCGATCTCGAACGCGTCGGCGACTACGCCGTCGACATTGCCAAGCATGCAATCAAGACTTGCGGACGTGACGCTTCGGCCCGCACGCGTCGAAATCGATCGCATCGCCAGCGTCGCTCACGCGATTCTGCTCGATGCAATGCGCGCGTATACCGAGCGCGATGCGGATCTCGCGGAACGCGTCATCGAGGAAGACGACGAAGTCGACCGTCTCTACAAGCGCGGCGTCAAGGCGCTTCAGGAAGAAATGGCCTCCGATCCGGAAATGGTCAAGGCCGGCACGCGCATGCTGTTCGTGCTCGCGGCACTCGAGCGCGTCGGCGATCGCGCCAACAACATCGCTTGGCACACGAAGGAAATGATCGGAACGGCTTGACGACACCGCTTCCACGCGATCTCTTCGCGGTTACCGAACAGTACACGTATCTGAATCACGCCGCCGTCGGAATCCTCGCACGCCCGACGCGCGAAGCGCTGCACGCGTTTATCGACGCGCACGCGCGCGAAGGCGTGTTGGGCGTCTTTCCATACGAACGGCGGATGGAAGAGTATCGCGCGCAGATCGCGCGTTACATCGGCGCGCAGCCCGGGACCATCGCCGTACTTCGAAATACCGGCGACGGCGCAAACGCGATCGCGGGCGGCTATCCTTGGCAGCCCGGTGACGAAGTGCTTCTGCCGGACAACGAGTTTCCCGCGAACGCACAACCCTGGCTTGCGCTGCGCGAGCAAGGCGTCAACGTGCGGTTCGTCGAGACCGCGCTCGAGCGGCTGACGCCGGACGTGCTGCGCCGCCGCATTAGCGCCCGAACGAAAGTGGTTACCGTCTCGTGGGTGTCGTTCGCCGACGGGTACCGCCACGATCTCGCGGCGCTGGCGGAAATCGCGCACGAACGCGGCGCAATCCTGGCCGTCGACGGCATTCAGGGCCTGGGCGCCTTTCCCATCGACGTGCAAGCGCACGGTATCGACGCGTTTTACTGCGGCGGTGCGAAATGGATGCTCGCGCTGCAAGGCGTGAGTTTCTTGTACGTGCGGCCCGAGCTCGTCGAACGCTTGCGTCTGGCTGCGCCGGGATGGCGATCGGTTGCGAACATATGGGACTTTTTGGACTACGACCAGCCGCTCGCTCCGGATGCCTCCAAGTTCGAGGGCGGCACCCCCAACTTCATCGGCGCGTTGTCGCTGTCCGAATCGATCGCCGTTTTCCAAGAAGCGGGAACCCGGCGCATTGCCGAACACGTTCTTGCGCTAACGGACCGGCTGGCGGAGAACCTGCAGTCGGCCGGGGCAGAAATTGCCGGAGTTCGCGGGTCGAACGAATCGTCCGGAATCCTCACGTTTACACTGCCCGGAAGCGATGCGGTCGCGCTCGGCAAAGCGTTGCAGCGTGAGGGGTTCGTGACGACGTATCGTTCGAACGGCGTTCGCGTTGCTCCGCACGGTTACAACACGTTCGCCGAGATGGACGCGCTCGTCGACGCCGTCAGGCGCTATAGAAAGGAAGTTCCATGCTCCCGCTGATTCTCGCCGCGGCGATGTCCACGCCCGCGCCCGCGAACGGAACGTACACGTACGTGATGTCGATGAACGGCACGCAGGTGGAAAAAACCGCCGTGACGGTAACCCGAGACGCCGCCGGCAACGTCGTGCTGAACGAAAACGCTACCGGAAACATGAACGGCCGGACCGGAGCGGTGAAGGACACGCTGACGCTCGACGGCGCGCTTTCGCCCGTCGGATACTCCGCGGATGCGTCGATCGCCGATTCGCGTTCGATGAAGGCAGCGCTCGCGTTCGAGAACGGCGAGGCCAGGCAAAGCGGCGACGTTACGAAAACCTACGATCTCGTCGCGGACGCGAAACATTTCGTCGTGCTCGATTTTGGGCCGTTCAGCGGGTATTTCGCCCTTCCCGCGCAGATGCAGGCGTGGAACGACCAGCCGGTGATCGCGATCGTGCCGATGTACGCACAAGGCGTCCCGCTAGCGGTCGACAAGACGTTCGCGCCCGATCGCCCGAAGAACGTCCCTGCCGGCGACGTGCAGATTTCGGTGAAAACGCCGGTGCAATTCACCGTATGGTACGACCCGAAGACGCTGGTCGTCGATCAAATGAACGTACCGGCCGAAGGCGTCAACGTCACCCGCGAATAGGTCTGCTCCGGCGGGTATATGTCGCTCATGAAAATGCTGTACATCGGCGTCGCGCTCGCCGTTGCATTGACTGCATGCGGCGGCGGCAAGAGCCAATCGACGAACGCCAACACCTACGGCCGGACGACCACCAATAACTCCGCGAACGGTGGAAGCACGGCCGGCACATCGACTGCGGCGGTGCCCTCGAGTCTGCATTGCGGAGCGGTTTCTCCCGTGTGGGCCAACGAACGCACCCACGTCTACCACGTCGCGTCCGATCCGTATTACGGCCGCACCAAGCACGGCGCGTACATGTGCCCGCAGCAAGCGGCTCGAGAAGGGTATCACGCCGCCGGCGCGAGCGGCAGCGGCTCGATGCACGGCGGCCATCATCGCAAGCGCAACTCGATGCAGGCGCAGCCTTCGCCGTCGCCCGCTTCACCCTAACGCGCTAAAGAATATCGAGGCGGCCGCCGTCCACGACGAGCGTCGTACCGTTGACGAACCGCGCTTCGTCCGAGGCGACGAAGCAGATTGCGGCCGCCAAGTCCTCGGGTTTCCCGACTGCGCCTTCGATCTTTTCGGCGCCGCTCTTGACGTTCGGGTTGTTCCAGAGCATCGGCGTATCGACTGCGCCCGGCGCGACGGAGTTGATTCGAATCTTGCGCTGCTCCATTTCGATGCTGAAGCCGCGCGTGAAGGCTTCGATCGCTCCTTTGGATGCGGCGTACGGCACGACGTTCGCCGTCGTTTCGTGCGCGTGCACGGAGCTGATGTTGATGATGACGGAACCCGGCGGCATGTGCGGCACGCCGTACTTCGCGAAGAAGAACACCGACCCCAGATTCGTGTCGATGACGCGAAAAAACTCCGTTTCGGCGATGTCGACGATCGGCGTGAACGTCATCATGGCGGCGTCGTTGACGATCACGTCGAGCGATCCGTAGGTCTGCACGGCCTTTGCTATCGACGCTTGCACCTGAGTGGAGTTTCCGACGTCGACCGCAACCGCAATCGCTTGGCCTTTTGCGGCGACTATTTCATCTACCGTCGTTTGCGCCGTTTCTTCGTGCAGATCGGCCACGACCACGCGTCCGCCTTCGGACGCCATGCGTAGGGCCGTCGCGCGCCCAATCCCGGAACCCGCCCCGGTGACGAGGCATGTTTTCTCGCTGAATCGCATGGAAAGCGGCTTCGGCTCGCCGCGTCGAAACCCCGCGCGATGCAGCGTTCATTTCGTTTCGGCGTCGCAACCGCGGACCATCAGTGCGAAGCCTACAACGGACAAGACGACATTCGCGACGTGTGGGAACGCGTTCGGGGTCTGACGCAACGCGGCCGCGCCACCGACTTCTGGAACCGCTACCGCGAAGACGTCGACCTCGCCAAAGGTCTTGGATGCACCGCGTTTCGCCTTTCGCTTTCGTGGGCGCGCCTCGAACCGCAGGCCGGCGTGTGGGACGACGATGCGTTCGAGCATTACCGCGCCGTGCTGCAATACATGCGCGATTCAGGCATGATGACGGTCGTGACGCTGCACCACAATACGTGGCCGCTGCACGTCCAGGCAGCCGGAAACGGCGCGGGGATGCTGGACGAGGAGTTCCCGCATCGCATGGAACTCTATGCCGAGCAGATCGCGCGGCGGCTGGGCGATCTCATCGATCACTACGTGACGATAAACGAGCCCAATCAACTCGTCTACGGGTTCATCAAAGGTTTTTGGATGCGCGCCTACCCGATGCCGCCGGGACTGCCGCCATTCGCCAGCTCCGAAGAGCAGATGGACGCCGTGCTTCGTTTGATTCCGAATCTGTTTCGTTCCCACGCACGCATGCGCGCGGCGATTCAGCGCCTGCGGCCCGGCGCGATGGTCGGAGCGAATCCGCTCATTCTCGGCTTGCCGCGCTGGCTGCAGCACATGATCGATCGGAATGCCACACGCTTGAAAACTCCCGCGCATGCGCGCATGCAGGCGCGGCGTCTGGCGCAGCGCTCGCTGATCGATTCAGGCGCCGTCGACGTCTCGCTCGCGCAGCTCACGATGACGCACGAACGCATGCAGCACGTGCTGTTTTCCGAAGCGTATCTCGTCGCACATCCGGCCGTGCTGCACGATGCGTCGGTTGCGCTGCCCCAATCGTTCGATGCCTGGAGAGGCCGCGTCGGCGTTTTACGAGACGCGCCGATGGCGCAGCAGGCCGCGGGTTTTTTTCCGGATGCGGCGATCGCGTTCTATCCCGACGCCGGGCACGCGGTCGACGCGCTCGTTCGAGGCGAGTGCGACGTGATTTTCGACGACGACGTCATTCTGCGCCAGCACGCGAACGGAAAACTGACGTTGACGCCGATACCGGGCAACGAGCAGCCGTTTTGCGCGGCAATGGCGCTGGGCAGCCGCGCGCTGCTCAACGCGGTCGACCGCGCGCTGCGCGCGTTCAAACGGCAGCATCCGGATTTGCCCACAACGCACAACCGGAAAACCGTCGCCGACATCGGTGCGGCATCGGAACCGGCCGGCGCCGTGCCCGATCTCGACGACTCGCTGAAGAAGATCCGAAAGCGCGGCGTGCTGCGCGCAGGCATTTATCCCGGCGTCGAAGGGTTGTGCATGGCCGACGGCAAGGGCGGCTATAGGGGACTCGAACCGGATCTTGCCCGCGCAATCGCGCGCGAGGTGTTGGCAACGCCGGACGCGCGGGTCGAATTCGTTCCGCTTACGCGCGCCAAGCGCCTTACGGCAACACGCTCTCCGCTGCGCGCGTTCGACAACGTGCGAAAAGCATTTGCGATGTTCGGCACGCTCGTAGGCACGAACTGGTGGAATCTGGGGATGGCCGGGAAGCTGCCGCAGTTCCTTTGTCCGCCGGAATGCGCGGGAACGCTCGACTACGTCGGACTGGATTATTACTGGGGCGTTCCATCGATTCGTCCGGGGCAGATCCAGCGGCTGCTGTCGGCGGCTGAATCGCGGTACGGCAACGCGCCGGTATGGCCGAACGAATTGGAGAGCATCCTCGAAGAAGCGCAAGAGCAATTTCCGGGCAAGCCGATCGTCGTCATCGAAAACGGCTGCGTCACCAGCGCGGACGGTTTCACGCGCGCGCAATATCTGGATGCGCACGTCAAACAGGTGGATCGCGCACTCGAAAAGGGGCTGCCGATCGAAGCCTATCTGTGCTGGAGCATCACGTCAAACCGCGAGTGGGGCCTGCAGTTCGACGACAACAGCGACTTCGGGCTCTATCACATCGACTTGGATCGCGATCCCGAGCTTCGGCGCGTGCCTACCGAAGCCAGCGCGCGCTACGCGGAAATCATCGCGGCTCACGACGGCTAGTTGCCGTCGGGTTTCGCCATGCACGGCGCCATAACGGCGTCCGTCATGCCGTGGATCAGCCGTTTGTCCGCCGGCGCGACGGTCGCGAGAACTCCGCCGACGTGCACGGTTTCGCCGGTGACGAAATAGTACGGGCACAGCCGCACGCGCCCGTCGAACGTGCGAATTTCATCGTGCTCGGGATCGTAGTATTCCTGGCGGACGCGCTTGCCTTTGTGGAACCGCTGTAGGATGCGCGGCGTTTTCTCGTACTCGCCCGTCGCTTCCCGAAGCGTCGCAATCCATTCGTCTTTGGTGAGATCGTTCGCGACGCGAACGCCGCGCGACCCCCATGCGAGCTCGGAGAAGCCGGAAGGTTTGACGACGTAGTCGCGCTCGCTCTTGCCCAAATCGGCGAGCTGCATCCAATCGGACACCGGTGCTCCGCCCGCTTCGAGACCGCCGATCACGCCTTGCGGCGGAAGCGGACGCGGATCGATCACCCAAGTCTGCGGAAACAACTGCTGCAGCCGCGCGTAGATCGCTCTGCCATCCTTGCCGAGTTCGGATTCCCAAAGTTTTCGCAGCGCCGAGTGATGGAATAGCGCGAAGCTCAATTTCTCCTCGAGCTGTGCTTTCGGCGGCGGCGTCATCTCGACGCGTTTGTGGCGTGCCGCGTACAGCATCAATTCCTGTTTCGGAACGTTCAGCAGATCGAAAAGTTCGAAGTTGCGGTAGATCGCATCGATCTTTTCTTCGCGGCCGCCCTCGAAGCGGACGAAAAGCGCGTCTTCGGTGAAGACGATGTCTTGCGGTTTGCACACGTACGCGCTCAGGACGTTCAGCTTGCGCAGCGACTCCGCAAGCCATTGCAGTTCGGGACGGTAGTCGCCGGATTCGTCCGAAACGACGATCGCGACGGCGGAACGTTTTTTACCGGTCGCCGCGTCGAGCATCGCTCCGAATTGTTTCGGAATCCCGTCGGCTCCGCCGACGCTCTCCATGCCCAAACGGCAATACGCTTGCGTCATCGCGCCGACGAAGCCCATGCCGCCGGGAACGCTGTCGAGTTCGCTCGCGATGAATCCGCCGTCGGTGAGAATCAAGTCGGGACGCATGATGCCCGGAAGTTCTTGCTTGAACCGGTTCTGCCGGGAGAGACGCACGATGTGCTCGGGTTTGCCCTGATCTAAATACTCCGCGATGAACGCCGGGGCCGAGCCGCGCGCGCTGCGGTTGTACAGTGCGTTGAGCGCCCGGTAGAACGCGAGCAGGTCGTTGCCGACGCCGGTGATTTTTTGGATGGTCGCATCGGACAATGCAAACGGCTCGGGGCTGACGCGCCAGGGGATCCGTTCGTCCAGGTTCTCCACCTTGAAGAGACCGGGCGGGATCGCTTCGTAGAGGAAGCGCGCTTGCTCACGAGCCGTGAGGTTGGGGGCGAAAGCCGAACAGGCCATTGAAAAGCTACAATCCTCCCAGTCGATAGCGACCATGGATGGCCGCACGCCGGGCGCGACGGGAAGTCGCACCGGCCGGCCAACCGTCGGGGATTTTTGACATGCCGAAGGCGATGTATCGGCGCCGCATCAGCCCCTAGAATACCCCAAATGGCGTCGAAGTTGCAGCTTGCTCCGCCCGGCAATGCCCTACAAAAAAATGAGCCGTCCAGCCTAAGGTGAACCTAAAATAATGACGTAAGTCATTTTTGGAGGTACCACCACATGACCAAGTTAGCGATCGCCGCGGCGGTATGCGTAGCGTTCTTTGCCGGCATGCTGACGCCGCATACGTTCGCAGCAGTGAGCGCCGCACCGGTTTCCGCCGTCTCGCCGGCTCAGGGATGGAACCTGCACATCGACGCGGAGAAGCATTTTGATGCCCACCCGGCTGAGATCGCGCACCACTGGTGCAAAGCCGTCGCAGATTCGATGTTGGAATGCCAGATTTACGACAGCGACGCACCCAACGCGCACCTCGTGGCCGTCGAAACGATTGTGAATCCGGCCGCGTATCGAAGCTTCCCGGCCGAGGAACAGGCGCTGTGGCACTACCACAAGACGGAAATCCCGAAGGTCAATGCCACCCTTCCCGGCCTCTCGCCGGCACAGCAGAAACAGGTCGTCGAGCAGATCAGCGACACGTATGGGAAGATTTGGCTGCTCTACGACCCGCTCGCTACCGGCGGAATGCCCACCGGACGGCCGACGGTAACGGTCCTGAAGTAGCTCCTACTTCACCGTAATGGCGCCCGGCGTGAGCATGGCGCTGTCGACGCGCACCGTTCCGCCCTGCAAAAGCAGGGTCAGGTGCAGCACGCCCTGCATTCCGAGGCGCTCGAGCGGCAGATCTTGGATGGTGCGCGACGCCTCTTCGCCGGCGATGAATTGCAGCGTTGCGTCCTGACTGACGGACCCGTGCGCCGTGGAGAACCGCTCGCTGACCCGGATCGGTAAATCGCGGCCTGGAGCCGCCGTGGCGGCGCCGGAAACGCAGTATGTCGCGGCCAGCGGCGTACCGCGGACGTTCAGCGTCTCGTGCGTGCAACGCACTGCGGGCTGCGCCTGCGCGGCGCCTCCGAGGGACAAGGCAAGCGCGGTTGCCAGGGCTATTCGGCGCTCCATGTTCTTATAACGTTACGCACGGGACTTTTGACTCCCGCCGGTCGTTCTGCCGACATAGTAAGAGTAGACACTCTTGCGGACGCGCGGATTTGACGCGGGGTATACCATGTACGTGATGCCTTTTGACCTCATTGCACTCGATCTCGACGGCACGCTCCTGAATTCACGCGAAGACATTTCGCCGCGCAACCGCCGCGCAATCCGTGCGGCGCTGGATGCCGGCATTCGCATCGTGCTCGTCACCGGTCGAGGCGTCGATACACCCATCCGCATCAGCAAAGAGCTGGGCTTGAATTTGCCGATCATCTGCGCGCACGGCGCGCTCACCAAAGATTTTTTGGCGAACAAGACGCTCGGCCACGTGCCGGTCCCGCTGCAATACGCCAAACCGATGGTCGAATTCGCCGAGCGTAACGGCCTGTCGATCGCGCTGTATTCCGAAGAGTTCTTTTACCGGCTCGAAGGCTCGAGGCTGTACATGGACGACATGACCGGCCCCGCATGGCGGGAGGTCAAAACGTTTGAAGACGTCATGCGCGCCGCGCCGACGTTCGTCCGCTTTCTCGGCAAGGAATCCGTCGAAGCGATGCAGCGCGAGTTCGGCGATTTGCCGCTGCATTTCAAGATCGAGCATTGGCTCGATTTCGTCGAATGCGCCGTCACGAGCCGCGATGCCACCAAACAGCGCGCGCTCGCGCGGCTTTGCGCCGACTTCCAAATTCCGGCGGAGCGCGTGCTCGCAGTAGGCGATTCGCGCAACGACGTGCCGATGCTGCGCTGGGCGGGCATGGGCATTGCGATGGGCAACGCGCTCCCGGAAGTGCGTCAGTCGGTGGGCCACCTCACGGCTACGAACGACGAGGACGGCGTGGCGCTGGCGCTGGAGCGGTTCGCGCTTCCGCCGCCGCGCATGCAGAAGAAACCCGCCTAGCAGTGAATCAACCCCCGCCCAGTCCGGAATACGAAGCGCGGCTGCGCGCGATACTGACCGATCGCGACTGGGAAGCGCTGCGCGAATTTTCACGCGAGCAAAATCAAATCCCCGACGACATCTACAACAAGGACCGGCACTTTTGGGAAGTGCTGATGCATAAACTGATCTGCAATCGCATCGATACGCTGGGATTGCAGGAAAGTTCGCGCCAATGGCTGGCGGACAACGGGTACACCGCGGACCTGGGAGACGTGTAGATGCTCGTGCGGGTACTCGCATTCGCGCGCATGCGCGAACTGCTCGGAGGCGCGTCGCACGACCTGCAGATCGAGGACGGTGCGACGGTCGCGGACGTGTGGGATGCGCTTGCCGCAGGCCACGACGCGATCGTACCGCTGATCGGCTCTACCCGCATCGCGCGCAACGGGCGCGTCGTCACGGATTCCAGCGAACTGGTGCGCGACGGCGACGAGCTCTCGCTCTTGCCGCCGGTCGGCGGCGGCTGATGTTCGAGATTACCGCCGGCGCGATCGATGCGGCTTCCGTAGAGCAGCGGGTTCGTTCGCGGGCGAACGGAGCCGTGGTAACCTTCTCGGGTATCGTGCGCGAAAAATCGGACGACGACCGGCTCGTTACGGGACTTTCGTACGAGGCGCATGCGTCGATGGCCACTGAGGAATTTGCGCGGATCGCGGACGAAGCGCGGGAGCGTTTCGGCGCATGCGACGTTGCGGTCGTGCATCGCACCGGCGACTTGCAGGTCGGTGAAATCGCCGTGGTTGTTGCCGTTGCCGCGGCGCACCGCGCAGCAGCGTTCGACGCATGCGAATACGTCATCGACGAACTCAAACGCCGAGCGCCGATTTGGAAGAAGGAACGGTACGCCGACGGCGGCGCGGGTGTTTGGAAGTCGAATGAATGTAACGCTGCATCGCATCAGCGCTGAGAACAATCCGGTCGCGATACTCGAATACGAGCCGCGGCGTTCGCGCGGCGTTACGGTCGTCGCGGGCCACGGCTACTCGAGTTCCAAACACAATTTGGATTTTCTCTGCAATTTTTTAGCCGGCCACGGGTACGCGCTTTTCAGTCTGGATTTTCCCGGACACAAACTCGGCGCCGGCGGCGGAACGCTTCGCGGAATCGAGGACTTGACCGATGCGATGGGCGCGGCCGTCGCGTTCGCACGGTCGCATACCGATGGGCCGCTGTACGTCATGGGACACAGCATGGGCGCGATGACGGCGCTGTTCACGGCGGCCGCGGATTCCTCGATCGCCGGAACGATTGCGATTACGACCGGCTACGGCCGGCCGAGCGCCATAGACGCGTTGCGGGGAAAGGGCGTTACGGATTTTCGCTCGGCGTACGTCGACGGTGTCGCACTTCCGGAATTGGTCGAAGGCGTGGACGAACGTTTCGCGCAGGCGCTGCCGCGTTTGGCTGGGCGCCCGCAGCTGTACGTTGCCGCGCAGCGCGACGCGATGGTCAGCCGGCGCAGCGTCGAAGACCTCTATCACCGTGCGCCCGAACCGAAAACTTTCGTGCTCATCGACAGCGATCATACGTACGCCGGCGACAACGCGCGAGGCCAAGTGCTGCAATGGCTGAACGGCTTGCATCCCCGCTGATCGCGGGACTTCGACGGTACAGCAGGCACCTGCTCATTCCGGAAGTCGGCGTTGCGGGACAAGAGCGGCTCGCGTCCGCGCGGGTGCTCTGCATCGGCGCGGGCGGATTGGGCTCGCCGGTGCTGCAGTACTTGGCGGCCGCGGGAGTCGGGCGTATCGGCGTCATGGATGACGACGCCGTAGACGAAAGCAATCTCCAGCGCCAGACGATATTCGCAACCTCGGACGTCGGCAAGCCGAAAGCGCAAGTCGCCGCGCAGCGCGTGCGCGAGATCAACCCTTTGGTTGCCGCGGATCCCATTCAGCTCGATTCGACGCGGCGAATGCGCGCGAACTCGTGCGGTTGTACGACGTCGTCGTCGACTGCACGGATCGTTTCGAAACGCGATATCTCGTCAATGACGCATGTGCGCTCGAAGATACGCCCGACGTCTATGGATCGATCTTCCGGTTCGACGGCCAAGTCAGCGTTTTCGCGCGCGGCCGCGGGCCATGTTACCGCTGTTTATTTCCGCAGGCGCCGCCCGCCGGCACGGTGCCGACGTGCGCCGAAGGCGGCGTTCTCGGCGTTTTGGCCGGCATCGTCGGCACCATGCAGGCGAATGAAGCGCTCAAACTGGTGCTGGGTATCGGCGAACCGCTCATCGGGCGACTGCTGCTGGTCGACGCACTCGGCGCGCGAATGCGCGAGGTCACGATCGAGCGCGATCCGGCGTGTCCGCTCTGCGGAACGCAGGCGTCCATCACCAGCGTCGTAGCGGAGCCGGCGGAAGATGAACCTTCCGACGTGGATGAGATCGAGGCCGCACTGCTCGACGACGTCTTGCGCGACGCGGTGCTTCTCGACGTGCGTGAACCGCACGAAGCCGCGCTCGGCACGGTGGAACGGTCGGTGCACATTCCCGCCTCGCAGCTTCCCGGGCGGCTGCACGAATTGAACTCCGCTAACCGGTACGTCGTCGCGTGCCGCGTCGGACAAAAATCGCTCTGGGCAGCCCGCTTGCTGCGCGACGCGGGATTCCGGCGTATCCTGCACCTGCGCGGCGGATTGCTGGCGTATGCCGCGCAGCACGATGAATTCGCGTTCTTTTGAGATGCAAACCAAACCGTTCGGACCCGGTCGCGTGGAAGTCGCGACGATCGGCCAAGGCACGTGGGATATTCCGGAAAGCGGTGCTCGGCGCTCGGAGGCGATTGCTGCGCTGCGGCGCGGGATCGCGCTCGGACTCACGCACATCGACACCGCGGAAATGTACGGCAGCGGCGGCGCCGAGGAGATCGTCGGCGAAGCCATTGCCGGCATTCCGCGCGAATCGCTGTTCGTTACGAGCAAGGTGCTGCCGAGCAACGCGAGCTACAAAGGTACGCTCGAGGCCTGCGAGCGCTCTCTGCGCCGCATCGGCACGGCGTATCTCGATCTCTACTTGCTGCACTGGCCGGGTTCGCATCCGCTCGAGGAAACGATGCGGGCTTTGGAAACGCTCGTCGAACAAGGCAAGGCGCGCTTCATCGGCGTGAGCAATTTCGACGTCGACGACGTGCGCGAGGCCCAGTCGTACCTGCGCACCGTTCCGCTCGCGAGCGACCAGGTGCTGTATCATCTGCGCGAGCGCGGACCCGAAGCGCAACTGGTGCCGTACTGCGCGCGCGAACGCATCGCGCTGGTCGGATATACGCCGTTCGGCCGCGGACGATTTCCGCGAACGCAAGCGCAGCCTGACGGCGTGCTCGGGCGCGTCGCTGCCGCATGCGGCAAGACGGTCCGGCAAGTCATTTTGAATTTCCTCACGCGCGAACCGCATGCGTTCGCGATACCGAAAGCTTCCCGCGTCGAACATGTGGAAGAGAATGCCGGCGCGAGCGGGTGGACGCTGAGCGCAGAGCAAGCCGCAGCGATCGACGCTGCATTTCCGGTGCATGCGGGACCGCTCGCAAGCCTCTGATCCGGAGGCGATAAAACGTCTGGCATGCCGAGCCGCGATCGAACTCGGAGCGGCGGACGTGCGCGTGGCACCGGCGCATACGGATGAAACGGCGCGCCAAGCGATGCGCGCCGCGTTCGCTCGCGGCGACTTCACGACCTGGCGCTACGACGACGACTACGCGCGAAAAGCGTCTGCTCCGGAACACGTACTCGTAGGCGCGCGCAGCGTCATCTGCATTGCGATGCCCTATCGCACCGGCGAACCCGATCGCGCGCCGCTTTCGGGCCGCGTTTCGAACTATGCGTGGTCGGCCGATTATCACCGGCGCGTGAAAGCACTGCTCGCGGAAGTTGCGCGCCGCATCGACGAGGCCGCCGGCGCGAACGTTACGGCGATCGCGTGCGACACTAAGCCCCTTGCGGAGCGCGCTTTCGCTGCGCGCGCGGGACTCGGATGGGTCGGCAAACATACGAATCTCATCAATCCTCGAGCGGGCTCGTTCGTATTCTTGGGTGAGATCGTCACCACGATCGCGCTTGCGCCCGATACGCCGCTCAAGAAGTCTTGCGGGAGCTGCTCGCGTTGCGTCTCCGCGTGCCCGACCGGGGCGCTGCGCGGCGATTACACGATCGACGCGACGCGGTGTATCGCCGACCTCACGCAGCGCACCGATGCAATTCCGCGCGAGATGCGCGGACTCGTGGGGACGTGGGTGTGGGGCTGCGATCTCTGCCAAATCGCGTGCCCGCCGAACGATCGGCGCATCGGTTCGCGCCGGCGAAAGCAACCGGCCGCTCTGGGCGGACGCCGCGACGCCCTCGCTGATAAGCCTGCTCCGCCTGCGCAGCGGCGACTTCAAAAGGACGTACGCGAAAACGGCAATGGGTTGGCGCGGTGCCGCGGTTTTGCGCCGTAACGCCGCCGTCGCATTAGGCAATACGCTCGATCGCAGCGCCGTTCCGGCGCTTGTTCGCACAATAACCGAGGATCCGCATGCGATGGTGCGCGGGCACGCGGCATGGGCGCTCGGCCGCATCGGCGCGCAACGCTGCGATCGAGCGCTTGCGCGCAGCTCTGCAAATGGAACCGGACGAGAGCGTCCGCTCCGAGATAAGGGCGGCGCTCGATGACGCCGGAACCACGCACGACGCGTGCGCGTTACAGCGGGTATGAAGCGAATCGTTTCGGCGGCTGCCGCGCTGGTTTTCGCTTGTGCCGCCGCGGCCGTTTCGCTCGTGCCGGCGCACGCGGCCAATCCGGCAATCGCGGATCTGGTCAAACGCATGACCGCGGCCGACGACCTGCGCAGCTACACGGCGAGCGTTCACGCGGACATTGCGATGCATTCATTTCCGTATTTGAGCCCTTCGCTCGACGGCACGTATTATCACAAAGAGCCGAGCAAAAATAAGATCGTTTTCACCAGTGGACTGCCGTTCATTGCCCAACAGTTCAGCAAAGTGTACCCGCAGGTCGAAAGCCCGGCGCGCTGGGACGCGGTTTATGACATGGCGGTCGAGAGTACGGACGGATCCTACACGACGTTGAAACTGGTGCCGCGCAAGCACGGGCGCATCGATCACATCGACGCGAAGATCGACGACCGCACCGCCGATCTCGTTCAACTGCGCTGGAATTACAACGACGGCGGGTACGCGACGCTGGATCAGAGTTACGGCGTCGTCGACGGCCACCGGCTGGTCACGCAGCAGACGGGGCACCTGGACGTTCCGCACTACAACGCGGACCTGAAATCGACGTTCAGCGCCTTCAAACTCAACGCCGACATCCCGGATTCGATCTTCGCTGATAACGGCTAGCGCGGGGGAAGCTGCGCGTTCGCGGGAATAAGCGCAGTGATGGCCGCTCCAATCCTCGACCTGACGCGCGAACTGCTCGCGGATCAGTTCAACCGGCCCGTTACGTACGTTCGCATCTCGGTCACGGACAAGTGCAATCTTCGCTGCGTGTACTGCATGCCGGAGCACGGCCTGCCCTGGCTGCCGAAGAGCGACATCCTTTCGTACGAGGAGATCGCCCAGCTCGGTACGGGCTTTCGCATCGGCGGGCGTGCGCAGCATCCGCTTATCCGGCGGTGAGCCGCTGATACGCAAGAATCTGGCCCGCCTCGTTGAGGAAATTTCCGCAATCGACGGTATCGACGACATTTCGCTCTCGACGAACGCGCTGCTGCTGGAAGAGCATGCCGACGCGCTGGCTGCGGCGGGATTGAGGCGCGTAAACGTTTCGCTGGACACGCTTCGCGAAGAGCGCTTTTTCGAAATCGCTCGGCGCCCCGGGCTCGACCGCGTCATCGCCGGAATCGATGCGGCGATCGCTCGCGGCCTCGAACCCGTCAAAATCAATTGCGTGGTCATGCGCGGCGTCAACGACGATGAGATCGAAGCGTTCGCGCAGTGGACGCGCGAGCGCGCGGTCTACGTGCGCTTCATCGAACTGATGCCGGTTCAAGAGAATCTCGGCATCCAGCGCGACGCGTATATGAGCGCGGACGAAATACTCGAGCGCGTTGCACGCATCGGCGAATTGCAGCCGTCCGCCGGACCCGGAGGTAATGGTCCGGCGCGCTATTTCGCGTTCGCGGGCAGCGCAGGCGCCGTCGGCGTCATCAGTCCGCTCTCGCACGATTACTGCGAGCGGTGCAACCGGGTGAGATTGACGGCGGACGGCCGGCTGCGGCTCTGCTTGTTCGGCGACCACGAAATCGATCTGCGAACGCCGCTGCGGGAAGGCGCCTCGAGTGAAGAGCTGGCGAGCATGCTGCACGCGGCAATGCTGATAAAACCCGAACGGCACCATCTCAGACTCGGCGAGGCGGCTTCGCGCATGCGCGCTTTCAGCGAAATCGGCGGCTGACCGGCCGAGGGGGCCGTCACACCGCGCCGAACCTCGACGTTACAAGGCAAAGGGGGCCAGGACGTGGAGCAGGTCTACCTCATAGCCAGGGAAGCACCGGCGGCACACGCGCGCGTGGAGGCGCTGGTCCGCGAGCATCAGGTGAAACTTGCCCGCTACGTGCGCCGCATGGTCGGGGATGCCGACGTTGCGCTCGACATCGTGCAAGACGTCTTTTTCGCGGCGTACCGGACGCTGCAGGCGGACGCGGCGCGGCCGCTCACGGCAGGCTGGCTCTACAAGACCGCCACCAACACCTCGATATCATTTTTACGGAGGAAGAAGATTCTGCGATTCATGCCGCTCGAGCGCGATCCCGACGTGCGTTCGCTGCGCATCGACGAGCGCAGTGCCGCATCGCTCGATCTGCAGGCGGCTATGCAGCGTCTTCCGGCCGATCAGGCCGCCGCAATCATGCTCACCAGCTACGCCGGGTATTCATCGGCGGAAGCCGCGGCCATCCTCGGCACGACGGCGGATGCGGTGCGGCAGCGTGTCTGCCGCGCGATGCGCACGCTGCGGGCGGTAATGGCGGAGAGTGACGTGAAATCGAATCTGCACGATCGCATCGAAGCGATCGCCGGCGCTATAGCGCTCGGTGAAGCCGCCGACGAAGAACGGCGGCATTATCGCGAGCACATCGCCGCGTGCGCGACGTGCCTGCGCGCCTTGGGCGGTGAGCGCGAGATCGAACGCGTCGCGAGCACCGTTGCATTCGCGCGCGACGAAGAGATTTGGGAGCCGAACCTCGGCGACGTGGTTGGCGCCCGTGCGCGCGGGCGAGCCCGCGCGCTGCGCTGGAGCGCCGGCGCCGCCGGCCTCGCGATAGCCGCCTCCTTCGGCATCCACCTCGTCTTCGCGGCCGCGGTACCGCGCATGAACCCCGCGCTCGGTGCGCCGGTCGTCATCAACGCGGGCCCGACGCGCATCGTTCTGGAGCAAAACACCGCCGCGCAGAAACCCGCTCCGCCGGCTCCGGCTACGCAGCGCCGTATGATCGTAACGCACAATGTGGTACAGATTGGGCGCGCGCCGGATGTCGCGCCGATTGGTGAATCGACGCTCTCCGCAAGAGTCGAAAGCAAACCGCGCGCGCTCGTGGCAATCACGGTGCATCCCGATCCGACGGCCGCACCGCCCGCGGCTCGCGACAACGTTCCGCCGTGGCGCCGCAACAGTGCGTCCTGGCACACGGTTGCGCGAACGACGACCACCTCGGTTACCGAAACTGCGCCGCAAAGCCTGATGCACAGCGCCGAGTCGTTACAACTCGCCGCGCCTTACACCACGCGCGAAGTCGCGCCGGTCGGCGGCGACGCGGCAATCAATCCGCAGCCGCCGATGATCGCGTATGACGAAGGGGCGGAAGGCACGACGGTGTTCGAAGTGCTCGTCGACGAACGCGGCATGCCGACGAAGTGCGTCATTACGAAGCCCGCGGGGTATCCGATTCTCGACGACGCGGTGTGCAAAGCCGCAATGAAAGCGCGCTATACGCCGAAGCTGGTCGACGGGCGTCCCGCCGCCGGCGTGTATCACGATGCATTCACGTTTCACATGAGCGATCAGGCCTCGTCCAACATCAACGGCGTGCGATCGCCGATTCCGGACCAAATGCTTCCGCAGCGCCCGCGCACGCCGGGGAGCGATCCAGGCGGCAATCCGGGCGGTTAACGAACCCGATCTAGTCGACGGACTTCCGGAAGAACGCGAGCATCTTCTCGGGTTCGGGCATGATTCTGAACTCTTCGAACCCCCACGTTTTCGCCTGACGAAGCGCGCGATTGTCGTTCATCGGCAAGAGAAACGTGAGCGTCTTCACGTTGCGTTTGGCGGCGATGCGCTGCACTTCTTCGACCAGACGGTTTCCGACTTCGGGCGGCGCTCCCTGACGCAGGCGTAAGCCTTCCATCATCGCAACGTCCATGCCGTTCGCCGCTTCCGCATCTTGGTAACCCGGAGGGAACGCGAACACGAGCTGAACCATGCCGAGAATGCCGGTGTGATCTTCGGCGACGACGATGACGCGCCGTCCGGCCTGTTGTTCCGACAGCCATTTCATGATGCGCTGCGGCCAAGTTTCGCGTTTGGGCTGCGGGCCGGTAATGACTTGCCCGCTGAGCAGACGCTGCGCGTCCGACTGCTGAGCGAAGCGCAGATAGATTTTGCTGGTCGGCACATCGGTTTGTTTGCCAAGTGGGGAGAAATGCACCTTTCCCCGCGGATCCTCCGGCAGTTATTCCGACGTTCGATGGCAAATCGCGGGCGAATGTCGCTTCGCACTGCGGTCGCCTTGCTGGCCTTGCTCGCGTCGGCCTATGCCCTCGCGGATTGCAGCCGGCACGCTTCGCGCTCGCCATCGCCCGTTGCGAGCGTCGCCGGCGCAAACCTCGTTCGAGGCAAAGCGGTTTACGAGCTGCAATGCGCGGCGTGCCACGGCGAACGCGGCGTGCACGGTCCGGTCGGGCCGCCGCTGCGCAACGAAGCGCTTCACAAACGGTATCGGCAGGTGTACGCGATCGTGGCCGATCCCGCGCCGCCGATGCCCAAACTCTATCCCAGCCGCATGAGTGAAAGCGACGTGCGCGACGTAAGCGCGTACGTGGAGTCGCTCTGATGGCGATTGCGATTCACCGGTTTGCGCGCGATTTGCGCCTGGACGAACACGCGGCTCTCGCGGCCGCCGCATCGCATGGCGAAGTGCTTCCGGTGCTGATTGTGGATCGCTCGCTGCAAACGCGGCTCTCCGCGTCGCCGCGGCGCGCCGCATTCTTTTGCGGCGCCGTTGCATCGCTCGACGCCGCGCTGCGGGAACGCCGAGCGAAACTCATCGTGCGGCGCGGCAGCACGGGACGGATTCTACGCAAACTGGCGCGGGCGTGCGGTGCGCACGCCGTAACGTGGAGCGCGAGTTTCGATCGCGCCGGTATGGAAGCGGATCAGCGGCTCCAGTCGGAATTGGAAGAGCACGGGCTGCGCGCGTTGTCCGTTCCGGACGCCACGGCGCTCTCGCCCGAGGAAACGACGGCGGCGCGTCCGTCCGCGGGTGACGGTTACCGTGCGTTCGTGCCGTATCACGAGCTGTGGCGCTCGCTGGAACCGCCGTCGTACGAAGTGCCGTTGCTGCTCTCGTTCGCGCGAAGCGAGGTGGAAAGCGAGCCGCTTCCGCAGCCGTCGGAATTCGGCAGCAGCGTTTGCGCGATCGCCGCCGGCGCGATGCAGGCGGCGAATCGGCTCGATACGTTTCTGCGCGGCGACGCGCTGCAGTACGCGTTCGCGATGAACGTCCCCGCGGACGATCGCACCTCGCATCTCGCGGCCGACCTTTCGTTCGGAACGATTGCCGCGCGCACCGTCGCGCGGGAAGCGCGTAAGCGCCTCGACGATCCGTTTCTGCTCGCGGAAGAGCGGAATTCGCTCAAGCTGTTTCTGCGATCGATCGCGATGCGCGATTTCTTTTTGCAGCTGTCCTGGTACAACCCGCATACGGACGGCGCGCCGCTGCAGGAGAAGATGCGCGATTTTCCGTTCGCGCGGAACCACGCGTCACTGCAAGCGTGGCGTGAAGGGCGAACGGGCTATCCGCTCATCGATGCGGGGATCCGGCAATTGCGCGAGACCGGTTGGATGCACCCGCGCGTGCGGTCCATCGCCGCGTCGTTCTTGTGCTTCGATCTCGGCGTCGATTGGCGCGCCGGACTCGAAGAATGGGATCGGCATCTGATTGAAGACGATCTCGCGCTGGCCGTAGGAAACTGGCAATGGGTCGCGGGCGTCGGTGCCGACCTGGCCGCATATCCGCGCATCTACAATCCGCAGAAGCAGGCACGTCGATTCGACCCCGACGGCGTGTACGTGCGCGCGTGGATCGACGAACTCGCGCACTTGCCGGCCGCCGCGATCGGCGCGGTGAGAACCGCGAGCGCGCAAATCGAGCTGCCGCTCTACAGCGGGCAGCCCTATCCGCAACCGGTTGTCGACCACGAACGCGCGGCGCGCGAATTCTTGGCGAAGTATCAGACGTTCATGCAGGCATCCGATCGTCCAGCCAGTCGCTGATGATCGGAACGCGCACGTCGTCGCCGTGCCACGCTTTGATTCCGTAGTAAACGCTCATCACGATGAAGACCGGCAGCACGAACGCGAGCATCAAACCGGCGCTTAGTCCGAGCAGCGGAATGCCCGCGAGCAGCATCAGCACGCCGTAAAGCGCGGCCATGCCCACGTTGAAGCCGAGCGCCTGATATGCGTGGCGCCGCAGACGGCGGGATTGCTTGCGATCGAAGAGCGAGAGCAGCGCGAGCGGCCAAAGCGGATAGCCCAGCGCGACGAGTGCTCGCGATTCGACGGGATCGTCCGCTTCCGCTACGGTCGCGCGAGCCTGCGGTGCCGGCTGCTGGGTTTGCTGCGGACCGGCCTGCCACCACTGCTGCCGGGGACGCGGTGGAACCTCGCCCGCCACCGCTTTCTTGGTCGCGCCCGCCGCTTCCATCTTCGCCGCTAAACGACAGCTGGGGCAGGTACCGGCGTTGTCCCGGCACGTCGCGCAAATCGGTTTGCCGCAGTCGGTGCATGCGGAGACGGACGGAACGTTTGAATGAAAGTAGCAATCCACGTTGTTTCTCCCGGTTGGCCTTCTCTCCAATGTACCGGAAAGGCGCCGAGAGGTTTCAGGGCGCTGCGGCGGCAAGGCAATCGCCGATGACCGCCCGAGGAATTCTCGCGCGCCTCGCGCGCGATGCGCGTCCTTACTCCGCGACGCTGGCAATCGCCATCGCTCTCGGCACGGTCGCCGGCCTCTCGAATTTGGTTGGGCCGTGGGGGTTCAACCAAATCATCAACCGCGTCATCACCGCGAAGCATCCGGATCTGCACGTGCTCTACGTTGCGCTCTTTGCGATCTTCTGCGCGATGATTCTGGGTGCCATCGCCACCTACGGGCAGTCCTATTTGATGGCCTGGAGCGGGCAGCACCTAATCGCGCAGATGCGCGCACGCTTGTTCGAACGCATCCTGCGCTTGCCGCTCGGAGAGTTCGCGAAGTGGCGGCCCGGCGATCTCATCGCACGTTTCAACAGCGACCTGCAGATCATGACGGACGCCGTCACCATCTCGCTGCCGCAGCTGCTCACCAACACGGTGACGTTCGTTTCGTCATTCGTGCTGATGGTGTATATGGATTGGCTGCTGACGTGTTCGCTGATCGTCGTCGCGCCGATCGTTTCGTTCGCGGTTTCGCGCTTTCAGCGGCTGATCTCCACCAACACGACGCGTTCGCAGCAGCGCATCGCCGATCTCTCCTCAACGCTGACGGAAGCGCTCACGGGCCAGCGGATCATCAAAGCATTCGGGCGCGAAAGTTACGAAGCGGAGCGGTTCGGACGGCGCAACGATGAGTATTTCGGCGTCTACATGAAACTCACGCAGTTCATCCAGACGCAGCCGCTCGTGCTTTCCGTCCTGATGACGACCGCGGTGGTGGGCATCATCTGGCTCTCGACGCGCGAGGTGGTGGTCGGGCGGCTCAACGTCGGCGAACTCTTTCAGTATTGGGCGCTGCTCGCGAATCTGATCAATCCGATGAATCGCTTCGCTGCGTTCGTCGGAGACTTGAGTAAGGCGGTCGTCGGCGCGGGACGCGTCTACGAAGTGCTGGACCTCCCCGTGGAACGCGCCGACAAACCCGGCGCGCTGCCGCTCCAGAACGTGCGGGGGCGGATCGTGTTCGAAGACGTCCGTTTCGCGTACTCAGCGAACGAGCCGCCCGTCCTCGACCAGTTCAGCGCCGAAATCGAAGCGGGCGAGATCGTCGCGCTGGTGGGACCGTCCGGCGCGGGCAAGACGACGATCGTCAATCTCGTGCCGCGCTTCTACGAGCCGCAAAACGGACGCATCACGATCGACGGCGTCGATTTGGCGCAGGCGCGGCTAGCAGATCTGCGCGCGTCGATCGGCATCGTCCCGCAAGAAGCGCAGCTGTTCCGTGGCACCATTCAGGACAACATTCGGTACGGCCGGCTCGAGGCTACCGACGAAGAGGTCCGCAGCGCCGCGCGGGAAGCGAACGCCGAGGAATTCATCCTCGGTTTTCCGGACGGGTACGGCACCGAAGTCGGCGAACGCGGGATGCGCCTTTCCGGCGGCCAGCGTCAGCGTATCGCCATCGCGCGCGCGATCTTACGCGATCCGCGCATCCTGATTCTGGACGAGGCGACGAGCGCGCTGGACAGCCATTCGGAAGCGCTCATCGAGCAGGCCCTCGACCGGCTCCTGCCGGGGCGCACCACCCTCATCATCGCGCACCGGCTCTCGACGATCCGCAGGGCGCACACCATCCTCTATATTGAAGCGGGGCGCGTGGTCGAGATGGGATCGCACGAGTCGCTGCTGGCCAAGGGCGGCGCGTACGCGCGCCTGCACGCGACGCAGTTCGCTTAAGAAGCGGCCGCTCGCGGCCGATAGTCTAGGGTGATGAGCGACATCAACGCCGTCTCCTTCGGTCAAACGGTCGACACGCTGAACAATGCGATCGCCGGCTCCGATCTGCAGCAAACGGCCATCGCGCAGAACATCGCCAACGTGAACACGCCCGGATATTTGCGGCAAAGCGTTTCGTTCAAGGACGCCCTGGCCGCGGCAGAAGGCGATTCGACCGGCGACGATTTAGGCATGGCGACCGACAGCGACCGGCAGTTCGCGCTGGGTTCGCAAGCCGCGCCGCAGCCGTTCGACCCGCAAGTGCAAGTGGACGCGACGGACAAGATGCGCGTGGACGGCAGCAACGTCGACGTCGATCAAGAGTCGGCCGAACTGGCGCAAAACTCCGGCTATTCGCAGACGATGTCGCAGCTGCTGCAAGTGCAATTCATGCGCCTGCGTGAAGCGATCACGGAGCAACCGCGATAGATGGGGTTCTACAACTCGGTCGAGATTAGCGCGTCCGGCCTCTCCGCCGAACGCCTCGCCATGGACGTCATCGCGAACAACATTGCCAACGCGAATACAACGCACACGCCGGGCGGCGGCGCGTTCAAACGCCAACTAGTCGTGTTCGGACAGAAATCCGGCGTCGCCGGCGAAACCGCCGACGGCGACGGCGCGACGGCCAACGGCGGGCAAGACGGCGTGCAGGTTCTGGGCATCGTACAAGATCAGACGCCCGACCGCCTCGTCTTCGATCCGAGCAATCCCGATGCGGACGCGCGCGGATACGTGCACTATCCGAACATTTCGGTCGTCAAGGAAATGGTCGACATGATGGCCGCCTCGCGCGCATATGAAGCGAACGTTTCGGCAATGCAGGAAGCGCGCAACATGACCAACGCCGCGCTCAGAATCCTCCAGTCGTAAAGGGGAATCCGTGGATATCAATTCGTCGTACGACGCAGCAATGCGCAGCGCCATTCCGGGCACCTTCGTGCCCGACATCGGCAGCGGAAACGACGTCAAAACCGAGGCGATTCCGGGCGGCGCCGCAGTCGGCGCTCCATCGTTCAAGGATACCGTCAAGTCGTTCTTGTCGGACGTGAACGACAAGGTAACCTCGTCGGATCAGCTCTCGCGCGATTTGGCCAGCGGCCGCACGAACGACGTCAGCAAAGTGGTCACGTCGGTGGAAGAAGCGAATTTGGCCATGCAGTTCACGCTCGCGATCCGCAACAAACTGCTGGACGCGTACACGCAAGTCTCACAAATGCAGGTCTGACCCCTTCCCGGCGCCTATGAAGTAACGCGCCGGTGAAAGGGGTACGAGACCAAGCGTGTTACTTGAGCGCCCGATGCGGGCCGAGCATGGAGAGGTCCGGACCCAGGCGCAGGGGCGCGTCCTGGCGCGCTACATCCCTTGGATCGCAGCCGGCTTAACGCTGGCCCTGCACGTAGGAGGCAACCCGCACTACGGGTTCTTCCGCGACGAGATCTACTTCATCATCTGCGGCTTTCGTCCGGACGTCGGTTACGTCGATCAGCCCTCGCTCGTTCCGCTGCTCGCCGCGTTCTCGCAAGGATTCGGGGTCTCGCTCTTCGCGCTGCGCGTCATGCCCGCAATCTTTGCAGCGCTCACGACGTTCGTCGCGGCGCGGCTTGCAATCGAGTTCGGCGGCGGCCGCTTCGCCATCATCATCGCGGCGCTCGTGACGACGTTCGCACCGGAGATGCTGGCGTTCGGATCGCGCCTTTCGCCCGACACGATCGAAATGGCGGTTTGGCCTTTGATGGCGCTGGTCGCGTACCGCATCGTGCGCGGCGGAGACGAGCGATTGTGGCTGCTCTTCGGGCTGCTCACGGCGTTCGGCTGGTGGAGTAAGTACAGCGTCGCATTTTTCGCGGCGGCGCTCGTGATCGGACTGCTGCTCACCCCGCAGCGCCGCGTCTTGCGTACGCCATGGTTCGGCGTATGGACTTGCGTTGTGCGCGCTCCTGATCGCTCCGAACGTTTGGTGGCAATGGCACTACGATTTCCCGATGCTGCAGCTGCTGCACAACGACTACGACAAGTTCATGCTCAAATGGCCGCCGTTCCCGCTGCAGCAAATCATGGTGATGAGCCCGCTGCTCTCCATCGTTTGGCTGATCGGCCTCGGATGGCTGTTCGCCAATGTGCGCACGCGGTTTCTGGCATACGCATACGCGGCGTTGATCGCAATGATGTGGGCCGGCGATGCTAAGGCGTATTACCCTGCACCGGTTTATGCGTATCTGATCGCGGCGGGCGCCGTGCCGATCGAGCGCTGGACCGGCATCCGGCACGGATGGCGCGCGGCAATCGTCGCCGTGGTTATCGCGTTCGCAATTCCGTCCACGCCGTTCGTGCTGCCGATCGTGCCTATGACCACATACATAAAATATCAAGTGGTGCTCGGCAATCTCTTCCATATCAATTTTCACGTCGGCGACGCCGGCAATGCGACGCCGATTCAGTACTACGCCGACATGACCGGCTGGCCGCAGCTCGAACAGCGAGTCGCGGACGTTTACCGCGGTTTACCGCCGTCCGAACGCGCCGGCGCCGCGATCTACGCGCACAACTTCGGTGAGGCTGCGGCGATCGATCTGTACGGCGCCGCCGAGAAACTTCCGCCCGCGCTGAGCGGCAACAACAACTACTGGCTTTGGGGCACGCATGGGTACACCGGCGCCGTCGTAATCGACGTCAACGGGCGCGAACTGCTGCCGTACTACCGTTCCGTGCAAAGCGTCGGCACATTCTACAACCCGCTGGCGATGCCGTACGAAAACAATCTCCCGATCTGGATCCTGCGCGACCCGAAAGTCCCGCTTTCTGCAATCTGGCCCCATCTCAAGAACTATTCCTACGCTTTCGGCGGCCTGTGATGTGCGCTCGTATGCCGTCGCGTGCGGGTGGGCAGGCGACATGTTGAGGCGGGAACATGGCCCGATCGACCTCCTGTCGAGCGGGCCATTCAGGACATCCGGATTTTTTCGAAAACAAGTTTTGTAACGGACCTCCTGTCCGGCGAAAAAATCCGGAACGTCCCGCCTCAACACGCCGCCCGCCCACCCGCACGCTGCGGCACACTCGCTTGGTGGTGAAGCGCAGAAACGTTCCGAACCCTCTTGTAGTCGGCTTGTCACGCGTTGCACTTGCTCGCGGGTTTTCTTCATTGTTTTTGCTCTCCGCTCTAACCGCGCTCATTCAAAAAAAGACGTCTCCGTAGTGATTGCGCGTTCGGCCATTCTTCATTTTGCAGGCTCCGTTATTTGTAAATTTTCTTGAACGGAACATCGATCGGCATGTGGGCACCGCTTGGCGTGGGGCGCACGTCTCGAGTCGCAGCGGTTGAACGGCGCGGCCTCGCTTTCGTAGCGAGCGCGACGTCCGACGTGGGAGGGATGACCGGGCGCTGCGGGACGTTCCGGATTTTCGGCCCAGCCAGGACGGCTGTTTCAAATCTTTGATTTGCCGAAAATCCGGATGTCCTGAATGACGCGCTCGACAGGACGTCGATCGCGGCATGCTCCCGCAGCGCTCGGTCATCCGTCTCACGCCGAGACGAAACCGCTGCGTTAGCCCCCGCGCCCCATCGACGCAGCACCCCAGCCGCGGGCGAGAAGGCTAAAGTCAAGCAACCACATGCCGATAGATTGAAGTGAACGCGGCTGGACTGCCTCTCGCACGGGCGGGAGCCGCGGCGGAACCTGATTGATTGACGGTTTCGCGGTGCGCGGCGGATGCGCCGAGTACGACCCGATCGTGCGGAGGTTTTACTTTTGGTACGTGGACTTTATACTGCGGCATCGGGAGCGCTGGTAGCACAGTCGCAGGCGGACGTGATCGCCAACAACCTGGCCAACGTAAACACGAGCGGGTTCAAGCGTACGCTGCTGCAGGTGCAGGCCGGCCCGGAGATGGGCATTTATCGCCGCCAGACCGATCCCGGCAATCCGCGCGGCACGTCCAGCAGCGATTTCGTCGGCGCGCTCGGTTCCGGTGCGCAAGTGCTGGATACGCCGGCGGTGTTCGAACAAGGCACGCTCGGCCAAACCGGAAATCCGCTTGACCTTGCGATTCAAGGCAACGCGTTTTTTGCGATTCAAACGCCGCAGGGCGTTCGTTACACGCGCGACGGACAGTTTTCCGAAGATCCCAACGGCCGTCTCGTTACCATGGACGGCGACGCCGTGCTCGGCGCCAACGGTGCGGTGCAACTGCAGCCTACCGGCGGAGCCGTGCAGGTCGACGAAAGCGGCCGCATCACGCAGAACGGCCGGCTCGTCGATTCGCTCTCGCTGGTGCAATTCGCGAATCCCGCGCAAGTGCGCCCCGAAGGCGACAATCGTTTCGTCGCGACGAACGCCGCGCTGCCCGCGGCCGCGACGGCCGGTTCGACGGTTCACCAAGGTTTTCTCGAGCGAAGCAATGCGAACGTCGTGCGTTCGATGGTCGATTTGATCACGGCGCAGCGCTGGTTCGAAGCAAATCAAAAAGTCATGCAAACACAAGATCAGGCCAACGGCTGGGCGATCGAAACGGTCGCCAACAGCCAGAAGTAAAGGAGCCCGGACACCGCCATGATGCGAGCACTCTATAGCGCGGCCAGCGGAATGGAAGCGCAGCAATTCGCGATGGACACCATTTCCAACAACCTGGCGAACGTCAACACGACGGGCTTCCGCCGGAACGAAGCGCGCTTTCAAGACCTGGTTTATCAGGAGATGCGCGCACCCGGTTCGCCGGTCGGTGCGAGCGTCGTGCCGGTCGGTCAGGAAGTCGGTTTGGGCGTGAAGGTCGGTTCGTCGGAAAAGATTTTCACCCAAGGCAACCTGATGCAGACCGACAACCCGCTCGACATGGCCATCCAGGGCGACGGTTTCTTCCAGGTGACGATGCCCGACGGAACGGCCGCGTACACGCGCGACGGATCGTTCAAGCGCGATGCCAACGGCGCAATCGTTACCGCGGACGGGTACTTTCTGCAGCCGCAAATCACCGTTCCGCAGAACGCGCAGCAACTCTCGATTGGTGAAGACGGAACGGTATCGGCGCTCGTGCCCGGTTCCGCCGTGCCGCAGCAGCTCGGGCAGATTCAGCTCGCGCGGTTCGTGAATCCCGCCGGCCTTTCACCGGTCGGCGGTAAGAATCTCTACACGGAAACCGCCGCTTCCGGCGCGCCCGTCGTTTCGCAAGCCGGATTGAACGGCACGGGAACGCTGCAAGCGGGTTACCTGGAAAACTCCAACGTGCAGGTCGTTCAAGAGATCGTGAACATGATCGTTTCGCAGCGTGCCTTCGAGGCGAATTCGAAGTCGATCACCGCTGCCGACGAGATGCTGCAGACCGCGAACCAGATTATCCGGTAAGATGACGCGCCTGCCGATCGCCGCCCTGGCAGTTCTCTCGCTCGCACCGATCGGTGCGAGTGCTCAGAACTTTGCTGCGCCGGCGCAGACGGTGCAGCACGTGAGCGGCCGCCGCATCGCGCAAGCGGCTTTACGCGAAATCGACACTCTGGCGCAGGACGCGGATCACCGGTACGTTGCCGTGAGCGCCGTTCCGGACCAAGTCGTAACCGGCGATCGCGTAGCCGTGCACGCTGGAGCGGCTGTCGGGACAGCGTCGTTCGTGAACGTTCCGGTCGCGATCGACGTCGACGGCAGGCTCGATCGAACGATTTACGTCGGCTATCGCATGCAGCAGTACGTCGAAACGGCGGTTGCGGCGCACGACCTCGTATCGGGGACCGTCCTTTCGGCCGATGATTTGACTATGGCACGCATCGCCTACACAGGCCGCCCCGGCAACGGCATCGACGCGCTGGTCGGACGCAAATTGAACGGCACCGTCCTCGAAGGCCAACCGGTAGCGATTGCGGCGACCGCGGTGAACCAAATCGTCAAAGCCGGTGCAACGGTCGTGCTGGTCGTCAAAGATTCGGGCGTTCAAGTGACCGCGGACGTCATCGCGCGCACGAGCGGCGGCCTGGGCGATGAGGTTTCGGTTTACAATCCGTCGACCAACAAAGCGCTTTCCGGCACCGTCACCGCGCCCGGCACCGTCGAACTCGACATTTCGGGAGGCGATGAATAAATGCGTCACGGCTTTGTGAAAGGCGTTGCGGTTTGCATAGCGCTGGCGCTCCTGCCCGCGGCGGCATTCGCGGACACGCTCTACGTCGCTCCGCCGCCGGCGGTCGGACCAGGCCACCCGCTGCGGCTCGGACCCGATCATCGGGCCGGGCAAATCGGCGATCTGCTGCACATTCAATTCAATTTCACGGTGCAAAGCAATAGCAGCGACGTTTCGGCCGACAGCAAACAGTTCAATCTGGGATCGTCGAGCGGCTCGACGAGTTCGAGCAGCGGTATTCGGCTTCTCGGCGGCCTGATCAACGTGCCGACCTCGCTGGGCGGGAATACCGGCACGCAGAGCTCCCGCACGGAAACCGGCGTCACGTCGTTCGTCAGCGACATGATGGCGACGGTCGTGAACGTCCTGCCGAGCGGCGTGCTGCAGATCGCCGGCGATCAGCGCATGCTCGTCAACGGCGAAACGCAGACACTGCATATTACCGGATTCGTTCGGCCGGAAGACATCGACAGCAGCGACACGGTGCTCTCTTCGCGCGTCGCGGACGTCGAGGGCAGCTTCAACGGCAACTTCCAAGAGAAGCACGTCGGCATCCTCCGGCGCGTTCTCGGCTGGCTGTTCTAAGGATGACGATGAAGAATCTCCGGCGCTCGACCGTTCTCGCGCTGTCAACCTGCCTGCTGGTCAACGCGTTTGCCGCGATGCCGGCGCGGGCGACGAGCGTGTTCGTCAAAGACGTCGCGCACGTGCAGGGCGTAACCGGTAATCAACTGGTCGGCTACGGCATCGTCACGGGCTTGAACGGGACGGGCGATTCGACGTCGGTGATCTTCACCAGCCAGACCATTCAAAACGTGCTGCAGTCCTTCGGTGTTTCGACCACGAGCAACGAAGTGCGCACGCGCGACGTCGCCGCCGTAATGGTTACGGCGACACTGCCGGCGTTCGCGCATTCGGGCGACAACGTCGACGTAACGGTTTCGGCGATGGGCGATTCGAGCAGTCTGCAAGGCGGAACGCTGATTCTGACCGAGTTGAAAGCGGCAAACGCTCTGGTCTACGCGACCGCTCAAGGGCCAATCTCGATCGGCGGCTTCACCGCCGGTTACGACGCAACCAGCACGACGAAGAACCATCCCACGGCGGGACGCATTCCGAACGGGGCCGTCATCGCGCGCGATATGATCACGCCGATCCAAAACGGCGACGGGTTCAACTACGTCGTCACGACTCCGGACTTCAAGACCGCCGCGAATCTGGCTAGCGCGCTAAACCGCCGTTTCGGCGGCGGCACCGCGGGCGCGCTCGATGCGGAGACCGTACACGTCACGCTTCCGCCCGCGTATCACAACAATCCGGTGCAGTTTCTGGCCGACGCAAGCGACGTCTCACTCGTGCAGGACGAACTCGCCAAGGTCATCATGAACGAGCGTACCGGGACCATCGTCTTTGGCGGCGACATCAAACTCGCGCCCTGCGCGATTGCGCACGGCAACCTCTCGATCACGATAACGCAGGAGCAGAAGTACGTTCCTTCGCCGTTCAGCACGAACGGCGGCGGACTGCAAACGAATACGCGCGTGACCGCACAAGAGGAGAAGCGGCGGCTCACGTTCATCTCGGGGGCAGCAACGCTCTCGTCCGTCGTGCGCGCGCTCAACACGATGGGCGTCTCGCCGCGCGACCTCATCGCCATCGTGCAGGCGCTGCGCCAAGCCGGCGCGCTGCAGGCCGATTTGGAGATTCAGTAGTGGACGGCGCAAAGACCGCAGCGGTCACCTACACGCCGGCGCAGCAGCAAGCGCTGCAGCATCTGCACACGGCGGCGACGCAGCTGGAAGGCGTCTTCATGGACATGCTCTTCAGCGCGATGCGCGAGACGGTTCCGCAGCAATCCATCTTCGGCAAGGAGTCGAGCGCCGAGCAAACGTTTCAAACGATGCTCGACGAGCAGCGCTCGCAGCAGATGGCGCAGACCGGTTCCATCGGTATCGCGAAGGTGCTCGAGGAGCAATTGAAGCAAAGCGTGCTCGCCGATGCGGGCCGCGAAGCCAAATCACAAGTGCCGCGGGAGTTGGAGCCGTGATAGCCGCCGCACCGAAAACCGCGCCGAAATCCGATTCGTGGGAAGCCTTCGGCACTGCGCTGCACGAGGAATCCGCAGCGCTGCAGCGTCTCAACGCCGCCGCCGTGCACCTCACGCAAATACTGGTTGACGGATCGCCCGATGCTATTCTGGAATCGGATCGCGCGCTCAACGCGGCGCGCGTCGTGCACCAAACCGCTTGCGGCAAACGCCGCGGCATGCAGGCGCGCGGCTTCGGCGCGATGACGCTCGAGCAAGTCTGCCGGTACGCGCCGCGCCACATCTCGCCGTATCTGCACAAGACGCTCGCCGAGATCACGTACGGATCGATTTCTCTGGGCATAACGATTTCGAACAACAAGTCCCTAATTGTAGCCGGCCTGCAGCGACTCGTCGACGTGACGCACAAACTGCAGGAGCATGCGACGGAGCGCACCGGCATTTACAAGCGCCGAGGTTACGTCGCACCTCCCGGCGCCAGCGTTCTAGTGAGCAGCAAAGTATGAAAATGGAATTTCAGCCACGACGGTGCACGCGCCGCGTCTTGGGGGCCCCACTTTGTGGGGGGCGGCGGAGCCAGGCGGAGCGCCTTTCAAACTCCCGGCGCCAGCGTTCTAGTGAGCCGCAAAGTATGAAAATGGAATTTCAGCTGGAGCGCCCTTCACGGCGCCCTCGGGGAGAGTCTGAACCGGCACGACGGTGCACGCGCCGCGTCCTGGGGGCCCCACTTTGTGGGGGGCGGCGGAGTCAGGCGGAGCGCCTTTCAAAATGAGTGGGTTAGGCAGTTTCTTCGGCCTCGGCGTGCTGGGCAACGCGCTCGACACCTTCCAAAACGCGGCGGACGTCACGTCCGACAACATCGCCAACGTGAACACACCCGGTGCATCGCGGCAGGTGGTGAACATTCAGCAGGTGGATCCGGTCGCGGGCTCGCCGTTCGCCGACGCGCATTTCGCGGGAACGTTCGGCAACGGCTCGATGGTCGCAAGCGTTCAGCGCATCCACGACGATTCGTACGACTCGCTGTTCCGCGGCGCGTCCGGCTCGCAGAACTACTATTCGATCGAGCAGAATCAGACTGCAGGCGCTGCAGGCGACGCTCGGAGAGCCGAACAACGGCATCAACTCATACTTCACGGCGTTTCAAAGCGCGGTCGGCCAGCTCGTCGATCAGGTCGGCACCGGTTCGACCAGTTCGCGCGCGAACGTGCTCTCGGCGGCGCAAGCGCTGACGCAGGCGCTCAATGCGGGTGCGAGCGCGATCGCTCAGCAGAAGAGCCAGGTCGTGCAGCAGGCCGGATCGGCGGTTGCGGCCGTCAACGGGATTCTCGACAAAATCGCGTCGCTGAACGGTCAGATCCGCGCATCGACGGCGGTCGGCGACAATCCGAACACGTATAAAGACGAGCGCGATCAACTGATCGATCAACTCTCACAGTATATTTCGACGCAAACTTCGGTTCAGCCCGACGGTTCGACGCTCGTGACCGTGAACGGACAAGCCCTGGTCAACGACAACGTCGCGTACCATTTGTCGCAGCCCGTCGTCGGCGTTGCCTCGAACGGCGCGCCCACGTTCAAAATCGATTTCGCGACCACGCCGCCGGCGTCGCTCAGCGCGCCCGGCATTCCGCTCGGCAGCGGCCAGCTCGCCGCGTTCGCGGATCTGTACAACAACAAGTTGACCGCTTATGGACAGCAGCTCGACGACTTTGCTTCAGCGACGGCGAACGAGGTCAACCGCATTACGCAAGCGTCCTACGACCAGAACGGCGTCGCGGGAACGGCGCTGTTTCAGCCCATCGTTTCCTCCTTGCCGATCTCGGCGGGCAACATCAAGGTCGGCATCAGCAATCCGTCGCAGCTTCCCGCCGCTCTGGCTTCCACCGCGGCCGGTTCGCTCGTCACGAATTTGAACTCGGCCAACAACCTGGTCGACACATCGGCAGCGATGAACGGCAGCGGCGCCCTCGCGAATCCGCCGGCCGCCGGCGGCATCAGCGGAACGCTCACTGTGACGGTGGACGGCGTTGCGCAAGCCTTCACGTACGATACGAACACGACCGATACGTCGATCGACGCGTTCATCAGCCATTTCAACAGCCAGCACTTCGGCGTGACCGCCTCCTTCGACGCGTCGGGCCAGCGGATCGTGTTCACGCGCGATCCGATGAACGCGGACTTGGTGCATCGCGCGGCGCAAGGCGCGACGCCGACCGATCCCACGTTCACGATAAGCGACAGCAACAATCCGGCCGTTGCGGGTTCTTCGCTGCTCGGCGCGCTCGGCGCCGGCGCGATTCAAGGCGTCACGCAAAACAGCGGCAACGCATTCGGCGCGAACGACAACGGCGGTGCAAACGCGCTGATGACCATGTTCGCGGCAGACGTCGGCGTGCCGGCGCTGCAAACCGCCAGCGCCGCAGCGATCGCCGCCGGCCCGCAAACCGTCGCTTTGCCTGCGGGCGTCACGAACGTTCAGGTGGGTGACGTGCTGACGGTCGACGCGACCGTTGGCGGCGGCGCGCCGCAGGAGAACGTCGTCGTCTCTGCAGTGAGTTTCAATCCCGCGACCGGCGTCGAGTCGTTCACCGCGACGTTCAAAAACGCGCACGCGGCGGGAGCGTCGATTACGTCGGCCCAAACGCAAACGCTCAGCCAGTACTACGGGCAAACGGTTTCGCAGATGGGCGTCGACACCCAGACGGCGATCACCGGCACCGCTTCGCAGACCACCCTCTCCAGCAACATCGACAAAGTGCGGCAAAGCGTCGACGGGATCAACATCGACGAAGAGACGCAGAACCTCATCAAGTTCCAAAACGCGTATCAGGCCACTGCCCGCACCATCAACGTGCTGGACTCGATGCTCAGCACCGTCATCAACTCCCTCGGCGCCGGACATTAGCAAGGAGGCTGAATCCACATGCGCATCGCGACATCGACCATCTACGACTCGCAATCGAACTCGATCGACAATCTGGTATCGCAGCAGCAGCAGCTCGGTCAGACGTTGTCGTCCGGCAAGCAGATCAATGCGCCCTCGGACGATCCGACGCAGATCGCGGAAGATCTGGCGGTCCGCACCGCCATAGCGCAAGAAACGCAAGGTTCGACGAACATTCAAAACGCGACGTCGCAACTGACGACGGTCGACGGCGCGCTTTCGAACCTCACGAACATTCTCCAAAGCGCGCGTTCGATCGCCGTTCAAGCCGGCTCGGGTTTCACGAATTCGACGCAGCAGGAAGCTTTGGCGTCGCAAGTCGACGGTCTGCTGCAGGAAGCGATCGGCGTCGCGAACACCAAGTATGCCGGTAAATTCGTATTCGCGGGCACCGCGGGACCGTACACCCCGCCGGTAACCGCGAACGGTCAGCCGATTTCGAGCGTGACGTTCAACGGCAATTCCGGCGGCCAAACCGAGCAGATGTACAACGGCGAAGCCGTCAGCACCGGCGTGACGCTGCAGCAAGCCTTCAATTACGGTTCTCCCAACGGCTCTCCGGACGTTTTCCAGACACTCATCACGCTGCGGAACACGATCGAAAAGGGAACGGTCGTTTCCGCCAGCGCGAGCGGCGTGAACAGCGCGAATACTGCGCTGACGGCGGCGAGCCCGATCAACGCGGCCGGCGTGCTTTCGACTGCGCTCGCACCGGATGCGAGCGGTAACGTCAACGTCGTCATTACTTCGTCGAAGACGGGCGCCGCGGGCGTTACGGTAACGATTCCGGCAGGCTCGTCGATGACGGCAGTGCTCGCGGCGATCAACGGCGCGAGCGGCGCGACCGGTATTACCGCCGGTTTCGATTATCAGCAGCAACGGCTCAGCCTCACGTCGTCGACCGGTGCGTTTCAAATCGCGGATTCGCCGACGACGCCGGGAACCGCCGCTGGCAATTTCGTCGAAGCGTTCGGCCTGCAATCGCAAGCCAACCTCGTTTCGAACGTTTCTCGGCAACTCGGCGACGTCGACAACGTGATGCAGACGCTGCTCACCACGCGCGCGACGGTCGGCGCGAACATTCAAACGCTCTCGGCTCTCGGCACGGCGACCGATTCACAGGCAGTTAACGATACCAAGGTGCAGTCGGGCATCGAGGATGCCGATATTGCAAAAGTAATCTCGCAGTTCTCGCAGACGCAAACCGCCCTGCAGGCCGCGTACGGCACCACAACGCGCTTGGAGAGCAAGACGCTCTTCGACTACTTACAGTAAAGGGAACCGCAGGAGGATGGAAAGCACGATGGAGTCCACGCAGACGATGACGGTCGTCACGAACCGCTTCGGAAAAGTGACGTTCACCGAATCGGACGTGTTCGTGTTTCCGTGGGGTCTGCCGGGCTTTTCGGACCTGCGCCGTTTTCTCGCGCTCTCGCTTGCCGAACAGCCCAATTTCGTGTGGCTCCAGTCGCTCGAGGATCCCAACATCGCTCTTCCCGCGGCGGATCCGTGGCAGCTCTTTCCGGACTATGAGCCGCGAATGCCGTCCTACGCGACCGAAGCGCTCGAACTGCACAGCGCCGAGGACTTCACGATCCTTTGCATCGTGGTGGTGACCAAAGACGCCGAAGAGATGACGATGAACCTGATGGCGCCGGTCGTGCTGAATCTGAAGACGCGCCGCGCCCGTCAGGTGATGCTGGAAAATTCCGCCTATTCGGTCCGGACCGCTCTTCCCCGAAAGCCCGTGGAGGCACAAGGCACCGCCCAGCCGGCGTAGAAACCAGCAAAAAAGCCAAGGAGGGCGCATATGCTAGTCCTGAGCCGGAAAGTCAACCAGTCCATCATGGTGGGCGACAACGTCCGCGTGGTGGTCGTCGCTGTCGACCGCGACCAGGTCAAACTGGGCATCGAGGCGCCGCGTGAAATCGCGGTCCACCGGTCGGAAATCTACGAAGAGATTCAGCGCACCAACCGTTCCGCCGCAGCCGGTGAAGCGCCGTCCGCCGCGTCGGGTCCGGTCGTGACGCGCGCCACGCTGCAGCCCCGAAAAAAATCTTCCAAACCGGCAAAGAACCGCTAAACTCGCACACCCTGCGACCGATATACAGATGGAAGGGGACAGGACGTCTCCCTCGACTAGTCATTAGCACACGCGTGTTAATCATGGAGGAAACATGCAAGGTCTCAGTATCGCCAACAACCTGTTGGCCAACAGCGTTCAGTACAACCTGAACAACAACCAAGAAGCCCTTCGCAACACCGTTACGCAGTCTGTCCAGCGGTCTGCGCATCAACAGCGCTGCGGACGATCCGTCCGGTCTTGCGATCGCGACGAACCTGCAGACGCAAGTCGACGCGTTCCAGCAGGCCTCGCAGAACGTTCAGGACGCCAACAACGCGGCGCAGGTTGCCGACGGCGCCCTCGCAACGGAAACCGACATTCTGCAGCGTATCCGCAGCCTCGCGGTGGAAGCGTCCAGCTCCATCAACAGCGCTTCGGACAATGCCAACCTGCAATCGGAAATCTCGCAGCTGCTGCTCGAGGTCAACCGCATTTCGCAGAACACGAACTTCAACGGCCAGGCGCTGCTCGACGGCAGCCATTCCGGCTTCCAGCCCTACACGAACGCGTCGTACACGGTCAGCTCGAACTCCGTTCTCGCTTCGGCGGGCGCAGCCGCGCTCTCGAAGAGCGGCGTTGCGGCCGGCGACCTCGTCGCCAGCGTGAGCACGACGGCGAACTTCAACACGACGGCCGCAGGCGGCGGCGTCGACGGCACGATCGAACTGCAGGTCATCAACACCAGCAGCACGACCGTGGCCGTTCAGGTTTCGTTCTTCTCGAGCAGCAACTCGAGCACGAGCGCGACCGCCAAAGTCGTGGCTGCCAATGCGGGCGCGAACACGAAGGTCACCGTTGACGGCTTGACCATCACGGTCGGAAACGTGTCGCTGCAAGATGCCGGCACGACGGCCTACGTCAAAGTCAGCCAAGCCGTTGCTGCCAGCAGCTCGGCAGCAGGCCCGCTGACGATTCAGTCGGGCGCGAACGAAGGCGACACGGTCGCCGTCGGCATCCAGGCCACGAACGCGCAGACCCTGCGCATCTCGAACATCAACGTCGCCAACACGGCGTCGGGTGTTCTCGCGGCGGAAGACGCGGTCGGACAAGTCACCAACGCGCTGGACACGCTGCTCTCGCAGCGCGCACAGCTCGGCGCGGTCATCGTTCGCCTCAACGAAGATGCGAACAACGACAACGTCGCATCGGTGAATCTGCAGGCGTCGGAATCCGCGATTCGCGACCTCAACGTCGGCCAGGCGACGACGCAATTCACGAAACTGCAAGTTCTCGTGCAAGTCGGCACCTCGGTCTTGGCGCAGTCGAACGCGAACGCGCAGTCGGTCCTCGGCCTCTTCCGTTAACAAACGCGGGTCCCCATGGGGACTCGAGGTCGGTAAAGCAAAAGCCACGATTACGGTCGTGGCTTTTGTTTTTGGGCGCCGGCTCTTAATCAGAGGCTCCTTGGAGCCGAATACTAGACGGATGCCCATACGCGTCGTCTCACGTCGTGCTCCGCGGGTTGCCCCGCCCTTCGGCCTGCCCGTTCCCCCGCCCGGCTGGGAGCAGCGTCCGGCCGGCATCAGCCTGTGCATGATCGTCAAAAACGAAGAGCGCTTCCTCGAGCAATGCTTGTCGAGCGTCGCAGGCGCCGTGGACGAGATCAACATCGTCGACACGGGCTCGACCGACCGTACGATAGAAATCGCGCAGCGCTTCGGGGCGCGCGTGCAGCGCCGAGAGTGGCGCGACGATTTCGGCTGGGCTCGGAACGAAGCGCTGAAGATGGCGACGAAGCGCTGGGTGTTCCAACTGGACGCCGACGAGCAACTGACGCCCGAATCGAAAGCGGCGCTTCGCGACGTCGCGGCCGCGCCCGCGCATCTGACCGGCGTGTGGATTCGGTGCTCGAACGCCTCGGACAAGTACCGCGGCGGAGGGAGCGTCTCACATGCGATCGTCCGAATCTTTCCGAATCACGAGCGCGTTCGCTTTTACGGCGCGATTCACGAGTTCCCGAGCGTCGACGGCTCTTCGATCAGCATCGACGCCGTGCATTCGCCGATCAAGATCCTGCATCACGGGTATTTGAACGACGTCGTCGATCATCGCGACAAATACGCGCGCAACATGCAAATCGTCGAAGCGTCGGTGGCAGCGGAGCCGGAAGATGCATTCGGCTGGTACAACTACGGCATGACGGCACATCTGGGCGGCGATCAGGATCGCGGCGTCGCCGGGTTTACGCGCATGTGGGAGCTTTGCCGCAAACACGGCATGCGCGCGTTTACCCCGAACGGCCTGCAAACGCTCGCCGACATCTACACCGAGATGAAAAACGAGCCGGAAAAAGGGCTCGAGTACGCGATGGAAGCGCTCCGTCTCGCGCCGCGCTACGCGAACGCGCATTTCTCCGCCGGCAAGGCGTACTTCGCGATGAAGCGCTTCGAGGATGCGCGAGCGATGTATCGTCAGGCGGTGGAAGACGGACCGTTTACGAGCGCGCAGTTCGTCGTCGACGACGAGGTGCCGCTGTGGAAGGCGCAGTGCGAGATCGGCAGCACCTTCGTCGAAGAAGGCGACGACGCGCAAGCGCTGGAGTGGTTCGAATGCGGACTCCGCAATCGCCCGAAAGTGCAGCCGCTCCGCATCAACTACGGCAGCGCGCTCGAACGTTTAGGGCGTTTGAGCGAAGCGGAGGCCGTGTTCCGATCGATCTACGAAGATTTCGGCGACGAGCAGTCCTGTCTGCAGTACGTGAACTATTTGCTCCGTCACGCCAAAGAACGCGAAGCCATCGCTGCGATCGACCGCTCTTGCGGGAATTTATCGCCGGAAGCGGCGGAGTCCGCACTGCTTGCGTGCGCCTCGCTCTTGCAAAAGAACGCGTGGGGCGACGGCGAGTCGTATCTTCTACGCGCGCAATCGATCGCGCCCAACTCCGCGCAGGTCGCTGCGGCGCTCGACGCGGTGCGCAAAAACCGCGGCGAGGTCGGCGCCAAAGCCGCAGTCTGCGAATGCGGCAATCGCTGCCGGCCGCTTCGAAGAAGCGCTCGCGCTCGCGTGTGAGGGACTTGCGCTTGCGCCCGGACACGGCTTGCTGTCGTATTACGCTGCGCTTGCGTGCGCGAATCTGCAACGGAAGGAAAGCGCGCTCGGCTTTCTCGATGGGGCCGCCGATTCGCTCGGCGGCGAAGGTCCGGCATTCTTAAAAGCGGCGCTGCTGCGCGAAATGAACCGGCCGCAAGAAGCGCTCGATGCGATTCAGGCCGTTCGCGCGCAAAACCCGGCGAACGTCGACGCGGTGATCGTGCAAGCCGGTCTGCTGGAAGCGCTTGGCCGCGTCGATCGGGCGGAAGAGGCGCTGCGCTCGCTGTTGCCCGCCGAAAGGCGACGCATTGGCGTCGAACTGGCCGGCTTGTTTTTGCGCAACGGGCGCGTTGAAGACGCCAAGCGCATCGCGGAAGAAGCGTTGGCGTAAGGCGGCTGTATGGATTACTCGATCGTCATTCCGGTATTCAACAAAGCCGCTTTGACGCGGCGCTGCTTGGAGACGCTGCAGTCCTCGCTCGCCGGTGCGGGCGAAGGTGAAGTCATCGTCATCGACAACGCGAGTTCCGACGAAACGCCGCAGATGCTGACGGCGTTTCCGTGGATTCGCATGGTGCGCAATGAAACGAACCTGGGATTCGCGGGCGCGAACAATCAAGGCGCGGGGTTGGCGAGCGGCGAGTTTTTGGTGCTGCTCAACAACGACACGGAGCCGAAACCCGGCTGGCTCGCGAGCATGCTGCAAACCGCGCGCGCGCGCGGCGCCGGCGCAGTAGGAGCGCGGCTGCTCTTCCCGTCGGGCAAGATCCAGCACGCCGGCGTCGGCATCGGGCCGCTGCGTTTAGGACGCGCGAGCTTCCTGCCGTATCACGATTTGTACGGGGCGCCCGGCGACGACGCGCACGCGCGGGAAGTGACGGAGTATCAGGTCGTCACGGGCGCGTGTTTGCTTACTCCGCGCGAGTTGTACGTGCGCCTGGGCGGTCTGGACGAAGGCTACTGGAACGGATACGAAGACGTGGATTACTGCTTCAAGGTGCGCGAAGCGGGATTCCCCGTCGTGTACGACGGGCGCGCCGCGCTCACGCACTTCGAATCCCAGTCCGGACCGCAGCGGTTCCGCAAAGCGGCATGGAACACCGATCGGCTTGCCCGCCGGTGGAACGGACGGATCGCGTACGACGACCAGACGCATCTGCTGCGCCGCGGCGCAATTCGCCGGTTCGTTCGTCTACCGCGAGGCACCGAGACGAACGGTTCGCTGGCGATTCCCGACGTTACCATTTTCTGTCACGGCGATCTCGGCAAACAAACGGACGCGCGCTTCGTCCAGTCGCTGCACGCCAATACCGTGCCGGTCGGGCGCGTGCTGTGGTGCGCGCAAGAGCATGCCGTCAACGCGGCGCGCGAAGAAATGGAACGTCGCGCCGATCGCTACGTCGCATTTGTGGACGCGCGATGCGAACTGCGCGAGGGATGGCTCGATGAACTCGTATGTCAAGTGGAGTGGGGCCCATCGGTTGCGGCAGACTGCGTACGCGCCCGAAATTGGCGCTCGAACCGACGGCGTGGTGTATGATGCCGGTGCCAGGTGCACGCTGCTCTCACTGCGCAAATTTCCCGCGCACGAGCGATTGACCGGCCAGGCTTCGCTGCACGAATCCGTTTCGGACTTCCTCAATCGCGCCGTCACGCTTCGCGCGTTTACGCGCATCGCGAGCCGCGATCTTGCCGTGCTTCCGGCCGTACCGGCCGGTGCAGTGCCGACCGCGCGCGAAGACCTGTTCGAGGCTGCGCTCGCGAAGGGGCCGAAACGCCGGCCCGGCCTCGTGTCGATCGTGATGCTCAGTTGGAACGCGGTGCGTTTCACAAAGATGGCGCTGGAATCGATTCGAGCGCACACCAAAGGCGAGTACGAGATCGTCATCGTCGACAACGGCTCCGGCGAAGAAACGGTCGAGTGGCTTCGCACCCAAACCGACGTGCGCGTCATCTACAATTCGTCGAACCGCGGTTATGCGGGCGGCAACAATCAAGCGATGGCTGCAGCGCGCGGGGAGTACGTCGTTCTGCTCAATAACGACGTGATCGTCACGGAAGGGTGGCTCGACGGTTTGCTCGCCGCGTTCGATCGCGTTCCCGCGCTGGGCGTATCGGCGGTTCGCAGCAATAAAATCGCCGGCGATCAAGTCGTTACCGATGGAACGTATCAGAATATCGAGGAAATGCACGCCTATGCCGCGCAGCGGCGCGAGCGCTTCCGCGAGAGCGGGTATATGACCGATCGCGCGATCGGATTATGCCTCTGCATCGATCGCCGCGTCATCGAAGAGGTGGGCGGCATCGACGAGCGCTTCGGCGTCGGCAATTTCGAAGACGATGATTACTGCCTTCGGGTCCGTGCTGCCGGCTATCGCATTCACGTGTGCGACGACGTGTTCATCCATCACTTCGGCTCGCAGACGTTCGCGGCCAACAACGTCGACTGGAATGCGACGATGCGTGAGAACTGGAGCAAGTTTGCGGCGAAGTGGGGATTGCCGCGCGAATTTACGGGTCAAGGCTACGATCCGGCTCCGCTCATACGGCGCGGCTTCGATCGCGCGCAGCACTACGTCGCGCTTCCGCAGATCGCTGCCCAAGCCGATGAGGCACGCACGTATGAACTCGTGTTCTTCGCCGAGGTAAACGGCGAGCGCGATTGGAGCGAGATTGCGGCGTTTGCGCGCCGCTACGTGCGGGCCTTTAGCGCGGAGCAGCCGGTGCTGCTGGCTCTGGCGGCGACCGGCGAAATCGACGCGCGCACGATCGGCGGTCGCATCGAACGGCTGGCGCAGCGCGAAGGCATCTCGGCCGATCGCGTGGCCGACGTAGAGATTTCCGACGAAACCTCGACCGAAGCATGGATGGACGCGCTTCCGAACGGAGCTCGCACGATAGCGTCGATTGAAGACCGCAGTCCAAGCGCGCTGCGCCGCCTGCTCGAGGTACAGCCCGTATGAAGACGCATCGTCAGCACGAGGCTTTTACGAGTTGGCTCGACGTCGCACTGCTGCGCGACATGCTTTCCGCACAGACGCTGGCCGTTGCGCGCCTGGAACCGATCACGAATATCGCGCGCGGCGGCGCGTTTTTGGACCTGACCTTCGTATCGAACGGCGCGGTCGCCGTCGTACCGCTGCTCCAGGTTGCGGGCGAAATGATCGAAGATCGGGAAGAGCTCGCCGTTCCTGTGGCCGCACGCCGTCTCCCGCGCCATCTCGCACGAGCGCGCCACGGAGATCGAACGCGCGCTGCTGCCGTGGGTGGAAGCGAATGCGGGCGCGAGGCCGCTGAGCGAGGAGAAGATCCGATTCTTCGAAGAGCGTGACGTTCGCGATTTGTTTGAGCAGGCGCGGGAGGCGCGATTCATCGGTGCGGCTTCGTATGACGCGGTTCTCGCGGATGCGGCGCCGTACGTCTACGCAGCGCGCTTCGCGCGCGACAAACGCGTTGCGATTCGCGATCCGCACGGTGCGCTCGGCGCCGCAATGTTGGCGCGGCACGCCGTTTCGATTCAGGCGGATTTGGGCGCGGACAACAATGCAGCGGCTCACCGCTGGTTCGGCAAAGACTTGTTCCGCCGCCTCGACGGCGAACACGATGTGGATATCGCAGCAAAAGGAACGCCGATCGGTAGCGCGCCGGTTCGGCTAGTTCTCGACGCAGAGCAGGGCGAAAGGGTAGTGCGAGTCGCGACGCCGGTTCCCTCCGAGATCATGGTGTCGTTCGATCCCGACGACGCTCCGCCGGTTCGTTCGTTCGCGGTCGAATGCGACGTTCGCCGTCCGGGGCGGGGAACGCGCGGCGGAAGAAGTTTCTCGCAAGGCGGAAGTTCGGGGCGCGTTCTCATTTTGGTGCGCGACGACGCGCGGCGGTCGCCCGACTCCGACGTGGAAGACGCAGACGAGTTGGCGCGCCTGCTGAGCGGCGAAGGTTTTGCCGCAGACGTGCGCGCTGCATCCACTGCAGTCGATCCGGCTTCATACGATCTCGTGCATGCATTCGTCGGTATGCGTCCGGGAGAATTCTGGCCGGCGCTTTCGGCGGCGCGCCGTGACGATGTGCCGATCGTCGTCACCGCGTGCATCGAAGACGTTGCGGTGCAAGGCGTGTGGGGAAGCGGCATCGTTCCGGTCGCGCTGTCCATGAGCGCATACGAAGCGCAGCTCGCTGCGAACCTCGATATGCTCGAAGCGCGCCGTTTGGAAGCGGACGGTCTGCATCCGCAGTACCAAGAGCCGTTCGCGCAATTCGGCGCGGCTTTGCGTGAGGTATACGCGCTCGCCAGCGCGGTTATCGTCAGCGGGCCCGAAGAAGAAGCCTTGCTGCGCCGCTACGCGTATACCGGACCGGTATCGTACGTTCAGGCGTACGCCAACACGATGATCGAGCCCGCGCCGGTGGAGCATTTATGCGGAACCTCCGATTACGCGTTGCTGCACGGGCCCGTTGAAGGGCGCTCGAATCAGTTCATGGCCGTGCGGGCGGCTGTGGCAAACGACGTGCCGCTGGTGCTCGCAGGACCGATCAACGACGCCTCCTATTATCATGCGCTCATGGCCTGGGGAAACGAACGGGTCCTGTTCGTCCCGAACCCGAGCCAGGCCGAACTGGCCGGCCTCTATCGCGGCGCGCGCGTTTTCCTGGACGTCGCCTGGATACGGTACGGCCTGCGCCGCATCGCGCAGGCGGCGCTTTCGGGCTGCGCGCTCGTCGCGGCGTCGCGCGGATATGCGCCGGCACTTTGGCGGCCCGGCCTGATGGAGGCAGACCCGGGCAGCGAGCGCGGCATCACGCGGGCGCTGGGCGACGCGTGGTTCCATGCGCTCGAACGCCGCGCGGACATCGACGCGTGCGCGGAACGCGTCGCCGCCGCGTGCGACCCGCGGGCAGCGCTGGTCGCGACCGTTCAGGCCTACGCAGACGTATCGGCGCCCCGGGTGGGCGCCTAAACTGCCGCGCTCGGAAAGCCGAAATACCAATGAGCAGGAGGCCGAACATGGACGTTCGAGTTGTGGGAGCCGCTGACGCCGCTCCGCAGCAAACGCCGACGGTAGGACCGCTACCGGACGGCCAAACTAACGCGGCACCGCCGGTGCCTCAAGCTTTACCGCACGCGGACCCGGGCGTTCTTTCGCCTGTGGTCGCAAAGCTGTTCGGCCAGGACGGAATTCCGAAGCCGGTTGCGGTCAACGTCAGCTATCGCGTCGAGCACGATCCCAACATGATCGTAACGGTGTTCACCGATCCGCAGACGGGCCGCGAAATCGCGCAAATGCCGGCTGAAATTCTCGTACAAATCGCGCAATTTTTCGACAAGCAAAGCGGCGTCACGCTCGATCGGAGCGCTTAACACCCATGTCAAGCATCTCCAGCTCGAGCGGCGCCCTCGGCACCAACGTCCCACCAGTTTCCTTTCCAGGCATCGCATCCGGCATCGACTATAATTCGATCATCACCAGCTCACCTCGATGACGCTCGCGCCTGCGGTTCAGCTCAGCCAGCAAGTCGCGACGCTGAACGCTTCAAACGCCGAACTGATCAAGATCAACGGCATGCTCGCCTCCGTGCAAGCATCCTTGAACGCGCTCTCGCAGACGAACTTGTACAATGCCGTTTCCGCAACGTCGAGCGACACGACCGCAGCGACCGCCCAAGGCATAAGCGGCGGCAACGCGACGCCCGGCACCTACACGATCGATGGAACGCAGCTCGCGACGGCCACCCAAGTCGCGGGCGCTGCAGCCATCGGACATACCGAGCTCGACGTCGTTCCCGGAACCACGGCGAACGGGTTGAACGTTCCGCTCGTCGATTCGTGGGCCGCAATCACACCGACGAACGGCGGCGGCGCGCAAGGTTCGATCACGATCAACGGCGTGACGGTCGACTACGACGTCACGACGCAATCGGTCAACACCATCCTGGCGAACATCAACACCGCTCTTCACGCGGCCGGTGACGCAACGTTCAACATCGGATTGGTTGCCGGCACCGATACGGTTCAAATGGCGGACAGCGCACGCCAGATCTCTCTGGGCGCTCAAAGCGATCAAGGCAACCTCCTGCAAGTGCTTCGCCTCGATCAGGCGCAGGTCGTCAACGGCGCGGGAAGCGGTTCGGTCACGGGCACCGCCGGCATCGGCGGCGTGAACCAGGCGCTCGAGTTCAATTCCGTCAACGGCTACAATGCAGCGTCGGATGCGAACTATCTCACGCCCGTCACGTCGGGAACATTCACCATCAACGGCGTGAAGATCAGCATCGACGCGACGATGGACAACATGGCGTCGATTCTCAAACGCATCAACGCTTCCGGCGCGGGCGTCGTTGCGGCGTACAACACCGCCACCGGACAGATTACGCTGACGGCGACGAAAACCGGCCCGCAAAGCATCGTCGTCGGTTCAGGCTCGGACACCAGCAACTTTTTGACCGCGACCGGGCTGACGACAGCAGCGGGCGCAACCTCGACCGTCGGAAAACAGGCCTCCGTAACGCTGCAAAACCCGGACGGCTCGACGCAAACGATCTACAGCGACAGCAACACCGTTACGACGGCGATACCCGGCGTTCAACTCAATCTGCTCAGTGCGACGCCCAACCCGTTCCAGATTACGGTCGGCCAAGACAGACTCGCAACTCGTCAAAGCCGTGAATACGTTCGTGTCCGCGTACAACGCGGCAATCAATGAAATCAACACTGCGACTGCGCCGCCGGTCGTTCCCACATCGCCCATCGGGTCGTCCGTCGGAGCGACTCCACAGACGCCCGTCGGAGGCGGCCTGCTCTTCGGCAACGCCGACGTCGAGATGATAAAGGAGCAGTTGGTCAACGAAGTCACGGCCATCATGCCGAACAATTCGGGCTACACGTCCCTCTCGCAGGTCGGCATCAACCTCACCGATTCGTTTACCATGCTGCAGCAATCGTCGGGAAGCGGCGCCACCGGAGCGCAGAACGCGCAGGTCACGGCGAAGCAGATGCAGGGTACGGACGGTCAGCTGCAAGCCGTCGATGCCTCCAAACTCGCCGCAGCGCTCGCGGCAAACGGATCTGCGGTGCAGAGCCTGTTCAACGGCGCGCAAGGCCTGGTGACGCAGATGGGGACGTATTTGACGGGCGTTACCGGCCTGCCGACGCAAACGGCGAGCGGCCTGCTCGGCAACATCCCGACGATTTCGCTGATGCAAGGTTTCGAAAACGGCAACACCGACGAGATCACCTCGATACAGCAGCAGATTTCACAGATCCAGAACAACGCCAATCAGCAGGCCGACTCGCTGCGCGCCGAGTTCGTCAATACCGAAGCCACGATAGCGCAGTTTCAAGCGCTTCAGCAACAGCTGGGTTCGTTCTTCAAGGGAGGCTCGTAGCGCCGCATGAAACGGTCCGCCGAGCAAAAATATTTGGAAACGTCCATCGCGACGGCATCGAAAGAAGATCTGATCGTCAAGATCTTCGACATTCTCGTGCTGGCGTCGACCCAGGCGCTCGAAAAGTTGCAGCACCAGCGCGACGACATCGAAGGAATACACAAAACGCTGCTCCGCGCACAGCGCGCGCTCGCGCTGCTGATGGGCTCGCTGGACATGGAGATCGGCGGAGAGATCGCGCGCAATCTTTTCCGCGTCTATGAATTCTGGCATCACGAACTCGTGATGGCCAATATGCAGAAGGATCCGGCGCGGGTCGAGCGCTTGCTGCCGAACTTCATAGATTACCGGCAGATGTGGGCGCAGGCCATCTCCGAATTCAAGGCGATGCAGCGCGAACGGAGCGCGCAAGCCGCGGCCGGAGCCGGATTTGCCGCCGTCGGCTAAGCCGGTGCAGCTGCCCGCGTCGGTCGAAGCTCCGCTCCGCGAGCTGGAAGATCTGTGCGGCCGTATCGAGCGGGCGCTGATGCACCGCGATTGGAGCGACCTGAACGGCGCCATCGCGGATTCCCGCAGGATTACGCACGCGCTGCAAAATGCGATGGACGACTCGGGCGCGATTGGCGACGGCGACCTCGCCGAGCAGATTGGACGCCGGGTTCATTACGTCCAAGCGATACGAGATAATCAACTGACGCGTCTGCAGTATTACCACAATGCGGTCGGCGACCGGCTCAAACTGCTGGCACGCTGGAAGACTGCGCTCAAATCGCTCGCATCGCGCACGCGTGCGCGCGGCCTAGCGGCTCTCGATCAACTGACCTAAGGTCGCTAAAAAAGCGCCGTCAGCGCGGCGACGAGCGATCGCGCCGAGGCGTCGAGCGTTTCGTCGTTCGCGAACAGCAAACCCGTCGTGCGATCGATGCGCATGCGTACGAAAAAACGCTGCAACTGCGTAGCGGAAGTTTGCGCGTACGCGCGAAGCGCCGTTTCGGCCGCATCGATGCGTTCCCGGGGCGCGCGTGCGTTGATGCGGCGCGCTTGCAGCGCGAGCGTCAGCTGGCGGGCCTTCGTGAAATCCCAACGCGCGCTATCCTCCTGCATTTTGCTTAGCACGCCGAGCGTCGGCGTTTCGAGTTCCACCTCCAGCACGATTGCGTTCGGATCGTCCGCTGCCGAAGTATCGGTAACCGGAGTAGGCGCGAACTGGTCCACGCGCGCGAGCATCTTGCCGGCATACTCGACGATGGGCTCCTTCTTGCCGATTTTCTCGTGCAGAACGGCGCGCTGCAGCAGCTGGCCCTGCGCTTCCAGGTGCGCTTTGAGACCGGCAACGTCCTCACCGTTTGCGGAACGCGTGCACGCCAGCGCTCCGCTCAAGATGAAGTGGTTGAGCAGCGTCGGCGGTTTCGCTCCCGTGAAGATTCGCTCGAAATACGCGATCGACGGGCGGTCTAAGCGCCCGTAGAGCATGACTGCTTCGCGAATCGGTGCGGCTTGCGCGGCAGGCTCGACGTCGGGCGGTTGCGCAGGCGGCTCCGGCTCGAAGGGCTCCGGCTCCGGGACGCCCGGCTCCGGAACCGTTTCCGGCTGGCCCGGCGGCGGAATCTGCTCGGGCTGGTCCGGCGGCGGCACCGGTTGCTGCGGCGGTTCCGCAGGCGGCCGGTATTCGGAAAGCGCGGCTGCGCCGGCTTCGTGCTCGATCGTCTCCTCTTCGTCGAGTTCGTAGATCGGCAGCTCGTCCAGCGTCTTGTCGTAGAGCGCGCGGTCGTAGCGCTGCACCTCGGTCGCAAAACCGGTTTGCGTATCCGCTTTGCGCGAAACCACGACCGGGTGAGCCCCCAGGACGGCGCTCTCTTCCGCAGTGACGATCGGAGCGATCACGAGCGGCTTATTCCCTAACCGAACGCCGATCTTCCAGACGAAGGTCGCGCGCGAGCCGGCGAGGATCGGGCCGACGACGGTGCCGGCACCGAAGAATTCGTCGGCCGCGTCGTCGAGCAGCGGCCGGCCGTCGCGCACGAAGGAACCGTTGCGATAGCTCGCGCCGCCGGGAAGCGGCACGCAAACCCGAACTTCGCGGGCCGGTACGGCCCCTTCGTTCGCAACGCTGAGCGCCAGCGTCACGATGGCGCCGGGAATGACGTCCGATGGCGGGGTCGCGCTCGCTTCGACTGCGAGAACCGCGCTTTCCAGCCGCTGCGCAGGTTCCGGCTCGACCGTTCCAACCTCGGTCTGCACGTCGGATTCCCAGGTGGGACGCTCCGGGGGCGGTACGCCCAGTTCGGCCCGCTGCAGGCCGACGAGCCGCATGTCGGCGCTTTCTTCGAAGTCCGGATCCTTCGGCCGAGAAGCGGCGCTCACTTCGCAAACCGCAGGCGCGCGAAGAAGCGTTCCAGCAGGCTCGGAGCGGGTGCGCCCGTTTGAGATCCGGCGGCCGACGGCGGCGGCGCGGCGGCGGGTTCGGGTAAACCGCGCGCCGTCAGCGCGGCACGTACGTGATCTTCGCGCACCAGGGTGCTTGCGCGGTCGGCGGCTTCCTCCATCGAAAGATGCGCCAGCATCGTCAAACGCCGCGGCAGCCCCGCAGCGGCGCGAATCAGCAGCGCGCGCGCTTCCGGCGCGGCGACGGGCTGTCCCGGCGGTTGTCCGGCGCGTGAGAGACGAAAGTCGAGTATCGCGCCCGCCATCGCTTCGTCGAGCGTCTGCAAGCGTATCCACGAATCGACGCGATCGACGAGGTTGTGCTTGGCGTTGAGGCGCTGCTCGAGTTCGCTTTGGCCGAACAGCAGGATGTTGAGCAGTTTCTTCTGCGGCACGTGATAGTTCAGCAGCAGCCGCAGCGCTTCGAGGTTTTCGTCGCTGAGATTTTGCGCTTCGTCGATGATGAGAACCAGCGTGCGGTTCTCCAGCACCGCCGTCTCGAAGAAGAAGTTCTTGAGCGCATTTTTGAGCGCGGCGCTCGATCTCGGCGGCAGGGCGAGTCCGAAAACGCGGCCCACCGCAATTAAAAACTCGACCTCCGTCGCGAACGTCGGATCGAGAATCTTACCGAGTACGACGCGGTCGTCTTGAAGCAACTCTTGTTCGAGCGCGCTGGAAAGGCTCGTCTTTCCGGTCCCCGGCTCGCCGAGGACGACGGTCAGGCCGCGCGATTCGTCGACGCAGGCCGCCAAGCGATCCTTCGCCTTGCGCAGCGCGCCGAGTTCGCAATAAAAATACGGATCCGCCGTGTCTAAAAACGGGTCGCGTTCAAGCCCGAAGTAGCGGAAATACTTCGACATCGACTGCTCAGATTGGCCTCCGGCGTCAAAAGTCTTTGCAGCCGCGGTCAAGTTTTGGTCGGGCCTGCCTCTACAGACCGCATACGCTCGCGAGCCACCAATTCGTTGGCGTGATACAGGCTTTCGAACTGGCCTGCGTCGGTCCACCAGCCGTCCAGGATGTCGTAATACAAGTCGCCCTCGCGAATGTACGCGTTGTTCACGTCCGTGATTTCCAGTTCGCCGCGTTCCGAGGGTTTCAGGTTGCGGCAAAAATCGAACACGCGGCGATCGTACATGTAGATGCCCGTGACCGCGTACCGGCTCTTCGGCGATGCCGGCTTCTCCTCGATGCGCACGATGCGCTCGCCATCCAACTGCGGACATCCGAAACGCTGCGGATCGTCGACGTCTTTGAGCAAAATACGCGCGCCCGAGTCCTGTTCGTCGAACTTGCGCACGTAAGGCGTAATGTCATCCTGTATGATGTTGTCGCCGAGAATGACGACGAGGCGATCGCCCTCCGCAAAATGCTCGCACAGTTTGAGCGCGTCCGCAATTCCGCCTTCACCTTCCTGGTAGGTGTAGAAGATGTCTTTGAGGCCGAAGTCGCGGCCATTGCCCAGCAGACGTAAGAAATCACCCGCGGAGTTGCCGCCGGTAACGATCATGATGTCCGTGATGCCGGCGCGGACGAGCGTTTCGATTGGATAATAGATCATCGGCTTGTCGTAAATCGGCAGCAAATGTTTGTTCGTAACCTTTGTCAGCGGGCGAAGGCGCGAGCCCAGACCGCCTGCGAGAATAACGCCCTTCATACCTACCTTTTCATCGCCGGAAACGGCTTGCGAGTTGAGCGTGCGGGGATTGCGCCCGTGCCGTCCGAACCGAAGCGCAATGCCTGGACAAGCGCTGCGCACGGTCGTCCCCGTCCTCGGAATGCACCGCTCGGGAACCTCGCTGACCACCGGCATTCTGAATGCGCTCGGCGTCTCGCTCAGCGAAGATCTCATGCCGGCAACGCAAGCCAATGCCATCGGCTACTTTGAATCGCTCGGTATCACGGCTATCCACGATCACCTGCTTGCGACGCTTGGCAGCTCTTGGCACGGCAGCGAAACGCTCAAACCGTTTGCGTCGCAGTGGTGGCGCAGGCCGGACGTGCTTGCGATAAAGGAACGCCTGAAGGCAGTGGTCACCGACGAAATGAGCCGCGTGCCGGGAATGTGGGGCTTCAAAGATCCGCGAACCGCGCGGCTTTTACCGCTGTGGAACGAGATCTTTACCGAACTGCAACTGGAGCCGCGCTTCGTTTTGGTCGGGCGGCATCCGTTGGACGTGGCAAAATCGCTGCAGACACGCGACGGCCTGAACCCGTTTTACTCCGAACTGCTCTGGCTCGAGCACACCGCCGACGCCGTGTCGTACTCCAAAAAACGCGCCTGCGCCATCGTCGAATATAGCCGCTGGTTCGAAAATCCAATCGGCGAAGCGGAGTACCTCATTTCATCGCTCGGATTGCAGCGTCCGGACACCAGCGTGCTGCAGAACGCGCTCGGCCGGTACGTGTCGAACGAGTTGCGGCACCACGCGTCAACGGACGAGAATTACGCGCTGCCCTATTCGCGCGACATGTATCAAGCATTGCTGCGCCGGGACCGCGCCGGCCTCGAAATGCTTGCGGAGCTGTTTGCGGTAACGTCGGCCTTTACGGCGCGCGTCGTCAACTTCGCGCTGCAGTCGGCGGTCCCGAAATGACGTTTGAACAATTGGTGAAAAGCGTCGAAGATCTCCAGGACGTATCAGCAGAGCAAATCGCGGATTTTTTGCATGCACCGGATGCCTCGACGCGTCTGACCGCACGTGGTGCGCTTGCACGCAGCAGCATACGGCGCGCCCTCGAGGCTTGCGGCGATCTCGCACGCGAGCAAGCCTACGGGGACCAGTCGACGCTCACCGCCATTCAGCGGTTGGTGACGATTTCCGATTGGGACGAGCCGTACATCGAAACGTTGAAACAATTGGGCATTCAGGCCGCGGACAAGGGAAACGTAAACGCCGCTTTGGGCTACCTGCAAGAGGCGGTGTTTCGCGGCTTTTCCTCCGGCCAGCGGCGCGACGTGCGCTCCAGGCACGCGATGCGGTACGCGCATGACGAGGAAATCGATGCGGCAATCGAACGCCTCGCGCGAAACTTCGCATCACCGCCTTTTCGCATGCCGCCCGCACGTCTGAAACTGACCGCGTTGTGCACTGCACTGGCCGACGAAGACGGGCCTACCGTGCTGACGGTGAAACGCGCCGTGTATTTTCGGGACGAAGGGTTCGACGTTGAAATCGTTTCGACGGAGGTTGGCTCCAGCGCGGGAACCAACATGGCCGCACGCGTGCGCGCGTTGGGCATTCCATTCGTCATGACGCCCGCAGGATCGTGGGAAGAGCGAATTCGCTGGCTGATTACGTATTTTGCGCAGCACCCCACGGACGTCATGGTGTACATGACTTCAGCGCAGGATTGCCTCGCGAAACTCGCGGCATGCGTTGGACTGGCGCCCGTGCAATCTTGGGACGTTCGCGCGCTGGAACCCGAAACCGGAAAATTCGACCTCATCAATCACGGGTTGAGCAAGGACCAAGAAGTCAATACGAAATGGCCGGGCATCGCGCGCTGCACCGGCCCGGGACACGCGATGGCGGAAGAAGTCGCCGCGGCGCAGCCGTACTCCCGAGCAGAACTCGGCTTTCCGCCGGACTCAATCTTACTGGCGACGTTCGGCCGAATGGAAAAGGGCAACACGCCCGTTTATCTCGAGGCCACCGCCGCTATCTTACGTTCGCATCCCAGCGCGCGGCTTCTGTTGGCGGGGCCCGATTCGTTCAACGTCATCCCGGTTATGGTTCAGTACTACGCGAAGTACGGCGTCGCCGATCGCGTCCACTATTTGGGCAGGCGCCAAAGCGACGGACCGCGGCTCGTGAAAAGCGTCGATCTGTACTGCGAAACCTATCCATGGCCGGGAGGTCAAAGTCTCTTCGACGCAATGGAAGCGGGTCGCCCGGTAGTTGCAATGAAACGCTCCGACGACCGCGACTTGGATCCCACCGGCACTGGCGCGACGACTTCCGTGGCGGACATCGTGCTGACGGGCGTGGTTCCCCTGGCCGCGCCGGGGAACGTCAAAGAGTACGTCTCTATCGCCGCCGCGTACTTGTCCGATCCGGCTCTGCGCGCACGGGACGGCGCGCTATTGCAAGAGAAGGTGCGGCGCGATTGCAATCTGCGCGCCGGAACTGCAACGTACGGCGAGTATCTCCGCGAAATCAGCGCCCGGAAGGCGCAGCCCGCATGACGCGTCTCTAGCCTTGATTGGCTTTGTACAAGCGGCTTTCAGGCGCGACGTAATACTGATCGAGTGACGTGGGCATTCGCACGTCGAAGCCCAGAAACCGGCGTACGCGCTCGCTCAGGACCGCAGCCGTCTCGGCCCCGATCATGCGCGGATAGTCGAACTGCTGCCGCATATACGACCGGCAAACGTTCATCGTCACGGCGTGGCGATACGTCGCGGTGCGGTTTACGCCTCCGCGATGCCACGTTCTCGCGTTGAAGACGATTGCATCGCCCGCTCGAGGATATGCTCGCTGCGCCGCGCTTTCGAATTCCGCTTGCGTCGGAGTCGTCTCCATCCGGAATGACGCCGGCAGCAACTCCATGGCGCCGTTGTCATCGGTAAAATCGGTGAGCGCCAGCGTTATGCCGACGTTGGTGATGTACCCCGGAATGACTCGCGGAGAATCGACGTGGATGCGGCGGGAATAGTTCGTTCCGTCCGGCGGCATGCTCGAAGAGGTGTATGCGTAGAGAATGCACGTGCTCGTGAGCAGGGGCGTCAAGAAAGCGTGGATCACCTCATTGTCGAGCAGATGCATGAAAGGCTCGCCGCGCAGCATGAGGTTCATGACCATGTGCGCGCCGGTGTATTCGCGGCCGCGCCAGCCGTCCAAATCTTCCGCTATCGCGCGCTCGAGCGCCGCTTTCAGCCGCTCGATTTGGGCGCGCTCGACGACGTTTCGAGCGATCGTGAAGCCGTTGCGCTCTATTTCATCGATCTGCGCCGGCAACGCCTTGGGTGCGGCAATCATCTTACGCAAACGAAGCGCAGATACTTGTAGAGCGAAGCCGATAGAGGAAGCACGCGGCGCAGGTAGGCGTCGACGAGGGTCATCGCTTCTTCGGATTGTCCGTGCAGAATCGCGCCTTGACCGGCGTACCAATCGAACGTGATTTCACAAGACGAGAACCCGCACGCGAGAGCATCGCGTTGGAACTCGTAAGGGTCGAAGCCGCCCATGACCGATTTTATCGGTTCCGCATCTTTGAACGTTTGACTGGCGATCCCGAACTCGCGTTCCACCGAATCGTCCGTATGCAGAACCGAATCGACCTCGCGCAGGAGGATATCGGAGTGCACGGCGCCGTGACGCTCCAGTTGGACCATCGCTTGCCAGAAGAGTTTGTTCGGCTCCAGATCGATGTAGAAGAGACCGCCGGGACGCAGGACGCGCGCAACTTCGGAAAGGATGCGTTTGTGATCTTCGACATGATGCATGAACGCATAGGAGCTCGCCATGTCGAAGGTGCCGTCCTCGAACGGAATCGCCTCGGCGGCTGCCGTGTGGACTCTGATCCGGCCTTTTGACGTGTCTACACGCGAGAGCATTGCGGGCGTTATGTCGATCGCGTCGATCGAATCGAAGAGATCGTGAGCCAATCCGACGATAAACCCCGTGCCGCATCCGACGTCCAGCAAACGCCCTCTGCCGGCGCGGGCCGAGAGCGCCTCCAAGACGCCTCGCACTTTACGCCGGTTTTCCGGCCGGAAATGCGGCTCGTCGCTGTCGTACCGATCGGCCATGCGTGTATGGACTTCGATGTTCGCTTCAAGCGTTTTCGTTAATTCCACGTCGTAAACTCCCTGGAGAAGTATCGGCATCAGCCGGAAAGTGCATGAGCGCGCGAGCACGCCGTCGAAGGCGACCGCCGATGACGGGAACGGGCAAGCTGGTGCGCCTGCGCGCGCTGCAGCCGGCAGATTACGCGCGCTGGCTCGCGTGGATCAACGACCCGGCCGTTATGGACGGCCTCGATCGCGCGCGTCCTGCGACCTCCGAGCAGCACGAACGGTACGTTCACACAAACGTTACGGAAAATCAAAACGCCGTCTGGTTTGCCATTCAAGCCATCGACGGTGGCGATCACGTCGGCATCGTGTGGCTTTGGGATGTGAATGTCAGACACCGTCGCGCCGAGGTTCGCGTGCTCGTGTCGCCGCAGGCATCGAGGCGAGGATACGGCACGGAAGCGCTGGCCTTGCTGAGCCGCTACGCATTCGAAACGATGGGCCTGCATAAACTTTACGCGTACGTCCACGAACGGAATGCGGCGTCGCGTTCGGCGTTCGAGCGCGCCGGCTTTGCGTTGGAGACGACGCTCCACGACGAGGCATTTTGGAACGGGCGCTTTGCGGCGGTTTGGCGGTTTGCCCGTCTTTCCGGCGCCTAAGCGCTTTCCAAAGCTTCTCGTAAAAATCCGCAAACGCGTTCGACGTCGTCCGGTCCCATGTCGTAGAACAGCGGTAAACGCACGAGGCGCGCGCTCAAATCGTCGGTTCGGCTGAGCGATCCATGCGTGCGCCCGAACCGTTCCCCTGCGGGCGCCGAGTGCAGTGGAACGTAATGAAACAGGGCTCCGACGTTCTTTCTGCGCAGCGCGTCGAGAACGGCGTTACGCCGGCGGCCGTCATCGAGCAGCACGTAGTACAGGTGGCCGTTGTGTTCCGCTCCCGGCGGAATGAGCGGACGGCGCAATAAGCCGGCGCTCTCGAAATCCGCGAGGCGTTCGTGGTAGGCGTTCCAAAGCGCCAGGCGCCGCTGCAGCAGATCGCCGGAAACTTCTATTTGAGCCCAGAGAAACGCGGCGATGATTTCGCTGGGCAAGTACGACGAGCCGACGTCGACCCACCGGTACTTGTCCACGATGCCGCGTAGAAAGTTCGAACGGTTGGTGCCCTTTTCGCGAACGATCTCCGCTCGCTCGCGGAGTGCGGGATCGTTTACGAGCAGCGCGCCGCCCTCGCCGGAAATGACGTTTTTCGTCTCATGGAAGCTCAAAGCAGCGAGCCGTCCGAACGAGCCCAGCGGACGTCCGAGATAGTTCGCGCCGAACGCTTGCGCTGCGTCCTCGAGCAGAGACACGTCATGCCGCTGCGCAATCTCCGCGAGGCTATTCATCTCGCACGCTACGCCCGCGTAGTGCACCGCGACGATGGCTTTCGTTTTGGCGGTGACGGCGGATTCGACGAGCGATTCGTCGATGTTGAGCGTGTCGGGCCGAATGTCCACGAACACCGGAATCGCGCCGCGCAAAACGAAAGCATTAGCCGTCGAAACGAACGTGTAAGACGGCATGATGACTTCGTCGCCGGGCCGCACGTCCAGAAGCAGCGCCATCATTTCGAGTGCTGCCGTGCACGAATGCGTCAGAAGCGCCGCATGGGCGCCGGTCGTTCGAACGAGCCACTCGTGGATGCGCTGCGTGAACGGGCCGTCGCCGGAGAGATGCGCGTTGGCGATCGCTTCTCGAAGGTAGGTGAGTTCGTTGCCGGTGACGTGCGGCGTGTTGAACGGAATTTCCGTACGGCGTTCGATCATGACGCGTTTCGGATGAGTCCGCAGTCCGAAGCTTCGATGTACCGCGCAGACTCCGGTCCTTTCATGAAGAGCAGATCGAGCACCGAAACGGCCGATTCGTACGGCGGGTAGAGTTGCTCGTACGGTTCGTAGCCGTACGTAATGTACTCGAGCGTTATTCCGGCCTGCGCGAACTCTGCTTCGTCGATATACGAGCGTGCAGACGGGCCGCTGATGTACTGCGTCGCCCCGATCTGCCGCAGAAGATTCAAAAGCCGGCTCGTTTTGGTCCCGGATACGTGAAAATCCGACGACCGAACGAACCGGGTATCCCCGATGCCGAGCAGCCCCGCAATCGCAATCGTGCTCTCGATCGTGAAATCGGCGAGCAGCGCGTGATTTCGCACATACAGTTGCTCCAGCACATCTGCATAGCGTGCGTAGTGCGGCGCTTTTCCGTAGGAATGGCGCAAGCGTTCGAGATGTGCGCGGTTCCAACCGGATTCCGCGACCATCTCGATCTCGTTGATGGCGCGGTGTTCGAGCGTGTTGCCTTTTGCATGGACCGGAATCGTGAGCCAGCGAAGTCCCTGCGGCGTCTTTATTCTGTTGCGGTTGCGCCATCCGTGCTTGTCGTACTGGACGTCATCGTAAAACACGAAAACGTCGCTCCGCCGTATCAGGTCGAAGTAGCCGCGCCATGGAATGTACGAGGGCTGGATGACTACCGCCGTGGTCGTGTGCGGCACGGGCTCCTACCTGTGCGCGTACTGGCGTTTGTAGTACGCGAGGAACTCGCCGCTTTTCAGCGGCCGCCACCAGGATTCGTTTTCGCGATACCACGCGATCGTTTCGCGCAGCCCCCGATCGAATGGAACCGCCGGCGCCCAGCCGAGCGCGCGCGACTTCGCGCAGTCGATCGCGTAGCGGCGGTCGTGGCCTTCCCGATCGGCGACGTGACGGACGTGCGTGGCCATAGAGCGCCCGCAACCCTCGAGCAGCATGCGCGTAATATCGATGTTCGTTCGCGGATTGCCGCCGCCGATATTGTACACGTTGCCGATTTCGCCGTGCTCGAGAACGTGCAGAATGCCGCGCGCGTGATCTTCGGCATGCAGCCAGTCGCGAATCTGCAACCCATCGCCGTACAGCGGCACGCTTTGGTCGTCGAGCAGATTCGTGACGAAGAGCGGAATGAGCTTCTCGGGATACTGTCGCGGACCGTACGTGTTGGAACCTCGCGTGATAAGAACGGGCGTCTCGTACGTCGTCCAATACGCGAGCACTTGAAGATCGCCGCCGGCCTTGCTGGCGCTGTACGGACTGCGCGGCTTGAGCGGGTCCGTTTCGACGGACTCGCCTTGCGACACGTCACCGTAGACCTCGTCGGTCGAGACTTGCACGTACCGCGAAATGTGATGCCGCCGCACCGCCTCGAGCAGTACGTGCGTTCCAAGAACGTCCGTGCGCAAAAACGCTTCCGGCTCGAGGATCGATCGATCGACGTGCGTTTCCGCAGCGAAATTCACGATCGCGTCGACGCCGTCGGCGATCGCTTCCTCGACGCTCGCGGCCTCGCAGATGTCGCCTTTGACGAAGCGGTAGCGGCGATCGCCTTCGAAGGCGGCGCAATTTGCCGGATTGCCGGCATACGTCATGGCGTCGAGGTTGACGACGCGCCAGTCGGGACGCTCGCGCAGCAGCACGTGAATGAACGTCGACCCGATAAAACCGAGCCCGCCCGTGACGAGGAGACGCATCTTTTTGTTGTTTCGGACGAAAGGCGGCGGGAACGTACCCCGGCCGCCTTACGTGCAAGCGAGCGAATCCTGACCTGCCCATGCGGGCTGATACAGACAAAGCCCCCGCCCCGTGCTATACTCTTGCGGTTGTCACCATCTCGCCCCTCACGGAGGAGGGGTGTTTATGGCCTCATTCGTCCGGTGTCTCGGAGGGCGGCCGGCGAGGTCCAGAAAGGAACCGACTTGTCAGTCATTTCAATGCGCGCCCTGCTCGAAGCGGGCGTCCACTTCGGCCACCAGACTCGGCGGTGGAACCCGAAGATGAAGCCGTACATCTTTCAAGAGCGTAACGGCATCTACATCATCGACCTGGCCTTGACGGTTCAGAAGCTGCGCGAAACGTACGAAGCGGTCAAGCAGATGTCGCGCGAGGGGAAAGTCATTCTCTTCGTGGGCACCAAGAAGCAGGCGCAGGACGTAGTCAAGGAAGAGGCGGAGCGCGCCGGCACCTACTTCGTGAACCAGCGCTGGCTGGGAGGCACCCTCACGAACTTCTCGACGATCCAGAAGCGCATCGCGCGCCTCCGCGAACTCGAGAACATGAAGCAGCAAGGCGACTTCGACCGGCTTCCCAAGAAAGAGGTCGCGAAACTTGCGGACGAGATGGCCAAGCTCGAACGCTTCCTGGGCGGCATCAAGGACATGCACCGCCTGCCCGACGCGATCTTCATCGTGGATCCGAAGAAAGAACAGATCGCGGTCAACGAAGCGCGCAAGCTGAAGATTCCGATCATCGCAGTGATCGACACGAACTGCGATCCCGAGGAGATCGATTTCCCGATACCGGGCAACGACGACGCGATCCGCGCCGTCAAACTGATGGTCTCCAAGATTGCGGACGCAATCATCGAGGGTCGTACCGAAACGGAAAGCGCGGGCGACGTCTCCGCGTACGGGGAGCCCGAACCGGCCGAGTCCTTTGCGCAGCCCGAGGAACCGGTCAGGACGATGGCCGAGGCCGAAGCCGGCGTCTGACGATAACGAGAGGGGGCGGCAGCCCCTTCTTCATAACGAAGAACAGCACTTTTTAAAGAAGCAACTGGAGTAAACGTGTCTACGGTGGCATATCAACCCAAGGCGGACGAAATCAAGAAACTGCGCGAACTCACCGACGCGCCGATGATGGACTGCAAAAAGGCCCTCGTCGATGCCGGCGGCGATATGGACAAGGCGAAGGACGAACTGCTCAAGCGCGGTGCCGCGCAGGCGCAGAAGAAGGCCGAACGCGTGGCCAACGAAGGACTGGTCGCCAGTTACATTCACGCGGGCGGCAAAATCGGCGTCCTCGTCGAAGTCAACAGCGAGACCGACTTCGTCGCGCGCAACCCGAAATTCGGCGAACTGACGCGCGACATCGCCATGCATATCGCGGCCATGTCGCCGCAGTACATCGATCGCGAAAGCGTGCCTGCCGGAGTCATCGACGACGTGCGCAAAGAGCTGACCGCGGGCGTTCCCGCCGGCAAGCCGCCCGAGGTGGCGCAGCGAATCATCGAGGGCAAACTCAACAAGTGGTACGAGGAGCACTGTCTGCTCGACCAGCCGTTCGTCAAGGACGATTCGATGAGCGTCGCGGATCTGATCAATAGCGTCGTCGGCGTGCTGGGCGAGAAGATCAAAGTCCGCCGGTTCACGAAGTTCGCGCTCGGAGAAAACCAATAACTTGCAAAACCCCGCACCGAAATACCGCCGCGTTCTGCTGAAGATTTCCGGTGAAGCGTTCGCCGGATCGGAAACGGGCGTCGACGTCCACACGACCGAAGACATGGCCCGGCAAATCGCGCAGGTGCATCGCGACGGTGTTTCGGTAGCGGTCGTCGTCGGCGGCGGCAACATTTGGCGGGGGAAGGTTCACGAAGAAGCGGGCATGGACCGCGCGACCGCCGATTATATGGGCATGCTTGCGACCGTCATCAACGCGCTCGCACTGCAGGACGCGCTCGAACGCATCGGCGTTCCGTCGCGCGTCCAGACCGCTATCGCGATGCACCAAATCGCAGAACCGTATATCCGGCGGCGCGCGATCCGCCACTTGGAAAAGGGACGCGTCGTCATTTTTGCGGCGGGCACGGGCAACCCGTACTTCACTACCGACACGACCGCCGCGCTGCGCGCCGTTGAAGTCGGCGCGGAAGCGATCTTGAAGGCCACGAAGGTCGACGGCATCTACACCGCCGATCCGAAAAAGCATCCGGAAGCGACGCGCTTCGAACAGCTGGCGTATCTCGAAGTTTTACAGCGCGGCTTGGAAGTGATGGACAACACCGCGCTCACGCTCTGCATGGACAACAACCTGCCGATCGTCGTGTTCGACATGGCGTCTCCCGGCAACATTCGCCGCGTGGTTTGGGGCGAGTCGATCGGCACGCTCGTAGGCAAGATCAGTTCTCTGAGCGCCCCAAAGCATCAGGATGCTTTGGAAACCCCAAGTGTTTAACAGGCGCTCCGCCACTTGTGGCTGCGCGCCGCCGCGGAGACTATACCATGACTGATATGAAAGACGCAGAAGGCAAGATGCAAAAGTGCGTGGACGCCACGCGCAGCGAGTTTTCAGCGATTCGTACGGGCCGCGCGACCCCCGCGCTGCTCGATCGTCTGCACGTCGAGGCGTACGGCGCCGCCGTGCCGCTCAAGCAGGTCGCCTCCGTCAGCGTTCCCGATTCGCGTTCTCTGGTCATCATGGCGTTCGACCGGAACACGGTCGGCGAGATACGCAAAGCGATCGAGAAAAGCGACCTGGGCCTCACGCCGAACATCGACGGCAGCGCCATTCGCCTGATGATTCCGCCGCTCAACGAAGAGCGCCGCAAAGACCTGGTCAAAGTCGTCAAAAAGAAAGCCGAAGACGGCAAGATTGCGGTGCGGAACGTTCGCCACAAGCTTCACGACGATCTCAAGGTCCAACTCAAAGAGCACAAGATCACCGAAGACGACGGCAAACGTCTTCAAGATCAGCTGCAGAAACTGACCGACAAATTCATCAAGGACATCGATCAGTTGGTGGCGGCAAAAGAAAAAGAGATCTTGGAAGTCTAGCGCGTGCCGCTCGAGGATCTGGTGCTCATGCCCGAAGTGGAGGCGCGGCGCGCACTGGCCGGACAGCAGATCGCGCTGCGCGTGCTCGCTCCCGTGGGGGCGTACGCCGGCGTCGGGCGCCTGCGAGTACTTCGCGTCAAACCCGAAGGCGGGTGCGTGGAACTCGTTTGCGGGTACGAAGCGTACGATCGCATTCCTTTAAGGCCAGAATGACAGTACAAGGCGTTCTTCCGGCGTTGGCCGACCAACTCGACGGGTCGAGGCTTCCGAGTCACGTCGCCATCATCATGGACGGCAACCGGCGCTGGGCAAAGCATCGCGGCCTGCCGGGCATCGAGGGGCATCGCCGCGGCATGGTCGCGCTTCGCGAGGTGACGCGCGCCGCCAGCGATCTGGAGATTCCGCTGCTCACGGTGTACGGCTTTTCGACCGAGAACTGGCGCCGCGATTCCACGGAAATCTCGCTGTTGCTCGATCTTTGCGTGTATTTCGCGCAGAACGAATTGGCCGAGCTCTGCCGCAACAACGTTCGCGTGAACGTCATCGGCGCATATCGCGCGCTGCCGCCCGCCTCACGCAAGGCTCTCGAAGACTTGATGGCGCGGACGGCTTCGAATACGGGGCTGCTGCTGAATTTGGCGGTCAATTACAGCGCGCGGCTGGAGCTGGAACGCGCCGTGCGCGCCGTGGCCGGCGACGTCGCGGCCGGGCGCCTGAACCCCGAGGCCATCGACGAAGGAGTGTTCGCCTCGTACCTCTACACCGCGGAGATGCCCGACCCGGATCTGCTGATTCGGCCAGGCGGAGAGCATCGCTTGTCTAACTTCTTACTCTACCAAGTGGCCTACACGGAACTCATCATGACGGACGTGTTTTGGCCCGATTTCGGCAAGGATGAATTCGTACGGGCGCTGATAGAGTTTCAAAAGCGGCAACGGCGTTTCGGCGGCGCGTAAACGCTCCCGCTGCCGCAGTTTCCAAAGAAACCGTCCTGACGCGGCGCATCGTCGTCGGCATCGCGCTCGCGATCGTCGGTCTCGTCTGCGTGGTGTGGCCGCCGGCTTTCTACGCGCTGCTCGTGATTCTCGGCTCGATCATGTTGTACGAACTTTCACGCCTCTGCGACATCAAGGGGCAACCGCTCGAGTTCCAAGTTGCGATCCTTGGCGTGTTGGCCTACATCTTTCTCGCGATCTTTCACGGCATGTCGCGCTGGGAAGGCGTGCTGCTTGCGTGCATCGTGCTCATTACGTTTTGGCTGGGCATGTACGGCGAGCAGCGCGGCTACTTTGCGCGCACCGCGTACACGCTCGTCGCGGTGCTCTACATCGGCAAACTGCTCACGTACTTCGTCTTCATTCGGGAAGTGCCGGTTCACGGCGTGTATTGGACCGTCTTCGTCATCGTGCTCATCGCAATGACCGACATCGCGGCAATGGCCGTCGGGTCGCTCGCCGGCCGGCACCAACTTACGAAGATCTCTCCGAAGAAAACCATCGAAGGCGCCCTCGGTGCGCTGCTGCTGGTTACCGCGCTGGGAGCCCTGCTCTCGTACGTGCCGTACCTGGGCATGTCGTGGTGGCAAGGCGGCGCGCTGGGCGCGGCAACCTGCATCGCGGCGCAGGCGGGCGACCTCGTGGAATCGGCGCTCAAGCGCGACGCGGGCGTAAAAGACAGCGGGACGGTGATTCAAGGACACGGCGGCGTCCTGGATCGGTTCGATTCGTATCTCTTCGGCGGCATGGCGTTTTTCGGCACGCTGCACGTCTTGGGGCTTTTGACCGTTGGCTAAAAAACGCGTCGCGATCCTCGGTTCGACCGGCTCCATCGGAACGCAAGCGCTCGACGTCATCGCGCACCATCCCGATCGTTTCGAAGTCGTCGCGCTCGCGGCCGGGAAGCAGATCGAGAAGCTGCGCGAGCAAGTTGCACGCTTCGGTGCACGCATCGCGGTAAGTGCCGAAGACGGCGCGGCCGGCTTGCGTCGCGTCGCAGTGGAAAGCGAGCCCGACATCCTGCTCGCGGCGACGGACGGATTCGTTTCGTTCGACGCAGTGTTCGCTGCCGTGGAACGGGGCATCGACGTCGCGGTTGCGAACAAAGAACTGATCGTCACTGCGGGCGAACTGCTGATTGCGGCGGCTAAACGCAGCGGCTCGAAATTGCTGCCCGTCGACTCCGAACATTCGGCGATTTTCCAGTGCCTGGTGGGCGAGGATCTCGACCGCGTGCGCGCGATCGTGCTCACGGCATCGGGTGGACCGTTTTGGCGCAAGACGAGTGAAGAAATCGAAAACGCCGGCGTCGATGCGGCGCTCGCGCACCCCACGTGGCAAATGGGTATCAAAAACACCGTGGACTCCGCGAGCATGATGAACAAAGGCCTCGAGGTGATCGAAGCGAGCCGCTTGTTCGGGCTCCCGGGCGAGCGCGTCCAGATACTGGTGCATCCCCAATCGATCGCGCACGGCATGGTCGTCTTTACCGACGGTAACGTAAAGATTCAGGCAGCGGCACCGGACATGCGGCTTCCCATCGGGTACGCTTTGGCGTATCCGGATCGCTTGATAAACGATGACGGCCGCCGCGACCCCTTGGTTGCCGCGGGCGCGCATCCCGAGGCAGCCGCGCTGCGTTATGAATTCGAGCGTCCGGATCCGCGGCGCTTCCCGTGCGTGCGTCTCGCGTATGAAGCGCTCGCAGCGGGGGGCACTATGCCGGCCGTGCTTTCTGCGGCGAACGAAATCGCGGTTGCGGCGTTCGTCGCGGGAGAGATCCGCTTCGGGCAGATTCCCGCGGTCATCGAAACGGCGATGAGCGCGGAGTCGTCCGAGGCGCTCAGTTTGGACGGCGTTCGCCGCGCCGACCGCTCCGCTCGGGAACGCGCGCGCGAAGCAGTCGCAGAGCTGCGCTGCGCGCAAGAGGTGTAAGTGACCATTCTACTCGCCGCCGTGACCCTGGTGAACGTCGAAAAAATCGCGCTGTTCATCGTCATGCTTTCGGTGCTGATCGTGCTGCACGAATACGGCCATTTCATCATCGCGCGCATCAACAAAGTGCGCGTGCTCGAATTCTCGGTCGGCATGGGCCCGCTCATCGCCCGTTTGAAGAGCAAGCGCAGCGGCACGCAATACTCGCTGCGAGCGCTGCCAATCGGTGGGTACTGCGCGATGCACGGCGAGGACAATCGTACCTCCGAGGCCGATCAGCAGCGGGAATTCCGCCAAACGGTCGTCGTGAACGGACGCGAATACGACGACGACAACTTCCAAGCGAAAAACGCGTGGCGGCGCTTGGCGATCGTGCTCGCCGGACCTATCGCCAACTTCATCCTCGCATTCGTTATTCTGGTCGTAAGCGCCGTGGCGTTCGGCGTCAGCAGCGATCGGCCGCAACCCGTCATTCAAGTCGTGCAGCAGGGCTCGCCGGCCGCGCGCGCGGGACTCAAAGTGAACGATCGCATCCTCGCCATCAACGGCCGGGCGGTGCGAGGCGGCCAAGATCTCGTGACGCTCATCCATCACTCGCTCCATAAGAAACTGGCGGTCACGTTTGCTCGCGGCGGCGAGCAGCAGCGCGTCTCCGTGGTTGCCGGCTCGTGCCCTCCGCCGGAGTCTGCGTCTTGGGGGTGCATCGGATTCGTGCCCGTCGACACGCTCGAACGCGTGCCGTTCCGCGAGGCCGTCGTCGATGCGGCGTACGCGTTCGCGAACATCGGTCAGCAGACGTTTGGAAGCCTCGCGCTGCTGGTGAGCCATCCGGTGAAGTACGGCGGCCAAGTCTCCGGCGTGGTGGGCATGGCGCAGGCGGCTACGGCGATTCAAGATTGGGGTTGGGGCTACTATCTCAGTTTCGCAGCGCTGATTTCGTTTGCGCTGGGCGTCTTCAACCTGCTGCCGCTGCCGGCCCTCGACGGCGGCCGCGGCGCCTTCATCGTCGGCGAGCTCGTACGCGGGAAACCCGTCGATCCGGAGAAAGAGGCCTGGGTGCACATCACAGGGCTCGCCGTGCTAATCGCGCTCATGCTCGTGATCAACTTCAACAACGTCGTGCAGATCGTTCAAGGGAAAGGACCGTTTTAGCGTGATCCGTCTCCGCAGGCAAAGCAGGCCGGTTTTTCTGCAGAACAAGACCGGCAAAGCCGACGCGAAAGGCGTATGGATCGGAGGCGACCATCCCGTCGTCGTGCAGACGATGACGACCACCGATACCGCGGACGCGGAAGCGACGCTCGCGCAAATCTACGGTCTGGCGATGGAAGGTGCCGAAGTCGTGCGCGTGACCGTGAAAGATCCGCCCGACGCCGCAGCCATGCCGGCGATCGTCCATCGTTCGCCGGTACCGATCGTCGCCGACATTCACTTCGACCATCGTATGGCGCTCGCCGCGATCGAAGCGGGCGTCGCTAAGCTGCGCCTGAACCCCGGCAACATTCGCGATTACGCCAAGACGAAGCAAGTCGTCGAAGCGGCGAAAGCCAAAGCAATTCCGATTCGCATCGGCGTCAACATGGGTTCCCTGGCCCCCGATCTGGAGAAAACGCTCGGCCACACCGCGGAGGCGATGGTCGAATCGGCCATGCGCCACGTCGATATCCTGGAAGAGTTGGATCACCGCGACATCGTGATATCGCTCAAAGCGCACGACGTCACGACGACGGTGCACGCATATCGCTTGATGGACAAACGCTTGCGAGAGCGTGACACGCCGTATCCGCTGCACCTGGGAATCACCGAGGCGGGCTTGCTGCGTGACGGCACCATCAAATCGTCGATCGGACTCGGTCTGCTGTTGTTCGAAGGTATCGGCGACACGATTCGCGTTTCGCTCGCGGCGGATCCCATCGAAGAAGTGCCCGTATGCTGGAGCATTCTCAAGTCGCTCGGGCTGCGCGAGAAGGGCTTTGAAATCACCGCGTGCCCGTCGTGCGGCCGCGCGGAAATCAGCGTGCTCGAATTGGGCCGCGCCGTCGAAGCCATCGCGAAAGAGTACACCGCGCCCGTGAAGGTCGCCGTGATGGGCTGCGTGGTGAACGGTCCGGGCGAATCCAAGATGGCCGACGTCGGCGTCGCCGGCGGAAAAGGCAAAGGGGCCATTTATCGCGCCGGCGAGCTGGTCGGAACCTTCCCTGAAACGGAGCTTTTAGGGGCGCTTCGACTGGAAATCGAGAAGGTCATAGCCGAAAAATATCCTGATTACGTGCATGAGATATCACAAGCCGTCTAAGACGACCCTCGCCGCTACCCTCCTGCTGGCGCTCTTCGGATCGCTCACGTTCGCGCTGTCGAAACCCGTGGAAGTGCGCGTCGACGGTCAGCCCGTGATCAGCGACGTGCCGCCGGTGACGACCTCGAAGGGCGTCTTCGTTCCGCTCCGGCCCGTTGGGGACGCGCTCGGCGCCGAAACGCGGTACGAGCACAAATCGGGCGATGTGGTCGTCACGCGCGGGGATCGGACGCTGCACCTCAAAGTTGGTTCTACTCGCGCGAAACTCAACGGCATGCCGATGACGCTGCACCACGCGCCGTTTCGCGTGCGCGGGCGCGTGATGGTCAGTTTGCGTGCCGTGCAGCAAGTTTTCGGCGTGCGCGTGAGATTCAACAAGATGACGGCGCGCGTCGACGTCAATACGCCCGGCGTTTCGGAAGCCGCGGCGCAGTTCGAAACTCAGTAAGCGGAGCAGAATCGCACCGTGGAGCGCTGGCCCGCTCTCCACTACGCGCAGTGGACGCAGACCCTCGAGACGCTCCATCGTTGGATGCAAGTCGTCGGCAAAATCCGCCTTCGTCAAGAGCCGCTCACCAATCACTGGTGGAACGTTCCGCTGTACGTCACCTCTCGCGGTTTGACGACGTCGATGATGCCGTACTCGGGCGGCCGCAGCTTTGAAATCGCGTTCAACTTCATCGATCACGCGCTTTGCGTGCACGGATGCGACGGAGAGCAGACCCGCATAGCGCTCGAGCCGATGAGCGTCGCGGCGTTTTATCAGCGCTTGATGAGCGCGCTGGACGAGTTGAATTTCCGCGTGAGCATCGATCGCATGCCCAGTGAAATTGCCGATCCGGTGCGCTTCGATCGCGACACGGCGCACGCGTCCTACGACCGCGCTGCGGTCGACCGTTTTTGGCGCGCGCTGCTCCAGGCGGATCGCCTGTGCAAGATCTTTCGAAACGAGTTCATCGGCAAGGTGAGCCCGGTGCATTTTTTCTGGGGCAGCTTCGATTTGGCGGTGACGCGCTTCTCCGGACGCAAGGCACCGCAGCACCCGGGCGGCATTCCGAACATTCCCGACAGCGTGACCCGCGAGGCGTATTCCCACGAGGTGCATAGCGTGGGTTTCTGGCCCGGCGGCTACGGGCTCGATGCGTCATTTTACGCGTACATGTATCCGATACCGGAGGGATTTTCGGCCGCGAAGATCGCCCCGGAAAGCGCGGGGTGGAACGCGCAGCTCAACGAGTTCGTGCTTCCCTACGAAGCCGCTCGGACGTCGGCCGATCCTGATGCTGCCGTGCTGAGTTTTTTCCGTTCGACGTACGCTGCGGGCGCCGGCCTCGCCGGATGGGATCGCGCCGCGCTCGAGCGTTGACGCGCTCCTAGGTGTATTCCTGCAGACCCTCCGGCTCGATGACGGGTTGAATCTCTTCCGGAATCGATTTGCGATAGCCGTACGAAAAGAAGAAAACGAGTCCCACGACGAGGGCTCCGCCGAACCAGATCCACGTCGTGCGCGAAAGCCCGAAAACGGCGAGAAACAGCGAGAAGACGATGCCGAGGATCGGGAAGAGCGGCACGAACGGCACGCGGAACGTGCGCGGAATCTCCGGCCGATGCCGGCGCAGGTACAGCACGCCGCCGCAGACGACCGAAAACGCGATAAGCGTGCCGATGTTCACGAGGTTCAGCAGCTCGTTGAGCGGCACGATGAGTGCGAGCACGGCAACCGCTATGCCCGTCAGCATCGTCGTCACGACGGGCGTTTTGAATCGCGGGTGAATGGTCGCAACGGCGGGCGGCAGCATCCGGTCGCGCGCCATGACGTAAAAGATGCGCGTTTGTCCAAGCAGCGAACTGAGGGCGACGCTCGTCGTGCCCGCCAGCACGCCGATGGTGATGATCCACGTGAGCGCGGGAACGTGCAGCGGAGCGAGCGCGTAGACCAGCGGATTTTTGATTGGAACCTTGTTCCACGGCACCGCGCCGACGAGAACCAAAGCCGTCGCGCAATAAATCACCGTGCCGATGGCCAGCGCGCCGATGACCCCGAGCGGTACGTCGCGCTGCGGGTTCTTGCATTCTTCGGCCGTCGTCGTCGCCGTGTCGAAGCCGATGTAACTGAAGAAGACGAACGCGGAGATCGGGATGATGCCGTACGGCTGCGAGGATTCGATCGCCCCGCCGAACGGCGAAATCTTGCCCCAGCCGTGAGGCGTGAACGCGTGCCAGTTCGCCATGTGTACGAGAAATGCGCCGGCGACGATGAAGACCAGCAGCGCCGAGATCTTCAGCACGACGAAGACGTTGTTGGTCGTCGCAGACTCGCGGATACCGACTGAGAGTATCACGCTCAGCATTAGCACGAAGAGCGCCGCGACGACGTCGCACTGCGAATGCGCGATGTCCCAATTCGGCGGAAACCACCATGCGCCGTGAATCACGAGGTTGGATTGCTGCGCCCACGCCGGCAAATTCACGCCCGAACTCTTGAGAATGTCCTGGATTGCCGCGGAGAATTGCTGCGCGACCGGCGCCGCGCTGATGCCGTATTCGAAGAGCAGCGCGAAACCGATGATCCATGCGAAAAGTTTCCCGAGCGTCGCATAAGCGTACGTGTAGGCGCTTCCCGCGATGGGAACCATTGCGCCCAGTTCCGCGTAGCAGAGCGCGGCGAAGAACGACGTGAGTCCAGCGATGAGATACGAGATGATGACCGCGGGGCCCGCGCCTTTGACGCCGGTTCCGATCGTCGTGAAGATGCCGCCGCCGATCATGGTGCCCAGACCGATGGCGACCAGGTCTTTCGCCGTGAGCGCGCGCCTGAGAATCTTCTGCCGGGAGAGTGCGCGGAGTTTGTCGACGTTGGTCGTGGCGAACAGGCGTGCTGCTAGCGACATTTCGGCGGGGCGTTCAGTTCGGCGGAGCCGGCGTCCTGCGGGGTCCCGCTCAGCGTGTGCTGAAGACTTGCGCGCCATGAAGGCCTTTGAGCGCCTGCGCTCGCGCGAAGTCTACCGAAACCCGTATTTGGCGGTCGAAGCGCACGAGATCGTTCATCCGAGCGGTGTAACCGGCGAGCACGCGCTCATCGTGACGCCGCCGTGCTCGGCGGCAATCGTCGCCGACGGCGGAGATCTGCTCTTCGCTCGTCAGCCGCGTTTCGGCGCTCAGGCGGAAGTCCTGGAAATCGTCAAAGGCGGCGCGGATCCGGGCGAGTCGAGTCTCGAATGCGCGAAGCGCGAAACGCGTGAAGAACTCGGCGTCGTCGCGGCGCATTGGACGGAACTCGGAGAGTTGTTCGAGATTCCTTCGCTGATGAACGAACCGATTCACTTGTATATGGCGCATGGAATCGAGCACGTCGATCCGCAGTCCGAACCGCTCGAAACGATCGACCTCGTGCGGATTCCGGAGCGCCTCGCGATCGCTGCGGCAGCTTCGGGCAAAATCAACGATGCGGTGACCGTCGCCGCGCTGCTGCGCTACGGCGTGCGCGCAGGCATTTTGGTTACTGCCGCGGCGGAGGCTGCGCCGTAGCGCTCCACAGGTGCTCGGGCACGTCCAGCTCCTGATTCACGCGGCGAGCCCAGACGAACAGCGCGTCCGACAAGCGGTTCACATAACGCGTGCATTCCGCCGATATCTCGGCCTCGGTCTCGCGGAGCGTGACGATGAGCCGCTCCGCGCGCCGGCAGACCGTGCGCGCGACGTGAAGATGCGCGCCCGGCGCGCTGCCGCCGGGATGGATGAAGTTGCGCAACGGTTCGAGTACGGCTTGGCATTCGTCTATCGCGCGTTCGAGTGCGTCGACGTCGTCGCTCGAAACCAGCGGCATGCCTTCCCAGCGCCGTTCCGCCGGCGTAGCAAGCTCCGAGCCCAAGTTGAAGAGTGCGTCCTGCGTCCACGCGAGCCAGCCATCGAGCCGATGCAGCGGTTCGCGAATCAGATACGGCCGCAGCGCCGTTCGCGCTACCCCGATGTGGCTTGAAAGTTCGTCCAGCGTGCCGTAAGCGGCGATGCGAAGCGAATTCTTTTGCACGCGCGCGCCGCCGACCAAGCCGGTCGTGCCGTCGTCGCCGCTGCGGGTGTAGATGCGCGGGGCTTTAGGCATTGCCGGCACGTTTCGACGCGGCGCCGCACACACCCGGGGCGTGCCGGGCAGGCTCGCGGGCGTGCTGTTGCGAATCGGGGCCGGTCATGTCCGAGACCGCGCAACAGGAACCACTGGTCAAGGAGATCCCGCCGAAGGCGGCCGATCTTTCCGCTTGGTACACCGCCGTTTGCCTCAAAGCCGAGCTCGTCTCGTACGCGCCCGTTCGCGGCTGCGTGGTGCTGCGGCCGTATGGTTTCGGTCTCTGGGAAAATCTGCAAAAACATCTGGACGAACGATTCAAAGCGACCGGACACGAGAACGCGTATTTTCCGCTGCTGATTCCGGAGAGCTTGCTCACGAAGGAAGCGCAGCACGTCGAGGGCTTTGCGCCGGAAGTCGCATGGGTTACCGAAGGCGGCCAGGAGAAGCTCGAAGAGCGGCTCGCGATCCGTCCCACCTCGGAAGTGATCATCGGCGTGATGTACGCCAAGTGGATTCAATCGCATCGCGATTTGCCGGTGCTCATCAATCAATGGGCAAACGTGGTTCGCTGGGAAAAAGCGACGCGGCCGTTTCTGCGCACGATGGAGTTTTTGTGGCAAGAGGGCCACACCGCTCACGCATCCGCGCAAGAAGCGCGCGCCGAGACGGAGCAGATGCTCTCAGTCTACAAAGACTTTGCCGAAAACGTCGCCGCGGTTCCGGTCTACGCCGGCGTAAAAAGCGCCAGCGAACGTTTTCCCGGTGCAGTGGAAACGTATTCGATCGAGGCGCTCATGCCGGACGGCAAAGCGCTCCAGTCCGCCACCTCGCACGATTTGGGACAGAACTTCAGCAAAGCGTACGACATCACGTTCGTCGACGCCGACCAGCAGATGAAACACGTGTACACGACGTCCTGGGGCATGTCGTGGCGCATGCTCGGAGCGATGATCATGGTGCACGGCGACGATCGCGGCTTGCGCCTTCCTCCGAGGATGGCGCCGATCGAGGCCGTGATCGTTCCGATCGTTCGCAGCGACACGACCGCCACCGTAGAAAGGGCGCACGAGCTCGCGAAGGTGCTGCGCGAGCAGGGATACCGCGTGCGCGTCGACGATCGCGATCGCTCGCCGGGATGGAAGTACAGCGAGTGGGAGATGCGCGGCGTTCCCGTGCGCATCGAGATCGGACCGCGCGACTTGGAAAGCTCGGCGGCAACGGTCGTGCGGCGCGACAAGCAGAAAGGCGAGGAGGGTGCGAAGGCGTCGGTGGCGTTCGCGGAACTCTCGTCTCGTCTGCGCCAAGTGCTCGACGAGGTGCACGTGTCGCTATACGAACAAGCCAAGGCGTTTCTCGAGTCGCACACGTTCCGCGTCACCCGCCGGGAAGAATTTCTGGACAAGTGCCGCAGCCGCGCCGGTATGATCGATATCGCGTGGTGCGGCAGACCCGAATGCGAAGCGGAAGTGAAAGGCGCGACGAGCGCGACGACGCGCAACATGCGTCCGCTGGAACGCGCCGGAGCGATTTGCGTGGCGTGCGGCGAGCCGGCGAAAGTAAACGCGTATTTTGCTCAAAGCTCATCAGCGCGCTCTTCCTCGTCTCGCAGATGCTGTTTCCGACGGCGCGACCGGGGGTCCGCACGAGCGACGCGTATGCGCGCGCGTCGGGAAACGAAAAAGCCGTAGCCGTGAAAATCGGGCGCGCGCTTTTCGCGACCACGTGGCCGGCGCAGGTGCTCAACGTGTATGCCGACGGCATTCCGCAGCACGAGATTGCCGGGCTGCACGTATCCGGCGTGCACTTTCATCATCCGCTCACCAACGCGCAGTTCACCGCCGAGATCGCGGATCTCGTCGAGCGCGCCTTCGCCGCCGCACCCGTCGAAGAAGTCGACGTGTGGGCCAGCGTGCCGCTCAGCGTGGGCAAGGGCATCGTCGTTTCCGGCGATCTGGCCAAACCGACGTTTCGGACCGTCTTTACGCTGACAGTGCGGCGCGGTGAGAGCACCGCATCCATGATCGCGCGAATGCGGCAAGGGCACGGCGTGTTCTGGGACCAGGAGTGGAAGCAAACCGCTTTTAAAGTAGGCTGACGAATGTATCGAAAGACGATCCTCGGCAACGGCGTGCGCGTGGTCACCGAATCGATGCCCGCGTTCCGTTCGGCATCGCTCGGCATTTGGGCCGACGTAGGATCCGCCGCCGAAGAATCCGAGTGCCGGGGCGTTTCGCATCTGGTCGAGCACATGCTTTTCAAAGGCACCGATAAGCGAACGGCGCGCCAGATTGCCGAAGAAATGGACGGCGTGGGCGGCAATTTGAACGCGTTCACCGACAAAGAAACGACGTGCTATTACGCCAAGGTGATGGACCAGCACGTTCCGCTCGCAGTCGACGTGCTCACCGACATGTTCCTGAACTCGCGTTTCGAGCCGAAGGAATTATCCAAAGAGCAGAAAGTGGTCCTCGAAGAAATCAAGATGTACGAGGACTCGCCGGACGAACTCATCCACGATCTCTTCATCCAAACGATGTGGCAGGGCAGCGATCTCGGCGCGCCCACCATCGGTTTCGCCGACACGGTCAGCGCCTTGACGCCGAACGATCTGCGGGCGCACATGCGCAAGCACTATGCGCCGAATTCCGTCGTGGTCGCGGCCGCGGGCAACGTCGATCACGACCGTATCGTCGAAATTTTCGAAAAGGCGTTTGCCGGATTTACCGGCCGGTGCGATTTGCCGGTTCCCGAAACGCCGCAGACGACGCCCAACCGGCTGTTTCGGCATAAAGACAGCGAACAAGCCTACGTGGTTCTGGGCACGCGCGGCCTTTCCGTCTGCGACGATCGCCGCTACGTGCTTTCGGTGATGGACACGATACTCGGCGGCGGCATGTCCAGCCGGCTGTTCCAGGAGATTCGCGAAAAACGCGGACTCGTGTACACCGTGTATTCGTTTCAGGCGGCGTATCGCGGCGCGGGCCTTTTTGCGGTTTACGCCGGCACGTCGCCCGAGAACGTTCCCGAATGCGTCTCGGTCGTCTGCGATCAATTCGCGCAGCTTCGCGAACAGCCGGTCAGCGACGGCGAACTGCGGCTCGCGAAAGAACATATCAAAGGCAGTCTGACGCTCTCGCTGGAGAGCACGTCGAGCCGCATGATTCGCCTCGGACGCAGCGAGTTTTCGCTCGGGCGGCAACTGACGACCGAAGAGATAGAAGAGCGCGTCGAAGCGGTAACTGCGTCGGAGATTCAAACGCTCGCGCAAGAGTTGCTCGCGGAAGAATCGATGGGCCTTTGCGTGCTCGGCCCGGTGGACGAAGCGTCCGTCGAATGGAATAGAAGCGCTGCATAGCTCGCCTCACGGCACTCTCGGCGCGCCGTTCTGGTCGTGGGAACTCATCGGCGCAATGGCTATCACGTTCGTCGTGCAGGGCGTCACGATCGGCGCCTATGCCGCGCGCCTGGCGGGCGTGCTCACCGAACGTATTGCAACCTCCATCTCGCTCTTCAATTTGTTCGTCACGTTCGGCCGGCTCGCGAACCTGTTTTCGAGCATCACGCTGGGGCCCCTGACGGACCACGCGTCGGAGCGAGCGGCGAATTACACGGCCGCGAACGATACCGCTGCGCTCGCCTCGCTGCACGGCACGGTGCTCTGGCAACTGCGCCTCATCGTCTTCGCGGGAACGCTCGGCATGATCGCGTTCTCGCTGATGCTGCCGTGGTTCATCTATCTGTTTCAGCGGGGCGTGCGCTCTTTCGAGCGGCGCGGCTCGATCCCGCACTCGCTTTTCCGGCTCGCGGACCCCGGCGTGATGCGGGAAGTCATCTTTTCCTACCGCACTCCGAGCGGACAGCGGCTGCGATCGTTTTCCGCCGGCGCGCTGCCGAAGCGCATGCTCGTCTTCAACGTCGTGATCTATGCCGTCTACTCGATAGGCGTCGTTTCTTCGTACTACGCTAGTTTGCTCGATCTTTCGGCCGCGCGCACCGCGCTGAGCCTGTCCGGCATCGTGAACGGCATCGGCACGATCGCCTTCACGCTCTTCGTCGATCCGACCGCGTCGCTGATCACCGACGAGGCAGTCCGCGGCAGCCGTCCAATAGAACACGTACGGTCGATGGTGTTTTACCTGGCGCTTACGGCAATCATCGGAACGCTGCTCTCGCAAGTAATTCTGTGGCCGGCCGCAAAGTTCATCGAAATCGTCGCTCACTTCTTTACGCACATTCGTCAATGAAACAGCATGTGAAACGTCTGCGTCCCGTCTTGCTCGCCATCCCGCTGCTCCTGTTGTCGACGGGCTGCGCGGGAACCGTCGAACATTGGATCGTCAACACGCGCGTCAATCAGGGCGACGTCGCGCTCGCCCGCGGAAATCTGCACGACGCGGAGATAGCCTACCGCCTCGCGCTCCGCGTAAGCCCGCACGATGCGCGCGCGCGAACCGGCTTTGCACGCGTATCGGCGGACATCGCGGAAGCCGCTTTTCACAAAGGCGATTTCGACGACGCGACGGCTACAATCGACGAAGCGCAGAAGTACGATCCGCAGAACGTGCGGCTTCAGGGACTACGATCGCAGCTCGAGGACGCGCACCTCAAGCGCGAGATCGTCATTTCGAATTATCCGACTTACGAAGGCGCCGGTCTGCAGATCCAAAGCGCGTACCGCACGCTGAACGTCCAGAACAAAGCGATTCTCACGAGCCTGAAGCGCTTCAATTACACGTACGACACGCAAGATTTGACCAAAGCGATTCAGGACTCTTACGAACTGCAGCTGGACGTCGCAAAGACGACGAACCGGCTCATTGCGTACCGCCAGCTGGTCGAGTCGGGCGTCCCGGGAACCGAACAAGCCACGCAAACCACGGCGCCCGGCGGGTCGTTACTTCCGCTGCCGTAGACGGTTTTCGCACAACCCGCGTGCGTCGAGCCACCCGCGCGCTTTGCCCGCTTTTTCCGCGTCGCGGAACGAACGCCACGCCTGCTCCGCCCCGGGTTTCACCATCGCTGGATCCGTGACGTAGACCGGCCACGGCGCACGCGCATCGATCACCGGAAAACGCTGCATCCAAGCGCACAGCTCGACGTTGCGATCGAAGCGGTTCTTTTCGATGTCGATGAAGTACCGCGCGCCCTTGCGAATCGCGCTCTGCTCGTCGAAGGTCGTCCACAGATATGGGTCCTCTTCCCAGCCGTACCGCCCGATGTAGTACAGCACTGAGGGATCGTAATGGCCCATGACGATCAGCGCACCCGGCGCAAGCGTGCGATCGAGCGCAACGGCGTCGCGGTAGACCTGTTTGCTGTAGTGGTAGTACGGGCCCACGATCTGGCGGTTCTGATAGACGACGGCGGCCACTCCCGCAACGCCGAGCACAGCCGCCGCATATTTGATCGTGCGATCGAGCGCGCTGCCCGCGAGCGCGCCGATGAGCCGTTCGAGAAATGCGGCTCCCGTCAGCGCTGCGAGCGGCAGCAGCAGAAACATGTAGTAATCGACGCGTTCGACCGTGACGACGGCGTACGTGTAAACGAGCCCGCCCGCCACCCACGCCCACAGCAGCGTGCGCGAGCGCGTCGCCGCCGGCATGAAGAAGAAACCCAGTACGGCGAGCGCGGTGATGGCCGGCCCGATCATGAGCTGCGCGAGCATGCCGAGTACGACGCGGAATTGCGTGAATTTCGCGTGCAGCGCCGCTGCGCTGGTAAACGAACCGCGCAGCGCTGGCAATACGTGCAGCCGCGTGATTCCGGAAGCCCAATGCCATTCCGCATGCGCCGCAACCGCGCGATCGTACCCGTACAGCAGTGCGAGCGGTATGACGATCAACGCCGCAATCGCCGGCCAGCGGAAGGTCCGGCCGGAGCGCGCGCGCTCCACGATGAGCGCACCGATGGGTACCAGGCCTGCGAGGGAAACGGGCTTTGCAAGAAACGCCAGCGCAAGCAGCGCGGTTGCGCGGCCGACGACGCGCGCGGTCCATCGTTCGTCGTCGATCAGCAGTCGCGCGATGACGTAGAGCGCCGCGGTGAGAAAGAAGACCATCGTTGCGTCGGGCATGAACGTTCGCCCGTAGTACACGCTGCCCGGCATGACGGCATAGAGCAGCGCGGCGAGGAGCCCGGCGATTTCGCTTGCAAAGAGCCATCGCCCGAAACCGGCGAGCACCGCTATCGTCCCGAGGCTGAATGCGATCGTGACGAGGCGGCCGATGACTTCGTGCACGCCGGCGACCTTGTAGAGCGCAGCGGCGATGAGCGGGACGATCTGCAGTTCGAGCTCGACGTAATTCGGCGGCGGGCCGTCGTAGTTCGTCTGCGGATAGAGCGGGTTGAACCGGAGTCCGCAAAGTTTTTCGCGATCGATGCCGTGTCGCCCTGACGCCAGCCGGGATGATCGAGAAGCGGATCGTGAATGCCTTTGAGCCGCAGCGCAAGCCCGAGCACGAGAATCGCCGCCAGCGCGATGCGACCGATCAGGCGGCGTCTTTGAACGTCCAATATTTATTGAGGAAGAAGTTGACGAAGATGCCCGCGGCGGTAGCCGCTGCCCATGTGAACGAGAAGTGATTGCCGAACGGGCGCCACCAATAGAACACTTCGCCGACGAGCAGCGAGATCGCGGAAACGAAGAGGAACTGAATACTTTCGAGCGCGGCATTGGCGCTGGAGCGAAACGTCCACACGCGATTGAGATACCAGTTCGACACGCCGCCCGCCAAATAACCGACGGCGAAATCGCCCGCCCATGGGAAGCCGGGAGCGCCCTTTTGCATGCCGTGCGACACCACGAAGTTCACGACCAGTCCGGTCGCGCCGACGACGCCGAACTTCACGAATTGCCGGACGCCGCGGCTCTGCGTGATGTTCACTTATCCGACCCAGTACCAGTCCGCGAAAAGGACCGTGAACAGGCCGAGCAACGGCAAGAAGAACGCAACGATCGCGTTGTTCACGGACGGGCGTCTTCCCCACAGCGCGAGAATTGCGAACATCGGAAACAGGACGAGCGCGAAACGCTGCATGCTCATCAGGCTGGACGTCGACATCGGCACGAGAATCGACAGCGCCATGTAGGCTATGTACGAAGCCTTGAGCCTGCGCCATCCGCCGATCAGCACGCCGACCATCAACGCGGTGAACGTAAGTTCGATTGCCTGATTCGCAATCGTCTGCCCGCTGGTCGCATTCGCGATCTTGTGCCACGTGCTCAGAAGTGAAGTCCACGGTGCCGCCAAATGCCGGTTCCAATTGATCTGTACGTGCGAGAAGTAGAGCGGGTCGCCGCGCAGCACCCAGAGATACGCCATATAGAGCAGCAACCCGATGAAAACGAGCACGATGGGGAGCAGCTCGACGAGCGCGCCCGTGAGTTCCTTGCGTCGCTGCGGATCCGCCGCTCGACGCAGCACCGTCCAATTCGCGGTCGCCCACTCGATCGCGAACGGCACCGCGAGCAGCACGCCTTCGACGCGCGTGAGCGCTGCAAACAGGCCGATGCTTCCGGCAAGCCACCAGCGCCGCTCGCGCATGTAGTAAAACGACGTCACCGTCAGCATCAGAAACAGCGATTCGGTATACACGGCGGAGAAGAACACGGCGGTCGGAAAGATCGAAATGTAGAAGATCGCGCGCCGCGCGACGCCCCGGTCGAATTCGTGCTCGACGAGTTTGTACAGATACAGCAGCGCGAAAAACAAGGCGACGTTCGAGACGATCAGTCCCGCGACAAGGTGATTGCCGATCAGCGAGCCGAGCGCCGCGATGAGCAGCGGGTACAGCGGGAAGAACGCCATGTCCGTCCCGTGATAGCCGTTCGTGGCGATGTCGATGTAGTGCACCGCATCCCATCGTCCCCATACCGCGAGCAGCAGGTTGCGCGATTCTTGATAATGCTCGCCCGGACGCTGCCCCACGATGACCGCGGCGAGTTCCGCAACCACGATGATTGCAAAGCGGGAGAGGATATAGTCGACGCTCACTTCGCGCACGGTCAGATTGAAGCGCGCCGCGACGAACCACTTCACGAGGCAAAATAACGCGAAGCAGTAGACGAAAAGCCGCACTCCGCCGTGCGTGAACCCGAGCGGCAGCACGAACGCGAGCCATAGCAAGACGAATGCCAGCCATGCGACGGCGTCGTATTGCAGCGAACGCTGATACAGGACGCCGGCGCGCGCTGCAAAGTATCGGCCGTATGCGAGCCACGCCCACACGCTCAGCGCCGGCCCTACAACGAGCGCGAGCGGCAACGCGGTTTGCACGAGCGTCGGGCGATGCGTCGGCAACGCTGCGGTGTACCAGAAGAAGAAGCCGACCGAGAGCCCGGCGGCGATGACGGCCGCGAGTGGCGCCCACCCCGCTGCGAAAAGCGAATCGGCAACGCCGATTCGAATGCGCGCGTGCGGGTGAGTCTCTTCCAGGTGGGCGGACACGAGGAAGCACAGTTAAAGGAATCATTCGGGATACCTTGTAGGTGCTAGGCACCATGGCGACGTCTTTGCGTGACGATGCAGCGTAAGAAACACGATGTGGTAGTCGTCGGCGCCGGCTCCGGCGGCTTTGCGGCGGCGCGGACCGCGCGCGATTTGAATGCCGACGTAGCGCTGGTCGATCACGGACCGCTGGGCGGCCTGTGCATTCTGCGGGGCTGCATGCCGAGCAAAACGCTCATCGCCTCGAGCGACGCGGCGTACGACATGCGCGAGGCCGCCGAACTCGGCGTGCACGCGGGGCAGGTCACGATCGACTTTCCGCACATCATGCGGCGCAAGCACGAACTCATCAAAGGCTTTGCCGACTATCGCATCGAGGGAATCGAAAAGTTTCCGCTCTACGAAGGGCAAGCGCGCTTTCTTTCGAGCCGCGAACTGCAGGTCGGCAACGACGTGGTTTTGGAAGCGGAGCGCTTCATCGTCGGTACGGGCAGCGTCGTCGCGCCGGCGAGCGCGGTGCACGGGCTGACCGACGTGGGATACATCGACAGCGACGGCGCGCTGGAAATGCAGTCGCTCCCGGAGTCGCTGATCGTGCTCGGCGGCGGATACATCGGCTGCGAACTGGGCCAGTTTTTTTCGCGCATGGGCGTCAAGACGAGCATCGTGCTGCGTTCGCCGCATCTGCTTTCGGGAGAAGATCACGACGTCGGCGAAGCGCTGACGGAGTATTTGATCGGTGAAGGCATCGACGTGCACACTCACACGCAGATTTGCGGTGTGACCAAACGCGAAGGTAAGAAGGTCGTGCACGTGATCCGCGGGAGGCGTCGACGGCGAAATTGCAGCCGACGAACTCTTGTATTGTTTGGGGCGAGTGCCGAACATCGCGGGCCTGGATCTCGAAAAAGCCGGCGTGGACGCGCATCCCATTAGCGGCATCGTGACCGACGACACGATGCGCACGACCAGCCCGAACATCTACGCAATCGGCGACGTCGCCGCGAAGCACATGCTCGTGCACGTCGCGATCTACGAGGGGGAAGTTGCGGCGCGCAACGCGGTAACGGACGCCGGAGAAAAAGCGGTGTACGACCTCGTGAAAACGCACACCGTTTTTAGCGATCCGCAAGTGGCCATCGTGGGCGAAACCGAACGCGCGCTGCAGAGCAAGGGCATCGCGTACGTCAAAGGCACGTACGATTTTGCCGAGCACGGAAAAGCGATGTGTTTGAACAAGACCAAGGGCTTCGTGAAGATGCTCGCATCGGCGGAGAACGGCAAGATTTGGGAGCTGCAGTGCTCGGCGCGCACGGTTCGGACCTGATTCACGAAGTGATCGTCGCCATGTACTTCGGTTCGACGGTCGACCAGTTCATGACCATACCGCATTTGCATCCCACCATGGCGGAGATTTGGACCTATCCGGCTGAGGAGTGCGCCGAGAAGCTCGCTATGGCGGGTCCGGGGCAGATTCATCCGGAAGTCGCGATGTAGATGCAGCAGCACGTGCGCGTAGCAATCGTCCAAACCAAACCGCGCAAAGGCCGGTACGCGGAGAATCTGGACGAAGTACGCGACATCTTCGCGCAGCTCGCCGCGGAGCCGGCGCCGGAACTGATCGTCTTTCCCGAAGCTGCGCTGACGGGCTATTTTCTCGAAGGCGCCGTCTACGAACTCGCGCGTCCCGCGGAAGCCTTCGCAGCCGATCTGGCCCAAGCGTGGAAAGCCGCCGCCGGCAGAAAGCGGGTGGACCTCGTCTGCGGATTTTTCGAGAACGCCAGCGGCACGTATTACAACAGTGCGCTGTACTTGGAGTGCGAAGGCGGCGAACATCGCATCGCACACGTGCACCGCAAGATGTTCCTGCCGACGTACGGCGTTTTCGACGAAGAGCGCTTTCTCTCACGCGGGCGCCGGCTGCAAGTGTTCGGCACGCAGTTCGGAACGATCGCGCTCCTGATCTGCGAAGACGTGTGGCACGCGCTCATGCCGACCATCGCGGCGATAAAGGGCGCGCACCTTCTGATCGTTCCGAGCGCGCACCGGGCCGCGGCATCGAAGAGGACGACGAACTCGGAAGCATCGGCCGCTGGCGCGAAATTCTTCATGCAACGGCTGCCGAGCACGGCGTTTACATCTTGTACGCGGGCCTCGCGGGTTTCGAAGGCGGAAAAGGCATGACCGGATCGTCGCGCGTCGTCGACCCGCACGGACGCACGCTCGTGCACGCTCCGGCGCTCGGCGCGCAAATCATTCGCGCCACGCTCGACATGCGCGAGATCGATTTGGCGCGTGCGCGCCTGCCGCTGCTGGGCGATCTGAGCGCGGTGCTTCCCGACCTGCTGCTGGACGATGAATTGCCGATTCCGCGGGGTACTCATGCTTCCGGTCGTTGAGGCAAAACCTGCGCAGTTCACGCGGCCGCCGCACATCAATCCGAGCGTCACCGAGCAATGGCTGACCGCCTTTCTGCAAGACGAACTCATCGTGCGCCGCAGCATTCATCAGGCCGTCGTTGGGCTTTCCGGCGGCGTCGATTCCGCCGTGACCGCATTTCTCTGCGCCCGCGCGCTCGGTCCGAAGAACGTTCATGCGATTCGCATGCCGTACAAGACGTCCAGCGCGTCGAGTTTGAGCGACGCGCGGCTCGTCGTCGAAGCGCTCGGCATCCAGGAACACACGGTCGACATCTCCGCCGCGGTCGACGGCTATTTGCAAGGCGAGTCCGACGCGGATGCGCGGCGCCGGGGCAACGTCATGGCGCGTATCCGAATGGTCGTGCTCTTCGATCAGTCCGCCAAATACAACGCGCTGCCGATCGGCACCGGCAATAAAACGGAGCGGCTGCTGGGATATTTCACGTGGCACGCGGACGATACGCCGCCGCTGAATCCGATCGGCGATCTCTATAAGACGCAGGTGTGGGCGCTCGCGCGGCATCTCGGCGTGCCCGCGGCGCTCGTCGAGAAGGCGCCCAGCGCGGATTTGGAAGCGAACCAGACTGATGAGGCGGATCTCGGCATCACCTATGCGCGAGCGGATGCCATTCTGGCGCGCATGCTGGAAGGCTATTCCAACGATCAACTCACGGAGCGCGGCTTCGAACGCTCCCAGGTCGAACTCGTACGGCGCCGCCTGGATGGAACGCATTGGAAGCGCCACCTGCCGACGACCGCGATGCTGACGAATACCGCAATCAACGAATTTTATTTGCGTCCCGTCGACTACTAACATGCCGTCGGTCGAAATTCTCGCCGTGGGGACGGAATTGCTTCTCGGGCAACTCGTCGATACGAACAGCTCGTACGTCGCGCGGTCGCTCGCGGAATGCGGCGTCGACGTCTATGCAACGCATGCGGTGGGCGACAATCGCGCGCGAATCGCCGCGGCACTGCGAGCGGCACTGGATCGCGCCGACGGCGTGATTGCAACCGGCGGATTGGGGCCGACGATCGACGATCTCACGAAGGAAGCCGTTTGCGATGCCCTGGGCGTCGGCACCGAGGAGGACGAAGCGTCGCTGCGCGCGATGGAAGCGCTGTTCCAGCGTCAGGGCCGCACGATGCAAGAGAACAACCGCAAACAAGCGCAAGTCCCGCGCGCAAGCATCGTGATGGCGAATCCGAACGGAACGGCGCCCGGCTTCATCGCAACGCGCGAGGACGGCAAATTCATCGCATGCATGCCGGGGGTCCCGCGCGAGATGAAACCGATGCTGCACGAGCGGCTCCTGCCGTTTCTGCGTGCGCGCTTGCACCTGACGGATGCGATTTACACGCGCGTTTTGCATACGATCGACATCGCGGAGTCGGAGATCGACCATCGCATCGACGATCTGTTTCGAAGCCTGGAGAATCCCAAGATTGCCGTCCTGGCGCACGACTACCGGTGCGACGTGAAAATCATGTCGAAAGCGCCGTCGAAAGAGACGGCGCGCGCGCAGACCGCTCCGGTAGAAACTGCGTTGCTCGAGCGGCTGCACGGTCACGTCTACGCGTTCGACGAACAGACGTTACCCGGCGCGATTCACGCGTTGCTGCAGCAATCCGGTATGAGTGCCGCGGTCGCCGAATCATGCACGGGCGGTTCGATTTGCGCGGAGCTTGCGGGTATGCCGGGCGCTTCGAACAGTTTCGCGGGCGGCGTGGTTGCGTACGACAATCGCGTCAAAACCGGTATACTCGGCGTGCAACCCTCGACACTCGAGCGTGCCGGCGCCGTCAGCGAAGAAACGGCGCTTGAAATGGTGCAGGGCGTTCGGGCAGCACTTGGCGCGGACGTAGGAATTGCGACCACCGGAATCGCCGGTCCGTCCGGAGGAACGCCCGGCAAACCGGTCGGTCTCGTGTGGCTTGCGGTCGGCAACGCCACGGGTATACGGACCGCGCAGCTCAACCTGCCGGGGAATCGGACGGCAATCCAACGCCGGGCAACCATAGCGGCGCTCGGTCTGCTCTGGCGTTTCTTGCGTTGGTAATGTAGCCTCTGCCCCCTCGCCGGGAAGAATGGCGAGGTGAAGCGCATGATCGAACGGTCCCTCGCAGCCATTGCGGCCATCGCCATACCTTTGGCTTTTGCCTCGTGCGGCGGCGGCGGCGGTTCCACCGGCACGCCGACGGTACCGGTACCGGTGCCGACAACCACGACGAATCCCGCTCCCGGCCCGCAGTCGGCCGATGCGTGTCCGACGAGCGGCGCAAGCGTCGCAATTGCGCGTGCGTCGATGCAAGGCGAGGCGAGGCGAATTGCCGCAAGCGCAGACAGAGGCGCACGGTACGTGCCCGGCATGGTCGTGTATACCGATAATCGCGGCGGCACGCGCGTCGAGTCCGTCGATCCCGCGCGCGTCGCGGGTGAAGTCGCGCGCTTGCACGCGGTGGCCGGCGTGCGCAACGTGCAACTCGCGCAGTACCGCCGATCTTTGTCCGTAACGCCGAACGATCCGTATTACGACGGGTTTGGACCCGGCGCGCCCTACTACGAGTCGAGCACTCAGCCCGGACAATGGGACATGCACGTCATGGGCGTAAGCGCTGCATGGTCGTCGGTAGAAAACGGCGCACCGATCGCAATCGTCGACACGGGCGTCGACGTCACGCATCCCGATCTCTCGGGCAAAGTCGTCTACGCTCGCTGTTTCGTCACGTACCCAACGAGCGCGGCGCAAACGACGGGCTCGTACGTCACCGACATGGACGGACACGGCACGGACGTTGCCGGAATCGCGTCGGCCGATACGAACAACGCGTTTGGATTTTCCGGCGCCGGCTTCAACGCGCCGCTGCTGGCGTATCGAATCTTTCCGACGCCGCCGAGCAGCGGGTGCACCTCGTCCTCCAAAAATCCGCAATGCGATACGACCGACGTGGACGAAGCCAGCGCGATAAACGACGCCGTCGCGCACGGTGCGCACGTGATCAATCTCAGCCTCGGTGCTCCTGGTCCGCTCTCGAACTGCACGGACACGCTCGAGGAGAATGCCGTCGAGAACGCGATTTCGCACGGCGTCGTCGTCGTCGCGGCATCGGGCAATGAATCGGCCAACCATCTCGATTGCCCCGCAGCGTATCCCGGTGTGATCGCCGTCGGTGCATCCGCGCTCAAAGGTTCCGGTAACGCCGTAAGCGAGGGCGTCGCGAGTTACTCGAACTGGGTGGCCGCCGCTGGGCCCGGCGCCGGCGGCGCGTATCTGGTTGCACCTGGAGGCGATCCGGCCGGATCCTCCGACGCCGACGATCTGCATTGGATAGAGAATATCTATTCCAGCACCGCGATTGGCGGAACGGACTGCGCGTTGGACCAGGCGGGTCAATCCGGCGACTGCCGCGTGCTGATTGCGGGCACTTCGCAAGCGACGCCGCACGTGGCTGGCGTGGCGGCGCTGATGCTCGGACTGCGCCCGAACCTTACTCCGGCCCAGATTGCAGCAGACTTATGCGCGACCGCGACGAAGATCGGCGGCAGCAAACAAGGTTGTGGCCGTTTGAACGCGGCGGCTGCGGTGGCGCGAGCGGCATCGCAGTAGCCCGGCCGCGGCAAGGAGGGCGCGGTGCGAAAAATTCTGGCATTGATAGGCGTGCTCGCGCTGGGCGCGTGCGGTGGGGGTTCCGGCTCGAACGGGGGTCCGCCGCCTACGCCGCCGCCCACACCGACACCGTTGCCTACGAACGGCACCACCTCGCCGGCGTCGTTGCTGTGCACGACCTCCGGTGCGGCGCAATCGATCTCGCACCGTACGGATGCCGCGATTCCGAAGCGCGCGCCCGCCGCGGGCGTCAAAGGCGGACGTGTCCCGGGGCTAATCGAGGTAACCTACGACCGCGCGACGTTTGCGCGATCGCAGAACGCGATACGGCAGATGCACGCGGGCACCGGCGCAACGCTGCAAAGAACGCTCGACTTTCCCGCCCTTGCGCACGTCGTGCAGGTCCTTCGCGTCGATCCCTCACGTGAAGATGCGATAATCCGAACCTTGCGATCGTCGGCACTGGTGCGCGGCGTCTCTGTTGGTGCGTATCGCCGCCTGCAATCGACGGACGCGACGTCGGCGTTTCCGAACGATCCGTTTTTCGACGGGTTCACGCCGGGCAACGTTCCGCCGTTGTACCAAACCGCATCGACGGGCGGCGAATGGGACACGCACGTCATGTGCGCGGCAAATGCATGGGCTTATGGTGAAAGCAACAGCACTGGAAAGACGTTTCCGGGAGCACTCGGCGGCACCGCTGCGATCGCCATCGTCGACACCGGCGCGGATCTGACTCATCCGGACCTGAACGGCCGCGTCGTGTACGCGGAAACCGATTTGAACGGCGTGGCGACGCCGGACCTGGCGACAATGCACGACAACGACGGTCACGGTACCGATATTGCGGGCATCGCCGGTGCAGCCGGAAACAACGCCTTCGGTTTTACTGGCATAGCGTATGCCGCTCCGCTCATGATTTTCAAAGTCTTTCCCGATCCGCCGAGCGGCGGATGCGCGCCGGGATCGACGAGTTCGCAATGCACTGCGCTCGGCTCGGACGTCGGTCTCGCGATCGATGACGCGGTGAGCCAAGGCGCGAAAGTCATCAATCTGAGTTTAGGCGACACCTCGCCGGACACGGCCGAGGAGAATGCGGTTGCCGCCGCAATTGGGGCGGGCGTGGTGGTGGTTGCCGCAAGCGGCAACGGAAGTTCGGCGAATATCGGACAGCCGTCACTCGACTATCCCGCCGCCGATCCCGGCGTTATCGCGGTCGGTGCGTCGACGATCGACGATTCGAATCCATCGGCGATCGGCGAGAAAGTGGCGTCGTACTCGAATTACGATTCGGCGAACTCCGCGGCATGGGGCGTCGTGGCGCCCGGCGGCGATCCGGCCGGCAATAGCGATCCCGATGATTTGCACTGGATCGAGAACATCTATACCAGCACCGCGGCCGACGGAACGTCGGGCGCCGCGTGCCGTCCGGATCCCGGCAGTTTGTCCGCCAACGATTGCCGCATCTTCATCGCCGGAACGTCGCAAGCGACGCCGCACGTCGCCGCGGCCGCGTCGCTTCTGCTCAGCGTCGGCGCGTCGGCAGCCTCGGTCCCCGGTTTGTTGTGTGCGACTGCGGTTCCGATTCCCGGCGGCAAGGCCGGCTGCGGACGCGTAGACGCGTACAAGGCGCTCGCGCGAGCGGTCGGCGATCCGAATCCATAAAAAAGGAATCGCCGCACGTCCGCGGCGATTCCGGGATTTCGCACGGAGAGGTAATCAGAAGAAGCAGCCGTGCGTCGCGTTCGAGTATTCGGGTTGAATCAGGTACTGGTGTCCGTTTAGATTCTCGTACGCGCGATAGCCGATGCACGTGTCGCCGATTTCATATCCGAAGTTGTCGTTGTACCAGCCGCTTCCCGGATCGGGGTCCGAGATTGCTTCGGATTGTTCGTGCGAGAGCGCGCTCGCAGTGTCGTCGATCGGCGTCGGGTTCGGCGTCGTCAGTCCCGGGAAATCGTCGCCGCAGCCCGGGGTGTGCTGATACGGTATCACGGTGAACAGCACGTGCCCGATGTCGGAGAACGTGATGCTGCCGTGGTAGGCGCAGAACGTAAACGTCGGCGGGTTATCCGGGGAATAGCACGACGTCGTCAGGTCGATGCACGTGTCGAGCCCCTGCGCCAAGAAGAGATTGTAGGTATTGCCGTATCCCGTCGCCTTCGTGTGCGCGGCAGCGGCGTGCAGGACTGTGAAAAGTTCGTTCTGCGAGATGACGTTGGAAAATGCCGCAAGATTCACGCTGTACGTGTACGGATAGACCGGATAGCGATTGCTCGCCGACGCGCCGGTGTACTGATCCAGAACGTGGATGAACGAACTGCGGCTGAAATTGGCTTGGAACGTTTGAGGCGTTCCGACCGCCGCGGCAGTCGTGTCGATGAAGACTTCATGCTGCAGCGACGCCGGAAGCACGGCGCCGCCGTGGTAGTTCACGTCGACGGGATAGACGGTTGCCATCGCCTTGCGCACGGTGCCCTTTTGCACCGGCAGGACGTGGTACTTGAACGCGCTGTACGACGGAAGCGCCGCGACCATCGACCGGGTAATATTGAGCGTCGTGGAACCGCTCGACGGAGCCGGCTGCGAGAGCGCCGGCTGCTGCGGCGCGGCGACTTGAGGCAGCGACGAATTACCGCCTCCGGAACACGCGGTCAGCAGCGATGCGATACATGCAGCGGCAAACGCGCTGCTAAAACCAACGCGAATGCGAAGCGTCTTGGAGTCCATGCGATCCTCCCTTTGGACACACGTGGCCGGATTCGGCCTAGAGAAATGCTAGCAACTTCGGAAAAGCTGCATTTGAGGCGTGCGCCCCGATTCGTTAGGAAGAACGGCGCGCGCCGTACCCGATGGACTCAAGGACGCGTTGCGTCGCTACGGCGTCGGCGAAAGTCGGGACGGCACTCGTGCCGGTGCGGATCTGCTTTGCGAATTCGTCGAGCAGTTCCATGATGAACGGCACGTGCCGATCGACCGACGAAAAGCGCGCGTACGGCGAAGGCTTCACCTCGAGTTCGTTCGTTTCTTCGTCGTCGACGCTGAACAGGCGCATATCGTCGAAGTCCGTTCCGCTTGCTACGGCCGTCCGATTTTCGCCGTGCGCGGCAAGCGTGAAGGATTCGATGGAGGTCGTTGCGTCGACGCTCACGCGAGCAGTAATGCCGTCACCGTAGTCGATGATCGCCCAGCACCCGTCGTCGACCGTGCTCGTGAACGTTCCTTGCGCGTCATCGCGCCGCGGATTGGCCGTCCGAAGAAAGCCCGTGCTGCGAACCGGTGCCCGGCCCGCGAGCCAGTTCGCGCCGTCGATCAGGTGCGAGAGCAGCGCGCCCGCCATCCCGCCGCCGCAGTCGCGATCGAACCACCAAGAGCGCGGCCGTTCCACTTCGGCGCGCAGACGATTGGAAAGCTGCGTCATTTCGATTTCCCGCAACGGCGCGATGTGGCCGTTTTCGACGAGCTCCTTCACCGCGAGCCGCTGCGGAACCCAGCGAAACTCGTGCATGACGGCCGCTGCGGTTCCGGCGCGCAGCGCCGCGGCCTGCATATCCTCCGCCTGCGCGACGTCCAGTGCGAACGGCTTCTCGCAGATCACGTGTTTTCCGGCTTCAAGGGCTGCCGTGACGTCCGCCTGATGCGTGAACGGCGGAGCGGCGATCGAAACGACGTCGACGTCCGCGCCCTCGAGCAAATCCCTGCACGTTTTGAACGCGCGCGGAATGCCGCGCTCGCCCGCGATGCGCTCGGCGTTGTTGGGCGATGCGAGCGCGACGACTTCGAATTCGGAATGCGCGGTGAACGCGGGCAGATGTGCGCGAACCCCGAAGCCGGCGCCGACGATTCCTACTTTATACACGCGCTGATGACGTCCACCGCGCGGAAGAGTTGCTCCTGCGAGATCACGAGCGGCGGCGTAATGGAGACGACGTTGCCTTGCGGGCCCGCTTGCAGCAGGATGACGCCCGCTTTGAGTGCGTCCTTGACGACGCGTTCGGCGGTTCGCGCGTCATCGAATTCGACGCCCCACATCAGTCCGAGCCCGCGTACTGCCGCAACTTTGCCGTCGGCGCGCAGCGCATCCAGACGTCCGCCGAGCATGCCGCCAAGCCGCGCTGCCGCCTGCGGCAACTGCAAACGTTCGATTTCGCCGAGATTTGCGAGTGCGGCGGCGCAGCCCATCGGATTTCCGAGATACGTCGACGTGTGCAGTGCCTCGCCGGGCGATTCCGGCCACACGTCCATGATCGCCGGACGCGCGACGATCGCAGAGATGGGAAACCCGTTCGCCATCGCTTTTCCGATGCAAAGGATGTCGGGCACGACGCCGTCGTGCTCGCACGCGAACAGCGCTCCGGTTCGTCCGAAACCGGTATAGATTTCGTCGACGATCAGGAGCAAGCCCAACGAATCGCAGATGTCGCGAAGTCCTTTGAGGTATCCGCGCGGCGGCACGATGCAGCCGCCCCGGCCTTGCATCGGTTCCACGATCACCGCGGCCAAGTCGCTGCGCGCGGCAAGCGCGTCTTTCGCCTCGCGCAACGCCGCGGCGGCCCCTTCGTCGGCGAGCGCCGGGTTCGCGCGCGGATACTCCAAAAAAACCGCGTTGTCGGGGACGAACTGTGCGAACGGTTCGCGAAACTTTGGAATGCCGGAAACCGCGAGCGTCCCGAGCGAAAGACCGTGATAGGCGCCGGAATATGCGGCAAACGAACTTTTGCCGGTCGCGAGCATTGCGGTCTTGAGTGCTGCCTCCACCGCTTCGGCGCCGGTCGATGCGAGAAACGTTTTGCTCAAGTCGCCGGGTGCGATGTTCGCGAGCGCTTCCAACAGTCGCACTTTCACTTCGGTCGGGTGGACGTCGCCCATGCCGTGCATCAATCGGACCGCCTGATCGTGAATCGCCGCCGCGACGTACGGATTACAGTGACCGGTATTCGCCACGCCGAACGCGCCGGTGAGATCGATGTAGCGGTTGCCGTCCACGTCGGTGACCGTCGCGCCCGAGGCTGATTCCCAAAAGATTGGAAAGTCGGCGTCGACGAAGGTGACGTTTCGCGATTCGAACGCGCGAAGCGCGGGTGCGAGCTCGCGCGATCGCGGTCCCGGCACCGATGTGCGGATGTCCTCGAAATCCGTCAAAGCGTCTTGTCTATCCAGCGAACGAAGTGGACGATACGCGCGCGACCGCCGTGATCTCCCGCAAGCGGCGGGTGCTGCAGATCGCCGAAGCGCGTCAAACGCACCGCGCCTGCCCGCAGCGCGGCGTCTACCACGTCCGCGCGATCGGAAGAAATGGCGAAGCCTTCCAACGGCAACTCATGCCGGCGAACATACGCGACGGCGTCGGCCGGCCCATCTACGGCGACGATGCCGATGGTCCGAGGAAGAAACGGCGGCGCTTCGGACGGCGGTGCGTCGGCCATCACCGCGTATTCGGTCGCCGTGCCGGCAAAGACCGCGCCTTGTCCGCGCAGCCGCTCGAAAAGCGGCGAGATTGCGGCGCTGAGCGATCGCTGCCGCGGCCGCCGGATCGCGGCTGCCCACGGGAAACTCCACGTTCGCTTCTTCGATGCGCCGCGCGAGCAGTTCGCCGAATTGCGGGATCGACACGCATCCGCCGCGCTCGGCAAAGAGCGCGTGCAGCGAGAGACAGCCTTCGGTCTCGTAGAGCACGAGGTCGCGAGCGGCGCCGCGCGCGACTGCCGACGCCGTTGCTTCGGACGCGAGCGATTCGCGCGTCACATACCCCGCGCTCGCGCGCGACCCATATCCGACGAATGTTGCGCCCGGAGCGAGCGAGGATCGAATCGCCCCAAGCGTATCGTCGCTGCCGAACGCAGCGACGACGTCGAACATGCGCAAATCTCGAGCGTTCTCCTCGCTATGCGACCATGCTTCGGCGCGTGCCGCCGCGCCGAATTCGGGTAGTTCGTGAGCCAGCGTGGTAAAGAACTCACGCAAGAGCGCGTCTTCGCGGTCTTTGACCACGACCTCGCATTTCGCACAGAGTGCGAATATCGAGGGAACGATTGCAACGCCGATCGTCGTGCGGCTGGAGATCACGCAAACGCTTCCCACCGGCGCTGCCCATGCATCGGGGCGGTTCGGACGCGGCGTAAAATCGTCGAGAATTTCGAGCGAGCCGAGTTCGCTGCAAATCGTGGCCCGCAAGTCTTCGCGTGTGATGGAAAAGAAGAGGCGGTCGAGCGCGTAGTCGACGACGGGGGCCGAGTAGCCGGTGCGCTCCGCGATGCGAGCCGTTACGCGCACGCGCGGCGGAAAATCGGCGTCGTTCCAGCGCTCCGCGCAGTCGGCGATGGCGTTTACGATCTTGTGCGCGGGTACGCCCGACAGCGCGGTCGTCATGCCTTCGAGAGCGCGCGCAATTGTTCCGAGTCCAAGGAACACCCGCGCAGCTCCGCGCCGCTCTCGCGGCCGATGAGGATGATTCCATCGCCGGAGGCGACGCCCAAGTCCCCGGTTTGAACGGCAATGCACGACGACCGGTTGCCTAGGTCGACGTGGACGAGCGAACCGACGATTCCCTCCGGGAGCGTTTTCCCATCCGGTCCGACGACGCGCGCGCGCAGCCACGGCGGCGGCACCTTGACGCGCGGCTCTTTCGCATCCCCGGTGCGATCGTAATACTGACTCGTCAATTCCGTCATGCCGTATTCGGCGACGATGCGCTCGAACGGAACATTGAAAAGGCGCGCGAGTTGCGCGTAGAGTTCGCCGCGTTCGACGACTCGCGTGCGTCCTTTGAATCCGCCGGTTTCCATGATACGCGATCCGGCGGCGAGCGGAAGCGTCGCGATCCCGCGGTCCGCTAATTCGTCGAGAAGGTTGACGAATGCGAAGGCCGTGCCTGCGACGCAAACTGCAGCGGAAACACTCCGCGCTTCCATGATGAAGCGGTCCGCATGCAGCACATCGCCGTCCAAATACCACCCGTCGTTTCCGTCGCCGAAAGTTTGAGAGACCTTACGCATCATGTATCCGAGCGAGGACTGCGGCCGTTGTTCCGGGTTTGGAACCAGCAGCAGATAGCGCAGCGGCGCCGCGTCACGCAGCAGCGCGTCTTGAAAACCGGCGAGAAGCGCCGCATCGTACAGCGTTCGAGTCTCCATGTAATGCTTGCCGCCCACGCCTTGCGTCGTACCGCTGGTTTCGAACGCGAGCGCCGCGTCGGCGGGATCGAACGTACACAGAGCCGCCTCTTTGAACGCGCCGGCCGGTACGGGCGGAATCGCTTCCCAATCGCAAGGCAGTGCGTCGGGCGTTACGCCGATCGATGCGCAGTACCGTGCGTACGGCGCGTTATAACGCAGTTGATGCGCAAAGATGCGCAACGCGAGGTCGCGGAAATCGGGGACGCTGCGCCGCTCGATGCAGTGCAGAATTTCGGCATCGAGTCCATCCGCTTCGCTGCGGTACGCGTCTGGCGTACTCACCGCGATAGCGCGCGGCGCCGGCTGGTGATGAGGCCGCTGTTCAGACCGCTCGTTGAGAGACCGCCCGAAAGGCGAGCCCATTCCACTTTTATGCAGCGGTCGACGACGACTGCCAAACCCGCCTCGTCCGCCATGCGGATCGCCTCTTCGTTGACGATGCCGTACTGAAACCATACGGCTTTTGCGCCGGCGCCGATTGCGTCGCGAACGACGGCTACGACTTCGCTCGGTTTGCGAAACACGTCGACGATATCCGGCGCGCCCTTTTCTTGGGCGTACGCGGCCAGCGAGGCGTACGCCTTGACGCCGTCGATGCCGGTGAGCGTCGGATTGATGGGCGCGACGTCGAACGGCGTCATCGTGCGCAGATAGCTCGAACACCGTATAGCTCGGACGCAGCTGATTGGCGGATGCGCCAATCATCGCGACGGTTTTGCTGCGTTCCAAGAGATTGCGGCGTCCGGAAACGCTATCCACGATCATTGCGCGCCGCCGTTCGAGAGCGCTGCAGCCGCGCCGGCACCTTCATGCAGAGCCTTGTCGAGGTCCCAAATCAAATCGTCCGCATCCTCCAAGCCCACGGAAATCCTGACCATTCCCGGGCTGACGCCGGCTTTACGCATCTCATCGTCGGTCAGCTGGGAATGCGTCGTGGAAGCGGGATGGATCACCAGACTCTTCGTATCGCCGACGTTGGCGAGATGCGACCACAGTTCCAGCGCGTCGATGAACCGCCGCCCCGCTTCGCGGCCGCCGCGCAAGCCGAACGTGAAGATCGACCCCATCGCGGGTTCGTTCACCCATTCCACCTCGTCGCGCGTCCGAAGAAACGCCGCGATTTTTCGCGCGTTCTCGACGTGCGCCTTCATGCGAATCGGCAGCGTTTCCAGTCCGATCAGCAGCAGCCACGCATCCATCGGAGACATTTGCGATCCGACGTCGCGCAGTACTTCCGCGCGCGCGCGCATCAAGAACGCGTACTCGCCGAACGTTTCGGTGAAGACCTTGTCATGATAACCGGGGCTCGGCTGCGAGAGCAGCGGAAATTTTCCGCTGTCCCATGGGAACTTTCCGGATTCGACGGCGACGCCGCCGATGACGGTTCCGTGGCCCGAGATGAACTTGGTCGCGGAGTGCAGCACTACGTCGGCGCCGTGTTCGATCGGCCGGAAAAGCGCGGGGGACGCGAACGTGTTGTCGACGACGAGCGGAATGCCGGCAGCGTGCGCGATCTGGGCAAGGCGGCCCACGTCGGCCAGCGCGCCCGACGGATTGCCGATCGTTTCCGCAAAGAGCATCTTCGTGTTCGGCGCGATCGCGGCGCGAATGCCGTCGTAGTCGTCGACGGGCACGAACGTCGTCTCGATGCCCATGCGTTTGAGCGTGATGCCGAATTGCGTTACCGTGCCGCCGTAAACGTTTTGCGAACTGACGATGTGGTCGCCGTTTTGCGCGAGCGTCAGCACGACGGCGAGCTGCGCCGCGAGTCCGCTCGAAAAAGCGATCGCGCCGAGGCCGCCTTCCAAACTCGCGACCCGTTCCTCGAACGAGGCGACGGTCGGATTGCTGATGCGGCTATAGATGTGCCCATAGCTGCGCAACTGAAAGAGCTCGGCCGCCTGCTCGGTCGAACCGAAGACGAAAGCCGCCGTCTGATAAATTGGAGGGACGCGCGACCCCGTCACGGGATCGGGCGTCGTACCCGCGTGAATGGCGCGCGTGGAGAAGCCGAACTGCCGGTCTTGCATGGTCGCGCGTTCTTCGACTCGAAGGCGTGCGTACCCCAGGTTTCAACACAGGAGATGCAGTTATGGGCATGACCCTGACCGAGAAGATCCTCGCGCGCCACGCGGGGCTGACTTCGGTCGAGCCGGGCCAGATCATCAACGCCGGAGTGGATTTGGTGCTCGCCAACGAGCTTTCCGCGGCGGTGGCGATCGGTGTGATGCGCAACATCAAAGGCGCGAAGCGTGTTTTCGACTCGGAAAAGATTGCGCTCGTGGAAGACCATTTCGTTCCGGCGAAGGACGCGCAGTCGGCGAAAATTGCGAAACTGATGAAAGACTTCGCGCGCGAGCAAAACATCAAGCACTTCTTCGACGTCGGCCGCGGGGGCATCGAACACGTCGTGCTTCCGGAGGAAGGGCTCGTCGCTCCGGGCGAGCTGATCGTGGGCGGCGACTCGCACACGTGCACGTACGGCGCCTTCGGCGCGTTCGCGACGGGCATGGGGTCGACCGACATCGCCGCTGCGTTCCTCTTGGGTGAAGTGTGGCTGAAAGTGCCGGCGACGATCAAACTGATCTACAACGGCCGGCTCGGCGAGATGGTCTACGCGAAAGACGTGATGCTAAAAACGGTCGGCGTGCTCGGTATCGACGGCGCGACGTATCGTGCAATCGAGTACCACGGCAGCACCGTCGACGAGCTTTCCATCACCGGTCGCATCACGATGGCGAACATGGCGATCGAAGCGGGAGCGAAGAACGGCATCTTCCATGCCGATGCGAAAACGATTGCGTTCGTCAAGGAGCGTACGAGCCGCGATTTCGTCGTCGAACGCGCGGATGACGATGCGGTCTACGAGCGCACCGTCGAGATCGACGTCGACGGGCTCGAGCCGCAGGTAGCGTGCCCGCACACGCCGGACAACGTGCATTCGATCTCCGAGGTCACGAACGAGCGCGTCCCGCTGGATCAAGTTTTCATCGGCTCGTGCACCAACGGGTACATCGAAGATCTCCGCGTCGTCGCAAAGATGTTCGACGGTAAGAAGATTTCGCCGAACCTGCGCGTGATCGTGAACCCGGGCTCGCAAAAAGTCTGGATGCAAGCCGCGCAGGAAGGCATCCTCACCACGCTGGCATCGGCGGGGTGTGTAGTGAACACGCCCGGATGCGGCGCGTGCTTCGGCGGCCATATGGGCACGCTGGGCGACGGCGAGCGGTGCATTTCGACGACGAACCGCAATTACGTCGGACGCATGGGATCTCCGAAAGCCGAAGTCTTTCTCGCGTCGCCCGCTACGTGCGCCGCATCGGCTTTGGCCGGCGTCATTACCGATCCGCGCACGCTGGCTCCGGTGGGGGTGTAACCGTGGAAAAATCGATGAAAGGCCACGCGCACAAATACGGCAAGAACGTCGACACGGACGTCATCATCCCGGGCAAATACTGCAACATCATCGATCCTGCCGAACTCGGCAAGCACGCACTCGAGGGACTCGACGCCGACTACACGGCGAAAATGAAGCCCGGCGACATCATCGTCGCCGACTCGAACTTCGGATGCGGCTCCAGCCGAGAGGTCGCGCCGATTGCGATCAAAGGGTCCGGAACGTCGGCGGTCATCGCGAAAAGTTTTGCGCGCATTTTTTACCGGAACGCGCTGAACATCGGTTTGCCGATCTTCGAATCGCCGGAAGCCGTCGACGGTATCGAAAGCGGTGATGAAATCGAAGTCGAGCCCGCCGGCGGCGTGATTCGCAATCTCACGAAAGGCACGACTTATAACGCGGCAGCGTTTCCTCCGTTCATGCAGTCGCTGATCGAGGCCGGAGGATTGCAGCCGTACGTGGAGCGGCGCCTGGCGGAGCGCGCCCGTGTGTGAAGCGTGTCCTCGCGGCACGCGCTGTGGTGACGCTGCGCGATAGACTACGTCATTCGCGAAGCGAGTTCGCGTATGACGGCGCTCACGAAGGAGCCGTGACCTTCGCTTAGGGTGTGCCGCCGATACCGGGATTGGGACTTAGATTGTCGATCCACTTGTACTTCGGCCGGTAAGCCGCCGTGAATCCGACTGTGTCTTTCGCCGAATCGATCGTACCGGCCATATCCATCGCGCTCTCGACGTTCGCGCTGAACACCAGCGCGCTTCCATCGGACATGGACACCACGAGGTGCACGTCCTTGCCGTCCACCGTTCCGGTGAGCGGATACCTCTTGCCTTTCGCATCGAGGTACTGACCGGTCAGCGCGCTGCCTTTTTGATCGAGCTTGAAATGCGTGTACACAGTCGAGGCCGGCTGCTGGATCTGCACTTCCCACACGCCTGAAATTCCGACGCGTTTATCGTCCGCGTCCTTCGGGGGCGCCGGCGTAGCCGTTGCCTTTACCGCGGGTGTCGCGGTCGGCATCGGGAGCGACGAAGGCATGGTTTGCGCGGCGACGAGCCCGTAGGCCGTCTGCGCCAAGCCGACGGCGATGGCAGCGGACGCCACGGAAAGGAAGAGGCGCTTCACGGTAGATGGATACTCCTTTTGACCGGGTGTACTACGATGCGGATGGCGCCGGTTCCGGCGAGGGGCTCGCTTGACCGGAGGGCGTATCGGACGGGATGCGCCGCGGCTCGTTCTGCAGCAGCGGAATACGATGCGGTGCAACGCCGTGGAACTGCAGAAGCGCAGCGACCTTGTGCGCATCGGCGGCCAGCGCAATCGTGAATCCGCCGCCGGGGCACTCGAGATCCGATGACGTCCACCCATGGTAACGCACCACCGTGCTCGTGCCGAACGAGGCGCTCTTCTCGCATGGCCGAGCGATTTCGCGATTCGCTCGGGCTTGTTTCGCATCGTTCAAGAAACGCTGCGCGAGCGCTTGCGGTATATGGCCGGCGACGGGCGAGTCGAGTGCTATTCCGCCGCGTCGCGAGTGTACGGCCGATGTCGATCCGTCCGACCACACTTTGATCGTATAACCGGAAAAGTTCGTCGATCCGGTGTTTTGAATGATCCCGCCGTCACGCATCGGCGCGGCGCTTGCAGCCGCCAAACCAAGCGTCAGCGCCGTGAAAACGGCCGCTACCTGTCGTTTCATGTCCAGTGAACGAACCCCCGAGTGCAAATGTTGCGCTCTTCACAATTCGACGGCATGGCCGGAACATACCGGTTCAGAAGAACTATGGTGCACTACTGCGACACGTTGAGGAGTTTCCTTTGAGAACCCGTCTCTTAGCGATTGGGCTGGCTGCCATATCGGCGGCCCTCGTTGCTTGTGGGGGCGGCGGCGGTACCACCGGCACGCCGCCAACGCCCGTAGCGACCGCGACTCCGACTCCGACACCCGCGCCCACGCCTGACAACGCGTTCGGCTGCGTCGGCCAAGCGCCATTCGCCATCTCGCGGCGCACCAGCAGCCTCGTGCCGCGGCCAATAACTTCCGGCGACTCCTTCGCCTACGCCGGGTCCCTTCAGGAAACGTACGCTCAGAGTTCGCCGTGCCCCGAGCCGACGTCGACCTCGGCGGCGGCCGTTTCCATGCAAGTGACGGATTCGGCGACGAGCGCGCCCGGCGGCGGCAGCGCAACGGCTTCGACCTCCGCTGAAACGGACGCGTTCGCCACACACACGAGCGATTCGTCGACGACGCAGCTGCTGCAGCTCAGCGGCAGCGCGCTGCTGCTCTACTCCACGAATTCCAACGACGGTACGGGAAACTCGATCGCAACTGCGTACGGCACGCCGCAAGAGATCGACGACCTTGGCGCGGGCGGGTCGTGGAGCAACAACCCGGCGGCCACCGTCGCGGAAAGCCTTTCGGACGGGAGTTCGATTGCGCGCACGCTCGCCTCCGACGGATCGTACACCGACACGCAAACCTACTCGAACGGCGCGACGGCGGTAGCCACGGTGAACGGCGCTGCGAACGGCAAGCCGCTCGACGGATCCGGCACGTACGTCTTCGCCGGCATAACGTTTTCGTACGCGGCGCCCGCCGGCGGGAACATCCAACTCACGATTTCGAGCCCCGGAAACGCCTCGAAAACGCGCACCTTCCCGGCATGGTTTACGAAACCGTCGTCGAGCTACGTGAGCGACGCGTTCGCGGACAATGGAACCAAGCCGTTCGATCCGTCGTGCGGCAGCGTCCCCGCATCGATTGGAACGAGCGGAACGCAGATCGTCGAGACGTACAACGTCCTCGATCCCGTCCTTGGTTACACCGAAACGCGCACGACGACGTCGTACGACGTGTCGGGATACGGCCCGGCTTGCGTCACGATCGCGGACGTCGTGAACTCGTTTTACGATTACTCGGACGACACGACGCGCGTGGATTACCAATCCCAAAACGGCCAGCCGAACTCGGTCGATACGATCGCCGAAACGCTGAGCATGCAGAGTGCGGCTTGCGGCAGCGGATCTGCGCCTTGCGCGCAGCTGCGCCGGGCCGAAGATACGCGGCCGGTTTCTCCCGGCGCGATCCGAGCCGCCGTGGCGGCCATCGAGCATACGCGCGCCGTGCAGCGCGCGGCACGTCTGCAAGCGCTGCACGCGCTCGCACGGCAATTCGTCCAGAAAGGATCGCTCCGATGAACAAGCGATTGATCGCAGCGGGCGCAGCGATGGCGCTTTTGGCGACCGCCGCTTGCGGCGGACACGGCGGAACGCCGTCGGACTCGCAGTTGCCGCCCCTCGCCGGCTCGAGCGGTCCTTCCGCATTCGATTGGGGCAAGAACGAAGTCGACGGTGCGACCCTTCTCGGTCCCGCGCAACTCGCGCACATGCAGGCGATGGTCGTGATGAACGCTCCCGGTGCGCAGGCTCTCGCGAATTACGCGCAGCAGGTCAGCGATCCGGCGTCGCCGGCGTATCGTCACTATCTCATCCCGGCCGAAATCGGCGCGCGCTTCGGCGCGAGCTCGCAAACCTACCAAAAGATCGCAAATTATTTCGTCGGTAACGGCTTGCGCGTTGCCGGGTGGCCGCAGCGCCTTTCGATGAGCGTTGCCGGTTCGCAATCCGCGATGGAATCCGCCTTCGGAACCAAGTTTGGGTTGTACGAAAAGGACGGACAGCACTTCGTCGCGCCCATGACGACGCCGCATTTCGCGACGGCGTTGCCGGTGAGCGCCGTGGAGAATCTCGTCACGCTGCATCCGCTGCATGACTTCTTGATTCACTTGCCCCCACGCGCCGGAGCCGGAACGAATACCGGATACTCGCCGCAGCAGATCCGTAACGCATTCGACTTTTCCGGCGCTTACAGCGCCGGCTACACCGGCAGCGGCATCACCGTCGGCATCATCGGCACCGGCCCAATCGACGTCAATCGCGGCACCTGGTGCGGCGATCGCGATCTCGCGGCATTGCAGGCGTTGTACGGCAACGTGAGTGCCGCTACCGTTTGCGAAGCCAACGTTACCCCGACGAGCGTCTCCGCGGGACTCGTCGCCTCGGGGATTCCAACCGCAGCTCCGGCAACGCCGAATCCGCATGCGACGCCTGCGCCCAATCCCGGCCAATCGCCGACGTCCGAGTTTCCATACTCGGGCGACTTCACGACACCGCCGCCGGTAACGGACGGATGCACCGGCTCGCTGCCGAGTTGCAATCCGGAAGACGGCGAAGCGCAGCTCGACACGCAGCAAATAGCAACGCTCGCGCCCAGTTCGACCGTAAACTTTTACCTCGCTTATAACGCATCGGACTGCTTCGTGTTCTATCCGAACGCGTGCGCCTCGCCGGCGCCGAGTCCGCTTCCGTCCGGTTTCTCGAACTACGGTCAGCCGCAAATCGGCATCGTCGAAGCCGATGCGGAGATCCAGCAAGCAATTGCCGACAACAGTGCGGACGTGGTTTCGTTGAGTTACGGCGGCGGCGAACCGCAGCTCGTCGGCTCCGAATTCAACTCGTCGGGCGTTGGTTTCGTCCCTGAAGAATTTGCGGCACTCGCGGCGGAAGGCATCGCCGTTTTCATTTCATCCGGCGACAGCGGCTCCGCGGAATGTTCCGGAAGCAGCGGTCCGCTCGCGGAACAATGCGCGGCATACCCTTCGGGCGACGTCAACGTGACGTCCGTTGGCGGGGTGAATGCGCCGATCAACGAGTTCGGGCAGACTCACGAATAACGTGACGGCATGGGGCGTGACGACGATGCTGGGATCGGCGGGATCCGGGGGCGGCGTTTCGACGATCTTCCATGCTCCGTCGTGGCAACAGCAGGCCGTCGGCGCTTCGATGCGCACGCAGCCCGACGTGTCGATGCTGGGCGACCCTGACACCGGAGTAACGACGTACCAGGACGCCGGTTTCTCGGACGGCGGCACGGGCCTGGTCGGCGGAACCAGCCTTTCCGCGCCGCAGATGGCTGCGATGTGGGCGCTGGTGCTGCAGGCCTGCAAAGCGTCGGTAACTTGCGCGACGGCGGGCGGCGCGCATCCATATCGCCTCGGCAATGCCGCGCCGTACCTCTACGCAATCTACTCATCGCGCGTGGCGTACCACGCGTTCACACCGCATCTTTCGTATGCGCAGACGTTCTACGACGTGCTGTACGGCTCAAACGCGATGACGCCCCCGGGCAGCGCCACGCCGGTGCCGGGAGAGAAGGCGATGACCGGATACGACGAGGTCACCGGCGTGGGCGTTCCGTTTGCGGGGCACCTCATTCAAGCGGTGACCGGGCAGGTCGCGCCGTCACTCCGGCAAGCGGCGGCCCTTGCCACGGCTGCTATAATGGAACGGCTGTGAAAGAGAAGATTCATCCCAAGTGGTTCCCGGAGGCGAAGGTTCACTGCGCCTGCGGCAACACTTTTACGACCGGTTCGACCATGCCCGAGATTGCCGTCGAGATCTGTTCGGCGTGCCATCCGCTGTTCACCGGCCAGCAGAAGTTCGTCGATACGGCAGGCCGCGTCGACAAGTTTCGCCAGCGCGAAGAGATCGCCAAAAAGAAGCAGCAAGAGGCTGCGGCTCGCAAGGCCAAGCGGGAAGCCGACAAAGTCGAAGCTTAACGCGTTAGGAGTATTCGAAAGCGGGCCCATTGGGCTCGCTTTTGCTTTTCGTCAGTATGTAGCATGCAAGCGCCCTCGGGGAGAGTTCATTCGGCCAGAACGCTTTCCGGCGCCCGAATGTGGGGGCCCCACGAAGTGGGGGGCGCGCAGGCTAGGCCGGAGCGCCGCTGTTTTTGGTAGTATGCACCATGCAAGCGCCCTCGGGGAGAGTTCATTCGGCCAGAACGCTTTCCGGCGCCCGAATTTGGGGGCCCCACGAAGTGGGGGGCGCGCAGGCTAGGCCGGAGCGCCTTTTAAAATGACCAGCCTTTACGATCGTTTGGAAACCATCGCGAAACGCTTCGACGAAATCGAAGCGGAACTCGCGCATCCCCCCGGCGGCTTCGACCAAACGCGCTACACCGCGCTCGTCAAAGAGCGGGCAGCGATCGAAGAGACCGTATCGGTATACCGCCGTTATAAGAAAACGCTCGAGGAAATCGCCGCGAACGAAGAGCTGCTCAAGGACCGCAGCGATGCGGACATGCATCAGCTCGCGGAAGAAGAAGCGCAAGCCCTTCGCGAGCGCCGGGAGCAGTTGCATGCCGACCTGCAGCAGCTGATGATCCCGAAGGATCCGGATGACGAAAAGGACGTCTTCATCGAGATTCGCGCCGGTGCCGGGGGCGACGAAGCCGCGATTTTCGCCGGCGATCTCGCGCGCATGTACATGCGGTATGCGGAAGCGCAGCGGATGAAGGTGGAACTCGTTTCCCAGAGCGAGAGCGACGCCGGCGGCTATAAAGAGATCGTGTTCGCCGTCAAAGCGAACGCACCGTACAAGAACTTCAAGCATGAATCGGGCGTGCACCGCGTGCAGCGCGTGCCGGTTACGGAATCGCAGGGGCGCGTTCACACGAGTACCGCAACGGTCGCGGTGCTGCCGCAAGTCGAAGAAGACGTGGACGTGGAGATCAATCCCGCGGACTTGCAGATCGACACGTACAAATCCAGCGGCGCCGGCGGTCAATACGTCAACAAGACGGAATCCGCAATTCGCATCACGCACGTGCCGACCGGACTCGTCGTCGCTTCGCAGCAGGAGCGCTCGCAAATTCAGAATCGCGCGAAAGCGATGGAGATGCTGCGGGCGATGCTGTACGATCGCAAGCGCCGCGAGGCCGAAGAAGCGATGGGTTCGATGCGCCGCAGCCAGGTCGGCACGGGCGACCGGTCGGAAAAGATTCGCACCTATAATTTTCCGCAAGACCGCATCACGGATCACCGCATCAACCAGAACTTCGGCAACATCCGCGGAATCATGGACGGCGACATGGGGCACATCGTCGAGGAACTGCTCAAGGACGAACGCGCTCGGGCGCTGGCGGGCGAAGGTTCTGCGGCTTAGCCGGGAAGCGGGCGCCCGGCGTCGAACCAAACGTCGACGGGACGCGCTCAAGGATGGGGCTCCAATGATGACTGCAGGGATAAGCACGCAGCGAAAACCGCAAACCGTAACGGCCAGCCTCGCACAAGGCATGCTGCTTCTGGCCGAGTCCAGTCCGACTCCGCGCGCGGACGCGCAGATCCTGCTCGCTTTCACGCTCGGACGGGAACGCGGATGGCTCCTCTCGCACGGGGAGAGCTTTTAAGTCGAGCGCAATCGGACAAATACGCCGCTCTTTGCGAGAAGCGCGCAATGGGAATGCCGGTCGCCTACATCACGGGATTTGCCGGATTTTTCGGCCGTGAATTCGCGGTCAACGAACACGTGCTCATTCCGCGGCCCGACGGAGCATTTGGTGGAGGATGTACTCGCGCATCTGCGCGCTCAAGCCCGGACACTGGTCACGGTTTTCGAAGCGGGCGTGGGCAGCGGCGCGATCGCGTGCACAATTGCCGCGGAAGTTCACGGTGCATTCGTCGAGGGAACCGACGCCAGCGCGGCCGCGCTCAAGGTCGCGGATTACAACGCGCGGCGCCTGAACGTTCACACGCGCTGCGCGTTTCATTATGCGGACGTCGTAAAGGACAACTCCGAAAAAAGCTATGACGCGATCCTCGCGAACCTGCCGTACATCCCGACTGCCGACGTGCCGTCCAAGCCGGATGCCGTCGGTTTCGAGCCGCGGATGGCGCTGGACGGCGGCCCCGACGGCTTGATGCACTATCGAAAGCTGCTCGCGGCGGCGCCGCGCATGCTTCGGCCCCGAGGCGTGCTGCTGATGGAAGCCGCTCCCCCGACCATCGGGCCGCTCCGCGACCTCGCCGCCGCGGCATTCCCGCAGGCCGCCTTGGAGGTCCGGCGCGATTACGCGGGCCTGGATCGATACGTGTTCGTTACGAACGCGCCGGCATGAGCGAAGCCCTCCCGAGTCGAATTACGTAATCCCGAGATGGCAAAGTATATCTTCTTTACCGGCGGTGTCGTCAGTTCGCTCGGTAAAGGGATCACGGCAGCGTCGCTCGGACGATTGCTCAAGGCGCGCGGGATCAGCGTTTCGATTCAGAAACTCGATCCGTACATCAACGTCGACGCCGGCACGATGAACCCGTATCAGCACGGCGAGGTTTTCGTTACCGAGGACGGTGCCGAAACGGACCTCGATCTCGGCCACTACGAACGGTTCGTCGACGAAAATCTTTCCCGCGTGAACAACGTCACGACCGGCCAAGTCTATAACTCGGTCATAGACAAAGAGCGCCGCGGCGATTATCTCGGCGCGACCGTGCAAGTGATCCCGCACATCACGAACGAGATCAAATCGCATATCAAGCGCGTCGCGGAAGAAAGTCACGCGGACGTGTGCATCGTCGAAGTCGGCGGAACCGTCGGCGACATCGAGTCGCTGCCGTTCCTGGAAGCGATCCGTCAAATCCGCTACGACGTCGGCGAAGAGAACGTCATGTTCTGCCACCTCACGCTGATGCCGCATTTGGGCGCCGCCGACGAACTCAAAACCAAGCCGACCCAGCACTCGGTGCGCGAACTGCGCGGCATCGGCATAACGCCGGACGCGATCATCTGCCGCACCGGGACGTCGTCGGCCATGCCCGTCGAACTCAAAGATAAAATCGCGCTTTTCTGCGACGTCCCAGCCAACGCGGTCGTACAGAACGCGGACGCCGCGACGATTTACCAGGTGCCGCTCAATCTCGAAACGGAAGGGCTCGCCGATGCGGCGGTCCGGAAACTTCGATTGACGACGGCCGCGCCGCAGCTCGAAGACTGGGCCGATATCGTCGAGCGCATCATGCATCCCGAGCGGCGCGTCACGATCGCGCTCGTCGGCAAGTACGTCGAACTCAAGGACGCGTACATCTCGATCAACGAAGCGCTGTATCACGCCGGTATCCACCATTCGGCGGCGGTGCACATCCAGCGCATCGACAGCGAATCGGTCGAGAATGAAGGCGTTTCGGTTTTGCGAGGTGCGCATGGCGTCTTGGTCGCTCCCGGCTTCGGCGCGCGCGGAATCAAAGGGAAATTGCGGGCCATTCGGTACGCGCGTGAAAACCGCGTGCCGTTCCTGGGAATCTGCTACGGCATGCAGCTCGCGTGCGTGGAATTCGCGCGAAGCGTTTGCGGTCTTCCCGAGTCCATGACGCGGGAAGTCGACGAAACCGCGATCGATCCAATCATCGATTTCATGCCCGATCAGCGAAACCTCGACGTGTACGGCGGCACCATGCGCCTCGGTGCGTACGCGTGCGAACTCGAACCGGGCACGCACGCGGCGAAAGCGTACGGCGAGCTCAACATCAGCGAACGTCACCGGCACCGCTACGAATTCAACAATCGCTACCGGCCGCTGTTCGAAGAGCACGGTATGCGTTTCTCTGGTCATCACCGGGTCGGCAAGACGTCGCTGGTCGAGATGATCGAACTGCCCAGCGACATGCATCCGTGGTTCGTCGGAACGCAGGCGCACCCCGAATTCAAGTCGCGTCCGAACCGCCCGTCGCCGCTCTACCGCGACTTCGTCGGCGCGGCGCTCGCGCGCGAAGAACGCATGCGCGAAGAGCAGCAGTTCGCGCCGAGCGCGACGACGTGAGCTCGTACGAAGCCGGAAGACGTCACCGCCGTCGTCCTGACGCGCAACGAGGAGCGCAATCTGCCGTCGTTGTTCGATGCGCTTCCCGCCGGCATGCGCGCGCTCGTGCTCGATTCGCAATCGACGGATGCGACCGTTACGGTCGCCGCGGCGCGTGGCGCGAGCGTGCTGGTTCGGCCGTTCGACGGGTTCGTAAACGCGCGGCGCTATGCACTCTCGCAAGTTCGTACGCCGTGGACGTTCATGATCGACGCCGACGAGCGTCCCGATGACACGCTTGCGCACGCGATTATAACGGCGAACGGCAACGCGGACGGGTATACCGTTTCGCGAACGACGTATTACTGCGGTAAACCGATGCGGATGTGGAGCAACGAACGTCTGCTGCGCGTGTTTCGAACCGATCGCGCGAACGTTCACGCCGAGCCCGCCTCCGGCGGAACGTCGCAACTGCACGAGCGTTGGACGTGCGGCGGCCGTATCGAAGAGTTGCCGGGGGTGCTCGAGCACTATTCCTATTCCGACGCGGCGTCCTACCGCGAAAAGTTCGATCGGTATACGTCCATGGAAGCCCGCGGCGTTCCGCCAAGCGCCGTGAATGCGCTCAAACACACCGCGTTCGTGCCGCTGCGCTTCACGTACGCGCTGCTTCGCCGGCGCGCGCTCTTCGACGGACCCGCCGGCTGGACGATAGCATGGGCGTCGGCGTCCTACCCCGCGGTCGTGCAATGGAAAGCTCTGCGCTCGTAGCCCTCGACGCGCGCATCACGCGACAACTGTCCGTCGGCATGAAAACGTACGCGCGAGAACTCGCCGAACGTTTGCCCCGAGTTGCGCCCGATTTGCGCTTCGTCGCGTTTCGGCAGGGCACGAACTTCGGCTGGGACGAGCAGGTGCGCCTTCCCCGCGCCATCGCCCACAGCGGAGCCGCATTGACGCATTTCCTCTCGATCTACACACCTGCATTGCCGCCGCGGCCTTACGTCGTGACAATCCACGATTTGATTCACTTGCGTTTCCCGCAGTACTTCAAGTCCAAAGTGCCGCTTTATTATAAGACGCTCGTGCGCCTGGCCGCGCGGCGCGCCGCGCGCGTCATCACCGACGACGAGCGGACTATCGAAGACCTGCATGCGTTTCTCGGCGTGCGTCGCGAGCGAGTGCGCGTCGTCCCGCTCGGCGTCGAAGATCGCTTCTTGGCCGACGTAGAACCGGTCCGCGCGCCGCGCCCGTATCTGCTGTACGCCGGCAACCATCGCGAGCACAAAGACATCGCGACGCTGCTTGCGGCATGGGCGTCGCTGCCCGAATCGTACGAGATCGATTTGTACCTGACCGGCGAGGACGACTTCGCCGGAGCGCTGCAAGCGCGCTCGACGCCGGCGCGGCGGGCCGTCGCGCTGGGTGAGGTTGCGCACGATGAACTCCCGCGTTATTACGCGGGAGCGAAAGCGCTCGTGCACCCCGCGCTGCTCGAGGGGTTCGGCCTGCCGATGCTCGAGGCCATGGCTTGCGGATGCCCGGTAGTCGCGACCCGGGAGTCGCTGCCGGGCGCGCTCGGCGGCGCGGCGCTGACTTTCAACGCCGGAGACGTCCGCGGCGCGCGCGAGCAAATCGTGCGGCTCCTCGACGATGACGCCCTGCGCTTGCGCGCAGTGCAAGAAGGTCGGCGCCGGGCACGGACGCTGACGTGGGACCTCTGCGCCGCGCAGACCGCGGAGGTTTACCGCGAAGTGTTGCGCGAAAGCGCACGCCAATGAAACGCGTCACCGCACTTCTCGCCGCGATGCTCCTGCTGTTGGGCGCGACGCCGCAGCATGCGCGGCGCCCAGTCGGAAATCGCGTGCTTCCGATCGCGCTGGTGCTCAACGGTACGCGTCTTGCCGTGAATCCGCCGCCCATTTTCTACAAATATCATTTGCTCGTGCCGGTGCGTCGTATTCTCTCCGCGCTGGGGCTCAGTTTTGAAAAGGACGGCCGTTACGTGCGAACTTACGCGGGCGCGAAAACGATTCAACTTCTCATCGGCAGCACCGTCGCGCAAGTCGATAATCAGCCCGTCGTGCTGGACGCGGCGCCGGTGGAGATAAAGAACGTCTTGTACGCGCCGCTGCGATTTTTTACCGAGGCGCTGGAGGCACAGGCAGTGTACAACCGCCAGACCAACAGCGTCGAGATCGTCTCGACGCTAGTCGGCCGCTCCGGAAACGGGATCGTCGACAACGTCAACGGGGACGTGCAAATGCTCGGCACGATCACCAAGGTCGACTTGGACTCCGATCCCCCCAGCATAACGCTCACGCACAACGCGTCGGTGCGAACGATTACCGTCACGCCGGACGTTTCGGTCATGGTTCAGGACGTGAACGCCGGAACCAGCAACGCCGGCGATCTCACGCAAATCCACACGGGCGATTACGCGCACCTTTATCTGAACAAGCAGGGCACGATCAAACGTATCGTCGACGCGTTCGGCTCGCGTAGCGGAACGATCGCGGCACTCGCGTCGCAGCAGATCGTACTCGACGACGGACATGTAATCGTTCCTACGCGTGCGACCACGATAACACTCAATGGGGCCGATGCGACCGTCGACAAGTTGGCAGTCGGAGACGTGCTGATGGTGCGGTACAACATCGACAGCTCGGAACCGCTGCAGATTTTCGCCACGCGTCCGGCGGTGACGGCCGCGCCGGTGCAGACGGGCGTCGCGATCGGCGGCATCGACGTGTCGCCGCAGAGCCCGCTGCGGGCAGGCCAGTCGCTCAGCGTAACGCTTCGCGGAACGCCCGGCGGAACGGCCGGATACGACATCGGCCCGTACGTGCGCAATCTGAATCTGACCGAACAGCAGCCCGGCGTTTACACGGGAACCTACACGATCGCACGCGGCCAGAACTTCACGGATGCGCCGATTCTCGGACGGTTGAACGTGCGCGGGACCGATGCGCCGCAGGCGGTTTCGCAGACGACCGTTTCGGTTTCCACCGAGGCGCCGGGCATCATCGATTTCGCCCCCGATGAAGGTTCGGTCGTCAACAACGCTCGTCCGAGCATTTACGCGACTTTTTCGTCGGGAACAGTGGCGGTCAATCCGTCGAGCGCGCGGCTGGAGATCAACGGTCACGACGTGACTTCCAGCGCCGTGCGCAGCGCGCGCTTCATCCATTACACGCCGGGGATCGACTATGCGAACGGCCCGATGCGCGTCACCGTCAGCGTGTCCGACGCGGCGGGCAACACTGCGACGAAAAACTGGACGTTTTTCATAAGGAAGTAGTGCATGAGCGATCCGAACTGCATCTTTTGCAAAATCGTCCGCGGCGAGATACCCGCAACATTCGTGCACCGCGACGACGACATTGCGGCGATCGAAGACGTCAACCCGCAGGCACCGGCGCACGTACTCGTTCTGCCGGTCGAGCACGTGCCGAACCTCGAGGCGTTCGCGGCCGCCGCATCGCCCGAACGTATAGCGAACCTCCTGCGCGTGGCCGGACGGATAGGCCGCGAACGCGGTGAGAACGGATTTCGCATGGTGGTCAACACCGGCGCGGACGGCGGTCAGACCGTCGAGCATCTGCACGTGCACGTGCTGGCCGGCCGCGGCATGCAGTGGCCGCCGGGATAGCAATTTTTGTAAAGATCTTGTCCGTGAGATGACAAGCGCGCGGTTTTTTACTCTGCTGCTGCGCATAAGTATGGACGCGGCTGAGAAGCCGCCGGCGCCGATTTTGTTGCCTGCATCTGTGGAGGATGTATGTCCAGCACAACGCTTCGTGTCGGATTTTTCACCGAGACCGGATGCGTTATTTTCGTGCGCTGAAGAGGAATCCAATCGGGTTCCTCTTTTTTATTGTTTGTCCGACGCAACCGCTTTGGAGCAACGCCGTCAGCGGCTGCGTGCAATAGACCTTGCGGGCTGGGCCCGCTTGTGCTATCGTCGCTAGTCGGGGGCCCGCGTGGCGGGCCCCCGAAATTTTCGTGTGCCGGAAAGCCGGCCCGAGCCGAAAGGGGGGTTGAAATAATGGAAGTACGCGTTGCTCCGGGCGAATCCATCGAGAGCGCGCTGCGCCGTTTCAAGAAAGCCACCCAGAAGGCCGGCGTCTTGGCGGAAGCGCGCAAGCACGAGCATTACGAGAAACCGAGCGTCCGCCGCAAGAAGAAATCGGCCGCCGCCCGTAAGCGCCGCGCCTGATGGCCGCGCTCAAAGACCGCATCGCTGCCGATTTGAAGGACGCGATGAAGGCACGCGATCAACTTCGGGTCGACACATTGCGGTCGGCCCTTTCCGGTTTCACCTACAAGCGAACGGAAGCAGGCGTCGATCTCAGCGAATCCGACGAATTGGACGTCGTGCGCAAACAGGTGAAGCAGCGCAACGATTCGTTCTCCGAATTTCAAAAAGCCGGACGAACCGATTTGGCCGACAAAGAGCAAGCCGAGCGCGAGATTTTGTTGGCGTATTTGCCGGCGCAAAAGTCTGCGGATGACGTCCGGGCGCTCGTCAAGGCGATAATCGCCGAGTTGCCCGAGGGCGGACGCAATCAAGGCGCCGTCATGAAAGGTGCAATGTCGGAACTCAAAGGGCTCGCGGACGGCAATCTGGTCCGCCAAATCGTCACCGAAGAGCTCGCCCGCTGAAGTAGATAGGCGGAACTTTCCAGAAGCGAGCAGGTAGCTCGTATCATGGAACTGGTTCATGCGCTCAACACACCGCTGGTCAGTGCCGCCCTCCTAACGGTGGGGCTTCTTGGCCTGCTGCTCGAGATGCAGACGCTTCACGGTGTCGCGGGCCTCGTCGGGCTGGGCGCCCTTGGCCTGTTCTTCGCAGGTCACATCGCGGCCGGTGCGAGCGGGCCGCTCGTTATCGTGTTGGCCGTCGCCGGCATCGCCGGTATTCTCTGGGAGCTGCATGTCGTTCCCGGACACGGTGCGCCAGGCATCATCGGCGGAGCACTGCTGCTGCTCTCCATCTTACTCGCGTTCGGCACGCCCATGATCTTCGTCGCGATGCAAACGGTCGCGACCGCGATCGTTCTGACCGTCGTGCTGTTCTATCTCGCGACGCGCGTCTTTCCCGAGAACGCGTGGATTGCGAAACTCACCTTCGCCGGTGCGCAAGGGAGCGATTACGTTGCCAGTTCGGACTACACGTCGCTCGTGGGGAAGAGCGGCGTTGCCGCGTCGTATCTGCGCCCTGCAGGCGTCGCGTTGTTCGACGGTCAACGCGCCGACGTGCTGACGCAGGGCGAGTTCATTCAGGAGGGGACCCCCGTTCGAGTGACGCGCGTCGAGGGTGCGCGCATCTTCGTGGAGCCGATCGAGCTCCCGAGTTATAAGGAGTAAGCATCGTGGTTGCAGCGAGCGCGGCGATTATTTTCTTCGTCGTCATCATTGTGCTCATTGCGTTCCTCTACTACGTTCCGGTTGGACTGTGGTTCACATCGGTTGCGTCCGGCGTTCCGGTCAGCATCGGATCGCTCATCGGCATGCGATTCAGGCGCGTGCCGCCGAGCCTCATCGTGAACACGCTCATCACGGCGCGCAAAGCGGGACTCTCTCTCACGGCGGACCAGTTGCAGTCGCATTACATGGCGGGCGGCAACATCGAGAACGTCGTTCGCGCGATGATCGCGGCGCAGCGCGCGCAGATACCGCTGGAATGGCAGCGCGCAGCGGCGATCGATTTGGCGGGACGGAACGTGCTGGAAGCGCTGCAGACATCTGTAAATCCGAAAGTAATCGAAACGCCGATTTTCCAAGGCGTCGCGCAGAACGGCATTCAGCTCAACGTCAAAGCGCGCATCACGGTGCGCAGCAATCTCGACCGCTACGTCGGCGGAGCGGGCGAACCGACGATCATCGCGCGCGTCGGTGAAGGCGTCGTATCGGCGGTCGGTGCGGCCGTCGATCACAAGGAAGTACTCGAGTATCCCGACCGCATTTCCAAGATGGTGCTTGCAAAAGGGCTCGACGCGGGCACCGCGTTCGAGATCGTCTCCATCGACATTGCGGACGTAGACGTCGGCAAGAACATCGGCGCGGAACTGCAGATGTCGCAAGCGGAAGCCGACCGCCGTATCGCGCAGGCGAAGGCGTCGGAACGGCAATACGCCGCATTGGCCGCGGAGCAGGAAATGAAGGCCGAAACACAGCGCATGCGCGCCAAAGTGGTCGAGGCGGAAGCAGCCGTTCCGCAAGCGATTTCCGAAGCGTTCCGCAGCGGAAATCTCGGCATCATGGACTACTACAAGATGAAGAACATCCAAGCCGATTCCGACATGCGCGGCTCGATTTCGACCAGCGTCGCCGCCTCGACGGACAACGGCTCCGCGTCGCCGCCTCTGGCAGCGCCGGCGAAGGCGCCGTAAGTGGATCCGAGACGCCCGCTGCAGGGCATCTTCCAAGATGGGAATACATTGCTCCGAGCGATCATCGCGAGCGAAGTCCTCGCCGCGCCCGCGGCGCTGCGGCGGGACGAGCATCTTTGGGAGAACGATCTCTGGATTCAACAACCGAACGAAGCGTCGACCTGAGCCCTCTTACCGATCATTTTCGCCTCTTCGGAAAGTTCGATCAAAATCTCTCGGCGCTCGAAGACGCTCTGTCGGTCGCACTTCGCGTCGATGGCAACAGTCTGGTTCTTCACGGGGAGAGCTCGGCCGTCAATCAGGCGTACGACGTCGTGAAGCGCATGCTCGACGCAGCGGTTCGCGGTGCGCAGGTTACGCCGGACGACGTCGCGCTCGCCACTTCCGATGTGCTTCGCGGCCGCGCTGAAACTGCGCTTCCCGAAACGCTGTACCGATCGCACCGCGGCAAGGAGATCCGCCCGAAGACAGCCGGGCAGCGCGCGTTCGTCGAATCGATCGATCGCAACACGCTTACGTTCGGAATCGGGCCTGCCGGAACGGGAAAAACGTTTCTCGCCGTCGTTATGGCCGTTCGCGCGCTGCGCGGGCGTGAATCGCGCCCGTGTGATTCTCTCGCGCCCGGCGATCGAAGCCGGCGAAAAGTTGGGATTTCTTCCGGGCGATCTGAAAGAGAAAGTCGATCCGTATTTGCGACCGCTGTACGACGCGCTCGAGGAGTTGCTCGACGCTGCCGTAGTGGAGCGATATTTGGAGCGCGGCATCATCGAAGTGGCTCCGCTGGCGTACATGCGCGGGCGCACGCTTTCCGACGCGTTCGTCATTTTGGATGAAGCGCAAAACGCGACGCGCGATCAGCTGAAAATGTTTTTGACGCGCCTCGGGGCGGGATCGAAGATGGTCGTCAACGGGGACGTCACGCAAGTGGATTTGCCGGGCGGCGCAAAGAGCGGCTTGACGGAAGCTCCGCGGCGCTTTCGCGATATCCAGGACATCGGCGTCGTCGAATTGACCGAGACCGACGTGGTGCGGCACCCGCTCGTCTCGAAAATCATTCGCGCATACGCGCGTCAAGACGGCGAATGATATACTTTCACAACGCCGTCAAGAACAGCGGTGTGGACACGCGCCGCTTCAAGACCGTCGCCCGCAAACTGCTGCGTGAAGTCGACGAGCCCGATTCCGCGCTCTCCATTTCGCTCGTCGGCGACGGCGTGATTCACGAGTTGAACGCGCAGCATCGCGGCAAAGACAAAGCAACGGACGTCCTCAGTTTTCCCTTGAATCCGACCCAAGGCGTTCCGGAGCGATTGCTCGGGGACGTCGTCATCAGCATCGACACTGCGCGCCGGCAAGCCGCCGACTACGACGCGCCGCTTCAGGACGAGCTCTACCGGCTGCTGATCCACGGCATTCTGCACGTGCTCGGGCACGATCACGAGCGGCCGGCAGAGCGGGCGGCCATGGAGGCCGAAGAACGCCGTCTGGCAGCGGCTATCGGCATGCCGTGGCCCTATGATTAACATGCACGAGCACAAACCGCGCGAGCAGCACCCCGAACACGAGTACGTGCGCATCACCGAAACGAAGTTCTGGAAATCGTTTCACTATGCGTTCGCCGGTATTTTGTATGCGGTGCGTACGCAGCCGAACATGCGCGTACATCTGTTCATCGCCGCGCTGGTGCTGGTGGCGACGCTCCTGTTGCGGCTCGAGCGCATTTACGTCGTCGCGATCGTCATTACGATCGTGATCGTCTTCAGCTCTGGAACTGATGAACACCGCCGTCGAAGCGGTCGTCGATCTCCTGACGGTAGCGCACCACCCGCTCGCGAAGACGGCGAAGGACGCCGCCGCCGGCGCCGTTTTCGTATCGACGGTCGGCGCGGTCATCGTCGGTTACCTCGTCTTCTACCAGGGCATTCAGCAGGGCGGTACGCGCGTGTACGACGCCGTCGCGCAGGTGCCGGCGAACGTGATTCTCATCGCGCTGGCGCTCACCGCGATAGCAACGCTCTTTGCGAAGGCGTGGGTCGGTCGCGGCTCCCCGTTCCAGGGCGGCGCCGTTTCCGGGCATACCGCCCTGGCGTTTGCCGCCTCCACGGGCCTCGCGCTGTTCTACCAGCGGCCGCTCGTAGCGGTGCTGGCGTACTTCGTGGCCCTGCTCGTGGCGCAGAGTCGAGTCGAGGCGCGGATCCACACGACGTTCGAGGTGACGTGGGGCGCCGTGCTGGGGACCTTGGTGGCCCTCGCCGTCTTCCTCTTGGTGCGGCCGCACCTTATGCTATAATCCGGCTTGCAATTGGAACCTCTAAGTAGCCAGCCGGTCCCGCACGCCATCCCATCGTACGAAATCGCCGCCCTGGCGGTGCTCGTGCTGCTGGCGGCGTTCTTTGCAGCCTCGGAAGCAGCCCTCGTCGGGGTCTCGCGCCTGCGCGCACGCGCCATGATGGAGCGCGGGGTCAAGCGGGCCCGAGCGGTCGTCCACCTGGTGGAAGATAAAAACCGATTCCTGACCTCGATCCTGATCGGCAACACGATCGTGCTGCTGATTGCGGACTCGCTCGCGACCTACGTCTTCATCGCAGCCGGCATTCCGAACGGCGCAATCATTTCAACCGTCGTCATGACGTTCATCTTGCTGTTGTTCGGCGAGATTATTCCGAAGACGGTGGCCGTTTCCGACAACGAACGGTGGGCGCTGCGTTTGGCGCCGACGATGCGCCGCGCCGCTTGGCTTCTGACGCCGCTCGTATATTTGTTTCAGTTTCTGACGAATTGGATTCTGCGCCCGTTCGGAATCAAGCACACGCATCCGATATTCGTGACCGAAGAAGACATCCGCGCCATCGTCAACGTGGGCGCCGAACAGAACGTGCTCGAGGAGCAGGAGCGCGAGATGATCCATTCGGTCATCGAGTTCGGCGACACGATCGTGCGCGAAGTGATGACGCCGCGCCCGAACGTCGTGGCCGTTGCAATCGACGATTCGCCGCGCCGCGCGCTCGACGTCGTGATCGCCGAAGGCTACTCTAAACTCCCCGTGTATCAAGAATCCAAAGACGACATCGTCGGCGTCGTGCACGATCGCGAACTGCTGATCAGCCTTGCGGACGGTACGATCAGTTCGACGCCGATTCGCTCGCTGATGCGTGCCGTCACGCACGTTCCGGAGAACAAGAAAATCGCGGAACTGCTGCGCGAGATGCAGCGCGACAAATTTTCGATGGCGATCGTCGTGGACGAATACGGCGGAACGGCGGGGCTGGTGACAATGGAGGATCTGCTCGAAGAGATCGTCGGCGAGATTCGCGACGAACACGACGAAGGCGAAGAGGAGCCCGTGCGAATGGTGAACGAGCAGGAAGCAGTCGTGGATTCGGGCGTGAACATCGAGGACGTCAACGCGAAACTCGGCACGCATCTCCCGCACGAAGAATTCGAAACGATCGGCGGCTTTACGGTCGGACTCTTCGGGCGCTTACCGAGCGAAGGCGAGGAAGTAGAAGCGGACGAGCACACCAGACTGAAAGTGGACCGGATGCGCGGGCGCCGCATCATGGCCGTGCGCGTTTACAGCAACGGTAAACTCGGCGCCACGAACGGCGCGCCGCCCGCGGAGGAAAATGAATCCTGAATCGCTGGTAGCGCGCGCAAAGGAGATGCGCCAACGCGCGTACGCGCCGTATTCCGGCTTCACGGTGGGTGCGGCACTCGTTACGCAGGACGGCTCGGTGTTCGGCGGTGCGAATGTCGAAAACGCGAGCTACGGGGTCGGGATTTGCGCGGAGCGGACTGCCGCAGTGTGCGCAGTCGCAGCGGGGCACCGGGTTTTTCGAGCGATAGCCGTGGCTGGGCCTGAGTCGACCGTTGCGGCGCCGTGCGGCGCGTGCCGGCAGTTTCTGAACGAGTTCAATCCCCAACTCACCGTTATCTACACCGCCCCGAACGGTGTGCGTGAAACGACGTTGGATCGGCTGCTTCCGGACGCATTCGGTCCCAGCAACTTGCAATGAGCGCGCCGCAGCGCTCGTACAAAACCGCGGCCGTCGTTCTGCGCGGACGCACGTACGGTGAAGCGGATCGCATTCTCACCTTGTACACAAGCGAGCGCGGAAAAATCGATGCTATCGCCAAAGGCGCGCGCCGCACGAAAAGTCATCTGGCGGGACGCCTCGAGTTCGGAAACGAGGTGCAGCTCGGCATGCATCGCGGACGCAACCTCGACGTCGTCGTATCCGCGGATATTCTGACCGCGCATTGGCAGCGCTTGGTGCAGCCCGAGCGTTTCGCGGCGGCAAATCTCGTCCTCGAACTCATCGATGCGTTTTGCGAACCGGATTTAGCGGCGCCGGACGTGTACGGGCTGCTGACCGCCGCACTGCGCGCGATCGGACAGAGCGACGAGCCGCTCGCGCTGCTGCCGCGATTTTCGATGCGCTTGTTGGATGCGCTCGGTCTGGCTCCGCCGGTCGACGTGTGCGTGCACTGCGGCAAGGCGTTCGAAAGCGGAACGGCGTGGCTTGATGCCGAGCAGGGCGGCTTCGGATGCGAGAACTGTCGAGCGAGCTGGCGCGATGCGCCGAGGCTGAGCATCGAAGACGTGCGCAACCTCCAGGCCATAGCCGCAGCGCCGGGATCGGCGGTCGCTCCGGCTCTTCGCGCAAATCGTGCCGTCGCACAGGCGATCGAAGCATTGGTGAACCATCATCTCGGCCGCCGGCCGAAAGCGGGAGTGCACGCGCTGGAGTTCGTAAGGGGCTCCTAATGTCTCTGTTGGCCCTCGACGTCGGAAGCAAACGCATCGGCGTCGCCGTTGCCGATCCCACCGGCACTTTCGCATTACCCGTCACCGTCATAGAACGGACCAATCTCAAAGCGGACTTGGAGCGCATCACCGAACTCGCGCGCGAGTACGGCGCGCAGGAGCTCGTCATCGGCGATCCGGTTACGCTCGCCGGCGCCCGCGGCCTCGCGGCGGAAAAGATCGATCGCTTCGTCGAGCAATTGCAGCGCGTCTTCACGGGCGGCATTCATCGCGTGGACGAGCGGATGACGACGGCGCAAGCGACGAAGAGCTTGATCGCGGCCGACGTCCGCCGCGCGAAACGCAAAACGGTCGTCGACAAGATGGCGGCGGCGCTGATCTTAGAGACGTTTCTCGCCCGCCGGCGCGGCGGCGCATCGTTGTGAGGCGCGCATTCAGGATCGGCGGCGCGGCGATCGCCGTCATCGTTCTTGCGCTTTTTGTGGTCTTCGCCTATGCCATTTGGGGCGATGCCTCGCATCCGTCCGTTACGCGCCAAGTGATAGTCCCTCGCGGGTCGACGTTTCACGACATTGCGGGCCAACTCGCGAGCGCGGGCGTCATCGGCAATGAAACGGCGTTTCGCATCTACGCCAAGGTAACGCATGCCGACACCGAGGCGCACGCCGGCGCGTTTCGTTTTCCGCCGCATCAGACGCCCGCGCAAGTCCTGCAGCAACTGGAGAGCGGCGGCGCGCAGGTTGCGAAATGGATTACCATTCCCGAAGGCTTCACCGCCAAGCAGATCGCGCAGCGCCTTGCTTACGAAGGGTTCGGAAGCGCCGCTTCGTTCCAGACCGCCTTTCTGCACGATTCGATCGTCGTAGGCGGCGCGCGCACGAAGAATCTGGAAGGTTTTCTATTTCCAAGCACTTACCTGATTCCGAACGGCGCCTCCCCGAAGACGGTTGTGGATATTCTAACGGCGCAGTTCCGCAAAGAGCTGCCGCCCGGTGCCGCACGAAAAGCGCGGCAGCATGGCCTTACGGTGCCGCAGGTCGTCACCCTGGCCTCGCTCATCGAACGCGAAGCGAAGGCAGACGACGAGCGCCCGCTCATGGCGGGGGTGTATTACAACCGCCTCCGGCTGGGCATGCCGCTTGAAGTGGATGCGACGATAGAATACGCTCTTCCCGAACACCACGACGTCATTACGTACGGGGACCTGAAAATCGACTCGCCGTATAACTCGTATCTGCATACGGGTTTGCCGCCGACGCCGATTGCCAACCCGGGCGCCGCGTCGCTTCGGGCGGCGTTCGATCCGCGGCCGTCGCAATACCTGTATTACGTGTACAAAGGAAACGGGCACCACGCGTTCGCGCGAACCCTCGCCGAGCAGCACGCGAACACCGCAAAGTATTTGAAGTAGGAGAACTCATGCCAACAAACGGCGACGCCGGCAAACCGCAAACCCTGGAACTGCGCGACGTGCTCGTGATTCAAACGACCGACGAAAAGAAACTCGAATTCGAAGTCGTCGGCTTGGTTGAAGACGAAGAAAACAACACGTACGCGGTACTCTATTGCGAGCAGGAGGACGAGTTCGTCGTCACGGACGCGAAGGGCGATCTGCTCGAGGATGACGAGTTGGCGCAGGAAATACTCGACGACTTTTTCGTGCTGGCGGAAGAGTCGGGCAGCGAGGGGAGCACCGAGTAATTCGCGCGCTGTTCTTGTCGGCGAACGTCGGCGTCGGTCACACATCGGCCGCGAACGCGCTGCGTGGGGCACTCGCGGGCGGCGAGCCGCCAATCGACGCAACGATCGTCGACTCGTACAAATACGCGGCGTCGGTCGTTTCACGCGTCGTATCGCAGGGCTATCTGGGCATGGTCAAGACCATTCCGCAGATGTACCGGTTTCTGTACAATCGGGCCGAGCGCGCTACCGAAGTAGGCCCGTTTCGCGCGTGGGTCCACCAATTCACCGCAACGAATCTTCGCCCGCTGCTGCAAGAGTTGCGCCCTGACGTCGTGATCTGCACGCACGCATTTCCGTGCGGCGTCATGGCCGAATACAAAAAACAGTTCGCGGACGCTCCGCCGGTCATGGGCGTCGTGACCGATTTCGTCGTTCACGCCTTTTGGATTCACAACAACATCGAAGGGTACGCGGTCGCAACGCCGGAAATGCGCGCGACGCTCATCGCGCGAGGCGTTGCGCGCGATCGCATTATCGTTTCCGGCATACCGGTGCGTGCAGACTTCGCGCAGCCGTGCGGCGACCGCGATACGCTTCGCGAGCGGCTCGGCTTGCCGCTCGACCGCAGCACGGTGCTTTTGATGGGCGGCGGTTTGGGCATAGGTCCGCTTGAAACGATGATGCAGGCGCTCGACCGCGTCGATACGCCGCTTTGCGCGCTCGCCATCGTCGGGCGAAGCACGCGCAGCGAACAGCGCGTGCTGGAATACGCTCACCGCGTCGGCTATCCCGTGCGCGTGGTTCGCTTCGTGAACAACGTGCATGAGTACATGCACGCGAGCGACGTTCTCATTACGAAGCCGGGCGGTCTGACGTCCGCCGAGGCGCTGGTCGCGCAGGTCCCGATGGTACTGTTCAAACCGCTGCCCGGTCAGGAAGAGCGCAACACGCGCTATTTGGTGCAGCGCCGCGCGGCGTTGCGCGCGAAATCGGGCGCGGATCTCACCCGAACGGTGCAGTCGCTTTTGGAATCGGAAGAGAAACGCAACGTGATGCGCGCCGCTATGATGAGGCTCGGAAAACCTGAAGCGGCAGCGGAGATCGCCGAGGCGATTCGCGGCCTCGCGTCCGGCGTCGCTCGAGGAGAACAAATCGCATGAGAATGATGCCGTCACACTGGACGTACGCGGGATGGTTCACGGTTCTACGTGTGTACGCAGGTCTGTTCTGGCTCGCGCACGGCGTTCCGAAGTTTCTCAACTCGGCCGCTTTCATGCCGCCGTCCGGTTTCATGCCGCAAGCGGTGCAGCGCGGGATCATGTCGCAAACGGGCTTCTACCACGATTTTCTGCTCAACGTCGTCACGCCGAACATCGGACTTTTCGGGGATCTCGTTCGGCTCGGCGAAGTGCTCGTCGGCTGCAGTTTGCTGCTCGGCATATTCACGCGGTTCGGCGGTCTCGTCGGGTGTTTCTTGCGCTAAACTACATGGGGCTGCAAGGCGAATTCGCGAAATTGACGACGATTGGATCGCTCGACGCCGCGGCGTTCATGCTCTCGTTCTCGATGCTTGTCGTGCCCGCGGGCCGCGTCGCCGGCGTTGACGCGTTTCTCGTCCGGCGGCCGGTACGTAAAGACGTCGTCGTGCCCGAGATCGTCGAAGAGACGCCGCCGGTTCCGCCGCGTTGACACCACGCGCTGACGCGCAGGCTCCCATAGTGCCGATGTGGTATAGTGGTCCGGTCCCACGGAGAGGTGGGTGAGTGGCTGAAACCAGTCGTTTGCTAAATGACCGACGGTCAAAAACCGTCCGAGGGTTCGAATCCCTCCCTCTCCGCCACGAAATTCATCGTGGAGGGGAAACGAAAAACCGCGACGTATCAATCGCGGCCGTGCGGTCGTCAGCTCAATTGGATAGAGCAACAGGCTACGAACTTGTAGGTTGGGGGTTCGAGTCCCTCCGACCGCGCATTTCGAGGAAGAGCCCGGATCGCCGCCGGGCTTTTCACGTTTCATCGGTGTCGCCGGCCCTTGAAAAAAAGTGCCGGGGTTTGTTAAAGTAGAGCGTCGAACGGCGCGTTACCGTACGGCTCGGTACTCAGCGGTAGAGCGGGGGACTCATAAGCCCTAGGTCGTAGGTTCAAATCCTACCCGAGTCAGTCGTGCGGAGTCCGGAGTGCTTGACGCTCCGGGCTTCCAGTTTTTCGCCGATGTGAAACCTGAAGGGAATCCTCCGGGTCCGGTAGGATTGAGGCTGACTTACAACTATGTCAACTATTCCGTGCGACTTTTGTCCGCATCCGGTGGACCGCAATCAAATGGAAGAGATCGAGATCTCCCATTACGTTCCCGATAGTTCGGGCGACGATCTCGCGTATGCACGGACGTACTTTTTCGGCCATCCGGATTGTGTTCGCAAGTTTTACCGAGGACTCGTCGATCACAAACTCGATTTGTTCAAGCATATCCCGAGCGCCGGCAATCCCGAAGGCCAGCGCTGACGATCCGGCGTTCCTACGCCGGAACCGTGTCCCCGTAGCTCAGTTGGATAGAGCGTTTGCCTCCGAAGCAAAAGGCCGGTGGTTCGAGTCCACAGGTCGGGGACGAATATTACATACGGCGTGCGATGGAACTGGCGGCGAAGGCGGCAGACGCCGGCGACGTGCCGATCGGCGCGGTACTCGTGACGGGCGACTTGGTGCTCGAGGCCAAGAACGAAAAGGAGAGCCGGCCCGATGCTACAGCGCATGCTGAAATGCTGCTGCTGCAGCTCGCGGCGCGCGAATTGCACGCATGGCGTCTGCCGGATGCGACGGTATACGTCACCAAAGAACCGTGCGTGATGTGCGCGGGCGCGCTCGTTGCCGCACGAATTAAGCGCCTCGTCTTCGGATGCGCGGATCCCAAGGGCGGCGCCGCCGGAAGCGTGATCGACCTCGTACGCCATCCCTCGCTCAACCATCGCATGGAAGTGACGGCGGGTGTTCTGGAAAACGAAACCGCCGAACAGCTTCAAGAGTTTTTTCGCAAGCGCCGGTAGCAAGACTTTTGCGCGGACGCGCGAATCAGCGGTCCTTTGTCGGCCGTGCTGCACCTGGAGAGGTGGTCGAGTGGTTGAAGGCACCCGCCTCGAAAGCGGGCAGACGTGATGAGCGTCTCGAGAGTTCGAATCTCTCCCTCTCCGAAGTAAGAAAAGGACCCGCTTGCGGGTCCTTTTCTTACTTTGCACATGAGAGATCGAACTCGTGAGGCGCGATAGTACAGCGTCTCGATAGCGACCAGGATGGGTGAGGCGCTACGAACCTTGCGCCGTGTACGTGTACACGTGCTGGCCGTCGCGAATGATAAGCTCGCGGCTGCCGTCCTTCGGCAAGACGAAATCGAAGCCGCCCCGTCCGGGACTGATGGTGAGGAATGAGATAGTACCGTCGGCATTCTTACGCGTGCCGACGTGGCTGCTCCAGAGTCCGAATTGGAACACCAAACCCTGCGCATCGTGGCTGACCGCGATGCGTCCGAGCGCGGGGCTCGTGTAGTATTGCGCGAGTTGCGCAGCGTATGCCGGCGATGCGGGAACGGTGATGAGCTTGCGCTGCACCGCTAACGCCTGGGCGTCGGTCTTCGCTGCGGAGGCAACGTCGGCGTCTGCTTCCGGCTTTCCGTTGTACAAGACTTCGAGCAGCTTGCGAAGGAACGGACCGCGCAGCTCCACGCCCGAATCCGAATTGGTGAGGATCACCGCGCCGACTTGCGCCGAAGGAATCGCAAACCAGTCGCTATGAAAGCCGATGAGATCGCCGCCGTGATGAACGACGCTTATACCGTACGTCTGGTCATCCATGAGCCCCATGCCGTACCACTCGTTCTCACCGAGCGGCACCGTGTGCAGGCGGCGCTGCAAAACATTTTTTGCGGAGATGAACCGCTTTCCGTTCGGCGCTACGCCGGGCGTGAGCTCGTCCTGCACGTATCTGATCATGTCATGCGGCGAGGACCACGCCTCGCCGGCAGGACGATACGGAATCGCGATATCGTTGATCGGCGAGTCCACGACCTCGGTGACGCCGTCGACGGTCTGCCCGTGCGGGCTTGCGTGATCGCCCGCCTGCACGCGGCTCATGTCGAACGTCGTGTGCATCATGCCGAGCGGATCGAAAATCAGCGTCTGCATCGCCTTGTCGTACGCCGCGCCGATGGGAAGATTCGGATACTCCAAATGCCCGGCGATATATCCCGCGGCCGAAGCCATCGTGTTGCTGTATTGGAAGATCTGACCGTATTTGCTGGTCGGTTCCGTGTTGGCGAGTTGTACGAACGTTTCTTCCGGACCGGTTTTCGGCGTCGTTCCCAAGATCCAGTCGAAGTCTTTGCGCGGGACGCCGGTGCACGCGCAGACGAGATCTTCGATTCGCACTTTGGCGGTCGTCGCGGGGCTGCCCAAGCGGAACGACGGGTACGCTTGCGTGACCGGTTCATCCCACCGCAGCTTTCGTTGGTCGACTAGGCGCGAGAGCAAGAGCGTCGTCAGACCTTTCGTATTCGACGCAATCATGAACAGCGTATTCGCGTCGACCGGCTGTGGTTTGCCGACCGTTCGAACACCGAGCCCGCCTTGATACACGACTTTGCCGTGGTCGATGATCGCAATGCCGACGCCAGGTACGTGCAGTTCGCTCATACCGGTTTTTACGAACGCGAGAAGCGCCGCGACGCGCGCAGGCGTGAGGCGGTTTGCCGTTCGTCCGGCGAACGTCTCACGGACGTAGGCCGCAGGCTGTATACTCCCTGCAAGAAGCGCGACTGCGGCGTCTCGTTTTTCAAACGTCGACTCCGAGCCGTCGAAGAGAAACACGGTCCAGAGATCTTTGCTGCGCAGGGCAGTCGCAGCAAGGACGAGATGCTCCGCGGGGGTGGTGACATAATCAACTGCTTGGATTTCGTCCCAGCCTTCGCGCGGGGGCGCGGAAGACGTCATGAGCACCTTGCGATGAAAACCTGGTTGATATGCTTGCCATGCCTGCGCGACCGCACCTTGCGCGTTGGCGGCCTTACCGACGTTCGCGATGACGAGGTGCGCGTCGTTTTCCGGCGCCGTAACGATCACCAGCGAGCCCTTTTGCTGCTCGAGCCAGCCTTTCGGCACGGTGAATTTCACGCCGTTAACCGTCTGCGGCGTGTCGGCGGCGGCCGGTCCGGGTGCGGGGTTTGCGGGAGCGGGGGTCTGCGCGGCGGCGGCCATAGGCGCCAGTAATGAAAAGACAGCGAGCAATGTAAGAACGCGCTTCATCTGGACTCTCTCCTGTTCGTGCGGCGGCGCAAGGTCGGTACTGCTTGTACGGGACACGCCAGCGAATTGTTTCCGCACCGTGCCGGGGCGCCCTCCGTTGCGCACGAAATTCGCCTCAGCCGCCGGTACTTCGCATGCGCTTTTCAGTCGTTACAGCAGCGGAACGCCCGGAGCGGCGGTGCGCGGATAAAGACCGACCAAACGCGGATCGTCGTGGATTTCGATTTGGCGTTTGTACGGGACGAAACCCGAGCGTCTGTAGAACGGCAAAGCGTTCGGATGATCGAGCGTGCACGTGTGCAGCCAAACGCGCTCGATGGGATGCGACCATGCTCTCGCGAGCGCGTAGTTCATGAGGCTGCGCCCCGCTCCCGTGCCGCGAAGGCGCTCGCTTACGCCGAACAAGCCGATTTCGCATTCGCCGCGCTCGCGAAAGTCGAGCAGCAGAATGCCCTCGTCCACGCCTTCGACGCGAAGCGTGTACAACTCGACGTTCGGGTCACGCATCATCTCGGCAAACTCTTCGTCGGTTACGCGGAGCGGTGATTGCCAGAGAAACGGCTCTCCGATACGCCGAACCAGCGAGCGATACCGCGCGGCATTCGGTTCGCGAAACGCTTCGATCTCCGCACCCGTAACGTGTGGTTCGGCGCGCGTCGCCGCCGGCGCGCGCATCTCCAGACAGGTGACGACGTTCGCGAGCTTTCCGGGCGGGAGGTCCGTGTAGCCGTCAGCGAGCGGCATACCGGTACTGGCCGGGCTGCCATTCGCACACGCTCGCGTCGCGCATCACGAACGACTCGCAGCCGTCGACGTCGGGGTTGAAGTCCGCGTTGAGGCGTTTGGTCGCGTCCCAATCTACCGCCGGTTCTTGCCGCGCGGCGCCGCGCGCTTTCACATACGAAAATTGCGGATTTTTGATGAGCGTGTTGAGCGTCTTCGCCAAGCGTTGCGCATCCTTCATGCTTGCTCTGCTTCCTCGCCCCCGAGGGGCTTCCCCGCAGCTAGGGAACTCACCAACTCATGGCCTTGTCCCACCTCGTCATGCATTTCGCGCTTTGCAATGCTGCCGCGCGCCTTGGGGCGCAAGCGGAGCTGCCCGTGCGCGTGGTGATCACCGACAAAATCAACCGCGACGTCGTGGACCAGGCGGGAAAAGTCTCTCGCTACGAAGGCGATACGAGCTCGATGGAATTCGATATACCGTGGGGCCTGTACCGCGCCAGCGTCACGATGCGCGCCGGCAGTGCGAACTGCACGGGAGTTCAATACTTTTCCGTCTTAGCCGATCACGATCGAACGCTGACGATACACTTGCAGGACGGTCATGTGAATTCGCCGGTTCCGACGCTGATTCAGGGCAGCGCGCCGTTCTCGTTTTCTTACGTCGAGCCGACCGTCATGGTTTTCGGCGCCGACACGAAATGCAACGGGCCGGTAGGCAATCCAGTCGACGCGAACATCGATCAGCAGAACGACGCCGACGGCTATTACGCGTCGGTCTTTCCCGGCCCCGGCATTTCCAGAACCACGCATCTCGTCGTAGCCGTGCGTCTGAAAGATTCGCACGGCGGATACAACTACATTCGCGTTCCCGGCGATTTCCTCGGCGGTTCGTACGGTTGGCCGTCGGTCGGGCAGTTCAACGTTACCGAAGACGTCGTTGATTACGTCGCAGACAAACCGGAAGACACACTGCTCTGCCCGCGCATGTACAAGACGGAAGTGCACTAGCCGCCGAATGAAGCGCTAATGCGTCGGCGAAGGCGCGGGCGTCCCTGCCAAGCGCGGATCGGGCGCTGCTGCGGGAAAGGTGATGTCGGAATACGTGGTGTCGGAAGATACGGTGAAGTTCATCGGTCCGAAGTGCTGGGGCGCGGTGTAGCGCGCGTGCGTTATCACCCAATGCCCGTCGATGGTTTGGTAATCCAGCGAAATGACGGTGGGATCGCCGACGAAGCGCACTTCGATATGCGCGGGCAACTGCGTTGCCGGATCGATGACGATGTCCGCGGGATAGAGATCGCCGTGCGGAAGGGAAGGCGTCGGCGCGGCCTGCAGATGCACTCGCTGCGCGCTGGAGTCCGCTGCGTATGAGGGCGCCCAAAAACTGATATAGGGAACGACCTCGTTCACCGACGTATCGGGCGCCGGCAATTGCCAAAGTTGCGGAGCGACGCGCGTGAGATCGATGTCGACGTGCTTGAGGTTCGCGTACCAACTGTAACTGAAACCTGCGAGCGGATCGAAGTAGGGAATGATTGGAAACGCTTTTCCGGTACGCTGCGCGCCGTGCGGAAGATCTTGCATGACTGCGTAGTCGTCGGGCTGACGCACGGCCACGTACCGGTTGATGTCCTGCATGCGGCCGATGCTCGAGGTGACGTGCGTCAACTCGCGATACGTGATATACATCGGCGCGTTCTGAACGTAGGCGGTGGCCGTCCGGTTGATCAGCTGGACCAGCGCCAGGTCGGGTGGAATCATCGCAGCGTTCTTCGGAGAAAGGTGTGTGGTTCTTTCCGGGAAAAGCGATGCCGCATGACCGTCATCGTTCCGCCGGGCGAAGTGCGCGAGCGCGTAGTCGAACTGCGCCGCGCGATTCATCGGCACCCCGAACTCGGATTCGAAGAAGTACAGACGTGCGCCCTAGTCGAGAGTGAACTCGACGCGCTCGGCATCGAACATCGCCGCGTTGCGCAAACGGGCGTGGTGGGCGTCATACGAGGCGCGAAGGCCGGCCGTGTCGCCGGCTTGCGCGCCGATATGGACGCGCTGCCGATAACCGAGCGTTCCGGCGAACCGTTCTCGTCCGAAGTGCAGCGGGAAAATGCACGCGTGCGGGCACGACGCGCACACGGCCATGCTGCTGGGTGCGGCGCGCGTGCTGCAAGGCATGCGAGATGACTTGCACGGCAGCGTCGTGCTGCTGTTTCAGCCTGCGGAAGAAGGCCCCGGCGGCGCCGAGGTAATGATTGCGGAAGGCGCGCTGGACGAGCCGAAAGTGGACGCGATCGCGATGCTGCACGTGGACCACCGTTTGCACGCCGGAACGATCGGGGTCACGCCGGGACCCGTGAACGCATCCGCCGATGAATTTCACGTGACGGTGCAGGGACGCGGGGGACACGGCGCTTATCCGCACACGGCTGCCGACGCGATTCCGGCGGCGTGCGCGATGGTGAGCGCGCTGCAAACGATCGCGTCGCGCGAAACGGATCCGCTCAAGAGCGTCGTGGTGACGGTCGGCACGATTAACGGCGGCTATCGCAACAACGTCATCGCCGACGAAGTCAAAATGACGGGAACGCTTCGCGCGCACGATCCCGAAATTCGCAACGGACTCGAAGCGCGGCTGCGCCGCATGCTCGAGGGCATTGCAGCCGGATATGGAGTGAAGGCACAGCTCGAGGTGCTCTACGGTTATCCGCCCGTCGTAAATAACGCCGCGCTCGCGGAAAGCTTTTCGCGCTACATGAAAGCGCATTCCGGCCTCAAAGTCGAGCGTCCCGCGCCGACAATGGGTGCTGAGGATTTTGCTTACTATGCGCAGCGCATTCCCGGCGTACACGTGCGGCTCGGAATCCGAAACGAAGAAACCGGCGCGATCCACTCGGGCCACAGTCCGCAATTTCGCATCGACGAGGCGGCGTTGCCGGTGGGGGTGCAAACGCTCGTAGCATTTGCCAGCAGCGTTTCAAGCGGCGAGGTGGTTTTCGAGTAGTCAAGCAAGCGCTACTACTGCTTGTGCACAACTAGTGAAGAGGCACTATATGTAGTATCGCAGAACGCTCGCCCATGGCAATCTTGCGTCCTTCGACAGCCTCAGCCCAGGCTGCGGTTCCCCGTGCGGGGACACGGCTTCTCAGCGCCGCCGTCGACGTTCAGGCCGCAGCGGAAACCGCGTTTTCTCTGCTGTGCGCAGTCGAGAAGTGGCCGGTCTGGCTCTCGTTTCTGCGCAGCGCGCAAGCGCGCGACGCGTCGGCTCCGCTCGCCGCCGGCAGCGAAATCATCGTTCGTTCGGCGATTCCCGGCGAGGAAGAGCAGCTCTTCGAAGTCGACCATTTCATTACGAATCACCAGCTCTCGCTGGTCGGCGCTTACTCGATCCGGCGCCGAATCGACTTCCGGCTCGAGCGCAAAACGTCGCGCTGCAAGCTCCACGCTCGCCTCGAGTACCCGGCCTACGGTGGCCGGATCGGCGTGCTGTACGACACCCTCAACGCAGGGCGACGGCTGCCGGCGCAGCTCGAAGAGTCGCTGGTGCACTTCAAGCACTTGGCCGAGTACAACGCCGTCGAGAAAGACGAACTGCTCGCGGACTTCTGAGTCGCGCGATCTTAGCAGTCGTTGACTGGGAGTGCTAGGCGCCGGTATACTTGCTTCATGCCGCTGTACGATTATCAGTGTTCGAAATGCCAGCACGTCGTCGAGGTTCGCCACGGCTTCAACGACACGTACGCCGAAGCGTGCCCTGCCTGCGGAGGCGCGCTCAGGCGCGTGATTAATCCGGCGCCCGTGATTTTCAAAGGCTCCGGCTTTTACGTAACCGACTCGCGCAAACCGTCCGGCGACTCTTCGTCTTCGACCTCGCCCGCGTCGTCCGCGCCGTCCGCATCGCCTGCCTCGTCCGCATCGTCGCCCCCGTCCACCTCGTCTTCGTCCAAAGAGTCAGCCGCATAGGGGCGCATGAGCACCTGGACGTGGGTGTTGACCGGCTGGTGCGTCGCCGGCGTGCTGCTTCCGCTCGTGCCGGCGTTCATGGTCGCGCGCCTTGTCTTACGCCTGCGCGCACGCGTTGCCGACCTTCGGCGCGCGCGGCTGTTCACGTCGATTGAATCGCTGCAACTGCAGCGCGCGCGGGCGGTGCACGTCGCGGCCGAAGCGCGCCCGTTGATCGCGCGCGGGCAAAGCGCCATTGCGGTCCTGCGCAAGAGTGCCGTGCAGACCGGTTACGTCGACGCGCGGGACTCGCTCGAAAACGCCGGCGCCCAAATCAGCGCGTTGGCGCAAGAACTTCGTTAATCCGCCGTCCCCGCTTACGGTTTGGGCGGCTCCTCGTTTTCCGGCGGCTCCCAATGCCAGCCCGGCGCCGAAGACGGGGGCCCCGGCATCGGAGGCAGACCGAATGGCGACGCCGCGTCGCCGGCCGGGCTTTCGGTATTCGGAACGGCGAACGGCGCGCCGAACGGCATGCCCGGGTCGCTCGTCGCCGGCGGCGTTACTACGGGCGGTACGACCGGCGTGCTTGGCGCAGCCGGCGTCCACGTCGACCAGCTAAGCGCGGGCGCGGGCGGCGCGGGCGGCGGTGGAGCGGGTGCGCTGCGTACCGGCGGTTCGGGGATCGGTTCGCGGCTTTGCGCCGCCTTCGCGACGCTCGGGCGTGGGCGTGGGTTCTTCGCGCGGAGTGAAGATCGGCTGCGGCAAATCGCCGACCGCCGCGCCGGTAATCACGTAACGCGCGGGCGGCAATATCATCGAATCGGAACGGCGCGCGAGCGCGCGCAACTCGTCGAGATCGCCTCGCGGCGCGTCTTCGACCGCCATCGTGTCGAGCAGCAACGCGATCGTGTCGCGCAGGTACTCGCGCGGCGGAACTTTCGCAAAGGCAAAAACATGCTGTGAAACGTTTGCCTTCACTGCTTGCAACAATTTGCGCCAATACTCGAGCGGCTGATAATACTCGAACTGACCCAGTTCGCGTTTGGCTTGTGAATAGAGACGAGCGATGCGCTTGCCAATCTGATCGGCCGGAGGCCCCGGTTCGACGATTGCGACACGTTTTGCGACGCGTGCCAGTTCGGACACGATCTGCGCGTGAAAGAACGGATCTTGTTCGTGTAAATAATGGAACGCGATCGCACTCTCGAACGTGTCGGCTTTCGCGGGAATTACGGAGGTGCTGCCGCGCAAAAGTTTGGCGCCTGCGTCTTCGAACTTGCGAAAAAGTTGCTCGCGGTGCTCGATCACCGTTACGTCGGCTCCGGCTTCGAGCGCGCGACGCACCCAGCGAGCGTCCTCGCCGTAGCCGCAGAAGAGCACGCGCTGCCCGGGCTCGATCACCAGAGCATCCCAGATCAGGTTCTCGATGTAGCGCGATTCGCGTTCGAACTCGTCGGCCGAATACCGTGGGGTGTCGTTCACTCTTGCGCCTTCCGGAGCGTGGTGAGAAAGTCGGGAAACTCACGCCGATACCGCTTTCGTCGTCGATGCGCAGCGCTCCGGCGCCCGCCGCCAAACACCCCGCCGCCATCGCCGTCCGGTGATCGCCGAAGGTCTCGAGCAAGCCGCCCTCACAGCTCGGGCGTCCGCCGCGAATCAGCAGTCCATTGGGAAGCAGTTCGACGCTCACGTCCGCAGCGTCCAGCAGCCGCAGAATTGCCGCCACGCGATCGGATTCTTTCGTACGCAAATCGTGAACCCCCGTGATGCGCGTTTCACCTTCCGCAAATGCGGCTGCTACGGCAAGGGCCAAGATTTCGTCGATCGCGCGAAGCGCAAGATCCGCGCCGATGGCGATGCCGCGCAAATCGGCCGATTCGACGACGATGTCGGCAACGGGCTCGCCGCAGCGCTCGCGCGGATTGCGCAGTTCGATATGCGCGCCCATTTGCAGCAGTGCGTCCAGCAGGCCCGTACGCGTTGGATTAACACCCACGCCGGGCAGCGTTATCGAGCTGCCGCGTGCGATCGTCGCCGCAACGATGAAAAACGCGGCTGCGGAGAAATCGCCGGGCACGTCGACGTCGGAGAAAGCGCGCGGCATCGAGCGTAACTCCACGCGCGCTCGGTCGAACTCGACGTCGCAGCCGAAGTACCGCAGCAGCCGTTCCGTGTGATCGCGCGATCCTTTGTCAGCGAGCGTGGTGACCGGCGTGCCGGAGAAGACGCCCGCAAAGAGCAGCGCGGACTTTATTTGCGCGGACGGCGAAAGGAGAATGAAGCGGCGCGTTTGCGGTTGCGTTCGCCCGTTCAGAACAGCGGGAAGCGTGCCGCTCGCGGTTTCGATCCGCGCCCCGAACGCGCGCAGCTGCGCCGCGACAGGTTCCATCGGTCGGGTGCGAAGCGACGCATCGCCATCGAATCGCGCCCGCAGATCCGCTCCGGTGCAGGCGCCGAGCAGCATACGCGCGGTCGAGCCGGAGTTCATGCAGTCGATCGTCTCTGCGGCATCGTGCAGCGTACCGCCGCAGATACGCGCTGAGGTCCCGCTTAGATCGACGTGCGCGCCAATGGCAATCATGGCGCGTGCCGTGGCGCGCACGTCGCTTCCGGGATTCAGATTTCGAAGCTCGATCGGTTCCGGGCTTTGTGCGCCTAGAATGAGGGCGCGGTGCGAAATCGATTTATCGCCCGGAACGGCGACGGTTCCGCGCAGCGGCCCGGCCGAAAACGTCGGATTTGTGCTGTGCATCACTGCGGAGCGGAATTTGGGGAAGGAGGGGGTCGAACCCTCATGGGTGTTTACCCGGCCGCTTTTGAGGCGGCTGCGTCTGCCATTCCGCCACTTCCCCGCGCAGAACTACGGCCGATTCGCGAGGCGCGTCAGCAGCGCCTGCGCTTGCGTGAAAGTTCCCGCCACGGCGGTGGTATAGCGCACTGCGGCGGCGCGTCCGGGTGAAAACGTCATCGTGAGTAGCGCGTCGGCAACATGTCGATCGACGCGCGCGCTTTCGACGGTGCCGCCAGGCCAAGTAATCGCGAGCAAGCGATGCTTCGACGAATTGAAGAAGCCGACGCCGTCCGTTCCGCGCAAGATCTGCGTTCGGCCGGAGATCGCGAACGAAGATAGTTGCTGGGCGCGCTGCGATGCCCCGTTCGGAAATCGCGTATCTAGCGTGACGGAGAACCCGTCGGAGTTTAGCGCAACCGATTTTATGAATGTCGCGCCATGCGGCGGCGCATCGGGGGCGGTGTAGGTGAACCTCGCCCTCGAGGATGCGGGCGAGATGCTCGCGGCGTAGCAGCGGTTGAACGTACCCGTCGCGATCGGGTGCGTGTATTTGGCGATGTAGTCGCGCGGCGAAGCCGGGCGCTGCTCGAGCCATGCGTCGCGCAATCCGCCTACGGTTGTAAAAAGATTCTCGCCGCTGCGAAAATCTTCCAAGACGAATGCGCGCGCTCCGGCACACGGTGAAACGATTAGCCGCATCGTCGCATTTTCGAAGACGATCGCGGGGTAGCCGTCCCGATACACGTCGCTTCGGTAAACCATCGGGCGATGCGGCGCGGAAAGGTTTGTTGCGATCCAGCTGCCCGGCCGCAGCGGAAGTCTTCGCGCGCCGAGAAGACGATAAACTCGCAGGCGGTTGCTGTGGAGCTGCGTTGCGTAGGGACAGCGGGATCAACACTGCATCGCGAGGCGCGACCGTCAGTGCCGGCGCCCATGCGTGAAAGCGTCCGGCATGAACGAGCGCGGCGCGCGTATGCAGCGCAGCGCGGCCGTAATTTACGACGTCCAAGAAGCCGAAGCGCTCGTTGCGCGCAACCAGGAGCGCGGCGTTCGGTATTCCGCCCGCCGCAGGCTCGGAGATGCGCGCGGCGCGCGCGGTCGAAACGATTCGTCCGCCCGCTGCGCGATAGGCCGCAAGGGTGCGTCGTACCGCCGGTACGTACGGGGAGCGAACGCCGTTGGGCGGGAGAACCAGGACGCGGTACTGTGCGAGATCGGCCGCTGAAGCGTAGCGCAGATCGACGAGCCGGCACGTGATGCGCATGATCCGGCAACCGCGCTGCGCGTCCATAGTCGCTTGTGCGACTTGCGCGATCTGCTCGTTCGAAATACGCGAAGCGTCATACGCGCTCGTCAAATATGCGACGGCGGCGTCGGCCGCGGGGCGGCGTTTGCGCGATCAGGGTGCCGTAACGAGCCATCAGCGAACCGAACCGCGCGGTCGGCGCATAGCGCGCCTGCGGCGTCAGCTGCACGGAGAGCGCCGCATCCCATGAATAAAACGCGTTCGTCCACGGCGCTTCCCAGCCCGCCGGATTGAACGTATCTTGCACCGGGAAGTTCACCACGCCGTGTGCGCCCATCTGCAGCAGCGTGTGCAGCGCAAGCGTGGTGTTGGTGGGATCCGCCGGGCGCGGCGCGGGCTGATCGGCGTCTTGCAGCCAGCCGGCTTGAAACTCACTGATCATCACGGGGCGATCGCGTTGCGTTTGGAGCAGACCGGTGGAAAATTCGAGCTGCGTGCGATCGTGTTCGCCGATACTGTACGCGTCGCTCTGATACCAGTTTCCCCAGGCCCACGCGGGCGCATCCGCGGTCACCTTCATCTCGTACGTGTTCACGAACGTCGGTATACCGGGCGCGGCGGTCCGAACGATGGAGTCGAGATACGAAATGTACCGGTGGAAATGCGGCCCGGGCCACGTGTCGTTGTCGATATACGCACCTTGATCGTCGTCCAGCGCTATCGCAACGATAGCGTGTTTTCGCGGGACGACGGTCGCAAGCACTCGCCGCAGCCAGCGCGTCGCGTAACGCATGTGCAGCGGGTTGTTCATCCATTCCTCCGCCGCAGCGTCGGAATGCGCGTTTTGAAGCGTAGCGGTCGCCGGATAGCGGCCTTCCAGCACGTCGGAAAGCGGCATACGATACGGCGCGCGTTCCAGCAGCCACGCAGGATAGCCGCCGTTGCGCCATTCATTCCGAATCACCGGTCCCGGCCGCAGCACGATTGCGAAGCCGTCGCGGTCGATCAAGCCAAGCAGCCCCACTAAGTCGCGCCGCGGATTCGTACGACCGGTGAAATCGAAATCACCGTCACGCAGCTCGTGCCAATTCCACATCACGTAGAGGTCGATTGTGTTGATGCCCATCGCCTTATACCGTTGCAGTGCTTCCGCCCATTCTTCACGCGGCACGCGTTCGTAAAAGAACGTGGCGCCGTACAGGAAGAACGGCTTCTTCGTCTGGGCGTGCGCGATAGCGGGATGGGCGAGGAGCGCAAATGCCGCGGCGATCGCGAACGGCCATGCGCGCTGGGTGCGGGCCATGATGAGATACGCTGCGATCCCCACGACGAGCCAGCCGACGCCGGCGCCGATTGCCGTCGCGCCGGTATAGGCGAACGCATACAGCCATCCCGCGAGCGCTACGATTGCGGGAACCGGGAACAGCCACATGCGAAACGGCGCCCGTTCGCGCCGGGCGCGCAGCACGAAGAGCGCGACGATTTGGGCGACGCTTTGGATGAGCACGATCCCTGCCGTGAGAATCGCGATCACCGTGTCCAAACTGAAGAAACATGCCGCCAGCGACGCGGCGCCTATCACGAGCAGCGAAACGTGGGGAAACTGTCCGCGCGGATGAAGAAGCGCGAACGCGCGGAAGAATTCACCGTCGCGCGCGGCGGCAAAGGGGATGCGCGCGAAGCCGGCGAGGTTGCCGAACAACGACGCGAACGCAGTAACGAGGATCAGCACGGTGATTCCGCGCGCCGCCCAGACGCCCCAGGCGACGGCAACGGCGGTTGCAGCGACGAACTGTGCCTGCGGCGTTTGCGTTCCATCCGGGCCGACGAGCGTGCGCCACGGTATCACGCCGAGTATGCCGACTTGCAGTAAAATATACAGCACCGCGACGATGACGATCGAAAGGACGACGGCTTTCGGGATCGTCCGGTGCGGATCGCGCACTTCGTCGCTCATCAGCGCTGCGTCGCTATAGCCGACATAGTCGTACAGCGTGATGTAAAGCGCGCCGCCCAAACCGGCGAAAAAGCCGGTTCCCAGCGAAACCGGTTTCGAAAGCGCGAATGCTTCGTGAAAATGCGCGTGCGTGAACGAAGCGGCGATGATGAGCAGCAGCGTGCCGACGGCGGCGACGGCGAGCGCCGTACCGAGCGCGGCAACGGCAGTGATGCGCCGATACAGCATTGCAATCACGACCACGCCGACGAGCACGGAAGCGCCGACGTGAAGCGCCGCATGCTGCGCGACCGCCGGCACCAAATATCCCAGGTAGTCGGTGAACCCGATGTATCCGCTCGCAAGAAGAAACGGCGCGTACAAGAGAAACTGCCAATTGAAGAGAAACGCGAGCAGTCGTCCCCACCGCTTCGAGCCGAACGTTTCGCGCAAGTAAACGTACGTGCCGCCGGAACCGGGATAGCGTGAACCCAGTTCCGCCCACACCAATCCGTCGCACAGCGCGACGAGCGCGCCCGCAATCCATCCGGCGAGCGCTAGCGGTCCCGCGAGCTGCGCGAGGACGAGCGGAATCGTCACGAGCGGGCCGATGCCGATCATCGTGATGACGTTGAGCGCAACGGCGCCGCGCAGGTTGATGCCGCGGATCATCTTCGCGCCGTTCTCTGTAGTGACGGCCGACCCTGGCGGCGAAGAGCGCCGCATGACGGATCGGCAAAGCGCGCTTTCGCGTCTGCTCAGACTGCAGGGCGATGTGCGGTTGGATTTTATTACCAGCGCAGCGCTCGAGGGCAATGCGCTCGGGGATCCCGCGCAACGGCCGGTCGCGGTGTACGTGCCGCCGCATTACGATCCGGAAGGCTCGCGAGCGTACCCGGTGCTGTACTGTCTGCATGGATATACCGGCGACGTTGCCGCGCTGATCAGCGCGCGCCCATGGGAGCAGAACGTCCTGCAACGGATGGACCGTCTCATCACCGAGCAGCAGATGCCGCCCGCGCTTCTGGTTCTGGTCGATGGTTTTACGCGATTGGGCGGTTCGCAGTACGTCGACTCGATTCACAACGGAGATTACGCCACGTACGTGGTGCGAGACGTCGTGCGTCACGTCGACGAGTCGTATCGCACGGTCGCGGAAGAAGGCGGCAGAGCAGTGCTGGGCAAGTCGTCGGGCGGCTTCGGTGCGCTGCACTTGTGCATGCAGCACCCCGGTGTCTTCGCCGCGCTCGCCTCGCACAGCGGTGACGCGTATTTTCGGTACGCGCATCCGCCCGCATTCGTGAAAGTGCAGCGCACGCTCGAGAAATTCGGTTTCGATATCGGCAAGTTCGTCGACCACTTCGAGAATGCGCAACAAACGCCCGCAAACGGACTACGAAACGATGGAGATGCTCGGGTATGCTGCCGCGTATTCACCGCGAACCGCAACGGCGTTCGATCTCGATCTGCCGTTCGACCGAAAAACCGGGGAGCTGCGTGAGGACGTGTTTGCGCGCTGGCTCGCGTTCGACCCGGTCGAGATGTGCCTGGGCAAGCAAGCGGAACTGGGACGCCTGCGTTTGCGTTATCTAGATTGCGGCCGGCGCGACGAATACGCTTTGGACATCGGAGCGCGCGTGCTTGCGTCTCGTATGCGCGAAATGGGACTCGACGTGCGTCACGAAGAGTTCGATGACGATCATCGAAACGTCGGGTACCGTTACGACGTATCGCTGCCGGCGTTGTCCGGCGTCTTGGAGAGAACATGAACCGGTTCGTCCTTGCCCTCGTCCTTTGCGCAGCGGCGGCGTGTGCCGTGCCCGCTCTTGCGCAGGACGCTCCGCAAGTGTACGCCGGCCCGACCGCCGCGCCGAATCAGTTCACCGATCCGGCCATGACGTTTACGGTTGGTCCCGGTTACGTGAAGGCGCCCATACCGCCGCACGATCCCACGCAATTCGAGGAGCCGACGCTCGTTGCGGCCTTTGCGGGCAACACGAAAGCCACCGCGGGCCGCGCAATCACGATTCAGATGGAAAATTTCGACGGAAACTTGGCCGGCTTCGAAACGGTCACGGAAAACGAATTGCGTAATCAGATGGACGGCGTGTTCGTGAAGAAGCACGAATTAACGACGCTGTCCAACGGCATGCCGGCGTACTGGCAAGACATCACTGTCGGCAGCGGTTTCAACGAAGAGAAGCGCTATGAATACGTTTGGGTCGACGGCGTGCGCGGCATCGTCCTCGCAGTCAGCGCCCGCTACGGAACGATCACCGAAGACGAGGCGAAGAAAGCGCTAGCGAACGCCAGCAGCGTCGCTTATCCGAACGGACGCCCGTAGCGCCTGATCCAAGTCGCCGATCAGATCGTCGACGTCTTCGATACCGACCGAAAGACGAAGTAAACCGTCGGTCACCCCGCGCTTCTCGCGTTCCTCTTTGGGAATCGATCCGTGCGTCATGCGTGCCGGATGACAGATCAGCGATTCAACACCGCCCAAACTTTCCGCTAAACTGAAAAACTGCATGCGATTGGCGAAGTCGATCGCCCGCTGCTCGGGTCCTTTGAGCGTGAACGAGACCATCCCCCCGAATCCGCTCATCTGGCGTTTGGCAAGCTCGTGCTGGGGATGCGACGGCAGGCCGGGATAGTACACCCGGTCGACTTCCGGGTGAGCCGACAGGAATTCCGCGATCGCTTGGGCATTTTTCGCATGTTCGCGCATGCGGATCGCGAGCGTTTTCGCGCCGCGCATGGTGAGCCACGCATCGTGCGGGCCGGGTACGCCGCCGACGGCGTTTTGGTGAAATTTGATGACGTCGTAAAACTCTTTGCTGCTCGTCAGCGCCGCGCCGCCGACGACGTCGCTATGACCGCCGATGTATTTCGTCGTCGAATGCACGACGATGTCCGCACCGAGCGTGAGCGGCTGCTGAAAAAACGGCGAAGCGAATGTATTGTCGACGACGACCACGGCCTTCTCGCGGTGTGTCTGTGCGATGCCCGCGATAGCGCGGATGTCGATCAGTTTAAGCAGTGGATTCGTCGGCGTTTCGACCCAGAACATCTTCGTGTTCGGCTTGGCTGCCGCGCGCACGGCGTCCAGGTCCGCCATGTCCACGTACGTGAACTCCAGACCGTAGCGCGAAAGCACACGGGAGAAGAGCCGGTACGTTCCGCCGTAAAGATCGTCGGTCACGACGACGTGATCGCCGGCGGAAAGCAGATTCAGCACCGCCGACGTCGCGGCCATGCCGCTCGCAAACGCGCTGCCGTAGTCGGCGTTTTCGAGGGCGGCGAGTTGCGCCTCCAGCGCGACGCGGGTGGGGTTCACCGTGCGGCTGTAATCGAAACCCTTGTGCTCGCCGACTGCTTCCTGCGTGTACGTGGACGTCTGATAGATCGGAACGATCGTCGCGCCGGTCGCCGGATCCGCGCCTTGTCCGACGTGGATGGCTTTGGTGGAGAATTTCATTTTAAAAGGCGCTCCAGCCGAGCTTCCGCGCCCCCCACAAAGTGGGGCCCCCGATGGGATCGATAGGCGGAAGGAATTGCCGCGTTACGACGCAGCAATTCCATGCTTGCAAAAGGCTTTGTACAAAGGCGCTCCAGCCGAGCTTCCGCGCCCCCCACAAAGTGGGGCCCCCGATGGGATCGATAGGCGGAAGGAATTGCCGCGTTACGACGCAGCAATTCCATGCTTGCAAAAGGTTTGGTACAAAGGCGCTCCAGCCGACCCACAAAGGATTTCATCAGTGGCGCACCTTCGGGTCGCTGGAAGCGGACAGATAACTGATGATGTCCTGGCGCGTCAGGACGCCGATGGGTTCGTCTTCATCGGTGACGACCACGGCGTGGTTCGCGAGCGTCAGAAGTTTGTAGGCGAGTTCGATTTCTTCGCTTTGATCGAGCACCGGGAACGGCCGGCCCATTACTTCGCTTACGGGCTGATGAATGATGTCGGCGCGGTCGAATACCGCCTGCATCACCGCAATGTCGTTGATGCTGCCGATTTGTTCCGTTCCGCGCATCACGGGAATTTGCGATATTTCGTACTGCCGAAGGAGATCCAGCGCAGTTCGCACCGCATCCGTATCCTTCACCGTGATGAGCGGCGGCAGCGGGCGTTTGCTGCGCAGTACGTCGCCGACGGTTGCGCGCCGCTTGCCTTCCGAGAGGAAGCCGTTCGCGATCATCCACTCGTCGTTGAATATCTTCGACATATAGCCGCGGCCGGAATCGGGAAACAGCACAACCAGCACGGCGTCCGCCGGAAGCGTTTTTGCCAGTTTCATCGCGGCGACGGCTGCGGTGCCGGACGATCCCCCAACGAGCAAACCCTCTTCCCGCGTGATGCGGCGCGCGGTCAGAAACGACTCGCGATCCGAAACGCGTACCATCTCGTCGATCACCTTCATGTCGACCGTTTCGGGCAGATACGACATGCCGATGCCTTCAACTGCGTACGACTTCGGCGTGTCCCCCGAGTAAATCGAGCCTTCGGGGTCCGCGCCGATCACGTGAATCTTCGGGTTTTGCTCTTTCAAATAGCGCGCTGTTCCGGAAATCGTTCCGCCGGTGCCGATTCCGGCCACGAAATGCGTGATGCGTCCGGCGGTCTGCGTCCAGATCTCGGGGCCGGTCGAGTGATAGTGCGCTTCCGGATTGTGATGATTGTGAAATTGATTCGGTTGAAATGCGCCGGGAATCTCGGACGCCAGGCGATTCGCCACGCCGTAATAGGATTCGGGCGAATCGTTCGGCACGTTCGTCGGCGTGACGACCACTTCGGCGCCGTACGCGCGAAGCAGATCGACTTTTTCCTTGGCCATCTTGTCGGGCATGACGAGGATGCAGCGATAGCGCCGAATCGCCGCCGCCATTGCAAGCCCCGATCCGGTGTTGCCGCTCGTCGGCTCGACGATCGTTCCGCCGGGCTTGAGCAGACCCGCACGTTCGGCGGCGTCGAGCATTGCGACCGCAGGGCGATCTTTCACGCTGCCGCCCGGATTCATGTATTCGACCTTGGCGAGCACCAAACACTGCGCGCCGTCCGTTACCTTATTCAGCCGTACGAGCGGGGTGTTTCCGATGGCTGCGAGCGCATCGTCGAAATACTGCATGCCGGAACGCGTGTCCGACGCGGTGGTCGTCAAGGTCTTCGCCTCCAGGGAAGATGGGGTGAACGCGCCTTCCGCGCTCTCGCGGGATGGCCCTGCGGTCGTAGGCCGGGTATGATAAAGAGAAGAAAGGGAGCCTTATGAAACGCGCACGAGCCCTCGGGCTACTTCTCGCATTCGTCGGCGTTTTTGCATTGGCCGCTTGCGACGACTCGGCGCTCCCGCCGGGCGGAACGTATCAGAGCGTTTCCGGCGTCGTACTCGATGCGGCGACGAATCGGCCCGTCTCCGGAGCGGCGGTAACGATCGACACCGTGCTTACGGCGACGACGGATGCTGCCGGAAAATTCTCGTTTGCGAAAGTACCCGTCGGCGACATCGACTATCAGGTAAGCACGCCGGACGGCACGTACAAGGCCTATACCAGCAGCGCGCACTTGGCGCCGGACAAACCGCTGGCGCTCACTATAACGCTTTCGCACTAATGGCGCCGGCGATGCGCGTGGTCATCGCTCCGGACAAATTCAAGGGACGTTTGACCGCCGCGCAAGCCGCGGATAAAATCGAACGCGGCATGCGTGCGGTGCTGCGCGATGCGGAATTCGTCGTTGCGCCCATGGCGGACGGCGGTGAAGGAACGGTCGATGCATTCGTGCGCGCCGGCGCTCGAAGACTCAGCGCGCAAGTCGCGGGCCCGCTCGGCGAATCGATCGATGCGGGGTTCGCGGTGCTCGGCGGTACCGCAATTATCGAGATGTCCGCCGCTTCGGGCTTGCAGCTCGTGCCGGAGGATCGCCGCGACGTGCTGCGTGCGGACACGTACGGCACCGGTCAACTCGTGCGTGCCGCGCTGGACGCCGGCGCGAGTCGAATCATTATCGGGCTCGGGGGAAGCGCAACCAACGATGCGGGAACGGGCATGCTGCGCGCGCTTGGCGCCGTATTTATCGATGAAACAGGTGAGACGCTGGACCGCGCGATCGCGCGTTACCGCAGGCTCGATGAAATCGACATGTCGGGGTTCGATGCGCGCGCGCTGCGCATTCCGGTACTTGCTGCAAGCGACGTCGACAACCCGCTATGCGGTCCGCACGGCGCGTCTCGCGTCTACGGGCGGCAAAAGGGCGCAAACGCCGCGCAGGTTACGCTGCTCGATTCGGCGCTCGAACGCATCGCGGACGTTGCCGCACGCGCGTGCCGGCGCGACGAACGCGATACGCCGGGCGCCGGCGCTGCCGGCGGCCTCGGGTACGCACTGCTGCAGTTTTTGAACGCGGAGGTGAAACGCGGCGTCGACGTCATGGCCGGCGAACTCGCGCTGCAGCGCGCGCTGCATGGCGCGTCGCTGTGCGTTACCGGCGAGGGAAAGATCGACGATCAGACGCTGCGCGGCAAAACCGTCAGCGGCGTAGCAGAACTTGCGGCATCCGAGCACGTTCCGGTGGTGGCCTTCGCGGGCCTGGTCGAGCCGCACGCGCGGCAAGAACTCGAGGACCGCGGCATCACGGTGCGGCAGGCGGATTCGACCGCTCTGGAAAGCGCAGCGCGAGAATTCGCGAGTCAGTTTGCGCAGCGGTGACGGTTATCGTCGCCTTCATTCCCGGATGGTACGTGCACACGTATGCGAACGTGCCTTCCTTGGTAAACGTGTACTTCCACGATTTGCCGCCGTCGATGTCTGCGGACTGAAAAGCGTCGCTGCTGACGTTGTGCGTGACCGGATCGTCGTTTTGGAATACGACGCTGTCCCCGGTGTGCACGGTGAGCGCGGCAGGCTTAAAGGCGAAATCGACGATATGGACGGTCGTCGTTGCGGGCGCGCCGGCGCCGAGCGTCAGCGCCGCGAGCAAAGTGAAAACGCCGGTCTTCATCCCGCCAGCGTGGCGGACAAATATGAAAGATTTCTGAAGGACGCTACGCGGGGGAGTTCGAGCGCTGTTCGTAGACTTGCGCCGGGCGCATGTACGACGCGCGCTGCGCGATGGCGCGATCGATGACGCCCATGACGATGTGAGCGAGTTTTTCAGGATCGTGACGCACGGTCACGGTTTCGCTGATGACGTGCGCGTGAACCGGTGTGAGCCCCAGCGCGCGAATGCGTTCGAGATCGGGCGCGACCGGAATCTGCCCTTCCTCCGCGTACGCCTCGAGCAGTTTGGAAGGCGGCTCGTCGTTGACCACGACGTAATCGCAAACGCGCGCCCCCGCATTTTCCATCAGCGCTTCCACGTGGTCGGCGGCGCTCATCGCATCGGTTTCGCCAGGCTGCGTCATGACGTTGCAGACGTACATCTTCACGGCTGAAGACGCGGCGACCTCACGCGCGATGCGATCCACCAAAAAGTTCGGCAGAATCGAGGTGAACAGGCTGCCCGGTCCGAGCACGATCGCGTCGGCCTCGCGAATTGCGGCGATCGCTTCCGTAAGCGGCGCCGCGTACGGCGGATCGAAGAAAACTTGCTTGATTCGCTTGTGGGATTTCGAGATGTTGGTCTCACCCTCGATCACGGTGCCGTCGTCCAGACGCGCGCACAAGTGCGCGATGCCGAGCGTCGCCGGCAGCACGCGCCCTTTGATGTTCAGCACGCGGCTCGATTCTTTGATCGCGCGATCGAAGTTGCCCGTGATGCCGGTCATCGCGGCCAAAAACAGATTCCCGAACGAGTGCCCCGTCAGGCCTTCCCCTTCGTGAAAGCGATAACGAAACAGATCGGTGACCATGGCCTCGTCGTCCGCTAGCGCCACCAGGCAGTTTCTCACGTCGCCCGGCGGGAGCACGCCGAGCTCTTTTTGCAGGCGTCCGGAACTGCCGCCGTCGTCGCTTACCGTGACGATCGCCGTGAGATTAGTGGTTTTGCTTTTCAAACCGCGCAGCAGCGTGGAAAGACCCGTGCCGCCGCCGATCGCGACGATTTTGTAACCGTGACGTAAGCGCATGGAGTAGAGCGTGTCGAGGATATGCTCGTTGCCGCCCATCGCGCCGGCGCGCAGAATCGCGAGCAGCCATTGACGGATGCCCAGAAAGATCAGCGCGACGCCGACGATGATGGAGATCCACGCCAAGTATCCCGGTGGAAAATAATCGGTGACGAAGCTGTCCACCAGTTCGTTCGCATGCAAATCGAAGCCAATCGCGACGAGGTACCGATCGATCCCATTCACGAGCAGCAAAATACCGGCGATTGCGACGATGAGCCAGCGTTTGATGCCCAGGCCGGGGTACGCCCAGCGCAGAACCGGCGGCACGCGGTTGAGCGTCATCGGCTCTCGTCCCGTGTGTCGAGATAGACGTCGGCGAGCGCCTGGCGCTCCAAATGATCGAACAAGCGGCGGCCGATGTAAATCGACCGGTGGCGCCCACCGGTGCACCCGATGCCGATCGTGAGTTGCGATTTGCCTTCGGCCAAAAAGCGCGGCATCAAGAAGTCCATCATGTCGAACAGCCTATCCAGAAACGGCGCGAGGGCGGCATCCGTTTCGATGTATTCGGCGACCGCCGGGTCGGCGCCCGTGAGCGGCCGCAGGCCTTCCACGTAGTTCGGATTATGCAGAAAGCGGACGTCGAAGAGCATGTCGAGATCGAGCGGTATCCCGTACTTGAACCCAAAGGCGACGAGCGTGACCGAAAGCGCGCGTTCGGATTCGACTAGGAACGTCGCAGACAGCCGTTCTTTGAGATCCGCGTGCGTGATGTTGGTCGTATCGATGACTTGGGTCGCAAGTGCGCGCAGCGGCGCGAGCGCGGTTCGCTCGACCGCGATCGCCTCGCGCACCGAACCGACCGATGCGAACGGGTGGCGGCGCCGCGTTTCGCTGTAACGCCGCACGAGCACGTCGTCGCGCGCATCCAGAAAGAGCAGCTGCGGGCGGTGTCCGTCGGAGGAAATTCGGCTGATCAGCGGCACCGCTTCCCCGAGCGTACCGCCGCTGCGCACATCGAGTGCCAAAGCGACCTCGCGCACCTGTGCGTCCTTAAGGAGCGAGAGGGTTTGCGGAACGAGCTTCGGAGGAAGGTTATCTACACAGTAAAAGCCCAAGTCTTCAAGCGTCTTCATCGCCTGACTCTTCCCGGCGCCCGAGAGTCCGGTCACGAAGACGAGCCGTTCTAGAGCCATCCGACGCACCCGGAGCGTGCACACGTCATGAAACTGTTTTCGCCCGAAAAGGCCAACGCCCTCATCCCGAAGGTCGCCCCGCTCGTCGAGGAGTTGTGGGCAAAGCGCCGGGACTTGGCGATTCGCCTGCTCGAGAGCGATCCGGTGCTGCGCGGAACCGAACCCACCCCGTATTCGCGTATGGCCACGCCGCGCTCGCCCTTCACGCCGGGCCGCTTTAGCGAACAGAAGGCGGAGATCGTGCGCATCATCAACCGGATCGAAGCGTACGGGTGTCTCGTGAAAGACATCGACCTCGGATTAATCGATTTTCCGTCGATGCGAGAGGGCCGCGCGGTGTATCTGTGCTGGAAAGCCGGAGAAGAACGCATCGCGCATTGGCACGGGATGGACGAAGGCTTCTCCGAACGCAAAACGCTGTAACGAGAAAAGGCCCGCTTCAGCGGGCCTTTTGCTTTCTGCGATCCGGTTCGATTCTTACGGCGCGGTGACCGTAGCTTCGACCGGGATGAAATCTTCAGCCAAACCTTGCAGCCGCACTTCGCCGAACTCGGCGGTGTACGCGCCGGCTTCCGCGCTTCTGATTTCACCGATCTCCGGAACGTTCGCAAGCTGCGGAATCTTGGAACGAATCTCGTCGGGAATGCGCACCTTGTCCCCGACCGCGAGCTTGCCCTGATCCCAAAGCGCGTTCAGGCTCTCGAGCAACATCGGTAGTGGAATACCGTAATCTTCGCTGACGGCGCCGATGGTGTGCGACTCGCTGATCGCACAGTTCGAACAGCCTCCCAAGTGGAATCGCGCGAAGACGCGACGCGCACCGGCGTGGAGTTTGAACGCCTGGTCGACGGTCATTTCGGGGGTGAAACGTTGCTCGGTCATACTCATATCCTTCGCCTAGAACGCCTGGTGGCTCCCGCCGGTTGCAGTTAGCAGCTCCAAACGCCGCCGCAGGTCGCGAATCGCAATCGTATCGATGGCGTGGCCGACGGCGGTAGCGAGGGAAGCAAGCGCGTCCTGCTCGTCCGGTGCGTACGTCTCGTCGTCGACCTTGGGGCCGCATACCAGTATGCCCAGTACGTCGCCGCGCACGATCATGGGAACCGCCAGCGTCCCGGGCAGCGCGGAGCCGGATTCGCGCACGTGCACGGTAACGCGGCGAGCGCGCATCGCGACGATCGCGGGATCGTTTTCGTCGACGGTGGGCGCGAGGGCAAACGTCGTAGCAGCAGCACGGTACGTCACGCCCTCCGCAATCCATACGCCTGCGCCGCGCGCGCGAGCGTATCGTTCCACGGTGTTCACGCAGCGTGAAAGCAGAACTTCGGCGTCGGTAATATACGCCGCGTCTTCTGCGAAGTCGCGTATTGCGGCTTCGGCAAGATGGCGCTCGCGGAAGAGGACGCTGTCGACGAACAGATCGACGCGCGCATGCACGTAGCGAATCGAAAAGCCCAGCGCCAACGCAACGGCGAGCTGCACGGCGACGCTCGTGACGTGGCTCGTGTTCTCGACGTATTTCGCAAGCAGCGTTTCGACGACGACGAAAACGCCGACGACCACGAGCGACACGCCCGTGTACACCACCGCGCGATTGAGGACGAAACCGACGTCGATGACGCGATGACGCAAGATGACGTAGGCCAGGCCAATCGGAAGCACCGCCAATGAAAGCAGCGTAGCTGGTCCACCAGCGGACTGAAGCCGAAGATGCCGCTGACGGCGACGTCGACGAGCGGACCCGACAATCCAACGCCCAGAATCACGAATACCCAGCGCCGCCTCTGCCGCTCGTCCGGCGCGCCTTGCACGTACGCTGCGATGAGCGTCGCGACCACGAGCAGGCTGATGAGCACGAACGAAAACAGAAACGCCGCGGAGAGTACGGAAAGCGTACTCGCGGAGTGAGGCAGCCATTCGCCGATCGAAAGGCCGCCGGCGGCGGCGATTGAGAGAACGAGTGCAATGCGAGAAAGCGTGCCGGGAAGCGGATGTGCTCGCCCTGACGGAAACAAGGCTGCGAACTGCGCCGCTGCGGCAACTCCAAGCAAGAGAAGTCCCAGATCCACGACCTGCATCACGATCAGCGAGAGCAGCGGGCTCGGGAGTACGCCGTTCGAGAGCGCGATGGCAAGTCCGTAACACCACAGAAACGCGACCAGTGCCCGCCCGGCACGATCGTCGGGTCTGCGCCACGCCAACAGCGCGGCTACGACCAGAAACGCGAGTCTGAGCATCGTCACGGCCCAGAGCGTTTCCATGCGCGCAAAAGGCTTGGCGGTGAACGAAACGCGCCGCGTGCCGTTTACCAGGACTGTAACGCGCGAACCGGGCGTCGCATACAAGACGCGCGCGCGGTCCAGTGCGGTATCGCCGTACCAGATCGTGTCGCCGGCGCGAATGCCGGCGCGCGCCGCGGCCGAGCCGCTATCGACGCCCGTCACCTGGACGACGCCCGCATTCCGGGGCGGCACCCGCAAGTGCAGTCCGAATTCGTCGCGGTCCGGCAACGTCAACTGGTAGCCGACGAACGCAACCGCCGCTGTAATGAACAACAGTGCGAGGGTGCGCCACACCGCAGGCCTCATGGCGGAAGAATTACGGAAATTGCGGAGTACGCCTGTAGGCGGGCGGGGCGGGAAGGCGTCAGTGCTATAATTTAAACACTATGAAACGTTTGCTCGCCTGCGCAGCGTGGGGTGCTGTTGCGCTATTGCCGGTGGCCGCAGGTGCCGTACCGACTACCGTCATTACGCAAACCGCTGCCCCCGTGCAGATCAAGTCGTGTTCCGCCACAGTAGCGCTATCTGTCCCCGGGTGGTCGAACAATGGCGCGTCCTATGGCCAGTCCGGGTCCGGTGTCGCGGGAATGTCCACCAACGGCCACAGCGTCTCTTATGGGTCGGGCGATTATTCGGACCATGAAGGTTACCTTTTGGGTCCGTTTTCCGGCGGAACGGACGTCTACGCAACGGCACAGTCCGAAAATCAATCCCAAAAAATAGTCACCGGCGTTGTCTACGAATTCAATGTACTGAAAGCGGGCAGCAGCGATCCGCTCGCGATTTTCTACGGCGGCGAAACCGGCAGTTTTGGAGAAAACGTCGTCATCTCACCGGCGAGCCGGGAAAATCCATCATGGAGCACTAGTCTCGGCGAGACACGCGTCGGCTCCATCGCCTGTTTTATAGCATACGTGCGCTTCAGCGACGGCAGCGATTGGACTTCTCCGCTGGCTGTTGTCACGAAGTAGAACTGCGGAGTACGCCTGTAAGCCGGATTCTGTCCCCCGGCGTGTCGCCGGAGTGACGGCCATCTCTCTTGGCCGCGCGTTGCCGCGAGGCTCGATGCGACGTAGCTCGTTCGGACGGGCAGTCCGCTCCCTCGCCGAAGCGGTGGAGATATCGAGCGGTCTTGCTTCAGGTGGGGTTTACCCGAGCGCACGTCACCGTGCGGCTCCGTGAGCTCTTACCTCACGATTTCACCCTTACCCCAAATTGCTAGCGCAATTTGGGACCCCCGTCAGTTTAACAGGCACTCCGGTGCAAGCACCTGCGTGCCCCCCACACGCAAAGCGCGTGGGTCCCCCAGCGGTCCCAAAAAAACGTTTAGCATTTGGGGCGGTATGTTTCTGTGGCACTTTCCTTCGAGTTTCCCCGACAGGACGTTATCCTGCACCCTGCCCTGTGAAGCCCGGACTTTCCTCGCCTTGCGGCGCGGCCGTCCGGCGTACTCCGCGACGCGAGTGTACCACGCGGTGGCGTAAAAGCGAATGGCCCCGGATGCAACGCGGCCATTCAATGTTCTGAATTTGGTGGAGGCAAGGAGACTCGAACTCCTGACCCTTACGCTGCCAGCGTAATGCTCTACCAACTGAGCTATGCCCCCGAAGCGACCCGCCATGCTTCCCGGCGGGTGCGCAACATCCTGGAGATGAGGGGATTCGAACCCCTGACTTCCTGCTTGCAAAGCAGGCGCTCTACCAACTGAGCTGACATCCCCGTTTCTTCGACCGCCGCACGTTCGCAAGGTACCGGTTTCGCACCTGCAAACGTCGAACGGCCCAACGCTAAGATTCGCGTCATGCCTTGCGCGCCGCCCGCCAAAAAGCCGATACTAAAGATGGAGGCGAAGACGATGATCCATGCGCTGCTTTTGGCCGCTCTGGGTGCCGTTCCGCCGTGTTGGGACGTCTTCGATGCTGCGCTGCGTCACAACGCAAACGGTGCGCATCCGCCGTACGTAACGTATAGCGAACGAATATCCGTAACTGAAGATCGCACTCCGCTCGTTTCGAGTATCGCGTATGTGGACTACCGCGACGACGGCGTTGCGCGCGTCATGGACGAGCGATTCAACTACGAACCATTCGTGACGCGTCATGCCGAACCGGGGCCGCCGGAATTGGGTCCGTATGGAACCAGGCGCGAAATGTGGCTGCCGGATGCCGGCGGCCTGCCGATCATCGCGCAGGTGCGAACGATGGGGGACGTGACGTGCACGATTGCCGATGAAGAGCCGTACAAGTCACACGAGACGTATCACTTGCATTTCAGCGGCGGACCGGCCACGCGGCCGTCGCTCAAAGACTTATGGGTCGACACGAGAACGCGGGACATCTGGAAGCTCGAGATCACCGGTCCCGTCACGTTTTGGAGCGAAGGCAATCGCGATAACGAACTCGCGGAATTTCAAGTAGAGCTCGGCTATACCGGTCCATACCTGCTCGTGAATCATGTCGTGTGGGCGTACAGCCGCAGAGAGTATTCGCAGCGCGTCGACTATTTCGGCGAATACACGTTCAGCGATTACGAATTTCCGGCGAAGATGCCGGCGTCGTTTTTCGGCAACGTGGCCGCAGCTTCCGATCTAGTTGCGAGCGGCCGTAAAAAAGCAGCCCCGCTTTCGCGGGGCTGCGGTATTGGTGGGCCATCCAAGGCTCGAACTTGGGACCTCATGCTTATCAAGCATGCGCTCTAACCAACTGAGCTAATGGCCCGAACAAGTCCTAATCTTACCACACGGTGCAAGGCGCCCCTGCCGGCTCGGCCGACTAGATCATAGCGATGTACTTCTTGAGCGCTTCGTCGTCGTCTTTGAGCTGGGCGAGCATCATGTCGCGCAGCACGTTGGCTTCGCGCTCGAGTTCCGCGCGTTCTTCCATCTCTCGATCGAACGTCGCTTGTTGCGCCGTGACGGCATCGTCGGCAGCCGGTTTGGCAGCACGCGCGGGCGTACGCGCTGCCATTTTCGTGCGATCGATCACTCGGTAATCGACTCGATGAATTTCTTGGTAATGGCGTCGTCGGCTTTGCGCTGCGCCATCTGAACGTCGCGAAGCGTGTTCACCTCGCGCATCTGCTCCGACTTCTCGTCCATCATCTCGTCAAACGCCTCGGATTGCACTTGCATCTGCTCTTGGTGCTGAATTTGCTCGGTGTACATGTAGAGTTGGAAGGCTTCGTCGCCGGCGTTAATCGCTCCGAGGCCGCCGTTTCCCAGCGCACCGGTCAAGTTTCCGGCCGTCGTGCCGCCCATCACGCCTCCGGCGAGCGCGCCGATGCCGGCCAGCAGCGGATTTCCCGTCATCGCGTACGTCTGCGCACCCATACCCAGCGCGGAACCGATATTCATTTGCATGGTGCGCGCCTATGCAGCGATCAGATCCGCATACGACGAGAGCGCGTTCACGTTCTGCTGCGCCGTCGGATTTTCGGCGCTGAGTTCGTCGAGAAGAGGGCTGAACGTGGGCACCGGCGTCGTTCCGCCCGACTGTGCGGACGAATTCGATAGCAACGCCATCGCGCCGGCGCCGGCTGCAACGACCGGGTTTGCCGTTTCGGCAAGGGTGAGAAGGCCGGTCGTCACGCCTTTGACGATGCCTCCGAGACTCAGGTGCATACGGTAACTCCTTAAAGTGAGATGCGCAGCGCTATCACGCCCGGCCGCGCTAGTTGCTAGATCCGTCCTGCGCAAAAACGATCGATCCGAAGTCCGGACTATTGTCGCGCGGACGGTTCGGATACGACTGCGGCAGTTCGCTCGGGCAAAGTGCGGGCGCAGGCACCTGAAGCGATGCAAATGACGAGAGTGCATTGACTGAGGCTTGTTCGTCTTGGCTATCCGCCGACAGCGCCTGCGTCAAAGTTTCCGGCGTGTCGCCTTGGAGGTCGGCGTAATGGCGAAGGACCGAGTCGGCGTAGCCGAGTCGTCGCCCGTCTTGCCACGACGTGATGGTCCCCGAGGCGTTCGGGTCGCCGGCATTGTACGCCGAAAGCGCCCTATGAACGTCGCCGCCGTAGCGTTTGAGTAGACCCGAGATCATCCCGGCGGCGTAGTCCGCATTCGATTGCGGATCCATTGCTGCCGCAGTAGTGGCGAAGGAATGGTAGCGATCGTCGATTTGGAAGATGCCGCGGCCATGGCCGCCGTCTCCGACGACGTTGCGGCCGGCATTGCTTCCCGGACCGCCGGTTTCTTGGGCGGCTACTGCCGCCAGGAGGGCCGGGTCTACGTGATACTTCCCTGCCGCGCTGGCGATTTCGGGCGCAAAGGCCACCCCGTGGAGCGCGAGCGAGCGGGCGGTCTGCGGGATGCTCGTGACGATACTCATGGTGCGGTACCGTCACGACGACAACGCCGTTTGACAATCCGCTTCCGGGGGGTCTACAATGTCTCGAGTTTAGAAGGCCCCCCAAAGCCGGGCGGCCTTCCTCTATGTTATGGCTTCTTCGCACAAGGTCGATATCGGTGCTCTGCTCGCGGGTGGACGTCAGCGTCTCTCCGTCGATCAGCAAGTGGCTCTGGAGCCGTTCGAGGGAATCACCTTTCCCGAACCGGCGCGCGTGCATTTGGACATGCACTCCACCGGAGACATGCTCGAGATTGCCGGAACGATCGATGTCGGGGTCCATAGCGAATGCAATAGATGTTTGGGCGAGGTCGATCGCGCGATGCACGTCGACGTCGACGAGCAGCTTTCGACGGATGGTGAGGCGCAAACCGATCCCTTCGCCGAGAGCAACGTTCTGACGGGTGACCGTTTGAACGTCGACGATCTAACAACGCAGTTGGTGTGCAGCGCCGTCCCGCTCGGCATGCTGTGCGCGGAAGACTGCAAGGGCATCTGTCCGGCTTGCGGCGAGAACAAAAACACGGGCGCGTGCACGTGCGCACCCGACGGGGACCAGCCCGCGTAAGGGCAAACGGAGAACGAAAACAGTGGCGAACCTGAAGTGGAAAACTCCGCGCAGCAAGACGCGCAGCCGTCGCGCGGCCAATTGGAAATTGAACGCGGTGACGACGGTCGAGTGTCCGCAGTGTCACGCGCCCAAGCGCCCGCACTTCGTATGCGAGCATTGCGGAACGTATGCTGGCCGGCAGGTCATTGAGGTTAAGGACGAGCACGCCGGGCATTCACACGGCTAAACGTTGAATTCGACCGGCGTCAGGATCCTCGCCGTGGGGCATCACGCGCCGCCGGGGATTCTCACCAATGAGGATCTGGAAAAGGTGCTCGACACCTCGGACGAGTGGATTACCACGCGCACCGGAATGAAGCGCCGTCACGTTTCCGCGCCGGAACAGGCGACCAGCGATCTCGCGATATACGCGGCGCGCGCCGCACTCGAAAGCGCCGGGCTTCAGCCTCCGGACATCGACTGTTACATCGTGGCCACCGTGACGCCGGACTTCCCGTTTCCCGCGACCGCGTGCATTTTGGCTTCGAAACTCGGCGCCGCCGGCAAAGCCGCGTTCGACATCGAGATCGCGTGCAGCGGCTTCATCTACGGCCTTACGGTTGCGTCGAGTTTGATTCGATCCGGCGTATACAAACGCGTGATGCTCGTCGGTGCGGAAACTCTGACGAAGATCGTCAACCGCATGGACCGTTCCACCGCCGTGCTTTTCGGCGACGGCGCCGGCGCGGTGATTCTCGAGGCGTCGGCCGTGGACTCGTTTCTCTCGAGCGAACTGGGCTCGGACGGAAGCCGGCCGGAAGTGTTGCGCGTGCCCGCGGGCGGATCGCGCAAGCCGCTCACGCCTTCGGGTTATGAAGCCGGCGAGCAATACATCTATATGGAAGGCCGCGAAGTCTTCAAATTCGCCGTGACGAAGATGATCGAAGCGACCGACAGCGCGCTCAAAAAAGCGAACTTGGACAAGAGCGACGTCGACTGGCTGATACCGCATCAAGCCAATAAGCGGATCATCGATTCGGCGGCAAAATATCTGCAGATGCCGGAAGATAAAGTCGTCATCAATATTCACGAGTACGGCAATACGTCCGCCGCGTCAATCCCGATCGCGCTTTCGGAAGCGGTGCAGTCAGGGAAGATCAAGAACGGCGACGTGATCGTGTTCGTCGGTTTCGGCGGTGGTCTTTCGTGGGGCGCGGTCACTTGGAGATGGGCGGCATGATGCGCGTCGCCGCGATTTTTCCCGGCCAGGGCTCGCAAGTCGTTGGAATGGGCATCGATGCAGCGAACCGCTCGCGGGCCGCGCGCGGCGTGTTCGACCGCGCGAGCGACATTCTGGGGTACGACGTGCTCGAATTGCAGCGCAACGGTCCGGAAGAAAAACTGCGCGAGACGGAGTTCAGTCAACCCGCTATTTTTACGACCAACGTTGCGCTGTACTACGCCGTCGGTGAGGTCCTGCGCCCGGTCGTGAGCGCGGGACACTCGTTCGGCGAGATCTGCAGTTTGACGATTGCGAACGCGCTCTCGTTCGACGAAGCGCTGCGCATCGTGGACGAGCGCGGTAAAGCGATGCAGTTTGCGGCGCAGCAGGCGCCGGGCGGTATGTCCGCAGTGCTCGGAATGGATGCGCCGGCGATTCGCGACGTCGTCGCGCGCGTGAAGGCGCAGACCGGCGCGCGCGTTCAGCTCGCGAACTTCAACTCGCCCGCACAGATCGTCATCAGCGGGGATTTCACTGCGGTGCAAGCCGCCGGCGATGCGCTGCTCGAAGCGGGCGCGAAACGGGTCGTGCCGCTCAATGTTTCGGGTGCGTGGCACAGCGAGCTGATGCTGCCGGCCGTGTCGCGGTTCGCGCAGGCTGTGACGGCGGCGCAATTCCGTATTCCGGAATTCGACGTCGTGTCGAACGTGGACGCGCAAGCGTATCGCGACGTCGACGCGATCAAACGGAATCTCGTCAAATCGATTACCGATGAAGTGCGCTGGCACGATTGCGCGCTGCAACTGCTTACGTACGATTTGGAGCTCGTCGTCGAATTCGGCGCTTCACCGGTTTTATCGCCGATGTTCAAACGCTTGCCCGGCGCGCCGCCGGTGATAAACGTGAGCGATTTTTCCGGCGTGGAAAAGCTGCGCGCCGTGCTCGACGTGATCGATGTTTAGCGGGAAAACGGCGCTCATCACGGGCGCAAGCCGCGGCATCGGCCGCGCTATTGCCGTGGACCTGGTTAAGAACGGGGCCGGCGTCGCGCTGGTGGGACGCGATTCGGGCGCGCTCCAGGAAACCGTTTCCGCATGTACGGCGGCGCGCGCGGATGCAAAATGTCTGGTTTTAACCGGCGATGCCGCCGATCAAGCGGCCGTCGACGGATTCGTCGCGCAGACGGTGTCGGAGTTCGGGCGCGTGGATTTTGCGATCGCAAATGCGGGCCAGTCCATCGACGCACTTCTGCTGCGCCTCAAACCGGAAGCAATCGATCAAATGCTTTCGGTGAATCTAAAATCCGCCTTTTATTTGTGCGGTGCGGTTGCCCGGCCGATGATGAAGCAGCGCAGCGGCTCCATCGTGCTGATGTCGAGCATCGTCGGCGTGATGGGAAATGCCGGTCAGGCGGCCTACGCGGCATCCAAAGCCGGCCTGCTTGGGCTGGCCAAGTCGTTAGCGAAGGAATTGGGTTCGAGGAACATAAGAGTCAACGCCGTCGCGCCGGGGCTCATCGAAACGGCGATGACCGAAAAGATGCCGGACGAGGCGCGCGAGTATCTCCTCAAACAGGCGGCGCTCGGCCGGGCCGGAAAGCCGGAAGACGTCAGCGGAGTAGTCACTTTTCTCTGTTCGGAAGCTGCCGGGTACATTACGGGACAAACCCTAGTGGTCGACGGCGGCGTTTTAATGTAACTGTCCCCGCCGCGCACGCGCGCAGGGGTGTGAAGGAGATGTATGTCCACCACGTTCGATAAAGTCAAGAAGATCATCGTCGAGCAGCTCGGCGTTGACGAGTCGGAAGTGACGCCGGAAGCTTCGATCACGGATGATCTCGGCGCCGACTCACTCGACCAGGTCGAGCTCGTGATGGCCTTCGAGACGGAGTTCAACATCGATATTCCGGACGAAGAGGCGGAGAAAATCAAGACCGTCGGCGATGCGGTCAAGCGCGTCGAGGAAGCGACCGCAAAGGAATAATCTGTGCGGCGCCCACGGGGAATGTCTAAGAAAGCAGAGGGTTTAGGCGCCGTGAGTTCTGGGGGCCCCAGCGCGAGTGGGGGGCGCGGAGCTCGGAGAAATCTGTGCGGCGCCCACGGGGAATGTCTAAGAAAGCAGAGGGTTTAGGCGCCGTGAGTTCTGGGGGCCCCAGCGCGAGTGGGGGGCGCGGAGCTCGGAGAAATCTGTGCGGCGCCCACGGGGAATGTCTAAGAAAGCAGAGGGTTTAGGCGCCGTGAGTTCTGGGGGCCCCAGCGCGAGCTGGGGGGCGCGGAGTTAGGCGGAGCGCCTTTTAAATGTTCGATCAACTTTCGGATCGGTTGAACGCGATCTTCTCGCGTTTGACCGGTCGAGGACGGCTAAGCGAGAGTGACGTCAACGAAGTGATGCGCGAAGTGCGCATCGCTTTGCTTGAGGCCGACGTTTCGCTTTCCGCCGCCAAAGAATTCGTCAACCGCGTCAAGGAGAAGGCGGTTGGAGCGGACGTCATGGCCTCGCTTTCGCCCGCGCAGACGATCGTCAAGATCGTACACGAAGAACTCGTCGACTTGCTGGGCGGCGCGGAAGCTCGTCTGCAGTTTTCCGACGCGCCTCCCTCGATTATCATGCTCGTCGGTCTGCAGGGTTCCGGTAAGACCACGCATGCCGGCAAGCTCGCGCTGCGTTTGAAAGAGCAAGGCCGCCGCAGCATGCTCGTCGCCGCGGACGTCTACCGCCCGGCCGCGATCGCGCAATTGCAGACTTTGGGCAAACAAATCGATCTGCCGGTTTTCGAGCAAGGTCAGGGCGATCCGGTGAAGATCGCGCGCAACGGCGTCGCTGAAGCCAAACGTCTGGGCATCTCCACGGTGATCGTCGACACGGCGGGCCGACTCCAAATCGACGAAGATCTCATGGCCGAACTCGAGCGCATCAAAGCGGCGTTGAATCCAAAAGAAGTGTTGTTCGTTGCCGACGCGATGACGGGACAGGAAGCCACGAACGTCGCCAAGGGCTTCAACGATCGGCTCGGCGTCACGGGCGTTATTCTCACGAAGCTCGACGGCGATACGCGCGGCGGCGCGGCGCTCTCGATACATAAGGTGACGGGCGCGCCGATCAAATTCATCGGCGTCGGCGAAAAACTCTCCGCGCTCGAACCCTTCCATCCCGACCGGCTCGCGTCGCGCATTCTCGGAATGGGCGACGTCCTCACGCTCATCGAACGAACGCAAAACCTGTACTCCGCGGAGCAGGCCAAAGAACTCGAGCAGAAGATGCTAAAACAGCGCTTCACGCTCGACGACTTCTTGGATCAGATGCGTCAAATCCGCAAGATGGGGTCGATGACGGACATCCTGAAGATGATTCCCGGCGTCTCGCGAGCGCTGCCGAAAGATTTTGAAATTCCTGATGCCGACGTCAAGCGCATCGAAGCGATCATCTGCTCGATGACGCGCCGCGAGCGGCAGAATCCGGACGTACTGAACGGTTCTCGCCGCAAGCGCATCGCGCAAGGGAGTGGGACGCAAGTGGCCGACGTGAACCGTCTGGTCAAGCGTTTCGAAGAAGCCCGCAAGATGATGAAGCAGATGGGCTTCGGCGGCAAAAGACGCCCGCGCATTCCGCTCGGAATCCGCGGCCGATAAAGATTTAGCACAACACGAAGCTGATTTGGGGTTATCATGGTTAAGATCAGGCTGCGCCGCATGGGCGCAAAAAAACAACCGACGTATCGTTTTGTAGTGGCGGACGCCCGTTCGCCGCGCGACGGCCGTTTCATCGAAATTCTCGGTCATTACAATCCGCGCGTCGAACCGCGCGAAATCGTCGTGAACGAAGAGAAGGCCAAGGCGTGGCTCGCCAAAGGCGCGCAGCCGTCGGATACGGTGCGACGTCTTTTCGCGGAAAAAGGCATCATGGAGCGCGGAGCCATTCCCGAGACCAAGCGCAAACCGAAATCGCAGGAAGGCGCCGGATAATGAGCTCCTTCGATGACGAATTCGGCCTGTTCGGTGAAGGCGCCGAAGAGGGCGAACGTCGTTCGACGTTAGGCGCGCGCAAGATCGCCTCGAGCGAGACGATCATCGACGATATCGAGCCGGAAGACGACGCGCCGCGTAAACGTACCGGAGAGCGCGGACCTCGCTTCGCCAAAGGCGGCGGCGGGAGGCCGCGTCAGGCCGGTGCGCATCGTGAGCCGGCCGATCCCGAAGCAGCGCGCGAACGTGCCGGACGTCTGCTGCAGTTCTTGGCGAAGAAGCTCGTCGCGAAACCCGACGTTGTGACGGTCGATTACTTTCCGCCGGAAAACGGCGAGAGCGCTGTAATCGAGCTCGTCGTGGATCCGGACGATATCGGAAAGGTGATCGGGCGAAACGGGCGCGTGGCGCAGGCGTTGCGCACCATCGTACGCGCGACTGCCGAAGGGCGCGTTTCCGTCGAAATCTTCGATTCGAGCGAACTCGAAGCGGAAGAAGGCGAATCGGAGGACGATGCCGAGCTCGAATCAGCTCCCCGTCGGGCGCATCGCCGGACTTTTCGGAATACGCGGTGAACTCAAGTGCGACCCGACAAGTGCGGGTCGCACGCTTTTTTCGGCGGGCGAACGCTTCCACTTGTGCCTCTCGAATGGGGCATGGGAAGACGCGGAAGTTACCGCAGTGCGAGAACACAAAGGCCGATTGTTGATCCGTCTGCAAGGGGTGCTTACCGCAACGGATGGCGAGCGGTATGCGGGCGCGACGTTCTATGCCGATCGTGAACGCATCGAATTGCAGAGCGGCGAGTACCTCGACGTCGATTTGGTTGGGTGCATGCTTTACGACCCGCAAGGAAAACCGCTGGGCAAAGTCACTGCCGTGGAGCACTATCCCAGTTCCGACATGCTTGTCGTAAACGGCAAGCTCGTGCCGATGGTCGCCGCATTCATGCAGTCGATCGATCTCGCCGACAAGCGCATTGTCACGGACCTGCCGCCGGGACTGCTGGACGACGAAAATGCCGACGAGGCTTAAGGGGAGCGCCTAGGCGTTTTCCGGATGCGCTGCGGCATACGCCTGCACGGCGCTGCCGACTGCATCTTTCAGCGAACCGGACGTTGCCGTTTGCGTCGCCAGCTTCGCGCCCCAGCACGTGTACACGTCCAAATTGAACGTCCACTGGGTGCGCGAGCCGAGGCCGTGGTGCGTGGTCGCCGCGCTCAGCGTTCCCGTCGCGATCGTGTTGTTGCGGTTCGTGCCGCACAGCGCGTCGGCTTCTTTCGTGAGGTTCATGCCCGACGATGCGGTCATGTGCGCGTAGTAGCGTTGGTTCAGCGCCGCATACAACTGCGAGGTCGCGGAAGACAGATCGTTCGCCGGAACGGTTCCGTTCACGCGTGCGACGAGTACGCCTTTACTCGGTTTGACGACTTTCGGCGCGGCCGCCGTCGATTTGCCCTTGTGTTTGAACAGGCCGGCTATGTCGGCGAGTCCCTTACCGATGTTCGCTTGATTGTTGGCCATCGGCGTTGCGGTCGCGGTTGCTTGCGCTTGTTCGTATTGCTCCTGCAGGCCGCGTTCTTGCGCGATGATACTGTCGTGAATCGCAATCGCTTGGGAGGATGCATCGGCGAACGTTTGAATCTGCGCCGTCTGCCCGAACTCCATGGTTCCGCTTCGCGTCGAAACCACTTGCTCGACGAGTGAGACGCCGTTGCCGAGCGGCGTCATATAGCCGCTCACGTAGTAATCGGCGTTCACGCTTTTGGCGTATTTCAGGTAGTCGCTTTCCTTGACGGTGGACGGCGCGCCGATCGTGTCGATTCCGCCCGCCGCGTTCATCTGCTCGACGAAGAGATTCGCGGCTTTCTCGCCGTTGCCGGCCGCGATGTCGGTGCTCGTGCCGAACGGAAAGACGACGACGATCGGCAAGCTCTGCACCGGCGTTGCAGCGGGTACCGGAACCGGCGTTGCCGTCGGCTTGGGCGTTGGACGCGGCGGTGCGGCGCCGGTCAGCGCTACACTCAAACAAAGCAAGAACACTGCGGAAAAGCGACGCACGAACATCCTCTCGAAGCCGATCATTGTAACCCACTTACAAACGCCGCGATCGCTGCGTTCGTTTCCGCGGGACGCTCGACCATCACGAAGTGGCCGGCGTCCCGGATCATTCGCGCCTGAGCGCCGCGAACCCGGCCGGCGAGCGCGGCCGCATGCTTGGCCGGCGCCAGCTTGTCCGCTTCTCCCGTAAGCGCGAGCACCGGCAGGCGTATCCGATCGACACGGTCCAGCGCATCGAAGGCATCGCAAGCGCGAAAATCGCGAACCGTTTGTGCTTGACCGACGGCCAGCATCATTCCGACTGCCGCGTCCACGCGGTCCCGGCGTCGCGTCGGCGAAAAAGTATGACGCGATCGTGCGCGCACCGCTCTCGAAGTCTCGTTCACACTCGTCGATGAATGCGGGCGCGACGCGCATACGAGCGCCGCCGCCCAGAAGCACCACGCCAACGAGCCATGACGGCGCGCGGAGCGCGAGATCGATCGCGATCGCCGCGCCCATCGAATGTCCGCAAACGACGAGCGGATGCGTATCGTGCTCCTCCGCAATCGAGCAAACGGCATCGGCAAATTCCGCTACGGAGGCGGCGGAGCCGGCCTGCAGATGTCCGGGCAAGTTCGGCGCGATCGATCCGCGAAATGCAGGCAGCTGCGCGTCGAACACTGCTCCGGTGCAGCCGGCGCCATGTACGAACAGCAGCGTCACGACGCTGCTTTGCCTTCCGTTTCCAAGACCGCTCCTTCGGCGTCGCACACCGGATCGACGAGCGGTGCCACGCGTTCGGTGCCTTTGAGATGCGCCCAGCCCGCCGACAACTCGGCGCCGAACAAAAATATCACGCCGATCAGGTAGAACCATAGCAAAAGAACGAGGGGAGCGGAAAGTGCGCCGTAGACGCGAGTGAAGTCGACGTGCACCGTGTAGAACGCGAACGCAAACTGTACCGCGGGCCACATCAGCGCGACGAAGGACGCGCCCGGTACCGCGAAGCGCCAGCGCACGCTCCGATTCGGGAGAAACGTGTACAGGAAGATCACGGTGACGAACACGAGTGCCATCGAGATGCCGTACGCGAGAAGTTCGGAGACGTTGCGCGGGTCGATCACATGCGCGTATGCGAACACGACTGAAACGGCTACCGGCATGCCGATTGCCAGAATCATGATGATCCCCGTGATGGGCAGCATGACCAGCGAGAGCGCCATGTCGTGCAGCAGCGGCCGGCTCTTCGGCACCGCAAGGGCGCGATTGAGCGCGTACGCCAGGCCCATGAAGAGATTTTTGGCAGCCCATACGACGACGACGAACGCGATCGCGCTTGAGACGCCTCGCCCGTACACGTACGTGCGAAGATTCGCTGCCACGGTATCGTGCAGCGCCGGCGCAAACGTGTCGAAAAAATTGAGGACTTGCTTATCGGCGTTCGGAAAGATCAGCGAGGCGGCGGTCAAGACCAGAACGAGCAGCGGGAAGATTGCAAACAGCGCGTTGAATGCGATGGCCTGTGACAAGAACGCGCAGCCGTCGCGGGAGAACCGCATGCCGGCTTCCCGAAATGCTAAGATGAGCCGCATCACCTGCGGTATTATCGCGGTCCGGACGTGATTTTCCCACTAGCCGCGGCGGCCCTTACGGTCCTGCTCGACGGCGTCCCGCTGCGTTCGTACAACAAGCCGTACATTGCAGGCGGCCATGTCATGGCGCCGCTGGAACCGTACGTAACCGCGCTTGCCGCAAGCATTGAATTCGACGGCCGCGCGCTGATCGTGCGGCGAGGCGATATCTTCGCGCAGCTGCCGATGAGCGCCGCGCCGGATCCCGAGCGTTACGAGTCGACGTACGTCGAATTCGCACCGCTCGCGCGAACGCTGGGGCTTCGCGTACGCTTCGACGCGCGCACGCGAACGCTGTACGTTCACACGCCGCGCGCAGCGTTCGCGACGCCGACGCCGTTCAATCCGGCGGTGCCGCACGTGCTGCCGAGCGCGGTGTTCACGCCAACGCCTGCGGTAACGCGCGCGGCCGAAGGTCAGCGGGACGCCGCTCCCGCGCCGGACTCCGCTGCCTGCGCAATCGCCGCCAAGTCCCGCTCCCCGAGACCGCGTTCGCTAGCGGCGCGCAGCGCGCTTTCAACCGCAGCGATCACGGGCAGTTCGAGCTTTCCGGCGGAACGCAGCATCAACTCGGCATCCTTACGCGCCATGTCGAGCGTCCAAGTCGGTTCGTAATCGCCTTGCGCCATGCGCTTCCCGCGGCCGCCGATTTGCCCGCAGGGGTCGTACTGCTGGAAAAGGGTGTACGCGGTCTCGCGATCCACGCCGTTGGCCTGTGCGATCGAGAACATGTCGTTCATGCCGCCGACTACAGCCAGAATCATCGCGTTGCCCATCAGTTTGAAAACCGCTGCGAGATCGCTGCGTTCGCCTACATGCCACAGGGAGCCGGTCATGGGCTCGAGTGCGGGACGGACGCTTTCGAAGATGCTTTTGTCTCCCGAGGCCAGCATCAAGCCGGTCGCCGCCGCCGCGTTCGGCGGCCCCATGAACACCGGCGCGTGTTGAAACGGGATGCCGCAGCCGGACAGGCGCCGGCGGCGCGGTTCGACGTTTTGAGGCAGAACAGTCGTGTGATCGATCACGGGAGTTCCGCGCGCGATGCCCTCGAGTGCAGCGTCCAGCGTCGAGTCGACCGACTCGTCGCTGCGCAAGCAGAGATGCACGCGCTGCGCACCGCGCGCCGCTTCAGCCGGCGAAGCAACGGCCCGTGCGCCGAAAGCCTCTAGCGCCTGCGCTTTTTCGAACGTGCGGTTCCAAACGCGTACGGTGATGCCGCGCCGCGAAAGAGCTCGAACGAAACCGGAGCCGAGCATGCCGGCTCCGAAAAACGCGACCGTTTCCATCTTTACGCCATACCCAGAACGCTCGCTGCGCGTTGCGCGACCTCGCGCAGAACGCCCGGATCGAATGGCGATCGCAACCCCGCCGTGCGAACCAGCGCCGGAAACGGAAGCGTTCCCCCACGCGCGCACAACGTGCGATAGTCCGAAACGGCGCCGTCGAAGTCGTCGAGCGACTTCGACCAAAACTGCAGCGCGCAGCACATCGCGAGCGTGTAGTCGATGTAGTAGAACGGCATTTGGTAGACGTGGCGCTGCAACTGCCAGAAGCCGCCGCGCTCCAAGTGTTCGATGCCGCCGTATCTGCGCCAGGGAAGATACGTCGCTTCGAGCTGCTTCCAGAACGAATTGCGTTCCTGCGGCGACGCATCCGGGTTCTCGTACACGAAATGCTGGAAGTGATCGACCGCCGCACCGTACGGCAGAAAAATGATCGACGACTTGAGGTGCTGCTGCCGGTACCGCTGCGCGTCTTCGCCGAAGAAGCGCTCGAGCTGCGGCCACGTCAAGAACTCCATCGACATCGAATGCACTTCGCATGCTTCGTACGTCGGCCACACGTAATCGGAGACCGGCAAGTCTCGGCTCGAATAGTTCTGGAAAGCGTGGCCCATCTCGTGGACGAGCACGTTGACGTCGTGCGTCGTGCCGTTGAAGTTTGCAAAGATGTAAGGAAGGCCGTAGGTCGGAAAGCTCGTGCAGAAACCGCCGCCCGCTTTGCGATCGCGGGAACGCAGGTCGAGCAGGTCGCGATCGATCATCAGCGCTGCGAAGTCGCCGATTTCCGGGCCCAGTGCCTTGAACGCTTCGCGTGCGCGCCCCAGCATGCGGTCGTAATCCTGCGGCGGTTCGGGCGCGCCGTCGACGTCGAAGATCGCCTCGTCCCAAATCATGATCTCGTCAATCCCGAGATCGCGCGCTTGCTGCTCCCGAATGCGTTGCGCGAGCGGGACGATTTCGCGCACGATCTCTTCACGATAACGCGCGACGTCGGCCGCTCCGTAGTCGGTGCGCGTGAGACGGCGGTACGCCAGCTCCGTAAAGTTGTGATATTCGAGTTCGCGCGCCATCTCCGTGCGCACGTGAACGAGCGCGTCGTAAATGCGGTCGAGCTGCTCCCGATTGCGCGAGAAGAACTCCCACTTTACGATTGCAGCCTCTCGACGCACGTCGCGGTCGCGGTTTTCTGCGAACTTGCCCATCTTGGGCAGATTCAATTTTTCGCCGCGGAAGTCGAATTCGGCTTTGGCGAGCAGCTCGGTGTACTGGTCCTGAAGCTGCGCTTCTTTGACGGCGAACGGCTCGACGACGGGATCGTATGCGGTTACCTCGGTTTCCCACCGCGCGAACAGGTACTCGCCGAGCGTGCTTTCCAGCTCGCGCCGCAAAGGCGAGCCTAGAAACTTTTTCTTCACGGAGACTTCGAGGCCGGTGATCTTCGGACGCAACTCGTTGAGTGCGTCGGACTCCGCTTTGTATTGCGCGTTGCCCGTGTCTTGTTCGAAATGCAGATCGACGAGCGCGGACCAACTCATGAATTCGCGGCGCGCGTTTTCCCAGCGCTCGAGCACGGAGAGCGCTTGGGCTACGCTGCTTGCGCGGTCCAGATCGGCGATGAGCTGATCGTAGAGGGCGCGCATGCCTTCGAAGTCGGGCGGCTGAGCGGTAACGTCGGCGAAGCGGCGGGCGGGTTTAAACGTCGGCGGTGCAGTCAGCATGCGCTACGCTACACCGCCGGCGCCGCCGCACCTGCGCTTGTGAACGTTACTTACTTATGATAGCCTTGATGCGTGGGAGAACCGACAACGAGCAGTCACGCGGCACAGGCGCCGGCCGGGCACGCCGAACTGTGTCCGCGGTACCATCAGGCGGTGGAATTGATCGGCAAGCGCTGGACGGGCGCGATCGTTCGAACGCTGCTGAGCGGTCCGCGCCGCTTCAACGAATTGCTGGGAGCGATTCCGGGAATCTCCGACCGGCTGCTCACGGAACGGCTGCGCGAACTCGAAGCGGAAGGGATCGCGCGGCGTGAGGTGGTCCCCGAATCGCCGGTTCGCGTCATGTACGAACTCACGCAGTCCGGCACCGAGCTCGGGCCCGCGCTCGACGAAATTGCGCGGTGGGCTGAACGCTGGATCGAGCCGCCCGAGTAACGTCGCGGTTCGCGGCGCGAAGGCTCCGCGCAGCGCATTTTTGAAAAGCCCGAAGCGTGAAAGCCTTGCTTGTTGCGCTCATCGCGCTTGCAGTCACCGGTTCGGCCGCTGCTGCAGCACAATTCGGAGATCTCGCGTATCGCTGGGTTGGGCCGGCCGTGATGGGCGGCCGTCTCGACGCGGTTGCCGGTATTCCCGGAGACCCCAAGACGATTTACCTGGGGCATGCCTCGGGCGGATTGTGGAAGTCGACCGACGGCGGCCTCACGTTCGAATCGTCGTTCGAAGCCGGAAGCAGCAGCGCAATCGGCGCGATCGCGATCGATCCGCGCAACCCGAACCGCGTCTACGTCGGCACGGGCGAGGGCTTTCCGCGAAACACCGCGGATTACGGCGACGGCATTTGGGCGAGCGACGACGCGGGTAGGCGGTGGCGAACGCTTGGCCTCGCGGATAGCGGAAGCATCGCGAAACTCGCGATCGATCCGGCCGACTCGCGCATCGTCTTGGCCGCGGCGATGGGTCACGAATTCGCGCCGGGCGGCGAGCGCGGAATCTACCGCAGCACGGACGCAGGCGCGCACTGGACGCGCGTGCTGTTCGTCAACGCGACGACGGGCGGCAGCGATCTCGCATTCGATCCGAAGCATCCCAGCGTCGTGTACGCAGGTACGTTCGATTACTTGCGGCGTCCGTGGACGCTGCGCAGCGGCGGTCCGGGAAGCGGGTTGTACAAATCCCGCGATGCCGGAAAAACGTGGGTGCGCCTAACCGACCCGCGCTTGCACAACGGTTTGCCCGACGGCCCGATCAATCGCGTCGGCGTGAGCGTGTGCCGCAGCAATCCAAGCGTCGTTTACGCGTTCGTTCCCGTCAAAAACGGCCTGCTGTATCGTTCTCTGGATGCCGGCGCGCACTGGCAGATGCGTAATGCGAGCCAAGGCGTCGATTTTCGGCCGTTTTACTTTTCGCAAGTGCGCTGCGATCCGTCGAATCCGCGAAAAGTGTACGCCATCGCAGGCGGTTTACTCGTTTCAACGGACGGCGGGAAAAAATTTCGCGACGCCGGCGGCGGCGGCGACAATCACGATCTCTGGATCGATCCGATCGATCCGCAGCGTCTGCTCAACGGCAGCGATATGGGCTTTCACTATTCACTGAACGGCGGCAAGACGTGGAGCTACGACGACGTCGTGCCGTTCGCGCAGGTGTACCGCGTCGGGTATGACTATGACACGCCGTATCACGTCATGGGCGGCCTGCAGGACCACGAAGTGTGGCGCGGTCCGAACGAACTGCTCAGCCAGCGCGACGGACCGAGCAACGGCGACTGGCTGAATATCTCGGATTGGGGTGACGGGCAGTACGCGATGGCGGATCCTCGCGACGCATCCGTCATCTACGAAGACACGCATTTCGGCGATCTTGGTTCGCGCGAATCTGCGAACGGGCGAGCGCCGCTACATTTCGCCGCAGCCGATCATCGGGTTCGGAACGGGCGCGGGAACGTATCCGTACCGTTTCAATTGGAGCGCACCGCTGCTGATCTCGCACTTCAATCCCGACGTCATCTACTACGGCGCAAACGTGCTGTTCCGCTCGGCGGATCGAGGCACGTCGTGGCAGATCGCCGCTCCCGATCTGACGCATTGCGATCCGTCGCAGCTCGGCCGCAGCGGCGGACCGATCACTTTCGACAACACGAACGCGGAGTCGTACTGCACCATCTACAGCATCGGTGAGGACGCGAAAGATTCGCGGACCATTTGGTACGGAACCGATAACGGGCACCTCGAGATTACGCGCGATGACGGAAGAACCTGGAGCGACGTCATCCGGAACGTGGGCGTGCCGCTTCCGGCTCGCGTGGCGTCCATCTCGCCCTCCGGTGTCACACCGGGCACCGCCTATGCGGCGTTCGACCGCCACCAGTGGAACGACTACGCATCCTACGCGTACGTGACGCGCGACTATGGCGCGCATTGGCGGCAGATCTCCGGTGGATTAGAAAGTTACGTGCACGTCGTGCGCGAGGACGCGCGCAATCCCGCGCTCCTTTTCGCCGGAACCGAGCGGGGTGTCTTCATCTCGTTCGATAGCGGTGCGCACTGGACGGATTTTCGTCTGGGTTTACCGCACGTCCCGGTGTACGATTTGCAGATCCACCCGCGCGACGACGATCTGATCCTCGGCACGCACGGGCGCGGCTTCTACGTCCTGGACGATTTAACGCCGCTGGAACATTGGGCGAACGCCGTCGGCGCGCAGCCGGCGCTCTTCGCGCCGATGCCTGCGATTCGCTTCACGGAAGCGTACTATCACGAGCACGGGCGCGGCGCGTTCGTTTCGGAAAACAAACCATATGGCGCGCTGCTCACACTATATTTGCCGGCGGCGCCGAAGCCGTCATCGCCGAACGGCAAGCCGGTCGTGCACGTGAGGATCGTCGATGCAACCGGCGCGCAGATCGCGTCATTCGATCCCAAAGTGCATGCCGGCGTAAACCGCTTCGCTTGGGACCTGACCACGCAACTGCCGCAAGGTGCGCCCAGTGCGCAGGACCGGCGTCCGTACTACATTTTCTACCCGATGTCGATTGCTGGCCCCGAAGCGCTGCCCGGGACGTATACCGCGCACATCGACGTCTTCGGACGGCGCTTGTCGGCGCCGGTCGTCGTGGTGCAAGACCCGCACGATCCCGCGCCGGCGCAAGACTTGCGTGCGCAGTACGATGCGTTGCAGACGCTCGGCACGACGCAGGCGCACGTCGAGGCCTTGATCGCGCGCCTGCTGACGAAACCACGCTGTGCCGGCGCTGCCGGTTTGCTCGACCGGCTGCGCAACGACGAGCCGAGCGGGTATCGTTCGCCGGCTCGCCTCTCCGAACAGATCGCGTATTTGCGATACATCATTGAGCAATACGCCGGTCCGCCCACCCAACCGCAGAATGCGCTCACGGCAAAATACGCCGCGCAAACCGCACAGATCGAAAAGGAGGCGGCGCAGGCGTGTCCGTAGCCGAGGGCCGCTACAGTACGCGGCAATCGCTGCTGCTCAATGCGTTTTGGGTGCCGCTGCACTTTCAAGACACGGCGTTGATCGCCATTTCCGTGCCCGCGGCGCTCCTGACGCTCGCTCCGGGAGATCACGTGCGCATCTTCGCGGTCGTTGCGGCGCTGGTTTCGTTCGTGTCGATGTTGGTGCCGCCGGTCGCCGGCGCCATTTCGGATGGAATGCGTTCGCGCGGCGTCCCGAGACGCGTGCCGATACTTGCAGGCGCCGCGCTCGACGTCGCGTGTCTGCTGATGATGGCGGAAGTGCACACGCTCGGATTGTTCATCACGTTCTTACTTCTGGCAACGGTCGGTGCCAACGTCAGTTTGGCGGCGTACCAGGCGCTGATTCCGGACGTGGTGCCGCAGCCGGCATGGGGAATGGTTTCGGGAGTCCGCAGCGTCGCGATGGTCGCGGGCACGGTAGTCGGCATCGGCGTCGCAGCGGGGACGTATCCCGCGAGCACCTTCATCGGCATCGCGGTCGGCATCGGTCTGGGCGCGCTCACGCTTTTCGCGGTGAGCGAACATCGCATCCCAAATCAGCCTCAGGAGCACGCGCACATCAGCGATTGGCACGACTTCACGGTCGTCTTCGCCGCACGCGCATTTTTGGCGTTCGGCCTCGCGCTCCTGATGACGTTCATCCTGTATTTTTTCCGCGACATACTGCACGCCAGCAATCCGTCGGCGAACACGGGCATCGTCGCGGCGGCGTCTCTCCTCGGCGCGATCGGTTCCGGAGTATTTTTAGGATGGCTCTCCGATCGGGTGCCGCGGAAAGTCGTCGTCGCGCTCTGTGGCCTACCGATGGCGCTGGCGGCGGCCGGATTCGGACTGGTACCGCAGCAGCAGTGGATGTTCGTGTTCGCGGCGCTCTTCGGCGTCGGCTTCGGCGGCATCATGTCGACGGGATGGGCGCTCGCCATGGATTCGGTCCCGCAACTGCGCGACGTAGCGCGCGATCTCGGCATTTGGGGGATCGCGCAGAACTTTCCGTCGGTCATCGCGCCGCTCGCCGGCGGATGGATTCTCGCAGCCTACGGCGGTTCGCTGGGCGGGTACCGCGTGCTGTTTTTCACCGCTGCGGTCAGTTTCTTGTTGGGGTCGCTCGTCGTGCTCGGCGTGGGAAAACGGTCGTCCATTCCGTGGTGGGGCATACCGCTGCGCATTGCAGCCGCCATCTGCGTTTCTACGTACGTGCGTACGACGTATCGCATCCGGTCATGGGGATGGCTCCCACCGGGACGCGGCCCGACATTACTGATCTCGAATCATCAAATCGAACTCGATCTGATGGGCCCGATCAGCGCGCTTACGCTGCACGGCGCCTGGCACAAACCGGTGCTCGCGGCGTGCGCGAAATTGATGTACGAGCCGGGCTTCATGGCGGTGCGGATTCCGTGGCTCTGGCGAAGTATGAAAAACGTCAACTTCGGCTGGCTCTTCGAAGGCATCGGGTTTCTCCCGCTCGAGAACGAGTTGCAGTCGCGATCGATCGCTCGGTGGGCGTGGGGCGCGCAGCGCCGGCACGGCGTGCTCGCACTCCAGGAACTCTTCAAACCGCGCACGCTCGAGGCGAGCGGCTTCCAGGGTTTGACGACGGAAGATCTTTTCTCCACGCGCTATTTCAAGAAAGCGCAAGTGACGTACGTGCGTCTCTCCGATCTCAACGTGCGCTACCGGAAAGAAGCGTTCGACGACATGAAGGCGGGCGTCGAGCGCGATCTGCAGCGCATCGAAGACGAACTTCGGCGCGGTGCGACGTTCTACGTTACTCCGGAAGGTGAGTACACGAAAACGGGGCTTATGCTGCCGTTCCGCGGCATCTGGGAGCGAATGCTGCCGCACGTCGATCACGTCTATCTTGCCGGGATTAGTTACGATCCGTTCGTGGGACGCCGCCTTTCGCAGTACTATCGCGTCGTCGAGGCGCGCGACAAGGCGACTGCAAAAGAAGAACTGAAGGCTTCGCGTCCGGTAACCACGAGCGCGCTGATGGCAGAGTGGCTCATCTCGCGCAGCGGATCGTTCACGCTGGAAGAAGCCGGGGCAGCGATTTCCGCCCGCGTTACCTCGCTGCCCCGCGAGTTGTTCGTCGAGCCGTCGCTGGCACGGGCGCCGGCGAAGATGACCGCGCGCGCGGTGCGCAGGTTGACCGAGCTCGGCATCCTTCAGCAGTCCGGCAATCGGTACACGCTCGGGGAGCGGCGCGTGCACCCGAGCTTCGAAGACGTCGAGGACATCGTGGCTTTTCAAGCACGCTTCCTAGGCGAAACGCTCGCCGGGCTGCAAGCGCGCGCGTCGGCTTAGGAACCAATCGGTAAGGACCATCGGCTCCGTGCGCCCTGCACGAGCGAGGGTAAGGTACAGCGTTGCCGGGAGGAGCACGCCGTGTCGCTTGGTTTCGATATCGGAGGCGCAATCCTCGTCGCATTGGCAGTAGCCGCGACGACGCTGTTTTTTGCTCGCAAACGCGAGCGGAAGTCTCAGGAGCCGGCGCGAGCAATCACAGGCGAAGCGCAGTTCACCCGTCCCGATCCGGGAACCGTCGAAGGGCTCGAGATCCGCTACGGTTCGGACGCGCTCGTGCGTTCGGTGCGCGTCGGCGCGATGAACTGCGAACACAAGGAACTACTGCTCACGATGGACGCGGTCCAGTGGAACAGTTTGCAGAACGCGCAAAAGCAAGAAGTGCTCGCCGCAGCGCGCAGCACGTGGGCCTCGAAGATGTGCGCGGCCGGCCCGGACATCGCCTACGTCGTCGTAAAGACCGACCAAGGGCGCATCGTCGGGCGCGCCGATCCGCATTCCGTTACGGTTCTGTAGTCAGCGGCACCGCCGCGCGGCGCGTCCACAGATAGTAGATCGGCGCGCCCGAAAGCAAGATCGCAAAACCGATCGCCGTTTCACGCGGCGCGGTATAGAACGCTTCAGCGACGACGGCAAAACTCACGGCGATAAACGTGTACGTGGTCCACGGATCGCCCGGAACGGTTACGCCTTCCCGCGGTGCGCCGGCGTCTCGTCTCCGAAAGATCAGCAACCCGATCCCGCAAACCGCGAGGAAGAAGAAGTCCATGCTGACCACGTACTGCAATATTTGATCGTACCGTCCGGAAAGGGTGATGACGATCGTAACGACGCATTGCAGTGCCAGACCGTAAAGCGGCACCGCAGTCTTCGGATGCAGCCATGCGAACTGTTTGAAGAATAAGCCGTCCTGCGCCATCGCGTAGTAGATCCGCGGCGAAGTGAGAACGGAGTTGCTCAGAAATCCGAGCGTTGAAATCGAGATGCCGATTGCGACGATGCGTTCGCCCATCGGGCCTGCGAACAGACGCATCATGTCGCTGGCGGGGGTAGTGCTTGCCGCTAGACCCGCCGCCCCGAGCATGTGAAGCGCGGCGCCGGTAATGAGCACGTAAAGCGCGACGACGCCGAGCACGCCGAAAACCAACGCGCGCGGCAGCGATTTACGCGGCTCTTTCAATTCACCGTCGAGATATGCTGCGGTTTGCCATCCGTCGTAAGAGAACAGCACCGAGATGAGCGCCGCTCCGAACAGTGCAAGCGCGGTGAACCGGCCGGGCGGCTGCGGCAACAGCGCGTGCGACGCGCCGTGCGGGCCGAAAAATCCGGCCACGACGATCGCGGCGATCGCTGCGGCTTTGAGCAGCGTCAAGATGTTTTGCGTCGTGCTGCCTTCGCGAACGCCCAGTCCGTTTATGGCGTTGAGAATGACGATCGCACCGATCGCGACGTACGCGGGCGGAACGTGCCAGCCCGTGAGCGGTGTGAAATAGACGGCAAACGTTACCGCGCTCGCAGCCATCCCGCCCGTTTGCGTCACCAGCAGCGCGGTCCACCCGGACATGAAGGCCAGCATCGGGTGAAACGCATCCCGGAGATAGCCGTACATGCCGCGGACGTCGCAGCGCCGCCAAGCAAGTTCGGCGAAAACGAAGCCGCCCGCCAGTGCGATCGCTCCACCGGCCAGCCATGCACCCAAAATCAGCGGAGCAGTGCGCGCAGCCGCCGCCACGACTGCAGGCGTCATGAAAATGCCCGAGCCGATGATTCCGCCCATGACGATTAGCGTGGCATCGAACGTTCCGAGTTTTCTGGCGAGTTTAGTGGCCATCGTGCGCGCTCATCATCCGCACGTAATGCCGATCGAACGCGTGCAGCAAGCCTTCCTGCTGGCTGTACGGTCCCGGCGCATATGCACGCGACTCGATACCGAGTTGCGTGAGTTCGTTGACGCGCCAGTCCTGCAAATTGGTCGTATCCCAGAAATCCACCGCGTCGGACGGATCGAACGACGGTTCTCGCATGGCGTGATCGTCGAAGAGCCATTCGCAAACGATGCGCGTGTGCGCCGCATCGACCGGCGTGACGTAGTGCGCCATGACGTAGTCCGGATGCAGGCTGAGCAGCAGCGACGGAAATACCGTGTAGTAATACACCCGCGCGGCGTTTTCCGATCCTATTCCGGACAGGGGCGGGCGCTTGGTGCGTCCCGACGTCGTGAGACTCGTTTCCGCGGTTCGCAGCGTCGAATATCCGCCGAGAAACGCGCCGTCGGTGAGGTCGTTGAGTCCGCTATCCGACGGGGAAAGGCGCTCGAGTTGCGGATGAATGACCGGACAGTGATAGCATTCGGAATAGTTCTGAAAGACGAGTTTCCAGTTGCAGGCAACGTCGTACGCGATGCGCTTTGCGGCGCGCAAACGGTCGATACTCCAGGCGTCGAATCTGCCGCGCAACGGAGCGAACGCGCTTTCGAACGGCTCATCCGGTTCGAGCGCGACGAAAAGAAAGCCGTAGAGTTCCCGAAGGTGCGCTTGCTGCAGCGGATACTCGCCGTAATCGAAACCGGGCGCGCCTTCCATGTTGCGCGCCGTCAGCAGCGATCCGTCGAGCGCATACGTCCACGCGTGATACGGGCATTGAATGCTGCCCTTGAACCGTCCGGCGTCCTCCGTGCACATGCGCGTTCCGCGGTGACGGCAGACGTTGTAGAACGCGTGCGCGGTGCCGGTTTGGTCGCGTGTGAGAATCAAACTTTCGCCGGCGACGCGGACGGTGATAAAGCATCCGGTATACGCGATCTGCTCTGCGCGTCCCGCGCATATCCACGACCGAGAAAAAATCTGCGCGCGCTCCCGTTCAAACGTGTCTGGGGAGCGGTACCAGTGCGCGTCAAGGGTGCGCGCCGCCGGCGGCGTTGAGACCTTCACGAAAGACCGCATCCGGCTCTCTTCAGCCGCGCGCCCGCCACCTTCCTCTCAGTGCCGCAGCAACCCCGGAAACCGCTGACGAAGTTGTGCGAGTTTCGGCTTGTCGTTTATTACTACGTACGCATTGTCGGGATTGTGCGCTACGAAATCTTGGTGGTATTGTTCGGCGGGATAAAAGGCGGGAAGCGGCGCGACCTTCGTGACGATGGGCGAGGGGTACGTGTGTTCGGCCTCGAGCCGCGCGATATATGCTTTTGCCGCGTCACGCTGCGCAGGGGTGGTGAAGAAAATCTCCGAGCGGTATTGCGTTCCTTCGTCCGGACCTTGCCGGTTGAGTTCCGTGGGATCGTGCGCGACGAGGAAATAGACGTCGAGGATCTGGCGGAACGTGATGCGCGCCGGATCGTAGGTGATTTGGACGGATTCCGCATGTCCGGTGTCGCCCGTGCTCACGATGTCGTAATGTGCCGTCTGCTCGCGGCCGCCGGCATATCCGGCAACCACCGTATCGACGCCGCGCAGCTCTTCGAAAACCGCTTGCATTCCCCAAAAGCAGCCGCCGGCGAGAACCACGCGCTCCTTCGGCGCCGGAGCTGCCGCCAGCAGAGCGAGTATCGCAAGAGCCGGTGCCGCCAAACGAATGAAAGATTTCATGACCATACTACGCTCCTGCGCCCTGGTTGGATGTACCCGGGAAGCTGCGGCGCAAGCGAGTACACACGGCGGATGCATCTTTTCGAACCTTTGGAGATACGCGGCATCACGTTGCGTAACCGCATCGCTGTTTCGCCCATGTGCGAATACTCGAGCGAGGACGGCTTCGCGAATCGCTGGCATTTCGTGCATTTGGGCAGCCGCGCGGTCGGCGGGGCCGGATTGGTGTTTACGGAAGCGGCGGCGGTCTCGCCGGAAGGGCGAATATCTCCGGCCGACCTCGGAATTTATCGCGACGAGCACGTCGGCAAATTGCGCGAGATCGTCGAGTTCATTCACGAACACGGCGCTGCTGCAGGCATCCAATTGGCGCATGCAGGGTTCAAAGCGAGCACTGCGGCCCCGTGGGATGGCGGCGAGCCGGTCGCGCCGAGCGCCGGCGGATGGACGCGCGTTCTGGCGCCGAGCGCGGTGCCGTTCAAACCGGGATGGATCGTGCCGCATGCACTGGAGGCTGCCGAGATCGCGACTGTCGTCGACCAATTTTCGGCTGCCGCGGCAAGAGCAATCACGGCTGGGTTTCGCGTCATCGAAATTCATGCCGCGCACGGCTATCTGCTGCACGAGTTTCTTTCCCCAATCACAAATCGCCGCGACGACGCGTACGGCGGTTCGTTCGAAAATCGCACGCGCTTCCTGCGCGAGGTCGTGCAAGCCGTCCGTGGCCGCATTCCCTCCGCCGTTCCGCTCTTCGTACGAATCTCGGCGAGCGACTGGGTCGATGAAGGGTGGAACGTCGAAGATTCCGCCGCGCTCGCGCGCGAACTCAAACCGCTCGGCGTCGATCTCATCGATGCGTCGTCCGGCGGTATCGTTTCCAACGCGAAAATCGCGCTTGGACCGGGCTATCAAGTTCCTTTCGCCCGGCACATACGCGCAGAGGCGCAGATTCTAACCGGCGCGGTTGGACTGATTACGCAAGCGCAGCAGGCAAACGAGATCGTCTCGTCCGGAAGCGCGGATATCGTGCTGCTCGCTCGCGAACTGCTGCGTCAGCCCTACTGGCCGCTGCTCGCGGCATCGGAGCTGGGCATCGATCCGCAGTATTGGCCGAAACAGTATCAGCGCGCGAAACCGCGCAGAGGAGCATAGAATGATCGCAGCACTCATCGCCGGCATTCTGCTCGGCGTGCAGACACCCGTGACGGCGACCGGCATTCCGCTCGACGCGCCTTGGAAAGTGACGATCTATCACCTCGCGCAAACGACGTTCGTTCATCCCGCGTGGGGCTGGCAGCACTCAGAACGCAATTACGACGTAGCGATGCGGCTTGCAAAGGAGGATGGGTTGAAAATCGATACCGACGTGCTGTTCGCCGCTTCGTTTCTGCACGACATGGCGGCCTTCAAACCGTGCGCGGATACGAAAATGGAACACGGCGATTGCGCCGCGCTCGAGAGCGGGAGCATTCTGCGCGATGCCGGATTTCCGATGGACAAGCTTCGCGCGGTTCAGGCTGCCGAGCGCGGGCACATGTACTATCGCCATCCGGGTCCCCTGCCGGAGGCGATCGTGCTGCACGATGCCGATTCGCTCGATTTTCTCGGTGACGTCGGCGCGGCGCGAATGATTTCGCTAACCGGTGAAAAGGCCGGCTCGTTCGCCGCGGCCGTAAAAACGCTGCGTTCGTTTCTAAAAGACATTCCTGCGGCGCTCGTCACGAACGCCGCGCGCCGAATCGGCGCGCAGCGCGCAGCGGAGCTGCGGTCGTTTCTCGACGCGCTCGACGGTGAAACGTTCGGCGAAAAGGCGATGTAGCGCGCGCTACGGCGTGGCCGAGCTTTGCGGTTCGAACATCGGCCGCTGGGACGGCGATCCGATGGGAGTCGGAGTCGTATAATAAGGCGTCGGCATCGGCTGGTTCGTGGCATGCACCATCGGCTGATAAACGCCCGTGCCCGGAGGCGCGGTGTAGGTTGTGTAAATTGGGCGCCACTGCGTCGACCCGGCCTGATCGTGTTCGACATGCACGTCTTGCCACTGGTCAGGCTGCGCACTCCCATCGGGTGAGGGACTCGCTTCAGCCACCCCTGCCGCGGGCGTCGCAGTGCAATTTGGATCCGGCGACGGCGTCGACGAGAAGGTGTCGAGCGCGGGCGCGGGGGTTGGGCAGTTCGGCTGCACGCCCATCACGCGCGTGTGCGTACCGTTCACGCGCCAGCCGCCCGCGGAACCCGTGTCGTTACCCGAACCGCCTCCGCACGCTGCCAGCGACGCCGTTAGACAGAGCGCCGCGGCCGCGCCCGAAAGTCTTCGCACTCGACAAGTGTATCGGGAAACGGGAAACGTTCCCCACCGACCGAAGGCCCTGAGCCATTAGTCCATATGACCGCACTCGCTTCGATTAGCCGCGCGCAGGCTCGGCGGATAGCGCTCGCGGCGCAGCGCTTTTCGTCGCGCGTGCCGGAAACGATCTCGCCGGCACGTTTGCGCCGCCTCATTGGTGACCTAGGTGCCATACAAATCGATTCCGTGAACGTGCTCGTACGTTCGCAGTATCTTCCGGCGTTCTCGCGTTTCGGTGCTTACGATCGTGCCCTGTTCGAGAGCGTTGCGTACAAGCGTCCGCGGCGGGTTTTCGAGTATTGGGGACACGAAGCGTCGTACTTGCCGGTCGAAACGTTTCCGCTGATGCGATGGCGCATGGAGCGTTCGCGCGCGGGCACGGGAGTTTGGAAAAACGTCGCGCGCGTCGGCCGGGAACGGCGAGATCTCGTCGCGCAAGTGCGTGAAACGATCGCGGAGCGCGGTCCCATGTGCGCATCGGATTTCGAAACGCCGGCCGATGCGCGCAAAGCGGGACGCAGCGGCGGCTGGTGGAGCTGGGACGACACCAAGCGCGCGGTGGAGTACTTGTTTTGGTGCGGCGAAATTACGCCGGTAAAACGCCGCAGCAGTTTCGAACGCGAATACGATTTGACCGAGCGCGTCATTCAGCGGGACATTTACGATGCGCGAGTCGACGACGATTGCGCGCAGGCACGCTTGATGGAGATCGCGGCGCGCGCATGCGGCGTCGCCGTCGAAGCGGACTTGCGCGACTATTTCCGCTTGCCCGTCGCCGCGTCGAAAGCGGCGATAGCACAACTGATCGAACGCGGACGTCTGATTCCGGTAAACGTTGAAGGCTGGCGGCAGCAGGCATATCTGCACGCGGAGGCGCGAGTTCCGCGTGCCGTCGAAATCAGCGCGCTGCTCTCGCCGTTCGACTCGCTTGTTTGGAATCGTGACCGCGCGAAGCGCCTATTCGACTTTCACTATCGGATTGAAATCTACACGCCGGTGCACAAGCGGGTGCATGGGTACTACGTTTTGCCGTATCTGCTCGATGAGGCGATCGCCGCTCGAGTTGATTTGAAGGCCGATAGGCGCGGCGGCACGTTGATGGTGCATGCGGTTCATTACGAACCGCATGCGGATCGGCGAAAGGTGCGAGCGCGGCTGGTTGAGGATCTGGAAAAGATGAGGGGCTGGCTCGAACTCGATCGGGTGAAGATGCCGCGCTAGGTGCTCATCCGGGGGCCCCAACCGGCGAAGATTACCGCTGGGCTAGCGGGCTGGAGGGCTACGGTCGGACGCCGGATTTCGGCTGGAGCCGGGGCGGAAAAGGGCTTGAATCGCATGGGTTCTCCTCGCTCGGGGACTGGCTACAACTAATTTACTAGTAGTCTACGCCAATGTTTCAGCGAGGTCAACTAAAAAAATAGTTAGAACCAGCTCCGGCCTCTCCGGGGCCGGCCTACCCGCCGGGCCGGCGCCCTAAGGGATGCGAGATTCCCTAGTTCATCTGCGTCGCGTAGAATACGCCGTTCTGCCAGTAACCGTATGCGGTCACGTAACGGCCCGTTTCCACCCGGCCGGACGTGCGGTTGTCCAGCGCCGGCTGATCGTCGATCGTAATCGTTTGGCCGTAACCGTTGTTGTAACCGCCGTTGTTGTAACCGCCGTTGTTGTAGCCGCCGTTGTTGTAGCCGCCGTTGTTATAGCCGCCGTTGTTATAGCCGCCGTTTTGCCGGCGGATCGTCACTTGATTGCCGTTGACTGCAACGATCTGCCCGGTAATGACGGAATTTCCGCGCGCCTGACCGGCGCAATTGCCGTAACCACCGTACTGACCGTTTTGTCCGTACTGGCGGTTTTGACCGTACTGACCGTTTTGCCCGTATTGTCCGTATCCGCCGTTGTTGTAGCGGCCGTTATCGTCGTTGTCGCTATCGTTGTCGCCGCGCTGGCGGCCGTACTGCCCCGGAGCGCACTGGTTGTTCTGCCGGCGATTTTGATGGTGATGTCCGTACTGATGTCCGGAATTCTCTTGCGCGCCTGCGACGCTCCATGCGGAAGCGGCCGTCATGAGAGCGGCAAGCAGCGTTACTCCGACCTTGTTCATGTGAGGCACCCCTTTCGGTGCTCGGATAACGTCGCCGCGGAACGGCGCAGTTCCGAGAATTTCCTGAGAAAGGCTGGTCACATCGTTCGAGGGCGCGCGCGTTATGTGCGCATGCGGTACCCAAGCGCTTGTCGAGCACGTCATGATTGCGCCGCCTGCGCCGGCGCAAACGCCCCAAATCGCGCGGACCGGCACGCTGAGCCTGTACGTTCAGAACGTCGACAGGGCCATAAGCGACTTGTCGCGCGCCGCGCGAACCAACGGCGGCGACGTGTTTTCCTCGAACGTCGAGAACGGCGATTCGTCGTGACGGGCGACATCACGGATTCGGATGCGCGGCTACGCAATCTGCGTCAAACCGAAGCGGACATTCGCCGCATCATGGACCGGTCCGGCAATATTTCGCAAATAATGGATGCGGAGAACCAGCTTTCGCGCGTGCGCGAGGAAATCGAAACGCTCGAGTCGGACATCAAGTGGATGCGCGGTCGCGTTGCGTACGCCAACATCTTTGTGAACCTCGCGGCAGAAGCGACGAACCCGGCGGTGCAGCCGACGGCGGCATCCCAACTCACGCGGCGCGCTCGTCTGGTTTGCTTCCACACGGCGACGCCGCCCGCCGCAGTAATCGTGCCGTGAACCAAGCGGAAAAAGGCGCGCGCTTTCGAGCGCTGCACGAGCGCGCGGGCGCGTTCGTCATCCCAAATCCGTGGGATGCGGGCACGGCGCGAATACTGACGGAGTTGGGCTTCGAAGCGCTTACGACGACGAGCGCCGGATTGGCGTTTTCGCTCGGCCGGCGCGACGGCTTCGGGCTCGTGACGCGGCACGAAACGCTTGCAAATGCGAAGGCGATCGTCGAGGCGACGGAGTTGCCCGTCGCTGCCGATTTGGAAAACGGTTTCGGCGACGAACCCGAGGCAGTTGCCGAAACGGTGCGTCTTGCAGCCGAAGTTGGCTTGGTAGGCGCATCGATCGAAGACACGACGGGCCACCCCTCGCGGCCGATTTACGCATTCAATCATTCCGTCGAGCGAATCGCGGCGGCGGCAGAAGCCGCGCGTGCGCTGCCCGTTCCGTTCGTGCTGGTCGCCCGCGCGGAAAACTTTCTGCACGGACGGCGCGATCTCGACGATACGATTTGCCGGCTGCAAGCCTTTGAGCGGGCCGGCGCCGACGCGTTGTACGCACCGGGTCTGACGAACGCCGAACACATTCGAACCGTCTGCCAAAGCGTCAGCAAACCGGTGAACGCGATTGTGGGCCTGCGCGGCGCTGCGTTTTCAGTGGAGGAACTCGCAGCACTCGGCGTACGGAGAATCAGCGTCGGGTCCGCTCTGAGCCGAGCGGCCTTGGGCGCGTTCGTTCGTGCTGCGCGCGAGATGCGCGACCGCGGCACGTTCGAGTTCGCACTCGATGCGATTCCGTACGCCGATGCGCAGGAGTTGTTTCTACGGCCACCCCTTCATTGAGGTTGCGAACGGCGGCAGTTTGAACGTCGCAGTGCACTTGTCGACGTCCAATCCCTTCGCGGAGCGTTGCCGGATGAATTGCAGCATGATCGCGTTGGTGCAAGCGGTGTCTGCTCCGTGACCGCCGCCTTTCACGAGCACCGCCTTGCCGTTCGGGAGGTAGCGCAGCGCCCGTTCTCCGTATTGCGGAGGCGTAGCGGGGTCGTCCGAGCCCAGAATCATCAGCACCGGCGCGGTGCTTCGAACGGCATCGTTGAAGGCGCGCGGCATCGCCGGCACGTTCCACGTCGCGCACGCCTGCCGCTGCGCCCGAATTCGCAAGTCGCCGGCGAACGAGTGCGCCCTGGCGTTGGCGACGTCGGCGGGCGAAAGAAACGGCATCCAATCCGCGCAGGTGTACGAGAGAAACGCGCCCATGTTGAGATCGCCGGCGAAGCCGAGCGAGACGGTTTGAATCATGTTTCCGAGCGGCGCGTAATCGCTGCGATACGCGCGCTCGATGATGTACGGTAAAAAGGCCGACGCGATCGGGACGTACAGCACATGCCGAACTTGATCGACGAAGACTTCCTTCGAAAGCGTTACCATTTGCGGGCGTTTCGTGACCGGATTTTGGACCGGTACGCGAAGCCCGGCGCCCACCCGCCGAAGCACCGCGGTAAAATGGTCGCGGAATTGCGGGAAGTTGCGTTTGCAAGCAGCGTCGGAGTTGCACTTGCCTATGAGATCGTCGAGCGCGCTCTGCGCCCCCATGGGCTCACCCGGCAGCGGTTGAAAATGCGGCGGCGAAACGCCGTCGAGTACGGCACTCTCGACGCTGTCCGGGTGCCTGCGCATATAGACGAGCGAAAGAAACGTACCATACGAGCCGCCGTCGAGGATCAGCCGCCGATAGCCGAGTGCGGCGCGCACGTCGTTGAGATCGTCGGCGGCGTTCTGCGTGTTGTAATCTTTCAGGTCGTGAGATGCTACGCTTTTGGTCCGGCATTTCGCGACGAGTTTATTCGGGAAGAGCTCGCGAAAATAGGAGGCGGGATTGCCCGCCGGCGTAAAATCGCACGCAAACGGGTTTGATTTGCCCATGCCGCGATCGTCGACGAAAAGAAAGTCGTAGGAGTCGTGCAGCGACACACGCGCTTTGCCGAGATAACCGTCGAGCAGAAAACCCGCGAAGTCCGTCGCTGACTCGCCTGGGCCTCCTGCGATTTCCGCGATGACGTCATGATGCGTTGGATGCTTCGCCTTGAGCAGGATGACGGAGAGTTCGATGACGCGGCCGGTGTTTGCGCCGCGATCCTCGTACACGCCGAACGTTCCGCACTGCGCGGGAACCTTGATCCTTCCTTGCGTGCATGGCGCGAGATGCAAGCCCAGTGCCGGCGCGGCTGAAACCGGATGTGTTAGCGCAACGGACACGAGGCCCGCTGCCGCGAGCATGATGCGTAAGCGCATATTGTCCTAATCCTTTCGGTGTCTGCGGATAATTTGATACAGACCGGCGCCGGTGCTCATCGATGGAATGAGGCCGACGATAAGCAACCATTCATAGAGCGGCAATCGCGATGAGTAGCCGAGGAACGTCGGAACGACGATCGCGGCAATGAAAAACAACGAACTCCAAAGCGCAAGGCGTATGCCGCCCGATCGTACGGCGCTCGCGAGGATGGCGCCGAATAGCGCGGCGTTCAACCATTCAGCGGAGAAAAGAGCCCACATCGGACTGCGGGATCCGCCGAATGCCGCGAGCAGCAGATGCTGAATCGGCTCGACTGCGAGCAGCATGGCGACGAGCACCGCAAGCGCTACTGATGCCGTGACGAGTCCGGTGGCAATCGATCGATGCAGCCGCGAATAGGAGAGCAGCGATGGGATCGAACGAAGCGCTTGCGACCAATACCAGCGATTAGCGGCAGCTTCGCCCGCGCAGTGCGTGAGCCGCACGTATTCTTCGTGCAGATCGCCGGCGACGCTTTCATAATCATTCGGAGGCGCAGTTGCCGCAACGAGCGCTTGCGCAAGGACCGGTGGCGTCATGCGTTCATCCCGCGCAATGACAGACCGGCATGCAGACGTTCCATCGTCCGCCTCGCTGCTTTGAGCGCTTTGACGCCCGCCGCCTCTACTTTGAAATGACGCTTCGCTTTACCGCCGCGTTCTGCGGTCGGCTCGCCGATCCACGAGGAGACGAAACGTTTGCGTTCCAGTCGCTCGAGCGTCGCGTGCACCGCGCCGATCGCCGGCGATCTGCCCGTCGCGGATTCGATTTCGGCTCGAATCAGTGCGCCGTGCGCGCCGTCGCCGAGACGAAGCACCGCCAGCAATACGATATGCTCGAACTCGCCGAGATAATCGCCTTTCGCCATATTCTCTGCATAATAGAAAATATGGATGCGAAAGTCAAGCCTCGCTGCGAGTCCAGTCTGGACCGAGAATGCGAGAAAGGGCGCGATCCGCGAGGATCTTTCCACCCGTTTGGCAGCGCGCGCAATAATTGGTTTCGTTGTCCGCATACCGAATGCGGCGCACTTTGTCGCCGCACCGGGGGCACGGCTTGCCGTACCGCCCGTGCACGGCCATCTCTTCCCGAAACGCGGTGACTTTCTCGGGAAAGCGGTCGGACTCCGAACGCAGACGATCGATCCACAACTGCAGCGTGGCGCGCGTCGCGTCAAACAAGTTCGCCCACTGCGCGTCCGTCATTTTTTGCGTGAGCAAGATTGGCGATAGTCGCGCTGCGTGCAAGGTTTCGTCGGAATAGGCGTTGCCAATTCCGTCGATGACGTGGGGGTCGGTGAGGGCGCGCTTGAGCGTATGGTTCTCGGCGCTGAGCGCGCGCCGGAATTGATCCAACGTGCAGGAGAAGACGTCGATACCGCCAGGATTCAACGACTGCAGCCCTTCCTCGCCGCTGACGACGTGCAGCGAGGCGCGATGCTTCGACCCCGCCTCCGTGAGCGTCAGCGTTCCATTTGGAAAATCGAATGCCGCGAGTGCGTTTCTTCCGCCCAGAGTCGCACCGCGCGATTTCCAGTGCAGCCGTCCGGCGATCATGAGGTGCAGCACCAGCCACGCGTCGCCGTCCACGCCGATGGCGATGCGTTTGCCGATGCGCCGCAGGTGGCGCACGGTTCGGCCCTCGATGCTCGCGAGAGGCGGATCTGCCGTGCGCAACAGAAAGGGACTGCCGAGTCTAACGCGCTCGAGCGGTTGGCTCAGAATCCGGAGCTCGAGAGCGCTGAGATAGGCAACGATGTCGGGCAGTTCAGGCACGTCGTAGGGTTGCCGGCAGGCACGGCGCGCGTCCTTTCCGCGAGGCGGCGCGGGTCGATTCTGAAGTGTACTTGCTTTTTGCAAGTGACGGGTTTATAATCCGCGCATAGCTCGTCACGAGGAGAAGAGTCATGCAAACTGCTCTCACAGGTTACTCGCCCTCGAACGCAACTTTGTGGACGGCTCGCGCGATCGCCGCACTTGTCATCCTTTTCTGGCTATTCGACGCCGTCGGTCACATGCTCAAACCAGCGCCGGTAGTCGACGCATTTGCGCGTCAAGGGGTGGCGCTCGGTCTCTCCGCGCCAATCGGCGTTTTGCAGCTGCTGTTGTTGGCGGCATACCTGTTTCCGCGCACGCGTCTGCTCGGCGCCGTTCTAATGACCGGCTATCTAGGGGGAGCGACGGCGATCAATCTGCGCGCCGGCGATCCCGCGTTCGAAGTGCTTTTCCCGATCATCTTTGGGATCCTGATTTGGGGGCCGCCGTACCTACTCGATGAACGGTGTCGCGCGATCTTCCGTTTCGAACGCGCGTGAGCGTCGACGAGTATATCGCGGCGCAGTCCGCTGACGTTCAAGGAGCGCTTGCGCGTGTGCGCGCCGCGATACGACGCGCGGCGCCCTCCGCGCAGGAAGTCATCTCGTACAATATGCCGACGTACAAGAAGGGCGGCGAGACGTTTCTGCAATTTGCGGCGTGGAAGGAACACTACGCGTTGTATCTCGCGACTGCTCCACTCGTGGAATCGTTCAAAGATGAGTTGAAAAACTGCAAGATCGACAAGGGCACAATTCGGTTTTCTTTTTCCGATCCGGTACCTGAAGCACTCATCGAGCGCATCGTCAAGTTTCAGTTGAGCTCGCTAAAAGCCAGTTAGCGCGGGACGACGTCCCAGTCTTCGCTATTGGAAAATTCAAACAGCATGTTGGGCTTCCACGCGCGTACAGCCGGGTTAGCCGCCGAATAATCGCCGCGATAGACGAGGGGCACGAAAACGGACGCGTCAGCGAGCCGGCGCTGCATGGCATCGAAGACCGGTCGCCGCGCTTCGCGCTCCATCAGCAGTGATTGCTGTACGAAAAGACGATCGTAGCCCGGATCGCAATAGCGCGCAGCGTTGGGACCGTTCGGTGCGACGCGATCGCACGTCCAGAACTCGCTCTGCTCCGGATCGCTTCCTCCATAAAATCCGGTGATCGCCAGGTTGAAGCGCCCGCCATAGTAGACGCCGTCCGGTACGGCGTAGAAAAGACTCGTCGGATACCCGCGAATCGTCGCATCGACGCCGATGCGGCCGAGATTCTCTTGAACTACGGTCGCGACGCGACGGCCTTCCTCGTTGGGCGCTTCGTACGCGACGTCGACGGTGAGCGTGCGTCCGGATTTCGCACGACCATTGCCCGCGCGTTTCCAGCCTGCCGCATCCAGTTCGCGACCTGCCGCGACGGGATCGTATGGTGGCGCCCGTACGGATGGGTCGTGCGCCCACAGGACCGGCGCGATTTCGGTCGTCGCGACGGGCCACAGGCCGCGGTAGACGGTACGTGCTATTTGAGCGCGATCGATTGCCTGAAGTAAAGCTCGGCGCACCTTTGGATCGTCGGTCGGAAATCGATGCATCTGGAAGAGCGCATATGCGATATGATTCTTGCCCGTTCGCGTCAATGTCGCTGCCAGCGTCGAGCGGCTTTGCACGACTTGATCGTTGGTCAGATAGTCGTCGACGTCTATCGCGTGCGTGCGAATGAGCATGAGTTCGGTATTTCTATCCGGGACAATCTTGATGACGAGTTCGCGCAGGAGAGGCTTGCGCCATGCGTACGGATTCGGTTCGAGAACGATTTGCTCGCCGCGGTTCCAACGCATGACGCGGAACGGTCCCGTGCCGTAAGGCCGGTCGTTCCATGCTGCTCGCGAAATGTTGGTGCTGGTAAACGCGTGCGCCGGAAGTATGCCGTAAATAAAGTCGCTTTCGGCGAAGAGCGCGGTCACGGCGGCGGCCCACGGACGACGCAAATGCAGGACGACGGTGTATGGATCCGGTGTGTCCAGACGCGCGATCTCGCGATACGGCTGGGCTTCCGTCACCGGGTTTCGCGGATCGAGAATCGCTCGGTACGTGAATGCGACGTCAGCGGACGTCAGCGGCGTGCCGTCTGCGAAACGGACGCCATGACGCAGGCGATAGGTTACCATTCGGCCGCCGCGCGAAATGTCGCCGTTTGCTACGGTTGGTACGCGGGATGCAAGAACGGGAACGAGTTCGTTGCGTTGATTCAGACCCAGCAGCGGCTCGGCATAGAGCTGCGTGATGTCGATATCAGGCTGGTCCAGCGCGAAGAGAGGATTGAGTGACGACGGATCGTTGGCTCGAACGATGGTCATCTCGTGGGGTGTTCCCCAGCCGCGTGCGTTCGTTACGCGGCTACATGCCGCGCTCACCACGAGCAGAGCGAGGAGCAGCCACCGCATCTAGTTCATAAAGGACGGATCGCCGTTCGCATTGGTTCTGCACTTCAATCGGCCGATAATGGAGTCCTCGAACCAAGGCGTCATAAGCTGCTTTTAGCGCCCACCCGTCACGACAAACAGATACTTGCCCTCAACGGCTGGCAGAAGACTTCGGGTTAAACGTAGAGTCGCGCACCGTTTGTACGCGGCCTCGTACCCCCAGATCGCTCCTTGCACGTTTGCGCACGATGTTTGTGGAACCTTGGAATCCGCATCCGCTCGCGTACCGCAGCAAACAATGAACATCGCGACCAGCGCTAGGATCACGTCGCACGAATAGGAAATGACACATCAGATTCGTTCGCTGCTCTACTCTGCTCCGTTCAGCCAGTGAAACGCGCTTCGCACGTGCGGTTTCGCATTGTTCTGCAGGCAATCGCCGTGTGCAACAATGAGTTTGTCAAAATCCCAGGAGAGCAGTTTGCGAAGCGATTCCCGGCCGAATTGCCGGCGAGCGAAAGAGAACCGGATGTCTCTTGGCACGCCTGCGCCGAGCACGCCCGCAATCTTCAATATCGCGTTACGCACCGGCCGTCCCCTCTCCGCACGGTAATTTTGGATGTAGTCCGTGAAAATCAGCGTGCGCGATTTGCGGTGGAAAAACTCGACTTCGTCAAGGAGGGCGTTGCCTCTGAAGACGACTTGATCGAGTTCTGCGGCCCATGCTGCAGGCGGATCGTCGCCTAACACGCCGTCGAACGACGAGTCGCGAGACCCGCGCGCGGCGCTGGGTGGTCCCCAAGTCTCAGCGCCCGGAAAGGCCGATTTCCAGTCACGCAGACGCCACACGTGAAGCGGGGTGGGCGCGACGAGATATCGCACGCATCCGATTCGCGTTACGGCTTCCATCTCGGTTGGCGATGCGCAAACCGGTGAGTTTATCCAAAGAGAGCCATCCGACAACTTAACGACAATCATGCGCGTCGGGAGCTTGAGGGGACCAAAGACGCTTACTGAAGGACCATCGGCGGTCCAAATATCGGGCGCAAACTCTCGCAGCGGCTCCATTTCGTAACCGTATGTTATCGCATCGTTCCGGTACGCCCTGTAAAGACTTACGGCGCTCGGGCTTTAATCCCAAAGCTCTCCGGCGGGCATGCGAGCGAATCCGAGCGGGTAGCATCCATTCGGATGACGATCCTTGAATCGCCGGCACACCATGGCAAGGTATTCGAAATTCTCCCAGATCTCCGGCTGCTGCTGGGTGTGGCGGCGATTTGTGATAAGCGGCGTCATGCGCAGCCACGCAGTGAGGATTATGCCGCCCCACATATCTGCCGTGAACTCTCCGTCTAGTACACCACGCTTAACATACATGCCGACGTTCTCAAAAAAGTTTGCGACCGTGCGGGCCGGCTCGTATTGTGCCGGCAGAGGAACGGAGGCGAGCTCGGCGCGGGCGGTCGGATCGTCATACAATTTCGGCAGGTCCCGGAAAACGTAGCGTACGGCATCACGGAAGTTGTCCGTTTCAAACGTCTCACGAATCTCGTTGAGCGCAACGATTTGATTTGCGCCTCGCATATGCCGCAACTGGAAAAGTGCGGCAGTCGCGGACGCGGCAACGACGAGCAGCGTCAGAAAGGACGCGATCGCGCTCAACCATTCCGGCGTCATCTCCAGGCCGATTCGCTAAACGGGACTGCGGCACCCCGTTGGCCCTTCAGGTAATTCCGGTATTGCTATGGCTGCTTTTTGACTCTTGTAAGCTGCCCATTTTGGAGGACCGTGATTGCCGTTACTTTTCCATTCGCATCACGGTTGAACGTGATGATTGCATGCTGGGATGCCCAGGAATAGCGTCCTCCCTTGAGATTGACGAGTTGCTCGGGCGGGGCCTGCGGGATCTCGAGGTAGAGTCGGCCATTGTATTTGAAAATAAAGATTGCGAAGTGGGCGAAGCCCGGAACATTCGCGATAGGATATGTGCCGTTATACGGCGACGGTGCTTTTTTCACGAGTGCCCACTCGATCGGTGCGCTGACGGTCGCCGGCATGAGGATGTGCTCCGCAAGTTGACCGAACTGCGCACTATTCGGAAGGTTCACGAGCAGTACCATAGCGTAATGTCTGCGCCGATCGAATACGAGCAGAGCGCTGTATCCGCCGGTGCCGCCGGCTTTGTGAACGAAACCGTGCTGCAGAGACGTTTCCCAGGCGAGTCCTACCGAATCTTCGTTGTCTTCCGGCGCCCGCGCTTGCTGCGCGAAGAACAGGGAACGGCCCAATGGTCCCGCTGGAGCAGTCATGTTCGCCCTCACATACACTAGCATGTCGCGCAAGTCGGATTCGATTGAACCGGCCGGGCTTAAAGCGCCGAGATCCCACGGAACCTGCGGTCGACCATCGTACGTGTATGCCGGTACGAGGCGACGTTTCGAGACTTGCGAGCCGATTACAACGGTGTCTTTCATCGCAAGCGGCTGAAGGATTCGCCGGTCGACGAGTGTAGCGTAACACTTGTGCGCACGACCGACGAGAAGTTGGCCCAGAAGCGCGAACCCAAAGTTTGAATATTCGTAACGCGTGCCCGGCGCACGCGTGAGACTATAATGCTGGAGGGCACTGTACAACATCGCCAACGTATAACCGGCGTATGGGTTGGCTGGGAGTTTGGTCGAGGCGTTCGGCGGGTCCGTCGGCAGACCGGCTCGATGTTCCGCGAGGGAAGCCAGCGTTATCGGGATGCCGTTGTAGGTCGGAGCGACGATGCCGGCGGGCAGATACTTCTGGATTGGATCGTTTAGCCGAACGGCGCCGCTTTGAACCATCTGCGCCAACAGCGTCGCGGTGAACGTTTTTGTAACTGAGCCGATTTCAAACAGGCTGCGATCGTCGAGCTGAACTGAAGCTCCTCGGAGCCGCGGACGAAATAGGTGCGGATCGTGCCTCCGCTAATCATCCCGAGCGCGACCAATGCCTTCGGATGACCTTTTGCGTAAGCTGTCAGCGTTCGCCGAATCTCGTTAGGAGAAGCGAGCGCATTCGGTTTGGCGATTGCAGCCGAAGGCAGAAATGCGATTAGCGCAGCGGCAATAAGGCTTGAAACGCGCGGCATCCATCCCCCGGGTTCTTGTGGGCGCTAAGACAATTTCGACAAGTAGTACGCCTTGGTGTAAGGAAATTCCGCGCGCGGCAGCTTTCCCCAATGAAATCTGCGATGGACGAAGTGCCGGCGTCACCTCCTGACGATCCCTAAAGCGTTCCTCAAGCATGGGTTTGCCGGTCAAGGCCCCCCGGAGAAGGAGCGAATGGCTAATATAGGCTAAATTAGACCTATTCGGTCTATGTGTGCCCTTCGCCCAAAAAGGGGGGGTGACCCGTGAATTTTCGAGCGACGCAATTGCCTAAGTGCGCTGGTCTAGCGCTCATAGTCTTCGCGGCATGCGCCGGGTGCAGCGGGACGAAGCTGCAACCCTGCTCGTTCGGTCCGCCGCCCGGACCGCTCGGACCCCCGATTTTTTACATGCTAACGCCGTCGGACGGTGCAACGGGCGTGCCCGATAACCTTGGCCAGATCGTTTTTGAAGGATTTGGGCCCAACCGCTTAACCCTAACCGGAAGCACTCAAACGATTCCCCTGATGTTGGAACCGGCTCCCACGCCGACCCCGACACCACCAGATGCGTTACCGCAGTCTATCGCGGTGCTTTCAACGCCGCTTTCGCCTAGCACCACTTACACCGCCAGTTACATCAGCACGTTAAGTTATAGCGGCTGTACGCCGCAAACCTACACGATGAATGTTGGATCGTTTACGACGCAGTAACGCGTGCAGCCTTAGTGAGCTATGCTTGACCGCTGCCGGCCGTCAAGTTAGGCGACTCGCCGATAGGCCGGCGCCGCGCCGCGCTCTGCGACAACGCCGCTGCTTGCAACGCTGCGACCGCCAGCGGAAGGCCGATCAGTAATAAAATTGCACCGAACGCCGTCGGCTTCCACGTCATATCCATGACCATCGCCACTGCCAGTGACAGGTTGATCATCTCCCCAGCGGCGGCCACGGGATCGAACAGCGCCGCGCGCACCTGCGGCGTGAACTCAGGCGATGCAATCAACAGCTCTTTCAGGTGGATGTTGCGCGGTTTGAGCACGGTCGCGCCGACGACGCCCATGAGGACCACCGCTGCGATCGCAACGTCGATCCATGCCGACGTAAAACTCCACGAAAGCTTGGTCAGAGCAAGTCCCGTAACCAGCAGCGCCAGCCCCGAAAACGGCATGACCTTGGTGAGGGAGCCGACGGTGCGAATCAACATTCCGGCGACGGGCACCGTCGGCGCCTTCGGAAGCATCGAACGCAACACAAAGATTGCGCCACCCATAAAAAACGCAAAAACAACCGCGAGTAAATGGGCGAGCAGAAGCGATTGATACAGCACGCGGCAATTCCTCCGTTCGGCGATATTTCGGTCGCGAACGTGCTTGGTCCCGCTTAGCGACGACAGCGGACGGCTCATCCGGGGAGGAAGCGATTTTCGTTCCTTTGGGAACGTGAAGTCTACTTCGCGAGGACAATGTGCGTGGCTCGGTCCGTCGGTACATGCTCGACTGTCCGATATCCCAGAGTGCGGAGATCTAAGCCGCTAAAGAGCGATTCGCCTTGGCCAAGCGCAATTGGAGCAACGGCGAGATGAATTTCATCCACGTAACCGGCCTGAACGTATTGCCGCACGGTCTCGACACCGCCGCCAATCTTGACGTCTTTTGCACCTGCCGCTTCGCGCGCCTTTTGCAGCGCATCCTCAATGCCGCCGGAGATGAAATAAAATGTCGTTCCGCCTAGCATGTCGATTGGCGGCCGTGGATAATGTGTCAGTACGAAAGTTGGCGCATGATAAGGCGGATTTTCGCCCCACCAGCCTTTCCATCGATCGTCCGGCCATTCCCCACGAACAGGTCCGAACATGTTGCGACCCAGGATGAAGGCACCGAAACCTTCCATTGCGCGTCGGGCGAACTCGTCATCAAGGCCCGTTTCGCCGCCCTCTTTTCCATGCATCTGATGAAACGTCCGCGTTGGGAAAAACCACTGAAAGATTTCATCGCCTCGCAGACCAAGCGGATGATCTAAACTCTGATCGGTTCCCGCAGCGAAGCCGTCAAGGGAGACACCCAGCCCGGCCACTTTTACTTGAGTCATCTAATTTGTGAACGCCTTGAGATCTTGGTCCGAAAACAACGGACGGATTTCGATCGATTCGCCATACTGAAATGGGCAATGCGAAAGGCGTTCGACGAGCTCTTCCTTCGAGCGCGCTTCGAGCAGCCAGAAGCCGGCAACCAACTCTTTCGTTTCGGTGAAGGGACCATCGGTGATCTGCGGCTTTGCCCCTGAGTAGTTGATGCGGGCGCCCGCGGAGGTCGGCTTCAGACCGCCCATCTCCAGGAGCATGCCGTCGTTGATGAGCGTTTGATTGAACGCCCCCATTTTTGCTATGCTCTCGCTGAAGTCATCGGGGAAATTGCCGCCTTCGTAGCGCGCAGACTTCGTCCTTATTCGGTTTGACCATGACCAAGAATCGCATGAGTCTCCTCTTCGTTGGGTGCTCTCTACCTAGCCGTCGAACGGAACGGCACGAAATCGACATCGCCGGGAAAATGGGCCACCAACTTCCGCCTTTAGCGGCATAATTCCTGGCCTCAATCGCGTCACTCCAGACGCGAACACTCTAGAGGCGCGCCACCTCAATCCTTTCAATTGATCGCGGCAGCCTACGCAACCGCTTGTCGTCATATTGTTGAAGTAACGCGGTCTTTGCGGCGCCTCCCTTGCCGACGAATAGCCGCCACGCTGGCATTCCGCCAATAGTTGGCGTTTCAGTGGCTAGTGATTGCCTGCCAATTGCATTCGGATGACGCCTTCGTTCCATTCGCCCCAGCGCTCGATGATCCGTCCGTCCGCACAACGCACGATCTCGATCCCCTCAAAAAATACGCTCTTTCCCGTAGGCCCGTGCCCAAAGAAAACATCGCTGTGCGTTCCGGTCGCATGCCATCGGATCGCACTAAACTGCTCGTGATCATCAATGACCAACGCATCGATTTCCGCGCAAAAATCTGGAAAGCAGCGATAAAGATCGGTTAATCCGGATTGAAAGTCCGTTCGCCCTGCAGCACGCGATGCGGAAGAGCGATCGACAAAACGTGGGTCGTGTAATTCGTCGAAGCATGAAGGGTCGCCGCCACGCCACAACGCCATCCAGCGCTGTGCAAGATGGCTGATCTCTTCTCGCGTCATCCTTATAGCAGCGCGGCGTCCCTTCGAAATATTTTTGCCTGGCTTACTCATGCAAACCGCGCCCTCTTTACGCTTGCCGCGGCGACGCCTCCGTGCACAAGCGGCGCGCCGGCGTTTTCGATTTGTTTCTAATGGCGCTCCAGCATCCTAGTGTCCCGCCGCAGGTTTGGAATTCCAACCCCCCAGATTCTATATCACTTTCACGGCACGATGACTGACGGCCGTATTTGCTCGTGGTTACGCAGTACCGGTAATACCGCGGCGTCATCGTGTTACGTTTGGCGATGTTAATGACGCCGTTTCAATTTCGCCTTTGGATTGCTGCGACTTCAGGGATGCCATGTCGATCGAGAAGCGGTATTTCACATCGGATTTGAGCAAACGCTCGTAGGCGTTGTTGAGATCGTGAATCGCTATGACTTCGACGTCCGACGTGATGTTGTGCGCGCCGCAAAAATCGAGCATTTCCTGCGTTTCAGCGATACCGCCGATGTTCGATCCCGAGAGACTGCGCCGTCCAGGGATGAGGCTAAACGCTGAAACGCTGAGCGGCTCCGGAGGGGCGCCCACCAAGGTGACGTTCCCGTTCGGCGCAAGGAGGTCTAGATACGCATCGATGTCGTGGCGTGCGGAGACGGTGTCCAGAATGAAGTCGAAGGTACCGGCGTGTTGTTGCATCTCGGTCTCATTGCGTGAGATCACGACTTCGTGCGCGCCAAGGCGTAGCGCGTCTTCCTGTTTGCTCGGCGAGGTGGTAAAGACGACAACGTGGGCTCCGAACGCGCGTGCAAACTTCACCCCCATGTGACCGAGACCGCCGAGCCCGACGATACCGACTTTCTTGCCTTGCCCAACGCCCCAATGACGCATCGGCGAGTACGTGGTGATTCCCGCGCACAAAAGTGGTGCAGCACCGGCCAAATCGAGATTTGACGGAATGCGCAGCACAAAGCGTTCGTCGACGACGACGCTGTCGGAGTAGCCTCCGTACGTAACGCCGCCGAGGTGCCGGTCGGGAGAGTTGTACGTCAGAACCTGATTCGGACAATTGTTTTCGTAGCCGGCTTTGCATTGCTTGCAGGTTCCGTCGGAATCCACAAGGCAGCCTATGCCCACGAGATCACCGCGCTTGAATTTCGTTACCGCCGTGCCGACGTTTGTGGCGCGTCCCACGATCTCGTGGCCGGGAACGATCGGGTAGACCGTGCCGCCCCATTCATCGCGCACCATATGCAGATCGGAATGGCAGATTCCGCAAAAGAGAATTTCAATCTGCACATCCGCCTGGGAAACATCCCGACGTGGTATGGTCGTCACCTCAAGCGGTGACGATCTGCTGTTCGCTGCGTATGCCTTTGCTTTATGCATTTTCCAGACTATGCTCCTCTATATTGTTCGTCGCTAACTTTCTCGAGCCACGTAGCGGATTTGCCATCGAGTTTCTCGACGATCGCGATATGCGTCATTGCGGTCGTCGGCGCCGCACCGTGCCAATGCTTTTCGTCAGGCTCGATCCACACAACGTCGCCGGGCCGAATCTCTTCGATCGTCGCACCCCATCGCTGAACCCGGCCGCAGCCGGCCGTAACAATTAGCGTCTGCCCAAGTGGATGGGTGTGCCAATCGGTACGGGCGCTTGGCTCGAAGGTGACGTAGCCGGCCCATACGCGCGCCGGATCGACAGCGTCGATGAGGGGATCGATTCGGACTGAGCCCGTGAATGTTTGAGCGGGCCCCGCAGCGGACGCCTGAGAACCTGCGCGTTTAATGTCCATAAAACGAACCTTACTCCAACGCAGAGGCGCGAGGGAAGATGCGACTGATAAGGGCCGCCCCGAATGGCGGCCGCTGGAATCGTTCGCAAGCGTCCCATCACACACGACAACGAGGTAAAAGACGAATCCGCGTGCCGTCGAGTACTTCAATGGTTCGATCTGCCAAGATCGCCGCATCGGTAATGAATGCGGCCTCACGCTAAGCGTCACGTTTTCGTCAGGCTCATCGCCAGAAAATACACTATAATTGGTTTCGGCATGGTTCCTCCACAACCACGCCCATGACACAAGAGCCGGTTCAACCGAACCGGCTCTTGTGTCAGGTTTAGGTCAGGTGAGGGCGCGTTTGTGCTAGGTTTTGGGCGCACCGGCAGATAACCTGAGTCCATGTCGCCAGACTTAATGCGCTCCCGCTTACGCGATCTGCGCAAACGCCGCGGGCGGTTCGGTTCTCCGGCAAACGCAGAGGCAGAAATTGCACGCCTTCTTTCGCGTTTGGTTCCCGGAAGTTTGGAACGAAAAGCCTTCCAACTTTCTGAGGTGAGTTGCCTGCCGTTCAAGGGCGTTGCCGACGCTTTGGGCGTATCGGAGCGGCACTTATATCGTATTCGTGTGAGGCTGTTCGAGCAATTGGCCTTGGAAGAGGAGGCGGTTTCCGTTCACACTGTGATTTCCGGAGAAGAACAGTGTATTGAACTGGCGCGTGTTCTAGTCTGCTACGGCCATCCTGCTCGCGCTTTCGAAATCACCGACCGTTTGCTGGATACCGAAATGCCTGCCGCCCAGGCGGTCGAAGCACTGGCGACTCGCGCGAATGCGCTGAGCGGCCAGGAACGATACGATGATGCGCGAGCATCGCTTGAGGAAGCACGCTCGCTGCTCCATCGCCTTGACGATCGTGCAGCCGACAATGCTCGACGGCGTATTACTATGGCCGAGGCGTACGTGCCGTATCGAGACGGTTTATCCGACGTCGCGATCGATTTGAGCGAACGTGCCGTTCAGACCTACGTTCCGAAAGACCAACTCGAAGCGCGTGAGTATGCGCGCAATTTGATATTCTTGGCGATTCAGCACGAAGAGGCTCATAACCCAAGACGCGGATTGGAATGTTTGGCCAAGGCGTACGCCGTCCTTACCCGGTTGCCGGTTCCACCCTCAGCGGAGCTCGCGCAAATTTTGGTGCACCGCGCGTTGTTGCGGCTCTGCCGTTCCCGATGAAGCCGCGAACGCGCGCTGCGACGCTGAGGAAGCGCTGCGCATGGCTCAGTGGCACGGACTGCGTTACGAGGAAGTCTGGTCGCTGCTCGTTCTGGCGTGCCTCGCGGATATGGCCGGCAAGCCGCGCGCGGCGCTTCCAATGGTCGAGCGCGCGGTCGAACTTGCAGCCGCTTCACTCAGCGGAGATCCGTTCATCCGAACTCTTTTCATTACGGCTAGAATCGAAGGAGCGTGCGGGCTAGGTGAACGCGCTCTCGAGCGTTTGGAGCGCGCGCGTCCGTTAGCAGAAAACCATGGGCTTCTTCGCGGAATCCTCGAGGTGGCAGAGGCGCGTGCGCGGCGCCAACGCGGCGAGGTCCCCGAAACGATCACGTCGGCTACGCGCGCCATCGATGCGTTGGAGGGCCGCGCCAGAACCCATTATCTGGGCATTCCATACTTGGCGCGAGCGATTGCGCACGAAAAAATCGGAGTGCAAAACATCGACGACATCGATCGGGCGCTGTATTATCTGGACTGCGGCGGCTCGTTATTTGACAAAGCCCGCGCGCTCGAGTTGTCGTACACTGCCACGAAGAACCGCCGCCACCTCGAAGCGGCGCGCGAACTTCGGCTTACGGCGCGCGACATCGCTTAACGAGGGGCGCTCGACTGTCATTGCGGCTCGATGGCTGCTTGCGAGTGCGTGCGTAAATATGTTCTCCTGAAGCGCCGTCCTTTCAGCGTTTAGCGCGTCGTAAACGAACCCAGCGCAAACGTCTGATGACACGCCGTGTCCGTAACGTTGACCGTGTATGTGGTCGACGACGCGAGCGATGGAATTCCCGAAATAAAGGGCATGTCGCCACTTGGGACGGGCTCCGCCCCCGGCGGGTTCGTCGGGCTTGGCGAGGGTGGGAGCCAAGCCGGGCCGGTAACGGTAATGTTCCCCGCAGCGGTAAGCGCCGGTCCGGTGAACTGCGAGGACGGGTTTGACGGATAACCGACCCAGACGTCGAGATTGCCGTCCGGTTGTTCGGTGGACGATGGCGCCGGATACAAAAGTGCCGGTCGCTGCACGTTTTGGCATGCGCCGGTCATGAGTGTTGTCGTGCCGGCTCCGCCGCATGCAGTTACTGCGGCCAGACCGGCAATGGTGATTAGAATTATGCGTGCATTCATGTGAGCCCCAAGCAGGGCGGGCGGAGCGAACCATTATCTGGTGCGCTCCGCTTTGCGTTCTAGAGTCTTACCTGCGCCTGCAGATACAAGTTGAAGGGAAAGAATCCGCCGATCGTGTTGTTCGCTTTCGGCTGGTACGATTCGCAGCTGCCAGGGCTGAACCGTAACGCCGTTAGCGGCCGTATCCGTCGGTGACGTGCCATTATACATGTTTGATACGTACGAGCCGCTGTATCCCAGAGAGGACGGCTGATAGCCACAGACCGTGCTGCTCGGTTTGTAGGCTGCCGTTGTCCACGGTTCGCTGGAGCCGCCGAAGCACGTATGCCATACGTTCGTCGCGGTTAGCATAAGCGAAATCTTTGGACTGACGTCGTACGTAAGCTGCATGTTGAGTATCGCGTTGTTCGGTTCGGTGAACCGTCCGATGCTCGCAAACGTGCCGGTTTGCGGGTTTGGAATGTACAAGAAGCCGAACTCCGGGGCAGCGCCGGCGCCGACGAACTGCGTGTAATCGCACGCCAGTGGATTTGTTTTCGGCGAAAGCGCCGTAATTCCGGTCGTGCCTTGATTGGCGGCGCAAGTGCGCGGATCCAAGCCGATCACGTCCAGGGGTGCGCCATATGGCGCGCCGGCTTGCAACTGTAAACTGGGTGTTATCGAGAACTTCTGATGACGGTAATTCAACACCAAGTTCAGCACATACGGCGAGTTGTAATACACCGGATCGGTGTTGACTCCCGGCTCGAGCGTATACAGGCCTTGCGGATACCAGCCGTTTGGATCGAAGTGCGCTTGCGGGGCACTATTGTAGTAGGGATTCAGAATACTCGACGCCGCGCACGAGCCATCGGGTGTTCCTCCCGTCCCAGTATTCGGATCGAACGCAGTATAACATGGGGCGCCTCCACCCGACTTCGTGAGCGCGTTGTAATTGTCGATTGCGGTGTTCACCACCGTCCGCACTTGATTTTGACCAAGGAGATCCTGGTACTGCACTTGCGATTGCGTCCACGTGAACGAGAGAAGCCCGGACAGTCCGTCTCGATTGAAATCGCCGACGTTAACTTGCGTTTCGACGCCGTAATTGCGTGCTTTCCCCACGGGAACCTGAGTGACGAACCCCTGGCCGATAAGTTGCTGCTGCTCCCAGTTCGACGTCTGTTGGTAGAACGGCGAGATCTTGAACGAGAGCGCAGTTCCGTGGATGCGGTGCTCGAGGGAGAAGTCATATTGACCAGACGTCTGCACAGCAATCGGATGGAACGGCGAGAAGAACCCCAAGTTCATGAAGCCGCCCCACAGATTCACGCCGCTGCCGCCGGCGTACAGGTAGTTGACCGCCGCGGAAAGCGGCGGCTCGGCATAACGGCCTGCGGAAAAACGCAGGACCGTATCGGGACTCAGCGTGTAGGTGCCGGACAAGCGTGGTTCCCACGTCGCCGGAGCATACGTGGAGGGGTAACTCAGCGTCCACAACGGCGCATTGATGCCGTTCTGCGCTTTGCCGTTGGGATGTACGTAGCCCGCGCTCAATCCATTCGGAAGGGCGGTCGCGCAGTCGCCGCTCGTGAGGATCGCCGCCGGCGGCGCCGGTTGCCCGGGCGCTAGCGGCGCGACAAGCGTCGACTGCGTTGCCGGGTTGAAGCAGGTGTAGTTCTGCACGATTTGAGCGTAGAACGGATTTTGCGCCGTGTCGGCGTTCGGCATGTTGTACGCAAAGCGATCCCACCGAAGGCTCGCGTTGATATTCCAGCGGTCACTCGGCCGCCACTGATCTGCGATAGACGTCGAAATGAAGTTCGGCTTCACGATATTAAACGTGCCGGAAGTGTTGCCGTTCCACAACGTCGCCCAATATGCGCCTGCGTCCGCCGCGGGCGAACCGCCGGCGGCAAATCCCGTCGGTCCTTCTGCGGCCGTGCTCTTGTACGCGCTTGAACCGGCGCCCGCACATGGTGCTTCACTGCCGCTCGAGGGATCCCAGCAATGGTACATACCTGAGGCATCACGCGAGATGTAGCCGATTGGCGACGTGCCGTTCAAATAGCCGGTGTTGTTGAAGCGCGTCACGCCGGCGCTGGTGTCGTTGACGGTGAACTGCAGCAGATGCTTATCCGTGATTTGGTTATAGTATTGAAATTCGCCGCCCACGGTGTGGGTGATTAAGTCGTAATTCGGCGCCACGCCGGTCGCCGGATACTCATTTGGCGGGTTAGCCGCCCCTTCAATCGCGCCGGCTTGCGTCCAATCGGAATAAAACGTATAGCCGTAAACGCGCGCGAAGGACCGGCTATCGAATGGATGCGTCCATTGCAGCTTTACCACACCGGTATCGTTGTGGTAGGCATCCTCGAGATCGTTTGGAATCGGCGCGCCTGGAGGACGGTTCGAAGGTGAATGCGGCTGGTAGTAATGTTCCGTCGGCAGCGCCGTGCCGTTTGGTGCGATGTTTGTGCCGAACGGCAGATTATACACGACGGCATCAGTGTATGTTAGGAAATTCGGCTGGCCGCCGGTAGCCGCGCAGCCCGCATCCTTTCCACTCAACCCGCAATATGGAAAACCCGTTGCCGCGTTGGTGAAAGCGTTGAGGCCCATGTCGTTCGGCGAAGAGTACACGTGCGTGTCAAGAGCCGATGCGCTTCCCATGAGTTGGATGTCGTCGCGCTGCCCGTTCCGGCGCGGAATTCCGAAGTGCAGATTAGCGACGTTTTCCCGGTCGGCAATCGAATTAGTGGCTGCGAGCAAACCGGAGTACGGCGCTAGGCAAAACGGCGCAAGGGGGCTGGGCGAAACACCGGTCAGCGGGTCGCAAATCGCCTCAAGCCCGAAGCTCGTGAAGCTCGAGCGCAAGTATCCGTACGTTGCGTAAGCAGACCCTGGAGACATGAGGCTTGCGCCGTTGCTTTGGTCGATATACCGGAAGGCTTGATTGTAGCCGCCGATGCCGACGTAATAGCTGAAATTACGGTTTGGAGTTGCGCCGCCGGCTTCAGCGCGCGCGGAATGGTAAAACGCTTCCGCTGCAACTCCGCCCGTAAGTAATCCATAGCCGGGATACGTTCCGGTTTTCATGACTTGGTTGATAAATCCCGACGTGCCGCTGGAGGAGATACTTGTCGGGCCGCCGCCCGTGTAAACCTGGAGTTCTTGCAGACCGAGATTCGATGCGGTCGACGCGGTGTAGTTATCGAAGGCGCGATTTACCGGAATGCCGTCGTACTCAAAGCCCGTAAACCATGGATTGTTGCCGCGAACGACCACGGCCTGATTCCAACCGGCTCCGCCTGTTCCAACCACCAGCCCCGGCACCGATGCAATCGCTGAGTAGGCGCTATCGAGATTTCCCCCGCCGCCCAACGCCGCGGATTTTTGCATCTGGGCTGTATCGACATTATAAATGTCGCCTCCTACGCTCGATTTTACGAGACTCGAGGCAGCTTGCGTGCGCACCGCGGCAATCGTTCTGAGCAGTTTCGGCATCGTTACGGACACCGTTTGCACTTGATCGGCGAAGACCGTAATGCCGGCGATCGATATATCCTGGTACTCGTCTTTGCTTGAGGAAATGCTGTACGTGTCGGGCGCTAATGATAGAAACGCGAAATGCCCGGCCGCGTCTGTCGACGATGACGTGACTTCGGAGGGCGAGCTTACCGTGACACGTGCATTAGCAATTGGCGTTCCGTCCGACGCGCGCACGTAGCCGTTGATTCCGCCCGTTGTGCCCGCCAGTGCCCAAGTTTCCTGGCTGAACATCGCGGTTAGAATCAACAAAGCAACGATGCAGCGGCGGAGGAACGATGCGTATGTCGTCATGTGTCCTCTCTTACTAGCATTGCTGCGCCGTGAATCCGCGCGGTGCGCGGAAACCGGCTCATCGAATTCTAAGTCATTGGCGCGCGGTCGCACTTGCCAAGTCAGGTTTCTGTCAGGTCGCACGTCCGACGCGCGTACTACGTAATGCGCGTAAAGAGTGCCGGCGATAAAAAAAAAGGGACGGTGTACGTCCCCTTTTCCTGGCTTATGCCTATTCCGGAACGTCGTGGCTTTTTGAATAAAAAGGGCTACCCCGAGAGGCAGCCCTAAAATCTCTCACGGCGAACTCCTCAGCATTTACTGGTAGGACCGCGCGTATTTGATTGCCGCGAATTTCTCCAATCCGGACGGCCGGCGCGCGTGTTTTCACAGCGGTGCTTCGTCAGTGAAACGTTTCAGCCGGCGTACCTGCTCGAGTTGCGTATTGATCGCCGCAAAGCCGTTCGCCATGGCAGCATGCATGGCCCGAACTTCCGTCGCCAAGCCGTTATCGCTTGCCGCCTGCTTTTGTGAAAGCACATCCAGAGACGCTGCGATGCCATGTGCTAGCTCCGCAATAGCCTGTGATTCGTCGGGCGCATACGTTTCTTCGGAGCGCTTTGGACCTAGTACCAGCGCCCCGACGAGCCGCCCCCGCGCAACCATCGGGTACGCAAACTCTCCGCGTAGCTGCGTTTGCGTTCGATGCAAATCGAGAACTCGGTGCCAAGTACGCAGGGAAACAATTGCCGGATCGTTTTCACTCACGCTGCCGTACGAGCCGGCGCCGTCGTCCAGCGCAAGACGCGCAAACGACGCCTCCGCGTGCTGCTCGAGCACTTGCACCGTGCGCGCAATCAGCGTTTGCGGGTCAGTGATGTACGCGGCCTCGTGCGCAAAGCGGCGAATGGCCTGTTCGTCCTCATGGCGCTTACGGAAGAAGACGCGGTCCAGTACGTGTTCAACGCGCGCGCTCACGACGTGAATCGAGAGTCCGAGTGCAAGCGCTACAGCCGCGCCGGCCACCAGGCTCGCCGTATGATTCATCTGCTGCAGCCACGAGCCGAGCGCCCATTCCACGAGCACGAACGCGCCAACGACGATGAATGACACGACGGAAAAGATCGCCACGCGGTTCAGTGCAAAACCGATATCGAGCAGGCGCCGGTTAAGCAGCGCGTACGTCATGCCGAGGGGTGCTAGGAACGAGCCGACGTTGTCGAATTCATAGGCAACTACCAGCGCCGTCCCCCGGGCCGACGTCGGAAAGATCCCGGCTGCCAAGAAACTGAACGCGCCGAAAAACAAATAGAGTCCGACGGATGCCGTTGACCATGCGATGCGGGCCCGCTCCTTTCCGCGCGCCGCCACGATTCCCGCGATTGCGCAGGCGATCGCCAAGAAATACGGTACTGCGGCCCACTCGAGGTGCCAGTCAGGCCCCAGCGTTTGCGCCTCCCAGGCTTTGCTGCCAGTCCAGAGCATGGCAAGGCGTGCAGCCTCGTACACTGCAACGGCGGCGCATAACGCATACGTTAGGCCCGAGAGTATCATGCGCATCGGCGAAGGCGGCCGCCCGAAGATCAGTGCGTATCTCACTAGCAAAGCGGGCTGAGCGACGGTCAACGCAGAGCCAATCATCGCACCTATTACGTCGGCGCTTGGTGATACTGTAAGCCAGACTTCCGGCTTGCAGACCGGCCGCAGCAGGAATGAGTGCGAGGAGCGTGCAGAGTATGCGCGCTTCAAGCGAACCTGCCCGCCGCCACGCGATCAAAAATGCAAAGCCGAGCAGCCAAAACGACGCCGCGGCCCACAATAATGTGTCCCAGCGCCACGCGGGCTTCTCGCCGCTGCGATACAGCACCCGAATTGTGCGCGCACCATGAGTAACGATTACCGGAATCTGCTCGTGCGGATGTACGCCCGTGAACAATCGGTAGCGATCACCCGGAGAGAGATCGCGCACGTGAATCAAGTCGCCCGCTCGTAAACCGCTAACGTCGGCTGCGGCGCCCGGATCGATGGAAGCGATACGAGCCAACGCGGGGTTCGGCGTGATGCTCGACCTGAAATCCAAGCGCCGAAGACGCCTCGACGGACATAGTAAAGAGGCTATACGAATTGATTGCCGTGCTGAGAAAGCAGAGCATCAACAGGAGCGGCCGCCACAGGCGGGTCGAGCTGGGTGCGCCGGCCTCCACGCCGAATACTTACGGCGCGGCTGCCGCCATTCCCTCAGAACTGGTGGGTCTGCGTCGCTTAACCGACAAAAAAGGCGGCGCGTTCTGCGCCGCCTTCGTACGTCGAGGGCGGGTACTTTTACGAGCACCCACTCGTCGCTCCGCACGAATCGCACTTTTCGCACGATCCGTTACGCACCATGGTAAGTTGCCCGCACTCGCTGCACGCGTTACCGGTGTAGCCTTTTGCACGCGCGGCCGTGACTTGTTCGGAACGCGGCACGGTTGCCACGCCGGTGGAAGACGAGACGAGTGATGGATCTCGCCGTTCGTGTCGGCGCTCCTCCGCAACGACGTGCGGCGTCTCTTCCGGTTCGTGCGTATGCGACCCGGGATGCAGATGCGTGCTCGTGGGATGCAGTTTCTCTTGCACCTTCGCCGGGACGTAACGCACTTCGCCGGTTTCCTCGGCAACGTACTCTTCCTCGACTTGAGGACCCATCGCGTCCATTTCCATGCTCGGCTGGACGTGTGCGAGCTCGTACCGCCCGAGATAGCTGACGGCGAGTTCGCGGAAGATGTAGTCGAGAATCGACGTCGCCATCTTTATGTGATTATGACCGACGACCGGACCATTCGGCTCGAACCTCGTGAAGGTGAACGCCTCGACGAACTCTTCGAGCGGCACGCCGTGCTGCAACCCCAGCGAAACCGCGATCGCGAAGTTGTTCATCAGCGAACGGAACGCCGCGCCTTCCTTGTGCATGTCGATGAATATCTCGCCGAGTTGGCCGCCTTCGTATTCGCCGGTGCGCAGGTAGACTTTGTGTCCGCCGACGATCGCTTTTTGCGTGTAGCCGCTGCGGCGTTCGGGCAGACGGCGGCGCTTGGCGATATAGCGGTAGACGATGCGTTCCGCAACCTGCAGCGGCGTTTGGAAAGGCGCGGGCGCGAGTGCGTCCTCTTCGGGCATCTCGCCCCCGAGATCGTACGTCGCGGCCAGCGGTTGAGAGAGCTTCGATCCGTCGCGATAGAGCGCGACGGCTTTAATCATGCGCTCCCACGAGTATTGGTACGCTTCCTTGACCTCGGCAATCGTCGCGTGCTGCGGCAAGTTGATCGTCTTTGAAATCGCACCGCTGACGAACGGCTGAGCCGCAGCCATCATGTCGATGTGCGCGAGCGGGCGGATGTAGCGAGAACCGTGTTTGCCGCACGGTGTCGCGCAGTCGAATACCGGCAGGTGCTCGTCTTTGAGATGCGGCGCGCCCTCGAGCGTCATGCGTCCGCAAATGACGTCGGACGCTTCCTCGATTTGCTGCTGCGTGAAGCCGAGGCCGTCACGCAGAATCGAGAAGTTCCAGTCGCCGAGCTGTTCATCGGTGAAGCCGAGCTTCTCTTTGCAGAACTCCTCGGTGAGGATGTACTTATTGAACGCAAACTGAAGCTCGAACGCACTCGGCAGGGCAGCTTCGATGCGCGCTAAGCGCTGCATCGTCGAAGCCTTTGGCACGCAGCGTGGCGCGGTTGACGTGCGGCGTGCTCTCGAGCGTGCCGGTGCCCTTGGCGAACGTTTCGATTTCGCGGATCTGCTCTTCGTTATACCCGAGATGACGCAGCGCGTGCTCGACCGACTGATTGACGATCTTGAAGTAGCCCCCGCCGGCAAGTTTCTTGAATTTTACGAGTGCGAAATCCGGCTCGATACCGGTCGTGTCGCAATCCATAACTAGGCCGATGGTGTTGTGCGAAATGAAGCCGTTAGCGATGTACGTAACGTTCGCCGGCACCGACAGATCGTACGTGAGCTGTTCGCCGCCCTCTTCATTCGAGACGATAGTATCGTAGTAGAAATCTAGCGCCGAGGAGAGGCGCTCGTCGCCGGTGCGCTCCAGGACCTGCGTCGCGACGTTGCGCGAAAGCGCGCCGGGAGTGCGCTTATGACTGTTGTAGAGCGCGGCTTTCGAAACCGTACCCGATGCTACAAGCTCGCGGAACGCCGTTTCGCCGATATAAACGTTGTCGCGCTTGCGGGCGCCCATGAATCCCGCGCACTGCGCGAACTTGTACGTATACGAGATGTTCACCAGGCGCGTGCAATACGTCGCGGACTGGCCCCAGCCGGAGAGACCGATCTTCGTCGTCGTCGGCATGCCGAGAAGGAGAAGCAACGACTTGACCTCTTCCGAGAACTCGCGGCACGTTGTGGTCCAACTTGGCATGCCATTCGTAACGGTGCCGTCGGCCTCGAACAGACCTCGCACGAAAGCGCCGTATGTTGCTGGATCGTTTGTGGCAAGCACCGCGTCCGGAATGCGCGGCATATAGCCTTTCCCGCTGTGTTCGGCAGACGGCGGCAGTTTCTTGAAACCACAAGCGTCCCACCACTGAACTAGCGGCACGGAGTTGATTGCAACTTCGGTATAGCCGGTCTTGGCCGTTACCGTTGCATCAATGTTGAAGAGATGTTTGCTCAGCCGACGCAGTCGGTCGACGACGTCTTCGTCTTGTGCGGCCACGCAAAAGCGCAGGCCCTTACTGTGGAACGACCCGTCGCCCATAAAATAACCAGTGAGTTCGGCGAGGTCGGGCGTCATGACGCGCGGGACGCGCGTCGAGTAATTGCCCGTCCAGTATTCTTCACCCAGCGGTGCGAGGCGAACGTTGTGCGGTTCGCCGACGAACGTTCCCATCGAGAGCGCGGCAACGTCGCCGGAGGAAACATCCGCCATGCGCTTCCATTCCATGTCGCCCGTCTGCTGATCGATCACTTTGATTCGGTGCGTCGGCGTGCCCTGAATCACGTAGCCGCTCCTTGTTTGAATGCGGCGCGTGTGCTCGATGCCGTTGATGAAAAACTTCGTCGCGCGCTGCTCACCTTCATCGGTCAGCACGCGGAAGTCTGCATCTTGCCACTTCTCGCCATCGACATTGCCGAGGCGGTTCAGGCGCATCAGGCCGCGATCCGTGACCACGAGCGAATTGCCGGTGAGGCATCCGGTCGGAGCGATCACGACCGTTTGCGCGTTGCGGAACCCGGCTACCTCGCCGATCGTAAGCGCCTCGTCCCACATTTTGCGCGCAAGCGCCCAGACGTTTTGGGTGAACAGCGTCGGCGCGTGCGTTACGGGTTTTACGGTCAGCGCTTCGTACTGGTCTTTGGCGGCATCATAGGCGGCCCGCCGATGATTGCGAATCACGCGAAGCATCGGTTGCGCGTTTGCCTCGAAGCGCGCGAACGGCCCAAGTTGCTGCGCCATTTCGGCGGACGTGCGGTACGCGGCGCCGGTCATGAGCGAAGTGATCGCTGCGGACCACCCGAACGATTCTTCCGAGTCGTACGGCAGCCCCAGGCGCATCAAGAGCGTGCCGAGGTTCGCATACCCCAAACCCAGCGTGCGATACCCGTGGTTTTTCGCCGCAATTTCCTTCGACGGCATTTGCCCCATTGCGACCGATATCTCGAGCGTCGTCGTCCAAATCCGCGATGCTTCCGCGAAGCGCTTCTCGTCGAACGTGTCGTTGTCGTCGAGGAATTTGACGAGGTTCAAGCTGGCGAGGTTGCACGCCGTATCGTCGATGAACACGTACTCGCTGCATGGATTCGTGGCATTGATACGATCGTCGTTCGGGCACGTGTGCCATTCTTGAATCGTGTCGTCGTACTGTAGTCCCGGATCCGCGCATTGCCATGCTGCAACGGCGATCTGTTCCCATAGATCGCGCGCTTTGATGGTTTTAACGATGGCGCCCGTGGTGCGCGCGGTCAAATTCCAATCGGTATCGTTATTGAGTGCGTCGAAAAACGCGTTGGACAAGCGGACGGAGTTGTTGGAATTCTGCCCGGAAACCGTGGCGTAGGCGTCGGAATCCCAATTCGTGTCGTACTGCTCGATCCGCAGCGACGTGTAGCCTTGGCGCGCGTAGTCGAGCGCAGTCTGCACCGCACCGGACGGAACGCCGCCGCTGAGCGCGGAGCGGACCACCGTTTTGAGGTGCGGATTCAAATACGGATCGAACCGCGCGTTTTCGGCGATGCGGGTGTCGTGTGCGGCGCCGATGATCGCGTTCATGTGCTGCTCGAACATGCGCGAGCCGATCACGAGGTCCGCGACCTTGCGTTCTTCGCGAACCTTCCAATTCACGAACTCCTCGATGTCCGGATGATCGGCGTTGAGTACGACCATCTTGGCGGCGCGACGCGTTGTGCCGCCGGACTTGATCGCGCCCGCAGCACGATCGAATACTTTAAGGAAAGACATGAGACCGGAGCTCGTGCCGCCGCCGCTGAGCTTTTTCGCCCGAGCCGCGAATCTTAGAAAAATTTGCGCCGCTGCCCGAACCGCCCTTGAAAATGCGCGCTTCTCGCACGACGCCGTCGAAAAGGCCGCCCTCGTTGACGAGGTCGTCTTCGACCGACAGGATGAAGCACGCGGAAACTTGCGGGTGTTCGTACGCGTTGGCGGAGCGCGTCAGCTCGCCGCTCTTCGGATCGACGAAGTAGTGACCTTGAGCCGGTCCCGCGATGCCGTACGCCCAATGCAAACCGGTATTGAACCACTGCGGGCTGTTCGGCGCGCCGATTTGGCGCGCGAGCATCGCGCACATTTCGTCGTAATAGATTTGCGCGTCGTCTTGGCTGTCGAAGTAGCCGTTCTTGAAACCCCAGTACGTCCAGCACCCCGCAAGCCGGTTGAAAACCTGGCGCGAGTCGCGCTCCGCGCTGAAATCGGTATCGCCGGACGGCTCGGACCGCCACAACCACTCGGGAACGCCGTCCTCCGGAATGCGCTGAAGCTCCGTGGGCACGCCGGCCTTCCGGCAATACTTCTGCGCCAGCACGTCGACCGCGACCTGACTCCACCCCGCCGGAACCATGACGTCGTTGGCTTCGAAGATGACGGAGCCGTCGGGGTTGACGATGCGAGAGGTACGGGGTTCGAAGGTAAGACCGGCGTAGGGTTCGCCTGGGGCCGAGTAGGTGCGGCGGAATTTCATCGAGGCTCCTTCCTCCGATGCGTGGAGGACCCGTTCACTTCGAGCAAAGCGTATCGAACACCTGTTCGGTAGATTGGGTCTCTTGGTGGTAGAGTGCCCATAAATTGTACTACCGAGGCATGCCAGATACAAGATATGGTGGTCGGCACCTTGTGTGCAACGTGTCGACAACGCAAATTTCTTGTGTACGGCTGCGGCGGGTTTGGTGGAAAAGGTGCGTCCTGCGTGAAGGCGCTGTGGAAAGTTCCGAGGATAGCGGGGAAAAGTGGCCCAATCGCACCTGTGCATGCTCGGACCCAATCGCTTTGCGCCCCGCCTCTACGACATTCCGCTCGCCGAGCTGTGGGAGATGGGCATCCGCGGCTTGATCGTCGATCTCGACAACACGCTGCTCGGCTTTCGGGAGACCGAACTGGCCGCCGAACACCTTGCCTGGGTAGAAGACGCGCACGAGCGAGGCTTCGCCATGGTCATGGTTTCGAATAATTTCAGCGAACGGGTGCGCGGCATTGCGGCCCAACTGCGGATCGAATGCATTCCAAATGCGCTAAAACCGCTGCCTTTCGGCTTCTGGCGCGCGATGCAGCATTTGAAACTTCCGCGCAAGCAGATCGCGGTCGTGGGCGACCAGCTCTTCACGGACGTGCTTGGCGCGAAATTCAGCGGCAACTTGTATACGATTTTGACCGAGCCGATCGAGAGCAAAGACTTCGCGATAACCCAGATGTTCCGGTTTTTCGAGCGGTTGATGCTTCCGGAGCGCCGGCGGTGAAGCTCGCGCTCATCGGCGATCCGGTTTCGCACAGCCGCAGCCCGCGGATGCAGCGCGCGTTCATGGAAGAAGCGGGCATCGAAGACGGCAGTGACGTCGCGATTCGCGTGCCGAAAGGAAACGGCGTGGACGTCGTTCGGCGCATGCGGATGGACGGCTACACCGGCGTCAACGTCACGACGCCGCTCAAAGAAGAAGCGGTTCGCGCATGCGATGAAGTCACGCAGGAAGCGGAAGCGGTTCAGGCCGTCAACGTGATTTTCTTCGGGCGAAAGACGCTCGGTCACAACACCGACGGCATCGGCGCACGCGTGGCGCTCGAAACGATTCTAACGCAGCCGGTTGCGCTGGAACGCATCGGCGTTCTCGGCACCGGTCCGACGGCGCGCGCGATACTCGCGCAACTCGCCGAAACCGATGCGTACACGTACGTTTGGGGGCGCGATCGCGCGAAGGTCGAACAGATCTGCGAGCGGTTCGAAGCGAAACCGTGGCCGGACGATGGGCCGGAAATCGTTATATCAACGCTTCCGTCGGGCGTTAAATTGCCGGCGCACCTGGTGCAGCAACTTCTCGCGGCCGATTGCGTCATGGATACGAATTACGGCGAGCGCGCGACGCTCGAGCGGCAAGTGCACCGCGAGATCGTGCAAGGGGATTTGATGCTGGAAGCGCAAGCGCGTGCGTCCTTCGATTTTTGGCTCGCGCACGCTCAGGCGCTGGTCGAGGAGCAGCTCTAGCCCGTTTTTGCGAGCCATCGCGCAACGTTGCGCGCGAAGTCTTTGAACATTTCGCTTGCGCCGCCGTCGTGATCGCTCATGCTGCCGTCGGAGAAGTGATGCAGGCACGACGTCGCGACTGCGCGTCCGCACGTCCGTCCGTCGCTGCAGCGTTCGTCGTCGATCGCAATGGCGACGTTGGCAGCGGGTCCCGGTTCGCCGGCGGCCGATACCGCGATCACGCGCGCGAACGGCGCATACGGCGGCACGGAAATCGCCGTTTCGTGCGCGGCTGCGGGGAAGTACTCGATGACGCCGCTCGCCGAACGTTCCGTTCGCAGCAGTTCGTGAACCGGCTCGAGGGGGACGATGCGTTGATACTCGCCCTCGTCATGGCGCAGGCGTTCAAGGACGGTCCGCAAGCCGCGACGGCGCAGTTGCCGGTTGTAACTGCGGAAGTGGTTCACCAGTCCGACGCTGCCGAGGTTCAGCAGCGAAACGCCGACGTTCTCGCGGTCCCGCGAGGTGAAGATGCCGCCGCCGGCTTCGCGGAATCTCAGGATGCCGCGCACGTCCGCGGGTGCGAGTCCGTTGCCGCGATCCGCGGCGAACAGCCAGAGTTCGTCAAAGTCGGAAGTATCGAGTGCCGATAGCACCGGATCGCTGCCGCCGGGTCCGGGCTCGCGGTTTCGCGCGACGACCGTGTGGCCTTCGGCGCGCAGCAGCGCGACCAGGGAGGAAAACCGGTCGATCTGCCATTCGCCGTCGCCTTCACGAAGCGTCGTCTGCACCAGGAGATTCGCCATGCACCAAGCCCTTTCGAACGTTACGGCTGCTCCGAACTGTTGTATGAACGTCAGTTTGCCGAGACGAGTTCGCGGACAAACGCCGGGCCGCTTAGCCGGCTATGAAAAAAAAGACCCGCGGGTCTTTCTTCATTCATTCGGAGAGGGGGAGATTCGAACTCCCGAGACGCTCAACACGTCTGCTCGCTTTCCAAGCGAGTGCATTCGACCACTCTGCCACCTCTCCACGGTCAGCCCGTCGATTGGACGGGGGTGGCGGAAATGCCTTGCGCGCCCTCGCGTCTTGCGAGAAGTGCTTCGAGTTCCGGCGCGGGCAGCGGGCGGCCGAAGTAATAGCCTTGGGCGAGTTGCGTGCCGCAGTCGCGCAAAAAATGCCATTGGGCATCGGTCTCCACGCCTTCGGCAATGACTTTGAGTCCGAGTGCGTGCGCCATCGCGATGATCGCGGAAACGATTGCGAGATCGTTCCCATCTTCCGGAATATCGCGCACGAACGACTTGTCGATCTTCAACACGTCGATTGGAAAGCGCTTAAGATAACTGAGCGATGAATAGCCGGTGCCGAAATCGTCGAGCGAAAGTCCGATGCCGAGCGACTTCAGTTGGCGCATGACGCCGACGCTCTCTTCCGCGTTGTGCATCGCAATCGTTTCCGTAATCTCGAAATCCAGATCGGACGGATTGAAACCGGTTGCGGCGATCGCCTCTTCCACCTGTTTCATCAAATTGAAGTGGAGAAATTGCCGGCCCGACAGATTCACCGCGAGGCGAAGACGCTTTTGAAAGAGCAGCTGCCAGCGCCGCACTTGCTCGGCGCCGGTACGCAGCGCCCACTGGCCCAGCTGAATGATGAACCCTGAAGTTTCCGCATGCGGAATGAACTGGTCGGGCATCGTGATCGAGTGGTCGCGCTGCGGCCACCGGCACAGCGCCTCGACGCCGACGATTTCGCCGTCGCTCAAATTCACGACCGGCTGATAATATAGCTCGAATTCCCCGTAGCTCAGCGCGTTCGCGAGGCGCTGATGCATCGGAACCAGGCGGTGACTCACAAGCGGTTACGTTGGATGTCCCGGGCCGGTCTGCCTACCAAGCGGTAGGAGGCTACTGTAAAAAGCGATGCGGGCTGCCTCCTCGGCAAGATCCGTGCTGAGAAAGGCCGCTTCGAGGGTCGGCCCGACCACCGAAACGCCGTGGCGTTCCATGAGCACCACGTCGCATCCGCGGCCGAACTGCTCGGCGGCCACCTGCGCGAGCTCGAGGGACCCGGGCGGCCTATACGGCGTCCACGCCACCTCGCCGAGCGTCTCGCGGGCGCCCACAGTGTCGCGTGCGAACACGCGTCCCAGCTTCGAGCAGACGACGCAGAACGTCGGATGCGTGTGAATGACGGCGCGAACGTCGGGTCGGGCCCGGTACGCTGCAAGGTGTAGCGGCAGTTCGCTGCTAGGATGCTGCCCCAGCTCGCGCGCCGCGCCGTTCTCGGCGGTTCGAACGATGTCGTCCACCCCGAGCGCCCGCAGCGACATCATCGTCGGCGTGACGAGCACATCGCCATCCGCCAGACGAACGCTGACGTTGCCGCTGGAACCGGTTACGAGACGCCGCTGCCATAAAAGCGCGCTGTACTCGACGAGGGCCGCTCGCGCTTGCGGTTCGCTTAGATACCCGCCGGATGCCAAATCGTCTTGATTTCGCAGTACGCCGCAATGTCGTCCAAACTTTGCGCGGCCGCGGAGAACCAGTCGCGCTTCGAGCGCGCGGGCAGAACGCGCGTACGCTTCACGTTTTCCGCCGCGAAGGATTGCAATTCGGCGGTTTGCGGACCGTCGAGGAATGCGAGCGCATTCACATCCATGTGCTTGGCAAGCACGGGCGCGAGTTCGCTGCGCGTACCGGTGATGATGTTTGCTACGCCGGCCGGCAGATCGCTCGTAGCGAGCGCCTCCGCAAACACGATCGCGGTGCGCGGATCCGTTTGCGACGCGACCACCACGACGGCGTTGCCTGCAACGAGCGCAGGCAGCAGGACCGATACGAGAGCGAGCAACGACGGTTCGTCCGGGGCGAGCATGGCGACGACGCCCATCGGCTCGGCGGTCGAGAAGTTGAAGTGCGGACCGGCGACGGGATTGCGCGTGGACAGCAATGCCGCGTACTTGTCGCACCACCCGGCGTACCACACGACGCGATCGATCGCGGCGGCCACCTCGTCTTCGCTGCCGGTGCGCTCGACGAACTCCGCACGGCGGGCCTCCATCATCTCCGCCAATCGGTAGAGGACGAGACCACGTGTGCCGGGCGCGGTTTTCCACCATTTCGATTGTGCGGTGCGCGCGGCTACGACGGCGTCGCGAACGTCTTTTCGCGAACCGCGCGCGATATTCGCTACGTACTCGCTGCCGTCCGAGATCGGATCGCTGCGCCCGGACTCCGAACGCACGAACGCGCCGTTGATGAAGAGCTTGTACATCTTACGAACCGCTAGGCGCGGCTGATCGGTTTTTCCCACGAAAATCGAGTCTACGACGCAAGAGGGCAGCGCCCCTGGGTTGAACCTCGCGCCATGCCGGCCTCCATGCGCGTCGTCATCGCCGAACCGTTCGCCGAACTCGGTCAAGCGGTTTTTCACGAACACGGGATCGACGTCGTTTCGTGCGTCGGGCGTCCGCGCGCCGAACTGGTCGCAGCGCTGCACGACGCGGATGGACTCATCGTGCGTTCGGAAACGCGCGTCGATCGCGATCTGCTCGCGCATGCGCCGCGCATTCGCGTCGTCGGCCGCGCCGGCGTGGGCGTCGATGCCATCGACGTCGATGCGGCGACGGAAGCGGGAATCGTCGTCGTCAATACGCCTGCGGCGAACACGATTGCCGCGACGGAGCACACGTTCGCGCTGCTTTTCGCGCTGCTTCGCAACGTCGCTCCGGCAAACGCGTCGCTTCGCGACGGGCGGTGGGAGCGCACGCCGTTCATAGGAACCGAGGTGTACGGCAAGACGCTGGGGATCATCGGGCTCGGCCGAATCGGCGGCGGCGTAACGTCACGGGCCCGATCGTTCGGCATGGATGTCCTGGCGTACGATCCGTTCGTCCCGGACTCGCGCGCCGAAGCTCTGGGCGCAACGCTCGTCTCGTTCGATGAATTGCTCGAGCGTTCGGATATCGTAACGCTGCACGTGCCGCTCACTCCGCAAACGCGCGGAATGATCGATGCACGCGCGCTCGATCGCATGAAGCGCAGCGCGGTGCTGGTGAATTGCGCACGCGGCGGCGCTATCGACGAGGAAGCGCTGCTGGAAGCGCTGGATGCGGGCACGCTTCGCGCCGCTGCAATCGACGTGGTCGCCGTGGAACCGCCGGCAGCCGAATCAATGGGCGCGAAGCTGCAGCGTCACCCGCGCGTGCTTGCCACGCCGCATCTTGGCGGGTCGACCCGTGAAGCGCTGGAACGCATCGCGGTCGAGCTTGCGCGGGACGTTACGGACGCACTGGGCGGAAAACCGGCCGCCGGAGCGGTAAACGCGCCGGCACCGACCGGCGCGCAAGCGGAACGCGTGCGTGCGTACGCCGGCGCCGCCGACATACTCGGGCGGTTACTGCCGCAACTCTTCGGTGACGCGCTGCGCGTCCGGCTGCGTATGCACGTAAGCGGCGAAATCGCCGCGGCCGATCCGCAGCCGTTACGTGCTGCATTTCTGGCGGCGCTTCTGCAAACCACGACCGAACGGCGCGTCTCGATCGTCAATGCGGACTCCGTTGCGCGCGAAATCGGCGTCCTTTTGGACGTCGTTGCCGATCCGCAGCCCGCACCGTTCGCATCCCTCGTCGCAGTTTTCGCCGGCCCGCATCGTATCGGCGCGAGCGTGCTCGCGGGCGGTCCGCGGATCGTGCAGATCGATGGTTACGAACTCGATGCAATTCCGCAAGGCGCCTGGATCGTGACGCGACACGAAGACGTGCCCGGCATGGTCGGCCGCGTCGGCACCATTTTGGGCAACGCAGGGGTGAATATTTCGACGATGCAAGTCGCGCGCGATCCGCAAGGCGGCGCCGCGCTGATGGTGCTCGCCGTAGATCGCCCAGTCGCGCACCAAGATCTGGAGCAACTGCGCGCAGTTCACGGCATGCAATCCGTCGACGCGCCGGTCTTTTAAAAGCGTGCCCGTAAACGTCTACGTCGCGCGTCACGGTGAAACGACGTGGAATGCCGTCGGCCGTTATCAAGGCCGGTTGGAAACGCCGCTATCCCCGCTCGGACAAGCGCAGGCGCAGGCGTTGGCCGGCGCGCTCTGCGAGCGAGGGACCGCCCGCATAATTTCGAGCCCGCTCTCGCGATGCGTGCAGACCGCAGTTCCCTTGTCGACCGAGCTGAATCTTCCCATCGAAACCGATCCGCTGCTGCTCGAAATCGCGCATGGAACGTGGGAAGGGCGCTACCGGGATGAGATTGCCGCTTCCGAACCGCTGCTGTACCGTGTATGGCGAGAGCATCCGGAGCGCGTGAAGTTCGAAGGCGGGGAGAGCCTCGAGGACGTCGCCCGCCGCTGGAAGGCCTTTGTCGAAAAGTTCGATCCGCCCGAGGATACGCTGCTGGTCACGCATGACGTCGTCGTTCGCCTCGCCATTCTCGAGCGCTGCGACCGGCCCACAAACGAACTGCGTCACGTACGCGCGATGAACGCTGCCTTCGCGTGGTTCGAGGTCAACGGCGGCGTCTGGACGTTGCGCGAGGAGTGTGTCGCGGAGCATTTGGCGGGGCTGGCCGCGGACCCCGAGCGACAGGCGTTGTAGGACGGGTATAACTGCCTTATGACTACATCGACGCCGTTTTTGTCGGACGTTCAGGAACTTCGCCGTCGCGCGCGTGAAAACATGATGCGCGGGCCGGTCACCAGCGACTACCGCGGTGACGTCAAACAGTCCGTCGACATTCTCAATCAAGCGCTGGCGACCGAGATCGTTTGCGTCTTGCGCTACAAGCGCCATTATTACATGTCCAAAGGGATTTACAAGGACGCGGTCGCGGCCGAGTTTTTAGAGCATGCGAATCAGGAGCAAGAGCACGCCGACAGCATCGCCGAGCGCATCACGCAGCTCGGCGGCGAACCGGATCTCAACCCCGACGGCCTCGCAAGCCGCAGCCACTCGGAATATCGCGAAGGCGACAGCATGGTCGACATGATCAAAGAAAATCTCGTCGCGGAACGCATCGCGATCGAGTCGTACCGCGAAATGGTGCGGTTCTTCGGCGACAACGATCCGACCACGCGACGTATGCTCGAACAAATACTCGCCGTCGAAGAAGAGCACGCGAACGACATGGTGGATCTGCTCGAGCAGCACGGTACGGCCGTTCGAGGCGAAACCTAACCATACGCTTTACGTTCGTGCGCCACGGAAGCACGCTTTGGAATAGCGAGCGCCGCTTCCAAGGACACGCCGACGTCCCACTCGATGCCCAGGGCCGCGCGCAAGCGCAGGCCCTGGCAGCGTTGTTTCGGCATGAACGTTTCGATCACGCCGTTTCCAGCGATCTCGCGCGCGCGTACGAAACGGCGAGAGCGATTCGCGCCGGTGCGCCGGTCGAACGGGACGATCGCTGGCGCGAATTCGCGTTCGGCGAATGGGAAGGTCTGACGTGGAAGCAAATCGTCGAACGCTGGCCGCATCTCACCGAGCAAGGCAGCACAGCTGCCAAGCTCTATGCGCCGCCGGGCGGCGAAACGTTCGACGCCGTCTGTGCGCGAGTACGCGCGGCGCTGAGCGACTTGGAGAAATCGGGACACGCAAACGTGCTCGTCGTCACGCACGCCGGGGCGCTTCACGCCGTGCTGCATACATTTTTCGGCGACGGGGAAACGCAAATGCAAGAGGTGCTTGCAGTGCGATTCCTACCTGCTAGCGTCACGCGCATCCGTCTGGACGACGGTGCTGCAACGGTTGAAGCGCTCAGCGACGTCGCGCACCTTGCAACTTCATGATCTCTTCAGAAACATCCGATAGGCTGTGCCGGTATACAGAGACGGAAGGTACGGCCAATGCAAGGAATACGCTACTTTAGGACCCTCGAAGAGGCGGCTCGCGCCGGATTCAATCTTTACGACAGCACGCCGGCCGGCTACATCGTGCGAGGCGGCACGCCCGGAGGCTTGGCGCTGGCACTCGTGAGGACCAAGAGGCCATGAAGATCGACACGCGCAGTGCGGCGCACAGAATCATTCCGAACGACACGCTTACGGATACCACTCCCGCTGCCCGGCAGCCGATCCGAATCCCATATCAGACGGACACCGTGCTGTTCGGCGGCTGGGGCGTCAAATTATAGACGCCGCAGTTCCACGACGTGAAAGCCGTTCGGCGCGAGCACCGACGTTATGCCGTCGTTCAAATCATCCGCCGAAACGGTTTGCGCATCCACCCAATCGCCTTTGAGCGAATCGTACACGCGCATCGCATAACGTCCCTTCGCATCCCGTAAACGGAACGCGGTGGTTACCGTGCGATGTTGAATGTTGCCCAGGATTCCGACGATGTGCCTCCCATCCCCAAGGGCAGCCGTAATTGCGTCGTCGCCGCTCGCGACGAACCGGTCGCTTTCGTCGCGCGGAAGCACGCGCGGCGCCGGCGTACAGTCGAGCTGCGCGTTGCTCCACAGCTGCAGATCCGGCGTGCGCGCAAAAAACCAGGTTACGTTTTTTCCTCGGAACGGCACGTTTCGGAGTCCGGCCCAGCTCCAGTGCGGCGGGAGGTTCGGACGGAGCACCGGCGCGTCACCCGCAATGTTCAGACCGAAAACCCCTTCGATGACTGCCCAGATGTAGCGCGGCGGGAACCACGGTGAGAGCGGCATGCCCTGATTGACGAGCGTTTCGCCGTGCAGCCATTCGGAAAACTCGCCGGGAACGGTGTTGTTGCGCTGGGGATCCCTGGCGTAGTTTTGAAACCCGTTCGTAAGAGCTTCCTCGCTGAACGGCGCTAAGTGCTCCGCCGCGGCCTTCGCGTACCAGAAGGTCACGCCGTTCCACACGCCGCCAAGGCAGCCGCTCGCGCCTTCGGGCGTGTAGTTGATGGCATCGTGCGGAATCGTCCGCATGCCGCCGGGCGTCCAAAAATCGCCGTCGCTCAAGCGCCGTAAAATGTGGGCCGCGCGGTCGGAATCGGCCACGCCGAACAACACGGGAAACACCAAATCGGCCGTCACGTCGCTGCGTGGAACGCCGTCCACGTCAATGTTCAAGTAATACAAGCCGTTGCCGGGATTGAAGAGATGCTGGTTTATCGCGCCTTTCAGCGCTGACGCGAGCTGCTCGAACTCACTGCTCGCGGCTTCGTCCTCGAGGGTTCGCGCCATGTGTGCGACGGACCGGAACGCCGCATAGCAGAGCGAGTTGATCTCGGTCGTCGCACCGCTCAGGCGGTATCCCGGTATTACGTTGCGCCATCCCGCTATGCCCCGAGCGCCGGTCTCGCGCGACGTGCACCACACCAATCCTTGCTGGTTGCGCTGTTTGGCCAGGTAGCGCCCCGCTTTGAGAGCAGCCGCATACGTCTCTTTCAAAAAATCCAGATCGCCGGTCAACTGGAAGTGGTGCCAGATGCTCCAGACGATGAGCGGCGTGTCGTCGTTGACGTTCAGGCCGAAATCCTCGCATTTATCCGACAACATGTCGTAATACTCGACGAACATTCCGCTTCGCTCTTGCCGCTTCACGAACTGCATCAGGCACTCGCGCGAAAAATCGGGACGGAAATAGTCCGCACCCGCGCAGAACCATGCGGCATCGCGGCCGACGCAATTCGTAGACCTCAGCGGATCGTTCGTAACGGTCGCGCCCGACGGGGGCTGCAGCATGACGCGCTGCATATTGGTCTTGGCCCAAAGGACCCCGCGGTTGATTTCCGGGTTCGGCGTGATCGCGACGGAGCGCTCTAGCACGTCGTGATACGTCTGCTGCGTCTTATTCAGCGCGGTTTCCGCTTTGGGCGCGGACTCGTACGAGCGCACCGCGTCCTGCTCTCCGTTCCCGCTCAACACGAAGCGAAAGATTATCTTCGCGGACTCTTTTTTTGCGAGAACGGTGCTGAAGTGCATGATGCCGCACGGCAGACCCGCCGGTGCGTCCGTCTTGTTCGAAAGTCGGCCGGGGCTCGTTCCCGTCACCGCTTTCGCATGGTCGATCGAGACCTCATCACTCACCGGTGCACGAGACGCGCCGACGACCCGGGCCTGCTCGCGATTGTCCTTGCCGACCACGACGAACGCGCGCAACGTCTCGTCGTAGCGCGCCTGCACCTGGTCTTCGATGTTCTTGGCCAGTTCGCAAAATGCGTAACTGGCGACGCGCTGTTCTTCCTCGGAATCGTTCGTCAGTTCGAGAACGTAATATGCCGTCGCGCTTTCGCAGTGCACGAAGACGTCTTCGAAGACGTACACGCCGTTCGAGAGCATGTAGCGGTGCTCTTGATGCTCGGCATACAGAAAGAAGTGGCCGCCGACGGCGTCGAGCTTCATGCCGGATCGCTCGTCCCAGTGTTTCAACACGAATGCTCCGAGCAGACAAGCGCCCACGTCGACGCAGAACATGCGCTCGACCGCGCCGGTCGCCTTGAGCGTCAGCTGCAGTTCGGTGAGCCGAGCAGGCTGCCGCGTGCAAGGTCGTGGTCGGTGAGCCGGTAGGCGCCGAAATTGTGAGGCCAGCGCAGTTTCGTCGTTCCATCGAGGCTGCCGATGATGTTCGCCCGGTACCGGACGGTGTCCGCATACTCCATGTGCATGGTTCGTTGATTCCCGCGAGCGATGGGAATAAGCGTGCCGCGATGCAGCAAGAAACGCACACCTCGCCCGCTCCGCAGACGAAGGGCGCCCGGTACCGCCATATCATGGCGACGCTTGCTCGCCACGGCATCGGCACGGTGTTCGGCGGCGACGACGCATCCCGAGCCCGCCATGTCCGCGAAGCCTGCGAAGAACTCGGCGCGACCTTCATCAAACTCGGCCAGTTGCTCTCCGCGCGCGGCGACCTGCTGCCGGACGCATATCGCGACGAGCTTCGCAAACTTCAGGACTCCGTGCCGGCGATTCCGGCGAGCGAAGTCGCCCAGGTCATTCGCGAAGAGCTGGGCGCGGCGCCCGAGGAAATCTTCGCATTTTTCGATAGCGAACCGGCGGGAAGCGCGTCGATCGGGCAGGTACACGCGGCGCGTGCAGCCGACGGGCGCGACGTCATGGTGAAAATTCGCAAACCCGGCGTTCGGGAGACCGTCGAAATGGATTTGGCGATTCTCGCCGACGAAGCTGAAGCGTGGACGGAGCGCTTCCCCGCGCTCGCGGCGTACGACGTCCCCGGATTGGTTCGAGAATTCGCCGACACGATGCGTGAGGAGCTGGACTATACGAAGGAAGCTGTAAACGTTCGCTTCTTCAACGAACTCTTCGAATCGCAGCGTGGATTTTCGCTGCCGGAAACGATTGGCGAGTACTCGACGGGGCGCGTTATTACGCTGACCCGCGTGGACGGCATGCGCGCGGACGAGGCCGGTAGCGTGACGAAGCGGCGCCGCGCGAGCGCCGCTCGCCGCGTGTCGCAGTTCATCTTGGAGCCGGCACTTTCGAAAGGCCTGTTCCACGCCGATCCGCATGGCGGGAACGTGCTGATCCGCGAAGACGGCGTCGTGTCCGTTCTCGATTTCGGCATGGTTGGGCGCTTAACGCCCGAGGCGCGCCGCCGCGTCGCCGACGTGTTCGTCGCTATCGATAGGCGAGATGCGGAACGGCTCGCGGATCGTATCGTGGAAATTGCGGCGCCCCAGCATCCGATCGATCGCGCCGCGCTCGTCACCGACATGGACCGCATGCTGGAACACCACGTAGGCGAGGCGCTCGAACACATGAACGTGGGCGAGGCTATCGGCGAACTGCTGCAACTCGTGCGCCGCTACCGCATGCGTTTGCCGGGTAATTACGCGTTGCTGTTCAAAACGCTAATCATGACGGAAGCGCTCGTGCAGACGCTCGATCCGAATACGAATCTGGGGAGTTTGTTGGAGCCGCTGACGGACAAATTGATGTACGGCCAACTTTCCGGAGAGCAGTTTGTAAACCGGATGCGCGAATCGGCCGCGGATGCCGCGCACCTGAGCGTGGAACTTCCGCGCCGCGTCGACCGCGTTCTGGGCCAAGTCGAGCGCGGCAACGTTCGGGTATGGACGCGGGTCGAAGATCTCGATCGGACGATTGCGCGGTTCGAGCGCGTCGTCGAACGCGCGAACGCCACGATGCTGGCTGCGGCCTGTATCGTGGCGCTTGCGATTGTGATGCTGTTCTATCATCCGCAAGGGTGGGAACGCTGGATCGGCGTCATTTTCTGGGTTCTCTTTGCGGCCGCCCTCATTCACGTCGTCCGCACCATTCTCGCGCTGCGCCGATAACGCGCTACTGCCCTTGCGCGAGTGAGTATCCGCGCTCGCCGTCGAACGTGTACAACCCCTCGGTTTTGATGACGTCGAATCCGGCGTTGTTGACCGCTTCGATCAACTGAACGACTTGCGCCGTGCCGAACGGCTCGCCGCCGCCTTCGAAGCGGCACGCCCAATGATCGCTCCAGAACGTGTCGGGGTTTCCGTTCGGCCAGACTTTCGTTCCGCGATTCGCAATCACGGTCAAGGCGGTGCCCGGAACGCTGAGCCCGTTGAGCGTCTCGGCTATGCGGTCCGGATTGCCGTCGGGCCGGTCGATGAAGACGTCCACACCAACCTGCCGTTTTTTCCCGGTCGAGCTCTTGGCCCGCGCGGCAATGTCCATCTGCGCGCCTTTGGCGTACTCCACGGCTTTGAGATGCTGGGGTTTGCGGCCGAGCCGTTCGATGATTGCGTCCGCAAACTCGCGCGTGCCGACCTTCTGTTTGCTCACGCCTTCTTTGTAAATGTCGTACGTGTGCACGCCGTCCTCGATCGTGCGCAGCCACGCGTTGTGCACTTTCTCGGCAATATCGCCCTGACCGATGTGCGTGAGCATGAGCAACGCGCCGTGCATCAAGCCCGACGGATTCGCAAGATTCTGCCCCGCGCGCCGCGGTGCGGAACCGTGAATCGCCTCGAACATCGAGCAGTGATCGCCGATGTTTGCGGACCCGGCTAATCCGACCGAACCGGTGATCTGCGCTGCAACGTCGGAGAGCACGTCGCCGTACAAATTCGGCATGACGAGCACGTCGAAGGCCTCCGGCGTATCCGCCATCTTCGCCGCCCCGATATCGACGATCCAGTGCTCGTTCTCGATTTCGGGATACTCCTTTGCGATCTCGTCGAAGATTTTGTGGAACAGACCGTCCGTGATCTTCATGATGTTGTCTTTGGTGAAGCACGTCACTTTTTTACGCTTATTGGCGCGTGCGTACTCGAAGGCGTACCGGACGATTCGCTCGCTGCCCGGGCGCGAGATCAGTTTCAGACACTGCGTAACCTGATTGGTCTGCCGGTGCTCGATGCCGCCGTAAACGTCTTCCTCGTTCTCGCGCACGATCACGAGGTTCATGTTCGGATGCTTGGTCGCAACGTACGGATGCAGCGAGGCGCAAGGGCGCACGTTCGCGTACATGCCGAGCGTCTTGCGCACCGTGACGTTGAGCGATTTGAAACCGCCGCCCTGCGGGGTCGTGATTGGCGCTTTCAAAAAGACCTTCGTGCGGCGTAGCGATTCCCACGACGAATCTTCGATGCCGTTGCTCAACCCGCGGTTGTAGACGCTTTCGCCTATGTCGATGTTTTCGATGTCGAGTTGCGCGCCCGCAGCCTCGATGATGCGCAGCGTCGCGTTCATGATCTCCGGTCCGATACCGTCTCCGTGGGCAACGGTGATCGGCGTCTTCTTTGCGGTGAGCGTGGTCACGTGGTTCTCCTTCGGAGTGGCGGCTTTCATAAAGACCATTGGTAAGCGTTCCAACCTTCGCTCGGTCCGTTTGGCGCGAAGTTCTGGAAGTTCGGATTCAGCGCGTAGCGCAAGCGAGGATAGAACAAGAAGACCGAAGCGGCCTCTGCGGCCAGCATGAACTGCGTCTTCGCATAAATCGCCTTGCGCTTGGTACGGTCGAAGGTGGCGAGCGCCTGAGTTTGCAGCGCGTCCATCTGCGGATTGCAATAGAAACTGTTGTTGTTGCCGTTCGGCGGCGTCATGGCGCACATCCACTGCGACGAATCGTCGGGATCGGCGCCCGCGACCCAGGCCCACAGCGCGAGGTCGAATTTCCCGTTCGACAGAATGCCGCCGTCGGCTTTGAGCGCGTACAGCATCTGGTAGGTGTACGTTTTGATCTGCAGGTCGATGCCGGCGCGGCGTAAATCCGCCTGCAACTGTACGCCGATTTGCCGGGCCGATTCGCTGCCTTGTCCGTACACGAACTGTAAGGAGAGGGGCTGTCCGTTCTTTTGGCGGATGCCGCCGCGGCCGACGGTCCATCCGGCGGCGTCGAGTAACTGCGCCGACTTCTGCGCATCGTAGGAATAGCGCGGCACGTTGGGCGTGTACGCCCAGTAGAAGTCGGCAAGATCGCTCGTGGCAGCCACAGCTGAGCCGTGTTCGACGTTCTGCACCATACGCTGCACGTCGATCGCGTCCCAGATCGCTTGGCGTACTCGCGCGTCGTCCAGCGGCGGATGCTTGAAATTGAAGATGATCGAATCGAAGCTGGGCGCTTTGATCGCAATCGTCTTGATGCCGGAAACGCCTTGCAGACTGCGCGTACGGGGAGGGCCCCAAATCGATGATCAGATCGGTTTGATGCGACCGCAGTTCCGCCACGCGAGTGTTTTCGTCGGGAACGTAATAGACGTTGATGCCCGCAAGCGCGGGCTTACCACGAAAATACGCTCTGTTCGCGAGCAGCTCCACGTGATCGCCGTGAATCCATCGCACGATCCGGAAGGGGCCGGTGCCGATCGGCAGCGTGTTGAACGGCACGCGGTTTATGTTCGGATACGTGCCGAGCACGTGTTTTGGTACGATGCGAAAAGGGTCGTCGCTTTCGCCGAACACCGTGTCGATGAACGGCGCGAACGGCCGCTTCAGGTGGAAGACGACGGTATACGGGCCGGGCGTGTCGACTGAGCGGACTTGATCGTACCCGCGCCGTTCCACGACGTTGTCGTTCGGATTCATGACGGCTTGCCAGGAAAATTTCACGTCCGCGCTCGTGAACGGTGCGCCGTCTTGCCATTTCACGTTGCGGCGCAGATGGTACACGATTGTGAGCCCATCCTTGCTGATCCCGCCGTTTTGCACCGTCGGCACTTGTGCGGCGAGATCGGGAACGTCGTTTCCCTTGTCGTCTATCGTGACCAGCAAGTCGAAGGCGAGGCTTGCGATGAAGTTTTCCGCCGTATTCGAAGCGAGCAGGGGATTCAGCGACGTCGGTTCGGCGTAACTCGCGACACGCAGGACCGCGTTCGGATTAGAACCGCCCGCGGTTTCGCCCGTTTTACTGCAACCTCCGAGCAGCGCAAGGGCTGCGATGAGCGCCGTTACGCGGCGCACCTGAATTTCCCGTACGCGTATGGATAGTCGGCGTAGAACCAGTTCCGCAAACTCGGACGAATTAGTTCGCGCGCCGTCACCGGTGAGGCGCCTTTCAGGACGTAGTGCTTGCCGTCGAAGAAATCGGCGCTGTACTGCGGGTAGCTCGCCATCGGCTCGAATCCGGCAAAGGGGGCGAACGGCGTGCTGGTCCATTCCCAGCCGTTCCCGACCAAATCGTACACATCCCACGCGCTCGCGCCGGCGGGATGCGCATCCACCGGATCGGGGTCGAAGCGTTCGAAGTCGAAGTTGCCGTGCAGCGCGCTCGGCGCTTCGGCGCCCCATGGATACGCGCGCGTTTCGCCCTCCGGCGAACCGTATGCCGCTCGGTGGTACTCGGCTTCGGTCATCACGCGAAGTCCGCGCCACGCCGCATATGCTCGCGCTTGCTCGTTGCTGACGTAAACCGGCCATGAAAGCGGAAGCGGCAGATCTTCGAACACGCCGCGCAGCTGCAATTCGCCGTCGCGCTCCACCCAGAATGGCGGCATGGGCGCACCTTCGCGCACGAATTCCAAATAGTCGCCGTTCGAGATCGCATACCGCTGGACGCTGAATGCTTCGACGTGCACGGTGACCTCGCCGAATTCGTTGTCCCATCCGAACGGAATCGCGCCGGGGCGCGCGCCGAGCGTCGCAGTTCCGGCCGGAATCTCCACGAATTCGTTGCGGGGAACGGTTGTATCGTGATGAGTTTGCGGGATCCGCCCTTTCATATCCGGCGCAAGCCGGTGAATGATGTACACCAGCGTTTCGTGATGCATCTGCTCGTGTTCGAGAACGGTGAAGGCCGCTTCGCCGCGCACGAGCCGCGGCACCGTTTCGTCGACGAGTTTGGCGTGCGCGATTGCGGCGAGCACGCGATCGTCGCAGCGCCGGCCGAATGCCTCTATCTCCTCGCGCGCCGGCCAGTCGCTTCGCTCGTGCGTGAGAGCGGAATCGAGTCCCGACGGATCGATGCCGCGCTCGAAGAGCCGCTCCAGCCTTGCGTCGAGCGGACGCTCTTGCAACGCGCGTTCGTTGAGAACCAGAAAACTGAACGCGGGCAAATGCCCTTCATAGAAAGCGAAGGGGTGGCGCAGCGGGATCGGACGCGAATAATACGCCGCCGGATCGACCAAGCCGAAGAGCTGCGCGGAACGCTCGCGGTTTCGCCGGTACCACGCGGCAAGCGCGTCCCGGTCGAGCGAGGCTTTCGGGAGGGCCGCGGTCGTCATCGAGAATCCTTACTCCGGCTCTACAAACGTTCCTCGGCGCCGGCAAGCAAGGCCTCGAAGGCTTCCGCGTCCACCGGTCGAGAGAACAGGTATCCTTGCGCGCGGTCGCATCCGTGCGTTCGCAAGAACTCGAGCTGTTCGGCTTTTTCCACGCCTTCCGCAACGACGGTCAGCCCGAGGCTGTGTCCCATGGCAATGATGGCCTTGACGATCGTTTCGTCGCTTCGCTCCATGCCGATGCCCGCGATGAACGAACGATCGATTTTGAGCTGATCGACGTCGAAGCGCCGCAAATAACTGAGCGATGAATGCCCCGTACCGAAATCGTCGACCGCGATGGACGTGCCGATAGCTTTCAGGCGCCGTAACGTGTCGACGCTTTGCGCAACGTCCGCCAAGGCCATGCTCTCGGTAATCTCGATCTCGACGCGATTCGTGTCGAAGCCGGCCTCGGTAAAGACTCCAGCAGACGCTCGCACAGATGCGGATGATGAAACTGCCTGGCGGAAATGTTGACGGCAAGCGATACGGGCCGGCGCGTTTGCCAGCGCCGCGCGTCGGCGCCCGCATTCGCAATGACCCACTCGCCGAGTTGCATCACCATCCCGGTCGCTTCGGCTACCGGAATGAATTCGTCGGGATAGACCAGCCCGCGCTGCGGGTGCTTCCAGCGCACGAGCGCCTCGACCGCGAGAATGCGCTCCGATACGACGTCCACGATCGGTTGATAGTGCAGCAGAAACTGCTGATGTTCGATAGCGCGGCGCAGATTTTTCTCGACGCTTAGACGCGTGCGCAGCGGCGTCTGAAACGTTTCTTCGTAAAAGAGAAAGCCGTTGCCGCCCTGACCCTTGATCCGGTACATGGCGATGTCCGCGTGTTTGATCAGGGCTTGATCGTCGCGGCCGTCATCGGGCGAGAGCGCGATGCCGATGCTCGTCGTGATGAATTGTTCGACACCCTCGACGCGGAACGGTTCTTCGATGGCGTGCAGCAGTTGCTGCGCGATCGGTTCGACCTGCGCTCTGCCGTCGATGCCGGGCAGCAGGACGATGAATTCGTCGCCGCCCATGCGCGCCACCGTACCGCTCTGCCCGACGGTGCGAAGCAACCGATGCGCGGCTATTTGCAAGAAGCGATCGCCGGTTGCGTGGCCCAGCGTGTCGTTGATGTCTTTGAACCGGTCCAGATCGAAGAAGAGCACTGCGGAAGGCGTGACGTTCCCGCGCGAATCGATGAGTGAGTCGCGCAGGCGTTCCTGAAAGAAGAGCCGGTTCGGAAGACCCGTCAGCGAATCGTAGTACGCAAGCGTGCGCAAATGGGAGCGGCTGCGGCGGCGCTCGATAGCACTTCCAACGAGCGCGGCCATGAGCGCGATGGTATCGACGTCGACCTCTTCGAACGGCTGCTCGCGCTGCGTGCGCGAGAAGAACAGCAGCACGCCGTGCAGTGTGCCGCCGACGAGCAGCCGCGAACCAATCCACGTGCCGTATGCGCCATCGGTCGCGCCTCCGACATACGTCGAGACGGGCTCGCGATTGACGAGCACCGCTTTCGCCAAATCGACCAGCAGTTCGTCGTCGCCCGCGAACAGTTCGAGGGAGTCGTACCGCATGTCCACGCTCAGGACGTCGGTCGAATCGACAATCGCGCCGCTCTCCATTCCGAGCAGACGGCATCCGGTCTGGAGCGTCGACATCACGTGAGCGTCGGTGTATTCCGGTGTGGTTGCGAGCAAGTAGAGATCGCGCATGCGCTGCGCCTGCATCTCGAGTTTGCGCTGCGCGATTTTGCGCTCCGAAATGTCCTTGAACGCGCAGTACACGCCGACCACCAAACCTTGCGCGTATTTGGGAAATAGCGTCGTTTCAAGATGCAGCGGGCTGCCGTCGCCGCGAGTCGAGGCGATCTCGTAATTTACCGTTTCGCCGTCGACCGCACGCCGGAAGAAGGCCCAGCCGCGCTCCAAATCCGTTCCCTGCAAGAACAATCGAAAGTTCTGCCCTTGGATCTGTTCCCGCGGCCGTTGCGAGACGGTGGCCGCGGCGGCATTGAGGTCCAGGATGACGCCGTCGGTCGAGAGCAGCGCGATGCCGTCCGGGTTATGCGCGAAGAGCGAGCGAAAATCGCCTTCGAGATCGAGGAGTTCCTCGCGCTGCGCCGCCACGGTGCGTTCGGCACGCATGCGTTCGGTGACGTTTTCCATCAGGGCGTAAGCGCCGACGATTTGTTGTTGCTGCACCATCGGCAGCAGTGTGGCCTCGTACTGGATGATGCGGCCGTCGGCTGAATACGCATCGACCGGAAACGAAACCGTTTCGCCTTTCATCGCTTGCAGTAGGTACTCGCGGACGCCGTCGCGCTGGCTCGGTGGAACGAAGTCCGTGACCGAGCGTCCACGCAGATCTTCGAGCGCGTACCCGCTGATGCGCAGGCCTGCGGTGTTGACCTGCATGATGCGCTGATTGGCGTCGACCGCCAGCACAACCGCAGGATTGTTTTCGAAAAGAAGTTGAAAACGCATCCGTGCTTGCTCGAGCTCTGCGTTCGTTTGCGCCTGCTGCGCGGAGTGTTCGTCGATGCGCTCGACGGTCACGTTTTCGAATAGGCCGTACACGCCGGTCGGGCGGCCGCCCTCATTTCGCGGAATGAGCGTCGCGATAAAGTTGAGCCACCGCCCGTCGGCGGTTTCAAAATCGACGGCGGCGCGGGTGATCGTGCCGCCCAACGCTTGATCGAATGCGGCGCGAAATGCCGCGCGTACCGACGTCTTGCAATGCCGCCCGAGCGGAGTTCCGACGAAATACTCGCGCGGGTAGCCGCTGTGCGCGACCGTTGCTTCGTTGACCTCGACGATGCGTGCTTCGGCGTCGTAGATCGCCGCCGGAAAAGGATTGCGATCGAAAAGCGAGCGAAAGCGCTGCTCGGCCGCCTCGCGCCACGACGCGTCGTACATCACCAAGAACAAGTACACCGACGCGCCGCCGTCGACGACGGGAATGGCGGTAACCTCGGCCAGGAACGACGACCCATCTTTGCGCGTCACCATGACGTCGCGCTGCAGTGTCTTTTCGACGCAGGCGAATTCGAGCGCATCCTCGAGAAATGCCCGCAGCGGCGCATCAGCCACCGAACGCAGATCTCTGCCGGTCAGTTCGCTTTGCGTGTACCCGCCGATCAGCGTACAGGCGGTATTGACCGCGATGACCGTGCAGTCGCGGTCGACGGCAATGATTGCGCTGGGCGAGGCGCTGAAAAGCGACTCGAACGCGCGCGCGTCAGTGAGCCAAGTATTCATACAATCCGTGGACGCCGCCCTCGCGCCCAAAGCCGGATTCGCGATATCCCCCGAATGGAGAACTGGGATCGAAGAGGTTGAATGTGTTGCACCATACGACTCCCGCGCGCATGTGCTGGGCTAGGTACATGTTTTTACTGCCCTTGTCCGTCCAAATTCCCGCGGACAGGCCGTACGGGGTGTTATTTGCTTTTTCGACGGCTTCGTCCGGCGTGCGGAACGTCAGCACCGAGAGAACCGGCCCGAAAATTTCCTCGCGGGCGATGCGATGCGACTGCTGAACGTTGGTGAAGAACGACGCCGGGAAATAGTAGCCGCGTTCCGGCAAAGAGCACGATTGCTGCACGAGCACCGCGCCCTGATCGATGCCGCTGCGCACCAGTTCGTGAATTTTATCCAACTGCATGCGCGAGTTGATCGCACCGATGTCCGTGTTCTTGTCGAGCGGATCGCCCAGGCGAAGCGTTTGCAGGCGCTCCGTTAGCCGCACGACGACCTCGTCGTGCACGCTTTCCTCTACGAGCAGCCGCGAACCGGCGCAGCACACGTGACCTTGATTGAAATAGATGCCGTTGACGATACCTTCGATAGCCTGATCGAGCGGCGCGTCGGCGAATACGATGTGCGCGGCTTTTCCGCCCAGTTCGAGCGTCACGCGCTTGCCGCTGCCGGCGAGCGCGCGTTGTATCGCCTTTCCGACTTCCGTCGATCCGGTGAACGCGATTTTGTCTGCGCCGCTTTCAACGAGTGCGGCGCCGGTCGATCCATCGCCCGAAACGACGTTGACGACGCCGGGCGGCAGATCTGCCTCTTGCACGATTTGAGCCAATGCGAGCGCGGTCAGCGGCGTCGTTTCTGCGGGTTTGAGCACGACGGTGTTGCCGCACGCCAACGCGGGCGCGAGCTTCCACGCCGCCATGAGCAGCGGAAAATTCCACGGAACGATCTGGCCGGCGACGCCGATGGGCTCAGGCGCGCGCCCCGCGCGCAGCGCCCACTCGAGTTTGTCCGCCCAGCCCGCGTAATAGAAGAAGTGCGCGGCGGCGGTGGGTACGTCGAAGTCGCGCGCTTCCTTGATCGGCTTGCCGCCGTCGAGCGTTTCAAGCACGGCGAGCTCGCGCGAGCGCTCGGTGATCGCGCGAGCAATCCGGTACACGTATTTCGCGCGATCGGCGGGGCGCATTGCGCGCCAGTACTTGTCGTACGCTTTGCGAGCGGCACGGACCGCGCGATCCACGTCTTCGGGGCCGGCGTGCGCGACGCGCGCGAGCGGTTTTTCGTTCGCCGGATTTACCGTTTCGAAATAGCGGCCGCTCTTCGGAGCGGTCCACTCGCCGTTCACGAAAAGCCCGTATTCCTCGCGGATGACGGGTGTGGTCGTTTCGGGCGCTGGTGCGTAGTCGAAAATGCCGGTCATCGTCAGTCTTTCGGAAAGTAATCCGGGCCGGCGTAGTGCCCGGTGAGTTCTTTTTCGTACTGCATCAGCAAATCGTCGAGCAATGAACTCGCTCCGATGCGGAACATCGACGGAGTGAGCCACGCATCGCCGAGCGTTTCTTTCACGATCACCAAATACGTCAGCGCCTGTTTGGTGGTTCGAACGCCGCCAGCGACCTTGAGTCCCGCCCGCCGCCCGGTGCGACGCGCATAATCCCGAATCGCTTCGCACATCGTGACCGCTACGGGGAACGTCGCGTTAGTGCCTACCTTGCCGGTGGACGTTTTGATGACGTCCGCGCCGGCTTCCAACGCGAGATCGGCGGCGCGCCGAACGTTGTCGTAACTTCCCAGTTCGCCGGTCTCGAGGATCACTTTCAAATGCACCTCGCCGCAAACGCGCTTCACGGCGACGATGTCGTCAAAGACCTGATCGTGGTGCCCGGCGAGAAAAGCGCCGCGGTCGATGACCATGTCGATTTCGTCGGCTCCGGCCTCGATGGCTTCGCGCACGTCGGCCAAGCGCACGTCCAACGCGGAGAGGCCGCTCGGAAACGCGGTTGCAACGGATGCGACTTTGACGGAACTCCCGCGCAGGGCATCTTTTGCGACCGCGACCAGACTCGGGTACACGCAAACGGCCGCGACGCTCGGAATGTCCTGGAGATGGGGAGCGGGGTTGATCGCTTTTGCGCACAGCGATCGAACGCGCCCCTGCGAGTCCTTGCCTTCGAGCGTCGTAAGGTCCATGCACGCGATCGCCAAACGAATGCCGGCGACCTTCGCGGTCGTCTTGATGGAGCGCTTGGATAGCGCTCCGGCCCGAGTCTCCAGCATTACGGCATCGACAATGGCCGTCATGTTACAGCGTCCCTCGCTTTTCTTGCTCTTTCTCGATGGAAACGAAGAGCGCTTTGAAGTTGCCCTTGCCGAAACTCAGCGAACCTTTGCGCTGGATGATCTCGAAGAAGACGGTCGGTCTGTCCTGAAGCGGTTTGGTGAAAATCTGCAGCATGTAGCCCATGTCGTCGCGATCGACCAGAATGCGCAAATGGCGGAGAATCTGCATCCCTTCGTCGATTCGGCCGACCCGGGATTCCAGATCGTCGTAATATGCGTCGGGCGTGTCGAGGAACTCGACGCCGTTGTCCTTGAGCGCTCGAATCGTGGAGATGATATCGTCCGTTCGAATCGCTATGTGCTGCACGCCTGCGCCGCGGTAGAAATCCAAATACTCCTCGATCTGCGATTTTTTCTTGCCTTCGGCCGGCTCGTTGATTGGAAACTTCACGCGGTGCTCCGCGTCGCTCATCACCTTGGATTTGAGCGCCGTGTATTCCGTGGAGATGTCCTTGTCGTCGAACGAAATGAGCTGCGAGAATCCGAAGACGTTGGCGTAGAAGTCGCCCCAGGAGTCCATCTCGCCCCAACCGACGTTGCCGACGCAGTGATCGATGAACAGCAATCCCGGTTTGTGCGTCGCGTAGTTCTTGGGAGCGTGCACGTAACCCGGCAGAAAGACGCCGGCATAGCCGTCGCGCTGCACGAAGGTGTGAACGGTGTCGCCGTAGGCGGCGATCGTGGCGGTGATGACGCGGCCGTTCTCGTCTCGGCTCTCTTTCGGAGGCGCAACCGGCTTCGCGCCGCCGGCGAGTGCGCGCTCGTATGCGGCCTTCGCGTCGTGGACCACGATGGCAATGTCGCGAACTCCATCGCCGTGTTCGGCGGTATGGCGCGTGATCTCGTCGCCGGGACGGAGGCTCGAGGTGAGCACGAAGCGCAGCTTGTTCTGCACGAGCACGTAAGAGGCGCGATCTTTGACGCCGGTTTCGGGACCCGCGTACGCGACTTGATCGAACCCGAATGCCGTGCAGTAAAAATGCGCGGCTTGCTTGGCGTTACCGACGTAGAACTCGACGTAGTCCCAATCGATCTTCGCCAGCGGGTTGCTTTCGACGACGGACGTGCTCATGGAAGGGTGCTTTGCGGGATGACCGAAGGCGCCCTGTAATGACCACGTCCGCTGCCGCCGCGCCCGCCGTGCGCGCTGCGTTCGCCGAGCTGATCGACTACGCCGGGCTTTTCCCGCCTGCGGATCTGGACGTGGAGCCGGCCGTGCGAGAATATTCCGCCTCCGCGGACGGTGCGTTTGCGTGGATGCTCGGCCGCTTCATCGTGCAGGCGTCCCGCGTGCCGCAACTGCTCGCAGCAGCAACCGCGCCGGCGCCCATACGGCTCAGCGCAATCGTCGACGCGGGCACCGATCCGCGCGCGTGGCTTGCGCGTGTGCTGGCACTGCTCGAAGAAATCGCGCGGCTGCATACGGACGAGGCCCGAATCCGGATCGAGGCGCTGGAAATCGCGCTGCCGCCGCTGGCAACCATGCGCGAAACATACGATGCGGCGATCGGACAATTCGCCGCAGCGCTGCGGCGCGCGAATTTGCAAACGCTGCCCGCATACGTCGAACTGCCGCGCGACGAGCGCTGGAGCGCCCAGCTCGACGGCGCGCTCTTTGCACTCGCTCGCCATCAGCTGGGCGCGAAGCTGCGATGCGGCGGCGTCTTGCCGAGCGCGTTTCCCAGTCCGGACCAAGTTGCCGAATTTATTGCAGCGGCCGCCGAGCATGGGCTGCGGATGAAGGCTACGGCGGGGTTACATCACCCGGTTCGCCGCCCTGAGGCGCACATCGGGGCGACGATGCATGGATTTCTCAACGTTCTCGCAGCCGCAGCGTTTGCGCGGACGGGCGCGCGACGCGAGACTCTCGTTGAGATTCTCTCCTGCGAGGACCCGGGTGCTTTCGGCTTTGACGAAAACGGTCTGGCGTATCGCGGCGAGCACGTCTCCGCCGCTGCGCTGCAGGCGACGCGCGAACGGCTTTTCGTCGCTTACGGCAGTTGCAGTTTCTCCGAGCCGACGGCCGATCTGCAAGAACTCGGGATCTTGTAGCGATGGCGCAGATCGCGCGTTCGTGGGCGCGCGTCGCCCCGGATTCCGATTTTCCGCTCGAGAACTTGCCTTACGGCGTCTTTGCATCGACGCGGGGCGAGCCGCACATCGGCGTTGCGATCGGCGAGTCCATTTTCGATCTTCACGATGCGGCCGACGCGGGACTGTTCGACGGCATTCTCTCGCGCGCCGTACTGCAGGCGCCCGCGCTGAATCTGCTGTTCGCCGCCGGACGTGCCGTCTGGACGCAGTTGCGCGAACGCTCGCAGTCGCTGCTGCTCGAAGGAACCGATGCGTTCAAAGGGATCGATCGCGAGCGTTTGCTGACGCGGCGCGAAGGCGCACGGATGCTGCTGCCGCTCGCCGTCGGCGATTACGTCGACTTTTACTCTTCGCTCGAGCACGCGACGAATCTCGGGAAGATCTTTCGGCCCGACGCCGAGCCGCTGATGCCGAATTGGCGCTGGATGCCGATCGGTTATCACGGCCGTTCCAGCACGATCGTCGTAGACGGCACGCCTATCGTGCGTCCAAACGGCCAGCGCAAAGCGCCTGACGCGGCGGAGCCGGGCTTCGGCCCCTCGCGTCTGCTCGATATCGAATTGGAGATAGGGTTCGTCACGGGACCCGGTAATCGCATGGGCCGGCCGATCCCGATCGAAGCGGCGCGCGATCACATCTTCGGCCTCGTGCTCGTGAACGACTGGAGCGCGCGCGACATTCAAGCCTGGGAATATCAACCGCTTGGGCCGTTTCTCGGCAAGTCGTTCGCGACGTCGATCTCGCCCTGGGTCGTTACGCTCGATGCGCTCGAACCCTATCGCGTCGAAGGCCCCAAGCAAGAGCCGCGGCCGCTGCCCTATTTGCGCACCGTCGAGCCGTGGAACTACGACGTGACGCTGCTCGTCGAATTGCAGACGCAGAAGATGCGTGAAAACGGCACGCCGCCGGAAGTCGTCTCGCGTTCCAATTTCCGGTATATGTACTGGAACATGGCGCAGCAGCTCGCCCACGCTTCGGTGAACGGCACCGCGATTCGTCCCGGCGATTTGTACGCGTCCGGAACCATTTCGGGAACGTCGCCGGATAGTTACGGCAGTTTCATCGAACTCTCGTGGCGCGGCGCCAAGCCGCTGCACTTGCGATCGGGCGAAGAGCGGTCGTTCTTGGAGGACGGCGACACCGTGACGCTGCGCGGCGTTTGCGCAGCCGCCGGTAAACCGCGAATCGGCTTCGGCAGCGTGGGCGGAACGATCGTCTCTGGGTAAGAGGAGCGCGTGCGCTTCGGACTTCTTGCTTTGATTTTTTTGCTGCTGCTCACGCTCGGCAATGCGTGGCTAATGAAAAGCGAGCGCGCCGCGGTCAGTTCGCGTGATTACGCGCCCGTGCAGATCACGCAGCCGCACGCGAGAAAATACGAGTGGGACGCGTTCATTTGGCGCGAGATCGGCGCGCTCATATTTACCGTCGTGGTTTTCGGCGCAATTGCTTCGCGATCACGTTGAGAGCGACGGCGCCTCGACCCACGAACGGAAGTATGCTTCATCCTCGATACGCAGCGCCTGCTCGGCCAGCTGCAGCGGCTTGAATGTGTCGACCATGACGGCGATTTCATCGGTCGACTTTTTGCCTAAACTGGCCTCGACGGCACCCGGCTGCGGGCCGTGCGGCGCCCCCGCGGCATGGAGTGTGATCGAGCCCTCTTCGACGCCGCGCCGGCTCATGAAATTGCCGCTGACGTAGTACAGCACCTCATCGCAATCCACGCTCGAATGATTGTACGGCACCGGAATCGCGAGCGGATGATAGTCGAAAAGCCGCGGCACGAACGCGCAGAACGCAGCGCCGGGAGCTTCGAAGGTCGCGTGGGCCGGCGGCGGCTGATGCAGTTTGCCGGTGATCGGCGCGAATTCTTCGAGATTGAACGCGTACGGATAGCAATAGCCGTCCCAGCCGACGGTGTCGCACGGATGGTTCTGCACGACGTACAGCGCGTGCCGGCCGTTGTTCGTCACGCGGATTTCGTACTCTCCGACCTCTTCGATCGGCTCCCCGAGCAGCGGCACGCGGAAATCCCGTTCGTAGTACGGCGCGTGCTCCTCCAATTGCCCGAATTCGTTGCGGTATTTTCTGGGAATGCGCACCATGCCGGCGCTTTCATGCACCAGCATGCGCGTCGGCGAGGCCGGCACGACGCGGTACGTCGTTCCCGTCGGAATCAGGACGTAGTCGTGCGCGCGATATGCGAGGTCGCCGAAAGGCGTCTGCAGCGTGCCCTCGCCGCGATGTATGAACAGCAGTTCGTCGCCGCCGACGTTGCGGTAGAACGTTTCCATCGGCTGCACGGCATCGGCAATCGAAATGAGCAAGTCGGCGTTGCCGAGCAGCGGCGTGCGCGATTCGATCGCGTCGCCGCCCATACGAAGCCCCGCCGTTTTGAAGTGACGGTTGCGCAGCGGCTCGTTCGCGTGCAACTGCACCGCAGGCCGGTTCCACGGCCGAACGTCCAGGGTTGCCGTCGGCGGCCGAAGATGATACAGGAGCGAGTACACGCTTTCGAAGCCTTTGGTCGAGAACAGCTCCTCCGCGTAGAGACCGCCGTCGGGACGGCGGAACTGGATATGCCGTTTCGGCGGAAGGCGGCCGGCGCGAACGTAGGACGGCATCGATTACTCCTGTGTGTTCGGTAGTGCGCGTTCCGCGGCTGCGAAGCCGTTGTTTCTATGGCTCCCGTCGCAAAACGGTTTGGTTTGGGAGCCGCCGCACCTGCAGAGCGCGATGTTTGCGCCCTCGATCGTGTACGGCTGTCCATCGCAATCGGTGAGCGTGACCGTGCCGGTGATCAAATACGGCCCGCTCTCGCGAACTTTTATTCTTACTTCGTTCATGTGCTCTTCAGCGGCCATACACACCGACGACTTCGGTACGCGCGAGCGTATGACGCGCTATCGCCGATTCCAACTGCGGCCCGGTCAAATGCTCGCCCGGGACGTTCGCGTCGAGCGCGTACAGCGTGAAATGATAGTGATGCGGCTTTCCGGCGGGCGGGCATGGACCGCCGTATCCGACTTCGTCGAAGGACGTCGTGCCGAGTTCGTTTATCGGTATCGACGCGTGCGCCGCAAGCCTGCGCGTGCGGGCAGGCAAATTATAGACGACCCAGTGATACCAGCCGCCGGGCGCGGGCGCATCCGGATCGTGCGCGACGAGCGCGAAACTGCGCGTCGCTTTCGGCGCGCCTTGCCAGTGGAGTTCCGGCGAGACGTTGGATCCGCCGCATCGCGCGTACACCGTAGTGAGCGGCATCGTCCCGTTCGCTTCGAACGTGCTCGAAGCGATCGTAAATGCGAGTACCGCCGCAGCAATCATGGTTGCGAGCCTCCGCCGGGCGCCGGAGTCGACGCGTTCTGGAACTCTCGATAGAAGGCGTCCGGGTTCATTGGCCGGCCCAAGAAACGTTCGACTTCAACATCGGGATCGTACGTTCGAGCCGGTTCCAAGATGTCTTCACGGTAGCGCATACCCACCGCCGGATTCTCCAAACCGCCTTGCTGGAACGCGGTGAAAAGGTCTTGCGCGTAAACCTTCGACCATAAATAGCCGTAGTAGCCTGCGTCGTATCCGCCCATCAGATGGCCGAACGAGCCCTGCGGATGAATCCCGCTTACCGGCGGCAGCGGCATCAGCCGGCTCTCCATCTGATCCCAGACTGCCGTCGTGTCGACGTGCGGTCCGCTCGAGTGATACGTCATGTCGACTTCCGCGTAGAAGATTTGCCCCGTGTAGTCGTACGCATCGTCGACGTAGCGCGAACGCACCAGCGCATCGATCAGGTTGTCCGGCAGCGGCGCGCCCGTTTTCCAATTCGAACTGATTTGCTTGAGAATCGACGGCTGCCACACGAAGTTCTCGAGCATTTGCGAGGGCGCCTCGACGAAATCGGTGACGAAACCGTTGGAAAGCGTCTCGTACGGCGCCGTCGCGAGCAGCGCCGCCATGTTGTGGCCGAACTCGTGGAAAAACGTCACGACGTCGTCGTGGCTGAGCAGCGCGGGCCGTCCGGCCGCCGGCCTTGGCCAGTTGCCGATGATCGCCGCTATCGGCGGACGGTAGGTGCCGTCCGGATTCATCCGCACCGGCAGAATCGGAAAGTTTGCGAAATGGCCGTACTTCCCGGCGCGCGGAAAAAGATCGAAATACGTCGAGCCGATGAGGCGACCGGTTTTCGAATCGCTGACCGTGTACTCGACGACGTCGGGATTCCACGCGTCCGCCGGCGCGACTTGTTTGAAATCGACTCCGAGCAGCGTGTGATACACGTTCAAGACGGCGTCGACCGTATGCTGTACCGGAAAATACTGCCGGATCTGGTTTTGATCGACGGCGTACTGCGTCTTACGGAGTTGGTTGTCGTAGTACGAGAAGTCCCAGCGCTGCAATACCGCGTTCGGATCGCCCGTTTCTTTCACTTTGAGCGCGCGCAGCCGGTCGATCTCCGCTTTCGAGGCTGGAAGCAGCCGGGCGTCGAGCGAGTTCAGGAACGTCATCACGCGCTCCGGCGATTGCGCCATGCGGTCGGAGAGTCTGAAACGCCGCCCAGTTTTGATACCCGAGCAAGTGCGCCAAACGATCGCGTACGGAAATCGCCGATTCCAGCAACTGCGTGTTGGCGGTGCCTTGACGATTGTTATAAGCGAAGTAATACGCGCGGCGTGCCGCTTCGTCGCGTTCGTTGTTATAGAACGCCGAGACCGTGCTTTCGTTGACCGGCACGACGTAGCCGGCGGCACTCTTTTTCAGTCCCGCGACGAAATCCGCAGGAAGCGACTCAGCCTGCGCGGCCGTGATTGTGATGGTCGTGTCGTCGTTTGCAAGATTCTGCTGGAATTTGTTCTGCAGGTTCGTCAGTTGGTTGCTGAGCCGCACGAACTCCATGCGCCGCGCTTGCGGAAGAGCCGCACCGCTGCGTTTGAACCCATCCAGCCAAAGGTCGGTCATTTTGCGCTGGTAGACGTTGCGGGCGGTTCCGCTGCGCTTCGCGCGAGCCAGTGCGGCATAGATTTGCGGGCTCGCTTCTAAATTCGTGAAGAAAGCGGATTCGTCGTTGTTGCAGTTGAGCGAGGCGTCGCGAACGTCTTTCGACGTCGAGACTTCGAAGAGAAAGGTTTGCGCAACGGTCGAGTCGTTCAGATCGGCCGTAAGGTTTTCGAGCGGCAGCACTGCGTTTGCAAAGGTCTTCCCGCCGCGCTCGGCGAGCAGCCGTTTGACGGCAGACTGCGCGCGTGCGATTGCTGCAGCGCAGGACGAATTTATCTGGGCGGGCGTTAAATTCCAATCAACCGCCGTCGGAGCGGTGGGCGCCGTCGCAGCGGTTGCGGCAATTGGCTGGGCAGCAAGGGCAGTAAACGCACCGAGCGTGAGGGCGGCGAAGCGGTTCATGGCGGCTTAACGTTAGGTAGCGCGACGCCCGTTCCCCGTGCCGTCAAAAGCCTGTTGCGGCGAGCGGGAGGCGTGCTATGATGCTTCGAGCCATGACGGGGGCCGGGCTGCCCGCGGCGTGAACCTGCAAACCCCGCCAGGTCCGGAAGGAAGCAACGGTACGTGGGCACTCACGGGTGCCGGGCACCACCTGGTTTCCGTCGTGGTCTCTAACGCCTCTTCATTAGAAGAGGGTCCAGTTGCGCTTGGCCGACGAGCAGAAAGGGCGGAGTCGCGTTTACGCGAACCTGAGGGCGCTGCCACGCCGTCACGTTCGACCTCACGTCCGTTGCGCGGGCCCGAGTCCAACCGTCAAGTAGCTGATGATCAAACTCAAAGACCGGTATTTCATCAAAATCGTGCCTCAGCGCGGCGATGTCGTTCATCGCTTCGAATTGACGCGCCGCCACATCGTGATCGCGGCTTGCGTGCTCGGTGTTTTCGTTTTGGGCTCATTGACCGCCGGAGTCGTTCAGGTCTGGCGTGCGCACGCACAGGTCGCCGCGTTGCGCTCGCTCGCCACCCATCAGCAAGCGCAGCTTCAAGACATGAATCAAAAGGCGGCGTTGATTCGCTCGCAGCTGCTGCACGTGCAGCATCAGAACCAGGAGATTCAGCAGCTCATCGGCGTGGCACCGAAAACGCAGAAGATGAGCGAGGTGCGGCACAACCTCGATGCGCTGGCCGCGGAGACGGCACAGACTGCCGCAGAATCCAACCGCTTGCGCCGGTTGACGATGCACGTGCTCAACGTGCGCCATTTACAGGAATTGACGCGTGCAAAAATGCTTGCCGCGATCCCTTCGATCGATCCGGTCGACGGAGCGGAGGTCATCGGCTGCTTCTGCTACCGGTCCGCTCCCGACAACGAATTTCACGAAGGCGTCGATTTGGGTGCCGATTATGGCGACGTCGTACGCGCAGCCGCCGCCGGAACCGTCGCGGCCGCCGATTGGGACGGCGGATACGGGCAGAAGATCGACATCGATCACGGCAACGGTTATCACACGTGGTACGCGCATCTCTCGAAGATCGAAGTGCAGGCCGGCCAGTTCGTGCACAAGGGTGAAGAGATCGGACTCGTGGGTTCCACCGGTTTTTCGACCGGGCCGCATCTGCACTATCAGGTCATGCTCAACGGCGTGGCTATCGATCCGGCTCCGTATCTCGACGGCGTACCGGCAAAAGTATTGGCCAGCCTTCCATAGAACCCGGGGGCGGATATGAGTCTCGCCCTGTGCCAAGCCCTTTCCGCGCTCGATAAGGTCATCTGGCTGTACACGATCATCATGTTCGTGTACGCGGTGCTGTCCTGGGTCCCCGACTGGCGCGGAAGCTGGAGCCGGTACCTGGACATGCTCGTCGAGCCGGTGCTTGCGCCGATACGGCGCGTCGTGCCGCCGGCCGGCGGCATCGATTGGTCCTTCATGATCGTGCTCGTGATTCTGTGGGTCATCCGCGCGGAACTCATCGCGCCTGCCATTTCGCGCTGCTTCCTGTTTTAAAATCGTGAGCATCAAAACGGAATCGCCCCACCGAACGGAGGTCGCGGCGCACGTTCGCAACTTCTGCATCATCGCGCACATCGATCACGGTAAGACGACGTTGTCCGACCGTTTGCTCGAGGTGACGCGAACGATCGAGTCACGCGACATGGAAGAGCAGGCGCTCGATGCGATGGACCTGGAGCGCGAGCGCGGGATCACGATCCGCATGCATCCCGTAACGCTGAACTATCGGGCGAAAGACGGCGAACTGTACCGGCTCAATCTCATCGACACGCCAGGACACGTCGATTTCTCGTACGAAGTGTCACGCTCGCTCGCAGCATGCGAAGGCGCGATCTTGATCATCGACGCCGCGCAGGGCATCGAGGCGCAGACGCTGGCGAACTATCATCTCGCGCTCGAGCACGACCTGACGATCATTCCCGTGATCAACAAGATCGATCTGCCTGCCGCCGATCCGGAACGCGTCATGGGCGAGGTCGAGGAACTGCTCATCATGGAGAAGAGCGAGTGCATTCTCGCGAGCGCGAAGCAAGGCATCGGCATCGAAGACATCCTCGAGGCGATCGTGCACCGCATTGCGCCGCCGAAAGGCCATCGCGACCATCTTCGCGCGCTCGTGTTCAACGCGCAATTCGATCCGTATCGCGGCGTGGTGAGTTACGTTCGCGTCGTGGACGGAGAACTGCGACAGGGGACGCGCTTCATGTCGATGGCGCACGAGCGCGTCTTCGAATGTACGGAGGTCGGCCTCTTCAGCCCGCAAATGCGCCCCGTGGAGAAACTCGAGTTCGGCGGCGTCGGGTACGTCATCGCGAACATCAAGTCGCTCGGCGACATCGACGTCGGCGACACGATCACGCAGGCGAACAATCCGGCGCACGTGCCGCTTCCGGGGTATCGCAAGGCCGTGCCGATGGTGTACTGCGGCCTCTATCCGAACGAGGGCGACGAGTATTCGGATCTGCGCGACGCGCTCGAGAAACTCAAACTCAACGACGCAGCGTTCACGTACGAGCCGGAAACCTCGGTTGCGCTCGGGTTCGGTTTCCGCTGCGGGTTTTTGGGTCTGCTGCACATGGAAATCGTGCAGGAACGTTTGGAACGCGACTATGCTCTCGATCTGATTGCGACATCGCCCTCCGTGGTCTTTCGCGTGACGATGACCGACGGAACCGTCGAAACGATCGACAATCCGAGCAAACTGCCGGTCATGAACCTCATCCGCATGATGGAGGAGCCGTACGTAAAAGCGACGATCATCACGCCGCCCGATTACGTCGGCGCCATCATGGAGATCACGCAAGCGCGGCGCGGAACGCTTGGCAACATGGAGTATCTGCACGACGGCCGCGTCATCCTCACGTACGAGATGCCGCTGATCGAAGTGATCATCGACTACTTCGACCAGCTCAAGTCGCGTACGAAGGGCTATGCGTCGCTGGATTACGAGATGATCGGCTACCGCGAAGGCGACCTCGTCAAACTCGAGATACTGCTCAACGGCGAGGTGGTCGACGCGCTTTCGTTCATCGTCGCGCGAGAACGGGCGCAGACGCGAGGTCGCGCGCTCGCGGAGAAGCTGAAAGGAATTGATTCCGCGTCAGATGTTCGAAGTGCCGATTCAAGCCGCGATCGGCGGCAAGGTCGTCGCTCGCGAGACGGTAAGCGCAATGCGGAAGAACGTGCTTGCAAAGTGCTATGGCGGCGACATCACCCGCAAACGCAAGCTGCTGGAGAAGCAGAAGGCGGGCAAGGAGCGCATGAAGCGCGTGGGCAGAGTCGATTTGCCGCAGGAAGCGTTCATGGCCGTGCTCCGCCTGGAAGACTGACGGACGGTTCGTGCGCCTGAAAACCTACGTAGCCACGAAAAACGCCGGCAAGCTCCAGGAGATGAACGGCATCTTCGCCGGAAGCGAGTTGGACCTGGACACGTACCCGCTTTACGCGCAGGCTCCGGAAGAAGAGCAGAACTACGCCGGCAACGCCGAATCGAAGGCGCGCGCGCTGCACGAGCAGCTGCGTCAGGCGAGCGTTCACGGCGCGGTGCTGGCAGACGATTCCGGCATCGAAGTCGCCGCGCTCGGCGGCCGCCCGGGCGTCCTGTCGGCGCGTTATGCGGGTGTGGACGCGACGTGGCCTGCGCGGCGAGAAAAATTGCTCGAAGAACTCGCGGGCGTCCCCGCCGATCGTCGCGCTGCGAAGTTTTGCTGCGCGATGATGCTGATCTTGGAAAGCGGCGAGCAATTCACCGGATATGGCGAGGTTGAAGGCGTCGTTACAGGCGAGGAACAAGGGCGCTTCGGCTTCGGTTACGATCCCGTGTTTTTCTATCCGCCCGCGAACCGCACGTTTGCGCAAATGCCGGAGGAAGAGAAGGACCGCGTCAGTCATCGCCGGCGCGCCGCGGAAGCGCTGCTTGCGTCCTATCGGGAATGGCTGCAGAAGCGCTAATCGTTGCGGCAAGCGCCGAGGACGTCGAGTACTTTGCGCGCCGCCGGTATCGGGACGAACAGGGACGAAAACTCTACGTCGATCTCGCGCGCGTTGCGCCGAACGGCGCGTTTGTGGCAAAGGACGAAGGAACGCCGATCGGCATCGCGGTGCCGCATGCGCTCGACGACGAGTGGTTCTTGTCCGAGATATTCGTCGAGCCGTCATTTCAGAAGAACGGCATCGGCTGGCAATTGCTGACGGAAGCGGCGAAAGAGGCGGGAGACGTCACGCGCAGCGGATTACTCGAGCCGAACGAACTCGGCGGTATCGCATTTTTCTTGCGCCGCGGCGTTGCACTCCAGACGCCGGTCGCGGAGATTTGCGGAACTATTCCGCACGAAAACGAGCTCGCGCGCATGGCCGCGGGCGAATACCGCTTTCACACCGAGCCGCTTGACCCCGTTGCGCATCGAGGCGCGCTTGGGCAGTTGGATCGCGAAGTGCGAGGAAGTGCGCGTCCGCTGGATCACTTGTATTTCTCCGAGCACGCACGCGGCTTCATCTTTGCGCGCGACGAAGAGATTACGGGATACGCGTACGTTTGGCCGAGCGGACGGGTGGGGCCGATGGCTGCCGCGTCACAGGCATATTCCGTGCAATTTTTCGCTTTCGCACTTGCTGCGCTGCGTCAAACGTTCGGCGCATCGTGGTGCACGATGCTCGTGCCGGGGACGAACATTCGCGTAACGCGCGCTGCGATGCGAGCAGGGCTCACGATCGAGGCCGTGCGTCTCTTCGCAAGCGATGGCGGCGTCCTGGATTTATCTCGCTACGTTGGGTTTCATCAGCTGCTTTTTTAAACCGGCGGAGGAAAACCGTGCGCAATTTTAAATGGTTCAAGAGTAATTTCGGGGCGTAGTCGAGCTTGGTAGAGCACCGCGTTTGGGACGCGGCGGTCGCACGTTCAAATCGTGTCGCCCCGATATTTTTGCGGCCAGGGCCCCTTGCGCAGCTGTGGTATCCTTACCGGGTGCGAGCGCCGGCGGGCCCGGGGCCTCGTCCGGCGGGGCGGCCGAGCGCCCGTGGTCTAACGGATAAGGCACGAGTCTTCTAAACTCGAAGATGGGGGTTCGATTCCCTCCGGGCGCGCCAAATCCGCGTGGTGGCTATAGCTCAGCTGGTTAGAGCGCTTGACTGTGACTCAAGAGGCCGCCGGTTCAAATCCGGTTAGCCACCCCAATCCACTGCCGTCAAGGTGACTTCAGCGCCCCGAGGCGAACCTAGCAGGCAGATGGAGCGGCGTTATGCTGCGCCGTTCTGGCGCGCTTCCCTTGGTTTTGTCATCACGGCGGCGGCGGCGGCACTGCTGCTCTTTACCGTTTGGCGCGTGATGCGCCTGAACAATGAGGCCGGCAACACGCTCGCCCAGCTGAGGACGCGAGCGAACCGCCATCGCGTACGAAAGTGCGCTTTTCGATTTGCTGACCCGAAGCGAGCGCTTCCGTTTGCACGTTCAGATCGCGCAGAATCCGCCTTTCGGCCGCGATCTCCGCCGCAGCGTCGACGAGCAGATGGCAGTCGTCGAAAACTTTGCCGCCTCTCGCGGAGATTCGTTTACGTCCCCAGCGGATTGGAGCATCATTCGGCGCTTGTGGGACGGGGCACGAAACGACCCGCAGGGCTATAGCGGCACCGATCTCAACGATTTGACGCGCGCCCTCACCAACCTCGTCTATAAAGTAGAAGACACGTCCGGTTTGGAGTACGAGAGCAATCGTTACGCCCAAGATCTTGCCGACGTCGTCTTCTCGAAAACGCCCGGCGCGGTGCACGACGCGATGTACGCGGACTTGATCGCGCAGAACGCACAAGCGCGCCGCACGATCGCAATCGCGGATCGCGTACGGCTCGCAAGGCTGCTGAATTTGATGGGCAGCGACTTCGACTTGAGCACGGACGATTGGGATGCGACGCTGCGAAATCTCGGGAACGGCCGCTATCGTGCAAACGGTGCGGCGTTTGCGAGTGCCGGAAAACGTCTGGCAGCATCGCTGAACGACGGCGTGCTGATGCGCTCCACCCCGGCCGGCGACGCGTCCGCTACGCGGCGCATGACCCGCAGTGCGGTTGTGGCGGCCGCGCAATTGAACGCGAATGCCGCCGCGATGCTGGACGCCCAACTGGGGCGGCGCATCAACTACGAAATTTCGCGCAACCGGTACATCTACTCCATCATACTGCTCGTCGCGGTGCTGATGATCGGAATAATGCTGCTCGCTGCAGACGTGACTGCCCGCCGCGATCGTGAAGCGCTGCAGAAGGCGCATCAGGAGTCGCAGCGTCTGAGCGCGGAACTGGCGCGGCAGAAGGCGGAGCGCGCACTGCGCCTTTCCGAAGCACAATTTCGGGCCGTCTTCGACGGCGCCGCGCTCGGAATCGGCATTTTCGATCGTGCGGGCGCGCTGCTCGATGCCAATGCGGTGTTTCGAAGCGTCTATGGTGAAAACGCCCCCGGCGTTCTGCGCGGACACGAGGAAGAGTTTGCCGAGTTGATGCGCGGCGAGCGCGATCTCTTCGAGTTCGAGCAGCACGTAATGACGCCGGCCGGGCAAGAAGCGTGGACCGATTCAACCGTCTCGCTCGTTAATGACGACGCCGGGCACCCGTATTTCGCGATTTGCATGTTCCGCGACCTGACGGAACTCAAGCGCAACGAACGGCGAATGCTGCACGACATGACGCACGACGCGCTGACCGGATTGCCGAACCGCTCGCTCTTCGAAACGAAAGTGCGCGAACAATTCGCTCACAGGAGAGCGTCGCCGGAGTCTTCGTTTGCGGTACTCGTAATCGATCTCGACCGCTTCAAAGACATCAATCAAAGCCTCGGGCGCGAAGCGGGCGATTTCGTCATCGCGCAAGCGGGACATCGGATTCGTGCGGCAATCGAAGCCGCCGATGCGGTGTCGCATGTGGGGAGCGACGAATTCGCCGTGCTCGTACGTTCGCTGCCGGACGTGCTGCACGTCGAACTCATTGCCCGCCGCTTGCTCGGCACGCTTGCGAAGCCGTTCTCCATCGGGACGCGATCGATTTACGTGTCGGCCAGCATCGGCATCGCCGTCGCATCCGGAAACTATCAGCGCGGCGAAGACGTCATACGCGATGCGGACATCGCGATGCGGTACGCAAAGGGCCCCGGCGGCCGGTTTGCGGTTTTCGATTCGAACATGCACGCGCGTGCGGAGAAGCGTCTGCAACTAACGACCGACTTGCGTCTCGCGATCGAAAATGCGGAGTTCGACCTGCTGTACCAGCCGATCGTTCGAACCGACGATGCGGAACTCGTGGGGTGCGAGGCGCTGCTGCGCTGGAAACATCCGCTGGAAGGCGTGATGCTTCCGAGCAGTTTCATGCCGCTCGCCGAGCAGACCGGTTTGGCAACGCCGATCGGACGATTCGTTCTGCGAACCGCGTGCCGCCAAATCGTTCGCTGGAGGGAAACCACCGGTAAGGCGCCTTTCCCGATTAACGTGAACGTGTCGGCGTCGGAACTGCTGGATGCAGATTTCGAGAGCGTCGTCGTCGGAGCGACACGCGAGTTCGGCGTCGATCCGGGCAACCTCGTGCTCGAAATCACCGAAAGCGTCGTACTCGACCCGGGTACGCGTCCGAACGCGCTGGTCGAACGCCTTCGCGCGCACGGTTTTGGTATTTGCATCGACGATTTCGGCACCGGCTATTCGTCGTTGCGCTATCTGCAGCAATTCAAAGTCGACTCCATCAAGATCGACCGATCGTTCGTTTCCGGTCACGACGGCGAGGTCGCGAGCGAGCCTATCGTGCGTACGCTCATGACGCTCGCCGAAGCCTTCGACGTGCGCGTGGTCGCGGAAGGCATCGAAACGCAGCGTCAGCGCGACGTGCTGCGCAATGCGGGTTGCCGTTTCGGTCAAGGTTTCTACTATGCGCGGGCACTCAGCGCAGAAGAGGCTCGCCGTTATGTATCCCGCGGCCTTCGGCGCCGCCGCAAAGCACGCGTCCGCATGACGGACGGCGTTGAGACGCTGCGCGTCGCCGTGATTGGATCCGGCGCTACGCGTGCTCGAGACGTGCTCGCCGTGCTTGCGGCAGCCGGCTATTACGGTCGCGGATTCGTTCGCGCGGAGCGCGCCTCCGAAAATGGCGCGCCGTGGAACGCCGCAATCTTTCTGGATTCCGGCGTTGCCGGCGAGGTCGATGCGGCCGCCCTGCGCGGCATCTCGGCAAAACTGCCGCTGATCATTGCGACGGCTCGCATCGACATGCAGGTCGTTCGTCACGCCGCTGCGCTTGGTGCGCACGACGTCGTTCTGCGTGGCGACGGACCGCGCTTGATCGAGTCGCTGCGGCGCGCGATTACCGAACGCCCGAGTGTCGTGCTCGACCGCTTGACCGAAAGCACGCGCGAAGAGCTGATGCGCAAGCTCTTCGATCTGACGCCGACCTACGTGAGCATTCGCGACCGCGAAGGCTGCTACGTGATGGTGAGCCAAGCGTTCGCCGATCTGTACGGCACGACGATCGAAGACATGACCGGTAAGGCGATTACGGCGTTCACGCGTTGCAAGGCCGACGGTGAACTCGATCTTGCGGAAGACCGCGACGTCTTGCAGAGCCGCCGTTCCCGCTGGGTGCTGCGCGAGCTGCTCGACAGCTCCGGAACCAAGCGCGCATTGCAGATCGTGAAGCGCCCAATCGCGCTCGAAGACGGCCGCGTTTTCGTGATGTGCGTCGCGGTCGACGTAACAAAGAGCGAGCGGGCCGAGTCCACGCTCGCGAAGACAAACGAGTTTCTGAAAAACATTCTCGAGACCATTTCGGATGCCGTGTTCGCGTTGGATACCGGAGGCCGCTTCACGCTCGCGAATAAGCGCCTTTCGCTGCTGACCGGATACCGGCACCACGAGCTCATCGGGATGCCGTTCACGCGGATCTTTCCCGTCGACACCGCCGTCGAAGTGCAGCGCGCAATAACCTCGCTCAGCGCCGAAAACGCGAAAGAGAAGCGCTTTGAAGCCCACGTCGCGCATGCCGACGGTCATCCGCGGATCGTCACATGCAGCCTGATGCCGCTCAAAGAAGGCGACCGCGTTATCGGCATCGCGGGCACGGCAGTCGACGTCACGGAGCGCAAAGCCGCCGAGCAGCGCATCGAACACCTCGCCTATCACGATCCGCTTACGAATCTGCCGAACCGCAGACTCTTGAACGACCGGCTGACCATGGCGATGTCGCAAGCGGAGCGCGACGGCCGAACCGTGGCCGTGCTATTCGTCGATTTGGATCGCTTCAAGAGCATAAACGATTCGCTCGGGCACCGCACCGGCGACGTCGTGCTGCAGGAGCTGGGCACGCGTTTGCGCGCCGCCGTCCGAGCCGCCGACACCGTCGCGCGCATGGGCGGTGACGAGTTCGTGTTCTTGCTGCCCGGTTTAGACGGCGCCGACGAAGCGCTGCACGTGGCTCGCAAAATCCTCGACGCGGTCCGCAAACCGTTCAACGTCGATGGCCGCCAGTTCGTAGTTACGGCGAGCATCGGCGTGAGTCTATTCCCGAATCATTCCGCCGATGCCGAAACGCTGATCAAACAGGCCGATATTGCGTTGTTCGAAAGCAAACGCCGCGGCAGCGATTCGTTCGAAGTGTTCGACGAATCGATGAGCGCGCGTTCGCTGGAATACTTCGTGCTGGAAAACGATCTGCGCCGCGCGATCGTGCAAAACGAACTCGTGCTCGTGTACCAGCCGATCGTCGAAATGCGCACCGAGCGCATCATTTCACTCGAAGCGCTGCTGCGCTGGCAGCATCCCGACAAAGGGCTGCTGATGCCGGACCAATTCATTCGCCTTGCGGAAGAGACGGGCCTCATCGTTCCGATTGGAAACTGGGTGCTGCACGAGGCCTGCCGGCAGAACCGCGAATGGCAGCGGCGCGGGCTTTTTTCGGTTCCGGTCGCGGTGAACGTTTCCGCTCGGCAACTCGACAGCGATTTAGTGGCCGCGGTTACCGAGGCGCTCGATGCGTCGGCGCTGCCGCCGCGCTATCTCGACTTGGAACTCACCGAAACGATTTTGATGGAAAGCGCTGCGTCTTCATCGATGGCGGTGGATGCGCTCAAAGAAATGGGCGCGCGCATTTCGATCGACGACTTCGGAACCGGTTACTCTTCCTTGAGTTATCTCGAGCGCTTGCCGATCGATTGCCTGAAGATCGACAAGTCGTTCATGCCGCGCGATCCGCAAACATCCGGAGCGGGAATCATCGCGAGCACGATCATCTCTATGGCGCAGGCGCTCGGGCCTCGACGTCGTTGCCGAAGGTGTGGAAACGCGGGAACAACGCGATTTTCTGCTGGCACGCGGATGCAGCCGCGCGCAAGGTCATTTTTACTGGGCCGCAATGCAAGCCGGCCCGCTCGAAGCGTTAATTGGCGGCGATGCGCGCGATAGCGTCTTCGCGTAGCAGGCCGCGAAGCACCTTACCGCTTTCAGTGCGCGGCAACTCCGAGACGCGCACGACCGTGTCCGGCACTTTATAGTCCGCCAACCGCTGCGAGACGGCATCCCGCGCCGCCGAAAGCAGATCGTCCGGCGCATGCGAATCATCGCGTACGACGATGCACGCGCACGTTCGTTCACCTAGCACCGCGTCCGGAATGCCGACCACCGAAACGCCCGCAACCCACGGCAGCGCGGAGACGACGTGTTCCACCTCTTCCGGATATACGTGCAAGCCGCCGCGGATGATGATTTCCTTGCTGCGGCCTTTCACGTGCAAAAAGCCGTCATCATCGGTGAAGCCCAAATCGCCCGTGCGCAGCCAGCCGTCGACCGTGAACGTTTCGCGCGTCAACTCGTCATCGCCGTAATATCCGCGGAAGACCCCGGGGCCGCGTACTTGTATTTCGCCAAACTCAGTGCCCTGCGAATCCGTGCGCACTTCCGCACCGGGAATCGGACGCCCGACGGAGGAGCGCCGCGCGGCAGGCGGGTCGTCGAAGCGTGTCATCGTGACGGCTGGTGCGGTCTCGGTCAAGCCCCACGCAATCTGCACGTTGCAACCTAGTTCGCTGCGTATCCGATCCGCGAGCTCGGGTGAAACGGGCGCGGCGGCGACGATGCCGGTGCGCAGTTTGCTCAGATCCCTCGGAGCGCGCTTTTGCGCCGCCAGTTCGAGAACGAACATCGTCGGCGAGCCGTGCAGGACGGTTACGCCTTCCGATTCGCAGAGATCCAATGCGCCGGCGGCTGCAAACGTTTTCAAGACGACGAGCTTCGCACCACATGCTGCAGCGGCGAGAACCGTCGCGGAAAGCCCGAAGATGTGGGTTATCGGCACGGTAAGAAGAAACGTGTCTTGCGCCGCGCACTCGAGCAGCGCGCCGACCGTCGCGGCATTCCACACGAGGTTTGCGTGCGTCAGCACCGCGCCTTTCGGCCGTCCCGTCGTTCCGGACGTGTAACAGATCGCAAAAACGTCCTCGCGCCGGATCGCCGGAAGTTTGAGCGGCGAGCGCAGCGGCCGCGACGAAAGGGTGATGGGGTCGCCGGCTTCGATGTTGAGAACCTCACGAACTTCCGGCAGCGGCATCGCGCGAATGCGCGCCGCGAGGGCGTTGTCCGAAACGCACGCCAGCCGCGCGCCGCTATGGCGCAGGACGTTTTCGAGATCGTCGTGCCCGAGGCGAGGACTCGCTCCGACGAACATCGCACCGGTCAGCGCGCACGCCCAATACAGTACGACCGCTTCGATTTGATTCGGCAGAACGACGGCGATGCGATCGTTCGCGCGCACGCCGAGCGCGGCGAAATGCGCGCAGGAGGAAACCGCTGCATCGTGCAGTTGCTGCCACGTCAGCCGGCGCGTCCCGTCGGTAACGGCCTCGGCGCTAGGGCGGACGTAGACATTTTCGCGTAATACGTCGGCGATCGTCGCGCTTTGCCGCAGGTCGTCGAGCGTCATAAGTGCAACGCGCTAGTTAGTCGCACCGCAGTAAGCCACCTATTGGCAGGACGCGCATATGCGGAATCGTATAGACATGCGGGACGCGTCTTGTCAAACTGGGTAATCCCGGCTAAACTGAGGCGGTTGCGCGCCTCTAGGCTCAGTCGGTAGAGCAGCGGACTTTTAATCCGTTGGTCCCGGGTTCGAGTCCCGGGGGGCGCACGCCGGCACCGCTAGCTCAATGGTAGAGCAGTTGACTCTTAATCAATTGGTTCGGGGTTCGAGTCCCTGGCGGTGCACCAAATTCCAAAAGAGGCGGTTCGAGCGAGCCGCCTCTTTCGTTTTACTTGCGGCGGTCAGGGATGGCCGAGCATAAACAGCCAATCGGCGCTGTAAGCCGGCGTTCCATCGCTATTGAGCGGTGTCGTGTAGTCTCCAACGACGCTGGTATGGTATACCATGCGTCCCAGGCGCGCGACGTTTGCGTTTGGCTGTGGTTCCAGCGAAAGCACGCGTACGTTGGCAGATGGTATCCCGAGCGCCAAATATGCGCGTGCAATGAAGCGTGCCATGGGCTCTTTGGTGTGGTAAGCCGCGAACCAGCGGTCGGGCGGAGTCGCGGATGGTTCGCGCAGCCATGGAGAAAGGGCGCCTCCGCGTTGAAAATCCCACGGGCTGGAGAACAGAATGACGCGCGCGACGGCGTGTTCTTTCGCGATGAACGCGGCCATGCCGGCGCCTTGCGAATGCCCCGACACGGCAATGCGAGACCAATTAGGCTGTGCTCCGGCAAGATATGCTTTCCAACCCTCCGCAGGACGTTGCGCGTCCAAATACTGCAGCAGCTTGACAAGTCTGTTCACGATCGACTCTTGCGGCTGGTCATCGATGAGCTTCGTATCGTTCACGCCGTAAATGCGTTTGCGCCGAACCAGAGCGGTGCATGATGGATCGGGATTTTGAGGGCAGATGACGTTGACGGCGTCAGCGTCGTCGTACATCAGGCCGATCGCGCGGTAACCATCCAATGCCGCGGCCGCCAGAAACCGCTTCACATTTTGCGGAACGCCATGGGTGCCGGGAAGGAAAACCAACAGCGGCGCGTCCGCACGAACTGTCCGTTTCGAAAGAACGACGTCGTCGTCAACGAAACGCGTGATGGCCGGATCGGCATCGCGGGGTGAAACGGAAAAAATCACCGCATCGCTTTGCTGAGCCGAGGCACCGTACGGTGCGAGCGCCCACGCACAGAAGACCGCGATGCTAAAAAACACCCTGAGATTCATGTGTTTGCTGCTTTCTGGCCGTGAACTCAAGGGCCCCGCATCTGGATGCGGTAGTCCGTCCGGAAAGCGCACATTCGGTAAAGGCGGCCGGGAGCGCGAGGCACCGGCTGCTCCCTTGCGAAGTATAAGCGGGTGAAGAACGCGATTGGGCACGCCGCCCGCTCGCGCGCCGACCGGGACCGGGAAGTCGTGCAGCGGACCGCGGAGCTGCTCACGAGCAGCCTGTCGCTGGAAGAACTTTTCCATGCGATTTGTTCGCTATTGGCCCGCTTCGTCGAAGCGCCCGTCGTCTTCATCGCCCTGAACGACGCTGAAGGCGGCCGAATCGTTTTTCTGCTGGAGAACGACGTATCGGGCCGGCTCGACAACCGTCGCGTGCGCCCCGGCTCGGCAACCTCCCAGGTGCTCTGCGGCGGTCATTCGCTCCTCAAGCGCTGCATGGGCGACTGGACCGAAGGCCGTACGCCGCTCAACCTTCCGGGACAACCTCAGAACGACGAACGCGTTTCGGCGATCTTCGTTCCGTTGAAGTTCGGTACCGAGATCATCGGCGTGCTTTCGGTGCAAAGCGAACGCGAGAACGCGTACGACGAAGCAGATGTCGAGCTCTTGCAAACGTGCGCATTGTATTTGAGCGTCCGCATTCATCAGGCGCATATCGAAACGCAGAGCGCGCGTCTGGAAAACATCGCGTCGACGGACAGTCTGACGGGCGTCGGAAACAGGCGCTGGCTCAACGAACGTTTGTCGGCGGAATGGCGGCGCGCTATTCGGCGCGCGACCGGCATTAGCGCGATACTCATCGACATCGATTTCTTTAAATCGTTCAACGACACGTACGGCCACGTCGCGGGGGATGCAGCGCTGCAGCAAGTTGCCACCGCGCTCGCGTCGTGTCTTGGACGCGCGGAAGACGCGTTCGCGCGATACGGCGGCGAGGAATTCATCGCGATTCTGCCCGATACGGATCTGGAGGGTGCGCTGACGATCGCGGAAAGGATGCGTTCCGCAGTTTACGATCTCGGGATCGCGCACAGCGGTTCCATGCTCGGGCGCCTGAGCATGAGCGCCGGCGTCGCATATCAGATTCCGGCGCGCGGCAGTTCCGCCGAAGCCGTGGTCGAGTCCGCAGACGCAGCGCTTTACGATGCGAAGCGCGGTGGACGCAATCGCGTTGCCGCAGAAAATTACCGCTCCGACACCGCGCCCGCGTTTCCCGCCAAGGCGTATCGGCACAACTTGCCGCCGCTGCGCGGCCGAACCTTCGGAAGAACGGAAGAAGTGCAGCGCATTCGCGCGCTGCTGCGCGTCAGCCGGCTGTTGACGGTCGCGGGCGCGGCGGGCTCCGGCAAATCGCGTCACCTTGCCGAAGCGGCGCTGCGGGATGTTGCGCGCTATCCCGACGGCGTGTTTTACGTCGATTGCTCCGTCATAACCGACGGGAGGTACTTGAGTTCGAAAATTGCGTCGGTCGTCGGCGTGCGTGAAACGCCGCTGCAATCCTCGGAGAGCGTTGTTGCCGACTTTCTGAAGTCCAAGCGCACGCTGCTGATTCTCGACAACTGCGACGTCGTGACGGCGTCGTGCAGTCAGTACGTTCGGAACCTTTTGGCCGAAGCTCGCGAGGCGCGCGTCGCCGTCACGTGCCGCGAACCGCTGCTGCTCTCGGGCGAAGTTGCGTTCGTGCTTCCGCCGCTGGACATGCAGTCCGCGATCACGCTGTTCGTCGAACGCGCCAAAGCGCTGGGAATGCCGGGCATCGACGCCGGCGACGCCGCCGCGATCGAACGCATCTGCGCGAAGCTGGCCAGATTGCCGCGCGCGATAGAACTCGCCGCCGCGCAGTTGCGGCGCTACTCTCTGGAAGAATTGCAGGCGCGCCTGCCCGGCGAGGCTTCCATGGACCGGCAAACCGCGCACGGTTTCGTCGAGTGGACGTATACGGTGCTTTCATCGGAAGAACAGCGCCTGCTGCGTGGATTGAGCGTGTTCGCCGGCGGCGCGACGCCGGGCTCGATACAACAGGTGTGCGGCGCCGACGGCTTCGCCGGATTGCTCGAGAACGGCCTGGTTACCGTTGAATCGCGAGAAGAGGGGGATCGGTACGTAATTCCGGCGTCGATCCGCGCGTACGCCCGCGAGCGCGCGCTCGAGTTGGGCGAACTCGACCAGTACCGCGACGTTCACGCGCGGCACTTCCTCGAGCGTGCGAAAGCGCTGCGTGAAAGTTATCCGACGCGCAACTGGCAGCGGCATCTGCGCGAGATGCTGCCGGAAATCGACAATCTGCGCGCCGCGCTGCTGTTTACGGTGACCGAAGGCCGCGACGTGCAACTCGGCGCGGAACTGAGCGCGTGCCTCATCCAATATTGGCTTCAGCTCGGACGCGCCGCCGCGGGGCGCGAATGGATTGAAGAGCTCCTGACGCGCGGCGTGGAGTTTCCGCCTAACGTGCGCGCGGAACTCGTGTACGGACTGGCCCGCCTGGACAACGCCCACTCGCAACGCGCGTTGGAAGTCTGCGGTCGCCGCCGTAGAAGAATACCGCGGGCTGAACGACCGCACGGGCCTTGCGTCGGCATTGTTTGAAGTCGCCGCGTGCTACTCGGGCATTGGGCAATTCGAAGCCGGCGATCCGTATTTGCAGGAAGCGCGCGAGATCTGTTCTGAGCTCGGAGACGTCAGGCGCATGGGCGACGTGCTCAACGGTTTGGCGCTCGCGGAAGGGTGGCGCGGCAACACGCTGCGCGCACGCGAATTACTCGAACAAAGTTTGGAATTCTTCCGGCGTCTCGAAGACGATCGCGGCGTCGCGTCGCTGCTCGGAAACTTGGGCGATCTCGCTGCAGTCGTGGGCGATTACGAACGCGCGATTAGTTTGAGCCGGCAAAGTTTAGCGATTCTCGAACGCCTGCACGATCCGCAGTCGACCGCCTGGCAATTGACGAACATCGGATCGTTCGAGATCAAACGCGGCAATCTCGAGGCTGCAAGGCCTGCGCTGCGACGCGCGCTGGAGTTGCTGCACGAACATCAGGACGACTGGCTAAGCGCGAATTGCGCCGATTCGCTCTCGCGCTTCGCTCTCGCGCAGCAGGACTGGGCCGCCGCGTATCGCCTGGCACTCTTTGCAGACGGCATCTTCGCGGCGATCGGCGTACCGCGTCAACCGCCGGATGAGATCGATCGCGAGCGCGTCGTGCGCGATTCCGGCGCGCACTTGACTGACGGCGCGCAGGACATTCAGCGCGAACGCGCGCTTCATATGACCTGGAGCGACGTATTGGAAGAAGCGGCGCAGTTGTAACGCCGCAGCCGTAAATGAAGAAAGGCTCGCCGTAACCGGCGAGCCTTTCTTTTGGCGCAATCTGCAGATTAGTGCAGTGTCAGCGCCGTGTCGTCGATGAAGAAAGAGGTCGCGAGGCTGTAGTCTTCTCGACCGGTCCACTTGATGGTGACCGTCTGCCCAGCGTACGCCGATAGGTCGAGCGTGCGCTGCGCATAAGCGCCGTGGTTGACGTTCGAGAACGTCTGTTTGGTCGCGCCGTTGATTGCGAGCGTGAGTTTGTCGTAGGCGACGGTTCCGCTCTCTTGCGTGTCGATGCGCAGCCAATAGGTCAGCGTTGCTTTGCAGCCCGCTTTGATTGAGACCGTTTGACTGAGCGTGTCGGTATGCGTCGTGCCGTAGCCGTCGAGCCACGCGTAGCCGGCGCCGGAATGCGCGTACGCGCCGTCCGTGTTGATGACGCCCGAGGTGGTGCTCCAATTCGCCCCGCCGCTCTCGAAGCCCGGATTCAGCAGCAGCTGGCCGGAGCATCCGCCCGGTGCGGGAGAGCCGGTCGGAACCGGAGTCGGAGTCGAAACCGGCGTCGACGAAGGAGCCGGTGTCGGCGAGGGCGGCGTGCCATAGCTGTGCACGCAGCTCGCGGTCGCGTTGCTCCATTCCGGCTGGTTCGGGAAGCTCGCTCCGCCGTACATCACGTCGTCCTGAAGATTCGTCCAGGCGCACTTGTCGCCGATCTCCTCGCCGCTCGAGTCGATCCAGCCGTTCCCGGCGCCGGGATCCGTGATCGTTTCCTGCATTTCGTGACCGCCGACGATGCTGGCGCCGTCGTTCGTGCCCGGGGAATTGACCGAGCCCTGTCCGCAACTGCTGCCGACGTCGGGAAGGTACGGGAAGTCGGTGTACGCGATCGGGCCGCTTCCGCCGCTCATCGCGTTATGGAACGCGCACCACTGCGTGCCGAAGCCGCTCGTGGTGTAGTTGTGCGGCGTCACGATGAAGTAGTTCGCGTCCGCGCTATAGCCGAAGTGCGAAACTGCTTTGTTCGCTTCGGTTTGAATGTTGGATTCGGTGTAGTTCGACGGCGGCAGCGAGCTGCTGTCGTACCACGTCCCGGCGAGTTGGCCCGTCGGATTGGTGATGTTTCCTTGGCTCGTCGAATAATATTGCGTCGCGACGTTCGCGAGGTTGCTGCCGCCGAGCGCAGTGACGTAGTTCACGAGGTACTGCGCCATGCCGCTCGGGTCGTGCGTCGTGTCTCCGGCCCCGCTCCAGCCCCAGAACACGAGATAGATTTTGGGCGACTTCTGAATCGGCCCGCCGTTGTAGTTCAGATTGTTCGGAGAGGAGATCATCGCGTGAAGAGCGCGTGTGTGCGGCCCAATGGGCGCGAGTTCGGGATGCTGTTTCAAATAAGTGCGGCTGTAGAATAGAATGCGATGGCCCACGGTCGCGGGCTTCGTTCCGCTGCCGTTTCCGTTGTTCGCGTTCGGAACCACCGCGGAATTTTGTCCGCCGCCGCAGCCGGCAATGAGTGCAGCGCACGCCGCCAAGGCGACGAGCAACTGCGGCTTCTTCAAGAGTCTTTTCAAATACGTTACCCTCCGGAAGTGCAACAAGAGCGTTCCGCCGCAACGCGAAACGCCGATTCGATTGTCTCTGAAAAGCCCCGGCGAGACTAGCTGCGAAATGCACTCATCCATCGGATGTGTGCGGAAGGGATTCCAGGCGGCACGTTATATTTATCCGGGTCGCCGCCGGCACAGGGGCAAGTGGCGGAACTGGCAGACGCGCTGGATTTAGGTTCCAGTGGGGTAACCCATCAGAGTTCGAGTCTCTGCTTGCCCAGACTAACGCTCTGCTACGTCCGGTCAAGCAGAGTGGTTTAAAAGGCGCTCCGCCATCCGTGGCTGCGCGCCCCCGCACGCAACGCGGAAGTAGCTCAGTGGTAGAGCATCGCCTTGCCAAGGCGAGGGTCGCGAGTTCGAATCTCGTCTTCCGCTCCATTTCAAAGGCCCCCGGCCTGCCGGTTGGGGGTTTTGATTTTATGGGGCGAATAAACCACGTCCCACTACTTACTAGGAGAGCCACCCTGTCTACGTCCACGCTCACCAAACTCGCGCCGACGCAGGTCGAACTCGTCATCCCGATCTCCGCCGACGAGATGCGCGAGGCGGAGGACCGCGCGTTCCGCCGCCTGGTCAAAAAGGCGAAGCTCCCGGGGTTCCGCCCCGGTAAAGTGCCGCGCAAAGTCTTCGAGCAGGCATACGGCGCGCAAACCATCACGAACGAAGCGATGGAAGACGTCGTTCCGACAGTGTACGCGAAAGCGGTCCGCGAGCACGAATTGGAGCCGGTGGACCGTCCGAAGATGGAGCTGCTTCCGGAAAACGACAGCGAACCGCGCCGCGTGAAAGCCGTCGTCGACGTGCGGCCCGCCATTACGCTGAACGACTACAAGGGCCTGACCATCGAGGCCGGCCCGGTCACCGTCAGCGACGAGGACGTCGAGCGCGCCCTCAAGTCCCTGGCCCGCGACCGCGCGACGCTCGTTCCGGCCGACCGCGAGGCCCGCTTGGGCGATGTCGTGACCATCGATTATGAAGGAAAGGTCGACGGCGTGGCGTTCGAGGGCGGCACCGCGCAGGGCCAGCAGACCGAGCTGAGCGAGGATCGGTTCATTCCGGGCTTTGCCAGGGGCATCGCGGGCATGAAGGGCGGCGAAACGAAAGACGTCGAGGCGACCTTCCCGCAGGACTACCAGCAGACGGACTTAGCGGGCAAGACCGCCGCGTTCACGATTACGCTGCACGAAGTCAAGGAACTCGAACTTCCTCCGATCGACGACGAACTTGCAAAAGCGGTCTCGCAGCACCAGACCCTGGACGAACTCACGGCGGATGTGCGGGCGCGCCTGCAGACGGCAGCGGAAGCGCGCGTCAAGCGGGAGACGGGAAACGCCCTGGTCGAACGGCTCGTCGCCTCGCACGATTTTCCGCTTCCCGAGGTCCTGATCGAGCGCGAAATCGACGGCATGGTGAACGACGGGGCCGGAATGGCCGCGCGCATGGGGATGTCGTACGAAGACTACCTCAAGGCCGTCGGCAAGACCGAGGACGACTTGCGCAAGGAGTATCGTCCCGACGCCGAGCGCCGCGTGAAAGGTACGCTAATCCTCGAGGCGATCGCCAAGGCGGAAAACATTACGGCCACACCGGCCGATATTCAAGATGAGCTGCAAACGCTTGCACGGCAGTACGGCCAGCCGGTCGACCGTATCCGCCAGGCGCTCGGAAACAACGTCCTCTCACTGATGGACGGAATCGTCCGAAATAAAACCGTGGAGTTTCTGGTCGAACACGCGAAGGCCGAAGCGGCAACCCCCGCAGCAGAATCGTAGTCTTTGATCCTGCCGTGAAAAGGAAGAATGGATAAGATGGGTCACCTGGTCCCCATGGTCGTCGAACAGAGCGCGCGCGGAGAGCGTGCCTTCGACATCTACTCGCGCTTGCTCAAGGATCGCATCGTCTTCGTCGGCGGTGCCATCGACGATCATCTGGCGAATCTCGTGATCGCGCAGCTGCTTGTTCCTCGAAAAGGAAGATCCGGACAAAGACATCGACATGTACATCAACAGTCCCGGCGGGAGCGTTACCGCGGGCTTGGCGATTTACGACACGATACGCTTCATCAAGCCCGACGTGGCCACCATCTGCGCCGGCATGGCCGCGTCCATGGGGTCGATCCTCTTGACGGGCGGCGCGCAAGGCAAACGTATGGCCCTTCCGCATTCGAAGATTCTCATCCATCAGCCGTGGGTGCAGCAGGTCGGCGGTCAGGCGACGGATATCGAAATCCACGCTCGCGACCTCATCGCCACGCGGCGTATGCTGGCCGGCATCTACGAAGAGACGACCAAGAAGCCCATCGAGCAGATTCTTAAGGATATCGAGCGGGATTTCTACATGACCGCGCAGGAAGCCAAGGAGTACGGTATCATAGACACGATCATCGAAAACCGGTCGTCGCTGGCGACCCCGGCATAGGCACGAGCGAAAGGGTTAACGCGTAGGCGCATGTTTCGATTCGGAGACGAGAAGGGCCAGCTCAAGTGCAGTTTCTGCGGCAAATCGCAGGAACAGGTTCGCAAGCTGATCGCGGGGCCGGGCGTCTACATTTGCGACGAGTGCATCGAGCTCTGCAACGAGATCATCGAGGAAGAGCTCTACAAGAACGTCGATGAAAATCTGCGTCTTCGCAACATCCCGAAGCCCAAAGAGATCAATCACATCCTCAACCAGTACGTCATCGGTCAGGAGCGCGCGAAGAAGTCGCTCGCAGTAGCGGTGTACAACCACTACAAGCGCGTGAACATGGGCGCGAGCGCGGACGACGTCGAGCTGCAGAAGTCGAACATTCTGCTCGTCGGTCCCACGGGATCCGGCAAGACGTACCTGGCGCAGACGCTTGCGAAAATTCTCGACGTGCCGCTCGCGATGGCGGACGCGACCTCGCTCACGGAAGCCGGCTACGTCGGTGAAGACGTCGAGAACATTCTGCTCAAACTGATTCAAGCGGCCGATTACGACGTCAAGCGCGCCGAAAAAGGCATCGTCTACATCGACGAAATCGACAAAATCGCGCGCAAGAGCGAGAATCCGTCGATAACGCGCGACGTTTCCGGCGAAGGCGTTCAGCAGGCGCTGCTCAAGATTCTCGAAGGAACGACTGCGAACGTTCCCCCGCAAGGCGGCCGCAAGCATCCGCACCAGGAATTCATTCAGATCGACACGACCAACGTGTTGTTCATCTGCGGCGGAGCGTTCGACGGTTTGGAACGCATCATCGAATCGCGCGTCGCGAGCAACAACATGGGGTTCCGCGCGCAGCCGGAAGGCAAGAAAGAGCGCGCGTCGGCAAGTTGCTGCAGCAGCTGATGCCGGAAGATCTCCTGAAATTCGGCTTGATTCCGGAGTTCATCGGGCGCTTGCCGATCGTCGTGACGCTCGACGCCCTCGACGAACTCGCGCTGCGCCGGATTCTCGTCGAGCCGCGCAACGCGCTCGTGCGGCAGTTCCAGAAGATCATGGGCATGGACGGCGTCGAACTGACGTTCACGAAAGAAGCGCTCATCGCGATCGCTTCACGCGCGCAAGGCCGCAAGACCGGTGCGCGCGGCCTGCGTTCGATTCTCGAAGAGACGATGCTGGACGTCATGTACGATCTGCCGTCGCTCAGCGGCGTGAAGAAGTGCGTCGTGAACAAGGAAGTCATCGAGAAAAAAGAGCCGCCGACGCTCATCTACAACGAGCGCCAGAAAGACATGCCCGCCTAGCAGAGGCAGCGAGCGGCGTCCAATCCGGACGCCGTTTTTCTTTAGTGCGGTAGGCCCAAGGGTGTACGGCCTTGTGCCCACGTCTTTGTGCGTGGTGGTTCTCGAAACGCAGACCCGCGGCCGGGTACGGTTAACGCTAGTTACCGCTGCCCGGAAAAGGATCACTTCTACATGCACCGACATCGCATACTCGCCGCGCTTGCCGCGTGCGGCGCTTTAGCCGCTCTTTCCGCCTGCGGTGGCGGCGGCGGTGGAACGACGCCCCCCACGGGAAGCGGCGGGCCGCCTCCGGTCACGTCGACGCCGACGCCGACGTCGAGTCCGTCGACGACGCCGACGCCAATCGTCACGGCGACGCCCTCACCCACGCCGACGGGACTGACGGCCGACAGTCGTTATACGCTTTCCGCCCAGTCCGGGCCCCAGGTCAACGGTAAACAAAATTGGTACACCGCCGGCGTAACGGTTGCGTGGACGCCGAATCCCGGCAGCCCCGGAATGAACGGCGACACGTCGGCCGGCGCGAACGCTTCGACCGGTTTTGCAGCGGTGGACGGTATGTCGTGCGCGTCGACGCAAGAACCGGCCGCCTCGACCAAGACGTATTCAACGCACGCGTTCGTCGGGATTTACTATAACGGCGTCGAGTACGCGCTGCCGCAAGCCATCGGCATGGAGGCGCCCACGGAGCCGACCGTGTCAGGCCATCCGAACGACAATTGGGAAGTCGAAACGCAGCAATGCGAATACAACGTGCATACGCACGACTACGCGGGACTCGTGCATATCGAAGATCCGAACTTTCCGCAAAACACCTCGACCATTTCGACGCTTCCGTACAGCCCGACGCTGCAAACGCTGCTCGACCTTTGGGGCGTGCAGCTCGTCGTCCTCCGGCTTGACCGTTCCGGGACAAGCCGCGCTTTCGGGAACGACGTCGATCTACTACGGAAGCCCCGGTTCGCAGGTCGGACCGCATGGAGCGCCGGTCACTAGTTCGTACACGCTCGCCGCGTCGCCGTCGAGTGTTTCGCTGGGCTTTCACCAGACCGTTTGGATCGTCATCGGACAGTTGCCGGTGCTGCCGGACGGCGTAACGGGACTGCCCCAAGTCGAGTGGCGCATCGAGTATTAAGTTGCTTAGTACGCCCGACCTAACCGCACGCGTGCCTTCTTCCCAGCGCCCTGCCCGGAGCGCTTCACGCGAAGTGCCACGCTTGACCGCTACGATTTATACGGACTTACTTGCCCGCATCTCGCGCTAAAGGATTTAGGATAATGAAAGCATTGCGAATCTCGGGATCTGTGCTGAGCATCGGTGTCCTGGCGTTTCTCGCCGCTTGCGGCGGCGGCGGGGGCGGCAACCCGACCCCACCCACGCCGAATCCCGGAGGCTCTACCCATCCCACGGCCACGCCGACGGCAACGCCGACCGTTGCTCCCACCACTACACCAACCACCTCCCCGACGCAGACTCCCAGCGGCAGCGTCGCGGTGAGCGCCACCGATTACGACGCGTACGACGGTCCGATCTGGGGAACCGACAACTGGCAGACGAACGGCGTGACCGATTCGTCGAGCACCGGCGACGGCGACGTCGTGAACGACGTCGGCATGAACAATGCCGGCTCGCCGAATATGACCGACAGCTTGAGCGCCTGTGCGTTGAGCAGCGAATCGTCGATGACGTCCGCTAACTACCACGTCCACGCATTCGTCGGGATCTACGTCAACGGCACCGCGTTCGCGATTCCGGACGCGATCGGCATGGCGAACCCGACTACCGACGAGCCGGTCACAGGCTTCACCTGCGCCTACAGCATTCACACGCACGGCGCGTCCGGCATCATCCACGTTGAAGATCCGTCAATCGTCGGGACTTGGAAAAATACCGCGCCGCCCGCGCAGTACAATCTACAGACGCTCTTCGACATCTGGGGACAGAATCTGAGCACCGTCGCGGGAGCGACCGGAATGCCGGCCATCTACGTCGGCACGGTGAGCGGCAAAGACGGAGCCGGACGCGATCTGGTCAACTCGTATACGCTATACACCGGCACGCCGACGGCGCTGCTGCTCAGCCACCACGTCGCGATCTTCCTCGTCTACGGAGCGCTTCCGACCTCTACCAACGGACAAGCATGTCCGGCTGGCTCAGCCGGATGCCTGCCGCAAGTCTCCTTCGGTATCTCCAACTAATCTGAGCACACCCGAAGCGCAAAAAGAGAGACCGGCTTGCCGGTCTCTCTTGCGGTGTTTGTTGGGTCAGACCGATTCGACGGATTCGGCGGTGCTGCGTATCACCTTCGCCGGAACGCCGCCGACGAGCGCGTACGGCGGCACGTCCGCGGTTACGACTGCACCTGCCGCGATTGCCGCGTGATGACCGATGGTTATGCCCGGAACGATCACGGCGTGCGAATAGATCAGCACGTGATCGCCGATCACGACGGGTGAGCGAATGATTTCGAGCGGCGTAAACGGATCGACCGTGTCGGCAGAAATCTGCTCGCCTTCCATCGACGTGATGTGCACGTGCGTTCCGATGTGGACGTTGTTGCCGATCGTTATTCCGCCGCCGCCCCAAAGTATGCTGTACGGACCGATCTCCACGTTGTCGCCCAGGGTGATGAATCCAGCCTCGGTGTTGCAATTCAAGTACGAGCGGTGATCGAAGAAGACGCGCCGTCCCGCGGTGATGCGCTCGGAGCCGCGTACGATTACGCCGGACGCCATGTGCACGTGCCGGCAAACGGCGCCGGTGAAATTCGTTCAGCGTCTGTTCGCTGATACGCGCGCCACAGGTAGCCCGGCAGCGACGCGGCGCGATCGAAAGCATTCATACGGGACCACATCCTCCAACGTAGCAAAAGCGCTCGACCGAGCGGCCGTTATCTCGTACCCGCATCGGGCGTTTATTCTCATCCCCCGCGCCCACTAGGCCTTTCGGTAGCACGGTACGGTTCGATTCGCCTGGAAGTGCGGTACGTCGGCAATCTGCCCCCGGCGAGCGTTGGGCGGTACAATGCCGCTGAGCGATGAGACTAGCCACTTCTGCCGATCTCCGCATTCGCGGAATGCGCCCTGAACTACGCTTCGGCCTGATGACAGCCGATTTTGCGGTGCTCATCATTGCGGTGTACGTAGCAACGGGCGTGGGATACATTCACTCCGCCGGCGCGGGCCAACTGCTGCTGCTGGCGGCACTGCTTTTCGTCACGGGAGCCTACGTGCAGTGGCGCTACGAGAGCGCCCGCACGTTCGACTTTCACGACGTCCTTCGGTTGCTTTACGGCGCTGCAGGCGGAACGGTGCTCGCATTGGCGTGCGTTTGGCTGCTGCCCGGTCCGCTCGAGCACATGTCGGGCCGGCTCGTCGTCATCGCCGCGATGCTCGGCTTCATCCTGCGTATGTTCCTGCGCATTGCAATGGTGCTTCTGCGCACGTTCCTCTACACGCAGCGGCCGAACGCACAGAAGGTCCTCGTGGTCGGCGTGGGCATGCCGGCCGTGAACCTGATCCGCGCGATTCAAGAAGACCGCACGCTGCCGATGCGCGTCATCGGCTGCGTTGACGACGGCGTCGCGATAAAGCGCGTCGACGGCGTGCGCATCCTCGGCGGCATCGAGGATCTGCCGTCGATCCTCGTTCGTCATCCGGTCGATTCGGTTATCGTGGCCATTCCCGCCGCGCCGCTGCCGATCATCAATAGGATCAAAGATTTTTGCAGCCGCGCCGCCGCCGCTCCGATGGTCAAAGTGCTCCCCGACGCGATCGAGATTTTGAACGACAAGGTGACGATCTCGCGCATTCGCGACATCCGCTTGGAAGACGTCCTGGCGCGGGAGCCGGTGGTCGTCGACACCGCGGCGCTGCGGCCGCATCTGGAAGATCAAGTCGTGCTCGTTACCGGTGCGGGCGGATCGATCGGCAGCGAACTCTGCCGGCAAATCGCGACGTTCGAACCCAAGCTTCTGCTGCTGCTCGGGCACGGCGAGAACAGCTTGTTCGCCATCGAGCAGGAACTGCGCACGAAGTACAAGTTCACGCGTACGAAAATGCTGCTGGCGGACGTCGCCGATGCCGCCGGCGATTCGCAACGTCTTCTCGACGTATCGTCCGCGCATCGTCTTCCACGCCGCCGCGCACAAGCACGTCCCGATCGTCGAAGACAACATCTGCGAGGCGATGCGCAACAACGTGTTCGGCACGCGCACCGTCGCGCTCGCCGCTGCCGCGTCGGGCACCGCGAAGATTCGTGCTGCTCTCGACCGACAAGGCAGTGAATCCCACGAGCGTCATGGGGCTCACCAAACGGATGGCCGAGCTCATTTGTCAGTCGTTCGCCGGCAGCAGCAGTACGGAGTTCGTGGTCGTGCGGTTCGGCAACGTTCTGGGGAGCCGCGGCAGCGTCGTTCCGGTCTTCAAACAGCAAGTCGCCAGCGGCGGCCCCGTGACGATCACGCATCGCGACATGCAGCGCTATTTCATGACGATTCCGGAAGCGGTCTCGCTCGTGCTGCAGGCCATGTCGATGGGCAACGACGGTGAGGTGTTCGTCCTCGACATGGGCGACCCGATCAAGATTCTTGCATCTTGCCGAGCAAGTGATCCGGCTTTCCGGGTTTCGAGCCGTATCGCGACATCGACATCGTCGAAACGTCGATTCGACCGGGAGAAAAACTCTTCGAGGAGATCCTTACGAACGGGGAAGGGATCTCCAGTACGAGCCATCACCGGCTCTTCATCGCCAAGCAAGACCGCATCGACTACTCGCGCATCGGCATCGCAATGGAACGCGTGCATCGCGCGATTCGGATGGCGGACTGGCGCGTCGCCCTCGACGTCCTGCGCGAGTTCGTTCCGGAATACACGCCGGGAGCGCACTTGCTCCCTGCCGTTCAAATTCGCGTAGAGCGCAACGAGATCGATGCAACCTCCGCCGCGCATACGACGGAAATCGTGACCCGCACCACCATCGCACCTGCACCCGCTCAATAGGAACGACATGGAACTGCTTGAAGCCCCGGGGAGTTTACGCGAACAACTCAAGAAGAAGTTCGTGGACCGGACGGCGTTGATCGGCGTCGCCGGTATCGGCTACGTCGGCCTGCCGCTCGCGGTCGAGAAAGCGAAAGTCGGATTCGAAGTCATCGGATACGACCGCAACAGCGTTCGCGTCGACCAAGTGAATCAGGGACTGAACTACATCCGCGACGTCGAACGACACGGAAATGGCCCAGCTGGTGGAGACCGGCAAACTGCGCGCCAGTACGGATTTCAGTTCGCTGAGCCGCTGCGACGCGATCGTGATTTGCGTTCCGACGCCGCTCACGCCGAATCTGGATCCCGACATCTCGTACATCAAAGCCGTAGGCGAACAGATCGGCGCGCAGCTGCGGCCGGGACAACTCGTGTGCTTGGAGAGCACCACGTATCCGGGCACGACGGAAGAAGTGCTGCTGCCGCTGCTCGCGCAATCCGGCCTAAAAGTCGGAGAAGATTTCTTTCTGTGCTTCTCGCCCGAGCGCGTCGACCCAGGCAACGCGCGCTACACGACCAAAAACACGAACAAGGTCGTCGGCGGCGTGACGCCGGCGTGCGTCGACGTCGGCAGGCTGCTTCTATCAGCAGACGATCCTCGACGTTCTTACGGTGAGTTCGCCGAAGGTCGCCGAGATGTGCAAGGTGTTCGAAAACACGTTCCGTTCGGTGAACATCGCGCTCGTCAACGAGATGGCGCTGCTGTGCGATCGGCTGGGAATCAACATTTGGGAAGTGCTCGACGCCGCCGCAACCAAACCGTTCGGCATCATGCGGTTCGATCCGGGGCCGGGCGTCGGCGGTCATTGCATTCCGCTCGACCCGTTTTACCTTGCATGGAAGGCGCGCGAATACGATTTCCACACGCGCTTCATCGAACTCGCCGGCGAAATCAATCACGGCATGCCGTATTTCGTGCGCGAAAAAGTGATGCGCGCGCTCAACGGCGTCGGCCAGTCGCTCAAGGGCGCCGACATTCTGGTCCTCGGCGTGGCGTACAAGAAAGACATCGAAGACTGGCGCGAATCGCCCGCGATCAAAGTCATGGAACTGCTGCTGCAGCGACGGCGCCAAGATCGATTACCACGATCCGTTCGTCGCCAAGTTCGTAGAACACGGCATGCAATGGCACTCGATACCCCTTTCGAAGGAGCGCCTCGAGCGGGCCGACTGCGTGCTCATCCTGACCGACCACACCGACGTCGACTACGAGCGCATCTGCTCGAACGCAAAACTGGTCGTCGACACCCGGAACGCGACGAAAAACGTAAAATGCCGCGATAAAGTGGTCCTGCTCTAGTGATGCGGAGAATGCCGCGGGTCGGCGTCATAGGCGCGGGGTACTGGGGCGCGAAATTGGTCCGCAACTGCCATCAACTCGGCGTGCTCGCGGCGGTATGCGATACCGAACTGCGAGCGCTGAACGAAGTGCGCACGAAATATCCCGGCACGGCGCTGTTCTGCGAACCGCAGGCAATGCTGGAGCACGCGAAACTCGATGCGGTGGTGATTGCGGCGCCGGCTCCGGCTCACGCAACGCTTGCGCTCTGGGCGATAGCGGCCGGGAAGCACGTGTTCGTCGAGAAGCCGCTCGCGCTTAGCGTCGAGGAAGCGCAGGAAGTCGTCGAAGCCGCCGAGCGCGCCGGCGTTACGCTCTTCGTCGGCCACGTGCTGCTCTATCATCCGGCCGTGAGCGCGCTGCTCGCGTGCGTGAATCAGGGCCGCGTGGGACGCGTACGTCACCTGCGTTCGCGCCGGCTGAGTTGGGGGCGCCTTCGCGCACACGAGAACGTCTGGTGGAGCTTCGCGCCGCACGACTGCGCGCTGATGATCGAAATCATGAAGGACGCGCCGGTGAACGCCACCGGCTGGGTGAGCGCATACGTTCGCCCGGGTCTGGGCGATTTCGCGTACGCCGACTTCGCATTCGCGGACGGACGCAGCGCGCATATCGAAGTCAGTTGGCTCGATCCCGACAAGAGTTCGCGCATCGACGTCTTCGGCTCCGAAGGCACGCTGACGTTCGTCGATTCGCGGTGGATGGTCCGACGCTCAGCCTCACGCCCTGCGGCGACCGGTTGAATACGCGCGGCGAACCGGAACTCTGGCGCGGTGAAACAGTCGCCATAGAGTTAGCGGGCGGAGAGCCGTTGCGTTTGGAGCTCGAGGCCTTTTGCCGCGCCATACGCGGCGCGCACGAACACATTCCGACCGATGGGCGCGAAGGCTTGGAGGTCGTGCGGGCGCTGGCGATGGTTGACTCGCGCGCAACGGTACACTCATTTCCGTTGGAGGCACCGGTGTGACGGTCGTAGACCAGACCAAAAACTATTTCGTTCACGAGTCGTCGTACGTCGACGAACCGGCCGCCATCGGAAACGGTACGAAGATCTGGCATTTTTCGCACGTTCTGCCGGACTGCGAAATCGGCGAGAACTGCAATATCGGACAGAACGTGGTCATCGGGCCGCGCGTGCGCATCGGCAATCGCGTGAAGATTCAGAACAACGTCTCGGTGTACGAGGGCGTCGACCTGGAAGACGAGGTCTTTTGCGGCCCCAGCATGGTCTTCACCAACGTTTTCACGCCGCGCAGCGGAACGCCGCGCAACTCGTCTGCGGATTATCTGCGCACGCTCGTGAAGCGCGGTGCCTCCATCGGCGCCAATGCGACCATCGTGTGCGGAAACACGATTGGGGAATTCGCCTTCATCGGCGCCGGTTCGGTCGTCACCAAAGACGTCCCGGCCTATGCAGTCGTCTACGGAAATCCGGCCCGCATCCATGGATATGCGTGCGAGTGCGGAGTCAAACTTTCATTTCGCGGTGACCGTGCGTCGTGTGCCGAGTGCGGCCGCGCGTACGCGCGCGTCAACGACGCCGTTCAAAGGGTTGGACAGTGATACCGATTTGCGATCTCAAGGAGCAGTACCGTACGCTTCGCGAGCAGATGCTGCGCGCCGTGGACGACGTTTTCTCCAGCGGCCACTTCATCAACGGGCCGAACGTCAAGGCGCTCGAAGCGGAGGTCGCGCAATACGTCGGCGCGGCGCACGGCGTCGCGTTGAACTCCGGAACGGACGCGCTCCACTTGGCGCTGCGCGCGCTCGACATCGGAGCGGGCGACGAAGTCATTACGAGCCCCTTTACGTTCGTGGCGACCACAGAAGCCATCGGCATTGTCGGTGCAACGCCGGTTTTCGTCGATATCGATCCGCGCACGTATAACCTCGATACGCGGCAGATCGAGGCCGCCATCACGCCACGGACTCGCGCGATCCTTCCTGTGCATCTGTACGGGTGCCCCGCACCGATGGACGAGATCGTGGCCATCGCCGAGCGCCACAACCTGGCCATCGTGGAAGATTGCGCGCAATCGATCGGCGCGACGATCGGTGACAAATTCACCGGCACCTTCGGAAAATTCGGCTGCTACAGTTTCTTCCCATCGAAGAATCTCGGCGCGTACGGCGACGGCGGCATGCTCGTGACCGACGATCAGGCGCTGGCGGACCGGGCGCGGAGCCTGCGCGGTCACGGCGGCCGCGTGAAGTATCACCATGAGGAACTCGGCGTCAACAGCCGGCTGGACGAGGTGCAGGCGGCGATTCTGCGCGTGAAGCTGCCGTATCTGGAAGCGTGGATTGAAAAGCGCCGCGCGGCAGCGGGGCGCTACACTGCGGCCTTCGCGGGCTCCGATTTACAGGTGCCGGTCGAGCCGGCGGACGCGCGTCACGTCTATCACCAGTACACGCTGCGCGTTCCGGATCGCGATCGAGTGCAGCAAGATCTCAAGGCTGCGGGCGTCGAGAGCATGATTTACTATCCGGTGCCGCTGCATCTGCAGAAAGTGCACGCAACGCTAGGGCTGCGCGAAGGCGCGTTTCCGCAATCGGAACTTGCGGCGCGCGAGGTTCTGTCGATCCCCATGTTCCCGAACTTCGCCCCGAGACGCAGCAGCAAGTTGTCGATGCGGTGTTCGCGGCGTGCCGCCGCGAGGCCGTTGCCTAAATGCGCGTCCTGAGCGTCGTCGGCGCCCGGCCGCAATTCGTGAAAGCGGCGCTGCTCAGTGCGGAGCTCGCGCGGCGCGGCATGGACGAAGTCGTCGTGCATACGGGGCAGCACTACGATCGCGAAATGTCGGCCGTGTTTTTCGAAGAGTTGCGCTTGCCGGAGCCCGCGCATAACCTAGGCGTTGGCGGAGGCGGCCACGGCGAACAGACCGGTGAAATGCTCAAGCGTTTGGAGCCGGTGATGCAGCAGGAACGCGCCGACTGGGTGCTCGTGTACGGCGATACGAACAGCACGCTCGCGGGAGCGCTCGCCGCCGCGAAGCTGCACATTCCAATTGCGCACGTCGAGGCCGGCTTGCGTTCGTTCAACCGTACGATGCCCGAAGAGATCAACCGCATCGTGGCCGATCACATCGCGGATTTATTGTTGGTGCCGACGTCCCACGCGGCAAAACAGCTGGCGCAGGAGGGCATCACGCAAGGTGTGCGCGTCGTCGGCGATCTGATGGTCGATCTGGCGCTCCAAGCCGCCGCCGGCGTGCCCGCGCGGCCGCCGATCCTCGACCGGTTCCAACTGCAGGCCTCCGCGTACGCCATTGCCACGATACACCGCGCTTCGAACACGGACGATCCGCAGACGTTTCGACGCATCCTGCAAGGGCTGCGCGCCGTCGATTGGCCGGTCGTATTCCCCGTTCATCCGCGTACGCGTGAGGTGGCGCGTCTCGCGGGCGCCGGAGACGGCGACAATCTGATTCTGTGCGAGCCGCTGCCGTATGCCCAGATGCTTGCGCTGGTTGCGCGTTCCGCGGCGGTCTTTACGGATTCGGGCGGATTGCAGAAAGAAGCGTTCGTGCTTAAGGTCCCCTGCGTCACATTGCGCGAGGAGACGGAGTGGCTCGACACGCTGGAAGACGGCTGGAACGTTTTGGCCGGCAGCGACCCCTCCAAAATCGCGGCCGCCGCAAAACGCCCTGTGCCGATGCGTCAAGCGACGCCTTACGGCGACGGACACGCGGCGCGCAACATCGTGGACGCCCTGCAGGAACGGGCGGCATCCTATGCAGCCTGAGGCCATCGTTCCGGCTGACCGCGTCGCAATCACGGCGGCGGTTGCGGTTTACAACGAAGAAGCGCATATCGCGCGCTGCCTGGAAGGTCTGCTCTCGCAGCGTTGCGACCAGCCGATCGAGATACTTATCATCGACGGCATGAGCACCGATCGCACGGTCGAGATCGCGCACAGTTTCGCACGCTGGGATCCGCGTATCAAAATTCTGCGCAACCCGCACCGTCTGCAAGTCTATGCGTGGAATATCGCGTTGCGCGAAGGGCGCGGCGAGTATTTCGCAATGATTCTCGGACACGCGCAGTATGCGGAAGACTATTTCTCCTCGTGTCTGGAAACGCTCGAGCGAACGGGTGCGGTGGCGGTCGGCGGCGTCCAGCGACCGTGCGCGAGCAGTTTCGTCGGCAAGGCGATAGCCTGGTGCATGTCCAGCCCGCTTGCGATGGGCAATACGCGCTTCCGCTATACGAACGAAGAAGAAGAGACGGACTCCGTGTTCTCGATTTTCACGCGCATGGAAACGCTTCGCGCGGCCGGCGGCTACGACGAACGGCTGCCGTTTGACGAAGATTCGGACCTGAATTATCGGCTGCGAAGCAAGGGCGGCAAACTGATCGTCTCGCCGTCGATTCACGTGCAGTATCACGTCCGCCGCAGCCTGCGAGCGCTTTGGAAACAGATGTTCTGCTACGGCTACTGGCGCCGCTGCTGCCAGATGAAGAACGCCGACGCCGTGCCGGTTCGCGTCTTCGCGCCGGCGCTGCTCGTTGCGTGTCTTGCGCTTTCGGCAGTGACGGCGTTTACGCCGCTGCGCGCGGCTGCCGCGGTGGTTCCGGGGTTGTATGCGGCGTTTCTTGCTCTTACGTGCGTTGCGGCGGTTCGGCGCGCGAAGCTCGCGGCGGTCATGGTTCCCCCCGCCATCGCGACCATGCACGTCGCGTATGGCGTCGGCTGGTGGAAAGCGTTTTTGACGCGGCGCAACGGCGTACGGCTGGCGGCGGCGCCGTAACATGTGCGGCATCGCCGGCATCGTCGGCAACGGCGCGTCGGCGCTCGAGCCCGACGTCCGCACGATGCTCGAGTCGCTTTCGCGGCGCGGGCCCGACGGCAGCGGGCTGCATCGTTGGAGCAATGCGGTCCTTGGGCATCGCCGTCTGGCCATCTTCGATCTCACGGACGCCGGTAAGCAACCGATGCTCTCGCCCGATGGGCGCGTCGGCGTTACGTTCAACGGAGCGATTTACAACTTCACGCAGCTGCGCGAGGAGTTAATCGGGCGCGGCTACCGGTTTACGAGCCGAACCGATACGGAAGTGCTCGTGCATGGATACGATGCATGGGGCATCGACGCTCTGGTCGGCAAATTGCACGGCATGTTCGCGTTCGCGTTGTGGGACGACGCGCGGCACACCCTCTATCTCGTTCGCGATCGTCTGGGCGTCAAGCCGATGTTCTTCGCCGAGCGTGGCGGACGAGTCGCGTTCGCTTCAACCGCGCGTGCGTTGGACGATGCCGGTTATGCGGGTAGCGTCGATCCGCATGCGGTTGCCGAATTTCTCCAATTCGGTTTCGTCACGGACGAGCGATCGATCTACGAAGGCGTTCGTAAACTTGCGGCCGGCCATCTTGCCCGCTGGACGGCCGGCGGTTTGACCGTTACGCCGTACTGGAACACCGGCACGCCCTCCAACGATCGGATTGGTTTTGAGGAAGCGGTAGCGGAAACGGAGCGCCTATTTCTGCGTGCCGTCGAAATGCGTCTTCAGGCGGACGTGCCGGTCGGCGCGTTGCTCAGCGGCGGCGTAGACTCAAGTTTGGTCTGTTGGGGCATTCGTGAACTCGGCGGCGACGTCACTGCGTACACGATTGCGACGCCCGGCGACGCATCGGACGAAAGCGCCGATGCAACCCAAACCGCGAGAGATCTCGGCATTCGTCACCGCGTCCTCGCGTTGGATCCCAATAATACGCCGGCGGTGGAGGATCTGACGGCCGCGTACGGAGAGCCGTTCGCATGCGCGTCGGCGCTCGGCATGCTCGCGATTTCCAGCGTTGTTCGGGAACACGCAAAGGTGTTGCTCACCGGCGACGGCGGCGACGACGTGTTCTTGGGCTACCCGAAAGATTTGTATTATTTTTCGGCACAACGTTTGGCGCGCGCGCTGCCGCCGGGCACTCGAGCGCTCTGGAACGCGGCGCGCCCCATGGTTCCCGCATCAGGATCGTTTCGGCGCGCGCGGCATTTCATCGACTACGCGACGGGCGGTTACCCTGCCGTTCTGGCTGTTTCCGACGCGCTGCCGTATTACCGCGATGCGGGCATGCTGGGCGACCGCCTTCGCGGCGTACGCCTTGCGCGCTGGTCCCAGCCGCCGGCACGAAACGCGGCCCGGCGCATCATGGAAGAGCACTTGCGCTTCGAACGCGAAACGTATTTCGTCGCGGAATATCTGCCGAAGGTAGACGGCGGGACGATGTTTCACGGTCTCGAGGCTCGCGGCCCGCTGCTCGATCAGCATCTGTGGGAGTTTGCTTCCACGCTGCCGTACGGCGTCCGGTTGCACCGCATGACTCTCAAAGCGATTCTGCGCGAACTCGCCCGGCGGCGAATCGGCGAGCGCGTCGCGCGCGGCGCGAAGCGCGGCTTCGGTATTCCCGTGCAACGCTGGCTCACCGGGCGGTGGCGTACGGATTTCCTGGAATCGTTCGGCGATTCGGTACTGGCGCGCGAAGGCTGGATCGATGCGCGCGCGGTGCGTTCCGGAATGCAAAAGCTTGGCGACGGAGAGACCGCGCCGAACCAACTATGGTATCTGTACGTGCTCGAGCACTGGATGCGACGCAGAAACTCGCAAGTGCTCGATGTACGGGAGGCCGCGGCGACGGGTTAGGAACCCGGATGCGGCGCCGGCTCGACTAAACCGGTTGCGTCTTGTGAACAGACGCGATCGAGACATGCTGAGAACTTCCGGGCGAGCGCTACGGACGACGGCAGAACGGAAGGGTCGCTCGACGACTCGTACCGGCCGGCCGCATAACGCGCGTACAATTCACGCAGCGCGCCTTTTGCGCTTTCCACGTCGTTCGCGAACCATCCGAGCCCAGCATCTCGAACCGTTTCGCGCATCACGCTATCCGCCGGGCCGAATACGAGCATCGGTCGCCGCGCTCCGACGTACTCGAGATATTTGCTGCCGCGCTCGGAGGCTGTCGCGGGATCCATGCTGAGAAAGATGAGCAAGCCGGCTGAGTCGCGCTGGCGCAACATCGCCTCCGCTCGCGGCACGACACCATGCACGCGTACTTGCTGCTCCAGGCCCAAGCGTCGAGCATCCTCGAGCACCTTATCGTTGTCGGGCCCGTAAAAATCGATGATCGCCGCTTCCGCCGCCGGATGTCGTTCGTTGCTTAGTTCGCCGAGCGCGCGGAAGAGGATCTCAGGGTTTCGCTTGCCGCCGTACATCGTGCCGGTATACACGAGATTGAAGCGTTCGGGTATTTTTTCCGGTACGCTCTGCCACTCGGCGGCGTCGTATCCATTTTCAATCGCCACGACGTCGCGCCCGTGCAGTCGGGAAAAATCTCCCGCCAGTTCGGGTGATACGGTCGTGATCAGCGCGGCCCGCCGCATCAGCGAGAGTTCGAGGACCTTTTGAAGCGCGCGTTTGACGGGCCCCCAGCCCATGTACGCGTTTTCGCTCCAGGGATCGCGAAAGTCGGCGATCCAGGGCTTCCCGGTAAGGAGCGAAAGACACGCGGCGACGACGTGCGACGACATGGGCAGCGCAGTTGAAAGAATGGCGTCGCAGCCGTCGCGCCTCATCAAGTGGAGACCTCGGTAGATCGCAGGTACAATCCACGGCGCTTCGGGGTCTGGAAACACGACGATGTTCTTGATTCGCCGCAGAATCGCACGAAACGCCGCCGTTTTCGGCGTACGGGGTATGATGGGCGGCGCTATTGCCGCGGGCTGTGTCAGGACCGTCACATTCCAGCCAAAATTTGCGGCATACTGTGCGATGTAGCCAGGCCGGAGCGCACCGGGAACCGGTCGCGGTGGAAAGCAGTAGGCAATGAGGAGAGCCCGTTTCATCGTGTTGCCACCTAGGGGATCAGAATCTCCGCGGTTCCCGGCGCTAAATCGTCTTGCGGCGTTCCATTGAACGAGACCGTACCTCCATCGAGAACACCGTTTCCGCTCAATGCAATGCTGTGCCGATAACCGCCTTCGTTGGGCACCTCTGCCGTGCCGGAATTCGGATTCACGGCAACCTCACAGCTCCCAAGCAACTTTCTGCGGTAGTAACAGTACCGGAATTGTTGAACATAGGCTCCGCCCGAGGTCCGCAACTGCTCGATATCCGTCGCGTTCGTAACCGGCAACATCGGTACGAACTGCGTTTCCGGAAGCACCTTAAACGTCGAAGGCGGCGAGGAATAGGCCGTCTGGTAGACGGAGTACTTCGGATCGTACGTGAGCAAAAACGAGGCGTAATCGAACAAGCGCTGTGGAATGACGTTCGAAGCGGTTCCGACACCGCGCGGCCCGTTGACGTAACACCAGAAGCCCGGACCGGCAGGTTTATGCAGGCGCCGCAAAAGTTGCAGCGTGAGAATTTGTGCGACTTGCTCGGCCGTCCATTGCGTATCGGCGAAACAGCGCTCGTACTGCACGCCGACAATGTTGCGGCCCTGCAGTACTGCAACTTTTGCGGGCACCACAGATGGACGTACGGTGAGCGTGTTGACGACCATCGGAAACCGGATCTGCGAGAGCGCATTTTCAACGCCTTGCGTCCACTGCTTCTGATCGAAGTTGCAAGGCAGCGGCTGCATTCCGTAAAACTCGTTCGTGTTGTCGACGAAGAGCAAGTCAATCGGCGTTCCGGCTCCCGGATTTTGCTCATGAATATCGTCGATATAATCGTCGACCACTTCGCGAGCGAATTGGGTCGCGCCGGCTTTTCGCACGTCGAGCAGATACGAACTCCCGGAATACGCACGGACGGCATTTCCCGTGCAGTCCATCGTCTCCAGTTCCGGATGGCGCATGATCTTCGGGAACTCGACCTTTTCCATCGGCTCGGGCACGAACGGATTGACGTAGAGCACCGTTTTGATTCCCGCGCGGCGCACCTCTGCGTACTGACTGTACACCGCGTATGCCCAAGTCAAATAAGGCGCGTAGGCGCTTTTGTCTGCGGCGCGTTCCGTTGACGACCAAAGATATTCGGCCGTCTGTACGTGCTCGGGGACGCTCGAGGGCGGGTGAAGCATTTCGGTATGCGTGCGCGGCTGCGGGCGCGGCGCTTGCGACGCGTCGGCGGACGCACCTGCGGAATGCGTCTGACACCCCAATGCGCCCAATACGGCAACCAGAGCAGCGGATGTGAAAAAGCGTCGGAATCGCGCGTACATTCCGTTTTCATGATAGCGGATGCCCCCGCATGCATGCGAAAGGCCTGCAGCACGCGCTACAGGCCCTTTCGTCACACGGGTAATGCCCTAGGGAACCAAAATCGCCGCGGTCTTCGAGGCAAGCGAGCCAGGCGCTGCCCCCGTAAAGGTAGCCGTGCCGCCGTCGAGCACGCCGTCTCCGCTAATGACCATGCTATGCGCGAAGCCTCTTGGATTCGGAACGTTCACGCTTCCACCGGTCGGATTAACCGCAATCTCACAGGCACCCACGAGCGAGCCTCGGTAGTAGCAGGCGCCGTAGTACTGAACGTACGCGCCGGTGCTGCTCTGGAGACTCCCGATAGTGCTCGGCGCGCTTGCCGGGCTTAAGGGCACGAAGCCTGTTTCAGGGAAGACCTGGAACGTTGACGGAGCCGTCGCGTACGATTCCTGGAAGAGCGAATAGTTCGGATCGTACGTCAAGAGGAACGACGCATATGCGTAGAGGCGCTGTGGAATGGCGCTCGCGCCGTCGACGCTCGTGTTGTCGAGATAACACCACCAGCCCGGTCCGCTTGAACGTCCTTGCGCTCTAAGCAACGCAAGAGCTTCGATTTGGGAGTTCTCTTCAGCAGACCATTGCGTGTCGTTGAAGCACCGTTCGTATTCCCCGCCAATGATGTTTGAAGAACCGAGGTAGTTCACGTAGGTCTGTGTGGTACTCGCGGTGGTGCCGAGTGCGTTGACGACAAAGTTCTGACTCAGTGTGGAAACGACGGTGTCGAATGCTTGCCCCCACGCCGCCGAATTGTAGTTGCACGGCGTCGCGCCCGTGTTGTACAAGGGACCGCTGTTATCGATGAACATCGCATCCCAGTCTTGCACGCCCGAGTCTGTACGGAAGAAGTTGGTGGTTGACGTAATAGCTCACGACGTCCGCGTAGTACGACGACGCGGCCGGCGTGCGCGGATCTGAAAGCAAGCCCGTACCGTTGTAGACGGGCACCGCATTGCCGCTGCAATCCATCGCGCGCGCGCTCGCGTATGAGCCCTTCAGATCGCTGAGTTCGTATTCGGCGTTCTGAGGCATGACGGGGTTGATATAGAGAATCGTCTTGATGCCCGCTTCGAACGTCGAGAGCATCGTGCTGGTTTTCGTGTACGCCCAGCTGAGGTATGGTGCGTAAACACTCGGATTGGTGGCAACTTCAGTCGAACTCCACAAGTACGTCGCCGTCTGTACGTGCTGCATGGAGATCGTCATCGGTGCAGATGGCGTCGGTACGGATGTCGGTACTGAGGTTGGCGTGGGCGTAGGTGCAGGTGAGGCTGTAGGCGCGTACGTCGGTACTGCGGTCGGAGCGGCCGTTGGCGTTGGGGCTGCACTTGCCGTCGGCGCCGTACTGGGGGAAGCAGAAGCGGCTGGAGCCGGCGTGGCGGCCGAAGCGACCGACGTTGCGAAATACGCAACGGATGCGGACCCGGTGCCCGTCACCGTTGCCTGCTGACCGATCGAAACCGTTCCGGAAATTGACGTGGCCGCCACGATCCCGATTGGGATGGGCGGTCCGGACACGGGCGCGAGCGTCATGCCGTATTGCGTGAGTTTCTGAACCGTTCCCGTTACCGAAAACGGCGTCGGCGCAGCGGTGAATGCAGCCACCAGGTATGCCGTCACTCCAGAGCTTGCCGCGCCTGCGCCGCTGATTTCTACGTACTGCCCGACGGCAGGATGCGCGTTCGCGTAGGTCGTCGTGGAGTTCGTCGTAACCGATACGGCGCTGCCGGAATCACTCCGGATCGTAAAACCGCTCGCGGTCGAACCTGTATACGTTCCACCGATCTCCAGGGTGCCCAAAGGCGCCGTGACGGTTGAAGAAGCGGATTGTTTTACGCTCGTCGCGGCGATCGTTCCGGCTGATCCGCCGCTCGTACCGGACACGTCGACGTTCTCGCCGACATACGGCGGGGTACCCGCCACGACGGTCGATCCCGACGTGGTAACAGTAACTTGCGAACCGCCGGTCTCTTGCAACAGAAACGCCGTCGCGGACTCGAATGCGGTGATGGTGCCGGAGACCGAAATGATTTGCTGAGTCACCGAACCGGGGACGGTCGGGACGAGCGACGCGCCGCCGCCGCCGCCTCCACCGCCGCAAGCACTAAGAAGGCTCGATAATACAAGCGCCGTACTGGTTACTCGCACACGCGAGCGGGACATGATGCAGCCCTCTTTGTTAAGGAGGGAGGCTCGACACTTACACTATCGGAACTAAGTGATAATCTTTTTAGCCTACTCCCCCTACGAGGAAGCGAGCGGAGCATCGTTCGGCGCGCAGTCCGCAAGCGGACACGGTCCTGGGCTCATTGGCCCCATTTTAATGAAATGGTCCTAAAAGCGCGAGAAAGGTCCCAATGTTGGGAAAGTCGGTACGCATACGGGACCGCGATCTGCCCACGTGGACCCCGTCATAAGTGCCATTCACTGTTCAGGCGAAGGGGACACCGTGATAACGACCGACACCGCACGCATCTACGTGATCGAGGGGCAGGTGCTTTTTGGAAAGGCCCTGTGTCAAGTATTTTCCATGGATCCCACGCTTCAGATCGTTGGGGATTCCGATAGCGTTACACCGACCGCCCTGGTAAAGGCGAAACCGGACATCATTCTGCTGGACGTCGACGGCGGCGCACTCGAATTGGGTGAAGCGCTAGCCGCGTGCCGCGAGGCGGCACCGCAAGCGCGCGTTTGCGTTCTGTCCATGCGCCCGCAAGCCGAGATGATGCAATGCTGCCTGGCCGCGGGCGCAGACGGCTACATCATCAAAGACGTCACGCCGGCAGAACTCATTCGCGCCGTGAAAATCGTCGCGAACGGCGAGACGTACGTCGATCCACGCGTCGCCGGCGGCCTCCTGCGCCGGCGCAGCATGAGCAACGGCCGTCCGGACATCAACGAGCTTTCCGTCCGCGAGACCGAAGTGATTCGTCTGATCGCCGAAGGTCTCTCGAACAAAGAGATTAGCGCGCGGCTCAATCTCTCCGAGAAGACGATCAAGAATCACGTCAGCCGCATTTTCTCGAAACTCAACATTTACGCGCGTACGCAGGCCGCTGTGCACGCGATCAAAATGGGTTTGGTCTAAGAAGTATGGTAACGGGGCGCGAGCGTATCGCGTCCCGTGCCGTTACTTTCGAGCCACGCCGAACATGACGTAGCGCCAATCGGGCGGTGCGATTTTGTCGAACAGCATTCCGTCGATCGTGCCGAACGCGCGCGCAAGAGCAGCGGACCTTCCGAAGAGGCCCGTGAACCCCGTCGTGGCGTATTCGACCGACGAGAATGGCGAGAGATACTCGAGCATTTCCGAGATGCTTACGTACCGCCAGATCGAATTCCACTTCACGAAGCGGCGCCGCGCGGCCTGATGCAGCGGTGAGGCGCGCAAATTTTCCGCGAACAGCAGCACGCCGCCGGGCTTTAGCGCGCGATGCATTGCGCGAACCGCTTCAGCTTGGCGCGACGCATTCCCATCCCACGCGACGCCGCCGAGCAGCGACTTGAACGCGACGGCGTCAAAGTAATCCTCGTACGGGATCGCCGTAGCGTCGATCGCTTCGTACGTTATCCGATCGGCCACGCCGTAGGCGGCGTGCATCGGCGCCGCAATGTCGCGGTTGCTCTCAAGGTCCGAACAAACGGCCCAATGGCCCTGCAATGCGAGCCACAGCGATAGGCCACCCCGCCGGGCCCCAGACTCTCAAGCAAGTAGACGATGGGGCCAAACGAGCGTGGCTTCTCCAAAACGCTAAGGCCCGGGACCAATTTACAACGTCCCACTCGATAACGTCATTCAGCAGGGACGCGCTCTCTCGCATTGCGCCGTTATACCCAAAAGCAAAGAAGCACCGCGCGAGCGCAGTGCTTCTTGCTTGCTGCGTTTTTAGTAGTTTAGGGCGTCAGGATGAGACCGGATTTCGGACCCATGCGAGTCGGCACGCCGCCGCTGAACGAAGCCGTTCCGCCGTCGAGCACGCCGTTGCCGCTAAGGACCATGCTATGACGCAATCCCCATGGATTCGGAACGCTGACCGAAGACGTCGTACTCGGATTCACGATAATTTCGCAATGTCCGAGAGAACTGCCGCGGTAGTAGCAACTGTTGTAGCGTTGCTCGTACGCACGGGTCGAGGTCAACAAACTCGCCACACTGGCCGGTATGCTTACCGGACTGAGCGGCACGAAACCGGTTTCCGGAAAGACCTTGAATGCCGAGGGCGTTGTAAACGATTCTTCGAACACCGAGTAATTCGGATCGTACGTGAGAAGGAACGATGCGTACGCGTACTGACGCATCGGAATGGAACTTGCGCCCGATGCAGTTGTCAGATCAACGTAACACCACCAACCCGGTCCAGCTGGTTTGCGTTCCCGCTTGAACAGCGAGACGGTTTGTAGCTGCGAATCTTCCTCAGACTGACCACAGGCTGGTTACGTAACACAGTTCGAACTGGCCACCGGAAACGTACGACGGTGCAAGCCGATTAACAAATGTAGGTACGTCACTCGGCGCAACGGAAAGCCCGTTCAGCACAAAGTGTTGCCCGCTTGCCGCCATAGCGGCATCCTCATGACTGGTCCAGGACGACAGATTGTAGTCGCAGGGCGTCCCCGAAACGTGGTACAGCGGCCCATCATTGTCCATGAAAATATAGTTCCACGGCTGCGCATATCCAGGGTTTGCTGCTCGTGCGGTCGCAGCGTAGTGGCTTACGACGTTTGCGAAATACGATGGAAATGCACCTTTTTCCGGATCGGTCAGCAATCCGCTCCCGCCGTAACTAACGATCGTCGAGCCGGAGCACGTTTTCGCTTCGGCGCCGGAGTAGCTCGTACGAAGCGCTCCGAGTTCGTATAGGCTGCCGTTGGGCTGGAACGCGCTCGAATAAATGACGGTCTTTATCCCCGACGCCTGCGTGACGCCCAGGCGATTCATGGACGTATAGGCGTATGTCAGATACGGCGCGTACCGGCTCGGAGAAGACGTCTCTTCCGTCGCCGTGAGCAAATATTCAGCGGTCTGCACGTGCTTCGGAACGCCGGCGCTCGGCGGCCCGGGCGGCGGCGTCGCAGCCGGCGACGACGTCGTCGACGAGGTCGGAGTCGTGGGCGGCGGCGTTGCCGCTGCCGTATAGGTTACCGTCTTCGCGGTCATCGAACCGCCGCTGCGGCACGAGCCGGTTCCGGTCGCTTCAATCGGCATCCCGACTTTCACGGGATAGCCCAGATAGGGATAAAACTTGGTCGTCGCCCGCGTGTAGTACACGTACATCGTGCCGCAGCTCGGGCTGACCGTTCTGACGACGAACTTCGATCCGTCGGCACTGATGACCGACGCTTTGAGTGTGAATGAACTGGCGGCCGTCGTCGACATGGTGCCGATGTCCGACTGCCCAGCCGAGTCCGTGACCGGACTCGATAGCGGGTCTTGCTGAACCGCCACCGGCGGCGTCGCTCCGGACTGCCCGCCGCAGCCCGCAGCCAAAAATGAAAAGCCCAGCACTCCAATGAGCGCAAAGGCGCGCATGACCTTCATGAAACCTCCCCGTTTACATGGCGCGCGTCGAGGCAAGGGTACACGATGGGTACACTGGTTCATGCCAGGGGAGTGGCAGGTCGCAAATAGGGGGGCCAAGCGTGCCGTCTGTGACGCGGAGACGCCGAAAAGGCTTATTTCATCGGATAAATCGGGGCCCGACGCGGCTGTTTAACCGCCCGGATCGAACGAGTAAAGACTTTGTTAGCAAGCCCCACGACCTTTTGCTCAAAGGCCCGGGACCGTCTCATCTAACGGCGGCCGCTTCCCACCCCTTACGATAAATCGGACTAGGCAACGAGGAGAACATGCTGCGCGCAGTATTCGTAGGATACGACAACAACTTGAACCGGGTGATCGAGCACTGGCTGATGCAGCACACGGACCTCGTCGGATGCGTTTGGGTGCCTTCGCAAACGCAGTGGCTCACCAATCGCGCCGGCAAGGTGAATTTCATCAAGCGCCGGTTGCGGCTCAAGGGACCCCTACGGGCTCTGGACGAGGCGCTGTTTTATCTGCTGTACCACGGAACGGAAGCAAAGGCGCCCAGCACGGTGGCCGCTCAAAAACTGATTCGCGAGTACTGGACCGCCGTGCCGCAGCGCACGCACGCGCGCGCCTTTCGCAGCCCGAAAATCAACGACCCGGCCGTTCATGAATTTCTCGCCGAGGTCAAGCCGGACGTCATTTTCTCGCACTGCATCAACCAGTTTTTCGGGAAGAAACTTCGCTCGGCCGCTCCGCACGGCGTCATGCTCTGGCATGTCGGCATTACGCCGGAATACAAGGGCGTGTATTCGCCGTTTTGGACGATGCACAACGCCGACTTCAACAATTTCGGCTACTCGCTGATCCGCATGAACGAGGAATTGGACGCGGGAGAGATTTTCGTGCAAGGGCGTCTGACCAACGTGGACATCCGCAACGACAACCACGAGCTCATCGAGCACAAGGCGATATTCGGAAGTTTTCCGGACGTCGCGCGATTCATCACGCAACTCGAAGCGGGAACGGCGAAACCGATCGAGCGGCCGGACGCAAAGGCCGGGTACTACTCGTATCCCGGCATCTCCGACTACATTCGACAGCGGCTGCGCGTGCATCGCGCACTGCGCAACGGCACCGCGCCCATTCAAAGTGCCGCGCGCGCAACTGAAACTTCTTAAGAGGCTTGCATCATCGCTGCGCCGGCGCCGGCTGCGTCGCGCACGGCCGCGATGACGTCGTCCGCGTCCGCGTCGGTCATCGTCGGATAGAGCGGCAACGATACGATTTCCGTGGCAAGGCGCTCCGTGCCCGGCAGCGCTGCAGAGTACGTCCGGTAGGCTTCGAAGTGGTGCGTGGGGATGTAATGCACCGACGTACCGACGTTCCGGTCTTTGAGCGCTTCGATGAAAGCGTCGCGCGAAATGCCGGCGTCGCGCTCGCTCACGCGGATGACGAACATACACCAACTGTGCCGGTCGCCGTCGTTTGAAGGCGATGCTTGGCACGTGATGCCCGGCACGTCGGCCAGCCCGCGCAAATAGCGTTCAGCGATGACGTCGCGCCGGTCTTGCATGGCTTGCAGGCGTTCCAACTGAACCAAACCCATGGCAGCGGCGATGTCGGGCATGTTGTATTTGAATCCCGGCTCGCGCACTTCATAGCGCCACGAGCCGCGCTGCGTATACCGCTTCCATGCATCCTTGTCCATGCCGTGCAGGGAAAGCACGCGCACGCGCTCCATGATGCGGTCGTCGTTCGTCACCAGCATGCCGCCTTCGGCGGTCGTGAGATTCTTCGTCGCATAGAAACTGTACGCCGCGAGATCCGAATGCGTTCCGGCCCACCTGCCGCGATCGAGCATACCGGCTGCGTGCGCCGCGTCCTCGATGAAAACGATCTGCCGCTCCTTACAGAATGCGGCGAGCGCGGCGCTATCCATAGGCCGGCCGGCATAGGGCATGGCGATAATAGCGCGGGTCGCGGGCGTGAGCGCCGCGGCAAACTGTTCGACGCCGGCGGTCATCGTGCCGGGATCCACGTCGCAGAAGACGGGGCGCGCCCCGACTTCGAGCGTGCACTGCGCGCCGGCAACGAATGTGAGCGACGGCATGACGACGTCGTCACCCGGCTTCACGCCGGCCGCAAGAAGTCCGACGTGCAATGCGGCGGTGCAACTGTTGACGGCGATGGCATGACGAACACCCGCGGCCCTCGCGAACGCTTGCTCCAATTCGCGAACTTTCGGTCCGGTTGTCAGCCAGCCGTTACGAATACATTCTTCGACGGCGGCCGCCTCCGCGTTGCCGGTGTCCGGCCGGCAATACGGCAAAAACGAATCACGCATGGACGGTTACTCCTTGAACGACGGCGCTTCTCTCCGCAGCGGGCGCCGGTTCCGGTGCCGCATTTCTCGTGAGCGAAACGAGCATGAAGGCGAGCCAAACGCATTTCTGCAGCATCATGTCCGCGAAAAGACCGGAAATAAAAAGTCCGATGATGGAGGCTTCGAGCACCAAGCGCAGACGATACCGCGGATCGGAGATCGGAATACCGCGCAACGCGCGGAACTGCCAAAACCATCCCATCAGCAGTAGGGCCAACCCAATGACGCCGAGTTCGACCGCATGCCCGACGATGATGTTGTGCGAGACGTGTCCCCAGCCGATGTACTGCGGCTGAAAGACCTGGATCCACGCGCGGTCGTAGGCAAGCGGAAAATTGTTGTAACCGACGCCGAAAAGCCAGTTTTGCTTGAACGCGACGAAGCCGACGTGCCAAATGTCCGTGCGTCCCGCACCGCCGGTAGACAGGGCGTTTGCCCACCGCTGTCCGAGCGTCGGAGCCGCGTACGCTAGCCCCAATGCCGCGACGATGCCGACAGGCCATGCCAAACGTGCGCGGTTCGGTTCGCGAACCAGCAGGTAGACGATCATCACGATCAAGCCAAGCTCCGGACCGCGTGCCCCCGTCAGCACGAATACCGGCAAGATGATGCCGCCGCAAATGAAGGCCAGCACTCGGGTTCCCAACGTTTTTCCGAACACGATGCTCATCAATGCGATGGCTGCCGGCAGCAGCATGGTGCCGGCGAGATAGTCGGGATTCCAGTTCACGTTGCCCGTCGCCAGCCACATACGGTTTTCTTTGATTGCAACGCCGCTGTGGTAGAGGTACAAGACGTAAGCCGCGGCGGCCGCTCCGCCGACCATCGTAAGTTGTACGACGGTGGTGAGCGTGCGCATGTCGGTGCGAATCAGCGAAATGACTGCATAGAGCCCGAAGAGCAAAAGTACCGTGGGGATGACGTCGAGGCTCTGCTTGGGATCGATCGCCCAGAACGCGCTCGCCGTGATCCAAAGGGCGTACACGAACCACATCGCGACGCTGCGATCGGGATCCGAGTACCGTTTGCTGCGCAGGATGTAGAAGAGCAGCGCAGCGGCGCTGGCCGCACCGAACAGCTTCGTAACGGTGGCGGCCGCGCCGACCTTCAGCACCGCGTCGAAGGGCGTCAGAAACGCGTAGGCGCCGAACGGGAACAGCAGCGGGGCGAAAAGTGAAAGCCCGAAAAGAATCGGCAGCGTTACGGCGCCGATCGCGCCAACCGCGCCCGTCTTCGTGCCCGAAAGCGCAACGCCGATGAACGCCGCAAAGGCGCCTAAAAGCGCAACGATGACACCCCCGGCGGTGCTGGCCGTGCGCCGCCCGGCGAGACGAATGTTTCCTACCATTGAAGCCATTCTAATCGAAGCGGCCGCGCAGCCCGGAGTTGGAGACGGCCTCGGACCATGGGAAGAGCGGCCCTACCGCGCAGGGTGCAAGAGGCGGCGCCCGTCTCGCAGCATCCTGGCCAGGAACGCCCAGTAGACGAGCAAGTCGGCGCCCGTGGGCACGAGCATCGAGCGCAGTCCGATCGCCGAACGCTTCCGGAAGTACCAGATGCCGACCGACTGTCCGACCAGGTAACCGGCGCTCGATCCGATCGCGGCGCCGACCATCCCGTAGCGGTGAACGAGCGCAAACGTCGTCGCTATGCACACCAGCGCCGATAGCGAAGCCAACCGAAGCGCCACGCCCGGTATTCCGATCTTGAGCGTGAAGTAACTCGAAAGCGGGCTGCTCAGGGCGAGAACGATGACGCCGATCAGCAGAACGTCGAATGACGGAACGAGCGGAAGGAACTTCGCACCGTACAGCAATTGAACGACCGGCGCAGCCAGGACGAACAGCGGCACGCAGATCAGCAGCGCGATGAGCAAATTATGGCGCACGCACCGCGCGGTCAGCACTGCCGCTTCGTGAACCTCCATCCCGCCGATATGGGGTGAGGTGACGAGCGCGGCAACCTGCGTCGGAACGAGCAAACTCTCCGCACCCGCGACCGCGATGCTGTACATGCCCAGCGCCGCCGGCGGAAGAAAGAGCGCGACGATATACAGGTCGGCGCGATAGTTCAGCAGCGACACGACGTTCACAGCCGTGACCTTCATGCAAAAGGCCCAGTACTCGCGAAAGCCGATCGTGTCGGCTCCGGCAAGGTGCCGGCGCGCGTGTCGCACGATGTACGCAAGGGAAACGGCGCCTGCGAGGCTGGTGCCGGCGACCCACGCGATAATTGCAATACCGGGCGAACGCTCGACGATCACGAACGCCGCGACCGTCGCAGCGATGGTGAAGACCGTTTGCAGCGCGGCGATCGTGGTCGAAAAACGCACTTGGTGCACGCCGAGCGCGTAGCCCGATGCGAGATTCAGCAGCGCAAGCGACGGCAGCACCGCAAGCGCGGGAATGAGCGCCCCGGGCTGATGCGCGAGGTACGTCAACGGTACCAAGACCAGCGCAGCGGCCGCGGTGAGGAGAAACGTCGACAGAAGAACGGGGCGCAGAAACACGGCGCCTGGGCTGCGGTTCAGCAAGAAATACGTCGTTGCGCTCGTCAGTCCGCCGAACGCCGACGCGACGAGCGCGGCCTCGACGCCGGGCAGCGCATAAACGCCGCGCCCGGCAGGGCCGAGCGCGCGAGCGGTAATCACGGCGAGAGCAGCGGTCAGACCGATCTTCGCGAGGCGTACGACGAACGTGTAAAGTCCGTCGTACATCACGCGATGCGCGCGTTCAGACTGCACTGTGGAAGAGCACTTCCGCGATGGTTTTCAGCAGAATCGCGCCGTCCAAAACCGGCGAAGCGCGTTCGACGTAAAAGAGGTCGTAGGGAAGGATGTCCTTGACGTCGTCCGGTTCCAAATTCCGCTTGCGGTACACCTGCGCCCACCCGGTTATTCCGGGGGCGACGATGTGGCGCTGATCGTACGCCGGCAGCTGTTGGCCGAAACGGCGCGCAAACTCGACCATTTCGGGACGCGGCCCGACGATCGACATCTCGCCTTTGAGAACGTTGAAGAGCTGCGGCAGTTCGTCGATGCTCGTGCGGCGCAAGAATGCGCCGACGCGCGTGATGCGTGAATCACCGGGACGCGCCCATTCAGCTCCGGCGTCGCGGCGCATGGTGCGGAATTTGTACACGTCGAAGCGCGAGCCGTCGCGGCCCACGCGTTCCTGTTTGAAGAGAATCGGCTCGCCCGACTCGGCGTATATCGCGATCGCGGCTGCAAGCATGATCGGCGAGGAGACGACCAGCGCGACGGCCGCCACAGCGAGATCGAAGCAGCGTTTCGCCAGCAAATAGCCCGCCGATTCACGCGCATGCCAAGCTGCCGGCGTTATCGACGCGGCACCCGCGGGCGGGGGCGGCCCGGCGCGGCGCTGCAAATGCAGTCCGGTGTGCCACGCAGACGTTGCGAGCGCCGAAAACAGCAGCATCACGACGATCGGCACGAAACCGATTTGCCCGACGCCGCCGACGATCAGCAGAATGGGAATCGCTGCCGCCAGCACGGCGGTGCAGGCATAATATATTTCGTCGCGCGGCAGAACCGCATACGATCGCTTATACAAACCGCAGGCCCAGAAGCCCGCGCACACCAAGGCCGTCGCGACGAGCGAGGCGGTTACGGAGTTCGACTCGCCGCCGATCACGACGAGTGCGATGAACAGCACGATTCCGCCGTCACCCAGCGCGAGCGCTGCGGTCGAACGGATGGAGAGGTGTTCGGGTATGCGCGCTTCCCGCCGGCGCGATACCGAGAAAGAGGTTTGGAATTCCGTCAGCATGTCGTTACCTTGTCGCGTTTGGTGAGCGCGTTGCGAACCGTCCGCGCCACGCGGACGGGCATCTGCACGAGATCGAGTTCCCGGTACGGGATATCGCGCGCTCCCAAGTCTTTTTTGAATCGCGCGACGCCCGGAAGGCCTTCGCTCGATCCGAGGTTGTACCACTTCATGTTTCGCTGCGCTGCCGCATGGAGCAGCGCAAAATTCAGGGCGTTGCTCGGTCGCAGGCGTCCGTATTCGGAGAGCATGGCAGCGCTCCAGAAAAAGAACTCTTCCGACCCGTAGAAAACGACGCCCCCCGCGATCGCGCGGCCTTCGGCGCGCGCAAACCAAATTTCGACGTCGTCACCGCCGTGACGCACTAGCGCGTCGATCAAGCGGCGCCGCTCGATCGGCTCGGGCACACCCCAGCGCTTCGCCGACTCCCGCAGCAGATCGTAATACGTCTCGGCGGCATCGGCAGCGCGCGAGGGGGCGCACTCGACGCCGCGGCGACCGGCTTGTCCCGCCATGCGCCGGAACGTTCCGTCGACATTGACGAGCGCAGCCTCGATGCCGGCGGAGAGATCGACCACCGCAGTAAAATGCTCGTTTCCGAGCGCCGTCGACGGTGCGGGAGCGAGCGGCCACGGCACGAGCGAGGCCGAATGCGCGAAGCGCGAAAGTTCGGCGACGGCAGCATCGACGGCAGGCGCCGGCGCGATGCTTCCATCCTCATACCGGAAGCAGGTATAACCGCCCAGCGGAAAGCCGACGAACCGCCGAAGGATCGAACCGTCGCGCTGCTCCATCATCGGGACGAACATCGGCCGGGTTTTGCGAGGGTGTACGTGCAGAAGCACGGGAGTGAGCGAGGGATACAGTTCGGCGAGCGAAAGCGCCCAAGCCGGTCGAGCGAAAAACGTCGGCGCAGGATGCATAGAGTCAAACGAGCGCCATGCTCGTACGTCCAAGCGTTCGATCATCGCGCCTGAGCCGCCAACTGGCGTCCTTCCTGCGGGTTGGCCGCATCTTCCCAGGCTTGCGCGAGCGTCTGCACGCACATTTCCGGCGAATAGTGCCGCTTCACGTCCTCGGATGCGTGTTTCTGCGGGCGAAGTTCGCCGCGTTCGTGCGCATCGAACAACTCCCGAATCTCGCGTTCGATGTCGGCATACTCGGCGACGTGGCGCACGAACGGGAACGGCTGCGTCCAGACGACGTGCCGGCCGTACGAGAGCGCTTCCAGCACCATCAGCGATAAGCCGTCGTGCGGCGTAAAACGAACCAAAACCGTTGCCTCCTTGTACGCGTCTTTGAGATCGTCGCGCCAGCCGAGGTTGGTGACGTCGACACCCCCAGGCACCGCGATGTCGCCGCCGCCGACCACGATATACCGGATCGGTTTGTCGCGCATCCGTTCCATCAAGCGTTCGAATGCGCTGCGCCCGTAAAACTCGGAGCGCGTCTTCGGCACGTACAGCATGACGGTAAACGTGCGCGGCAACGGCAGCGCGTTCCCGTGATGATGGCGCGGCGGAAGCGGGGCGATGCGCGGCCGCAAACCGAAACGCTGCACTTCCTTCGCGGTCCACGACGCCTCAGCCAAATGCAGAATGTTGCGCGCGGCGAGCTTCTCGCGCAATTCCGGATCTTCGGCGAGCACGAGGATGTCCGAGCCAACCCAGTGCATCACGCGCGGCTTCCTGAGCAGACGCGCCGCGATCGTCAGGAAACGCTCGCCGATCGGATTGCCGATCGAATACCACACGTCGCAGTCGATCAGGGCCAGAATGGACGTCAATATCTCGAGCCGCGAACTGGTGCGGAGCAGCCGCACTTCCCAATTCGGCGCCATCGTGCGCGCGTAGGTTGCGATGTCCGCGCAGAAAATGCGCAAGCCGGAAATCGCGACGCGCTGTTTTGCCTTGCCGAGCGAAGCATCGGTTCGGGGCATCAAGCCGTTCAAGCGCGTTTCCAAGCGCGCAGCGGTTTCCTTGCGTCCGAAAGAGCTCAGGACGTAGGTTCTTCCGGCAGTGTTGAGCGCAAGCGATCCCGCCTCGTGCAAACGGCGCAGATTCTCGAGCTGCTCCTGTGCTTGCTTGGCCGTGCGCGCCGTCCTCACGTGCGGAAATTCATCGTTCCAAACCACATGGCGCGCGCGCGCGAGCGCTTCGAACACCAGCATCTCCTTGCCGTCGTGTTCAGGTAACCGTAAGACGACGGTCGAGTCGTCTATGACGTCTTCCATGTTGTCGACGTAGCCGATAAACTCGACGTTCGCCGGGGTTATGCGGCTCGGATCTCCAGGTCCCACGACGGTAAACCGAACGTGCGGCATGCGGCGCGCGATCTCGTACACGAGCGATGCGCCGTGCGTGAGCACGCGAAATTCACTTGGGAGCGCCTTTACCGGTCCGCCCGGACGGACTGCGGTAAGCGGTTCGTATTCCGCGTAGAGGCCCAGCAGGGCGAGTTCGCCGACGAGCCACTCCCCATCCGAAATGTGATGGAAGTGTTCGTGTTTGACGATCTGCAGTTCGTGGGGATCGGCTTGCGCGCGAATCACGTCCGTTCCCGACCACACGACCACGACGGGAACGTTGTGCTTGCGCGCTGCGGCCGCCAGACCGGCGTCCGGACCGGGGCCGCCGAAGCAGATCAGCGCATCGGCTTTGCGCATCGCGAGCAAAGCCAGAACGGTTTGCCTGCGCCGCGAGTCGTACGCGCGCATCTCCCAATGCTGCGAGTGCTCGTTCATTAGATCCGCCAAGTACTTCGCGTAGTACGGGAGGCCGGTGACCAGCGCGAGCCGCTTACGTTTCATCGAGCAACTCTTCCATCGAAATCGGGCCGGGATGCTCCCAGCGGATTACGCCCGTTGCGTCGACGTACAGGGTCGTCGGTATCATGCGCGCGCCGAGCACCGTGTGCGTGATTCCGCTGAGGTCGACATAGAGCGGATATGCCAAATGAAAGGCCCGCGCGAATGCCTGGACTTGCACGCCCGCTTCCTGTTGGTCGATGCCGACGACGTCGATTCCGCGGGCGCGAAGGCGCGGCGCAGACTAAAGCCAGGTCGGGCGCTTCCGCGCGGCACGGCCCGCACCAGGTGGCGAATACGTTAATGATCATCGGCTTGCCGGTGGCGCGCAGCGTGTACGCCGAGCCGTATAAGGAAGTCACGCGCAGCGGCACGAGCCGGTCGCCCGCATGCAGCATCCGGTATTGCAAGTCGTGCTCGTGGCGTGCGACGAGCAGCGCGATTGCGGCCAAGGCAAGACCGGCCAGCCATCCGTGCGCGCGGAGGATCCTCATAGCCTTGTGATAGCAGAAGGGGGCGATTCTGCGCAGACCCAGGCGAGCAAACGCGGTTGGGGCTGTTGCACTAACGGGCGACGACGATGACGACCTTTTGCTCAACGCGCCGGGACGATACCCTCTGACCACCGGCGCCCACGCTCGCGTACGATAACGAAAACACGAATTGAAAGTGGTGGACCCATGCTGCGACCTTTCCATCGATTCGCCGCGATCGTAGCGGCAGCGGCCCTGTTGTGGCCGTTCGGGTACGTCCAGGCGCTCGCCGCTTCGCCGGAAACCACGATTCATCCGGGCGATCAGCTCAGCGTCCAAGTGTACGGCGATCAGTCGCTCACACAAAACGTGACGGTACTCAACGATGGAACGATTGCCTACCCGCTGGTCGGGCAAGTGCCGGTTGCCGGCAAGACGCCCGAGCAGGCGGCCGCCATCTTACGCGAACGCCTGCTGAAATACGTGCGGCATCCCGTTATCACGATCGCGATTTCGCAGCTCGCGCAGCCGAACGTGATGGTGCTCGGCGACGTTAAAAATCCGGGCAAATACGCGCTTCCCTCCGATGCGCGTTTATCCGATGCAATTGCCGCAGCCGGTGGGCTCGGCGACATCGACGGCATGTACCCGATGGCGCGCGTTGCGGACCGTTCCGGCCAAATCACGCAAATCAATCTACAAAAATTGCTTCGCGAAGGCGACACGCAGCTCGACACCAGGCTCGGTGAAGGGGACGTCGTGTACGTGCCCGGCCCGGTGCAGTTCTACGTCAACGTGACGGGCGCGGTCGACCATCCGGGCGCGATTCAAGTCAATCAAGGCGACAGTCTGGCGGTTGCGATTGCCAAGGCGGGCAACAGCGCGAAGGCGCAGGCCGATTTGAATCACGTGCGCTTGATTCGCACCGCATCCGACGGTAAGCAGACCACCGAAGACATCAATCTGTATCAGGCGCTGCAGGGCAACGACCAGTCTGCGAACGTCGCGCTCGAAAAAGGCGACACGATCTACGTGCCGCAGGCAAAACAAAAACCGCAGAGCTCGGTTTGACCGGTCTACTGTACATTCTCTCGCGTTTCATCCCATAACCGGAGGAAGAACAACACATGTTTTCGCTGCCAGCTGGGCAACCGATATCTGCCTCAGGGACGGAAACGACCCAGCAGTTGCACGGGATTCTCCGTACGCTGCAGCGCCGCGTCCGCCCGATGATTGCGATCTTCCTCGGGTTTATCGGTCTGGTTCTGGTTTTCTCGCTGCTGGTACCGAAGAGCTACACGACCGCAAATCAAGGTTATCGCCGGCAATTCCAGCGCCGTTCCCGGAAACGACAATACGGACAGCCAGTTGCCGGTGCTCAATGCTTTGCTCGCTGCCAGCGGCGTGCAGAGCGCCGAAACGTACGTCGAACTGTTCCAGGAAACACCGGTCGCATCGCAAGTCATCCAAAATCTCGACCTGAGAATGTCGACGGCGTCGCTGCTCAAGCACGTCGACGTGAAACCAATTACGAACACCTCGATCATCGACTTGTCGGTCACGTGGTCCAACCCGCGCACGTCGGCGCTGGTCGCCAACGAGTTCGGCAAAGTCGTGGTGGAACGTCAGCGGGACCTGGTTTCTTCCCAGGCGCAGCAAGCCATCGACTTCCTCAAAGTGCAGATGCCGGCGGCCGACAAGACGATGCACGACGCGCAAATGCGTCTCGCGAATTTCGAAGCGAGCCACCACATCGCCGACATCAACGCGCAGACGCAGTCGTACATCAACACGCTCGGCAACCTCGACGGAAAGATCGGTCAGACGCAGGCGGACATGCAGCAAGCCCGCGCGCAGCTCGCGAGCGTGAACGGTCAGCTCGGTCACACGCCCGCGACCATCACGGGCGGCACGACGGTCGCGGAGAACCCGGTGCTGCAGCAACTGCAGACGCAACTCTCGCAAGTCGACGTGCAACTGCAGACGGCACGCCAGCAGTATACGGATCAGCATCCGCCGGTGATCGCGCTCAAGCAGCAAGAGTCGCAGCTGCGTTCGGAGATCGCGCACCAGCAATCGACCGTCGTCGCGAACACCAACACCGTGCCCAACCCGTTGTATCAGCAACTCCAGCAGCAGCAGGCGCAGTATCAGGCACAAGTCGCGGCCGATCAGGCGCAGGTCGTCGAATTGCAGCGTCAGCGCACCTCGCTGAATCCGACGCTGGCGAAACTGCCGGCGCAGGCTGCGGCGTTGGCGGACTTGCAGCGCGCCGCGCAGAGCGCGCAAGACGTGTTTAGCGCGCTCCAGCAGAAGTACAACAATGCGAACATCGCACGCGACACCGCGCTGAGCGACGTCACCGTCACGCAGCCGGCGACGCCCGGCTCGGCGAAAGTCTCGCCGAACCTGCTGCTCAACATGCTGCTCGGCATTCTGCTTGGGCTCATTCTCGCCATCGTCGGCGCCTTCGTCATCGATTACCTCGACGGCAGCATCAAAGACGAGCGCGAAGTGGAAGAGGAACTTGCGCTTCCGCAACTCTCGCAGATTCCGCTGGTGCGGATGCGCAACGGCGTAGCGGCGCTGCCGTGGGTGCGCACCCTGACGGTGGAATCGTTCCTGCAACTCGTCACGTCGATCAAATACGCGAGCGACTCGAAACTCGAGACGCTGGTCATCACGAGCCCCTCGCAAGGCGACGGCAAGTCGACGATATCGGTCAACGTCGCGCTCGCAATGGCGGAACTGGAACCGCGCGTGCTGTTGGTCGACGCCGACTTGCGCCGTGCCTCGATTCACACCAAACTGCGCATGAAGAACGAACGCGGGCTTTCCGACTTGCTCGTCGGCCGCGCGAAACTCGACGACGTCGTGCAGAAAACCAAATATCCGGGGCTGGACATTCTCACCAGCGGAACGCCGACGCCGAATCCCATCAAACTGCTCGAATCGCAGCGCATGGACGACATGCTTCGCGAGGCGAGCGAGCACTATCGCTGCGTCATCGTCGATACGGCGGCGCTCAGCGTCAATCTCGACGCGGCCGTGGTGTCGCGCAAAGTAGACGGCACGGTGGTCGTGCTTTCCGCCGGAACCACCGATCTGCGCGAAGCGAAGAACGCGCTGCGGCGGCTCAAGCAAGTGGGTGTGAAGAACATCCTCGGCTTCGTCCTCAATCGCGTCGTACCGCGCCGTTCCGATTACGGCGCCTACGAACTCGGACCTGGTGATGCAGCGGCTGAAGAAGAGCCGATGATCACCGCCTAAAGGATCGCCCGACACACATCACTGCACGCCCACGAGACGAGAACGCGTGAAAGTACACGTCATTGAGCCGCAGGAGCTCTTCGTGTCCAGCCTGACCGAGGTCTTCAGCGACCTCGGTCTGCAGGTTGATGCGTTCTATGGTGAGACGAACTTCCGGCGACTGATAGAAGAGCCGCCGGAGCTGATCTTCATCGACATCGATTTTTCCGCGCAGGAACCGCTCAAGTTCATCACGCTGCTGCGCACGCTGCTGCCGAAGGCGCTCATCGCCGTTTATACGAGCATGCGAAGCGCCGAATGGGCCAAAGCCTGCCATTTTTCGGGCGCGAATGCGGTGCTCACCAAAGCGGCCGACCGAGACGAGATCGTGCGCGGTCTGCGGCAAATGATCGACACGGGCGAGTTTACGGACGTGCGCCTTCGCACGAACACCGGCTAAGCGCCGCGGCGCTAGGGCGCGCCGGAACGTGGGGCGAACGGAAGGCGACCGTGACCGTCTCCGAGCTGCCCAAACAGTACGACCCCAAGAGCGTCGAGCCTCGCCTGTACAAGCGCTGGGAAAGCGCGGGCTACTTCCACGAGGAGCCGGACCGCGCGTCCGCCGTTCATTATATGCATGCCGCCGCCCAACGTGACCGCGCGCGCGCATCTTGGCCACGGCTCAACGTACACGCCGATGGATATCCTCACCCGCTATCACCGAATGCTTGGCGACAATGCGGATTGGCTGCCGGGCACGGATCATGCCGCGATAGCAACGGAAACGGTTTTCGTGCGCCAGCTTGCCGCGGAAGGCAAGACGCGCGAATCGCTCGGGCGCGAGGCCTACATGAAACTCGCATGGGAGTGGGCGAGCCAGACGGGCGGCACGATCTTCGAGCAGTTTCGCGCGGTCGGCTTCGGCCCGGACTGGCAGCGCAGACCGTTTCACGATGGACGAGGGCCTCTCGGACGCGGTTCGCAAGGTGTTCGTCGATTTGTACCGCGAGGGTTTGATCTATCGCGGCAAGCGCCTCATCAATTGGGATCCGAAAGCGAAAACGACGATTTCGGATGCGGAGGTCGAGCACGTGGAACGCGACGCGATTTTTGTGGCGCATCCGCTATCCGTTCGCGGCCGGATCGCCGGACGAAGGCATCGAAGTCGCAACGACGCGTCCGGAAACGATGCTGGGCGACGTCGCGATCGCGGTGCATCCGCAGGACGAACGATATCAAATCGCTGATCGGCAAAACCGTTCTCTTCCGCCGCTGCTCGAACGTGCGATTCCGATTCATCGCCGACGAGTCGGTCGAATCCGCAGTTCGGAACGGGCGCGGTGAAAGTCACGCCGGCGCACGATCCGACCGACTACGAGATCGGCCTTGCGCCACAATCTCGACATGCCTTCCGTACTGGATCTCGATGCGCGCGTCACCGGCGCCGAAGTCGCCGTCGGCAAGTACGCCGGGATGGACCGGTATGACGCCCGCAAGGCGCTGCATCGGCGAGACTTACGCGAACTCGGCCTGCTTATCGAGGAGAAACCGTACCGGCACGCGGTCGCGGTGAGCCATCGCACGGACGAAACGATCGAGCCGCTGCTTTCGCTGCAATGGTTCGTGAAGATGCAACCGCTCGCGCAGCCCGCGCTGCAAGCGTATCGCGAGGGCCGCGTGCGATTCGTTCCCGAGCGCTACGGCCGCACGTACGAACAATGGCTCGAGAACATCCGCGACTGGAATATCTCGCGGCAAGTGTGGTGGGGACATCAACTGCCGGTCTGGTATACGCCGGCCGGCGACGTCATCGTTGCCGAAACGACGAAGAAGAAGCGCTGCGCATTGCCGCGGAGCGCGTTACGGGACGCATGGAACTGACGCGCGATCCGGACACGCTCGACACGTGGTTCTCCAGCGCGCTGTGGCCGTTTTCGATTCTCGGCTGGCCCGAAGCGCACGCCCGAACTCGAGCATTGGTATCCCTCGCAGGTGCTCATCACCGGCGGAGACATCATCTTTTTGTGGGTCGCGCGCATGGTGATGCTCGGGCTTCAAGTTCATGGACGCGGTTCCGTTTCACGACGTGTGCGTCACGCCGACGGTGTACGACGCCCAAGGGCGGAAAATGAGCAAGTCGCTCGGCAATGCGATCGACCCGATGGATCTGGTCGAGCGGTACGGCGCCGACGCATTTCGCATGGGGATGATGCGTCAAATCCGTTTGGAAAGCGCAAGAAGTGCGCTTTCAGGAATCGCGCTGCGAAGAAGCCCGCAACTTCAACAACAAAATCTGGAATGCCGCGCGCTACGCGCTCGCGCTGCCGGAAGGCTTGCCCGCGGCGATGACGCTGCCGCCGCACGATCGCCTTACGCTCGCGGATAAGTGGATTCTCACGCGGCTGTACGACGCAACGCAAACGGTGAGCGGCGCGTTCGACGCGTACGATTTCGGTCTTGCCGCGGAAACGCTCTGGCGATTCGTGTGGTACGAAATTTGCGACTGGTACGTCGAGGCGACGAAGGATGAGTATTCGCGCGACACGCGCGCAGCGGTGCTTTCCTTCGTCCTCAACGCCGCCATGCGGCTGCTGCATCCGATCGAGCCGTTCATCACCGAAGAAGTCTGGCTGACGCTGCCGCACGACGGGCAGACGATCGTGACGGCGGCCTGGCCGGATCTCGCGGAGATCCCGATCGATCGAGCGGCATCCGCCGCGTTCGAAACGCTGCAGCGCACGGTCGAGCGCCTGCGTAACCTGCGCGCGGAAATGGGGCTGCAGCGACGCGACACGCTCACGCTGCAGGTGCCGGCCGGCGTTCCGGACGATGCGGCATCGCTGCTTGCAACTTATCGCGGGCGGAGACAATGCGGCAGATCGGAAGCTGCCGCGGCTACGCTGGAAGAGTCGCTGGCAGCCGTAACCGGGCTCGCGCCGAAAGGCGTTTTGTCCGAGCGATACAAGAAGGAAGCGGTGCGTCTGCGCGCCGAGGTGGAGCGCGGCGACGCGAAGCTCGCCAACGAACGATTCGTCGCGAATGCGAAGCCCGGCGTGGTGGCGAAGGAGCGGGAGAAACTCGAAGGGTATCGCGCGGAACTGGCGCGCGTCGAAGCGCGCTCGAGGAAATGGGGCGTACGAGAATGACCGCATCGACCGCGAAGCGGCGCGTTCTGGTCGGCGCGGCGGAGATCGATCGCATCGTCGCGCGACTCGCGCACCAAATTCTCGAGCCGCGAAGACGCGCAGGACGGCCTGTATCTCATCGGCATCCGCCGCGGCGGTGAAGCGCTCGCGCAGCGCTTCGCGGCGCAAGTCGAGCGCATCAGCGGGCGCAGGCCGCCGCTGGGTTTTCTCAACATCAATCTCTATCGCGACGACGAGGTGTCGCACGACTTGCCGGAATCGCAGATTCCCGGCGAGCGTCACCGGACAAGATGGTCGTCATCGTCGACGACGTACTCTTACACGGGCCGCACGGTGCGCTCCGCGCTCGATGCGGTCACGGACTTGGGCCGCCCCGCTGCGGTCCGGCTGTGCGTGCTGGTCGACCGCGGGCTGCGCGAGCTGCCCGTGCAGGCGGATTACGTGGGCCGCTTCATTCCGACGAGCCGGCGCGAACGCGTCGCCGTCAGCGTTGATGGCCGCATCCGTCGGAACACGACGAGGTCGCTATCGTTGCGGACGAGACGTAGCCTCATCGATCTCGACGATCTCAACGCAGACGAGATCGAATACATCTTCGCAGCGCACCGCCGATTTCGAACGCGAGCGGCCGCCGCAGGCTCCTCGACGGCGTCGCGTGCGTCAACATGTTCTTCGAGCAAAGCACGCGCACGATGACCTCGTTCACGCTCGCGCAGAAACGCCTGGGCGCCGACGTCATCACGATTTGGCCGCGCGAGTCGAGTTTGAGCAAAGGCGAGACGATCGAGGACACGGCAATCACGCTCGCCGCGATGGGCGTGAACGTGATCGTCGTGCGGCATCCGGAGCCCGGATTTCCGCGCCGCGTCGCGCTGGTTTTCGACGGGCACGTCGTCAACGCCGGCGACGGCGGTCACGCGCATCCGACGCAGGCGCTGCTCGATTTCTACACGATGCGCGAAGAGTTCGGCGACGTTCGCGGCCGCCAAATCGCGATTCGTCGGCGACATCGTGCACAGCCGCGTCGCGCATTCGAGCATTGCAGGGCTGCGCAGCCTCGGCGCGGACGTCATGCTCGTCGGTCCGGAAGCGTTTCTGCCGAACGACTTCATGCAGCCGCACGTGCGCGTCGAACGCGATTTCGACGCCGTGCTCGCCGAGCGTGGATGCGGTCGTTCTGCTGCGCATTCAGCGCGAGCGGTTCGACAGCATGCCGCTCTCCGACGAGGAGTACATCGCGCAGTATCGTTTGGACGCTAAACGGCTGGGGCGATTGCGTGAAGAAACGATCGTCATGCATCCGGGCCCGTACAACCGCGGCGTCGAACTGGACGATTCCGTACTCGAATTCGCGGGCTGGCGCTACGCGCGCCAGGTCATGCACGGCGTGAGCGTGCGCATGGCGGTGCTGGATTTTTTGGTCAACGGCGCGCGTTCGCTCGTGACTTCTTAAAGGCGATGCTGATTCGCGGCGGCCGTGTGGTCGATCCGGCGCAGCGGCTGGACGCGCGAATGGACGTGCGCGTTCGCGGCGGCGCGATCGCCGAACTGGGCGAACACCTGGAGCCGCAACGCGAGGAGGACGTGTTCGATGCGAGCGGTGCGTACGTCGCGCCGGGGTTCATCGACATGCACGTGCATCTGCGCGAACCCGGCAATCCGGAAAAGGAAACGCTGAGCACCGGGCTGGCCGCGGCGGTCGCCGGCGGCTTTACCGCCGTCGCCGCGATGCCGAACACGAATCCCGCCATCGACGCGCCGGAATCCGTAACGTGGCTGCTCGAATCGGCGGAGCGTATCGGCCTTGCCGCGTGTATCCGATTGCGGCGATCACGAAAGCGCGCAAAGGGCGAGAAGTGGTCGACTTCGACGCGCTGGCGCACAGCGGCGCGGTCGCGTTCAGCGACGACGGCAACACGATTGTCGACGGCGCGGTGATGCTGCGCGCCGCCGAACACCGGCGCCTGCTCATCGTGCACTGCGAAGACGAGCACCTCAAAGCGGGAACGGTGATGACGCTGGGTCCGACGTCGCGTAAATTCGGGGTCGCCGGCGTCCCGTCATCCTCCGAAGACGTCATCGTCGCGCGCGACGTGCTGATCGCCGCGCAAGCCGGCAAGCCATGGCACATCGCGCACCTTTCAACGCGGGCGGCCGTCGAGATCGTGCGCTGGGCGAAAGCGGCGCCGGTAAACGAAACAACGTTTGCACTGACGTGCGAGGCAACGCCGCATCATCTGGTGTTCACCGAAGCCCACGTAGCGGAGTTCGGAGCGCGAGCCAAAGTCAATCCGCCGCTGCGGTTCGAAGAAGACGTCAGCGCGCTGCGGCAAGGGGTTCGGGATGGAACGATCGACGCCTTCGCTACCGATCACGCGCCGCATACGGAAGCGGAGAAATCCGCGGACCTGCGCGACGCATGCGTCGGATTCAGCGGCTTGGAGATCGCAATCGGTGCATACGCGTATGCACTGCCCGATCTGCCGGTCACACGCTTCGTCGAACTGCTCTCCGCGAATCCGGCCGCGAATTTTCGGCGTCTCCGGCGGGACGCTCGCGCCCGGCTCGCCGGCGGACGTGACGATATTCGCGGACCGGCCGTGGCGCGTCGACCCGAAACCTTTCGATCCAAAGGCAAATCGACGCCGTTTGCCGGAATGACGCTTCCGCGGCGCGCCGTCGCAACGATAGTGAAAGGCAGAGTCGTGTACAGTGAATAAGGCCGCGCTTTTTCTCGCGGACGGGACCCGCTTCGAGGGCAACGGTCTAGACTACGAGGGTCTGGCGCTGGGCGAAGCGGTGTTCTACACCGGAATGACGGGCTACGAAGAAGCGCTGACCGATCCGTCCTATGCCGGGCAAATTTTGACGTTCACGTATCCGATGATCGGCAACTACGGAATCTCCGGCGAGGTCGCGCAATATCCGCGCGCATGCGTCGCAGGCGCAGTCATGAAGCGGATCGCGCATCATCCGTCGCATCATGCATCGCGCGTCGATCTGCCGTCGTGGCTGGACGAGCAGCACGTCCCGACGTTGATCGAGGCCGACACGCGCTCGATTACAATCACGCTGCGCGAACACGGTACGATTTGGGCCGCGCTCGCGGTCGGCGACGATGCGCTGGCGCGCGCCGAAGCCGCGCTCACCGAATTCGTGCGCACCGCGACGACGAAAGATCTGGTGGCCGAGCGTTGCCGCCACGTCCGAACACGTCGCGGGGGATGCGCGCGGCCCGCGCGTCGTGCTGCTGGACTGCGGCGTGAAGAAAGCGATCATTCGCGAGTTGACGGCGCTCGGCGTCAACGTCACCGTGCTCCCGTTCAATGCGAGCGACGAAGAGATTCTGCGCTTGGAGCCGCAGGCGGTCTTCATCTCGCCCGGCCCAGGCGATCCCACCGATCTGCCCCAAACGATCGATACGCTGCGATCGATGCTGGGCAAGCGGCCGATGTACGGCGTGTGCCTCGGCCACCAACTGCTTGCACTCGCGTGCGGCGCGCAGACGTTCAAATTGCCCTACGGCCATCGCGGCGGCAATCAGCCGGTCAAAGATCTGCAACACGGCGAGGTCATCGTCACGGCGCATAATCACGGCTATGCCGTCGATGCGAAATCGCTTCCCGACGCGCTGGAGCAGACGATGATCAATCTGAACGACGGCACGAACGAAGGCTTCCGTCATCGCGACCTGCCGATCGCGGCGGTGCAGTTTCATCCCGAGGCTTCGCCGGGGCCGTTCGATGCGCGGCGCCTTTTCGCGCAGTGGCTTCACGATTTGGTCTAGCGGCCGGCGCAATTTGCGTGCTGCTCGCAGCGCCGGTGCAAGCGCAAGAGTACCAGCGCTTGCACGTGCGCAGCTTTACGCTGACTTCCGACAACGCGCGGCCGCAGCTCGAGCAGCCATTCCACGTTACGCTCACCATTCGCCTCGCTGAAAACGCCGCCGAGGTGCGCAACGTGTTTCTTCCCACGTTTTTCGGCGCGGAAGAACTGGGAGACGTGCAGCAGATCGCGCACAGCCGAGGCGGTACGACGTACCGCGAAACGCTGACGTTGGTAGCGCACGCGCGCGGTACGCTTGCGATCGGTTCGGGCTATCTGGATGCGGTTGACGCGCGCGACGGAAAATTGAAGCGCTTCATCTCGAATTCTTTGCAGATTCCCGTCGGCGGCGGGCCGGTGTCCCAAACGTGGAGCGCGTTGCGTACGGCGGCGCTCGTCGTGATTGCCTGCGCGCTCGCCGGTCCCGCACTGCTGCTCATCGGGCGCCGGCGAGCCACGCGATCGGCTTTTGCGCCGGTTGTTTCGGTCGCCGCCCCCAAGGACGGCACGAGCGAAGCGTTCGATGCGCTTCGCAGGCAGCGCGACCGGAGCGCAGTGCTGCGCGTGCGCGCATCTCTGTGGGCGACGGCCGGCGCTCGCGCGGGTGAAACGCTCGGCGACGTCCTTCGCCGGCCCGCGGCGGGCGACGCTTCGATGCGCCGTTTGCTGCTGACCGTGGAACGCGCGGCGTTCATCGAAGACGCGCGGTTGAACGAAGCGATCGAGGAGGTGCTGTGCAGCCCGCGGCCGTGATTGAGGCGCTGACGCAAACGATCGTCGGCCAAAGTGAAGTCGTCGAGTCGCTCGTGCTTGCGCTGATTGCCGACGGGCACGTGCTGCTCGAAGGGCCGCCCGGCCTTGCGAAGACGCTCGCGTGCCGCGCGCTGGCGGCGGCGCTCGAGGGCGACTTCAAACGCGTGCAGTTCACGCCCGATCTGCTGCCCTCGGACATCGTCGGCACGCGCATCTTCAATCAGCGAGAAACGGCGTTCACGACCGTGCTCGGTCCGATATTTGCGAACGTCGTTCTCGCGGACGAAATCAATCGCGCGCCGGCAAAAGTGCAGTCCGCGCTGCTGGAGGCAATGCAGGAGCGTCAGGTGACGATCGGGCCCGGCACTCATGCTCTGCCCGATCCGTTTATCGTTCTTGCCACGATGAATCCGCTCGACGCGGACGGCACGTACGCGCTCCCCTATGCGCAGCTCGATCGCTTTCTGTTGAAGGTGCGCGTCGATCTGCCTTCGCGCGAAGAGGAGCGCGCGATTCTCGATCGTTTCGCGATCGCGGGCGCGCAGCCGGTTCGGGGCGTTGCAACGCTGCAGGACGTGCTAGCGTGGCGCCGCAGCGCGATTGCGGTGCACTTGGAAGAGCGCGTGAAACAGTACATCGTCGATTTGGTGCTCGAAACGCGCAAACCCATGCAGTACCTCGAGCACGGCGCAAGCCCGCGCGCGACGCTGGCGCTGGCGTACGTATCAAGAGCGAAGGCGCTGCTCGCGGGCCGTGACTACGTGCTTCCCGACGACGTTCGTTTGATTGCGCCGTTCGTGCTGCGCCACCGCATCGGCTACACGCACCGCGTTGCGATCGAACGCATCGACCCGGAAGACGTTCTGCTCTCGCTGATCGGCGCGGTTCGCGCGCCGTGAACGCCGTCCGTGAAGCGCTGCTGCGAGGCAAGCGGCGCCCGCGCCGCAGCGGCGCCGGTTCGCCGACGCTCTTTCGCGCGGACGGATACGAATTCGTGGAATTGCGCGAGTATATCCCGGGGGACGACATTCGGCGTATCGATTGGGCGGCCACCGCCCGTACCGCGCAATTGCAAACGCGCGTGGTGCTGGAAGACGTCGCCTTGACGCTCGCAGCGATCGTCGACGACTCGCCGTCGATGCAGGTCGGAAGAATGCGCCCGCTCGCGCAGAGCGCGAAGGAGGCGGTCGACGCGTGGTACGCAGCCGCGCAGTCCGGCGACCGCGTGATGCACGTCGAAATCGACGTGCCCTTCGAGTTGACCAAGGCGCTCGATGCCGCCGGCGCCGCGCTCCCGCGCGGCTGTGCGCTGCTGGTCGCCAGCGACTTTTGGGATCTGCCCGATGACGACGACGTGCTCGGCTTTCTGGGCTCGCGCTTCGATTGCACGGCGTTGCTTGCACGCGATCCGTGGCATGACGGGCTGCCGCTGAGCGGTCTGCTTCGGATGCGCGATGCCGAGACCGGCTCCGCCGCGCGGGTGTATTTCGGCAAACGGGAACGTGCCGGCTATTTTCGTGCCGTGCGCGAGCGCGAGCAGCATCTGCTCGAACGCTTCGCACGGACGAATTGGCGCGCGGACGTGCTGGACGAATCCGATGGAGCTGCGTCGTTGCTGCGCGCTTTCGGCGCGGCATGAGTTTCGCGCATCCGGCCTACCTCGGCATCGCGCTGGCCGCCGCAGCGCTGTTTGCGCTGTTGTATCGGCTCGCGGCGCGCCGCAGAACGCAGCAGGCTATCGCGTACTCGAATCTGCCGTTTTTGTTATCGGCGGCCGCGCCGCGCAAGTGGCCCGAGCGTGCCCTGATCGCAGCGTGGGTTGCGGGCGTGGCGCTGATCGTGCTCGCGGTATGCGGGCCCCGCGTGCGCGCGATGGTTCCGTCGTTGGGCGGGCGAGTCGTTCTTTGCGTCGACACGTCGGGATCGATGAACGCAACGGACGTGAATCCGACGCGGGCGCAAGCGGCGCTCGCAGCGATGCGCGCGTTTATCGCTCGCGCTCCCGCGCAAACGGCTATCGGCGTCATTTCGTTCGCTTCGGACGCGCAAGTCCTGACGCAGCCGACGCGCGACCGCGACCGGATTGATGCTGCGCTCGAAGACGTTCCCTCGCCGAACGGAGCGACCGCAATCGGCGACGCACTCGACCTCGCGCGCCGTATCTTGCCGGCGACCGGGGCACGCGCCGTCGTGCTGATAACGGATGGCGAAAACAACGTGGGTTCGGACCCGATGGAAGCGGCGCGCGCGCTCGGGACCGCACGCATACCGCTGTTCACGATCGGCATCGGCACGAACTCCGGCGCGCTCATCCCAGGCACGCTGCAGACGGCCGGGATCGATGAAGATGCGCTGCGCGCGTACGCAGCAGCCGCGGGAGGCGCGTACAGCCGCGCAGACGACGCCGTGCAACTGCGCGAGGCGCTCGCGCGTTTGGGAAGAAGCACGTCACTGACGCGTGAAACCGTCGACGTGTCGCTCCCCGCAGCGGTCGCGGGCGGCGCTCTGATGGCGCTCACGTTTCTGGCAGGCTTGGCGATTGGGCGGTGGTGAGTGGACGAGATCGATTTGACGCACATGCGCACGGCATATCAGCGAACCGAACTGCGCGAGAACGCGGTCTCCACCGATCCGCTCGATCAGCTGCGCCGGTGGATCGACGAGGCGATCCGAGCGGACGTTCCGGAACCGAACGCAATGTGCGTGAGTACGTGTCTGAGCGGTCAGCCGTCTTCGCGTATGGTGCTGTTGCGCCGTCTGGATTCCGGCGGCTTGGTGTTTTACACCAGTTACTTCAGCCGGAAAGGTCGAGAGCTGCAAGAAAACCCGCGCGCAGCCGCATTGTTTTACTGGCCGCAGCTGGAGCGGCAAGTCCGCGTCGAGGGCATGGTCGATCAAATCCCGGAGGACGATTCCGACGCCTATTTCGCCAGCCGTCCGCGCGGCCATCAACTCGGCGCCTGGGCGTCGGAGCAAAGCGAGCCCGTTGAGAACCGCGACTTGCTCGATCAGCGCATGCGCGACTACGAAGAACGGTTCGGCGGCGAGGACGTTCCGCGTCCGCATTCGTGGGGCGGCTACGCCATAGTGCCGCAGCGCGTGGAATTTTGGCAGGGACGCCCCAATCGGATGCACGACCGGCTCGAATTCCTGCGCCGCCACGGGATGTGGTCGATGCGCCGCCTGCAGCCTTGAGGACGTGTGTCGGTTTCGGGCGCCCTCAAACGTTTGAATGCAGAAGGAGAACACGACATGAGTGAATTCGTTTTTCTGTATCGCGGCGGCCGGCGCGGTGAATCTCCGGCCGAAGGCGAGCAAATTATGCAAAAATGGGTTGCTTGGATGCAAGATCTGGCGACCAAAGGACACATGAAGGACCGTGGTCAGCCGCTCGAGCCCGAAGGCAAAGTCGTGCGCAACGGCAGCGCCGTTACCGACGGTCCGTACCCGGAGTCGAAAGATCTCGTCGGCGGCTACACACTGATCGAAGCCCGTGATTTGGCGCAGGCTGCGGACCTTGCGCGGGGCTGTCCGATCTTGGAACGGGACGGATTCGTGGAAGTGCGCCCCGTCATGCAGATGTAGTGGACGCACCGGAACGGCTTTTCCGTCACGAGTCCGGACGCATACTCGCCGTTCTCACCCGCATCTTTGGGCTCAATCAGCTCGCGCTGGCAGAAGACGTCCTCCAAGACACCTTCTGCCGCGCGCTGGAAGTCTGGAAACTTCGCGGCGTCCCGGACAACGCGAGCGCATGGCTCGTAAAGACGGCAAAGAATCGGGCGATCGACGTTCTTCGACGGGAACGCACGGCGCGCAAATTCGCTCCCGAACTGCAGCGCCTGTTCGATAGCGAATGGACGATGGTTCCCACGGTCGCCGAATTCTTCAACGCGGAGACGATCGAGGACGATCGACTGCGCATGATGTTTACGTGCTGCGATTCGCGCATACCCGAGGAAGGCCAAGTCGCCTTGATGCTCAATCTGCTTGCCGGATTTTCGGCAAGCGAGATCGCGGCTACTTTCTTGACGAAACCGGCGACCGTGGAAAAGCGAATCGAGCGCGCCAAACACGTCTTGTCTACGAATCAAGATTTGTTCGAATTCAGCGACGCCGATTTGCCGCCTCGCTTGTCGGCCGTGCACCGAACCTTATATCTGCTGTTCAACGAGGGATACCACGGCGCGTCAAAGCGGACGCCGGTGCGAGTCGAGTTGTGCCGCGAGGCGATGCGGCTGGCATCCTTATTGCTGGACGAGCCGCTGGTATCCACGCCGCAAACGTATGCTTTGTGCGCGCTCATGTGGCTGCACGCAGGACGGTTGCCCGCGCGCGTGAACGGCGAAGGCGACTTGATCGCGTTGACGGAGCAAGACCGCTCGCTTTGGGACGCGGCGCTGATCAAAAAAGGAAACGCGTTTCTGGAAGCTTCGGCGACCGGTCCCGAAGTGAGCGAGTATCACGTGGAGGCCGCGATCGCTTCGATACACGCAAATGCGACAAGCACGCAAGACACCGAGTGGGCCAAAATCGTCTGGCTGTACGACACGCTCATGGCCATTCGGCCATCGCCAATCGTCGCGTTGAATCGCGCCATCGCGATCGGCAATCAGTTTGGTCCGGTTCGCGGCATCGAAGCGATATTGGCGATAGAGCAGCGCGAAAGACTCGCATCGTATCCGTTTCTCCCGGCCGCGCTCGGCGAGCTGGAACTGCGCAGCGGGCGAATGAGCGAAGCGCGAGGCCATTTCGAGCGCGCCGCCGCGCTCGCGCGCAGCCCGATGGAGCGGCGGTTTCTGACCTCGCGCGTCGAGTCGCTTACCTGAACTGCAGGCCGGGCGGTCTGGGCGGGTCCTAAAGGACCACCGGGCCAGCATCCCTGCCTTTTCGGCACTGTGCCCGGCCGCAGCACGCCCGGTACGATTGCCTTCAGAAATGACCACGTACCTCGTCACCGGCGCGGCCGGTTTTATCGGCTCGGCTCTCGTGCGCGCTCTGCTGGAGCGCGGCGAGCGGGTGCGCGCGCTCGACAACTTCAAAACCGGCAAGCGCGAAAACCTCGAGGAAACGTATCGTGAAATCGAGTTTTTCGAAGTCGATCTGAACGACACGCAGCCGCTTGCCGAGATCTGCCGCGGCGTCGACTGCATCTTTCACGAAGTCTGCGATTCCGTCGGTTCCCAAATCGGTAGCCGATCCGCTCTCAGTCACCTTGCCAACGTCGACGGAACGCTGAGTTTGCTGCTTGCCGCGCGCGAAACGCGCGTCGGCCGCGTCGTGTATGCCGCATCCTCGTCGGCATACGGCGATACGCCGTCGCTGCCCAAGCGCGAGGACATGAAGCCGAATCCGATCTCGCCGTACGCCGTGCAAAAACTTTGCGGCGAGTTGTATACGAGCGCGTTTCACCGCGTGTACGGCATGGAAACCGTGGCGCTGCGGTACTTCAACGTTTTCGGCCCGCGCCAAGACGCGACGAGTCAGTATTCCGGCGTGCTCTCGAAGTTCATCACGTGCATGCTCGAGGGCCGTGCGCCCACGATCTTCGGAGATGGAACGCAGAGCCGCGACTTCACCTACGTCGAGAACGTCGTCCAGGCGAATCTGCTGGCTTCGTCCGCGGATGCGAGCGCGATTGCGGGGCGCACGTTCAACGTTGCGACCGGCGTGCGCTTCTCGCTGATGCAAGTCTTCGAAACGCTCAAAACGATTACCGGATTCGCCGGGGAACCGCTGTTCGACGCCGCGCGTGTCGGCGACGTCAAGCATTCCCTGGCCGATATAAGCGCGGCGCGCGATGCTTTCGGCTACCAGCCGGTCGTCGGCTTCGAAGACGGCTTGCGGCGAACCGTCGAGTGGTACCGCGAGCAGGCTGAAAATACCGCAGGAAACTCCTGCAGTAACTGCCCCGTAAGGCGGCTAACCTCGGGCATCTAGCATGCCCCCCCAAAAGAGCGTCCTCGTTATCGGCTCAGGCCCCATCGTGATCGGCCAAGCCGCCGAATTCGACTACGCCGGCGTTCAGGCGTGCCGCGCGCTTCGCGAAGAAGGCCACCGCGTCGTCCTCGTCAACTCGAACCCCGCCACCATCATGACCGACCCGGAAGTTGCGGACGCGGTGTACCTGGAGCCGCTGACCGTCGCTTCAGTCGAAGGCATCATCGAACGCGAGCGGCCGAACGCGCTGCTGCCCACGCTCGGCGGCCAAACCGGGCTGAATCTTGCGGTCGAATTGCACGAAGCGGGCGTTCTCGAGCGGTACGGCGTCGAGCTGCTGGAACGCCGGTCGAAACGATCAAACTCGCCGAAGATCGGGAGCGCTTCAAGGCCAAGATGATCGAAATCGGCGAGCCGGTTCCGACAAGCGCCGTCGTCACGCAAATCGACCAAGGTCTCGCGTTCGCGCAGCAGTACGGTTATCCGCTGGTGGTGCGGCCCGCATACACGCTCGGCGGCACCGGCGGCGGCATCGTCTACAACGAGAACGATCTGCTTGAAACGCTCGAGAGCGGCCTCTCCGCGTCGCTCATCCACCAAGTGCTGCTCGAAACCTCGCTTCTGGGATGGAAAGAAGTCGAGTACGAAGTGCTGCGCGACGGTGCGAACAACGTGCATCATCGTTTGCAACATGGAAAACATCGATCCCGTCGGCGTGCATACCGGGGACTCGATCGTCGTCGCCCCCTCGCAGACGCTCTCGGATCTCGAATATCAAATGCTGCGCACCGCGAGCCTCAACGTCATTCGCGCGCTGAACGTGCAAGGCGGCTGCAACATTCAATTCGCGCTGCATCCCGAGCGCAGCGAATACGCCATCATCGAAGTCAATCCGCGCGTCTCGCGCAGTTCGGCGCTTGCGAGCAAAGCGACGGGCTATCCGATCGCCAAAATCAGCACGCGGATCGCGCTTGGTCAAACGCTCGACGAGATCCCGAATCCGGTGACCGGCGTTACGAAAGCGGCGTACGAACCGACGCTGGATTACGTCGTCGTGAAAATTCCGCGCTGGCCGTTCGACAAATTTCCGCTTGCCGACACGTCGCTCGGCACGCAGATGAAATCAACCGGCGAAGCCATGGGAATCGGCCGCACGTTTCAAGACGCGCTCATGAAGGCGGTTCGCGGGCTCGATCTCAAGCGCAGCGCGCTCACGGGCAACGCGCTGACCGAGTGGAGCGACGCCGAACTCGAAAACGTGGTCGCGCATCCGAACCACGAGCGCTTGTTCGCGGCGGCCGAAATGATTCGCCGAGCGCTTGAAACCGAACGGGTCGACGCGGCGATAGAGCGCATCGTCGAACTTTCCGCGATCGATCGGTTCTGGCTCTACGAGATCGTGGAGATCGTCCGTGACGAATCGGCCTCGCATGCGCGCGACGGGACCATCGTGTTTCGGATGGTGGACACGGCCGCGGCCGAGTTTCCCGCGAAATCGCCTTACTATTACATCTCGCGAAACGAGCGCGACGAGATGCGCAAGCCGCCGCATGAAGCGGTCGTCGTGGTGGGCAGCGGACCGATTCGCATCGGCCAGGGCATCGAGTTCGACTATTCGTGCGTGCATGCGGCGTGGGCGCTGCGCGAGGCCGGCTGCTCGCCGGTCGTCATCAACAATAATCCCGAAACCGTTTCGACCGACTTCGATATATCCGACGTGCTGATCTTCGAACCGCCCGGTGCGGATGAAGTGGAAGCGGCGTACCGATCGACGAGCGCGCGCGGCGTCATGCTGGCTTTCGGCGGACAAACCGCGATCAATCTTGCCGACGAACTCGCGCGCCGCGGCGTGCCCATCATCGGTAGCGATCGCCGCAGCCTCGATATGGCGGAGGATCGCGAGAAATTCGACGCCGCGCTTCGCCGCCTGGGCGTCGCCCGCCCCGAAGGCAAGGCCGCGCGTTCGTTTCGCGAGGCGCGCGCCATCGCACGCGAACTCGGCTTTCCCGTTCTGGTCCGTCCGTCGTACGTGCTCGGCGGCCGCGGCATGGAGGTCGTGTATAACGAAGGCCAGCTCGCGTCCTATGCGGAGTCGGCGCCCCCGATTCTCGCCGGACGCGCCGCTGCTGGTGGACAAGTATCTGCGCGGCTTGGAAGCCGAAGTTGACGCCGCGTTCGACGGCGACGACATTCTGATTCCCGGCATTTTCGAACACATCGAGCGAGCCGGTATCCATTCGGGCGACTCGATCAGCGTCTATCCCGCGCAAACGATCTCGGCGGAGATGAAGGAGCGGATCGTCGAGGTAACCACGGCGATCGCGCGCGAACTGAACATTCGCGGCCTGATCAACATTCAGTTCGTCATTCACGAAGGCCAGCTCTACATCATCGAAGCGAATCCGCGCGCCAGCCGAACGGTGCCGATCATCCAGAAGGCGACCGGCGTGAATTTGGTCGCCGCAGCCACGCGTATCGCGCTCGGCGAGCAGCTGCGCGACATGCCGTACGGGACGGGGCTTGCGCCGCAGCGCGCCGTTCGTCGTCGTGAAGATTCCCGTCTTCTCGTTCGCCAAGATGCGCGGCGTCGAAACGATTCTCGGGCCCGAGATGAAGTCGACCGGCGAAGTGCTCGGCATCGACGAACGGTTTGCCGGCGCGCTGCGCAAAGGATTCATCGCCGCCGGCGTGCGTCTGCCGAATGAAGGCGGCCGAATACTGGTGTCGATTGCGGATGAGGAAAAAGAGCGAATCGATCGCGGTGCTGCGAGCGGTACGTCGAAACTCGGTCATACGCTCATCGCGACGCCCGGCACGCGCGAGTATTTGCAAGCGGCCGGCATTCCGTGCTCGCAGGTCAACAAGATCGCCGACGGGTCGCCGCACGTACTCGATCTCATCTCGCGAGCGCGGCGTCGATCTCGTCATCAACGATGCGCAAGAGCCCGCGGGAAATCTCCGACAACTACCGCATCCGGCGCGCCGCGGTCGAGGCGAACATCGCGTGCTTGACGAGCCTGGACACCGCGCGCGCGCTAGCCGAAGCGCTGGAAAACACCGCCGGACCGCCGCGCCCGCTGCAAGAATACCGATGCGCTCAGACGCAAGCTTCACGTCCTGAATCTGAGCGCGCAGGCGCCGAGCGCTTTCGTTCTGGGTGGAAACGCCAGCACGCTCGCATTCGTGAGCGCAACTACGCGCGGACTCGCCCAGCGTTACCGCGCAACTCGTGCCGATCGCGCAGACGCCGCTCGGCGCGGTCACCGGCGATACCTGGCAAAACGTCATCGTCGCCATGGCCGGATTGCTCGATTGGCTCGACAGAACGTTTCCGCCGGACGACGAGCGCGCGTTCGTCGCGCCGCTGCGCGACATCGAATTGCTGGCGCGCATCAACTGGCAGGCGGAGCCGCCGCCGCGGCTCGACGACGAGAGCGTGCTGAACATCGAAGACGTGCCCGAAGAGATCGCGGATGCGTTGCTGCACGCGCCGGAACCGCTCGTGCAATGCGCCGCGTGCCGCCGTTTGTGCGTGCGCGATCAGTTCGTGTGGGAAAGAACGCAGCTGTGCGCGTGGGATTATCACCGGCAAGTGTTCGGCAAGCGGGGCCCCTGGCATACCGGCGTCTACGAAGCGCGTCATTTCGAGACGATTCCTTTCGCCGCATACGTTGCGCCGCCGCTGCTCGAGGAGGCAGGCGTCGACGTCGTTCTCGCAGTTGCGGACGTGGAAGACGGGGTCGCGCGCGAAGCGCTGAACATCGTGCTGGCGGGCGATGCCGCGCGCGCATATCAGGCAGTGCGCACGCCGGCCGGATATACGCTGCTGCGCGAACGCTCCGGCGCGCCCGCGTGAGTCCAGCGACGATCTCGCGGCTCGGCGGGCTCTTCGCAGTCCTGTTTGCGATGCTCGTCGTACGCCAAGCTTACGTGCAGCGTGATCGCGGGTCCGGCGATCGCGGGGAATCCGTATAATCCTCGCCACGCTATACTCGGTACGCATCGCGGGCGCATCCTCGCGAGCGACGGCACCGTACTCGCGCACACCGTCGGCAGCACGCGTTCCTATCCGCTCGGCGCGTCGCTCGCGCAGACGGTGGGATACGTCTCCGAACGCTACGGCACGAGCGGGTTGGAAGACGCTTACGATCGCGCGCTCACGCCGGCCGACACGACCGGGGACGTCGTCGCGCAAATCGGCGAATCGTGGAAGCATTCAGCGGGCGAAGCGCGATATCTCGCGGCGCCGACGTCGTCACGACTATCGATCCGGCGGTGCAGAACGAATTGTACGCGTCTGCTATCCGGATACTCGCGGGGTGCGGGGGTCGTGCTCGATCCGCGCAGCGGCGCCGTGCTCGCGCTCGCGAGCGTTCCGAGCTTCGATCCGAATCGGCTCCGCAGCGAATTCTCATCGCTTGCTGCACGACCCGAGCAGTCCGTTGCTCAACCGGAGCATCGACGGGCTCTATCCGCCCGGGTCGACGTTCAAGATCTTCACCGCCTCGGCCGCGCTCGATTCGGGGATCGTGACGATGCAGTCGACGTTTTACGATCCCGGGTACTACACGATCGGCAACTTCACGCTGCACGACGACGAAGGAGAAGCCACCGGTACGCAAGATCTCACGGGTGCGTTCGCTCTTTCCAGTAACGTCGATTTCGGTCAGATCGCGCTGAAGATGGGCACGGACACGTTTTACCGGTATCTGGACCGCTGGGGTATAGGCGATTCACTCGACTTTCAAATGCCCGCGTCCCGCGACCGCGTTCCGCCGGCGGCGTCGATCGTTCCGGGCGAGCTCGCGCAGATGGGCTTCGGCCAAGGCGCATTGCTGATGACTCCGCTGCAAATGGCGCTCGTGGCCGCCACGATCGCAAACGGCGGTTCGGAGCCGCGGCCGTACATCGTGCGGCAGGTCGTCCGCCCCGGCGGGGCCGCGAGCAGCTACGGAGCCGGCGAGCTTGCGACCCCCATATCGGCGGATACCGCGGAGAATGTGAAGAAGATGATGATCGCGGTGGTGCAGCGCGGAACCGGAACGCCGGCGCAGCCTCGCGGGCGTGACCGTCGCCGGAAAAACCGGCACGGCCACAAACCCTTCGGGCGCTCCGCACTCGTGGTTCGTCTGCTTTGCGCCGGCAGAAAATCCGCGCGTAGCCGTTGCCGTTGTCGTCGAAAACGCGGGATACGGGGCCGCCGTTGCCGCGCCCATCGCGCGAAATGTCTTACGCGTCGCACTGAGACCAGCGGAAGTGATCTGACGAGCAGCACGTATTCAACAACCGCTACCGCCTCGACGGTAAACTCGGCGAGGGCGGCATGGCGACGGTGTATTGCGGCACGGATACGCTGCTGCGCCGCCGCGTCGCGATCAAAGTGCTGCGCGAGCAGTACGCTTCCGATCGAGGAATTCGTGCGCCGCTTCTATCAGGAAGCGGAGTCCGCCGCGCGTCTTTCACATCCGAACATCGTCAACACGTACGACGTCGGCCGTGAAGGCGACGACGTACTACATCGTGATGGAATTGGTCGACGGCCCCTCGCTCGGCGAGATCATCGCCTCGGACGGCAAGCTGCCCGAACCGGTCGCCATCGACTACGCCGCGCAGATCTGCAACGGGCTCGCTTACGCGCACCGGCAAGGGCTGCTGCACCGCGACATCAAGCCGGCGAACATTCTGATTACCAAGGACGACGTCGTCAAACTTTCCGATTTCGGCATCGCGCGCGCGATGTCGCAGCAGACGATGGCGATGACGCGCCCGGGATTGATCATGGGCAGCGTCTACTATCTTTCGCCGGAGCAGGCGCAGGGACACGAGCTGCACGAAACGTCCGACCTGTACAGCGTCGGCGTCGTGCTTTATCAGATGCTCATGGGCCGTCTCCCGTACACGGGCGATTCGCCGGTTACCGTTGCGCTCAAGCATGTTTCCGATCCCGTTCCGGTCATCGATCCGGAAAGCAGCGGCGTGAGTCCGGCGCTGGCCTCGATCGTCAACCGGCTGCTTCAGAAGCAGCCCGAACACCGTTTTCAATCCGCCAGCGAAGTTGCCTCGGCGCTGCGCGAAGCGCGCGAGCGTCCTGCGGTGGCAACCTATTCGACGCACGACGATTCACCGGCGGAACCCATTACCGGGCCGCTGCAACCGCCGCCGCGTCCGTCGCGACTGCCGGATCGCCCCACCGACATGGATGAAGAACCGCGGCCGCGTTCCGTGGGCCCGTACATTTTGTTCGTCATCGCCGCCCTCGTCATAGCGACGGCCGCGGCGTTCTTCCTGACGCGTCCAGGCGTGCCGCGCGTAACGCTCGACAATTACGTCGGAATGACGGACGCGCAAGCGCAGCAAGCCGTCGTCAACGCCGGCCTCGACTACAAGATTTCCCGTCAGACCAGCGCAACGGTTGCGCCGAATCACGTCATCAGTCAAGATCCGGGCGCAAACAGTTCGGTCGCGAAAGGCAGCACGATCGCACTGGTGATCAGCAGCGGCAAACCGGTCGTCGGTTTGCGCGACGTCACCGGATATACGGTTTCGGATGCGCAGAAAGATCTCGCGTTCGACACGTTCCAAATAAAGATGCAGCACAAGTACGACCCCTCGCCGAAAGACACGGTGATCGCCGAAAAGCCGAAACCCGGCACGAAACTGCGCCAAGGTTCGACTGTGACGCTGGTCGTGTCCGACGGCCCTGCACCCATAAAAATGCCGCATTTGGTGGGTTTGAAACTCGACAAGGCGCGGGCGATCGCCGGGCGCGACGGCTTCACGATAAACATCACCGAGACCGGCCAGTTCAACAACATTCCCTCGAACGTGATCGAGTGGCAGGACGTGCCGGCCGGAAGCATGATTCCGTCCGATCACTCGCAGACGGTAAACGTCGTCGTGAGCACCGGCGGCGGACTTGCGAGCGTCCCCAACGTCGTCAACGCCGGTTTCGTGAACGCCAATCAAACGCTGCTCAAGGCCGGGTTCACGGTCGACATCACGTACATGATTCATCCGGCGTCGGCCGACAACGGTCTGGTCGTGCAGCAAGATCCCGCCGGGAACACGCCGCTTGAAAAAGGCAGCAGCGTGAAGATAATGGTTTCGGTTCCGGGTGAGGTACCCGACACCGAAGGCATGGATCTGCAGAGTGCCAAGAACACGCTGATGAACGCCGGCTACACGCCGGGCAACATCACGCTCACGACGGAAGGCGCCGGCGGAAAAGTCGTGCGCACGGAGCCGTTCGCGGGTACGCCGGCGCGTCCGGGCGCCGAAGTCAGCATCTACGTCAACAGCGCGAGCGCGCAGCCGCCGCAGCCGTGACGCAGCGGATTCTCGGCGTGGATCCGGGCCTGAGAACGACGGGCTACGGGGTCATCGAATTTGCTTCGGGGCGTTCGCGGCTGCTCGAGGCGGGCGTCGTCTCGCCCAAGGCAAGCGGATCGCTCGAACGGCGGCTGCACGAATTGCACGAAGGAATCTCCGCCGTCGTTTCTTCGACCCGTCCAACCGCTATGGTGATCGAAGAACTCTACACGACGTACAAGAACCCCCTCACCGCAATCATGATGGGACACGCGCGCGGCGTATTGTGCCTCGCCGGAGCGCAGTACGGCGTGCCCGTCCACACGCTCGCGCATTCGCTCGTCAAACGCGCGCTGATCGGTTCGGGCGCCGCCAAAAAAGAGCAGGTCAACCAAATGGTGACGCAGCTGCTCGGCCTGCGCCGCCGCCCCGAACCAAACGACGTTTCCGACGCGCTCGCGCTCGCGCTCGCATTCTGCAACCGGAGCTACCGGTGACCGGATCGGCGACGGTCTGCATCGCCAAGAGTGAGGCGAGAGCTTAAAAATGTTTTCACGCATTCGCGGTACGCTCGTCGAGCGCGGCGAAGGCGCGGTCGTGCTGGACGTCCACGGACTTTCGTACGAGATCTTCCTGCCGCCGTGCGTCGAGGAAAAGATCACCGCGCGGGAAGGCGAGGAAGTCGCCCTCGAAATTTACGCCGTGCTGAACATCGACGGCAATGCCGGTCATTACACGTTCTACGGTTTCAGCAACGCCGTCGAGCGAGAATTTTTCGAGGCGCTGATCAGCGTAGCGAGCATCGGGCCGCGTTCCGCGGCGCGCGCGTTTTCGCAGCCGATGTCTCGCATTGCGGGCGCAGTCGATCGCGGCGATCACGGCTTTCTTAAAACGTTGCCCGGCATCGGTCAGCAGAAGGCGCGCGACATCGTCGCGAAACTGCAGGGGAAGGTTACGAAGTTCTTGCTGATTCAGCAGGCGCAAGCCGCGCCGGAAACGCCGATGCCCGACTTCGCCGATGAGGCGCTGGCCGTGCTGCTTCAACTCGAGTACCGCCGCGCGGAAGCGGAAGAGATGATTCGCGGGACGCTTGAGGGGTCTCCGCAGATACGCGACGCCGAAACGCTGCTTGCCGAGATTTACCGGCGGAAAGCGCAGCAAGCGCATGTCTGAAGACGCCCGTAAAAAGATGTACGGGCCGGAAGATACCGCGCCCGACGAACGCATCGTCGGCGCGCAAGACACGCTGGAAGATGAAGTTTACGGCGCCAGCCTGCGGCCGCGGTCGTTCGACGAGTACGTCGGGCAGAGCACTGTTGTGGAAAATCTCAAGATCTCGATCGACGCTGCGCGCCGCCGCGGCGAACCGCTCGAGCACGTGCTTTTTTACGGCCCGCCCGGTTTAGGAAAGACGACGCTCGCATCGCTCATTGCCAAAGATCTTGGTCGCGCGCTGCGCCCGACCAGCGGCCCGACGCTCGAGAAGCCGAAGGATTTGGTCGGCATTCTGACCGCGCTCGAAGAAGGCGACATCCTATTCATCGACGAGATCCATCGTCTGGGCCGCGTCGTGGAAGAGTTTCTGTACCCCGCGATGGAAGATTATCAGATCGATTTCGTCGTCGACCGGGGCGCGTACGCGAAAACGTTAAAACTTCCGCTCAAACGGTTCACGCTGGTAGGCGCGACGACGCGGGCCGGCATGCTTTCCGCTCCGCTGCGCGAGCGGTTCGGCATCATGCATCATCTCGACTACTACAGCGTTGAAGAACTCAAACGCATCGTGCTGCGTTCTTCCACTGTGCTGACCGTTCCCATCGACGACGAAGGGGCGCAGACTATCGCCGCGCGCAGCCGCGGCACGCCGCGCATTGCGAACCGGCTGCTTCGACGCGTTCGAGATTATGCGGAAGTGCGCGCCGACGGCCGCATCAATAAATCCGTCGCGCTCGAGGCACTGCGTCGCGAAGGCGTGGACGAACTCGGCCTGGATCGGCTCGACCGGGCGTTTCTGCGAACGATCGTCGAACAGTACAAGGGCGGTCCCGTCGGTATCGGCGCAGTCGCCGCGACGCTCACCGAAGACGCCGAAACGCTTGAAGACGTCGTGGAACCGTATCTGCTCAAGTGCGGTTTCGTCGTTCGAACGGCGAGCGGCCGCAAAGCGACCGCCCATGCGTACGCGCATCTTGGCGCACAAGGCTCGCCCGAACCGGCGCAGGAGCGGCTGTTGTGAATCGCTTCGAGTTTTTGACTTCGGCGCTCGCAGCACTCGCGGTGCCGGTGCAAGTTCGCGACGACGTCGCCGATCCGGCAAGCGAAGCCCAATCGCAAGCACTTCGCGTCCTACTCGGAAGCGGAAGCGCGCAGCGGATCGATGCGACGTCCTTTGTTTATCAAGGGCGGCGCTACCGCGGCAACTTCTCTACCATCGCAGGCCGAATCGTCAACGTCATCCCCCTCGAGCAGTATCTCTACAGCGTCGTACCGCGTGAGATGCCGCATTCGTGGCCGGCCGCCGCGCTGCAAGCGCAGGCAATCGTCGCGCGCACGTACGTCCTTCAGCGCAGCAACCCTACGCGCGATTACGATTTGGTGCCGTCGGAGGCGGATCAGGTGTACACCGGCATCGATGCGGAACACGCCGAAAGCAGTGCTGCAGTGGATGCCACCGCCGGACAGGTACTACGCTACGGCGCCGCGTTTGCGCAAGCACTGTACTCGTCGTGTTGCGGCGGACATACGGAGTCCAACGGCGACGCGTGGGGCGGCGTTGCACTGCCGTATTTGAGCGGCGTAAGCTGCGGATACTGCAGCGATTCGCCGTGGTTCGCATGGTCCGAGCAACTGCAGCTGCAGCAGATTCGATCGTCATTCCCGCAGCTCGACGCCATCGGCGATCTCACCGGTGTTGCACTGGACGCACCGGACGGCAGCGGCCGCGCGAAGTTCTGGACGTTCAATGGTTCCGGCGGCTCCCAGCGCGTGAAAGCGGCGGACGTTCGGCGGGCAGTAGGAACGCGCACGCTGCCGAGTTTGCTCGTTCGTTCGATCTCGCTCACGCAGGCCAATCAGCGTGCAGTCATCGAAGGTGACGGGCTAGGGCACGGTGTCGGGCTGTGCCAGTGGGGCGCCCGCGGGATGGCGCAGACCGGAGCCGGCGCCCGATCGATCCTCGCATACTACTATCCAGGTACCGGAATAGGGAATGACTGACGAACAACGGTCAGCCGAGCGCGAAGGCGGCGAAAAACGCGTTCAGGGCGTGCGCTTGCGCAAATACATCGACGTCGTCGTCGAGGACCGGCTTTCGTCGATGCTGTTTCGAAGCGCCATTGCGGACGTTTCGGAAATGGGCATGCGCATCATCTCGGATCAATACTTGCCCAAAGGCACGAAATACATTTTCACGATGAAGAGCCCGCCGAATCTTTCCCTGCGCGGCGAGGTCCGCTGGATACGCGATTTCGAGCGCGAAACGTATCAAGTCGGCGTCCTTTTCATCGACGTCAGCGAAGAGGACCGAAAACGGCTCGCGAATTTCCTGGACATCGAACGCCGGCGTCTGGCGACTCCGGGCTAACCTCCGCTTACACCTTCGAACTTCCGGAACGGCTGATCGCGCAGCAGCCCGCTTCGCCGCGGGATTCGTCCCGTCTGCTCGTGCTGCGGCACGGCGAGATCCAACACCGCGTTTTCCGCGACTTACCCGAATTTCTGCGCGAAGGCGACGTCCTGGTACTCAACGAGACGCGCGTCATCGCCGCGCGTCTGTTCGGCGCGCGCGATTCGGGCGGGCGAGTCGAGTCTGCTGCTCCTTCGACCGCATCACGGACGGTACGATCCGGGCGCGACGCGTTGGCAAGCACTGCTGAAGCCGGCACGCCGCATGCGTGTCGGCGAGCGTATCTCATTCGGCGAGTTCGGCGAAGCGCACGTCGTCGCGGTGTTGGAAGACGGCGTTCGCGAGATCGAGTTTCGTTTGCGCGTGCCCTTCGAGGAGTTTCTGCATCGCGCGGGCACCTTGCCGCTTCCGCCGTACATTCACAACGACAGCGCGGAAGCGCAGGAACGCTACCAGACGATTTTCGCGCGGGAACCGGGCAGCGTTGCCGCGCCGACCGCGTCGCTGCACTTCACGCAGGACGTTTTTGCCGCGCTTGCGCAGCGCGGCGTGGAGATCGTCAAACTCGTGCTGGACGTTGGCCTAGGAACCTTTCGCCCCATGCAAACGGCGGCAGTGCACGATCACGTCATGCACGCGGAGTCGTTCTCCATTCCCGAAGAAACGGCGGAGACGATTCGCGCCGCCAAACGTGAAGGGAGGCGCGTGATTGCGGCCGGCACGACCGTCGTGCGCGCACTCGAAGGTTCAAGCGCGAAGCATGGCGAGGTTCGAGCGGGCACCGACGAAACCGGCATCTTCATAACGCCCGGGTACACGTTTCGGGTCCTCGACGCGCTTATCACGAATTTTCATTTGCCCCAATCGACGCTCGTGGTTTTGGTCAGCGCGTTTGCAGGAAGGACGACGATCCTGCGAGCGTACGAAGAAGCGATCCGGCGCGAATACCGGTTCTTTTCCTTCGGCGACGCGATGTTCATCGAACCGTAGCAGCGAACACCGGCGGCGATGCGAGTCGTCGAGATAACTACGCCCGGAGGCCCCGAGGTGCTTCGGGTCGTCGAGCGGCCCAAACCCGCCGCGCAGCCGGGCGAAGTCCTGATCGCGGTTGAAGCGGCAGGCGTCAGTCATGCCGACGTGATGCAGCGCGGTGGAACGTATCCGCCGCCGCCGGGCGCTTCCGAGGTGCCCGGTCTGGAGGTTGCGGGCATCGATGAAGCAACCGGCGAGCGCGTCTGCGCTCTGGTAACCGGCGGAGGGTACGGCGAATACGTCGCCGTTCCGCGCGAGCAGGTCCTGCCGATACCGGAAGGCTGGACCTTCGTTGAAGCCGCCGGTTTACCGGAAAACATGTTCACCGTTTACGACAATCTGTTCACGCGAGCGCACTTGCAGCGCGGTGAGCGGGTGCTGGTGCACGGCGGCAGCAGCGGCATCGGCACCACGGCGATTATGCTCGCGAAAGCGTTCGGCGCGGCGTTCATCGCGACGACCGCCGGTAGTGACGCAAAATGCGCGGCATGCCGAGAATTCGGCGCGGATCTGGCCGTGAATTACAAAACGAGCGACTTCGTGACCGAAGTTCGCAACGCGACGGCGGGAGCCGGTGTGGACGTCGTCTTCGACATCGTCGGCGGCGATTATATTGCGCGGGATTTCGACGCGCTCGCCGCGGATGGGCGCATCGTCTGCATCGCGGCGCCGCTGGGTCGCAGCGTCGATCTCGATCTGGGCAGGCTGATGCAAAAACGCGCGGCAATCATGGGCTCGTCGCTGCGTGCGCGCACGCCTGCGCAAAAGGGGATGATCGCGGCCGAACTGCTGAAGTACGTGTGGCCGAAGTTGCCCGAGCGGAGCGTTATTCGCCCGGCGATCGACTCCACGTTCCCGCTGGAGGATGCCGCCGCCGCGCACCGCCGCCTGGAGGAATCCGCACACGTGGGTAAGATTGTCCTGGTTACTAGAAAGGGGTCTTAGTTTTTCGATGAAGACGTATACGCCCAAGAAATGGGATCTCTCGGGTTTGCAAGGCATTTCCGATGCCACGCTTGAGATGCACTTCGGCCTCTACGAAGGCTACGTCAAAAACACGAACACGCTGATCGAACTGACCGGCGAGGCGCGGCAAAAAGGCGAAGCAGCCGGCTCGAACCCGAAGTTTGCCGAACTCGTGCGCCGTATGGGCTGGGAATTCAACGGCATGCGCCTTCACGAGTATTACTTCGATAATCTCACCAAGAATGCGAACGACGTGAAGTCCGGCCGCCTGTACGACCTGTTGGGATCGAGTTACGGCGATTTTGAAACGTGGAAAAAAGATTTCTTCGCCGTCGGCGGCATGCGCGGCGTCGGCTGGGCGATCGCGTTTTACGATCCCGCCTCGCAGCAGATCAGCAACCACTGGGTGGAGCAGCATCACAACGGAAACCTCGCCGGCTTTCTTCCGATCCTCGTGATGGACTGTTGGGAGCACGCATTCATCAAGGACTACAAGCCGTCGGAACGCGGAAAATACATCGAAGCGTTCTATGCCAATCTGAATTGGGCGGCGTGCGAAGCGCGCCTACCCTAGGCGTTCCGGCGAAGCGGGTGCGACGTAGAGCGATTTGGGATGCGTGTAAAAAACCAGCCCCGGCGCCGCACCCGGACGTTTGCGCACATGTTTGCGCTGCGTGTAATCGACCGTGACCTTCGGACTGTTCTTCGCTTTCGAATGCAGCGCGGCCAGCGACGCGGCCGTCAAGAGGTCGGCCTCCGGCGCCTGCTCGCGATCGTGACGCTGTAAAATCACGTGCGCGCCGGGCTGGCTTTGGACGTGAAACCAAAGATCGTCCGGACGCGCGACCCGAAACGTAAGGTCCGCGTTTTCGACGGGCGTTCGACCGACGTAGATGCGCGAACCGCTCGGCGTATCGAACTGCAGCGGTTTGCGCTTGCGCGCCGGCAGACGCTGCGGTGACCCTCGCCGCTGCGGTTCCAGCGCGGCTACGGCTTCTGCCGCGTCGTCGAGCTCCGAATCGGCAGCGCGTTCCACTTCCCACCGCACGTGACCAACGTCCTCGAGCGCTTCGAGCAGCGCGGTTTTGCGCCGTTCCATATGCGAAAGCGAAGCCGCGGATTTCTTGTATTTTGCGAACAACGCCGCGGCGCGTTCCTTCGCTTCCTCGCGTTTCTCCGGCGCAAGTTCGTGCAGTGTGGCGTAAACGTCTTCGCCCTCGGCGCGGAGTTGTTCGCGGCCCTGCGCTTCGCGCAGCTTCCCCTCGATTTGCGCCAGCTCGGCGCGCAGCTTCTTCTCGCGCTCGTTCAACGCGCGCTCCAGCGCATTGCGTCGTTTCACGATCCGATCGCTCTGCTGGGCGTGCGCGTGCGTTTTACGCGCCTCCGACAGTACCGCTAGCAGCGACGATGCGCGCTCGTGCTCTAAATCGGAGAACTGCTCGAGTTCCGCCAAATGCGCCTGTACCAGTGCCCCATCGCGACGGTAAACGTGCAGGTCGTGGTCGAGCGGATGCTCCGCCAGTTGGGCGATCCGTTCGTCGTCGAGAAGCGGACTCGATTTGCCCGGACGCAAAGGCGGGGGTTCGTACGCGTCGCCGGCTTGGATCGAACGAACGGCGTTTTGCGCCGGCGCGAATTCTTTTGCGGCCGCAAGGATACTCTCGTTTTTGAGCAGCACGATGTTGCCGAAGCGCGGAACCAGTTCGAATACGAGCGCGAGCCGGTCCTCGACCCCAAAGCGTGAACGCGACCCAAACTCCATGCGCAGCAGGCGATCGCCTAGCCGCGAAAGCACCGCCGTCAGCGTCGTTCCGCGCAGCGCAGCGCAGGCAGCGCGTACGAACCCCGGTTCGATCGCGATGGGCAATTCGCCGGTTTCGAGCGTTATGACGGGCGTGGGTGCGAAGACGTCCGCACATACCAGGTGTTCGCGGCCCCGCGACCAAAGCGCCAGCGCGAAACGTCCGTCGCCGAGTTGCCCTACGTCGCGGACGCGCGCGCCCTTGAACTGCTGCGAAAGTTCCAACGCCAACCGCCGGATGAGGAGCCAATCGGTGTACACGTCAGCCACTTTTCGCGAAACGGCGCTCGCCGCATTGTGCTGCGCGGTGCTTCTGACCGCGTGCTCCGGTTCGCGGGGCGGTCCTGCGCACCCGGCCGGTTGGACGCAGCGCGCCCAAGGCCAACCCACCGTCTGGATAGATCCGAACGATCCGTCCGAAGAATACCGCGTCACGAGCCGGCCCAATTCCAGCGGCACCTTGAGCGACATGGCATCGCAAGTGACCACCGATACTTTGCTGCGCTACAAAGGCGCCGAGCTTCGCAAGGCGGTCCCCTTTGGGCCGTGCCCGGGAGAAGCCGGCATCCAGACGTTCTCGCTTCCGGCAGCGACCGGAACACTTACGCTCCAGGTGGCGTTCACGCAGTGGAACGGAACTGCGGTGACCGCCGCATACCAGCGGCCCGCGAGCGCCGCCGACGATCCCGCGGCCCTGGAGGCGATGCGCCGCAGCGTATGCAGCCCCACAATCGGCGGGTGAGTAAAAGGTCTGACGCGGCGGCCCTAGGAACATAACAGGCTTTGCCTGCAGGCGGCCACAGGGAGGTTATGTTCGGTCCGGGTCTGCTCTTCGTCGTGTCGGGGCCTTCCGGGGCCGGGAAGGACACTCTCGTGGACGCGCTCGGCGCGCGTATGCCGCGCGTGCGGTACTCGGTGTCCGCAACGACTCGCGAGCCGCGGTCGGGGGAAATCGAGGGAAGACACTACTTCTTCGTAGACCGCGAGGAATTCGAACGGCGCCGAGATGCCGGCGGCTTCCTGGAGTGGCGCGAGTACAACGACAACTTTTACGGGACGCCCCGCGATTTCGTGGAGCGCACACTGACCGAAGGCTACGATCTGATTATGAAGCCGGAAGTCAACGGCGCCCTCGCAATCAAGCGCGCGTTTCCCGATGCGGTCCTGATCTTCTTGGCTCCGGATCGCTTCTCGAACCTGCGTACGCGCTTGCTGGCCAGGCGTACGGAAACGACCGAAGAGATCGCGCGCCGGCTCGAAATCGCGCACGACGAATTTCAATTCGTGCGCAACTTCGATTACATCGTCATCAACGCGGAATCGCGCTCCGACGAAGCGGTTCGCGATTTGCAGGCAGTCTTGCAAGCGGAGCGGTTTCGGATACACAGATACAGCGACGACTCGATAAGGGAATTGGAACATTCATAAAATGGACGACACGGTTTTCGGCGACTTGGACAGACTTCTGGACCACGTCGATTCTAAATTCAGCTTGGTGAACGTGGTGACAAAACGGGCCAAGCAACTCAACAACGGCGCGCCGCCGCTAACCGACCGGGTCAACCCGAACAAGCCGGTTTCCACGGCCTTCAACGAGGTAGCGATCGGCAAGATTCAATACCACCGCACGCGGGAAGGTATCAAGTAGCGAGCGGAGGGCTCCTCGGCTCGTTCGTCGTGGGGGACACGGAATTGTCGAAACGCAGTTTGCGCCAACGCGCGCTAGGCCGGAGCGCCTTCAATGACGTACCTGCATGCGCCCACGGGAGACTTTCGCGTTACCTGAGCGGTCTATGCGCCATGAGGACTGGGGGCCCCGCCGTTTACGGTGGGGGGCGCGCAGGCTCGGCCGGAGCGCCTTTCAATGACGTACCTGCACCTTTGCGGCGCCCACGGGGAGACTTTCGCGTTACCTGAGCGGTCTATGCGCCATGAGGACTGGGGGCCCCGCCGTTCACGGTGGGGGGCGCGCAGGCTCGGCCGGAGCGCCTTTTAACATGTGCGGCATAGTCGGCTACATCGGAGAGCGCGACAGCGTTCCGATCATTCTGGATTCGCTGCAGCGCTTGGAGTACCGGGGGTACGACAGCGCCGGAATTGCCGTCATCGACGGCGCGGGGGCACTGACCGGCACCAAGGCGGAAGGCAAGCTCCAGCGGCTCGCCGAGCGCCTTCGCAACGGCGGTCGCATCTCGGGACGGGTCGGCGTCGGCCACACCCGTTGGGCGACGCACGGGCGCCCTTCGGACGCCAACGCGCATCCGCACATGGACTGCACCGGCAGAATCGCCGTGGTGCACAACGGCATCATCGAAAACTACGCACCCCTGCGCGCGCGTCTGGTTGCCTCGGGACATATTTTCAAGAGCGAGACCGATACCGAGGTGCTCGCGCATTTGGTCGAACAGCACTACGACGGCAACCTCGAAGAGGCAGTCCGTCGAACGCTGAAGGAAGTGGCCGGCGCGTACGCGCTCGGCATCATCAGCTCCGACGATCCCGAACATCTGGTTTTTGCGCGTAACGGCGCCAGCCCGCTCGTCGTCGGTATCGGCGACGGTGAGATGTTCGTCGCTTCCGATACGCCCGCGATTCTGCAGTATACGCGCAAAGAGATCATCTTGCAGGAAGGCGAGATGGTCGTAGTCGGGCGCGACTGCTTCAAACTCATGGATTACGACGGGCAGCCGATCGAGCGGGACGTAATGCAGGTGACCTGGGACGCGACCTCCGCCGAAAAAAGCGGCTTCAAGCACTTCATGCTCAAGGAGATCTACGAGCAGCCCAACGTGATCAAGGAAACGCTCGCGGGCCGTATCGACGAGAGCAACGACGTGCATTTGGCCGCGGAGATCGGTATTCCCGAAGAGCGCTTGCGCGGCATTTCGAAAATCGCGATCACCGGTTGCGGCACCGCCTACCATGCCGGTATGGTCGGCATGTATCTGCTGCGCTCGCTCGTGCATTTGCCTGTCGAAATGGAGCTCGCGAGCGAGTTTCGCTACGGCGATCCGGTGATCGACCCGACGGCGCTGACGATCGCAATGTCGCAGTCCGGAGAAACGGCCGACACGATCGAAGCGGTCCGCATCGCCAAACAGGCCGGTTCCACGGTGCTTGGCATCTGCAACGTGCTGGGATCGCATCTGACGCGCATCGACGACGGAACGCTCTTCACACGCGGAGGTCCGGAGATTGGCGTGGCCGCTACGAAAACCTACGTTTCACAAGCCATCGCCATGACGCTGTTCGCGCTGTATCTCGCGCGTCTGCGCGGAAGCGCGCCGCTCGAGCGATTACGCGAAGCAGCCGACAACACCAAGTTGCTGCCGGCCGCGGTCGACGTCGTGCTCAACACGTCGGACGACATCAAAAAGGTCGCGAAGAAGATCCGTAAATCCAAATCGGTGCTCTTCATCGGGCGTTACGTGAATTTTCCGACGGCGCTCGAAGGCGCGCTCAAACTCAAGGAAATCTCGTACATCCACGCCGAGGGCTACGCTGCGGGCGAAATGAAGCACGGGCCGATCGCGCTGCTCGACTCGAACGTGCCGGTCGTCGGCGTCATGACCGGCGGACGCGTGCGCGATAAGATTCTTTCGAACCTCGCAGAATCGAAAGCCCGCGAAGCGCCCGTAATCGTCGTGGCGAACCACGGCGATGAAGATGCGAAGGCCATCGCGGATCACGTCTTTTGGGTTCCGAAGGTCGACGAATTGCTCTCGCCGATCGTCAACGTCATTCCGCTGCAGTTGCTCGCGTATCACATCGCGGACATCGAAGGCAAGGACGTCGATCAGCCGCGCAATCTGGCAAAGACCGTAACGGTCGAGTAGCGACCGCTAAGAGCGGGACAGCACCGCCGCGGCGAGCGCGATCTCGACGGCGGCGTCCGCCAAATAGATCGGAGATATGCGGCGTCGCGCCGCGTGCGCGATGTCGATGCCGGCGAACGAGAGCGCGCAGAGTACCGCCAGCGTACGAGTTGCAGCAGAAGGCGGGTCTTCACGAACGCCGAGCGCGATTGCGGCGCCGGCCGTGGCCGCAAGCAGCCCCACCATCTGCACGAGCCACCAATCCGTCTTGGGACCGGTTACCGCTTCGAACGTGCGGCGGCTGAAGAGCGGCCAAAGTCCGGTTCCCACGTAGTAGGCGCTCTGAACGTGCAGGGCGCTTTGCCGCAAGTTGGGCATACTGGCAGCGTACCCATGGCGAATAAGAAGCAAGTCGAAGACGCGATTTTCGAGTGCGAAGGATTCAGAGTGGAACTCGACCTCTTCGAAGGCAAGAAGAGTTCGCTGCCCGCGTACGAGTGGCGCGTCATGGCGCCCCAGCGCTGGAAGATCTCCGACTGGAAGAACGCTCGGCTCGAGCCGTACCGGCTGCTTGTGAAAGGAGCGACGGTCTTTCGGGGAGACGGTTCGCCGATTCCCAGAGACATGCAACTCGGCAACTTGCGCGACACGTATTACGAAGCGGAGTATGGAGCGGTCGCACCGGCTTCGTCGGACGACGAACCGGAACGCGCGCCGCGCAAGCATGCTCGTCGAAGTTGACGGGCACCGCATCGACTTCGCGCGCCCCGAGAAATGGGTATGGTACGACGTACGCCGCACGATGCTCGACCTCGCAAAATATTACGTTGCGGTGTACCCGTGGATGCAGCCGTACCTCGAGCACCGGCCCGTGGTGTACGAAATTTACAAGGGTACGGTGAATGGGCCCAGTTCCTTCGAACAGGATCCGCCGCCGGGAACGCCCCGCTGGATAAAGACCGCACGAATTCGCGGCCGGGAACGTCTCGTCACCTACGTCGTCGTCGACTCGGCTGCAACGCTCGTGCATTTGGTTTCGACGTTCATGGTGACGCTGCACGTGTGGCAGTCGAAAACCGGCGACGTCGAGCGCCCGGATTTCCTATTGATGGACCTCGATCCGACCGAGGGATGCACGCTCGCGCAGTTGGCGCGCGCAGCGGTTCGCACTCGCGACGTCTTACAAGCCCATGGCATTCGCTATCCGCTCGTAAAGAGTTCCGGCGCGCGCGGCTTGCACGTCCTCAGCTTCGTCGAGCCGGAGTACGATTATGCAGCGCTTCGCGAGCTCGCTCGCGAGCTCGCCGGTTTGCTGGCCCGCGAGCACCCCGAGCAATTTACGGCGGAACGCGATCCCCACCGGCGCCCCAACGGCGTCGTGTACGTGGATTGGGGACAAGTCGGACGCGGTATGACCATCGTGCCGCCGTACTCGCCCCGCGCGTGTGCGGGCGCGCCGGTAAGCATGCCGCTGCAATGGAGCGAGGTCGAACGCCTGACGCGTTCGCGTTCCCGACGGCCGCCGATCGAGTATTTCAGCCGTTACAGTATCGCCAACGTCGTCGAACTGTTGAAAAAAGACGGAGACCCATGGCAGGCGCACCGCCCTGAAAAGACTCTGCTAAGCGCGCGGCAAACGTGCAGGCAGGCATGACCAGAAGCGATGGACGCCGGCCGGATCAACTGCGACCCGTTACGATAGAACCGAACTTCATGAAGTTCGCGGAGGGGAGTTGCCTCATTTCCGCAGGACACACGCGCGTCTTGTGCGCGGCTACGATCGAAGACAAAGTTCCGCAGTGGATGAAAGGGCGCGGCACGGGATGGGTCACGGCGGAGTACGCGATGCTTCCGCGCGCGACGCAAGAACGTACGCAGCGGGAGGCGGCTAAGGGGCGGCTCGGCGGCCGCACGCACGAAATCCAGCGGATCATCGGACGCGCCCTGCGTGCGGTCACGGACATGGCGAAGCTCGGTGAGCGAACCGTCTGGATCGATTGCGACGTGATCCAAGCCGACGGCGGAACCCGAACCGCTGCAGTCACCGGTGCGTGGGTTGCGCTCTCGCTCGCCCTCGCAACGCGATTCGAGCGGAAGGAACGCGCGAAATGGCCGCTCGCGGGGCAAATCGCCGCGACCAGCGTCGGCATCGTCGCAGGCCGTCCGCTCCTGGATCTTGCGTACGACGAGGATAGCCGCGCCGAAGTGGATATGAACGTCTTCATGACGGACGCCGGCCGATTCACGGAATTGCAAGGCACCGCGGAGGCCACGCCTTTCAGCCGCGATGATCTCGCTTCCCTGTTGGCTCTGGCCGAAAAAGGTATTCGCGAATTGCTGGAGATCCAGCGCTCGGTGCTTGATGCCGGACGATAGCCTGCGCGCACTCGTCGCTCGCGTCGCCGAGTTTTACATCACCGATAAACCGATGAAAGCGGCGCAGAAGAAGATGGAAGGCATCCTCGCGAGCGGCGCGGCGGACGAGCGTGCGGAGCACGATTATCTCGCGGCGGTACGCCGCTATTTTTCAGGCTTCGAAAAAGAAGCGCGCGCGCACCTTCGCGACGTCGACAAACGGCTCGAGCACGTCGACCAAGTGCATTTCAACCTCGCGGCCGAGCGCGGCGTAGCGGTGCGGCGAATCGAAGCAACGCAAGGCGTGCTGCAAGAATTGGAGCGTATCGGACGTGTTGAACGACGCTGAGAACGCGGCCGGCTTGGTCGAGCGCGCAGGCGTGCGCGGACTCGAGGGAATCGGCCGGCGAATCACCTCGATCTTCGAGTACATCGGCGGCGTAACGGCGCTCGGCGCGGAAACCGCCACGACGATCGGGCGACTGCGCATCCGCTTTGCCGAGACGGTAAACCAGTGCTTTTTGCTGGGCTATCAATCGCTCATCATCGTGCTCCTCACCTCACTGTTTACCGGCATGGTGTTCTCGCTGGAATCCGCGGTGCAGGCGGTTCAGTACGGCTTCGGCACCTTCGTCGGCGGGATCGTTTCGTACACGAATGTTCGGGAACTCGGTCCCATGCTCACCGCCGTCGTGGTGGCCGGACGCGTCTGCGCGGCAATAGCCGCGGAGATTGGTTCGATGGTCGTGACGGAACAGATCGAAGCTCTGCAGTCGCTGGGACTCGCGCCGGTTCGCTTTCTCGTCGTGCCGCGCGTGCTTGCGCTCATGATCATGCTCCCGCTGCTCACCGTGTTCGCCGACGTCATCGGCGTGCTCGGCGGCGAGTGGATCGCGCACGCGCAGGCGCACATCAGTTACGACGACTTCATGTCCTCGGCGCGGCAGACCATCGGATTCGAAGACGTCGTGAAGGGTCTCTTCAAATCCGTGATCTTCGGCATCATCATCGCGCTGGTCGGATCGTATCAAGGCCTGACGACGACCGGCGGCGCCGCCGGCGTCGGCAAGTCGACGACGAGCGCCGTCGTGACGTGTATCATTCTGATCTTCATCGTCAACTTCATGATGTCGTACTTTCTGTACGCGGGCGCTTGATGGCAAACGCGATTGCAAGACTCGACGACGTCACGCTCAAGTACGGCGATCGCGTCGTGCTCCGGAATTGCAGCCTGGACGTCGTGGAAAGCGCGATTACGTGCATCATCGGCATGTCCGGCGCGGGCAAGTCGACGATTTTGCGGCTGCTGGACGGGCTGCGCAAGCCGGACGCGGGACATGTGTACGTACGCGGGCAGGACATCTGCCATATGCGCGAGAGCGACCTCATCGAGATGCGCACGAAAATCGGCTTTTCGTTTCAGTTCGCGGCGCTCTTCGACAGCATGACGGTGGGTGACAACATCGCGCTTCCGCTGCGCGAACACACGTCGCTCAGTGAAGATGAAATCCGTGAAGTCGTCGTGCACACGCTGGCGAGCGTAGGCCTCGAACATACCTACGACAACATGCCCAGCGAATTGTCGGGCGGGATGCTCAAGCGGGCGGGGTTCGCGCGCGCGGTTGTGACCAATCCGGATCTGGTGCTATACGACGAGCCGACGACCGGGCTGGACCCGATCGTCACGCATTTGCTGACCGATACGATCAAGCGCCTGCGGCAGCAGCTCAACGCGACGGCCGTCGTGATCTCGCACGATTTGCAATCGATCTATCTCATGGCCGACTACATGGCGATGCTTTTCGAAGGCGCCGTCATCGAGTACGGTACGGTCGAAGAGGTCCGGCGGTCCGCTAACCCCATAGTGCAGCAGTTCCTGCAAGGCTCCGAAGTGGGTCCGATTCCCCTGTAACCACATGGCACAAAAAAGCAATTGGCGATTTTAGAGGAATAGGCGCAGTAATGTCCAGACAAGCGCAACTGGGGCTCTTCGCGATCATCGCGCTCGTGCTGCTGTTCGGAATCTTCTACGTGATCACGGACTTCGGAACGCGGCACAGCGGATATCGCATCGGCGTGCACTTCGCCTCGGCCGCGGGGCTCCCGACCGGCGCGCAAGTGTTTTTCAGCGGCGTCACCGTCGGAACGGTCGATCAAGTGCACTGTTGGCGGACAACAGCGTAGACGTCATTCTGGCGATTCAAAACGGCATCAGCATTCCGAAGGACTCGAAATTTCTGATTCAGGCGCCGCTGACGGGAACGCCGAACATGCTGATCGTCCCGCCGGTGCCGCGGCCGCTGCCGCGCGGATACACCGCGACGCCGCTGCCGGACTACGCGGTGCTGCCGAAGCAGCGTGCTGCCGATCGAGCAGCAGCCGGTCGGCATCGCGAGTCCCACTATAGCCGATTTGCTGCAGCAAGGTCAGGGCGAGGTACGCCGTCTGGACTTGATGCTCGCGACGCTGGAAGAGCGGGAGCCGAAGTTACTCAACAACGCTGCAGAGCGCGCTCGCAAACGTGGATTCGATGACGACGCGAATTGCGCGGAACCGTGGCCGATCGTATCCGGAACGATGGAGACGACCATGCAGCAGGCCGGCAGCAACATCGTCGGCATGACCGCAACGCTCAACAATACGATGGGCCGCAATCAGTATAAGATCGACCTGCTGCTCTCGTCGCTCGACAGCACGGCGGTCGCGCTGAACAAGTCGATGGATCAGCTGCAGAGTCTCGCGACGGATCCGCGTTTGAAGACGAACCTGATATCGACCACATCGAACATTCGCGACCTGACCGGAAACATCGCGGGGCTTACCGGCGACCTGCGCACGGTCACGGGCAATCCGCAGACGCAAGCGCAACTGCGCGACACGGTCTCGAATTTGGACGCGACGATGCAGAAGGCGGATTCCCTCCTCGGCACGCTCGGCGGCCGAAGCAGCGTCTACGGCATCGATGCGGGCGCGACGCCGTATCCGGTTCCACGCGGACCGAACTCGCTGCCGCCGCCGGGAACGCAAACGCCGCGCACCCGCGGGAGCCGCAGGCATCAAAGCCGGCCTTGCAAAGATCGCGGGCAATCTCGCACAAGTGCAACTGCGCCTTGAGTTATCTGAACCAGCAATCGGTGAACGGCCCGAGTCCGCTGCTCACGACCGATCGCGGTCCGCAAGCGGACGTCAACGCGATCCTGCTGCCGCGCGGCGGCGTGAGCGCGATGCTCGGCGCCAACGACATCGGCGGGAAGACGACCTGGAATCTCGCTGGGACCAAAAACTTCGGAAACTTTCACGCGGGCGGCGGCATCCTGTACTCTCAACTCGGCGTTCTCGGTTCGTATAATGCCGGCAAGGTGGGCGCCGAAACACGCATATACGACTTGCGCCGTCCGACGTTCGACATCTACGGCAACTTCAACGTCGCACAGTGGGCGAAACTCTTTCTCGGGGAGCGCGACACCACGCGCGCGGATCGCCGCACCGTGTTCGGATTGCAGCTGCAGTTTTAAGTGATTCCGTATAAAGACGAACGGCGCCCGGCGGTCTTCGCGGGTGCCGTTTGGCTTCTCGTGGCGGCGAACGTCTGCGGTTTCTATTTGGAGATCACCGCCCGCAATCCGCCGAAGTCATCATCGAGTTCTTTGCGCTGATTCCGTACGACGTCACGCACGCGATTCAATTACCGCCGCCCTCGCCCCATCCATATTGGCTCACGACGATTACTTCGATGTTCCTGCACGGCGGATACGCGCACATCTTTTTCAACATGTTGTTTCTCGTCGTGTTCGGTCCGCGGATGGAGCGCTATCTCGGGCACTTCGGCTTCTTGATTGTCTATCTGTTCTGCGGAGTGATGGGCGGCATCGCGCAAATGTGGGCGGCGCCCTACAGTCACATCCCGGAGATCGGCGCTTCCGGTGCGATAGCGGGAATTCTGGGCGCGTACATCGTGACCTATCCGACGGCGCGCATCGACACCGTAACGCCGATTGGGTGCTTTCCGCTGTTTCTGCGCCTGCCCGCGGTCGCGTTCATCGGCATCTGGGCGTTCCTGCAATTTTTTCTCGGGTTCGAAACGTTCGATCCGCGAGCGAACGCGGGCGGCGTCGCATATTTCGCGCACATCGGCGGTTTCTCGAGCGGCGCGATCCTGATCGGCGCATACGGACTCTTCGCCAGACGGGACCGCGGTGGGCCGCCGCGAAGTTCGCGCTGATGGAGCAAGCAAAGGTGCGCGCCGGCATCATCGGGTCGGGCGCGATGGGCACGCTCTTCGGCTATCATCTCGCGTCGCAATGCGAGGTGACGATGCTCGACAGCAACCGCGCCGTTCTCGATGAGATCGAGCGCAACGGCGGTTTGAGCGTGAACGACGCGGCGCCGCGGCCGGTGCGCGTCGGACGATCGGCGCGTGAACTCTACGGCTCCAATTTCGTTTTTCTGTTCGTCAAAGCGGTCGACACGCTTCGAGCGCTGCGGCCTTTCGCCGGCGAGCTGAGTCCCTCGACGCCGATCGTCTCACTGCAGAACGGCGTCGGCAACGAAGACGCCATCAAGACCGCGCTCGGCGGGGCAGTGCCGGTTGTGCTCGGTATCACGACCGAGTCGTCGCTGACCGTAACGCCCGGACGAGTGCGCAGTTCGGAACAAGGGAGCACGATCATCGGGTCCGGAGGCGCATCGCCCGCAACGTCGCGAAGCGTGGCGGAACTGCTGGTGAAAAGCGGCATGAGAGCGAGCGTCGTCTACGACATTCGCCCGCACATGTGGGGGAAACTCGTGGCGAATGCCTCCGTGAACGCGGTGAGCGCATTGCTCGATTGCGATTCCGGCGACATTCTCAAAGATCCGAATGCCGCGCGGTTGGCGGAAGCGCTGGCGGAGGAAGCAGCGGAAGTGGCGGCGGCGCTCAAAATAAACCTCCCGTTCGCCAATCCATGGCAATACGTTGCCGAAGTCATAGCGGTGGGTGCCGACAGCAAGAGTTCGATGGCGTTCGATTTGGACTCCGGTCATCCGAGTGAAATCGATCACATCAACGGTGCGGTGTGCGCCGCCGGACGACGCACCGGCGTGTCGACGCCGTACAACGACTCGGTGGTGCGGCTCATTAAAGCGAAGGAAGCACTTACGGCGAAGACGCGCCGCCCTTGACCGCGATCGCGGTCACTTCAAAATGCGCTCCGAAGAGCAGTGGTCCTGAACCGAGAAACGCGCGCGCCGGCAGCGGTCCCGAAAAATACTGCAGATAGATTTCGTTGAACGCCGCGTAAAGCGAAACGTCGGGCGTGTAAATCGTCACCTGCACCAGGTCGCTCATCGAAAGTTCGTACTTGCCGAGCACGTCGCGCAGCCCGTCCATCAGCAAACGAACTTCACGCGCCGCATCGTTCGGCGGAAGATTGGTGCTCGGATCCAATCCGATGCGTCCGGCAACGTAGTACGTCGTGCCCGCTTGTACGACTTCGCGAAATGGTTTGTTCACTCGCGCACTCCGTCGTGAGGCCAAAATCCGTAGAGTGCGCGACCCGGCTCGAGATCCCAGAAGCGCGTCAAGTTGTCGCCGACGCCGTACACGACCGCATACGGCACGTCGCGTGCCAAAATCGCGCGCACGAGGCGCGCAAAGTCGCGATGCGACATCCACGTTGCCGCATAACGCTTGAATTTTTGCTCGTCGGTCAAGCCCAGCCACCCGCTCGATTGCCGCACGCTCTGGTCGCGCGGGTCGTCGGCTTCGGTGATCGAGCCGATGCGGATGCACGAAACTTGCATGTCATATTTTTCGCTGTAATACCGGCCGAGCGTTTCCCCGAACGCTTTCCATACGCCGTACAAACCGTCCGGGCGGTACGGCGCGCCGGTGCCTACGACCAAACCGTAGGCCGGCTCGTAGAGCGCGGGCGCGTGCTCGACTTCGTTCATCCCCACGCAGTGGTTCGAGCTGGCGAAGATGATGCGCCGCAGCCCGTTCCGCCTCGCCGCTTCGTACACGTTGTACGTGCCGCCGATGTTCGTCGTATAGACGCTCTCCCAGTCGGCATCCACCTCGACGACGCCCGCCAGATGTACGACGGTTTCGCAGCCCTTCAAAACCTGCAGCATTGCGTCCGCATCGCGAACGTCCGCGTTTACCGCCGCGTTCGCGAGGTCTATCCCGACGACGTCGTGATCGCGCGCCAAGTCCGCGCACAAACGTGTGCCAATAGTCCCATTCGAACCGGTTACTGCAATCTTTGACATTAGTCGCCCGATTCTACTACGCTATGGAGATGAACTGCCCAACTTGTCAAGCCGCGGTCCCGGACCGCGTGAATTTCTGCCCGAACTGCGGGGCCGCGGTTGGGCAGCCGACGACAGTCGACAACTACACCGAGCCGCAGCCGGAAGTCGCGAATCCCAAGACGCCGATGACGCTCGCCGATATGACCATACGCGTCGAAGGCGAGCTCGTTCCCGTCGTGGACGTCGAACTCGGTCGCGCGCAAACGGTGTATTTCGAACATCACATCGTGCTTTGGAAACAGCCGAACGTCACGCTCGGTTTCATGAGTTTGCAGAACGCGGCAAAGCGCATGTTCGCGGGGCTGCAAATATTCATTTCAACCGCGCAAGGCCCCGGCAACATCGCGTTCTCACGCGAAGCGCCCGGGCAAATCGTCGCGCTTCGGATGCAGCCCGGACAGTCCGATCGACGTGCGCGAACATCAGTTTCTGCTCGCTACCGGCAACGTCGACTACAATTTCTACTGGCAGCAAGGACTTGCCAACGTATTGTTCGCGCGCACCGGCCTGTTCATCGATCGCTTTACGGCGACGAATTCCGAAGGGCTGCTTTTACTGCACGGCTACGGAAACGTGTTCGAGAAAAACCTCGCGGCCGGAGAAATGCTCGACGTCGAGCCCGGCGGTTGGCTTTGGAAAGACGCGAACGTGCGCATGGACACGGTTTCCGTGTTGAAGTCCGGCGGAGGCGGCGGATTGATGGGGGCGCTCGGCGCGTTCGTCGGCGGCGCGGCGCTGATGCTCAATCGCTTCTACGGTCCGGGGCGCGTCGGCATACAATCGATGACGTACCACGAACCGCAAGCCGAAGGCGCGACCCAAACCGGCGGCACGAGCAATATCGGAAATGTGCTGAACTCGTTTCTGAACCCGCGCCAGTAGCGTCGCTTTCCATTTATCGAGGTGGGCTGCGATGGTCGCGCTCGAAAAAAAGTTGGTACGGCTTTTCAACGTACTTGCACGTATTTGCTTGGACACATTTCTTTGGCGCGTTGGCAATCGCGAATGTAGCGATTCTGAGCGCGTTCGGAGCACGGTCAGATTTGACGATGCGAATCGAGCCACAACGTCGCATACGCAGCACATGTGCGAGGAGCCGGCGAATGAGGAGAATCGTGGTTCCGAATCGCTACGCTGCAGAACAAGACGAAGAAGTGCCGATGACCTCGCGGCTTACGCGCGGTGGCTGGCACGGCATGGCTACGGCGACAGACGTCATTCGGTCTACTGGGAAATAGCACCGGCGCGTTATTAGTGGGAATGGCGCTGACTCGTAATCCGAACCTTTATCGATCAGCCGATGGCGAAAGCGGCGTGTACGATCTCCTTCGGAGTGGTCATGGGCATTAACGTTTGTTGACGCGAAACTAGGCGCGGCTTCTGATCCTACCGAAAGGTCTTGGATGGAAGCGAAATCGCCATATTCAAACATCGTACAGGGTATCGTTTATCCATCTGTATTCGTCTCCTATGGAGCGAATGATGTATAGCCCGCCGATGAATACGCGCAAATTTGCTGCCAGGCTACTTGATGTGATGGCCGCAGATGCGGTAGTAATGCGAGTGTGTCAGGGAGAAGGGCACGGGGCGCACATCTCCTGCACCAGCGGAGTTGAACACAGAATCGAAGGGTTAACTTGTTCCACCACACCTTACGATGACGGCGTCAGAACATTACGCACGCTCCATACCATTTGCGATCGCAATCTTCATGACCGCCTGCAGTGCGCCCCATCCGCTCAGCGCACAACCATCTGCAACGTTCCACGTATCGTCTACATCGCCAAAACCGCGGAGTCTGTCTGACGGCTACGCGCCCACTGCTCTTCCAGCGATGGCGGACAGCACCGTCAGGTGTATAAGTGCCGCAACGGCTCCCTCATTGCCCTCGGACGAGGTTTACCATGAGTGCCTATCCGACTCCAGAATCGCTTTTGCATTCTAAAGAGCCAAAGTTGAGGAAAGATGAAGACACCTTGACGTCCGCAATCCTCCTGATATATGCGGCGTACGCGCTCCAGCGCGCCCATGGTAGAGACGAATATAGCCGCAACAGCCCACGGATTGCGATAACCGCACAAGAGCCGCACCGAATGATTGCCGAAGCGCGGCGACGGTTGACTGACTTGTCATACAACGGATCGACCCGGGACGTGCGCGAACGGGCTCGTGGTGTGCGGAACTGCTTAATAGATGTTGACGGCCCGTGCCTCGAAAAATGGGCAACGACACAGTAACGTTACATGTCCAGCCGAGAGCGTGGTAGCGCTTCTTAATACTGCCAAATAATAGCGACTCGACTTATTTGTGTGCTGAACTCGTTTCTGAACCCGCGTCAGTAATCAGATCTGCGGCTTGAGCTGCAGCACGCGAATGATGCCGTTGTGCACTTCGACGTCGATCGATCGCGGGCCGCCGCCGTTGATGACGCCGTCGAGCGTTTCGTTCGAGCCGTGCGAACTCGGCTTGAACCCCTGCGGCGGGAAGTCGGTGAACAGTGTGCCGTTGTCGGTGTGGAGACGCACGTGCGCTTGCGCGTGCTCGTTGACGTAGAGTTCGACGTTGCCATTACCGACAGTGAAGTTCAGCGTGCCTGGCCAATCCGTGGACGCGAAGATTACGCTGATGTTTCCCGTGCCTATCGAGGCGCTGCCGTACCGCGGGATCAGCATCGCGATGTTGCCGCGATCCGTGTGCGCGTTGACGACGCCCTCGAAGTCGCCCACGTGGATGTCGCCCTGCTGCGTACTGAGATCCATAGAGCCGCCCTTTGGCCCGCGCAGCAGCATGTTCACTCCGGGCTGCACCGCTTGAGCGGTAACCAGGAGCGGCGCTTTCCGAATCCGCACGCTGCCGGGCGGTCCATACGCCGCCACCGTGTACTCATCGCTGGGCTGATTGCGCTGCGGTGCGTACGCCTCGATGTTACCCTTGAGGTTGCGCGCGACGATCGTCGCACCCGTAGGAAATACGCCGGTTTGCTGGATTGCCGGCGGCGGCGCCGCACAGCCGGCAATAAAGACCAGCGGAAGAAGAAGTGCCGTCCGCCTCACCGTGCAGCGGTTCGCAGCAGTGTCTCGATCTCCTCGATGCGTGACGTTACTTCGCGCTCGAGCGCGGGATCGCGCAGAATCGGCAGCACGTCGCGTTTCGTCTTTTCGACGTAGCGGCGCCAGCGATCGACCGAGTCGCCACGCTTGACGTCCTTTATGACGTCTTGCAGATTCGCGCAGCGGTCCGCGCATTTCACGATAACCGCCTCGCTATCTTGCGCAATTCCATGATAGTACTGCGGTGCGTCGGGATCGCCGGCCGGTTCCGTCAGACGTTCCACGAGCGCGAGCAGATTGCCATCGTCCGAAAAGCGGGCACGCAATTCCGCGCGCGGAAGTTTCGTGTCTTCGAGCACGTCGTGCAGCAAGGCAGCGGCTGTGCAGCGATCCAGCGCCGGTTCATCGAGCGTAACGACACCGGCGCGGCTCCATCGCACCACGAGCGTAGCCGCCAGCCGCGGATGATCGATGTACGGCGTGACGCGATCGGCGCGCCGCTGGCCGATGGCGCCGTGTGCGACGGATGCTACGACGTCCGCGAGCGCAATGAGGGCCGAGCGTTTTATGGCGTCCTGCAGTTCCGCCGAGTATGGCGCGGGTGGCTTGGGATACTCGCGGCTTGCCACCGCGTTTAGCGTCCGTCCATGCGATCGCGCGGATGCGCCTGGTCGTAGGCTCGCTTCTTATGCGCAAAGTCGACGTTCGTGTAGATCTGCGTCGTCGCGACGCTCTCGTGCCCGAGCAGTTCTTTGATCGTCACCAAATCCACGCCGTTCTGGAGAAGATGCGTCGCGAAGGAATGGCGCAGCGTGTGCGGCGTGGCCTGTTCGTCGACGCCGCTGATTTTGTACAGCTCTTTAAAGATGTACCAGACGTGCCGCGGCGTAAGCCGTTTCCCGCCGACGCCGACGAAGAGCGCCGGATCGGTGGTGCGGGGACGCACGCCCATGTAGCGCTGAATCGCGTCCACCGTGGCTTGGTTGATGATGACCAGACGCTGCTTGGCGCCCTTGCCGTGAACGCGTACCGTTCGGTCGCGGAGATTCACGTCGCTGATGTCGATGCGCGCCACCTCCGCGCGCCGTACGCCGCTGCCGTACAACAGACTCGACGATCGCCGCCGCGCGCAGCCGCTGAAAAGGCGTCCAATCAGCGCGTTCCGCCGTCAGAAGACTTGCCGACCTCGGGTTGCCCCAGTACCTTCGGAAGTTTCTTTTCGATGGGCGGCGATGGGATGTCGGCCGCCGGATTGTCCTCGCGGATGCGCTCGTACTTGAGGTACTTGTAGAACGACCGCAGCGAGCAGATCTTGCGGCGGATCGCGACCATTTGGTAGTTTCGGCGCCCGGCCAAATCGGCGATGAATCGCCGCACGTCGCTCTGCGTTGCGCTCACGAGTGCCGGCCACGCCTTGCGGTTTCCCTCCGCGTCCAGCACGCTTTCGCCGGCCAGGAATGCGCCGAATAGTTCCAAGTCGCGCGCATAGGCATCGACCGTGAGACGGCTGCGGTTTCGCTCTTGCAGCAGGTACGCGCCGTGCAGCAGAATGTTCGGATCGAGCGGAGCCGACTGCTCGTGGCCGTGCTTTCTCATGGTCGCCCTTTCTCCACAGGCTTCTCCTCAGAGGCTGCTGGCTTATCACAGAATAACTGTTTCATGATATTTGCAGAGAAGGGCGACGGCTCCTGTGGACATCTGGCGAACCCGTCTATTACGGCGGCTCTTCTGCGCAGCGGGTGGTATACTGGCTCGCCTATGACGGAGCAGGGCCGGGCTGCACCGGATCACGGCGAACTATATGTCCGCGAATGGGCGTGCGCCGCGGTTCTGACGCGTCCGGGTTTTACCATCGCGGGACGGCGCGCGCGCCATAGATGGGGCGTTCGGCCCTTAACGCGTTCTTACGTCGACCTAACAGTTCGGAATTGTTCGGCGCGCTGTTAGGCTGCAAACTTAATAGCACGGCTATGATGACCGCAACTTCATCCCTGCGTGTGTTCATCGTTGAACGGCAACTGCTATTCGGTGCTGCGATCGCGGAGATACTAGCGCTGGATCCCGGAATAGCGGCTGCCGTTACGGTTTCCGAGCGAGAATCGGCTCAATTACTCGCTTCGGATGCCGACGTCATCGTGCTCGACGCTGATTCCGAAGACATAGAGGATGCCGTCGAGTATTTGCGAGCGGTCATGCGCGAAAGCCGCATTTGCTTTCTCTCCATGCACGCCGATCCGGACGTCATGCAGCGGTGTATGGCCGCCGGCGCCGACGGTTTCGTGATCAAGGATTCATCGCTTCAGGACCTCGTCGCGGCGATAAAGACGATTGGTAACGGCGAGAGTTACGTCGATCCGCGTGCGGCCGCGGCACTGCTGCGGCGGCCTTCCGGAGAGCTCCCGTACCGCATGCGTCTTTCGCCGCGCGAAACGGACATCATTCGGTTGATCGCTCAGGGGTTATCGAATCGGGAAATCGGCAGCCGCCTTTTTCTTTCGGAAAAAACCGTCAAAAACCACGTAAGCCGCATCTTTTCGAAGCTGCACTTCACGACGCGGGCGCAAGCGGCAGTTCATGCGATTCGCACCGGCTTGGTTTAACGTGTCTGAACGAAGTCTGCGAATTTCTTTAATTGACATTCGCTGGACTTCCAACCGACCTGCACCTGCGTAACAGACTTTATGCGGGCGCTCCAAGTGTCCTTTGATCTGCGGGCTCATGGCAACGAGCTCTGCACGCAGCTGCGCCATCGTATGCGCGGGCCTACTTCTCTACGCGCAGTCCGCTTCAGGTGATCGGGAATCTCATAGCGGGATCCCCGATCGCCTGACGTTTAGAACGTTTACTGCTTTCCGATGCGTTGGTTGGCGTTGTTGAGTACGTAGATTTTATCGGCGTGCCTGATGCCCAGAGCCTTCTGGTCGTAGATGATGCCGACGTATTGTCCCGCTTTGATCTTGCGCATTTGGTAGGTGGTCTTGCCGTCGGCCGAAAAGACTTGATCGAATTTCGGCAGGATCTCAAAGCTCAAGGTTTGCTTGGACTTGGGATCATACACCTTGATGTTGTTCGTTGAGACGTGGCGGGTGATGCCATAGAATGTTGACGCCGCCAGCGCCGTACTGGTTCCGAACATTGCGAGCGCGCAAGCCAGTGCCAGCGAGAGGGCAAAAAGACGTTTCACGTGTGCTTGCTCCTATAAATTCCGGTTAATTCAGTGAAATTGGCGCAATTTGGGGCGCCGAGGTGGTAACGTCCAGCCGGCATGTTTGCGTTCCGGCCTGCTATGTCCGGTATTTTGGGGCAACGGACGAGCGTGCGGTTCCGTTAGGTTCGCGGCCGGCGCGCTGTGGGCAGCGGCGGGTCGGTCAACCTGGCTGGCGCCTTTTTAGCTGACGATAACCGGTCCAGCTGAACAACTCGTTCGCGTTCTACACTGCGAGCGACTCGTCAATTCTTCGTGCGCTTCTCCGTGTGCCGCCAAAGCCAGGATGCTCTGCGGGGCGCTTTTCCTAGAGCGGCCTGAGCCGATGCAGCGCCAACCGGAGCAGGGCGAAAGTTGATGATCACCACGCGAATGATACCGGCCACTGGGACGGCGAGTAGAAGTCCTGGAATACCGGCGAGCTCACCGCCGGCAAGTAAAGCCAGGATGACCGCAAGCGGGGTCAACTCCACGCTCTTGCTGACGACGTTTGGAGCGATAATGTGGCCTTCGAGCTGATTTATCACAACGATTCCCAAACTGACGAACAGCGCGTTTTCTATCCCATTAGTGAATAGCGCGATGAGGAAGGCGGGGAGCCAGCCTGCGATGGCGCCGACGTAGGGAATGACGTCAAGAATGCCGGCAATGGTGCCGATAAGCGCCGCGTATTGCACGTGCAATCCTAACAGCAGCAGCGTCACAAGTGTACCAACGATAGCAGCGACTATGAGCTGTCCGCGGATGAATCCGCCGACGACGTGATCGAGGTCGCTAATGATCTTCAACGCTTTTGGCTGCGCGTTCTTCGGGATGAACCCCAGGAGCGTTTGCTTGAGCCCCTCGGATTCAATCATGAGATACGCCGCCACCACCGGAATGATAACGAACAACGCGCCTATCGTCACGATCGACAGAAGTGCCGGCAGCACGGTGCTCGCGACGGTAGCGCCGTATTTTGAAATGTTCACTTGGATCTGCGCGGGCAGGTTCCTCAGGTAGTCGCTGACGCCGAGCGGTAAATGCTTGGCAAATGGACTATTCGGATCCGCCAGCGCGGATTGCGCGTTGTGAACCAGTTTCGGAGCATCGTGGACCAGGTGTTGCGCGTCCGCGCCCAGGATCGGTACGGCGACGTAGGCTCCGAACGCGATGAGTAGCGCGATCGCCAAATACACAATCGCGATCGAGAGCCCGAGCGGGAGCCGGCGATTCAATCGCGTTATGAGCGGAAACACGAGATAAGCGAAAAGTACCGCGCCGATGACGACGATCGTGAAGCTTCGCACCCGCACCAAAAACTCTAGAGCCTTGTAGAGAATGAAGCCTGCGAGAATGACGAGCCAACAGATGCGCACGGCGTGCAGCACGCGATCGCTGCGTTGGACGAGTCGCAGCCTCGCGGACTCTTCCTGCTCTTGAGCGGCGCGAAGTGTTCCGTCATCCATTACACATCCCTTTCAGAACGGCGCCGTATCGTCTTGGCTTGAGAGTCCGTGCCGTACGAGTGTCCTGCCCCGTGCGGTCACCGGTCCCCGCTTCGAATTCGACCCAAAATTGCCCGCTAATCTTCTACAAGAGAGCGGACCACGATTGTCCCCGGAAGCAGCAACACGTCTGGGACGACCATTCAGAGAATGCCGCATTGCTGGGCAGCGGAGGGTAAAGACTCAACCGGATGTGTTCCGACGCGCAAGAGCCTCTTCGATCCGATACGCCGTTTGAGCGCGGTGCCGACGAACGATTAGGCCGCATCGCCGCGAATTTTTCATACGCCTTGCTGCGCGCCGATCCCGCCGTAGGCGATCTGCGTACGGCTGCAGCCAATTTGCGGAATGCGATTACGGCCGCCCGGCAGTCCGGCGTACCGGAAGACCTCATCCGGCACATCCTCGCGGAGGCCATTCTCCGCGAAAGCTAGCGGGTCCGCGTCGGTGCCGATCCCAACGCATCCCCACACCCGACGGATATTTGGTACGTCGCAAAACAAGCACAGGACGGGCGTGCGCACTTGCCGTGTGTAAACCGGCGTAGCCTACGCCTATGAGCAAGCAATCCGTTGGGCTCTGATGCGTCAGGTTCGTCGATCTAATCGAACGGCGACGCGCCAACCGAGAAGGGCACGTCCGTTGAAATCGCTCGAAAGCGGCGCCGGTGCACAACGACGACCGGCACGGTGCGGCCTTCGTCGTGAAGCGCTGCGGTCATCGTGAACGTTTCATCAAGTCCCAGCAGCAACGGCACGCCGCGCAACGCGTAGTAGGCGGTGCCGTGCATCTGCACCGTGCCACCAATCGTCGGCGCACCGTCACCCGCAACTCTGCCATGTGCGGGGCCCGTGGCATCGAACCGTACCTGAAGCGCGCGAACCGACCCGACGCGTGCAATCGCACCACGTTGCAAGTAACCGCGTAACGTCCCGCCGGTCAGCGGCGCCGGCATGTTCAGCATCAGGCGTGCACGTGAATGGAGCAGATCGTTCAACGTCTGCCCGTCGATTTCAATATCGAACGGCTGGTTGAGGATCGTTGCAAACTGCGGATCTGCATTGGCTTCATCCCGCAGATCGCCCGACGAAGTGAGAACCTGCGTAAATGAACCGCGCAAGGGTAGCGTCTCGGAGCCATCCGATTGCGTGCCACTCAATTGCGCAGTAAATTCGGTGCGCGAGCCGCGTTTGCGGATGGTCAGCGTTTCATCTCCTGTAAGCGAGAGCGTGTCGCTGTTTGCTGCCGAGCCCATCGTGTAACGATCGCTGCCGCTTACCGAATAGCGTTGATCCGCCAGTGCGCCGAGCGAAGCGGTCGAGAGCAGCGCGACGCACAAGGACAAGAAAGACAGTATTCTCGCACGCATCCGAATGTGCTCGATCCTCACTTCCCGGCGTATCGGCCGCTCACGCTTATTCCCAAAGCAGGCATGACGCCAAACGGATGCCTGCATCCGAGCAACGATGGGAATAATTCCACCGATGGGCATTCCATACGAATATCGTGTAAAAAATTTTGCGGGCGCACGAGATATGGAGGACGACCTTAGCAACCTATCACGTGATGGCTGGGAGCCAATCAACTTCGCGCGCGACTCCGCCGGTCAATATGAGGTGGTTTTGCGGCGCGAGCGTGAAGATCAGTCCGCGGCAGTCCTCGAGCACCTCGAAGCGACGATGCCGGGAGAACCGCCGACCCCTTTAACGGAGTAGACTCTTGATTTTTCTGGTTTGAAGCACGCACGTTTTGTACGGTACGATGTGAGCAAACATTTCGCTGCGGGTCACGCTCATACGGGCGCGGCTCCGTGGACATTGGAGTGACCTAAACCGCCGTTTTCGGTGCCGACAGGCTAATCTGGAACCTTCTCAAGCGGTCGAGCGACCGCCCTGCATGAGCCTTCGCCGCCGCGCGCAATCTATCGACTAACACGCAAGGCATCAGCCTTGCGCGGTTGTGCTTGTTAGGGACCTTCAATGACCTTTGACCGCCACGCATTCACTAAGCCGCTTGCAACTGAAGCGACTCTTTCGCCTACGCAAAAGCTCGCCGCTCAAGAAGCGCCGGCACCGCCACTGTTAAGCGACGAAGAGCGCCGAGCTGCGGAGACGCTGATCCATCATCTCTTCGCTGCGTCAACCCATCGGATCGACGGCATCGAATACCACGCGGCCTACGCGCTGGCGGACGGTGCGGTTGGCGGCGATATCGTGGACGTCTATCATTTCGATAATGGTAATGTCTCGCTGGCCATCGCGGATATTTCCGGAAAAGGTGCAACGGCGGCCATTCATGCCGCACTGGTCAAGTACGGGCTGCGGTGTTATACCTCCGAGGGGCTCACGGCGGAGCGCGTTTTGCGATCGCTCGACCGCGCGTACATCGAAAACAATGCCTTCGAGCGAACCGAGTCTTTCGCCAGTGTCTTTGTCGGCATTCTGGACCACGATCGCCGGGCGCTCACCTACGCATCGGCCGGTCACGAGCCAATCATCTTATGTCGACCGAACGGCAGACTAGACGTGCTTGCGCCCACCGCACCGCTCATTGGCGTCTTCGACGACCAACACCACCTTTTTAAACAGCGCACGCTGGACATTGAAGCCGGCACAGTACTCGTCGCCACAACGGACGGCGTCACGGAAGCGCGATCGCCTAGCGGGGACTTCTTCGGAATGGAACGGCTCATTTCGACGGCTTCTCGAGCAGCACACGCCTCTTCGATGCGCGATGTTGTTGATGCGCTCTTGCACGAGGTAGACAGGTTTAGCGGGGGGCGACTCCAGGATGACATTGCGGCCCTGGCGGTCAGGATCTTCTAGATCCGATACGTCCATGTGTATGCGATGCGCGGACGTAAAGGCAAATATTCGGCCGGCAGTTTGTTCACCAAGCAAGCCATTAGCGGCTAGAACCTCCAAGGGCCGTGGCTTTCACGAAGGTGTTTTGTTCTTCTAAACGACGCCCGCTGACCTTGGCTGCTCCCTTGTAGAGCGTCCGCATGGAACGTGAGTTTTGCCCGCGCGTGGTTACAACCAGGATGGAGGGACATCCAAAGATCAACGCAGATCCCCTTCGGTCCTGAACAGCAAGACAACGAGCAAGGGAAGACCGGCGACGCGCCGGTCTTCTTCTTTTAACTCACGTAGCTGATGTTGACGGGAAAGCCGGCATCTTCTGCGCGTTTGAGCACGGCAAACACTTCGTCGAGTTCGTTTTCGATTGCGACGATTTCGTGTGCGCTCACGCCGACCGGCGCGGCATTCTCCCACAGAATTCGCCGCGCAGTTTCAAGCGCATGGCGCAAACGCTGCGGCGTCGATTCGAGAACCGCCCAGTCGTCGAGTGATACCGGCGGCACGACGCGCCAGCCCCGGCCCCAAACGAATTCCTCATCGTCGAAATATGCGTGCGGTATCGCAGCGAGCATCTCCAATGCTTCGCGCTCGGGTCCGCTCAGCGCGAGGTCTGCCTCGGCCAAACGAACGATGTACCGGAAAAATGATGCATTGCCGACGGTGTATGTACCGGCAGGGGATGCCACGCTGACGTTCACCGGCGAGGGCACCGGTTCGCCGTGCATGAAGTTCATCTAAAGCGCTAGTTCGCACCAGGTACCGCTCTTGCCCGCTCAGCTTCCGGCAAGAAATGCGCTTGCGTTGGAAATGCTTCGTCAAAACGGGGGCGAACAGACGTTTCGCGATGATCGACGCGTCCGTGTATAACAAGTGCGTCCGCTGCGGCCTTTGTCTGCCGACCTGCCCGACCTACGTCGAGACCCTGACGGAAACGTCGGGGCCTCGCGGCCGGATCAGCCTCGTGAAAGCGGTCGCCGAGGAACGGCTCGACCTGCTCTCGCCGGGTTTCGTGCATCAAATGTCCGAGTGCTTGGACTGCCGTGCGTGTGAGGCGGTCTGCCCGAGCGGCGTGCAATACGGGCAACTGGTCGAAGCGGCGCGTTCCGAAATCGCCGACGCACAAGCCGCGACGCGCTCGCCGCTTTTGCGCTTCTTCCGCTGGTTCGTCCTCAAGGTGCTTTTCGGAAACCTGGCCGTCATGCGGGCTGCGGCCGCGTTGCTGCGCGTTTATCAGCGAAGCGGCCTACAGCGGCTCGCGCGCAAAATGGGATTGCTGCGCGCGCTGCATTTGGAAGAAAGTGAAGCGCTCGCGCCGGAGATCTCATCCAAATTCTTCGTCGCGCGCGGGCAGCGCTATGTCGTTCCGTCGCCGCGGTTTACCGTGATGCTGCACGCAGGCTGCGTCATGCATGTAGCATTCGCGCACGTCGATGAAGCGACGGTGCGCGTGCTGCAGCGCAACGGCTGCAGTGTGGTTGCTCCGGCTGCTCAAGGGTGTTGCGGCGCGATCGCCGTTCACGCCGGCGAAATGCGTTTCGGCTGCGAACTGGCAAAACGCAACATCGCTGCGTTTGAATCCTCGGGCGCGGACTACTACATCATCAATGCCGCCGGCTGCGGATCCACACTCAAAGAGTACGGGCATTTGCTACGAAACGAGCCGCAGTGGGCGGAGCGCGCCGCGCGGTTTTCCGCGGCCGTGCGGGACGTGCTCGAGTTTCTCGACGAGATTGGCATCGTGGGCGACTTGGGGGTGGTCGAACGCACCGTTACGTATCAGGACGCATGTCATCTTGCTCACGCGCAAAGAATCACTGCGGCGCCGCGCCGCTTACTCTCGCGAATTCCGGGACTTCGGTTGGTCGAGATGAACGAGAGTTCGCTTTGCTGCGGCAGTGCCGGCATCTACAACGTGACGCAGCCGGAGATGGCGAATCGCTTGGGAACGCGTAAGGCGGAGAACGTCGCAGCAACGCAAGCCGACGCGGTTGCGACGGCGAACCCGGGTTGCGCGCTGCAGATGACCGCGCATCTGCGCAAACGAAAGAGCCCGATGCGCGTGCAACACGTCATCGAGCTGCTGGACGAATCGTATCGGAACTACAGCGATGCCACGAGCCGATCGCGATCGTTCAGCGCGGCCTCGAGTGAGGCGTAAACGGCGAAGATGCGCATCAAACCGGTGATGTTCAAGAGCCGCTGAATTGGGCCGTCGCGGACGATGAGGCGGACTCGGCCGCCGTTTTCCAGCGCGCGGCGGTGCGCGCCGATCAGCGCGCCCAGGCCCGTGGAATCCAAGAATTCGAGTTCGGTGAGATCGACGATGATGTCGTGTTTGCCTTCGTTCGCGGCTTCGAGGAGCGCCGCTCGAAGTGAAGGAGCCGTCGCCAAATCCAAACTGCCGTGCAGGCGATAAATTATCGCCGCGCCGTCATGTTCGGATTTGATGTCAACCGAAAGTGCCTCATGCGCCATAATACCACCCATTCTTCAGTTGTCAGAAGGCGCGCGTTCGCTCCGGCCCACGCCCTCGCCTTGTACCACGCGTTCGTCCGCCTCGTTCCACCGCCAATCGTTCGCGTTCGTCAAATGCACGCCGCCGATCCATCTATCGATCGGCTGGCGCTCGAGCCAATCCGCGTCGCCGGCGAGCACGCGCCGTCCGAGGACCGTGAGCTCGTAGCCGTTCTCGAGCTCCGAGAGCAGCGGCGCGGGTTCGGCGCAGAGGTCGTCGATATGTTGGTAGCACGCCGAATCGCCGAGAAATGATGCCTCCTCGCGAGCCTGCGAACGGCGGAACAGATCTTCTTTTCGCCGCGCGCCCTGAGCGCAAGCCTCCAGCACGTGCTTTTGCGTTCGCGAGAGGCCGCTGCCGGCGGCGGGGTATTCCTCGCACAACCGCTTGAGCGCGGGCGCGAGAAATGGGAATCCGGCGTACGGCTGGGACGTTGCCGCGTACTGCAGTTCCGGCTCTTCGGATGTGAACGCGCGCCAGGCTTTTGCGGCGCCGTCGGCCATTGCACTCGTCAGAAATCGGCGCTTCGGAAAGAGTGCCATAATCTCGTCGGCGCTGAGCAGACCGAGGTACTGATCCGCCTGTATCATCTGGACTGAACCCGCGCCCACGCCCTGCGCCTGCAGGACGGCCAGGATTTGCAGCAAGTGCAGCTGGTCGTAAAGGTCGTGCTCGAACCACAGAACGATTTCTTCGAACTCTGCCGCGCGCCGTATCACGGCATCGCGTTTCTCGAAGTCGTAGTGCAGCTTAATCGCGTTGCCGTATCCGCGTGACGCTAGAAAATCAGCGCGAAGACTGCTGAGTTCTTCGAGCGGGAGCGAGCCTAACACCGGGCCTTCGTGTAGCACGTCGCGCCAAGCTAAGTGCGTGCCGAGCAGCCCTGCCTTCTTCCACAGGTGCAGCACCGTGTCACCGTTGGTGACGTGCAGCGTATTGGCGCTCATCCGGAGGCGCGCTTCGCGAGCGCGCCCAAAAGACCTAGCCGGCAGCGCAACCCGGCGGTATACGCTCGCTCACGGCAAGCGTACGATACCTGCGTCGGGAAATGCGCCCTAAGAAAGACGGGGGCCGATGAATTATACGCTTAGGGCCGCGGCGGCGGTCGCAGCCGTCGCAGTTTCGGGATGCGCCACTGCTTCGCAGCCGGCGCCCTCAGCACCAATACGCTCGCAGTCGTCGGCTTGGGCGATGTATCAAGCTGCGCCCGGGCGCAATGCCGTATTCAATCAGGGCGGCGCGGTCACGTGGGCATACGATGCGAAAGCAAAACTGAACGGCGGTCTTGCGCTGGTCGGCGGAAAGCTGCTGTTCACGTCGTTCTCGCACAAACTGGTCGCGCTCGACGCGCGCAACGGACGACAATTGTGGACTGCGCGCGTCAGCAATATCGCGATGTCGACGCCTATCGTCGCCGGCGACACGGTCTACGTGGGTACGGGACGCAACGGCGTGCTCGATCGTAGCACTAATCTCGGGCTGCGGCTGCGATTTGGAAACAAGGAAGTGTGGGGCGTCCCCCAGGGTGACGAGATTGCCGCTTTCGATCTGCAAAGCGGAAAACCACGCTGGACGTATCACACGGTTGGCGAGAACATGCCGTCCGGGGTGTACGACGGCGGCCGTTTGATTTTCGCGAACGGCGACTGGCACGCCTATGCGCTTCGCGCCGACACCGGTCAGGTATTGTGGTCGACGGACGTCGGCGGCGCTTCCACGATGTCGTCTGCGGTGATCGCGAACGGAATCGTCGTGGTCGGCGTGTGTGCCGAGGGAATAAAAAGCAGCGCCGCCGTTGCGCTCGATCCAGCGAACGGAAAGGTTCTCTGGAGATCGCCGTACGGGCACTGCGACGGCGCGCCGGCGTACGGCGACGGCAGATTTTTCGTTTCGTCCGTGCAGCCGTCGAAGATCAAATACGTCGGACGAACTGTGGTAGCCGCGCTCGATGCGAATACGGGACGCGCGATCTGGACGTATCGAAGCAAGCGTGACGGGTTGTGGAGCATCGTCGCATCTGACGAGTCCGCGATTGCGGGAACGTACGTGAACGGCATCTATTATCAGCCGGCGCCGCTCGATGGGGAGCTTCTTGCGTTTGACGGCTCGAGCGGAAAGATCGACTGGCGATTCGAAACGTCGGGCCCCGTGAAGATGAGTCCCGTCGTGAAAGACGGGCGTCTCTACGTCGGCGACACCGTCGGCGTGTTTTACACGCTCGATGCGCGCACCGGAAAATTACTCGAAATTCGGCCATTCAAGAAACCGTTCACGACGAGTCCGCCCATCATTGCCGGCAACACGATTTACGTCGTGAACGGCACGTCGGTCTACGCGCTGCCGCTTTCCGGCGAGGTACAGTTCGCACAATCCGAGTAAGTGCGTTTCGCTGCTTTCGGCAGCGGTTTACTCCGCATGCATTTGTGCGAATGCAACGGCCTTACATAAAGCAAGACCGGTCGCAAGACCGGTCTTTGCTTTATGCTGGGGTGGATGGATTCGAACCATCGCGTGGCGGATTCAAAGCCCGCTGCCTTACCGCTTGGCTACACCCCAACGGCTGCCGCTGCTTTGATGCTCGCGGCGACGGCGAACCTGGATTAGTGCTTGGCGGGAATTCCCCTTGTTTGCATTGCGGTTGCCGGTTCGTACAGCGCAAACGTTTCGCCGCGAGAGGCGCGCTTGGCGTAGGTCAGCGACCGCTTGAGCCAAACTGCGAAAACGATGACGTCGAGCGGAATCGCAAGCGCATAAAAGACGAGCGTAGCCGTGAGATTGCCGACGAATAGTGAAAGGATGAGGGGCCAGAGCAGCGCGACGCCTCCCCAGATCGTCGCGCGTGCTCCGAACGTGACCGCCTGCTGTATTTGCCTGCGGTACCACGATGATGCCGGGTCGCGCTCTGCAAAACGCTCGTACAGGGCTACCGGCCAAACCAGATATGCGAGGGCTGCTCGACGCTGTTCCGCGTCGGCGCGAGTTTCTTCCGTCGCGATCTTACTTCGCGCTTGCGAGCATGCGCTTCGCGCCCAGATAGCGCGAAGACCAGTAGGAATCGGACAGGCTGCTCACCATCACGCCGTGGCTCGATGCGTGAACGAATCTGCCGTTGCCGATGTAGATGCCGACGTGCGACGGCCCGGGTTCATACGTTTGGAAGAACACGAGATCTCCGGCTCTCATTTTGCCTTTGATGTGGCGCCCGGCGTAATACTGGGCATCGGCCGTGCGCGGAATGCTTACTCCCAGCATCGCGAAAACGTGCTGCACGTACCCCGAGCAATCGAATCCGGACGTGCTCGTTCCGCCGAACACGTACGGGCGTGCCGAGGAACCGGAGCGCGTCGCGAGTCAGCGTGCGCGCGATCGTGGTGGTACGCGAGAGAATTCGGCTGGCGAACTTGCTTAGTCCATGAGCTTCGCGGTGCGCCGGCGCGGCGTGCTGCTCGCGAACGAGCTGCGCGGTCCACTGCGCGACGTCGGGACTGTCTACGGGCGTTCCGGGCTCCGTTGCCGCCTCTTGTGATGCGGTCGTAGCGGGAACACCGGCTGCCGTCGCGGGGGCGGCCTGCGGCGCGGCCGTCGTCGCCGAATCGGCGAATGCCGCGGCGCCGGAACCGGCGAGTAAAAACGCCAACACCCCAGAGGCAATAAGGTAACGCAAAAACTGCTCCTCTTTCAAAACACTTGCGGGGTTAGTTGACGGGTTCGGACGTGAAAGATCGCCCTAGGGCCGGACCGGCCCATTCACCCCTACCGGTATGTCCCCCGCTCCGGGCGCGGCCCGGACTCAGTGATCACTTGGCAGGTTTGTAAGCGCCCGGCTGGGTAGCCGCGACGCCTGCCCCGATGTTGCACCCAGGGGTGGATTTCCCTTTCCGGGGTCAACGAGGGGTTCTTTAGTATATCGGCATGGGTCTTAAGTAACTGTAGCGGCCTGCCTGATACGGTCGGCCAGGCTGTGCGCCAGTTCCTCAATCCGCTGCTGATTGTCGCCCTCGACCATAACACGGATGAGCGGCTCAGTACCCGACGGACGTATCAGCAATCGTCCATTTCCGGTTAAGTTCCTCTCCGCTTCTTCGACTGCCCGTCGGATGTCCGGTGCTTGCAGCACCTCTTTGCGCGCCGTTTTGACGTTGACCAAAACCTGCGGATAGACCGTCAGCTCGCTTGCCGAATCGTGAAGCCTTTCGCCTCGGCGAACGAGCGTGGAAAACAACGCAATTGCGGTCATCGGACCATCGCCCGTCGTGTTGTTGCGCAGATCGATGATGTGTCCCGACTGCTCGCCGCCGAGCACATATCCGCCTTCACGCATGCGCTCGAGTACGTAGCGATCGCCGACGGGCGCCCGCAAGAGCGCAATGCCGTGCGCCGCGAGCGCCTTTTCGAGTCCGATGTTGCTCATCACCGTAGCGACGACCGCATCTCCCGCGAGTTCGCCTCTCTCGTGCAGATCGCGGGCCAGCACGAGCATCACGTGATCGCCGCTCAGCGCTGCGCCGGTTTCGTCTACGAACAGCGCGCGATCCGCGTCGCCGTCGAATGCAACACCCACGACGTTGCTCCGCCCCGATGCGACGAGTCTCGCGTACGCGTGCCTGGAGCTGCCGCAGATCCGTCGCGCCGCAATTGACGTTGATGCGGGCACCGTCGTTCTCACAGTTGATCTCTTCGACCGTTGCGCCCAGTTTGCGCAGCGCATACGGTGCGTACGCGTACGCCGCCCCAAACGCCCCATCGACGACGACCGTCAGTGAACTGAGATTTTCCGCGCGAGCGTACAGCTCGTCGTAGTAGTGCTTGCCGAGGTTTTGTGCTATCGCGGCTACGCCGATGTCCGTTCCCGTGGGGCGCGGAACGTTGCGTGCATCCACCAGCGCCTCGATCTCGTCTTCGATCGCGTCCGAAAGTTTGAAGCCGTCGGGTCCGAAAAACTTGATGCCGTTGTCGGCGATCGGATTGTGCGATGCGCTGATCATCACGCCGGCCGCTGCGCCGGTTCGAACCGTAATCGTCGCGACCGCCGGAGTTGGAACGATTCCGACCGATACGGCATCTCGTCCCACCGACGTGATGCCTGCGACGATCGCAGCCTCCAGCATCGTGCCGGAGAGCCGTGTGTCGCGGCCGACGACGATCGGCTTGTGTCGATCGCTCGTGCGCGCCAGCACCATCGCACCGGCGCGTCCAACGGCAAACGCAATCTCCGGCGTGAGTTCGGCGTTCGCGACGCCTCGTACGCCGTCGGTTCCGAAGAGCCGGCTCATTTCGAAGTTCCGGTCGCGGGAAGGAGCTTTGCTTGAACGCGGATCAGGTTCGGTACGACTTGCACGTCGCCGATTTCATCGCCGCTCGAATTGACTGCCATCGGCCGAATCATTTCGTCGAATGACGGCTGGGAACTGCTCAGCGGCATGCTGATGCGTACGGTTGCCACCTGTGCCAATTCGCTATCGGGACCGCGCACCGTTACGGATGCCGGCGTAAGCGTGAAATGGCTGACCACGACGTTGCCTTGACTCCCGTAGTACATTGCGACGGGAAACGTTTTTTGATCGACCTTTTCGATGGTCAGCGTTACGGACGCCGGACTGAGCGATTGCACGGCAACGTTGGGGGCGACGAGCTGCACCGGAACGTTGTACACGCCGGCCGCGCGGTTCGAAAGATCGATCACGGCTTTGATTTCATCGGGCTTCACCGGCGGTTGTCCCCGTTGCGGTACGACCGTGACGACGGCGGTCTTATCCGGAAAACGCGCGATGTAATCGGTTGGCAAATTCACCGCCGCAATGGGAACGCTGAGCTGCTGATTGAAACGGGCGGTCAGGAGCGGATTGCCCGCAAAGCGGAAATACGCCCATCCAACCATAGCCAGGAACAGCGAGAGCAGTTTGAGTCCGAAGTTTCGGCGGATCGCCGCAACCATTAGATTTGTCCCGCCTTCTTCCGCTCGTCCGGCGGCTGACGGTGCAGCACGGGGACGTTCAGCCGCGCGCGCAGCTGTGTGACCAGGTCGTCGCGGATCTCGCGCGGATGGCGGCGTGGGCGCGTGGATGCCAGCAGCACGCGAAACAACCGCGTCTCGTCCTCGATCGGCCGCGAAAGTTTCCCTTCTCTTGCGACCGAGATGCTGCCGCTTTCTTCGGAGACGACCAGAACGACAGCGTCGGTTTGCTCCGAAACCCCGAGCGCCGCGCGATGGCGCGTTCCCAGGCGGCGCTCGGTCAGCGACTGCTCGGCCAGCGGCAAAAAACAACCGGCGGCTTCGATAAGCGATTGGCGCACGATGGCAGCACCGTCGTGCAGCGGCGATCGCGGAACGAACAGCGAGAGCAGCAATTCCGCCGAAAGCGCGGCGTTGAGCGTCGTACCGCTTTCGACGAACTCTTTGAGGCCCGTCTGCTGCTCGATGACGATGAGCGCGCCGTACTTGTTTCGTGAGAGGAGGAACGCCGCTTTTGCCAGCGTCGCCATTGCTCTCTCGTCGCCGCGCGCCGTGCTGCGCGGATCGCCCTCGTTGAATCGAAAGAAACCGCCGCGGCCGAGCTGCTCGAGCATGCGCCGCAACTCGGGTTGAAATACGATCGGCAGCGAGATCGCGGCACCCAGCACGACCAGGTTGAGGATCGAACCGAGAAGCAGCATGTGGAATAGATTCGCAACGCCGAGCAGCCCCAGCAGCACGAGCACGCCGGTCAAGATCTGGACCGCGCGCGTTCCGCGAATCAGCAGCAAAAAGTAATAGATCAGAACGCTCGTCGCCAGGATGTCGAGGATGTCCGTCGCTCCGACGTATTGCCAAACGCTATTCAGCATGCTCGAGCCCTAACAGCGATTCGAGAATCCGGTCCGTCGCAACTTCCGGCGCCTGGAGACCCTCGGCGGCAACTTCAGCGAGCAGTGCGGTGGGCAGCGGGCAAAGCAGCGCCACTCGCCGCGTACCGCCGTAACGGCGCAATTCCACGTCGATGATACCGTTCACGAGCGCCGGCGGTGTCACGTCAGGCCGGAATTCGAGCACGAGCCGCTCGCCGACCGTTTCACACGCGCAAATGCCCGCAGGCGCGCCCGGCCCGCTCAGCGCGTCCGCAAGTTGCGGCAAGGCATCCGCAGGCAGAGGTTCAATTGCAAGAGCGATGATCGCCGCATCATACCACTTTGCATTGGGAACGGACTGCGCGAACTGCGCAGGATCGACGCTTTCGGGTCCCTCGATCAGTGCGTATACGCGCGGAACGATGGGGACGTCCCGAATGCGCGCCCTCACCCCGCCGCGCGCGAGCGCGGTGACGCCGTTTCCGATCGCGTCCGTCAGCGCCGAGTCGATGCGCAGGGTGCGTGCCCAAGTCACGATGAGACCTTCGTTAGCCGCGTGAATCTCACGTTCCCGGCGCGCGTCGTTTCCGTTGGTAAAAATGCTGCACACGTCGTGCTCGATACCGAGGAGCATCCGCGCGTTGCGGATCTGAAACGCGCCACGGGCAAACGCGAGATGCTGGCGCCGGGCGACCGCGTGCACGTGCGGCTTCTTGAAGATGGGCGCGTTCTGGTCGAATCCGCCGAGGCGCGCACGTTTACGCTGCAGCGCCGTACGGTAGAAGGCCGAGCAAAGACCATGGCGGCGAACGTCGATACCCTAGTGACGGTCACGGCTCTGGCCGACCCGCCGCCGCGCCTCCTCACACTCGATCAACTGCTCGCCTTTGCGGAGCTTGAAAGCATCGGTCCGCTCGTCGTGCTGACGAAGCCGGATTTGGCGGACGACGAAACCGCGAATCGTCTGTACTCCCTGTACAGCTCGCTCGGCTACGAAACGCTGATCGTCAATCCCAAGGCCGGTAGCAATGTCGAGGGGCTGCGCGCGGCGCTGGAGCGGCGCCACTCCTTGCTGTGCGGCGTATCGGGCGTCGGCAAAAGCTCGATATTTCGCGCGCTCGGCGGGGATGCGGTGGTCGGCGACGTTTCGCGCCATGGGATCGGCCGGCAGACGACGACGGCCTCGCGCCTCTATCGCATGTCCGGCGGCTTCCTTATAGATAGCCCCGGAGTCGCAGAATTCGGACTCGGCGCGATAAGGGCGCAAGAGCTGGTCGATGGGTTCCGTGAGATGCGCGACTTGGCCGGCCGCTGCAGGTTCACCGATTGCAGTCACGTGCACGAGCCGGACTGCGCGGTTCAAGCTGCTGCCGCGGACGGCCGCATCGCTTCGAGCCGGTACGAGAGTTTCCGCAGAATACTCTGCGCGGGTACCGAGTAACTCCTATTGCACGACGACCGTTCCAACCATGTTTTCCGTATCGTCATGGAAGAGGCAGTAGTACGTGTACGTTCCGGGTTTCGTGAAGGTGAGACTGAAGCTCTGACCCGGCATCAAAACTCCCGAATTCACGAGCGTCGATCCGTCGTACGTGTTTCCACCCGCGGGAGGCGAGAACGGCGCCATCGCCGGTAACGTCTGGCCCGCCGCGGCAATCGTCACGGTGTGCGGTAAATTCGCATCGAGATTGGTCCACGTCACAGTGGTTCCGGCCGCGACGGTGACGCTCGTATCCGATAGCGAATTACCGTCCAAGAATCGGACGACGCTCACCGGCGTGCGCTGGTTTCCGAGGCCCGGCGCGATGCCGGCCGCCAAATGCGGCCCTCCCGCAGTGTACGGGAACTGCGAAACCGCACTGCTTGCACTGTTCAGATCGGCCGCGATTTGCGCAGTGCTCGTATTACTCATTTGAACCGCAGAGAGCGGATACGACGAGCCCTTGTCTTGCACCACCACCGTGCCGGACATTCCGCCGTGAATCAAACAGTAATACGTGTACGTACCTGCCTTCGGGAACGTCAGCGTGTAGGTCTGACCGCCCAGTAGAAAACCGGAACTGGTATAGGCGCTGCCATCGTAGCTCGTGCCGCCGGCGGGCGCGGCGTCGGTGGGATCGTTCGGCGCGGGCGGTGCCGTTTTCGGCCCAAGAAAAGTCACGGTGTGCGGTTCACCCGCGGGGTATTTCCAGGTGAGCGAGTCGCCCGCGTTTATCGTTATAGACGCAGGATAATATTTCAGGGCTTGCAGCGCTTCATTCTGGCCGGAAGCGCCCGCCTGCAGGACCCAGTCGACGGGCTGTTGGTTAGGAATCGAACTGTTTGTGCCGCCACCGCACCCGGCCAACAGCAACGCGGCTGCGCAGGCGACGTATACGAACTGCTTCATGCCGCACAGCCTAACGCCTCGTGCGTCTAAAAGCCGTCTATGCGGGCACGACGGAGCCCGCGCACCGGGCGTGGAACACGGGGCCAACGGTGTCATGACGCACGACCGGCTGAGAATCTATCTGTTCGGTGAGCCGCGCTTGGAAGTCGGCGGGCAGATGCACGTCTTCAAGGCGCCGCCGAAAACTCTGCCGATGCTGGCGTACTTGCTGCTGAACCGGCGCGGGCCGATCGCGCGCGAAAAAATCGCCGCGGCGCTTTGGCCGGACTCGCCGCAAGCCGAAGCCTACGCGAACGTGCGCCGCCACTTGCATTATTTGGCAAAGGCCCTCCCGCCGGCAAACGGTTCGCCGTGGGTCATCGCCGGCGCGAAAGCGATCGCGTGGAACGCGGAGAGCTCGTACTGGGTAGACGTCGAGGCGTTCGAAACGGAAGTTCAGGAACGGGCGCTCCGCGCGCGGGCGGTACGTCTTTACAGCGGCGATTTGTACGAACGCTGCGCCGAGGAATGGATCGACTTCGAACGCGAGCGCCTGCGAACGCTGCAACTCTCTGCGCTTGCGCAACTCTGCGGCGCCGCGCGCGAACGTTCCGCTTACGTGGAAGCGCTGCAGTACTCGCAGCTGATGCTCGCCGCCGATCCATGGCGTGAAGACGCCCTGCGCGCGATCATGGAAACCCGCATGCTCTTAGGCGATCGTTCCGGCGCGATCGCGGAATACGAACGCTTCGCCGAACGGCTGCGCACCGAACTGCAAACGCAGCCTCTCGCGGAAACGATGCAAGCGTACGAGCAGATTCGCCGTTCGACGCAAGTGGACCGCCGTGCGAACGGATCGACGAAACCGGCCGTCACGCTGGTCGGGCGGCGCAACGAACTGGCGACGCTGCTGGACGAATGGCAACGCGCGTCGCGGGGCGAAGGACGCGCGCTTTTCATCGGCGGCGAAGCCGGTATCGGAAAGACGACACTTGTCACTGCGCTCGCCGAAGCGGTTGCGGAAAGCGGCGGCGAGGTCCTGACCGGCGCGGCGGCGGAGCACGAAGAGTCGGCATATACGGCGTTCGCCGGCATCGCGCACGCGCTCGGCGCCGACATTTTCGCTCCGTTGTCCGCGGAAGAGGAGCGCCTTCGACTCTTCGAAACAGTCGCCGACCTTCTCGCGCGGCGTGCCGCCGAGGCGCCGGTGATCGTCGTCCTCGAAGATCTTCATTGGGCCGGGAACGCAACGCTCGACATGCTGCGCTACGTCGTGCTGCGCCTCTCGCGATCGCCGGTGCTTTTCGTCGGCACCTATCGGGAATTCGAGATCTCGCGTGCGTTGCGCGCGCTGCGCCGGCAATTGGTAAAGAGCCGACGGAGCACCAATCTCGCGCTCAGCGCGCTCAGCCGTGACGAAGCGTTCGCACTCGCCTGCTTCTGCGCGGGACGGACGCTGCCGGACGATCTGCTGCAACGCGTGTACGAACGCAGCGACGGTAACCCGCTGTTCGTCGTGGAGTTGGTGAGAGAATTGCGCGAGAGCGGGCTCGAGCGCGTTCCCGACTCGATAGCCGAGATCGTTCGCGAACGCCTCGCCCGTCTGAACGAGGCGGCGCGCTCCCTGCTGCACGCGGCGGCGATCGCCGGTGCGTCTCCTTCCGCGGAGCTGCTTGCGGACGTCACCGGGATGCGCGAGGGTGACGTTTTGCAGCGTCTGGACGAACTGGTCACCTCGCATTTCTTGCGTCAAGGCAGCAACGATCAGCTTTGCTTCGTTCACGACGTCATTCGGCAAGCGCTGTATGAAGCCGTAACCGATGAAACGGCCCGCACGCTTCACGCACGCGTCGGGTTCGCACTGCGGCGTCTCTATGACGGACGGTTCGGGGAAATTGCCGCGAACGCGGCGTGGCACTTTGAACGGGGCGGCGTTATCGAAGACGCCGCCGATGCCTACGTCGTTGCGGCAGAACACGCGCTCGACATTTACGCCTCCGAAGAAGCTTTCGCGTATGCCGGCAAGGCCTATGAAAACGCCGGCGATCCGCAGCGGCGCTTCCGCTGCGTTCGCGTCATGGAGCTGGTCGCCGGCATGCGCGCCGATCGAGAAACGCAGCGGCGTTATCTCAACGAACTGCTTTCGCTCGGCGAAACGCTCGACGAGAAAAGCCGAGCCGAAGCGCTGCTTCGAGCCGTCGACTTCACGAACGGAGAACCGGCTGACGCGCAGCGCGCGGCCGTCGACGCGCTCGAGCGCTTCGTTTCATCTGCGCCGCAGTACGTTCCGGCGTTCTTGCTGCGCGCGGGCGAATTTCAAAGCCGAATCGGCAGCCTGGCCGAAGCGACGAAACTGCTGCAAAAAGCCCTCGAAGCGTTCACCGGCGGCAGCGATGTCGAAGCCTTACTGCGGTGCCTTACCGCGCTGTACGCCGCGGCGCTTCGCGCGGGCCATCCGCTGGACGCGCTGGACGAGCAGATCGGTCGAGCGCGTGCGAATCTGGAGCGGCATGCGGACGCGCGCGTAGCCGCGCGCCTTTGCCACGTGCACTCGGGCGTGCTGCTCGATCGCGATCCCGCGGCTGCGCATGCGGCCGGGCTCGAGATGCTCGAACACGCGCGTACTGCGGGCGACCGATGGCTGGAAGCATTGGCGCACCGCTCGATCGGCGCGGCCGCCACGCGTCGCATGCTGATTGGCCAGGCGCAGCAGCATTTCGCTCGTTCGGCGGAAATCAGCGTTATGGCCGGACGGCTTCGCGACGTCGCGCTCGTCCGCAATTGGCAAATCATGGCTGAAAATCGCTGCGCGAACTTCGTTGCCGCCGCCGCATTCGGAAAAGAAGGCCTCGATACCGCGCGAACCTGCGGCGCAGACGATGCGGCCGCCTCTATACTTGCGAATCTTTCGAATACTGCAGTGTGGGCGCGCGACCTGGACACGGCGGAGCAGAATCTTCGCGAATCGCTGCGGATGGGTGAAGAGCGCGCATACGCTCAAGCGAGCATCAAAAGCTTATCTGGGGGAAGTCCTCATCGCGAAAGGCGCTCGAGAGGAAGGCGTCGCGCTGATCGAGCAGGCTCGCGCCGCCATCTCGCCGCAGGACGACGCGCTGCAAACACACCGCGTCCATTACCCGCTCTTGCTCGGCCTCGCGTACCTGGGTCTCGAGCGCGAGGATGACGCCAGAAGTTGCGCGGAGATCGTTCGCTCCGCGATGCCCGCTTTCCGCACGTATTACATCCACCCCCAAGTCTATCTCTGGTCTGCCTCGCAACTTCTGCGATTGCTGGGCTATGCTGACGAAGCGCCCGCGTTCGCGGGGGCCGCGCAGGAACGTCGTGAAGAGATCCGCCGGTCACTCACGGACGAGGTGTCGAAACGGACCTTCGACGCGTTCGTTTTCAACCGGCTCATCGAAACGGACGCGAACGTTTCAGAGCCGCTGTCGGCCTGGTATCTGCCCGTCGCTCCCGATCGGCACGTCGGTGATCTGACAGCAGACGACTTGCCAGACGCCGCTTTGCCGCGACGCAACGAACAGCGAAAGGCCGGTACGCACCGGTAGGCCGTCGGCAGCATTGCCCCCGTATCCCGCAATGCTCCAAATGACGTGCACCAGGGCCGTTTTTCCGCTCAAGAGCCGAGTCTTCGCGATCTGAAAGCGCAGCGTCGCTTCTCGCGCCATCGCGTGAAAGAGCCGCTCGTGGCCGCCGGCGATCGCCGCCCGGCCGTGCCAAAGGCCGGCATGGGCGTCCACCCAGTCCGCGTCCGGGGCAAAATCCGCGCACAAGGCGGACAGGTCACGGGCGTTCCAAGCCTGAGCATAGCGCTCGGCCAGCAATTCGAGCTCGGTTCGAACGGTCATACAGTGAAGGGTAGCGGCCGGCCGTCTAGCGTCCGTCTAGCGCCGATCCCGTTGTCAGGTTCCCCGCCCCATGGTATAGTGTGCCTCGTGCCCGAAAAGCGAGGAGTATTCATTCGTGCCTAACATCAAGGCCGCCGAGAAATGGGTCCGGCAGACTGAGAAGCGGACGACCCGCAACCTGGACGTGAAAACGCGCTTGAAGACGCTTTATAAGAAAGGCGCCTCCGCACAGGACGCCGAGGTCGCCAAATCGGTCGAAGCGCAGTTCGACAAGGCCGCGCAAAAGGGCATCATCCATCCGAACAAGGCCGCGCGCAAGAAGTCGCGCCTAGCCAAAGCCGCAGTAAGGGCAACCGCCGCGGCAGCAGCTCCGGTCGCGAAAACGACCGGGAAGACAACCGGCAAGAAGAAAGCCGCGAAGTAGAAAATCGAGGAAGATCCTAAAGCGATCTTCGTCACGCAGCTGGCGCGCGAACTGCATCGCGCCGGCGTAGCGTCCGATCAGCTCGAGCGCACGATAACCGCGATCAGCGGCGTGCTCGGTCTTCAAGTAGAAATCTTCGCGCTCCCCACGAACGTCACGCTCGCCATCGGCCCTCGATACGCGCAGCACATCGTCATGCTGCGCATGCATCCGGGGCGCGTAAACCTTCGCAGGCTCGCGCTGCTGAACGACGTCTTCGATTCGCTGCAGCGCGGCGGTATCGATTTGCAAGCCGCAATAGCGCAACTGCGCGATCTCGACTCGGGCTCACCGCAGCAATCCCCGCTGATGAGCGTACTCGCGCTTGCGTCGGTTGCAGTCGGCGTAGCCGTGCTGCTGGGCGGCGGAATTCACGAACTCATCGTTGCAGCGCTGATCGGCGTCTCCACCGGCGTTCTCTCGGCGTTTACGACGCGAAATGCCGTGATGGATCGCCTGTTCGAAGTATTTGCGGCATTTACCGCCACGCTCATCGTCGCGGCGTATACGCACTTGGTGCATCCCGCCAACCTCTACATCTCCATCGTGGCCGGCGTCGTCGTGCTTCTGCCGGGCTATTCGCTCACGCTCGCGCTGCACGAGCTCGCGAATCAGGATTTGATTGCGGGCACGGCGCGGCTCGGACGCGTTTTCGCGATTCTGCTCGCGCTCGGCTGCGGCGCCTTTCTCGGTTTCGCTGTAGTCGGCGGCGTCTTCACGTATACGGGCGACGTGCGCCCCATTCCGGTGGGACCCGCGTTTTGGATCGCTGCCGTCGCGCTGCTTTCGTTCGGGCTTTCGATCGATCTCGACGCGCGCTTCCGCGACTTCGCCTGGGTCTTTCTGGCCAGCATCGTTGCGCTCGGAACATCCTACCTGTTCGGCAAAGTTCCCGGAGCGCATCAGGTGGCGCCGTTTCTCGCCTCGCTCATCTGCGGGCTTGTCGCCAACGGCGGCGCGAAGTTTTTGCGGGTGCCGCAACCGGTATTTCTCGTGCCGGCGCTGCACGTGCTCGTTCCGGGATCGCTCGAGTTACCAGAGCGTGCTTTGGATCGTCTCGCGAAACAATTACGCCGACGCCGCGACGCTCGCAGTGAACGCGCTCATCGCCGCCGTTCTCATCGTCGCGGGCTTGCTGCTCTCGCAGCTGATCGTCCCCGGCTCACCGCTCAGGCTCAAGGAACCGGCTTGAGCGCGCCCATGTTCGCTTCGAGTGCGGCGTCGTGGACGCGGCGCAAGAATCCGCTTACCGCCCGAATACGATTCGAAATATGGCCGATCGGCAACAAGCCCGTGATCTGCACGTTCGTTTCGTTCAGCGCCGTCAGAAAGACTTGGCAATTTTCCGCTTCAACCTTGCCCGCGACGTCCGTCACTGCCTCGCATGCCGCGCTTTCCGCGATCGAGCGAAGCTCCGCCATCGGCCCTTTCCATGCGACGGTCGCCGTTACGGGGATCATCAGTGCCGACACGCACATCGAATAATTCGTGAACGGCGCCGTGTTGATCTTCGAGTTGGGAACGATGATGAGGTTGTTTTCGAAGTCACGAATCGTCGTGTTATGCCAGTGGATATCCACCACTTCACCTTCGGCAAAGTCGAACTTCACGTAGTCGCCGATGCGCAATCTGGCGGGCCGCTACGATTTGCACGCCGGCAAAGAGATTGCTCAGGCGTATCGTTGAGCGCGAGCGCGACGGCCAGACCGCCGAGCCCGAGCGTCGTTAAAAGCGGCGCGATGGCAATACCCAGCGAGCTGAGAACCGTCAGCAAACCGATGAGCAGAATCGCGCCCTGCAGCAGCGTCGAGTACAGCGAAATCGAAAAGAACCGGTGTTCCGAGCGGCGGCTGAACGACTCGACCCACGTGCCCGTCACGCGCGCTGCGATCCACATGAGCGAGAACACGAACAGCGCGCCGATCGCGCGGTCCAAGAAGTTCGCTTCACGCGCGGAAAGCGTGATGTGATCCATGCCGAGGTAAAGGCCCGCGAGCGCTCCCCAGAGGATGACTGCAGTACCGACGATCGACGTAACGGTTTCGAGCGCGCGCCAGCCGTGTTTTGCCGTCGCACGGCGCATGGGGCGCACGAGCAGCATATAGGCGAGCGTACCCGCGATAATGCCGCCCAATATCCACGCGAGCGGCAGCAACTGCGTCGCGCTCGCAAGGTGAATGGGCGCCCCCGCCGGCGTTGCTGTTGCCATCGAAAGCGATACTACCCGGAAATGCATTACGGATCCACGTTTATGACGATGCGCGATTCGCGATGCGCCCGCGCAGCGGGCAGGATGAGTTCGCGAAGCGCCGTTCGCAGGGGCTCCGAGTGCCTCCCCTTGAGCGCTAGGCGAAAGCGCCACTCGTCGTTCAAACGCGCGATCGGATACGGCGCCGGGCCGAGCACCTCGGCCGCGGCCGACTCTTGCAGCGTCTGCGCGTAGTGCTGCGCGTGCGCAAGCGCTTTTGCTCGGTTTCTGCCGACGACGCCGACGTACACGAGTTTGCGCGACGGAGGATATGCCGATTCCGCGCGCTGCTCGAGTTCCGCGGCCGCAAAACCCGCGTAGTCGTGCGCTGCCGCGAAGCGCTATTGCCGGATGCTCCGGTGAATACGTCTGTACGATCGCTTCACCGCGGCCGCGCGCGTCCGCTTCGCCCGCACACTTGCGTGATCAAGTGCGAAGGTTCGCTCCGCGGCTCGAAAATCCGGCGCGTGCAGTCCGATGTCCGCCGCGACGACGCCGACGAGCGTAACCGTCGGAAAGTCGAGTCCCTTGGCAACCATTTGCGTGCCGACCAGCACGTCGCCGTCTCCGGCGAACTGATCGAGCAGGCGCGCGTGGTCGCCGATGCGCGTCGTCGTATCGCTATCCATGCGAACAACGCGCGCGTGCGGATACAGCCGCGCGACTTCCTCCGCCACGCGCTGCGTTCCGACGCCGAACTCTCGAACGGCGTCCGATGCCGCAGCACGTTCGCAGACCGCGGGCAGCGCGCGCTGCGCATCGCAGTAGTGGCAGCGAAGCAATCCTTCGCAGCGATGAACCGTGAGTGACACGCTGCAGCGCGCGCACTCCGGAACAAACCCGCAAGCGCGGCAGAGCAGAGAATCCGGCGCTGCCTCGGCGGTTGACGAACAGAACGATCTTTTCGCCGCCGTTCAAGCGCTCGTCGAGCGCCTGCGCGAGCGCGGCGCTGAAGATTCGGCGGTTGCCCGCTTCGAATTCCTTCGCCATATCCACGACGCGCACGTCGGGCAAGCGGCTTGCCGCGTGGCACGCGCGGGCAGTTCCAGCAATGCGATGCGGCCGCTTCAGCGCTGCATGCGTAACTTTCGAGCGAGGGCGTCGCGCTGCCGAGCACCAGAACGCCACTCTCGACGCGCATTCGTTCGCGCGCGACCGCCACGGCATGATAGCGCGGCGCCGTGTCTTGCTTGTACGACGATTCGTGCGCCTCGTCGACGACGATGATCCGCACGTTTGCCAGCGGCGCAAAGACGGCGCTGCGCGCGCCCACGACGACATCGACGTCGCCGCGCGCGCACGCCTGCCACGCATCGAAACGCTCGCGCTCCGAAAGCGCCGAGTGCAGCACGGCGACGCGATCGCCGAAAGCGCTTCGAACCGGCGCGCCGTCTGCGGAGTGAGCGAAATTTCCGGAACCAGCACGATCGCGCGGCCGCCTTCGCGCAGCACGCTGCTTGATCGCCTCGATGTAGACGAACGTCTTGCCGCTTCCGGTGATGCCGTGAAGCAACAATTCGCGAAACGTGCGCGTGCCGAGCGCGCGCGCAATGGTCGCATCGCCGCGGCCTGCTCTTGCGTGGGCTCGAACTCCGCTGCGGTAAGCGGCGATCTCACGCGCGTCTGCGCGGGCGCGACTTCTTCTTCGCGAACGGCGCCCGCCTTTATAGCGCGGCTGAGGAGCGCGTTCGAAAATCCCGCAAGGAGTGCGTCCGCACGTGGAACGCCGGGCTGATGACGCACGAAGTCGATCAGCGCGTTCGATTTTTGCCCGCGCACGGACCCGGACGCCGGATGCAGCACCTTCACGCGGTATTCGTGCGTTCGCGGATCCAGCGATGCGCCGCTCACGGCGGATGTCTGCGCTGCGAACCAGCGTGTTGACGTGGCGCAGCAGCGTAGTGCGATCGCCCGCGCGGCGAGCATCGGGGTGACGCAGCAAATGCTCGAGCGCAAAGCCCTCGCGCAAACTCTTCCCAAATCAGCGAAACGAGGCGCGCGGGCACTGACGGGTAGCGTCCGGCGGTGCGGTTCGTTCGTCGCGAGCACGAACGTGTCGACGGTGCGCGGCACAGCCGAACTGAGAACGATAGCCGCGAGGGCTTCTCCGAGGGTGCATACGTACCGATCCGCAATGAATCGCGCGAGTGCGAGCCCCACTTCATCGAACGCGCGCGGTACGGCAGGCGCTTCCAGAACGCCGCGCAGCGGGCGTCCGGATTCGCGCACCTCCGGCACCGAAACGACGAACGCAATTTCTTCGCGCGTACCCAGTGGAACGCGCACCACGTCCCCGACCCGCAACTCCAGATCGCCCGCGTCGTACGTGAACGGCAAGTCGAAGCGCGACGACCGGATCGCGGCTAGCGCGTCGACGCAGCGAATCAGCGGAATTCGCCGCCTCCCGGCTGCGTCGTTATGCGTTCCAGCACCGCCCGAACGGCTGCGATCCGGCACCTGCACGCCGTATTCGACGTCGCCGATCCGGCGCGGCAGAACGAAACGCAAGCGGCCGTCGCGCTTCTTCTTGTCCGAAGACATCGCGGCGAAAACGGCGGACGGAGATTCGCGCGTGCCCAGCGGCATGCGCAGCAAGGTGAGAAGCGCGAGCACCCGCAGATGCTCTTCACGCGAAAAGCGGCCGGTACGCAGAGCGAGCAGTCCTGCGGCGCGCAATCCGATAGATACCGCAGCGCCGTGCGAGACGCGATAGTTCGACGCGCGTTCTATACCGTGGCCGAACGTATGCCCGAGGTTGAGCGTTTCGCGCACCCCATGTTCGAGACGATCGTCCTCGACGATCATGCGTTTGACGTTTTGCGCGGCGGCGACGATCGTTTCCCACGGCCAGCGGTAAAACGGATGAGGCGCGAGCGTTTCGAGCGATTCGAAAAGTTCGTCGCCTTCGATAATTCCGTGTTTGGCGACTC
>CAWCIZ010000002.1:0-703451 GCA_963795855.1 Vulcanimicrobiota bacterium
CGGAACGGGGTGTTCCCAGCTAATGGAAGATCCAGCCGAGCCCGCGCTCAGCGCATGTCGACTGAAAGCATCGAAACCGAGCCGCCGTCGATCCCTTCGACGGGAAACGTCACGCGATCGCCGGGCCGGCGCAGCCCCAAAACGTAGACGAGCGGCAAGTAATGATCCGGCGTCGGCGCCGAGAGCAGCGCGTCGCCGCCGAGGGATTCGTAGTCCACCAAAGGCGCGTCTTCATGGCGCAGGCAGCAAATCGCGAACTTGCGCTTCGAAACGGAGCGCCCAGTCGAACGGCTCGGCGGGATGCCGTCCCCAAGCGTACGCATGCAAATTGTGCACGACGTTGCCGCTGCCGATTACGAGCACTCCTTCATCGCGCAGCCCGGCAAGACGTCTGCCGAGCTCGTAATGAAAGTGCGGCGGCTGCGTTTCGTCGATGCTTAGTTGAACGACCGGAACGTCGGCGTCGGGAAAGACGTGCGCGAGCACGGACCACGTTCCGTGATCCAATCCCCAAGCGTCGTCGAGCGATACGTGCAGCGGCCGCAGTAAATCCGCGATGCGGCGCGCCAACGCCGGATCGCCGGGCGCCGGATACTGCATCTCGAACAATTCGCGCGGAAAACCGCCGAAGTCGTGGATCGTGCGCGGGCGTTCCATCGCCGTTACCGCAGTTCGTTCGACGTACCAGTGCGCGGAAATCGCGAGCACGGCTTTCGGTTTCGGAAGCCCGCGGCCGATGGCTCGCCATTTCTTTCCGTACACGTTCTCGCCGATCGCATTCATCGGATTTCCGTGTCCGAAAAAGATCGCAGGCATCGTTGCCTCGGCCATGAACGCCTCCTCTACTTTTGCAGCACCGCCTCGACGTTGAGTTCGATGCGAACCTCGTCACTCACCGCAACGCCGCCGGTTTCCAGCGCCGCGTTCCAGGTCAAGCCGAACTCCTTGCGTTTGATGCTCGTGTGAGCGCTGTACCCGATGCGCTGTCCGCCCCACGGATCGCCGCCGCGCCCTTCGAACGTTCCGTTCAAAACGACCTGCCGCGACACGCCGTGAATCGTGAGGTTCCCATACACCTTGAAGTCTTCGGGCGATCCCTCGATGCGCACGCTCTCAAAGGTCAGCGCCGGGAATTTTTCGACGTCGAAGAAGTCGGCGGATCGCAAGTGCGCATCGCGCTGTTCTTCGCGGGTGTCGACGGACGCAGCGTCGATGGTCGCCCGGAGAGCGACCGGCACATCGCTGCCCTGCAGGACCTCGACCTGTCCCTCGAACGACGTGAAGCGCCCTCGAACTTTGGAAATCATGAGGTGGCGTACGACGAATTCTACGGCGGAATGGCTCTTGTCGAGGCCGTAGAGCAGACGTTCTTGAGTTTCTGTAGTAGTCATGGTACAGTAACTTTTACATACTGACTTACTCTTTACAAGTACGCACCCGAAAGTAGCCGAGTTACCTGATGGATACCACCCTGCTCCCCCTTCCGACCAGCGCCGAGGTCTACCGCGGCGACTGTCCCACGCGAGCGATTCTCGACCGCATCGCCGACAAGTGGACGACCCTCATCATCGGCATTTTGGCGCAGAGCCGCAGCCGGCGGTTCAACGAACTGCGGCGCCTCATCGGCGGCATCTCGCAAAAAATGCTCACGCAAACGCTCCGCGATTTGGAACGCGACGGTTTGGTAAAGCGCACGATCTTCGCGGAAATTCCTCCGCGCGTGGAATACGAACTCACCACGCTGGGAAAGACGCTGTGCGCGCCGATTTCCGCGCTCACAAAATGGGCGCACGATCACATCGACGAGGTCAAGCGCGCTCAAACGGAGTTCGACCGGCGTAAATGACCGAAGATACCCACGTCGAGCAGGGGCTGCGCCTCGCCATCGTGGTTGCCGGCGTCAGCATCGCCGCCGTCATGCAGTTTTTGGATTCGACGATCGTCAACGTCGCGCTGCCGATTATCGGCGGCAACCTCGGAGCGACGTTCGACGAAATCGGTTGGGTCGTCACCGCGTATTCGCTGGCCGCCATTGCCGTCATTCCGCTTACCGGCTGGCTCGCGCTGCGCTTCGGCCGCAAACGCTACTTCATCTTCTCCATCGTGGGATTCACGCTTGCGAGCGCGCTTTGCGGCGTGGCTTCAACGTTTCCGGAGTCTGATCTGCGCGCGCGTGGTGCAAGGACTTTTCGGAGGCGGTCTCGTGGCGACTTCGCAAGCAATTCTGGTTTCGTCGTTCCCTCGTGCGCGGCAAGCGGTAGCGCAGGGCATCTTCGCGCTGATTGCGGTGCTCGGACCCGGCCTGGGTCCAACCCTTGGCGGGTGGCTCACCGATCAGTACAGACTGGCCGCTGATCTTCTTCATCAATCTTCCGCTGGGGATTTTCTGCATCGCCGCGCTCGGCACGACGCTGCGCGAATGGCCGTCGGAACGCAAACCCATTGACGTCTTGGGCATTTTCTTGCTCGTGAGCGGTCTCGCGTGCCTGCAGTACTTTTTGGAGCGCGGCGAGATCAAACAGTGGTTCGACGACCCGGGAATTCGGATTGCTGCCGCATGGGCGCTGATTGGACTCGTTTGGTTCGTCACGCACGCGCTGCGCACGCAGCATCCCGTCCTCGAATTGCGAACGCTTCGCCACCGCAACCTCGCGCTCGCAGCGCTCGCGACGTTCGCGCTCGGTGCGAATCTCTTCGGATCGCTGCTGATACTTCCGCTATACCTGCAAAACGCTCTGGGCTTTACCGCGCTCGGCGCCGGGATGCTGCTGGCGCTGCGCGCGCTGCCGACCGCCGCACTTGCGCCGCTGAGCACGATCCTGCTGCAGCGAGGCCTCGTGGCGCCGCGCGTCGCTGCCGCGTTCGGGTTCCTCGTCCTAGCAGCCGGAACTTACGGAATCGCGCAGTCCGTTACGCCGCTGAGCGATTCCCATGCGTTCGTTCCCGCGATGATCTGCATCGGCGTCGCGTTCGCGTTTCTCTGGACGCCGCTGGGCATCATTTCGCTGCGCGGTCTGCCCGCTCGCGAACTGGGATACGGTGCCGCGATCTTCAATTTGAGCGCGCAAGTCGGCGGCGCTGTAAGCATCGCAATCGTCACCGCGATGCAAGACCGGCGCGACGCGTTTTGGACGAACCGTTTGTCTTCCGGGGTGACGTACCGCAACGTCGCGTTTCAGCAACTGCTGCAGCATGCGAAGATGCACGATTTGCTCGTGCGTCTGCAAGCCGGCGTGGCGCAACAGGCGGGCGTGCTGACCTATCGCGATTTGCTGCTGATGCTCGTCGTGCCGGCGATCGTCGCAATACCGATAATCCTGATGACCCGCGGAACGACGGTTTCCGCCGCGAAGCCCGTTAAATTGGAAGACCGCCCACGGACTGCCTAACCGGGCTGTCCACCACAATCGCGCGGCAGCGTTCATTCGCAACGACCGAATGCGTCGTCCCGGGAGAAATGACCACCGCTTGACCGGCGCTAACGCGTCTGCGTTCCCCGTCGAGCGTTAATTCGATCGCGCCGGCGATTACGTGCCAAACTTCTTCGTTCTCGTGCGCGTGCGACTGCACTCCGCGCCGGCATCGATGACGTAATACGCAAACGTCATCCGGTTCGAGTGAAAGAATCGGCCATGCCAGCCCGGTTTGGGAACGACTTCCGGCAGACTGTCCGGGTCTACGAACGCCATGTCCGCACTATAGCATACTTGAAACACTCGTTTCAAGTATGTTACAGTGCGCCTATGTCTCGTACGCCCGACGAGAAACGGCGCGTGGAGTTGCTCGAACGCGTCGTCGACTACGTCTACGAAAACGGCGTCTCGCAGACTCTCGCTGCGGCCGCTTGCGGAAGCTGTCGGATGCAGCCCTCGCCTTCTGCTGTATTTCTTTTCCTCGAAGGAAGATTTGGTTGTGGAAGTTCTGGCCGCCGCAGGCGCGCGGCAACGCTCGCTCGTCGAGCGGCTGCGTATCGAACACATGGCGACGCCGGCGCAGGTTTGCCGCGAAATTTGGAACGCACTCGCGGATCCGAAGTCCGAACCGGTGTTCCGGCTATTCTTCGAAGTTTACGGTATGGCGCTGCAAGACCGCAGGCGCTACGCGGCATTTCTGAAGCGCGTGGTCGCCGATTGGCTGACCCTCATTGCACGGCCGCTCATCGCGGCCGGGTGGAAGCCGGCGCAGGCGCAAGCGTACGCCACCGTCATCCTCGCGGGTTTCCGCGGCTATCTTCTGGATTTGTGCGCAACGCGCGATCGCCGGCGCGTGGATCGCGCGGTCGAGATGTGGCTGCACATGCTCGATGCCGCTGCGCCGCCGAAGGAGATCGCGTCGTGAACGAACGCCGCGCCGCACTCGCGTTCATCTTGATCACCGTATCGTTCGACATGCTGGCTTTTGGCATTTTGGCGCCGGTTCTCCCCAAACTGGTTCTCACGTTCTTGGGCGGCCATATGGCGGACGCCGCGAAGTGGTTCGGCGTCTTCGGCACCGCGTTCGCGCTGATGCAACTCGGGTTCTCGCCGGTCCTCGGCATGCTCTCCGACCGCTTCGGAAGGCGCCCGGTCATCATTCTTTCGAACGTCGGAACCGGGGTCGACTACATCATCATGGCTCTCGCGCCGACGATTTGGTGGCTGTTCCTCGGCCGCGTAATCGCCGGGATGACGACGTCCAGCATTACGACGGCATACGCGTACATCACCGACGTGACGACGCCCGAGAAACGCGCGGCAGCAATGGGAATGGTCGGCGCGGCGTTCGGCGTCGGTTTCATCGTAGGCCCCGCCATAGGCGGCGTGCTCGGCAACGTCGATCCGCGCTTGCCGTTCTGGGTGTGCGCCGCTATGAGCGCAGCGAATGCGCTCTACGGCTTCTTCGTTCTGCCGGAATCATTGCACGCGGAAAACCGTCAAGCGCAGTTCGCCTGGAAGCGCGCCAATCCGTTCGGCGCGCTCACACTGCTGCGGTCGCATCCGGAACTTTCCAAACTGGCCGTCATCAACTTCATCGAATACGTCGCGCATGAAGTGCTGCCGATCGTGTTCACGCTGTACGTCATGTACCGTTACAAGTGGAATCTTGCGCAGGTGGGCTGGTCGCTCGCCGTGGTCGGACTCAGTATCGCCGTCGTTCAGAGCATCGTCATGCAGCCGGTGGTCAAGCGGCTCGGCGAACGGCGAGCGCTCGTGACGGGTCTTCTCTTCGGAACCGGGTCGTTCGCGTTGACCGGACTCGCGCCCAACGGGGTCGTCGTGCTGATTGCGATTGCGCTCATGGCATTATGGGGTTTGGCCGGACCGCCCGCGCAATCGCTGATGACGCACCGCGTTTCCGTCAGGGAGCAAGGCGAGCTGCAAGGCGCGCTCGGCAGCATGCGCAGCATTGCGATGCTCATCGGACCGGGGTTGTTCTCGGCGGTGTTCGCGTATTCGATCGACGCAAGAGTGCACGCCTGGCAAGTGCCGGGAGCAGCCTGGTTCCTGGCGTCGCTGCTGCTCGCCGTCACGGCGGCGCTTGCGATGAACCTCGGCACGTCCGGGGAATCAGCAGCACATGGAACCGTCGGACACTCCGCTGCTCGAGCCGATTGAATACGAAGAGCGTCTGGAACAGGCTCGCACGATCGACGATCCGCTGCGCAGGCACAACGCCGCGGTCGAATTGCTTCGACGTGCGCATCGGGACAAAGCCGCGACAAGCGATCCGCAATACGACGCCCCCATCCGAAAGCTGCAATCATTCGAACGCGAAAGCGGAGATCGTCTCGCCCGCATGCGTGAGTAGCGAGGGAGCGCGTTTAGGCCCCTGAACGGCTGCGGTATACAGTAGGCGTAAGTAACGCAAGAGGGTAGTCCAATGGCGTAGACTTAGCGGCCGTGGTTTTCGCAACCACGGCCTTCTCTTTGCGTTGAGGACGAGCGCGCGGTTCTGGGTATGCTGCGCGGGTGCCCGACATATATGAAGCACTGATCGTCGGCGGCGGCGCAGCCGGGTTGAGCGCCGCGCTCATTTTGGGTCGTTCGTGCCGCGCGACGCTGGTTCTGGACGACGGACGTCCCCGCAATGCCGCCGCCGATCGGATGCACGGCTTCATCACGCGCGACGGAACGCCGCCGCTGGAGTTTCTTGCAACCGCGCGTCAAGAGACTGCAACGCTATGGAGACGTGGAGTTCGTCGAGGCGCACGTTGAAGCGGCGTCCGGCGCATGCGGCGGGTTCGAGCTTCGTACGAAAAGCGGATCGACGTATCGCGGACGCCGGCTACTTCTTGCGACGGGCGTGTACGATGCCTTGCCCGCGATAGACGGATTGCGCGAAGCATGGGGACGCAGCGCGTTCGTATGCCCGTATTGCGACGGCTGGGAGATGCGCGGGCGCCGCATCGCGGTAGTCGGCCAGGGCGACAAGGCCGTGGAACTTGCGCAAGAGCTGTACCAGTGGTCGAAGGACGTGATCGCGTGCACGCAAAACGCGCAGCGGCTCGATCCGGAAATGTCCCGGTGGCTCGAAGCGGCGGGCGTCGCGCGCATCGATCGCGCCGTGCGCCGCATTCGCGAGCGCGATGGACAGATCGAAGGCATCGTTTTTGAGGGCGATCGGTACGAAGCGTGCGATGCGCTGTTCTTGAGCGCCCCGCTTCGGCCGCGTTATCCGCTCGTCGACATGCTCGGGTGCCGCGTGCGCGAGGACGGACAAATCGAAATCGACGAGCGAGGCCGCACGACGGTAACGGGCGTGTATGCTGCCGGCGACGCCGTGACGGTCGTGCATCAAGTGGTGCTGGCGGCGGCAAGCGGCGTCTGTGCGGCAATGGCGCTTAACGAGGACTTGCTGCGTGCCGACGTGAGCAGTCTTACCCGGCGGGTATAGGTTGCGCATGAACGACTCGAGCATCAAAGCCAGACTGAAAGCGGCCGCCGAGCGCGCTAAACTTCCAGGCGAGCATGCGACGTCGCACATCATCGAACGCAGCGGTGGAACTGCGACGGTCGGCGTAATCTTCAAGAAAGGCCATAAATCGGTCGAAGACGTCATGCACCACGGCTCGTGGTTCACGGACGCGGAGCGAGAAAGCTGCTGAACGATACCTTGAAGAGTTTGGAATTACGCAGCAAACGATCTTCGAGCCGCTAATCCGGTGAGCCGCCGACGCTGTTTAGTCCTACCGGCGCCGGGTACCTCGAACCCATGGCAACAACGAATCGGTTAGAAGGCATGCGCGTGGCGATTCTCGCCGCCGACATGTTCGAACAAGTCGAAATGACGGAACCGCGCAAAGCATTGCAGCAAGCCGGCGCGGAAACGACGCTGGTTTCGCCCAAGAGCGGCGAGCTGCAGGGCGCCAATCACCACGACAAGGGGGATCGCTTCCCCGTCGACGTCACGCTGGACCAAGCCAATCCCGACGAATTCGATGCGCTGATGCTTCCCGGCGGCGTCGCGAATCCCGACCAACTGCGCATGAACAAAAAAGCGGTTCAGTTCGTGCGCGCGTTTTTCGACGCCGGCAAGCCGGTTGCCGCAATCTGCCATGCGCCGTGGACGCTGGTCGAAGCCGACGTCCTGCGCGGCAGGCGCATCACATCCTGGCCTTCGCTGCAAACCGACGTGCGGAACGCGGGCGGCGAGTGGGTGGACGAGGTCAACGTCATTGATCGGAATTTGACGACCAGCCGCAAACCGGACGACCTGCCGAATTTTAACGAGGCCATGCTGCACTTGTTCGAAGAGTCGCGCACGCGCGGCGATCTGCGGCAGGCGCACCGCGTAGGATCTCCAGGCTAGCACACCTCCACGAGACGAAGAGGGGGACTCGCACTGACCCGGCGAGTCCCCCGAGGCGCCCGCACAGACTCATTTCGACGGCGGCGCGGCGTTCGGGTAGATCACGTGGGGAGTAATGAGGAAGACGACCTCATCTCGAGTTCGCGTTCTTTGACGATTGCGGAACACCTTACCAAGAATTGGAATGTCGGCGAGAAACGGCACCTCCGTCACGGTTTGCGAATCCACGTCGCGCAACAGGCCGCCCAAGACGATCGTTTGGTTATCCTTGACGCGAAGCGTACTATCGACTTTGCGATTTGCGATGACGGGATATCCGCCGACGAAGCCCTGAATGGCGCTGTATTCGGGATGCATTTCCGCCGTAACGCTTCCGTCGGGACCGATGGTCGGAGTGAGCCGCAGTTTCACGCCGACGTCGACGAATTGCACTTGCTGTCCGCCTAGTCGAGCGTCGTAATACACGACCGGATAAGTTTGACCGATCAGCAGGTCTGCTTCTTTGTTATTCAGCGTCACCAGTTTCGGCGTCGCAAGTATCTGCGCGTGCCCTTTGCTCACCAAAGCGTCGAGGCGCGCGTTTATCGCGAGCGAGTTGCGTGCGAAAGCGTACGTCGCTGCGCCGCTGATCGGCTGACCGGACAAGTCGTAGCCGCCGAACGAGAGTCCTACGTCACTTTGCTCGTTGATCGGCTCCAAATCGGCAACGCGCACTTCAAATAGCACTTGAGGGCTTGGCACGTCCATGCTCCGCAAAAATCCGGCGGCGGTCTGCTGCACCTCTTCATTGCCGCTGACCACGATGGCGTTCTGTGCGTCGTCCGCGACGTACGAACCGTCGGGAAGAACGCCCTTGAGCGCTGCTGCGGTTTCGGACGGCTTGAGGAATCGCAACTGATAGACGTGCGCCAAATTCGAGGAGTTTGCCGAGTACGCCGGCGTATCGAGCGCCGCAACGAGTTGCTTGGCTCGAGTGACGGTTTCCGCGTCGCCGGTAACGATGACGCTTGCCGTTCGCCTGTCCGGAACGATGACCGTGCCGTCGGGAAGGCCGGCGGCGATCTCTTTCGCGACGTCTTGCGCGTTTGCATGAGATAGCGCGAGCACCGCAGTTTTGGCGCCGCGCGGGTCCGCTGCATTTCCGTAGCGCCGGTTCATCGACTCGCTGGTTCCGACGATCAGAATACCGCTCTGACGACGAACCTGGAGGCCGTGTGATTGCAAGATCGCGCCCAACGCATCCTCGAACGTCACGCCCCGCAGATGCAGCGTTACTTTTTCAGGCCGTATCGACGAATCCGCGACGATGTTCGTTCCCGATTCGGCCGCCAGCAACGCGATGACGTCGGCAAGCTGCGCGTCATGAACGTCGATCGTTATTCGCGCCGTTTGCGCGGGAGTTCGAATCGTAGCCGCAAGAACGAGCAAAACGACTGCGATGAAGCGCTTCATCGCATGTTCTCCGCCAAGGGCAAAATGGCGCCGGTTGCAAGATGCACGCCCGCAGCGTCGATGGAACGAACGACGGAGCCCGCGAGCGCGTCGCCCGGCTGCACGATACGCACACGCATTCCGTCGTCGACCAGAGCGCGCGCCGAGGGTCCCAAAACAACCGCGGTAACGAGCGGACCGGCAGCAGGCATTGGTTGCCCCTGAACCGCGCGGGTACCGGCAGCCGCAGCGTTCCCTTGACGCGGTTCTTCTGCTTCGAACGGATCGCGCTTGACGTAAATCGCCCTTTCGCGCGGAGTTTCCACGATCGGCGATGCGGTCGCCGGCGCGGCAACGGACGGACGTTCGCCGAAAAATTCCGACGAAGATTGTCCGGCGAGCGGCATCAAGCAGCTCGGAACGGCGCAGAGAATCGCCGCGCACGTCAATAAACCTTTGCGCCGAGAATCACTGAGCGGAAGCAATTCGAACCCCCAAACCCTTCTGTGCTCGCAAACGATACAGAACCGCGTGAACGGTCGCATCCAAACGCGGTGGACCGTTTTCCAGGTGTTCCGAGGAAAGCGCCAACTCGGTGTCCGTAACGCTTATCAGCGTGTCGTGACGCGAGAGATCGGCGATAAAGGCCAGGATGTTCCGGAACCGGCCGTCGAGTCGAATAGTCACCGGCATCGATTCTAGCGCGCCCGCATCCTCATTCGCTTCCGCGAATTCCGGCTGAATTTGCACGACCTGCGTACGAAAGGACCGGCTCGATTTCTCCAGCAGTGCAATGAGATTGGCGGTGCTCGACGCCGCGGAGCCGGTGAGCGAAAGTTTCGCGAGATCTCGCTGCGCGCGATTCTCGAGCACGTGAAGGTTTCCGGAACGGTCCAAGATCCCGCGGTTCACATCGATCCGGCGGGACAGCGCTTCCGAGCGGCCGTACGAAACGGCGATCGCGTTTTCGTACCGGCTTCGAACGATCGCGCTTCCGCACAAAAGCACAAGAGCCGCGAGGATCCATACGGCACGGACGTCATCGCCGGCTCGCCGGAAGGAGCGAATGCTCATTGCTGCGTCCTTTCGACGCGCACTTCATATGCGACGGCCCCATTATGTCCGTCGACCTTTTCTAGTGCCGCCTTCACAAGCGTGGGATTTTTTAGCGCACGCGATTGCATCAATCCGTGCACGACATCGCCGAGCGCGCCAAGCGTCGCGGCGCCGCCGCGTAACGACAATCCGCCGTTTCCGTCATTCGAGATCTCCGTCAACCATGCGTGCCGCGGAAGGCGATTTGCGATGTCCGCGAGCGTCTTTGCGTCGACGTCGCCTGATTCGGCAATGCGCCGTACCTCGCGGTCGAGGTCGATGAGCGCGCGGACGCGATCGCCATAGAGGTTCCGGCGTTTCAACGCCTGGACGCTCGTATCATATCGCTGTTGAAACGCCGCTTCCGTGCGCACTGCTTCGTTCAAGCGGCTCGACTCAATCGCCCACACGCCTGCCACGGCTGCGGCGGCGGCGGCAAGTGCCACGAGCGCGTTACCGAAACGCTCCACTGCTCGTCTTCCCGCCATTCGGATCGCATCCAGTCCACACGATGAATGCAGATAATCGAACTGCACGTCAGCGAGCGTTCCAGAGCGCCAGGCCGGCGGCGAGTGTCCAATCCGGCGCACCGGAACGTGCGACGTCGTCCGGAAAATACTCGCCGCGCAGCGCATCGCTCACCGGAATTTCGCAAACGACGTTGCTCGCGCACTCGATGTCGCGGCCCAAACCCGCCAGCCGCGCGGCATTCCCCACCATTGCGACACGGCGAATCGGAGAGCTCGCGCGAGCGCGCTCGATCAGCGCCGCAATGTCGGCAGCCAGGGCCGCGCGCGCACGGTCGCCCGCGCCCGCGGTGCCGAGAATACGCTTGCGCTTCTCGGCGGTATGGTTGTCGATTGCCAAGTCGCGCTCGATAGCGCGTGTGATGTCCGCTCCGCCGTTGAAAGCGGCGAACGTCACCGGGCTTCCCTCCCCGGCGACGTGCAAACACGTGCGGTGATACCCAATGTCGATTACGGCGTCGAATCCATCGAGTACGCGCAACAGCGCGCACGCTTCGTGGTCGATGGCGACGACCTTCAGACGGGCGGCCCGCAAGGTCGCCGTTCGCGTCACGATCGCCGCCTTGCGCGCCACTCCAATCGCCCAAGAACCGGCGGACGCGTCCACCCGATGAACGCGAACGACCGCCTCTTCCATCGGATAATCGACATGGCGCTGCGATTCGAACCAGGCAGCGCGGGCGCGTTCGACGGCCGTCATCTTCGGCAGTGCTATCGCGCGCAACAGGGCGTCCGGTTCGCCTATAGCGCAAACGCACCGGCGCTCGGTCGTGCCGATCTCGGCGACCGCCTCTTCAATCAGCGTAGAGACGTATTCGGCATCGCTTTGCGCATTCGATCCCTGCATTCCGGAGCAGAGGTCACGGACCGCAACTGCGCGCAGCCGAGCACCCCGCGCCGAGTGCTCCGCTTGAGCGACGCGAATGCGGGTCGCCCCGAAGTCGATGCCCAAAGGCAGCGTTCCGCGTCTCATACCGTCGCCCCCGAAAGCAGCGCAGCGGCCATCCCGGCGGCGAGAAAAGGCGCGAAGCGCAGTTCGTCACCGCGCTTACCGCGCTTGAAAATCACTAGATACGCGCCGCAGACGCCGCCAAGCGCAAATGCGATCGCCAAAGACGCAATGCCGCCTTGTACGCCGGTGCAGCCTCCAATGCAGCACGCGAGCTTCACGTCGCCTAAGCCAAGCCCGCGCCCGCGCGTTGCGGCATAGACCGCTGCCAGCGCGCCGCCGGTTGCCGCCGCGCCGCCCGCAAAAGCCGGCGTGGTGTGCGCGAACGACGTCAGGACGATCATGATCCCAAGACTCGGCATCGTGATCGCGTCGAAAACGTATCCGCATTCGAAGTCGCACGCTGCCGCTACGACGACTGCGCCGAGCCCGACGCCGAGCAAGGCTTGCGACGCCTGCGCGTGCTGCGTGCCGATGCAGATGCATTCCAACGCGGTTCCGGATATCAGCAGAGCGAACGGCCGCGCGCCGAAGAGCGAGAGTTCGATCTCGTAATGTCTCGCCGCGCTCAACGCCGCCACCGCGTACGCACAATTCATGGAAACTGCGAGGCAGCACATCATCGCCGTTTGGCTCACTTCTCATGCTCCGCCAGCGCCGCCAGCGCGGATACGTTTCGCGGGTCTATTCGCAGCGCCGCCTTCCATAACAGTCGCGCGGTATTTGCGCTCCCCGAGCGTTCGGCCGCCCATCCGGCGAAAACGTACGAGGTGGCCGAAGCGGACGCGCGAGCCGCTCGCTCGAAATCCGCCTGCGCCAGTTCGTAGCGCCGCTCGTGCAGATAGCAGAGCGCGCGATCCGAGAGCAATGCAGCATCGCTGCTTCGCACCGACAAGTAGGCATTTGCGACGCTGATGCCCGAGGCGAGGGATGCAGGCGTGTGCATTTGGACGCTCAAGAAGACGTACCGATCCGCTGCCGCTTCCAATAGCGGCGCTATCGTTACGGCGCGCCGATAGTGCTCGAGCGCGCGCAGCGTTTGACCACGGTACAGGCAGTCGTCGCCGCGTATCACCATCGCCTCGGCGATCTGCGTGCGCAGAAGCACTGCGGCGCAAGCGATCGCAGCGAACGCGACTGCAAAGCGGCGGCAACGCGAGAACTCTGCGTTCATGACAACACCGCGTAATACGCCGCCAGGGAAAGCATGAGCGCGCCGCTGAGCACGTCGGCGGCGTGACGCAAGGCTCGGCGTTCGAAGAGACCGCTAAGCGCGTCGGCGCCAAACGTCGCGGCAACGAGGGGCAGCGCGTGCCCAAGCCCAAAACATGCGAGCACGACGGCAGCATACGGGACGCTGCCGCCGGCTGCGGCGTACGCGGCGATCGCAACGACGATCGGCGTACAGCACGGCGAAACCACCAGAGCGAACGACGAGCCCAGGACAAAGGCCGACCCCGCGTGGGCATCAACATGCTTGACGTGTCTGCAAGAATCGGGTTCGCGCCACAAGGCAATGCAGCCGGCTACGCCCATCGACATCGCGACGACGGCGTATATCCAAGCCGAATAGTCCGCGACGGTGCGCAGCAGATTCGTCATTGCGGCAAATGACGCGTAGACGAGAACCAAGCCCGCGATGAACGCGACCCCGAGTTGCCAAGTACGCCGCCGATCTTTGCCCGCCGAAAGGCCGGCTATCGCGAGCAACCGCGGCGCCGTGCACGGTCCTAAGCTCGAAACCGCTCCTGCGCAGAACGCGATTGGGGCAGCATAGGCATTCGGTGCCCGCATTGCGGCGAGCGCAAACGCTAAGGGATCGAGCACGCTACTTCCCGGCTCCCGATGACGTCGTCACGCCCTTCGTACTGTCATACTTGAGCGTCGTATCGGTCGGACTAGCGGCGACCGACGTCAGCGTCGAGGCATCATGCGCGCCCGGGCACCAGATCGCGTAAGAATCGACCCCGCCCGCGGTGGAGGACGTAAACGTGTAGTATCTGCCCGCTCCGGCGGCCGGATCTTCCGGCGGCTGTCCCAAATAGCCCGCCAAAATTCCGCCGCTGCCGGTTGCAGTGGCGTCGATGGCCGTGTTGGTGCCGGCCGGATACGATTGTTTATCGGTGTAGTAGAGTTCGAACGCTGTGGCGATCGTCTTCAAATTACCCATGCACGCCGAGGTAGCGGCCTGCGCACGCGCGTGGGTAAAATTCGGTATGAGTATTGCAGCCAGTATTGCGATGATCGCAACGACCACCATCATTTCAAGCAGCGTAAAACCGCGCTGATGCTCGATCTTGTTTTCGACGCCACTGCTCATACGTCGGCGAGTGCCCCGCTGCGCGATCTTTGAGACCACGCCGGCTGCATTTTTTGCAGCGCGGAGCGATGCAATCGGGAGATGTGACGGCGCGAATAACCGAGCCGCGCCGAAAGCTCCATTTGGCTGTATCCGCGCAAATACAACGCGGCAATGATCGTACGCTCGATCTGCGTAAGGCGCGCGAGCGCCGCTTCCGCCACGAGGCGATCCTCGCGACCCTCCACGGTGATGCTGCACGAGCGCAACTCGTGCGGCTCGAGCGCGTCCAGCGATTCCGGCACCGCCTGCGCGCGATACAGCACCAGATCTTCTATTTGCCGCAGCGTGAGTTCCAAGCGCTCCGCGACCTCGTACATCGACGGCTCGCGATGCAGCTCGCGCACCAATTGCTCGTGCATTTCTTGATAGCGGCGCTCCAAATCCCGCAGGCGGCGCGGCGCGCGCACGAGCCGTTCGTGATCCCGCACGTAATGCATGAGCTCGCCGACGACGAACAGCCATGCAAACGCCTCGAATGGGGTGCGCAGATCGGCGTCATACCGGTTGCAAGCCTTCAGCAGCCCGATCGCGGCTATCTGCTCCAAATCGGCTCGATCTCCGCCCCGCCGGCAAAATTTTCGCGCGCCCCGCGAGCATAAGTATTGATACTGCGCGAACAGCCGGTCGCGGTTTTCTTGCGTCCGTTCGTTCAGCCAAAGTTCGAGAGCATCGTCGTATGCGATCATTTGATGTTTCCAATCAGCGTGTAGAGTGGAATGAATACGGCGGACACGATGAATCCGACGGCGCCGCCGAGTCCCAAGATCAGCAGAGGCTCCAAAGCCGAGCCGAGCGCGCCGAGCATCGTCTCCACCTCCAGTTCGTAATAGTCGGCCGCACGCAGCAGCATGACGTCGAGCGAGCCCGTCTCTTCGCCGACGCGCACCATTTGCAGAAAGAGCGCGTCGTACAATCCCGTGCTCGAAAGCGGATCGGAAATGAGCGATCCGGCTTTGAGCGCTGCCCGCAGTTCCGCGAGGCTCTCACGGTAGCGCGTACTGCCGGCCAAATCAGACACGACGTTCAAAGCAGGCACCAGGGCGACGCCCGAGCGCAAAAGCGTTCCGAGCATACGCGCGAGGCGCGCCATCATTGCTTTGCGCGCGATCGCGCCGGAAAGAGGAATAGACCAAAGCGCCTTCTCGATTGCGGCGCTTCCGCGAGGGGTTTGGCGAAGTCGCGCGATCGCGCCGATTCCGAGGACGCACGCGACCATACCGGCCGCCCACAATTGCGGCAATCGTAAGGCCAGTCCCACGGAAATGAGCAACGACGTCACCGCAGGCAGCGGCACGTGCAACTGCTCGTACATCGAGCGAAACATGGGCACGATGGTGACTACGAGGAACAGAACCAGCGCGATGGCCGTGAAGGCAACGACGGCCGGATAGGTGAGCGAAGCGGCAAGGCGTTTACGAGCGGCGTATTCGCGCTCGAGTACCGATGCGATGCGTTCGAGCACTTCATCGATCACGCCGCCGAGTTCTCCGGCCTTCACCATGGCGACGAACAGTCCGGGAAACTCGCGAGGGCGATTGGCGAACGCGTCGCTCAGTGCGGCCCCGTTTTCGATATCCGAAACGACGGAACGCAGGGCTTCGCACAGCCGCGAGTCCGCGCATTCGCGAACCGTGACCTCGAGCGCGCGCCTCATTGGTACGCCGGCGCGCACGAGGGTCGAGAGCGATCGAAAAAAACTGACGAGCGACTTGCGAGAGACACCGCCCCAATGCACGACAGAAGCGAGGGTTCCGCGCGCCGTGGCACCGCTTTCGAGCGACGTAATGAACAATTCCCGGCTTCGGAGGCCGGATAGCGCTGCCGACCGCGTGCTCGCTTGCACGGTGCCGCGAATGAACGCGCCGCGAGCATCGCGTGCGGTGTAGTAATAGAGCGCGGACATTGCTTTAGGCAGCCGCTCCTGCGTCAACGCGCACTTCGTCCGGCCGATCCGTCGCAAGCCGCGCGGCACTAGGCGAGATTTCTTTTCCCGCGACCAGACGTGAGAGATCGGCTTCGAGTGTCTGCATCCCGGCGTGCCGGCTCGTAGCGAGGACGTTTCGCAACTGATGCGTGCGCCCACCGCGAATAATGCTGCGTACCGCGTCGTTTGCAACCAGCACTTCAGCCGCGCAACGGCGTCCCGCACCGGACGCGCGCGGGACCAAGCGCAAACAAACGACCCCCGCGATCGCCTGAGCCGCGCGACTACGCGCGTGTTCTTCGCGGCTGCCGTCCAATGCCGCCAGAACGCGGTCGATAGTCTGCGGCACGTCACCGGTGTGCAGCGTCGAGAAGACGAGATGCCCGGTTTCGGCAGCCGTCAATGCGGCTTGCATCGTCTGAGCGTCGCGCATTTCTCCGACGAGTATGACATCCGGATCGCTGCGCAACGCACCGCGAACCGCTTCGTCGAAGCTCGTCACATCGCGCCCGAGTTCGCGCTGATCGATGAGCGACCGATCCGGCAGGTGTTCGTATTCGATGGGATCCTCGATCGTGATCACGTGCCGGGTTTGCGTTCGATTAATCCGGTCGATCAGCGCCGCCAGCGCGGTCGACTTGCCGCTGCCGGTCGGCCCGGAGAAAATTACCAACCCGTGCGGCTTTTCCGCGAACTCCGCGACGGCGGCCGGAAGTCCGAGGCTGTCGCACGTCGGGATTGTCGAGGCCAGAAAGCGAATCGCCAAACATGGGCCGCTAGCTGTCCTGTACGCGTGAACCCGGACGGCGCCCACACCTTCGAATCTGCGCGCGACCGACGCATCGCCCGTTTCTGCGAGCTGCATCTGCGCGCCGCTATCCAGAACGGACTCAATCAGTGCCTGCAGTTCTTCCTCGCCGGTTAGGAGCGTCTGCTGAGGTTGCAGCGCGCCGTCGATTCGAAGCACCGGCGCACTGCCCGCGCGCAAATGCACGTCGGAGGCATTCCGCATCCGGCCGACGCGCAGTATCTCATCGAGCCGAACCGTTGCGAGCGCGCACGTCATGCCGCTTCTTCCACAACCAGCACGCGGCGAAGTTCGTCCAAACTCGTTTCGCCGTGCAGCACGTGGCGTACGCCCTGACTTACCATCGGCTCATACCCGCACTCACGGGCGGCATCCGCCAGCGCCACGCTCGACCCACCGGCCGCGACGATTCGCCGCAGAGCGTCGTTGAACACCAGCAGTTCGAAAATTGCGATCCGTCCCGCATAGCCGCCTCCATTGCAGCGCGCGCACCCGGTCGCACGATACAGTGACGTGCGCGCGGGGATTCCAAAGTCGCGCGCCGGTTCGGCGTTGACGGCATACGCCGTCCGGCAGTGCCGGCAGAGACGGCGAACCAATCGCTGCGCAACCACAGCGGAAAGACCGGCAGAGAGCGTCTGTCGCGACACGCCCAATTCGACAAGCCGGTCGATGGCTTTCGGAGCGTCGTTGCTGTGCAGTGAAGTAAGCACGAGCTGGCCGCTCAGCGATGCGGACGCCGCAACGGCCGCAGTCTCCTCGTCGCGCATTTCGCCGACCATGATGACGTTCGGATCTTGCCGTAAGAACGCGCGGACCGCGGAAGCGAACGTGACGCCGGCCTTCGCGTTTACCTGCACCTGCGCCATTCCGGGCAGCCGAACCTCGACCGGATCTTCGATGCTGCACAAACTTTGCGAGTCGACGTTGCGCTCGGCCATGCTTGCGTACAGCGTCGTCGTTTTTCCGCTGCCCGTGGGTCCGCACGCGACGACGAAACCATGCGGAGCATGAATGACGCGTCGAAATGCGGCTATGCTGATTTCGGGCATTCCGAGCATCTCGAGCGTCGGAACCTGCGCGTGATGATTCAGCAAACGCACGACGAGTTTTTCACCGAATATCGTCGGCATGGAGTCTGACGCGGGCGTCCACCGATCCCTGCCCGCCGCGCTCGATGACGTACCGTCCGTCTTGCGGCTGCCGCTTGTCCGCGATGTCCATTCCCGCGAGCAACTTCATGCGTGATGCGACGCGCCCGTACAGCTCGGGCGGCAGAGCGCACAAATCGCGGAGCGTCCCATCCACCCGCTGGCGTACGCGTCCGGCGCCGTCGACGCCGGGCTCGATGTGAATGTCCGACGCACCGTGTTCGATCGCGGCATCGTGGATATCGTCCACCGCGCGAACTGCCGGCGCATCATCGCCGGCCTCCTGCGCGTAGAGCGATGACAGCTCGGCACGGATTGCTTCCCGCGGCGCGCGATACGCGCGCACGTGCATTCCCGTCACAAGTCGCACCCGGTCGATAACGTCGCGGTCGTCCGCGTCCGGAAGCGCGATCGTGAGTTGGTTCCCTTCGGCCGACAGCGACAGCACGTCGTGGCGCAGGGCAAGCACACGCGGAATTCTCCGCAGTGCATCCGCGTCGGGCACCACCGACGCCACATCGACCGAATCAACGGTTCCGTAATCGGTTGCAGTCACACCCGCTCCCCTACCGGTTTTTACGACGACAACCCGCCGAATCGTAAATCCGGCGGTAATAGCAATTTTTTACCACATCATGTCAACACTTTGGACACGCGGCGGACACATTGGGAGCTTAATGTCCGCGTTTTGGTGAATGCGGGCACATTGTAGGGCCTGAACGCCGCTTCATAGCCTGCGTTGACGGGCGGCGCCCCGGGGAATACAGGGGAGATGAGAAAAGCGACCGTTATCTGCCGCCTGAGTTCGCGTCACGGATTGGCATACTACCAGCGTCTGCAGCGAGAACTTCCCGCACGCGGGGTCGACATCGTGGAAACGCACATGGTTCGGCGGCGGAAAGCACTGAAAAAACGCATTCGGCAAGCGGTAAAATCGGGTGCCGAACTCATCATCGTCATCGGCGGCGACGGTACCCAGACGGCCGCCGTGGCCGAGTTGGCGCACCGAGAGTGCGCGTTGGCGGTCGTTCCTGCGGGCACGGGGAACAGTTTCGCGTTCAGTCTCGGCATCAAAGACGATCTCGACGCGGCAATCGAAACCATCGCCGCCGGCAAAGAGATTCGAGTCGACGTCGGCATCGTGAACGGGACGTACTTCGCAAATTTCGCGACGATCGGTCTCATCGCGGATGCGGCCAACCGAACGCCTCGCGGACTCAAGCGTGTCATGGGCCCCATCGCTTACGGCATCGCCGCGATTCAGTCGTTCATGCATGACAAGCCGTTCGAGTTACGCGTGAAGTGGAAAAAAGAACGTTTGAAGATCGTGACCCATCAAGCGATCGTCGCAAGCGGCAGGTACTTCGGCTGGCAGCCCGTTACGCCGGATGCGACGCTGCGCAGCGGCGACCTCGCATTCTTCGCAGCCGCGGGCGAGAAAGCGCAAGACGTCATCACGACCAACGCGGCGCTGCTTCTCGGCGATCACACCAATCTCGAGCGCGCGCATTACTTTTCGGCGCCGAAAGTTACGATCAAAACCAAACCGAAACAGCCGCTGAACATCGACGGCCACGCGCTCGGAATGACCCCGGCGAAGTTTCGAATCGCCCCGAAGGCGCTGCGGGTGCTCGTGCCGCAAGACTTTCATCCGAAATCGTGAGTGCGGATCTCCGGTTCGCAGCGGCGGCGGTCGCCCTCTTCGCGCTTTTTGGCGCTTTAGGCGCCGCCGTTTCCAAACGCCCCCTCTCACGCGCAGACGCGGGCGCGGTGTATTTTCGCGGGCAGATCACGCGGACCGCGCTCGTGTTCACGATCTCCGGGCGCGCGCGCGCGATGACGGCAGCCTGTATCGCCGCTATCGCGGCGTTCGCGCTGCTGCATCGGTCTATCGCGATTCCGGTGGTGATGGCCGGCTCGCAACTCTTTTCGCAAATCGTGGTGGAGTGGACGAAGGCCCTGTTCAAACGCGTTCGCCCCGATTACTGGCTGGTAGGTCTGGATGCGGGGCACTCCTACCCGAGCGGCCACGCAACGACAGCAATGGTGTTTTTCGTCGGCTGGGCCGTCATATTAGCCATGGGCACGCTTCCTCTCGAGATCAAATATGCCGGTGCCGCGGTGCTCGTCTTGTGGGCCGCGGCCATCTGCTGGTCGAGGCTTGCGCTCGGCGCGCATTATCTGAGCGACGTGTGCGGCGGCGTGCTCTTCGGCGCAGTCTGGTTGTGCGCGCTGAGCGCGCTTTCAGACCATTTTCATGTCGCTCTGAGATAAGCCGGGTAAATGCTCGCCGTGCGCATTCGAGCCGTTGCATTGGTCGTCGGGATTCTGTGTACGGCGCTCGGAGCCGGCGCTCTCGTACGTGCGGCGACGGTCGCGGTGAATGCGCCGGGCGACTGGACGCAATTCCGTCTGCAAAATACGAATAACGCTGCGCTTTCCGGAACGCTGAAAACAGCGTGGAGCAAGAACACCGGCGGCGGTTTCTCGTCGTCGCCGACACTCGCCGGCGACGTTTTGTACGTCGGCGACAACAACGGATTGCTGAGTGCGATCGATCCGCAAACCGGCCGCACGCTCTGGAGTTATCGCGTCTCCAACCCAATCATGTCGGCGCCGATCGTCTACGGAAACGCAGTCATCGTCGGCGAGGGAGACGAAAATAGCGCGCAAGGTTCTTCACCGTCGCATCCGATTCGCGTCGGTAAGCCGCCGAGCGCGCTGCTCGCATTCAACCGCCGAACCGGTTCGCTGCTCTGGAAAATTCCTCTGCGCGGCAGCGGTATGCCGACACCCGCGGTGATCGGCGGCGTGCTCGTGCATCACAACGGCGCCGGATATGTGTTGGGCGTCGTTCCCGCGAGCGGCCGCGTACTTTACGATCGCAATCTGCATTCGATCGCTTCGATGGTCGGCGCGCTGCCGATGCCCGGCGGGCGGTTCGTAACGACGGGCGTAGACGCAAACGCGGTATGGATGCTCAGCGCGAAAGATGGCTCGGTCGTCTGGAAATCGCCGCTCTCGCCGATGGCGTCGGGCATCGGCGATTGTCCACCGGTTACCGACGGCTCGCGGATCTACTGCAACTACGTAATGCCGCCGACCACTGCAACGCCCGTGCAGACGGAACGTTCGGCGCGCTTCCGCGCGTATGCAATCGACGCGAAAACCGGGCGCAAAGTGTGGGACGTCGAACTCGAGCGCGGCATCTTACCTAAGCGCAACGAGGCGGCGATCCCGCTGCTCGCGGACGGCATGCTGTACATGGGAAGTTCGCTTTCCTCGACGATGCACGCGATCGATGCGCGAACGGGCGCGGTCAAATGGCGCATCACCACGCATGGTCCAGTCAAAGGGGGAATCGTCGACGTCGCCGGAACGCTCTATTTCGGCGATCTCGGCGGATACTTATGGGCGGCGAACGCGGCAAACGGCGCCGTCGTCGGCGTGAAAAACATGCACTCCGCGTTCAACGTCGGATCGCCAATCGTTGCCGGTCAGACGCTGATCATCGGCAGCAGGGGCGGAACGATTCTCGCATTGCCCATTTCGAGCATTCGCTCCGCGCACGACTGAAGCGCGGGGAGGCTCGCTAAAAATCCGTGTCGGGCGGACCGTCGTCCGGCATATCTTCGAAAAAGGCCGCTTGCCGAAGCGCGGCGATACGTTTGAACGGCGGCGGCTGCTGTGTGAAATCGAAGCAGTCGCGCAGCGCGTCTGAGCGCTCGTCGGTCGTATGCAGCGACGGCAGGTCGAATACGGTTTCCTCGAACTTCACGATACTGCCGAACTCGTGCTGCACGTGCGAGACGTAATGCCGCTTGGCCCATGGTGAAATCACGATCATCGGAACGCGAAAGCCCAGGCCCATGCGATCGAGTTGCGGCGGCGTGACATGGTCGTACCATCCGCCCCAATCGTCCCAAACGACGATAATCGCGGTCGTGTTCCACAGCGGGCTGCGGCCGATCGTATTGACGATGGATGAAACCCATTCCGGACCGTACACCGCGCCCTCGATGCCCAAATCGCGCGGGCTCCGCTGCGCGGGAAACGGATGATCCGAATTGCGTGCGGTCGGCACGACCCACGTAATGTTCGCCAAGTCGCCGCGGCGCGCATCGCGCAGCACTTCCGTTTCGGGCGAAACCACATTTCCCCAGTACGGCGAATACCGAATATGCCGTATGGCATCGAAGGCCGACCAGATATTGCCGAGCTCGTCCAAACCGGGAGCGTAGTAGCGCCACGTGACGCCGAGGGGCATCGCGATATCTGCCAGCGTTTCGAAGTTGTAGCACGGCCACGGCCCCGGCACTTCCTCGCCGTTCGGCGCGATCATCGTCACGCGCGCCGTGAGCGGCGAGTCGCAGCCCCATGCAAAACGCGTCGTCTCCATTTCGTTCGGATTGTTTGCAGCGAATTCGGATTGGCCGGAAATCAAGTACAGGTGCGCCGGAAAGGTAGGACCCGTATTCGATTGAAACATTCGATCTGCAAACGTGTACTGCTCGCCCATTTCGAAGTACGGCTGCACCTCGGACTGCGGGACGTACGCGTAAGGGAAATCGGGGTCTTGACGCGGCAGCGTATCGACGCGATCCCAACCGTCCATTGCTCCGTTGTCGTATTCCTGCACGAACGCTTTGTGCTGGTGATCGACGTCGGCGCCGTATGCTAGACTCACCGGATGCAGTTTCACGGGGCCCGTGTGCGATTGGCCGTAGTTCGCCGTATCCGCACCGGGAAATCCGTGAAATAAATTGTCGACGCTGCGGTTTTCCTGAATCACCACGACGACGTGTTTGATGTGCGCGCGCAGCTGCGTGACATACTCCAGTTCCGCGCGCCGCTTGATGTTGATCGGTTTGGCGAGACCTTGTCCGCACATCGACAAGACGCAGGCGAGGGCCAGGGCGCTTGTGAAAAACCGTCCGCGATTCATCCAGTGGAGTGTACCCGCCGACGTTCCGATCGCTCCTTCAAGGCTTTCGTGAAGTCGGCGCCGACGAGCAGCACCGACGCGGAAAAATACAGCCAGATCAAGATCGCAGCGAGAGCGCCCGCGTCCGCGTACGGCGAGCGGCCGTCCATTTGGCCGAGATAGACTGAAAGTGCGAATTGTCCCCGCTCGTAAAGCACCGCACTCACGAACGATCCAATCCAGACTTTTCGCCACGGAATGTCGACCGGCGGCAAGTACGCGAAGATGAACAAGAACACAAATGTGAGCACGACGATCGTCACGCCGATGACGAGTGCCTGATACAACAGGCCTTGCGCGAGATTCAAGCGGTGCGTGTGCGCGGTCAGCGCGTGCACTGCCGCGCCGGCAAACAGCAGCACGACGAGCACGAACGAAAGCCCGTAGATCGCCGCGAACTGCGGGGCGTGGCGTTTCACGTCCTTGCCGGCTTGACGCTGATCCCAGACGACGTTTAACGCTTGCTGCAGCTGAAACGCCGTAGCGGCAATCGCTCCCACGAAAATGACGATGCCGGCAGCGAGCGCGATCCATGCATCGTGCGCGGACGTCGCGGCGTGCACGACTTGCTCGAGCATTTGTGCGTTGTGCTGTCCCGCGATGTGTCCCGTCTGGCCGCGCGTTTGCGCCCCGGCCGAGCCGTGGCTCAAAATCTTCGCCGCGGCATAGACGGCAACCAAGCCGAGACCGGCTAACGCAAGCGCGCCGTAAAACGCGAGGGAAGCGGCCATCTCCGCCGACCGATGGCGGTTCCACTGGCCGAAGGTGCGTTTGACGAGATCCCACAGCGTGCGGGCAACGGAGCGGAGCATACCGGCTCTATTCCCGAAACGCGCGGCGCCCCGGAGAAGATCCGGGGCGCCCGAGCGAGATCGTTCGAAAAACGCTTAGCCTCGATACCGCAGGAACGCCGGAACGTCGATGTCCTCCATGTTCAGCGGCGCCACCGCTTCGATCTTCGAGTCGGCGAAATTGAAGCCGCTGTTGGCGCGCGCGTAGCTGCGCGACTGTCCGAACCCGGCCGCCAACACCGTCACGCGCACCTTGCCGGACATCGTCGGATCGATGCTCGCACCGAAGATGATCTGCGCGTCGTTGTCTACGGCTCTGCTGATCATTTCCGCCGCTTCGTTTACTTCGTACATTGCCATGTCCGTGCCGCCGGTAATGTTGAAGATCACGCCGCGCGCGCCTTCGATCGTCGTCTCCAAGAGCGGCGAGGCGATCGCCTTTTGCGCGGCGTCCGCAGCGCGATGCTCGCCGGAGCCCTCGCCGATGCCCATCATCGCGCTTCCGGCGTCCGTCATGATCGTTTTCACGTCGGCGAAATCGAGATTGATAAGACCGGGCTGCGTGATGAGGTCGGAAATACCCTGAATGCCTTGGCGCAGCACGTCGTCGGCATACGAAAACGCTTCGTTGAGCGGCGTGCGCTTCTCGATGACTTGCAGTATGCGCTCGTTCGGAATCGTGATCAGCGTGTCGACCTTGGCCTCGAGCTCCGCAATGCCTTGCTCGGCGGCCTGCATGCGCTTGCGCCCTTCGAAAGCAAACGGTTTCGTGACGACCGCGATCGTGAGCGCGCCGGTTTCGCGCGCGATTTCCGCGATCACCGGCCCTGCGCCGGTTCCAGTGCCGCCGCCCATGCCTGCGGTGATGAAGACGAGGTCTGCGCCGTCGATGATCATCGCGAGATCTTCGCGCGAATCTTCGGCGGCTTCACGCGCGAGCGTCGGGTTCGCACCGGCGCCGAGGCCTCGCGTGAGGTTGCTTCCGATTTGCACGGTATTCTCGGTGAGCGCGTTGCGCAGCGCTTGCACATCCGAGTTCACCGCAAAAAACTCGACGCCGGACAAACCGGATTCGACCATGCGGTTTACGGCATTGCAACCGCCGCCGCCCACACCAATCACTTTGATCGTTGCGGCGTGTTCCGGGACGTAGCGCTTCGCATCAGCCATGGTTAGGGTTTCCTCCGTAAAAAGTGAAGGTTGCGAGGGTTGCTCTTCTAGTTCCACAAGTCGCCGAGCCAAGCGCGCAGCTTCGTGAAGATCGAAGGCACGCGCTTGACGTATTCGTGATGGTCGACGCCGCCGTTCGGGCCGAACAGCACGAGACCGATTGCGGTTGCGTATTCCGGTTGTTTGAGCGCATCGGTCAGACCCGCGACGGCGCTCGGCAAACCGAGGCGCACGGGCAGCCCGAACACGTCTTCCGCGAGGGGTTCGATGCCGCGCAGATGCGCGCCGCCGCCGGTGACGACGACTTCGCCCAGAACCAGATCGCGCGGCACGTTTTCGACGATCTTCTGCTTGGCCATACGGAACGTTTCGATGACTCGCGGCACGACGATTTGGCGAAGTTGCGCGTTCGTCGCGTCCTTCGTGCCGCGCCCGTCGAGCGTTTTCACCGGAAAGGTTTGGGTTGCGTCGCCGTCGGCGCCGCCCGCGCCGTACGCCCGTTTGATCTGTTCCGCTTCCGCGCTCGTCGTCTTCAATCCCAGCGAAATGTCGTTCGTGAGGATGTTGCCGCCGACCGGAATCGTCGACGTGTAAATTGCACCGCCGTTGGAATAAACCGCGATGTCGGTAGTGCCGCCGCCGATGTCCAGCAGCACCACGCCGACTTGCTTTTCTTCCACGAGGAGCGTCGCCGCGGAACTTGCGAGCGGCTCGAACACAAGGCCGGCACTCTCGAGACCCGCCCGGTGCACGCATTTGAGGACGTTCGTGATGAACGACGTCCCGCCCGTGATGATGTGCGTGTCGACTTCGAGCCGGCCGCCCGCCATACCGACGGGATCTTCGACGCCGTCTTGTCCGTCGACCGTAAAATACCGGGGCAGCGCGTGAATGATCTGCCGGTCCGCCGGGAGATTGATGATCTTGCTTGCATCGATGACGCGACGAACGTCGCTCAGCCCGACTTCCCGATCGTCACTTTGCACGGCGACGACGGCGCGATTGTTCGTGCTGCGAATATGTTCGCCGGTGATCGCCACGAACACGTCCTGAATGTGCACGCCCGCCATGCGTTCCGCTTTTTCGGTCGCCGCCTCGATCGCTTTGATCGTTTCTTCCAAATCGGTCACGACGCCCTTGCGCATGCCGAGGGACGGTGCTTCCCCGTAACCGATGATTTCGAGGCCGCTCGGACCGTCCGCAGCGACGATGGCGCAGGTCTTCGTCGTGCCGATGTCCAGGCCGGCGACGGTCTCTTGCTTCATTCGCAACCGCGCTGCGCCGAACCGCGCCTTCTTTTTACTGCCGACATGTCCGCTCCCGAATGCGCCGTGTTCCCCAATATATAGTATATGGCTCAGCAAAACCCTACTACGGATAGCGGGTCTTGGCAAAGATATGCCATGGTTATGTGGGCGCCGCATCTCTCCTTGCGAGCAACCTGTGGGCAAGCGCGAATCGTCGCCGGCCATACTCAAACTTTTGGCCCATGCGCCGACATAAAACCTGATATGGTTCAAAAGCGCACGAGCCTCGAACGCGGGCTTACTTCTGCCTTTCTCATCGTCATCGCCATCGTGGCGATTTCCATACCGGTGACCGTCTGGGCGATGAACGGGATCACGACGCAAGCGCAAGTCTTGCACGACACGATCATCCGAGGCGAACTCGCGTACGTCAAAGTGGCATCGGACGCCGACACGCTGCGCGCGGCCTCCATCGACGCCGCGACCAATCCCAATGCGGCAAAAGCGCTCGCGTCGCTCGGAAAAGCAAAGGCGATGGTTGCGCAGTTTCCGGAAGACGCGCGCAAGATGGGCGGTATGACCGGCGCAGATCCCGCAGTGAAACCGCTTGTGGAACGATTCGTCGGCAAGAAAAGCTCGGACGGAACGGTGAGCGGCGGAAGCGCAAGCACGTATGATTTTCAGGCGCTTGCGGCCGTTGGGCTACTCGCCCAAGGCAAGAAAGCGGAAGCGCTCAAACAGGTTCAAGGCGTGGCATCCGCGGCGTTCGATCGGCAGGCCGCCGATGGCGAGGCTCTTCTCACGTCGCTGAAAACGAATTCGGATCTGCGTTTCGGCGCGCTGCTGCGCGCGCGTAATTTTGCGCTCGCGCTCTCACTCGCCGCCGCGCTGCTCGCGGCGCTGGTCGCGTTTTTAGCGATGGCCTGGTTTCGGCGCAGCATGGACGCGGGTCTCGGCCGTTGTTTGGACGTGTTCGAAGCGATGGGCCGCGGCGATCTCACCGCACGCGTCGGCTGGCAAGGCCGGGATTTGCTTGGGCGTCTGGGTTTCGCGGTCGATCAGCTCGGCGAACGCCTCTCGCAGATCATTTCCACGATTCAGCACGCCGTGCTTACGGTGCAGAGCGCGAGTTCCCACACGAACGACACGGCGCGTCAAGTCGAAGCCCGGGTCGCCGAAGAACTCGCGACGCTCGCGCGCGCTGCGGAGTTTTCCGTCTCGGTGCGCGGGACCGCGGGGACCGTCGCGGATAACGCGGAGCAAGTGGCGCGCCGCGTCACCGATATTTCCAGCGCGGTCGCGCAGATGACGGCGTCCATTCAAGAGATGGATCAAAACCTGCTGAATTTGGCCACGGTCGTCGAACAAGCCGTTACGAACACGCAAGAAATGTCCGCTTCCATCGTGCAGGTCGCCGGCAACGCCGAGCGCGTGCGTCAGGAATCCACCAGCACCGATAAGCAGGTTCGAGAAGGCCGCAATGAAGTCACGGAGCTCTCCAAAGGCATGTCGAGCATCAGCGACACCGTCGCCGACGTCGTAGCCGAAATGCAGAGCCTCGACCAAGCTTCGCGTCAAATCGGCGAAATTCTCGGCTTAATCGAAGAGATCGCCGACCAAACGAATCTGCTCGCGCTCAACGCCGCGATCGAAGCGGCGCGCGCCGGCGAACATGGCCGCGGCTTTGCCGTCGTCGCCGACGAAGTCCGCAAACTCGCAGAGAATTCTGCCAGTTCGACCAAGCAGATCGGCCAGCTCGTCGCCGATATTCAACGCCGTACCACTGCGGTGCTCGACCGAACGGCGCGCGCGAACAACTTGGTGCAAAACAACGCCGCGTCGGCGCGTACGGTCACCGAGATGATCGAAACGATTAGCCGCCGCGTAACCGACATGGCGCAACTCGTCAGCGAGATCAGCATCGCTACCACCGAACAAGCCCGCGCGTCCGAAGAGCTGGCCAAGGCAAGCGAACAAATGGGCGCGATGACGCACGAGGCGGCGGCAACGATGCGCGAACAGGCGATCACCTCGAATCAAATTCTCGAGAGCGTTTCCGAGATCGAAGCGCGCACGGGGCAAGTCGCGCAGGCGTCCGGAGAACAGCAGAGCGCCATCGAGTCGCTCGGCCAGACCATCGGCCGCACCTCGGAACTGGGCCGCGCCAACGCCGGAGCGGTCACCGAAGTCGCGGGACAGACGGCGGAAGTGCTCTCCGAGGCCTCGTCGCTTCACGAACTCGTCGGTCAATTCCAAGTCGGTGCGAACGGCCACGCCGCGCTGGCCGACCGCGAAAAGCCCAGCCAGGCACTAGAAGACCAAGGGTCTCTTGCGCTATCATCTTAGGCGTATAACTGGCACGGTGGAGTGCCGGTCTATTTACCGTCGACTTCGGCCCCCTGAACGGAGAAATCGTGCGTAAACTTCTGCCTCTGCTTGCACTCATTGCGGCGCTCGCCGCTCCGGCCGCAGCCGTGGCCGGTAATACGGTGGATCCTTCACTCATTCCCGACGGCACGTATACGGCGACCGTGGAAAAGGTCGTCGATTCCAAGCATATTCTGGTCAAACTCGATAACGGCATGGAAGCGAGCCTGACGACGAACCGGGGTAACGTAGACTTTTCGAAAGTCACGGCCAACGACCGCATCATGATGTCGCTCATCAAAGGCATGGTCGCGGTGTACGCCAAGAAATCGTAGCCCGGCTGCCGGCGCACAATTGAAAGCGGTCCCGCGCACGCGGGGCCGTTTTTTTTGCACGGAGGCGCGCCAGCTGACGCGCTGAACGTCTCGGCATGAGCAGGACGTTCTATGTCATCCTCGCGCTTTTTGCGCTTTCAGCACTTCCGGCCGTGTCACGAGCTCAAACGCCGTACATCTTTCAAAACCCAACGCTCGGCCGAACGCAAATCGCGTTCGAGTGGGGCGGAGATATTTGGACGGTTTCGCGTTCCGGAGGACAAGCGCATCGCCTCGTCACCGGATTCAATCTGGAAGGCGCGCCGTATTTCTCTCCGGACGGCTCCCAGGTTGCGTTCACCGGCAACTACGACGGAAATGTCGATGTGTACGTCGTGCCGTCGTCGGGCGGCGAGCCGCGAAGGCTCACGTATCATCCCGGCGCGGACGTCGCCGTCGGATGGACGCCGGATGGCCGCAGCGTGCTCTTTCGATCCGGGCGCGCGAGTCTACGCCGACGAGAACATGCTCTATACCGTTCCGTCGGGCGGCGGCTTTCCCAAGGCGTTGCCGCTTGCAATGGCGGAGGAGGGCTCGTATTCGTCCGACGGTTCGCACATCGCGTACGTGCCGACGGCGCAGTGGGAACCGCAGTGGCAGCACTACCGCGGCGGACAAACCACACCGATTTGGATAGCGGATCTCTGGAACTCGAGCGTCGTGAAGATTCCGCGCCCGAACTCGAACGACCGTAATCCGATGTGGGTCGGAAACACCATCTATTTCATTTCGGATCGCGACGGGCCGGCCACGCTGTACGCCTACGATCCGGCGGCGCGCTCCGTTCGCCGCGTCCTGAAAAACGACGGCTTCGACATACTCTCCGCAAACGCGGGACCGGGCGGCATCGTGTACGCGCAGCTCGGTTCGCTGCACGTGTATGACGGCGCGACCGGCGAGCAGCATCCCGTTTCCGTTTCGATGGCGGCCGACATGCCGCAACTGCGCCCGCATTGGATGAAGGTCGGCGAGCACATCGAGAACGCCGCCATTTCGCCCAGCGGAGTGCGCGCAGTCTTCGAAGCGCACGGGGATATCTTCACCGTCCCCGCCGAACATGGGGACGTACGCAACGTCACGCAAACGCCGTCGATCGCCGATCGCGATCCGGCGTGGTCCCCGGACGGCCGTTGGATTGCGTATTTTTCAGATCGTTCCGGTGAATACGCCCTGCACGTCAAAGATCAACGCGGCGTTCTGCCGGCACGCGTCATACCTTTGCCGAATCCATCCTTCTTCTACACGCCGGTGTGGTCGCCGGACAGTAAAAACATCGCCTACAGCGACAAGCATGGAAATCTTTGGTATGTGAATGTCGAGCACCCGACTCCCGTGCACGTAACGACGGCGCCCTTCGAAACTTTTGGCGCGCAAACGTTCAACGCCTCATGGTCGCCGGACAGCCGCTGGATCGCGTACAACAACGAGCTTTCGAATTTCCTGAATGCGGTTTTCGTGTATTCGCTCGAAGATCGCCGCTCGACGCAAATTACGGACGGCATGAGCGACAGCCGCAATCCCGCCTTCGATAAGGACGGCAAGTACCTCTACTTTCTCGCGAGCACGAACACCGGGCTTACGTCGAGCGGGCTCGACATGACCAGCGATCAGCGCCCGACGAGCAGCAGCCTTTACGCTGCGGTGCTGCAAGATACGACGGCCACGCCCGTCAAGCCGGAAACTGGAGACGAACCGGTAGAAGACGAACCGGCGCCGGCCGCTTCGGCGAAACCCATATCCGAGCATGCAGCCGCGCGCGCTCACGACGTTCGAATCGATTTCGGCGGAGTGCTGCAGCGTATCGTGGCGTTGCCGCTGCCGGAAGCCAATTACGTCGATCTGCAAGCCGGTGCGGCAGGCGAGCTTTATCTCGTTCAAGCGCCGCTCACCACCGTCGACGAGGCTCCGCCGCGTTTGAGCGTCCTCAAATTCGACATGAAGTCACGCAAAGCCGTGCCGCTGGTGCAGGGCGTGAGTGCCTTTACACTCTCACACAACGGCAAGAAAATGCTGCTCGAGCAAAGCGGCCACTGGTCGATCGTCGCGACCGACGGGCCGCCCAAACCCGGCGAAGGGCAGATCGACACGGACGCGATGGAAGTCTTTTCGCAGCCGCGCGCGGAGTGGGCGCAAATGTATCGCGAAACGTGGCGTATCGAACGCGACTTCTTTTACGACAAGCATTACGGCGGTTTGAATCTTGCCCAAACCGAGCACCGGTTCGCGGAATTTCTTCCGGGCCTGGGCTCGCGCGACGATCTCGCAGTTCTCACGCGTGAAATGCTGAGCTGATCTTTCGACCGGACATATGTTTGTGAGGGGTGGAACGGAACCGCCGATGCAGCGCGTCGACACCGGCTTGCTCGGCGCCGACTACACCATCGAGAACGGACGCTATCGATTCTCAAAGATCTACGACGGCGAGAACTGGAATCCGCAACTGCAAGCACCCCTTACGCAGCCGGGCGCGACGGTTCACGAGGGCGACTATTTGCTCGCGGTCAACGGCCGGCCGCTGCACGCGGGCGATAACATCTACGAGGCGTTCGAGGAAACCGCCGGCAAGCAAACGATCATCACCGTCGCAGGAGCCGCCGATGGAAAAGATGCGCGGGAAATCACGGTAACGCCGGTCCGGAGCGAATTCGCGCTTCGCAACTATGCTTGGATCGAACGGAACCGGCGTGAGGTCGATCGGCTGAGCGGCGGAAAGCTCGGGTACGTCTATTTACCGGACACCGGGTACGGCGGCTTCACGAATTTCAACCGCTACTTCTTCTCGCAAGTCGACAAACAGGGCGTGATTCTCGACGAACGCTTCAATCACGGCGGTCAGGTCGCGGACTACATCATCGACATCCTTTCCCGCAAACCCATGAGCATGCTCGTTCCGCGCGACGGAAAGATCACGCTCGATCCGCCGCTCGCCATCTACGGACCGAAGGTGATGATCATCAATCAATACGCGGGTTCCGGCGGCGATGCGATGCCGTGGTACTTTCGTAAGGCGCACATCGGCCCGCTCGTAGGCGTTCGGACGTGGGGCGGTCTGGTCGGCATTGGCGGCTATCCGCCGCTCATCGACGGAGGCAGCGTCACGGCGCCGCGTATCGCGATCGGCGGCTTGAGCGGGCACTGGGAGGTCGAGGGACACGGTATTCCTCCCGATGTCGAAGTCTGGCAAGATCCGCGGCTCGTGCGTGACGGGCACGATCCGCAGCTGGAAGCGGCAGTGAACACGGCTATGCGCATGCTGCGCGAACACCCGCTGCCGCATTACACACCGCCGCCCTACCCGAACCATCACGAGAAGGTGCCGCGGTAGCGGCTAAAGTTCAGGGCTTGTAGACGACGACCGGCGTGCCGGGCGCTCGCAGATCCACTGCGGCGAGTTTCTTCCCGCTCGCGCTGACCTGCGAGATGATCGGATCGATCAGGGGCGTCTTCTTCTGCAAGTCGGCGTCGTCACCGAGCAGCAGCGCGATGCCGCCGCGCGTCGACGCGACGAGATCGCCGAATTTGTCGTATCGCAGCGATTGCACCGCAACGTGGCCGCCAGCAAGCGCGTCGTAATCGTCCGCGAGACGCTCCGCTTGCGCGTCGCGCACGAATTGCCCCGTGCGCGGCATGCTCTTTGCTTTGACGGAGATGAGCGGTAAGTCCGACCCCCCGTCCGCATTTTGCAGTACCCGCAAGTCGCGATCGACGAGCACGTGCTGCGAATGTATTTCGAGCACCGCGAAGGGCCGGCGTTCCGTAATCGCGATCGTGACCGAAGCCGGAAGCGAGCGGTGCACGCGCGCGGTTTTGACGTACGGAATCGCTTCGATTCGTTCGGCTGCGCTGCCGGCGTTCTGCAGCCACACGTTTTCGTGTGGAACGATTTGCGCGCGCGAGAGAATTTCCGTTGCCGGAACCACGCGATTGCCGACGACCGCAACGCGTCCGGGGTAGAATCCGGGCCATGTAGCGGCCCGGTATGCGCCGGCTGCCGCCGCGGCTATCACGACGACGAACAGCACCCAAAACGGACGAAGCCGCGCGCCCGCCGATTTCTTTCTGCGCTTCCCGCCGCTCATGCCAGCACGAACCGTTCGACGGCTTCGGCGACGCCGTCGTTCTCGACGTCCCCGACGACCGCGTCGGCCACTTCGCGCAGCTCACGCGGTGCCGAGCCCATCGCGACGCCGAAGCCGGCCGCCTGTAAAAGCGGCGCGTCGTTCCAGGAGTCGCCGATTGCGAGCACCTCGTTCATCGGAACGCCCAACTGCCGCGCCACGATCTCGAGCGACTTTCCTTTGTTCACCTTGGAGTTCATCACTTCGATGAACCACGGAATACTCCGCGTGACGTACGCGCGATCTTTGCAGAGTTCGCGTATTCTCGGCAATTGCTCGACGACGCGCTGCGGTTCGGCGATGATGCACGCCTTCGTGGCGTCCCAGGTTTCGAACGTGCGGGCGAGCGAGGGAACGACGATGGGTTCGACCCCTGAGATTTTTGCATACAAGTCGGAGTACCGGTTACGCTCCTCGCAGTAGTAGCGGTCGTTCGCATAGAGCTGAACGTGCAACCCGTTTTCGCGCGCGTAGCATTCCAACTCGAGCGCCTCGGCGTTCGGAAGCGGGACGTCCTGCAGCACGTCGTCGGTTTGCGGATCGATAACCGCGGCGCCCTGATAGCACACGACCGGCGCGGTGAATTGCAACTGCCGCACGAACGGCAACGCGGCGCGGTACATGCGGCCCGTCACGATGCAGCCTTGAACGCCGCGCTCGCGCATGCGCTCGATGGCGGACAGCACGCGCGGCCGAAGGAGCAGCTCTTCGCCGAGCAGCGTCCCATCCAGGTCGAATGCGACGAGCCTATACGGCATTTCGACGAATGGCGGCGCTCCGCGCATGCTGGGGCAAGCCTTCGAATTCCGCGAGTGCGGAGAGGATCGCCGCATCGGCGGTCATGCGCGCCTCGCTGTTTTCGACGACGCTGAAACTGCGCACGAAGTCGTGCGTGCTCAGCCCGGACGAAAATCGGGCAGCGCCCGACGTCGGCAGCACGTGGTTCGTCCCGGCAATATAGTCGCCGCTTGCGACCGGCGTGTTGGCTCCAATGAAAACTGCTCCCGCGCGCCGGATGTGCGGAAGGTACGTTTGCGGATCCTGAACTTGCAGCGAAAGGTGCTCCGGGCAAAATCGCTCCACCGCTTGATACACGTGTTTGCGTTTTCGCGCGTGCACCAAGTACGCGTTTCGTTCGAACACGGCCGCTATGATCTCACCGCGCGGTAGCGCGGCTGCGTCGATTGTTTCCAGCGCCCGAGCGCAGCCTTCGAGCACCTCGTACGATTCCGAAACGACTGCGACTCTGGCCAGCGGATCGTGCTCGGCTTGCGCGAGCATTTCCGCGACGACGAAATCCACATTCGCCGTTTCGTCGGCGACCACGAGCACCTCCGACGGTCCCGCAAGCCCGTCTATGGCGCAAGCTCCGAACACTTGACGTTTCGCCTCGGTCACCCACACGTTGCCGGGACCGACGATTTTGTCGACGCGGGTGATGGACTCGGTTCCGAACGCCGCCGCGGCGACGGCTTGCGCCCCGCCCACCGCATACAACTCGTCGACGTCGCAGAGCCAGCATGCGAAGATAACTGCCGGAGCGATTTTGCCGTCTCGCTGCGGCGGCGTAAGCACGATCGTGCGCGACACGCCGGCGATCTTCGCCGGGACGACGTTCATGATCACCGACGACGGCAACGCCGCCGTTCCGCCGGGAACGTACGCCGCTACGGAATTCAACGGCCGATACCGCAACGCATACTGCGTGCCGTCCTCGTCGACGTATTCCACGTCGTCGCGCAACTGCCGGCGATGAAACGCCTCGACGCGTTCGCGCGCAAGCGCCAAGCCTTCGACGATTTCGTGCGGGACCAGGCCGCGCGCATGCTCGTACATTGGGATGGGCACCCGCAGCTTGCTGATGTCGTACGCAGGGTCGTCGAAGCGGCGCGTGTATTCCACGAGCGCCGCATCGCCGCGCTTTCGGACTGCCGCAACAATCTCCGCGACGCCGGACGTCACCTGAGCGGGCGGTTCCCAACCGCCTCGGTACAATCCGGCGAGTGCGCGGCGATCGGATGCTTCGACGATCGAGAGCTTCACGCGCCGTTCGTTCCCATGCGGTCGATCAAGTCGCGCAGTTGCGCGTACTTGGCTCGAAATCGTACCGGATTGACGACCAAACGCGCGCTCGAGGGCGCGATGTCGTCGACGACGACCATGTCGTGCTCGCGCAGCGTCTTTCCCGTTGCGACGAGATCGACGATAACGTCCGAAAGCCCGACCAGCGGGCTGAGCTCGACCGATCCGTGCAGAGCGATGATCTCGCAGGGCAGATCGCGCTCCGCGAAATAGGCCTGCGCCGAGCGTTTGAACTTTGTAGCCACACGCAAAAACGTCGGATACCGCGCGCCGGCGTGATAGTTGTCGATGCGTCGAGCGGCTACGACGAGACGGCACGCGCCATATTCCAAATCCGCGACCTCGCTCACCGATCGATCCGTCTCCCAAAGCACGTCTTTGCCGACGATGCCGCAGTCCGCCGCGCCGAACTCCACGTAGGCCGGGACGTCGGTCGGACGCAGCAGGAGCAGTTCGGCTTTTCCGTCGTTGCTGGTAAGGGTGAGACGCCGTCCGCTGCGCGCGGGAACGTCGATTCCCGCCGCCCGAAGTCTGGCCGCCGTCTCCTCATACAGCGCGCCTTTGGGCACGGCGATGACGAGCCGCTCACTCATCCGCATCCTCGTCGACGGCGACTTCTTCGACGCCGGCTTCACCGGCGATGATGACCCGCGGTATGCGTTTGTGCCGCGCGTAGGCGAGCAACTCGTCGCGGTCGCAATTGCGCACGTCGGCGCGCACGCGCAGGCCGTTTCTGCGCTCGCGCGCCGCGATCTCGTCGGACCCGCTCACCAGCACGTCGACTTCATTGCGCGGGCGTTCGTCCTCACGCCTTCGCTCGAGTGCGAGCAGAATACGCTCCACGCCGACCATCCAGCCGACGGCGGGCACGTCGTAGCCGAAACGCGGCAGCAGCGAATCGTAACGCCCTCCGCCGCAGAGCGAGAAACCCAGATCCGTGATGTATCCCTCGAACACGAATCCGGTGTAATACTCCAAATCGCGCAGCAGCGCGAAATCGACGTTGATGCGGTCCCCGTAGCCCAGCGCCGATGCGCGTTTTAGGATGCAATCCAGGCGCCGCAACGCGGCGATCGATTCGGGAGTTTTGCACATGGAGCGCATCGCGTCCAGCATCTCGCCGCGGCCGCGCGTCATCGTCAAACGGCGAATGGTATCGTCTTCGATCGCTACGACGTTCCGGTCGGCGATCAGTTTCTTGTAGCGGCGCAGTTCGTCGCCTTCGTGTCCCGAACACTGTAAAATGCCGTCGACGATGGCGGCGTCGTTGACGTCGAAGCGCGCATCGGTGAGCCCGACGGCGTCGAGCGTTTCGATGGCCATGAAGAGCACTTCTGCTTCGGCGTCGACGCCGGGTCCGCCGATGAGTTCCGCGCCGGCTTGCGTGAACTCTCGCATGCGCCCGAGTTGCGGCTCTTCATAGCGGTAGCCGGTCGCGATGTACGAGAGACGCAGCGGCAGCGTCGCATTGCGCAGACGCGCGGAAACGACGCGCGCTATCGGCGTGGTCATTTCCGTGCGAAGCGCGAGTTGCGAACCGAGGGGATCCGTGAAACGAAACGTCTGCTGCATCAGCTTCTCGCCCAGTCCGCGTTCGAGCGACTCGTAACTCTCGAACGTCGGCGTGAGCATCTCCGCATACGACCACGTGCGAAACACGCGGCGAATGCTTTCTTCGATCTCGCGTTTGTACGCGAACTCTTGCGGGAGCCAATCTCGCACGCCCGCAGGCAGCCTCAATCCGGAAATCCCTCCGAGACGTTGTCCGAGCCGAACACGCGAACCAGTTCGGAGCGCACGCGCCGATCCGGCGCAATCCCGCGAGATAAACGCTGCGTACGCCGGCCGATGCGCGCCATGACGGGTACCGTGCCCGGCCATTCGTCCAGGATCGCCGCAAGCCGATCAACCTGCTCGCGGTTGGAGACGACGACATGCCACCCCGCCGGCGCGGCGGTATATGCCGGACGTTCGAACGGCAGCACTTCGTTTGCGCTTACGGAAAGGTCGACGGGCGGGTCTTCACCCGTCGCCCCCCGCCGCTCGCGCATGCGCAGCCGGCCTTTCACGATCAGAATGCGATCTTGCTCGAAGAGCGCGCTGACTTGCGGATAGAGCTTGGCGAACACGACGACTTCCACGGCGCCGCTCGTGTCCTCGAGCTGTGCGATCAGGATCTGCTGGCCCGCCTTGGTGAGGGTGCGTCGAACGGAAATAACCATTCCCGCGACGACGACGAAACTGTCATCCTCTCGGCCGCGCAAGTCTTTCACGGCGATCGCGCCCGTCCGCGCCAAAGCATCTGCGACGTCCGCCAAGGGGTGGCCGGAAACGAAAATACCGAGTGTTTCCTTTTCCCACTGCAGCGTTTGCATGGTATTCGGCGGCGGAACGAGCGGAAGCGTTGGGCTCAGTGCCGCGGCCACGGCAGGCGCGTCGCCGAAGAGCGAGACCTGCCCGAGTTCCGCGTCTCGCGATTCGGCGGCCGCGATGTCGAGCGCCGTGTCGAGCGCGGCGATCTTTTGCGCGCGGTTGCCGGGCAGACAATCGAGTGCGCCGCATTTGATGAGCGCTTCGAATACGCGGCGGTTCACCTGCTTGTCGTCCACGCGCTTGGCGAGATCGAACAAATCCTCGAAAGGACCGCCGGTCTCCCGCGCCTCGAGAATGATTTGCACCGCACCCTCGCCTATGCCCTTGACCGCGGAAAGGCCGAAGCGAATCTTGTCCCCGACGACCGCGAAATCGGTCCGCGACTGATTCACGTCGGGCGGCAGCACGGAAATGCCCAGCTTCTTCGCCTCGTCGATGTACTCGACGAGTTTATCGGTCTTGTCTTTCACGGACGACATCAGCGCGCTAAAGTACGGCAACGGATGGTTCGCCTTGAGATACGCGGTTTGGTACGCAACCCACCCGTATGCGGCGGCATGGGACTTATTGAATCCGTAACCGGCGAACGGCTCGATGAACTCGAAGATCTTTTGGGCGAGGTCTTCGTCGATGTCCGAATGCTCTTTGCAGCCGTCGATGAATTTTTGGCGGTAGACGGGAATTTTTTCCTTTTGCTTCTTGCCCATGACCTTGCGCAGTTCGTCCGCTTCTCCCATGGTGAACCCGGCAAGATCGCGCGCCATTCGCATGACGCTCTCCTGGTAACAGGCGATGCCGTAGGTTTCTCCGAGAATCGGTTCGAGCTTCGGATGCAAGTACTTGGGCTTCTGCCGCCCGTGCTTGACCGCGATGTACTCCGGAATCCACTCCATCGGGCCAGGCCGATAGAGCGCGACCAGCGCGATGATATCGTTGAAGTCGGACGGCCGCAGCTCCGTACAAACGCGTACCATGCCGTCGGATTCGAGTTGGAAGACGCCCATCGTCTCGCCGCGGGACAGCATGTCGTAGGTGCGCCGATCGTCGTCCGAGATCTTCGCGATGTCGAAACTCGGATCGGTCGTGCGCCGGATCTCGTCGACCGCGTTCTTCATGACCGTCAGGTTGCGCAGCCCAAGGAAGTCCATCTTGAGCAAACCGATCTTTTCGGCCCACACCATGTCGTACTGCGTATTCACGCCGGTGTCGCTCGTTGCGAGAGGAGCGTACTCGACCAGCGGGCCCGGCGAAATGACCACGCCCGCCGCATGCGTGCCGGCGTTGCGCGCAAGCCCTTCGATCGCTTTTGCGGTGTCGAGCAGCCGGCGGATTTCCGGGGACATCGCGTACAAACTCTTGAGTTCCGGGATTTGCTCGATCGCTTGCGCTATCGACATCCCCCCGGGGCCGGAGGGGATCATCTTGGCGACACGGTCGACGTCGGGCAGCGGTACCGCCAAGGCGCGTCCCGCGTCGCGAACGGCCGCGCGCGCAGCCATCGTACCGAACGTGACGATCTGCGCGACGCGGTCCTCACCGTATTTTTCGGTGACGTATTTGATGACGTCGTCTCGGCGCTCGACGCAGAAGTCCGTGTCGATATCCGGCATCGAAATGCGATCGGGGTTCAAAAACCGCTCGAAAATCAAGTTGTACTTGAGCGGATCGAGATCCGTAATCTTCAAGCAGTACGCTACCACGGAACCTACTGCGGAACCGCGCCCCGGCCCGACCGGTATATCGTGATCCTTCGCATACTTGATGAAGTCCCAGACAATCAGGAAGTACGAGGCGAAGCCCATCTTCAAGATGACGTCCAGCTCGTATTCGAACCGCTCGCGCAGCGCGGCGTCGCCGGCGGCGCGCTCCTCGCCGTAGCGATCTCTCAGGCCCTGCTCGCATATCGCGCGCAAGTATTCTTCAGGGCTGGTCTCGCCGCCGCGATCTTCTTGCGGCACCGGAAACGCCGGCAGATGGTAGATCTTCTCGGGAATGCGAATGTCGACTCGCTTGGCAATTTCCAAGGTATTGTCGCACGCTTCCGGCAGATCGGCCCACAGCTCGCGCATTTCGGCATCGCTCTTGACGTAGAATTGATCCGAATAAAATTTCATCCGGCTCGTATCCGAGACCGTCTTGCCCGTGCCGATACACAGCAGCACGTCGTGCGCCGGCGCATCGTTCTGCTTGAGGTAGTGCGAGTCGTTCGTAGCAACCAGCGGAACGTTCAGGTCCCGGGCGACGCGCACGAGCCCCTGATTGATGACCTCCTCTTCGGGCATCCCGTGACGCATGACTTCGATGTAAAAGCGGTCGCCGAAAATGTCCACGAACGTCTGGGCGGCGGCCTTCGACTTCTCGTATTCGTTTTTCAGCAGCGGCGCAGCGACCATGCCGGACATGCACCCGGAAAGGACGATGAGCCCGCGGTTGTGCTTTTCGAGCAGATCCAGGTCGATGCGCGGCTTGTAATAATAGCCCTCGAGGAAGCCCTTGGAGATCAGCGCGGTTAAGTTTCTGTAACCCTCGACGTCGGCCGCCAACAGCGTAACGTGCGCTTCTTCGCGCACGCTCCGGTCGAAACGCCCGCGCGGAGCGATGTAGGCCTCGCAGCCGATGATCGGGGTGAGTTTGAAATCGCGCGCGGTGTAGTAAAACTCCATGGCGCCGTACATCACGCCGTGGTCGGTCAGGGCGACCGCCGGGCTGCCGTCGCCCGCGGAGCGTTCGCAGAGCGATTCTACGCGGCAAGCTCCGTCCAGGAGCGAGTACTCACTATGGACATGAAGATGAACGAACTGGCTCACCGGACGGCTGTGGATCCTCTGCTGCTTCGAGTAATGCTAAAGAAACGAACGACCTAAGACGTTACAGTAATCGTGGGCCCTAACCTGTCCGCGGCAGGCGCCCAGCCTGTCCCAGACGCCCCGGAAACGGCCGAACTCCTCGCGGAGATCGAGCGCCTGCGCTCGCGCATTGTCATGCTCGAAGCGGAACGGGACGAGTTGGCGCAACAGAACGCCGAGCTCTTCGTACTGCAGCAAGTCTTCTCCACGATAAATTCCACGCTGGACATCAACGACATTCTCTCGATGGTCCTGCGCGGGGTTACCGAGGCGCTGAAATTCAATCGCGTCATCCTGTTCGAGATCGACGAGCACGGTGACGTCGTCCGTCGTCTGGAAGGAGACGCAACCGGCGCGGTGCTGCACGCCGCCGATGCGTACGACTACTTGCCGAACTCGACGCTGCAAGACGTGGCGCGCGGCGTGCTGCAAGTAGCATTCGGGCACGAATCGGATCCCGATCGCCCGCTTTCGGACACACAGGGATCGTACTGCATCGCCCCACTGGTCGCGCGGGACGTCGTGCGTGGAATGCTGTACGTCGATCGCTCGCCCAGCGATACGATCACGGAGCAGCAACTGCGCGTGCTGCTCGACTTCGCTGCGCAAGCGGCAATCGCCGTCGAAAACGCGCGGCTGTACGAAGAGACGCGCCGGCTATTGGAAGAAACGCAGCGTTTGGCACTGACGGACACGCTTACGGGCATCCCGAACCGCCGGGCGCTCGACGAGATGCTGGACCGCGAATTGCACACGTCCGATCGGTACGACACGCCCTTTGCCTTCATGATCTTGGATCTCGACGACCTCAAGAAAATCAACGACTCCGGCGGACACAGCTTGGGAGATTTGGCGCTCAAGCGTTTTGCCAACGTGTTGCGCAGGACGGCGCGTAAGGGCGACATCGTGGCGCGCTATGCCGGCGACGAATTCGTCGTCGTCATGACGAAGACCGATCGCGACGCGGCGCAGCGCGGCGTCGAACGCGTGCAGGCCGCACTCCGGCGTAACGGGCTGCAGAGCTCCATCGGCGTTTCGATGTTTCCCCTCGACGGGACTGAAGGCCAGACCCTATTCTTTGCCGCCGACGAAGCGCTGTATCACGCCAAACAAGGCGGCAAGGACACGTACCGGTTCTTCGACCGCAAAGCCAGCCTGGCCGCGGCCTCGGCGAAAGCGGCTGCGCAAGCGGATTAGCCCGTTCGGCCCTCTACAACGAAAGCGCCCGCACGCTACAGTAATAATCGGCGCCAGTATGCTTCCGGCGCCTCGAGGCGTTGTATTTTATGCATCGGACTGCGGCTACTCGTATCAAGCGGCTGGCGAACGCATTGGGCGCCGTCTCCGCGCCGCTCGGACGCCTGATTGATTTTGCAGCCGACGCGGAATGCTCCGGCAACGACCGCGGCTTTATCGAAGTGGAGGGCGTTGCCGCCCTCGTCCGTCCACACGCTCACTCCCTGGGCAGTCCCACCTCCACCTTAGCGAGCAAGTAAGCGCCCGTAAAGTTTCTCGAAAGATCGCTTGCCGTGGGTGCAACTGCCCATGACGATGCGCTGGCCGCTTGCTAGGATATGCATGAAAACAGCGACCGTTTATACGTCGCTTCACTTGTATGTTCGCAGGAAAGAGCCGTGGACGATAAACGACGGGCCGTCTATACACGATTGGTGCAAGCCTCACTGCTGATCGACGAGGCTGCCAGCCAGTCAAACCGGGCGGCTACACTTGCGGCGAACGCCAAAGATCCGATCGCCCGAATCGCCGAAGGCGTCGCGGAACTTCGCGATTTGGCCGGCTCGCTCGAAGAGATCAGCCGGACCGCCGGTCTGCTGGACGCAAGCACGTCGGAGCGGCTCGGCACCGCTTCACGCGCGGCCGGTCGGTTGGCGTGCGCGCTGCTCAGCGAAACCACGCGCGCGCGGGCCGGACTCGATACGATGCACACTTCCGTTCAACGCTCTTCCGAATGCACGCAGAAAGCTTCGACGCTCATCAAAGTAGCGTGAAGGACGCGGCGCTCCTCACGGAGCTGCTGCACGCGCTGGTCGAAAGCAGCACCGGCAGCGATCATGCCGCGTCGAATCTTGCCGACGTTCTGCGCTGCAGCGAAATGCTGTGCGAACAAGCCCTGACCGTCGAGCGCGTGTTCAGCGCGCTGCGCGCGCATTTCGAAGGGTTGGCGCAATTGCATACGTCGCTGTCTTCGCATCTCTCGCTCGAGCAAACCGCTCGTTTGGACGCGGCCGTCACGGAGTTGCGCGGCAAAATCGGTCTTGCCGTCGGGGCGCTGCGCCGGTGGAATTTGGGCGTGCAAAATTCCCGGGAGACGGCCCGAGCGGCGAACACTTCCATGGCCTCGGTGCGGACGGCCATGGCAGCGGCTGCGGCAGCCGCCGAGCATCTGCTCGTGCTCTAGCCGGTGACGGCTGCGCTTGCCCCACCCTGACTAAGGTCGTGTGGGGGTACACTGAAGCAGAGTAGTATAAAAGAAGCTCGTTTTTAATACCCCGAAAGGTCCACGTGATCAAGCACGACGTCGTCGTCATCGGTGGCGGCTTGGCCGGCATGCGTGCTGCTGTCGAGGCAGCCGAGCGCGGTGCCGACGTCGCCATCGTCAGCAAGATGCACCCGGTGCGCAGTCATTCCGGCGCTGCGCAAGGCGGCATCAACGCTGCTTTGGGAAACCGCGAAGAGGACACGCCGCAGAACCACGCCTTCGATACGGCCAAGGGTTCGGATTATTTGGGCGATCAGAACGCGATCGAAGCAATGTGCGAAGACGCGCCGCGCCAGATCATCTGGCTCGAGCACCGCGGCTGCATTTTCTCGCGGATGCCCGACGGCCGCATCGCCCAGCGCCCGTTCGGCGGCGCCGGCTCGCCGCGCACGTGCTATTCCGCGGACGTCACCGGCCTGGTCATTCTGCACACGCTTTGGGAACAGCTCGAGCGCTTCAACGTCAAAGTGTACGAAGAGTATTTCTGCACGGCGCTCTGCATCGAAGACGGCGTCGGAACCGGGGTGGTCGCGTACAACATGCGTAACGGCGAACTCGAGCTGATCAACGCCAAAGCGACGATTTTTGCGACCGGCGGTACGGGCCGTATGTACATGAAAACGACGAACGGCTACGCATCCACGGCCGACGGTTTGGGCATCGCCTTTCGCGCGGGCATTCCCATCATGGACATGGAATTCGTGCAATTCCATCCGACCTCGCTCAAAGAAAACGGCGTGCTCCTTTCCGAAGCGGCGCGCGGCGAAGGCGCGTATCTGCTCAATGCCGCCGGCGAGCGCTTCATGTTCAAATACGCGCCGAACAAAGGAGAACTCGCATCTCGCGACGTCGTCTCGCGCGCCGAATGGACCGAGATTTTGGAAGGCCGCGGCGTCGACGGTTGCGTACTGCTCGATTTGCGTCACCTTGGCCGCGAGAAGATTCTCGAACGGCTGCCGCAGATTCGCGAACTGGCGTTGGACGCCACCGGTAAAGATGCGATCGACAGCCCCATCCCGATTCTGCCCGGCATGCATTATACGATGGGCGGCATCGAAACCGACATCGACGGCGCGACGCGCGTCCCCGGCGTTTATGCGGCCGGCGAATGCGCTTCTCCGAGCGTCCACGGCGCGAACCGCCTCGGCGGAAACTCGCTGCTGGAAACGATCGTTTTCGGCGCGCGCAGCGCGAAGCACGCGGTGGAGTACATCAAATCGGCGGGCAACGTCCGTCCGTCGGAGCGCACGCTCCAAGCCGAAAAAGATCGCTTGAACAAATGGCTCTCCAAGAGCGGCGGCACGCGCGCTCCGCAGTACCGCGCCGCGATGAACCGCACGATGAGCGAGAACTGCTTCATCTTCCGCAACGAGGCGCAATTGCAGAAGGCGGTGGACGAATTGCTCGACGTCCGCAAGCAGTTCGACCAAAACGTGTACGTCATGGACAAGTCAAAGACGTTCAACACCGACTTGGTGAACACGATGGAGACGGACTTCCTTATCGACGCCGCGATGTGCGTCGCGAATGGAGCGCTGGCGCGGCAAGAATCCCGCGGCGCGCAGGCGCGCACCGACTACCCGGAGCGCGACGACGACAAATGGATGGTGCACACCTTGGCATGGCGCCAGGACGGCCAAAATCCGAAGCTCGACTATTCGCGAAGCGTCACCATCACGAAGTGGCAGCCTCAGGTGAGGACGTATTAAATGGCGCTGCATCATAGACTCCGCGCCCCCCAAGCACTCGAGGCGCACACATCTACTGCTAGCGCAAACACTCCCCGAGGGCGCCGCAATGGCTAAGATCAAACTCGACATCTTCCGCTTCGACGAAGCCGTCGACGACGTTCCGCATCGCGATCTCGTCGAGGTCGACGTACCGGAAACGACGACCGTTCTCGACGCGCTCGAGGAAGCCAAAGCACAGGTCGACGGATCGATCAGCTTCCGCCGCTCGTGCCGCTCGGCGATTTGCGGCTCGTGCTCGATGAATATCAACGGTGTGACGGGACTGGCGTGCAAAACGCCGTGCAACACCGTCATGGACGATGACGGCGCGATTCACATCGATCCGATGCCGAACTTTCAGCCGATGCGCGATCTCGTCGTGCACATGGACCCGTTCTGGGACAAATACACGCGCCTCAAGCCCTATCTGCAGCCTGCGGACAAGGACGAGGAGCATCAAACGGAGCGCCGCGTCAGCCCCGAGGACATGAAGAAACTCGTGGATGTGGCAAACTGCATCATGTGCGCTACGTGCTACGCGCTTTGCCCCGTGGTCAGCGTCGATCCGGCGTTTGCCGGGCCCGCCGCAATCGCATACGCCTACCGCTTCATCGAAGACGTCCGCGACGGCCAGCGCACCGAACGCCTCGCGCAAATAAACGAAGATTATTTGTGGCTCTGCGCCCACTGCTATGCGTGTTCGTACTGCCCCAAACACGTCGATCCGCACTGGCGCATCGTCGACGTCAAGCGCGCAACCATCAAGGATCGCGTGATGATGAACGAACGCGGTCCGCGCCATGCGCTGGTCGTGAACAAAACGGTCAAGCAGACCGGCATGCTCGCCGAAACCGAACTGATCATAGGCACCATCGGCCGGTTCAACATTCGCGGACTGCTCAAAACGGTGCCGCTCGGCTTGCGCATGGCGGCCAAAGGCAAGATGCCGCCGCCGTTCCTCAAACCGATCCCCAAGGTCGACGAAGTACGCACCATATTCGAATCCTTGGAGGTCCCCGTCGGCTAATATGAATCGTAATCTTTCAAGCGCAGTGCCTTGTCTCGGACGGAGCGCCTGTTAAATGAATCGAATCTTTCAAGCGCAAACCTCGGGGAGAGCTGTGCGTTATGCGCAGACCTCCGGCGCCCGCTTTTGGGGGCCCCGGCTTCGCCGGGGGGCGCGCAGTCTCGGACGGAGCGCCTGTTAAAATGAGCACCACTTTACTACCCGAAGAGCAGCCGAAGAATCTGCACCGCCGCTCGCACAGCGCGGAGACCAAACGCTACGGGTTCTTCCCGGGCTGCGTCGCAAAAGAGTCCTGCAAAGAGCTCTTCAACTCGACGATGCTGCTCGCGGACAAATTGGGCATCGAACTCATCGAACTCACGGCGGCGTCGTGCTGCGGTGCGTCCGTCGTCAACGACACGAACCGCGATATCGCGCGCGTGCTTAACGCGCGCACGTACGCGCAAGCGGAAGCACTCGGACTCGACGACATCATCACAATCTGCTCGACGTGCACCGGTCACATGCGCGCCGCCAACAAAGAGTTGCTGGATTCCGAAGAAAAATTAACTCACGCGAACTCGATTCTCGGCAAGTTCGGCGCGAAGTACGACGGCGGCGTGATGGTGCGCCACCTGCTGTGGATGCTCATCGACGACATCGGTCTGGACAACTTGCGCAAGATGGTCGTACGGCCGCTCAACGGTTTGAAGGTTGCGCCGTTCTACGGGTGCCACATCATCCGGCCGGAGAGCGTGAACGGCTGGGAATCCGCTCGTAATCCACACTCGCTCGAAGACGTCATAGATGCGCTTGGCGGCGAACCGGTCGATTATGCCGGCAAGACTCGCTGCTGCGGATTTCACATCCAGCTCGAAAAAGACGGCGTGGCCGCATCGATGGTCGGCCAAAACATGCGCATGGCCAAAGACAAGGGCGCGGAGGCGGTCATCACGCCGTGTCCGCTCTGTCATCTCGCACTCGACGGGTATCAGCAGGATGCCGCCTCGCGCTGGGGACGGACCGATCTTCCGACGTTCCATCTGCCGCAATTGGTCGCGTACGCGCTCGGCGTTCCGGCGGAAAAGCTCGGCTTGAACAAGCATCTGATCGACCCGCGCGGCGTGATGGTCGAACGCGATCTCATCGCGTAAGCGCACCCTTCTCAAGCGCCGATAGGTCGGACTTCCCACGCGCCGGTGAGGCCGGCCGACCGGCCCATCCAATTCATTCGCTGCGTCCGCTTTTGGAGTATGATGGCCCGGCACCACCCCCGGTGCGGGAGGTCAGATGTCTGTCCTCAGTTCCGTCGCGCCCTCGATTCCGAAGAGCCCGCGCTTTCCACGCAATATCGCCGAGCGAATCGTCAATCGGTATCGGATGCAAGCCGCAGCCGCGCGGCTTCGCAGACTTCCGCCCGACGAACGGGGAGAACGCTACGTCGACTATGGCTGGCTCAAACTGCTTTTCAGCGACGACGGCGATAAGCAAGAGCTGTACTATCACGCGCATTCGAGCGAATATTACGCAAATGATTTTCCGATCTATTCGAAACTCTTGAAACCCGGCGACGTCGCAGTCGACGTTGGAGCGAATCTTGGGTGGACGGCAGTGCTCATGGCGTCATTCGTCGGGAGTGCCGGACACGTTTTCGCTTTCGAACCGGCGAAATCGATCTTCGCCAAATTGCTGAAGACGATCGCTGCGAACGGACTCGAGGCGGTGATCACGCCGCTCAACCTCGCTTGCGGAGGCGAGGCGGGCTGCTGCATGCTGAACCGCGTTTCGACGTCGTCGGGCAACAGTTCGATCGTGAACGCCGCCCCCGGCGCGCAAACGGAATCGATTGACGTCGTACGCCTTGACGACGTTGCCGAATTAAAGGAGCAAAGGATCACGCTCATCAAAATCGACACGGAAGGATACGAACCCATGGTGCTCGCGGGGTCGGCAGCGCTCATCGCAAGGGAGAAGCCGTTGATATACTTGGAGATGGGCGGCGACTATTTGCAATCGACGTTGGAATCGCGGCGCATCCTCGAAGCATTCGGCTATCGGCTCAACTCGCCCAAAGATGTGGACTGGAGCAGAGTCGGAAACGGTTCGAACTTCTTGGCCGTTCCGGTTTGAAAAATCGGACGGGCGGACTACGCCGTTACCACGTTTTGAACGCAGCGATTCAAGCATCGCATCGCGCATGAAGTGCACCATTTGTGCCTGATTGAAGCACTCCGTATAACAGTCAGCTCGGCAGGGAAGCGGCTCACAGTCATCCCCCACCACGATTGGAGCTTACTCACCGTCTCAATTGGCGTATACCGTGAAAAAGCCGTCCTCGTCGTATCTCACGAGGGCGGCTTTGCGGCGTTGCGGTTGTAGCGTTTTTTCGACTCGTGCGCTTCGGCTTGGGCGCAGATTTTGCGCGGGGCCTTTCAACGGCATGAGGCAGGCCTTTTTCGTCGTTTTCGTTTCATCGCAGGAACCTCCGCGTATAGTATGGCGTCATTCGTCGGGAGCGCAGGACACGTTTTTGCTTTCGAATCGGCGAAATCGATGCCTCGCCAAATTGCTAAAGACGATCGCATGCGAACGGGCTCGACGCGGTGATCGCGCCGGTCAAACCTCGGTTGCGGAGGCGGGCCGGCCTAACGGATGGGTCAAGTCCAAACAAAATTTTATTTCACTCGACTCACCGTCTGTGCTGGCCTCGTGAACGGTGCGACGTCGCAATTAGCCGCATTCCGCTAGGCTTGCGCAACCAGTCTTTTAAGGTGGGCGGCCAGAACGTCAACGGCTTCGCTCGTGGGCGGTTCGTTGCGTTCCCGCCGCAAAATTCCGGAGGCGATGTTTTGCGCATCAATCTTAGTGAGAAAGCGCTCTTTCTCAATGATATCTTTAGCGGCCTCGTTCACCCGTAGCCATACTCGCAGTCTGCGTCATGTGAGTTCAGTCCCACACTCCACGGCGAACATTTCGGCGCACGGAAAACGGCGTATCTTTACGAACCCGCAAGCACGAAACTGCTCCTCAACCGAAGTTGCGTCGTGTGGGCTCGTGATGTAGGTCACAACGCTGCGGCCTTCATCGATCGCGAGATTGTAATAGTGCGCCGCATCGGAGGATATCCCCAGGTCTTTAAAATGATCCCTACTGCGCGCATCCAGTAGATACGGGTTCAGGGCCAATGTCGTTCCCATCCCGGGTACGTTGGTGCCGTGCGATCCCGATGCAACCGGTGAACCGCGAAATGGAATAAAATGGATTCGTGAACGTGCGGGGATTTGGCGCACGCGCTCTGTACTAAACAGCGTTGTGCGGCTGGGTTCCAGACCGGCACGTTGTGCCAATATCTTTTCGACTCCGCTTCGTCGGCTATGCGCGCGATTGCGGCGATAAGAACGTCCGGCATAAACTCTCTCTAAGGTACGGCGTACGGTCAGTGATTTGCCGGACATGGTCAGCACCTATGTTCCCGTAAGTATGCTCTCGAATCGCCGAAATAGCAAATAAACGCGCCGCAGTAAGATCTATCGAGATTCGATAATCCATGATATCGATTACGCGTGTTCGCAGACGCGAGTGCCCATCTTGTTTCGGTGCTCTTGATTAGCGTCGCCCCGGATGACTGCGCATATCTCGTCGAGCAAGGCGCGGATTTGATGAAGCATAAGCACGACCTGCCGGCGTTCCCTGAGGGCGATACTACTTATCACCTACTGCCGCGCCGGCCGAACGACTTCGTCAAGGGCGAGATTGACGTTCTCAAGCAGAAGGCCTGTAAACCTTGCGGATTACAGGCCTTTGCGATTTTTTCACCCGATCGACTAACAGCTACGGCGTTTTTGTGTAGACCATCGCGGGCTCGCGATGAGCAACGCTGCGGCCCTCGTCGAGATCCAGCAGGTCAGGCCACGTCGTTACATCGGTCCGATCGGGAGCGATGCGAGTGCGTAGTGCAGTGAAATGCTGAAGTGATTCGCCCTTGGGAACGCTGGTCATCCAGCGTTGGTTAAAGGAAGCAAGTTCGTCCGGCGATTTCTTCCCGACGAAGCCTTTTATGTAGCCCTCGATCTCCGTATCGCTCTTCGCGACCTTCAGGAATTCCAGAAAATCTGAGGCTTTCATGCCAAGAAACTCGAACAGGCCTTCATCCATTGCGGAAGGGTACTCGTACTCCCCTATGGTTCCGTGCGCTAACGCTTTGGCTTTATCGGTGGTTCGCGCCAGTTGCACAAGGCCGAGGAGTTTCTCTCGAACGCTGCGCGGCGTTGTTTGGGTGAGATTCATCTATTCCATACTTTCAGAATTGTTATTCCGACTGTACGAACCGCGCGACTGCAATTAAGTTGCGAAAACGAAGAATGCAACGTATTAGAGGGTTTCGCAATGCTTTGTCGGCGGCTTCCGCTCGCTTTAAAAAGTCGGCCAACGTTCACTGAAGCTAATCCGACTCCCGCGCACGATTGCAGTTTAGAGATCGGCGTCTTGACTCATCCGTCGCTCGTATTCGACTTCAACCCTTTTAGGCGCGATTCAATCTAATTGCCCAAATCGGCATGCCATTATAACTCGTTTTAGTGTGCGCGAACCGCCTCGTATGGCGTGCCGTCTTTTTAATCGCTTGAGGCAGCTGCGGGATCGGACCGCTCGGCTATGCCGTTACCACGTTTTGAACGACGACGTGCACGGATGCAACCCCGCGCGGCTCGATTTGAATTCGTTCCCCGTCGAAGACGATGATCGGCTGGCTCTTACGCAGCGATTCAAGCATCGCATCGCGCATGAAGTGCGCGATCTGCGCTTGATTGAAGCACTCCGTAAACGTCCGGCCGTCGTGCAGCGTAACAGTCAGATCGGCAGGGAAGCGGCTCACAATCTCATCCTCCAATACGATTGGAGTGTACCGCCCCGCTCAATGGCGTATACCGTGAAAAAGCCGCCCTCGTCGTATCTCGCGAGGGCGGCTTTGCGGCGTTTGCGGTTATAGCGCTTTTTCGATTCGTGCGCTCCGGCCGGGCGCAGATTTTGCGCCGGACCCATCCTCGGCACGAGGGCGGGCTTTTTTCGTCGTTTTCGTTTCACGCGGAAACCTCCGCGTCTAGTATACATGCCGGGCCAAGCTGTCCCGATCAGCGAACCGGTCGGCGTGAACCAGCTCGATGGCGCGCTTCGCGAACTCGACGCGTCGAAAGACGCGTGGGCGCGCCTGCGAATACCGGAAAAGATCGCGCTGCTCGAGGATTTGAAACGCGCCGTTCACCGGGAGGCTACCCAGTGGGTCGAACTGGCTTCCCGAGCCAAGGGCTTGGCCCCCGGTTCACCGCTCGAGGGTGAGGAATGGATTTCCGGACCCTGGGCGGTGCTGTATGCCATCAATCGCTACCTGCGTACGCTGACGGGCATCCGAACCTTCGGACATTCGCCGGTTCCGAAAGCGCAAGCGCGGCGCGACGGGCGAATCACGGTGAGCGTCTTTCCGCGCACGCCGTACGACCGTCTGCTGCTGAGCGGGATCTCCGCCGAAGTTTGGATGCAGCCCGGCATAGATGCAGACGATGTCACGCGCGACGCCGCATCTTTTTACGCGCAAACCCAGCCGCATGGGCGTGTCGCGCTCGTTCTGGGGGCCGGCAACATTGCAAGCATCGCGCCGCTGGACGTGCTCTACAAATTGCTCGCGGACGGCTGCGTGTGCATGCTCAAAATGAATCCGGTCAATGCCTATCTCGGGCCAATCTTCGAGCGCGCATTCGCCTCGTTCGTCCAAGCCGGATACGTACGCTTCGCGTACGGCGGTGCCGACGTCGGCCGACATCTTTGCTCGCACGAACTCGTGCGGCAGATTCACGTCACCGGCAGCGCGGCGACCTACAATGCGATCCTCGCCGGCACGGACCGGCATAAGCGCATTACCAGCGAGCTCGGTAACGTCAGCCCGACGATCGTTCTTCCCGGTCCGTGGAGCGACGACGATCTCGCGTTTCAGGCAGAGAACATCGCGACGCAAAAAGCGCATAACGCCGGATTCAATTGCATTGCCGCGCAAGTGCTCGTTCTGCCGAAGGCCTGGAAACATTCGCACGCTCTGCGCGATCGGATTACCGCGATTCTGGATAGCATGGAACAGCGCCCGGAGTATTATCCGGGCGCCGAGCAGCGCCGCGCTGCGCTCGGCGGTGCGGGCACGCGGCTGCGGAGCATCGCGCACGTCGATCCCGCGCAGACGGACCACGCCGCATTCAAAAGCGAAGCATTCTGTGGCCTCCTGGCTTGCATCGAACTTCCCGGACAATTCGAAGAGTACGTACGCAGCGCCGTCGCGTTCGCCAACGACCGGCTCTATGGAACGCTCGGCGTAAACCTGATCGCGCACCCGGAAACGATGAAACGCTGGAGCAGCGCGTGTGACGATGCCATCGCTTCACTGCGCTACGGATGCGTCGGCGTGAACTGCTGGACCGCCGTCGGCTATTTCATCACGGAGACGCCCTGGGGCGCATACCCGCGTCACACCGCCGGCGACCCGGGCAGCGGGGTCGGCGTCGTGCACAACTCCTATTTTCTCGCGGCCACGGAAAAGAGCGTGATCCGCGCGCCGTTTTTTCCGTTTCCGCGCGGGCTGCGCCACAGATCGTTTTCCGTGCTGCCGCGGCCGCCGTGGTTCGTCACGAACCGCATGCAGGCGCAAATCGGTCGAGCGCTCTGCGATTTCGAACTCAGTCCCTCACCGGCACTGGCCATCGCGATCGCGCGCTTGGCGATGCGCGGTTAGGAGCCGTTCTGCACGGACAGCTCCCAACGGTAGCCGTCGGGATCGTGGAACCATAAGCCCATATGAGGCGAACCGGGCGCCTCCGGACCGATCTCGTCACCGGGGTCCTCGAGGTCGACGCCGTTATTCTTGAGCGAATCGAGCGCAGCGCGAAGCGTCTGCATGTCTTTGACATGAAAGGAGATGTGATCGATCGCTTCGGGCGCGGGCGTACCTTGGAACAGTACCATTGTGATCGCGTCGTTCGTCAATCCAACGCCGCCCTCGAACCGAAACATCTCCTGCAGGTCGAAATTGCGAGTCCAAAACGCCGCGGTGGCATCCGGATCTTTTACCGCGAGGCTGAAATGCCCGACGACACCTAAGTGCACTTTCACGGAGCTGCTTTCTCATAGCGCATCAAATCGCGCTTGTACGCGCGGATGATGCGATCGTAACGCATGTCCAACCGGTTCGCAACGGCCACCGACGGCGCATTGAACCGATCGATCAGCGCGTACAACCGGGCGATCCGCAACTCTCCGAACGCGAAATCGAGCACTCCGCGCGCGGCCTCGGTCGCGAAGCCGCGCCCTTGATAGGCGCTATTGAAAATCCACGCTATCTCTATGTCGGGCTCGTATCCCGGTATCTGCGTGATGCCGCACTCGCCGATGACGCGGTGATCGGCCTTGTGCACGACGGGCCAAATGCCGTAGCCTTGTTGCTCGTCCCGCTCGATCATGCGCAGCAAAAGCCGCTGTGTCTGCTCCGCGCTTAGCGGGCCGCAGGGAATGAAGCGCATGGTTTGCGCGTCGCCGTAGATCGCGTTCGCATCTTCTAAGTCGCGCGGTACATGCCATTTACGGATCAGCAAGCGCTCCGTTTCGATGAAACTCACTGCGCGCCGGCAGCTCGCAGCATCTGCACGACCCGGTCCACGGGAAGGCCATACACCGTTACGCCCCCGCGTCCGCTCATCGTCTTCGCGCTGAACAGCGCGTCGTAGATCGCCCCTTCCGTAGCTTCTGCGGTGGCGCGATAAAGCGCGTTCAGCGTATCGCTCCGCTCCACGATCGGAATCTTAGGAGCCGCGATATCGAAGTTTCCCGTGCGATCGAAGACGTAACCGGTGCTGAATGCCAGGAAGAGATCGCCGCTGCCCACGTCGCTCGTCAAGCCGGTGCGCGCCATGCCGAGTGCGGCACGCAGCGCAATCGCACGCAACTGACGCGAATCCAAAGGCGCGTCGGTCGCAACGATGATGATGATACTGCCCGAAGCCATGCGCCCGTGCATTGCAACCGGCTTGGGAAACGTCATCTTGTATTCGTTCTTCAAGCGTTCGCCGACGTGCACGCCGTCGATAGTCAATTGCTCGCGCGTCGAGCCGGTGTTGTCGTTGACGAGCACGCCGACGGTATAACCGCCGAGCGACTTCGGCAACACGCGCGATGCGGATCCGATGCCCGCCTTGAATCCGAACGCTTTCATCCCGGTGCCGGCGCCGACGCTGCCTCGCGCGAACTGTCCCGGTTTCGCGGAGTCGAGCATCTGCACGACGTCGTGTGCGGTGACGGGGCGAGCTTGAATGTCCGTGAGCAATTGATCGTCGCACTCTGCGACGACGGGAAGCGGCACGTCGTCGCGCACGCCGATCTGCGGATGTTTTTCGATTTGCCAACTCACCACGCCGTCGTCGGCGCGCCCGATGTCGAGCGTGTCCGTAAGCACGATCGGTTCTTCCAGATAACCCGCTTCGTTGACCCAATGCGTTCCGGTCATCTCGCCGTTGCCGTTGAACGGCACCGCCGCAGCGGAAACTTTTCGGTTCCAAGGGTCCGCATTCGGCAATATCGCCGTGGCGCCGGTGCGAATGTCTCGGCCCTCGACTTTTGTCAGATGTGCGACGAGAACGCCTGGAACGTCCGTAATGCCGTCGAGCGGCCCGGCGGCGAACGATCCGAACCGGAAGGGTATAGCCGCAGAAGCGGCTGCACTCGCGGCGAGCACCATGGTACAGACAAGTGCGATGATCACGCGTCCCATGGCGCAGGAGATTAGGCCTATCGGCCGCACCGGCCCTGCAGGCTCGCTCTAGCGCCCTACCTAAGTCCCGATCTTTACTACCATAGAGGGAGTATGGCCATACTGACGGTTCCCGAGAAGTTCAAAGCCGCGCACGTGTACGAGAATCTCTCGATCGCGGAGCTCGTCGAACACGCGCTTCGCCGCGGCGAAGGCGCTCTGGGAAACGACGGTCAGCTCATCGTCGACACGCGCCCCCACACGGGCCGATCGCCGAAGGACAAATTCTTCGTCAAAGAACCTTCGAGCGAAACCCACATCGATTGGGGCGAAACGAACCGCCCGATTAGCCCGGACGTTTTCGATGCGCTTTGGGAACGCGTCGGCGCGTATCTTTCCGAACGCGAGGTCTACTCGCTGGATTGTTACGTCGGGGCCGACGAACGCTATCGGCTACCCGTGCGCGTCGTGACGGAGTTCGCGTGGCACAACCTATTCGCGCGCGACCTTTTCATCGTTCCCGACAACGTGCCGAAGGATTTCATCCCCGAGTTCACCGTCGTCGACGCCGCGCTGTTTCAAGCCGATCCGCAGCGTGACGGAACGAACTCATCGACGTTCGTCCTGGTCAACTTCGCCAAGCGTATGATTCTAATTGGCGGGACCCGGTATGCGGGTGAGATCAAGAAGTCGGTATTCACGGTCATGAACTACCTGCTTCCGCTGCGGCAAACATTGCCGATGCATTGCTCGGCCAACGTCGGCGCCGACGACGGCGTCGCGATCTTTTTCGGCTTGTCGGGTACCGGCAAGACGACGCTTTCGGCAGATGGTCACCGCCCGCTCATTGGAGATGACGAGCACGGATGGTCGGCGGACGGCGTGTTCAATTTCGAAGGCGGGTGCTACGCAAAGGTTATTCGCCTCTCACAGAAAGCCGAACCGGAGATTTGGGCGGCGTCGCACCGATTCGGAGCGGTGCTCGAAAACGTCGTGTACGACCCTCGTACGCGCCTGCTCGACTTGGACTCCGACGAGAAGACCGAAAACACCCGCTCCGCTTATCCGATCGAATTCATTCCGAATATCGTCCCCGGCAGCAAAGGCGGCCATCCGAATACGATCGTCATGCTGACGGCCGATGCGTTCGGCGTGCTTCCGCCCATCGCGAAGCTCACCAAAGAGCAGGCGATGTACCATTTCCTATCCGGCTACACGGCGAAAGTAGCGGGAACGGAGCGCGGCGTCACGGAACCGCAGGCGACGTTTTCCACGTGTTTCGGTGCTCCGTTCATGGTGCATCATCCGACCGTGTATTCGCGCCTGCTCGGCGAGCGCATCGACAAACACGGCGTGCAGTGCTGGCTCGTAAATACCGGCTGGAGCGGCGGCCCGTACGGTGTCGGCAAACGAATGGCGATCGGTTACACGCGTGCGATGGTGAATGCCGCGATCGAAGGATCGCTTGCAAACGTCCGGTTCGAAACCGAGCCTTTTTTCGGCTTGTCAATCCCGCTCGCCGTTCCGGGCGTGCCGGCAGAGGTGCTCAACCCGCGAAACATGTGGCTGGATGCCGCTGCCTACGACGCGCAAGCCAAGAAACTTGCGCTATTGTTCGCCAAGAATTTCGAAAAGTTCGAACGGCACGCCCTTCCCGGCGTACGCGCAGCCGCAGTCAAGCCGTAAGCGCAAGCGCGCGGATCATCGGCCCGTATACGCGGACGGCGATGGCGATCCGATGCCGACGGCTTTGAAGAGAATTCGCTTCGCGCGACGCCCGTCGAATTCTCCGTAGTGCACGCGCTCCCACGTGCCGAGATCTAGTTTACCGCCGGTCACCGGAACGATCACCTGATGACCGAGAAGCATGCGTTTGAGATGCGCATCCGCGTTGTCCTCGCCGGTGAGATGGTGCTTATACCCGGGCTTTCGCGGCGCGAGTTCTTCGAGCCACGCCATGATGTCTTCCCAAAGCCCGGACTCGTGATCGTTGACGAAGATACTGGCCGTGATGTGCATCGTGCTCACCAGTACGAAACCGTCGAACAACCCCGCCTTCTTGCGTACCTCTTCAACGCGATCGGTGATGTCGAGGATTTCGTACCGCTTCCTCGTCGTGATGGTCTGGTGCTCCGTAAAAGCAATCGGATCTTTCATGTGATTCTAAGCATACTCCCTGCCGCGGATGCGTTAGAGTGTAAACACCTTATTTCCAGGAGTTGAACCATCCAGTGAAGACCCTTCGTTCTCTTCTTCTTCCCGCGGCACTGAGCGTTGCGCTCGTCGCGCCGCTCGCGGCGTTCGCGCAGCAGGCTGCCCCGGCCCCTGCGGCAGGAGCCGCGCAAAGCGGCCATCACCATGGCCGCCACGGCTTCATGCGCATGCTGCACGGCGTCACGCTCAGCGATCAGCAGAAAACGCAAATCAAGCAAATCGTTCAGCGATTCCGTCAGGCGCATCCGCGCGGAAGCCGCCCCGGCGTTCAAGCGCGTCAGCAAATGCGCACGCAGATCATGAACGTCCTCACCCCTGAGCAGCGTACGCAGGTTCAGCAAAACATCCAACAGATGCGTGCTCGGCACCGGCACGATGCCGGCGGGTCCGCCCAGCCCACTCCCCGCCCGTCCCAGCCTCCCATCAAGTAATGCGGCGCGGAGTTATCGCAAACAGATAGCTCCGCTCTCTTCGATCTCGAGTTGCAGCGCGCGCAGGGACGCCACGGGGCGCACGTCGCCGAATTGGAACGCGAACTCGCGGCCCTTCGACACCGCAATCACCGTCATGCCCGCGGCCACGCCGGCCGCGATGCCTTGGCGGCTGTCTTCCACGACCAGACATTTTTCGGGAGCAACCCCGACGCGTTCCGCGGCCAGCCGGTAGCAGTCCGGTGCCGGCTTGTTTCGCTCGACGTCGTCCGCTGAAACCAACACGCCGGGCTTCGGCAGTCCCGCCTCGGTCAATAACGCCATCGCAAGACCGGTAGGGCACGACGTCACGACGGCCCACCGGCACGCCGGAAGTTGCTCAAGCAGTTCGCGAGCGCCGTCGATGGCTTTCGCCCGCTCGGTGACGAGCGTTCCGAAGAGGTCGAACAGCACCGCATCAAAGCGCTCCACGTTCGCCTCTTCGCGGATGAGTTGCGCGCTCTTCTCGCGTACTTGCGCCAGATGAGGAGCGGAGACACTCTTGCAATTCTGGTCGGAGGCGGCCCGGCACCCGGCATCAACGGCGTCATCGCGTCCGCGGCAATCGAAGCAATCAACAACGGCTTGCGCGTTGTCGGGATCTACGACGGCTACTATCATCTTGCAAAAGGCGATCCGTCGCACACTATCGAGCTCGGGCTGGACGACGTCTCCACGATTCACTCGACGGGCGGCTCGATTTTGCGGACGTCGCGCACCAATCCGGCAAAAGATCGAGCGACGCTCGATTCGTGCGTTCGCGCACTGACGGAAATGGGCGCGCGGTACCTCATCGCGATTGGCGGCGACGATACGACGTACGGTGCGACTCGAATTGCAGAACTGGCCGAGGGACGGATCGGCGTGGCAACCATCCCGAAAACGATCGACAACGACCTGCCGCTTCCGGACGACGCGCCGACGTTCGGTTTTGAAACGGCGCGCTCGGTTGCAACCGGAATCGTCGAATCGCTGATGGTCGACGCCCGCACGACGAGCCGCTGGTATCTCGTGATCAGCATGGGACGCAAATCCGGCTCTCTTGCGCTGGGTATGTGCAGAGCCGCCGGCGCGCACCTGGCGGTCATTCCGGAAGAGTTCCCGGGCGACGAAGTGGATCTGGAGGCGGTCGTGGATACAATCGCGGGCGCGATCGTGAAGCGGCGAGCCGAGGGCCATCCGAATGGGGTCGCGGTCATCGCCGAAGGAATTACCGAACACCTCTCCCAGAAGCAGCTTGCGGCGTTTGAAAACGTTCCGCGCGACGCGTACGGCCATATTCGGCTGGCGGACGTTCCTTTGGGCGCAATCTTACGCGATGCCGTGCGCACGCGCCTAGCCGGCATGGGCGTCGATGCAACGGTCGTTACGAAAGACATCGGTTACGAACTGCGGTGCGCGAAACCGGTTCCTTTCGACGTCGAATACACGCGCGCGCTCGGTTATGGCGCCGTACGGTATTTGCTCGACGGCGGCAGCGGCGCGCTGATCGCCGTGTCCGGCGGGCGAGTACGTCCGGTTAAACTTGCGGAGTTGCAAGATCCGAGCACCGGACGAGTTCGGGTGCGCATGGTCGACGTCACGAGCGAATCGTATCGCGTCGCACGCGCGTACATGACGCGGTTGGAACCGCCGGATTTCGAGGAGCCGGATCTTACAAGACTGGCTGCTCAGACGAATCTTTCCGCCGCGGACTTTCGAAAGCGTTTCGCCGATGCGGTGCTTGCATAAAGCACTTGGCGCGCTGTGCGCTTCGCTCTCGCCGGCAATCCTGGCGCTGAGTGCATGTGGGGGCGCGGGCGGCTCGGCAACAGGCGCTCCGAGCGTTGCGCCTTCCGCCGCCGGCCCCGCGCCGCAAAGCTGCGCGGCAAGCGGCACGCCCGCGCCGACTCCAACACCGGCAGGGCCGTCACCGCAGCCCGCGCCCGGCCTCACCGTCCCTGCGGGATTCACCATCGACATCATCGGTCGCGTCAACGGTGCGCGAGAACTTGCCGCAGCGCCAAACGGCGATTTGTTCGTCGGAACGAATGGCTCCAGTATTTACCTGATTCGCAATGCCGAAGGGCAAGCCGCAAACCCCGCCGTTTTTGCCGGCATGGGAGATTCGCCGGCCGCCGGTGTCGCGCTGTCGGTGTCGCCGCCGAACTGCGCCCTCTACGTCGGTACGCAATTCGGCGTCTACCGCATTCCGTACGTCATCGGCGACACGACCGCGCGCGCGACGCCGCAAAAAATCGCGGAAGTGCGGCCTGGCGGCTCGAGCGATCACTCCACGACGTCGGTTGCGATTGCGAACGGCGCATTATATGCAAGCGTCGGATCCTCGTGCAACGCATGCGCTGAAACCGACCCCACACGAGCGACGATTCAACAATTCCGCTTAGACGGTACGGGTGCCGGCGCAAAAGCCGTCCACATTCGCAACGCGATTGCGCTTGCCGTGAATCCTGCGACGCAGACATTGTGGACGGGCGACGCTGGACAGGACGACCTTCCCTTCGGTCATCCGTACGAGTTCTTCGATGCGGTAACGCTTCACACGGGAACTGCAAATTACGGATGGCCCGATTGCGAAGAAAACCATCACGCGTATACGCTCGGCGCGAACTGCACTTCCGTCGTCATTCCGTTGGTTGCGCTTCCGGCATATGAAACGCCGATCGGTGCGGTGTTCTATCCAACGAATCAAACGGGTCCGTACGCGTTTACCTCGCACTATCGCGGCGGCGCGTTCATTGCCATGCATGGTTCGTGGCATACGGGCTCCGGCGGCGCGTACGCCGCCGCTCCGCTGGTTGCGTTCGTTGCAATGACCGGCGACACGCCGCAGACTCCCGTGAACTGGAGCGATCCGGCCGCACAGTGGACGGCGTTCGTAAGCGGCTTTCAAACGCCGGACGGCACGACTCGCATAGGGAGACCCACGGGGCTGGCGGTTGGTCCGAGCGGAAGTTTATTCGTGGCGGACGACCAAACCGGGAACATCTACCGTATCCGGCCATGATGATCATTCCACCCGGCTTCACCGCCGCACAAATCGCTACCGTGCCCGATGCGCGGGAATTGGCGCTCTCCCCGTCCGGCGATCTCTACGTTGGAACGAGCGGAGCGAACGTGTACGTCGTACGCCGCGCCGAAGACGGCGTTCCGGATTCGGCGCGCGTGTACGTAACGATTGACGATGCCCCAACCGCAGGCGTCGCTTACGGAAACGGAACGTTGTACGTAGGTTCGGAACACGGCGTGTGGCGCGTGCAAAACGGTCATGCGGTCAAACTTGCGTCCGTTCGCAGCGGCAGCCCGCCGGCCGGAAGCGACGGCGACGTCCACGTGACGACATCCGTCGCGATTGACGGCACCACCCTGTATGCGAGCGTCGGATCCTCGTGCAACGAGTGCGTCGAAACGGACCCGACTCGCGCTACCGTCGGCAAGATCGAAGGTGGGCGTTACGTCCCCATTGCGAAGCGTATTCGCAACGCAATCGCACTTGCGATCGATCCGGCGACGCATGCGCTGTGGGCGTCTGACGCCGGGCAAGACGAATTACCGCCCGCACATCCGTTTGAATTTTTCGATGACGTCAGCTCGCGCGCGCAAGAAGTCGACTACGGCTGGCCCTACTGTTACGAAAATCACCGTCATAAACCCGGTACGAGTGAGAATTGCGCGAACGTCGCCGTTCCCGATGTCGTGTTTCCCGCTTACGAAACGCCTATCGGCGCGGTGTTCTATCACCCGAACGCGCATGCACGCTATGCATTTCCGGCGCGCTATTTTGGCGGAGCGTTCGTGACGTTGCACGGCTCGTGGCATGGCCCCGCACAAGGTTTGTCCGGATACGTCGCGCCGCGGGTGGTGTTCGTCCCCATGCGAAACGGAAAGCCGGCAACCCCCGTGGATTGGAACGATCCCTCGAAGCAGTGGACCCTCTTCGCCGGGGGCTACCAAGTCGGCGGGAGCATGCAGCGTACCGGCCGGCCGACAGGGATTGCCGTCGGACCGCAAGGCGATCTCTTCATCGCTGACGGCCAAACGGGCGCGATCTATCGCATCCGCTCAAAGCGGGTACCAGGAACGCATGGCTGAGATTTTCGGAAAAGGCGGTGAGAGCGTCACCGTAAGCGGATACTACGAATGTTCCGATTGCGGACATCGAGAGAAATTCGAACGCGGCGCGACGTTCCCGCCGAACCATCACCAAGACAAGCCGTGGACGCTCTATCAAGCGACTGAGGAGCTTCCGGCGCAGCAGACGTCTAAGAGCTGAACACCCGCGCTGCAGCGGCTGCAATTTCCGGGTAGGCGCGCCGCGCGATTTCCGCATATCCGAAATCGTTCGGATGGAAGCCGTCTTCGCAGAGATACTCGACGCCTGGGCAGAGCGGCGCGTTCGTGAATTCGAACAGATCGATGAACCCGACGCCGCTGGACTGCGCTATGCGGCGCATGCGTTCGTTCAGACGCGCGCACAGACGCTCGATCGGCGCTTTGAGCAGCCGCGGCACGCCCACCGTACGCGTGACGTCCGGCATACCGCCCGCGACTAGTTGTGCCTGCGGCGCCGCTTGGCGAATGGCGTCGAGCAAATGCTGGAATCGCCGAACGATGATCAGCACATCCCGGGTGTACCGGAGGTCATTCGCCGCCGCCATCACCAGCACAACGTCCGCAGGTACGCCGCGCAGCTTCGGAACCTGCTGACGTAAAACGTCCCCCATAGTTGCATGGGGGACGGCGAAATTGAAAAGTGTGCTTGTCGGCCGCTCGGCCCGAAGCTGCGCGTGGAGCACGCTTGCGAGCCCCGCCTCCTCCGTAGATGCACCGAGGCCATGGGGGAGGCTGTCGCCAAGAACGGCCATGGTCACGGGTTCAGGATTGCGGAGCGGCTGGGTTAAGGCGTGCATGGGACCGGAAACCTCCTCACTGCTATAATGCCCGCTGACCGGCCATTTACAACGCAGGCCTTTCGTACGGCCGATCGGGTCCGCGAGGAGCCGAGCGCCGAACGGCGGAAGCCCATTGACCTAACCGAACCGCCTGCCTGCCGGAGGCGCCTCATGGAACAAGCGATCCTGCACCTCGCCCACATCGCGGCATGGGTGTTCTTCATCATCTTCATCTTGGCACTGATCGGCATTATCGCGATCGTGCGATGGGTGCTCAATCTCTTCCGCCGGACGGAAGCCGCCGTGGAGAGCGGCGTCGAGCGCGTCGAGGGCTCACTGCACCGTTAGTGCTGCGTCAGCGCCGTATCAGACGCCCTTGCCGAAGAGGTGACAATCCAAGCGTAGCCGCACGCAGTTCAGTTGAATCAGGCGCAACATGAGCTCGTCGCGCAGTGCAACCCCTTGGCGCCGGCGTATCATCCCTTTGCTCTGCAACTGATGCGCATACGTTTTGCGCGAATCCAGGTGGTGGTCCACCATCCACCGCGCGCGATCGATCTTTTCGTTATCGTAGATCTCGATCAACAGCCGGCCGATGATTTGCGCAGGTCCTTCGATGAGAACCATATACGGCCAAATCTCGAACTCCATGGTCGGCGGATCGTAACGTTCTGACGGTTGCATTAGTCTTTGTATCGGTCGCCGCAAAAGCGCACCACAGAGCCGAATGGCCCGACCGAATGCAAAAAGCCCGCGGCTATTACACCGCGGGCCTTTTGTGATTCTAATCTGGCGCCGACCTACTTTCGAGGGACCCTGCGGTCCGACTATCATCGGCGCTGGCGGGCTTAACTGCCGTGTTCGGGATGGGAACGGGTGGAACCCCGCCGCTATGAGCGCCAGAAACTTGATCCCTCCGTCACGCCGAGCCGGAGCTCCAGGCTGACGACGAAGGAAAGCTGCATACAGAAGAACTTCCAGTGCCAAACGTGAAGACGAGTCAAAAATTTCCGGGCGATTAGTACCGGTCAGCTCCACCCCTTACAGGGCTTCCACCTCCGGCCTATCAACGTGGTAGTCTACCACGACCCTTCACACTTACGTGATCGAGATCTCATCTTGGAGTCAGTTTCACGCTTATATGCTTTCAGCGTTTATCTGGTCCGAACATACTACCCGGCTATGCCCCTGGCGGGACAACCGGTTCACCAGCGGTTCGTTCAACCCGGTCCTCTCGTACTAGGGTCGACACTCCTCAAATCTCTAACGCCCACGGCGGATAGGGACCGAACTGTCTCACGACGTTCTGAACCCAGATCGCGTACCGCTTTAATGGGCGAACAGCCCAACCCTTGGGACCTACTACAGCCCCAGGATGCGACGATCCGACATCGCGCGTCATTCCATCGTTCCCGATGGCGCAGACTATATCTTCACCTTTCTCGATTTCCCGAGTTAAGGGCCGGCGTATGATAGTGCCGATAGATTTGCGCGACGCATCGCGCAGCAGTCACTATCTCATCGTTCTCGCGAACGATTCAGTCGTTACGGGGTCACACGCAGATCGCTCTCGCGTGGACTTCCCACGGTATTGTCCCGCACTGTGTGCGTCGGTCGACTAAAGCACGTCCTGTGCCCGTCGACACTAGCACCATCCTAGTGCGTCGGAGTTCACCGTTATAAGCCGGAACTTTTGCCGCTGTTTCCAGCGCAACACCCCTGATGTTGAGGTGCCAAACCTCCCCGTCGATGTGGACTCTTGGGGGAGATAAGCCTGTTATCCCCAGAGTAGCTTTTATCCGATAAGCGACGGCCCTTCCATTCGGTACCGCCGGATCACTTAGCCCTGCTTTCGCACCTGCTCGACCTGTCCGTCTCGCAGTCAGACTCCCTTTTGCCTATGCACTCTAAACGAACGGTTTCTGACCGTTCTGAGGGAACCTTTGGGCGCCTCCGTTACTCTTTAGGAGGCGACCGCCCCAGTCAAACTGCCCGCCTGACGCTGTCCTACTACCGGATCACGGCAGTTAGTTAGAAGCCCAAGATTTTCAGGGTGGTATCCCAAGGTTGGCTCCCTGCGAGCTAGCGCCCGCAGATCGTCGCCTCCCACCTATCCTGTACAGAAAATCTCAGACCCCAACATCAGGGTACAGTAAAGCTTCATGGGGTCTTTCCGTCCTGCCGCGGGTAACCAGCATCTTCACTGGTACTGCAATTTCGCCGGGCCCCCCATTGAGACAGTGTCCAAGTCGTTACTCCATTCGTGCAGGTCGGAACTTACCCGACAAGGAATTTCGCTCACTTTTTTCAGCGTGCTTTCGCACGAGAGTGGACTATATCTTCATCCAGGAACCTAATCAAGATGGCCGCAGCGTGTAACGTCTGCAGCAATTTCGACACCTGGAGCATCACGTGTAGTCTCTGAGGATCCCCTACGACCGTAGGGTTTCCTGCGGATTGTCCAATCCACAACCATTTTTACTGCGACGCGTCAGGATGACGCTAGTGTCGACGAGCACAGAAAGTGCTGGAGCCGACCCGGCGATCAAAATCGCGCCACGAGTAGGTTGGGCTCTAAGGATGTTCCCGCATATAGTGATGTTTTCGTCCGCACATTACTGTGCGGTGAGGCAACGATAAAGTTGTTACCTTAGGACGGTTATAGTTACCGCCGCCGTTTACTGGGGCTTCAGATCAAAGCTTCGCTTGCGCTAACCTCTCCCTTTAACCTTCCAGCACCGGGCAGGAGTCAGCCCCTATACGTCCGCTTTCGCGTTCGCAGAGACCTGTGTTTTTGTTAAACAGTCGCTTGGACCTATTTTCTGCGACCTCCCTCGGCTTTCGCTGTAAAAGCTAGACCAAAGAAGGCACCCCTTCTCCCTAAGTTACGGGGTCAATTTGCCGAGTTCCTTAACAGGGGTTCTCCCGTCGCCTTAGCATGCTCTGCCAGTCTACCTGTGTCGGTGTACGGTACGGGCACCTATGATCCTATCTAGAGACTTTTCTTGGAAGCGTAGAGTCTGTCACTTCGGATCGTAAAGATCCTCGTCATTCGCTTCTCGGGGTTAGCCACACGGATTTGCCTATGTGACCCCCTACCGGCTTAAACGCACACATCCATCGGTGCGCTGACATATCTTACTCCGTCATCCCTTCGATTCATAGATCCTACGAACGGTAGTAGTCCCGCTTTGCTTTTCTTTGATCGCGTCGTTGCTGCTCGGTTACGATCCAAAGATCGCGCCTTCGGCAGCGTCTAGCGACAAGGAAAAATCAATAGCCGCTTCGTCAAGCGATTTGGATCTAGACACTGTTCGGAAGAGATCTAAACGGTCATCGGTGGTAGCAGAATATGAACTGCTTGTGCATCGCCTACGCATCTCTGCCTCGGCTTCACTCCCGACTCACCCTGAGACGATTGACGTTGCTCAGGAAACCTTAGACTTCCGGCGAGAGAGGTTCTCACTCTCTTTTCTCGCTACTTATACCTGCATTCGCACTTGTAGTTCGTCCAGCCGTCCTCACGGTCGACCTTCTGCCTACGCTACAACGCTCCCCTACCGATTAGTTTTTGCTAATCCCAAAGCTTCGGTTATATGCTTGAGCCCCGTTACATTTTCGGCGCCCCATCACTCGACTAGTGAGCTATTACGCACTCTTTCAAGGGTGGCTGCTTCTAAGCCAACCTCCTAGTTGTCTATGCGACAAGACTTCCTTTACCACTGAGCATATATTAGGGACCTTAGCTGTTGATCTGGGCTGTTTCCCTTTTGACAATGGAGCTTATCCCCCACTGTCTGACTGCTGAGATGTTCGCCTCGGTATTCGGAGTTTGATGGGGTTCGGTAAGCCGGTAAGCCCCCTAGCCCTGTCAGTGCTCTACCCCCAAGGGTTAAATCTCAACGCTAGTCCTCAAACTATTTCGGGGAGAACCAGCTATCTCCAAGCTCGATTGGCTTTTCACCCCTATCCACAAGTCATCCAATGTTTTTTCAACAACAACAGGTTCGGGCCTCCACATGAGGTTAATCATGCTTCACCCTGCTCATGGATAGATCGCTTGGTTTCGGGTCTACTGATACGGACAAGCGCCCTATTCAGACTCGCTTTCGCTACGGCTCCGGCTCAACACCTTAACCAAGCCCGTACCAAGTAACTCGCAGGTTCATTCTTCAATAGGCACGCGATCACACATATAAAAATAGTGCTTTCACGGTTTGTAAGCACGCGGTTTCATGTTCTATTTCACTCCCCTTCGGGGGTTCTTTTCACCTTTCCCTCACGGTACTGTTTCGCTATCGGTCTCCACAGAATATTTAGCCTTGGAAGATGGTCCTCCCAGTTTCAGACAGGGTTTCTCGTGCCCCGCCTTACTCACGAACAACTCCGCAAGATCGATTGATTTCACCTACAGGACTATCACCTTCTATGGTGCGGCTTTCCAGCCGGCTTCTGCTATCGATCGATTTTGTAACTTGCGTCCAACTGATCAGAGTTGAAATGGTTGCCGTACAACCCCGCACATGCAACGCCTGATCGCTTGCACATATACGGTTTAGGCTGTTCCCAGTTCGCTCGCCACTACTACGGGAATCTCGGTTGATGTCTATTCCTCCGGCTACTTAGATGTTTCAGTTCACCGGGTGCGCTCTACTCACGACTATTGAATTCATCGTGGAGTCTGAGCCCATGACGGCCCAGGGGTTGCCCCATTCGGAGATCCAGGGATCATCGCTTCTTAGCAGCTTCTCCTGGCTTATCGCAGCTTGGTACGTCCTTCATCGCCTGTGGAGCCAAGGTATCCACCTCGTGCTCTTATTAATTTTTGACTGATTCTCAATATAAGAAATTGCACCCACGACGTTTACGGAAATAAGACGTCGCGGGCCGCTTCATGTTTTGACACATGAAAGTTCTTCTCTATGCAGTTTTCAAGGATCATGAGGGCTTGCAACTTCACTCATACTGACGAGTCTGCACGTTGCACAGGACGAGAACTCGCGTGAGGTTCGTTCCCTCAAAGCTGAACAGTGCAGTACCTTGATCCTTCGCATTGCCCGAAAGCAACCCGTGCGAAGGACGGAAATGGTAAACCCCTATTTTGTAGGAGCCGCGCATCAACTAACGTGTTGTATACGGCGTAAAAGGCCATGAACCTCAGCCATACACTCGAGATGAGTGGTAGACCCCTGGTCCGCATCGTTCCCTCTTCGCACTGACAGTCATCACATGAGGTCTACTGCTACGCGTTTTCAATGGCATCGTCTGTGGTCGACTTAGAATGTACACTGCGCATTCACGCTAGGCGTGAACCAACAGTATGTACTCCTTAGAAAGGAGGTGATCCAGCCGCACCTTCCGATACGGCTACCTTGTTACGACTTCGTCCCCCTTACCTAGCATACCTTAGACGTCTTGTCCCCTTGCGGGTTACACGGACGGCTTCGGGTACACTAAACTCAGGTGACGTGACGGGCGGTGTGTACAAGGCCCGGGAACGTATTCAACGCAGCGTAGCTGATCTGCGTTTACTAGCGATTCCGACTTCATGAAGGCGAGTTGCAGCCTTCAATCCGAACTGAGCGCGCGTTTAAGAGATTGGCTTGCCCTCGCGGGTTCGCTGCTCGCTGTCGCGCGCATTGTAGCACGTGTGTAGCCCTGGACGTAAGGGCCATGCTGACTTGACGTCATCCCCACCTTCCTCCGGCTTCTCACCGGCGGTCTCGTGTGAGAGATCTTGTGGACCAACACACGACAAGGGTTGCGCTCGTTGCGGGACTTAACCCAACACCTCACGGCACGAGCTGACGACAGCCATGCAGCACCTGTGTTCGCGTCCGCTTGCGGGGAAGCCTACTTTCATAGGATTTCCGCGGCATGTCAAGCCCAGGTAAGGTTCTTCGCGTTGCGTCGAATTAAACCACATGCTCCACCGCTTGTGCGGGCCCCCGTCAATTCCTTTGAGTTTTAACCTTGCGGCCGTACTCCCCAGGCGGGATACTTATTGTGTTAACTACGGCACATATGGAGTCGATACCACATACACCTAGTATCCATCGTTTACGGCTAGGACTACCGGGGTATCTAATCCCGTTTGCTCCCCTAGCTTTCGCTCCTCAGCGTCAGAACAACCCCAGGTGATCGCCTTCGCCACTGGTGTTCCTCCCGATATCTACGCATTTCACCGCTACACCGGGAATTCCATCACCCTCTGATTGCCTCAAGAACTAGAGTATCCGAGCCGGTCCCTCAGTTGAGCCGAGGTCTTTCAACACGGACTTCCAGTCCCGCCTACGAGCGCTTTACGCCCAATAATTCCGAACAACGCTTGCCCCCTACGTCTTACCGCGGCTGCTGGCACGTAGTTAGCCGGGGCTTCCTCCAAGGGTACCGTCATTATCGTCCCCTTCGACAGTGGTTTACGACCCGAAGGCCTTCTTCCCACACGCGGCGTCGCTCCGTCAGGCTTTCGCCCATTGCGGAAAATTCCTCACTGCTGCCTCCCGTAGGAGTCTGGGCCGTTTCTCAGTCCCAGTGTGGCTGGTCGCTCTCTCAAACCAGCTACCCATCGTCGCCATGGTAGGCCATTACCCCACCATCTAGCTAATGGGACGCAGTCCCGTCCGAAAGCGGATTGCTCCTTTCATCTATAAGAGATGCCTCTCATAGATCGTATGCGGTATTAGCTAACCTTTCGGCTAGTTATCCCCCACTATCGGGAAGGTTGACTACGTGTTACTCACCCGTCTGCCGCTGGGTATTGCTACCCCGCTCGACTTGCATGTGTTAGGCACGCCGCCAGCGTTAGTCCTGAGCCAGGATCAAACTCTCCATAAAAAATTTTATGGAGCCGTTTCTAATGATTGGCTCTCAAATAATCGCTGACTATATTAAGGATAGATTGCGAATCTATCCACACCCGCTTCGGCAGCCCGCAGTAACGCTGACGTCGAACGCACGCGTTAGTCATAAAGTTTGTACGCTCGGATTTCCAAAGGACCGGTGGAACGGAACCTTCGTTCCTCCGAGTAAAATTCTCAGAAACTGCAAACAAAAAAACGCCTTTCGGCGCCTTGTCTAGAAGTTTAGAGACCCACAGACTTATGCGCTACTGCACTGTTCAGTTTTCAAGGAACGAACACCGACACCGAACCTTATCAGTTCGGACCTCGCGGCCTCACTTTTCGTGGTAGGCATCGGAGTCACGACGAGCATCATACCTCGCCGGGTATCGCCTGTCAAGCCGTATTCGCAGAATTATTCTCGTTTCAGGCCGACTTAAGTCATGACCGTCGATTTTTTGGCGTGCGCGCCGGCGCTGCGCCTTCGACGCGATTTCCACAGACCCGCATGCTGCACCAAGCACCCGACCCGTTCTTCGACTTGTCGTAGAACGCCCAGCGGCAGCTGTGTTTGCGGCAGGCCTTGAGCCGGGGCCACGTGCCCTCGCCAATCGCGTCATAGACGATGGCGAGCATCTCGAGCGACCACGGCGTCGACCCCCGAGCCGCGCGGACGCAGCGCCGGCAAGCCGGCCGGCGTGATGTACATTCCATAACCGGCGGATGCCACAAAAGGTTCCAAAGCGCGCAGCCGCTCGCTCGCACTTCCCGCTCCGGCATGCGCTTCCAAGACGGCGCGCAGCGCCTCGCGGAATTCTCGAAGCCGCCGCAAAGCCGCGTCGTCGAGGCCGGGTACGAAACCCACTCTCGCTGCACCAGCGAGCAAGCGAGTCATCCGGCCCGAGCGGGTCCGTTACTCGATCGATCTCGACGCTGTTGACGAAGTCCCGCACCATTTCCAACCGTCCGGGAGCGGCGGAGCATGCCATTTCGCTTCGATCATATCACCAGCAAAACGGCTTGACAAGTTACCGCCACCGGCGTACGATGTTTATGGGTTACCAAACCGCACCTGAAAGTCAAGATCAATGTTAGAGCCAAGCCGCGCGTTCCCGTCATGTTCGACTACGTCGAACTGCGACTTGCGTATGCCGGTCCGCCGGCCGGACGATCCGTTCATGCGGGACGCCGGTATCACGCTGCCCATCTCGCGAGTGCTGTAGGAGGCGAGTGGGATATGCTTTTCGATCACATCGACATGCGGGTCCGATGTTTGCGCGATGCGCTGCCGCTCTACGACGCGCTTCTGCCGGCAATGGGTTTCACGAAACGAAATGCCGACGAGGAATCGGTCGGGTATCATCGCCCCGATGAGACCGGCGCCGAGCCGTTCTTCTGGGTCCTCGAGGACGCAGAGCACGTCCCCGGCGCAACCCGGTTCGCATTTTCCGCCGGCGACCGCGCGGAGGTCGATCGTCTGGCGAAGCTCGTGCACGAGGCGGGCGCACGCGCATTCGAAGCCCCGGAACTCATTACCGAGTACGGCCCGAACTATTACGCCGCATTTTTCGAGGACGCGACGGGCAACAAGATCGAGATCTGCTGCCGCAAGCGGCAGTGAGCCGCTCGATTTACGAACCGCGCACGAAGAACGCTTTGAGGTATTCCGTTTCGGGCATCGCCGGGTGAATCGGATGGTCGGGCGCGTGCGCGTGCTTTTCCAGAATCTGCGCTCGCCGCGTCGAGTCTTTTGCCGCGGCCGAGAATGGCGCGCTGCAGCATCGCCGGCTCGAGATGATGCGAACAGGAACACGATACGAGAATGCCCTCGCCCGAGAGGACCGCGAACGCCACGCGATTCAGCCGCTCGTACAGTGACTGCCCCGCAGCGAGTCTTTGCGCCGCTTGATGAGCGCGGGCGGGTCGACGATCACGACGTCGAACTTTCGACCTTCCGCAGCAAACGATCCGAGGACCTCGAGCGCGTCGCCAAGGTGCGTTTCCACTGTGACGCCATTGCGTCGCGCGTTCTCGATCGCATAGTCGAGCGCGAGCTGCGAACTGTCCGAGCACGTGACTTCGCTCGCGCCGAAAAGCGCCGCCCGCACGCCCCACGATCCGATGTACGAGTACATGTCCAGCACGCGTTTTCCGCGAACGTAGCGCGCGAGCCGCGCGCGGTTGTCGCGTTGATCGAAAAAATATCCCGTCTTCTGTCCCGTTCGCAGCGGCGCAGAAAACATCGCGCGTTCTTCTTCCACCGTGGCCGCGTCGGGAACATGGCCGACCGTTTCGTCGAATTCGTCGATCCCTTCGATTTGCCGCACCGATCCCGCGCTTCGAAGGAGCATGCCGCGCGGTTTTGCTACGGCTTGCAGCGCCGCATTAGCACCGGGTCGCGCATTTTTACGATCCCGGCGGTGTTCAACTGCGCGACCAGAATGTCGCCATACCGATCGACCACGAGCCCCGGGCAGCCGTCCGATTCTCCATATACCGCGCGATAATGCGGCGTGGGATAGATGCTCTCGCGTAAAGCGAATGCGCGCCGGATGCGAGCCGACCACCATGCCTGGTCGATTCGAGCCTTTGCGTCGCTGGTGAGAATGCGCGCGCATATGAGCGAACCGGGATTCACGTACGCCGTCCCGACCGGTTTACCGAACGAATCGCGCACGACCGCAAAATCGCCGGGTGAAAATGCGGTCAACGGCGATCGACCGATATCGATCTCGTTACTGAACACCCACGCGTGGCCGAGCCGAACGCGCCGGTCCGCGCGCGGCAGCAAGACGAGGTCGCCCGGCATGGTTATGCCGGCGGTTTCCGACGGCGCCATGCGGCGCAGCAAGTCCTCTTCCTGACGCTCCAAAGATCGTGCGACCGCGAATTGCGCTCGCGCGCGATCCAAGTTTTGCGTCTCGTGATGAACGCGGAAGTACACGTCGCCGCGTAGATAATCGGTCAGGAAACGTATGCCGTTTTCATAAGCAAGCACTTTTCCCGCGGTGACGAACGCGCTGCGCTCCGCGCCGCAAATCATGCCGACCAGCTCCCTCCAAAAATCCGTTTGCAACGGCTTGGAAGAGATCGGGATCCACCTCCACTTTCGAGGGGTCCGGTTCATCCTCGGCCGCGCTGGTGCTTGCGGTCCGCACCAGTTCGCCGACGTCGTACAAGTACGAGGCCCGGCATTAGGGTGTCCAGATCGAGGACGCAAATCGCTTCGCCGCTCTGCGCGTCGAAGAGCACGTTCGTGATCTTGGTGTCGTTGTGCGCGGCTCGGACCGGAAGCGCTGCGCGAGAAGCCAGATCGCCGAGCGCCGTGCAAAGCGGCTCCAGCGCGAACGCGGCCGCGATCTCCGTTTTCGCGGACGTGGCCCGGTTGCGCGCGTCACCATCGACCGCCTCGAGAAACGCGGCGAACCGCGCCGGCGTGTCGTGAAAAGTGCGGCAGCGTCTCGTACAAGGATTCTGCCGGGAAATCCGCCAGCAGCGCTGCAAACTCGCCGAAGGCGCGCGCTGCCGCAAAAGCGTCTTGCGCGCTTCGCACGCTTCCGTAGCACACGCTGTTCTCGACATAGGGGTACGTGCGCCAGTAATCGCCCGCGGCCGTCACGAGGACGTCTCGGCCGTCGAGTGTTGGGAGCAGTCGCAGTACGCGGCGATCGACGTCCGTCAAGCCGCGCTGCAGCAACTTCGCGCGGATATGCCCGGTTACGGCGGAGATGTTGCTCGTAAGCGCGTCCGGATCGCGAAAGACCGTAACGTTAATGCGCTGATGCACGTATCGAACGCAGCGGCCGTCCACGCCGTATGTTGCAAAGTACGTGTCGTTGATGTGGCCGCCGTGATAGCGTTCGCAGCCGAGGTAGCGGCCTTGAAGTTGAAACTGGGCGCCGATCTCCGCGAGCATCGCCGGGTACTTTTTACACCGGCGCGGGAATCGCCTCGATGTTCCGGCCCGCGCGCGGGGGCGATATGCAAAGTTGCGGTTTACCGCCCCGGACGCCGACCCCTTACTCACTTTACGCGATATGGACTTGGCCTGAAGGAACAGCAGCAGGTAGTCCCGCCCGCCGGCTTTGCTGTCCGTCCCCGACATGTTGAATCCGCCGAACGGATTGCCGCCGACGAGCGCTCCGGTGCATTTGCGGTTGAGGTAGAGATTTCCGACGTAGAACTCATTTTTTGCGCGTTCGATCTTCGCCTCGTCCGTCGTATACACCGCACCGGTCAAGCCGAACTCCGTGTTGTTCGCGATCTCCAGCGCATGGTCGTAATCGCGCGCCTTGATCACGGCAAGAACCGGCCCGAAGATCTCCTCCTGCGCGATGACGCCGTCGGGAGCAACGTCGGCGATGACGGTCGGCTCCAGAAAATAGCCGTTCTCGCCCACGCGGTTGCCGCCGGCAAGCAGACGTCCTTCTTTCTTGCCGGTTTCGATGTATTTCTGAATCGACGTCAGCGCGCGTTCGTTGACGACGGGTCCCATGTAGGTCGTTTTGTCGCTCGGATCGCCGACCGTAATTTTTGCGACGCGCTGTTTCAGCTTCTCGAGGAACTCGTCGTAAATCTTCGCGTCGACGATCGCTCGCGAGCACGCCGAACATTTCTGACCCTGAAAGCCGAAAGCAGAAACCGCGACGCCTTCGACCGCGGAATCCACGTCGGCGTCGGCTGCAACGATGATGGAATCTTTGCCGCCCATTTCCGCGACGACGCGCTTGATCCACTTCTGTCCTGCGTGCGTCTTCGCGGCGCGCTCGTTGACGCGCAACCCGACTTCCTTGGAGCCGGTGAACGAGATGAAACGCGTGAGCGGGTGATCGACGATCGCATCGCCGATGACGCTGCCGCTGCCCGGGATGAAATTCACGACGCCGCTCGGCACGCCGACTTCGTGCAGCAAATCGATGAACCACGCGGCTATCACCGCCGAATCGCTCGACGGCTTGAGCACGACGGTGTTGCCCGTAACGAGCGCCGCGGACGTCATTCCCGCCATGATTGCGAACGCGAAGTTCCACGGCGGAATGACGACGCCCACGCCGAGCGGAATGTAGCGCAGTTCGTTTTCTTCTCCCGGAATCGGCGTTACCGGATGTTGCCCGGCGTACCGCAGCGCCTCCCGTGCGTAGAACTCCAGAAAATCGATCGCTTCGGCGGTGTCGGCATCTGCTTCGACCCAGCTCTTTCCGACTTCGTACACCATTACGGCATTGTAGTGATAGCGCCGCTGCCGCACGAGTTCGGCGGCTTTGAACAGTACGTTCGCGCGCTCGTCGGCGGTCGTATTCTTCCACGTCTGAAAGCGTTCGTGCGCGATTTCTATGGCTCGATTCGCCTGTTCGAGGGATGCGGACGAAACGTCGCCGACGACGTCGCTCGGGTTGGAGGGATTCAATGACGGAATCGTCTTGTCGGTCAAGATCCGCTCGCCGTCGATCAGGAGCGGATATTTCTTGCCGAATCCCGCCTTGACCGATGCCAGGGCTGCCTGCATGGCGGCCACGTCGGCTGGATCCGTGTAGAGTTTTATGGGCTCGTTCGAAAACGGCGCGATGCGTTCGGCGGTCGTGCTCAAGTCGGATTCTCTCCTCGCGTAGTGGTCATCTCATTCAACCACAAGAGGGTTCCCCGCAGTTACGACCTTCTTCCTAGGCCGGTGCGGTTTCGTGCAGGTCCCTACGCCGAAGCCGCTTTTTTCAGGGCCTTGCAGAATTGCCGGGCGCGCCGCGCGGCTTCTTCACCCTGCGACCCGGCATACGCCTCGATGAGCGCGCTTCCCACGATGACGCCGTCGACGATGGCGCGGATTTCGCGGACGTGCTCCGGCTTGCTTATGCCGAAGCCGACGGCGAGCGGTTTTTCGGTTACGGCGCGCAGCGTTTCCAGCTCGAGCGCGCAGTGGCGAAAAGTCGGGCGCGGATCCGGCGCCGGTTACGCCAAGGCGCGATACGACATAGACGAATCCCGTCGCGGCGCCGGCAATGCGCGCGGCTCGCTCGCGGCCGGTCGAGGGTGCGACGAGAAGCGGCATGCACAAGCCGTGCCGGAGCAGTGCTTCGCGCAACGCCTCGCCTTCCTCCAACGCCACGTCAGGAACGATCGCGCCTGCGGCGCCCGCCTTTGCGGCGTCGTCTGCGAATTGCTCGATCCCGTACTGGTACACCGGATTGAAATACGTGAACAGCAAGATAGGAGGCGCGCCGCGCGCGGTCGCGTTTCGAACGAGCTCGAGCACCTGCGCGATACTCACGCCGCTTTGCAGCGCGCGAGTACCGGCCGCCGCGATCGTCGGACCGTCCGCAAGCGGATCGCCGTAAGGAATGCCGAGTTCGATCGCGTCGGCGCCGGCCTCGCTTATCGCTTCGAGCATCAGCGCGCTGGTTTGCAGATCGGGATCGCCGGCCATTACGTATGGAATGAGCGCACATGTACCGGCGCGGAAGATTCGTTCCAGGTCGTGTCGGCCTTGCGCGTTCAGGGCGAGAGCTCGCGGACTTGCGCGATGTCTTTGTCGCCGCGGCCGCTGAGATTGACCAGAATGAGATCGTTCGAGTCACGCCGTTCCGCAAGTTTGCGTGCGAACGCGATGGCATGCGCGCTTTCAAGCGCGGGAATGATGCCTTCGGTGCGTGAGAATTCGAAGAACGCGTCGAGCGCTTCGCGATCGGTGATCGGAACGTAACTGGCGCGTCCCGAAGCTTTGAGGTACGCGTGCTCCGGCCCGACTCCCGGATAATCCAAACCGGCGCTGATCGAGTGCGTTTCCGCAACTTGGCCGGAATGCGTTTGCAGCAGGTAGGAACGCGAGCCGTGAAGCACGCCGACACTTCCCGCGGTGATTGCGGCGGCGGTACGACCGCTTTCCAAACCTTCTCCCGCCGCTTCGACGCCCCAAAGGCGAACGTCGGGGTCGTCGACGAAGCCGGAAAAAATTCCCATGGCATTACTGCCGCCGCCGACGCACGCAACGACGTCGGAGGGCAGGCGCCCGAATTGCTCCAGACATTGGCGCCGGGCTTCTATGCCGATGACCTTTTGAAACTCCCGAACCATATATGGGTACGGATGCGCGCCGACCACGCTTCCAATCACGTAAAACGTATCGTCGACACGCGCCGACCACTGCCGGAATGCTTCGTTCGTCGCGTCTTTCAACGTCTGCGTACCGCCCGTCACGGAGTGCACCGTCGCGCCGAGCAAGTTCATGATGTACACGTTCAGCGCTTGGCGTTCGACGTCGCGCGCGCCCATGTACACCTCGACGGGAAAGCCGAAGCGCGCGCCGACCGTTGCCGTTGCAACGCCGTGCTGACCCGCGCCAGTTTCCGCGATGAGGCGTTTCTTCCCCATGCGCCGTGCGAGCAGCGCTTGGCCGACTGTGTTGTTGATTTTATGCGCGCCGGTATGATTCAGATCTTCGCGTTTGAGCGCAAGCGTCGCTTTGGAAATGCCTGCTGCGTACCGGTGTGCATGATAAACGGGCGAAGGCCGTCCGACGAATTCGCGCAGCACTGAGTCGTACTCGTTCCAAAACGCCTGGAGCTTGAAGGCGCTTTCGATCTCACGCTCGAGTTCCGAAAGCGCCGAAACGAGCACCTCGGGAACGAAGCGGCCGCCGAATTCTCCGAAATAACCGCGCGAATCAGGCTGCATCGCTGTCCTTGACGGCCTGAACGAACGCGCGCATTTTCGCGAGATCCTTTCGGCCCTCGGTCTCCACGCCGGTGCGAACGTCCACGCCGAACGGGCGCACCGCGCGCACGCAGTTCGCTACGTTTTCCGGTGTGAGGCCGCCGCCGACGATGACCTGCCGCTCGCGCGCAAGCGGCGCGATGGTGCGCCAGGGGAAGGTTACGCCGGTACCTCCGCGCTGGCCGTTCACGGTCGTGTCGAACAAAAGGATAGCCCGCGGATGCCGGTTGCCGGCGCGTTCTACAGCGCCTGCGTCGGCCTCGTCGTGAGGGACGTGAATCGTTTTGATGATTTTGCCGTCGAGCGATGAGACGAACGTCGGAGATTCCTCTCCGTGAAGTTGAACCACGAGATCGGGAAAGATGTCCCGCGCGCGCGCGACGTCGTCACGGCTCGGGTCGACGAACACGCCCACGGGCGTTATGAACGGCGGCAGATGCTCGGCGATGTGCTTCGCGGCACTCGCCGTGATTCGGCGCGGAGACGGTGCGAAGATCATGCCGATCGCATCCGCTCCCGTGTCGACCGCCATCATCACTTCGTGGAGATCGGTGCAGCCGCAAAACTTGATGCGCGTTCTCAATGGAAGGCCGGTGCGTGTACTGCCGCTTTCAGCGCGTGGATGAGCGTTCCGGGCTGCTCCGCGCGCATCAGTGCTTCGCCTACCAAAAATCCGCGTGCGCCGGCTGCGTGAAGCCGGAGGATGTCTTCCGGGCCTTGCATCCCGCTCTCACTAATCGCGGTGACTTCCGGCGGAACTCGCGGCAGCAGATATTCGCTCACGGAAAGATCCGTTTCGAAGGTCCGCAGATTGCGATTATTGATTCCGACGAGCGTGGCGCCAAGCGCCAGCGCCCGCGTGAGTTCCGCGGCATCGTGGACTTCCACCAGCACATCGAGATCGTATTTCGCAGCCTCGCCGATGCAATCGCGAAGTTCGGCGTCGGAAAGGCCCGCAACGATCAGCAAAACCGCGTCGGCCCCATAGGCAGCCGACTGCGCCATCTGATACGGCGTGTTCAGGAAATCTTTGCGCAAAACCGGACGCGACGCGTTCTTTCGAGCGACGTCGAGAAACTCGAGTTCGCCAAGGAAATGGTCCGCCTCGGTCAGGACGCTTATGCAGTCCACGCCGGCTGAATCGTACGTGCGCGCCACGAGCGCGGGATCGAAGTTTCGAGCTATGAGCCCGGCGGAAGGCGATGCGCGTTTGATCTCGCCGACGATCGCCGGACCCTCGGCGCGCCGGATAGCCTCAAGGAACCGACGCCGCTCGCGCCTGCGCGCGAGCGCGTGAGCGCGGACTACGTCATACGGCTCACGCAACTCTTCCTGAGCGCGCGCCGCGAGCTTTGCATCGTAAATGCGATGAAGAATGTCAACCATGCGAGAACTGCTTTGCGCGCTCGAAGACCGCCGCCGCGCGGCCCTCTTTCAAGAGCGTGCGAGCCAGTTCGATACCCTCCTTCAGACCGCGTGTGCGTTTGCACACCGTGAACACCAACCCGGCATTGAGCGCGACGACGTCGGCGCTCGGCGATTCTTCACCGGACAGAATACGTTCGAAAGCGGTTCGGCAAGCTTCGACGGAACCGCCGCGGATTTGCTCGAGCGGCACTCGGATGCCGTAGGCCTCCGGTTCCAGGGTCCAGCGTCTACTCTCGCCCTCGTCGAACGTGTACACGGTGGTCGGCCCTTCGCCGCCGACCTCGTCGATACCGCTGGACGCGTGGACCACTGCTGCGGCTCGCACGCCGAGTCCCATCAGCACATCGCCCATCATTTCAAGCAGCTCCGGCCGGGCAACGCCCACCACTTGATGCGTCGCACGCGCGGGATTGGTTAGTGGGCCGAGCACGTTGAAGATCGTACGCACGCCGAGCTCCCGGCGCACGGGACCGACAGTTTTCATGGCGGGGTGATAGCGCGGCGCGAACATGAACGTGAATCCCGTATCCGCGAGCATACGGGCGGCGCGATCCGGATCGACGTCGATCGCCATGCCTTCGGCTTCGAGCACGTCGGCGCTGCCGCAAGCACTGGACGCTGCGCGATTCCCGTGTTTGGCAACCGGCGTACCGGAAGCAGCGACGACCAGAGCGGCAATCGTGGAGATGTTTATGGTGTTTGCGCCGTCGCCGCCCGTTCCGACGACGTCCACGACCATCGGCAAGGCGTGTTCCACATGCAGGCTGCGCTCGCGCATCGCGCGAGCCGCACCGATCACTTCCTCGGTCTTTTCGCCGCTCACCGCGAGCGCAGTGAGCAGTCCTGCGGACTGCACCGCCGTAAAAGAACCGTCCATGATCGCACCGATCATGGACGCAGCTTCCTGTTGCGTGAGATGTTCGCCGGCGATCAACCGGCGAAGCAAAGGGGCGTACTCCATTACGAAGTACGCCCCTAAGCTGCGCTCATTATCGAACGAGCTCGAGCAGCGAGAGTTCGGCGGCGTCGCCCGAACGAACGCGCGTCTTCGTGATGCGCGTATAACCGCCGGTGCGCTCCTTGAGCGCGGGAGCGATTTGCTCGACGAGTTTCTTCACCACGGCGGGCTCGGTGATGTACTCGGCAATCAGGCGGCGGGAATGCAGATCGCCGCGAGACGCCTGCGTGATGAGGCGCTCCACGACGCGGCTAACTTCCTTGGCTTTCGTCGACGTCGTTTCGATTTTCTCGTGTTTGAAAAACGAGGTCGCCAAATTGCGCAGCAGCGCTTTCCGGTGTCCGTCGGTTCGCGAGAGTCTCTTATAGGCGATTTGATGCGGCATTTGTTTTCCTTTTTAAAGGCGCTCCGGCCTAGCCTGCGCGCCCCCCGCTCAGCGGGGCCCCCAAAATACGGCGCGCATAAACTTGCTACTAACGTGCACCCTCCCCGAGGGCGCGCCCGATTTTTATTTCTTTATTTCAAGGCGCTCCGGCCTAGCCTGCGCGCCCCCCGCTCAGCGGGGCCCCCAAAATACGGCGCGCATAAACTTGCTACTAACGTGCACCCTCCCCGAGGGCGCGCCCGATTTTTATTTCTTTATTTCAAGGCGCTCCGGCCTAGCCTGCGCGCCCCCCGCTCAGCGGGGCCCCCAAAATACGGCGCGCATAAACTTGCTACTAACGTGCACCCTCCCCGAGGGCGCGCCCGATTTTATGTCTTTATTTCAAGGCGCTCCGGCCTAGCCTGCGCGCCCCCCGCTCAGCGGGGCCCCCAAAATACGGCGCGCATAAACTTGCTACTAACGTGCACCCTCCCCGAGGGCGCGCCCGATCAGGATTGGCGCAACGAGAGCCCGCGCTCTTCCAGCACTTGCTTGATCTCGTCCAGCGACTTCTTGCCGAAGTTGCGCATCTTGATGATTTCGTCTTCGCTCATGTCGAGCAGTTCCGAAACCTTCGAAATTCCCGCGCGTTTGAGGCAGTTGAACGAACGCACCGAGAGGTTGAGCGTTTCGACCGGGATGTCCCATTCGCTGGTCGGAGCGGCCGGGAGCGGCTTCTCCTCATTCGTGAAATTGACGAACAGATCGAGCTGGTCTTGCATGATCGTCGCCGCGGTCGAGAGCGCTTCGTCCGGCGTCACCGAACCATTCGTCTCGATCTCGATCGTCAGACGATCGAAGTCGACGTTCTGCCCGACGCGCGTATCGTCGACCGTGAAATTGACCTTGCGGATGGGCGAAAAGATCGAATCCAGCGGAATGAGCCCGATCATGTGCTCGACGTTGCGCTGACGGTCGGCCGTAACGTAACCGCGGCCTTTTTCGATGCCCACTTCCATCGACAGTTTGGCCGTCTTGGCGGAAAGCGTCGCGATGTGATAGTTCGGATCGAGAATTTCCACGTCGGCATCCGGCGCGAAATCGGCGGCCGTGACGTCTTTCGTGCCGCCGACGCTCAGCATTAGGACTTTCGGTTCGTCGGTGTTCAGTTTCACCGGCAAGCCCTTGAGGTTGAGCATCAGGGCGATCGTGTCTTCAACGATGCCCGGAATGGTCGAGAACTCGTGCAGCACGCCGTCGATCTTCATATACGTGACGGCTGCGCCCGGAATCGAACTCAGCAGTATGCGGCGCAGCGCGTTGCCGAGCGTGATGCCGAAGCCGCGCTCGAGCGGCTCGACGACGAATTTCGCGGAGTTATCCCGGCGCTCGCGTACTTCGATGTTCGCGCCTTGAGGGGTGTCAAGAACGGTCATGGCTTGTCTTTGGTCCTTTGTGCTCCTTACGTTATCCGCAACGGCCACCGGCCGGTCACGATCGTACGCCTAGGAGCGGCGTGTGGTTTTGTTTCGCTTTCTCGCTTAACGAGAGTAGTATTCGACGATCAGCTGTTCGTCTACAGGCGTGTCGATCTGCTCCCGGCTGGGAAGCTGCACGATCTTCGCGGATTGATCGCCCTCGTTCCACTCCAGCCATTCGGGTGCGCGGCGGTTTTTCGCGACCTCGAAGTTTGCTTCGAAAACCGGTGACTTCTTACTGCGCTCGCCGATGCTGACGACGTCCCCGGCTTTGACGATGAACGACGGGATGTTCACCAGTTTGCCGTTGACGCGGAAGTGACGGTGCGTGACCAGCTGACGCGCCTGCGCGCGGCTGCTCGCCAGATTCAGGCGATAGACGACGTTGTCGAGACGGCGCTCGAGCAGACTGCAGAAACGTCTTGCCGGTTTGGCCCGGAACGCGGGCCGCTTCACGGAAATAGTTCTCGAACTGCGTTTCGTGCACGCCGTAATAGCGGCGCATCTTCTGCTTTTCGCGCAGCTGGCGGCCGTACTCGGAGATCTTCTGACGCTGTTTGCCTTGCGTCTTCTGGCCCGGCGCGGTGCCCCGGCGTTCGACGGCGCACTTTTTGCTCAGGCAGCGATCGCCTTTGAGAAACAGTTTGATTTTTTCGCCGGTCTTGCTTGCGGCGGTTTCGCGACGGCAGAGACGGCAAACTGGTCCAATATAACGTGACATGTACTCTCTCTAAACTCCCATCAGACGCGGCGCCGTTTTGGCGGACGGCAGCCGTTGTGCGGGATGGGCGTTACGTCTTTTATGAGTGTGATTTCCAAACCGGCGGCCTGCAGCGAACGAATAGCGGCTTCGCGGCCGGCACCCGGCCCTTTGACCAGAACTTCCGTCGACTTCATGCCGTGCTCCATCGCTTTGCGCGCAACCGCTTCCGCGGCCATCTGAGCGGCGAACGGCGTGGACTTTTTCGAACCTTTGAATCCGAGATTGCCCGCCGATGCCCACGCGATGACGTTGCCGAGGTTGTCCGACATCGTCACGATGGTGTTGTTGAACGACGCATGAATGTGCGCGACGCCCGATTGAACGTTCTTGAACTCACGCTTTTTGCGCGACTTCACTTGCTTCTTCGCTGCCAAGATTGCTCCGGAACCGTCCCGTCGGGGACGGCGCTGCATGGTTTATCCTGTCCGCTCAACGAGAGCGGTGTCGTCGCCTCGACCCTTGACGGATCTCGTACGGGCCCGCGGCGAAGGGGCTCCGGCCCCGTGGTGCGGCTAAAGCACCTCGAAGCGCGCCAGGAGAGAGGTCCGGCGCCAAGGGGTTATTTTACAGGGAACCGCGCGCGAGTGCAAGCGCCATAGGCGGGCGCGCCGCCGCAGCAGGCAAGCAACCAAAAAGAGACGGCCGCGTCGCCGCAGCCGTCTCTTCCCTCAAGCGGGTGACCGCTAGAAGTGGATGCCCAGCCCGATGTACGGACCGCTGTGCGTGAAGTCAACGGGGGCGTTGGTCTTGTTGCGGCCGTCGTCGCCCAAATACCCGAAGTCGAGGAACACGGGTACCGAGCTGCCGCCGAGATTGACCGTTGCGCCGACCTGATATTTCAGGAGGCGATATGCCAGATCGAACGGCCCGGTCGGGCAAACGTCCGTGCCGCACGTACCGCGCACGCTCGGGTAGTAATACGCGCTGCCGTACAGCGAGAACGTTTGATTGAGATCCGGAAGTTTTTCGAGTCCGAATCCAACGCCGTTCTGACGCGGATATCCGTAGTTCGTCGTGCGCCAGAGATAACCGACGCCGATGAAAATGTGCGGATCGGCGACCTTCAGGCCGAGACGCGCATCGACGTCCGTGTCCTTGGCGGTGAATGCGGGCACGTAGACCTGCCCTTGACCGCCGATTATGGTGACGAGGCACTGCGGATCGATAGGAACGCTGCCGACTGCCGTTCCGCAATTATGCGGATACTGATACTGCCGGAAATCGCCGGCAATCATCCAAGGCAGGTTGAACAAGTTGAACTCGAACGCACCGCGCGCCGCGAATGAACCGCTGTTGCCGGTGTTGCCCGGGCTGAACTCATTGTAGACCTTGGGTTTGATGATGTAGTCGCCCGCGATGAATCGATCTTGATACGGCGTTGCGGCCGGTACGGGCGTCGGTGCCGTTGTCGGCGCAGGTGCAGGTGCCGGCGGCGGAGTGCTCGGCGGCGGAGGCGGCGTCGGCGCAACGTAACGCACGACGACGACGCGCTTGTCGGGCACCCATTGCACGTATGCGCCCATGCCTTCGGAGATCACGCGAACCGGAACGAGAATCTGACCTTGATACATCATCGGCGGCACGTCGAGCGGACGCGTTTCGCCGTTGATCGTAACTTCCGGCCGGCCGACCGTGACTTTTACGTCGGAGCCGGGTTTGGTTACGTCGACCGATTTGCTCGCCGGATCGTATGAAACCGTTGCGCCCATTTGTTCGAACATCGAACGCAAAGGCACGAGGATCGTACCGCCGCGCACGAGCGCAGCCAGAACGCGTCCTTGTTTGAGAACGTCGGGTTTCGAATAGACGTGGTGATCGTTGAAAAGAATTGGAATTTCGCCCGACGGCGGTGAGCCGAATTGCATTGGCGGCACATTTGCCGCGGGCGGGGTCGTAGTCGTCGGTGCCGGCGAAGCCGCGGGCGCCATTGATGCGCCGGGTGAGGCCGCGGGCGTCGTCGTCGCGCCGGGCGAGGCCATCGGCGTTGCAGCGGGAGACGCTGCAGCCGACGGCGAGGGTGCCGGCGTGGCTTGCGCAATCACGTTGTGTCCGATGTTTCCACGCGTTGCATGGCTCGACGGAGCTGCGACCGCGGTGAGTCCCATGCTCGCTACGATCAGCGCGCTTAGAACTCCGGTGCTCAGTCGTTTCAATGTAGCCTCCCTAATCGTTTGTTTTATGCGGAGGCCGGCTCAGTCAGCTCTGGCGGCGTGGGCAATCACACCTTCGGCCTCCAAGCTGTTTAAACGAACGAGGGCGAGTTCGAGGTTCCCCCTGCCCGACAGCCCTAGGGAATATTCCCAGATGAGTTGTTTTCAACCGAAGCCGGCGCTGCAGGCAAGCGCCAAATCCATGCGATGCCGCAAAGCACTTCCAGACCCGCGATGACGAATGCTATTCGCGCCGCGTGGGCGCTCTCCAGTGCGTGCATTCGTGCCAGCACCGCATTGGCAATCAGCGGCGCCGCGATCTGCGGCAGCAGCAACGCGAGGTTCCAGACCCCCATGGCCGTGGCCAGCGCGAAACGCGGCAGCAGGTGACATCCGAGCGCCCAATCGCCGCTCAAGAACACGCCCCACGCGACGCCGGCGAGCAACGCACTGCAGATTACGGCGAAGAGCGTGTGCGAGAACAGAAATGCCGCGAGCGCCGCGACGAACGCCAATGCGCCCGCTGCGGCGACCGCGCGGCGATCGAAGTGGTCCGCGGGGCGTGCCGCCAGTGCGGCTCCGAGCGCGCCGCTGGCAGTGACGGCGAGAATGATTTCGCCGGTAACCAACTTCGTATCTCCGGCGAACGTGCCGCGTACGTAAAAGAACACGTACCCCAGCAGCGTGTAAAATCCGAGAAAGACGAGCGAGCGCGACACGAAGAGATCGATGAACGCGCGGCTGATGCGCAGCGATTGCGCGTGAATCGGCTCGAGCGGAAGATTACGCACGTGCAGCACCGTAATCGCGCACGACGCCAGCAATGCGCCGGCGATTGCAGCTGCGACGACACGCGCTTGAGAGGTGAGCGCCGCCACAACGGCGCCGCATGCGTTGCCCACGCTTTGCAGTGCGGCCATCCATGACGACGCCGTGCCCACTTCGCGTCTCGGAACGAAATCCGGAATGATCGCTTGATACGGCCCGATAGCGAAGTTCATGCTCGCCTGCAGCGCGAGAAGCGCGCAGACGAGCTGGGTGAAATTCGGCGCGAGATAAAACCACGCGAGCGCAGGACATGCGAGTATCGCGCCTGCGACGTAGAATTCGGTGCGACGGCTGCCGCGTGCGCGCCGCCGGTCCGCGATGATGCCGACGAGTATTTGCGTGAGGGCGGCGACGGCCGCGCCCGACGATGCAAGCACGCCGTATGCGGCGACCGCATTCACACTTGCGATCTCGGACGCGCGAGCCTGAAGCGAAACGCCCAGCAACGCGCCCCAGACGACTTGGATGCCGAACCAAAAAGCGCCGAGAAGCGACGGTTTAATCGTGCCCGGCTGCATACCGATATTCGGCGAGCGTATCGACGTCGTAAGCGAGTTCCGGCGGCGCGCCGCGTACCGCCGCGGCCGAGATGCCGAGCAACCGGTGCGCGTGCGCTTCGAGCTGCGAAACGCGCAAGCGGCGTAGGGCAAAACGGATCAGCAATGCGGGACCGGTCAAGCGAGCCATGCGCCAAACATTTTTTCGCGCGTCGAAAAAACGCGTCGCGAACCGCTCGATTCGCTCGTGCGCTCCCGGCGGTATTGCGAAAGCGCCGCCGTTTACCACACGCTCTCCGCCGAGCGTTACGCCGAACGGCGGCGCGCCCGGAAATCGCGCAATGAAATCGGCGTACTCGGTGAGCGGCAGAGCGAGCGTTTCCGCCGGCACCGCATCGAGAAAAAGCCGAATGGCGCGCGCCGTAACGAACGGCATATCGCTGGTGAGGTACAGCAGCGGTGCGTTGGAATCCCAAGCACGAAGCGCCCGGCGCAGATTTTCGGCGCCGCCGGCACTTTCTTCCACGACTTTTTCGACACAGTCTTCGCAGGCCGCGCGCACCTGCGCACCACCGACGACGGCGATGCGATCGATCCCGGCGCCGCGCAGCGCTTCAATCGTGATGTGCAGAAACGTCGTGCCGCCGAACGGCGCGAGCGCTTTTACCGGGGTCCCAAGCGCGCTCGCGAACTCGGCGTCGACCCGTCCGCCGGCCGTGATGACCGCATGGTAGCTCACGCACGCTGCTTTGCACCGACTTTTGCGACAACCTTTTCGGCGTTCTTGCCGAAGCGGGTCCGCAGCATGGCGCCGAGCATCTCGGCGTTATCCGCCGCCTGGCCTCGCCGGTGGTTGTTGAAGAATGCCAGCGTTTCTTTTACCTCGGCGTCGACGTCGATGAGGCGGTCCACCCAAGGCTCGAGTTCTTCTTTCGAATACAGATACTCGTATCGCGTCGTGTTGTCGCCGCTCCACCACTTCTTGTAGTTGCGGCCGTGAAAGCGGACGTATCCGCGTCCGTCGGTGACGTCGGAACTCGGGTGCAGCAGCGCTTTGAACTGCGGCTGATCGACGTTGCACCAGCTGATCCCGAGCTCGTCGAGCAGCTCGAGCGTTTCGTTCGACTGCCACGCCCGATTTCGAAACTCTGCGACGAGGCACAGGCCTTTCCACGCTTCGCGCAGCCGCCGAAGATAGTCAGCCGTTTTGTCTGCCGGTTTGAACGAATTCGGAAACTGCATCAGGACCGCCGAGAGTTTGTGCTGCTCGACCAGCGGCTCGACGTTTTCGCTAAAATACTTTACGTCGGCATGGAGACGCATGCGCGCGTCCGTGGGAAGATGCGTTACGGTTCCCGGCGCCTTCACGCTGAAACGAAAACCTTTAGGCGTGCGTTCCGCCATACCGGCGAATGTCTTGTCCGAGAAAACGCTGTAATAGGTCGCGTTGATTTCAACACAGGGAAAGCGGCGCGCGTAGTACGCGAGCATGTCGCGCTGCTTGGTACCCTCCGGGTAGAACGGACCTATCCAGTCATTATACGAGTAGCCGCTGGTGCCGACGTAGATCATCCATCGAACAGCGTACCCTGGGAAGGGCGGGCGCTACGCTTGGCGCCGAGGAGTTCGCAAAACAATTCGGCGTTCCGCGCCGCATTGCCGCGCGCGTGATTATTGAAGAACGCGTACGTCTGACCGGCTCGTTCCTCCATATCGGCCACGCGATTCGTCCACGGCTGCAATTCACGCGCCGTATAGTCGTAGTCATAGCGGGCCGTGTTATCGCCGGTCCACCACTTTTCGGCATTTCGACCGTGAAATCGCACGTAGCCTATGCCGCAGGAAACGTCCGCGCTCGGCCGCATCAGCGTGTCGTAGCCGGGCATGTCGACGTTGCACCAGCCGACCCCGAGCTCGCACACCAACTCGAAATATTCCGGCGTCTGCCATTCGCGGTTTCGGAACTCGGCGACCAGAGGCAGCGGTTGCAAAGCCTCGACCGCTGCGCGGAGATATCGTTCCGTGCGATCGTTGGGTTTAAATGCATTCGGAAATTGCAGCAGCGCGCAGCCGAGTTTACCCGCGGCGCATATCGGAGCCAGGCTTTGAACGAACGCCTGCGCGTCGCCGTGAACGCGGCCGAGGCCGGCGTCGGGCGGATGCGAAACGGTTTGAGGAACCTTGAAACAAAAACGAAAGCGCGCGGGGGTGCGCGCGCTCATTCGAGCCGTCGTGTCCGAGCCGAGGACGCCGTAGTACGACGCATCGACTTCGACCGCGTCGAAACAATTTGCGTAGTACGGCAGCAGTTCGGTCTGACGGATCGTGCCCGGATAAAAGGGCCCGATCCACTCTTTATACGCGTAGCCGCACGTGCCGACGTAGATTGCTATTTCTTCGCGGCGGCTTTCTTCTTGTTTCCGACGGTTTTCTTGGGGCCTTTACGCGTGCGCGCATTCGTTTTCGTGCGCTGCCCGCGGACGGGCAAACCACGGCGATGACGGATCCCGCGATAGCAGCCGATGTCCATCAAGCGTTTGATGTGCGAACTGACTTCACGCCGCAGGTCGCCCTCGACTTTGATGCCCTCAGCGTCGATCGCCTCGCGCAACTTCCGCTCGTGGTCCTCGCTCAATTCCTTGACGCGTGTGTCGGGATTCACGCCCGAACGCGCGAGCAATTTTTGCGCCGTCTTCGGCCCAATGCCGTAGATGTACGTCAAAGCGACTTCGATGCGCTTGTCACGCGGCAGATCGATACCGGCAATACGTGCCATTACCAGAGTTCTCCTTAACCCTGCACTTGCTTGTGCTTGGGATTGACGTCGCAGATCACGCGCACTTTGCCTTCGCGCCGAATGATCTTGCACTTTTCACAGATTCGTTTTACTGACGGTCGAACTTTCATATCTAATGGCGCTCCGGCCTAGCCTGCGCGCCCCCCACTCGTGGGGCCCCCAGACCGAACATGGCGCCTCATCCTTTCTGCCGCTGTGCACCCTCCCCGAGGGCGCCGTGTAGTTTTTCTGCCGCTGTGCACCCTCCCCGAGGGCGCGGTTGTTTCTTCTATTTATATCTGTACGTGATTCTGCCGTGCGTCAAATCGTACGCAGAGAGTTCCACCAGAACTCGGTCGCCGGGGAGGATACGGATGAAGTGCATCCGGATCTTGCCCGACACGTGGGCTAACACTCGATGGCCGCTGGTGAGTTCCACGTGGAACATGGCGTTGGGGAGCGGTTCGACGATGGTGCCCTCGACTTCGATCGCTTCTTCCTTAGGCGTCGCGCTTTGCGCCGCTTTCTCGGCTCTTCGGCGACCTGGATCGGGGCGGCTGGCCGCGTCTCCCTCTGGCCACTATGTGCACCCCATTCATGCTGCCATCTCTTCCTTCGGACGGTACTTCGCGACGTCGGGGTGCTCGCCGATGTCGCGCAGCGTCAAGATTTTGGACCGTCGTCCGTAATGGCGATGGTATGCTCGAAGTGCGCTGCGAGTTTACCATCTGCCGTGACGACTGTCCAGCCATCCTGAAGGGTTTCTACCGAGTAATGCCCCTCGGTAATCATAGGCTCGATTGCCAGAACCAGGCCCGGGCGCAGCTCGAGCCCGCGCCCGCACGGCCGTAGTTGGGCACCTGCGGCTCCTCGTGCATCTTGGTGCCGATACCGTGACCGACCAACTCTCGCACGACGCCGTAGCCATTCGACTCCGCGTACTCCTGGACGGCGTTGCCGATGTCGCCCAGGTGCTTGCCTTTGTACATCTGCGCGATGCCGGTCATCAAGCATTCCTGAGTAATGCGCATCAGCCGCTCGGCGTTCTCGCCGACGCTGCCGACGGCAACCGTAATGGCCGAATCGCTCACATACCCGTCGAGCGTCGTGCCGATGTCGATTGAAAGCAAGTCGCCGTCCTGCAGCACTTGATCGCCGGGTATTCCGTGAACGACTTCCTCGTTGACCGACGTGCAAATGCTGCACGGATAGCCGTGATAGCCTTTGAAGGTCGGCAGCCCGCCCATGGAGCGAATCCCGCGCTCGGCAAGATCGTCCAAGTCGCGCGTCGTCATCCCGGGGCGCACCGCACGGATCAGATCGCCGAGCACCTTCGCGGTCACTTTACCGCTGCGGCGCATCTTTTCGATTTCGCGGGGCGACTTGATCGTGATCACGACGCGGCCTGCTTCGGTCCATCGAGCTTCGAAATCAGTTCGCGCGTCACGTCGTCGACGGAAGCGAGCGCGTCGATGCCGATCAATTTTCCCCTATGGCGATAGTAGTCGACGAGCGGGGCCGTTTGACGATCGTACACGTCGAGCCGCTTCGTAACCGTCTCGGGTTTGTCGTCCTCGCGCTGAACGAGCGGGCCGCCGTCCTCGTCGTCCACGCCGGTGATCCGCGGCGGGTTCGTCACGGCGTTGTACGTGCGGCCGGTGCGCGGGTTCGTCCACCGCGCGGTCAGCCGCGTGAACAGCGACTCGCGATCGGCGTTGAAGAGCACGACGGCGTCCAGCGGCGTCTTGCGCGCTTGGAGCAGCGCGTCGAGCGCCTCCGCCTGCGCGACCGTGCGCGGAAAGCCGTCCATGATGAAGCCGCCGCGATCCTTTTCCAGTTCGGCTTCGATCATCTTGATGATCACTTCGTCCGGCACGAGCGCACCGCCGACCATGTAGCTCTGCGCGAGCTTCCCGAGCTCGGTGCCTTTCGCGCGGTTCTCGCGCAGGATGTCGCCCGTCGAAATTTGCTTCGCGGCGAAACGCTCCGAGAGAATCTTCGCCTGCGTGCCTTTCCCTGCGCCGGGCGGGCCTAAAAAAACGAGGCGCATCAGCGCTTTATGAAGCCCCGATAATCGCGCATTGCCAAGCGCGCTTCGATCTGTGTGATCGTGTCGAGCGCGACGCCGACGACGATGAGCAGCGAGGTGGAGCCCAGATAGAACGTCGTCACGGAAAGTCCGCGCTGCAGCGCGCCCGGCAGCACCGCAAGCAGACCGAGGTATATCGCGGCCGCGGTGGTGATGCGCAGCAGGATGCGGTTGATGTAATCGACCGTCGGCTGCCCCGGACGAATACCCGGAATGAACGAGCCGCTCTTCTTAAGGTTGTCCGCGATGTCTTTGGTGTTGATGACGACCGCGCTGTAGAAGAACGTGAAGATCACGACCAGCACGAAATATACGAGATTATACAGCCACGAGTTCGGGCTGAAATTCACGCTGATCCATCCCGATATGCCGGCCCAGAAGCCGGTCGATCCGCCCTTGTTGAACCACGAAAGCGCCTGCTGCGGCAGCAGCAGAATCGAAATCGCGAAGATGATGGAAATGACGCCGGCGTTGTTCAGGCGCAGGGGAATGTACGTCGATCGCCCCGCGAACATCTTGCGTCCGACGACCCGGCGCGCTTGCTGCACCGGGACGCGGCGCTGTCCTTGATACAGGAACACAATGGAGATGATGACCGCAACTGCGATGACGATATAGAGGATCAGGTTGACCACGGACTCGCCGCCCTTCGACGTCGACGAGTACGTTTGCGAAACGTACTGCGGATAGCGCAGCACGATGCCGATGAAGATGATCAGTGAAACGCCGTTGCCGATGCCTTTGTCGGTGATTTGCTCGCCCAGCCACATCAGGAACAGCGTGCCGGCAACCATGGCGATGACCGCGTAGACGCCGAACCACCAGCTGGTGTCGTAAAAAACGCCGGAACCGCGCATGACGTTGACCATGAAAAAGCCCTGCAGCGTGGCCAGAACGATCGTGAGCCAGCGCGTATACTGACCGATCTTCTTGCGGCCTTCCTCGCCGCCTTTCTTGGCCATCTCTTCGAGCTGCGGCATCACCACGGTCATAAGCTGCATGATGATCGACGCGTTGATGTAGGGCGTGATGCCCATCGCGATGATCGACAGCTTCTGCAGCGCGCCGCCGGACAAGAAGCCGAGCAGGTTATAGAACGTTCCACCCTGCAGCACCGATTGCCATCGCGCTTCGTTCACGTTCGGCAGTTGCACGTGAATCATGAACACGAACACGGCGAACGCGAAAAAGACGAACAGCACTCGCTGCCGGATATCCGGAACCAGAAGCGCCGCGCGAAGGTTGTTCAGCACTAGCCTTCGTCACCATGAGCGTCGTCGAACGAAGCGCCCGCGGCGTTCAACGCCTCGCGCGCACTATTCGAGAAGACGACGTCCCGGAAACGCAGCCCGGACGGGACCGTCTTGCCCGATTTGCTGCCGCCGAGAATCTTCACGCCGTCGCGTACGGCTTTGATCTTCTTGGCGACCTTAAGCGTTTGCGGCGTGACTTCGACGGAAGTGTCCCAGTCGGCAAGATCGTGCAAATTGACCACGGCGTATTCCGTACGGAAATGCCCGATGTCGCGCGCCTTCTGCGAGTAGCCGCGCCGATGCGGCAAGCGACGCGCCCACGGCGTTTGACCGCCCTCGAACGCCGGCCCTTTGCCGCCGCCGGAACGAACCGTTTGTCCTTTTCCGCCTTCGCCGCCGGTCTTGACCATGCCGGAACCATGTCCGCGCCCGACCCGCGTGCGCTTGGGCCAGCTGCCCTCGGCGGGTTTCACGACACCGAGCGAAAGAAGCGAACTCTTCGCCGTAGCGAGGTTTGCTTTCGCAGCGGTTTTTGTAGCGGTTTTTGCGGCGGTTTTTGAAGCGGCCTTCGTGCTGGACTTTGCGCTAGCCGTCTTCGTTGATTTTTTTCTCTCTGCCATACTATCTCCGTTTAAAAGCGCTGCGGCCGAGCCTCCGCGCCCTGAGGTCTTCAAGCGGCGAATATGTCGCCGACGTTCTTGCCGCGCAGTCGGGCGACTTGCTCGGCGGTTTTCAGCGTGCGAAGCGCTTCGACCGTCGCGTACACGACGTTCACCGGGTTGCTGGTGCCGAGCGATTTCGTCAGGATGTCGTGAATGCCGGCCAGTTCCAGCACCGCGCGCATCGGGCCGCCGGCGATAACGCCGGTACCCGGAGCCGCCGGTTTGAGCAGTACCCGTGCCGCGCCGATCGTGTGATTTACTTGGTGCGGAATCGTCTTCTCCACCATCGGCACGGTAACGAGATTTTTCTTCGCGCCTTCGACCGCTTTGCGGATCGCTTCGGGCACTTCACCGGCTTTCCCGATGGCGAAACCGACGCGCCCCTTGCGATCGCCGACGACGACGAGCGCGCTGAAGCTGAAGCGTTTACCGCCTTTGACGACCTTCGCGACGCGATTGACGCGCACGACGGTTTCTTCAAATCCGGAATTGTCGCGTTCGCGACCACCACCACGGTATTGCATTAAAGGCGCTCCGCTCTAAAAGAGATGCTGCTGCTATCAGGCCACTGCATTAAAATTCGAGTCCCGCTTGACGAGCTGCGTCGGCAAGCGCTTTGACGCGGCCGTGGTATTTCAAACCGCCGCGATCGAAGACGACCTGCGTAATGCCGGCCTGTTTCGCTTTGGCGGCGATCGCCGTGCCGATTTTCTCGGCTGCGGCAAGGTTCGTCGTCGAATCGAGTCCGTCGGCCAAATCCTTCTCGCGAGTCGACGCGGACGCAATGGTGTGGCCCTTCGCGTCGTCAACGACGGTTGCGTAGATATGATGCAGCGTGCGGCGCATCAGCAGGCGCGGACGCTCCGCAGAGCCTCCGAGCTTGCGCCGCAGCCGGCGATGCCGCTTCTGACGGCTCTGATCTTTTGAGGTGCCGGCCATTACTTTTTACCTGCCTTACCGGCCTTGCCGAGTTTCTTGCGCACGACTTCCGCGGCGTAACGCACGCCTTTGCCTTTGTACGGCTCGGGCGGACGAAGGTTGCGGATCTCCGCCGCCACCTGGCCGACTTGCTGCTTGTCGATGCCCTCGACGTGAATCTTGTTCGTGCCTTCGACGGAGAGCGTGATGCCTTGGGGCGCTTTGTACGCGACGGGATGCGAATAGCCCAGCGTCAGGTTCAGGCCGTCGCCGGATTTCGCGGCGCGATAACCCACGCCCTGAATCTCCAAGCTCTTACGGAACCCTTTGCTCACGCCCTCGATCATATTGTTCACGAGCGTGCGCGTGAGGCCGTGCGCGGAGCGGTGCTCTTTAGCGTCGCCCTTGCGTTCGACCAGCACTTTGCCGTCCTCCAGTTTCACCGCGACGTGCGCGAGCACGCGCTGGCGAAGTTCGCCTTTCGGCCCCTTCACCTGCACTTCGCTGCCGTCGATTGTGACGTTTACGCCGCTCGGAACGGCTACGGGTAACTTTCCAATACGTGACATTCTAAAGGCGCTCCGCTCGAATGTAGACTGCGTTCATCTCACCAGACATAAGCCAGCACTTCGCCTCCGCAGCCTTCCTTTTTGGCCCGCTTGCCGGACATGATCCCCTTCGACGTCGACATGATGACGAGCCCGAGACCACCGAGCACGCGCGGAATCTCAGTCTTAGTCGTGTAGACGCGCAAGCCGGGACGCGAGATGCGGCGCAGTCCGGTAATAATTTTCTCTTTGTTCGGGCCGTACTTGAGTTTGATCCGAATCACGCCCTGAGGGCCTTCGTTCAGCCGCTCGAAGTCGTTGATGAACCCTTCGTCTTTGAGAATTTGCGTAACCGCGTGCTTCGTACGCGATGCCGGAACGTCCACCACGTCATGATTGGCGGTGTTCGCGTTGCGGATGCGCGTGAGCAGATCGGCGATGGGATCCGTGATGACAGCCATTACTCGTTACGCTCCTACCACGACGCCTTGGTCACGCCGGGAATGTTGCCTTTGTGCGCGTTCTCACGAAAACAAATACGGCACAGCGCGAATTTGCGATACACGCCGCGCGGCCGGCCGCAAAGCTCGCAGCGCAGGTGCGCGCGCACTTTGAACTTCGGCGTGCGTTTCGATTTTTCAATAAGAGCCGTCTTGGCCATTAACGTGCACCTGTTTTCTGCAGCGGCAAGCCCATTGCGGTCAGGAACTCGGTCGCCTCTTCGTCGTTCTTCGCCGTCGTCACGATGACGATGTCCATGCCGCGCATCTTGTCGACCTTGTCATAGTTGATCTCGGGAAACACGATCTGCTCGCGCAATCCCATGTTGTAGTTGCCGCGCCCGTCGAACGACTTGCGCGCCAGTCCGCGAAAGTCGCGGATACGCGGCAGGACGATGTTGAACAGCTTGTCCAAAAACACGTACATCCGCTCGCCGCGAAGCGTAACCTTCGCGCCGATGTTCATACCTTCGCGCAGCTTGAACGCGGCGATCGACTTCTTAGCCTTGGTCACGACCGGCTTCTGACCCGAGATCGCCTGCAACTCGCCGACGGCTGTGTCCAGTACTTTCGAGTTGCTGATCGCGTCGCCGACGCTCATGTTGATGACGACCTTCTTCAGCTTCGGAATCTGGCTGACGTTCTTGTAGCCGAAACGCTCCTGCAGCTGCTTGCGAACTTCTTTGTCGTATTTTTCTTTCAATCGCGTGGGCATCGCACTAGGCTCCCTTTGCCGATAGACGCGCAGGCTCGCCGCACTTGGCGCAGACGCGATGCGTACCTTCGGCCGTTTCGCGATGACGGATGCGCGCCGGCGCTTTGCATTTTTCGCAGACGTACTGCAGAGCCGCGAGCGGAAGCGGAGCTTCCTTCTCGAGAATGCCGCCGGTTTGCGCAGCGCCGCCCATGTTCTGCTGCTGCGTACCCTGCTTGGTGTGTCGCTTGACGACGTTGAGGCCTTCCACGGTCGCCATGCCCGCTTTCGGGAACACGGCCTTCACCACGCCGCGTTTGCCTTTTTCTTTGCCGCGGCGAATCATGACGGTATCGCCTTTTATGATGTTCATAGCCATTAGAGAACCTCGGGAGCCAGCGATGCGATCTTCAGGAAGCCGCGGTCGCGCAGTTCGCGCATGACCGGGCCGAAGACGCGCGTGCCGCGCGGATCCAAGTTGTCCTTGTCGCCTTTGATGATGACGCACGCGTTGTCGTCCGACTTCACGACCGAACCGTCCGCACGGCGAATCGGCGCGGACGTGCGCACGATCACCGCTTTGACGACTTGACCTTTCTTGACCGCCGCACCCGGAATCGCACTTTTCACCGTGCCGACGACGATGTCGCCGACGTGCGCGTAGGGATGACGGCTGCCGCCGCTCACGTGAATCACGAGCAGTTCGCGCGCGCCGGAGTTGTCCGCCACTTTGAGCCGTGTCTCTTGCTGGATCATTTTGCGCGCTCCACGACCTCGACCAGGCGCCAGCGCTTGTCCTTGGACAGCGGACGGCATTCCATGATGCGAACGGTATCGCCGGCTTTGGCATCGTTTTGCTCGTCGTGCGCTTTGAACTTCACCGACTTGCGAACGATCTTGCCGTACACCGGGTGCGGCACGCGCGTCTCCGACACGACGACGATCGTCTTGTCCATCTTGTCGGAAACGACGCGGCCTTGTTTGATGCGGCGATTGTGCCGCTTGCTCGTGTTAAGCTGCTCCATTCTTAGCCTCGGCGATCCGTTTCTCTGAAATGACGGTATGAATTTGCGCATAGGTGCGGCGCATCGCGCGCACTTTGCTGAAATCGGACAGATGGCCGGTGCGCAGCGCGAAGCGAAGGTTGAACAGTTCTTCCTTCGTCTCTTTCGCCTTCTGCTGCAACTCGGCGATCGTCAAATTGCGGAGCTCTTTGAAATCATGCGTTCTCATTCTAACGGCACTCCGTTCTGGGAGCCGACGCCGCAAAAAGCACCGCAATCATGAAGCGGCCTCCTCGCGGGAAACGATCTTCGTTCCGATGGGCAGTTTCGAAGCCGCAAGTGCGAGCGCGCGCTTTGCGACGTCCCGCTCGACGCCGGAGAGTTCGAACAGCACGCGGCCCGGACGCACGACGGCGACCCAGAACTCCGGATTGCCTTTACCGGCGCCCATGCGGACTTCGGCGGGCTTCTTCGTCACCGACTTGTCGGGGAATACTTTGATCCAGACCTTGCCGCCGCGCTTGATGTGACGCGTCATCGCGATACGCGCAGCTTCGATCTGACGGTTCGTCATCCAGCACGGTTCGAGCGCCTGCAGTCCGTACTCGCCGAACGTCAGCGTGTTGCCGCGCAGCGACTTTCCGCGCATGCGGCCGCGGTGCACTTTCCGCCACTTGACTCGCTTGGGTGTTAGCATTACTCGGCCACCTCGGGGGCTGCTGGTTCGGGAACGCTCGTTTGCGCTTCCGATTGAACGGGCGCATCCGAACCGCTCGCATCAGGTACGTGTACTTGCGCTTCCGCACTGTCGGGAGTAGGACGCGGGGCGCCTCCGCGGCGTCCCCGGCCGCCGCGATCGCGCCGATCGCGGAACTGCGGACGATCGCCGCGTCCGGCCTCACGCTCGCCGCGCGCATGCTCGGGCAGCACTTCTCCGCGGTAAATCCAAACTTTCACGCCGATTCGGCCAAACGTTGTAAACGCTTCAACGTGCGCATAGTCGATGTCCGCGCGCAGCGTATGCAACGGCACCTTCCCGTCGTGGTTGCGCTCGGTGCGCGCGATTTCCGCGCCGCCCAGGCGCCCGGAAACCTGCACCTTGACGCCGCGAGCGCCGGCTTTCATGGTACGCATGATCGCCTGTTTCATCGCGCGGCGGAACGCAATGCGCTTCTCCAACTGATCGACGATGTTTTGACCGACCAGACGCGCATCCAGTTCCGGATGCTTGATTTCCATGACGTTGACTTGGACGCTCTTGCCGGTCAACTTTTCGAGGTTCTTGCGAATCTCTTCGATGCCCACGCCGCGCTTGCCGATGATGATACCCGGCTTGCCCGTGTTGACGATTACGCGGGCCTGATTGGCGCGCCGCTCGATTTCGATCTTGCTGATCGCCGCGGGGCGCATCCAGCGCGTGAAATACTTGCGGATCTTGACGTCTTCGTGCAGCCAGTCCTTATAATGCTTTTTCTCGAACCAGCGGCTGTCCCACGTGCGCGTGATGCCCAGACGCAGGCCGACCGGATGAATTTTTTGTCCCATGGTTACTCCGTAGCTCCTGCGGCTGCAGCTTTCTTCGTGGTCCGTTTACGGGGCGCCGGCTTTTTCGCGGGTGCTGCCGCAGCAGTCGTCTTGCGCGTGGTCGCGCGTTTGACGCCAACGGCCGCGCCGCCGCGCGCCTTGCGCTTCTTCACGGGCGGTTTCTCTGCGACGGCGACGGTCACGTGCGACATACGCTTGCGTTTGAAATTGGCGCGGCCTTGTGCACGCGGATCCAGGCGTTTGGTGAAACGGCCCCCGGGACCGCCGTCGACCGTCACGCGCGTGACGTACAGAGCGTCAGTGTTCATGTCGTGATTGTTTTCGGCGTTGGCGACCGCGCTGCGAAGCAGCTTCTCGATCGGCTCCGCCGCGAAGACACCGGCGAACTGCAGCATCACGAGCGCTTCCTTCACGCTCTTGCCGCGAATCGCGTCGGCCACTCGGCGCAGTTTGCGCGGGCCCATGCGCGCGAACTTCAAGTGTGCTACGGCTTCCGTACGTTGCGTTTCCTGCGCCATGCTACTTCACCGCCGCCTTGTCGCCGCCGTGACCGCGGAAAGTGCGCGTCGGCGCGAACTCGCCCAATTTGTGCCCGACCATGTTTTCGGTAACGAACACCGGAACGTGCGCTTTGCCGTTGTGCACGCCGATCGTGTGGCCCACCATAGACGGAACGATCGTCGAAGCGCGGCTCCACGTCTTGACGACGCGCTTTTCGCGCCGCTCGTTCATTCCTTCGATCTTCTTCATCAGATGGTCCGCAATGTACGGACCCTTCTTTAAACTACGTCCCATTCTACTCGCGCTCCGCTCTGAGCTGCGCGCCCCCCATTGCAAACAACGGGGCCTCCGGGCCATGGGGCGCATAAACTGCACTGCTAACTTGGGCGTTCCCCGAGGGCGCCCCAACGAAAATTTTCATCACTTGCTACCACGCTTGCGAACGATCATGTTTTGCGTGCGCTTGTTGCGGCGCGTCTTTTTGCCCATCGTCATCTGTCCCCAAGGCGTGGTGGGCGGACGACCGGAAGTCGAACGCGCTTCGCCGCCGCCGTGCGGGTGATCCACCGGATTCATTGCGATGCCGCGAACGCTCGGGCGCTTGCCGCGATGACGTTGACGCCCCGCTTTGCCGATGATTTCATTTTCGTGCTCGACGTTGCCGAGCTGCCCGACCGTGGCGCGGCAGACAATCAGAATCTTGCGCACTTCGCCGGAAGGCATGCGCACCTGCGCGTACTCGCCTTCCTTGGCCATCAATTGCGCGGCGCCGCCGGCGCTGCGAACGAGCTTCGCGCCCTGCCCGGGCCGAAGTTCGATGCTGTGAATGACCGTGCCGACCGGAATGTTCTTGATCGGCAGACAGTTGCCGATCTTGATGTCCGCGTTCGGCCCTGATTCGACGACGTCGCCGACCTTGAGCCCGAGCGGCGCGAGGATGTAGCGCTTTTCGCCGTCGCGATAATTCAGCAGCGCGATGCGCGCGGAGCGGTTCGGATCGTACTCGAGCGTCGCAACCTTCGCCGGAATGGCGTCTTTAGCGCGCTTGAAGTCGATGATGCGGTACATCTTGCGCGTACCGCCGCCCTTGTGGCGCACCGTGATGTGCCCGTTGGAATTACGGCCCGAGTGTTTTTTGCGTACCTCGATAAGAGACTTCTCGGGGTCGACTTTGCTGAGTTCCGAGAAATCGATCGTCGTCATGAACCGCTTGCCGGCGCTGGTCGGCTTATATTTTTTTACTGGCATGAGGTTGTGTCCCGCCCTACTGCTCGAAGTAATTCACGCCGCCCAGTTCGATCTTCTGGCCGGGCTTGAGCGTGACGACGGCTTTTTTGTAGTCTTTGGTGCGGCCTTGCGTGCGAACGCCGCGGCGCGCGAAGTTCTTGCTTTTACCGCCGACGTTCACCGTATTGACGTTGACCACGTTCACTTTGAAGATCTCTTCGATCGCGTGACGGATCTGAGTTTTGGTCGCTTCCGGATGAACGACGAAGCTGTATTGCTGACCGAGCGCGTTCGCCATCGACTTTTCGGTGATCCGCGGAGACACGATAACGTCGCGTGCGTCCATTCTACTTGTCTCCGTTCTTCGCGAGCGTGCCGACGAGTCTGCGCGTACGCGTCCGCCGTGAAAAGGATGCGATTGTAGCGCAGGACGTCTTTCACGTCGAGCGCGCCGGTGTGCGTGATGCCCACTTTGCGCAAGTTGCGTCCGACGCGGTGCAGCCGGTCACCGACCTGTTCGTCACGGCCGAAAACGACGAGTGTCGACGGGCCGTTCTTGGCCTCTTTCGCGCTGCCGAAAAGCAGACTCGCGAACTGCGAGGTCTTCTCGATTGTGAAGTTGCTCGCGTCGAGCACCGTGACGGCGTCGTTGCGGAAGCGATCGGCGAGCGCGGCGAGAAACGCGGCGCGCCGTTCTTTTTTGTTCAGGTCCGTGACGTAACTGCGGGGCTGCGGGCCGAAGACCACGCCGCCGTGCATCCACTGCGGCGAACGAATCGAACCTTGGCGCGCGCGGCCGGTGCCCTTTTGGCGCCACGGCTTGCGTCCGCCGCCGCTGACTTCATCGCGCTTCTTCGTCGAAGCGGTGCCGGCGCGCGGGTTGGCGAGTTCGCGATAAACCGCGCGAAAGATCGCGTGCTGCTTGTCGCTGTATTCCTGATTGAAAACTTCCGGCGTCTGCTCTTCGCGAACGATCTTTCCGGTTGCGTCGATAACGTTAGGCATTCGCCACCGCCTTCACGCTCTTACGCACGACCACGAGTGCGTTCTTCGGACCGGGGATCGGGCCGCGCACGAGCAGCAAGTTGCGCTCCGTGTCGGCTTTCACGATTTCCAAATTTTGATGGGTGGTGCGATCGACGCCGAAATGACCCGGACGGCGGCTGCCTTTGACGGTGCGTCCCGCGTTCGTGTCGCCGTTCGAAGCGGGTTGGCGGTGAATCATCGAGCCGTGGCTCGCGCCGCCGCCGCTGAAGTTGTGGCGCTTGATACCGCCGGCGAAACCGTGACCCTTCGATATGCCCACCACGTCGACGCGATCGCCGGGGACGAACTCCGACACGGTGATCGTTTGGCCTGCCTGCACGCCGTCGATGTCGTCGCGAAATTCGCGAACCCACCGTTTGGGCTCCGCGTCGTTCTTCTTATAATGTCCGGCAAGGGCACGCGAGACGCGCGACTTTTTGATGTCGCCGAAAGCGAGGGCGACGGCTTCGTAGCCGTGCTTCTCCTTCGTTCTGCGCTCGACCACCGTGCAGGGACCGGCTGCAATCACCGTGACCGGCACGTAACGGCCGTCATCGGTGAACACGCTCGTCATCCCAACCTTGCGGCCAAGGATGTTCTTCATGTAAATCCTCGTCCTCGGCTTCTGCTTTCCGTGCGGTCGTCGTTGCCGCGAGACGCGAAACCAGGAGCCTTCGATGTGAAGTACACTGACCCAAGCGTACTGCATTATTTCTTCCACCGGCACACGGAAAAGACCGCGGCCGGCGTGGGCCACAACCTGGGCAGTTTACCAGGAACGCCCGTAGGCGTCAAGCAGAACGGGTCAGTTGTGTATCGGTCGCCCGCTGGGCGGCGCCGGCGCCCGCACTTCAAACAGCCGAGCGCGCCGTCGGGCATGCCGTGGATGCCCACACGGGGAGACTGCACGCCAGCACGCCCGCAACGCAGCTCAAGAACGTCTTTGCGATCATCGCGTGGACCTTGCAGCGGGTCGGGGCGACGGCGGCGCTTTCGGCGGCGCCGTACCTTTACAGGTTGAACTTACGAAATGGATCGCGGCGTACCCCTGAGCGGGTCGAGGCGGATCCACCGCATACTGTGCCTCGTGTATGCCGGGACCGCAAGAAGTTGCCATGAGCATCGAGCGCGGGTCCGGGCTCATCGGTTCGTACGAACAGGTCGTCGTGCAGATTTGCACCCGCTTGAGCCACTCAGACGGCGAAAGGTCGCCGACGCTCAGCGGTTCGGCCGACGCCGCACAATAATACACTCCCGAAGCGACGGACAAATACGGTATGCGCGACGTCGCATCGGATGCCGGCGGAGCAGGACAAGCATCGGCCAAGCCGCTCGTCAAGAAGAACAGGGCGAAGACGCCGAAAATTTTCTTCATTCGACAAACTCCAGCGGCCGAAGCCGAGTGCGCCTGCTTCCATTGTACTGCGCGGCGGCGCGTTCTGCTACATGTTCGTGGCCTTCATCGCCGGATCCGGAATGCCGTTCGGGCAGATCTTCGCTTGGTCTGCCGCCGAGACGTAATACGCATGCACATCATAGTGCGGAACGGGAAAACCTTCGTGCCCGTTCGGTTCGAATGCGACGTCGACGTGATCGATGTGGTAGCCGGGCAGCGCGCGCAAATTTGCGTAGCTGAAACCCTTCTTCAATTGCGCGACCGATACCATGATTTCGGTGAATACCGGTTTGCCGTTCCACGTGCCGTAAATCGGCCCGAGCGGCAGGTTTTTCAAAACCGCCCAGTGCTCGCCCATCGTTTGAATACACGGCGACACCATGACGGCGCCGCTTGGAATACCGGCCGGATGAACTTGGGGCTGCGGCGGAAGTTGCGGCATGCCTTTCGAAGGCGCTGCAACCGCGAGGCACGTACTGGCCGCGAAAGCGAAGGCGAAGAGCGTAAAGCGTGTGAACATGCTTCCTCCTTACAGGGAGAAATCCGTTCATTTACCGCGCGCCGCTTCCTTTCGCTGCGTTGCAAAAGGGGACAAACGGCTCAGCGAACGGATTCGCACGCGGCGCGTTTCGGCCGAAAGTCCGCGCTTCCACGCATCGAGCAGATCGTCGACGGTCAGAATTCCGACCCATACACCTGCGTCGTCGACGACTGCGACGCTGCGTCGTCCGCGCGACGCCATCACGCTCGCGGCCGCGCGTACCCGATCTTCGGGATGCACGGTGACGGGTTTTAGTGCGAGCGATGCAATGGTCGTCCGTTCGGCGTCCGCTGCGTGCGCGCGCTGGAGAATCGTCCCGTGCGCAACGAATCCGGAAATATCGCCCGCGGCATCGACGACGGGATATTCCAAGTAGTGAAGCTGCCGATCCAATTCCGTCAAACGCCGTGCGATCTGCGCGATCGTTGCGCGATCGTCGAGAACGACTAGCCGTTCGCGCGCAACCATGACGGTGTGCACGGCGATCAATTCTAGCGGATGCACGGAATACTCGCGCGCGACGTGCATACCGCGGCGCGCAAGCTTCTCCGTCAAGATCGATCGGGGTACGAAGATGACCGTGAACGCCGTTGCCGCCACGCAGCCGATAAAGATCGGCGGCAGCAATCCCCATGCGTGCGTGGTTTCCAACGCGAACATCGTCGCCATGAAGGGCGCGCGCATGGTGCCGCCCATAATCGCCGCCATGCCCACCGCCGCCCAAACGCTCGCATCGTGTCCCGGGATCGCGACCGCGAACAGCGTGCCCATTGCTCCGCCAATCATCAGCAGCGGAGCGAGTACGCCGCCGGACGTGCCGGAACTCAGTGCCGCAATCCAGATTACGATCTTCACCACGATGATCGCGGCTACGACGCCTACCGCGAGCTGAGCATTGAGCATGCCGTTGATCGTGCCGTATCCTACGCCGAGCGCCTGCGGAACGAACCAGCCGCCTATACCGACGACTGCGCCCCCGATCGCGGGCCACCACATCCAATGCACGGGAAGCCGCTCGTACGCGTCTTCCGTCCAATACACCAACTTCGTCATGATCGCCGAGACGAGACCGCCGCCTATTCCGACGATCGCCGCCCATCCGAACGCTTCCGGCGCAATCGTGTGCGGATGCGCGACGAGAAACGGCGGGTTCGGTCCGATGATCAGTGCGCGTATCACGTCCGCGATGAAGGCGGCAACGGCGACGGGAATGAAGTGCGCGGTTTCCATTCGAATAGCAGCAGCTCGACCGCGATGAGCACCGAAGCGATGGGCGCGCCGAACGTCGCCGCCATTCCGCCGGAGGCGCCGCAGACCAGCAGCGTGCGCCGCTCGACGGACGAGAGGCGTAAAAACTGGGCGAAAAGCGAACCGAACGCGCCGCCCGTCATGATGATCGGACCTTCGGCACCGAAAGGTCCGCCGGTTCCGATCGTGATTGCGGAAGCAATCGGTTTCAAATACGCCACGCGCGCTTGAATGATGCTGTCGCGATCGAGAATCGCTTGAATTGCCTCGGGTATACCGTGGCCCCGAATCTTGTCGGTTCCGAAACGCGCGATGAGTCCGACGACCAGACCGCCGACGATCGGAATGAGGATCGCAACGGGACCGAGCGCGCGAGGATTCGGCTGAACCAGCGAAGCGCCGACTTCGTGTAAATACAGCGCGTGCGTGATGAACCCGATGAGGACCAGCAGAACTTTCGCGACGACCGCTGACGCGACGCCGATTACGACGGCAAGCGCGCTCATGAAAAGCAACCGGCGCGGATCGGTCGTGAAATCGGCCAGCTTGCCGCGTTCGGTTTGCGCCATTGCTGCACATCATAACCAAAGACGGCAGCCCGCGCTACGTATTCTGGCGGGTGCCGTCCTCGGAATAACTACGGTTATCTTCTAAACGAGCGTCGTCGCTACGAACGTTCCGCCGTTGTAGAATCCGTACGCGTCGATCACTTGGCCCACGGCGACCGGGCCGTTCACGGTGTAGCCGTTCTGCATTGCGGAAGAGGCATCGACGACGATCGGCTTCGTGCCGTTGGCGCCGAGCACCATCAGCAGGTTGCCGGTCCGGGCAACTACCAAGCCCTGCACTTGCTGCGGCGCGTACAACCCGTAAGGACCGGAGGATGCCGGCGTCATGTTCGTATAGCCATATGAAGCGGCGGGCGAAGAGCACGAGCCGTCGCCGTCGGTATCCGCATCGCTCCACACGCAGTTGTCATACGGTGATGCATATGCGCCGTACTGCGGATACGATCCGTATTGCGGATACGAGTTGTATACCGGATACGTCGCGTTTTGCGGCGCAGCGTATACCGGCGTTTCGTACACGGGCGTTCCATACGCGGGTGTTCCGTAAGTCGGCGCACCGTACGTGGGCGTGCCGTAGGCGGGGTAGGCGGTCGTGTACGCGTACTGATTGGTGCATGAATCACCGGCGCCGCCCGAAGCCAACGCGGTGAGCGCAATCGCGGTCAGATTGCTGCCGTTCAGGCTGCCGTTCCCGGTCAACGCACCGATCACGGCAGGCAGCAGCGCTGCGTACGTCGTTGACGAGGGCCCGTAGCAATACTGAGGCGTCGCGTACGCGTTCCCCATGTACGTCGGCGACGTGTAGAGCTGATAACCGCCGTTCTGGTAGGTTACCGGCACCGTAACGTACGAGCCGACGGGAAGAATTTCAGCCGGGTTCGCGACCGCGTAATCGCGCACGACGAGCGGCGTCGTCGCGATCGGCGGCTGCAGCACGATCTCTCGCCGCGACACGCGGATGACGCGGCCCGCGAGGTATGCGGGATGATACACCATCGGAATCGTGCGGCTGTGCGCCGCATACGCGGCGCGAATCAATGGCGACGTCACGATGGATCGCGTAACGATCTCACGCCGAACCCGCGGAGCGGAACGAACGTACTGCACGAACGGCGCGGCGTTCAGCCGGCGAACCTGCCGTACTCGCGGCGTAACCCGCTGCACAAAGTGTGCGCGGCGAACCGGAGCAGCGTAGCGCACGCGGCGAACCGGAGCGGCGTACCGCACGCGGCGAACCGGAGCGGCGTACCGCACGCGGCGAACCGGAGCGGCGTACCGCACGCGGCGAACCGGAGCGGCGTACCGCACGCGAACCGGAGCGGCGTACCGCACGCGAACCGGAGCAGCGTACCGCACGCGAACCGGAGCGGCGTACCGCACGCGGCGAACCGGAGCGGCGTACCGCACGCGAACCGGAGCAGCGTACCGCACGCGGCGAACCGGAGCAGCGTACCGCACGCGGCGAACCGGAGCGGCGTAACGCGCGCGAACCGGAGCGGCGTAACGCGCAGGCGCGGCCGTATGCGTCAGCTCTTTCACGCGTTTGCGCGGATGCAGGCTGAAGCGCGCACAGCACTATCGCTGCGCACGCGGCCGTGGTGGTGATTCCCCTCAGAAGACTGCTCGTAGAGTTTCGCATCGTAGCCTCGCTTGTTCCCAAGTCTGTACGCAAGGGTAACGAGGTTTCGAGGCGTGTCGGTTCGCAGGCGAGCGCTGCCCGATGGTCTTAAGGATCGAAAATCTTTACCAGCATCTCCGAGCGGCTGCGCGCATTTGTTTTCTTGAGCAGCGCTTTGAAATAATCTTTGACCGTCGAGCGGCTGATGCCCATGTTCGCAGCAATCGCGGGTGCATCCAGTCCATTCATGATGCAGTGCAGGACTTCGGTTTCGCGCTTCGTCAGAGCGTAGCGATTGACTGCTCGAGGCAAATGCTCGCGGCGAGTGCGCCTTTCGATCAGCACGGTCGCATACGTCCCGCTTTCGCCGTGAAGCGGAACCACGCGCACGACGAGCGTGCCCGCCTCGAACAAGAGCGCGCTTTCGCGCTCTTCGGGCGCTTGCTGTTTGCGAAGGGCGGCTTCGATGATAACATGAAGGGCAGCCGGGAGGCGGCCGGGCTCCCGCTCTGCAGGGTAAGCTTCGCTCAAGCACTCGAGCGCGCGGTTTTCCGCGCACACAATGCGAAGGCCGGGATCGAGCACGATGATATACGGCCGGGATCGCCGGTTCAGGATTTCCTGACTTAAGCCGGGCAATGGTGCACCCGCCTGCTGCATCCGAGCTGCCACATCCAGTTGAAGAATCACGGTAGGTAGATAGCCTATCGCTTTCTTACCCGGTCTCGCAATACCCCGGACTAGTCCAAAGTATCCATTCCGCGAACTCTAAACTCTTCGAAGAGCAGCGCGAGCAAGCGTGGGGCTGCCCGAAGGGGCGTTACACGAAGCGCAACGCTCCCGAGAACCAGCGAGCCGCCTTGGGGACCGAGCTTCTTTGCGGCCTCTTCCACGGCCGGCGAAAGACGTTCGCGGCTCCAGAGGGCATCGAGCGAAGACGGCGGCGCACTCGCCGCGACTACATTGAAGAATTCGTCCACCAACACTACCGCGGTCGCGCCGGGCGACCGCTTCACCGACGGGTTCACGCTAATTTCGAGCAACGGCACGGGCAGTGTTGCGCTGCGCGGCAGTGCGACGCATTTCGTCGATGATGTGCGGGGCCAAGCCCCCCGAGTACACGTCGAAATGATCCCGCCCCGGCAAAACGCGGATCGATTCCGCGCCCGGCGGAAGCCGCTCCCCAAGCAGCGACACTGCTTTGTTCAGCGAAAAATTGTCGCGGTCTCCGACGATGATGTGCAGTTTGCCGCGCAATGCAGGTGCCAAACGCGTCCAGTTCGCGGACAAAATTCTGGAGAGATCGTACGCGCGCCACGCCTTCGCGACGGAAGGATCTATCGCGCCGGTACGCGGATCGAAAAGATTGCGCGGCGTCCCGTCGGCGCCGCGAGGACTGAACACGGCGTCAAACGATGCGAGCTGGCCACCCCATGGCCCTTCCACCGATTCCAGCTTCACCGCTTGACGATTGGTGAGCACCGTGCGCGCGCCGTCCACTTGATACGCCGTTTGTCGTCCGCCGCGCGCGTAAAAGTTCGCGCCGGGCGCATAAATGTCGGTACCGAGAAAACTGCGGAAATCGACGGGGTCCGGCGAAACCGCCCATGCTCCCGCGAACAGCGCCGGATACTGCGTCTGCAGCCAAAGTGCGGACCACGCGCCCGAAGAGTGTCCCGTCAGAAACTGAGCATGGGGCTGCGTGCGAAACGTTCGCTGCACGTACGGCACCAAGTCATGAACGAATGCGGAAGCCCACGGACCATTGTTGGCGGAGTCTGCGAATTCGGTGTCGCCGAGCGAAGAGCTCGCATCGGGGTACACGAAAATCATTTTCGGCAGCGCGCTCGATCGCATCGCGTCGACGACTCGCCGCGCGTCGAACGGAGAGTTGTCGAACGCAGCCGAAGCGCCGGTTTTTCCGAACGCATGCAGCACGTACACGACCGGATAGCGGTCGCGTGTCTGTCCGTAGTCGGGTGGAACCGCGACGACGGCGTGCATCTGGACCGGCGCGCGCGCAAATTGAGAGAGTTCCGGGCTCGGAATGCCGGCCGCGACGATTGAAGACCCGTACGGATAGGCTGCGCTGCCGAACGGGACGCCACACGTGAAGCGTTATGCGCGTTCCGCGCTGTACGCGCACTTGCGACACGCCGCTCACGTCCATTCCTTTGGTCAATCCGGAATACGCGTACGTGCCGTTCCAATCGATCAGCGCCATAACGGAGTACGTTCCGGCCGGCAAATCGTCGAGCGTCCCCGGATAGCCTGCAGAGCTACCGTCCAGCACGACGGTGCTCCCCGGTCCCGCATCGTGCAGCGGCTGCGCGTAGATTGCGTCGTGCGATCCCAGTGTATAGCGCAGCACGTGCGAGGGCTGGCGCGAAAAAATGACGATCGCACGGCCCGTTGCATGCCGTGCCAGTAACCAAGGCGCGATGTGAACGACGGCGCTGGTATGCCCGTCCGGCGAGGGAGCGGTAGACGCATTGACGCATCCGCATAGTAGGCAGCCGGCCAAGCTGAGCGGCGCAAAGAATCGGAGCAATGCGCTCATCGTCCTATCGTAGGCGCTCGCGCCGGTCGGCGTAAGGCGCACCTTTACCATGCCGCTAGAAGAGCGGCAAAGTATCTACGAGCACTTCATGTGCCAATTGGAACGTCTCGGCATAGTGCTGTGCGTTCTGCAAGTCGACCAGGAGCGTTGGTACCCCTGCCGTTATTCCCGCTTCCAAATCCGCGACGCTTGCGCCAAGATATAAACTGTGACTCAAGTCAATTTTGAGGTTCGCAGCGGCGGATTGCAGCAATCCCGGAAATGGATGACGGCAGAGGCATTCACGTTCCAGCCCGTGCGTGCAATACAAAAATGCGGCGGTATCGATCCGGTGCTCGTTGAGAATCTCGACCGTTTGCAAAATGATCGCCCGGGCGTCGGCATCGCGAAGCGGAAGCTCCGGGGGTTCGGAATGGGCAAGAATTACGAGCGGCACTCCCGCATCGGATATGTTTTTCGCATGGGACAAAAACAAGCGGTCGACGTGGCCCGACGTCCGCAAGCCGCCTTCCCGCTCGACCAATAACGCGCTGCTGTTGGTCGGGCGCTTTTTCGCGCGCCAAAGGATCGGACAAGGCGAAACCGCCGGCGCTTCTTGCCGGAGTGCGTCCCAATTCATCGACCAGCTCCTTTTTTACGAACCTACGCCATTAGGATTGGCGAACGAAAGGGCGTTCCAGCCTAAGTCTTGGTCCTATGCACGTCAACTTGCACCGCCGCCAAATGGGATGACGTAATCATAATGCGGTCCGATCGTCCCACTCGGACGTAGTCCAAAACGGCTATATAAAGCCGAGCGATGCTAGCAATAGTGATTCAGGTATTGGGTAAACGCCCCATCTGCAGATGATACGCCGGCCATGCGCGCGGGCGGCGCGCACCGCGTTATGCTCTTTGAAGCACAGCGCTGCTACGGAAGCAACTGTGTATATCACCACCTCTAAGGACGTGAGGCGATGGAGTACACCAAACCGGAAATCATGACCTCGTATGCAGTGATCGATCTGTATACATCAGCGTCGGGCTTTGCCTCGACTCCGACTTGCACCGGCTCGTTCGACGACAACGGCATCGGCGCAAACTGCGACGACGGCGGATCGTACGGCTAACCGGCCGATACAAACGCCTTGAAGCCCTCCGCGCGCCCGCGGAGGGCTTCCTTTTTTATAGTCCATATAACGGCCGACGGATGAGCCGTAGGAAGCTCGGAATCTGAGTACGACGCGCGTAGGCCCAGGGGCGGCGCGCGATTTACACTAAAAGCGGACACCGCTGCAGGAGGAAACCGTGTGGAGCACGTCTAGCGCGGCACGGGCTACGGTCGCTCGTCTTTTGGCGCCGCATACGATCGAAGAGTTCGCGCAGCGCTACTACGAGCGCGCGCCGCTGTACGTCGATCGCAGCGGCCGCGATGGCGTCTATTCACCTTACTTCAGCCTAAACGAGCTGGAGCGCGTTCTCTACGGCAGCGAGCTGCGTACGAAGGACGTCCGTCTGGTTCGCGACGGTTTGATGCAGCGCGTCGAGAGTTATACCTTCTCGCGTTCCACCCGGAAAGCGGATGAAAAAAAGCCGCCCAGCGACGTCATCGACCACGATAAACTCAGCGTCCTTTTTGCGGCCGGCTGTACCGCGGTCTTCGATGCGTTGGACACGCATTCGATTACGTTGTCGAACCTGTGCCGCGAACTCGAAGCGTTTTTCGGCCACCGCGTCAATCCGAACGTTTACCTGACGCCGGCGGGGAATCAGGGATTTGCGCCGCATTACGACACGCACGACACGCTGATACTGCAGATCCACGGCACCAAGCACTGGCGAATCTATGGTTCGGCATTCGAGTCTCCCGCTCGACGACCAGCAGTACGACAAAAAAACGCACGCGCTGCCGGAGATTCTCTTCGAAGCCGACATGAAGCCCGGCGACCTGCTGTACATTCCGCGCGGCTTCATGCACGAAGGCAAAGCAAACGCGGAACTCTCCCTTCACGTCACGCTCGGCGTGCACGCGGGTCGATGGGCGAATGTGGTGGCCGACGCAGTCGAGGCGATCGCCGAACGGGATCTCCTCTGGCGCAAATCCGCGATTCATGAAGCAACGGACGCCGAATTGGCGGAGATTCTTTCCCGGCTGACGCCGGACGACTTGCGTCAAGCGCAACAGCGCATCGATCGGCGTTTCCGGACCCAGCGCAAAAATCGAGCTCGAGGGGCAGTTGCAGCAGATTGCGGCGATCGGCGAATTATCGGCCGACTCGTTCGTCCGGCAGCGCGCGAACATCGTCTATGAGTTGCAGTCCGATGAGAAAAGCACGCACCTTTCCTTCTCGAGAAAAACGCTCACGTTCGGGCCGCAAGCGGCTGCGGTAATCCGCGAAATCGGCGCGCGCTCCGGCGTGCAGGTCGCCGAGCTGCTGCAGCACGACGAAAAGGCGCTCGGCGTCGTTCGCAAACTGATCCTCGAAGGATTCGCAGTGCAAGTTGCGCCCTCGGAAGTGCAGGGCCGCCCGGGAGCCGTTGCCTAGTCCCGGCGTGCGTCACTCCCGGTATGCCCACGTCGCGATGGGTGAAAGTACCCACGCCTCCGTCGCCCGCGAGCGGGTGCGGATTCGCCCGTTTGGCGCTAGGATGAACGGGTGCGCATAGCATTCATCTGCCCGCTCCTGCCGCCGCATTACAATGGGTGCGGCGACGCCACCGATCGCCTCGCCCGTGAATTTCAGCAGCGGGGGTGTTCGACGCTCGTTCTGACGGATGACGTCGAAACGATTACGCACGCCTATCCGGCCCAGTCGATCGGGTCGTGGGATATTCGTTCCGTCGTCGAAACGAAGCGGCGGCTCGATGCTTTCCGGCCGGACGTCGTTTTGATGCAATACACCCCGTTTTTGTATCACCCGCGTTCTTCGTATCCGTTTCTCGCGATGAAAGCCTTGAGCGCGTACCGGCGCATTACGTACGTCCACGAATGCTTTTACTCAGCGGACAGCGCGGCGGTCCGGAGCCGTGCAAAAGCCGCCTATCTCACGCTGCGCGACAAAGCGGTGGTCGCGGCATCCGACACGATCTACGTGGCGAGCCCGCAACGCGCGTCTGCCTTACTCGAGCGAGCTCCGTACGCGCGCCACAAAATTCGGGTCGTGCCGTTCGGCGCAAACATCGAACCGCTTGCGCCGTTGCCGGCGCGCCGAACGGCACAAGCGCCGTTTCGGCTCGTCGCATTCGGCATCGTCATGCCGCGCCGGCGCATCGAACTGCTGATTCAAACCGTGGCGGCGCTACGCGACGCCGGCATCGAGGCCTCGCTCGACGTGATAGGACGGGTTCAAGAAGCGGCATACCAAGAGCAGTGCGAAGCCATCGCGCTCGACCTCGCGGTAGCAGAGCGTATCCGTTTTCGCGGAGCCGTTCCGCCGCCGGAACTCGAAGCGGCATTTGCACGGGCCGACGTTTTTCTCCACGCGGCGGAGGAGGGCGCGATCGCATCCGCCGGCAGCCTGCTCGCCGCACTCGCGCATGGTGTGCCGGTCCTGTGCGCGCGTACGCCGCACGACGACGCGCGCTTCGCAGACGCGGCCATTTTTGCCGACGCCGATGCTTCCTCAATGGCCGGCGCCTTCGAAAGCGCGCTATGCGATCCGGAGCAGTTGCGGCGCCGCGGCGCGCTCAGCCGGGCGCTCTACGACCAGGAATTCGGATGGGCGAGAATGGCCGACCGCATAGCCTCGGAAGCGCAGCTTCGCGCAGCCTCTTAAGCGGCGCTGTAAATGCGAGCGGCGTCGGTGAACCAGGCGACGGTTCTTGCAATACCTTCGTCGACGCTGATCGACGGGGCCCATCCGTACGAACGCGCACGCGTCAAATCCGGACGTCTGCGCATCGGGTCTTCCGGGCGCGCCGGTAGGTGCTCGGCGGTGAGTTGAACGCCGCAAGCCTTCGCAACGCGCTCGGCAATATCGAGGACCCGCAACTCTTCGTCGTTACCGAGATTCACGGGCGAGAGCCGATGCATACTTGATTGCGCGATGTGCAAAATACCGCGAACGACGTCGTCGATGTAAGTGATCGAACGGGTTTGCTGGCCGTCACCGTGAATCGGGAACGCCTTGTCGTTGAGCGCGGCAGAAATGAGCGCGGGAATCAATCTCCCGTCATCGGCCTGCATGCGCGGTCCGTAGCAGTTGAAGAGCCGCACGATGCGCGCGTTCAAGCCGCGTTTGGCGACGGCGACGGAAATCGCCGCCTCGGCAAAACGCTTGCCTTCGTCGTAGCATGCGCGGGGTCCGATCGGGTTCACATTACCGAAATACGTTTCGGGCTGCGGATTGACAAGCGGATCCCCGTACACTTCCGAAGTCGACGTAAAGAGCAGCAGGGCGTTTTGCTGCAGCGCAACGTCGATGAGCGCCATCGTGCCCAGTCCATTGACGCTAAGGGTCTCCCACGGGTGCGCTCCGTATGCTTCGGGGCTCGCCGGCGAGGCGAGATGGTAGATCGCCTCGAGCGGCTGGCGTATGGCCTTTTGCAATTCCGCGATCGTCTGCGATGCGGGAGCCGCCACGTTCCAATACACGAATGTTGCGCCGCCTTCGCGAATTGCCCACTCGAGATTTGCGATGCGCCCGCTCGAAAGATCGTCCATTACGATGACGTCTTTGCCGGATCGGCAAAGACGGTCGACCAAATGACTGCCGACGAATCCTGCGCCGCCGGTAACCAGAACCGCCATATTACACCGTCTCCCCTTCGACTCGCTTGGGCAGCGCGATTATGCCGGAGAGCAGCCAAAATATCTGCGTAACCGGCGCATAGACGAATGGACCTTGCGTCCATATTCCGCTCGTCAACAACGCGACTTGAACCGAAGCGAAGGTGATGTACGCGGCACGCGCCTCGGTTGAGACGGCCCGTTTTGAAGCTCGAATCGCGAGCGTCAAAAACGTGCCCTGGAAGACGAGCAAGATGATCAGCCCGGGAATGCCCGTCTGATAGAGCGTGGCATAATAAAGATTGTCGACGAGCAGCGGAGCTCGGCCGCCGCCCTTGTTGAGCCGGCCGCCGGCTCCGGTCGCACCAAGCCCGTTGCCGAACGGATGCCGTATGCTGCTCAATAAAGCGAGGTGCTCGCTGCGGGCTCGCGTCACGGCGCCGATATCGAGGCTGTCGCTCTGGTACCTGGCGCTCGACATGCCGCCGGTGGCCTTGAGCGCCAGCGGAATGGCGAGCAAGAGAATGCAGAACGCGACAACCGCTGGTACGCGCATCGACCGATGGCGCCACGACAGAATCAAGAACGCCAGCAAACCGGCGGCAAGCGCGGCGGCCGAGGCGCGAGCGGCGGAGAATTGCAGCGCGAGCGCCATGCTGACGAGACAGACGGTGAGCACGAGACGACCGAAACCGCGCGCGCGCGCCATCGCCCCTGCCGCGAGAATGAATCCTACGCACGTCGCAAGACCCAGCGACGCCGGATCGACAAGCGTGCCGTACGCGCGCATGAAAGCACTGGTCAAGCCGCCCATACCCGCACTCTGGTATGAGGTAAAGCGGGACGACAAGACCGCGAGCGCCGGCGAGAGCGAGTTCCATGTATCGGGTGCGAGAGCCTGAAAGATGCCCGCAATCGTCGGGATCATAATGCAGGCTATCGCAACGTTTATCGTTTTCGAAACGCGCCGCGGGTTGGTGAAAAACACGGCGCCGACGAAAAACAGTACGGAGAACAGGACCAACGCGCGAAATCCGGCGATACCCGTCGCGATGTCGCCGCTTCCGGGGTTGAGCACCTGCGCCGTCATGTATCCGATGTAGAGCCACCACGCCCAAAGGCCTTGCCACTTGCCTTTCGGCCGATCCCAGGGCCGAACCGCAAGCGTCACCAGCATCGCGACGACGAGCGCGAGAAGCGCAAAGTCCTTCATCACATAGAAGATCGTGTTTCCATGCGTGTTTTTCACGAATCCGTCTACGCACGAAACGAAGAGCAACGTCGAGGCGACGGCCGCCGTGGTAAGTCCTTTGCGGTTAATGGCCGGCTGGGCGTACAACATCTACGAGTATCCTTAACGAGTAATCAATCAGCGAGTGATGACGACTTCACCGGAACGCGTCGGAATCGGCAACGTCGGGACCTTGATCTCGGGCTGCGCAGGCACCGTGACGGGCTCTTCCGCCGCGCGCACAACCGGTTCAGGACGGCGTTCTTTGCCCTCACCGACTGCAACGACGCCAAGGATTTGTGCGCCGACGCGCCGCAGCGCGGCCGTAATCTCCTGATCCGCGGGCACGGGCCGGCGGCCGAATCGGAATGAGAGAATCACGCCGTCGCCGGCAACTGCAAACTGCAGCGCAACCGGATTCGTCACGAGAACGCCCGCGTTGACGATCGTGACGTCGTACTTCGTACGCAGATTGTCGAGGACGGTGCGCATCTTCAGATACGACGTCGTGGTATGGGGAGCGCTCTCGGCGACTGCGACTGCCGACAGATTCTTGATGGTGCCGTTGACGGCGCTCCCGGGAATCGCAGCGAAATCGCCGACCGCCGCGACCTTGAGTCCCAGTTCGTCCTTCAAGAGCTCGACCGCCGTACGGATCCACCACAACCGTGCTGTATCCGGAGTCCGCGAAAGCGCGGCTCAGTTCACAGGCAACGATCCCGGCGCCGTCCTCCGGTGCCGCGGCACCAATCACGATGACGGCCGGCGTGCGAACCATCGACTCGAGTGTGACGCGCAATGATGCGAATTCTTCGCTAACTGCTTTCATAGTAGACTCCCTTGCCTTAGTCGGTGGAAATGGTACCAAGTACCGGACGGCCATACAGGCTTTCGACTCCGGCAACGGTGCGGATACGTGGATCCGTTACTTCGAGGAGGAACGCAAGCCCGAACGCGATGATAATGAAACCCGCGAGCGAACCGAAGATTGCGAGCATCGAACGCTTATCGAGCGTTTGCGTCGCCATCTGCGCATGGTCGACCACGGTGACCGACCCGATGTCCGCTTCCTGCGCGGTCGTCGCGAGCGTGTCCGTATACCGCGAGGCCAGCGCCTGATATTCCGTTACGAGGAGATCGCGCTGACGACGCAGATCGCCGAGCTTCACACCCATGCCCGGAACCGCTTGCAAGTGATCTTCCGTCTGCGATATCTGCGAATCGATCGCGTCCAGACGCGCCCGATCCGCCGCGAGTTTGGCGTCTATCGTGCCTTTCGACGACAACGCAGACGCGTACGTGGGGCTGAACGTCGTCGAAGAGGCTACGGCGGCTTTCTCTGCTGCAGCCAGTTCGCTCTTCTCCTGCGCAATCTGCGCCTTCAGACCCGCTAGGCCCGGATACGTTCCTTTGAACTGGGAACGAACGAGCGCGAGTTGCGCTTCATCGTTCGATTCCTGCGTGCGCAGGCTTCTGATAGTACGGATCGCTGGTGGTCTTCTCTTCATGCACGATTGGCGCGATTTCCGCTAGGTGGCGGGATTCGGCGCCGGCTTGTGCTTCGTCGCCGACCATTTCCGCTTGGAGGTTGTCGCGCTGTGCCTGCAATCCGAGGATCTGCTGCGCCAAAAACTTGAGCGGCGTCGGAATCCGCATTGTAGGGATCTTGAATCGTCGCCTTTTGCAGGTTTTGATCGACTTGCTCGATTTCGCCGCGCTTCTTCTTCAGTTCGTTTTGCAGATAGCCGGAAACCACGGTGAATCGCGTTGATGCGATCTGGCGATAGTAGTTGGAAAGTTCGACCGCTGCGGCGTTCGCCGCCCTGACGGCGATTTTCGGCGAACGATCCGAGTATGTAATCGGCATCACGTTGGAGCCGAAGTTCACGTGCGCCGTCAACTTCGTCTGGATTACCGCCAGCGGCTCGTCCAAGCGAAGATCGCGGCGAATGCCCTCGAGCACGTTCGTGCTCGTTGCAAGCGTCTGCAGATCGATGCCGGTGGCAACGGGTGCAGCGCCCGCGCGCGAACTTATCGCGAGTACTTCCGAGGTAGCCGAATACTGCCGCGGCGCCGTCTTGAAAAGCAGGGCAGCCACGACCACGCCGAAGACGACGACGTATGCGATGAGCCACCGCCGGCGCTTTAGAATATCAAGAACAGTCGAAAAGTCCATAGCGTTCTACTTTCAGCCAGCACTGGCAAGGGAAATGGAGTCGGCAATGGCGGCGCGGCCGATGCCGCGATACACGAGGCCCGCCGCGGCCACGCGTTCCGGATCCAAAAGGTTACGCCCGTCGACGACGAGCCTGCGGCGCAGGCGCGGCGCATATTGCGCTGGTTCGATCGATGCGAAGATCGGCCAGTCGGTGAGCACGACGAGCGCATCGGCATCGGCGGCCGCGAGCGGAGATCCAAGCACTTTGCAGGGCACGTGAAGCGGCAGCGCGTGAACGCCCGGGTCGTACGCCTGCAGCACGGCACCGCGCGCCGAGAGATCGTCGATGATGCGAAGGGCGAGAGAGTCGCGCACGTCACTGGTCCCGGCCTTGAAAGCAAGACCCCAGATTCCGATGGTGCGCCCTGCGAGCGATCCGAGCTCGGTCTCCAACTCTTTGACGACGACTTTGGGCTGCCGGTCGTTCACCTCGAGTATCGCGGACAAGAGGGTGCGTCCCGCTTGAAACTCGCCGGCGACGTGCCGCAAACTCTTGACGTCCTTTTCGAAGCACGGGCCGCCGAAACCGATACCGGGATTGAGAAAGAGCGATCCGATTCGACGATCGTAGCCGACGCCGCGAAGCACTTCGTCCGCGTTCGCGTCTGCGCTCTGACAGAAGTTGGCGACTTCGTTTGCAAAACTGATCTTCAGCGCCAGAAACGCGTTGGACCAGCCCTTGATCAGTTCGGCCTCGCGCAGTCCCGTGACGACGATCGGCCATTGAAGCGGCTCGAACAAGCGCGCGTACGCAATCGCTGCGGCGTGGTCATTGCACGCCGATGACGATCCGATCGGGATGCAGGAAGTCGTGAACCGCCGTGCCTTCTCGCAGAAACTCGGGATGATAAAGCACCGTGTGCTTGCCCTGCAGCCGCTTGACGACCATGTCGCTGGTCCCAGCCGGCACCGTGGAGCGCAGAACGACGATCGCCGACGGCGGCAGTTTGGCTGCGATAATCGCATCGATTGCGGCGTTCAGTCCGCGCAGATCCGCGGAGCCGTCGTCGGCCGAAGGCGTTCCGACGGTAAGCACCAGGAAGCGCGCGTCGGCGGCGGCGCGGGCAAAATCGTCGAGGAACGATATGCGGTTCTCCGCCAGATGTTTATGCAGCGCTTCGCTCAGCCCGGCTTCTTGATACGGCGTCACGCCGGCGCGCAAACCGGCGATGCGGTCGCGCAAAACGTCGTAGCCTCGGATTTCGCAGCCGAGTTCCGCTAGCCCGATGGCCGATGCCATGCCGACGTATCCGGTTCCGACGATGCAAATTTTACTGTTCATGCGGTTACTAGAATGCTCCATTAGCCGATATGACGGCCGTGAACGTGCGAGCGAGAAGGATGCCGTCGGTAATCGGCGAGGCGCTTCTGATGTAGTCGAGATCGAGCAATGTCGCTTCGGGCCTGGCAAGGGGGACGTTGGACCGATCGCTGATCTGCCACAGACCCGTGATGCCGGGTTCGACTAGGTGGCGAAGATGCTGCCAGTTGTCGTATTGCTGAACGATGAACGGCATTTCAGGACGCGGCCCGACGAGCGACATGTCGCCGCGGATGACGTTGACGAGCTGCGGCAGTTCGTCGAGAGACGTCTTGCGCAGCCACTTGCCGACTCGCGTTATGCGCGGGTCGCCGGCATAGCTCGGGGAGACGCCGTAACCGCAGTTTTGCTTCTTCATCGTTCTGAATTTGTAGATCGTGAAGGGGCGCTCGAAACGACCGACTCGCCGCTGTTTGAAGATGACGGGGTACCCATCTTCCAGTGCGATTGCGATTGCGCACATCAGCAATATCGGAAGTGCGATACACAGCGCGACCGCCGCAATGCCTGCGTTGAGGATACGGCGGACGCGCATGTATACGCGCTTCTCCCGGTACACGAGCGGAGCGATCGTCACTTTAGAGACGTCCTCCGGGGAGTATGAAGCGAAGCCAGATGACGTCTTGGAAGAACTGACGCCAATCGATCTTGTGGCCTTCCGGTACGAACACGACGTCGCCATCCTCCAGTGCGGGGTTGGAAGACAGATCGCCGTGCTGCATGCGCGTGATATCGTACGAGGTCGTCACGCCGCGATGCCGGATCATGATGTCTCGCAGGTTGGCCCATTTGTTCGGGCCGCCGGCAAGGTAGATTGCGCTGACCAGCGTGAAGTCGTCTTTGAGCGCAATCTCGCCCGACGAGTTCACGGCCCCCATGACTTGAATGTGTTCTTCGGACGGGATCGTCAAGCTGTCGCCGGAGTGTGCGGCGGCTGAGAACTCAGGGCTTCCTTCAGCAATTTGCTCGAGTTGCCCGTCGCGGCGCAGCAGTACTTGATGCGATGCCGAGGCGGTGATGCCGCCGAGTTGATCGATTGCGGTGGACAAGGGCTGATCCGGGCTCAAGTATGCCGTTCCGGGGTGCAGCACCGCGCCTTTGACGTTTACGGCTAACGGCCGGTTCGCAAACGCGATGCTGTCGCCGGGCAGCAGCGTGGGGCCGGCGTCGCCGGCGCTTTGCAACGACTGCGCGTCGAACGGTCCTAACGCCATTCCGTTGCGAATGATCCGGATTTTGCTCGTGTCGCCCGCACTCTGATCGAGTAAACATTTGCAGGCTGCTTGAACGTCCGTCAAAGCGCTGACGAGTGTGTCGCCCGGCCGATACGTAATCGTACCGCCGGGGCCGCCCACCACGAACATGTCGCTCGATTGCGATACCAGTGTGACGTCGACGGCCGGAAAGCGCATGTAATTCGCCAAACGGCCTTGAATGCGCGTTGCAAGCTCGGATTCGCTGGCGCCTTGCGCGGGTACCGCGCCGACGAGCGGCATCGAAACTCTGCCCTCGGCATCCACGGTCGCTTGCGTCGCGAGCTCGGGGTGATTGTAGACGGATATCTGGACTTTGTCTCCCGGATGAAGCGCCGCTTGTGCGGCGGCCGTAGCCAGGAGCAAAAGCGCGAGCGTGCCGGATGCGATACGCCGGATGTTCATAGTCTTCTTCCTACGTCGTTACGGGGTATTGAAAACGGTAAGCGGTGAAACGCTGAAGTCGATTTGAGCCGGAAGCTTCGGCGCCTGCGATTGCCCTTGCGACTGATAAACGCTGATGTAGTTTTGGTCCGCGTCGATCAAGAGCGCTTGATATTGCGCCTTTCCGTAGAAATTGCCGGGCGCGACGCACGTGTAATCTTTGCTGGTTACGACGAAGCCCACGACGTTGAAGCCCGGATATTTGGTCGGATTGTTATCCAAATGCGTCAAGAACGCGACGAAGTATTCGGTGGTGCCCGCAGCGGGCGTCCACGTCACGTACGCGGACCCGACGGGGCAGCCGTTCGTTGCGTTTCCGGCAAACGAAACCGTCACCGGCGATTGCCTCGGAAGCGACACGGCCGGATTCAAAATCGTGAAGTTCACGCTGCCGCCCGGCGGGTTGTTCACCTTGGCGTTGTACGTGCCGCCATGGTTCGAGGAATCGGCGTTCGAGCGATAGCCGATGCCGAGCGTCGTCGTCGACGCAGACGTGTTGAACGCCTTGCCGCCGAGCCAAAGCGGATTCGTTACGTTTGTTTTATACGGTGCCGGCAATGACGGGTTGTCGTTGGAGCACTCGCATAAGCCCGCAGCATCGCGGAAGGTCATCAGGAATCCGATCGCCGGATTCGAACCTTTACCGGATCGTGCGACCGTCGCGGTGCCGCCCGTTATCTGGAAAACGAACGGTCCGGATATTTTCGGCGTTACCGATGACGCTGCGGCTTGCGGAGCGCGAGTAACGACGCTCGACGTCGCGGTGAAACCGGCGTCGAGTTCGAGATCGGAAAGTAAATCGGATCCCGTCAAACTGAAGAGATCGTCAGGCGACATATTTTGCGGCGTCTGTCCGGAACTATTTCCACCCGGCACAGGGCCGTTCGGTGTTCCGCCACCACCGCCGCCGCAGCCTGCGAGTGCAAGACCTGCGGCGAGTACAATGACGAGAAGAGCGCGCTTCTGCATAGCAATTTCCCTCGGTTTCTCCGGCGGCGAAATGATGCACAAATGATAAACTAATGGCACCGTGCGCAATAAGAGCGCCCTGCACCAGGGTTATCCACGCAGTTGCCGGGTGTGCTATGAGCCTATCGGCGCACGTGCAGGTGATACTGCAGTGCTAACCGCAGGCGAAGAACGAGCGCTTTTGCGCTCGAACGGACGTCCGAATGGATTACGCGTCCGTGCCGACGTACTTCGGTGACCGTACCTATGACGTCACAAGGTTCGACATGCTCCACCTGCCCGCGACTTGCATCGCCGGCGGTCAGCACTTCGCCGCTGCCGATTCCGATGACACGGTGCGCGACCAGAACGTCGTTGTGCGGAAATACGACGACGTCGCCGAAACGCGGCGACCGATGCGGTGATACGAGGAGATCGTCGCCTTCGAGGATCCCGGGCGACATGCTGCCGCCGCGCAAACGCAGGCACCACGGCCGCGTTGGGCGCGTCATGGCGAGGACGTCTTTGAGCATCGCTACGCTACGGCGGTTTGCGCGTCCATCGTGAGGCGCTGCACGGCGTCGGCGGTATCGTCGGGAGCCCCAAGCGTCAGCGCATAGATGCGCGACTTCGATAACGCGGCGATGACCCGATCGACGATACGTAGGTGATTCTTGTCGATCGTCGTCTGCACTTCGCTGCCCACGGCCAGGAAGATCGCCTCGGAGAGCGGCAACGGGCGAGCGTGTGCGTGTCGCCCGCGCCCGATGATGAAGAAATATGAAGCTCGATGCGCCGAAATACCCCAAGCACGGTCGAACGTGCGCGCGGGATCGACGGCCTCCCAATCGGTTTCCAAACCGTTCAAGGCCAGCAGGCGGCGCGTGCCGCTGCGAATCGAGAACAGACGCGGAAAGGATTCCACTTGTTCCGTCGCCGTGTTCACAAGCGCGAACTCGTCCGACAGGGGCATGTTGTCGTCGCTGCGCAGCATGAGCGAAAGCGATGTGGTGCTTTTCCCGCTGGTCGTCGGTCCGACGATTACGGCCGCTCTATCGCCAATAGCGACGGCGCCGGCATGAAAGACGACCAGCTCTTGCCGCAGGCGAAAGACTCGAGCATTGATGGCGAGCATCGCACGGCCTTCGATTGCGGCCGGGGAAAGGCGAAGCGCGTTCGACGTTCCGAGATCGTCGAACGCCCGCACGAATTCGTCGCCGATGAGCACGCCAGCGGTGCGTCCGCGGGAGATGATGTACGCCGTAAGAAGCGGCTCGCACACACTGCTGTAGTCGAGCATCCGCGCATAGCGGCGTTCGATAAGATCCATGACGCGCTCGTCATCGCACCCGATCTGCACCGGGACGCGGGCGATGTTCAGGCGTGCGATGGTCGTAGTCCTACTAAGCGACTTCGCGGACCAAGCCCTGTTCGAGGAACACCGTCATGATTTCGGAAACGTCCTGTCCGAGATCATGACCATCCGCGTCATACCGAACGCGCAGATACTCTTCCAACTCGGTGTGCGTTTTGCCCGAGCAGTTGCGCAGCAAATCGGCCGCCGTCTGATTGACGACATGAACCTTTTCCCGCGCAGGATCGTACACCAAGGTCTCCACGCCGACCTCACGCATTTCGATGCCGTCAATCGCTTGATACATGTTTTACTCCGATATGATGTTGCATTGGGGATTAGACGGGCCGGTTTCGAAACACATTACCGATGCGAAGCCCGACACGTCGCTGAACAATACGCCAACGTCATAGGACCGGATAATCTCCGGCCGGTTGTACATCGTCTTAGTCATCCGATTCCGCCCAAACTGCCGAAATCGCCGGCGGCGCTGGCAAACAAGGCGGCCAAATCGAATGTGGCTACGAGGACCGGGCGTGCATACTGCATGTAGGCTGATCCTTTCCAGAGGTGTTTTTTGATTGTAGCCGCTGCAGCCGCTGCTCCAAAGTGCAGGAAGACACGCGGGCTCTTATGCCTTGAGTGCTACCTACACATAAGCCAAGGTGCCCACGCGCCGCGCGTGCTGAATCGACATCATGAACAGCGCAAGGGCCAAAGGTATTCCTACCACCGCGAAGGCGGCCAGAACGAGCACGTCGCCGCGTATCACGCCGAAACCGGCGCCGTGCAAGATCGCTGCCCGCAGCGCGCTCAGGCCGTGCGTGATTGGGAAGACCATGGAGACGACTTTGAGCGGCAGCGGCAGAACCGCCACGGGGAAGTACACGCCGCCGAGCAGATTCGTCGCGCTGCTGACTATGCCCAAGGCCCCGGTGCCTTTTTTGAACGCGATAACGGAGGCGGCCGCGGAGATTCCTATGGGCGAGATGGCGAGCATCGACAGCCCCAGGGCGAGCAGAGCCGTCGGCACATTGGCATGGTGGAGGTTCACGCCGAACACCGCAGCGCCAATCACCAGGATGAGCACCGTCTGCACGGCGGTGAAAACGAACGCCGACGTTGCTGAGGCGAGGACGACCGCCGGAACGCTGGCCCGCGTAACCAGAATCGCCTCGATCGTTCCCGACACCTGGTCGCGCTGGATAGCGCTCGCGAATGACGTAAGCGCGACGGACTGGAACCGCGCGAAAACGATGCCGATGAGCACGAATTCGAAATACTGGCCGTGCACTGCCTTGAGCGCGCCGGCGCTCGAGCCGAACGTGCGCCCCACGAAAAACATCATCGCGCACATGACGAGCACGGACGAGAGCTGCCCGAAGATCGAAAACTTCGACACGGTTTGATACGCCCAGTCGCGGCCGATGAACGCCGACAAAATTTTGGTCATCAGGTTCCTCTCGCGACGCTTCGGAAATAGCCGAACAGCGGCTGTTCCCGCGTGCCCGCGGGCGCCTTTGCTTCGATCTCCAGCGGGGTCCCGACGGCCGAAACGCGATGCTCGTGCAGGATGGCCATGCGGTCGCACATCGACCATGCTTCGTCGAGCTGGTTGGTGGCGAGCAGAACCGTTTTGCGCTCGGCTACGACAAGCCGGTCGCGGACGCTTTGACGAAATTCGACGGCCGCGATCGGATCGAGTGCTTTCGTCGGCTCGTCCAACAGCAACACCGGGGGATCTGCGAGCATCGCCCGGATCAGCGCCAGGCGCTGCTTCATACCGGTGCTGTAGGAACGGACGCTGGAATGCAGGCGGTCCGCCAGCCCCAACCACTCCGCAAGTTCGAAAATGCGCTTGCGCAGTGCCGTTCTTCCCAAGCCCTGCAGTTTGCCAAAGAACTGTAAGTTGTCCCACGCGGTCAGGCGCATGTAATACGCGCGTTCGTCGGAGCTGCAGATTCCGATGCGTACGCGCACTCGAGCCGACTGGCGCGCGACGTCGTAGCCGAGCACTCGCACCGTGCCGGAATCCGGAACCAAAAGGGTCGAGATGATCTTTAGAAGCGTGGTTTTTCCGGCGCCGTTCAAACCCAGCACGCCATAACACTCGCCGGCACGCATCGTCAGCGTCACGTCTTCGAGTGCCGTGCGCTTTTCCGCGCGGCGGAACATCTGGCGCATCCCCTGATCGATGGGATACTGCTTACAGACGTTGCGGATTTCGATGGCGTCAGGCATGCGGCAAAAACGGTGAAACGGCGCGGCGGAAACCGCCCACGAGCCGCTTCATCAGCTTGGGACGGGCATCGAACTGCGTGAATTCGACGCTCCCGAAATTCTGTTTGAGCAAGTGCACGCGATCCGAAAACCGTTCCATCCAAAACAGGCGCATCAGCGTGCGATGGCCGCTTCCGCCGGTAAGGACGCGCGCAACTCCGATATCCGTTACGTAACGCGAGAGCGTTCCGCCGCGGCGCTCGAGCAGGCGGGAAAGCAGATTCTTGTCCACGGGAGCGTCCAACAGCCACTTCGCGAGTTGCAGCGCGGGCGCCACCACCTGCGCCGCGTTCGCTTCCGTGACGCGCTGCTCGAAGACGTCCCAGTCGATTGGCCCGTGCAGCGACTCCGCGATGTCGACAATCCCTCGCAAATGTCCGTCGAAGCCGTTGCCCCATGCGAGGTGAATGCAGAGATGCAGCAGTTCGTCCTGGGGGTCGAGCCGTCTGCACGGCACTCCGGCGAGGACCACCGGCACCGCGCGGTGCCGCATCGCGTCGATATTCAAACGAAACGGGTTGGGCCGCCGGCCGAAGTCCCAGTGGAGTTCGATGCAAAAGCGGCTCGGTTTTCGCGAATGCCTGGGCAACTGGTAGTAGTTTTCGAAATACCAACTGCGCCCGTGGGGCGTCGCCTCAGCGTCGTATCCCAGACGCGCCAGCACGTCCTCGGCGAGCGCAATCTCTTCCCGGCCGAACAGGACGTCGAGATCGCAGAACGCGCGCAGACTGATGTCCCGGTAAAGCGTCTCCGCCAGCGCGACGCCCTTGAGCACGATTGGGGAAAGCCCCGCATCCTCGAAGGCGAGAAGCGCCTCGTGCGCCTGCCGCAAGAAGACACTGTTGAGCGCCGAGCGCTTCTGCCGCTGTTCCTGCAGCTGCTGCACGACCGAATCCGGAACCTTTATCCCACGGCACGATTCTATCGTACGAAGCAGCAGCGGTCCGAAATGATGTTTGGATGCCGTATCGAGCACCGCTTCCCAGGACTTAACGCCCGCCGCCGCGGCAACCGCGGCATCGGCGTGCGGGCGCAATCGCGCGCACGCGAGGATAAAACGCCACTCCGGCGTCATACTCTGCGCCAAATTCCGGTTCACGGTTTGTCGGGTCCCTTCTAAATCAGGCCGGATCTAACTGCGTGAACTGCCGCTTGCGAGCGCGCGGTGATATTCAGCTTCGAGAAAATGTGACTGACGTGATTTTTCACGGTCTTGTCGGACAGGCTCAGCTGCTCGCTGATCTCCTTGTTCGAGAGGCCCTGCGCGATCAGACGAATGACTTCATTCTCGCGCGGCGTCAAATCGTACATGTGACCGCGGCTGGTCGAGCTGCGGCGGCGCAGCAGTTCGCCGGCGATCCGCGGATCCACGTAGGAACCGCCCGCGGCGATGATCTTGAGGGCGCGAATCAGTTCTTTCGGAGCCACGTCTTTGATGATGTAGCCGCTGGCGCCGATGGAAAGCCCCCGCTGCAGCACTTCCGGCTGCAATTGCGTCGAGAGCAAACAGACTTTTACGGACGGGGCATCGCGGCGCACGGCCGCCATCGCGTCGTCCATCTTGAGGATTTGTCCGTCGACGTCGAACACGATCAGGTCCGGCGTGAGGGAGCCGAGCGGAATTTTGTCGATCGCTTCGGCGTCGCCGACGATCTCGAGTTCCGCGTCGGTCGCGAGCAACTGGCAAAGCGCCTTGGCAAAGATGCCCTGGCCGGCGACCACTACGATGCGCGTCGTCCGCGAAATCGCTTGCGGTGCTTCCAATAGTCCTGCAGTCATGGAGAAATCGTGCCTCCTAATAATATGAAGAACGAACGGCTCGGGTAACTATCATCCTGCCACTCGTCGTACGGTCACGGCCGAGTTCCGCAATCATGCCATACTGAAATGCCTATATCTATCCCGCATTTGCGGTATTTTTTGTTGGGATAGGACTAAAGAACTGCACGCTGCCCGGGCTATTGGGCGTGCACAGTCCCGTACTCACGGCTACGCGGCCCATTATCGCATGGGCGTAACGCTTCTGCGCATGTCAGACTCTCAAAGTTATGCTGTTTGAAACCCCGTCCGAATGGAGCAGCAGTGCACGACTCAGTACAATACAGAATTGCCGACGTCGACGTCGCGATCGAAGCGCCGGCGTCCATCTTGCGAATCGTGACCGATACATACCGGCGATTCCCGATCAGCGCGCCGCGAACAGTGCCGCACGTTAGGGTTCTGGCGGCAATCGACGACGATGGTCACGTGGACATACGCATCGGTGAAAAGCATTATCAAAACGTCTTCGCCTGGACAGGCCGGGCAACGGTCGGACTGGAGCTCGTCGAACGCCATCATCACCGCCGTGGCACAGCACTCGCGCTTTCTGATCGTGCACGCAGCCGCATTGGAACGTGACGGTGAAGCGCTCTGCATCGCCGCTCCCGGACATACCGGCAAGACGCTGCTCACGGCGCATCTTCTCTCACGCGGCTGGCGCTGCCTGAGCGACGAATACGCGTTCATCGAACCGCTCAGCGGTCAGATCGTGCCGTTTCCGAAGTTGCTGTACGTGCGCTCTTCCTCGCTGCCGCTGGTGCCGCGCACGTTTCGCAAATGCCTGGAATGCTCGCCGTGGTATGGAATGGGTGAGCGTCCCGGGCTCGTGTTCTCCGGCGTCGACCCGAGCGCCGCGTATTCGGAAGACATCTGGTCCACCGGCGCGCGCTTGTCCCGTCTTCTCATGCTCGTGAAACGCAACGCTTCGGGCCCATCCATCAAACCGTGCGCCGGGTGGTCGATTATCCCGGAACTCAATTCGGTAACGTGGCAGCCGCCGGATCTGCTGGACGGTTTGTCACGCATGGCGGCCGCGCTGCGCGGCGTCGAGGTCGGCAAACTGGTCGCGGCGGATCCGCTGATGACCGTAAACGCCATCGAACAGTGGGCTGCAACGGAGCCGGCGATCGCGTATGCCTAATGCGCCGCTTGCGCGCCCGCTCGCGAAGAAGGCCGAGATGCTCGGCTTCTTGTTTCGTTTGCTGCTTTTCGATCTGTTCGTCGGCTCGCGCGAGGGACTCGTGAAGATTGGCGCGGGCGTGAGCGCCACCGGCGATGTCAAAGTGCATCTGGGCAAGCGTGTGTTTTTGGGCCGCAGCGGCGTCTTTCAGGGCACCGGAACCGTCAACGTCGGCGCCGGTACCTACGTGGGGAATTTTTTCGATTTCAATTCACGGGCGAGCATCGAGATCGCGGAGCAGTGCATGTTCGGCAATTTCGTCACCCTGGTCGACAACAACCACGGAACCGCCGTGGATCGCGACATGAAAGATCAGCCGTTTGAAGCGAAAGGCATCGCCGTCGGAAGAAATTGCTGGCTCGGCGAAAAAAGCACTGTGCTTGCGGGCGTTACCATCGGCGAAAATGCAATCGTCGCCGCAGGATCCGTCGTGACGCGCGACGTGCCGGCGAATGCAGTGGTAGCGGGCGTACCGGCGCGGGTTCTTCGCCTGCGCACGCCGGTTGCGGTGTGACCATGCCCGAGGCGCAAGCCATACATCAGCAGCACACCGCCAAACAAATTTTCCTGAACACGTTCGCCGGCCTCGCCAGCAGCACGGGCTCGGCTCTGGCGGGCTTGATCGCGACGCCGCTGCTGATTTCGCGCCTCGGCGTCGAGACCTTCGGATTCTGGGCGGTGCTCACGGCGATGGTGAACTACGCGGGGCTGCTCGACGGCGGTCTGAACAGCACGTTCATGAAGTACATCGCCGAGTACGCTGCGCGCGGCGAACGCGACCGCATCCGTCAGGTCATCACATTCGGGGCATCGTTCTACGCAGTGTTGGGTTTCGTCGTTGCCCCGATTGCCGCGTATTTCGCGCCTTTCGCCATTGGGGTGATGCACGTCGATCCGGCTATAGCTCGACAAGGACCCGCCGTATTCGGATGGATAACGCTCTCGCTCTTTCTGACCGGCGGCGCGGCGGCGATTGCTTCGGTGCTCAGCGGCTTCGGCCAGTCCGCGAATCGTCTGGATGAGCAACTTCTTCAGCCGTACCGTCTTTTCGATCGTCGCCGTCGGTCTCTGTTATTTCGGTTTCGGATTGACCGGCATGGTATTGGCGACGTTCGCGCAGCTCGCCGTTTTCGCGCTGCTTACCGGAGTGGCGGCGCGGCGGCGCTTCGGATCGCTCTTCATAGCGCCGTGGCGGTGGGAGCGCAGCGTCATCAGAAATCTTTTCGCGCTCGGGGGTTGGATTCAACTCACGAACGCGTGCAGCACCATCGTCGTCGAGAGCAACCGGTTTATCATTTCTGCGTTCGTCTCGACGAGCGCCGTCACGTATTTCGAAGTCGCGAGCCGGCTCACGCGCGTTGCCCGATCGATACCATTCAACTTCATCGTCGCGCTGCTGCCCGCCGTCTCGGCCAGGAACGCCGCCCTTCCGGACGACGAGTTCAACGCGACGTACGTGCGAGCCAGCCGGTACGTCAACTACGCGACGATTTTTCTCGTCGGCTTCATCATTGCCGCCGGAAAGGTGCTCTCGTTCGCGTGGATCGGAACAATCTATCCGCACATCGGCCTCATCGTGCTGCTCGTCGGACTTTCATTCATCTTCATCAACGTCACGATGGTCGGGACCACGATGCTCCGCGCGATCGCTCTGGCCAAATACGAAACGTACTATTATGCGGTGTGGACGGCTGCCAGCATCGCGCTGATGATGGCAACGGTGCCGTTTTTCGGAATGAACGGCGTGCTCGGCGGTATGGTTGGCGGCGCCGCTATCGGAGCCGCTTATTTTCTGACTCTGCTCCACCGTCTGCGCGATCTGCCGGCATGGCAGAGCTTTTTCGCATGGGCGCTTCCGCTTGCGGCGGTGGGCAGCATCGCGATCGGCGTTACGGCCGCCGTTGCAAACCTGCTCGGAGTGCATGGAAGCAGAATCGCGGCCTGCGGAACGCTGGTCGAGCTTTTGGCCGTTTACTGCGTGGTTTTTGCCGCCGGAACGTTTGCGTGCCGCTTCTTCAATGGCAGCGACGTCGCGTTGCTCGGACGAATACTTCCGCCTCGTTTTGCGCGGCGGCTTTCCCGCTACGCGAGCTCGGCTCCAGCGTGATCTAGTTCGAATGCCCTACGAGAACCTGAGAAGCCGGAACCTGATGCCCGGCGCGGATACCTTGATATTCTGAAATAGTGCGTTGTCCACCAGTCGCAAAAAGGAGTGCCCCGTGGCTCGATTGAGCGTCGTCATCCCCACAAAAAATTGCGTCGAACTCATGCGGAGAACGATGGCCGCGCTTGATTTCGCAGACGAGGTCATCGTCGTCGACATGTATTCCACCGACGGCACGGCGGAACTCGTCCAGTCCTATCCCAACGCTCGGCTGATCAGCCGAAACGGCTACATCTACGGGAATGTGAATCACGGGTTCGACGCCGCAACCGGCGACTGGGTCATGCGATTGGATTCGGACGAAGTACCGACGCCCGAGCTCGGCCGGGAAATACGCGAACGAATCGAATCGGCGCCCGAAGATCTTTGCGGGTTCTACATTCCAAATCGGACGTATTATTCAAACCGGTGGCTTCGCTACGGCCCGGCTTACGATCCGCTTTCGCCGATCCCGGGTGAACGTTTCCGTCTCTGCCTGTTCCGAAAAGGCATGGGAAAATTCGAGTCTGAACTCGCGCATTCGGATCTGACCGTTTACGGCCGCTGCGAATACCTCAAAAACCGGTACGATCACTACTCGGTTCGTTCGTTTTCACACTACATCGCGAAGAACAACTATTATACCGATCAGGACATCGAACACCTGGATGCAAACGCGTGCAATCCGAGATCGGAAGCATGGGCGATGTTGTGGGGGCCGATCAAAGAGTTCCTCGTCTTTTTCGTCAAAAGGAAGGGCTACAAGGACGGCCCCTTAGGCATCATCGCATGCGGCGGTTACGCAATGCTGCGCTTCATGATTCACGCCAAGCGTTGGGAACGGCTGACGGCGATGCAAAACGACATAAGCGACGCGGACAAGCGAACCATGCTGGAGTACGTGACCGCAAGCCACATCACCAACGTTTAAGGCTTCTAGTCGGCCCAAGCCTGGAACGCTTGGTACCGCGGATCCGGAACGAACGCGCCGCTCGCAATGCTTCCGAGCCCGATCGCAGCGAACGGTCCGCCTCCGTCGTCGCCGTCCCACACGCTTGCATTGACGATGCACGCGATCTGTGGATCGCCGTTCGAGATGCCGTATGCAAGGGACATGTCGCGCGCGGCTACGAGCGGGTCTTCACCCCATGCGCTCGTGTCGCTGGCGAAACCCGTTTCCGTCAAACAGATCTTCACGCCGGAATCGCCGTTGGAGGCCGCGATGCTTTCCGCGCCTCGGTAATTCTGCCATTGGTTCTCGTACGTCGGGCCATAATACACGGTCGGGTCGGTCTGCCATGCGAAATTGTGAATTGAGATGCCGTCCCAACACGTTCCCACGCGGCAGCCGGATGCGTAGATGTTCGACAAATCCGTAAACAGGTTGGTGTGCTGGCCGCCCCCGTTTGCCAAACCCGGTCCGTACACGAAGATGCTCGGCGCCGCGGATTTCATCGCGGCGTATCCCGCCTTGAGGAAGGCGGCAATGCCGGCGCCGGTATCGGAATCCATGAACCAGTAGCTTTGGTTCGGTTCGTTCATCAGTTCCACGTGCGTAATCTGCGGCAGGCCCGAAGCAGCCATTTGCGCGTTGTGCTGAACGATCCAGCGCGCAACCGTTGCAACGTACGTGCCGTAGTCCGCCGCGCTCGTGAATGCTTTGTTCATCCCGACCGTCGACTGTATGCGCGCGCCGCCGTACTGCAGAATCGTCGGCATCATCGCAATGCCGTGCTCGGCAAGATGCGTCGAGATGTAATCGTAGCGAGTGAAATCTGCTCCGGTGCCGTCAAGACTTCCGGTCGTTCCGCCCCAGATGTACGAAGCTTGAATCTCGACGCGCGCGCAGGTTGCTCCGGCATTCGCGACCGCCTGTTCGGCGGAATCGATCAGCGCGTTCTTCACTGCGTCCGGAACGTTCTTGCACGGGTTCGTCGAGCAATCGCGGACCGTTTGCTCGTTGAGCGTCCACGAGTGGCCCATCACGCAATGCTTGCCCGGGGTCGGCACGATGCCGGTCACCGGCGGCATCGCAACCGGATTCGCAGTGGTAACACTGAAGGTGGCGCCGTTCGTAGCGACGGTGTACATCACACCCGGGGTACGCCGCCAGCGTACGCCCACGCTATTCGCGCCGACGCCGCCGTAGGCGTAAACCGTCGCGCCCGGCGAGACGCTTGCGGTGGTCGCAACCGGACCCGACGCAAGATGCAGCACGAGCGGAGCATCGTACGGAATCGTTCCGCCATTGGTAACCGGCGTGCAGATGGACGGACCGACGACCGCGCAAGCGGAGAGTACGCCCACCGATGCCGGTGGCGAGCCGGAACCGGATCCCGGCGTGGCAGTGGGGTCTGGCGACGGAGGAACGGGCGGAGGCGTCGGCATCGGAGTCGACGTCGGCGACGGCGTGGAATGAGACGGCGAATTTGAACCCGGCGTTGCGGTTGCACTCGGCGTTGGGGACGAACCCGGAGACGCGGTCGATCCCGGAATAGGCGTAGAACCGGTTTTCCCGGGGTTTTGACCTGTAACGGACGGGACTACTCCGCCTCCTCCGCCGCCGCCGCAGGCGCACAGCGTCGCAGACGCCGCAAAGAAGCAGATCGCATAGACAACGTTTATCCGCACAAGAAACCCTCAGGTGCGGAGGCTCGACTCTTAAGTAGTCGGCAATAACGTGCGGTTCTGCAGCGTCAGCGCGGGCGCCGGAACGGCACCGACGGTAATACTCTTGTAAAGCCGCGGGCGAGGCGCGCTGTTGCGATGGCTACCGAAAGCTTCGGGGATTAGCCCATTTTTCGAAGACGGCGTAGCGTTCGTTCGGCACGAATTTGTCGCCCTCGAGGCGACCGAGTCCCAGTGCGCCGAACGGTCCGCCGCCATCGTCGCCATCCCAAATGCTCGCGTTGACGATGCACGCGATTTGCGGATCCTGATAGGCAAGCGCGTATGCACGGTCCATGTGCGCCGCCGCAGCCGCGGGCGTCTCCGGCAGCGGGCCGGCCGTAGTAAAGCCGGTTTCCGTAAGGCAGAGTTTTATGCCCGCATCGCCGTTTGCGGCAGCGATCGTCTCGACGCCTCGATAGTTCTGCCACTGATTCTCGAAGTCGGCGCCGTGATAATCATCGGGATCCTGCGCCCACGCGAAATTATGGACGGAAAGCCCGTCCCAGCATGTGCCGGCCTTGCAGCCCGCCTGATACAAACCCCGAAGAACCAGAAACAAATTGGAGTGGCTATGGCCGCCGTTCGCCAAGCCGGGCGCAAAAACGAAAAGTTCGCGATCGACGGATTTCACCGCCGAATATCCGGCTTTTAGGAAATCGGCGATCGTCGCGGGGTCGTTCGGCTGCGCAAACCAATAACTTTGATTCGGTTCGTTCATCAGCTCCACGCGCGTGATCTGCGGCAGGCGTTGTGCCGCCATCTGCCCATTGTGGTCGGCGATCCAGCGCGCGACCGTGCCGGCATACGTGCCGTAATCGTAAGCACTGGTGAACGCGCGATTTCTTCCGGAGGTCGTCTGAATGCGGGAGCCCCCATATTGAAGTATCACGGGGACCAGTGCGATTCCGTGCTGCGCTAAGTGCGTGGCAATATAATCGTACCGCGAAAAATTCGCGCCTTCACCGCTCAGAGCGCCGCGAGTTCCGCCCCAGATGAATGAGGCTTGGATCTCGACGCGCGCACACGTCGCGCCCGCATCGGCCGCAGCCTGCTCCGCCGCGTCGATCAGTGCGTTTTTCGCTTCCAATGGAACGTTCTCGTGACCGACGCGTAAGGTCTTTTCTTGGAGCGTCCACGAGTGCCCCATCACGCAATACCGCCCCGCCGGCGGTCGCCGTATCTTCGAAGGAGCTGCGCCGTGCAGGTCCGTCTGCGCGCGTCCGGCAGCGCCGCAGGCGCCTAACAAATCGGCCATTATGACGAGCGTTGCCAGTGCCCATGCTCGTGCGCGCATTAATGCCTCCGCAACGGTGCTTCGACTACACGGCGCCTGCGCACCTCGCCGCGGCGTGTAACGAAAAAAAAGCCGGGCTGACTGCCCGGCTTTCCCATGTTCGGCTTCTGCGCTATTTCGCCCACTGCCCGAAGGCGTTATACCGCGGGTTCGGAACGAACGTGCCGCTCGCGATGCTTCCCAGGCCAATCGCGCCGAACTGGCCGCCGCCGTCGTCGCCGTCCCAAAGGCTTGCGTTGACGATGCATGCAATGCGCGGATCGCTCAACGCCACCCCGTATGCGAGCGAGAGATCGCGAGCCGCGACGGCGGGGTCTTCACCCCACGCGCCCGTGTCGCTCGCAAACCCGGTTTCCGTCAGACAAATCTTTGCCGACGAATCGCCGTGCCCGTCGGCGATCGCCTCGACGCCGCGATAATTCTGCCATTGTCCCTCGAACGTCGGCCCATAGTACACCGTGGGATCCATTTGCCACCCGACGCTATGTATCGAAATGCCATCCCAGCAGACGCCGGAGCGGCAACCCGCGGCGTACAGGTTCGACAGATCGGTAAACATATTGGTGTGCTGCGATCCGCCGTTGGCGAATCCCGGAGCGTAAATCACCAGACTGGGATCGATCGCCTTCACCGCTTTGTAACCCGCTTTGAGAAACGCCGCGATTCCCGCCCCCGTGTCTTTGTCCATGAACCAATATGCTTCGTTCGGCTCGTTCAGCAACTCGACACGCGCGATCTGCGGAAGGCCCTTCGCAGCCATTTGCGCGTTGTGCGCGGCGATCCAGCGCGCGACCGTTCCCGCGTAAGTTCCATAATCTGCGGCTTTCGCAAACGCACCGTTGGAACCCACGCGCGACTGAATCCGCGATCCGCCGTACTGCGCTATGATGGGAAACATTGAAATACCATGCTGCGCGAGATCGGTTGCGATGTAGTCGTAACGCGAAAAATTCGCGTTGGCTCCCGAAAGGCTCCCGGTCGTGCCGCCCCAGATGTAGGAGGCCTGAATGTCGACGCGGGCGCAGGTCGCGCCCGCGTTTGCCACCGCCTGTTCCGCCGAATCGACCGCAGCCGCGTATGCCGCGTTCTTGTAATCGAGCGTCCAGCTGTGCCCCATGACGCAGTAGCGGCCGGGCGACGGCGCGTGCGCCGCGACGGCAGGCATCGGGACCGGACTGGCGGTCGTTACGCTGAACGCCGCGCCGTTGGTCGAGACGGTGTACATCGCGCCGGGGGTGCGCCGCCAACGGATCGCAATGCTATTTCTTCCGACGCCGCCGTATGAGTAGACGGTTGCAGCCGGCGAGACTGTTGCGCGAGTAGTGGACGGAGCGTTGGTAAGACGCACAACGAGCGGTGAATCGTACGCAATCGTTCCTCCGTTCGAAACGGGCACGCACTGCTGCGGGTACCCGACGAGATAACACGCGGATGAAACGCCGCTGCTTGCTGCAACGGCGGCGGTGCGTGTTTGCGGTACGGTGGTTTGCGTACCGGTATCCCTTGTAGCCGGCAACGCGCCGTTTTGATTGTTCGCGCAGCCGCCAAGAAGCGCCGCGATTGCCGTTGCGGCAATCGCGCAATGATGTAAACGCAATGATTTTCTCCCCGAAAAACAAATGGGCCGTTTGGCCCATCGGGGAGTCGGTTATCGTGCGGAGCGGGCACCCCATGCAAGGGTCGATATAGACTTTGTAAAGGATCGACCCTGCTCGCTACTAATGCTACCAACCGGACGACGTCGCTACGGCGTAACCGGGAACATCGTAAACGATGTCGCGCAGCGACGCGACGAATCGCTCGGTGGAGAAGCGCTCCGCATGCCGGCGAATCGCCGCGGGGTCGAACGTCAATCGCTCGAACTTCCGAATCGCTTGGGCGAAGGCCTGCGGGCTTTGCTCTGCGACCAAGAGGCCGCTTACGCCTTCGATGACCGTTTCCAGTGCGCCGCCTTGACCGAATGCGATGACCGGCCGGCCGCAGGCCATCATCTCGACCGGCGTCATGCCGAAATCTTCCAGTCCGGGAAAAAGCAGCGCTCTCGCGCCGCGCATCAACCGCAACAGATCCTGATCGGTCACGTGCCCGAGCTGCTCGACGTGCGGCGCTTCGAACTGCGCGGATCGGCAGCCCGTCAAAATCAGGCGACGTTTTGCCAGGCGCGTCGCCTCAACGGCGATATCGATGCGTTTGTAGGGAACGTTCCGCGAGGCAACCAGATAATAGTCCTCGACCGCAGTGGGGCCCGGAACGAAATGCTTCGTGTCGATTGGCGGGTGCACGAGCACGCTGAGGCGTCCGTAGTGCTTTGCGATCCGCTCCTGCGTGATCGCGCTGTTGGCGACGAACTGGTCGACCCGAACGGCGGCAGCTGCGTCCCACGTTCGCATGCGGCTCATCGTCATCGCCGCGAGCGGACGCAGCGCCCGGGGCACCGTTTCGAGTTCCTGATGCGGCCGCTCCCAAATAGCGCGCATCGGCGTGTGGCAATAGCAGATGTGCCGCTGCGCAGCATTGCGAAGCAGTCCCTTCGCCGCGGTATGGTGCGATGAAATGATGACGTCGTATGCCGAGAGATCGAAACTTTCTATTGCCAGCGGAAAGAACGGCACGAACAGCCGGTGGTGCGAGACCGCGCCGGGAACGCGCTGCAAAAAAGATGGAATGATACGCGGAGCGAGCGAGGCGGGGCCGGTTTTCGCCGAATAAACGATCGCATAGATCGGCGCCTCGGGAAACGCTTTTGCGATCGTCTCGACGACGCGTTCGGCGCCTCCGCGCTGCACCAGCGGATCGGATACGATCGCGACGCGCGGACTCTTCGCCGTCATGCGGCCGCTCGCGTGAGAATCGAAGCGACTTGCGCTGCGTGATCGCCGGCGTCGAAGCGCTGCGCCAAGACCCGCGCTGCATCGCTCATCGGGTGAAAGTCCGGCGTTCGAATGATTTCGGCGATCGCCGCCGCAAACGCCGCCTCATCGCCCTGCGGGACGACGCGTCCGTCTACCTTGTCCGTCAGCACTTCGCTCACGCCGGCGTCGGAGAAGCAAACCGTGGGCACACCGCACGCCGCCGCTTCGATGACGGAACGCCCGAAAGGCTCCCGATCGGAGCAGTTGACGTGCACGTCGAGCGCGGCGTACGCGTTTTTCACGTCGTCGACCCATGGGACGAACGTTATGCAATCCTCGAGATTCAACGTTTTCACGCGTTGGTGCAGTTCGTCGACGAAATCGAGATCGCGAAAGACGGCATCCCCGACGATGAGGAATCGAGCGTTGACGTTCCGTCGCACCTCCGCCGCGATCCGCACGAACGCGTCGTGCCCCTTCCAGCGGTTGATGCGTCCGACGATGCCGACCGTCGCAACGCCTGGGCTGCGCGAAATGCCGAGCGCCGCGCACGCTGCGTCTCGAGAGGGAAGATCGCGGTAGGCGCGCAGGTCGAGCGGGTTGCGGACGACGGTCGTCGCGGGAAGCGCATATGCTCGTGCAACGGAGTTGGAAATCGCGATACGCTCCCGCGAACACGCGCTGCAGATCTTCCGCAGCGCAAAGAGCGGCGTGCCGTCCAGGATGTCGCGCAGATGCACGACGCAGCCCAATCCCGCAAGCCGCGCGGCGGGCGCTCCCACGAAGTGCGCCTTCACGGTGTGCGTGTACACCAAGTCGACGTGCTCCGCGCGCAGCCACCGCGCGAGGCGCGTAATGGCGAGCGGCGCCGCTGCCAAACCCGCCAACCGCGTACGCTCGCGCTTCGACGCGGAAAAGGCCTTCGAAACCTGCAGTATGCTGACGTCGAGGCCGGCGTCGCGCAGCCGTGCGGCGTACTTGCCGTCGTGAAACAAGAGCACGCGAGGCTCGATCCAAACCGGCAGATGCGTTAACAAGAGCGCAAAACTTTCTTGCGCACCGCCTGACGCATCGCCCGTCTGATCGACGAACGCAACCCGCAATCGTTTATGCCCGGTAGAGCCCATCTCGCCTATTATACGTGCGCGGTGCGGGATGCGGGAGGTAATAAAAGCGCCGGCGATGAGCGACTCGGCGTAAGACTTCCGGCTTATGGAAGCATGAGTACTCAGGCTCTTCGACGCTCCGGAGGCGCCCGAAAGAGCACCATGGCGCCTTGGGTATCGTGGCCCTTACCGCGAATCCGCGCGCGCCGTACCGTTAAATGCGGCTGGATTCGCTGGTGAAAGGGCTGCAGGGTGGACCAACTTTGGTGGCAAGATAACCGCGTCTCGCACGCGGCTGCCGCGTTGCTCGTCGATCGCGACGGCGTGATCAACCGCAAGATCGACGGCGGTTACGTGCTCGACTACGATCGCGATTTCCGCTTCATACCAGAGTTTCTGTCCTGCGCGCGCCGCTTCAGCGAAGCCCAAATTCCAATAGTCGTGATCTCGAACCAAAGTTGCATCGGCCGCGGACTGGCCTGCGCCCAGGCACTGACGGTCATAATGGATCGCATGATAAGGGGCGCCGCCGCTGCCGGCGTTCGCATATCGGGCTACGCGATTTGCCCGCATTCGCCCCAGGATCGGTGCGCGTGCCGGAAACCCGCGGCGGGGCTGCTGCAAAGCGCCGCAGCGCGTTTTCAACTGCGCCTCTGGAATTGCCCATTCATCGGCGACTCCGCGACGGATATGGAAGCGGCGCACGCTGCCGGATGTCCCGGCATGCTCGTCGATGCAAATGACCCGATTCACTACCGCGACACGTTCAGAGAAGCGTTTTCATACATGTGCGCGAGGATTGCCGCATGAAAGTCCTGGAATGCCTGCCTATCAAAACCGAGTACACGGTCGTGCGGAGCCGTTCGCCGCTGCGCATCAGTTTCTGCGGCGGAGGCACCGACGTTCCGCCGTACCCCGAGCAGTTCGGCGGATGCGTCTTGTCGTGCACCATTGAAAAATACGCGTACGTGTCCGTGCGGCCGTACATCGATCGCAGCATCCACGTAGTCTCCGAAGATCAGGGCTTGGACGTGCATTTCGATGCAAACGGCGGCGACCGACTGGAGGGACGTCTGGACATCGCGCAAGCCATTTTTCGCCGCTTTTCAGCCGTCGGACTCGAGTGCCACATGGCGGCAGACGCGCCGCCGGGCAGCGGGCTGGGTTCTTCTTCCAGTATGATCGTCGCGCTCATCGAAGCGCTCTCGCGCGAGCAAGGCGTCACGCTCTCGAAGTATCAGAAGGCGGAACTGGCGTTTCAGATCGAACGCAACGATTTAGGAATCGTCGGCGGCATGCAAGACCAGTACGCGGCCGCTTTCGGTGGATTCAACTTCATCGAATTCGAGAAAAACGGCGTCTACGTTACACCGCTTCGCTGCGGCGACGACCTGCTCTCGGAGTTGCACTATCACCTGCTGTTGTGCTACACCGGCACGACCCGCGTTTCCAGCAACATTCTGGCCGAACAAACCGCGAACGTCGTCGAGCAGCGCGGCAAGGTCATGGACAGTTTGGCCGGTCTCAAGCAGCTCACGCACGATCTGAAACGCGCGCTGTTAAAGGGTCGGATGCTCGACTTCGGCGGCCTTTTGGATGAAGCGTGGACGCTCAAACGGAACTTGGCATCGGCGATCACCAACAGCCACATCGAGGAACTCTACGAAACGGCGAAGTCTGCCGGTGCGATCGGCGGAAAGATTCTCGGCGCCGGCGGCGGAGGGCATTTGCTGCTCTTCGCACCTTTCAACAAGCGCAGCAAAGTTCGCCAAGCCATAGAGGCCGCGGGCGCCCGCATTATCGACTTTCAATTCGAAGATCGCGGCGCCGGAAGCTGGGCGACGACCGAAGAAACGTGGGCGCCGCTTACGCCTGGGTTAATTCCGGCTTCATCTCCGCACGAAGGGGTTCTCGCCCAAGCGCACGCATGATGTTCGCCGCGGCTAACGCCCACGTAAACTCGTTCAGCGCGCGCTGCCGGCCGTAGATTCCCATCGCGTCCGCCCTGTTCCGATTGCCAAGCAGCACGCGTAGTGCGCCTGCGATGTCCTGCGGATCGTTCCCGTCGACCAGCAGGCCCGACTTACCGTTTTCGATAGCATCTTCAGCTCCGGAGTTCATGCCGCCGACCGACGCGAGTCCCGCCATTGCGGCCTCCAGATACACGATGCCGAAACCTTCGACGTCGCCCGCGCCGACGCGCCGCGTCGCGAGGGAGAAACACCAGGCGCGCGCATAGGCTTGCTCGAGTTCCGCGTCCGAAATATCACCGAGAAACGCAACGTGACGCGCAACGCCCAGCGATTGCGCCAGATTGCGGAAGTGCTCGGCATCCGGTCCAACGCCCACGATCTCGTATCGAAGCGTGGGGAACTCGTCGACGAGAAACGCAAGCGCCTCGATCGTCTTGTCGAACCCTTTGCGCCGGACGAGCCGCCCGACCGAGAGAATCGTGGGAACCTCGGCCGGCATGCGCTGCGAGGTCTTCGGTTCTATTCCGCAACGCCCGAGGACGGGATCCGATGAAAGTTTCGCCTCGCGTAAAAGGCGCGCCGTAAACGCGCTGTTGGCCACCGCAACGTCGGCGCGCGCAAACACCGTCCGCATCATCGCTTTGCGCAAAAACGAGCGCTGCGAAAGTATCTCCGAACCGTGCGCGACGATCGCGAGTTTGCCGCGCAGCGAACGCGGCAGCGTCGCGCAGGCCAAGCCGCTGCGCAGCCACGACGACGCAATCGTGCACTTGTCCGGCATGTCGCGGTGCGCCTCGATTACCGCCTTGCGCACGCGGTAGGTCCACATCGGCAGCGATTCCGGACGATCGTGACCGGGAAACGGAAAACGGATGACGCGGTAAGGCTGCGCGGCGTCAAATGCATCGCACTCGGGCATCCAAGGCGCAACCACGGTCAAAACGTGGCCCGCGGCGGCGATTTCATCCGCGAGCCTGACCATATAGCGCTCGATGCCGCCGTATCCTGGCGGGGGAAATTCCGTGGTTGCTAAAACCGGCATGGTTCTCCGTTTGAGTATACGGACCGCAGAACAACGGCGCGTGAGGCGTGCGCATGTCGCGCGTAGGCGTGCCGGCATAGGCCGGACAGCCCATGAAATCGGGAGATGAGCTGCTCATACGCGGCGCGGAAACCGCGTGCTAGCATGGGCTTCGCATGGCCTTCATCAGGGACTCCGCCAAAACGGCAATCGTTGCGCTCGTGCTGATGGCCGTTTTTTTGTTCGTAGCGCTTAGCCGGCATTTCGAAAAGGCAACCACGCCGAGCACTCTCGGCGATTTCGTCCATGTCGACATACGAAAGCTTCTAAGCGTCGTGGCATTCGGATTGATTGGACTGGCGATGGCATACTGGCGCAGGCGCGGCGAGAAAGACGTTCTCCCCGTCGCACTCATCGTCGCCGGTTACAGCGCGCTCATCGAAATCGCGCAATGGCTGCATGGCGAACGCGAAGGCCTGTACTGGAACACGATCGATACGCTCTGCGGGTATATCGGCGGCTTCTTCGGTGCGTGGACGTACGTCCTGATCGAGCGTTTGCGATGCGGCAAGACGGATCGGGTTACGTAAACGCGCTCGTGCCCGTAATCGCCTGCCCGAGAATCAGCGTGTGCACCTCGCTCGTGCCCTCGTAGGTGAGCACCGACTCGAGATTGTTCATATGGCGGATCACGGGATATTCGAGCGTTACGCCGTTGGCGCCTAAGATGGAGCGCGCTTCGCGCGCAATGGCGAGCGCCTCGCGCACGTTATTGAGTTTTCCGAAACTCACGTGCGTCGCGTGCGCGCGGCTTTGATCTTTCATGCGGCCGATGTGCAGCGCAAGAAGCGTGCCTTTATTCAACTCGACCAGCATGTTGACGAGTTTTTCCTGTGTGATTTGAAAGCCGCCGATCGGCCTGCCGAACTGCACGCGCGTTTTCGAATACTCGAGCGCGGTTTCGAAACACGTTCGTGCCGCGCCCATGACGCCCCAAACGATGCCATAGCGCGCTTCGTTTAAACACGCCAGCGGGCCGCGCAAACCGCGAACCTCCGGAAATGCCGCTTCGCCGGGGATGCGGCAGTCGTTCAGCACCAGCTCAGACGTAACGGACGCGCGCAGCGAAAGCTTTCGCTCTATCGCGTGCGCGGCAAACCCTCTCGTTTCGGTTGGAACGGCAAAACCGCGAATGCCTTCGTCCGTTTGCGCCCAAATGATTGCGACGTCCGCGATGCCGCCGTTCGTGATCCACATCTTTGTGCCGCTGATAATCCAGTCGCTGCCGTCGCGGCGCGCGAACGTGCGCATATCGCCTGGATTGCTGCCGAAATCCGGCTCGGTCAATCCGAAACATCCGAGCGCGTCACCCGCCGCCATGCGTGGAAGCCATAATTCCTTTTGCTCCTCGCTCGCCCAGCGGTGAATGGCGAACATCGCGAGAGAGCCTTGTACCGAGGCAAAGCTGCGTACGCCGGAATCGCCCGCTTCGAGTTCGAGACAAGCGATGCCGTACGCCACCGCGCTCGCGCCGGGGCAGCCGTAGCCGTGCAGATGCATGCCGAGAAGCCCGAGATTGCCGAGCTGCTTACCCAGTTCGCGCGGCAGCGTGCCTTCTTCGAACCACTCCGCGATGTTGGGCGTGATGCGATCTCGCACGAACGCGCGAACGGTCTCGCGGACCATGCGCTCTTCGTCGTCGAGCAGCGCGTCGATGTTCAGGAAGTCCTGCGGATTCGGCAGGGTGGGGGCCTTCTCTTGGGTGGCGGTCATGGTTCCTAGCGTTTGAGAACGCGGGCGATTTTGTCGAAGAGCGCTTCCATCGATCGTTCGTTGGCATCTTCCAGACGCCGCCACAATAAACGGCCTTCCGTATCGCTCAAGGTGGCTTCGATGCGGTGCTGGACCGTCGTCTTCTTCGCGTCGCCGCTCAGATAAAACCCGTGCGTGCCTTCGAAGCCCTCGTTCTGAATTCGCCACACGATGCGTTCTTCCGGGACGATCTCGTCCAGGACGGCATGGAATCCGTTATGCCATTCCTCCGTTTTTTGAGGAACGAGCGGTCCCGGCGAGCGCATGAACGGCTGCGCTGCAAACGGCCAGACGACATCGTTCGAGGTGCCCATGTCGACGAGGAGTTGAAAAATCCGGCGGCGCGTTCCGGAAAAGGTTCGCTCGCGAACGTGGTGCAGCGGAATCGGCATGAAGTTCCTTTCGCCGGGCGACCAGGCGTATCCATGCCGCTGAGCCGGAATGGGGACGGCTCTACGTCTTCGGCCCGATATCCCGCTCGGTCATTTTTGCGAGCATCTGAATGACGATCGTTGCGATGATGGTAATAATCACGGCGTAACCCAGCTCGGCCCAGATGCCGGAACCGGGTTTGAGGTACATCGCGATTAGGTCGGTGATGAACTTGTTCCACGCCAGCGCCGCGATCAGCCCGAAGGCGGCGGTCGCCAGCGCGATCATGGTCCCCAAATAGCTCGGCTTTACTTCCATGACTCGTCGCTCCGCGCGTCGTTTTTTACGCGCTCGATTTCACCGGTGATGAGGTTGAGTGGAAAGCCGTCGCCGTTGCTGAGCCACACCCCCGACTCATTGCGCACGACTTTCAGTTCCTTCGCCTGTACGAAGGCGATTAAAATCATATCCAACACGAGCGTATACCTCCACGGCAGGAGAGATGCCCCCAGACAAAGCGGCGCTACGGCGCGGCGCTTGCGGCGGCCTTGCGGCTAACCTGTGGAAACGCGAGGATAAAGCGGGATTTCTGCGCACATCCTGTGAGTAATGCGACCTCACGATATTGGGTCTTCCGGGCAGTACGGGCGTATCGACACGTCGGACGACGCGGCACCCTTCCACCACGAGTGGGAAGCGCGCGTTTTTGCGCTCAACCGCGTGCTGCTGCAGAAGGCGCTGTATACGCTCGACGAATTCCGCGACGCGATCGAAACGATGCCGTCTGACGCGTATCGAAACAGCAGCTACTATGAGCGTTGGCTGCAAGCAATTGAAACGCTGCTGCAGCGCAAAGGTTTGCCCGATGTTTGAACCGGGATCGCGAGTGCGCACGCGCGCTCAGCGCACGACCGGCCACACGCGGCTGCCGGGCTATTTGCAAACGCGCAGCGGACGCGTGGTGTGCGCGCTTGGTTCGTTTCGTTTCGCCGACGAGGCGGCGAGAGCCGGAACGCAAGCGCCTCACGAAATGCTGTACACGGTCGAGTTCGATCTTGACGACCACGCCGTTCGCGCCGACCTTTTCGAGTCATACTTGGAGCCCGAGGGATGAGCGCGCGCGCGCACGATCACGAGCACAGCGCGAACGCGTCGCGCCGAGTCAAGACGTTGATTGCAAGGCTGGAAACGCACGGCGTAACGACCGAGCAGCAACTCGACGCCCTCGTCGAATCGTTTCTCGCGCATTCACGGCCGGAGAACGGCTACCGCATCGTCGCGCGCGCATGGAGCGATGCAACGTTCAAAAAACGTTTGTTGAACGATGCCAACGCGGCCGTCGCCGAGTTGGGCGTCGACCTTACGCATTGGGCGCCCGTACGGCTGCGCGTCGTGGAAAATACCGAAGCTGCGCACAACCTCATCGTCTGCACGCTGTGCTCGTGCTACCCCATTGCCTTGCTCGGGCCGTCACCGTCCTGGTATAAGAGCGAGGCGTACCGCGCGCGCGCTGTCGCCGAGCCGCGCGCCGTCTTACGAGAATTCGGTGTCGAGCTCGCGCGCGACGCGCGAATCGTCGTGTGGGACAGCACCGCCGAGGCGCGCTACATGGTGCTCCCGCAACGCCCGCGCGCAGCGGAGGCGCTGAACGAAGCGGAATTGGCCGCTCTCGTCACGCGCAACGGTCTCATCGGTACGGCACTCGTGTAAAAAAAGGCCCCGTTACGACGGGGCCTTTTTCCGGTGTTTAGGCTTTGAGTTCGATGTCCACGCCCGCCGGCAGATCCAGGTGCATCAGTGCATCCATCGTTTTCGGCGAGGCCTGCAGAATGTCGATAAGGCGCTTGTGCGTTCGCATTTCGAAATGCTCGCGCGACTTCTTGTCGACGTGCGGCGAGCGATTCACGCAGAACCGGTTGATCTCGGTCGGCAGCGGAACGGGTCCGCTGACGAACGCGCCCGTACGCTTTGCCGTCTCGACGATACGCTCCGCCGACTGGTCGAGCACTTTGTGATCGTACGCCTTGAGGCGGATGCGAATCTTCTGTTTGGCCATTTACTTTCTCGACATTCCTTAACTAGCAGTGATCCCACGACGACGCTATTTTCGTTTGCAGTTAGGCGCCGGTTTGCGAAGTGGTCTATGGACCACAAGAAAACCGGCAACAACGCTGCGGACGAAAAGAGCTGAGTCTTGGACTCCGACGACGACGCCGGCGCCGACTGTCCGGCCGCCCTCGCGGATTGCGAAACGCAGACCTTCTTCACACGCAATCGGCGTGATGAGTTCCACGTCCATCGCGACGTTGTCGCCCGGCATCACCATTTCCACGCCCTCCGGCAGTTTGATGGTGCCGGTCACGTCCGTCGTACGGAAATAAAACTGCGGCCGGTAGTTTGCGAAGAACGGCGTATGACGTCCGCCCTCTTCCTTCGAGAGGACGTAGACTTCCGCTTTGAACTTCTTGTGCGGTTTGATCGAACCGGGCTTTGCGAGCACCTGGCCGCGCTCGATGCCGGTGCGCTCGATGCCGCGCAGCAGCACGCCGATGTTGTCGCCGGCGATTCCGATGTCGAGCAGTTTGCGGAACATCTCGATGCCCGTAACGACGCTCTTCTTCGTCTCTTCCGTCAGCCCGACGATCTCGACTTCTTCACCGACCTTGACTTGACCGCGCTCGACGCGGCCGGTCCCTACCGTACCGCGGCCGGTGATCGTGAATACGTCTTCCACCGGCATGAGGAACGGTTTGTCGGTTTCGCGGACCGGATCCGGAATGTACTCGTCGACCGTGTCCATCAACTTGAAGATCGGATCCGCATCGGCGTCACCGCGCTTGCCCGAGCTGTTCAGCGCCTTGAGGGCCGAACCGCGGATAATAGGCGTAGTGTCGCCGGGGAACTCGTACTGGTTGAGGAGTTCGCGAACTTCCATTTCGACCAGTTCGAGCAATTCTTCGTCGTCGACCATGTCGCACTTGTTCAGAAACACGACGATGTACGGAACGCCGACCTGCTTCATCAGCAGAATGTGCTCGCGTGTCTGCGGCATCGGACCGTCCGTCGCGGAGACGACGAGAATGGCGCCGTCCATCTGCGCCGCGCCGGTGATCATGTTCTTGATGTAGTCGGCGTGGCCGGGGCAGTCGACGTGCGCGTAGTGGCGCTTCTTGGTCTCGTATTCTTGGTGCGAGATCGCGATCGTAATGCCGCGCTCTTTTTCTTCCGGAGCGTTGTCGATGTCGTCGACGTTGCGCTTCTGGATGTTTGCGTTCTCGGTGGCGAGGCAGTTGATGATTGCCGCGGTAAGCGTCGTCTTACCGTGGTCGACGTGCCCCGTCGTGCCGATGTTTACGTGGGGTTTGCTACGTTCGAATTTAGCCTTCGCCATGATTCGCTTTTCGTATCCTTTGCTTGCTTATCGCTTGTTTTTGGGGTCTTCAGGGTTCTTTCGATCCTCGGGATATGTGCGATCCTTCGGGTCTTTTCGATCCCTGGGGTCTTTGAGATCCTTGGTCGTGTTATGCGGCGGAGCTTTTCTTTCCGGCCGCTTTTGCGACCACTTCCTCCTCGACCGATTTCGGAGCTTTCTCGTAGTGAGAGAACTCCATCGTATACGTCGCGCGGCCTTGCGTTGCCGACCGCATATCGGTCGCATAGCCGAACATCTCCGAGAGCGGTACGTGCGCGGTAATCACCTGCGCGCCGCCCGGAACTTCTTCCGTCGCTTGGATCATGCCGCGGCGCCGATTCAGGTCTCCGGTGATGGCGCCGATGTAGTCCTTCGGCGTCGTCACTTCGACTTTCATGATCGGTTCCAGCAAGATCGGCCCTGCGGAGCGATTCGCGTCCTTGAATCCCATCGACGCGGCGATCTTGAACGCCATTTCCGAGGAGTCCACGTCGTGGTATGAACCGTCGAACGCTTCGACCTTGAAGTCCATCACCGGAAAGCCCGCAAGGACGCCGCTTTGCGATGCCTCGCGAATGCCTTCCTGAACGGCTTTCTGGTACTCCTTCGGAACGTTGCCGCCGACGATCTTCCATTCGAAGACGAAACCGGTTCCGGGTTCGCCGGGCATGACGCGCAGCCACACGTCGCCGTACTGGCCTTTACCGCCGGACTGCCGGACGAATTTGCCCTGCTTCTCGACCTTTTTGGTGATCGCTTCTTTGTAGGCGACCTGCGGTTTGCCCACGTTCGCCTCGACTTTGAACTCGCGGCGCAGACGATCGAGAATGATCTCGAGATGCAGCTCGCCCATACCGGCGATAATCGTCTGCTGCGTTTCCTCGTCCGTATACATGCGGAACGTCGGATCCTCTTGCGCCAGGCGCTGCAGACCTTTGCCGAGCTGGTTCTGATCGCCCTTGGTCTTCGGTTCGATGGCCTGAGAGATGACCGGTTCCGGGAACGTGATCGACTCGAGCATGATCGGATGCTTTTCGTCGCAGAGCGTATCGCCCGTGCGCGTGTCCGTTAAGCCGACCGCTGCCGCGATGTCGCCCGCTCCAATCGAATCGATGTCTTCGCGGTGGTTCGCATGCATACGCAGAATGCGCCCGATGCGCTCTTTCCTGCCGGAACGCGAGTTGTACACGTACGAGCCTTTGTCGAGCGTCCCGGAATAGACGCGAAAATACGTCAGGTTCCCGTATGGATCGGTCGCGATCTTGAACGCCAACGCCGCAAACGGTTCTTTGTCGTCGGGCTTGCGCGTGATCTCTGCTTCCGTTTTCGTATCCTTGCCGATGATCGGCTTGGCGTCGAGCGGCGAGGGCATGTACTCGACTACTGCATCGAGCAGCGGCTGCACGCCTTTGTTCTTGAACGCGGATCCGCAAAGCATCGGCAGCACCGTGCCGGCGATGGTCGCCTTGCGCAGCGCTTCCTTCATACGATCGATCGGCAGGTCTTTGCCGTCGAAGAACATCTCGAGCAGCTCTTCGTCTTGCTCGGCGATATTCTCCACGAGGTTTTGACGCCACTTGTGCGCGACGGCCTTCAACTCGCCGTCCGCATCCGTGACGGCCGCTTCGGCCATGGTCGAACCGAGATCGTCGGAATAGACGATCTTCTTCATCGTGAACAGATCGACCACACCTTCGAAGTGGTCTTCGGCACCAATCGGCACTTGGATCGGCGTCGCGTTTGCGCCCAGACGCTCTTTGATCTTGTCGACCGCATTGAAGAAGTCGGCGCCCATGCGGTCCATCTTGTTGACGAAGATGATCCTCGGCACTTTGTATTTGTTGGCTTGACGCCACACCGTCTCGGACTGGGGCTGCACGGCGGCGACCGAGTCGAAGAGGGCGACGAGGCCGTCAAGGACGCGGAGCGATCGCTCCACTTCGACCGTGAAGTCCACGTGGCCAGGCGTATCGATAATATTGATGCGCGTGTCGTGCCACGTGCACGCCGTCGCAGCCGACGTAATCGTGATGCCGCGCTCTTGCTCTTGAACCATCCAGTCCATCGTCGCGGCGCCGTCGTGCACTTCGCCGATTTTGTGCGTGCGGCCGGTATAGAACAGAATGCGTTCGGTGCACGTCGTTTTGCCCGCGTCGATGTGCGCGGCGATGCCGATGTTGCGTGTCCGCTCGAGCGGAAATTCTCTTGCTGCCATTGTTTTATTCGTAAGTTCTATCGGCGCCCACGGGGAGCGCTTATGTTAGCAGTATCTTTAGGCGCCATGCAATCATGGGGGCCCCACGCTTCGGCGTGGGGGGCGCGGAGGCCAGGCCGAAGCGCCATTACCATCTGTAGTGCGCGAAGGCTTTGTTCGCCTCCGCCATTTTATGCGTGTCCTCGCGCTTCTTGATCGCAGCGCCCTGATTGTTTGACGCGTCCATCAGTTCGGCCGCCAGCTTCTCTTCCATAGAGCGTCCGGCGCGCGAACGCGCGAAGCCGATCAACCACCGCATCGCCATCGCCTGACGCCGATCCGGACGGACCTCCATCGGCACCTGATAGGTCGCACCGCCGACCCGGCGCGGGCGCACTTCCACCAGCGGCATCGCGTTGGAGAGCGCTTGCGAGAACACGTCCATCGCATCGCGACCGGTCTTTTCGGAAACGATCTCGAGCGCGCCGTAGGTGATCTGCTCGGCCAACGACTTTTTGCCGCGGAGCATGATCTTATTAATGAAGCGCGCGAGCACTTTCGAATTGAAACGCGGATCGGGCAGAATCTGCCGCTTCGGTGCGGGACCTTTACGAGGCATGTAGTTCCTTTTTACTTCTTGGCAGTACGCTTGGCGCCGTATTTCGAACGGCCTTGCTTGCGGTTTGCGGTGCCCGAGGTGTCCAGGGTCCCGCGGATGATGTGATAGCGAACGCCGGGCAAATCTTTCACGCGGCCGCCGCGCACGAGCACGACCGAGTGCTCCTGCAGGTTGTGGCCGATGCCCGGAATGTACGCCGTAACCTCTTCGCCGTTCGTCAATCGGACGCGAGCCACTTTACGAAGCGCCGAGTTGGGCTTCTTGGGCGTCACGGTCTTGACTTGCGTGCATACGCCGCGGCGCTGGGGGTTGCCGGCCACTTCGAACGAGCGCAAGGGCAGGTCGGGGTGACCCGGCTTCGGACCGGTCTGGATGACGCGGAACGCGGGTGTCTTGACCTTCTTTTCCGCCTTCTCGCGGCCCTTACGAACCAACTGACTGATGGTCGGCAACTACTGACTCCTACTCACACACACCAAAAGTCGGCCACACCTTCCGGTGCGACCGAACTTTGGGAGTATATCAAGGTCTCCTAGCCGAGTCAACGACGGGTGCGCCCCGCGCGAACGCAGCGAGTACGCGCCCGCCTGCGCGGACGGGCAGGCGATCCGGCCGCTACGAAACTGCCGGGCGGGGACCTCGTACATGTCCTAAAGGAGTACGACGATGCGTCTTTCCTCATATCCGCCTTCTTCGCTCGCGTTCGATTGGCTCATGGCGGTGCTCTCGGCGCTCGTCATGGCAGGCGTCGTTCAAGACGGTTGGGCGCACGCGCACGGCCTCGTCGACCAGAGCTTTTCACGCCGTGGCACGCCGTTCTCTACTCGTGCATGGCGTTGAGCGGCATCGTCCTCGGCTTCACCGGGCTGCGCAACCTGCGGCGCGGTTATTCGTTCAGGGGCGGATTACCCTACGGGTACTGGACATCGCTCGTCGGCGTCGTCGTGTTCGCAACGGGCGGCGTCTTCGATTTGTTCTGGCACACGCTGTACGGAATAGAAACGGACATCACCGGTCTCATCAGCATTTCGCATCTCTGGCTCGCGCTTGGCGGAGCGCTGCTTTTCGCGGGACCGATTCGGTCCATCGCCCATCGGTACGGCGCCGGCGCCGGCGGATGGCGCGTGGTGGGTCCACTCGTGCTCTGCTGCGCCGCACTGCTCGTGCTGCTCGGTTTCTTCACGCAATACGCGTCCCTATTCGCGGACGGCACGACCTCGCAGATCATCGAATGCGAACGGCGCATCGCTCACCGGCGGAGAACTGTTTTCCGTGCGCGCGAACAGCGCGAACGAAACGCGCGTGCTCGGCATGCCGCGTCACGACATGTGGGGAGCGGCGGTTTCGCCGGACGCAAGCATGGTGGCGTATCGCGTGCAAAACGGAACATCGAGCGGCGGGCTCGTCCCTTCCAATCTCTACGTTGCGCGCGCGGACGGATCGCATGCCGTGCAGATCACGCGTTCCGGCAACCACGATACGCAGGTCGCATGGTCACCCGACGGAACGCGCATCGCCTACGTTTCGATGCCTGCTGGAACGTCGGGGAATTTTTCGATCCTCACGGCAAACCGGAACGGCGCAAACGCGCGCACCATCGTGACCGGAACGACGACGGTCCAGAATCCGACGTGGTCGCCGGACGGACGCTGGATCGCCTTTCAATCGCGAAACGGGATCCGCCAGCAACTTGCCGTCGTCGCCTCGCGCGGTGGGCCGGTGCGCTGGCTTGCATCGACGGCGGGCGGTGCGGAGCCGTACTGGGCGAGCACGGGAGCGATCGTCTTCGACAAAGACGACGGTTCGCTGTGGCTCACCCGCGCTTCGGCTTCAAGCGCGCAGCTGCTGAACGTGCGCGGATCGGAACCGGCGGTTTCGCCGAATGGGAAGCGGATCGCCTACGTGTCGAGCGCCGGCGGAGCCGCGCAAATTTGGATTGCGCGCATCGACGGAACGCACGCCGCCGACGTAACGCAATTGGCCTGGCAAGACGCAAGCCATCCGTCGTGGCGATCGAATACGGAGGTGCTCTTCACAGCCGCCGGTCAGCCGGCCGCAATCTACACGGAGATCGGCAAAACGTACGGCATAGACGCGGTGATCGTTTCGTCGCTGATTATGATGGGCGTGATCCTGCTGCTGGTTCGACGCTGGCGCCTGCCGCTCGGTGCGATCACGGCACTGCTCGGCCTGTATTCCATCGCGCTTGCGACGCAGGCCGACACGTATTGGGACATCCCGGCGGCGCTCATAGCAGGCATCGTTGCGGATACTGCGATCGCCCTGCTGAAAGATCGTGCTCGCGCCGGAAACGGCTTCTATATTTTGGGATTCGTCATACCGTTCGTCATGAGCGCTGCGTACATCGGCTCCGTCCGCTTGCAGAGCGGCGCGCTCGGGTGGCCGCCGAATATGACGATCGGTTCGCCGTTCATCGCCGGATTCGCGGGTTTGCTCGTCGCATTTTGCTTCGCGCCGCCGCTGCCGGCACCGAGCAGTGCGGAGCAGGCGTTCGTTTCGCCCGAGGTCGCGGGCGCGCGGCCGTTCGGCGGCTCGACGAACGTCAGTGTTTAGCGAACGAATCCGAGAGCAGTTTGAAATCGAAGAGCGAACCGCCGAGTTCGCCGCCTTCGTTCGAATCCGTAACCAGATGCCCGGATTTGGGAATCGTCATCCCCGAATCGTAGATCAGCGTTCCGGCCATCGTCGTAACGCCGTTGCCGGTGCGCGTAACGCGCTTGACGTTCATCGTGACGACGTTCCCATCCGCACCGGTAACCGTGAAATCAGTCGTGCGGCTCGCTTTGCCGTCGTTGAGCGGCTGAACGGTTTGCCAGTGGTTATTCGTGTCTAACCGCGACGTGTCGTAAAATCCGCGTCCGAAATACGAGAGCAGCGAATCGATCTCTTCGGTCACGGCACCGGCTTGCTCGAGATTCTGATCGCATACCACGTTGTCGGGGTTCTCGTAAACGGCGCATCTAACGGCCTGCATCGGGTGATCCGCTCGGTCGACTTGCTCGTGCGCTTCAACGACGAGGCCGCCGTCTTTCGTAGCGGAAAGCACGTTGACCGTTATCGTTCCGGAGCGTCCGCCCGTCATCGTCATCCCGCCCAGCGCCGTATCGCCCGACGTGCTGATGCTGGTCGAAGACATGAACCCGTGCTCGTCGATGTTGAAGTGATAGGTGACGACGCGCAGAGGCGCGCTCTGCGCCGCAACCGGGAGCGCGAGCAGAAGCGCCAGAATCGACCCGCCGATAAGAATCTGCCGCATGCCGGCTTTTTACGCGGGGTGGGACGCCGCTTCCTCCGAAAACGCTTCCGTGGCGCAGACCAGACTCGCCGTTCTCGACGGGTTGCGCGGCATTGCCGTGCTCCTCGTGCTGTGGTATCACGTCTGGGAAATTTCATGGGCGCCGGCTCCGATGCCGTCGCTGCAGTTCATTCCGGAAACCGGGTTTGCCGGCGTCGATCTCTTCTTTTACATCAGCGGTTTCGTCATCGCGTATCCCTTCGTTGCGGCGCTCGCGCGCGGTGAAGCGCCGCCGCAGTGGGGCCACTTCGCGTACCGCCGCGCGATCAAGATCCTCCCGTCATACGTCCTGTGCATCGTCGTACTCATCGCAATCGGGTATGCGCGATTCGCAAACGCCGGTGACGCGTTGCGCGACGTCGTTACGCATCTGCTGTTCATTCACACGTGGTGGAGCAGCACGTACGGATCGATCAACGGGGTGCTATGGACGCTCGCCGTAGAGGTTCAATTCTACGCAGTCTTCCCGCTCTTGTGGCTTTGCTTCAAACGCGTTCCGTGGCTTACGGCGGGCGCAATGGTCGCGATAAGCCTCGTCTATCGCTCGTACGCGGCGCAGTGCTGTTATCACACCTTCATGGAACAGCTGATCGACAACTTGCCGGGATATCTCGATATTTTTGCCGCCGGAATGATCTCCGCACATCTTTTCGTTCGCTGGAGGGAAGCGCGCCGCGCGTGGACGCCTGCGGTTGCGACGCTTGCGGCAATCGCGGGATTCGCGATGCTGACCGTGCTGCTGCAGAACCTGTGGTCGGTACGCACGGCCGATCAGTGGTCTACCGTCTGGCAGATTCACAACCGCACGCTGGTGGGCGTCGCGTTCACGTTCATGGGTTTGGGATCGCTGCTCGCAGTTCGCGCCTGGCAACGGCTGCTCGCGAACCCGCTGCTGCTCTTCTTTGCGGCGATATCCTACAATCTCTATCTCTATCATCAGGCGCTCGCGCGGCTCATGCTGCAGTGGCGCGTTCCGCCGTATGCCGGCAGCGACCAGCACGCCGACCCGCACTGGGAACTGACGTACACGGTAGCGGCCTTCGCCGTGACTATCGCGCAAGCCGCGATCGTGACGTACGCGTTTGAGCGTCCCTTGCTGCGCGTCCCGTTTGTACGCGTTCGCGCCCTGTTGGCGCGCGGCAAAACGAAGCGGGCACTATCGCACGTGTGAGACTCCGCTCGCAATCCGGCATCACGCTCGTCGAAACGGCGGTTGCGGCCGGCCTCGTCGCAATTGCTGCGGGAACCGTACTCTACGGCATCGCAATGTTCGGCCGATTCGCGGGGCAGCAGGGTGGCGCCGCGCGCATGGCCGCACTGCTGACCGCGGAGCAGACCTTGCGCATCGCGCAGGATGCATGGAAGTACGGGACGCCGGGAGATGCGCCGAACGGTTCGCAAACCATATCGCTTCCGCTCTCCGCGTCGACGACGCAGCCGGCGCTTATGACCACGACGCTGAGCCCCAGCGGAGCGTCGGCGCAGATCACCGTTTCGATTCGCTACACGCCCGAGCCGGGACGCGGCGATCCCGGCGTCGTGAGCGTCTCGGGGAACGTTTACGCGAAGGCGCCGCTTCCCGGATCGCAGATCGACCGCCCCGGTCTCGTAGCGATGCCGAGCGGCGCGCCGTAAATGCTCGCCGGCGCGCTTTTCTACGTTGCGCTCTTGGTGCTCGTCGGTACGACGATTCTCTCCGCGGGGTTGGCGATGACACGTATGACGGTGACGCGCATGGCTCGGCCGTATTTGGCGACGGGATATCAGCGCGCGGCGTCGTCGCTGCAGCGGAGCGTGGCCGCGCAAATGCAGTCCGGCGGATCGCCGTATCCGGCGCCGGCCTTCACGCCGATCCCCGCTGCGTGCGCCAACGCGGCGTGCACGTACATGACGACCGAAAGGATTACACTCTCATCCGCACCTCCAAGCGTTGCGTCTTCGTGCGACCCGGAAGAGACGAACTGCGCGGCAAACGTGCAGACCAACGGGTACGTCCGCGAAGGCCGCATGAGCGCCCTCGTGACCGTAACGGTGCAAGACGCGAACGGCGCGAAAGTTGCAACGCAGGACAGCACGGTGATCCTGCGCACCATGAGCACGCCGCCGTACGCCGCGATTGCCGGCGCGCGCGACGCAGCGTTCGACGACGTCGTGAACGCTCACGCGCCCGGAGACGACGGTGGGGCGGCACCGGCGACGCCCAACCCATGCACGTCCGCTATACCGGGCGCGGCGGACGATACGGCGGTCCGCGTCGCGTACCGAAATCAAGCAACGAACGCATGCACCGACGGGAGCAGTTGGGCGAGTTCGTCCTATAGCGCGCCGTCGTCGACCGCCGGGTGGGGATCAGAATGAAGTGATCGCTTGCGCGATTTCTTCCGGCGCCTCGATCGGCAGATTGTGTCCGGCGTCGCGCAGCGTAACGAGCAGACATCCGGCGATCGCCTGTGCAACTTCGCGTTTGGCTCGGCTTGGCGGCACGAGCGGATCTTTTCCGCCGGCGATGCACAGCGTCGGCGCGGTGATGAGCGCGAGCCGCTGCGCGAACGCCTCGAATCTGCCGCGATCGTACCAGCCGTACCAATGCTCGAACTGCGCGACGAGCGCATCTTCGACAGTGCGCTGCAGTATGGCCGGCTCCGGCTGCCGCGTCATCGCGGCGCGCTGAAACGCCGCGATCTTCTCTCGGCTGCCGTAGGCGTCCAGCGCGGCAAGACGTTGTCGTTCACTCGGCGTCCCGCCGGCCGCCGTTCCCGGTGCGGCGAGGATGAGCTTCGCCAGATTCTTCGGGCGTTCGCTTGCGAGATATTGCGCCACTTTTCCGCCCATCGAATGCGCGGCAATGACGACCGGCGAGTCGATGGCGGCGAGTGCGGCTCGCGCATCGCAAACGTAGCCGAGCAGGTCGTGCCCATCCCGCGGACGATCGCTCAAACCGTTGCCGCGAAAGTCGAGCAGGTGCATCGTGAAGCGGCCGGGATCCAAGCGCTCGACGACGTCGTACCACATCCGCCGCGCGCTGATCCACCCGTGTAGAAACAGCACGTGCTCTTCGCCGTTTCCGCGGCGCTCCATGCAAAGCTGCACGCCGCCGTTGTCGACGAACTCCAACATGTCCCAGGAGGTTGGCGTTTCTGCGGGTATGACCTGGAGCACCGTGAACCCGCGCGCCATCGTCTATGTCGGACTGCTCTACGTCATATTTTGCTGGTCGCTCAACACGGTGATCTTGAAATACGCGTTCGGCGTGTTCGATCCGCTTGCGCTCACCGGCATGCGATTCATCGCGATGACGCCGCTCGCGTTCGTGCTCGCGAAGATCATGGGCGAACGCATCGTCGTGCACTGGCGCGATATGCCCACGCTTATAATTTGCGGCGCTTGCGGATACGGCGCGTACCAATACCTTTGGGTCATCGGCTTGGCGCACACGACGCCGTTCGCGTCGGCGCTGCTCGGAGCGCTCGCACCGGTGATGACGCTCGCCGTCGTTGCGCTCTCCAAGCAGGAACGCATCAGAAGCGGACGCTGGGCGGGCGCGGTCATCGCGCTGTTCGGGGTCGCGATCTTCGAAGGCGCATTTGCCGGCCATGCGACGTTTCGCAGCGGCGACGGGCTTACGCTGATCGCAACGGCACTTTTTGCGCTCTTCAACGTTTTCAGCGCCCGCGTACTCGATCGTTACACGCCGGTTTCGTTCGTGGCGATTACCATGACGATCGGAACGCTGATGATCTTGCCGGGCGCGGTTCCGCGGCTGCTCCATCAGGACTTCTCGCGCGTTCCACTTCTGGACTGGGGCATTTATCTGTACGCGGTCTTGTTTCCGATTCTCCTCACGTATCCGGTTTGGAGTTACGGCATCTCGCGGATCGGCGCGGCCCGCACCTCGCTGTTCCAATTCGCCACGCCCGTGCTCGCCGGACTGCTCAGCGTCGCGATTTTGAAGTCCGAGATCGAGCCGCATCAGATCGTCGGCACGGCGGTCTGCATCGGCGGCATGGCGCTCTCGCAGCTCATCGGAAAGCAGTCGCTATTCGCGTTGTGGGCGCAGCGCACGCAGGGCGTGAAGCGCTAGCGCTGAAGTCGCGCCCATGAGCAAGCGCTTTTCTTACTGGCTCCTGGCGGTGCCGTTCGTCGCGACACTCGTCCCGCCGTTCTACGCTCGCCGCGAGCCGCCGCTGTTCGGGTTTCCGTTTTTCTATTGGTACCTGATCGTGTGGATCGTGCTGTCTGCAGTAGTAGTGTGGATCGTGTACCTGCTCACGCGCGAGCCCGGTCATGAGTAGCGGCACCGCGATCTTCATCGCGCTTGTCTTGGGCGTGACGGTGTTAGGATTTCTCGCGGCACGCTGGGGACGCACCGGCCTGAACACACTCGATGAATGGGCGCTGGGCGGCCGCCGCTTCGGAACGATCGTTTCGTGGTTCTTGCTCGGCGGCGATCTGTACACCGCATATACGTTCATAGCGGTTCCGGCGCTCGCGTTCGGAGCAGGCGCGCTTGCGTTTTTCGCCGTCCCGTACACGACCATCGCGTACCCGCTCGCGTTCCTCATCATGACGCGCTTTTGGATCATTGCGAAACGGCGCGGCTACGTCACGACCGCGGATTTCGTGCACGATCGGTTCGGCAGCCGTCCGCTGGAACTCGCCGTCGCGGTCACCGGCGTGCTCGCCGTGATGCCCTACATCGCCCTGCAGCTCATCGGCATGCAAGCGGTGCTGCAGCGCGCCGGCGTTGCATCGACGCACGCGTCCGCGCTGCTCTTTCTGATGGTTGCCTTCGTGCTGCTTGCCGCGTACACGTTCACCAGCGGTTTGCGCGCGCCGGCGATGATCGCATTCGTGAAAGATACGCTCATCTACCTGACCGTCGTCGTCGCCTTGGCGGTAATTCCGTCGAAGCTGGGCGGCTGGGCGCACGTCTTCGGCGCCGCGCAAAGCGTGCTGGCGGCAAGACCGAAGCCCGCTTCGATCGTGCTCGCCCCGAGCTTGTACTTCGCCTATTCGTCACTCGCGTTCGGCTCGGCGCTCGCGCTGTTCATCTATCCGCACTCCGTCACGAGCGTTCTCAGCGCGAAAAGCGCGCAGGCCATTCGCAGAAACTGCGCCCTGCTTCCGCTCTACAGCCTGCTGCTGACGTTCATCGCGCTGCTCGGCTACTGCGCCTTGGCGGCGCACGTTAGCGTCGGCAAGAACACGAACGCCGTAATCCCGCAGCTGTTCGCGCAATTCTTTCCGAATTGGTTCGCCGGTATCGCGTTCGCGGCGATCGTGATCGGCGCGCTCGTCCCGGCAGCGATTATGTCCATCGGCGCCGCGAATCTCTTTGCGAGCAACATTCTGCAGTCGTTTCGAGCGCGTCAGGCGCGGCCTGCATCCGAAGTCAACACGGCGCGCTACGTCGCGATGCTCGTACTGGCGGGCGGATTTTGTATCGCGGTCTTCGTGCGGCCGCAGTTCGCCATCGATTTTCAACTACTCGGCGGCGCTTGGATTCTGCAGATTTTTCCGAGCGTCATCCTCGGACTCTACACGCGTTGGTTTCATCCCGCGGCGCTGCTCGCCGGCTGGGCTGCCGGTATGATCGTCGCGACATGGATGGCCGCGGCGACGAACTTTGCCACGTTCTTTCCGCTGCACGTCGGCGGCGCGGTATTGGCCGGCGCGAACATGTTTTACGCGTTCGTGCTGAATTTGGCGGTCACGGCAGTACTTACGCTCGTCCTCGGAGCGCTCAAGGCGGGCGCGGGCACGGACGTTACGACCGCGGCGGATTACGCATGAAGACGGTGCAGCCCGACGGATGGAAACGCCCGCGCGGCTACAGCAACGCAGTCGCGGCACGCGGCGAGCAGATTTTCATCGCCGGTCAGATCGGCTGGAACGAACGCGAAGAGATCGTCTCCGCCGATTTCGCCGAACAGACCGCGCAAGCGCTGCGCAACATCGTCGCGGTATTGCACGCCGCCGGCGCCGGGACGGAACATCTGGTACGAATGACGTGGTACGTCACCGACAAGAGCGAATATACGGCCGCCGCGAAGCGCATCGGCGCGGCGTACCGCGCGATCATCGGCTCGGTCTATCCCGCCATGACGCTGGTGCAGGTGACGGCGCTGCTGGAAGACGGTGCGAAAGTCGAGATCGAAGCTACGGCGGTCGTTCCCTAGGGCGCTGCTAGAGCACGTGCCTCGTGACGACGTTCCCGATGCTGACGGTGTTCACGAAGGGCGCGATTGAAGCCGGCACGACGACGCGCGCGGCCGGCGCATATCGCATGCCGTCCGCTCCTTGCGCTACGTCATGGATGCGCGTACCGAAGAACTGCTCGACCGCGGCCGCCGGCGCTTGCGCGTCGATTAGACCTGCGTACCGGAAATTCCGTTCGATACTGAATCCCGCTTGCTGCAGCGCGTTTTCCACAGCCGTGCGATCGGCATCGGCGTGCAGCACGATTTGAACGGCCGTTGCCGCATCCGCCGCGCGTTCGCCGCGGTCGACTAACCCCGCGATGCGCGGCGTCACATCCAAACTGAACGCGCCCGACCGACGCTGCGGTGCCTGCGCGGCAAACGTCATCGCGGAACGCGCCAGGAGGCCCGCTGCTTTCACCCCGCCTGGGCACGCGGTATTCGCGAACGTCATTCCGTGCGGAACGCCAAGGCCGCTTGCGTTATCGTAGCCGGTTCCGGCGGTGTAGAACGGCGTCGTGCCTTGGTACTGATCGTTGCCGTGAATCACGTCGATGAATGCTTGCGCATCCGCGCCGAATACGTAGTACGGGATTCCAACCGGGTTGGCAATGCCGTTCGAGACGTGGCAATACTCGTAGAGTTCGGCCATGAGCGCGGCGTACTGGGGAGACGCCCACGACGTTCCGTTGAGATGAACCCACGAACCATCGTCGATCGTGTCGCTCTCCGCCGGCATCGAAATGTCCGGAACGTTGCGGAACGTGGACGACGTCTTACCGGCCAGACCGCTTTGATAACTCGGCAACGGGTAGAGCGTCGACACGCCGCCGCCGCCGGCGCACTGACTTGGGGTGCCGACGCAGCTCGTGTCGTTCCAAACGGTGTCGCTCGTCACCGCATTTCCGGTTGCGAGCCGCGTTTCGGTGCCTCCGGCGCCGATGACGTTCGGATTGCTCGCCGGCCAGTTCGCGCCGACCTGCGAGGGCGGGTTGCACACGTTGCCGTTGTCCCCGCCGGATGCAACGTACAGAATTCCCGCCTGCGCGCCTTGGGTGATGTACGGATCCTCCGGTGCATTCGATACTTCACATCCGCCAAACGAGGAATTAACGACCGTTGCAACGCCGTCTGTGTCGATCCGGCTGTATGCCTTGGCGATGCTCGCATCCAGGAGATCTTTGATCTGATAGATGCGGATGTTCGCGCCCGGCGCCAGGCCGGCAATCGTTTCAACGTCGAGGTAGGCTTCATCTTGATCGCCGTTGGTCGCGATGCCGGAAGACCCGTCGACCGAGATCGTCGTAATCGTGCCCGTATGCGTGATGCCGAACTGCGCGAGATACGCGCTGATGACGGTTCGGCTTACATCCGAGTCGATAACGATCGCGACCGTCTGTCCGGTGCCGTTCCAGCCGTGCTGAACCGGAAGATCGAGGCCGCTCGCAACACCGTAAGGCGACCACCCGCCGTCGAACGTCGCCGCGCCCGAAAGCGGCGTGCCGGTACCCTGAACGATGCCGCCGTTCGGCGTAGGCGTAGGCGTCGGCGTCGGTGCGGGCGTCGACGTCGTGCCGCCGGTCGGCGGCGTACCGCCGCCTCCTCCGCATGCGGACAGCAGCAACGCGAAAGAAAATAGCAAGGCAAGCGGCGATCTCTTCATGTCGGGCCTTTCCGGAACAGCGCTATTCCCCTAAACGCAGGCGCCCGTTACGACGTTGCAAGTTCGTCGGCCGCCCGCTGCCGTAAACGAAAACGTTGCACTTTGCCGGTCTCCGTCCTGGGAAGCTCGGCAACGAATTCGATTTCGCGAGGCGCCTTGAACGGCGCGATGCGGGCGCGGACGAACTCTTGCAGTTCGTGCGTATTTCGGGGCCCGCCTTTGAAGCATCGGCAGGAACGACGTACGCCTTTACGATGTTCGTTTGCTTCTCGGGCACCGGCTTGCCGATCACGGCGCATTCCTTGACCTCGCCGTGCGCGAGCAACACCTGCTCGACCTCCGGTCCGGAAACGTTGTAACCCGACGCGATGATCATGTCGTCGGTACGCGCCACGTACCAGAAATATCCGTCAGCGTCCTGACGATATGCATCCCCGGGATAGTTCCAACCATTGCGGACGTACGCGGCTTGCCGCTCGTCGTCGAGGTACCGGCACCCGGTCGGGCCTTTTACCGCCAGGCGCCCAATGGTATCGGCCGGAACGCGCGCGCCGTCGTCATCGTGAATTTCGGCAACGTAGCCCGGAACCGCCCGGCCCGTCGAACCGCCCACAATGCCGTCCTGCGGCGAACCGATGAAGATGTGCAGCATTTCCGTGCTGCCGATGCCGTCCATGATCTTCAGACCGGTCCGCTCGTACCACGTTTGCCACGTCGTTAGCGGGAGCGTCTCGCCGGCGGATACGCACGCGCGAAGCGACGAGACGTCGTAAACGGAAAGCATCTCCGACATTGCGCGGTACGCGACGGCGCGGTGAATACCACGTTCACGCCGTGCGCTTGGATCGCCTGCATCAGCGGTTCGGGTTGTGCTTTTTCCAGCAGCAGCGTTGCGGCGCCGGCATAGAGCGGAAAGAGAAGCAGTCCGCCGAGTCCGAACGTAAAGCCGAGCGGCGGGCTGCCCGCGAACAAATCGCTTTCTCGCGCCTGCAGCACGTATTTGCCGTACGTGTCGCACGTAGCCATGATGTCGCGATGGAAGTGCATCGCCGCTTTGGGCTTCCCGGTAGTGCCCGACGTAAAGGCGATGACGGCCACGTCCTGTGCGGACGTCTGCACGTTATCGAACGAATCGGGTTTTTCACGCATACGGCTTTCGAGATCGCCGCTGTTAAAGTGCAGCGCTTGAAATTCGCCGCTGCCTTCGACTGCGCTCTGCAACTCTTCGCACAGGCGCGCATCGCACAGCGCGTGCCGGATCTGCGCTTCGCAACGATCTTGCGCAACTCGTTCGCGCGGTAAAGCGGCATCGTCGTGACCGCGATGGCGCCGCATTTCATGACCGCAAACCAGCAGGCGGCCAGCATCGGCGTGTTCGGCGCACGCAGCAGCACCCGATTTCCGGGAACGACGCCGAGATCTTCGGTGAGCACGCGCGCGATACGATTGGTCGCCGAATGGAGATCGCCGTACGTCCATGTGACGCCCGGCGCAAGATGATGCACCGCCGATCCGCATATCCTTCCGCGATGTGGCGATCGAGGAGGAGCGAAGCGCAATTCATCCGCTCCGGGTACTGCAATTCCGGCAGGGTGAAGAGCAACTCCGGCCACCGATCGCGCGGCGGCAGGCGATCCGCGGCAAACGTATCGACGTGCGCGCCGGCAGCCATGTCAGCGTTCCTCCAATAGCGAGCGTGCTATCACGATTTGCTGAATCTCGCTCGCACCCTCGTAAATGCGCAGCGCGCGCACGTCGCGGTAAATCCGTTCGACCACCTCGCCGCGCGTCACGCCGCGCCCCCCGAATAACTGCACTGCGGCGTCCGCGATGCGCGAGGCCGTTTCCGTGGCGAACCATTTGGCCATCGCCGCCTCGCGCGTGACACGCTCGGCACCGCAATCTTTCGTATACGCCGCGCGGTACACCAATAAAGCACTCGCGTCGATCTCGGTCGCCATCTGCGCGATCTTCGCCTGCGTCAATTGCAGCGCCGAAAGCGGCGCGCCGAAAAGTTTCCGTTCGCGCACGTGCGCAACGCTCTCGTCGAGCGCGCGCCGCGCAAAGCCCACAGCCGCGGCGCCTACCGTCGCACGAAAGACGTCGAGCGTCGCCATCGCGATCTTGAAGCCGTTGCCCTCCTCGCCGATCCGGTTCTGGGCGGGAATTCGGCACCGCTCGAAGCGCAGCGTGCCGAGCGGATGCGGGGAAAGCGTTTCGATGCGCTGGGACACGGAGAGGCCGGCGGAATCTGCCGGTCACGATGAACGCGGTCAGTCCTTTCGCTCCCGTGTCGGCGGTGCGCGCGAAGACGATGTACGTGTCCGCGATTCCCGCGTTGCTGATCCACGTCTTTTCACCATCGACGACGTACCCGTCGCCGTCGCTCACCGCGCCGCGTTGCGATTGCGGCAACGTCGGAGCCGGCCTCACGTTCGGAGAGCGCAAAAGCCGCGACCGCGCTGCCCGACGCGATATCGCCGGCAGATGCGCTTACGCTGCTCCGGCGTACCAAACAGCGTAACGGAGCGCTGCCCAGTCCTTGCATGGCGAATGCGAAGTCGGCAAGTCCGTCGTGATATGCGAGCAGTTCGCGCGCGATGCACAGCGTTCGCACGTCCAGATCGAGGCACGCTTGCAAGAAATTAGACGCCGCAAGATCGCGAACCCAGGTCTTTACCGCCGTGTCCGCGTCGCCGGATTCGCAGTCTGCAGAACGCTGCGCCGGCCACACGCGCATGCGCGCTGCGAACTCCGAGTGGCGCGCGTCGAAAAACGGCCATTGCAGAAACGCCGGATCGCGCATGCTAGTCTCCGGCGAACGCCGGCTTTTCTCCGGCGACGAACGCTTCGTACGCTCGGCGGAAGTCCTGCGTTTGCATGCACTCGCGCTTGCTCGCGCGCTTCGGCGTCTATCGCCAGCGTCGAGCGGCATGTTCCATTCCTCGTGCAGCATGCGCTTCGTCACCGCATGCGCGGCGGTCGGGCCTTCGGCAAGCGACTTCGCGCCAACTCACGCGCCGCGGAGAGCACGCGTTCCGGTTCGTGCAATGGCATTATAGAATCCCCACGCGAGCGCTTCCTGCGCGTCCATCGCCCGACCCGTGTAGAGCAATTCCGACGCGCCGGCCATGGCCGACGATTCGCGGCAGCATCGCGCACGCGCCCATATCGCATCCCGCCAGGCCGACGCGCACGAACAGAAAAGCGACGCTGCTGCGCGCGGTGCCGAAGCGCAGGTCCGATGCCATTGCCAAAATCGCGCCGGCGCCCGCGCACACGCCGTCGATAGCCGCAACGATCGGCTGCGGACAAGCCCGCATCGCTTTGACGAGATCGCCGGTCATTTGCGTAAATTCGAGCAGTTGTTCGCGGATTCGCTGCGTGAGCGGACCGATGATGTCGCGCACATCTCCGCCCGAGCAAAAATTTTCTCCTTCACCGGTCAAGCACGACGGCTTTGATGTTCGTATCATCTTCGAGCGCGCGAAAGTAATCGCGCAATTCGGCATACGACTCAAACGTCAGCGGATTCTTTCGCTCGGGCCGGTCGAGCATGATCGTCACGACGCTGCCTCGGGTGTCATAGCGAACGTACGGCATACTGTCCTTCCTTATCGAATGCGAAACGGCAGATCTTCTTCGGCTGTGTGCCCTGCGGCGTTGCGTGCGATGACGCGCAAGCGGTACGCTCGTATGAAAATCGGCGGCACGTCGAACACGCGCGAGCGCAAAATGGAAATCGCCGAATGAACGGCGCGGAACGTTTATCGAAAACAGGTTCGTTCGCACTTCGACGCTTGCGACGTTCGTCGTCGTGACGATCGTTCCCGACCACGTTTGCCCGCGGCGTATATCGTCGCCGGAAAACCGCATGGCGACGATACGCGGCGGAGCCGTCCGCGGGCGCGACCGGCGGCGCCGGAAGAGCGCGACCGCGCGCGAAAACGAAACGTTCTCCGGAACCGGCACGGCACGCGCCGCGCACCCCGTGAAGCAGCGAACGCCGAAAGCGCAGCAGCGGCTCGCCGAACATCGCGAGCTGACTGGTCGCCAAGCTGCGGAGCTTTTCCTGCCCTCAAAGGCGGCCGATGTACGGGCTCGTAACGCTGCACCATGTCGGCTCCGGTCGCAGCGCAGCAAATCGCTCGATCTGTGGATCGCCATTTGCACGCTCTGGATTTCGTGCGGGTTCTTCCTGGATGCTTGGGCGCACGGGCACGTGCCCATGGAAACCTTTTTTACGCCGTATCACGCGCTTGTTCTATAGCGGCATGGTCGCGCTCGGTTGTCGTGCTCGCGGCGTTCGTATCCGGCACGGCGGATTTCCGCGGCGTACCGGTATCCGCTGCTCGGTATTCCCATTTTCATCCTGGCCGGCCTCGGCGATCTCGTCTTGGCATCATTTCTTGGGCGTCGAAGAAGGCGTGGATGCGCTGCTCAGTCCGACGCACAGGCACTTGGCCTGGGCATCTTCTTCATTTCGAGCGCGCCGATACTTTCCGCGCTGCGCGCGCGCGAACACACTGACCACGCTTGGCGATCAACTTCCGCTGATATTTGCGCTTGCAACGTGGATCGAACTGGTGCACTTCGGGACGGCATATGCCTTCGATCCCGGTGCCGGACGCACTGAATGCGCCGCCGCCGATCGGATCCGTTCACGCCCGACTACCTTACCGCGATTTCGATCGGTTATTACAAATCGGCATGGGCGTGCTCGTCGTGCTTTTTCAAAGCGCCCTCATGGCCGGGTTTGCGCTCTTCGCCGGGACCCGTTTTCCGCTGCGTCCCGGTGCGCTGACGCTGCATGTATCTGCTGGGCAATTTTGCCGCGGCCGCCGCATTCACGAATGATACGCCGCTGCTCTGACGGTGCTTGCGATGAGCGGCGCGGCCGGAATAGCGGGCGACGCATCGTTGCGCGGCTTGCGCCCGACGCCGGAACGCGCGCTGCGTACCGCGTTCTCGGCGCTGCGGTACCCGTTGTCATATTTTGCGACGTATTTCATCGTGACCGGCGTCTGCGGAGCGCGTGTGGTGGGATTGGAACGTGCTGCTGGGCGCGATGATCTGGGCGGGCGTCATCGGCTTCGGTCTGACGCTGCTTTCAGCCGCGCACGCAGACCGCCTGATGCGGGGCGTTTGACCGCACTCCGCGTTGCCGCGCATCTGGCGACGAGATTGGCGATACGGCTATTTTCGCGACGAATTGTATTTCATCGCTTGCTCGAAGCATTTGGCCTGGGGCTACGTCGATCAACCGCCGCTCGTCGCATTCGCCGCATGGCTTTCGGCGCCGTTCGGCTACGAATCTGTTGCGCTGCGCGCGTTGCCCGCGCGCGGCCGCGGCGCTGACCGTCTGGCTCGCGGTTCGCATCGCGCGCGATCTGGGCGGCGGCCGATTTGCGCAAGTGCTTGCTGCGGCTCGCCACGCTGCTGCTGCCCGCGTATCTGCTTCTCGGCAACACGCTGACGACGACCTCGTTCGAACCGCTTTCTTGGACGCTTGTTGCCTATGCGCTGATTCGGCTGGTGCGAACGGGGGATACGCGCTATTGGCTGGCGGCCGGCGCGGCGTTCGCCTTCGGCATGTACGGAAAGTATTCGATGCTGCTGCTCGGCGGCGGCGTTCCCGATCGGATTGGCGTTCACCGAAAGAGCGGCGTTTCTTGGCCAGCTTGGTTCGGCGCCGGCGTGCTGTGCGGCTTGGCGCTCATCGCTCCGAATCTCGCCTGGCAAACGTCGCACGCGTGGCCGTTCGTGCAGGTGGTCCTAGGCGACTTCGCTCACCGCCACGCGTTCAATACCGGACTGCAACTCGAGTATACGAAACTTGGCGCAAAACGCGCGCGGCCTTCATCCTCGAGCAATCGATGTACACCAATCCCGTTTGCCGTCCCGTTTTGGCTCGCCGGGCTTGGCTGCGTTCGTCCTTCATCTGCGCCTGCGTGACTTGCGCTTCATCGCCATCGCGTATGTCGTGCTCTTGTTGCTCGGCATTTTGTTCGAAGCGAAGGGCTATTACATCATCGGCATCTACGCAGTGCTTCTTGCGTGCGGAAGCGTTTGCGCTGGAGCGCGCGCTCGTCGCCGCGCGCGTTCGATCGCGCGACGGTAACGGCCGTATTCCTGATAGTCACGCTGCCGTTCGTTCCGTTTTCGCTTCCGGTGCTGCCGCATCGATGCGTTCATCGCGTATGCGCGTGCTCTGCACCTCACCGGGCAAAACGGCACGCCGGCGCACGTCATCCAGCCCGTCTTCGCCGAGGAATTCGGCTGGGACGAACTGGCCAGGCACGTCGCATCCGCCTACTAATTCGCTGCCCGCGCGACTCCGCAAGCACACGGGGATATTCGCAGACACCTACGCCGATGCGGGAGCACTCGGGTTGTACGGTCCGCGGTACGGCTTGCCGCCGGTCATCAGCGCGCAAAACACGTATTATCTTTGGGGCACGCGCGGGTACGACGGCCGCTCGCTCATCGTCGTCGGTGCGACGCAAGCCGGTCTCATGCGCACGCTCTACAGAAAGATGACGCTGCTCGCCACGTACGGCAACGCGTACAAATGGATCGTCGAAGGGCCGACGCCGATTTATCTCTGCACGGATCCCGTTGCTCCGCTCCCGCGGCTTTGGCCGCGGCTGAAGTGGTACGGCGCATGAGCCGTGCCGTTCGCGGGTAGACCAGGCACATGCCCAAAGACAGCGGGACCGAAAAAGCGCAGACTTTCGCGGAGCATTTGAACGAGAGTTTTCCCGGCGCCGGAACCAGATGGAGCGGGCCGCCGCAGCAGCCCGCGCGTTACGTGTTCGATATGCCGGGGTTCAACAAGCAAATCGTTATTCAAGAGCGCGTCTTCGATCTCTGGGGAGGCAGCAAACCTGCGCTTCAAAAGGCGCTCGACCATCACAACGTCGACGATCGGATCGCCGGCTGCCCGGCAGGAAGCGCGCTGCACGTCGTTCCCGGCAACGGAGAAAAGCCGGAGTTCGAAACCCGAACGCTTTCACAGTATTAAGTGAACGTCGCCGAATTCGTGCTCGTAGTAGGCCAGCGCCGCCGCTTGTTCGTACGCCTGCGCCAGGAGTTCGCGGTCCAAAAACGCCTGCAAGATCCATAGGTGCGTCGCATCCGCATCGTGAAATCCGGTCAGTAACCCGTCCACCGTGCGCGGCGTATGGTCGCGGTCGATCACGAGATCGGTCCAACCCCGCCGACGCAACGACTTCGCCGTCGCGAACGGCGCTTTCGAGTGCGCGCAGCGCGGTACTTCCCGACGGCAATCACGCGGCGCGCTTGGCCGCGCCAGGTTTACGGCGCGCGCGGCCTGCGCGGAGACCGCAAACCGTTCAGTCGCCGGAAGCTCCGGCGTTTCGAAACTGGCGACGCCGCAGTGCAGCGTCACCGAGGCGATGCTTACGCCCGTTTGCGCAAGCGCGTCCACGACGCGCGCCGTAAAAGGCCGAGAGGCGGAAGGCATTTCGGAAGAGCCCGGCGTTCGCGCAAACATCGTCTGGTAGTCGGCGATCGGAAAACGTTCGCGAACGTACGCGTACCGAATCGGTTCGCCGAACTGCTGCAGATAGGCATCCATCGGGAACGGAGCTGAAACCAGACGTACCACAGCCGTGGGTGCTCGGGTTCGACGGGCGCGATGAATGCGGCGGACGCATCTCCGGGTAAGCGCACCTCCTCGCCGCCGAACACGCGCCCGCGCGGTTCGGCAGTCCACAAACGCGTATCGATCTTCGTGCCGACGTGGAGCATCAGCGCCTCGCCGTTCGCGCGCCGAGCGTGAAGCGCCGCCGGCAGCGTGGCTGAATCGTTCACGACGAGCAAATCGCCGCGTTTCAAGTGCGACGGCAACTCGTCAAAACGCGCATGCGCGTGCGTTCGTTTCGCGCGTTCGGTTACGAGCATGCGTACCTCGTCGCGCGGCGACGCCTCGACGCTCCGGCGGCGCCGTTGCCGCACGCAGCCCCGGCGTCTGCGAAACGGCCGAGGCAATCATGCCGGCACCATTCCCGCGAGTTTCACGCGTTCGTACGGCGCCTTCATCGCCCCGACGGCCTGCAGCAGCGCGCGGGCAGACTCGGCGGGTTCGCGCAACTCCGCCGGATCGGCGTCGGGAACCGCGTCGCGGTGCATCTGCGTATTCATGTCGCCGGGATCCGCTACGAGCACGCGAATCTGCGCGTCGTCCAACTCGGCCGCGAACACGCGCGAGACGTGCTCGAGCGCGGCTTTGCTCGCACCGTAACCGCCCCACGTCGGATACGCTTCCACCGCCGCGTCCGAGGTGACATTCACAATGGTTTTCGTGCCGCCGCTCCGGCGCATGAACTGCGCCGCGTGCTGCATCAGGTGAATCGGCGCAAAGACGTTCGTGCCGAAGAGATCTTCGAACGCTTGCTGTGCCAGCGCGTCTATACGCGGCAGAGGCAGCGTACCGAGCGTCGAGGCGTTGTTCACGAGCAGATCCAAACGGCCGAGTTCGCGCGCGGCCGCCACGAGCGCGTGCACGTGATCTTTGTCCGTCACGTCGCCCGAAATGGCGATCACCTCGCCGTACTTGCGCAATTCTGCCGCGGCCGCTTCCAGGGCGCCGGCGTTTCGGCCGTCGACGATCGTGCGCACCCCGCGGATCGCGAGTTCTCGGGCCACCGCGTAGCCGAGCCCGCGCGAGCCGCCGGTAACGATGGCCACGTGGCCCGCTTCAAACCAGTTCTTCATGGTGCAACCCTACAACCTCAAGTATAGTTGAGGTCAATACCATGCACGAAACGCTCACGGTTGGGGAACTCGCCGCGCGCAGCGGCGTCGCGATTTCGACCATCCGCTTCTATGAGGCCAAAGGCTTGATACAAAGCGTCCGCAACACCGGCAATCAGCGCCGATTTTCACGCGCCGAACTGCGCCGCGTCGCGGTCATCAAGGTCGCGCAGCGCGCCGGAATCTCGTTGGCCGAAATTCGCGAAACGCTCTGCACGCTGCCCACGAACCGGCCGATTTCCGCGGACGATTGGGCGGATTTGTCGGCAGCGCTGGAAAGCGGCACTGGATAGTCGCATACGCAGATTGACCGCGCTGCGCGATCAGCTCGGCGATTGCATCGGCTGCGGATGTCTCTCGCTCGACAGCTGCCCGCTTCGCAACCCGATGGACTTCCTCTCCGAAGAGGGGCCCGGGCCGCGCCTGATCGCAACCGATTAAGCGGCGCGGTCCTCCGAGCAGAGGACCGGGAGCGTCACGGTCACGTGCGTACCGAGCCCGGCGAGCCGTTCGACCTGCACGTCGGAAGCCAACGCGGAAACCAAAAACAAGCCGCGTCCGCCCTCAGACCAAATGCTCGGCGGCAGCGCCGGTTCGTACCGGAAACCCGGTCCGCGATCGATGACGTGCAGCACCAGTTCGTCGCCGCGCCGTTCGAGCGAGACACTCAGCGGGCCGGGCGCGTGACGCACCGCGTTTCCCACGAGTTCCGCGAAAATCAGGCCGCAGTTCGCCAATTCTTCCTCGCTCGGTGCGCAAAGCGTCGTAATGTTTCGGAAATATTCCTCACGCATCGCATACGCAGCTCGCGCATCCGCCGCTTGGAACTGCCAGCGCACCTCGGGCTCGCCGAAGCGGACGACCAAGATCGCGATATCGTCGCGAGGCGCCTGATTTGCGATGGCGCGTTCGATGAACTCGGCGGCATTCGTCGCGTGCGCGACCGCGTCCGAACTGACGACGCGTTCGAGCAACTCGTCGCCGGAAATGACGTCGCGCGTGATTTCGATGAGCCCGTCGGTATACAGCACCAGCATGCTTTTATCGGGACAATGCACGGTATGCGTTTGGAACGCCGCCTCTGGAAACGCGCCAAGCGGAGCCGACGGGTTTTCGAGCCGGCGCACCATTTGCCCATTCAAGCGCAAGAACGGCGGCGCGTGGCCCGCAGACACGTAGCGCAGCGCGCGCGACTTCGGATCCAAGATGCCGACGAACGCGCTCGCGAGTTTTTCTCCGGCCTCGGCGAGCAGAACGCGATTGCAGAGGTCGACGATCCTTTTCGGATCGCGCGCGTCCAAGGCGGCCACTCGAATCGCCTGCCGCATCAGCACCATCAGACGCGCCGCTTCGATGCCTTTACCGGTTACGTCGCCGATCGTGATAACGATCTCGCCACGCTGGTTTTCGAAGGCATCGTACCAGTCGCCGCCCACGTCGGCTTCCGTCGATCCGGGACGGTAGTGCGCGGTGATCTCGATGTCGCGGTGCGCGGGGAAACGCTCGGGAAGGAAAGATCGCTGCAGCGTTTCCGCGACGTACTGCTCGCGGTGAAATTGCTTGGCATTGGCGACCGCAAGCCCGGCCCTGCGTCCCACCTCCAATGCGAAAAGCAGGTCGGCTTGATCGAATTCATTGTGGTCGCCGGTCCGAACGAACGTGAGCGCACCGAAAAGATGCTTTTGCGCCACGACCGGAACGACGATCTTCGAGCGGTAGCCGAACCGCCGCATGTACTGCTCGTGTTGACGGGAAGCCGCGTGCCGGCGAATGACCTCATCGTCGATATGCGGCAAGAAAAACGGTTCCCCGGTGCGCGTGACTTGAACGACGGGGTGGACGCCGAACTCTTCCACGTACAAAATCGTAGAAACGCTGGCGAGCGCCTCCTCCTTGCTCGGGTCGCGGTGGGCAGATGCGGTAACGAAAAGTCGATCCGACCGTTCGTCGATCAGGTCGAAAAGGCAAATGTCGGCGAACGTTTCGACGGCGAGGCGCGCGACGTTATTCAGTGTGGCTGTAACGTCGAGCGACTGGTGAAACATTTCGCCGGCACGAACGAGTAAATTGAGCCGCTCTTCGTTGCGGCGCTCAATCGCAATGTCCAACCAACGCTCCCGAGTCTCCCGAGTGTCCCTATTCCCGGATTCCGCCGGAACCATGCTCGGGCCGGCTCAAGCGGGCGGCAGGATTACCTCCCGGCCATTCTCGCCCGATTCGCAGAGCGCGATTGCTGCAGCCGCAATCTCGTTGAGCGTCGCGAGACGCCGCCCCGGATTGCTTTGTGCGAGCTGGAGCCGCGCCTGCTCGGCATCGAGGCCCGCGCGGCGGACGATATTCGCGACCGCCTGCTCCATCATATCGGTCTCGGTGTATCCGGGGCAGATCGCGTTTACCGTCACGCCGGTGCCCTCGACTTCCGCAGACAACGCGCGTGTGAATCCGATCACGCCGTGCTTGCTGGCGGTGTACGCGGCGATGTACGGCGCTCCATAGAGACCCGCGATGCTCGCTAGATTGACGATGCGCCCGAACTTTGCCGCGAGCAGTTCGTCGATAACGGCTCGCGAGCACAAATACGTTCCGGTGAGATTCGTTCCGACGATGCGATCCCACATCGCCTTGTCCGTGCGCTTGAGCGGCGCCCCTTCCGCGATGCCGGAGTTGTTCACGAGAATCGCGACGGGGCCGTTCGCCTGCCGGCACTGCGCGAACGCTTGATTCACCGCTGTTTCGTCAGACACGTCGCCTGCGACGCGAAAAAAATCGTCGCCGGTATCCGGCGCCGTCCGGCTCACAATGCTCACGTTCGCACCCGCGGCTTTCAAAGCGCGCGCGATCGCAAGGCCGATGCCGCGTCCTCCGCCCGTAACGACGGCGTGTTTGCCCGCAATCATGCGTGCACCTCGGTTGCCGCCGGTTTCATATGTGGGCCGTCACTTCCGCCGCGCGAGCGAGATTCCGTTCGAGTTGCGATTTGCCCGGCAAATACTGCACCGGCCATTCCATCGCCGTGTAACCGAGCTGCGCCGCGGCGTGCAGCGTCCAACATGGATCTGCGAGGTGCGGCCGGCCGAGCGCGCACAGATCCGCGCGCCCCGCCGCGATGATTCCGTTCACATGATCGGGTTCGAAGATATTGCCCACCGCCATCGTCGCGATGCCGATTTCGTTGCGGATGCGATCGGCGTACGGCGTCTGATACATCCGTCCGTATATGGGTTTTGCCTCGCGCGATGTTTGCCCGGTGGAAACGTCGATGAGATCCGCACCGGCGTTCTTGAACGCACGAGCGACTTCGACGGCGTCTTCCGCCGTTATGCCGCCGTCGACCCAATCCGTCGCGGAGATGCGCACGGACATCGGACGCTCTTGCGGCCATGCTTCGCGCATCGCGCGAAAGACCTCGAGCGGATACCGCAGCCGGTTTTCCAGCGTCCCGCCGTACTGGTCCGTTCGTGCGTTCTGCAGCGGCGTGATGAAGCTCGAGAGCAGATAGCCGTGGGCGCAATGCAGTTCGATCATGTCGAAGCCGGCGTCGATACCCATCTTCACCGCGCGCACGAATTCGTGGCGCACGCGTTCCATGTCGGCGCGCGTCATCTCCGCGGGCGTTTGATTCTGCGGTCCGTACGGCAAAGCGGAGGGCCCGATGACGGGCCAATTTCCGTCGAGGAGCGGCTCGTCCATGCCCTCCCACATCAGTTTCGTCGAACCTTTCGGCCCGCTGTGCCCGAGTTGGAGGCACATCCTCGCGGCACTCCATTCGTGCACGAAATCGACGATGCGTTTCCAAGCGGCTGCGTGTTCGGGTTTGTACATGCCGGTGCAGCCGGGCGTGATACGGCCTTCGGCGCTTACGCACGTCATCTCGGTATAAACGAGACCCGCACCGCCCAGTGCGCGGCTGCCCAAATGCACGAGGTGAAATTCGCCGGGCGTACCGTCGACCGCGCTGTACATGTCCATGGGCGAGACGACAACGCGGTTGCGCACCTCGAGGTGACGCAAACGAAACGGCGTGAACATCGGCGGGACTGGTTCGCTTCCCCGCGCGAGCCAACGTTCGATTCGCTCGACATAGGCTTTATCGCGCAGACGCAGATTCTCGTGACTGATCCGCTGACTGCGAGTAAGCAGACTGTAAGCAAACTGCTCCGGGGGCAGTTTCGCGTAGCGGGCGACGTTTTCGAACCATTCCGTACTGTTGCGCGCCGCGTTTTGCAGGCGCAGCACTTCGACGCGCCGCTCGCTTTCGTACCTAGCAAGCGCCCCCTGGCGTTGGGGCTCTTCGCTCAATGCTCGCTGCAGAGCGATCGCGTCCTCCATCGCGAGTTTCGTGCCGGAACCGACGGAGAAATGGGCCGAGTGCGCCGCATCACCCAGCAGCACGACGTTCCCGTACGTCCAGTTCGCGTTGCTCACGCGCGTAAAGTTCAGCCAGTCGCGGCCTTGCAGGTGCGCTGAGTTCGCCATGAGCTTGTGACCGCGCAGGTACGGACGAAAAAGTTGTTCGCAGAAGGCAATCGTTTCTTGGGTTCCGGCCCGGTCCAGGCCGTGCGCGAGCCACGTTTCCTCGCGGCATTCGACGATCCACGTGCTGGTATGCTCGTCAAAACGGTAGGCGTGAACCGTGAACCATCCGTGCGGCGTTTCCTCGAAAACGAACGTGAACGCGTCGAGAGGCAACGTCGTGCCGAGCCAAACGAAGCGGCATTTGCGCGTGTCGAGATTCGGCTGGAATTCGGATTCGTACAGCTTTCGGATGCGGCTGTTGATGCCATCCGACGCGACGATGAGGTCGGCGTCAGGGTAAGCGTCGACGCCGGCTACCTCACGTTCGAACTCCAGTTCCACGCCGAGTTCTTCTGCGCGCCGCTGCAGAATATTGAGCAGCCGCTTGCGCGCGATTCCCGAGAACCCGTGTCCGCCGGATCGCATGACGTGCCCTTTGAAGTGAATCTCGATGTCGTCCCAGTGCGCGAAACTCTCCACGATCTCGTCGTGCGTTTTGGCGTCGGCCGCGCGGAGATTTTCGAGCGTCGCGTCGGAAAACACGACGCCCCAGCCGAACGTGTCATAGGGGCGGTTACGCTCGACGACGCGGATGCGGTTAGCGGGATCCGCCTTTTTCATCAGCAATCCGAAGTACAGTCCGGCGGGTCCGCCGCCGATGCACACGACGTTCACGCGGTTATATCTCCATGTCGTATTCGAGGATCACCGGCGCATGATCCGAAAAACGTTCGTCCCGGTAAATCGACGCGGTTCGCACGGCGCCGCGCAAATCCGGCGTCACGAGATGGTAGTCGATACGCCAGCCGTTGTTGCGTTCGAAGGCGGCCTGAAAATTCGACCACCAACTGAACTGCTTGGGCTCTTGGTTCACGACCCGAAAGGCGTCGACCCACTGCAAGTCCGAGAGCACGCCGTCCATCCAGGCACGCTCGTGCGGAAAGAATCCGGAGATCCGGCTGCAACGCACGGGATTATAGACGTCGACGTCTTTGTGCGCGATGTTGAAGTCGCCCGCCACGATGAACGAACGTCCGCTTTCGCGTAAACGCCGAAGCTCGCCGTAAAAACGCTCCATGAACGCCTCCTTCACGACTTGGCGCACCGGACCCATGGCGCCGGAAGGCATGTAAAACGACACGATGCTGAGCGCGCCGTAGTCGAACTGCACCCAGCGCGCCTCGCGATCGTATTCGGGCCACCCCAGACCGCGAACGACCTTGTCCGGCGCGCGCTTCGCATAGATTGCGACGCCGCTGTAACCTTTTTTCTCCGCATCGACAAAGACGCCGGTGTAGTGCGAAACGCGCGGCAGCCTCGAGCGGCAGCTGATGTTCCTGCGCCTTCGTTTCCTGCAGGCACACGAAGTCCGCGTCCTGCGCCTGCATCCACGGATAGAACCCTTTGCGCGCCGCGGATCGAATCCCGTTGCAGTTCAGCGAGACGATCTTCAGCGTTTGCGCACCACCATCAGCCCGTCTCCGATGGGGAGAAGCGATGCGTCGACGCGCTCGTCGCGACCGATCTTCTCGTTCAGCGCGCGCAGTGCCCGCGTGTCCTCGTCCGTGGTTTGCGCGTCCGCCACCCTGCCGCTCCAAAGGACGTTGTCGATCGTGATGAGCGCGTTGGAGCGCAGCAGCGTGAGGCAGCGTTCGTAGTACGCGTCGTAGCCGGTTTTGTCGGCATCGATATAAGCGAAGTCATAGCGGCCGGCCTCGCCCGCCGCGATCAACTCGTCGAGCGTGCGCGCTGCGGGCGCGATGCGCAGATCGATCTTCGCTTCGACGCCGGCGCGTTGCCAATACCGCCGCGCGACGGCGGTATAGTCCTCGCTCACGTCGCACGCGACGATTCGCCCATCGGCAGGCAGCGCGAGCGCGACGCCGAGCGAGCTGTATCCGGTGAAGACACCGACCTCGATGCAGCGCCGAGCACCGACGAGCCGCACCAGCAACTGCAGGAACTGCACCTGATCGGCGCCCGTCTGCATGCCGGCGTGGGGATGCTTTGCGGTTTCCTCGCGCAGCTCGCGCAATACCGGAAGATCGCGCAGCGTCGTGTCGACGACGTACTGCTGGACGTTCTCGGGGAGATAAAACGATCGTGCGCTCATACAATGCTTCCCCGCCTATCGTGCTCTGAGCATTTCGCGGGCGCAATTCCAGCCGGGTGCGCCCATCACGCCGCCGCCCGGGTGTGCCGCCGAACCGCACAGATACAAGCCCTTCACCGGCATTTTGTACCCTGCGAAGCCGGGAACGGGGCGGAACATGAAGAGTTTGTCGAGGTTCATCGCGCCTTGGAAGATGTTCCCGCCGGTCAAACCGAACGTCGCCTCCAGATCGCGAGGCGTGAGGATCTGCCGATCGATGACCGACTCCTTGAATCCGGGCGCGTAACGCTCGACGATGTCGAAGCACCTGTCGGCAAACGCGTTTTTCGTCGCATCGTTCCACTCGCCGTTTCTGACCGAATACGGCGCGTATTGCACGAACATCGACATGAGGTGTTTGCCCGGCGGCGCCACGGTCGGATCCACGGACGACGGCATCGTGCATTCGACGACCGGCTCCCGCGAGGGCTGTCCGTACTTGGCATCGTCGTACGCCCGCTCGATGAAATCCTGATCGGGGCACAAATGGACGGTTCCGCGATGCTGCGGGCCGGGTTGGTTTCCGGGGAGCGCGGAGAAGCTCGGCAGACGCTCGAGCGCGACGTTGATTTTCGCCGACGCGCTCTCGTAACTGATGCGGTTGACCGCAGCGTGAAATGCAGGCGGAACGTCCGCCGCGTCGAGTAATTTGTTGAAGGTAACGTTGCAATCGGCGTTGCTCGCCACGACTTTGGCGCGATATTCGTCGCCGTTTTCAAGAGCGACGCCCGTTACGGCGCCTGCGCTGGTTAGAATCTTCGCGACTTCGGCACCCGTGCGAATCTCGACGCCGAGATCTTTCGCAGCTTTGGCAAGAGCCTGCGTCAACCCGCCCATGCCGCCTTTGACGTACGCCCAAACGCCGCGTTTGCCGTTCGTTTCCCCCATGACGTGATGGAAAAGCACGTACGCGGTGCCCGGCATAGACGGAGATGCGAACGCACCGATGATCGCATCGGTCGCGAGCGTCGCTTTGAGTTGTTCCGATTCGAACCAGCGATCCAGAATCGGACGCGCGGCGCCGGTGAGAACTTCGAGCGCCTCGTCGATGCCGCTGCCGAGTTTGTGCGCACTCTTGCCGAGCGCGGCAAGCTGCAGAAAGTCGCCGATGCCCGGTTTGACGACGTTCGGAGGCGCCTGCACCAGCGTCGGCTCGATCACGGAGGCTACCCGCAACAGCATGTCTTCGTATTTCGCATAGTTGCGCGCGTCGGCATCGCTGAATTTGGCAATCTCGCGAACGTTCTGCTCGGCGGATCCGCCGAGCATCAGGTAGCGCCCGTCCGGAAACGGCGAAAACGACGCCGGGTTGCGCTCGATGAGTTCGAAGCCGTACTCCGTGAGTTTGAGGTCCCGAACGATTTCCGGGCGAAAAAGACTATTGACGTACGCAGCAGTCGACACTTTGAAACCCGGGAACGTGCGCTCTTCGGTCACGCAAGCGCCGCCGACGATGTACCGGCGCTCGAGCACCAGCACTTTTCGGCCGGCGCGGGCCAAGTAACATGCGGCAACCAAACCGTTATGGCCCCCGCCGACGATGATGGCGTCGTAGGTGTTCATGCGCGGAAAGTACTATTGAATGACCCTTAACCCTTTGACCGGTCCGGGGTGACACATGCTGCGCTTTCTCCTCGCCATCGTCTCGCCCGTCATGCTTACCGTCGCCGTTCCGCTGGCGAACCGCGTCGAGCCGCGCCTTTTCGGTTTTCCGTTTCTGCTCGTTTGGATATTTCTTTGGGTCGCGGTCACGCCGCTCTGCCTCTACGGAGTCTACAGGTTGGAGAAACGCGCGTGAGCGGCGCCGTAACGGCGCTGATCATCACGGGCGCGATACTGGTCGGCACGATTACCTTCGCGCTGTACAGCGTACGCCGCATCAAAATGGATCCGCAGGAGTATATCGTCGGCGGGCGATCGTTCGGCGCGCTGTTCTTATGGATTCTGCTCGCCGGTGAAGTCTACACGAGTTTCACGTTTCTCGGCGCGGCGGGATGGGCTTATGGAAAAGGCGCACCCGCGTTCTACATCCTGGCGTACGGCACTATCGGCTACATCATCGGCTACTTCTATCTTCCCGAAGTCTGGCGAATCGGCAAGGAGCGCGGCCTTCTCACCTCGCCGGATTTTTTTCAGGTGCGGTACGGCAGCAGGCCGCTTACGACGGGCGTCGCGATACTGCAATTTCTGCTCATCATCCCGTACGTGACCCTGCAGCTCACCGGGGTTCAAATCGTGCTTTCAATCGCCGGTTACGGTCACTACAACGCGACCATCGCCGTGGGTGTCGCATTCGCGCTAATCGTCATCTTCACGTTCACCGCGGGCCTGCACGGCGCGGCGTGGGGCAGCATCGTCAAAGACGCGCTCGTGCTCGGAGCAGTCGTCTTTGCCGGAATCGTCCTTCCGCTGCACTTCTTCGGATCGTTCGGAACGCTCTTCAACCGCGTACTCGCCGCGTCTCCGCATTGGCTGACCCTCGCGCCGGGGAGCGCTCCTATGGGAGTAAACTGGTACGTCTCGACGGTGCTGCTCACGAGCATCGGTTTCTACATGGGTCCGCATTCGATAGCGGCCGTGTACGCCGCGCGCAACGGCGATACGATTCGCCGCAACGCAATATTCCTGCCGCTCTACCAGCTCGTGATGCTGCTGGTTTTTCTTGCGGGATTCACGGCGCTCGTGGTCACGCCGGGCCTAAAGGGCGCGGCGGCGGATCAGTCGTTTCTGCTGGTCGTGCGGCAATACTACCCGGCTTGGGTACTGGGCATCGTCGGCGGCGCCGGCTGCTTGGCGGCGCTTCTCCCCGCTTCGGCGCAATTGCTCGGCGCATCGAGCGTCTTCGCGCACAACGTGCTGGGGCACGCGCGCTGGACTCGGCTATTCGTCGTCATCATCGCGGCCGGTGCGTTCGGGATGTGGCTCTTCTGGAACAAAACGCTGGTGGATTTACTGCTGCTGTACTATAACGGCGTCACGCAATTCATGCCGGCCTTTATCTTCGGCATCTATTGGAAGCGCGCAACCGCGCTTTCGATCGGCGCGGGCATCGTCTGCGGAGAAGCCGTTGCGTTTTACCTGTGGCATCACAACGTCAGCCTGTGGGGCGTGAATCCCGGATTCTTCGCGCTCCTGATAAACGTGGCAGTGTGCGTCGCGGTAGCGCTGGCGCAAAACCGCGACGAAACACCGCTTTCCGGCGAACGGACATCCCGTTCACCCGGTACTAATGCCTGAGTTCGATGACCGTGTTGTTGTTGTCGTCGTTGAAGTAGAGTTTCGCCGTTGCCGGCGTCGTGCCGGTAGCGACCATGCCGAAGATGGAACCCGCGGCACCTGCGTCGACGTTGCGCACGAAAACGACTTTGCCGGAGGGCGTAATCTCGACCATTAGATTTTGGCCGTTCGGGTCGAGCGTATTGCCTACGGCAATGTTGCCGCCGGGAAGGATCGCCGAGCTTATAGGTCCGTTGAGCGGCGCACCCGCATAAATCACGTGCGCGGACGATGCTTGCTTGCCGGTAAAGGTCATGCCGTGCACCGCAATGCCGCCGGCAACGACCTTTGAAATGTCGTCTATCGCATACAGCGCGTTGTTCGTTCCGTCGACGACGTACAAGCGATCGCCGGCGGGCTGATAATTCAATCCGGACGGCCCTAGGATGCTGCCCGGAACGCCGTGATTGACCGGGAACCCTGTGGCGATGGTTGCGAATTCGAATCGCGGCCCTGGAAACACGTAGACTCGCACGAGACTTCCGTCGCCCGCGTTGCTGACGTAGAATGCCGGAACGCTGATGGAATTGACCGGCGGGACGAAGGCTTGCCCGAACGGATGGTGCCACGTGAATTGGCCGAGCGTCGTAAGCAAAGCGCCGTTTGAACTGAAGATGGGATTGTCGTTGGCGGAAAACGCGGCCAGCCAGATCGCGCCGTTCGGCGATGCGGCGAGTGCGTCGCATCCGTTCAGCGTAGAGTTGGTCGCGATGTCGACCGGTTTCGAACCCGGTACGGGATGCAAAGCCAGAACGGACGTGCCCGTTCCTTGTACGTTTTCCTTGTCATTGAAATCGCAGACGATCAAATCGCCCGCCGATATCTTGCCCGAACTGATCTTCGCGACGTCGAGTCCGTACGGATTGACGTTGCGGCTGAGGGGATCGACCGCGGAGCCGATGGACTGCTCGTGCACGAGCATTGCGAGCACGGAACTGGTTCCGGAAGCCGCAAGCGCTTCGGTGTTTCGAGTCTGGAGGCTCTGGGGTGCCGTCCCGGTTTGCGGCATCGATCCGGACGAAGAGGAGCATGCCGCGAGTGCCGTCAGCGCCGCCGCTGCGGCTGCTGCGGAAAGGAGTCGCTGGTATACCATGAAGCCCTCCCATTGAAGATTTGGGGGATCAGTCACGGTAGCGCGCCTCTATGAAGAATCTCTGAAGCGCCGCGAAAAGAAAAAGCCGCCCGAGGGGCGGCCTTTTCGAACGAAGCGCCTTCTAGCGGTAGGACGGACGCGACTGGAAGCAGTCGCGGCAGTACACCGGCTTGTCGCCGCGCGGCTGGAACGGCACCTCGGCGACGCCGCCGCACTGGCTGCACGTGGCCTGGTACATTTCGCGTCGCTGGCCGCCGCCGCCGCCCATTCCGGACCCGCCGCCCGAGCTGTTGCGCATCTGCTTGCGCGCTTGTCGGCAATCGGGGCAGCGATTCGGTTTGTTCTGAAAACCTTTGCTTGCGTAGAACTGCTGTTCCCCGGCCGTGAACGCGAATTGACGTCCGCAATCCACACAGTTCAGCATTTCATCAACGTACACTAAACGAGACTCCTTGTTACGTGGTTTGTTTGGGCCTGATTCGACTCGCCTAGGTACCTTTGAGAACGGACACTGCGACGGACTTCGAACCTGATTTACCCGGCAATCCTACCACGCGGCTTTGGGAAATGCAATTTCAAGTAGTTCGCTTCGAAAAGGTAAACGAGCCGAAAATTTCTTGAAAGAAATACAACGGTCCAATAAGGAGATAAATGAAATTCTCCAAGAACTTCGGTTTGTTGCCTTCGAAGCGATGCCCGGCGAGTTGGACTATCCACCCGAAGACGAAGAGTCCGACACTGAGCTGCCATGGCACGTACATCGCAATGCCGTATAACGCGGCGAATGCAACTGCACTGATGAGGGCGCCGCGTGCGTCGAGCGCGACGTAGTAGAGTAGGACCGCGATGGCGGTCACGACCGCCGGATCGACAGGACCGATGCGCAGCAACGGACTGGCGTGCAATAGCCCCAGAAGCCCTAACACGATAAGCGGGATGCCGACGGCGTGCGCGCGGCGATTCCGGACGTCTTGATGATATCCGGCGTAGTCGGCGTAGAGCTGTTCCTTGGTCATGGTAACTGGAGTCCCAAATCGTGTGCCAGGGTATGCTTCGTTTCCGACAAAAGTCCCTGCCATGGCGGTGACCGGGGTTCCCGAAAAACTGGCCGGCGAGGTCGTCGAACTGCGCCGCGATTTCCATATGCATCCGGAGCTCGGCTTCGAGGAGCATCGCACCGCTGGTATTGCGGCAGACCGTTTGCGAACGCTGGGCTACGACGTGCACGAGGGTATTGCCGGAACCGGCGTCGTCGGAGTCATGCGTGGCGCGCTTCCCGGGCGCACGATCATGCTCAGAGCCGATATGGACGCGCTTCCGATTCTCGAAGAAAACTCGCATCAGTACCGCTCGCGCGTCGACGGCAAAATGCATGCGTGCGGACACGACGGTCACGTAGCGATGCTGCTCGGCGCAGCCGAACTCATCGCGAACGGAAAAGATCTGTTGCCGGGAACCGTTTGCCTGGTCTTTCAGCCGGCCGAAGAAGGCCACGGCGGCGCCAAAGTGATGGTCGAGGAAGGCACGATCGAACGGTTCGGCATCGAGCGCGCCTACGGACTGCACCTGAACACGAAACTTCCCGCGGGAACGCTCGGATTTCGCGAGGGACCGTTTTACGCGTCCAGCGATTCGATCGAGATCGAAGTGCTCGGAAAAGGCGGCCACGGTTCGGCGCCGCACGACGCGGTCGATCCGATTTACACCGCCGCGAACTTCATCACGTCGGTGCAGCAGGTGGTCTCGCGCCACGTCGATCCGATAGAGCCGTCGGTCGTGACGATCGGTTCCATACATGGCGGCACCATTCACAACGTCATTCCGCGCACCGTCCGAATGCTGGGCACGGTTCGCGCGTTTTCGGACGACGTGCGCAGCGCAATGCCGTCACGCATCGAACGCGTGCTCAAGTCCTGCTGCGACGCAATGGGCGCGTCGTACGAATTCAACTATTTGTGGCGCTATCCGGTGACGGCGAACGATCCCGATCAAACTCGCTATGCGCGTTCGCTTGCCGAGCGCACGATCCCCGGCGAGCGCGTCGTGACCGCGGACAAACTCATGGGCGCCGAGGACTTCTCATTTTTCGCGCAGCGCGTACCGGCGTGCTTTTACTCGTTGGGCGCGCGCGGCGGAACTGACACGGCGAATCCTCACCATTCGAGCACGTTCGACATTGACGAGAGCGCGCTCGCGGTCGGCGTCGCGATGATGACCGCCCTCGCGTTCGACGCTCCTAAAAACGCGCCCTGAGCGCGCTGATGAGCGCCATTCCCGACGTCCTTCCGAATCCGAAACTTGCGGATTACTTGGACGTGATGAGCCGTGCGGTATTTCAGGCCGGTTTGAGTTGGGCTTCGATCGGGCGGCACTGGGACGCCTACCGCGATGCGTTCGACGGTTTCGATCCGCACAAAGTAGCGTCGTACACGGAAGGCGACGTCGATCGCTTGATGCGCGCGGAGGGCGTCCTGCACAGCCAGCGCAAGATTCGCGCGACGATTGAAAATGCAGCGGCGATGATCGATCTCGATCGAAAACACGGCGGATTCGCAGAATACCTCCGATCGTACGGCGACTATGCCACGCTCGCGGCAGACTTCAAGAAGCGTTTCAAGTTCATGGGCGACATGAACGTGTGGTATTTTCTGTTCCGCGTGCACGAGCCGGTGCCACGATTCGAGCATTGGGTGCAAACCATCCCAGGCGACCACCCGCGGATGAAAGAAATGGTGGAAAAGGCCCGATCCGCGGGTTTGTCGATGGAGTTGAAGTAGCGTGCATCTTTTATTGGGATTGCTCTTTTCGCTCAGTCAAGTGCTGAGCTATCCGTTTCCGAACGCGCTGGTGAGTTCAGCCGACGGTAAAAGTATCGCTTACGTGCTCAACGAGCGCGGCGTTCGCAGCGTATGGTTCGCGCAGGCGCCTGCGTTCTCACCCCACATGCTGTGGAGTTCCGGTAGCGACGACGGCCAAGAAATTACCAATCTGTCCATCTCCAACGACGGCAAGCATGTCGTGTACGTTCGAGGCGGCGATCACGACGCAAATTGGCCCGAACGCCCGTGGCCGGATCCCGATCTGCGCGACACCAACGAACCTCACATGCAGGTCGTTTCGCTCGCGACCGCGGGCGGGCCGCCGAAAGTGCTCGCCGACGGCGACGCGCCGGCCATCGCTCCCGACGGCGCACGCGTTGCGTTCGTGCACGACGGCGACGGCAAAATTTGGATCGCCCCCATCGACGGCAGCAAGGACGCCGCACAATATTTCTTCGACCGCGGGACCGACGCGGAATTGACGTGGTCGCCCGACGGCGACGCGCTCGCCTTCACGTCGGATCGAGGCGATCACGCCTTCATCGGCGTGTACCGCAACGAAAAGTCCCCGCTGGTCTTTTTAGCCCCGTCGACCTCACGCGATTTCTCTCCCGAGTGGTCGCCTGACGGCCGGCAGATCGCGTTCCTCCGCATCGGCGGCGAAGGCGGACCACCGCAGGATCCGCTCAAGCAATACCCTCGACCGTGGTCGATCCTCGTCGCCGATGCATTCGGCGGCGGAGCGCACGAGGCGTGGCACAGCGGTAATTCGCTGCGCGACTCCCTGCCGCAGATCCACGGGCCGCAGCTGCGCTGGATCGCCGGCCGGCGGCTCGCGTTCATTTCCGAGCGCACCAACTGGCCGCACCTGTACGCGGTGTCTGCTTCCGGCGGATCGATGCATTTGCTCACGCCGGGCAATTTCATGATCGAAGACACGGCGCTTTCGCCGGATCGTCGCACGCTCTATTACACCGCGGACACCGGCGGCACGCCGGGCGACGACGATCGCCGGCACATCTTCCGCGTTTCCGTCGGGTCTGCTCCCGTCGAAGTCACGCACGGAACCAGCAGTGAGTGGTGGCCGGCTGCCACCGCGGACGGGGTGGCGTACGTGCAAGCCGGATCGCGAGCGCCGATGACGATCGTTCACAACGGCACTACCCTCGACGCAGATCAGATACCGCAAGACTTTCCGACGCGTTCGATGGTCGTTCCCAAAGAGGTGACGTTCCGCAGCAAAGACGGATGGTTGATTCACGGGCAACTCTTCATGCCGCTCTCGGCTTCCGGCAGCGCGAAAAAGATTCCGGGCGTGATCTTCGTCCACGGCGGACCGCCGCGCCAGATGCTGCTCACGTGGCATTACTTCGACTACTACAGCTACGGCTACGCCACCAATCAGTATCTGGCGAACCACGGCATTGCGGTTTTATCGGTGAATTATCGCCTCGGCATCGGCTACGGTCACGACTTCCACCACCCGCCGCATGCCGGACCGGCAGGTGCGGCTGAATATCCGGACGTGGTCGCCGGTGCGCGCTATCTGCAGCGTTTGCCGCAAGTCGATGCGCGCCGCATCGGCATTTGGGGCGGCTCGTACGGCGGCTACCTTACCGCAATGGGGTTGGCCAAGAACTCCGATATATTCAAAGCCGGCTCCGACATGCACGGCGTGCACGACTGGTCGATGTTTCCGGAGTGGTTCGGATCGCAAGCCAAGCGCTACGAGCAGCCGGACATGAAACGCTTCCTGCGCACCGCTTGGCTTTCATCGCCGGATGCCTACATCTCCACGTGGCGTTCGCCGGTTCTACTTATTCAAGGCGACGACGATCGCAACGTGCACTTCCATCAAATGGTCGATTTGGTCGAGCGCTTGAAACAAACGCGCGTGCAGTTCGAGCAGATCGTCATTCCCAACGAAATCCACGGCTTTCTTCGCTGGCACTCGTGGCTGCGGGCCGATCAGGCCACGGTCGATTTCCTCAAACGGAAATTGTAAGAACGCTCCTTTCTCGTTAGAGCGCTCAGTGAGCTGCGGCGTAGCGGTAGCGCCGCAGCCACGCGCAGAAATCCTGTTCGACGAGCGGACTCGATATCTCGAAGCCTTGCAGCGCGTCCACGCCGCTTGCCACCAGCCACTGGTGTTCGGCAAACGTTTCGACTGCTTCTCCGATCACCGTGCACGAGAGTTGATGCGCCTGATCGATGAGCAGCCCGAGCCAATCGCTGCCTTCTTCCCGACCGGAGGCCACCTTCACGAAATCGGGCCGCATCTCGGTGAGCGCACGCAGCGGCAGCCGTCCGCATCCGAATTGCGAGAGACCGACGCGCACGCCGCGCGCGCGGCATGCGGAAACGAACTGCAGATACCGGTACGGCTCCGCCGCGACTTGCTCTTCGGAGAATTCCAGAGCGATGTGCGTCCCGTCTTGCGGCAGCGCATCGATGAGCGCCTCGTTCGGCTCCGACACGTTGATGTGGTACGTCACGTCGCCCGCATGCCGCAGTTCCGCGGCTTTCTCTACCACGGCATTCACGATTGCCGATTCGAGGCGGACGAGGATGCCCTGTTCGCGTGCCGCGCTGAGAAACTGCGCGGGTGAGCGCATGCCTTGCGGGTGAAGCCAGCGAGGCAGCACTTCCGCCGCTATCGGCCGTCCGCCGCGCGCCGAGACGATTGGCTGGTAACACAAGACGAACTGTGAGTTGAACGTCGACGAGTCGATCGTGAACGGACGTTCGACGGTTATCGCGCTCGACGCATTGTACAGCGCAAACGCCGCAGAGCCCTCGCGTTTCGCCCGGTACATCGCTTGATCGGCGTGGCTGAGAAGGTCGTTCGGCGACGCGCCGTCGCGCGGATAGACGGCGATGCCGACGCTTGCGGACGCGTTGAGCGTCACGCCTTCAGGCAGGATCACCGGCTCCTCCAATGCGCCGAGGATACGCCGCGCGATGATCGCCAATTCATCGTCATCGCGAAACGACGCAACGATGACGCAGAACTCGTCGCCACCGAAGCGGCCGCACATTTCGTGCTTACGCAGGACTGATTGGATGCGGGAGGCGATCTCGCGGAGCGCCGCGTCTCCCGCCGCATGTCCGTGTTCGTCGTTGAGCTTTTTGAAATTGTTCAAATCGACGTAGAGCACTGCGACGCGCGAATCTTCGCGCTGCGCGGCTGAAATCGCCAAAGCGAGTTGCTCGAGAACGGCCGCGCGGTTTGGAATGCCGGTCAGCAGATCCGTATCGGCGCGTTGAGCGATGCGGCGCTGATTCTCCAGCGCTTCCAGCAGCCGAGAAACGAGCGCCGCAAGAAAATTGAGGTACTGAATTTCGTCCTCGCTAATGAATTCGTCGCGAGCGTGCTTCCAGCCAAGTGCGAGAACGCACTGTTTGCCTCCGGCGTTGAACGGCCAGTAGAGCACCGAACGCAGACCGAGCGCCGACGCCGCCTGACCGCCGGCGAGATCCTCGCTTACCGTGTCGAAGATCATGAGCGGCCTGTCGCGCAGCAGCCCGGGCGCGCCGATGCCGTTCTGAATGTGCTCCGCGCCTTCGCCGACGGCGCATAAGCGTACGTACCCGGGATCGCCGGTGACTTGTTCGCCGATTTCGCCGTAGTCGAAATTCAACGCAGCAGTTGAGTCGAGTAAAATGCGGCGCGCTTGTTCGGCCGGAGATTCGCCGATGACGCCCATCTCGACCACTGCGTGCAATCGAACCATGTGCTGATGCAGCCGGTCGAAACCGGAGAACGACGTTTCGTTGCGTTCGTCTGCGCCATTCGCTGCGTCGGCCATGTCGTAGAATCGATGCTCCCGCACACTTCATCGCGAGCAAGCGGTAGGCTGCACTGCAGCCGAGCATACACTAGCTACGCTGTAGGTACATACCGTATGCGGTGCGCGCGCAAACACATGGGTCTATGGGCCTTAATGACTATTGGTAAGGTAGATTACGGGCCTGACGGCGCTCCCGGCGCGTTCGGCGGTCTCCGGCGCGTCGGCATGAGCAAATACAGTCCGAGCGACGGCGAGTAATTGAGGCTCGGCGGAGCCGCGCCGTCCCAACCCAGTTTGGTCAAGTCGGTCTTCGCTGCGGCGGCTACGCGTCCGCAGTTGATAATCGCCGGAACCGCACCGATATCGGCGGCGTCGAGCGAATACCACGTGCCCGCCGTCGAGGCATGCGGCGCAATCGTCCAGCCGGGCGCGGCTGCGCCGCGGGAGAAATGCGCTTGAAGCTGCGCGAGCATCTGCTGCGCCACGCCGTGCATGTCTGCGGTGCAGCTTTGCGACGCGCGCAGGGCAAACGGCGTCTTCGGCGCGGTGCTCGGAAGTTTGTAGACACGGAAACTTTCCGCACCGGCCTGCGGCGGACGGCGTACGAAGTACAACCCCACGGCCGGCATGTACGTCACGGTCGGTCTAAAGAACATTCCGCCCGTGCCCGGCTGCACGAAAAGATTGCGCTGCTGCGCCGTTTGCTCGTCGGTAACGTGGAATGTCGTGCAGCCGAACAGCGAACGCATTTGCGTCGCTTGCGTGACCACAATACTGAGCGCATACGTCGATTTCAAGCCGTGATACGTTACGGCAACACCCGGAACGTTTGCCGGCTGCATCGTGTCGGGATAGCCCGCAGCGGTTTTTGCGGCCTCGATCTGCGCGGTGTAAGCCTTCAGTCCCGCAAGAACGGTTTGAGCGGTTTTTTGCGCGTCGGCCGTGCACATGGGCGTGAGGTTGAGGGCCAACGGATCCGCCGGCGGCATTTCCGGCAGCGGCGAACCGAATTGACGGAAGCCGCCGCGGCCGCGTCCGGGTTCCCCCGGCTGTCCGCGGGTTGACGAGGACTGTGCGAGCTGTGCATTTTGCCCGAAGCGCGCCGTGTAGGTAAGTGAAATCTGACGCGGCGCGTTCGGCCGCGCGATCGTCGGGATCGTCAGTCCGTTCGCTGCCGAATAGGGAACCGCGTTTTCGGAACTCGCGAAGACGCCGCCGTACGCGTTGAAAATATTGCTTGCCGCGAACGTCAGCGTTCCGTGCTGCAGTTGGGTGCTCACGCCGGCATCCACCGTCGTATACGCCGGCAGGTTCTGCGCATTGTTCGAACCGGTATAACTCGCATCCGCAAGCCACTCCACCGCCGAATGCGGCGCCCGGTAGTCGAGCGTTATGCCGGCGCGATGCAGCGGCACGTTGGGAAGTTGGTTGCCGGAGATGGTAATCGCATACGGATTCGCGAACCGTGGATCCGCACTGATCGCTTTGGCGACCTGGACGTCGTAGTACGGCTCGAGCACGAGCGCGCCCAGCGTGAAGTACCCGTTCAGATGCGCGCCCTCGTATACGCGCCGCACGTTGCCGATCGGCGTCGAGAAATAAACGTTCTGCGCGCCGAATGCGGTCGAGGGCGGCACGCCGCACGTCGAGTCGAAATAGCTTTGCGCGGTGCCGAAATACGCAGGCGGGAAGATGCCCGTGGCCAGCAGCGCCGTTCCGTTGACTTGCACCGGCAGGACGACGTCGTTCTGAACTTGTCGATACAGCGAGCCGCTGATCAGTCCCCAGTTGCCGCGGTGCGTATAGCTCAGCCGGGCGGAGTTCGAGGAACTCGCGCCGGGTTCGTCGCCCGGAGCGTTTCCGTACGCAATGTCCCCGTTGCAATCGATGCGCAGCTCGCCCGGATCGGTCAGAATGCCCGCGCGTCCGGCGTGCGGAGCGACGCCGCCGATATTATATGAGAACGCGTACGCGTCGCTGGTTGTCGGTTGCCAGTTCGCGCCGACGCCGGCGAGCAACGACGAAGGCGCATTGCTCGCGCGGCTGATACCGATGGAGTCGTTCAGACGAAGTTTCGTGTTCGAGCGAATCGAGTCGTTCACCGAGATCGCCGCGTAGCTCGCCGTCTGCCCCGGGAACGTGAACGGCTGCGCCTGGGCCACGAGCGGCGTGAAAGTGGACGTGCTGTTCGTGCCGTAAGCGCTGACCGAGATCGTGTGGCGCTGCTGCGCGGGCAGCGTTGCGTCGATCGAAATTCCGTTCGTGCTCGTGGCGGTTTGCGTGCCGGTCGGCGCCGCTTCGCCGTCGATGTACCGGTCCAGCAAATCGCGCGTCGACTTCGAACGCGATCCGAAGACGGCCGCTTGCACCTGCGTATCGCCGATCAACGCATTGTCCGTGAGCGAATACAGATCGAAGGCCGTGTCGTACGAGTTGTTCGGCCCGTACCCGCACGGGACGGCTCCCGTATCCTGCGTGCACACCAATTCGGCGCCGTTCACCGAGTGCATGTAGCTGCCGGTCAGCGTCTGTGACTGCGAGAGCTGGTAGCGCATTTTCACGAGGGAACCGATCTGCTGCCGGTCGCCCTCGTGCGTGTAATCCAATCCGCTCGCATCGAGAAACTGCATGCCGTCGAGCAGGCTCGGGCTCATGCGATAGGTGTGCATGACGGCGAGACCGAGTTTACCGATCGATCCCGTTTCCGAAGCGGAGTAGTCGTTTTTGCCGTTGCTGCCGGCGGACAGGGAGAACGCGCTCTGCCAGCTGAGCGTCGGGTCGAGCGTGCGAAAATTCACCCCTCCCGCCAGTCCGCCGAGCGTTGGGCCTAAGGAGACGTTCGCTCCGCTGAACAGATCCGAGTTCATCATACGCAAATCGCCCGCCATGCCGGGCGCGTTGAGCGGAATGCCGTCGAGCGTCATCTGCGTCTGACTCGGATCCTGCCCTTCAAGCGAGACGGTCTGCGTCGCGTCGCTATCGGTGCTCGAGGTCGTGACGGTGACGCCCGAAAGTTTGCCGAGAGCGTCGGCAAGCGTGTCGGAAAGTTTGCGCTGCGCGCTGTCGTTCGAAATCGCACTGGTCGAAACGGTCGCGCTCGATTTCACCACTTCCGACGCGATCGTCCGCAGTGGGCCGCCTTGCGACTGCGCAAGCTCCACGCTGACCGTTACCGCGCGTCCGTCGATGACTTCGAAGTTCTGCGAGGTGACGGGGCTGAAGCCGCGCGCAAAAATGCGCGCGCGATAGATGCCGCTCGGAACGTCGGTGAAACGTACTTTGCCGTTGTCGCCTGTAAATTCGCTTGCGATGACGGGGCCGTCGAGCATGACGCGCGCCAACACGACCGGAATTTTTTTCGAAGCATCCTGAACGACGATGTCGATCTCGCCGGTGTCGGATTGAGCGAACGCCGGTATGGCGCCGCCGAACAACGCAAGCGACAACAGCAGGCAGAACAAGCGACGGATCATCGTTCCTCTATGTAGCACGCACGGGTTGGGAATGTGCTGAGAAGCTCCCGGAACGCGCGCGGGATACGGGATTAAAGTTTGATTGAAACGGTCGTGCCGCGGCCCGGTGTGCTATCGATCGCGATCGATCCGCCCGCGCGGTCCACCGCGCGCTTCGCGATGGCAAGGCCTAAACCGGTGCCGGGAATCTCGCCGCGCACGTCTCCCCGGTAAAAGCGTTCGAAGGCGTGCAGCCGCTCGGATTCGCTCATGCCCGGCCCCTCGTCGCGCACGCTCAGTACGGTCGTCCCGTTTTGCCGGTACGCATGCAGGTGCAAAGGCGCACCGGGCGCGTACTTCAGCGCGTTTTCGACGATGTTCCAGAGCGCCTCGCCGATTTCACCGCGGTCGGCATAGATTTCTTTTACGCCGTCGACGCTGTATTCGATCGGGCGATCGTCGTCCAACCGTTTGGCCGCCTCGCACTGATCCCGCAGCAGCTCCGACACGTCGATGGGAACCGGCTGCGGCTCCGTTTCCGCCTCCATGCGCGCGAGCCGCATCAGACGATCGATCAGGCCGCGCATATGTTCCTTTTCCATCGCCATCGTTCCGAGGATCTGCCGCGCCACTTTCGGCTCTTCGATCGCGCCGCGCCGTAGGACGTCGATGTAGCCGGCAATCACCGTGAGCGGCGTACGCAGTTCGTGTCCGGCGTCGGCTACGAATTGCCGCATGCGGGCCTCGGTGGCGCGCCGCTCGTCCATCGCGGCGGCGACGCTCGCCGCAGCATCGTTGTACGCTTGCGTGAGCGTTGCGATTTCATCTCCCGCGGCGGTAATGAAGCGCCGCTGCGTGTAGTCGCCGTCGGCCAACGCTTGCAGGGAACCGGTGACCTCGTTCATCGGCGCGAGCGCTTCACGCGCGACGACGCGTCCCACAAACCACGACACCCCCAGCGCGAAGATGGCGATACCGAGAATGATCCACCAGTACGGAACCAGGTTGGAGAAAATGATCCAGCTCGACGCGTTGAACGTGACGTATCCGCCTTCGACCGCGATGATGCGCCACCAGTCGTGCGGTGCGGGCGGAAGCGGAACGGCGCGCGGGCGCGGAGGCGGCGCCGCTTCTATCGGCTCGCCGGCGCGCGGCGCCGGCGCGAGCTTGACTTTTCCGCGCAGCACGCGGTCGAGGATGTCGGGATGCACGCTCGCGTCGCCGCCGAGAAACTTGCCCTTCGCGTCGTAAACCGCCACGCGCAACCCGATGCCGCTGAGATCGCGCGCGATGCGCGGCGCGGCTTGCGAGAGCGTTTGGCCGTCGGTTTGATAGCGCGCCGCCAGGAAGCGCGCTTCTTCGTGTTTGGCGATGATGATATCGTTGCTGAAGCCGGCCAATTCGTAGATGAGCGCAACGGAAGATGCGACGACCACGAGCAGCACGGTGACGCCCAGCAGCACGGTGTACAGCGTTGCGAGACGCGATGCGAGCGAGCGCTTCGGAAGCAGCGTACTCATTGAGCCAGCCCGTACCCGACGCCGCGAACCGTTCGAATGAAAGACGTCTGATCCGTGCGATCGATCTTCGCGCGCAAATACGAAATGTACGTCTCGACGATGTTCGGGCCGCCCTCGAAGTCGTGTCCCCAAACCAATTCGAGCAAATGATCCTTGCTGAAAACGCGGCGGGGCTCGCGCATGAACACCTCCAGCAAATCGAACTCCCGCTGCGTGAAGTCCAAGCGATCCGATCCGCGCCACGCTTCGCGCGTCGTCGGATTCATCGCCACGTCGTGCCAGCGCAAGACGTCTTCTTCAATGAGCTGCGGGCGGCGCAGCTTGGCTTGCAGGCGAGCGATGAGCTCTTCGAAGACGAAGGGCTTGACGAGGTAGTCGTCTGCGCCGGCTCCAAGGCTCGCGACTTTGTCCGCGGTTTCGCCCTTCGCGGTCAGCATGAGAATCGGCGCCTGCGAAATCTGCCGCAGACGCGGCAGCAGCGTGATGCCGTCGATCTTCGGCATCATGACGTCGAGCACGATGACCTCGGGCTCCCAATCGCGCACCAGTTCGAGCGCGGCCTGCCCGTCGGCTGCGGTTCGCACCAAAAAGCCCTCGCGGGTAAGACCGAGTTCGAGCATCTCGCGGACAAAGCGGTCGTCGTCGACGACCGCAACGCGGGCCGGCTGCATGGAGATCATTCTACGGTGGATCCTCGCCTCAAACCCTTGGAGGCGGCTGGGGCGCGTTCCTTACGCCGCCCAGCGGCGGCAGCGCTGGCCGGCCACGAGCGAGGCCGCCCGGATACTCTCCAAGGGGTGGCAGACCACCGCGATGCCTTGGGCGCCGAGGACGGCGCAAGTTTGGCTATCGGGAAGCCAGTGCGCGAAGAGGTGCACTTCGGCTGCGTTCGCCCGCTGTGCGAGCGTCGCAAGGACGTCCGCCAGGCTGCACGTGCGGCGCTCCCGCAGCTTTCCGCTGACTTCGGACCGGAATCGCGCGGCGTTCCAACCCTGGGCTACGACGAGCAGCCGTTGCATCGTCTCGGGACTCGTGCCTTCGAAATCGACCGCAGCAACTTGTACCCGTTCCGCGAGCGCGCGGTCTACGTCCGCGTGGAGCGTGGCCGGGGTGATGGAGCCCGACTCGCCCGTTTCGAGAATCGATCCCGCGCCGATGATGTAGTCCATGGAAAAAACATAGGGCGCGAACATGCCACCTGTATGGCATCTTCACGCCCGGCCCACCCCGGCAGCACTACTTTGCGCGTTAGGCGCTGGAAGCGCGGTGTTCCGCGGGCTGCTTCTGCTTGCGCGTCCCGCTGAAAAGGCTCAACATCGAATCCACCACGACCGGATCCCACTGGGTTCCGCGTCCGTCCCGAAGAATTTCCAGCGCGCGGCGGGGCGCGATTGCCTTGCGGTACGGACGGTCGCTGATCATTGCGTGGAACGCGTCGGCCACGGCGACGACTCGCGCTTCGAACGGAATGTTGTCACCCGCGAGCGCGTCGGGATAACCGGCGCCGTCCCAGCGCTCGTGATGCGCGCGAACGACGACGGCGCAACGCGCCAGCGTGGGAATCTGGTCGAGAATCCGTTCGCCGGCCGCGCAATGTTCCCGCATGACGTCCCACTCCGCGGAACTCAGCGCGCCCGGTTTGAAGAGGATGCTGTCCGGCGTCGAGATTTTGCCGATGTCGTGCAGCAGCGCGCACTGCTCGATGAAATCCGTCAGTTCTTTCGAGAGGCCCATCGCCGCGCAGAGCCGGCGCGCCCATTCACCGGTGGCCTTGGAGTGACAGCAAGTCTGCGAATCGCGCTCGCCGAGCATCGCGAGCAGTGCCTCCGTCGTTCCGGAGTGCGCCGACCGCGGTTCGCAGCCGTCACCCCCCAAGGCGGAGAGCGCCGATTGGATTTCGGCCTTCAGCACCTCCAGAAAGGCGAGAAGCCTGCCGTGATCGATCGGAAATCCGCTGACTTCGCTCGCGATGACGTGCGCGGCAGCGTTTGCCACTTCCATCGTGCGCGAAGCGCCGAGGCGGCGGCCTTCACGTACGGCCCACGTGGCCAGTCCGACCGGTTTGGAAAGCTGAATCGACAAGCAGAGCCTGTCGAGGATGAGTTCTATCGATGAATCAAGGGCGGGGTCCCCGAAAAGCGCCGGATCCTGAACGTGCTCGACGACCTGAGGGGTCAGAGCGCGAAGATTACCCGAGATCGCCGATGCCGCCGCCGGCAACGTATGCACGTCCATGTTTTTTAGCAGCCAGTGCGGGAGAGAAGCGCGGCTTACTGAATCGGCGTCGGCGGCGAAACGCAGGCGACGATGACGGCGACGGAAGCGGCAACGACGAATGCAGTCAGCATGAAAAAAAGTTCCTCGTAGTAAAAGTACGGTGGTTACCACGAGCATAGGCCGAATGGGCCAGCCGGTCTCTACCCATCTTTAGTTATGCCGTTTCGCTGGCTCGCTATCCCAGCAACCCCTGCTTACGCGCAAGGGTAAGCGCCTCATTGCGACCGCTGCACCCGAGCTTTCGGATGACGTTCTTGATGTGCACCTGGACGGTGTAGACACTGCGTCCCGTCTCGAGCGCAATGTCCTTGGGGCCCCGTCCTTCCGCGAGGGCGCGCAGCACGGACAGCTCCGACTTGGTCAGCATCGTAGTGACGACTTCCTCGGCGACTACCCGCCGTTCAACGGCGCCGCCGAGCAGTTTGGCGATGCCGCCATATCCCATCGTCTGTACTAATTGAAGCCGCTCGAACACTTCGTCGCGAAGCGCCGGGTTTTTCACCGCGCGCAGCAGCATTGTGACGGCTTCTCGCAATGCCTCGCACACCGGTGCCTCCCCCGTCACGCGCTGCAAAATGCGCGACGCATTGGTGACGCGTCCCGCCAGCGCCTCGGTGGCCGCGCACAGCAGCCGCGCCAGATCCATGTGACGGCGCGCGTGCAGGAACGTCGCCGATTCTTCGCACGTGAGGTCGAGCGCTTGCGCGATCAGCGCGAGGCCGCGTTCGCGTTGGCCGTCGACCACGAGCAGCAGTCCGCAAGCCGCCGACATATACGCCTGGTTCCAAGCGTAGACGATGCGATCGAGGACGCTGAACAGCATGCGGTGCGCGTCGTCGAAACGTCCGTCCCAGGCCGACATCAACGCGCGCGTGGGAATGACGAGCGCCATTCTCGTGACGTCGGACGTGGCCGTTTCCGCGAATTGACGTTCGAGCGCCAAGAGCCGTTCCGCGTTGCCGCGCGTCGACTCGACCGTGATCAGCTGCAAGACCGCGGTTTGCAGCGCGAGACGATCGCCCGCTTTGGTCGCGGCGGTCATCGCCTGCTGCGCGTACCACGCCGATCGCGTCATGTCGTCTTCGTAAAAGAGCACCAAGTTCGCCAGTGCTCCATATGCGCGCGCCGCCGCACCGTACATCAGGCTGTCCGAAGCGAGCGTCACCGAACGCGTCAAATACTGCTGAGCGATCGCAGCCGGCATTCCGAGCTGCATCGCCGCTGCGCCGAGGCGGTGCCAAATCTTCACACGCTCGCCGACCTCGTCGGTTTCACCGGCGAACGCTTCCGCCTCTTCGATGGCGGACTTCGCCGCCGCCTCGCGATTGGCGTTCGCGTATGCGACCGCGAGCAGGCTGACGATGTCGGCGCGCAGATTTCCCGGCAACTCTTCGCCGAGCAGCGGTTCGAGCAGCGTGACGACGTCGCGGCCCAAATTGATCGAGATCAGCGCGAGCCGCACGGCCAGCGAGGCGCGCAACTCCGCGTCTTCGCAACGCGCGAGCGCTCTGTTGAGCAGCGATTCGGCGCGATCGTAGCGGCCGGCGTGCGCTTCGCCCAGGCCGCGCATGCCGAGCACGATCGGATGCGTCGCGCGCAAATCCTGCGGCAGCACGTCGAGCGCCGCATGCACCGCGTCCGCATGCCCCTGTTCCATTAGCAGGAACCCCGACGTTTCCAAGATCCGCAGCACGTCGCGGCTTGAAGAGGCTTGCGCGTAGACGTTCAGCGCGTAGGCGAGCTGACCGGCCTTTTCCAGCGCCGCGCCGGCCGCCCGAGCCGTGCGTTCCGCCGCGAATTCACCCTCGAGTTCGACTTGGTGCTGCAGAAAGTCGCGGAACAAGTCGTGGCAGCGATAAATGCCCGGGCGTTCGGGATAGATGAAGGCGACGCGATCGCGCAGCGCTTCGATCAGCGCCTTTGCTTTGGCGTAGCCGGCGACCCGCAGCACTTCCACGTCGATCTCCGGCAAATAGCCGATGAAATGCAGCAGATCGCGCTCCTCGTCGTCGAGCGATTGATACACCTGCTCCGCCAGGTAGCGGTACACCATTTCGCGCGTGTTCGCGGCGATATTTCGCAGGTCGATCGATCGCGTCGAGGTTCGCAGCGCAAAGCTGAGCGCAGTCGGCCAGCCTTCCGTCATCGACAGAATTTCCGCGAGTTCGTCGTCGTGCACGCCGACGCGGGACGCCTTCGCGGCTTCGCGCGCTTCTTCTATCGTGAAACGCAGATCCTGTTCGTCGATGTTCAGGTCCATCTCGCCGTACGCCAGCCACGAGCCGACCGGCAGATCGAGCGACGAACGCGACGCGATGATCCAGTTGGACCGGCCTTTGGTGCGATCGATCAGCGAGACGAGAAATTTGGAAATTTCCGGGTCGTTTTCGGCGATGTGCAGATCGTCGATCGCGATGACGCCCGTGAACGTTTTGATGTGCGCGTGCATCCACATCGCGAGATCCAAGCCCGGCGTTTTCGACGAGCGGCTCTTCTCGTATGCTCCGGACACAGTTTTGCGCGCCGCGGGCGCGATGTCGGTCACCGCTTCGGCAAAGCCGCGAACGAATCCGAGCAGCGTGCCGTTCTCGGCGCGCACGTCGTAGCGCGCGTGCGCCACGCCGCGCAGTGTCTCCAAATAATGACGCAGCGCGACCGATTTGCCGTAGCCGGCGGGAGCAACTATCAAAACAATCCGCTGCGTTGCAGCGGACGCGATGCGATCCACGATTCTCGGGCGCAGAACCGGAGTGAACGCTCCACCGGTCTCGATTCTGCCGTCCGCGGCTACCGGGCGGATCATTGCGTTAGGGCCTTAGCCTTGTGCGGAGGTCTGTCCTTTTCCACCCCGCCTTCAGGCGTGGAGATCGAGCGGCGGCTGGTACTCTTGCATACCCTCGTAGTAGCCCAACAGGTGCTCCTCGAGCTTGAGCATCGCGAGCTGTTTGTCGAGGCGCCGGTACTCGTCGCCGTACAAGCGCCGGAAAGCATCGAAGTCGGCTTTCGTTTCCCAGACGTCGACCGTCACGTAGACGTCGGCTTGTTCCTTGTGGCGAAAGAGTCGCGTTCGCTTGAAGCCGGGATGGCGCGCGAACAGCTTCGCCCATGGACCCGTCGAGCCATATGCGTGCTCGAATGCGCGCACCTGCGCGGGGTGAACGCGATACCGGTAAAAAATTTCGACCATCAGCGTATTTGTGCCACCCGTATGTCATTATCGGCAAGTACGCTCGGGGCACGTCGTTCGTAAAGAAAGGGTGTGTTTATGACCATCGACGCCACTATCGCCAAAATGGAATCGATCTGCGACCGCTTCGAGTCCGCGCTCGCCGATCTCACGCAGCCGCGCGAGAAACGTCCCAACCCGTACGCCGCGCTCCGGGAACAGTATCCCAACGCGGGAAAACCGTGGCGCGCGCAAGACGACGAAGAGTTGCGCCGGCTCTTCGAAAGCGGCAATTCCACCGCGGATCTCGCGCTGACCTTTGCGCGCACGCCGAACGGCATTCGAGTGCGGCTCGAGCGGCTCGGCCTGATCGACGCTCAGCGATCGCCCGCCCCTCCCGCGTCGTAATCCGAACGCTTCTGTGCAACGTCTTCTTTATCGAACACCGGCTGCCAAGTTTGCGCGCCGTCGATCGTTTTCCAGACGCCTCCGCCCGCCGCACCCGCGTAGTAGAGCGAGCTGTCGGCATCGGTACCGGTTACCGCGCCGACGCGACCACCCGACACCTGCGGTCCGATGTTACGAAAGCGAAGTTGGTCGAATACGCCCGGTGTGGGTGCCTCTTTTGCGGCATACGCGGCGGACGGTCCGCACGCGAGCAGAGCGACGATAGAAAAAGCGGCAAGCGACGCATGCCGCATGGTTTTATGGCGCGCCGTCGCTCGCCTTTGCCGATTGCCGTATGAGCCGATCGACGAACTCTGCGATGAAATCGCCTTCCCACGCAAGGCGCGGCTGCAGCCACGCGCGCTGCGCGGGACAGGTGAGTTCACCCAGTTCGAGCACGAGGCCCGCGTCCTGCGTTTGCACCTGACGGAACCCGTAATAGTCGCTCAAATTGCGCGTGAAGTTGTCCGGTTTGAATTGAAACGGAAATACCGCGCCGTACATTTTGCGCCAGAGTTCGGCGCCCGCCTTCGATGAATCCACATGATAGCCGATGGAAGCGCCGCTCGTGCACGGCTTGTCGATCCCGTCGAAATGGATGAAGATAGCGGTCTTCACCTCAAACTCCCCGTCAAAATCGGCCGGCTCGCGAGCGACGGAGTACCCCATCTCGCGCAGCTTGCGCGTTGCTTCATCTGCGACGATAGGCGTCCACGCGCGTTCGCCCTGTGCTCCCAAATTACAGTGGTGCTTCGGAAAGCGCGCGCAGCTTTCCGGACGTCCTTCGTGGCCGGCGGAAATGAGGACGTCGTAGTGAAGTACCGCGGCGAGGAGCACGTGCAGCATCGACGCTTATCTACACGGCGCCGACGAGACGTTTGATAGCCTCGGAAGGCTCGCACTGCAGTTCGGCAAGCAGCGTATCGCGGTACTGGCGGTATTGACGCATCGCGGCGGCGCGATCGCCGCCGGCCAAGTGCGCGGTAATTGCGATCTGCCGCGCCGCTTCATCGCACGGATCGTACCCGATCATCTCTTCGGCGAGTTCGAGCGCGCGCCGCGTATTGCCGTGGCTGAGCGCGTCGTTTGCGAGCCGGTGCGCGAGCTCGAGGCGCAGTTCGCTGATTCGGCGTTCCGTCGGCTCGAACCATTCCCACTGCGTCATGCGCTCCGGCCTGCGCGCGCGCAGTTTCGCGTACACCGTCTCGAGCAGCGTTCGCTCCGAATCCGCGAGCGCGGGGCGCGCGCGGAGGACGCCGACGAACCGATCGATCTCCCAGAGATCGACCCGAACGTCGTCGTGCAAAGCGTATCCGTCCTTGCCGCGCAGGATCGCTTGGTCGTTGCCCAGATGTTGGCGCAGCCGATGCAGGCACACCGAGAGCGCGTTACGCGCGGCGTATTCATCGAGTTCGGGCCACAGCAAGTCGGCCAGCCGCGCGCGCGGAACGGTTTCGCGGCGCAGCGAAAGCGCGACCAGCAGTGCGAGTTCCCGTTCGGAAAGCGAGATCGCGCGTCCGGCGCACCGCACGGTACCATCCGTGAGTCCAATCTCGAGCAGCGGCACGCGTTCGATGCGCTCGCGCTGCAACCGTCCCATGAACGCGTTGAGCATGCCGGAATGGGATTGCCGCGACGCGATCGCTTCGACCGCGTTCATAAACGCCGGCGTGCCGCACCGGTGCGCCGCATCGATCGCGCCGCGCATGTGTTCGTCGAAGTGCACGTCGTCAAACGTCGCCAGGGCGATCAGTGCTAGGGCCTCGATGAACGGCGCGCGATACTGCTGGGACGCCGTGACGGCGGCGCGCGCATGTTTGACGGCTTGTGCGGTCTGCGTCGCCGACGCCGCCGCCACGATCCGGCCGCACGCGACCCATTTCAGCAAATCGGCATCGGCGGGTTCCTCGGTGCGGCCGCGCGCAACCGCGGCAAAATATGCAAAACCGCGCACGCCGTTTCGCTGCACCACTTCGTCGAGCTCCGCACCGTAGCGAACGAACGCTACGTCATCGCCGGAAAGCCATGCGCCGAAGGCGCCTTCGGCAAGATCGAATGCGACGAAGTTGTACAGACCCGATCGCCGCGCGCTCTCCAGCGCGCGATCGATGAACTGCCGCGCGAGCGTGAATTCGCCGCGAATGCGCGAGACGTCCGCACCAAGCGCAAGCAGCGTTCCGGACGCCATGATGTCCATGCCGCCCACCAGCGGAAGCGCGATCGTGAGATCGCGTTCTGCGCGGTCCACGCGCCCGATGCGCGCGCGCATGATGCCGAGCAAGTAAAACAAATAACCTTCGAACGCGTTCTTCGGTTCGTCGCCCACGCCGTTCTCTGCCGCGAACCGTTCGAGCATCTCCTCCGCTTCCTCGAGCAGCCCGATGTAACTCATAAAGAGCACGCGGAAAACCAGAATATAGTAGCGTTCGAGAAGCGTCACGTCGGGCGAAAGCGTGCGCCACAGCGACTCCGCTTCGTCGAGCAGTTCTTCCGTGTCGATGCAGAACATGCGCAGCAGTGCAGTCACCGCCCACAAGCGTGGATAGCGCTGCACGAGCGTCCGATCGAGTGAAGCGAGGATGCGCGCGTATTGCATGGACGGCGCGTGATCGCGAATCACTTCGTGCTGGCCGAGCGCGTAAGCCGCGGAGCCTTGATCGCCGCGCGCCAAGTGCAGTTCCGCGGCGCGCTGGTAGCGCTTCTCACTTGCGTGCACTTCCGCCGCGCGCGTGAGCACCTCGCTGCGCCGGTCGTCGTGATGCTCGACGAGCAGCGATGCGAGCAGCGGATGCATCTGAAACGTGCCGTCTGATGCGCGCGAGACGAAGGGCGACTCCTTCGAAAAGTCGGCGAGCGCGCGAACCGCGGCATCGTCGGTCATGGCCGCCTGCAGATCTTCCACTTTGGCATTCGGGATGCAAGCGCACACGAAGAGCGCCTGAACCAAGCTCGGATCGAGCGAGGCAAGGACCTGGTCGGCGAGATAATCGTGCAGTTCCTCGAACGCGATGTCGTCGAGCGACTCGAGCAGCGTTTCGATGCGGCCTTCCGTCGCGAATCTTTTTAAAAGGAAGACCGCAATAGGCCAGCCTTGAGACAGTTGCGTGATGCGTCCCAGCATCGCCGGGTCGTCGGCGTTCTCTTCGAAGAGCGCGGCGATTTCCGAGCGGTTGAACGCGAGATCTTCGGCGCGGAGCGTGAGAATCTCGTGCGGCGGCGCGAAGCGGGTCAAGTGAACGCGCAGGCTCTCGCGCGAGCAAATGACGATGACGCGGCTTTCCGGCCGCTGCGTCAGAAGGCGCGCAAAAAAATCGCGCGCAGACGGGTTGCGCGCGATGTGCTCGGCGTTTTCGAAGACGAATGTGGTGTCCGAGACGTCGCTCTTCCAGGCTTCCAGCGCCAGATTGACGCGCTCGGCAACGCTGGTGCCGCCGTCGCCCAGCATCAGTTCCCGCTGGGTGAGGGTTTGGGTACGGGACGGGGTCTCGGCCGCGAGCGCGGGGATTAGGCGGCGGGCCAGGTCCAAATCGTCGAGCACCCCGGAGGCGTCGCAGATGGCCGACCCGGCACGCCCGGCGATGAGTTGGCGAGCCAGCGTCGACTTCCCGAAGCCGGCCGGAGCAATGAGCGCGAGGATCCGCGGCTGCACCCGGCCGAGCCGGTCGAGCAGCGAATCACGCCGGATCTCATGGAGTCCGCCGGTGACGATGGCCATTGGCTTCTAGTACGACGTTCCCAACCTTCCTACTTCTCTCGGAGTGTTGCGGTTGTAAGCAGTTTGTAATCCGGGAGAAATGGTTCGTAAGACCTAGGAAAATTCGATCCGGTACTCTTGTCCCATGCCTCGCCGGGACAACTTTCTGGAACGGGGCTCAGAGCCGTTACTCCAAACCGCTCTCAAGGGGAGACAAGGGATGTCCCTACTGCAAGAAACTCCGGCGCCCCGCGTGTTGGTCGTCGGTAAGGACCCGCTTATAACGCGGACGCTGAGCAAGCTGCTCGAACTGGACAATCGCTTGGACGTTTTAGGCGAAGCGCGGTCCTTACGAGCCGCGCCGCTCGGCGATCTCCGTCCGGACGTGGTCATCTTTGACGCGGATGGGCAGGGCACGGACGCAGCCCGCGCGCGTGAGTTCATCGCGGAAATTTCACCACATAGCGTCGTCTGCCCGCTCGAGACCCTTCGCAATCTGACGGTGAACGAAGTCCTCGAAACCGTGCGTCGTCTGGCTCCGTCACCATCGCAGCAGGGTCGTCACCTGCGCGTCATTTCGCCGCCTGACGAGCGAGATGCACTTGCGTCACTTTCCGAGCGCGAGCTGCAAGTCGTGCGTCTCGTTGCCGAGGGGTTGTCGAACAAGGAAATCAGTTCCCGTTTGACGCTCAGCGACAAAACCGTCAAAAACCACATTTCTCACATCCTTGCCAAGATGGGGTTGACCGCACGCACCCAGGTTGCGGTCTACGCGATTCGCGCAGGATTCGTTTAAAAAGCGTTCTCTCGAGTGCAGCAGCAAGACGCCCGGCGCCGTGTCGGCACCGGGCGCTTTGCGTTTTTGCCGCCTTTAGAAGGTTTTACGCATTCCAGCAGAGGGAATTCACCGTTCATGCGTGATGCTCGACCAAACTGGCCGAATGGGATCGGCCTTTTCTTGATCCACCTCGGCGCAGTCGCCGTGTTCCTGCCGTTTTTCTTTTCTTGGTGGGCCCTGCTTGCGGCGGCGATCATCGCCTACGCCACGGGCGCTTGGGGTGTCACGCTCTGCTATCATCGCACCCTCTCGCACCGTAGCGTGCGTTTGCGCAAGCCCGTTGAATACGCTACCGCGATTCTCGGCGCGCTGGCGTTCCAAGGCGATCCCATCTCGTGGGTCGCGACTCATCGCGTGCACCACGCGCACTCCGACCAGCAGGGCGATCCGCACAGCACGCGCCGCGGCTTCAGCTGGGCGCACTTCTTGTGGCTGTTAAAGGCGAATCCGAACGTCCCGCGTACGCCGGAAGAGTACCGCAAATACTGTCCCGATTTGTGGAACGAACCGTTCTATCGCGCTCTGCACGGTCTGCATTTACCGATGCAAGTTGGGTTCGCCGCATTGCTTTTTGCGATTGGCGGATGGCCATTCGTCATCTGGGGAGTCTTCGGACGTTTGGTTTTCGCCTATCACACGACGTGGCTCGTGAACAGCGCGACGCACATGTTCGGCTATCGCACGTACAAAACGACGGATCGCTCGACGAATTCCTGGTGGGTCGCGCTGCTGTCATTCGGTGAAGGCTGGCACAATAACCACCACGCGTTCCCGTATTCGGCACGGCACGGCATCGCATGGTACGAAATCGATCTCACGTGGTGGACGATTCGCCTGCTCTGGTTGCTCAAGTTGGCAGACAAGGTCCGCGTTCCGAGCGAACAGCTGCGCAAGCGCCTTCGAATAGGGACGCCTCCTCTGTCCGCTTAGCCGGCCCGAGCGCGCTGCGGCGCAGAGGCTGAACCCCCGGGATGTGGGCATAACGTCCGCATGAAGAGCGCGCGGAGCAGGGGAGCAGTCATCGCGGTGCTCATCGTCGCAGCGGCGGCCTTGCTCTACGCTTTTCGTTTGCCCGTCGCGCAGTTCGGCCTGGCGAAAGGCTTGGGCGCGGCGACGGGGACGAGCGTTTCCATTGGCCGGCTGAGCATGAGCGCCGGCCATGCAACCGTCAGCGGTGTGCGCATTACGGCGCATCACGGCGAGCAACTCGCGTTCGTGCCGCGCGTCGACGTGTCGTACAATCTGCACGACTTGCTTCCCGGGAGCACGCACCGCTACGGCCTGCGCGCAATCACTATCTACCACCCGCGCATTACCGTCGTGCACAACCCGGACGGATCGTATAATCTGCCGCACATGGCCAAAGGCGGCGCTTCAAACCGCAACGCGGCGCCGATGAACTTCACGATGCGCGTCGTGGGCGGTTCGCTCGCGGTCATCGACGACGCGCGTCTCGATCCGAAGGCCCGGCGGATCACGATCGCCGGCGTCAACGTGTCCGCCGACGTCAATACGGCTGCGCGCACGCACTATGTCGCAACCATGGCTTACGACGACGGCAGGGCGCGGTACCCAATCGACGGACACGGCACCATCGATGCCGCCACGGGGTTGAATTATCAGCGTTGGACCGCCGCGCACGTCCCGCTGCCGCAGCTCGTCAATTACGCGCTGAACAATGCGAATCTGCGTCTGCAAGCGGGCTTTCTGGACAACGTGGACGCGATCTACTACGGCAAGATCGCGGCGAGCGCGTATCTGCGCGGCGGCCGCGTCACGATGCACGGCGTCGCCGCGCCGATCGAAAACGTGCACGGCCCGATCGACGTCACGAACGCCGGCTTGACGACGCCGCACATCGACGCGAGCATCGCCGGAGCTCCCGTTCGCGTAAACGGCGCGATCTACGATCTCACGCATCCGAATTTCCGTCTGGCAGTCCACGCACACGGCGACGCCGCACGGCTCAAGAATCTCACCGCGGCGGCGGCGCGGCTGCCGCTGCGCGGGCCGATCGATCTCGCGCTCCTGGTCGAAGGCTCAGTGCGCGCTCCGCTTGCTCTGATTCTCACCCACTCGCCGCAGATCGACTACCGCGCAATGCCGCTGCGCAATCCGAACGGTCTGCTCGCATTCGACGGCAAAACGGCGACGATCGTGAATTTCGGCGTGCAATACGGCGGGTTTACTCTCGGGGCCCGCGGACGCATGGCATTCGAACGGGAACCGAATGCGCTCGAAGCCGTCGCAACGCTGAACGGTCCGAGCAACGATGTGCCGTACGCATCGGCACTCTTTCCGGGCATGGGCTTGAGCGGAACGCTGCTCGCGACGGCAGATTCGCTCAAACGCATCGATACGCGCGGCGTGCTTGCCGGCAGCGGCGCCGGCGCCTCGCTTGGGAGCGCGTTCGCGGTCAGCAGCAACGGCGTGGGGAGCGTCGTGCTGCGCGAAAAACGCTCGTCCAACTCGGACGTCTACGCGAAAATCGCCCTCGACCATCCGCACAACGTCGTGAACGCACTCGTCCGCGCGCACGATTTCACCGTGCGTCCGGCGGCAAACGGTCAATTGCCGGGGCTGGCGATGAAAGCGCTGCCGTCCGTTTCGGGAACCCTTAGCGGAGACGTTTTCGCATCGCGCGAGAACAACGCGATCGGGTTGCTCGGAAGCCTCGCTCTGAGCGGGGCGCAGTACGGAAAGATTTCGATCGTGCGCGCCACCGCGCGTTTCGGCGGCACGCCCGGCAACGTACGGGTCACGACCCTCGCAGCGAACGGAAATTTCGGCAGCGTACGCGCAACGGGCAGTATCGCCGGAACCAACCACGTCGCGCTCGAGGGGCGGTACAGCGGCTCGCTTTCGCAGATCTCGCAGATTGCGGGAAACCTTCCGGCGCAAGGCTATGTCGACGCTCCGATCGCTCTGGTCTATGACGGCGGCCGATCCGTCGCGCAAGTTCGCGACGCGCGGTTCACGAACGCGAGCGTTCGCGGCGTCGCGCTGGAAGGCCTGAGCGCAACCATTGGGTTGCGGCGGAGCAAGGCCGTCGACGTTTACGCCGCGCGCGCCAAAATTGCGCGGAGCGGCACTGCGGTAGCCGCCGGCAGCATCGGCAACGGTGGACGAGTCGCGTTTTCCGTTTCGGAATTCCCAGTCGCCGGCGGCTACGCGGACGCGGCAGCTACGGCAAGCGGCAATCTTCGCACCCCGGACGTGAACGGCGCGCTTCTGGTGGCGGGCGCGCATTACGCGTCGTATCCGATCAGCGGCGCATCGGCGTTCGCCTATTCCGGCGGTACGGCGAACGTCAGCAACGCCATCGTGGATGCGGGGCCGGCTCTGCTCGCCGCGGACGGCACGGTGTGGCCGCACTACGACCTCGATGCGACGGCGGGCGGTCTCGTCTCCTACTCTCAGTTTCAAGGCAGCGTCGACGCGCGCGTACACGTGAGCGGCGCCGGCAAGACGCCGATCGTCAGCGGCACGCTGGATGCGCCCGAAGGCAACGTGCACGGCTTGGCGTTCAGCGACATGCACGCGAACATCTCCGGCAGTCCGAACGACTTGACCGTCAGCAACGGAAGCGTGGTAATCGGATCGACCGCACTGACGTTCGATGCCGGATATGCGCCCGGCGACGTGCGCGCAGCCTTGAACGCGCCCCGTGCCGACCTTGCGGATTTCAACGATTACTTCGACACCGGCGATACCCTCGCCGGTACCGGGCACCTGGCTTTGAGCATCGCTATGACGCCGTTCACGACGTCGAGCAGCGGCAACGTCGCCCTGCAGAACGTGCGGTTCAAGCGCTTCGACATCGGACGCACCGTCGCGAATTGGCAAAGCACCGGACGCGAAACCTCGCTCGTCGCATCCGTCGGCGGAGCGCACGGCCTCGCGCATGTTGCGGGCACCATAGAACCGGCGAACAAGGCGATGAATCTGAACGCGAGCGTCAGCAATCTCGATCTCGGCAACTGGCTGCCGCTTTTCGGATATACGACGCCCGTGACCGGATATGTCGACGCAAACGCCACGCTGCGCGGCAGTCTATCCGGATCTGACAATGAACGCGCGCGCGAATCTGCGCGACGGCGTCATCGGCCGCGTACAAGTGCAGCGCGCGCAATTCTCGGCAGTAGCCGCGAACGGGCGCGGCCGCATTACCCAAGCCGTCGTGCAAATTCCGTACCTTACCGCAACCGGATCCGGGACGTTCGGTTTGCATAAGACCGATTCTTTGGCAGTCGCGGTGCGAGCCCTCAGCCCCGACGTCGGCAAACTGGTGCAGACGTTCAGCGGTAAACCGAACGACATGGCGGGCGTTCTGGACACGACGCTCAACGTCAACGGCACCGCCGGAGATCCGCGGGTCGAAGACGCTCTCACGCTCACGCAACTGCGCTACGCCAAATTGACCGTTCCGCGCGTACAGGCACAGCTGGATGTGAACCGCAAGCGCATAGCGCTTTCTCAAGGCCGCATCGAGCTGCACAAAGGCACGATTACGGCAAGCGGCGACGTGCCGATGCACGCAACGTCCGCCGCGCCCGTTTCGCTGGCGCTCGCCGCGAGCGGAGTCGATCTGAGCGATTTCAGCGCCGCGCTGCCGAAGGGCAGCCGGGTCGCCGGCGCGCTTACCGGCGCGCTGCGCGTGCGCGGCACGATGCAGTCCCCGTTGCTCGAAGGCAGTATGGCCCTGCGCAAAGGCTATTTCGTGGGGCCGATCGATCAGAATCCGATCAGCGCGATGAACGCGGACATCACCTTTTCGGGAACGCATATCGCGCTCCAAAACGTGAAAGCGAATGTGGGCGGCGGCACGCTCGCGATGAACGCGACGGCTTCCGTCCCAACGCTGCGCGACCTGCGCGCGCTGACCTTTGACTCGACGATCGTCGCAAACAATGCGCAAGTGAACAGCCCGCAGTACTTCCGCGGAACGTTCGACGCCGACATCCACGCGTACCGCACCGCCGGCAGCATTCCGACGATCGCCGGCAACGTCACCGTGCCGAGTGCGCGCGTTCCGCTCACCGCCTTTTGGAATCCGCACGCCCCGAAGAAGCCGAAGTCCGCGCCGATGAACCTGGCTTTCGACTTGATCGCGCGCGCCGGACGTGACGTGCGCGTTCAAAGCCCGAACGTGGACGTCGGAGCGCAAGGCGCGGTTACCATCACCGGGACGATGGCAAAGCCGGCGCTCAAAGGCCGAATCGCGTCGACCGGCGGCACCGTCGACTTCTTCCGCAACTTCACGATTCGTCGCGCCAACGTCTCTTTCGATCCGTCCAACGGCATTTGGCCGAACATCAACGCCGTCGCGGACACGCAGGTCACCAACCCCGACACGTACATTCAGTTGCAGGTGACCGGTTTGGCGCCAGACCAAATGCAGCTCAACCTGCAGTCCGATCCGTCATACAACAAGACGCAAATTCTCGCGCTGCTTGCGGGGCTGCAGAATTTCGGAGCGGTGCCCGGACTGGCGACGTCCGGCGGTTCAGGTACCGGCGGCTTCACGCTCGGAGGGGCGGTACAAAACCTCGCGATGGGGCAGGCTCAACACGCTGTTCACGCGCGACCTATTCGAACCGCTCGACGTGGGCTTAGGCAGCGCGCTCGGCCTGCAGAACTTACAGATCTCGGATAGTTTTACCAGCGGATTCGGCGTGAACGCAGTCAAGGCGTTCGGGAAGCACGTGACGGCGGTTTTCTCCGAGAACCTCGGTGAGCCGCGCGAACAGTCGTTAAGCATCGAAGCGCATCACGGCGAGTCGACCGCATTCAATCTCATGCTCTACAGCGTTCAGGACCCGCCCCTCACCGGCTTCCTGTCGCAAAACACGAATCCGTTCAAGTTCGATCAACTCAATAGTAACTCGACGATGACCGCGGTCAGCGGTACCAACGGTCTCTCGCTGCTCTACGAGCATAAATTCCACTGATGCGAATCGCTGCAGTTTTTCTGTTGTCCGTCCTGGCCGGATGCGCCGCACAAGCGGCGGCCCCCACTGCGTCCGTGGATATGAACGCGCTGATAAAAACGCATCCGTTGCACGCCACGCTCGCGCAATACGATCGGCAAATCGGCGCGCTGCGCTCGACGCTTCACCTGCAAGAGTTTTCGCAACGGCAGCAAGCCTTTACGAACGCGCAGGCGGCGGTGAGCCGGACGCTCGGCGATGCGGCCTCGCGCGCCAGGTCGATTGGCGCGCTTCCCACGCCCGACGTGCGGCAGCTCGAGACGAACGCCGGCGCTTCGGCTCCAAGCGACAACCGCGTGCGCGCGGATATGCAGCAAACGTACGCTGCGCAGACGGCCCAGATGCACGCCGAAGCGCAGCAAGACATGAGCCGCTACCGCTCGCAACTGTTATCCGAGCAGAACGCAGCCTTTCGCGAACTACGTGCGCGGCGTGCAAGCCCGCGTGAACCAAGCCTACGCTTCGCGCCGGCAGACGCTGTACGAGAAGGAATCCACGCTCGCATTGGATTTGGCGAAAGCGGACGCGATGCGGCGCCTCGCGATCCGAGCCAAGCTGCAGACGCTCGCGCTGGACGGACGCACGCGCCGAGGGCTCCAAGCGCAACTCGCCGCGATCCAGGCGCGCGAGGATGCAATCGTCGCGCGCCGGCGCCAAGCCGATCGTGCGGTGCTTGCCGCATATCTCCCGCCTTTGGAAGCGCGCGCCGCGTCCGATATACGTCGAATGCGCACGAATTTGCAGAACCGCACCGCCGCCAATCTCGCCGCACGAGAGCGCGTGCTCGCAGCGCAAAACGCGCCGGCCCCGGCGTTGAATTTGGGCGCGGTTGCGCAACGCGGGAATGATGCCGGAAACATGCGCGGACGCCTGGACGCACTCTTGCATGCGCAGCCTGCCGATCCCGACGCATTCTTGGCGGCAAAAAGCGATCTTTCTGCGCAATTCGGATCGGTGGCCGGTGCGGATAACGCCGCGACGCGCAGCACATGGCGGCAAATTGCGGCACTGGAAGCGGAGCGTTCGAACCTCTACCGCGAGATCGTCTCGCAAATCATGCGCGACGCCGAATCGCTCGCGCGCGCTCGTGGACTAGGCCGCGTGTACGCAGCTCATGCGCCCGCGGGGAGCGTCGACATCACCGCAGCCGTACGGTCGGACTTTGTAGCATTGGCGAAGTGAGCGAGTCGTACAGCGGTTCACGATCCTCGCGGACGTGCTGCAGCAGTTGCGCGTGCGCTTCGCACGCGTCGACGGCGTACCTGCGATATGCGTGAGCCACTGCCGAGCAACCGCACGGCCAGCGCATGACGTTGCGATGGTTTTCTTGAGGCGAACACAGAAGCAGTCGTACTTGATACTCGGCAAAATACATAGACATCAGTTCAAGTATGGCGCGCCGAGCCTCGTGCGCGCCGTACACTTTTGACGATATGCAATCGACCAATCGGCTCATAGCATCGCTCAAACCTGCCGAACGGCAACGCTGGGAGCCGTTTTTCGAACGCATGTGCATCGCTCAGCGTGAAGAACTCTTCGGCCCGGACGATCCGTTCGAACATTTGTGGTTTCCGGAAAGCGGCGTTTGCTCGCAGGTGGTAGAGAGCGCAGACGGGCGATCGGTCGAAGTCGCAGTTACCGGACGCGAGGGAACCATCGGCCTTCCGGCGATCTTCGGAGCACGCCACGCCGCCACGCGCGCCGTCGCGCAAACCGACATGACGGCGCTGCGCATACGCGTAGAGGATCTGCTGGAGCACCTGGACGGCGATCATCCGCTGCTCAAGCATCTCGAACGGTATGCTGCGGTGACACTGAGCGTGCTCGCGCAGATCGCCGGGTGCAATCGCCTTCACGATACGAAACAGCGGCTCTCCCGGTGGTTGTTGATGGTGCGCGATCGAGCCGGCGCGGACGAGCTGCCCATGACCCACGAATTTCTCTCGCTAATGGTCGGAACGCGGAGATCCTCGGTCACGCAGGTCGCGCAGAATCTGCAGCGCGATCGCGTCATTCGCTACGAACGCGGCGTGATTACGTTTATCGACGTGTCCGCACTGGAAGCGCGCAGTCGCGAGTGCTACGTCGTCATCCGCAAACTTTACGGCTTTTTGTCAGCGTGACGCGGCCGCCACCGCGGGCGCCTTTCCGGGCGTCAGCGGTGCGATCACCAAGCCGAATACGAGCGTTATGGCAAAGCACACGAGCATTGCGATCCGCATACCGTCGACGAACGCGCGCGCGCCCATCCCCGAGAGAGCAGTCGAGCCGCCTTGGTGGTACACGTGCGGGCCGAGCGCGTGCGCGATACCGGCCGCGAGCAGCGAGCCGAGCACCGCAATTCCGAAGACCCCGAATAGCGATCGGCTCAGTGCGATAGCGCCGGAGGCAAATCCCTCGTCTTCTAACGTGACCGCGCTCATGCCCATCGACGCAGCAGGCGTAAACACAAGGCCCCATCCGATGCCGGCTATGAAGAGACCGGCGGAAACCTGCCATGGCGCCGAACCGGTACCGAGCAGTGCGAGCCAGGCGATTCCCGCAAGGCTGATCGCGAAACTCAACGTCACAATCGCGCGCTCGCCCAACGCCTTCTCCGCCTGACTGCTGTACTGGTTCGCGATAAAAAATGCGACGTTGCTCGGCATGAGATAAAAGCCGGCCTCGATGGCGGTTTGATGCTGCACGTTCTGCAGAAACAGCGTGCAGAGCAGCATGATCCCGTACCATCCGAAATTAAGGATGCCGATGACGAGCAGCGAAACGTCGAATGGTTTGAGAGCGAAATATTTCAAATGCACCATCGGCTGTTTCACGCGCCGCTCGACGAAAAGAAATGCGCCGATGCCCAGCACGGACACGAGGAATGCCGTGATGATGATTGGCGACGCCCAACCGTTCGCATTGCCCTCGATGAGTGCAAAGCTGACGGCAAGGAATGAAAGCACAGCCAGAAACTGGCCGAGGCCGTCGATGCGGCGCGACGGATCGCGTTCGCTTTCAACGACGCTTGGAAACGTCGCAAGAACGACGAGCCCCATCACGACCGACAAATAAAACACGGACGGCCAGCCGAACCAGTGTACGAGGACGCCTCCGATCACCGGACCGGCCACTGCGCCCAAGCCCGCAACGGTGGAGAACATCTTTATCGCATCTTCGCTGTCGCCGGCGTTCGGCAGCATCTGCACCAGAATCGCGACCGGCAACGAGAGCAGGGCCGCGCCGCCCAAGCCTTGCAGACCGCGCGCGACGATGAGGAGCGGTGCGTTCGGCGCGAGAGCGCATCCGAGCGTTGCGAGCACGAAGAGGCAGGTCGTGATTATCAAGACGCGCTTGCGTCCGTACAGATCGCCGAGCGTTCCGCATGCAAGCGTAAACCCGCCCTCCATCAGCGGATACATGCTGAGGATCCATTCTTGATCCGCCAAACCGGCGTGCAGGCCGCGTTCGATGGACGGAAGCGCCATGTAGATGACGCTGATATTTACGACCGCCATAAAGCCGGCGAGGTACATGCCGAATTTTGCGATTCTCACAACGCCTCACTTATCCAGTGCAACTATTCCGGCACAACTAAGAAATTCGTTGACAACATTTGCGAGCCATGGTAACGTGCGTGACGATGCGATTGCTCGCTGCGCTCGTCCTCGCCGCCGTCTCCATGTTCGCCTCCGTTCCGGCGACCCTGGCGCCGCATCCTTTACCGCTGGACCCGGCACTTTCCGATCCGGCTTGGGCGGCGGGCGCGATACCCGTTCCGGACGGGTTTTACGATTTGACGACTCGCCGCCGCGCACCGCATGCGACGTCAGTGTGGATGCTCTACGATGCGAAGAATCTCTACGTCGGATTTCGCGCGGAGCAAACCGGCACGCCGATCGTCGCGCAGCAGACCACCAACGACGTCGGATTCGGTTTGGATGACTTCGTCGGCGTCGGCATCGATACGAGCGGCGCCGGCACCAACGTCTACTATTTCGAAACCACGCCGCGCGGCGTGCGTTACGAACAGGCCAGCGAAACCAACCGGTACCACCCGACCTGGAGCGCGCGGGCGGCGGTACGCGACGGCTCGTGGAGCGCGGTGCTGATCATCCCTCTCCGCGTGATGCGCATTCATGCAGGGTCGCCTCAGACGTGGCGCATCAACTTCATTCGCAACGTCGCCGCTTCGGCGGAACACTACACGTGGGCGTTCAACGGCGCAATGAGTGACGGCGCGATAGGCCAAGGCTGGCCGAATTTCGTCGACATGCGCTACTGGGCAGCGTTGGGCAACGTCCAGGTCAGCAGCGCGATGCTCACCGCCGCGAAACCGAAACCGCGCGCGGAATTTTACGCGCTCGATAGCGCAGGGCGCGATCGCAATATTTTTCAGCAGTCCAACGGCACGTTCGCTTCGCAAAACGTACGCGTAACCGGCCTCGATCTCACCTATCCCGTTACGCCGACGATCAATTTCGTCGGCACCCTCAACCCGGATTTTTCGAACGTCGAAATCGACCAGCAAACGATCGCGCCGCAAGAGTTCCGGCGTACGCTCCAGGAATACCGCCCCTTCTTCTCGCAAGGCGCGGGATTCATCAATGCAAACGCGGTGGCCATCGGCCCGGATGTGGTCTTTTATTCGCCCGGCGTGGGGCCGTTCGATCGCGGCGAAAAAGTGGAAGGAACCTTTGGGCAGCAATCCTTCGGCCTGCTGAATTTCCGCGGATTCGACAGCACCACGGGAAACACGTTCGACGATACCGCTTTCGGATACAAGCACGCCCTGCAGAATCGCACGTTCCTGTATTGGGTCGATGGGGTCGAGGCGCACCATAGCATTTTCGGCGACGACATGACCAACGAGTTCGGCGTTGCGGGCCGCGATTTAAAGTCCGGTTTCGTGTGGGGCGTCGACAACGCCATGGAGCACGGATCGTGGGATCCGCTCGGAACTTCCCACAATGTAAACGGTTTCATCGACGTCCATCAGCACAACTATGAATGGAACCTCGACTACCAGGACATCTCGCCTTTCTACAACCCCATCGACGGCTACACCGCGGCGTCGGACGAACGCGGGCCCTCGCTATATGCGTGGACGGCCGGCGCGACGCCATACGTCAAAAACTATCAACTGAACCTTTTTGCCGATCGCTTCACGGACCGCTCGGGCGCGGTTCATCAGGCGGACTTCGATCCGACTTTCAACGCGACGTTCAAAAACGGCTTCTCGATCAACGGCATCGGCCCGTCAATCGGCGAACTGCGCAGTTACGCCGTCGTGAATCCCGCTGCCGGCGGAACGACATGCAACGACCCGGCGCTTCCGCGTTCGTACTTTACCGGATACCCGACGTACTATTGCCCGCGCTCGGACACGTACAACCTGATGGCGATTCCCATTGGATACCGCGACGGCACACCGACGCCGGTCGATGCGGCGGTCGAATTCGGCCGTTTCGGTTACGGATTACTCGGGACGGCGGATAACGGCCCCGACTACGTGCACTTGTACACGATCTCGACGTCGCGGCCGCTCGGGCGCTTCCTATCGCTCGGTTTGGAATACGACGGCACGTTCGAGCGCGGCGTCGCCAGCGGGCTTTACGACTCGCAGTGGCTGCGCAGAGTTTCCATCGGCGCGCAATTGGGTCCGGATGAAAACCTGACCATTTCGCTGCGCGCGATTAGCGGAAACGGTGGTTTCGCGCTGCCCGGCACGAATTTCGCGGCGGCCTATCAGCGCCGCTTCCGCAACGGCGATCAGATATTCGTGAATTTCGGAACGCCGGCCGCGCCGTACACGCTCGATCGGTTCATCATGAAGTACGTCTTCCGCTTAGGCGGCGAAGAAGGAACGTAGGCGAAACGCCGCCGCGCTCAGCGCGGTTCGAGCAGTCGCGGATCGAGTCCCCACGCTTCAATCGCTACGACCTTGCATTTGGCGAAGTCGCGGTGTTGCGGGTTGACGAGCACGTTGTGCTCGCGCGGAATGACCGCGGAAGGCACGCGCAATCCCACGCCGGATGCCGAGGCCAGCCACCTATCGCCAATGCGCTGCGTGCTGGGTGCCGGCGGAAAGCTGCGCCAGTCGTTCGGGAGCGCGGTCTCATCGAATGGCGTAACGTACCGATCGTCCAGCTCCGCAACAACGAGAACCGTTTCGTGAAAGAACGCCTCGTTCGTCGCATGCACCAGATACTCGAGAGTCGCAAGCGATTCGCTCTCAGTCTGCGAACGCGATGCGGCGTCCCGGCGTGTTCCAACGGCTGCCCGCTAGATATGCGCCCTCACCGCTAAATGCGCCGCCCGGCCCTTCGACGAAGGACCGACGCGCCAACCGGAACAAGTGCACTTATGCAACGCCGCCGTACGCGATACTGTAGAGCGATTGCAGCACCGCTTGCGTGCCGACTTCGGTTTCGAGCATTTCCAGCGGCGTAACGCCGCCGAGGTAGCGGTTCGCCGCGCGAAGCCACGCCAGCGCCTTTTCGTGCGTGCCGACCAGACGGCCCGCGAGCAGCGTCATTGACGCCAAACGCACGACGCGATCGGACGTCGCCAGATTGAGACGCTCGCTGCGTCGCTTCTCTAAAAGATATCGCTGAATCGTGCGCGTCGAATTTGCGGTGACGCGCGCGATCTCTTCGATGCTGTACCCGCGTTCGCGCAACGCGATAATGGTGGACGCGGGCAAGCCGCGGCGCACCTCGTCACTCAGTTCGCGGGGATTCCCGGCCCGCGCCACGCCGCGTGCCTTGAGCAAGGCGCCGATTTCGGACGGAGTCACCGCCGCTTCGACAAGTGTCGTGGCAGGTAATGCCATTTGTCGTAAGTGTATCACTGCTGCGCTCATGTGTCGAGCGTAGCAGGGGCCGGTGCCAGGGGCCTGGCACCGGGCCTCGCCCAGCTTCAGGGCATGACGGTGACGCGCCCTTCCATCAGCGAGTTATCGTGGTAGACGCAGCCGTAGTAGAACTGGCCGGCCTTCGTGAACCGCAATTGGAATTTTTGACCCGGCGCAAACGTGCCGGAGTTCACGATCTTCGAACCGTCGTAATCCGTTATCCCCGGCGGGGCGACGACATTGACGGCGGGGTCGGGCGGGATGGGGGGCAGATCGCTTTGCCCCGCGACGTTGAACGTCACGGTGTGCGGTTCGTTGCTGCTTTCATTCACCCACGTAAGCACCGTACCTACCTTGATAGTCATGTTCCCGGAGTTGGAGAGCAACTTTCCGATGTCGAGGAACCGAAGCACGGTCGAGTCGGCAGGCGGAAAATGCACCAGTCCGGGAGAGATTCCGGCAGCAAGCGTGGTTCCGCCGGGCTTGAACGGGAACGACGAGATGGAAGCAAATCCGGCGTTCAAATCGTCCCAACGCTCCGTTTGCGCGGCGTTCGCGTAATACGCGGCGGTATGCGGATACGGTGTGCCGGTTCGCTGCACTACGACCGTCATCACCATGGCCGGCTCGTGGAACAAGCACAAGATGCGATACGTTCCGGGCGTCGGAAAGTTCAGCGTGAACACTTGCCCGCCGGCTAAAATGCCCGAGTTGAGCGCATGCGTTCCGTCGACGGTGCTTCCACCGTACGGATTGACGTCGTTCGGATCGAACGGCGTCGGAACTTTCGCGCCGGCCGGGAAGAACGAGACGGTATGCGCATCCCCGCCGGAGCCGCTCGCGACGTGATACGAGACGGTATCGCCCGCGTTAATGGTGATCGCATTCGGATAGAAGTCGAGGTCTTGTACGGCGAAGTTGTGATCTGAAGCACCGGTTCCAATACTCCAGTTCGTCGACGCGAAACCGGCCGTTTGCGCGGCTCGATCCACGCTTGCCGGAACCGAAGGAATCGGCGACGTCGATTGCATGCCGCCACCCGCGCAGGCTGACAATGAAAGGATCCACAAACAGGAAAGGGCCTTGCGCATAAGCGCTCCTTTTGCAAAGCAACGGTAGGACCCATTGTACTGCGGGGAAGCGCTCGGCGTTACAGAGAAGGGCTTCCTCTATCGCCTAACGAGCGGACGAGCTACCGCTGCGGCCCTGGAGCGTCCGGTTCGCTCATGATGTCTTCCTTCGTGACGAACCAGCTCGAGAGATCCGACGGCGGGTGATCCGACGCGGTGATCGCGTCGAACGTCACGCTGGCGCGTTCGTACCGGTGGTCGCCCACACCGACCGGCGCCGCCGCCGACTCCTCTGCAATGTACAGCGCGCCGTTCAAGTCGGCGAACGTCACGGTCCACGGAACTGCAGATCCGGTGAAATTGCTCGCGCTTACGAGTTTGCGCGTTTCGTATGTTTGCGTGTCGATCCAGAGTTCGCGCAAGCGCAGCCGCGGCGAATCGTACGCCGGCTTGAGCAGCAGATGGTAACATTCGTGCCCGCCGACGTTATCGGTTCCGGCCATCGTAACGATGTACCGGTGCTGGAATCCGGTCACGACCGCGATCGTTTTCATTCCGCCTTCATTCGCGAGCTGCGCGGCTTTCACGGGCGGCGTCGGGTCGGCGAACTCGCGCCGAATTTCTTGAACCAGCGCGTCCGGATCGCTTTCTCCTTCGAATGCCGCCGAGCTCATGCCGAACGAATACGTGGGAGAGATCATCGGCACGCCGAGATAATCCACCGCTTCGCCGGGGTTGCCGACCTTTTTGTCAAACAGCACTTTGCCCTGACGGCGCGGGAGCAAATGAAATGTAATACCGTTGGGATCGGGCGGAGCTGCGCGCTCTTCATCGCTTACCGGGTTAACGTAGATTTTTGCGTTTTGCGCGTCGTAAGCAAGATGATAGTGCTTCTCTTTGTCGACGCCGTGTTCGGTGACTCGAACCGTGACCATGTAGTCTGAGATACGCCGGATAGCGTTGCTGCGCCCACACGTTGCGCGCGCGGCCAAAGATTTGGTACGGGTCGGCATTCGCGGCGCGACCCGGCATGGTGCTGCTTCCTACAATGCCGACGGCCACGATGGCCGCGACGAGCAACCGCCTCATCTATAGCACCTATTCCCGGAAGTAAGCGTTCCCCCCAGCATGGCCCCAGGATTGTTTGCTACGTTACACACCGTGAAGAGCTGCAAGGGGGCGGACGGCGCGCGTATCGTCGTTCTGCGTGGTGATTTGGACGTGTTCCGGGCCGATGAGGTTCGCCAGGCTCTCCAGGAGGCCGCCGCAGAGCCTCTGCTCGTGATCGACCTGAGTGAGGCGCGCAGCATTTCCGCAAGCACGCTAGGCGAGCTCGTTCGCAGCTACAAGCAGCGGCTCAATGCCGGCCTGCAAACCGCCCGCGTGGTGGTTCGGTCGGCGCACGTGCGCAAGATCTTCGACATCACCGGCCTTTCGCGGCTTTGGCCGTTCTTCGAGAGCGTCGATGCGGCAAAATGCCATAGTGGTGGCATGAAATAACGCCACGCTGGCGGCATGCGCTATGCCGTCATCGACGTGGAAACGACCGGCTTTTGTGCCCGCAACGATCGCGTGGTGGAAGCCGCGTGCGTGCACGTGGATAACGGCGAGATCGCGGCGACGTGGGCCACGCTCGTCAACCCGGGGCGTTCGATTCCTCAATATGCAACACGCGTTCACGGCATTACCGACGCCGACGTCGCGAACGCCCCGCCATTCGAGTTCGTTCAGCGCAAACTGTTTGAACGATGCGCGGGCGCGCTCGTCGTTGCGCACAACGCGGCATTCGATTTGAGTTTCCTTCCGATGCTCGCGACGGTGCCGTCGCTGTGCACGCTTCGCTTGGCTCGAAGACGCTTTCCGAATGCTCCCAATCATAAAAACCAAACGCTGCGCGGATATTTGGCGGTCGATGACCTGCTGCGAACGCGGACGCCGTTTCCATATGAGCCGGATTCGGCGCCGCATCGCGCGCTGGCCGATGCGCTCGTTACGGCGGGCATACTTTTGCGCTGCCTCGAACGGCCGCACGCAGGGCAAACAGGCGGATATGTCCTAAGGACGGCTTAGGTGGGCACTTGCCTCACGGAGGAGGATGCGGGTGAAACGGTTCGTGCCGGTGCTTTTCGCTGCGAATACGGTACTTTTGTCGGCGTGCGGCGGAGGAGGCGCGAGCGGCAGCCGCATCGGTCCACCGCCGACAGTTGCGCCCACCCAAACGCCGGGCGCTATCGGCGCTGAAGGCACGCTCGTGGACGACGCCGGCGGCACTCCACTTGCCGGGCAGAGAGTCCAGCTCGATCCGTGGATCGCGTATCCGACGCCCGGACCGACGCCTACCCCGATCCTCACCACGACAACCGACGCGGACGGGCATTTCACGGTGAAAGCGCCCAACGGCACGTATTTGTTAGTCATCGGTCCGGACACAGTGAATACGCCGCCGCCCGGCTGGGCGACGCCGGCCCCAAGCGCGACCGATACGCCGATCCCGGGCGTGTCCGGCTGGTACGCAACCGTTCACGATCGCCTCGTGCTGAGCGGTCAAACCGTACTCGTTGCGCCGACGATGCCGCCGGAACCGTACTACACGCCGCCTGCAACCGAAACGAGAGGCGCATATCGGCTTTCCGCACTCGATCCGCTCACGGAAGCGCCGTGCATACTCGCGTACAATCAACAACGCATTGCTTTGGGGCTTCCGGCAGCCGTTGCCGACGAGTGGAGCGTTGAAAACACTCGCGCGGTTGTCAATGCATCGTATTTAGCTCTGGGCAAGTGGTGGAACGGGCACCGTCAATTTTCTGACTGGCGGCACAGGCCACGCATATGTACAGCGGTTCGAGCAATTGTGCTAATGGGTTCGACGCGGCGGCTTACGTGTTTGGCGGTATATCACAAGCGCTGAGCCCGCAAGCTGTTTGGTTTGGTGGCTTTTACTCGCAAGTATGCGAATGGCACGCAAGCCTGGGGCAGTGCGGAGTATCCGATTGACGTAGGGTTCCCAGACGAGAATTGATCCCTAGCCCAATTCCAAGTGGCCGTGAGTAGCGGTAGACCGTTACCTACACGGCGGGAATAGTAAAAGATCCCCAGGACGTTCCAAGTAACAGATCTTAGTGCACGTGTTTGCCACGAGGCACGATACGAAACGTACTCCGCTTCTTCCGTTATTTCGACAGGTCCACCGTCTGACACGTACGACAGTGAATGGGCCAGTTCCTAAAGAAGGGCTATATTGTAACGCCTGCCACGGAGACGCTACCAACTTTCCCTGCCCGGAGTAGCCTTCGACGGCGCCAGCGCTCGAAATCACAATATGGCGCATCGTTCGGCCACGCCACGTTGTATTCTGCATGATCCACCAATAACCCAACAGGGCTGAATTACTTGTGCGGCCACGAGTGCTTGTACCGCATCACTGCTGGCCGATGAAGGCTAGATTGCAATCTGTTGTTGATTGGCCCCACCCGAGGCGACTTGCGATGCTCTGGGCCCATAGAAGTTGGGCGTCCATCCTGAAAGAATTACGTTACCTGCGCTGCACGGGTTACCTGCTGGCGCCACTGATCCACGAACGCATTCGGAGCGTTGTATCCCGGTTCGTAGAGTGAAATCACGCTCGAACTCATGCAGCCGCTGCCGTCCGTAGTTACGGTTGCATCGTAGGGATCGGTGGCATTTGCGAGCGCGCGCGCGAACGTTGCGTCCGCGTAGGCGATCGCGGTGCCGCACCCTGCAGCGCGAGCTATGCCGCCGCCGAAAAGTGCGTTGACGCGTTCGGCAAGCGTTGGAACCGCACTACTCGACGCAAGCATCGTACCGGAAACCGGATAGCGTACTGCGGGCGGCCACACGGAAAGCGCGCCGGGCGTCGAGGACGGTGCGGGCGAAGGCGTATAATTCAGCACCACGGTAAAGCCGCTCGGAGCGCTTCGCGTTGCCAACTCCAGATCGCGCTTGAGCGTCGGGCCTTCCACGTGAACGTACGTGATGTCGTTCCCGCCCGCGATCCACGGCATGCTGGGATAGAAATGGACGACGCCGCTCTGTAGTGCGGCTCCCGCGTAGAGCGAAGAGAAAATTGCGGCGGCTGGATCTTGCAACGCCGTGATCGGATACGTGTGCGCGTAAAATTTCGTGATGTTCGCGTAGTCGACGTCGCTCGTCACGGCGCCCCCGGGCGCAGCGAAGCGATAGCGGTGCAGCGTGTGTGCGGTGGCGTCGTAAGAGTAAGCCCAAAAGTATGGCTGCTGCTTACCGTCACGCGTGAAGAAATCCACTTCATGACCGTCTGCGTTCGTTGCGCCGGTCACGTCGTTCGGCGGCACGTAGATTGCCCACGCATCGTCTTCCTCGGACGTAAGACTGTCGGTCAATTGCGCCATAGTGCTCTGTTCGAAATCACGTTTCGCTTGAAAACGGCTTACGAGAAGCGTTTGGGATAGCGCATGAAGCATGAACCATCCGATCAGTACCGCAATGGCAACTGCAAGAACCGTCTCCAATAGCGAAAACCCACGCGAACATCGCCCCACGCCGCAGGTAGTGCCCGCTTGCATGGGATTCTGAGACGCGCCGTGGGTATATTAGCAGACCCTATGAATACCTCGAATTGCAAGACGGAGGGGTGGGCGCCGATGCCGCTTGATCGCGTCGCGTTCAATCTTTGGAACGCAAGCGTTCGCGCGTCGGATATTTTGGTGTTGCGCACCGTCGGCCGGGTAATCGAACTTCAACTGCGCGGCGGAAACGGCAATCTGCGCAGTCTCGTTCTGCAATTATAGCGGCGCACGAATCGCGCGAACACCTGCTACCGACACCAGCACCGTCGCGAGCATAACGAGCACGAGCGCGAGTTCGTGCAACGAACCGTCCGCGGCACTGGCGCTGAAGGCAATCGCGATCAGACTCGACGCCAGCATCGCGCCGACGTAGCCGGCCGTTCGCAGCAAGCCCGACGCAACGCCGATATACGTTTCATGGGCGTGGATCGCAAGCGTCGCTTGTTCCGAAATCGGATTCATGCCGTTCGGGATTCCGAGCACTGCGCTCGCCGCCAGCACCGCAACTGCAGTCGAGTGCGCATGCAGTTGCAGCAGCAAGACCGTACCGGCGAGAGCACCGGCACACCCGTAAAACAGCGCAATCCTTGGACGCAGCCGCGCGCCGAATATGGCGCATGCGATAGCCACCAGAGAAGTCGGAAGCATCAGCAGGCCGGCCTGAGCCGGCGTCGCGCGGTGCGCTTGCTCGAGCCATTGGGGAAAGCCGTAGAATACCGAATAGAAAATCGTATAGATGGCGACATAGCGCGCGTAAACGGCGAGCAGTGGACGGTTGCGGGCGAGCATTCGCACGTCGATGAACGGCGCCGTGCTGCGCCGCTCGATGAAAAGCCACAGCGCAAAGCACGCCACCATTGCACAAACCACGTACCATGATACGTTCCGCGGATGCAAAAGCGTGACGAGCAGGAGCGTCAGGCCGCCTGCAAACGTCACGATGCCGCCAAAATCCACGTCACGGATCGCTTGGCGCGCGTCGCGGCGCGGTGTCGTTCCGCGCGGCAGCCAAAACGCGCCGAGGAGTCCGGCACACAGCGCAACCGGAACGACGACGAGCACGGTCGATCGCCACCCGGCAAACTGCACCAGAAGACCGCCGAGCGTCGGACCGACGACGATGCTGACCTGCCCCGCAATCGTAATCGCGCTGAGCGCGCTCGGACGAAGACGCCCGCGTTCGTCGGCGGCGAAACGGCGCAGCAGAATCATGGCTGCGGGATACGCAGCCGAGGTTCCGAAGCCCAGCACGACGCGCCACGCTATGAGTACGCCGAGCGAAGGAGCTGCGGATCCGCCCACGCCGGCAAGCGTCGTGAGCACAAGTCCCGCGTAGAAGACGGGAATCGCGCCGTAGATGTCGGCAAGCCGGCCCATGAGCGGCTGGCCAACCGACGTTGCCAAGTACAAAGCAGCGATCAGCCACGCCGTTTGGGCGGCACTCGCATGAAACGCATCACCGATCGGCACGAGCGCCGTGGCAATGATCGAAGAATTGATCGGATTGAGCGTCAAGCCGAGCAGGAGCGGCGTGAGGTTCCGAGCACTCAGAGCCTGCAATTCCTTACGTCCGCGCCAAACGTTCGAGTTCTTCGAGCAGCCGCTCCCATTCAACGACGGCGCATGCGCTCGATTCCTCCAACCGGCGCGCTTCTTCTTGCAATGCCTTCACCCGCTCGCGATCGCCGTACGTGGTGGGGTCGGCGAAGAGTGACTCGATCTGGGCGCGACGCGCGTCGATGCGCGCGATTTCACGTTCGATACGCGTAACATTCGTTTCGAGGTTCGAACGGTGCTTGAGCGGCGTGAGCTTCGAAGATTTCGCTTTCGGCTCGCGATCTTGCCGCTCGCGCTCGCGCGCGGGACGTTCGCGATCGCGCTGCGCTGTCTCATACGCTTCGTAGCCGCCGTCGAGCAGCCCCCAATCGCCGCGCTCGATCCAGAGCACGCGATCGCAGAGGCGGCCGAGCAAATAGCGGTCGTGCGAAACGACGACGATCGCGCCTTCATACTCGACGAGCACGCGATCTCGAGCGCTTCGCGGCTGTCGATGTCCAAATCGTTCGTCGGCTCGTCAAGCAGCAGCACGTCGGCGCTGCGCGCCATCAAGCGCTGCGAGCATGATGCGCCGGCGTTCGCCGCCTGAAAATGCGGCGACCGGTTTGTCCGCCGCATCGCCGCTGATGCGCATGCGCCCGAGCAGCGCGCGCGCATCCTTCGGGCGTTATCGGCGCGGTGTCGATCACGGCATCGACGGCGCTTCGCGTAACATCCAGTTGATCGTGCGTATTCTGTGCGAAGTAGGCGGCGCGCGATGCGGGATTGTAGCGACCGATGCCGCGCTCGGGAGCGAGCTCCTCGGCCAAAATGCGCAGCAGCGTCGACTTGCCCGCGCCGTTCGGACCGACGATGCCGAGCCGCTCGCCTTGCTGCACGTCGACGCTCAAGACCGGTAAACAGCGGCGGTGCATACGATTTTGACAAACCCTTTGCTTCGAATGCGAACGCGCGGCTGCCGCGGCGCGCAGAATCCAGGCGCACGGCGATCGGTGCCGGGGCGCGCGGCAGCGGCTCCGGCGGCGCTTTGCTCTTCGACGCGCGAGCTGCTTCTCGCGGCTGCGCACTTGGCTGTAGTCCGACGATGTGTGCGTTGCGCGTAGACCGGCGATACTCGCGCGGCGTTTGTCGCGCTCGTCGATGTACTGTTCGTACGCGCGGCGCTCCGCTTCCAGACGCGCTTCCCTTTGCCCCACGTAGGCGCTATATGCGCGGCGTCGCCGGCGCATATATGTGGAAGCGCTCGCGATCGAACTCCCAAATCTGCGTTGCAACGCGATCGAGAAAATAGCGATCGTGAGAAACGATGATATACGCGCGCTTGTCGGAGGCGATGAACTCCTCGAGCCACCGCACCGTTCGATGTCGAGATGGTTCGTCGGCTCGTCGAGGATCAGATAATCGGGGTCGTCAATCAGCAGATGCGCGAGCGCCGCTTTCGCACGCTGTCCGCCGGAGAACTCGCGCAGCGGACGCTCGAAGTTTTCCGGCTCGAAGCCGAATTCCGCGAGCATGGCGCGCAGCATGCTGCTGCGCAATCCGTACGCTTCGTGATCTGCACGCGCGAGCGCGGCATCCATCAGTTGCTGCCAGCGTCGCGTGCGTTTCGTCGGCCGCGCTTTGCGCGAGGTAGCCGAGTTTCGCATTGCGCGCGCGAAAGATCTCGCCGCCCTGCGGTGTATCCGCGCCCGCCAGCAGACGCAGCAGCGTCGACTTGCCTGCTCCGTTCGCGCCGACCAAGCCGACGCGCTGCCGCTCAGCGAGTATGCCGCTTACCTCGCTGAAGATTCGGCGAGCGCCATAGTGACATTCCAGGCCGGTGAAGCGGAGCAGTTCCAAGGCGCCTTCCCATACCGGGCGAAACGGTAGTGTTCCTGGCGGAACTTGCGGCGCGGCAGGCAAACGTTCACGCGATGGTCATTCGCGCGGCGCGACCCGATGAGGCGGCGGCGCTCACCGCTTTGGCAATGCGCTCGAAGCGCTCGTGGGGATACGACGAAGCATTCATGCAGCGTGCCCTGCCGGATATGATCGTGACGCCCGAAGACATCGCTCGCTCGTACTGCCGCATCGCGGAGTTGGATAGCAAGGTCTGCGGATACGTGCTATCGCTCTCGCTCGACGCGGAGTCGGTGCTGCTGCGCGATTTGTTCGTCGAACCCGAGTACTTCGGCCGCGGTATCGGAACGGCACTCTTTCATCGAGCACTGCGGCACGCCCAGGCGCGCGGCGCGCAACGGCTGACATTGGAAGCCGATCCCAACTCCCAGGCGTTTTACGAACGCTTCGGGATGCGCTGCGTGGGAAGAGCCGCTTCCATCGCCGGCAACGGGAGAACGCTGCCCATATTGGAAGTTTCGTTGGAACGGTCTTAGAAAGCGCCATACGTATGGCACGACGTCGGCGTACCCTCGGGCTATGAAGCGCTCCGCCCGTCCTCCACAAGGCCCGCCGCACGCATCTCCGAAACAGAGCGTAAGTCATGCAGCGGATTGAAGGCGGGTTGATTTTTGCTGCCTCGGATTTGAACAATTTCCTCGAGTGCGCGCATCTCACCGAACTCGACCGCAGCGTCGCGCTCGGGGAGCGATTGGCGCCCGAGCGGGACGATCCGCAGGTTGATCTCATCGCGAGAAAGGGTGACGAACACGAGCGCCGCTATTTGGGACGGCTGCGCGATTTATACGACGGGAGCCTAACGGAATTCGCGCGCCCGGACCGCAGCGCCACCGGCTTTGAAGCCGGCGAAGCGGCGACGATTGCCGCTATGGAGCGCGGCGAGCGTATCATTTACCAAGCGACCTTTTTCGACGGGCGTTTTCTCGGGCATCCCGATTTTCTGCGCCGCATCGACGTCGCGTGCGAACGTTGGCCTTGGAGATACGAGGTCATCGACACCAAGCTCGCGCTGAGCGGCAAACCGTATTTTGTCATTCAACTCTGCAATTACAGCGAGCACTTGGCGCGCATTCAAGGGGCGGAGCCGCAGTATGCGTACGTCGTGCTGGGCAACGGCGACGAGCACCGCTACCGGCTGAACGATTACTTCGCATATTACCGGCACTTGAAGCAGCGCTTTTTAGCATATCTCGACGGCGACGAGCACAGCTATCCACACAAGTGCCGGCACTGCGACGTCTGCAAATGGTCGCGCGAGTGCCGCTCGCGCCGGTACGACGACGATCACCTCAGTTTGGTCGCGCGCATGCGACGCACGCAAATCGGCAAACTCGATGCCGGCGGCGTTCACACCGTCATCGATCTTGCAGCGGCTCGCGACGACCAACGCCCGGAGGGAATGCATCCGGACACGTTCGTTACGTTGCGCCGCCAAGCCGCGATGCAGGTGCGCGGACGCACCGAGGGGCCGGTCTTCGAGATTTTGGAGCATCAGCCGTTCGAGGGCTTCGGTCTGCTGCCGGCTCCCGACCGCGGAGATGTCTTCTTCGATATGGAGGGCGACCCGCTGTACGAACCCGGACGCGGCCTGGAATATCTTTTCGGATGCTGGCTGGGCGATGCAGGTGAATTCAAGCCGTTTTGGGCGCTCGACCGCGAGCAAGAAAAGCGCGCGTTCGAGGAGTTCATCGATTTCATCGGCGAGCGGCGGCAACGCTATCCCGGCATGCACGTCTACCATTACGCGGATTATGAAAAATCAGCGTTGCGCCGGCTGGCGCAGGTGCACGGCACGCGCGAGGAAGAGGTCGATGCGCTCCTGCGCGGCGAGGTTCTCGTAGACTTGTATACCGTCGTTCGTCAATCGCTGGTCATTTCGGAGGACAGCTACAGCATCAAGCGGCTCGAAAAGTTTTACGGCTTCGAACGCGCGACCGACGTACGCAAAGGCGACGACTCGATCGTCATGTTCGAGACGTGGCTGCAGAACCGCGAGCGCCGCGACATTCTCGAAGATATCGGACGATACAACCAGGACGACTGCCGTTCGACGCTGCTCTTGCGCGACTGGCTGCTGGAACGCCGGACCGAAGCAATCACGGCCTTCGGCGCGCCGATTCCCTTTCACGATGCGAAGCTGCTCTGCCACGCGGAGGAGGCGGAAGGATGCCGCAGCTGCGCGCAGCGCGCAAAGCAACAGCGCGAAGCGAAACAGACGACCGCGTTGCAGCAACGCCTTCTCGATGGAATCCTCTCGCCGCAGAGCGAGCAAGAATACACGCTGATGAGCGACGACCACCGCTCGCGCTATCTTCTCGCGAACTTGCTCGCGTATCACCGGCGCGAGGAGAAGCCGGTGTGGTGGGCGTTCTTCGATCGCTGCGAAAACGTCGATGGCCTGCTGGAGTTCGACAAAGACGCCATCGCGGGGCTGCGGTTTTGCGATGACGTCGAACCCGTACGCGAAAAGAACAGCTGGCTGTACACGTACGCATTTCCCGAACAGCACTACAAAATCGGCGCCGGCGACGAGGTCTACGATCCGGACACCGGAAAAGGGTGCGGCACCGCCTTTGCCGTGGATTTCGACTGCAATCGCCTCACGCTCAAGTGGACCGGCACGCTCGACCAGGCGCGCAAAATTCGCGCAATAATTCCGGGTGGGCCGCTGAACACGGACGAACAGAAAGCCGCGCTAGTCCGCATCGCCGAATCCTATCTATCCGGAACGATTGCACCCGCCACACTAGATCTGCTTCTATCCCGAGATCCGCGCGTCGCTTCATCGCATCATGCCCGCGGCGACGCGATTCAGCCCGAATCGGTTACGCCCGAGGCGGTCAGCGCCGTGGTAAGCGCGCTCGATTGCAGCTATTTGTTCGTCCAAGGACCGCCTGGGAGCGGTAAAACGTGGACGGGCTCGCGCGTTATTTGCGATTTGCTCGCGGCCGGTAAGCGCGTCGGCGTGCTGAGTACCGGTCATAAAGCCATCCACCATTTGCTGCATGGCGTCGAACTGTGCATGCTTGAACGCGGCCTGTCGTTTCGCGGCTTGTACAAGTATACGAAGAGCAACGCCAATTCGGAATACGTCTCGCGCCTGGCGCAACCGTTCGTCACCGCGTGCGCGACAAACGAACCGTTCGAAACGGAGAACTACGATCTCGCCGCAGGAACCGCATGGCTTTTCGCACGTGAAGCGCTGACCGCGACCTTCGATTATCTGTTTATCGACGAGGCGGGCCAAGTCTCGCTCGCGGACGCAATTGCGGTATCGGCGGCTGCGAAAAACGTCGTCTTACTCGGCGATCCGCTGCAACTGGCGCAGGTCTCACAAGGCCTGCATCCGCCGCACGCCGCCGCCTCGGTGCTGGAGCATCTGCTGGGGGAAGCGCAGACGGTGCCGGAACATCGCGGCGTGTTCTTGGACGTCTCGCGCCGCATGCATCCCGAGATTTGCAGCTTCATCTCGCAGATGGTGTACGGCGGCCGGTTGCACGCCGAATCCGAACTGGAGAATCAGCGAATCGGAACGCCGCCGTTTGCGGGCGGCTCCCTCGAAGGATCCGGTTTACGGCACATCGCGATTCGCCACGAAGGCAACAGCCGCGAATCGCGCGAGGAAGCGGAGCGGATCGTCACCGAGATCGCGCACCTTCTCACCGGCACCGTAACCGACGAGCACGGAGTTATTCGCGGCATGACGGCCGGCGACATCATCGTCGTCACTCCGTACAATGCGCAGCGCCGACTGATAAGCAGGCTCCTGCGCGACGCAGGCATAGACGTCCGCGTCGGAACCGTCGATGCGTTCCAGGGCCAAGAAGCGTTCGTCGTGTTCTACTCCATGGCCACCTCCAGCGGGAACGATATCCCGCGCGACATCGGATTTCTTTTCGAGCAGAACCGCTTCAACGTCGCCGTCTCTCGTGCTCGCGCTCTCAGCGTCGTCGTATGCAGCCCGGATCTTCTCGACACGAATTGCCGCTCGACGGAGCAAATGGCGCTCGTGAACCTTCTGTGCACGTACGCGGAAAGCGCGCGGCGGCCGGCACTTCTTCTATGAATGCGCCACGAAAGGCACGCGCCGCCAAATCCAGAACACGATGAAGGTCCACACCGTTGCTTGAAGGACGCCCAGCACGTACGTAGCGCCTTCGGCGCGAAGAAACGCAAAGGCCCGCGCGAGGCGGGCCTTTCAATCAGTCGTCGCTATCCGCGGCCATGATGACCGTGGCCGTTATCGTCGTGATGCGAGCGTCCCCTGCCGACGCCGCGTCCGCGCGATTCCTGCCGTTGTTGCTCGGAATACCGCGGCGCCGCATAGCGCTGCGGAGCGGCATAGTACCGCTGCGGAGCGGACATAGTACCGCTGCGGAGCGGCATAACGCCGCCGCGCATAACGCTGGTCATCATAATCGCGGCGTTCGGCGGCGTAGCGCGCTGCATAGACTGCCGTGGCGATGCGTGCGGTCGTACTGGCCCGTGCGATTGTAGTCGTACGCGTAATCGTCCGCGTCGGGTTGATAATACGCGGCTTGGCCCCAGGGATATTGGCCGTTGGCGTTCGGATAAATGGTTTGACCGTTCGGCATGACGATGCGGCCGTCGCCGTACACCGTTCCCCCGTTGCGCGTGTAACCGACTATGCTGTTCGCCGCCTGTCTCTTGTGTTCGTAGTTGTTGTAGAGCACGATGCCGCCGATAAGCGCGGCGGCTGCCTCGATCATGGTCCACGTCGAGCCCGTGCTCGCCGAAGCGGGACGCGCGAGCGGGCCCGCCGCGAGCGACGCCGTTATGACGAGTGCGAGTGCAATTCTGGAAAGCCGTTGTAACATGAGTGCTCCTCGTGCAGAACCCAGCATTTGCTTAGTAAACGTCTGCACGCTGTGCGAAGTTCCGTCCAACGGTTCTCGGGGCACGTCACCGGACGTTCCGAACATCGAACGCATCCATAGTGCGGCCCGTATGGATTTGCCACTTCTTTGCGCTTGTCGCGAGTACGTGATTGTGACGGTGCGCGACCGTCAATTTCCCGGAGATCTTACCGTGCGGACGCCCTCGCAGATCGCATACCGATCCGGCGCACGAACCGTCGCGGCTGCGGCAATGCTCAGCGGCCTACGCCTTAGGCTCGCTTACTCGTATCCCCGTTGCAAGGGATTGCGCGCCATAACTGCCTGCTTGCACAATTTAGTAACCTGGGTGTGCGGAGCGTGGGCAGATGAAGCGATCTCCGTACATCCGGGCTAACCGACCGCGGCTTCCACAGCGTCGAGGGCCGAGTCGATCTCCGCCAACGTGTTGTAATGCGCGATCCCGATTCGTACGACGCCTTGCGCTTCGTCGATACCGAGCTGACGAACGACCTCGAGCGCGAAATTGTGTCCCGACCACACAAAGATGTTGCGCCGCGCCAAGAATTGGGCGATGAGGTCGGGCGTCCGGCAATCATGCACGAATGATACCGTAGGCACGCGGCGATCGAACCGGCTTGGATTGGTTATTCCGACGATCCGGACGCCGCGAATCCGCTCGAGTCCCGTAATGAGGTGCGCCGTAAGCGCGCGTTCGTAGCGTACGAGTGCAGATGCGTCGTACTGTCCCAAGTACTCCACCGTTGCCGACAGCGCCGCACACTGCTCGATCTGCGGCGTGCCGGTTTCGAATTTGTATGGGAGATCGTCGCTCATCGGACGTACCTTATACGCGTACAGCGCTTCCAGCAGCGCTTCGCGCCCGTACACGATGCCGAGGTGCGGACCGTAGAATTTGTAGGACGAGCACGCCAGAAAGTCGCAATTCAACGCCCGCACGTCGATGACGCCGTGGGGCGCAAATTGGACCGCGTCCACGTACGCCAGCGCTCCGGCCGCGTGAATGCGCTCCACGAGCGAGCGAACTTCGTTCACGGATCCCGTTAAATTGCTCGCGTAATTCAGCGCGACGATCTTCGTTTTGTTCGAAAGCACGCGGTCGAGCGCATCGGGCTCGATGCACCACGTCTCTTCGTCGAATCTCGCCCATCGCACCGTAAGATTGCGATCTTCCGCAAGCGCAAGCCACGGCGAAATGTTTGCGTCGTGATCCATGTGCGTGACCACGATTTCGTCGCCGGGCTGCAGCGATCGGCCAAGACTGCGCGACAGTTCGAACGTCAGCGCGGTCATGCTCGGCCCGAGGATCATTTCGCGCTCGGAGGTAGCGCCTACGAAACGGGCTGCGGCGCGATGCGCTTCGCGGACGACTTGCTCCGCGGCAATGCTCGTAGTGAAATATCCGCCCAGATTGGCGTTCGTTTCTAGCAAACACCGCGCGCTCGCATCCGCCACCCGGCGCGGAACTTGCGTGCCCGCGGGATTGTCTAGGTAAACGCGCGGCTTGCTTGCGTCCGTAATCGCAAGGGCCGGGAACTCGGCGCGGACGGCGTCGATGGGGAAGGTCGTCTGCATAACCCTCCAAGAGTACTCTAAGCATTCGCGCCTAGGCTATGACCATGAACATTCGCAGCATCCTTGCAGCGGGCGCCTTTGCCGCGCTGCTCTCCCCAGTTGCGGCGCTCGCGCAAATGGCGCCCGGCGACGGTCCGCCTCCCGAAGTGCGCGCACAATTCGAGCAAGCGCGCTCGCAAGCGCAAACCGCGACCATGAGCGACCTGAGCCCCGAGCACCGAGCGAAGGTCCAGGCGATCCTAGCGCAAGTGCAGAGCGGTTCTTTGGACCGCCGCGCTGCAAGTTCGCAGATCGATTCTCTTCTCTCGCCCGCCGAGTCGCAAGCAGTTCTCGGCGAAGCGCAAAAGATGCGCGACGCGATGCGCAAGGCCGCGGCGAACGCCCAGCAAACGGATCATATGAACCGTAAACCCGACGCCGGCCGCGTTCTGCTCATGTTGAATTTGGCGCCGCGGCCGCCGCAACAGCCGTAAAGTGCGCACGAGCCTGCTCGCGCTGCCGGCACTCGCCCTGCTGGCAGCGTGCTCGTCGGCGGCGCATTTTTCCGACGTCGTCGGAAATCTTCGCGTCACGGGCGACATTCAAGAGAGCCATTTCGCCTCGAAAGCGGGCACGCTCGACGTGCGTCTGTACGATGCGTCCACCGGCTACCCGGTCGACGCGCGCACCGTAGAAGTCAAGGCCGGCGACGCGCCCGCCGTACGCGCGGCCCGGCCGGAACTGGGGACGTATCACGCGGATCTGGCCAATCGCGATCGCATCGATCTGTTCATAACGACGCAAGATCAGCGCAGCGTTTTCATCGCGCTTCAGCAAAACTAACGCCGCGCGTTTCGGGCAGCGCAGCTGCCGCGGCGACGACCACGCCGTACGCGCACACCGCCACAACGGTCATCGCCGCACCGATATTTCCGTTCGCACTGAGCGCGCCGATTAGCGCGGGCGCGAAACCGGCGACGCCGCGGCCCAGATTGTAGCAAAATCCTTGCGCGGTCGCGCGCACGTGTCCCGGAAAGAGTTCGCTCAGAAAAGCGCCGAAGCCGCTGAACGTGCCGGAGGCGAAATAGCCCAGCAGCGGCCCCGCGATGTAAAGTTGCCAATCGACGGTAATCCAGCGTAGATACACCGGTACGAGAATCGCCGAGCCGGTTGCGAACAGGGCGAAGGTCGTGCGCCGTCCGAGCGCATCGTTGACGTAGCCGGCGCTCACATAGCCCGCGAACGCGCCCGCAATGATGAAATAGAGGAACGTGCCGGTGCTGACTGCGGGAAGGTGACGCTGCACGTGCAGATACGTCGGCAGCCACGTGAACACCGCATAGTATCCGCTCTGCGCGCCGATCGCGAACAAGCACGCAAGCGTTGTTTTTCGCCACAGTTCGCGCGAAAAGAGTCGTGCAGCGCAATGCGCGACTGCGCGCGAAACAGCGCGCGTCGCTCACGTTGCGGCGGATGTAGTACGGCCGCCACGATCTGGAAGACCGTGTTCGCGGCGAGCCATCCCAGCGCCCACGAACTTTGCACCAATCCCAGATTGCGGTCGCGCCGAGATTGAATGCGACCAGTATCGCGGGCAGCGCATAAACGTACAGATAGAAATCGAACGAGTCGAGCCCCCATCCGAGTGCTGCGGCCAGAAGCGGAGCACGCCGCGGCCGGTTCCTACGGCGCGTGTGCCAGCGTTTGCGCCGCGCGTTCCAGGTCGACGGCCAACGCGCGGAGTTCCTTGCAGATGTTCGCGCTGTTGGCATGGAGAATGTCGCGCCACATCGCTTGGCCGGACCGGCTTAAACGCAGCAGTTCGCGTGCCGCGGGCCCGAGCGCAGTTGATTCCTCCGGCAGGCGCGCCGCGAACGCATTCGCGAGGATCTGCGGAACGTGGGAAGTCAACGCGACGGCGCGATCGTGCGCGTCGGCATCTATTGCGACGGGACGCGACCCCAGCGCACCAATGAATTGCGCGGCGTGTCGGTCGAGCTGCGCATCGCCGGTAGGAACGTAGAACCACGTTTTGCCGTCGAACAAATCGCGCTTGGCCGCCGAAGGCCCGCTGCATTCGCGTCCCGCCATGGGGTGCGTTGCGACGAAGTTTCTCAGACCGCGGGCCGCGCGGACGATCGCCCCCTTCACGGACGACACGTCCATAATCATGCTCGCGCGAGGCGGTTCGCAACGCATGCGCTCGATCTCCGCAAGCGTACCGCCGACGTGCGCGGCTATCACGATTGTGTCGGCCGCTTCGAGCAATTGCGCACGGCTGACGCACCGGTCGATTGCGCCGAGACGCGCAGCCTCGCGCGCCGCCGCCTTCTCGAGGTCGAAGCCTGCAACGCAGTAGCCCATTTCGCGCGCGCGAATGCCTATGGAAGCGCCGATAAGGCCGGTCCCGATGATGCCGAGCGTCACGAAGCCGCCCGTACGAGATCGGGGCGAAGCACGCGGGCGCCGTCGAGATACACGTGCTCGACCTGCCGTTGCGTGCGCGCGGTGTTGACGTGCATCAGGACGCGAATTACCCGCGGGAGCGAACCCGCGACGTCGATTTCCGTAAAGTGCAGCATCGGCACGTGCACCCAACCCATCGCGCGTGCCCCTATTGCCGGGAATGCCGCGCGGAGATCCGGCGTGACGCTGAAAAGCACGGACGCTATGTCGTCGATATCGACTTCGTTTTCGTCAATCATCGCAATCAGCAGCCGCTGCGTTACCGCAAATATCGCTTCCGGATCGTCGGCGTGAACGGTGATCGCGCCGCGAATGCCGCGAATTTTCACGAAACCGCCTCGAACAATGCCGTCTCGGCGCGGAGCGTCGACAACGTGCGAAAAAATGCGGGGTATGAAACGGCGACGCATTCGGCATCGAAAATCGTCGTGTTGCCGCGCGCCGCGAGGGCCGCGACGGTTGCGGCCATGGCGATCCGATGATCGCCGTGCGGATCCACGAGCCCGCCGCGCAAACGCTGCGGCCCGTCTATGACGAAACCGTCGTCGAGCGTTTCGAGATCGGCGCCCATGACTCGCAGGACGTCGGCGATTGCCTCGATGCGATCGCTTTCTTTGACCCGCAGCTCGCCCGCTCCGCGCACGACCGTTCGGCCTTGCGCTTGCGTCGCGACGACCGCAAGCAGCGGCAGCTCGTCGACCAGCGCAGGCACGTCTTCCGCTCGGAGCGTTATGCCGCGCAGCGCGCTGCTGCGGACGCGTAAATCTCCGATCGGTTCCGGATGCGTTCGGCGCAGTGAAAGCTCGACGTCGGCACCCATCCGCCGCACCGCCTCGAGGAAGCCGCTGCGCGTGGGATTCAGCGAGACGTCACGCAGCACGAGGTCGCTGTCGCGCGTTACTAGCGCCGCCGCGAGCCACGCCGCCGCGCTCGACGGATCGCCCGGTACTTCCACGAACGCTCCCTGCAAATGCGCGTCGCCCTCGATCGCAATTTCGTCGTCCGACGCGTCCAGGTGCACGCCGAAACGCGGCAATAAGCGTTCCGTATGATCGCGCGAGCGAATCTTCCCGCGCAACCGCGTTCGCCCGTTCGCACGCATGCCGGCGAGGAGCAGCGCGGTTTTGAGCTGCGCGCTCGCGACCGGCAACTCGTAGTCGATCCCCTGAAGAGAGGCGGTGCCCGCGATCTCGAGCGGTGCAACGCCGCCGGCGCCGAGCAGCATGCGCGCACCCATGCGCTCGAGCGGTTCGGCGACTCGGCGCATCGGGCGCCGCGATAGCGACGCATCCCCCGTGAGCCGCGCAGTGCCCTCGCGTGCGGCGAGAATGCCCATTAGTAAGCGCATCGTCGTGCCGGAGTTCGCGCAGTCGATCGTCGCGCCGGCGGCGTCGATGCCGCCGCCCTGCACCACGACCGCGCCTTCGTTTCGCTGAATCTGCACGCCGCAGGTTTCCAGCGCGCGAATCGTTGCGGCCACGTCGGCGCTGCGCGGAACGCCCGTAATACGCGTCCACCCGCGCGCCATGCCGCCGAGCAGCAGCGCGCGATGGGCGATCGATTTATCGCCCGGTACGCGAACGTCCCCGCGCAATGCGTGCGCGCGGGGGATCTGCACTTCCATCAGGCGGTGGCCTCACAAAGTTCGACGCGTTCCTTTGCATCATGAAACACGGGAATCCGGGCGAGATCGTCAACGATTTGCGCGAAGTCGTCGAAGGTCAGCGCTTGTTCCCTGTCGCTCTTCGCCTCCGGCGGATTCGGATGCACTTCGATGAGAATTCCGTGGGCGCCGACCGCTTTGGCCGCGCGGCAGAGCGGGCGTATCCAACGACGCACGCCGACGCCGTGACTGGGATCGACCAGCACCGGCAAATGCGAGCGCTCCCGCAGGACGGGAACCGCAGAGAGATCGAGCGTGTTGCGCGTAGCTGTTCGAACGTGCGAATGCCGCGCTCGCACAGGATCACGTTCGGATTGCCTTCGGCGAGAATGTACTCTGCAGCCGCGAGCAGCTCGTCGATCGTCGCGGAGAAACCCCGCTTCAGCAGCACCGGTTTACCAGTCCGGCCAACCGATTTGAGCAGGTCGAAATTCTGCATGTTTCGCGCGCCGATCTGCAGCACGTCCACGTGCAGCGCCATACGCTCGACCTGGTCGATCGTCAACACTTCGCTTACCGTAGGCAGCGCTGCCGCGCGACCCGCTTCCGCCAGCAGATCCACGCCCTGCCAGCCCAGGCCCTGAAACGCATAGGGACTCGTGCGCGGTTTGAAGGCGCCGCCGCGTAGCATCACGGCTCCGAGCGCTTTGGCGCGACGCGCCGTTTGCAAGATCTGTTCCCGCGACTCGACCGCGCATGGACCGGCGATGATTGCGAATTCCCCGTCGCCGATTCGAATGCCGTCCACCTCGACGGACGTACCGCGCGGCTGCGCCTGCCGCGATACGCGCGGCAGCGAAAACTCTTGAACGACCTGCTTGAACATGACGGGCTCCTACGAACGCACGGACAAAAAATAAAAACAGCCCCCGCCGGACGGCGAGGGCTTGTTGCGAACTCGAGTTTACAGACTATCTCGTCAAGTGCGCAAACAAGCTCTCGGCCCGTCCGGCGGACGGCCAATACCAGTAATACGCATACGAGAACGAGACGTTCATTTGCGCCATCTAACCATGTGGGGCGGTGGAGTGTCAAGTGCCGGCGAACGGCGAAGCATGCAGATAGGCGAGCAGCACAGTGAAATGGAGGGCGGCGGCCTCTACAACGCGCACTCGCGGCCGCAGGCCTCGGCAGGAGAACTGGGGATTCCGCTTCTGCAGCGAGCAGCGCTGGAGGTGCCGCATCACCAAGGCTGCATTGGCGTTGCCGATCTCGGGTGTTCTCAAGGTAAAAACTCCATGTCTCCGATGCGTGCCGCGATTGCGTCGCTGCGCTCGCGGGATGCGGCCGCTGCCGTCACGATAACGCACACCGACCTCCCCGCGAACGACTTCAACGCACTCTTCGGGCTGATCGGCTCATCCCCCGAGAGTTATCTGCGCGAGCAGCACAACGTCTACGCGTTTGCCGCGGGCGGTTCGTTTTACGCGCCGCTCTTCGCGCCGTGCAGCATCGATCTCGCGTGGAACTCGATCGCGGTTCATTGGCTGAGCGGCGTTCCTTGCGACATCCCGGGCCACATTTGGTCGCCTTTCGCTCAAGGGCAGGTTCGCGACGCATTCGCACAACGAGGCGCCGAAGATTGGCGCAGCTTCTCGATGCACGCGCGTGCGAACTGCGCCCGGGCGCGCAATTGGTCGTCGTCGCGAGCGGCGCTGATGAAGCGGGATTTTCCGGCGCCGAGGGGCTCATGACCTTGGCTGAAGGCGTGTTGCGCGACATGGCGCAACGCGGCGATATTTCTAGCGCGCAGTACGAGGCGATGGCGATTCCGACATACTACCGCACGAAAGAGGAGTTCGAAGCGCCGCTGCGGGCATATTCGCCGTTTACGCTGCTCGAGTCCGAGCCGGCGGTGCTCGCGGATCCGTTCTGGAACGCGTACGCCGGTTCGCGGGACGCGAGTGCGTATGCGCAAGCCGTCTCGGCATTCTTTCGGGCGTTCAGCGAGCCATGTTTGTTCGGCACATCGAATTCAGCAGCGGCAGACGCGTTTTACGCGGCAGTCGTGAAACGAATCGAAGCCGACCCCGCTGCAGCATCGTGCAAGTGGCAGACTGCTGCTGATGCGCTTACGGCGCGAGTAGCGCTTCCAAGTCTTCCGCGCGAAGATTCGGCGTCGACGCGTCCGCCGCGTCGAACAGCGCGCCGGCCAATTCGGCTTTACGAGCCTGCAACTGCAGGATCTTCTCCTCGACCGTCCCGGCGGCAACGACTTTGTACACGAAAACCGCCTTCTCTTGGCCGATGCGGTGCGCCCGATCCGTCGCCTGCTGTTCGACCGCGGGATTCCACCACGGATCGTAGTGGATGACCGTATCCGCCGCGGTCAGATTCAAACCGGTTCCGCCGGCGCGCAAACTGATGAGAAACACCGGCACTTCGCCGCTCTGAAAGCGCCGCACCGGCGTTGCGCGATCGAGAGTGGAACCCACGAGTTCCGCATACGGTATGCCTACGCGATCGAGCTCCGGTTTGATCAGATCGATCATGCTCGTGAATTGCGAGAACACAAGCGCGCGACGCCCCTCGTCGACCAACTGCTCGAGCGTTTCGAGGAGCCATTCGAGTTTCACGCTGGAATGCGCGCGCACGGCGCTCGAAAGTTTCACCAACCGCGGGTCGCAGCAGACTTGGCGCAACTTCAGCAGCGCGTCGAGCACGGCAATGCGGCTGCGCGCCAGGCCCAAGCGTTCGATCTCGCGGCGAACTTCTTCATGCACGGCAACCCGCACCGATTCGTACAAATCCCGCTGATCCGCCGCGAGCTCCACGCGCTCGACGATTTCGATCTTTTCCGGCAACTGCAGGGCGACGCCGGCTTTCGTGCGCCGCAAAACGAATGGGCGAATGCGCCGCGCGAGCATATCGCGGCGCTCGGAGGAATTCTGCTTTTCGATCGGCGTGCGGAACATGCGCGCAAAGGTGCGTTGATCGTAAAGAGCGTGCGGTATCGCGAAATTGAAAAGCGACCACAGCTCGCCGAGGTGATTTTCCATCGGCGTGCCCGTCAAACAGAGCCGTTGTTTGGCGCGCAGTTTGGACGCGGTACGCGCCACCTTGGATTGAGCGTTTTTTATCGCCTGCGCCTCGTCGAGAACGGCGACGTCCCACTCCCTCTCCAGAAAAATTTCGTCACGCACGAGCAGCGCGTAAGTCGTAATCACAACGTCGCTGCGGTCGATCCGATCGTGCAGCCGCTCGCGGTTGGGGCCGTGTAGCGTGAGAACGCGCAGCGACGGCGCGAAGCGTTCGATTTCGGCAAGCCAGTTCGGGACCAAGCTCGTCGGAACGACCAGCAGCGAGGGCGGCGGCTCGGAATCGTTGCGCCGAGCCTGACGGATGTCGAGTAAATGCGCGATCGCCTGCACACTCTTGCCTAAGCCCATGTCGTCGGCCAAGATGCCTCCGCACTCGTAGAGGCGCAGAAAGCGCAGCCAACGGAATCCTTCGTGCTGGTAGTCGCGCAGGGTAGCCTTCAACCCGTCGGGTATTGCCGCATCCGGAATACCCTCCACGGTGCGCAAACGTTCGGCCAACCGGTGCAGCGCTTTTGCATGTTCGTCTTCGGCCTGCAGTTCCGGCAACGCTTGTGCGATGCCGAGCGCCGCGAGCGGCCCGAGCGTGAGCTTTCCGCGCCGCGAAAATTGCGGATCCTCATGTAACTCCACCAACGTTTCCAGCACGCGGCGAATACGATCCATCGGCAGTACGACGACGCGCCCGTCCACGTTCGCATATGCGACCTCGCTCTGCGGCAGCGCTCCGGGATCCATCCCGCGCAGCACGTCGACGACGAGCGGCAACAGCGCAACCCGTTTCCCGTCGATTTCGACGCCGAGATCCAAGTCGAACCACTCGCCGGCGCGGGATTCGAGCCGCGCATCCCAAACCGCGCTTGGCGCGCTGAGATCGACGAAGAGATCGTAAAGAGTGTCGTCGATTTCGACAGTCCAGCCCGCGCGCTCGAGTGCTGGTACCCCTTCGTAGCGAAACCGGGCCCACGCCATCGGCGATGCGTTGCCTTGAGGCAGCCCCGCCGCAAGAAGCGCCTCGGTCTGCTGGGGCGGGGCGTCGGACTCCGCAAACCCGACGCGCGTGCGCACGCGCTTGGGCTGATCCCCTTTGTGCGTTCCAAAATCGTAGCGTTCTTCAACGCGCGTGGAGATTCGTAAAAGCGGCAAGCGATAAAGCTACGACGGCGGCGTGCCCAAGGCCTCGACCGCCGTGCCCGCTTCGGGGAAAGTCTGCATACAGAAATGGTACCAAGCGTTATGTATCCGCGGCCTCTGTGTGCAGTACACTGGCCTTGAAAGGGAGGTACCGGTGGCTGACCGGCGTCGCATGCCCCGCACGATGCGTACGCTCGCGAAGATAGGCACGATTGATTCAGATGCCTCGGCTTTGGATCGTGCCGTCGCGGCGGATATGGTGCTTCGCCACCTGTTCGTCCCTCCGGCCCGCTCGGTCGACGGCGTACGCTATGCGGCGTACTACCGGTTCGCCGAGAAGCATAGCGGCGGCGACCTCATCGACGTGTACCGCTGTTCGGACGGCGACGCAAATTTCTCGCTCACCGACATTTCCGGAAAAGGCGTTACCGCCGCGCTGCATGCGGGTCTGGTGAAGTACGGGATTCGCGCGTATGCGACGGAACACGCACAACCGCGGGACGTCCTGCGCTGGCTGAACCGGTTCTATTGCGAAACCGACGCGTTCGAAGAAAACGAGTCCTTCGCGAGCGTATTCATGGCGCGCTACGATCCCCGCAAGCGCGTGCTCTCCTACGCATCGGCGGGGCATGACGGAGTCTTCGTGATACAGCCCCGCAGCGACACGCTCGTGCTCATGCCGCCGACCGGACCGGTCGTCGGCGTATTGCCGGACAGCCCGCACCTCTACACGGACCGCCGAATCGATATAGAACCGGGCGCGACGCTCGTCGCGGTCTCCGACGGAGTCTACGAGGCTCGGCGCGAGGGAGAACTCTTCGGGATGAAACGGCTGCAAGACGCCGCGGTCCGTCTGCGTCACGGATCGCTGGACGATCTCGCGTGCGGCATCACGCGCGAAGCCGCTGCCTTCGGCCTTCATCGCGTCATCGACGACATGGCCGTGCTCGCGGTAACGTTCGAATAAGCCCGCAGCCGCGTAACGTGGAGGTGGGTGAACCAAATACCGCGCCCGCGCATATAGCGGGCATGACCGACCTTTTCTTGGCGATCACCATCGCCATCGGCGACTTCAAATACCAGCCCGCAACGCGGACCATCACCGCGGGCGAAACCGTTCGCTTTGAAAATCGCGACCAGGAAGCACACACCGTCACGGCAAGCGACGGTAGCTTCGATTCCGCGGGCGTCGACACCGGGCAGAGTTGGACGCACCGCTTTATGCGGCCCGGCCGCTACACGTACTATTGCGAACTGCACCCATACATGAAGGGCACGATCGTGGTAGTGCCTGCGCGAGAAAAGCGGAAATGAAACGGACTGCGTTTCTCGAGCACGTCGCATGGACCGGCGCAGGTATCGCCTATGCGCTCAGCGCAGGCGGCGTCTTTGAGGCCAGAGCTCTGGCCCAAGCCGATGCCATCGACTTCGTGCAAATCAGCGACAGCCACATCGGTTTCCACCAGGCGGCGAATCCGCACGTGGCGGCGACGCTGAAAGCGTCCATCGACGCAATCAACGCGCTTCCAAATCAGCCCGCGTTCGTCGTGCACACCGGAGACGTTACGCATCTTTCGACTCCGCAACAGTTTCAAACCGCAAAAGATCTGCTCTCGACTCTCAAGGCGCCGCTCGTCGTGCTTCCGGGCGAACACGACTTCATCGGTTCCAATCACGCGCGCTTTTTCGAGGTCTTTCCGAGCGACGACAAGCACTCGACATGGCGCTCGTGGGATAGCGCCGGCGTGCATTACGTCGTCCTGATCAACGTCTTCGACTTCGAGAAGATGGGCTTGCTCGGCAACGATCAACTCGCATGGCTGCAGCGGGATCTCGCGAACGCGAAAACGAGCACCCCGATCGTCGTGTTTACGCACGTTCCGTTGTACGCGTTGTACGCGCAATGGGGCTGGACGACGGAAGACGGCGGAAAGGCGCTCGCGCTGCTGCAGCGTTTCGATCGGGTCACGGTCTTGAACGGTCACATCCACCAAATCGTGCGCCATCGAGAAGGCAACATCTCTTTCGCGAGCGCAAACGCGACGGCGTATCCACAGCCGGCGCCCGGCACGGCGCCCAAGCCCGGGCCGCTCGCATTGCCGCACGATTCGCTCTTGCATGCAATTGGCTACCGGACCGTCGAACTGGACGATCGTGGACGCGCCGACATCGCGGACCATTCGCTCGCCTAACGCGTTCGAGCAGCACGCAATCGAAGCGGCGTTCGTTGCACGTCAGGCCTGGGCGTTCGAAGCAGCGTATCAGGCGTACCGGCGTCGCCTGTACGGCACCGCATTCACCGTTTTGCGCGACGCCGGCGGTGCGGAAGACTGCGTGCACGACGTCCTCGTACGGTTATGGACGCACGGGCACGCGTATTGCACGTCTCGCGGTTCGCTGGAAGCGTTTCTCGTCGTGTGCGTGCGGAACGATGCACTCTCGCGATTGCGGCGCGCGCGCAATCGGGAACGGATCGTGCGCGAACACCTTAGCGTCGTGGAGTCCACAACCGCTTCGGACGATCCGGCGGTGCGGCGGATCGACGTCGCGCGCGCGATGTCGCGCTTGAACGAGAACCAGCAGCGCGCAATCCGCTTGGCGTATTTCGACGGTCTCACGCACGAGCAGATCGCGCAACGCCTCGGCGAACCGGTCGGCACCATCAAAAGCCGGCTCTCGAATTCGCTTCGGCTGCTGCGCACGCTGCTGTCCCAGGGTGAAACGGAATGAACGTCAACGAGCATATCGGCGAACTCGCGGAACTCTACGCGCTCGGAACGCTCGATGAAACGGAGCGGGCCGGCGTGGACGCGCATGCCGCGGCATGTGACGCCTGCGCGCGGCGTCTCGGCGAAGCGGAATCGGTCGTGGCTCAAACGATGCCCGAGGTGGAACCGGCGGCAACGCTCGACCGGCGCATGCGCGCGGCATTCAAGCCGCGCGGTCCGGTGCTCGCGCACTGGAGCGCGATTGCCGCGGCCGCCTTCGTGGTGGGTCTGCTGCCCGGACTTCTTTTCGCGGCGCTCCATCGCCCCGCGTCCGTATACGATGGCGATCGCAGCGGCGCCATTTCGGCGATGGTCGGCAGCCATTTCCTTCACGCGCAATTCACGCCGGTAGCTGCCGGAGCGCCGAAAGCGAAAGTGCTCTACGGGCGTGCCGGTCGGTCCTGGCGGTTCTTCGTCGCGCAGACCGGGCGTTCGTATACCGTCGCGGCGGAAACGCCGGCTGGGCAAAGCGCCCTTGGAGCGCTGCGCACGAACGGCGATTCGGCGGAGCTGTTCGTCCCCGTCTCGACCGCCCGAACGTTCGTCCTTTTGGACGGCTCGCGCGTACTGGCTCGCGTTCGCCTGCCCGCACTGAAAAAGTAACCCCGGTTGACCGATACGCTGGAATGACAGGATGTCAGGAGCGCTATCATGGTGGAAGGCACGCCCTTACCGGGGCCCGATTTTACAGTTGACTGGGCGAAGCTCAACAACGAACTTTTCGCGACGATCTACGCGAACGCTGAACTGCACGCGCGCTACGAGCGGGCCGACTGGCTCGAAGCCCAAGAGATTTGCGCCGAACAATTCGACGTCTTGGTAAAAGACGTCGCCGATTTCGTCGCGCGGTTCATCGTGCTCGACCGCTGATCGCTATTCGGCGGCGCGCAGGGTCATCCAAAACGCCGGGGATTGCGTCATCCAGCGCGGCACGTTGCCTTTGCGGATCGCCAGTCTCTCGACCGCGTCCCGACCCATGAGGCGCGCGCCGACGCGCGTTACCATGCTGTGCGCCTTCGCGTCGTCGATGCCGCGTGCAACGAGAAATCCTGCGTAGCCGGTAATCGCCGTGTATCCGAGCACAACGAGAAAGATCCCAGCCCCCAAAAACCGCATATCGGGTGAACGATTCGTCGCGTTCCCCCGTTACGCTTTTCGGCGCGCGCGAATCAGGACTCTATGACGTCGGGCTGCGTTTGCAGTTCGCGCAAGTCCGCGTAAAGTTCGGCTTGATTGCGAAGATCGCGCCGGATGCGCCGCTGCCCCGCATCGGGAAGCCGCCGTCGCTTGAGGTATTCGAAGATGCGATCGCGTTCGATGGTGCGTTGCTGCGGCGCGGTCCGCGAGTAGCGGAACACATAGAGGCGCCCTTCTTCATCGAACTCGGGCACCGCCGGAGCGTTGACCGTTTCCGACGTCGTCGTCGCCGGCGTGAAACGGATAGTGAAGGGCTTGACCCAAGCCGCCGAACCGCGCAGAACTTTGACGTCGCCGAAGATTTTCATGGTTTGCCTCCCCCCTAGGCAATATACCCACTATTAACTCGTTCGGCAGCAGAGCAAGCGGTCATTGGGCGCGATGGACTACGACCTTAGCATGACGAGCCGCCCGTGAGAAGGACGAAAGCATCATTCGGCCCTAGCGGCAGCGCCGGCCCGACGGGTCGCCCCATGAGGTCGCGGTACGACGGCCCCGCCGGCAGCGCAAACGTGGCGGCCGACGCCGATGCATTGACGATGGAGATGCCGCCGCTAAACCGGCGGACGTAGACGTTGGCGGCGTTCCCGACCGCGCCGCACGCGTGACCGATCGGCGCATCGTATTCCGGGTGATACTGCATGGTTCCGTACTCGTGGTTCCCGCCGGTGAACAGCAGCAAGCCGCCGTCGTTCGCCAGCAGGTACGTCGCGATCGCGTATTCGAGGCCGCGAGAATCCACGTGCGCTTCGTTCGTAAACTTGTCCACGATCATCATGCCGGTGCCGTGCTGCTGCGCGTACTGGGCGTATGCAAGTTCGTTACGAAATACTCCGCCGGCGGACGCCGTGTAGTTTCCGTAGTCGCTGAAGCCCGTTTCATCCATTACGACGTCGGTATTCTGTACGAGTTCCTGCTCGTCGGCATCGGCGAGGGAGCCGGCGGGATGGTTCACGATCAACGTCAATCCGTATTGATGCGCGATGGAACGGGCCTGCCGCACGTACTGCACGACGTCGCGCGCGTACTGCGCATCGCCCGCGCTTGCATATTCGCGCTCGAACGTGCCGCCGTGCCAGCTTCCGCAGCCGTACTCGCCGTTCGCGACCCGCTGATGGAAATTCGGATTGCCGCCGTGATAGATGTTCCAAAAGACGACTTGGTCGATCGCGAGCGCGTTGTATCCTGCGGCCTTCGCATGCTGCGCCATCGTTTGCACTTGATATGCCACCGCGGCAGGATTATGGATATCGATCGGCACGTCCGGCACGTTGATTCCGCTCATGTACGCGACGTCGTGCGTGGCCGACCCCGAAGCCGAACAGGCGTAAAGGATCCAATCCGGATGATTTTGCTGCCACCACGAAAAGTCGCGTCCCGTGATGCTGTGTTGATCCAAACCCATGATGAAATACTGCGACACGAGTGCAGCAGGATGCTGCGCGGTCCATGCACTCGGTTCCATGGCGCCCCACACGGCATCTATGCGCGAGCCGTGCGCACGAATCTGCGAGTCCGGTATGTAGCCCGCATGAAAGTCGAAGACTTGGAAAAGGCCGATGCGTCCGCGCGTATCCGGAACGCGTGTCGATCCCGAAGTGCCGGGCGCCGGTGAGGATGCCGGACCAGCACTCGGTGCGGAGGTGGGATTCGATGCATGCGGTGCGCCCGGCACAACGGGAACGACTCCCGGCGCCGAAACGGATCCGCCGCCTCCCCCGCAAGCGACGAATAAAAAACAGAGTGCGCATGCGACGAAAAGGCGAGTGTGTCGCACCGCCACATCTAACCGCGCGACGCGAATCGCTCACAGTGGGAGAAGTCCCGCTCGCGCTAGGAAGAACGGACCTGCCTCGCTTGGAAGGGCTGCAATAACCGGCGCATGGTGAGCGCGTGAAAGTGCGGATGCAGCGGGCGCCGCCAGGTCGGGCGCCACGGCCGTGAAGGAAGTGCGGCAACGAGCTCCCGCTCGCGTTCGTGAGCTTCCGGGCGGCAGCTCGGCCAATCGAACTGCGCGAGTTCCGCATAGCATCCGCGAAACCGTTTGAACCACGATTTCGGAAACCACAGTAACGACGGCGAAGTCAAATCTTCCAAGCCGAACGCGCGCAGCACGTCGTACGCGTCGTCTTCGCAGTTGCGATGCAGCACGTGATAGGCTTCATGCTCGATCCACAGCGCGGTTCGATACGCCAAACGCGGGTTGGCGTTTTCGATCTCGACCCATTTGATTGCGTCGTAACCGCGGCTGCGCATTTGCATGACCGGATCGCTGAAGCATCCGTTCCAGTAGCCCATTTTACTCGCCGGCGTAAAAATGTGCCCGCTGTGATTTTCAACCGACCCGGCGTCAACCAAGCCCGCACTAACTTCGAACGCCCATCCTACGTGGCCGAAACCGTCACCGCTATGGAATCGAATGAATACGCCCGCTCGCATCGTGGTAATAGTTACCATCCGCGACCGGAGGGAAACGCGTGCGTCTGAGTCTCATCGCCGTCGCCTTTTCACTACTTTTCGCCGGCTGCGCGGGCGGCAACGGCGGTTCCCAAAGTACGTCGACGCAAACGACGACGACGACGCAAACGACGACCGCGCAACCGCCGCCCGCAACCGAGGCGTCCGGCGCATCGGCGCCGGACGATTGGGTGCTGCCGGGCAAGACGTACGCGTTCAACCGCTACGCCGCTTTCACCGGCATCACGCCGCAGAACGTCGGCGGTTTGCGCAAAGCGTGGGTAACTCAGCTTGCGGACGACGGAGAACAGGAGTCCTCGCCAATCGTTTCCGGCGGAACGATGTACATCGCAACGCCGCACGACAACGTGCTGGCGCTCGACGCGCGCACGGGCGCAGTGAAGTGGGCGTTTCCGTACAAACCGGCCTACGTGCTCGCGTACGCCGTGAATCGCGGCGTCGGTCTGGACCGCGGGAAAGTATTCATCGGTACGCAGGACTGCCGCGTCATCGCGCTCGACGCGGCGAGCGGCAAGCAACTATGGAACGTTCTGGGCTGCCACGGACAAACCGGCCCCGAATCGACCGAAAACAGCTGGTATTCCAGCGCGGCGTATCCGTACGCTGGAGCCGTGTACATCGGCACGTCGGGCGGTGACTTCGGCGACGTCGGCATCGTAAGCGCGTTCGATGAAAATACCGGCAAGCGGCTCTGGGATTGGCACACGGTTCCGAACCCGGGCGATCCGAACTTCGGCACGTGGCCGGGACAGTCGTGGAAGCACGGCGGCGCGGCGGTTTGGGCGGGGATGGCGTTCGATCCCGCGGCAAAGATGCTTTACGTTGCGCCCGGTAACGCCGGGCCGAATCTTTCCCTGGTCGGACGCAAAGGCCGCGATCTGTACTCCGATTCGGTCGTCGCGCTAAACCTCGCATCCGGCGCACCGAAAGTCGCTTGGTACTACCAGCTGCTGCAAAACGACACGCACGATGCGGATCCGGCGATGCCGCCGGTGCTGTTCGACGCAACGGTCTCCGGAAAATCCCGCGCGCTGCTCGCCGTCGCCGACAAGGACGGCAATTTCGTCATTTTAGATCGCGCCGACGGAAGCGTGGTGTACCGCATGCCGGTCAGCAAACAGCAGAACATCTTGGGTTTGCCGACTACTTCGGGCACGTTTGCGTGCCCGAATCACGGGGGCGGCGTCGAATGGAACGGCGGCAGTTACGATCCGCAAACGAATTATTTCATCATTCCCAGCACGCAAGAGTGCGCGCAGTGGAAGGTGACGACGACGGGTGCAGTGCCGTACGTTCCGGGCCAGCCTTTCAGCGCGGGGCCGCTGCCGAAACGGCAAAAGGCGACGGGCCTCATCACGGCGATCGACATGCGAACCGGGAAGGTGGCATGGCAGCGCGCCGTTCCGTATCCGGCACAAGGCGGCGTGACGATCGCGTCGTCGGGGATTGCGTTCACCAGCGATGCGGGCGGCCGCATTTACGCGTTGGATCCCAAGACGGGACGCGAGTTGTGGCACGACGACACCGGATCGTCCATCGTCGATTCGCTCAGCCTCTACCGGGTCGCGGGACGTCCGTACCTCGTCACCATTGCCGGACAAGGCGGCAATCAGCACACGCCGAATCTGCCGCCCACGCACGGCAGTGAAGTCGTGGCGTATTCGCTCGACGTGACGCAGATGCAGACGAACGGCACCGCGAATCAGCCCTCGCCCGCGCCGACCGGTTCCGAACGCACGGAAAGCGGACAAACCGCGGGAAGCGGCGCTTCCGCACCGTACACTCCGGCTCAGGCCGCTGCGGGCGCGGCGATTTTCTCGAAGAATTGCTCGTCGTGTCACGGGGCACATCTGCAAGGCGTTTCGGCGCCTGCACTGACGGGAGCATCGTTCGCGCATGCAAATCTGACGATTTCGCAAATGCGTGCAATCGTAACCACGCAGATGCCGCTCGGCGCACCAGGTTCGCTTTCACCTCAGCAGTACGCCGCCGTCATGGCGTACCTGCTGCAATACGACTGCATTTCGCCGAGCAACAACGGCAAGACGCCGTTCCCGACGCACGACGAACCGGCGCTTGCGAAAATCACAGTGACCGGCGCGACGTGCCCGTCCGCGCATTGAGCAGCCGGCGCCAAGCGTCTGCTTCACGCGCCGGATCGACGAGCGCGCGCCGGCGTTCGCATGCGCTGCGCAGCCGTTCGTAAAACGGGCGCGATTCGGCTGCTCGAACGATAAGGCGCGCAAGCCCTTGCGTGTCGCCGGCATCGTATAGCCCCGGATAGCGCCGGCCAAGTATGCCGAGGTTCCCGCCGATGCGCGAAGCAAGAACGGGCGTGCCGCATGCGAGCGCTTCACAGACGGTGTTGGCGCCGCCTTCGATACGCGATGATTGCACGAGCAGATCGCATCGCGCCAAAAGCGCTAGCGCTTTTCGATGCGTTAGTTCACCCAAGTACCGATACCGCGCGTTGCTCTGCATTTCGCGTTCCGCGAGCCGTTCGAAGCGCGGCGCGAGCGCCCGTCCGGCGTGCAACACGTCGATTTGCAATTTCGCGTCGACGGTTCTGACCGCGTATGCGGCGCGCATCGGATCCTTTTCCGCGCGCAAATGACCGATGACGCAAACGCGCAGCGCGCGCGCGTTATTGCGGCCGGTATGCCGCCGCCGCGGCGACGACTGCACGATCGCATGCGCCTTCATCCGCAGGCGCGGCGGCAATTCGCGCAGCGCATCCGGCTGCAGGACGACCAGCGTCGAGGCAGCCTCCAGCGCGCGCTTGGCCACTACGCTTCGCTTCAGGTCGCGGTACACGTCGGTGCCCGTCAGCACAAGGATGATGCGGCGCAGCGGATAAGCGGCACGGTATGCCAGGACGCTTTTCGCGCTCTTGCGCGCATGCAACGCCACGAGGCACGCGGCGTCTTCGTTTGCGAATGCAGGCGAGATCCGCACGCGCAGGCCCAGCATGCGAAAAAGACGCGCGTAGCGCTGCGCCGTTATGGTGTTCCCAGCACTTGCAACGGGCGAGGAAGGCGACACGATGAGTACGGTTCTTTTGGAACTCGGTTTGGACGAACTGCGCGACGCGCGAGGACGAACGCTCGCCTTGGTGGCGGATCTCTCCGACGAACAATTGATCGTGCCGATGCTCGAAACCATCAACCCGATCTTATGGGAAATCGGCCACGTTGCCTACTTTGCCGAATTTTGGACGCTTCGTCACCTCTTCGGCGACTCGCCCATCTTGCCGAATGCGGACGCACTGTACGATTCGGCGAGGATTCCGCACGACGACCGTTGGACGCTGCCGCTGCCGAATCGCGCAGCGACGCTGGAATTCATGCGCACGCAAATCGAGCGTTTGCGCGAACGGGCGCAGGACGCTTCCGGCTTGCCCGGGTTGGCCTACTTTTGCGGACTAGCGCTCTACCATGAAGACATGCATGCCGAGGCGCTCGTGTATACGCGTCAAACGCTGGGCTATGCCATGCCGTTCCCGAAGTCGCACGAAATCGGCGCGATTGCTTGCGCGGCGCACGGCGATGCGCACGTTCCCGGTGGGACGTACCATATCGGCAGCGGCCGCGGTGACGGATTCGTCTTCGACAATGAAAAATGGGCGCACGAGGTACGGCTCGACCCGTTCGACATTTCGCGCGCGCCGGTGACGAACGCAGAATTCGCGGAATTCGTGAGGGAGGGCGGATATCGCCGCGACGAGTTTTGGTCGGGCGAAGGCCTGCAGTGGCGTGTAGTCTCAGGAGCGGAACATCCGGTTCATTGGCAGGACGGCGCGCGCCGTCATTTCGACCGGCTCGTTCCGCTGCGCGACCGGGAGCCGGTCGTGCACGTCAACTACTTCGAAGCCGAAGCGTATTGCGCGTGGGCCGGCCGGCGACTCCCCTCCGAGGCGGAGTGGGAAGTTGCAGCTGCGGGATCGCGCACCGCGGGCAATCTCGACGGACGGTGCGGCGACGTGTGCGACGTGGACCTATTCGCGGACGCAGAGAGCACGTACGGCTGCCGGCAAATGATCGGCAACGTCTGGGAGTGGACTTCGAGCCCGTTCGGGCCATATCCAGGGTTCGCGGCCGATCCATACAAAGAGTATTCGGAGCCATGGTTCGGCACGCATTACGTCCTGCGGGGCGGTGCATGGCCGACGCGCTCGCGACTGATAACGACTCGCCGCCGCAATTTCTACCGGCCGCATCGCCGGGACGTCATCGCCGGTTTCCGCACCGTGAAGAAATAGGAGCACACGTGTCCGCCTCGCCGCTTACGCTCGAACGCGATCGCAACGCGAAAACCGTCTTCTGGGGCATCTTCATCACCGCCGTGATCTTTGCGGCGGGACTTTTCATCGTGAAGTGGTCGCCGTACTGGCATAAAGCGCACGTGGCTGCGTCCACGCACGCCATCGGCTACTCCATCGTCAGCGGTAAAAGCATTCAGCCCGAAGCCGTCGGCCTGCACGCGGCGTGGTCGTACACGCTCGCGTACTTCAAAGCGGTGTGGGAAGCGGTCGCGCTCGCGCTGCTCCTCGGCGCGTCCGTGCAAGCATTCGTGCCGCGTGCTTGGCTGCTGCGCGCCATCGGAAAAGCGTCGCCGCAATCCGCGGCAGTCGCTGCAGCAGGTTCCATGACGACGATGATGTGCACGTGCTGCACCGGTCCAATCGTGGTCGGTCTGCGCCGCCAGGCCGTTGCCGCGGGAAGCGCGCTCGCGTTTTTCCTCGGGAATCCCGTCCTCAATCCCGCGACGCTGATCTTCATCGGTTTCGTGCTGGGCTGGCAATTCGTAACGTTGCGCATCGTCCTCGGACTGATTCTGGTCTTTTCCGTTGCGATGATTGCGAACGCGATGGCGGGCGAAAGTCCGCGAACGCCGCAAGTCGAGCTTTCGGCGGTCGAATCGCAGCCGCACACGTTCGGGGCGATGTTCAAGGCGTGGCTGCGGGAACTCTGGATCGAGGCATACACGATTCTGCCCGGGTACATCATCATCGTCTTCATCGTCGGCGGCGTTCGCGCGTGGCTTTTCCCGCCCGGACTCGCGCTGCACGCGTCGGGAATCGCTTCCGTCGTCGGGCTCTCGCTGCTCGGCACGATTTTCGTGATTCCGACCGCCGGCGAAGTACCGATCATTCAAACACTCATGCATGCGGGCATGGGCACCGGGCCTGCCGCCGCATTGCTGATGACGCTTCCGGCCGTCAGCGCGCCGTCGCTCTACATCGTGCGCAACGTTTTTTCTGCGCGCGCGCTCGGTATGACCGCGGCGGCGGTGTTCGTCTGCGGCATCGTCGCAGGCGTTATTGCGATGCTGTCCATGCACGCGTAAAGCACGTATGCCGATCGATCCGTACGCGATCTTCGAGCGGGCGCGCGAAGCGTGGGCGATGCAGCGCTATCCGGCCGTGGTGGCGTACACGGTCGACGTCTCGGCGACGCCTGCGGACGGCGCGCCGGCGGAGCGTCATTACCACGAGTACTGGTCGGCATCCACCGGCCGGGTGTTCATTAAGCCGCCGATCAGCGACGAGCAACTCGAGCATCCGTATAAGCCGTCGCCCGGCGTGAATTTCATGGGCTGGAATATCGGCGGACCGAAGGCCGGAGGCGGCGCGACGGACTTCATCGGACCGCCGCTTCTCGCACCGAATTACAGTTTCGGCGTCAGCCCGTACGTGCCGCCCTCGCAACTCACCCCGGCGCAAATCGTCGAGCAGATTCGCCGCGACTACCACGATCCCGCGCCCGCAAAAATCAATGCGCTCGAGCAGAAATACGGCCTGAAGACGATCGCGCTGGTAACCAGCTCCCGCGCGCGCCTATCGTATATCGCTGGTGGGCATCGAGGGCGGCGACTACGGCCGCACCTATCATCTCTCCCTCCAACCCGTGGAGGATCCGCTCAAATACCGCCTGCGCGACCTGTGGGTAAACGCGTCCACGTATGTAACGGAACGCGCGCGCATCGGCGCCAATTTTACCGATGCCGCGACCGAAAAGGTGCCGTGGACGGTGCGCTTTCAGCAAATCGACGGCGCGACGTACATTGCGAAGGAATTTGCGGAACAGCCCATCGTCGGCTATCACGGACTGATGTATTCGCGATACAGCGTTTCGTTCGGCGTACCGTCTGCGGGCGCGCTGCCGGCATATGCGCAGATTACGTCGCTGAGCGAGCCGCTGGAGGAACCGTAGCGTTCGGCGCAGATGGAAAAGGGCGGCGCTGTTGCGCCGCCCTTTTCGTTTCACCGGCTAGAGGTCGTCAGGGTTGATGCCCCGGTAGCCCGTCTTGTCGTATTGCGTCTTCTTCGGCGGAGCATGCACGTTGACGTGGTCCTCGTACTCGCCCTCGTACTGCACCGTCGCCGGCTCGCGCGTGCGATCGTACGCGCTCACCAGTTTCTGCATGCCTTCGCCGCCGCTCATCACTTCGGCGAGCGCCGCGTCGTCCGCGGACATGCCTTCGTACAGCGACGCCTCGAACGCGTTGCGCGGACGCCCGTCGTCGTCCAGATCTTGCCCTTCCGGTTCGATCTGCAGATTCCGGTAGCGCGACATACCCGTACCGGCCGGGATGAGTTTGCCGATGATGACGTTCTCTTTCAAGCCGAGCAGCGGATCGTGTTTGCCCTTGATGGCCGCGTCGGTAAGCACGCGCGTCGTCTCTTGGAACGACGCCGCCGACAGGAACGATTCCGTTGCCAGCGATGCTTTCGTAACGCCGAGCAGCACCGGTTCCGCTTCCGCCTTCTGCCCCTCCGCGCCGAGCTTCTCGTTGGACTCGTTGAAGTACGAGGCCTCGACGAGCTGTCCGGGAAGGAGATGCGTGTCGCCGCCGTCGCGGATCTTCACCTTGCGAAGCATCGAACGCACGATCACCTCGATGTGTTTGTCGTTGATGTCGACGCCCTGCGAGCGGTAGACTTTCTGCACTTCCTGAACCAGGTAGTTCTGCAGCGCGGTCTCACCCTTGATGCGCAGGATGTCGTGCGGGTTGAGGGAGCCTTCGTTGAGCTGATCGCCCGCGCCGATTTTGTCGCCCTCGTGCACCGCGAGATGCGTTCCGTGCGGAATGTCGTACTCGTGACGCTCGCCGCTTTCATCGGTGATGATCACGACGCGGCGGTTCTTCTCTTCGCCGAAGGCGATTTCGCCCGCGACTTCGGTGATGACCGCTTGGCCCTTGGGTTTACGCGCCTCGAAGATTTCTTCGACGCGCGGCAGACCGGTGATGATGTCTTCCGTCGCGACGCCGCCGGTGTGGAACGTACGAAGCGTGAGCTGCGTCCCCGGCTCGCCGATGGACTGCGCTGCAATGATACCGACCGCCTCGCCGATGTCCACTTTGTTGCCCGTCGCAAGGTTGCGGCCGTAGCACAGCGAGCAAACCCCGTACTTCGCCTGGCACGTAAGCACCGAGCGAATTTTCACGGTCTTGATCTCGTTTGCGAGAATCGCCTTGACTTTCTCTTCGTCGATCTCTTCATCGCGCTTGACGATGGCGTCCTTGCCGTTTTTGACGTCTTCGGACGCACGGCGGCCGATGATGCGATCGGCCAGCGGCTCGATGATTTCCTTGCCGACTGCAATGTCGGAAACCGTGATGCCGTTTGCCGTTCCGCAGTCTTCCTCGCGGATGATGACGTCTTGCGCAACGTCGACCAGACGCCGCGTGAGGTACCCCGAGTCGGCCGTGCGCAGCGCGGTGTCGGCGAGCCCTTTACGCGCGCCGTGCGTTGAGATGAAGTACTCGAGAACGGTCAGGCCTTCTTTGAGCGACGCCTTGACCGGAATCTCGAGGATTCGTCCCGAGGGGTCCGACATGAGTCCGCGCATACCGCCGAGCTGTTTGACCTGCGCGATGGAACCGCGCGCGCCCGAGGTCGCCATCATGAACACCGGGTTGAGCGGGTTCTGCGCCTCTTGCATGGCAACGGTCACTTCATCGCTGGCTTTCGACCAGATCTCGATGGTCTTGTTGTACTGCTCTTCTTGCGAGATGAAGCCTTGCTCGTACAACTTATGCAGATCGTCGACCTTGGTTTGCGCCTTTTCCAGGATCTCGTACTTCTTGGTCGGTACGACGATGTCGTTAATCGAGACCGTCGTGCCCGACTGCGTCGCATAGTGGAACCCGAGATCCTTGATTGCATCGAGGAACTGCGCGGTCTCCGCATTGCCGTACTTGCGGTATGAGTCGGTAATCAGGCGGCGCAGCGCGCCCTTGTCGAGCGTGTGGTTGACGTACGCGTGATTCCACCGCAGGGGGAACGCAAGGTTGAAGACGATGCGCCCGACCGTGGTGCGGATGATTTCGCCTTTCCACCGGACGTTCACCCAATCGTGGAGACCGACGTTGTGCGTGTCGTACGCCATGATGGCTTCGTTCGGGTCCATGAACGTCGGAAGCCGTTGCGGCTTTCCGTCCTTGGACGCTTTACCGTTCTTCGATCCGCCGCGGTAGACGCGTTCGTCGTAATCTTCTGTGATTGCGGCCTTTGCGGGTCCTTTGTACTCTTCGCGCTGGAAGGTGAGATAGTACAGACCCAAGACCATGTCTTGCGTCGGAATCGACACCGGGTTGCCGTACGCGGGCAACAAGATGTTGTTCGAACTGAGCATCAGGATGCGCGCTTCCGCTTGCGCGCCGGCGCTCAGCGGAAGATGCACGGCCATCTGATCGCCGTCGAAGTCCGCGTTGTACGGCGTACAAACCAACGGATGCAAATGGATCGCCTTGCCCTCGACCAGCACCGGCTCGAACGCCTGGATGCCGAGGCGGTGCAGCGTGGGTGCGCGGTTGAGCAGGACCGGATGCTCGCGAATCACTTCGTCGAGCACGTCCCACACTTCCGGACGAACGCGCTCCACCATGCGCTTCGCGCTCTTGATGTTGTGCGCTTGGCCGCGATCGACGAGCTTCTTCATGACGAACGGCTTGAAAAGCTCGAGCGCCATTTCTTTCGGGAGACCGCACTGATGCAGCTTGAGCGAGGGGCCCACGACGATGACGGAACGGCCGGAATAGTCGACGCGTTTGCCGAGCAGGTTCTGACGAAAACGTCCCTGCTTTCCTTTGAGAATATCGCTGAGCGATTTGAGCGGACGATTGTTCGGGCCCGTGACCGGACGGCCGCGGCGGCCGTTGTCGATGAGCGCGTCGACCGCTTCCTGCAGCATGCGCTTCTCGTTTTTGATGATGATCTCGGGCGCGCTCAGTTCCAGAAGCCGTTTGAGGCGATTGTTGCGGTTGATGACGCGGCGATAGAGATCGTTCAAGTCCGACGTGGCGAAGCGGCCGCCGTCGAGTTGCACCATCGGGCGCAGTTCGGGCGCGATCACCGGCACGGCGGAAAGAATCATCCACTCCGGTTTGTTTCCGCTCGAGAGGAACGCTTCGACGACCTCGAGGCGTTTGATCGCCTTGAGGCGTTTTTGGCCCGTCGTCTCTTTGAATTCGCGGCGCAGATCTTCTTGCAATTTGCGCAGGTTCAAGTCGCGAAGCAGTTCGCGGATCGCTTCCGCACCCATACCCGCCTTGAACGCATTACCGAACTTCTCGCGATGTTCGCGATACTTCTGCTCGGTGAGCACTTCGCGCTTCTGCAGCGGCGTGTTGCCGGCATCGATCACGACGTAGGCAGCGAAGTAAATCACTTTCTCCAGCTGGCGCGGCGACATGTCGAGAAGAATGCCGATGCGGCTGGGCACGCCCTTGAAATACCAGATGTGGCTGACGGGAGTCGCCAGCTCGATGTGACCCATGCGCTCGCGGCGCACTTTCGCGCGCGTAATCTCGACGCCGCAGCGGTCGCAGATCATGCCTTTGAAGCGGATCCGCTTGTACTTGCCGCAGTGGCATTCCCAATCTTTGGTGGGGCCGAAGATCTTTTCGCAAAACAACCCGTCGCGTTCGGGTTTGAGGGTGCGGTAGTTTATCGTTTCGGGTTTCTTGACTTCGCCGAACGACCACGCGCGGATCTGCTCCGGCGAGGCCAAACCGATGCGCATGGCATCGAAATTGTTGACGTCGATGAGGTTCACGTGTACCTGTCAAAAGCCGAGGTGCGCTCGGAACCGCAGCCTACGCAGGACGCACACGCTCACGTTGTCGTAAGGGGGTCCACCGCCGCTGCTGGTCCGCCGTCTCGCCGCGGACGGCGAGGCGGGGCACAGACCGCTATTGTACCTCTATGCGCGCGGCGAAACAACCCTTGCGTGCAGGCCGTACATGCCGCTGGAGGGGTCAGACGATGAAGAGACTGCTTGCCGCACTTGGAACGGCTGCCTTGCTGGCGGTCGCAGCCTTGCCCGCGTATGCCGCCGACGCCTATCAGCGCACGTTCGATTCCACGGTTCAGCCTGGCGGCGCGACCGCGCTAGAGATCGCCGGCCAGAACGGCAACGTTCGGGCTTACGGCGACGGCGGGACGACGATACGCGTGCACGCGGAGCTGAAGGCGAAGACCGCGGACGCGGCGCGCACGATGGACGTCCGAGTCAGCCGCGACGGCAATGCCGTGCGCATCGAGAGCCGGTGCGGCGCGCGGCGCAGCGTGCTTTTGTTTTGGTCCTTCTCCGCTTGCGACGTCGAGTACACGATCCGCTACCCGCGCGCGCTGGCGCTCGCCCTTCATAGCGAGAACGGGAACGTCGACATCGACGGCCCCGGCGCGCCGGTCTCCGTCGCGATATCGAACGGCAACGTCAACGTAGCGAATGCGGGCGCCGACGTCAGTTCGACCGGTAAAAACGGCAACGTCGACGTCTCGCTCGCGAACGGCTGGCGAGGCAACGCAATCTCGCTGACGACGCACGCCGGCAACGTGAATTTGCGTATCCCGGCCACGTTTGCGGGACGCCTGAACGCGCACACGCGCTTTGGGAACATCGACGGCGCAAACTACCTGCACGGCGGCCGCGTCGTCGTCACCGCATCCACGACCTTCGGGAACGTCGTCATATCACGCTAATCGTTTTACATAAGGTAACATCGCCGTAACATCGGCACGCTTCGACGACTTGGACCGCCGAATGGGGCGCCTAGATGGCGTCAGCGGAGAACGAGCAGCGCCAGAGCGAGAGACGGGATTGTGACGGCGGCACCGATGGCGAGAAAGCGCCAAGCGTTGACTTCGATGCCCTCCCGCCGAAGCATCATGACCCACAGCAGCGTCGCGAGCGACGCGCTTATCGAAAGATTCGGTCCAAGATCGATCCCGACGAGTACCGCGTGTGCGACGTGCGGCGCGATGCCGTGCGCGCGCAGTGCATACCGCGCGATGACGCCTGCCGGCAAATTGTTGATGACGGCGTCCACGAGCATCACGGCACCGCCTGCGTAGAGCCGTCCGAAAACTGAAGGCATCGCCGACGCGTGCCGCAGCAGCCCGCGCGCAATTTCGAGAGCGCCGGTTGCGTCTAGCGCGCGCACGATGACGAACAGCCCCGCGACCAGCGGGATGATACTCCACGGCGCTTCGCGCAAAACGGCAGGCGCCGTGGCGAAATCCCGCATGCCGACGATGGCAACGGCAATCGCGCCCAGTGCCAGCGCGACGTAGCCGACCGGCCATCCGAGCGTGGCCGCAATGACGATCAGCGCAAGGGCGCACGCGACAACGGTCGAGGCGAATACGCCGGTGCGCGAAAGCGGTCCCGGCTGCGCGGAAGACTGGTATCCGCTCCGCAGTTCCGCGCGGTGGACTGTTCGGAGAACCACGTACGTGCAGGCGACCGCTGCGGCGGACGGCGCGCCGAAGAGCGCGAGCCACGGCACCAGTTTCGGCAGCGGCGAAAATACGACCAGATTCGCGGGATTACTGATCGGCAGAATGAAACTCGCCGCGTTCGCGACGAATGCCACCGCGTATGCGAACGGACGCGCGGAAACTCGCGCAATGCGCGCAAGCGCGAGCGCGGCGGGCGTAAGCAAAAGAATCGTGCCGTCGTTCGAAAGAAATGCCGTCACGATGATCGCGCCGGCAAAACATCCGAGAAACAGCTGCGACGCGCTTCCGCCCATGCGCTGCGCGAGCGATGCGGCAAACCACTCGAAAATGCCGTGCAGTCGCACGATTTCGGCGAGTGCGAGCATGCCGGCGAGAAACGCGTACACCGCGAAGCCGTCGCGAGTCGCGATCGCCGCCTGCGTTCCGGAAAGCAAACCGGCGGCTACCAGAATGGCAGCGCCTGCGGCAGCCCAGATCCATTCGCCGATTCGCAGCGGTCGCGTGACAATCAAAACGATTGTCGCAGCGGCGATGCCCCAGGTTGCCGCAGCATGCATTTGTCGCCAGATGCTGCGCTCAACCGTGCGCCCCCTCTTCATACTTGTGAGGTCGATTGGGTATGCGGAGCTGAGGCCTTTTTATTTGCTTTCGAGGAGAAATAGACGCATGAGTTCACGGGCTATATTGGGCTTCGCATCCGTCGCGGGACTCGTCGTCAGCATGGCGGTCCCTGCCTTCGCGCAGACGACCACTCCGACAACTACGACTCCGCCGTCGACTACCACGACGACGAATCCGACGACGAACCCCGCGACGCGACCGATGCCGAACTGCCCTCCGGGCACGTCAGCGACGAACGGTAACGCAAACGCGACGAACCCGAACGCAACGACGACTACCAACGGCACGACGACGACGTCCACCGTAAACAACGGCACGACGACGACCACGTCGCAAACCCCGCCCGCAACGACGAACACGACGACCGGCACGACGGGTACCACGGGTACCAGCAGCACCACGACGATGAACTGCACGAACACCATGCCCGGCACGGGCACGATGCAGAACACCGCTCCGATGCCTCAAAACAACATGAACGCGTTGACGGGCAATCCGAACGGACCCGACTGGCTGGCCAAGTTCAACCGGCCCAACGTTCGTTCCACCAACTTTCTCGGCACGACGACTCGCTCGCGCATGCACCGCTGCCACTACGTGGTCGAAAGCGGCACCCGTACGCGCATTTGCCGATAACCGGTAACCCGGCAACGTGAGAGGCTCGGCTAGGCCGGGCTCTCTTTTTTTCGTTCCAAAAACCTGTCGACTTCTTGAACGAAACGCTCGAACGCCGTGCGATGGAGATTGTGCCCCTGATCCTCGAAGACGCGAATTGCGAGGTTCGGTCCGCCGCGCTCCCGCACGCTTTTCAAATCATCCAACGGCACGATGCTCTCTTCCGCGCCGGCGATTGCAAGAAGCAGCGGTTTCGGATACGCTTCCAAATCGCCGCGCAGGTCCCACGATTCCGGCGGGTTTTCATCGCGCAGCCGTTCGATAGGCACGGCCGTCATTTCGCGAACCGCGTGTTTCTTGCGTTCGACGTCGATCTCTCCCCAGCCCAGTAGCCGGTACTCTTCCTCGACTTTCGCATCGCGCGCGGCGCCTTTGAGCGCGAAAAGCGATTTCAAGTCGGCAAGAAACTCGGCGTACCATGGATCACCGGCTTGCCGAATCATGGGATCCACGGCAACGATGCGCTGCACGTCGAAACGGCGTCCTCCGAGTATCGTCACGGCACCGCCCCACGAATGCCCCACGAGCAAGTCCACGCGATCGGGGATTGCATCCATCACGTTATACAGATCGAGCAAGCAGCGATGAAGCGTCATGGGACCTTGCACGGCAGCCGAATCACCGTGGCCGCGCTGGTCGTACGCGTAAATCCGAAAGCGGTCGGCATAGTGCAGCGCGAGCCGTTCCCAGGATTTGCGCGAACTGGTCATACCGTGCACGCAAAGGATTATGGGGCCGCGCTCACCCCATCGCTCCAGCGTCGTTTGCGCGCCGTCGTCGAGCGTTACGCGTTCTTCCGTATGAGCCACGCGCCACGTATAAACCGCTGCGGCGGCTATTTCCTCGTCACGCGTTCGTGGAACTCGTCCAGATCCTCCAATTTATTCAAGGTCACCGCATCGGAGATCGCCGCGTCGCTCAAGCCGCACGATTGCCGCATCCTGCCCGCCACTTCATCGGGGTGTTCGTACGCGCGAATGGCTTCGTTGTGCTTACGAATGCGTTCGGGCTCGATCCGGCCGCCGTTCTGTTCGACGACCCAGCGTTCGAACTGCACGTACGTCGGCTTACTCGTGCGTACGTAGTCCATGGCCTTTTGACGATCGAGATTCATTGCGCTCAGCGTCATCTGATCGAAGCCGGGGCCGCATTCGTCGTAGCCTTCCGGCAGCGCGTTCGCCGCCGCCAGCGTAAGCTTCGCCCACAATCGCGGCAAATGCACCGCGCCGAGCGGGCCGGCGGTATCCGAGCTGATGAGCGGGACGATTTTTTCACGGATACCCGTCGTCGAGCCGGTAGTCGTCATTGAGTACCTCCTTCGCGCGTTATGCGCGCGCCATTTGATCCGCTGCGTGTCGTGTTTTGAACGTGAGTTCGGAGACACCGGACTTGTCGAGATCGCCGAGCCCGAGCGCCTTCATGCGCTCGTATTGGCGGAACGTTGCTTCGGCGAGCGGCAAGGTGAGGTCCGCGTCCCGTGCGAGTGAAAGGGCGATGCCCGAATCCTTTGCCGCGTGTTCGGCGGAAAAATAGCAGTCGTGGTCGCGGTTTTGCATGTCTGCGCCATCGGTTTCCAAGACGCGCGAATTTGCGCCGGTTTGAGCGAACACTTCTCGCACGGCGTCCAGATCCAAGCCGAGCGCGTCCGCAAGTCCGAGCCCTTCCGCCAAACCCGCCGTATTGATGTTCATAACCATATTGACGAGCGCCTTGACCTGTGCCGCGCGTCCCGCTTCACCGATGTACCGCAGGTTCGAACTCATGCTCTCGAGCACAGGTCGAACGCGCTCGAAGTCATCGCGGCGGCCGCCGCACATCAAATACAGCGAGCCCGAGCGCGCCTGCGGAATGGAACTTGCCATGCACGCTTCCAACGCGTGCGCGCCGCGCTCTTCGCACAAACGCTGAACCTCGACGTGCACCTTCGGCGCGACCGTCGCGGCGTTGAGGAAATATTTTCCGTTCGCTCCGTCGAGCAGCGAATCGCCATCGGTCGCATAGATGCGGTACATCGCCGCGTCGTCCGTAACGACGGTGATGATCACATCGCAAAGTTGCGTAACGCGCGCCAGCCGCGTGCAGACTTCGGCCTGCGTATCCGCTGCGGTTTCGGCCGCCGCCTGTGGGCGCGTATCGTAGACAGCCGCAACGGCGTAGCCCTCATCTTTCAAATGCCGTGCGATGTTGGAACCCATTCGCCCGGCGCCGACGATGCCGATACGATCGCTGCTTGCCATTCGTGCCTCTGCTCTGGAATGAGGAATAGAAGCGCCTTTCAACGATGCGCCGCCGCTTCCTTATGAACCGGCCGAGTGGCCGCCATATCGCAGTACCGGCAAGTCTGCAGCCGGATTGTTTGCGCGTGCTATAATCCGTTGATGCTGCAGTGGGCCGTTTTTGCGTTAGCCGCCCTCGCGCCCAATCCAACGCCTACTCCGAGCACCACACCGTCGCCTTTGCCGATTATCTCCTCGGTTCGGATTGCGACCGGTTCTTCCGAAACGCTGCATGCGCTTCCCGTCGCCGCATCGGTCATCGATAGCGTTTCGATAGCAAGTTCGAGCGCGTACGCCACCGATGCGTTGCTGCGTTCGCTTCCCGGATTCGATCGCACGCGCAGCAATAGTCTGTTCACCAATTACGGGCAGCTGCGTGTATCGTTTGCCGGTGCGGGAAGCGATCGCGGGTTGGTGTTGGCTGACGGAGTCCCTGCTCAGGACGCTTTCGGCGGTCAAATAGATTGGGCTGCATATCCCGCGAGCGACATCGAGCGCGCGGAATTGCTGCTCGGAGCCGGATCCGCGCTTTACGGCGCAGGCGCCGTCGGCGGCGTTCTCGATATCGAAACGTACTCGCCGCCGGCGGACCGGACCCTGCCGGCGGGTAACGTGTCGCTGGCGGCCGGGAGCCGCGCTTTTTCGCAGCAGTGGGCGAACGCAAGGGTGACGATTGCACCTCGCCTGAATGCGTCGTTCGCGCTGCAGCAACAGCGTTTGGAGTATTCGGCGCTCGCGCCCGGCTATCAGAGCGCCATCGATCGGGTCTCGCAAGCCGATGCAAGCATGGCAGCATTTCGCCTCCGGTATGCCGCAACGAGCCGTGATACGATCGAACTGGGAGAGCGCGGCGCATGGGACGATCAATTCGAAGGCCGTACGAACTACGCGTTTTCGCGACGGCTCGTACAAACGGACGCCCGTTTCACGCATGCGACGCCGCGCAGCACGCTGCAGACTACGCTTTACAGTCGCAGCGCGTTCATCGTGAACGCGGCCGACCAGTATCCTACCGCGCCCGGCGCGCTGCGCTACGTACAAGACGTCCCCACGAACGAAAGCGGCGCCGCTCTTCGATGGATATTCGGCGCCGGGCCGTCGACTTTCGAACTTACCGCGGACGCTCGTCACGCAGGGGGGGAAAGCGCGCAGTACGGCACGGCCGCGGCGTTGCAAAACTCCGGAGCAGGTCTGCAGAGTTTGGGCGGCGTTGCAGCTCAGTGGACGCGGCGCATGCGCCGCTTCGAGCTCGTAGCCGGCGCGCGCTTCGACGAAGTGCGCTCGTACGGCGAGCAGCTCGCGACGGCATCGCGCGGCGTCACGACGGTGACGGCGCCGCCGGACCGTCTGGACGAAGCGATATCGCCGCGCATCGCCGCGCGTTACGACGTTTCGCCGCATCTTGCGCTTCGCGCATCCTGGGGCAGCGGATTACGCGCGCCGTTCCTAAACGAACTCGTGCGCGGATACTTCATCGGAAGCGTCGCGTTTGAACCGAATCCGGCGCTCGTGCCGGAACGCAGCCGCACACTTTCGGGCGGCATCGACTTTTTGGGAACGGTTTCGCATCTCTCACTCGACGCGTTCGACACCAGCGTAAACGACGCCATCATGTTTCGCACGATCGATGCAACGCATCAGATGCGCAGCAACGTCGCTGCGACGCGGACCGAATCGTACCTGCTGCGCTACACGCGCGCGCTCGGCGGATGTTCGCGTATCTCGGCCGTGGTTCGGCAATCAAGATGCACGCGTCGCCGCCGGTCCGCCGGCAATCGCCGGTAAGCGCCTGCAATACGTGCCCGAGCAATCGGCGTCCGTCGAATACGCGGGCCGGATCGGTCGCGTCGGCATGGGAGCATCCGTTTCGTACATCGGGCAAACGTACGCGGACGACCTGAATACGCAGCCGCTCGGCACCGCAGTGTTGATTGGCGCGCGCCTTCGCATCCCGCTCGCCGCCGGTGCGAGCATCGAGGCCATCACCGACAACTTGACGGATGCCAGGTACCTCTCGAGCATCGACCGCTACGGGTCGCCGCAGCTTCTCTCCGTGAACGTCACCCTGCCCGTGGGCAGCCCCGACGCACGAAACGCCTGCTCGCAGTAAGCGTTCGAGCGAGGGGAACAATGGGCGAAGTGAATGCGTTCACCCGTTAGGAGGGACCAAGCTTCGAATGTTCATCAAACGCGCACTCGCAGGAACCACGCTGGCCGCCGTTCTGGCACTGATCGTGCCCGCAGCGCCGGCTCTCGCCAACGGCGCGGCGAGCACCCGCAACATTCTGTTCGGGCTCGGCGCAGCGACGTATCTGATCATCCAACACAACCGCAAGGTCCACGAGAAATACGCGGAATACGACCGGCGCCAAGCGGAACTGCAATCGCAGAGCAATGACGCCTGGGCGGCGTACAGCAGCGAAAAGAACGCGTACGACAACGCTATCGCGGAAGTCGGCGACCTCAAACGGGAAGTCTCCTACCAGCACAACGTCGTGCAGCAGCTTCGCCATCAACTGGCGATGAGCGGCCGCCAAAGCGGATTCTCGGCGCAAACGGCATACGCTCCGCAGCCGCGTCGCGCGGCTCCGCATAGGACTCACCGCGCCGCAGCGGCCAATGCCGGCAACTCGGTCGCGATGGTTTCGTACGGGTGGGGACAGCTGTAACGATGCGAATCGTTGCTGTGCTTGCGGGCGCCGGCCTCGCGCTGGCGCTCGCCGCATGCGGCGGGGGCGCCACCGGCCAAGCTCAAAACCTCGCCGACACGACGACGAAGGCGGCCTTCAACGACGATCCGAACGGCGTTACCGCGCATTTCGACGATCAACTCAAATCCCAGGTGACGCGCGCGGAGGTCGGCGTCCTCTCGGACCGCATGCATAAGAGGGGCGAGTATCAGGGGTTGACGTTCGTAAGCGCGGACCCGAACAAAAACGAATACACGTACCGGGCGAATTTTTCGAAGGGATCGGTGCCCGTGGTCGTCCGCCTGGACGGCAACGGCGAGATCGCGGCGTACCGCGTGGAACTCCCCGCTTCGCTGTAGCGCGCCGTTGGTTTGGGAACACCCGTCCCATGGGCGACGACGCGTACATTCCCGCCGACGAGACGCTCCTCTGGCGCTACATGAAGCTGAACTCCTTTTTGGAGCTGCTCAGCGGCCATTTGATACAAACGCGCATCGACGTCTTGAACGACGCCGCCGAGGGCGCGTTCGGCTACAAGCACATTCGATTCGCACCCGCGCTTCGAACGGACGGGCGCGACAACGCGCAAGCGATACGCGCCGCGCGATTGCGCGTCGCCGCCACGTATTGGTTCGAGTTCGAGGAGCGCGAGTCGTATGGGATGTGGAACCTGTACGGCCGCACCGGCGAATCCGTGGCGATTGAAACCACCGTCGGAGCGTTACGCGAACTGCTCGGCCGCGAGGGCTCAGTGCGCATCGAGCGCATGCGCTACGAGCCCATGCACGGCGAGATCGACGACATCGCCACGCTCTTTTTTCACAAACGGCGCGAATACAAAGAGGAACGCGAAATCCGCAGCGTCCAGGTATTCGAAGAGCAGCTCTCCGACACAATCGTCGATCAAAAACTTTCGTTGGACGATCTGAACCTGCTGATCCGGCGCATCGTTCTTGCGCCGGACAGCCGGCAGACCTTCATCGACGCCGCAAAGCACGTCGTCGAGAGCGTGTTCGCCTTCGACGACAAGCGCTTTGGCGGCGAGATCTGCGGCTCGGCCCTCGATCAGGATTTGATTCCTTGACGTTGCGGCGCGCGGGGCGATTTACTTTTTGAAGATCTTGCCGATGACGCCGCCGACTCCGTCCATCGGCGCCGCTTCGTAGCCAGCTTCCTCCAAAACGTCCCCGACGATCGTCAGCGCGATTTGCTTGCGGTTCGGCGTTCCTTCGACCAGCGCCTGATACATGTGAATTGCCTGGTCTTTCTTGATCTTCGCCGGCATCGGCGGTTCGTGTTCGTCGACGACGCATTCGATGATCGCCGGGCCCGGATGTGCGAGCGCTTCTTTCACCGTATCTCCGGCCTGACGAGTCTCGGTAATGCGCAGCCCCTTCGCACCGCACGCTTCAGCGAACTTCACGAAATCCATCGGCGCGAATTTCACGCCGTACTCGGGGTTGCCGAGGAAGACCATCTGTTCCCACTTGATGAGTCCGAGCGTGTTGTTCTTGAGCACGAAGATTTTAACCGGCAGATTGTGCTGCACGCATGTCAGAAAGTCTCCGAGCTGCATCGTCATCGATCCGTCGCCCGTAAACGCGACGACTTGCCGGCCGGGAAACGCCGCCTGAGCGCCGATCGCGTAGGGCAGCGCAGCCGCCATCGAACAGTTGGTTCCGGAGAACGAAAACTGCTGATTGGCTCGTAGTTTGATCTGCCGCGCCGCCCAAGTCGTCACGGTGCCCGAGTCGCCACAGATGATCGCGTCGTCGTCCAGATGCGGCCAAAGGTGCCAAGCCGGAACTTGCGGCCGCATCGGCACATCGTCGCGCGTTCCGCGCTCCTCCATGAGCGCCCACCACTCTTTCATGCCGTCCTGCGCCTGCTTGAGGAACGCGCGGTCGTCGTTGCGCGGGACGTGGTTGAGCAGCATTTGGAGCGTGAGCCGCGCATCGCCGCACAATCCGTACGTCACGGCGGCGCGCAAACCGATTCGCTCCGGTTTGTCGTCGATCTGCACGATCGCCGTCTCTGCCGGGCTTAGGATAGAACTCGATGTACGGCATGGTGCTGCCGACGATCAGCAGCAGCTCGCACCCTTTCATCGCTTCTTCCGACGGCTTCGTGCCCACCATCGCTATCGATCCGGTCGTATACGGGCTATCGTCCGGCACGCAGTCCTTGCCGAGCATCGCCTTCACGATGGGCGCGGCGAGGCGTTCGGCGAACTGTTCCAGCTCTTTACGGCATCCGCGAGCGCCCGCGCCGGCCAGGATACAGATTTTCTTCTTGCCTTCGAAAAGCTTCGCCGCCGCCTCGACTTCGCTGCGCTGCGGCGCGCGTTCGTGCTGATGCCAGCGCGTCGAGGTGTGCCCCTTGACGTTGCGGTGCGATCGGTTTCCGCCTTCGGCGTCGGCGGCTTGAAAATCGATTGGAAAACCGATGTATGCAGGGCCGCGCTGCGAAAGTGCGCTGCGAATTGCGAAATCGACCACGTTCGTGATGTGCTGCACGCCCATGATGCGTTCGCTGTAGACGCACAGCGGCGCGACGATCCGATCGGTAGGGACATCCTGGAGATAGTTCGTGCCTTCGAGATCGTGGTACGCCATGCCGCCGATCGCCAGGATCGGCGCTTGTTCGGATTTGGAATCCAGAATGCCGTTCATCATGTGAATGACGCCCGGCCCTGCCGTAGAAAAACAAACGCCCAGGCTGCCCCGTAAATTTCGCGTAGCCGACCGCGGCCATTGCCGCGACTTCTTCGTGGCGAACGTGCACGTACCGCAGGCGATCCTGATGCTTGCGAAGCGCCTCCATAAAGCCGTTGATCCCGTCGCCCGGCAAACCGAAGATCGTGTCGACGCCCCAATCGATGAGTCGCTCGACCATGACCTCCGCGCCGACTTTGGTTGTGCTCATCTCCTTGCCTCCGTTGTGTTTGGACAGGTTCAGCATCATCACGGATCCCGTCACGACCGTCGCTATCCCGGCACCTATTGCGATCTCCCGCAGGCGCGTGCTCCGCGCGAGGCCGTCCATGTCCGGCGCGTACTCACCGCGTTCGAGGGCCATGCGAAGCACTTGCGCGATGTGCAGCGGCTTGCGCTGCGCGCCTTCCTCGATTTGGTGACGGCAGCTGAACCCGTCGGCAATGACGAGCGTCGAGGCGGATGCGTCGCGTACTTTCGGCAGAATGACTCGCTCGCCGCACGCTTGCGATACTTCATAGCGATCGCCGGCTTCGTACCCAAGCTGCCCGCCATTCCGCAGCAGCCGGAATCCGGAATATCCAGCTCGCAGCCCGAGTTTTTCCATCATCGCGCGCTCCGCTTTGAATTTCATCACCGCGCCCTGATGGCAATGCACCTGCACGATCGCGTGCTTGTGAAGCTTCGGAACCTTCCAGTGCCAGTTGCCGCCTTTTTGTTCGAGAAATTCGGCGAGCGTGTACGTTTGCTGCGCGAGCCGCTGCGCGTCGAGATCGTTCGGGAAACATATTCACCAGTTCGTCGCGGAACGCGGCGATACAGCTGGGCTCGAGTCCCACGATCGGCGTGCCGTCGCGCAAGAACGGCTCCATGGTGTGAATCGCGTCGCGAAAGTAGGCTTTCGCGAGCGTGAGAAAGCCGTAATCGAAGAACGGGCGCCCGCAGCATACGCGCGTTTGCGGCACGACGACTTCAAAACCGAGTTCTTCGAGCGCAACCGTCGCTGCTATGGCGACCTCGGGCGTGAAGTACGTGTTGAACGTGTCCGCCCACAGCACGACCGTTTGCCGCTGCGTCGCGGCGGACCGCGGCGCGCTCTTGTGACGCTTCCACCAGCGGTCGAACGGCACCGCGGCAAAACGCGGAAGCTCGCGCTCCGGCGCGATACCGCCGAATGCTTTGAGCACTTGCGAGAGCACGGGGGTGCGAGAGCACGCCGTTCACGACGTCGGGCGATTGCGCGGCAAGCGGCGCCCAGATCGGAATCAGCCCCATCGCATATGCCGACGGCGGACGCACGCGTCCCTGGTAGTAATGCGCCAAGAACTCCGCCTTGTACGTCGCCATGTCGACCTGCACGGGGCAGTCGCCTTTGCATCCCTTGCACGCGAGGCACAGATGCAGCGCTTCGTTGACCTCCTCGTTCTTCCAATTGTTTTTCTCCCGGGCCGCTCGGGTCGCATCATCTCTTGCAGCAGGCGCGCGCGACCGCGCGTCGAGTGCTTCTCTTCGCGCGTCGCCATGAAACTGGGGCACATCGTTCCACCCTCGGTATGCCGGCATTTGCCGATGCCGAAACACCGGTTCGAGGCCTCCATGAAACTGAAGTTATCTTGCGGGAAAGCTGAAATACGACTCGAAATCGATGGGCGTGTAATCCGTGCCTTCGCGCAGATTCGTGTCGAGCGGATACGGATCGAGAGTTTGCCGGGATTCATCTTGTTCTGCGGATCCCAGATTGCTTTGAACTCTCGGAACGCGGTGATGATCTCTTCGCCGAACGCCTTGGGCAGAAGCTCCGCCCGTCCTTGGCCGTCTCCGTGCTCGCCGGATGGAAGGCCGCCGTACGATACGACCAGATCGGTCGCCTGTTCCATGAACGCGCGGAATTTTTTGACGTTGTCCGCGGTTCGGAATTTGAAATCGATGCGGCAATGGATGCAGCCCTGTCCCCAATGCCCGTAAAACGTCCCGTCGTACTCGAATTTTCCGAGCAATTTTTCGAAGTCGCGCAAGATAATCTCCGAGAACTTCCGGCGCTAGGGCGGCGTCTTCCCAGTTCGGCCATCCCCCTTCTCCGCCCAGGCCGATCGGCATACGCGCGGTACTGGCGCTGTGCCGCCGAATCTCCCAGACCGCTTCTTCGTCTTGCGGACTCTCCAAAAGTTTGAAGTTCGGTCCATTCGCAGCGCGCTAAACGCGCGCGCAGCGCTTCCGCTTGCGCGTCGGCCTCCTTTTTCGTTTGCGCGCCGAACTGCGCGACGACGAATTCGCGCCCTTGCGGAAGAACGTAACGGCCGCCGAAGTTGAGCGATTTCTTGTCGAGATTGCTGATGACGTGGCTCGAGAAGAACTCGATCGCCATCGGCTGGTATTCATGCAGAAGCGGAACGATATCGCCCGAGCTCCCGAGATCGGGAAAACCTAGGACGACGAGCGATTTGTGCTGCGGCTGCCGGCACGAGGCGCAACTTCGCCTCGAGCGTGAGCGCGCACGTTCCTTCGCTTCCCACAAGGCGCTCGCGCCACGTTGAAGCCGTTCTCCGGCAGAAGCATATCGAGACTGTAGCCGGAGACCAGACGCGGAATTTTCGGAAAACGGCGGCGAATCAACTGGGCGTAGGCATCGCGCAACGCGCGCAAGCGTGAATAAATTTCGCCGCGCCTGCCGCCGCCCGCAACGATCTCGTGCAGTTCGCGTTCGCTCGTCGCCCCCACGCGCATGCGCAGGCCGTCGTACGTGAGAACGTCGAGTTCGAAGACGTTTTCGGCGGTGCGCCCCGCCATCAGCGCGTGCGTGCCGCACGAGTTGTTTCCGATCATCCCGCCGATCGTGCAATGATCGTGCGTTGCCGGATCGGGACCGAACGTGATCGGTCCTCGCTCGGCCGCCGCGCCGCGCAACTGATCGCAGATGACGCCCGGCTGAACGCGAGCCGTCATCTCTTCCGGATCGATGTCCAGAATTTTGTTCAGATATTTCGACGTGTCGATGACGACGGCGGCGTTGCAGCACTGGCCCGCCAGGCTCGTGCCGCAGCCGCGCGGCCAGAATCGGAACCCCGTTTTCGCGGCAAATAGCCACCGCTTGTTCCACGTCGCCGGTGCTTCTGGGTATGACGATGCCGATCGGCACTTGGCGATACACTGAGGCATCGTACGCGTACATCGCGCGATCGCCGTCGGAGAACCGGACTTCGCCGGTAATTGCGTTGCGAAGTGCCGTTTCCAATCCATGCGCGTCTTTCACCGCTCTAGGTCCTTCCCGCGTGCATCGCTCTCACACGCGGGGGGCGCTTCGTCGGTAAAGCCGGAACCCGTGCAATCACAACGCCGGTTATCAAAATCGTATTCGTCGATTGCGATAGCACTTGCCGCGATCGCGGGCGCAGTCGACGGCACGGGGTATCTGCTGCTGTACCATGTGTTCACCTCCCACATGAGCGGCAACACGGTCGCGCTGATGCTGCACGTCGCCAGCCGAGATTGGCGCGAAGCGTGGCGTCATTTCGAACCGATCGTGTTGTTCTTCTTCGGCATTCTGGCCGGCATAGCGTTGACCGACGTGCTCACTGCGAAACGGGTCGCTCGCATGTTTTCGATCGTTGCGGGTTTGGAATTCGTGCTGCTCGCGATCTTTTTCGCGCTCGCTAACCCGGTGCACCAATGGATGGTGGTGTGGCCGGCGAGCGCGATGGGCGTTCAGAACGCGATGCTTCGGCGCGTCGGACATCACCGCGTGCGCACCACGTTCGTTACGGGCATGCTGACGAATACCGCACAAGGTCTGGTGGAGACGGTTCAAGCGCTGGCGGCGCGAACCGGCGAGGCAAGCGAGAAGTTTGCCGACTTTGCGTTTTACGGGAGTATCTGGCTCTGTTTTGCCGTCGGCGGGATCCTGGCGGCGTTCATCGCGCTCGGACACGGCCGGGACGCGCTGCTCCTTCCGTTGGCCGGGCTTGCCGCACTCATCGCGTACGACATCGTGAGCCCATTTACGGCAGAATCGGCGGAGCAGGCATCGGGCGAGGCATCTTCGTAATGTTCAGCCCGAAATGACTGTATCGCTCGTCTTCCTTCTGTGCGGTTTCGGAGTACTGCTCACCGCGATTTTCTATTTCGGCGGCATCTACGAATCGAACAGGCAGAGTTAGCGCTTCACGATCCGCAGGCGCAAGCACGCCTCACTTTGCGGCTCGCGTGAGCAGCCATCAGTATCGATCGTACCCGCTTCACGCCTGCGGCCACTCGAATACGCGTGCGAGCATGGCGGAGCGTTTGTTCACGCCTATCTTTGCGTAGAGGTGCTTGAAGTACTCGCAAACCGTCGATTCGGCAATGTTCAGCCGCTCCCCGATCTCGCGCGCTTCCAGGCCTTCGAGCATCAGTTCCAGCACTTCGCGCTCGCGTTTGCTCAAATGATACCGATGGGCCGCGGAACGCAGGGGGTCGCGCGACTGGAGCCTTTCCAGCGATACGGCAATGCACGTGCCGGAGGGGCCGACTAAAACCGACGTTCTCACGATGAGACCGGTTACCAACACGGCGGTTTCGCCGACCGCATTTTCGTCGGTGAGCGAATTTTCAGTGAGGTTGCGGACGACGTTCTCTATCGGTTCGGGAAGCCGATCAGGCGCATCGCGCACCATGCCGGCTTCACTGATAAAACTTTGCAGGCGCGGTTCGGCAATCACGATGCGATAATCGCGGTCGAGGACCACCAAACAAGGCGCCGACCGCTTGCGGAGCACGCCGGCAGCGAGCTTCAAATTGGGTGTCTCTCAGCATCTACGCAACAACTATGTCCCGCTACCTGTTGATGAGTGTTCATTATACGTGCAGTCGTCTCCATTCCGGGATACCGATTGGGTGCTAGCCCTTGGGCACTTTGGGCACTCGAATTTCCGGCACGACTGACGAAGAGAGCGGCGTTTACACGCCGCTCCCGCTTTGTTTAGAACTCTTCTTCCGGCTCGTGGAAGGTTTCGGACTCTTCCTCCTCTTCGCCGTAGGGCGAAGTTTCCTCGGCGGCATCGTCGTCGTCTTCCTCGAGCACGTAGCCTTGCTCTTCTTCCTCTTCCTCTTCGACCGGTTCTTCCTCGACTTCGAGTTCGTCTTCCAGTTCGAGCGCTCCGGCGCGGATGCCGGCGCCGCTGACCTGCATGTCCGCCTCCGCGGTCCCCATCGACCCGCCGACCGGGCCGGTTACGATGGGCTTGGAGTCGTCGATCTCTTCCTCTTCTTCCTCGTCGGCGACTTCGGATTCGACTGCTTCCGCCTCGCCGGGAACTGCCGTGGCGCGTTGCGCTTCGGCTTCGCGCTGCGCGGCTGCGGTTTGCGTCATGCGGGGATCTTCGTCGCCCATGAGCAGGCCGATCTCTTGCGCGCGTTCGCCCATGTCGTCGTCCTGAATGCGAATCTCGACTTCCTCGCGGTTCTCCGTCAAAACTTTGACGTCGAGAGCCAGCGATTGCAGCTCCTTGATGAGCACCTTGAACGATTCCGGAACGCCCGGTTCCATGACGTTCTCGCCCTTGACGATCGCCTCGTACGTTTTTACGCGGCCGACGACGTCGTCCGACTTCACGGTGAGAAGTCTTGCAGCGTGTAGGCAGCGCCGTATGCTTCCAGCGCCCACACTTCCATTTCGCCGAAGCGCTGGCCGCCGAATTGCGCCTTTCCACCCAGGGGCTGCTGCGTGATCATCGAGTATGGGCCCGTCGAACGCGCGTGGATCTTGTCGTCGACCAGATGCGCGAGTTTGAGCATGTAGATCATACCGACGGTGATCGGACGCGAGAAGCGATCGCCGGTGCGTCCGTCGCGCAGCCATGCCTTGCCGTCGGCGGGCAAGCCCGCGTCTTGCAGCCATTCCGCGATGTCCTCGGAATGCGCGCCGTCGAACACCGGGGTTGCGATGTTCATGCCGAGCATGCGCGCCGCCCAGCCCAAATGCGTCTCCATGATCTGTCCGAGATTCATGCGCGAGGGAACGCCGAGCGGGTTGAGCACGATGTCGACCGGCATGCCGTCTTCCATGTACGGCATGTCTTCTTCGGGAAGTACTTTGGCGATGACGCCCTTGTTGCCGTGGCGTCCGGCCATCTTGTCGCCTTGCAGAATCTTGCGCTTCTGCGCGACGTAGACGCGCACGAGGTGATTCACGCCCGGAGACAGCTCGTCGCCGTTCTCGCGCGAGAACACCTTGACGTCGATGATCTTGCCCTTCTCGCCGTGCGGAACTTTGAGCGAGGTGTCGCGCACTTCGCGCGACTTCTCGCCGAAGATCGCGCGCAGCAGACGCTCTTCCGCCGTCAGTTCGGTCTCGCCCTTCGGCGTGACTTTGCCGACGAGGATGTCCTCCGGCCGCACTTCGGCACCGATGCGAATGATGCCGCGCTCGTCGAGATCCTTGAGCGAGTCTTCGCCGACGTTGGGAATGTCGCGCGTAATCTCTTCGGGTCCGAGCTTCGTGTCGCGCGCCTCGCACTCGTATTCTTCGATGTGAATCGAGGTGAAGCGATCGTCTTTGACCATGCGCTCGCTGATCAGAATCGCGTCTTCGTAATTGTAGCCTTCCCACGGCATGAACGCGACCAGGACGTTTTGTCCGAGCGCCAGTTCGCCTTCGTCCGACGAAGGACCGTCGGCGAGAATCTGTCCCGCTACGACGCGTTCGCCGAGTTCCACGATGGGACGCTGGTTGATGCACGTGCCTGCGTTGCTGCGCGTGAACTTGAGCATGTCGAACGTCTTCTCCGTGCCGTCGTCCATTTTGAGGACGATCGACTTCGAATCGACGTGCGTCACTTCGCCCGGGACGTCGGAAACCGCGAGGCTGCCCGAGTCTTTCGCGGCGCGATACTCCATGCCGGTGCCGACGATCGGCGCTTGCGGCTGCAGCAGCGGCACGGCTTGACGCTGCATGTTCGCGCCCATGAGCGCGCGGTTCGCGTCGTCGTGCTCGAGGAACGGAATCAGCGCGGTCGCGACCGACACGATCTGCTTGGGCGAAACGTCCATCAGCTGCACGCGCGCGGCCGGCTCCTCGATGTACTCTTCCGCATAACGGCAGACGACGGAGTCGGACGTGATGCGTCCCTTTTCGTCGACCGGCGTGTTCGCCTGCGCGACGATGTATTCGTCTTCGCGGTCGGCAGTCAAATACACGATTTCATCGGTGACGCGCCCGTCGTTCACGACGCGGTACGGCGTTTCGATGAAGCCGAATTTGTTGACGCGCCCGTACGTTGCGAGCGAACCGATGAGGCCGATGTTCGGGCCTTCCGGCGTTTCGATCGGACAAATACGGCCGTAGTGCGAGTGATGAACGTCGCGCACTTCGAAGCCCGCGCGTTCCCGCGAGAGGCCGCCGGGCCCAAGTGCCGAGAGACGGCGCTTGTGCGTGAGTTCGGCGAGCGAATTCGTTTGGTCCATGAACTGCGAGAGCTGCGAGGAGCCGAAAAACTCTTTGATCGCCGCGACGACCGGACGAATATTGATGAGCGCCTGCGGCGTGACGGTTTCGATGTCCTGAACCGTCATGCGTTCGCGCACGACGCGTTCCAGACGCAACAAGCCGACGCGGAATTGGTTCTGCAGCAGCTCCCCGACCGAGCGGATGCGGCGGTTGCCCGAGATGGTCGATGTCGTCCTTCGGAATGACGCCGGTGGCCACTTTGACGAGGCGGCGGATCACCGCGATCATGTCCTCGCGCGTCAGGCAGCGCTTCTCGATGGACGGCATCTCGAGCGAGACGTCCGCGTACTCGTCGATGAGCACCGTCGGCTGGTCCGCGCGCGCTTCGACGTCCGGATTTTCGATACGGTATTGGAACTTCGCGTTGAGTTTGTAGCGCCCCACGCCGGCGAGATCGTACCGCTTGTCGTCGAAGAACAGCGATTCGAGCAGCTTCTCCGCGTTTTCGGCGTTTTCGGGTTCGCCGGGGCGCAGCTTCTTGTAGATTTCCTTGAGCGCGTCTTCACGCGTCTTGATGTCTTTGTCTTTTTCGATCGAATTGCGGATCAGCGGCGACTCGTTGAAAAGCTCGAGGATCGCCTCGTCGCTCTCCCAGTTGTAGCCCATGTCGGGACGCGAAAGCGCGCGCACGAACGTCGAGACGTAAATCTTGCGATTCTTGTCGATGCGTACGCCGATCGTGCCTTCCGTCTCGTCGTTCTTGGTGCCGTTGTCCGTTTCGAATTCGATCCACGCGCCGCGGTTCGGAATGATCGTCGCGTTGAAAACCGGACGGTTGTTCGTGTCGACGTCCTGGTTGTAGTACACGCCCGGCGAACGCACGAGCTGGCTGACGATGACGCGTTCGGCACCGTTGATCATGAACGTGCCGTTCTTGGTCATGAGCGGGAAGTCGCCCATGAAAATCTCTTGGTCCGGGATGCCTTTGATTTCGCCGGACTCCGCGGTGATGAGGCGTACGCGTACGCGCAGCGGCGCACTGTACGTCATGTCACGCTCGCGGCACTCCTCGACCGAATACTTCGGTTCGCCGAGACTGTGCTCGCCGAACTCGAGCACGAGGTTGCCCGTGAAGTCTTTGATGGGCGAGATGGAAGCAAACGCTTCCGCGAGGCCTTCGGTCTTGAACCATTCGAAGCTGGCTTTCTGCAGCTCGATCAGGTTGGGGACTTCCAGGACGTGCGGAATCTTCCCGAACGAGTATCGCTCGCGCTTCGGACCGGGATCGGGGGGCTGCTCGATCGTGAACGCGCCGGTCGGCATCGGGAACGTGCTTGGCTGGATAGCCCCAGCCGCACCGTTGCCCGCCGTTTGACCGGCAGCGCGTTTCGACTTGCTCTTCGTGCCCGCGGAGCTCTTCGCGGGTGACTTAGGAGCCGTCGTTTTCGCCATTATCTATTTCTCTCTCAGCCAGGTAAATGAAGGTGGGCGCACTATGCCGCGGGCACGCGAAAAAGAACGAGACGTCCCTCCGAAATGAGCGGGGGCACTCGTTCTTCTTTATATATGCCTTATCGGGCGCTGGGCATAGGCGACTAGTATAGCACCGCCCGGGAGGCCGTGCAAGGGTTAGCGCGTGCGGTGGATGACGTGGATGCGGACGCGTCCCCGATCGCCCCGAAGGGCGGCGCCGACCATGAGGCCGACGATGCCGAGAACCGGCAGGACGGAGACCCAGAGGGCGACTACTTGCGTGAGATACGGGTGAGCGAACGTCGAGGTTACCATAGTTGCTCCACATAACGCGCAAACGGCGCGATTGGATGCACCTATCGCGGCGCAGTATTTCGTCCAGCCGGCTCTGCGCCTGGGATGCAATTTCGCGCACGATTTGCGATGCCGGCTTCACCTCGCGCAGCAAGCCCACCGATTGTCCCGCGTAGAGTTTCTCTTTCGGATCGAACTGCGACCGCGCTCGTTCGTCCGTCATGAGCGCGTCCTCGTTTCCGGTCCACCGTTCCAGAAACGGCGTGCGCAGCGCGCGAGCGCCGAACTCGTGCGGCCACGCTTTTCCGGTAACGCGATCGTACACGCGCGTGTAGATGGTTTGCGTTTCGTCGCCCGCACGAAGCCGTTCGCGCGCGTTTTCCGTATTGCGCGCTTCTTGCGCGAGCAGAAAGGGCGTGCCGATCCAAGCGCCGCTCGCACCGGCCGCAACTACCGCGGCGAGTCCGCGTCCGGTTGCGATTCCGCCCGCCGCCAAAACCGGTTTCTCGGTCATCTCGAGCACGATTTGCAGCAGCGGCAGCGTGCCGACCGCCGAGCCTGCATGACCGCCCGCTTCGGTGCCTTGCGCGACGAGCATGTCGACGCCGGCATCCAGAGCGATCTGTGCCCACGCGCGGCTTTGCACTTGCGAACAAAGACGTATGCCGGCCGCGTGAACGCGTCGCGCGTATGGGGCGGGATCGCCGAATGAAATGCTGATCAGGTTCGGTTTCGCCGCTAACGCGATATCGAGCAGCTGCGGGCGGCGTTCGAGCACCCAGGCGACCAACCCGATCCCGAACGGCACGGCCGGCGCTTGTTGTAAAATTTCGATTTGCTCGGCGATTTGCGCTTCGTTTTCGTCTTCATCGAAGCCGAGCATGCCGAATGCGCCGGCCTCGCTGACTGCGCGCGCGAGCGCTCCGCCGGCCTGCGGCGTCATCGGCGCGTTCACGATGGGGACGCGAATCCCGAACAAGTCGCACAGCGCCGTCTTCATCTCACGTCATCCCGCATGAGGATGAGCGAGTTCTATTCCGCTGAGGTAAGGAACCTCTGCGCGGGCACGAACGCAGCCAGGCCGATGATCGCCGGGCGTTGTGCGGCAGGCTTGCGCGCGCGGCGCAGACCTTCGAAGAACCGTGCACCGATCATGATCGCGAAGAGCGCGACGAACGGAATGAGCGCAAAGTAAAAGGCGGCGCTTTGTACGGCGTAAGTGTGCCCGTTATGCATGTCGCGGCGTAGTGTATCACAGCGCGCTTCCTTTGGCTACCACTCTTCACAGACTGGCGGCGCCCTCGCTTGCACGAAGTGCACTTTGCCGCGTTTGCCGCACACCTCCGCTGCGGCAAAACGTGCGCATGAAAGATTTCAAACGAGCGAAAGAGCCGAAGACGCCGGTTTCCGGGCCGTACGGGCATCCGATTCATCCGCTGCTCGTTACGGTGCCGATCGGCGCGTGGATTTCCAGCGTGGGATTCGATTTCATCGGGCCGGCCAGCGAAGACGAGTGGGCGTACGCGATCGGTGCGAAGCGCCTCATCGATATCGGCTTGATCACCGCAACCGGCGCAGCGATGTTCGGCGTGCTCGATTTTCTGCAGATACCGCCGCGTACGCGCGCCTGGTATACGGGACTCGCGCATATGGGCATGAACGCTGCGGCGCTCGGCTTGTTCGCACTGAACAGCGCGAGCCGCGCGCGCACGATTCGCGAGCGCAGCCCCGGCCCGTCCGTTACATGGTATCAGCGCAGCATGTCGGTGATGACCGCGATGTCGCTCCTGGTTTCCGGATGGATCGGCGGATCGCTCACGTACCACTACGGCGTTCGCGTCGCGGACGAAGACCACCAGAAAGAGACCGGCTATTCGGCTACGGACAATCAGGCCTGGACGCAGTCGCTGATGGAAAATCTCCGCTAGCGAGCGACGTTTCGCCCAGGGCCGGGACGGGCAAATAGGTGCAAATATATGGAGGGTCCTCCAGCGGGTGAAATGGTCAATCGATTCCGCTGACGCTTATTCCGTGGCCAAGGTGCGGCGTGCGGTCATCGATGCGCTTAGAGGCCTGACCTCGCCGAACACGGACCTGTTCACGGTCGAGACGGTCTTGGGCGAGTTGCTCGGCGCGGAAATGGAACGCGGCCATCTGGCGCTCGTCGTCACCATCGAACGCAGCGTCGGCGGCCCGTCCGTGCACCTTTACACCCAAGGACGTCCCGGCGTTTCCGCGACCCAGGGCGAACTTCGGCAAGCCATTCTTCAAGGGACGCGCGTTCCGATGTCGATCGAAGTGAGCGCGCAGGGAACGCACGTCGTCATACGGGTTCCCATGGATTACGAAAGCAGCGCGAACCCCACGCTGTGGCGGGCCGCGTCGGAATTCGCGCGCTCGCGCATAAAAACAGTAACGGATCGGCTGAAAGCATAAATCCCCCGCATGCCGAGAGTGGCGGGGTTTTTCGTTCGCGTCTTCGAGTACGCGATACCGGATCCGTACGTCTTCGCCGTGGGCTTGTCCATCGTCACGGCAATACTCGCATTCATCTTCGCACCGCATCACGCGCTCGGAGCCGTGCTCGCGGCCTGGTACGCCGGAATATTCGAACCGGGAAATTTGGGATTCGCGCTGCAGATGATTCTGATTCTCGTCACCGGCTATGCGCTCGCGAACAGCGCTCCGGTGGCCGGAGTATTGCAGTGGCTTGCTTCGCGTCCGCGCACGACCAAGGGCGCCGTGAGCCTTACCTTCGTCGTGTCGGCGATTGCGTGTTGGCTGAACTGGGGCTTCGGCCTCGTCGTCGCCGCGCTTTTCGCGCGGCAAATTGCAGCGCGTATGCGCATCGACTTCGGCTGGCTCGTCGCCGCGGCGTATAGCGGATTTCTGATTTGGGCGAGCGGCATCTCGAGTTCGATCGCCCTCGCGCAAGCGACGCCGGGAAACAAACTCAACATCGTGCAGCAGATAACGGGGCACACCCTGCCCATCGGCACGACGATCTTCACCGCTTTCAATCTGATACCGTGCGCGGTGCTCGTGCTGGTGCTGCCGTTCGTTTTCCGCGCACTCGAGCCGTCCGACGTCGTCGCCGGAAACGTTGACGCCGAACCGGCAAAGCCGCCCGTCGAACGGGGAGCAACGCTCGCGGGCGCACTGGACAATGCCTGGATCCTCAATGCGATTCTCGCCGTCGCCGGACTTGGTTACATCGTCTCGACGTGGCTTCGCGCCGGTTTCTATCTGGACATCAACGCCGTCATCTTCATCTTTTTCTGCGCGGGCCTGCTGTTGCATTGGACCCCCGCGCGCTACGTGCAGGCCGTAAATGGCGCCGCACGCGTTACGGGTCCGCTGATCATCCAATATCCTATCTATTTCGGCATCATGGGCATCATGACGGCCACGGGACTCGCCGGTGTGATCGCGCAGTGGTTCGTCGCTTTCTCCACCGCCGGTACGTTGCCGTTCTGGAGCTTCGTCAGTTCGATCGTAATCAGTTTGTTCGTGCCGAGCGGCGGCGGGCATTGGGCCGTGCAAGGCCCCTTTGCCGTGCCCGCGGCGGTGAAACTGCATGCATCGCTGCCTGCAACGGCGATGGGCGTGGCGATCGGCGAGCAAGTTGCGAACATGATTCAGCCTTTTTGGGCGCTGCCGGTGCTCGCCATCGCCGGCGTGAGCTTGCGGCGCGTGATGCCGTTCACCGTCCTGAGTTTCGCGATCGCTTTCGTCGTCTTCGGGCTCTCGCTCTTATTCCTCATACCGCGGTAGCATCGGCACGCTACTCGGCGTCATGCAGAATGATGCCGAGGGCGTAGCGTTCGCCGCTGCGCACTTCACTGACGCCGTGCCGGAATACCGTGCGGTAGACGCCGCTCTTTCCTCGAACGGGGCGATAGCGGTTCGGAATGACGACACATTCGCCTTGCTCCGGAGCGATCACAATCGCTCGGCTTTGCGCGCGCGGCCTCTGCTCGAGCAGCACGAATTCGCCGCCTTCGTATTCCGATCGTTGGCTCAGAAAGAACGTCGCTTGAAACGGAAATGCCTGTTCGCCGTACGTATCCTGATGCATGCAGTTGTAATCGCCGGCGCGGTACCGCAAGAGCAGTGCGGTGGGCCGCGTCTGGCCATGCGCCGCGCATTCGAGCAAGTACTGCTGCAGTGCGAGCGGATAGCGCTGCGGCAGACGCAACAGCTCGTTCCAGTGATTGGCAACCGGCGCCAGCGCGCGGTAAAGATCTTCACGCAGTTCGGCGACCTGCGGCGCAAGCGGATATGAGAAATATTTGTACTCGCCGCTGCCGAAGTTGTGCCGCTCCATCACGACGCGCGAACGGAATCGCGAATCGTCGGCCCACAGTTCGCGCAGCAGGCGGCAGACTTCGGCGCTGAGGGCCTGCGGCCGGCGCGCGTATCCCCGGCTCAAGAGCTGTTCTTCGAGGTTCATTTCCTCAAGCATGACACGACCGCGAAGGCGTCATCCACCCGGAAGTTGCCGGCGCATCTATTGCAGCTTCAATTGCATGTAGGTCGGCGAGGCGTACGTGACCGGCGCATACGGCTCGCACTGCTCGAATCCGAGCGATACGTACAGGGAGTACGCCTGCGGCAGCTGCGTCCGATCCGTGTCCAGCACGATCCGCTCGTACCCTCGCTCTCGCGCGAAGGTGACTGGCGGCACTCACCAGCGCGCGTGCGGCTCCCTTCCCGCGATGCGGCGGTTCGACGTAAAGCCGCTGCACCACGCCGGCGGCGCGTTCGAGCGCGATCACTGCCGCGCAGCCGCCGTCGTGCCCGTCGATCGTTGCGATGAAGGCCGCATTCTCGCCGCGGTACAGCGCGCTCATGACGGCAAGCGGCAGCGGCGCGCCATGCCGCAAATCAACCGGCAGGTCGCGTTCGTACTCGGCGAGCAACTCGTGCAACCGTTCGAAATCCGCGGGCGCTTGCGCGCGCCGCACGAGCACGCCGGCGCTCAATGCTTCAAAATGGGCGTTTGGCCCAAACCGTTGAGGACGAACTGCACGGCGAGCGCCGCGAGGATGATGCCGAGAACTCGCGTCACCACGTGGATGCCCGTCATACCGATGAGATGCTGATACCGCGCCGCGCCGCGCATGAAGAGCCACGTGATGACCAGCGCCGCGGCGCATGCGATGAATACCGTGAGCAAGCGCATTCCGTCGTTGTGCGCCAGATTTACGAGCAGCATGACCGTCGCGATCGTGCCCGGGCCCGAAATCATCGGAATCGCAAGCGGAAACACCGCCGGATTTTCGCGCAGCGCCGCATCGCGCTCTTCCTCTTCAGTGCGCTTCGCGCCCGTCGGACGCGCAAAGAGCATGTCTATTGCGATCAGGAACAGCAGGATGCCGCCCGCGATCAGGAACGCTGCAAGCGTTATGCCCAAATAGTTCAAGAGCGGGCGGCCGATGAGACCCATCACGAGCATCACGGCCGCCGCGACGATGACGGCCTGATCGACGATCTTGGCGCGGCGATCCGGCGGCAGCGCAACCGTCGCGGCCAACGTCAACGGGATCATCCCGATCGGGTCGATAATCGTGAACGCGGTGGCGAACGCGGTCAGCGCGAACTTGACGTCCAAGCGTTACGCAAGTCTTTCGCGGCCGTGCGCGCTCGTCAAATCGAGAAGCGGCCCAATCGGCACGATGCGCGTCGGGTTAATTTCGTCGTGCGTGTAGTAATAGTGGCGCTTGATATGATCGAAATCGACCGTTTCGGCGACGCCGTCGTACTGATACAAATCGCGAAGATAGCCCCACAAGTTCGGGTAATCGACGATCCGCCGTAAGTTGCACTTGAAGTGACCGTAGTAAACCGCGTCGAAGCGGATCAGCGTCACGAACGTTCTCCAGTCCGTTTCGACCGGGTAGGCGGCGATCAGATAGCGGCGTCGTTCCAGCAGTTCCTCGAGCCGGTCGAGCGTTTCGAACACGCGATAGGCGGCGTGCTCGTACGCTCGCTGTGACGTCGCGAAGCCTGCTTTGTAAACGCCGTTGTTGAGCGTTTCGTAGATCCACTCGTTCAGCGCCTCGATCTCATCACGATGTTCCGGCGGATATAAATCGAGCGCGCCCCGGTCCCCCAACGCGTCGAACTCGGTTTCGAACATCCGCATGACGTCGTCGTCGGAGTTGCTGACGATGCTCTTCGTGCGCGTGTCCCAGAGGACCGGTACGGTGACGCGTCCCCGGTACTGCGCGTCGGTCGCGGTATACGCTTCACTCAAGAACGCGAAGCCGTTGACGGGATCGGGTGAAAACCCCGGACCGTCGCGGAATGCCCAGCCGCGTTCGTCGCGCACGGGGTCGACGACCGTCATCCCGACCGCGTCTTCCAAATGCTTGAGTTTTCGCACGATGACGACGCGGCTAGCCCACGGACACGCGAGCGACACGTAGAGATGGTAGCGGCCCGCTTCAACCGGAAACCGGCCGCTCCCGTCCGCGCGAATCCAGCGCCTGAAGGCGTCGTCTTGGCGCTTGAACTGACCTTCTACGTGTTCGTCGGGGAACTGTGCTCTTGCCACTGCGGTGCTTCTACTTCACCGCGAACGGCCTCGCCTTTGCCGGACTGCTCGCCCACCATGCGGCGCGCCTCGTCGATCGCGATCTCTTTGAGATAGCGGTCCGTGCCGGGTTCTTGCTTCTTGCCTTCGCGCAGCGCTCCGGCGTCGCACGGAACGAAGCCGGCGTCCTGGATGAGCTGCTCGATCTTCTTTTTCATCTGCGGATAGTCGCCTGCGTAGAAGATGACGAGTCCCTGTCCGGTGCGGTCGCGCAGCGTTTCGTCGCGAAGCGTGTTGAACGCCTTGATGACCTTCGCACCCTCCATCTTTCGCGCGACGCACTCGCTCGAGGAGAGTTCGTCGTCGAACTTCTGCACGTGCATCTCGTCGTCGATGTACGGGTTCGTCGTGTCGATGACCGTCTCACCGTCGAAGCGGCCGATCTGCTTAATCGCCTCGTCCACTTGCCTCCAGGGTACGGAGAACAGCACGACTTCGGATAGCGACACGGCTTCGTACGGCGTCGCGGCGCGCGCGCCGTTTCCGCACTCTTGCGCCAGCCGTTCGAGTTTCTCTCGATCGTGCGCGAAACTGAAGAGCACCCGGTGTCCCGCTTTCGCCCACAAGCGGCCGAGCGTCGAGCCGATGTCTCCGGAGCCTACGATACCAATATTCATGCCGCCATTTTTCCCAACTGCGTCATGTGCATCGGTTTCGCCGTCGAAGTCGCGACTTACCGAACGCTTGAATTTCGAACTGCGGATCAGCCGCCGTTCAGGTCGAGAATCACTTCGGTGGCGAGTGCAATGATAAATCCGCAGGCCAGCGCGGACGTCACGAGCGGGTTGATGCCGGTGCGCCGCAGCACGCTCCACAATTCGCCGATCACGAATACGAGCGCGCCGATCGCGGTCGCGAGGAACAGCACGGAAAGCACGGGCGAGTGCAGCGCGTACCCGATAATCGTTCCAAGGAACGTCGGGCCGCCCGCGACGACACCGGCCAACGCGAGAATGCGCCACCTCGGAACGACGCGTCCGGCGAGCGGCGCCGCAATGCCGAACCCTTCGGTCGTATTGTGCAGACCGAAGCCCACGATGAGTCCGATGGCGATCGCCGTCGCACCAGACGCTGCGGACGCGCCGATTGCAAGACCTTCGGCGAAGTTGTGCGCGCCGATCCCGATCGCGATCACCGCGGCAAGGACGTACGGATCCTGCGCTTGCGCCGCGGCACGTTTTGCCATGCGCGTCGCCAGAGCGCCCAACCCCACCAATCCCAAAAATAATCCGCCGGCATACGCAACCGCGAGCCACAGCGCGCCGGCGACAGCACCACCCGCATGCCACTGTTCTACGGCGCGCACCAGCGGAGTTGTCGCATTTCCCGCGATCTCGACGACCAAGTAGACGAGGATACCGATGGCGACGGCGTTCAGCACGCCAATCGTGGTCGGCGAGATGTTGCGCATGCGCGCGATCGGCAAACCCAGCAGAATCGTGAAACCGGCAATGGCGCCCAGCACGATCGTCCACCCGAACGACAAAGGGCCGCGGCTCGCGCTTCCAAAACTCGGCAGCATCGAGCGCATCGCCGCATTCATCGCCCCGGCGCGATTCGGCGTTCCTTCGTAATGAATCGTCGTGATGAGGCCGTCCGGCATGCCCTGATTGTCTTCCGTGTGATCGAGCACATGACAGTGCACGAGCCAATTCCCGGGCGCTTGATTCGCATCCACGATGACGTCCGCGCGCTGTCCCGGGCCGAGCGAGACCGTGTCTTCGACGTCCGGCTGCGCGACCGGCTGCGCGTCGCGCGCGATGACGCGCTGGTAATGCCCGTGCGTGTGCATCGTGTGAAAGTTCTCGCCGGAGATGTTGATCCACCGGATTCGGACGCGCTGTCCTTCGCGCACGGTGATGGGCGCAGTCGCGGGGTATTCCTTGCCGTTGATCGTGAAGTGGTTTTCACTCAGGCTTTGAATCGTCCAAGAAGAAAGCACTTCGACGTAGTCGCGGTCCGCGCGTTCGACAGGAGCGGGATGAGCGGGAAGCACGACCAGCGCGCCATACAAGCCGCTGTTCACCATCTCTTCGTTATCGTGCGTGTGATACATGAACGTGCCGGGAACGTTTGCGGTGAATTCGTAGCGGTAGCTGCCGCCCTTCACCACCATGGGCTGTGAAATTCCGCCGACGCCGTCCATGCTGACCGGAATGCCGTGTATGCCGTGGAGATGCAACGTGTCGGGCACGCTTTGATCGTTGCGATAGTCGATCACGACGCGATCGCCCTGATGCACGATCAGCGTCGGCCCCGGCACGACGCCGTCGTACGTCTTGGCCATCACGGTTAGGCCCGGCTGAAGCGTCCACGGTGCGTCGCGTTCGACCAAATGAAACGTCCGAGTGCGTCCGCGAATCTGCGGAACCGCCGCGAACGTGCCGTCCTCGCGTTTGACGAGGCGCGATTCACCGGGTGCCGGCGTAACGGCCGGGATGGCTCCGCGAAGCGGCTGAAGGCCAACGGTCGCCGGATTCACGCCCTGGGTGGTTTCGTCCGTGTCCGCCGTTGCGCGGGGCGGAAGCAGGGCTGCACCGAGCAGCAAGAGGGCCGCCACGAGGACATAGGCATGGCGAACTAATGACTTCGGCACGCCTAACGGTTCACCGGTTCTGCAGTTTCGCCTGCGGCTTTCTTGCTTACATCCGTGCGCGCGCCGGGAACACCTTGAACCTGATGGCTAGCAACAACAAATCCGAAGTGGTCGTAATTACCGGCGCATCCGGCGGCATCGGCCGCGCAACGGTTCGCGAGTTTGCAAAACACGGAGCGCGTCTCGCACTGGTCGCGCGGGGCGAAGACGGCCTGGAGGCCGCGCGGCGCGAGGCGGAAGAACTCGGCGCGACCGCAATTGCGATTCCCACCGACGTCGCGAATGACGAAGAGGTCGAACGCGCCGCCGCGCGCGCCGAAAACGCACTGGGCCCCATCGACATTTGGGTGAACGTCGCCTTCACGAACGTGTTTTCCGAATTCTGGGACGTCACGCCGGAGGAATGGCGCCGTCTCACCGACGTCACGTACCTTGGCTACGTCTGGGGAACGATGGCGGCGATGAAACGGATGCGTCCGCGCGATCGCGGAACGATCGTGCAGGTCGGATCGGCGCTTTGCTACCGCAGCATTCCGCTGCAGTCGCCCTACTGCGGCGCGAAATCCGCGATCCGCGGATTCACGGACTCGATCCGCTGCGAACTGATCCATCACCACAGCAAGATCAAACTTACGATGGTGCAGATGCCGGCAGTCAACACGCCGCAGTTCACCTGGAACCGCGTGAAAAGCGGACTCAACCACCCGCAGCCGCTGCCGCCGATCTTTCAACCGGAAGTCGCGGGCCGAGCCGTGTATTGGGCCGCGCACAAAACGCCGCGCGAGATGTGGGTCGGCATGTCTTCGGTGATCGCGATTCTCGTGCAGAAATTCGCGCCGCGCGTCGCCGATCTGTACTTGGCGATGACCGGATATAAGTCGCAGCAAACGCCGCAGCCGACCTCCGCCGACCGCCCCGACAATCTCTATCAGCCGGCAGACAGCACCAAGGATTTCGGCGCGCACGGCGAGTTCGACGACAAGGCCAAGCCGCGCAGTTGGGAAACGGAATTGATCATGAATCGACAGTGGCTGCTCGCGGGCATCGGTCTCGCCGGCGCCGCCGCCGTAACCACGGCAATTCGTCGCAGGCAGTAACGCAGCGCGTACCTTAACGACCGCACCCGTGCATCTTTCAGCACGGGGCGCGGCCGTTCGCTGCGCGGGCAGGATACACGCAATTCGAACTTTGACTAAGAGCATGGATGGCTAATCCGTTTCGCGCGCGGCACGACGCGCCGGTAGCGCTCATCACGATCACGGTAATGCTGGGCCTCATCATGGCGATTATCGATGCGACAATCGTCAACGTTGCGCTCAACGACATTGCCGGGAATCTGGGCGCGTCGATCGATGAAGTCTCGTGGGTGGCGACGGGCTACATTTTGGCGAGCGTCATCACCATGCCGCTCAACGGGTGGCTGACGGCGTATTTCGGGCGCAAGAATTTTTATGCCGGATGTTTGGCCGTCTTCACGATCGCGTCGTTTCTGTGCGGAACGGCGCACAGCATTTGGCAGCTCGTCTTCTATCGCGTCCTGCAAGGCTTCGGCGGCGGCGCGCTGCAGCCGACCGCGCAGGCGATCCTTTTCGAAACGTATCCGCCCGCGAAGCGCGGCGCCGCGATGGCGATTTTCGGTCTGGGTGCGATGGTCGGGCCCGCCGTCGGACCCACGCTCGGCGGCTACATCATCGACAATTTCTCGTGGCCGCTGATCTTCTACATCAATTTGCCGATCGGCATCGTCGCATTCCTCATGACGCTGATGTTCATTCCGAATCCGCGATTCTTGCAGAAGCCGAAAGGCGGTATCGATTGGGGCGGGCTCGCGCTGCTCTCGGCGGGATTGGCCTCGCTGCAGTACGTGCTCGAGCGCGGACAGCACGACGACTGGTACCAATCGGACACGATTTGGCTGCTGACGATAGTGTCAGTCGTCGGATTAGCGTGGTTCATGGTGAAGGCACTGCGCGACCGCCATCCGCTCGTCGATCTCAACGTCTTCCGGTTTCGCACGTTTACCATCGGCAACATCATCGGTGCGATCAGCGGCTTCGGCTTGTTCGGCACGAGTTTGGTTTTGCCGTTGTTTTTTCAAACGGTTTTGGGCTTCACGGCCTTCGATACGGGCCTCGCGTTGCTGCCGGGTGCGATTGCTACGGCGATCAGCATGCTTATCGTTGGCCGCCTCACCGGTAAAATGGATCCGCGCCTTCTGGTGGGATTCGGTATGATCGTCTTCGGCATTTCGACGTGGTGGATGGGATCGCTCAACGAACATGCGGGATATTGGGACGTCTTTTGGCCGCGTTTGGTGCAAGGCTTCGGGCTGGGATTTCTTTTCGTCCCGCTCTCGACCGTCACGCTGGGCGCCGTGCCGAAGGAAGAACTCGCCGGCGCGAGCGGCATCTCCGCGCTTCTGCGGCAACTCGGCGGAAGTCTGGGCATCGCCGTGCTGACGACGCTGCTTGCGCGGGAAGCGGCGATCGCGCAGAGCGAACTTGCTTCCGGCGTGACGCAGACGCACGGTTATCCGCTCTCGGTGCTCAATCAGCTCGTCGGCGTCGCGTCGCAGGTGATCAGTTACGATTACCTGTTCCGCGTGTCCGCGATCATCTTCTTCATCTCCGCGCCGCTCGTCATCTTCATGCGTCCATCGCGCCGAAGCGGCGCCGTCGCCGCGATGCCCGCTGCCGCGGATTAGCCGCGCGAGCAGCGCGGGCATAATCGCAGTTAGCGTTAAGATGGGTACATGCGTACTCCATGGGACGTGCGTGGAGGGAAAGGCAGTGACATTGACCGTGTACGGCGTCGTCGTTCCGCCGTTGAAGCCGGGCATCGCCTTCGCCCATTCTCCGGACGGCAGGTGCGTGCAGTTCAGCGGCGATCGCGCGCAGATGATCGAGTATCTGCGCTCGCGTGAAGCGAAGCGGTTTGAGCGGCGGGCCGCCCGTCATCGTCGACTCGGCCGAATGGCTCGACGTTACGACGGTCGATCGCTCGAGTTGCCCGGAGTGCACGAGCGCCGCCTAATAGCGCCGCTTCACCGAATCTTTTCGCGTCACCGCTAGTACCGCGCAAGCGCGTGCAGAACGCGAACCGCATAGTAAGCGTTCTCTCTATGAGGACGCAATTTGCGTGCTCGGCTTGCGGTGATGACTCTGGTAAACACGTACAAAAACCCCGTACATCGAGGGGATTCTCCGGACCCCTCGGTTATTCGCGTCGGCGAAAGGGATTTTTGGGCTACGACGACGTCGACCGATTGGGCACCGCAGTTTCCGCTGCTGCACTCCAACGATTTGGTGCACTGGCGGCAAGCCGGCGCCGTATTTCCACAGCCGCCGTCGTGGGCGGCCGGGAAGTTCTGGGCGCCGGAGATTTCGTACCATAACGGCACGTTTTTCGTGTATTACGTCGCGCAGCATCGCCATGGCCCGCTCACGATCGGCGTGGCGACGGCGACGCAGCTCGCGGACCATACGTCGATCACGAACCGCTGATCGGTCAGACGTCCGGTTCGATCGATCCGACCGCAGTTACCGGCGACGACGGGCGGCGGTATCTCGTCTGGAAAGAAGACGGGAACAGCCGCGGCTTACCCACCACGATTTGGATCCAGCAGCTGAGCCAGGACGGGCTTTCGCTGGTCGGCGAAGCGCGATCGATCCTTTCGAACGACACACCGTGGGAAGGCCACGTCGTCGAAGCGCCGAGCATCATCAAACACGGCGAGTTCTTTTATCTGTTTTACTCGGGCAATTCGTGCTGCGGCCTCACCTGCAAGTACGCCGTCGGCGTCGCACGCGCGCGCTGCGTCACCGGCCCATGGCAAAAATATGCGCGCAATCCAATCCTGAAGAGCAATGCATCCTGGCGTTGTCCGGGACACGGCAGCGCGGTAGATGCTGCCGACGGGCGCACGTTCTATCTCTACCATGCATATGCGAAGCGCGACTCGATTTTCGTAGGGCGACAAACGTTGCTGGATGAGATTCGATGGACCGCCGACGGATGGCCGCAAATCAACGGCGGGAAGGGCCCCAGCAGTGAGGCGCCGCGGCCGTTCTCCGGCAAACGCAGCCTGCTGCGGCGGCTAATCTTGCGTCCAACTGCGGGCGCGTGGCAGTGGCCGCATGCATACCCGGCGCATGTGCGCTTTCGTGGCGGATGGCCCGGCTCTGTGGTGCTGGGTCCACCTGCTGCCGGTGCACCCGGCGACATACTCGGCTGCGTGATCGCGCGCTCACCGCATTTCAGCGATTACGTCGCGGAAACGGCGCTCGACGCAGCAAAATTGATGCCCGAAACGGAGGCCGGTCTGTGCGCGTTCGGCGATCGCGAGAATGCGGTGGGGCTTAGCTACAGCGCAGGCAAGCTGCGCGTTTGGCAGCGTGTACGCGGCAAGCATCATGTTCTGGTCGAGATACTACACAACGCTTCGGGCGTTCTGCGACTGCGCATGCGTGCGCGCCGCGGGTACTACTTCACGTTTGAAACGTACACCGAACGCGGGTGGGTCGCTATTCGCACCGCTCCACTGCGCGCCGCATACCTTCCGCCGTGGGACCGCGGCGTTCGCGTTGCGCTTACCGCGGGCGGCGGCCCGCAGGCCAAAGCGGAGTTTCGGTATCTGCGCATACACAAGTGCTCCGAGAAACGGGAGATGAAGTCAGCTTGAACTGTTGAAGCGCGGCAGTGCGCGGCATCGGAAGTTTTATTCATAATTGCTACGGGAACATCAGCGCCAGTCCGACCGGCGAAAGGAGTGGTGTTCGATGAGGTTCCCGCCCGATGCCCCTATCGTTTGCTTCTCCCACCTTCGATGGAACTTCGTGTTCCAACGCCCGCAGCACGTTCTCTCACGCCTCTCCGCGTCGCGCGAGGTCTTTTACGTCGAAGAGCCGGTCTTCAAGGACGCGGCTGAACCGCGCCTTGCCGACGCGAAAGTGCTGGAGAACGTTACGGTATTATGCGCGCATTTGCCGGCCGAACGGCGCCACGAAGCCGAGGAGATGCAGCGCCGCTTACTTTCGGCCTTTCTGCGCGAGCGCCGGATTCTGGATGCCATCTTCTGGTATTACACGCCGATGGCGTTCCCGTGGACGGACCCGTTGCCGCATTCGATGTGCGTGTACGACTGCATGGACGAACTCTCCATGTTTGCCTTCGCGCCGGACGTTCTCCAAGAACGCGAAGCGGCTTTGCTTGCGAAAGCGTCGGTCGTTTTCACCGGCGGCAGAAGTTTGTACTATCGAAAGCGCAGGCATCATCGAAACGTCCAGTGTTTTCCGAGCGCCGTTGATGCCGGCCATTTCCGTCCGCGATCGCTGCCGGAGCCGGACGATCTAGCAGCGATCGGCAGGCCGCGCTTCGGCTTTTACGGCGTCGTGGACGAACGTTTCGACTGCAGGCTGCTTGGAGACGTCGCGCTGCTTCGACCGCACTGGCAATTCGTTATAGTCGGCCCGATCGCAAAAATCGATCCGCAGTCGCTGCCTCGCCGCGAAAACATCCATTACATCGGGCAGCGCTCCTACGATGAATTACCGGCGCATCTGCATCATTGGGACATCGCGATGCTGCCCTTCGCGCTCAATGACGCCACGCGGTTCATCAGCCCGACGAAGACGCTGGAGTATTTGGCGGCACGCAAGCCGGTCATCTCCACGCCGATCGCGGACGTCGTGGATCCCTACGGCAAGGACGGCCTAGTCGGTATCGCTTCAGGAGCCCTAGAGTTCGTGGCCATCGCCGAAGACGTTCTGAAGCGCGGCCTTCGTGCGCGCTGGTTCGCATGCGATCGATCGCGTCGTCGCAGAGCATTCGTGGGACGCAACGGTTGCGGCCATGCGCAACGAATTGGACGTCGCCGCACAGCCTCGCGTACCCGCATGAAGCACTTCGATTACCTCATCGTCGGCGCCGGCTTCGCCGGAGCAGTCCTCGCAGAGCGCCTTGCCAACGACGCCGGAAAAACGGTGCTTGCTCGTCGACCGGCGCCCGCACATCGGCGGCAACGCGTACGACGAAGTCAATGCGGACGGAGTGCTGATCCACCGCTACGGCCCGCACATCTTTCACACGAATTCGGCAGAGGTGTTCGCTTATTTGGGCGCGTTTCACGCAGTGGCGCCCCTACGAACACCGCGTGCTGGCAAGCGTTGATGGGCAACTGCTGCCCGATGCCGATCAACCTGGACACGATCAACCGGCTTTACGGATTGGAACTTCGCGAGCACGAGGTCGAAGCGTTTCTCGCCGCGCGCGCCGAGCGGGTAGAGAAGATCCGCACGTCGGAGGATGCCGTCGTTTCGCGCATCGGACGCGACCTCTACGAAAAATTCTTCAAGTATTATACGCGCAAACAGTGGGGGCTGGATCCGTCGCGAGCTCGACGCCTCTGTCACCTCGCGCATTCCCGTACGCGCAAACCGCGACGACCGCTACTTCAACGATACGTACCAGGCGATGCCGCTGCACGGCTACACGCGCATGTTCGAAAACATGCTCGATCACGCCGAACGTGCGGATCGAGCTCGGCATCGATTTCCGATCGCTCCGCAAGAGTGTAAAATACGAGTCCCTAATTTTTACCGGCCCAATCGACGAGTTCTTCGACTATTGCTTCGGCCCGCTGCCGTACCGCTCGTTGCGATTCGAGCATCGCACGCTCGAGGTTGCGCAGCATCAACCGGTTGCGGTCGTGAACTATCCCAACGATCACGCGCATACGCGCGTCACCGAATATAAGCATCTCACCGGCCAAGTGCACGCGAAAACCGCCATTACCTACGAGTATCCGCAGACCGAGGGCGACCCGTACTATCCGGTTCCGCGACCGGAAAATGCGCTGCTGTACAAGCGCTACAGAGCGACTCGCAGATAGTCAACCGCGACGTGCATTTCGTCGGGCGGCTCGGCAACGTACCGGTACTACAACATGGATCAGGTCGTGGCTCAGGCACTGACGACTTACGCGAAAATACGCGGTGCTGCATCGTGGACGCAAGTCGCTTAGCGATCTGGGGCGGCATCGAATGCACGCGTCTGCCGCATCGGCGACAGCTACGTCGATCAAGTACTGCGAAGCGGGCATCACCGACGCGGCGGCGACCTCGATCTGATTGCGTCGCTCGGGATTACTGCATTTGCGCTATCCGGTTCTGTGGGAGCGCGTAGCGCCGGAAGGCCTCGAGGGCTGCGAACTGGCAATGGACCGACGAGCGGTTGGAATCGCTACGACGACTACGGCATCGAGCCGATCGTAACGCTTCTGCATCACGGGAGCGGGCCGCGCTACACAGATCTGCTTGACGATGACGTTCCCGGCAAAATTCGCCGCTGTATGCCGCTGCGGTCGCGCGGCGCTATCCGTGGCTGCGGTATTTCACGCCGGTAAACGAGCCGCTGACCACCGCGCGTTTCAGCGCGCTCTACGGCTGGTGGTATCCGCACCGGCGTTCCGAGTCGCGATTTTTACCGGGCGCTGCTGCAACGAACTGCGAGCAACGCGCCTGGCGATGCGACGCGATTCGCGAGCATATTCCGGACGCGCAATTCGTATCGACCGAGGATCTCGGCAAGACATATTCGACGCCGGCACTCCGATATCAGGCTGACCACGAAAACGCTCGACGATTGCTGACCTACGATCTTCTCTGCGGCACGCTGGATGCCAATCCGATCATGCAGCGAAAAGTTGTCGCCGATTTAGGACTGCGGCAAAATGCCTCGTTCGATCGAGCGTTCGTTTGCGAGCCGGACTTACTCGGTTTCAACTACTATGTCACCGGCGAACGCTGGCTCGACGAGCGGCTTCAACGCTATACACAAACGACTTGGGGAGGAAACGGACGAGAGCGCTACGCCGACGTCGAGGCCGTGCGCGTGTGCGTCGAAGGCCTGGCGGGCCCCGCTGCGCTTCTTCGAGGAATGCGCCGGGCGGTACCGCAGACCGCTTGCGCTAACGGAAGTGCACTTGGCATGCACGCCCGACGAACAAGTGCGCTGGGTCCGTGACGTGTTCCATGATTTGGTCGGTCTGCGGCGCAAAGGCGTAAAGGTAGCAGCGATGACCGTGTGGTCTTTGCTTGGCGCGTTCGATTGGAACTCGATGCTCACCGAATGCAGCGGGTATTACGAATTCGGCGCTTTCGACGTGTCCGGTGAAGCGCCGCGCGAAACGTTGTTGGCGCAATACATCCGCGCGCTGACCGGTATTCAACTGCGCAAGTTTACGGAATGCGCCGGTCGCGGCTGGTGGAGTAGACCCGAACGTCTGCTCCATGAGGCATGCAGCCGGGTCGCGTGTTAACCGGCGCGCAGGGCGCGCATGCGTTCGAGTTCCTGCTCCGTCAAACGGCGGATCGCTCCGTAACACTCGCAGGCGTGTCCGACGAGGCCATCGCGATCGCGGATGATGATGCTGCGGCGCTCCAGCGCGATGACTCCGGTTGCCGCGAGCGCTTGCAACGCATACGTGACGGAAGGGCGGTGCACGCCCAGAAACTCAGAGAGCACGTCGTGCGTGGTGCGAACGCGATCTGCGGCGACTCGGTCGTGAAGTTGCAGGATGCATCGGCTCAAGCGCTGCTCGATGCGATGCAGGCAGTGACAAGCCGTCAGTTGCCCCAGCGTTGCGATCAGCAGGTTGGCGTACATCAGCAGCGCGTCCAGAAGCGGGCTTCGCGCTTCGCGCACATGTTCCCGAAAATCCGAAACGGTCATCGAGAGCGCGGATCCATCGATTTGCACCGTGCACGCGCCAATGCTTCGCGCGCCTCCGAGCACCGGGGGAAGTCCGACGACGCCGTCGTTGCCGACGATGCCCGCCTCAACCGTCTCGCCCGTCAAAAGCTGGACGAGACGCGAGACGGCGCCGGTTTCCGGGAACCAGAGAACGCCCAAGTGCTCGTCGACCGAGCAAAGACGCTGCCCCGCGGTAAGCGGAACGGTTTTGAAGTACGGTTGGAGACGCTTGAGTTCGTGCGCGGGCAGCGATTTGAGAATTTCGTTCAAGGATTGGAGCCCATCCGGGCTATCGTAAGTCTGCGGGACCGGCGCTACAGTCTGCAAGCATACGGAAACAGCGCAAGCAGCCAGTCGCCGAATCTCGCTGAGCGTTGCTGCGGTTCGGCGCCTGATCGTTTCGTGGCACTCGCAAGCTTCTTGCTCTAGTCCCACCGCGTCCAAGATCATGACGTGGCCGCGTCCGACCCGCACGACGTTTCTGTCCTGCAGTGCTTTGAGCGCGTTGGTAATGGAAGGACGGTACGCGCCGAGCATCAGCGCCAGCAGTTCGTGAGTCATCGGCAGATCGTCGGTGGACGCACGATCGCGCATCTCCAAAAGCCAGCGCGCCAAACGCTGCTCGATGCGATGCACGCGATTGCAAACCGCGGTTTGCGCGATGGTTCCCATGTACAAATTGGCGTACTTGAGCAGCGCGTCGCAGAAGCAATGCCCGGATTCGAGCGCATGCGTCCGAAATGCGTCGCGCGCGATGCGCGTCGCATCGCCCGGAATCTGCACCAGTACTTCGAACGGATTCATTCCTTCGTCGAGCACGAGCGGTAACCCGACCATGCCTTCGCGGCCGACGAGTCCCACTTCGACGGCTTCACCGCTGCGCGCGTGAACGAGCGTCGAACACGCGCCGCCGTGCGGGAAGTAAACATACTCGATCGGCTCGTCCGGCGCGCATAGCCGGGCGCGCGCCGAAAGAGTGACCGGTTCGCAAAACGGCGTTATGCGCCGGCGTTCTTCCTCGGGCAGCACTGCGAGCAGCAGGTTCGTCATGTGTCTGCCCATGTACCCGCGCACCGGCGCGGGGCATCACCAAGCGGTTGGCGAAAGCGCGCGCCATGCTCCGTACCTTTGCAAGCGATAACAATGCGCCGGTCGCGCCGGACATTTTGCAAGCGCTCGCCGTTGCGAACGACGGCGATGCAATTTCGTACGGGCGGGACGCGTTCACCGAGCGCGCGCTGCAGCAGTTGCGAGACGTCTTCGGGACCGATTCCGACGCCTATTTCGTCTTCAACGGGACGGCGGCAAACGTCATTGCGCTCAGTTGCCTCCTCAAACCGTACGAAGCGGTGATCGCGCCGGCATCGGCGCACTTGGAAACGGACGAGTGCGCCGCGTTCGAGCGCTTTACCGGGTGCAAGATTCTGAGCGTTGCATCTGCCGACGGAAAATTGCACGTTCCCGATCTGGAGCCGTTCGCGCACGCGAGCCGCGAAGAGCATCACGTTCAGCCGCGCATCCTCTCGATTTCGCAGTCGACCGAGTTCGGCACGCTGTATTCGCCCGAAGAGCTTCGCGATCTCACTGAGTTCGCGCATCGTAACGGCTGGCTCGTGCATATGGACGGCGCGCGCATAGCCAATGCGGCGGCGGCACTCGGCATGGGGCTGCGCGCGTGCACGCGCGATCTCGGCGTCGACGTCCTGAGCTTCGGCGGCACGAAGAACGGCTTGCTGCTGGGCGAAGCGATCGTGTTCTTCGACAAGCGGCTGCACGGCGGGACCGCGCGCTTCGCGCGCAAGCAAGGCATGCAACTCGCATCGAAAATGCGGTATGTCGCCGCGCAATTCAGTGCGCTTCTCGAGCGCGACCGCTGGCGCGACTATGCCTCGCATGCGAACGCGATGGCCGCGCGACTGGCCGAACGCATTGCGGCGATTCCGGGCGTGCGCATCACCCGGCCCGTGCAATGCAACGCCGTCTTTGCGACGCTCGACCGTGCGGCCATTCCGCAGATCATCGAACGCTACTTCTTCTACGTTTTTGACGAAACGCTGCCGGAAGTTCGGTGGATGACGCATCACGCCACGACGGCGCAAGACGTCGACGACTTCGCGGACACGATCATGCAAGCAGTAGCCGCGCCCGCGCGCTGAGCGCGCGCAACCGCCAGCGCTGCTCATAGTTCAGCCGCATCAGCGCGTTCGCAGCGCGCTGCCGCGCAGTTTGATGACGGGGCACGATGCGATCGACTTCAGCGAACTGTTCGGCAAGGTCGCCGCGCAAGCGCGCGATCGCGGGTGCGGCCGCCGGCGGATGCGCACCGCGGAAACGCATCACGCGCGGCCAGATTCGCGCAAAACTTCGCTCGAGATCCGGCGCCGCGAGTTCCTGCGCGGGAAGCATATCGCCGGGACGGCCCAGCGCCGCGTACAACTGCTCCTTCTGCGCTTGCCGCTCGATCGGCAGCACCCAGCCGTAGTGACCGTAGAGGTAGGGCAGCGCAATCCGTTTGCCTGCCGGTCCGTGCAGTTTTTCGTGGACGACGCCTTCCCACTGCATCTCGGGTACGAAGCGGATGAAAATCTTCGCCCGCTCGATCGACCGGTACCAGTCGAACGACTGGAAGAAATGAAGCGCATAGCCGTCCAGGAAATCGCAGTCCGCCGGAACGCAGTGCAAATTGCTCGCAAGGCGCTGCAACTGCGGGCCGTGCACTTCGTCCGCATCGATGAAGAGCACCCACTCCCCCGCGTTGCGCTCGCGATGCAATCGTACGCACACGTTGCGCGCGGTTGCAAAATCGGAAAACGGCGTACGGTCGACGACGAGCTTTCCTTCACGCGCGAAGGCATTGTCCGTCAAGATTCGCGCGTGCGGCGACGGATCCGGAGCGTTGTCGTTGACGAGCACGCTTTCGCACGCGCCGCGCAAAGACTCCAGCAGCGCCGCCAAAAAAGGCTCCTCACGCGGTCCCAAGATGAGATGCGCTGCGGCGCGGGAAAGCATGCAGCGAAATGCAACAAACGCGCAAACCGGCCCTGCACGTTCATCTTGCGACGGCACTGGTGCGGCGCACCGACCGAATCGTGCTCGTCGCTTCGCGATATCCCAATCACGATCGACCGCTCTGGAACCTCCCCGGCGGACGCCGGCAGCCGGGCGAGTTGCTCGCGCAAACCGCGATCCGCGAGTTACGCGAAGAAACCGGACTCGAAGGCACGGTGCGCGAGCTCTGTTATGTAAGCGAATCGTACGACGGCGCAACGCACTTCATCAACGTCACGTTTGCGGTCGATGCGGCAGGCGAACCCGCCGGCGGTCATGCGGACGGCGATCACGTCGTCGAAGCGCTGTGGGTTCCGATCGCACAGATTGCGCAGCGGCTGACCGTCGCGGTCGTGCGCGAGCCGCTTCTCGCGTTTTTACGGGAGGGGCGGCGTTACGCGGGATACCCCGAGGCGGGAATCACGATCGAGTTTCCCGACTGAACCCATCGTTCGCGATCCATGCGATGCATCAGCACGTCGACGATTTGCCCGTTCACGGTCGCGCCTCGCGCAAGCGTGCCCTCCTCCGTAAACGAAAGCCTCTCGAGCAGGTGACGGGAGGGCAGATTTTCCGGCAGGCAATACGCGTTTATACGGGTGAGACCGCCTTCGGTGAATGCCTCGTCCAGAAGCGCTCTTACGGCCTCCGTCGCGATTCCGCGGCCGCGGAAATCGCGCACCACGCTGTAGCCGATCTCGCCCGTGCCCAGGTCGCGCTCCGCAACGCGCAGCGAAATCCACCCGACCGGCTTGCGAATGCGGTGCATGTGCGCGAGCCACTCGAATCGTCCGCTCGCTCCGGGGCGAAGCGACTTCGGTCGTTTCGAAACCATTTCGGCGAACGTCGTAGCGGCCACGCTAGGCAGTTCTTGGTAGGTCCGTAAGTCGGGCTGCTGCAAGATGTTCCACAGCGATCCGGCGTTCTGCACGGTCACGGGGATCAGGCGCAAGCGTTCGGTCCGCAGCGTTCTCATCGACGGCCTTTATCGTACCACGATCCGTCGTGAGTGATGCGCATGAACCTTCAAAGCGCTTACGCGGGCACTCGTCCGGCTGAAGTGACATTCGATGCTCGCGTCACGAGCGCGCCGCGCTTCTTCTACGGTTCCCGCACGCATTGCGTTCACGAAGCATTCGACGCGCAAACCGCAGCCGGAGACGTCGAAATCGTCGATAACGTCGGCATCGCGCCGCGCGTTCCCGTGCAGTCAGGCGATAGAATAAAGTTCGCGGTGAAATGGTGCACGATCCCGGACGCGCTCCCGTCGTTCATTGGACCCACCACGATCCCGACGGCCGCCACGAAGACGGGTTCATTCGCTGCCGGGGGCAGGTGTATGCTTAGCGCCCTTGCCTAACGAAATCAACTGCGGAATCGTGACGAAGCGGTATCCCTGCGATTTCAAATTCTCCACGATGAGTCGCGTCGCTTCGATGTCGCTGCTGCGATCGCACACGTGCGGCGGAGCATGCTTAGGTCCACACAGACTGCCCGCGGTTTCCATCGTGCAGCACGATGATCGAGCCGTCGCTGACCCTCGGTAAGATTCGCTGCGCGATGACGCGTGCGGGCGGATACTCCCAATCTCTTGCGAGCGGAACGGACCACATCACGACCGTATAGCCGAGCCGGCGCGCGATTTGCATGACGATCCAGTCCCGCGCTCCGAACGGCGGACGCATCAGCCGCGTGTGCCTTCCCGTCGCCGAAAAAATTGCGGCATCGGTCCGCTGCAAGGACGTGCGAACTTGCGACCGCGACATCACGATAAGGTGGCGGTGATCCCAGGTGTGATTCCCAATCGCATCGCCGTCGCGCACTTCGCGCAAAGCGACGGTGGGATAGGCTTGCACGGCGCGCCCCACAAGAAAGAACGTCGCGTGCACGCGCTCGCGCTCCAGCACCGAGAGGATGCGCCCGGTGTACGGAGGGTTGGGGCCGTCGTCGTACGTCAGCGCAATGACGCGTTCGTTCGTCGGTCCGTGCGTGACGGTGCGGCCGAAGAGTTGATTCGTCGGCTGTTCGAATAATTCATAAGCGACAAAGCCGACGAGCGCGAGCCCCACTGTCAATGCGACTACCGGCAGCGCGATGCGGCGAAGTCCGGCCACGCGTTACTTGGAGGCGCGCACGAGCGCCTGCGCTTGACGAACGCGGCTTCGAAACGCATCGGAGCCGAAAGAGCGGAATGCATCGACTATCTTCTGATAGCGCGGATCGGCGAGCGTCGTGCTTTGCAACTTCGTCAAATCCGGCGTCGGACTGTTGCGGCTGAGCACGATCTGATATTGCCGTCCCGCTTCCAGCGCCCAGTATTTCGGGTCGGTGAACGTAACGGTGCGTGAGCCATGTTCCTTGTCCGCGATTTGATGAATGTGAATCGTATAGTGCGCGTTCGTGTTACCGGCGGGCGGCTTGTTCATCAGACTGCCAAATGCCGTCTTGCACGACCTGCTCGAAGAAAAACGTGACGGCATACGTCTTGTCCGGCGGAAGCGTGATCGTGACGACTTTGCCGGAATAGCCTTGAACTTTATACTGCGCGGTCGAGACGCCGTTGTCGTTGTGCATGGAATACTCTTCGAGGTACACCGGCGGTTTGTCGTACTTGATTGTCAAGGAGAGATCGAGCACGCTCGCGCTCTGCCCGATGCGCGTCACTTCCTGCTTGTGCTGAAAATCCGGCCACGGTATGAAAATCGTGCCCAGAACGATGAACACGACGGCAAAGATGAAGATTGCGGTTCCGAACCAGTTATCGCGACGCATCCAGCACCCGATTCACCAGCGCGTCCGCGAGCGCATTTTCTTTGCGGCGCACGTGGCGAACGTCGACGTGTTCGAATTTGCGCAGCAGCGAGCTGACGCGGCGATGAAGCGGCTGCAAATCGGGGTGCTTCACGCGATACTCGCCGGAGAGTTGCTTGACGACCAGTTCACTGTCCATGCGAACCGCCAAGCGCCGCACGCCGTGCTCGAGCGCGGCTTGCAGCCCGATCTCGACCGCCGTCCATTCGGCGACGTTATTCGTCGCGGTTCCCAAATAGTGCCCGACCTCGTGCAAGATCTGCCCGTCGGGCGCCACCAAGACGGCACCCGAAGCCGCAGGGCCGGGATTTCCGCGCGAACCGCCGTCCGTGAAGAGCGTCGCTTCCGGCTCGACGGCAAAGAACGTTTCCATCTGCGCTTCCATTCAACAAAAACGAGGCGACGCATGTACGCATCGCCCCGCATCGTGGTCGGGCTGACTGGATTCGAACCAGCGACCTCTTGACCCCCAGTCAAGCGCGCTAACCAAACTGCGCCACAGCCCGAGATCGTGGCGGCTAGGGGTTAGCCGTCATCACCAGCCATTCCCCTCCCGTGTCGCGCGTTCGGGCCACGTCGCGCCAGCCGGTTTTTCGATACAGGCGTACGGCGCTTTCGTTTCGCGGGCGCACTTCCAGGCGCACCTCCGGAACGCCGAGCTCGCGCATCGCCTGCAGACCTGCACGCACCAGCGCGGTCGCGATACCCTTTCCTTGCTGTTCCGGCAGGACCGCGACGTTCAAGAGCTGCGCGTCGCCCTTGGTGCGGTAACGCCCGCTGCCGCGCACGAACAGGACCTTATTCGCAACCAGAGCCGGCAGCGCCGATAGACGCAACGCGAAACCGCCGCGAAGCGCAGCGAGGATCCAGCGCAGCACCGCCCCGGTACGCAGCGCTTCTCGCTGCACGCGCTTCAAACTGCTGACGAAGATCGCGTAGCCGACGAGCTCGTCCGTCGATGCGCGCGCCGATGAAGCCCGACGGCTCCGCTTCGCGGACGAAGGACCACACGTCTACGAACGAACGCGGGAGGGCGCCGTTTCGATATCGCGAGGCGTGTTCGGCGGCAAATGCGGCTGCAAAGATTTCGCCGGCTCGAGCAACTTCGCCGGCTTGCAGCGGCGCGATCGTCAGCGCTTACCGCCGCCTTTTTTCGCGGCTGTTTTTTTCGCGCCGCGAATTCCGCTGACCGCGTCTTTGAGCGCTCGTCCCGCGACGAAAGCGGCGACTTTTCTCGCTGGAATACTGATCGCTTGCCCCGAGAGCGGATTTCGCCCCTCCCGCGCGCGCCGCTGGCGCACGACGAAACTGCCGAACGGCGTGAGTGCCACGCGCTCGCCTTTTTTCAGCGCGCGGGTAATCTCGGACAAAATGAGCTCCACGATGTGTGAGGCCGCGCGTTTGGAGATGTCGGCATCCGAGGCGACGGAATCGACCAGATCGGCCTTTGTCAACGAACTGCTCCTCCGGGCGCTGGTGGGAAAGTGGATATACGCAGGAGGGCGGGCGCCTCCCTATCGGCGCGCCAAAGCAACGGCGGCGCGCAGCGCCAGTATGTACGATTCAGCACCAAATCCGGCAATGCTCCCCGCACATGCCGCCGCGACCACGCTCGTGCGCCGATGCGGCTCCCGCGCGGCAATGTTGGTCAAGTGCGCTTCCACCACGGGGATGCGAATCGCCGAAACCGCATCCGCGATTGCATACGAATAATGGCTGTACGCACCGGGGTTGATCACGATCGCATCATAGACCGATCGCGCCGCGTGAACTCGTCGACGATGTCGCCTTCGCCGCTGTGCTGAACGAACCGCACCTCCACGTCGAGTTCACGCGCGAGGGCCGAAACGAATGCGTTCACATCCGCGAGCGTTTGTTTGCCGTAGATTTCCGGTTCGCGTTCGCCGAGCAAATTCAAATTCGGGCCGTGAATGACCAGCACTCGCATGCGCCGCCATTCGGGAAGAAAAATCAGGCGCCCTGGGTAACTTCGCGCGTATGCCGGACCTCATCATCAGCGCGTCCGCGACCGATGCGGGCTTCTCCATCGTCGCCGCCATCACGACGGATTTGGTGCGTGAAGCGCAGCGGCGCCATGGCCTGAGCCCTACGGCTACCGCGGCGGTGGGACGGCTTACGACCGGCGCCGCATTGCTTGCCGCGAGCCTCAAAGGCAAGGAGCGGCTGTCACTGCAGATCGCCGGCAACGGCCCCTTGGGCCGAGTCGTCGCGGACTCGTGGCTCATCGACGAGGAACGAGTCGGCGCGCGCGGGTACGCGAAGAACCCGCACGCGGATTTGCCCCTGAACGATCGCGGCAAATTCGACGTCGCGGGAGCGGTCGGCAAAGGTTCGCTGCAGGTCACCAAGTCGTTCGAAGTCGGACAGCCCTATGCGGGCGTCGTCCCCCTCTACAGCGGCGAGATTGCGGAAGACATCGCCGCGTACCTCGTCAATTCGGAACAGATCCCGAGCGTCGTCGCGCTCGGGGTGCTCGCAGATCCGCAGGCATCAAAGCCGCGGGGGGCCTCATCGCGCAACTGTTGCCCGGCGCGGACGAACGCGCGGTCGCCGCGCTCGAAGAGCGCGCGCTGCACATGCCGCCGATCACGAAACTCGATCGCCGATGGAGCGGATGCGCATGCGCTGCTGCACGCGCTCGCCGGTCCGGCGGAATTGCGATCGCACCGCACCATCGACGTGCAGTTTTGCATGCCGCTGCACCAAGGAGAAAGTCGAGGCAGCGCTCCTCGGGCTCGGCGCCGACGAATTGCACAAAATGGCGCGCGAGCGCACGGAGACCGAAGCGACATGCGAATTCTGCAAGAAGATGTACGTATTCACTTCGGAGGAAGTGAACGAACTCGCTAGTCGGTTGGAAAAAGCCTAGCCGGCGGTTCGCGGTACGACTCGATGCGCTGCCAGAAGCGCTCTTTTATCGTGCCGGCAACGTTTTCGTACCACCAGCCGCACTCGCAGCGCATCGGCGGGCCGCCTTCGGGCGGTGGATTGTATATCGCGCTTGCAGCGTTTGCAAACGAAGCTCTTGCCGGCGATGGGCTTCATCGACGACGTGTAGGTGACCGCTGGATCGGCCATTTCGCTTCATCCTTCGTTCGGCAGTACTCGAACAAACTTCCGCGACCCAACCGAAAGTACTGCCGATTGTGCGGCGGTCCACGGCGCGTTGGGATCGTTCACGAGTATACCATCGACCCTGACGCCGTTCCCCGAGATCAGTCGCTCGGCCGCGCGTTTGCTTTCCGCGAATCCCGCCGCGACGATGAGCTCCGAGACCTTGCGGGCTTCGCCGACGCGCATTTGCGGGACATTGTCCGCCGGCACCTCCTTCCGCTGCACCGTTCGCTCGAAATATTCCCTCGCCGCTTGCGCGGCATGCACGCCGTGATAGCGAGAAACGATCGCTTCGGCGATGCGCTTCTTCTCGTGCATCGGGTGCAGGCGGCCGTCGCTCAGTCCATCGGCGAGCGTTCGCGCTTCTGATTCGGAAGCAAACGCGGCGAGGCGAGCATAGCGCGGAATCATGTCGTCGGTAATGCGCATCAACTTACCGAACTGCTGCTCAGCCGGCTCGGTCAATCCGACGTAGTTGCCTTTTGACTTCGACATCTTTTCGACGCCGTCCAAGCCTTCGAGCAGCGGCAGCGTCATGCAAATTTGTTCGCGCTGTCCGGCGTGACGCTGATAATGCCGCCCCATGAGCAGGTTGAAAAGCTGGTCGTTTCCGCCGAGTTCGACGTCGGCACGCAGGGCGATGCTGTCGTATGCCTGCGCGACGGGATACAAAAATTCGTGCAGCGAGATCGGGGACCCCGCGCCGTAGCGCGTGTGAAAGTCCTCACGCTCGAGCATCTGCGCAACCGTCACTTGCGAGAGCAGGCGCAGCAGATCGGCCATCGTCAGCGGGCCGAGCCACGTCGAGTTGTATTCCAGCGTGACGCGCTCCATGTCGAGCACCTTGCCGGCCTGCACGGCATAGGTGGTCATGTTCGCCTCGATCTCTTCCGTCGAGAGTGGCGGACGCAGTTCGTTGCGTCCGGTCGGATCGCCGATGCGCGCGGTGAAATCGCCGATGAGCAGCACGACCTTGTGCCCGGCTTCGACGAACTGCTGCAATTTGTGCAGCACGACGGCGTGCCCGAGGTGCAAGTCCGCGCTCGTGGGATCGAGGCCGAGTTTCACGACCAGCGGGTTTCGCTCGCGAACGCGCGCCTCGAATTCTGGGCGCGTTTCGACGTGGTCGAATCCGTCGAGGAGATCTTGCGCGGAAAGCGGCATGGCGGGGCGAGGTTCGGTCAGTGGGCGGGGCGGTCCTCGCCGCTATCGCAGCTCGACGATCGTGACGCCGCCGCCGCCTTCGTTTTGGTCGCCGTAACGTACGTGCTTGACCTGCGGGTGGCTTCGCAAAAATTCTTGCAGGCCGCGTCCGAGCAGTCCCGTGCCTTTGCCGTGAATCAAGCGCAGCGACGTGTTGCCGGCAAGCGCGGCTTCGTCGATCCACTGATCGACGATCGGCTCCGCATCAACATAGCGTTTTCCGCGAACGTCGATCTCCGCCGTGGTTCGGGTCGCCGCCTCGAGCCGCGGCGTATCGTGGCGCGAGACTGCGGGTGCGCCGCCGCGGCGTTCGACGTCCGTCTTGGCAACGACGGTTCTCATCGCGCCGACGGCGACGAGCAGCGAATCGCCGTTATCCGAGATCACCGTGGCCTCTTGGCCGTACGTGAGTAATCGAACGCGATCGCCCTCTTCGAACGTTCCGTCCGGGGCAGCGTCCGGTGTTTGCGGTTTGATGCGAAGATCGCGGCGCATCTGGTCGATCGTTCGCTGCAGCAGCGCGCTTTGACCGGGCGTCACCTTGGGCTTGACGGATTGTTGCTCGGCTGCGCGCCGCGCGAGTTCGCGGCTGAAATCGCGAAGCGCCTGCTGCATGCGTGCCTCGGCTGCGTCGGCGAACTCGCGCCGCTCGCGCTCGAGCGCTTCGGTGCGAGATCGCAAATTTTGCTGAAGGCGATCGATGTGGACGCGTTCCCGCTCGACGGTGTCGCGCTCCGCCTGAAGACGCGTACTCACGTCGGAAAGTTCCGCCAGCGCCGTTTCGTAATCGCGTTCGCGCGAGCCGAGTAACGCCTGCGCGCGCTCGATGATCTGCGGCGGTATGCCTTGCGAACGCGCAAGCGGAAAGGCCAGCGACTGCCCAGGCATGCCCACGTCGAGATGATAGGTCGGCGCGAACGACTCCGGATCGAAACGCACGCTCGCATTCGCGACGCCTTCGGTTTGGTGTGCGAACAGTTTCAACTCCGTCGCGTGTGTCGTCACGACGCCGCAGGCGCGAACCGCTAGCAGCCGCTCCAGCATCGCGACGGCGAGCGCCGCACCGCTGGTGGGTTCGGTGCCCCCGCCGATTTCGTCGATCAGCACGATGGAGCGATCGTCGGAGGCGGAGATGATCTCGCGCATTCGGCGCAGATGCGCCGAAAACGTCGAGGTATTCTCAGCGATGGATTGCTCGTCGCCGATGTCGGCGAATACGCGCGTGAAGCGGCCGATGCGCGAGCCATCCGCGGCCGGAATCTGCATCCCGCTGTACGTCATCGCAATGAAGAGTCCGACCATTTTCAGAGCAACGGTTTTGCCGCCCATATTGGGACCGCTGATGACGATGAGCCGCGTCTCGTCGCTCAGATCGAGCGACTGCGGGACGGCGCGATCGGCAAGCAGCGGGTGGCGACCTTCACGAATCGAAAGCGCCGCGCCGTCATCCAACTCCGGTATGCGCGCGTTCATCGAGAGCGCCACACGCGCCTTCGCGACCAGCAAATCGATTTGCGCGAGCATTTCGACGTTGCGTTCGATTGCATCCGCATGCGTGCCGACTTGACGCGAAAGATCTTGCAGGATGCGAGCGATTTCGCGCTCTTCTTCCAACCGAAGCGTTCGTAACCGGTTATTCGCCTCGAGCGCAGCAAGCGGTTCGATGAAGAGCGTTTGACCGCTCGAGCTCGTGTCGTGAACGATGCCGGGGACTTCGCCCCCGAATTCGGCTTTGATCGGAATGACGAAACGGCCTTCCCGAATCGTGACGACGGCGTCCTGGATCGCTTTTGCGTACTTCGACGAGCGGAGCAGCGCGGCGACGCGATCGCGGGCTTCGCCTTGCGCTTGTTGAATGTTTCGGCGTATGCGGCCGAGCGCATGGGAAGCGCGCTCGAGCACGACGCCGCGCTCGTCGATTGCGTCGGTAATCGCGCGCTGCAGATCTCTGGTCGACTGATAGCCGGCCACAAATGGGGCGAGCGCCGCGATCTGCTCGCCTTCCGCCTCACGGATTTTGTTGTGCGCCGCTGCGGCCGCAGCGACGGCGTCTCCGACGGCGCGCAATTCGGTCGCGCTCAGCGAGGTTCCGACCCGGGCACGCTGCGTCATGTCCGCAGTATCCAGCGCAGGCAAAACGTGAAGGTCGATTCGCACGATGAGTTCGCGCGCGGCCTCCGTTGCCGATTGTTCGCGTTTGATGCGCTCGAAGTCGACGAACGGAGTGAGGTTTTCGGCTAGACGGCGTCCGCGCTCGGTTCGCGTCTGAGCCACGACACGCTCGCGCACGCTGGCAAAATCCAACGTTTCCAGCGTTCGGTCATCCGCGAGTACAGACGTCATTGAAAGGGCGAATCGTGTCTAAGCCTGCAAGGGTGCCACGGCTGATAGTACTGCTTAAGCCCGGGCGGCCCGTTCTTCACTCTTTGCGGGCCGGCCGCATCAGCCGCACCCGGCGGGCGGTGAAAAAAGCGCGGTCACCGCAAAGAGGACCGCAGTCACGAGAGTTTCTGCTTGAGCAGCTCCTGCACGAGTTCAGGATTGGCTTTGCCGCGCGAGGCTTTCATCACTTGCCCGGTGAGGAAGCCCATGATGTTCGTCTTGCCCCCTTTGTAATCGGCAACGGCTTTTTCGTTGGTCGCCAGCACGTCGTCGACGAATTTCTCGATCGCGCCCGTATCGCTGGTTTGCGCGAGGCCTTCTTTTTCGACGATCGCTTTCGGCGCGCCGGCGCCTTCCCACATGCGCTGCAGCAATTCCTTGGCGATCTTCGAGTTGATCGTCTTGCTTTCCACGAGCCGGATCAGTTCGCCCAAATCTTCCGGAGTTACGGGCGAATCTGGAACGGGGATGCCGGTTTCGTTGGCCAAGCGCGAAAGATCGCCCAGGACGAAGTTCATGCTCTGCTGGGGGTTCCGGCTCGCCGTTACCGCGCGATCGAAGTAATCTGCGAGCGCGTAATTGTCGATCAATTGCGTCGCCTGCTTCACGTCGAGCCCGTACTCGCCGTGATACCGTTCGAACCGCTGCGGCGGCAGCAGCGGAGTCGCGTCTTTCACGCGATCGACGAGCGCGCGGTCAATCTCCAGCGGCACCAGATCCGGGTCGGGGAAATAGCGATAGTCGTGGGCGCGTTCCTTGCTGCGCATCGAATGCGTCACGCCCTGCGTTTCGTCCCACCCCCGCGTCTCCTGAACGATGCGGCCGCCGGATTCGACGATGCCGATCTGACGCTCGATCTCGCTTTCGATGGCGCGGAAGACCGAGCGAAACGAATTCATGTTCTTGATTTCGGTTTTCGTGCCGTATTCACTCGCGCCGACCGGACGAATCGATACGTTGGCATCGCAGCGGAGCGAGCCCTCTTCCATCTTTACGTCGCTCACGCCCAGTTGCACGAACGTTCGCTTCAGCGCTTCGAGATAGCCGACAGCTTCTTCAGCGCTGCGAATGTCGGGCTCCGAGACGCATTCCATCAGCGGCACCCCCGCGCGATTGAAGTCGATCAGCGAGTAGCTGCTGCCGGCGATGCGGCCATCGCCGCCGCCTGCATGCGTCGATTTTCCGGTGTCCTCTTCCAAGTGAATGCGCGTGAGGCGGCACTCCTTCATCGTGCCGTCCTCGAGCCAGTAGCGCACCACGCCGCCCTGCGTGAGCGGCATGTCGTACTGCGAGATTTGATAATCCTTTGGCATGTCGGGATAAAAATAGTTCTTCCGATCGAACTTCGAGAACACCGGAATATCGGCGTTGAAAGCGAGGCCGGCGGCGATCATGTGCTCGATCGCCGCTTTGTTCGCGACCGGCAGAGCGCCCGGCAGCGCGAGACACACGGGGCACACCTTCGTGTTGGGTTCGCCGCCGAATTCGTTCGGGCACGCGCAGAACATCTTCGTTTGCGTCTTGAGTTCGACGTGGCATTCGATCCCGATCACGGCCTCGTACTTCACACGCCAATCCGCACTTACAGTAGTCATGACGCCACTGCCGTGTCGGTCAAGGGCTCGAATTTCGCGGCATGCCGCGTGCCCTGTTCGTACGCGTGCGCCGCGGAAAGCAGGTTCGCTTCTTCGAAAAGCGGCGCGGCTAGCTGCAAACCCATCGGCATCGGCCGATCTCCGCCGTCCGGCGTGATCCACCCGCACGGCACCGAAAGTGCGGGCAGCCCGGCAAGCGACATTGGGATCGTGTAGTAGTCCATCATGTACATGCTATACGGATCGCTCTTTGCGTTGAACTGGAATGCCGGCGAACTCGCGGCCGGCGCGGCGATCAGATCGCAGGATTCGAACGCGCGCTTGAAGTCGCTCGCAAACATCGTGCGTGCCTTCTGCGCTTTCACGTAATACGCGTCGTAGTATCCGCTCGAGAGCGCGTACGTCCCGATGAGTATGCGGCGTTTGACCTCGGGTCCGAACCCCGCCGCGCGGGTCGATTCATACATGGCGCCGACGTCCGCGCCGTCGACGCGCAAACCATAACGAACCCCGTCGAAGCGCGCGAGATTGCTGCTGCACTCGGCGGGCGCGATGAGATAATATGTCGCAAGCCCGTACTCCGCGGTCGGAAGTTCGATCTCCACGATATCCGCACCCAGGTCCTGAAGTTCTTTGTACGCGCGCTGATACAGTGCGTGAATGTCCGGGCCAAGTTTTTCGGTGACGAATTGCTTGACCAGCCCAATGCGCAAGCCTTTGAGGTCGCTTCGCAGCTTGCCGCTCGTTTTTTCAACCGGACGATCGATGCTCGTGGAATCCATGCGATCGTACCCGGCCATCGCTTCGTAGGCGAGCACGGCGTCTTCGACGGTGCGCGTAAGCGGGCCGATCTGATCCAAACTCGAGGCGAACGCTATCAATCCGTACCGCGAAATCCGACCGTACGTCGGTTTGAATCCGACGGTGTTGCAGAAGGCCGCCGGCTCCCGAATGGAACCGCCCGTGTCGCTTCCCAAACCGATGGCTGCTTCATATGCGGCTACTGCTGCGACCGAGCCGCCCGAACTGCCACCCGGGACGCGGGAAAGATCGTACGGGTTGCGTGTGATCCCGAGCGCGCTGTTCTCGCACGAACTTCCCATCGCGAATTCGTCCATGTTCGCCTTGCCGATCGGGACGCCGCCCGCGTCGATGATGCGCTGCACCGCGGTGCACGTGTACGGCGCAACCCAGTCTTCGAGAATCTTCGATCCCGCCGTGGTTCGCGTGCCGGTCAAACACATATTGTCTTTGACGGCGATGGGTGCGCCGGCAAGCGGAAGCCGTTCGCCGCCGCGTACGCGTTCGTCAACGCGGCGCGCCGCTGAGCGAGCGAGATCGTGGAGACGCGTAAGGTACGCGCCGACGCGATCGTCGACGTGGTCGACGCGCGCCAATGCCGCTTCGGTGACTTCGCTCGCGGAAATCGTTCCGGCGTTTACCGCGCGCGCCGTTTCCGCGGCGTTCATGCGAACCGCGTCGTTCGGCACCACGCTCAGCCTTCTTCCGCGATGATGCGCGGGACGCGGAAGAACGCGCCCTGCCGCTGCGGCGCCATCGAGAGCACCGTTTCGCGATCCAAACTCGGGCCCGCGACGTCGTCGCGCTCGACGTTGCGCGACTCGACGACTTGCGCCGTGGCCGGCACCGCCGCAGTATCGAGTTCGGAGAGGACGTTCACGTGCTCGAGCAGATCGCCGAGCTGCGCCCCGAAACGCTGCACTTCTTCATCGGTGAGCGCGATTCGCGCGAGCTTCGCGACGTATCTGACGTCAATCTTCTCTGATGACAAAATCCGGGTACTCCTGATGCGTAGACGTTGTGCCGGTAACCTCGCCCGCCGGCCACTGCGGAACGGGCGCGTCCTTGAACGCCTCGGCGACGACTTGCTCGCGAACGGCACTCTGGCTGTAGAGCGTTACCAGCGTCTCGATATGGCCGGTTTGCGGGAACATGTCGAACGGCTGCACGACGCCGAGCCGGTATCCTTTGGCCGCGAGGATCTTCAAATCCCGGGCGAGCGTTGCGGGATCGCAGGACAAATACCAAATGTTCGGCACGCCCGTCGCCGCAACCGCGGCAAGTGTGACCTCGTCGCTGCCTTTGCGCGGCGGATCGAGAAAAACGATCTGCGCTTGGCGCAGTTTGTCGTTCACCTCGCCCCGGCGCACCGCGTCTTCAACACGCGCGCACAGGAAGCGCACGGAGCCGTCGAGTTGGTTGAGGGCAGCGTTTTCCCGCGCCTCCGCGATGGCTTGGGGATTCTCCTCGACGCCCAGCACTTCGCTGCCGGATTTCGCGAAGAACAACGAAAACGTGCCGGCGCCGCAGTACAAATCCACGATGGTGCGCGGGACTTCGAGACCGGCGCGCATGAAGTCGAAGATTCGCCCGACGATCTCGACGTTCACCTGAAAGAAGGAGCCCGGCGAGACGCGATACCGCACGCCTCCCATCAGTTCTTCGATTTGCGAGACGCCCTGCAGCAGCGTGTGCTTGCGGCCTAGGATCGCGTTCTGACTGGAAAGATCGTACGAATTCGTAATCCCGACGACGCCGGGCAAGTGGCGCATCAGCCCCGCCGCCGCTGCCGCGAGCTGCTGCGACGGTTCGTCGGAGGTGAATGTGACGACCGTCTGGTCGGTCGCCTTCGCGGTACGCGCGACGATGTGACGCGTATCGGCGAATGCGCGTGCAAGTACGGGGTGCACCAGCGCTTCGTTGAGCCGCATGATGTGCATGCTCAGCTGGGGCATCACGATCGGGCAGCCGGCTATGGGGACGAGATCGTGCGATCGCTGCTGATAAAACCCGAGACGCGGCGCGCCGTCGGCGCGCTCCACGACGAGCGACATCTTGTTGCGATAGGAGCGCGGATTGATCATGCCTATCGGATCGCGCACGGGCGCGGCGCCGAAGCCGCCGATGCGCTGCAGCGCATTCTTGACGACGTCGCGCTTCCAGCCCAGTTGTCCCGGATAGGTAAGATGCTGAACCTGACATCCGCCGCATGTGCCGAAGACCGGGCAGAACGGCTGCGCGCGAAACCGGGAACCTGCGGTCAGCTGCAGCATTTCGCCGACGGCGTACTTGGGCTTTACCGACGTGATGCGCACGCGGGCTCGTTCTTGCGGCAACGGACCAAAACAAAACACCACCATGCCGCCGGTGCGCCCGACGGCCTGTCCATTTGCGAGAAGATCGGTGAAGCCGAGTTCGACCTCCGCGCCGACGCGCGGACGGGCGCCGGAGTTAGCCGGTATGTCTCTGGTCGTCAAGCGTTTTGAGGAGCTGATTCGCCTCGTCGATCAGTTGCTGGATGCGCTGACTCGTGGGATCGGCGGGCCGGCGCGAAACGAGCGCCCGCACCACCGTAAACGCAAGCGCGGCGGAAAGACCCGCAACGCCGATCCACACCAGCGTGCGCGTCAGATTCGCATCCCGGCGTTCCTCCGAAGGTGCGCTGATCTCGTGAACGTCTTCGGCGTGCGGCGTGTGCGTCAAGATTCTCCTTCTCCTGTGGTCCGGCGCCTACTTCGCTAGGGAACGCATGTTCTCATCGCGGATAGCGCGGCATGAAGATTCGCGCCTTGCTTGCGGCAGCGATGTGTGCACTCCTACCCAGTTTGGTCGCGAGCGCCGCCGAGCCGGGGACAGTCACCGTGGATTACGCCGGCTCGCTGGTCGCTACAATGGAAGGCTCGCTCAAATCCGCGCTCGCCCAGCGGACCGGCCTGCGTCTTGCGGGAGAGGCAAAAGGAAGCCGCGCGCTCGCGAATCTGATTACCGCCGGGCTGCGCACGCCCGACGTCTTCATCAGCGCGGACCCGGCTCTGATCGTCAAATTGAACGGAGAGCATCTGGTTGGTGCTTACGCGACCTTCGGTTCCGCGCGAATCGTCGTGGCATATTCGGCAAAATCACCGCGTCGAGCATTATTCGAGCAAGCGGCGCGCGGACGGCTCTCCATCCTCGACGTGCTCTCGAACCCCGCGGTCCGAGTGGGACGCACCGATCCGCAGCTCGATCCCAAAGGGCAGCGCACGCTGCGCGCGTTGCAGCTGCTCGGCGCGCATTTTCACGCGCGCGCTAAGGCCCAGGCCGTCGAACGCAAAGCCGAAACGTTTCCTGAAGAAGACCTCGCGGTGCGCGTGGAGAGCGGCGAACTCGACGCCGGCTTCTTCTACTCGACCGAAATTCCGGGCCGCGATTTGCACGCCGTGGAATTGCCGAACGACTCGAATCTCTCGCACGGCATCGCTTACGCGATAGCGGTGTTGCGCAACGCACCGAATCCGAGCGGGGCGGACACGTTTGCCCGCTTCGTACTCTACGGTGAAGGAAAGCGTATTTTGGAGGGGGCCGGAGTGCGCTATTTCAATCGCGTTCGAAGTAGAGGCCGGCTCTAAACCGCTTGCAGCACCCGGTCATCAAGCGGCTTCGCCGCTTTCGGGCGCTCCTGTGGTGCCTGGTTCTTTCGCTGGTCTTCCATTTCGTCGCCGTTCCGCTGATCGTCGGGCTTTTCGGCACGCGCCAAACGTTCGCGCAGCCGCGCGAACTGATCTATCAAACGTCGTCCGCATTGCGGGTTTCACGCATGCCGCGTCCAAGACCGCGTACCGTAACGCCGCCGCATCCCATCGTCACCGCGAAACAGCCGCCGATTCCGGTGCACCGCGCAGCGGCGCCGCCGCAAGTGCGGCGCGAGCTTGCGAAAATCGGACCGGGGCCACGCGCCGACGTCCCGCACCTCTCGCCGCCCTCCATCGACATCGCGCAGCAAGAGGCGCAGTACGAAAAGACGATCGCGCAGTTACGTCAGGAAAACAATCCGCTGGCCGGAGCGGCGCGTCCGGTGGAGACGCCCGCGGCGCCGAAACGGTATACGTTCGATTTCTCCGGCAGCGTCGGAACCGGCCCGCAAGCCGAAGGCATTCTCACGCCGGTCGAATCTTGGCGCGACGGGCCGTATACGTATTACTACGTGCGTTATTACGTGCAGTACGCAGACGGCAGCACCGAGACGGGCTACGTTCCGTGGCCGATCCGGTATCTTCCGAAAGTCGACCCCTTCCTGAATCATTGGCAGCATTTTCCGCTCCCGATTCCGCTGCCGGACTACGTCATGCCGGGCGGCACGGATTTGCATCCGCTGATCGCGTTCTGCTGGGAGCACCGCAGCGAGCTGAGCGACTGTCCGATCGAACACGACTAGCCGGCTTTCCGCGGATATTCCGCTTGCCGCGCCGCGCGCTTGTGGTACAAAGTACACGTCATGCGCCGACTCTGCATCGCGGGTGTCGCAATTGCACTCGTCGTGGCAATCTTCGCCCTGTGGTCGAAGGTGCGTCCACCCTATGTCGTCGCCGTCGGAACGCCGATTCGCCATGACGATTTTTTCTTCACCGTCAAACGAATAGAATCGCAGCCGGCGAGCGGCGGCGTTCGGAACGTAACAGGCTAATGAAAATTGCGGGAGCGCACGCCCTCGGTGACGTCTTTGGCGTCGAACGCAAACGCTTTGCGCGCGAGCACGTCGATGCAGCCGCCTTCCTTCTGCAGTTGTCCTTCGATGATAAGGGTCGCCGCTTGGCGGATGGTGCGCCGGTATTTTTCGTACACGTCCGGCCGCACGATGACGTTGACCAACCCCGTTTCGTCCTCGAGCGTGAGAAAGACGAAGCCTTTCGCCGTTCCCGGACGCTGACGCGTAATGACCAGACCGCCGACCTTGCAGACCAGATTGCCCGGCATTTCGGCGAGTTTGACCGCGGGAACGACGCCTTGTGCGTCGAGTTGCGCGCGCACGTGCGCAATTGGCTGCAGTTTCGGCGACACGCCGGTCGACCATAAATCGAAGGCCGTTTCGCGACGCGCGGAAATTGGTTGGAATGAGGCGGCGGGCTCTTCGACGTCCATCATGCGCCCGAGTTCGCCGCGCGTCTCGCGTTCGTCCAAGCCTCGCAGCGCCCACATAGCGTCGCGCCGCGAGGTAAACCACGGTGAGAACGCGCCGGCGACGGCGAGATTTTCGATCGCTTCCTTTTCGAGTTGCGTGCGCTTTGCGAAGTCGAGCAAGTCTGCGAACGCGCCTTGCGCGACGGCGTCCTGCAGCCGTTCGCGCTGCGCTTCGCCCAAACCGCGAATCAGATGAAAGCCCAGACGAAGCGCGCCGCCGTCGTCCACGAAGCTCCAGTACTCGCTCGCATTCACGGTAATCGGTTTGACGTGCACGCCGTGGCGGCGCGCGTCGTTGACGAGCACTTCCGTCGAATAGAATCCCATCGGCTGCACGTTGAGAATCGCGGCAGCGAAGATCGCCGGATAATGGCACTTTACGTACGCCGACTCGTACGCAAGCAGCGCGAAACTGGCGGCGTGCGATTCGGGAAAGCCGTAATCGGCGAAGCCTTCGAGCATGTGAAAAAGCTGCTCGGCCGCGGAGCGCTCGATGCCGTTCTGCACCATGCCTTCCACCAAGCGGGGATAGATATCGCGCATGCGTTCGTGCGAGCGTTTGTGCCCCATCGCGCGCCGAAGTTTGTCCGCTTCCGCAGGCGAAAATCCCGCCGCCTCGATGGCCATGCGCATGCCTTGCTCTTGAAAGAGCGGCACGCCGAGCGTGCGTTCCAGCACGGGTTTCAGCTTCGGATGCGGGTACGTCACCGGCTCGAGGCCGGACCGGCGGCGAAGAAACGGGTGAATCATTTGGCCTTGAATCGGACCCGGCCGAATGATCGCGACCTGCATCACGATGTCGTAAAAGCAGGCCGGTTTCATTCGCGGAAGCATGGACTGCTGCGCGCGCGATTCGATTTGGAAAACGCCGATGGTGTCGGCCTTCGAAATCATTTCGTACGTGGCGCCGTCGTTTTGCGGAATCGTGTGGAGCTTGAGCTTTTGATGATTTTGCGCGCGCATGACGCGATGATGCAGTCGAACGCCTCGCGCAATAGCGAGAGCATCCCCAGGCCCAGCAAGTCGATCTTGATGAGCCCGAGCTCTTGCAAATCGTCTTTGTCCCACTGAACGATCGTGCGGTCGCGCATCGTCGCCCACTCCACCGGCGCGACGCGAACCAGCGGATCGCGCGTAATGACCATGCCTCCGGAATGGATGCCCATGTGACGCGGAAAGCCGTCGATGCGCCGGCAGAGCGTGAAGAGACGCTCGCCGATATCGCCCTCGAGCGCGGGCGGCACCTCCGGATCGGGATTGTCGCCGTAGTCACGATCGTAGAAGCCGTGATACGCGTGCGCTTCACCCAGCGGCGGCGTGCGCGCGACACCACGTTCCACTTTGTCGTCGCGAGCCGCTTGCAGCCTGGCCGTATCGGACGCAACGCCCGTCGCGCCCGCCAGCGATTCGCGCGCGTCGTATTCGCGTCGCAACCGCATCGACCTGCGCGAGCGTCAAACCGATGGCTTTGCCGACGTCGCGAATCGCCGAACGCGTGTGATAGGTCACGACCTCCGCAGCCATCGCCGCATGCGTTCGCCCGTACCGTTCGTACACGTACTGGATCACCTTTTCGCGATCTTGATGCGCGAAATCGACGTCGATATCGGGAATCTCTTCCCGTCCCTCGGACATGAAGCGCTCGAAGAGCAGATTCATTCCAATCGGATCGACAGCGGTGATGCCGAGCGCGTAACACACGGCGGAATTCGCGGCGGACCCGCGTCCTTGGCACAGCACCTGCATCTCGTTCGCCGCGCGCACGATGTCCCACACGATGAGGAAATAGCCGGCGAGATCCATCTTCGCGATCATGCCGAGTTCGTATTCGAGTTGCCGTTCGACGTTGGAGGCAAGCGGCGTCCCGTACCGCTCGGCGGCGCCCTTGTAGACGAGTTCGCGCAGGTAGCTCTGCCGCGTATATCCCTCGGCAACCGGAAAGATCGGGAACTGGCCCGTAAGGCGGTCCAGGCGGAACGCACAGCGTTCGGCGATGACCAGCGTGTTGCGTATCGCGTCGGGATACCCGGCAAAGATCTGTGCCATCATGCGCGGCGATTTCACGTGATATTCGGCGTTCGGCCGCAGCAGCGCGTCTTCGCGAGCTTGCGCGAGCGTCGTCTTGTTCTTCACACAGAACAGGACGTCCGCGAGACGCGCATCCTCGCGCGCTGCATACATAACGCCGTTGGTGGCAACGTACGGAAGCTGCGACTGTGCCGCCAGATCGAGCAGTTGCCTGCAACGCCGGGCGTCTTGCGCGTGGAGATGGTGCTGCAATTCGAGAAAGAGCCGCCCGCGGAAGTGCTCGCGCACGCAGTCGAGGCCGCCGGCATCGGGCGAGCCGTACAGCGCGACCAACCCGTCCGTGCGGCCGTCGAGATCGCGCGCCGCAAACGCGGCTCGCCTTTGTTTCCGCGTAGTTGTCCGGCGGAGATTAGGTCGCATAAGTTCGCATAGCCGCGCTCGTCCTCGACCAGCGCGATCAGCGGTTCGGCGTCCTCGAAACGCAGCCGGCTTCCGATGATGCCGGGAATTTTGCGCTCGGCGGCCGCTTTGGCGAAGCGCACGGCACCGTACAAGCCATCGCAGTCCGTCAGCGCGATTGCATGCAGGCCCGCATCCGCCGCCGCATCGACGAGGTCTTCGGGATGCGAGCCGCCTTCGAGAAACGTGAAGTTCGAGTGCGCGTGCAATTCCGCGTACATCAACCCGCCAGGCCTCCGTTGGTCTTCCTCACCTGCAAGACAGCGGACGGAACGTGAAATGCACGCGGCGGATGGGGATGAAAAACCGCCATGAAATCTTCTTACTTACTATCAATTGTGACTCTGGCGGCCGCGGCAGCGCTTCCGTTGAGCACCTCGGCGCAAATGTCGCCCGACGACAATTCGGCGAACTCCGTCGACCGCCAATTCGTCCAACAAGCCATGCTGGCAAACGCGCAGGAGATTAAATCCGCCGATGCCGAGCGAAACAGCAGCAACTCCAGCGTGCGGCTTTTTGCGCGCACGATGATACGCGACCATGGACAGTCCGCCGCCCAGCTCGCCGCGATAGCGAATCAATTGAACATCAAGTATCCGCGCGCGAACGTAGTCAACGTCGCACCCAACGCGGCCGCGCCGCCTCCGAGCCAGCCCAGTAGCGGCACGCATCACCCGAACGTCTATGCGGATGCGGACAGAAGCCCGCGCGCGTACATGCAAGACGAAATAGCCGATCATCAAAAAGCTATTTCGCTGTACGAAAACGAAATGAAGAACGGCAACGATCAAGACCTCAAGACCTACGCCAGTAAAACGCTTCCGCTGCTCAAGAATCACCTCACGATGGCGCAGCAATACATGACGGTGGGCCGCATTACGCCCGAACCTCGCCCGACCCCATGCACGACCTCGTATAGCTGCTAGCGGCCCAGCCATGCGCCGAGCATGCGCAGATCCAATCGGCGATTGAGCTGCGGACAAACGTGCGAGCACACGTGCACTTCGCGAATCTTCTGGCGCATTCGCTCGCGAGACGTGCGGAAGTATTCCTCGATGAGCGGATGCGCGCAGAAGAGTTCGTTTTTCACGTGGAGATTTGCAAAACGCCGGTGCGCGAAGCGCTCGGCTTGCGGATCGCCCACGAAACACGCGCGCAGCCGTAGACGCGAGCGGTACTGCGGCTGCAGTTCGCGCAGACGCCGCATCGGGTGTTCGGAATACCCGATCTTTACGCAGTGCTCCTCGACGCGCAGCAAGTAGACGAAGCCGTAATTGAAGCCGGCCAGTTCCTCGAGCGGCGAAAGCAGATTCGCTGTGCGCGTAATCTCGCCGCTCTGCAGCCAGTTCCATGCGATATCTTGAAAACGGCGGCACGCAAAGCCGTTAGCGGCCATCGCATCCTCAATCATACGCGCCGCGCAGGTACCAGCGCTCGCCTTGCCGGTAGATGCGGCATAGCATGCCGTCGTCGAGCAGCACGTCGTATTCGTCGCGCAGAATCGGCTGCTCGAACCAGCCGTCGTCCACGCGCCACGGGCCGGCGCAGTCCAGCACGCGGCGCGCACCGACCTCTCGCGGCTCGTTGCCGCGCATCGTCACGTCGATTTCACGCACGGCGAGCAGCCGCAACTGCGGCGCCGGCGAGGTTTTCACAGCGGCGCCGCCGGAAGCTGATTGCACCGGAACGCCGAACCGCTCCAATGCAAAGCGCCCTTCGAGGCGCGGCGAGGGACGCACGCGCGCGCGCTGCGGTTCGCGAGCCGTAGCCGCCTGCAAGCGCGCGAGCGCGACGGCAAGCGCTTGCGGATCCGCGTCGTTCTGCCCGAACAGCGTCGCGGGCGCGCCGCATTCTTCCAACTGCATCGCTTGTAAACGCAAGCCGGTGATGGGTGAAGCAAACGTGAGACCTTCGAGCTTGGCGCGCATGACGTCGAGCATCGTTCGCGAGTCGCCCGTCGCCTGTGCAAACCCCACATCGACGACCCGCACGTCGCCGTTCTCGCATTCGAACGTCATCTGCAGCAGCGTTGCAGCTTTTCCGGCACGCGACAGATCGCTGCAGACGCGCTCCGCCAGAACGCGCAGCGCAAAATATACCTGTTCTTCCTGTGCCGCGCTGCCTTCGCCGTAAGCCGCCGCACCGATCTGCACTTCATGCGCGCGCGGGCGCAGCGGCGTTGGATCGATGCCGCGCGCGCGATCGTGCCACGCGGCTGCGGCTTTGCCGAAACGGCGCACGAATGGCCCGTGCGGCAGTTTCGCCAGGTCTTCCAAACGCGTGACGCCGAGCAGATGCAGACGCTCGACGGTGCGCGGATCGAGATCGAGCACTTCGACGGGCAGTGCATCGATGCGTCCGTCCGCGCGCGTAAGTGGACGCTCGCGCGACGAATTTATTCGGTCCGGCAGCCGCGCGCACCGGCAAATCGAAATGCGCGAGCGCACGGTGCACGCGCTCGACCCAGTGCTGCGGTTCGCCGCCGATGCCGCGCATGTCCAAATAGGCCGTGCCTTCGCCGCTGTCGTCGACGAGCGGCGTCACCGCGTCGAGCGCGTCGAGCATGTCGTTCCACACCACGCGCGAACGCGCTGCGTCGTGGATGAGCACGCGAACGCCGCCGCCGGTCGCCGCGCGCGCCTGCAGCACCGTTTGACCGGGACGCGCACCGAGCGCGTAGGCCGCTTCATCGCACTCGATGACGCGACCGCGATCGCGCTTGTCGGCGAGCACGGCCGCGGCGGCGTCAGGCGGAGTTGCCGCAAGCACGTCGTCGCGGCGCGCCACACACAGACGAAATACGGGCACGTGAACGCAAAGCAGCATGGCCGATCCTTTCATCTACTATTCGTAACTGCGCCGTCGCGCCCGGAGCCGAACGGCGCGCTTTGAGCACGTGCGCGGACACCTCGTAGCCCGCGAGTTCGCACAGCACGCCCGGCTCGCCGGACCAGACGACGCGATCGATCGCGCAGCGTACGCGTGTCGAAGCGAAATACGCAAGTTCCGTGTTCGCTTGCACACCGAGCGCGATCAGCACCGCGCCTGACTTTTGCGCCAGACCGCCCAAGCGCGACCACACCGTGGCGCGCAGCGCCGCAGCAGGCATCGCGACTGCGACGAACGCGCGCGAACGCAAAAGAATATCCGCACAGCGCGCGATCTCGACCCGCGTCTGCGCCTGCGCGATGAGCACCCGCTCCAAACGCACTCCGGCGCGCTCCAGATCGGGCGGGTACAAACTGCCGTCGTCCACGACGGCGGTCAGCCCGCGGCGCGTCGCTCCGGCCAGCATGCGTGCCAGCACCGCCGTGCGCCCGGAACTCGGCGCGCCCTCGAGCGTAGCGATGGTTCCGCGCGGAAACCCGCCGTGCAGCACCTCGTCGAGTTTCGAAAATCCACTAGAAAGCGCATCGCTTCGAGCCGCCACGATGCGGCCGCCGGCACGGACGTCCAGGCCCGCTTTGAGGGTGGCAAAGGTGGGCAGTGGGGCCGGTGCGGTATCCATGGGAGCACGATCCTAATCGAACATATGTTCGATGTCAAGCCTCATTCGACAGGCTGCCCGGGCACGCCGCCGAAAGTCGCACCATGCACCTGCTTCCGCGGCGGCGATGAGCCTTTCTGCATCCTTGCTATTCCTATGAACAGACCGATCGCCGGGTGGATTCTTGCCGCCATTGCGCTCGGCATGCTGGTGCTCGATTACCTCGGCGCGTTTTCACCGCTCGGACTGACGTCGTTCGGCATCGGTATCATTCCGCGCGGTCACGGTGCTGCCGTCGCGAGTGTGAAACCCGGCAGCGTTGCGGCGAAGCAAGGCATTCGGCCGGGCGACTTCGTCGACGTCATGGCGATGCCGCTGGACGATCGTTTGCGTTTGCAGATAAACGTGAGTCCGCCAGGAACCGCCATCACCGTTCCGTTGGAGCGAAGCGGAACGCGCCGCATCGTTCGTCTCGTGGCGCAAACGTCGGCCAAGCGCAGAACCACGTTCGGCACTGCGCCATATTTGATCGACGCGACGATTACGTTGCTGATCGTCGCGCTCATCGCACTGCGGCGCCCTTCGGTCGCAATCGCCGCGCTCGTGTTCTACGGTTTAGGCGCAAGCCTCACGTTTGAAGTGTCCGCGCAATTCTCGTGGCTTCCCGCGCCGTGGTTCACAATCGCGGCCGTCTTTCTCATCAGCGCCTTTTCGACGCTTCCCATCATGGCGCTCGTGCCGTTTATCGCGCGCTTTCCAAGTACTCCCGTTACGAGAATGGGCATCGCGCGCATGCGCGCCGCCGACCTGCTGTTTTTGATAAGCGCGGTGCTCTTCACGTTCGAGACGTTTTACGAGCCGGTAATTTTTGGTTCGTGGGGCACATTCGATTTCTGGAGCGACGCCCTCACCATGCTGGTCGTGCTGTTGTTTACGGGTTTCGTGTATAACGACGCACGCGGTGAGGCGCGCCGCCGCATCGCGTGGGTCATCGCAGGCATGACGCTCAGCGCCGCCGGGTTTGCCGGATATAACTTCGTCGATACGATCAGCGTTTTAGGCGGGAATACCGGCGGCATCACAAGTATCGCGGCCGGCGTTTCGCAGCTGATGCAAGCGGCGCTCCCCGTCGCACTCGGCTATGCGATCTTGCGCCACCGGGTGCTCGACGTTGGTTTCGTTCTGAACCGGACGATGGTGTACGGCGTGATGACGGCCTTGGTCATCATCGTCGTAAGTCTCGTCGATTGGCTGACGAGCCGGGTGATCAGCGAGCAACGGTGGGCGCTGGCGGTCGAAGCGCTCATCACGATCGGCTTCGGCTTCGCACTGAACTGGATTCATGCGCGCACGGAGCGCCTCATCGATCGCATAGTCTTTCGAGCCCGGCACGTCGCTGAAAAGCGTATTGAATATCGCATCGGCGCGCTGGGTTTTGCCGCTTCGAGCACTTCCGTGGACGACGCGGTCGGAGTCGAATCCGCGCGCATTCTCGACCTTTTCTCCGCCGCCGTCTTCGGACGCCTGGCCGCGAGCGAGCCGTTCGCACGCAGATCGTGCACGGCGTGGGAAGACGCCGCTTTGAGCGCCGTCGACGACGATTCGCTGCTCGTGCGCATGCTGCGTTCGGTGGAACGCCCGATTATCTTGGACGACGCCGCAATCGTTTTGAACGGAGCGCCAACCGGCAGCGCTCGGCCCGTCATCGCCATTCCAATCGTAGCGCAGCACGAACTCATCGGCTTCGCGCTCTTCGGCAACCGGCGCGACGGCGCGCTGCCCGATCCCGAAGAAATCGCGCTGCTCTGCAAACTTTGCGCGGCCGCGGGCAGCGCGTACGGGGCGGTCGAGGCGCGGCAGTGGCGCGAACGCGCCGCCATCTTAGAGCGCTCGCTCGCGACGGTGCACGGCACCGTGGTCGTTTAACAGGCGCGAAAGAGGCCGTAAAGAGCCGGTGGCTGCATCCGCAACGCTGCGCGTCGGTATCGACGTCGGCGGAACGTTCACGGATCTCGTCGCCGTCGACGCGCGTTCCGGCGAGCGCATCGTCGTGAAGTGCGCCTCGACCCCGCGCGCTCCCGAGCAAGGCGTCCTCATGGCGCTCGACCTCCTGCTGGCGCGCTTCGAACCGGGGTCCGCGGGCATCGAGTACCTCGCGCACTCGACGACGATTGCGACTAACGCGCTGCTCGGTCAAATGCATCTCGAGCTTCCGCGCATCGCATTCGTTACGACCGCCGGCTTTCGCGACGTCATCGAAATCGGCCGGCAGAACCGCAGCGAAGTGTACAACTTGTTCGTGACGCGTCCGAGGCCGCTCGTTTCGCGCGAGGACCGCTTGACGGTTCGCGAACGCATGGACTTCCACGGCAGCGTGCTCGTGCCGTTGGAGCAAGCCGAAATCGATCGCGTCGTTTCCGCGCTTCGCGAGCGGCGCTTCGACGCCGTCGCGATCGGTCTGCTGCACGCATATGCGAATGACGAGCACGAACGCCGCCTCGCGCACGCCATTGAAGCAGCGCTGCCCGGCGTCCCGGTGACGCGCTCGTCCGCCGTCGATCCGGAATACCGCGAATACGAACGTTTTTCCACCGCGGTGGTCAACGCTGCGCTGCTGCCGATCATTCGCCGATACGTGGACCGGCTGATCGTTGCGCTGCGCGAGCGCGGCATCGATGCCCCGCTTTTCGTCATGCAGAGCAACGGCGGCATGGCTTCGGCCGAACGTGCCGCGCTTCGCCCTGCGTCGATTATCGAAAGCGGACCTGCGAGCGGCGTCATCGCTGCCGCGGAACTCGCGAGATCGGCGGACGCGCGGCACGTGCTTTCGTTCGACATGGGCGGGACGACCGCAAAAGCCGGCACGATCGTCGACGGCGTGGTGCAGATCGCAATGGAATTCGAAGCGGCCGGATCGACGCACAGCGGACGCTCCGTAAAAGGCAGCGGTTATCCGGTGCGTTTTCCGTTCGTCGATCTCGCTGAGATCAGCGCGGGTGGAGGCACGATCGCACATGTCGACGGCGATTCGCTGCGCGTCGGACCGATTTCGGCGGGCGCGGATCCCGGGCCGGCCTGCTACGGCGCGAGCGATCGTGCAACCGTCACCGATGCCAACGTCGTGCTCGGCCGGCTCAACCAAAAAGCGCTCGTCGGCGGAACGTTTCCCATCGACGCGCGGCGCTCGTTTGAAGCGGTGGGCGCCCTTGCGGAACGTATCGGCCTCTCGACCCAGGAAACGGCGGCGGGCATCGTTCGAATCGTGGACGCGCAAATGGCCAAAGTGCTGCGCATCGTCACCGTCGAGCGCGGCTTGGATCCGCGCGACTTCACGATGGTCGCATTCGGCGGAAACGGCCCGTTGCATGCCTGTGCGCTGGCCGACGAACTGGGAATGCGGCGCGTCATCGTGCCGGCGAATCCCGGCGTGTTTTCCGCGCTCGGACTGCTGGTCGCCGATCTGCGCGCGAGTTTCGTTCGGCCGATTCTGCGCGAAACGTCCGCGATGAACTACGCGCTGCTGCACACGCTGTTCGACGATCTGGAGGCACGCGCGCGGCAAGCGCTGCGCGAGCAGGGCGCGGCCGGCGAAAGGATCGCGTTCCGCCGCGAGTACGATGCGCGCTACCGCGGCCAGAGCTTCGAACTCGAGGTCGAGCACGCCGCGAGCATCGAGATCATCGTCGAACGCTTTCACGAAAAACACCGCCGCCGCTACGGTTACGCCGCCGACGAACCGGTCGAACTCGTGAATGCGCGATTGACGGCAACAGCGCCGGCCGGCGCGCACACGAACGGCGCTTCGTACGCCGCTTCCTCACCGCGGCGAGACGAGCTGCGCGCCGTCGAGGAACGCAGCGTATGGATCGACGGTGCGAAGGTGCAGACGCCGGTTTACGGTCGAGAAACGCTTCCGGCAGAGGCGACGATAACCGGCCCCGCGCTCGTCGAACAGTACGATTCGTGCACCTACGTGCCGCCGAAGTGGACGGCGAATACTCGCGGAGCGATGCTCGTGGTGGAACGCGCGTGACGGACGCGCGCGCGGAACTCGTGGAATGGTCGCAAGGCGTCGTCAACGCGCACGTCGACGCAGCGAGCGAAGCGATCGCGGAGTTTTGCGAAAAGCCGGGCTCCGCGAAGCGGCTTCATCGCACCAGAAAGCGTCTGGCACGGTTGCGTGCGGTGCTCGACGATCTCTCCGATGTGGCCGGCATAAGCGGCGTCTTTTCCGATCGCATCGCGCGTCTGCACAAGTGCGCCGGTAAAGTGCGCGATGCGGACGTACTGCTGCAGCGGGTCGAGCAGTACGGCGAAAAGGCCTTCGGCGCCGAACTCGAACAACTGCAGCGCGTGCGCAAGCGATTATGTAAACGCGCCAAACGCGCTCGGCGCAAGCTCGAACGCGAGGTCGCGGGATGACGAGCGCGCTTTCATCAGGCCGGGCCGAGCGCGGCATCGTGCGCGTTCATTTCGCAAGGGTTTTGAAGCGCGCGAGCGCGCTCGACCGCGGCGACGACGAAGCGCTGCACGCCTTTCGCTTGTGCTGCAAGCGGCTGCGTTTCGCGCTCGAGCGCCTCGACGATACGACGGGCCTCGAGCGGGCCCGCGCATTGCTCTCCGTTCTCACGGACGAACTGGGGTGGGCGCACGACTGCGCGGAACTGGCGGCGTTCGCGGAAGATTGCGATGCGCCGCTCGTCGCCGCGCGCGCGCGGCGCGATGGCGATCGCTACGCTTTGCGCGCCCGGCGTTTGTGGCGGCACGCGTTTCGATCCGACGGCGAGTTCGCAGCGCTGGCTGCGTACGCCGGTTTTACGTGGAGCCCGTCATGACGCTCGATCCGATATCCGCGGAAATCATCAAGGGCTCGCTGATCTACGCGAGCGAAGAGATGGGCATCGCGGTGCGCAACAGCGCGTATTCGCCGAACATCAAGGAACGGCTGGATCATTCGTGCGCGCTCTTCGATCGCGCCGGGCGGCTCATCGCGCAGGCCGAGCACATACCGGTGCACCTGGGCTCGCTGCCGTGGGGGCTGCGCGCGACGCTCGACGTCATCGCGCGCGAGCACGGCGGCGTTCGCGAAGGCGAAATGTGGGTCGTGAACGATCCGTACGTTTCCGGCACGCACCTCAACGACGTCACGGTTATTCGTCCGATTTTTTTCTGCGGCGATCTCGTCGGGTTTGCCGCGAACAAAGCGCACCACACGGACGTCGGGGGCATGGTCCCGGGCTCGATGTCGGCAGATGCGCCGGATCTCTTTGCGGAAGGCTTGGTCGTGCCGCCGTCACGGCTGGTGGAAAACGATCGCGTCCTGGAGAGCACCGTCGCGCTGTTTCGAGCGAACTCGCGCACGCCCGAAGCGCGCAGCGGCGATCTTCGTGCGCAAACTGCCGGAAACCGGACGGGAGAACGGCGTCTGCTCGAAGTGTACGAACGCTTCGGACGAGATACGGTCGATGCCGCGGTGCAACGCCTGCTCGACGAAAGCGAGAGCAGCATGCGCGCCGCACTGGCAACGCTCGCGGACGGCGTCTACGAACAGCAGGACGTGCTCGAAGATCGCGACGGGCGCGCGTCGATTCGTATCCGCTTACGTTTGACGCTTCGAGGCGGAACCGCGCATTTCGACTACGCCGGAACCGGTGCGCAGCTCTCGTTTCCGATGAACGCGGTGTACGGCGTAACGCTTTCAGGTGTGTACTACGCGCTTCGCGCCGTGACCGATCCGGCGATTCCCATGAACGAAGGCTGCTTTCGACCGGTGAGCGTCGACGTGCCGCCCGGAACGCTGCTCAATCCCCGGCGTCCGGCGCCCGTTTCCGGCGGTAACGTCGAGACCAGTACGCGCAACGCCGACGTCGTGCTCGCCGCCCTTGCGCAAGCCGCGCCGGATCGCGTTCCGGCGCAAAGCGGCGGAACGATGAGCAACGTGATGATCGGCGGAACGCGCGGCGACGGCAGCACCTGGGCATTCTACGAAACGAACGGATGCGGCATGGGTGCGCGTCCGGGCATGGACGGCATCGACGGCATTCAGTGCCATATGACGAACACGCTCAATACGCCGATCGAGGCGATCGAACGCGAGTTCCCGCTGCGTGTTGCGCGCTACGAACTCGCGAGCGGCACGGGCGGCGGCGGCCGGTATCGCGGCGGCGACGGATTGATTCGCGCACTCACGCTGACCGAAGGCGACGCTCGCGTCTCACTGCTTGCGGAGCGGCATGCCGTCGCGCCGCGCGGCGCGCAAGGCGGAGGAGACGCCGCAACGGGGCGTCACGAACTCGTGGACGACACGGGAGCCGTTCAACGCTTACCGGCGAAAACGACGCGAGCGTTTGCCGTTGGCCAAACGCTCGTAATTCAGACGCCGGGTGGAGGCGGTTACGGAGAGGGAGTGGGCGAGGGCGACGGAGCCGGCTGACCCGGTGCGCGGCCGCCGCAAAGAACGACTGCCTGCACGACGCTCTTGGCTGCGTCCTGTTCGGTGGCTTCGATGTCCGCCTGATACGACGAGATCGAATTCTCGAACACGTTCAAGGGATTTGCGCCGATCAGGTTGTTGCTGTTCATGTATCGCGGATCCATCGCGCGCGACGGGTCGTTCTTGCTGTTTCCGACGCCTGCGTTCAGAACGTCCGAGGACGGCGCGCTGGGAGCCGGATTGGGCGGCGTGGTGGCCGTGGACGTACTGTTGATCGCGGCGTCGTATTCGTGACCGGCGGCCTGCAGTTCGCCGAGCTGCTGCGTCTGCACGAAACCGCTGATGAGATCGAGCGCGCGTTTTTGCTGTTCGTTTACGGCATACAATTGCGCGCGCATCTGCAAAAGACGTTTGTCGTCGGAGGAGTGAACCGACCTGGGGAATGCATACGGGTTCGTCAGCAGTTTCTCGACGGCTTCCGTATTGTTCACGAGCGGTCCGATGAGATTCTCCAAATGCTCGACCGACATGTCTTCCGCGGCTTTGTTTTGCCCCGTCGCTGAAGCGTGAACGTAATCGTGGAAGAACGGTTTGCTCGTCGCGATGAGATGATCCGTGTCGAGCACTTTGGCGATCGCCGGCGTAATCGCGCGGCGTAAGCCCGTGCACAGCGGCGAACTGTGAATGTGCGTGATGGTCTTGAGCGGCGTCGGCGCGGGCTTCGGAGCGGAAACTGCCGTCGCGGGACTCGCGCTCAGCGCAACAAGGGCGCCGATAGCGAGCGCGGCGGTGAGGCGTTGGAACATCCCTAGTAGTATACGGGCCCGCCGCCCGGGTGCCTTTCCGACGACAGCGCGAGCGGGACGGAGCCGCCGGTCGGGTTGCCGTGCTGCCCGAGCACCATTAGGGTGCGGCGGCGCCGTCGAGATTAGCGCGGGCCATCGTGCGCAGCGTCGCGGCGTCGAGCGTGCTACAGTGTCTCTCGCGCCCGCGGCCGTAATCGCAGATTTGGGCGCCGCGAAAATCCGCGCCGCGCAGATCCGCGCCCGAGAAGTCGCTGCAGCGCAGACGGCCGTAATGCACGGTGCCGCCGTCATCATCCTTCTCGTGCGTGCAGAGCGCCGCGCCCTCGAATTGCACGCCGCGTAGGTCGGCATTGTGGAAATCGTCGGCGATCAGCTGTGCGTCGCGCAGTTGCACGCCCGATAAATTCGAGTTGCTGAAGTTACTTCCGACCACTTCCACGCCATTTAGGTTCTTGCCGTGCAGGTCGACGCTCGTAATCGAGCATCCGGCGCAATGTGCCAGCAGCGCTCGTGCCTGATCGTCGGCCAAGCCCTGCAGATACGATCCGGAAAGGTCGCTGCCTGCTACACGAACGTTCTGCAACTGCGCACCGTCCAAATGCGCTCCGCGCAGCTGCACGCCGGCAAGCATGGCATTGCTCAGGTTCGCACCGCGCAAATCGGCATCGCGCAGATCTATTCCGGCCAGATGCGCGCCGGACAAATTCGCGTTGCGCAGGTTTGCGCCGCGCAGATCGCTGCCTGCCCAGGCAACGTTGCGCAGATCCTGCCCGTGAAGATCCATGCCGGCCATGGAGCAGCCTACGCAGTTAGCCGGTACGCCGTTTGCGGCGGCCAAGAGTATCGTGACCAGCAGTGCGATCATCGCTTTTCTCCTTGAATGTGAACGCAGGAAACCGGGCCCGTGCAAACGCGGACATTTTCAAATATGCGGAAGGTCCGTAGTCTAGTGGTCGGAGCCGCTCATTTTACTGCCGCTAATTCGCGCTTTCGACAGATCGACGTTACGCAAATCGACGTTGCTGAAATCACAGCCGCTGATTTCGGTTCCGTCCAAACGCGCGCCGTCCAGCGTCGAAGAACTCAGGTCGACGCCTTCCAGCTTCGCTCCGGAGAGATCCGCGCCGCGCAAGTTCGCATGATTCAGATCGACGCCGGTAAGCGTGATGTTGCGCAGATCCTGTCCGCTGAGATCGGCGTGATTGAAGTCGCATCCCATGCGGCAGCCCCGAAGCAGTGCTCCGGCCTGCGAGGGCGTCAACGCGCCTGCGTCGACGTCGCACCCGACCATGAGCACGCCCTCGAAGTTCACGCCGTCGAGTCTGTGCGTGCGACAGATCGCATCCGGTCAGTTTCGCGTGCGAGAAGTTTGCTCCGCGCAAATCCGCTCGAGAGAAGTCCGCACCCTGCAGTACGGCGCCCGAGAAATCGGCGTTGCGCAGATTGGCGCCGCTGAAATCGGGTCCGCTCAGCCGTTGCCCGCGGAAGTTGTGTCCCGAAAGATTCTGCCGGCTGTAATCGCAACCTACGCAGTTGAAGTTGCCGCTGCCCATCGCGCCGAACGCGCCGGCCATCGCCTGCGAAATCGTTTTCGAGATGTTCTTGCCGAAATCCGGACCGAGAGGGTAGTAGGCGGTGCGCGGCATCGGCGGAATCGTAACATGCTGTTCGGGCACGTCGACGTTTACCGCCGGAATGTGCACGGTGCGAGCCGGCATGTGAATATGCTGCGCCGGGATCAGGATCGTGCGCGGCTTCGGAGCCGGCGACGGACTCCGCGCGGGTGCCGGCGTTGCTTGCGCAACGAGCACCTTCGGCTTAACCGGCGACACGCTCTCGTGCAACACGACGGTCTTGCGCTGCGCGCTTCGAGTTCCGGTTTGCACCAGCTCTTGCGGAAGCGTGAACGCGAACGACGGAGCAATGGTCTGCAAGAGGAAGAACAGCACGATCAATGCAGCGACGACTGCCCCCGTCGGGCCGAACGAAACGCGCGTGCGAATATTTCGGCCCGCGCGCAGCAAACGTTCCACGCGTACCGAAAGACCGCGGCGCGTAAGGAAGACGCCGGGCGCAGCGAGCGGGCGGTGCGGCCACGCCGTCACTTCCGCCATTTTGGTCAAGCACGTTGCGTAGGGACGCACCTCTTTGGTTTGGTCGACGACCCAGTCGTCGCATGCGACTTCGCGTTCGAGATCGAGCTGCTGCGCGATGTAGAGGACCGCGGGATTGAAGAAAAACAGTGCTTGAACGAATCGCTGCAGGCCGTTCGTCCAATCGTCCGCACGGCGCAAATGCGCGAGTTCGTGTAAAATGATCTGATCGACTTCGGTTTGCGTCAGCGTGTCGAGCAGATGCTTCGGAATCAGAATCATGGAATCGAACAAACCGACGGCGATCGGCACCTCGATGCTCTCGCACGTGCACAGGCGCACTTCGCGCTCGCCTTTATCGGCGCTCGACCAGCGTTCCAGACGCTCGCGGTATTCGACGGGCAAGGGGAGAGCGTCGCTCTTGAGGTGCTCCAGGCGCCACAGATTCACGGCCAAACGCACGAGCAGCAGCAGCGCGGCGACGCACCAGAAAACGAAGATCGCGAACGCGACGTATTCGGGCAATGCAAAATGCAGCCGTCCCGGCAAACGGAATGACGGCGCGGCGGGCGTCGCCGTTGCGGGGTTCGCCGATTCGCCCAGCACGAACTGCGTCGGGCGGGTCGCTTTCAGCGCAGGCTTCGAAGCCGCGTGCGCCGCGGTTACCGCCGGCTGCGACGCGGCGTGCTGAACGACGATCTGCGGGAGCGCCGTTCCGAGCGGAAGCAGCAGCGACGCCGCGAGCGCGACGCACCAAGCTGCATACCGCGTCGTCGCGTTGACGTTCGGCAGCACGCGGAGCACGAGCCCCACGAGCAGCGCTAAAACCGCCGCCTCCCAAAGACTATTGAAAAGCGTAACGACGACGATGCGCGCCGCTGGTTCCAGCGCGCTCAGCAGACCCGGCATTTAACGTTGCTCCTCGTACTTCTCGATGAGAGCTTTCAAGCGCTCGAGTTCCTCGTCGCTTGGGCGCTGCTCTTCAACTAGACGTAGCGCGAGCGCGGCGGATTTGTTTCCGAAAAAGCGTTGAACGAGCTGTCCGACGGCGGACTTGGCTGCGTCGTCGCGTTCGACGAGCGGTTCGTAAACGTACGCTCGGCCCTCTTCCTGATGGCACACGTAGCCTTTCTGCTCCAGAATGCGCATGGTAGTGAGCACCGTGTTGTACGCGAGCGGAGGCGGCGGGAGCGCCTCTGCAACTTCGCCGACGGTCGCGCGGCGTTTGCGCCACAGCACCTCCATCAAACGGAGTTCGGCTTCGGTAAGAGTTGAAGACTTTTTGCGGGCCACGAACACCTCCACGGTTGCTCTTAATTCTTTAGTAGACTATACGTCAAACAGGCAGGCGTGTCAACTAAGGATTTAAGAGCGTCGCGGAATTAGATTCCAAGCAGCACGAGAACGAGCACGGAAGCAGCCAAACCGAGCGTGAGTAGGACACGGACGGCGTACTCAATGCGGCGACCCAGCACCCGAAGGGTTCCCATACGCACATCATACCGAACGGCGCGCGCCGCGCCATACCCTTTTGGCCCAAAGGCCGCGGCAAATCTAGTACGCCAAATCCATGGAGTCGAGCTGGACCTTCTCCTCGCCGGTGATCACCATCGTGAGATCCAGCAAAATGATCAGGCGATCGCCTACTTTACCGACGCCTTGGATGTACTCCGTTCCCACGCCGGCGATCATGTCCGGCGCCGCTTCCACTTGTTCGACCGGAATGTTGACCACCTCGGATACGCCGTCGACGATGATTCCGACCTTCTTCGCGCCGATTTCGGTGACGACGATACGCGTGCTCTTCGTGTGTTCGGCGCGCGCCATGGAAAAGCGCGTGCGCAAGTCAATGATCGGAATCAGCTGGCCGCGCAAATTTATGACGCCTTCCATGAAGCGCGGCGCACGCGGCACGTGCGTGATCTCGACCATGCGGATGATCTCCTGCACTTGCGAGATGTCGACGCCGTACTCTTCATTTCCGAGGCGGAACGAAACCACTTGGACTCGTTCGCCGGACAAGTGTTGATTGTCGAGATGTTCTATTGTTGCCATGTCTTAGACCCCCGAATATTCGGCGCGCGCGACGCGGCCGCTGGCGTACGCCTCGGACACGAGCGAATGAACGTCGATGATGAGTGAAATGGAACCGTTGCCCAGAATCGTCGCACCGGAAATGCCCGGGATGCGCCCGACCACGTCGGAAAGCGGCTTGATGACGATCTCTTGTTCGCCTTGGAACGAGTCCACGACCAAGCCGACTTGACGGCCCTGGAGGCCGACGATCACCGTCATGACCTTGTCGGGATCGCGGTCCGCGCGAAGGTCGAAGAAATCGGCGATGCGTACGAGCGGCACCACTTGCCCGCGCAGAGTGATCACTTCGCTGCCGTGCACGGTGCGCACGTCTTCCATCTCGACCCGCTGCGATTCGATGACGGAGTCGAGCGGAATCGCATACAGTTCCTCACCCACGCGCACGAGCAGCGCTTGAATGATCGCGAGCGTGAGCGGCAATTTTATCGTGAACGTCGTGCCGGCTCCCGGCACGGTGTTGACGTCGAAGACGCCTTTGAGGCGCGTGATGTTCTTCTTCACCACGTCCATCCCGACGCCTCGGCCGCTGACGTCGCTTACCACTTCCGCCGTAGAGAATCCCGGCGTGAAGATCAATTCGATGATCTCGCGATCCGTCAAGCGGTCGTCCGACCCGATCAGTCCTTGCTTGATGCCGCGCGCACGCACCCGATCCAGATCGATGCCGTTTCCGTCGTCGGAGACTTCGATGATGATCTGATTGCCCTCGTGATAGGCGTCGAGCGAGATGGTGCCGTGGCGCGGTTTGCCGCGGCGTTCGCGCTCCTCCGGCGTCTCGATGCCGTGGTCGACGCAGTTGCGCAGCAGATGCATGAGCGGATCGCCGACTTCGTCGACGATCGTCTTGTCGAGATCCGTTTCGGCTCCGGCGATTGCCAGGTGCACTTCCTTGCCGCGCGCCTTTGCAACATCGCGCACCATGCGCGGAAACCGATCGAACACTTGTCCGATCGGCACCATGCGCACTTTCATGATCGATTCCTGAATCTCGTTCGTCGTACGCGCCAGCAGCGCCGAACTGTCCGCCAGTTCCTTGGTGAGCGGCGCGAGTTCTTTGGCATGCAGCGCGCGCTCGAGCGTATTGGCGATATCGGAGATGCGCGTGCGGTTGATGACGAGTTCGCCGACCAGGTTGAGCAGCAAATCCAGGCGCTCGATGTCGACGCGAATCGTTTGGTGACTTTTCGTCTTGCCGGCTGCTTCCGTTCGTGCCTGCGGCGTTTGCACTTCCGGACGCGGCGTTTGCGGAGCGCGCATCTGTTCCACTTGGCGCCACACTTCGGCTTCGAACGCGGCGATTTCGTCTTCGCTCACCACTTCTTCGGCAGCGGCCTCTTCGAACGAAACGTCGGAACCCGTCGCGCCTTCGATTACGTTCGACGTCTCGTCGTACACCGCAACGAACGAATCGACGCGCGCAATGTAGGCGGCAAGTCCGGCCGGCGTTTCGGTGCCTTGCACCGCGGCCTCGATCAGCCCGGTTAGGAAATCGCGGCCCGCGAACAATACGTCGACGCACGTTTCGGAGAGCGGCATGCGCTCTTTACGCAGCAGGTCGCACAAATTTTCGAGGCGGTGAGCAAGGCTCTGCACGTCCGTGAACTGCAGCATTCCGGAACTGCCCTTGATCGTGTGGAGGCCGCGGAAAAGCGAATTCACCAATTCGGCGTCAGGGCGGCCGCCGTTCACGAAGTCTTCGAGATGGAGGAGATCGGCGTCGAGCTGCTGCAGCAGCTCCTCGGCTTCGTCGCGGAAGTACGAGACGAATTCGGATCTATCGAACAGGTCTTCGCTCATGGCCGCCGAGCCGAAACGGTTTACTCTACGCCGAAGACGGCGAGAAGCGGCCCGAGAGAGCCGGTTTCCGGTATCAAGATGAACTGACCCGACACCGCCTTTTCCTTGTCCAGGAACGCGCTTTCGATCAAGAAGACGTCTTGGTCCGGCAGTATCGACATCAGGGTGCGGAATGCCGCCTGGATCGTCCCGTACGAAAGCGTCGGAACCGACGGAAGCACGTTCTGACCGGTGAGATTGTTGATGGCGGATAGATACGAACCGGCGATGATGTTGCCGATCTCTTTGAGCGTGGAGTCGGCGATGGAATCGAAAACTTGAATGTCGCCGATGACGCGTTTGAGAAACGTCGAGACGAAATCGATCGCCTGTTCGCGGTCGAACAGCACGACGATTTGCCCGGGCGCCTCTCCGCGAATGTACATATGCAGCGCCGCCACCATCCGGTTCTCGTGACCGACGCGGCTGGCCAAATCGCGAAATTTGATGACGTCGATGCTCGGCTCGCTCAGATTGACCTTGGCGTTGAGCAGCTGCGAGAGCGCGGTTGCGGCATGGCCCGCGCCGATGTTGCCGACCTCTTTGAGCGCGTCCTTCTGCAAATCGTTGAGCTTGAGGCTTTGTGCGCTCACGAAAGCACCTTGTTGATCGTCTCGAGAATCTTCGGAGGCTGGAACGGCTTGGTGATAAACGATTTCGCGCCGGCTTGAATCGCCTCGACGACCAGCGCCTGCTGTCCCATCGAGGTGCACATGATGATCTTCGCGTTGGGATCGTGGTTCATGATTTGCCGCACGGCGGAGATGCCGTCCATTTCCGGCATGACCATGTCCATCGTGACGAGATCCGGGGTAAGCGACTTGTACTTGTCGACCGCTTCGGCGCCGTTTTGCGCCTCGCCGACCACGTCGAATCCGTTCTTGCTCAGAATCCCCTTAATCATCATCCGCATGACGACGGCGTCGTCGACGATGAGGACCCGCTTGCTCATTCCTTGCTCCTAGAGGCCGATATTGGTACCTAATCCCCATCGGCCGAAATCGGGGTTTTTGTTAGGCGCTACGCCAGGCCGCGGTTGCGCAGCTCCGTCGTCCGGCGATTGATAAAGTCCAGAATGGCGCGATCTTCCTCGGCCGTGACGCCTTGAAAGCGCAGACCGTGTGAGAATTTGCCGGAAGTCGGTATCTGCTCGACCCGCATTACCTCGGCCAAAACGGTAAGGGGCGCGGCAACTGCGCTGAGCGTCATCTTGATCTCGAGCGTTTGCCCCACTTTGCATTGCCGATCCATGATGAGCGCGCAACCGCCGCGGCTGATGTCGCGGATGCTGCCCTTCGCGAATTCGCCGACTCCCTGGCCGCCCGGCGCCATGCGCCAGAAGCCGCCGATGAGCGTGTCCAGTCGAACGCTGGAGCGTTTTTGCGCGCCGCCCGCTATCGTTTCGATGCGCTCGGGAATCGGAAAGAACGTCATGCCGTCGCGCACCTCCGCGATGGTTGCAGCGAAGCGGAATTTTCCGAGCGAGGTTTGATAGACGAAGACGGCGCGTTCGCCTTTGCGGCCGACCGTGTCGCCGACGGCAATGCGCTCGGGGCCGGATTCTTCGATGGAAACCGATCGCGCGGCGCGTCCGGTTATCGTCACGTCGACGAACGAATGCAGCGCCGGCAACTTGCCTTCGTCGACGCGCTTTTTCACGTTCGGGCGGAACAGCGATTTGAACATCATGTTCGCGAACTCTCCATTTCCGCTTCATCGGTGGTCGCGATCTGACCGATGGATTCGACACGCAGACCCGGTGCGATCTCCGAGTACGAAAGCACGACCAGCTGCGGCGCGGCGCGCTCCGTCAAACGCTTGAGCGCCAGGCGCACCGAGGGCGAGCAGAGCACGATCGGGTGGAGGCCGGCACTTTGCGCCGCCGCCATTTGTTTGGTGAGCGAGCTGTAAATCTTCGCGACGGTGTTCGGATCCAAAAGCGCGTACGCGTCCTCACCGCGGCGCACCGCTTCGCCGAGCAGCGCTTCTAAACGCGGATCGACCGTAATGACCGAGAGGAGACCTTCTTCGGCGTATTCCGCGCAGATGTGACGAGCCATCGCAGCGCGCACGCGCTCGGTTAGGAAGTCGACGTCCTTGCTGACGCGCGCGGCGTCCGCCAAACTCTCGAGGATGAGCAGCAAATTGCGGATCGGGATGCGTTCGCGCAGCAGATTCTGCAGGACGCGTTGGATTTCGCCGACGGTAAGCAGATTCGGAACCAGTTCTTCGACGACGACCGGGTAGTGCGTCTTGACGTTGTCGAGCAGCGCCGACGTTTCTTGCCGTCCGAGCAGATCGGGCGAGTGGCCTTTGATGATTTCCGTGAGGTGCGTCGCGATGACGCTGGTCGGATCGATGACGGTGTAGCCCGCCATCTCGGCCTCCGAACGCGCCGCATCCGAAATCCACAACGCAGGCAGATTGAATGCCGGTTCGGTCGTTGGAATGCCTTCGATGGGCGAGGTTGCGGTGCCCGGGTTCATCGCGAGCAAACGGCTCACCATGACCTCCGCGGACGCGACTTCAAGGCCGTAGATCTTCACGACGTACGTGCTCGGTTTGAGTTGCAGATTGTCGCGCACCCGAATCGGCGGCACGACGATGCCGAGATCGCGCGCGGCATGGCGGCGAATCAGCGTTATGCGCTCGAGTAAGTCGCCGCCCTGCGTGGTATCGACCAGCGGAATCAGGCCAAACCCGATCTCCAGTTCCATCGGATCGTAGGAGAGCAGCGGCACGACCGACTCCGCCGGCTTGACGGCCGGCGTCGCACTTGCGCCGCCGGCGACGGCCGCGGCCTGCGCCGGCGTGGGCAGCTGCCCGACGCGCTGGTCGCGCGGGCGGTTGCGCGTGCGCAGGTAATAGATGAAGAGCAGCGCCGAGAGCGGCAGCATGAACCACCGCACCAAGCCGGCAAACCCGAAGAGCGCGGTCATGATCGCCGCGATCAGGATTGCGGTGGGCTGGCCGCTGAGCTGCTTGGTCAGATCCGCCCCGAAATCCGATTCGGACGCGGCGCGCGTGACGATGATGCCGGTTGCGGTCGAGATTAGCAGCGCGGGAACTTGCGTGACGATGCCTTCACCGACCGTCAGCAGCGTAAAGTGCTGCAGCGACTGCATCAGCGAGAGATGCTCTTGCGCGACGCCGACGATGAAGCCGCCGACGGTGTTAATCGCGACGATGATGAGCGCGGCGATCGCGTCGCCGCGTACGAACTTGCTGGCGCCGTCCATCGCGCCGTAAAAGTCTGCCGAACGCTGAATGTCTTTGCGCCGCTGACGAGCTTCCGCTTCAGTGATGAGCCCGGCGTTGAGATCCGCGTCGATGGCGAGCTGTTTGCCGGGCATCGCGTCGAGCGTGAAACGCGCGGCGACTTCCGCGACGCGTCCGGCGCCGTTCGTGATGACCACGAATTGGATAACGATGAGAATCAGGAAGATCACGAAGCCGACGGCATAGTTTCCGCCGACCACGATGTTCCCGAAGAAATTGATGACCTCGCCGGCGTACCCGTGCAGCAGGATGGACCGCGTCGCGGTGACGTTGAGTGAAAGGCGAAACAGCGTTACGATGAGCAGCAGCGTCGGAAAGACGCTGAACTGCAGGGCGTTCTCCGCGTAGAGTGCCACGCCGATGATCAGCAGCGCGGCGCCGATGTTGATCGTCAGCAGCAAGTCGAGCAGCACGGGAGGAATCGGCACGATCATCAGAATGACGAGCATGACCGATGCGCCGGCGACCCAAATGGGCGCCGTTCCCGCGATGCGGCTCAGGATGCCGCCGTTTTGCTGGACCTGCGAAACCGCAGCCATCAGGCGATCGTCTTTCTTTTAATCTTGTACACGAACGCGATGACTTGCGCCACGGCCGCATACAAGTTCGGCGGAATCGACTGCTCCAGTTCCACCTTTGCATAGAGCGTACGCGCGAGCGGCGGGTTCTCCATGATCGGAACGCCGTGTTCTTGTGCGATTTCGCGAATGCGCTTGGCAAGGAGATCCGCGCCTTTGGCCGTGACGACGGGCGCTTCCATCTTCACTTCATCCCACTCGAGCGCGACGGCGAAGTGGGTCGGGTTGGTTACGACGACGGTCGCTTTCGGCACGGCCGACATCATGCGCCGGCGCGCAAATTCGCGCTGGCGGCGCTTGACGGCGCCCTTGGCTTCGGGGTTGCCTTCCGACTGCCGGAACTCGTCCTTCACCTCTTGCTTGGTCATCTTGAGGTTTTCTTCGTACTGCCATTTCTCGTACGCATAATCGAGCAGCCCGACGATGACCAGCAGCAAACCGAATTTCCAGCCGATCGAAAAAATCAATTCGCCGACGAACGAGAGCATGTGCTGCGGCGAGAGCTGACCAAGCATCAGCAGCGTGTTGACGTTTCCGGCGACGCTCGAGTAAATGATGACTAGCACCGCGCCTAGTTTGAGCAGCTGCTTGGCAAGATTGACGAGCACTTGTCTGGAGAACATGCGTTGAAAGCCGGTCAGCGGATTGATCTTGTTGAAGCTGGGCGCGATCGGCGTAAGCGAAATCAGGAAGCCGGTCTGCAAAACGTTGACGCCGATGCCGGCGATTACCGCCGCTCCGAAAAGCAAACCCAAGAGCAGGGCGAGGCCGCCGAATCCGCGCGCGAACAGCGTCCATACCGACGTGATCGTGAAGTCCTGATGCTCGTGAATACGCCACAGAATCTCCTGAACGCTCGTCGAAAGCGAGCCCAGAGCAGCCGGGGTACACGCGTGCAGCACGAAAACGCCGGCAAGGAAGACCGATGCGCCGGCGAGATCGGGGCTCTTCGCAACTTGACCGCGTCCTCGCGCCTCTTCACGGCGCTTCGGTGTGGCCTTTTCAGTCTGCTCGGGTCTTGCCACCTAGACCTATCATCGGCCGCCGCGCTGGTGCTCAACAGTACGCGCGCGCAGGTTTTACCGTGCGGGGACGGCGCCTTAACCGGCGGGACACTGCCCCGGTGCGACGAATAGGCGGGGGGTTTAAGCCCCTCCCGGGCAACCTCATCACAGGAGACTACATGCGTCGTTCTGCGGGCCTGGCGGCCTCGTTGTTTTTCACTGCTCTTGCGCTGGCAGGATGCGGCCACGGCACGGTCATCGGCAGCAATCCGCTGCCTACGGCGTCCCCCATCGTTCCAAAGGTGACGAACGAATTTGCCGTGCCCACGGCGGGCGCCAACCCCGGCGGCATTACCGTGGGAAGCGACGGATTCTTGTACTTCACCGAGCAGGGCGACGGGAAAAGTCGGGCAGCTGCACCACGGGCGGCACGGTAACGGAATTCAGCATCGCCTCAAACGGCGGCACGGCGGGCAACAACCCCATGTTCATCACGCATGGACCTGACGGCAATCTTTGGTTTACCGAGCAAGGCGCTTCGCCGGGCGTCGCCACGATGGCGATCACGGGCAACAAGGTTACGGAGTTTCACGTCACTGGGAGCGCGCCGCAATACCTTGTATCAGGTCCGGCGCTCAACACGCTCGTGTTCACCGATCCGGGCAACAATGCGATCGGCGAGATACTCACGACCGGCCAGTTCGCTCCGACCGGCACCGTTACGCCGCCGGCGAATTGCGTCGTTACCGCGTCCAGCGCCAGCGTCTGCGAATTCTCCATCACAGCGTTAGGCGGCAGCGCGAGCGCCGACCCGCTCGGAATAGCGGTGAACTCCGGCGACTCCAGTCATGTCTACTTCGCGGAAAACGCCGCTTCGCGTATCGGCGTGCTCAACGTTCAGAACGGCACACTTGCGGAAGTTCCGACCGTCACGCCCAACGCCGGACCAACTGCAATCGTTCAAGGTCCCGACGGCGCGATGTGGTTCACCGAGAACAACGTCGCTAAGATCGGCCGCCTCACCACGGCGGGTCAGGCGAGCGAGTATTCCCTGACGCCCGCGACGAGCGCGCTCGGTTTGATTGCGGCCTCCGACAACAATCTTTACTTTGCGGATCCCGCGCAAAACAAGATCGGCAGCGTGAGCGCTATCACGCCATCCACCGTAAATGAATACGCGGTCCCAACGGCGAGTGCGTTTCCGAATCAGCTCGTGATCGGACCGGACGGTCTCATCTACTTCACGGAGACGCACGGCGAACAAGATCGGGCAGATGATTTACTAAGGCGTTGTGGCGTAGGCGCTGTTCCGCGCATGAAAAACTTTTTCCGATCGATTATTCCGTTGCCGCGCGCCGCGCTTGTCGGCGGTTTTTCGAAGGGCGGTTTTCGTTAGGGCGATGCCATGCCGCGCATCACCGTATCCATATGACGCGCCGCGTCCGAGAAGATTTGCGGGGATGCGGTAACCAGCAGCGGAACGCTGACGGCGAGCATCAGCAGCCCGACGCCGATCTGCAGCGGGAAGCCGACGACGAAGACGTTCATCTGCGGTGCAACGCGAGCCATCAGCCCCAGCGCGACGTTGATGATGAAGAGCGAGACGGCGGCAGGCGCGGCAATTTGGAAGACGATCAGGAACGCCTGCTCCAAAAACGTGACGACGTTGCCGGCTACGCTCGGGTCGAGGTTGACGTACGGCAGCGGCACGAGGTGGAACGACCCGCCGATGCCCTGCAGCATCAGCAGATGCGAGTTGCTGACAAGAAAGACGAGCGTCGCAAGCGTCAACTCCAACTCGCCGAGCACCGTCACCTGCTCCTGCGTTTGCGGACTGATGACGTTCGCGACGGCGAAACCGATTTGGATGTCCAGGATTTCACCGGCGAACTGAATGCCCATGAATACCAGATATGCGACGAAGCCGACGATGAGGCCAATCACGACTTGACTGACGACGGCGCCGATGAGCGAGCCGATGTCGGGAAGCGCCGCGGTGAGCGGCTGCGCATGAAAGATGACGAACGAGATGATCCCCGCCAAGCCTATCCGCACCATGATCGGAATCTGACGCGCGGAGAACACGGGAAACACGAAGAGCATGGTCGACGTGCGCACGAAGACCAGGAGCAGCGTCTCGAATTGGGCCTGCGTGAGCCCGAAGACGTCGAGCACGCCGTTACTTTACGAAGCTTTGCACGTGCGTGAAGATGCGCGTGGTGAAGTCCGTGAGCAGCGCGAGCATGAAGGGCCCGAAAAACAGAATGGTCAGCGCGGATGCGATGATCTTCGGGATGAACGTCAGCGTCGGTTCCTGAATCTGCGTCACCGCCTGGAAGATCGAAATGACGAGGCCCACGACCATCGAGATCAGCAACACCGGCGCGGCCACCATGAAGCACACGAAAATCGCGTCGCGGCCCAGCGCTATCGCGTCACCGAAGCCCATATGCACACCCCACTCGACGGGTCGCGCGCCACCCCAACCTTCCGTCCGGAAATCTCTGACTTTTTTGCGCAAACCCGGATGGTTTCTTCAAAACTACGTTCTCGCAAAAAAGCGGAGAAGCAGCGATTTTGCCATGGAGGGCACAATCGCTAGCGGTTTTTGGACGGAAGGTTGGGGTGGCGAGCGTATACGCCGTCATTTGTAACTCTGAAAGATGGCGCTGACCGTGAGGTTCCATCCGTCGACGAGCAGGAAAATCAGGATTTTGAACGGCAGCGAAATGATGACGGGCGGAATCATCATCATGCCCATGGACAGCAAGATGCTCGCGACCACCATGTCGATGACGATGAACGGCACATAGATTGCGAAGCCGATTTCGAACGCCGTCTTCAATTCGGAAATGACGAACGCGGGGATGACGATATAGGTGGGGACGTCCGCCTGCGTTGCGGGCCGCGGCTCATTGGACAGCGAGTAGAATAACTGCAAATCCTTCTCGCGCGTCTGCTTGAACATGAATTTGCGCAGCGGCTGCACGGCGCGGTCCAGCGCGACGGATTGCGTGATCTGGTTCTTCATGAACGGCTGAAGCGCGTTTTGGTTGACGTCCTTGATGACCGGCGCCATGATGAAAAACGTCAAGAACAGCGCCAAGCCTACCAGCACTTGGTTCGGCGGGACTTGCTGCGTACCGAGGGCCGTGCGAACGAACGAGAGCACGACGATTACGCGCGTGAACGACGTCACCAGAACCAGCAGCGTCGGTGCGAGCGAAAGCACGGTGAGCAGCAGCAGAATTTGAAGCGCGGTCGCGACGTCTTTGGGATTCTTCGCTTGGCCGACGCCGATGCTCACCTGCGGAATCGGCACGGTCGGGCTCGACGGCGCGGTAGCGGCCGCGGCGATCGCCGGAATGACCCACAGCGAGAAGACGGCGACGCCGCTCACGATGAAAAAGGCGCGATGACGCGTCCACAGACGCGTGAAAAATGCAATCATGACTGTGGCTTGCGCAGTTGCTTCAGAAACCCGGCGATGGTCTGCGTTTGCTGCGCGAACAGCGTGCGCTGATCGCGAATCCACGGCTCGACTTGCTCGGACGGCACTTCGGCCAGCGTATTGACGCGACCGCTGCCGCCGCCGATCAAGTAGTAGCGCTCGCCGACCTTGACGACGTGGAGCGTCGTGTTCTGCGCCAGAAACGTCGATTCCACGATCGTGACCAAGCGCCGGTCGGTTGACGTGACCAAACGTCCGCGGCCAAGTGCGCGCACGACCGTGTACAGCCCAAAGAGCATCAGCGCTACGACCAGCAGCGCCAGTATATAATGTCCGGCGAACGCCACTACTCTACGCTCGGGTTGAGTTCGCTGATCTTTACGGCGTATTTATCGTCGACGACCACCACTTCGCCGCGCGCGATCAAAATGTTGTTGACATAGAGATCGATCGGGTCGGTCGAGAGTTTGTCGAGTTCGAAGACGCTTCCCGACTGGAGCGTGACGACGTCGCGAAGCGTCAGAGCGGTCTTGCCGAGCACCGCGCTGATCTGCAGCGGAACGTCGTGCACCAGATCCAGATTGTTGCCGCCGTGCGAACCGCGAGACGCGGACGGCGCCATCGGCGCGAATGAAACCGGATGTGCAGGCGGCGCTGCCGGCTGCCGGCGTTTGGGCTCCGCAGCTGCAGGCTCCGCGGTGCCGCCGATCTTCGAGAGGGCGATGCCGTCGAAATCGATTGCAATCTCGGGGGCCGCGTCCGCGCCGACTTGAACGGTACCTTCGTACGAGGCGAACGGCGGGGCCGGAAGATTCGTGGCGTCCGTGCAGAGGTCGGCGTGCACGCCGTCCGTGCTCGCTCCCAGGCCTTTTGCGAGTTGCTCCGCCATCGCGGCTGCGATCTGCGACACCGTTTCAGAAACGATGGAGAGCTGCATCGCGCCCATTTCAGCGCCGTCGTCGGCGCCGCCGAGCATGAGGTTCACGATGTTCGAAATGTCGGCGGCCGCAAAGCGTACCACGACGTGAATGCCGAGCGATGGAATCTGCGCGACGGTAACGAGCGTTCCGCCGTCGATTTTTATTGAGCCTTCGTGATCCTTGCGCGTCACGGCGGACGCGGCAACGGGCTGTTCGACGAGCCGGCCGAGGACCGTTCCGGCCGCCTCCAGCATCGAATCGGTGAGCTGTTGAATGTCGGGCATTGCGGCTTATTCGTCCTCGCTGGTGATGACGTCGGAAACTTGCACGGCGATGCGGTCTTTGTTCACGCCGGGATAGACGCGAAACTTCTCGCGTTCGTTGACGCGAGCCACGAGCGCCGAGTCGGTCGGTTTATCGAACAGGACCAGGTCGCCGGGCTGCAGCGCGACCAAATCGCGCAGCGAGACCGTCGTGCGGCCCAATTCAACCTGAACGTCCACGTCGGCGCGCTCGACGTTGCGCGCCAGTTGCTGGATGTCTTCTTCCGTCATGCCGCGGCCGGCGATGACCGTCGGCGACCATTGGAAGTCGGTGAGTTGCGTGCCGATCGACTGCAGCACGAGGTACGGCAGGCAGAAGTTCATGACGCCGGCCATGTCGCCGACTTTGAGTTCCATCGAGACGTAGGCGACGATTTGATCGAGCGGGATGATGCGCGGGATGAACTGAGGATTGGAATCGAGCGCCTCGATCTTCAACGAGAGCGTGAGCAGGTAGTTCCACGATTCACGGTAGCTGTTGAGCATGCGCGCCATGAAGCGCTGCATCAGCGTGCGCTCGATGTCGGTCAGGTCGCGAAGCTTCTGCGGGAACCACCCCGGGCCGCCGAGCAGCCGGTCGATGATTGAGAAGACCAAGTTCAAGTCGACTTGAGTGATGCCGCTGCCCGGCAGCGGATCCATCGAGAAGATCGAGAGGATCGACGGGATGCCGATGCTCGCGATGAAGTCGCCGTAACTGATCTGCTCGATGGAAACGATGCTCGCTTCCACGCGCGTGCGAAGATAGACCGAGAGTGAGTTGTTGAGCAGCCGAGTGAAGTTCTCGTGAAGCGTCCGCAGCGTCTGCAGCTGGTTGTTCGAGAACTTGTCGAGGCGCTTGTTGAAGCGGAAATCGAACGACTTGATCTTCTTGCCTTCGAGCGCCTCTTCGCGAGCGGCGGGCTCCGTGGCAAGCTGATTGATCAGCGCGTCAATTTCTTCTTGCGAGAGACTGGACATATGACGGACTACTGCCCCTTTTCAGCTTTGAGAGGTTGGCATTGAGCAGCACGATGTCGACGCGACGATTTTCCTGTCGAGTCTCCGCCGTGCGGTTATCCGTCCGTGGATGATACTGTCCATATCCCGCTGCCGATATCCGCGTCGGGTTCAGGTGGTCGTCCTCCACCAAATACCTGACCACGTTCACGGCGCGCGCGGTAGAGACTCCCAATTGCTCGGGTATTGAGCCGTCGCAATGGGCACGTCGTCCGTGTTGCCCTCGACCCGTATGAGGTTGTCGTTCTTCCTTAGAAAGGAATCGACGGCATCCAGAATTTTCTTAGTCTGCGGGCGCAGTTGGGCGCTTCCGCTGTCGTAATAACTCTTATCGGAAAGTAAAGTAATCACTAAGCCGCGGTGGTCCATGTGCACTTCGACCTGCGATTGCAGGCGATTGCGCTCCACGTACTGCTGGAGTTCCCGCTGAATTGCCGGGATGTTCGAAGCCGCATCGAAGCGGCGCTGCGCGTCCAGCCCGCCCTGCGGAGGCTCGTTCGCAGACCAAACGTTGTCGAAACCGCCGGACACGTCTTTGGCGAATCGCTGGAATTTGACTTTGCTGATTGTGGACATGGCGAACAGGATGATGAACAGCGCGAGCAGCAGCGTGATCATGTCCGCATAGGTCAACAGCCAGCGCATCATGCCGGCTGTCTCGACTTTGGTTTCTTCGGTTTTCTTGCGGAACCGGCTTTCGGCCGCGCGCGCCGCAGTCTTGATCGGCTGGCTCATCGAGCTCGGTGGAGTAGCTGGGCTGATCGACGACGGCGCCGCCCTCCTCGATCTCCGTTTCGCGTTCTTGCGGATCCAGAAACGCGTGCAGGCGCTCTTCAAGAAGCCGCGGGTTATCGCCGGCTTGAATCGAGAGAATGCCCTCGATCATGATTTCGCGCAGCAGCAGCAACTGTCCCGAACGTTCCTTAATTTTGTTCGCAATCGGAAGCCACAGCAGATTTGCCAGTAAGATGCCGAAAAACGTCGCAACGAACGCCTGCGCCGTTGCGCCGCCGATGTTTCCGGCTACGCTGGACGCTCCGTTCATAGCGGCGAGGCCCTTGAGCATGCCGATGAGACCGAGCACCGTGCCGATGATTCCGAGCGTGGGCGAGTAGCCGCCCATATTGCTGAATACCGCTTCCGCTTTCGTTCCGACTTCCTGCACGTGCGAAACTTCCGTCTCGAGGACTTTGCGGATGACGTCGGTATCGCGGCCGTCGATGACGAGTTGAATACCTTTGCGCATGAAGTCGTCTTCGAGCGCGGCCGCCTCGTTTTCGAGTGCGAGCAAACCTTCGCGTCGCGCTTTTTCGGCAAACGATACGAGCGTCGCGATGACGTCGCGTTCGTGGTACACCGGTTCGGAGAACGCGGTCTTCAAACCGCCGCCGAACCCTTTGATGAACGTGCGCATCGGAAACGAGATCATCGTCGCCCCGAACGTGCCGCCGAGGATGAGGACGAGCGCATCCCAGCGTCCGAGGAAGACGTGCGGATCCGTTCCACCCGCCCAGCCGGCGACGACGACGGCCCCAAAGGCAATAATGAGGCCTACCAGCGTAGCAAAGTCCACCTATCCTGTATCGGCACCGCGGTTATCATCCTGAGCGCGGCGGGGGACCGCAATCTACGGCGGCGGACCGTAAATCTTTCGTTTGAACTCGATGATTCGGCTTCGGATATCGTCCATCGAATCGCGGACGATCAGTTTGTTGCCGCTCACCAGCGTGATGACCGTATCCGGCGTCGGCTCGACCGATTCGATCAGATCGGCGTTCACCATGATGGGCTGCCCGTTGAGTCTCGTGAGTTGGATCACGACTCTTCCTTATTAAAGGGACCCGCGGTTTCCCGCGGGTCCCCCGATGGGACCTCCGTGTCCCCCTAGCGCGTGAGGGCTAAGTCGTGCCTGCGCTAGTTCTCGCTGCCGCGGATGTTCAGGACCGTCATGAGGTTCTGGTCCGCCGTCGAGATGCCGCGCGTATTCGCCTCGAAGGCGCGCTGCGCGACGATCATCTTGGTGAACTCGTCCGCGAGTGAAACGTTGGACTGCTCGAGCGAACCCGAGATGATTGCGCCGTAGCGTCCGGTGTTCGCCGTTCCGATCTGCGCCAAACCGGAGTCAGCGGTTTGCTGGAAGCCGTTGCCGCCGGTGCGGTGCAGGCCGCCTTCGTTTTGGAACGTCGCGACCGCGACTTGCGCGATCGTCTTTTGCTGTCCGTTGGTGAACGAACCCAGCACCGAACCGTCTTGGCCGATCGTGATGTTGGACAGCGTACCTGCGGCGAAGCCGTTTTGGGCGAGCACGTTCGCCGTGGGCGATCCCGCGAGCGCCGACATGCTGGAGAAGTCGAGTCCGATCGTTTGCGGCGCAGCGGACGCATCGCCCGCGGGCCACGCCGCGATTTGAACCGCATCGCCCGCGCCGCCGCCGCCCGCGCCGGACGGCGTCGGTGCGGTGCCCAGCGTGTGCACGTTCGCGCCGTTCACGTCACCCGACGTGTTGATGTACTGACCGTTCGCGTCGAACCAAATGTACCCGCTGCTCGCTCCGGCCGCCGGACTGGTTCCGTCGGCGAAGGCTACGGTGTACTTCCAGCGCGTTCCGGGCGCGACGGCGGTTCCGTTCGCGTCCTTCACCGACGCCGGAAGACCGGTCGTCGCACCCGTGACGTTGATCGTCGCGGTCTGCGTTCCCGGCATCGGCGTTTGCATCGTGAACGTGGCGCCGCCCATCGTGATCGTTTGTCCCGGCGTCGCGGTCGTGCTGTTGCCCAGCGTGTCCGTGACCGTTGCCGACGTTCCGCCCGCGTTCGTCGTAACGGTGATCGTGTCGTTCTGACTCGTTGAACCGGCAACCGTTGCGGCAGCCGTGAGAACGCCGCCCGGATCCGCCGTGGCAATGCCTGCAGGCGTCGAGCCGGTCGTGTCCGGCGACATCGTGATCGTCGCTTGATGCGCGTTGCCGAGCGAGTCGTAGATTGTCGTCGTCAGGACTTTGCTGGCCGGCGATCCGCCCGCGAGCGCCACGGAAAATTGCGTTTGATCGAGCGATCCGCCGAAGCTCATGTCGAACTCTTTGTCGTTCGAGGGTCCGAGCTTCACGGAGTTGGGGCCGCCCGTTGCGGTGGCTTGCATTTGCAGACCGAGCGGAACCGTGATCGTGCCGGGCGTTCCCGTTGCCGACACCGTGCCGTTGCCGTTCGCCATGAAGCCTTGAACCGCCAAGCCGGTCGCCGGATCGTACAGCACGCCGTTCGCGTTCAACGAGAACGCGCCGTCGCGCGTGTAGACCGGTTGTCCGCTTCCGTCCACGTTGCGCAGGACGAAGAACCCGTCACCATTGAGCGCGAGATCGGTGTTGACGCCGGTGGTTTGCAAGCCGCCTTGGCTGAAGTTCGTGTCGATCGTGTTGACCTTTACGCCGAGCCCGATTTCCTGCGGGTTCACGCCGCCGCTGTTCTGCGAGGGCGCCGTTGCATATCCGTTCTGCGACTGATAGAACAGATCGGCGAACGTCATGCGCTGGCCTTTGAAGCCGAACGTGCCGACGTTTGCAATATTGTTGGAGATCATGTCGATCTGGCTTTGATAAGCGTTCAGACCGGAGATGCCTGTAAACAGCGCATCGAATCCCATGTCTTTTGACCTTTCTTACAGATACGCGGCGCGTCTATCGATCGACGCCGCAGTCCGGAGCTCCGCAAGCGGTCCGCTCCGAGGTGAAAACTAGCCGATTATTGCCGCACTGTCGATGTTGGTGAACACGTTCTCCCGCATCGAATCTCCGTCTACCGCGGTGATGACGGTGCGATTTTTGACGCTCACGACCATGGCGACGTCGCGGAGCATGAAGAGCGATTGTTTCGCGCCCTTTTCCGCTGCTTTGTCGGCCATCGCGTTCATGCGCGCCATGTCTTCGCTGCTCAAGTGGATGTTGCGCGACTGCAGACGCTGCATCGCGTGAGCCGAGAATTTGAGAGGCTGCGCCGTTGCCGTGCGCTGCTGCTGTTCGAGTACCGAACGGAAACTCGGGCCGGAGGTAGGCGGGATCTGTACCGGCGTGCCGGCCGGGCGCGGTGCCGGACCCGGGATTATGCCCGGCGTGCCGATCGCATTGAGATCCTTGGAGTCCATAGTTTAGTTGCCGATCCCCACGATTTCGCTCGTGGAAAACATCAACGGTTGCCCGTTGCCGTCTGAGATCGGTTTACCGTTGGCGCCGTTCATCGTGAAGTACGGCTGCCCGTTTTGCACTTCGATCGTGGAGACCGTGCCGGTTACCGATGACGTGTTGCCCGTGGCGTCCGGCGTGCTGACGGTGACGTTTTTGCCGATGAGCGTAGCCGATTGCATCACGCCGAAGTTCGACTGGAAGTTTTGAAACGAGGTGTTCATCTCTTCCGTTGCGGACAACGCCGAGAACTGCGCGAGCTGCGCGACCGACTGCGTGTCGTCGACCGGCTGCATCGGATCCTGATTCTGCATTTCCGTGGTGAGCAGTTGCAGAAAAGCCGACGAGTTGAGGTTCGCGTTGAGTCCCGTACTCGACGACGAAGACGGCGTTTGCTGGAGCCCCGCTCCATTGAGTGACGAGATACCTGCCATGTTCTACTCCTTGGCGTTTACGCCAAATAATTGAGCACGAGCGATTTGGCGCCGGTCAAAACCGGCGGACCGAATCGTGAATCCGCCCAAGCGTCTTCTTCAGCGGCGTCGCCTTGCAGCGTGCCCACTTTGGCGAGTTGGCGGTGCTGCTGCGCGTGCTGCTGAGAGAAGCCGGGGTTTCCGCCCGAAACGTCGACGGAAAATTTGCCGAGCGAGAGACCCCCTTCGGCAAGCGCGCGCGCGAGCTGCTGCTGGTTTGAAAGCAGCATGTCGCGAACGTGCGCGTTCTGTGCGACGATGTTCGCGGAAATGGTGTTACCGGTGACGGTGAGTTTGAGTGAGACGTCGCCCAAATGCTCGGGCTGCAGACGCATGCGCACTTCCGACGTCGTGCCGAAATTGCGCAATGTGATGCCTTTGACGACTTGCTCGATGATCGACTGCGGGTCGATCGTGTAAGGCGCTGCCGCCGCGGTCGAACTCTGAACCGCCGCAGCGGTCGCAGTGTTGAGCGTGGAGGCAAATGCCGGAGTCGTCGAGCCGTTGCTGCCGTTCGTTTGCACGTGCGGCGCGTTCGAGACCGCGTTCTTTGCGAACGAGAACTCTTGCGACTGCTTGCCGCCGCCGCTCGAAGCGTTGTGCGACGAGTTTTGCGCGATCGCTTGCATGAGTTTCGCGAACAGCGCCGACGGAGAAGCGGACGCGTTGGAGACGGTTGCCGAGCGCGTCGCCGGAACGGCAGGCCGCTGCACGTCCGCATTCGCGGCGCGTGCGAGCATGCGGCCCAGCACGTCCGCGGATTGCGTCGTAATCGGCTGCGCGTCCCCAGACGTGTTTTGGGCGGGGGGTTGCGTTGCGCCTTGCGGAGCTGCGTTTTGCAGCTGCTGCACGACGCTTTGTAGAATCGAATCGGCAAGCGCGAGAGCACCGGCCGGCGTTTGCGTGCCGCTCGGTTCTTTCGTTTGCTGCTGGGCCGGGGTTTCTTTCGCCGATTTGGCGTCCAAGACTGCTCCCGGGAATCGATTCTGCTGCCCTGCGGTTTCGGTTTGGAGTGCCCTCGTCACGGTGCTCACGAGTGTTGCGAGCCTTTGCTGGAGGGACGCGGCTTTTCTGACGCCGCTTTCACCCGGCGGACTCGTGCCCGGCGGGGCGAGTGCCGACGCCAACGCACGCTGAAGCGTACTTCGGCGCTGAGTGTTTTCCGCGTTTCCAGTCGCGCTTGCGAGCGCACCGGAGAGTTTCTGCGAAACGCGGTCGATGATGGTTGCGAGCGGCGTGCCGGTCTGGAGCAGACCCGCGAGCTGCGAAAGCAGATCGCTGCCGTCTAATCCGAGCTGATCCAATTTCTGAACGAGGTCTGCGCCGAAGCTGAGATCCTTGAGCAGGCCTTTGGATTTAGCCGTGCCGATGCGGCCAGAAGCCGCATGCGAGACCGCCGCACCGATGTTTAGGACTGGTAAAGCCAAACGATATGTCACCCCCTTTCTCATGGGATTCCTGATCATCTCATCGGCAGGGGGCAAGCGGAATGTTAGGGGCTGGCGGGCGAGCGCTCCGACGTGCGCAGCGCGTTCCGAATGATGCGATCGCCGCACTCGCTGAGTACGGATTCCGGATGAAACTGCACGCCGTGCACGGGCAGCGTCCGGTGGCTGATCGCCTGAATCAGGCCATCCTCGCTGCGGGCGGTGACGGCAAGGCCCTCCGGAAGCGTGGCCTCGTCAAGGCACAACGAGTGATAACGGGTCGCGGTAAGCGGATTGGGGACGCCTTCGAAGATTCCGCTTTGCGCGTGCGAGATGACCGAGGTCTTTCCGTGCATTGGCGCCGGTGCGTGCACCACGCGCGCACCGAACGCCTCGCCGATGGCCTGCAGGCCGAAACATACGCCGAAGACCGGCACGCGTCTTTGCGCGGCGGCACGAATCAGCGCAACGACTGCGGGTGTTTGGCCGGGATTACCGGGGCCGGGCCCGACGACGAGCGCGCCGTATGCATCGAGCACGCCGGCGTCGCGCAGCCGCGGGTCGTCGTTCAAAAACACATCCGGCTCGACGTCTTGCGATGCGAGCAGATGCACCACGTTATACGTGAAGGAGTCGAAATTATCGACGAAGAGAACGCGCAGACTTATAGCCCAAGCACCTCGCGGGCGATTCGCGTCTTGTGCAGCACCTCTTCGTACTCAGCTTGCGGATCGCTGTCGGCAACGATGCCCGCGGCGGCTTGCCAGTACGCCGTCGATCCGCTGACGTGCACGCTGCGCAGCGTAATGCACGAATCGAAATCGCCGCTGCGAGCCCAGCGCCCGATACTGCCCGCATAGAAGCCGCGCGCCGCCGGTTCGAGTTCGTCGATGATCTGCATGGCGCGGATTTTCGGCGTTCCGGTTACTGTGCCGGCGGGAAAACCGGCAGCGAAAAGGTCGAGCGCGTCCCGGTCGGCGCGCAGCTCTCCGGTGAGATCGGAAACGATGTGCATCACGTGGCTGTAGCGCTCGATTTGCAACAATTCGGCTGCGCGTACGGATCCGAACGTGCATACCGCGCCGAGATCGTTCCGGCCCAAGTCGACGAGCATTACGTGCTCGGCACGCTCTTTTTCGTTGGCCAGCAGCTCGCGCGCAATCGCCGCGTCGGAAGCTTCGTCGCTTCCGCGCGGGCGCGTTCCGGCCAGCGGACGGATTCGAGCGCGCCGACCCTCCAGGCGCACGAGAAATTCGGGCGACGCGCCGAGTAGCTGGCCGAACGGAGCGTCGACGAAAAACATGTATGGCGAGGGATTTCGCGAGCGAATCGCGCGATACAGATCGAACGCGCTGCCGTCGAACGGCGCGTGAAACCGCACACCCAACTGCAATTGGTACACTTCGCCGTCGATGATGTACTGCTTTACGCGCTGCGCGCGCTGCACGTAGCCGTCGCGATCGAGCGAAGCTTGCATCGGGCCGCTCGCGCGCACCACGCCGGGAAGCGACGGACGCAGCGAGAGCAGCCGAATTACGTAGCGCGCGATCTCCGCTTCGGCTTCGCCGTCGTCTTGCGCGGCCGTCGTAATGGTAAGGCTATCGTTGAAATGGTCGAAGACCAGCCAGGTGCGCGGAATCGCCACGTATGCCGCCGGCATCGCCGGCTGCGCTGCAGCGCGCGGTGAGAGGCGCGCGAACGTGCGCGCTGCATCGTACGCGAATGCGACGAGCGCATCGAGACCGTAGCCTTGAACGAATTCTCGCACGCGCGAGATGAGGTTGCCGTCATCTTCGAATGTGCGCGCCTCGATGTAGTCCAGACCGATGAACGAGTAGCGAGAAATCCGTCCGCCGCTCTCCACGCTTTCCAGCAGGCAGGCACCGCTGTGCGCCAGACCTGCGTATGCTGCGATCGGCGTCAGCGTGTCGGCGGAGAGGGTCCGGCTCTGAGACACGAAAGCCGCCGGTTGAGCGGCGGCCTTCGGCGGATGTGAACGCATTTCCGAAGCGAGTTTACCGGTGCAGTTCGGGATGTTCCTGCGTCAGCCGAGCCGCATACGAAGCGGGAAGATTTTCGAGGATCGCGCCCACCGAATCGGGCGACATCAGTGCGAACACGCGGGCGACGTAGTCCTGCGGCAGTTTCTGAACGACCTGCGCGGCAGCTTCGGCATCCATGGCCGACCAAACGTCCGCGGTACGGCGCATATCCGGACTTGCCTGAGCGCTCAAATCGGCCGTGGCCGCGCTACGGGTCTGCGCCGGCGCTTGCGGAGCCGGTGCGGCCGGTTTCGCGGAGTGCGCAAGCGCCGCTTGCTCCTGCGCTTGGTTTAACTGCGTCTGCAGCTGCGAAATCTGCTTGTCGCGATCGCTCACTTGCGAGCGCGCGTCGGCGAGTTGGCTTTGCAGCGATGCGATGGCCGCGTTCTGCGACGAAATGATGCGCGCTTGCCCGATCGAATCGAACGGCGCGGCAATCGGCTTCCACGCCGGTGCGAGCGGGCCGTTTGAAATCCACGTGCGTGACGGCGCCCACGAGAGTGCGCCGGCGATCAGCGCAACCGCGATCGCGGGAATGAGCACACGTTTCCAGGGAAACGGCTTTCTGCGTTGTCTCGTAACGATCATGATAGTCCTTGATTGGCGAGCAATAGAGCGTCGTGGCGCCGGTTGTTCGTATCGTCTAAATCGCGCTGCTCGCGCGCGGCTTCGAGCGCCCTATGTTCTTCGTAACGCCGGTCTTTGAGTTTCTCCATAACCTTGCGTTCTTTGCTTGCCGCAGCCAGGTCGGCGCGGGAGCGCTCGACGGCGGTGCGCCTCTGCGCGACGATCCCGAGCTGCATCGTCATGCACCGATCCAGGTATTCCAGATGCGCGTAATGCCAGCGGAGTTCTTCGCTGCTCAGGCTCGCGTGATCTTCGCGAAGCGCGAGCGAGTAACGCTTGAATTCCGCGTTCAACCGCGCGAGCTCGTCCTCGGCCGCCTGCAGTTCGCGGCGGCGTTCCGCGAAGATGCGCTGCTTCTCGTCTTCGATGCGTTTGCGGTGGTTCAGCACCGGTGCGAGCGCGAATTTGAACTTCGGCATCAGGCGACGCTCATCAGTTGTGCCATGGTTTCCTGGAAGCCGGCGGTTTCGTAAATTCCTTGCCGGAGAAAGTGACGGATCGCTTCGATCTTCGAGAGCGCGAGATCGACGCGCGGATTACTGCCCGGGACGTAGGCGCCGATGTTGACCAGGTCTTCCGCATCGCGGTACGTCGCGAGGACGTCCCGCAAAGCCGAAGCCGCGGAATAGTGGTTCCGATCGACGACGTCGGGCATGACCCGGCTCACGCTCGAGAGCACGTCGATAGCCGGATATTGATTGGCAGCCGCGAGTTTGCGCGAGAGGACGACGTGGCCGTCGAGAATCGAGCGCACCGCGTCCGCGACCGGTTCGTTCATGTCGTCGCCGTCCACGAGCACCGAGTACAGGCCGGTAATCGTTCCCGCGTGCGAAGTGCCGGCGCGCTCCAGCAATTTGGGTAGAAGCGCGAACACGGACGGCGTGTAGCCGCGAGTGGTCGTCGGCTCGCCGATTGCGAGGCCGACTTCGCGCTGCGCCATTGCGAACCGCGTAACGCTGTCCATCATGAACGTGACGTCCAGGCCTTGGTCGCGGAAATATTCCGCAATCGTGGTTGCAACGAACGCCGCTTTGATGCGAACGAGCGCGGGCTGATCGCTCGTAGAAACGACCACCACGCTGCGGCGCAGGCCTTCTTCACCCAAATCGCGCTCGATGAAATCGCGCACTTCTTTCCCACGCTCGCCGATGAGGGCGATGACGTTCACGTCCGCCGCGGTATTGCGCGCGATCATTCCGAGAATCGTCGATTTGCCCACGCCGCTTCCGGCGAAGATTCCGACGCGCTGCCCTTTTCCGCACGTGAGCAGACCGTCGATGGCTCGAATGCCGAGCGAAAGCGGCTGCGTGATGCGCCGGCGCGAGAGCGCGTCCGGAGGCGCCGCGACGATTTTCGCGCGCTTTCCGCCGAAGACGCGGCCTTTGCCGTCAATCGGATGACCGAGACCGTCGAGCACGCGTCCGAGCAGATCGTCCGTCACCGCGATTTCCAACGGTTTGCCGAGACTCAGGACGTCGCTGCCCGCGCCGATGCCCATCAGATCGCCCAGCGGCATGATCAGCACTTTGTTATCGCGGAAACCGACGACTTCAGCGAGCACCGGCTCGGCGGTGCGCTTGTACTGGATGTGACACGTCTCGCCGATGGCCATGTTCGGGCCGATGCTTTCGATGACGACGCCGATCACTTGGCGCACCTTGCCGTTCTGGCGCACCAGATCGACTGAGTCGAGCAATCCGACGTATTTGTCGGCGGAAAAAACCGGCAGATCGACAGACATAACCGGCCCTCAGCTGGCTTGCGCGGGTGGGTTGATCAGCGCGGGTCCGCTCGATTCGCTGACCGAGATCGGATCCTCGACCGCGAGCAAACGGCGCACTTCACGGAGTTGCGTGGAGATCTTCGCATCGATCGTGCCTGCGTCGGTTTCGATGAGGACGCCGCCCCGATCCACGCGCTGATCCTCGATCACGCGCAGATTGTCGATGTCGTTCATGGCCATGAGTTTGTCGCGGTGTTGCCGCATGGTTTCGATGTCCGCCGGATTGACCCGAACGGTCACCGTCTCGCGGTTTACCAAACGCGTGATGGCGGACCGCGTCATTTCCAAAACTGCGCCGCCGTCGAGCGCCACGTGCTGATTCAAAACCCGTTCGGCGATTGCGACGGAAAGCCGCACGATTTCCGGCTCCGCGCTCTCGATGATTTTGTAGCGCTCGACGCGCGCCATTTCAACCAAACCACGCATCGTTTCGAGCATTTCGTCCATCTCGGCGGATGCGGCGGCCCGACCGTCGCCTACGCCCTGGTCGAATCCCAACTGCCGCGCTTCTGCTTCGATCTGCGCGACCCGCTGCTGCGCGTCCTCAACGAGTTTGAGCGCGCGCTCCCGCGCTTCGCGAACGAGCGTTTCAGCGTCGGAGGCCGCCTCATCGATCAGCGCGGCGGCTTCAACGCGTGCGGCGTCGATGACGTCGCTCGCGGGTACGAGGGTCATCGTTTGCTCGGCCGGCGCGTGCGCGTCGGCAAAAATTGGGTCGTCGAAGGGGATGGGCGACACCTGCCGCGGAGCCGGTACGATCGGCGGCTTCACTTGATACGTCTGCTGGGTGAACTGCGCACCCTTGACGACTTTGCCCAAAGCTTAGACCAGTTTCTCGTCCTTCGCTCCGCGGGCGATGATGATCTGGCCGTTTTCTTCCAGCGTCCGAATGACGTCGACGATCGACTGCTGAGCTTTGCCGACCTCGCGCATGCGAACGGGCCCGAGAAGATCGATATCTTCGCGCAGCGTCGTGCCGGCGCGCGACGACATGTTTTTGAAGACGCGCGAGAGCAGATCTTCGTTCGCGGTCTTGAGCGCGAGCGCCAAGTCCTTGCCGTCGACTTCCTTGAGGATGCGTTGAATCGAGCGATCGTCCAGATTGACGATGTCTTCGAAGACGAAGAGCAAGTTTTTGACTTCGGTCGCGAGCTCCGGATCGCGCTTGGCGAGCCCCTCGAGAATATTCTTTTCCGTTTCGCGATCGACGAAGCCCATGACGTTCGCGAGCGATTGGACGCCGCCGGCCTTCGCGAAATCCGTTCCGCTGACCAGCAGACGCCTTCCCAGCAGTTCGTCGAGCTGTTCGAGCACTTCGGGCGCGGTTTTTTGCAGAATCGCGATGCGCATCGCCACTTCGGCCTGCAACTCGGGCGGAAGCGCGGAAAGCACCGCGCCGGCCTGATCGGCCGCCATGTAGACGAGGATGAGCGCGATCGTCTGCGGATGTTCGTCTTGAATGAACTGCAGCAGCTGCGCCGGCTCAGTCTTCTTGATGAGTTCGAGCGGATTGCCGTGCTTGAGCGCCGCGAACAAGCGGTTCGTCATGTCGTCGGCTTGACCGGCGCCGAACGAACGCTCGAGAATCTCCTTGGCGTACTCGATGCCGCCTTCGTTGATGTACTTCAGCGCGATGGCGCGCTGATACGCCTCCGTTATGACCGAATCACGCTTCTCGAGCGGTACCGTCGAGATTTTTGCGATTTCGAGGACGATGCGTTCGACTTCGTCCTGTCGCAAGAATTTGAAAATCGTCGCGGAGAGCTCGAGGCCGAGCGTAATAATCAGAATCGCAGCCTTTTCGGGGCCGGTAACGTCGAGCGCCGGAAAATCGCCGCCGAGCTGTCCGAGATCGGGCAGATCGTCGGGCACGTCGCTGAGGTTGACGATGGGCGAGTCCATATTAAAAGGCACTCCGCTCTGCTGCGCGCCGATTTAAAAGGCGCTGCGGCCTAGCCTGCGCGCCCCTCATCAAAGATGGGGCCCCCACGACCTCATGGCGCCTCGACGTTCTGCCCGCGTAAGCTTTCCCCGTGGGCGCCGTTAAAGTTGAGCGCCCTATCATTCGGCTAGCCACAGCTTGACGAGTTTTGCAATGCTGTCCGGATTCTCCTGAGCGACGGTAGTGACGTATTCGATCATCTGTTCGCGAGTAAGGTCGGCGGCCGAACGAATCGGTGCTGCGATGCCGGGAGCGCCGTCCAGCATCGGATGCTCTTCGAACGGCGGCAGTTCTTCGGCGAGCGTCGAATCGAAGGACGGCAATTCCATCGCGGGCTTGAACGAACTTCCGCGGCGTCTGCGCATCGCGAACAATCCAAGTCCGCCGACTGCGCCGAGAAGCAATATCGCGATGACGGCGGCGAGCGGGATGCCGAGCACCGTTCCGGGCGTTTGCGTCGCGATTGCGCCTGGAAGGGCCGCGACGGCCGGATTGAACGGAATCGATTCGACGGAAACTTGATCGCCGGTCGAAAGATTCAGACCGGCTGCGGCAACCACGAGGTTTTGAATTTGCTGACGCATCGCGGGAGTGATCTGGTACGGCTGACCCGGCGACTTACTCGTGGTTGCAGCGGCAGCGCTGTTCAGGACGACGGCGACGCTGGTCGAAACGACTTTCCCCGGCGCGTCGATATGTTTGCTGTTCGACTCGGAGATGTCGTAGTTCGTCGTCGTTTCCGACTTGTTGTAGCGGCCGCCGGGGGTTTGCTGCTGCCCTTGGTACGTCGGCACGTTGGTCGTCGTGCCGGGCACGCCCGCCGCGCGAGCTGCAGCCTGCGCGCCGTTGTACGATTCGCGCTTGGATTGCGCTGAGAGCACGGTGCCTTGCGGCGCGTACGTCTTCGTTTCCGTCGTGGTGGCGTCGAAATTCATTTTCGTCGACACGCGCGCGACGGCATGACGCGGGCCGAGCGTCTGATCCAGCATCGATTGCACGCTGGCCTGCACGGTGGCCTCATAGCGCTGTTTCGCGGCGAGTTGTTCTTGCGTAAGGTTGAGCGGATCGGGCTGACTACTGTCCGAGCCTTGCGGCGGCAGCAGCACCTGCCCGTCCTGATTCACGATGGTGACGTTTTCGGGTTTGAGCCCTTCGACGGCGTGCGAAACCAGCATCGTGATGCCCTGCACTTGCTGCGGTGAGAGCTCCATGCCGGGTTTGGTCGTGACGGCAACCGACGCAGTCGTGGGATTCTGCGTGGTGCTGTACAGCGTTTGGTCCGGCTCCGCGATCTGCACGCGCGCTCCGTCCACCGGATCCAGACCCGCGATGGTGCGCTCGAGTTCACCTTCGACCGCGCGAGTCTTGTCGATCTTCTCTTCGAATTCGGTCATGCCGAAGTTCGTCCGGTCGAAGAGTTCGTAACCGGTCGAGCTGCCTTTGATGACGTTCGCGCCGGCGATGGCCACGCGTTCGTCGGAAATATTTTGCGCCGGAACCAAGACGGTTTTGCCGTCGGCGGAGAGCTGATACGGGACTTTGTCGTCCTTCAAGTGCTGCGTAACCGAGGCTGCGTCGCCTGCGGAAAGGTTCGAAAAGAGCGGCTCGTATGCGGGGCGGTTGAACGCATAAAGAGCGCCCAGCGCGAGCACCGCAACCGCGAGAACGAAAAATACACCGACGGCGACATTGCGGTTGGGGCCTTCCCACAATGTTCGAAACCGGCCGGCGAGATCGTTCCACATCACCGAGACGCGATCCAAAACGTCACCTAACCTCTAGGCGCGGCCGACCGTGGCCAGCTTACCGAACGTCCATGTCCGGCAGCATACGAGTCCCTGCGGTCTGAACCCCAGACCGTACGGACTACTCACCTGTAGTATCGGACGTTGTCCACACCGCTTTACGACCGGATTCTGTACTGCGGCAAACTTAACAAGGCGATGACTGCAGCTCATACTGCGAACTGCGAGCGCTCCGCTCCGACCGAGACGCACTCGACCGGCACCCCAAGTATCGCTTCGACGCGGCGAACGTACGCGCGCGCCGTTTCGGGGAGATCGGCGATCCGCCGCACACGCCGAGATATCTTCGCGCCAGCCTTCCATGTACTCGTGGTCGAGCTCGAGCCCGGATTGCCCGGCCGCGGCGAACGGCACCGGTTTTCCGCGCAGGCGGTATCCCGTCGCGATGCCGATGCGTTCGAAACCCGTCAGCACGTCGAGTTTGGTGATGACTGCGGAGGTGAGCCCGTTCAGGCGCGCCGCGTACCGCGCGGCGACCGCGTCGAACCAGCCGCACCGGCGCGGACGTCCGGTCACGACGCCGAACTCGGCACCGGCCCTGCGCAAACGCTCGCCGGTTTCGTCCTGCAATTCGGACGGAAACGGTCCACCGCCGACGCGCGTGCAATACGCCTTCACCACGCCGATGACTCGCCGAACCGCGGTCGGTCCGATGCCCAAACCGATGCAAGCGCCGCCCGCGATGGTGTGCGAGCTGGTGACGTACGGATACGTTCCGTAGCCCACGTCGAGCAACGAGCCTTGCGCGCCTTCAACCAGAACGCGTCGGCCGCTCTCCATCGCGCCGTGCAGATAGTCGATACCGTCGACGATATGCGGCGTAATGCGTGCCGCGGCATCGAGCGTCGGTGCGATCAGTTCTTCCGCGCCTTTGAGGCGCAGTTTGTCCGCCAGCGTTTCCGGCCGCAGCAGATCGCCGAACGTGATTCCCGACCGCGCGGCCTTGTCGACGTACGCCGGGCCGATCCCGCGCCCGGTCGTGCCGATCGCTTGCGCTCCGCGCGCCCGTTCGGCGGCTTTGTCGGCGTCCGCATGATACGGAAAGACGACGTGCGCGCGATCCGAAATGCGAACGCGCGAAACATCCACGCCGAGCGCTTTGAGCGAATCCAGTTCGCGGGTCAGTCCCTGCAGACTGACGACCGTTCCGCCGCCGATGAAGAGCTCGCAGTGTTCCTGCAACACGCCCGAAGGCACGATGCGCAGCGCGAGTTTGCGCTCGCCGACGTGAATGGAATGTCCTGCGTTGTCACCGCCGCCGAACCGCGCCACTACGTCGTAATCGCGCGCGTACTGGTCGACGATCCGGCCCTTGCCTTCGTCGCCCCACTGAATACCCACAATGATGTCAGCTTTGCCGACACCATCGTTGGGCCCCGATGTTTGAAAAGGCACTACGGCTTCGGCTCCGCGCCCCCCACGCTAAAGCGTGTGCTCGCGCGAACATACCCCGTGGGCGCCCTAAACAAGTATGAGTTGCTACTCATTTAAAAGGCGCTCCGCCCTAGGCTGCGCGCCCCCCACGCTAAAGCGTGGGGCCCCCACGACCACACGGCGCCTCAATATCGTGCTCGCGTAAAGATGCCCCGTGGGCGCCCTAGAACAAGTATGAGTAGCTGCTTATTCATTCATGAACTCGAGATCCGATGTATCGCCCATCGGAATCTGCGGCACTCCTTCGAACGACGTCATCACGAATTCGCTGAAAAGCGCGTTCGGCCAGCCGAAGTCGGGGCGCGTGTAGCGCTTCGGATCGTTCGGATCGAACGATTCGTGCAGCAGGTGATCGCCCGGATCGCTGGCGAGCAGTTGGTTCAGCACGTCTTGTTTTTCGGTCCGCGGAGGATGCCGTCAGTCCCTCCATCACCATCGCGAGCGGCCATACCCAATGCTCCGGCGTGTGCCAGCTGCCGATGCCGCGGGCGACCGTGCCGGTATAATACGACGGATTGTCCTGCGAGAGTAAAAATGCTCGCGTGTTCAGATAGTAGCGATCGTTGTCCGGCAGGTAGCCGATATACGGCGCGGATAGCAGGCTGGGGACGTTGGCGTCGTCGGTCAGAATCGCGTGGCCGAGACCGTCGACTTCGTACGCGTAGATGTAGCCGTACTTCGATACGGGCACCATGCCGTAACGCTGAATGCCCCGCTGCACTTCGTCGCGCAGCGATTGCGCTTCGTGCGCTTTGATGAGATTGTGATAGACTTCGCGCTCGATTTGCGCCATGTCGCCGAGCGCGACGACCGCGAACATCTCGGACGGAATGGAATAGTTGTAAAAGCACGCGTCGTCCGACGGACGAAAACCCGTCCAGATCATGCCGGTATATCCGACCGGGCTTCCGCGCCCGTCGTTCGGGAGTTCTTTGTGCGTATAGCGCGAGTTGCGCGGATGGTCTTGCTCGCGCTCCATCGTGGCGAGGATTGCGTCGAACGCTTTGGATTCATCGGGCGTAAAGACGGAAGCATCGCCGGTGACGTGCCAATAACTCCACGCCAGCGTTACCGGATACGCCAGCGAGTCGAGTTCGAACTTTTCCTCCCAAACGCGGTAATCGAGCGTGAAGGCGTTGGCGTACGGATCGATCTGCAGGTACTTCGCTTGGCGCGCGATGATGCCGCGCAGCAGTTCGCGGATGGTCGCGTCTTCGCGCGCGTAATAGAAATACGGCCGCACTTGCGCGCTCGAGTCGCGCAGCCATTCCGCCGGAATGTCGCCCGTTTTCACATAAGCGGTTCCGTCGGGCGCTGAGGACCGCCAGTTTGGTCGTATCCAGCAGCGCCGCGCGGAACATTTCCTGCAAGTGCAGGTTCGAACTTTGGTAGTCGGCGGCGGCCTGCTGGATCGACTGCAATTCGAGCGCTCCGGCAGGCGAGCGGAACGCAAAACAGCAGGGCGAGCAGGCGGCAAACAAGTGCTTGAACGACTTCATTGTGGCCAACTTCCGTGGGCGTAGAGTTCAGGTAATTCACGGTAACGGCCCAGATAATCCAGGCCGTATCCGACGACGAAGACGTCGGGCATTTCAAACCCGCGGTATTTCACGTGCACGTCCGCGATGCGCCGGTGCGGGCGATCGAGCAGCGTGCAGACTTCCAGCGAGGCCGGCGCGCGCGCGCGCTAACGTTTGCGTTATATATTGAAGCGTCAGTCCGGTATCGATCGTGTCCTCTACGAGCACCACATGCCGGCCTTCGATGGATGCGCTGGTGTCCTTGATGAACCGAATGCCGCCGGCGTCGCCGTACCGTGAGAGCGCGATGAAATCGAACTCGCAAGGTATCGGTATGGCGCGCGTCAGATCGGCAACGAAGACGGCCGAACTGGTCAGCACGCCTACGATCATCGGATTTTTTCCGGCATAGTCGGAGGTGATGGCGGCGCCGATCTCGCGCACGCGCGCCGCAATCGCCGCTTCGTCGAACAGGCGCTGCGCGATCACGACGGCGAGCCGGCCTGGTCGAAAAAATTCGCTGTACGTCGTGCCGCGTGAAGAATTTGATCGCAAGGTCGGGGAACGACTTGACGCAGCAGGCGCACCTTGCGATTTTTGCGCGACTGCAGGTGCGGGCTGTGCACGGTCATTTCGACAAACAGATCGTACTGAGGAAGATAGAAATCCGGCGTAAACCACTCGACGGCGTTTCCGCACTCGTCACGCGAAATCGGGAAGGAGCAGGGCTCGTAATGCCAGTCGACTTGATAGAAATCCAAGAGTCGAGCGAATTCCGCTTCGCTGCGATGCGCAAACCGCGGTGTTGCATTCCACGGGCGAACATCTACGACGCGCGCGTTCCCGAATCTGCCTTTAGCGCGGCAAGCAGGCCTCGAACCGGGCGCCGCCCAGCGGTGACTCGCGCGCGCGAATCGGCGCCGCCGGCACGTTCGACGATCATTTTGACGATTGCGAGTCCGATGCCGGTGCCCGGGCCGAACCGCGTTCTGGGGCTGCGCACTCGCAAGGCGAAGATCGACTCGCGTTCGCCGGCGCGATGCCGGGGCCATCGTCGTCGACGGTGATGATCGCCGTCGGCCTCGCGCACGCCGACGAAGCACCCGACCGTTCCGCCGGCCGCGCCGTATTTGATCGCATTTTCGAGCAGATTCACGATCAGCTGCAGACAAGCATCGGCATCGATGGCGACGCGAACGTCGGCGTATGGGAGCGCACGCTGACGGTCACGGACGCCGCGGCGCGCGCGGGCGGCCGAACCACTTCGAAGTGGCCTGCACTGCATCCGCGAAGTCGCAGATCGCACTGCTGCATTGCAAGCGTATCGACGGAGAGATCGAAGAGCGAAAATTCGAACATGCCGTCGAGCAGGCGTCCCATGCGCAGCGCTTCCCGGCGCGCTGTTTCAAGGAAGCGCGAGCGGTTCTGTCCGTCGGTCTCTTCGTCGAGCAGCGTTTCGAGATAGCCGCGGATCGACGTCAGCGGCGTGCGCAGCTCGTGGCCGATCGCGGAAAAGAATTCGTACCGCTCGCGATCGCGCGCCCCGCGTTCGAGCGCGGCGGCGATATCGCCATTCAAATCATTCGTTGCGCGAACGAGCAGCGTCCAGCCGTTTTCGACGGGCAATTCGGTTTCGCAGCGAAATCGCCGCGCCGATGCGCTCGAGCACCGCGCGAATGTCCATCGGAGACGGCGCCCGCGCTTCGCGCGACGGCGCGGTCATGACGATTGCGAATGCGTCGCTTCCCACGTCGTGTCCCGTTAGATCGCCGGTGCGCAGCATGCGCGCGGATGACTCCATAAACGCGCAGTCGTGGCGCGCTCGAGCCGATGCGCGGCGCGCTTTCCATCCCGCCACGCGATTCGCTCGAAATCGGGCAGGCGCAGCGCGAGCAGCGGCACGGGCGCACGCTCGACGGCCGCTTCGAGCGGCGCGGCAAGCGCGCGCAGAGCGAGTACGCCGATTACGCGCGCGAGAACTTGTAGCCGAAGCCATGAACCGTCTGCAGCATCGGCGGAAGGCTGCGCTTCTTCTTCGATTTTCAAGCGCACGCGCCGCACATGCACGTCGACCGTTCGTTCGTCACCCTCGAAATCGAATCCCCAGACTTTTTCGACGAGCGTGCGCCGTGAAAGCGCGACGCCGGGGTTCGCGGCAAATGCGAGCAGCAGCGCGAATTCGCGCGGTTTGAGTTTGACGTCGTTGCCGTCGACGCGCGCTTCGCGTGCGGCTTCGTCGATTTCGAGCCGTCCGAAACTGAGCACCTTGGGAGACGGGTCGTTCGGCGTGCCCGCGCGCCGCAGAACGGCTTTCAAACGCGCGACGACCTCGCGCGGCGAAAACGGTTTGCAGATGTAGTCGTCCGCGCCTAGTTCGAAACCGACGACGCGATCGATTTCGTCGATGCGTGCCGTCAGCATCAGAATCGGGACGCCGTACTTCTCGCGGCGCAGCGTCCGTGCAACTTCCAATCCGTCGATCGCGGGCAGGCCGATGTCGAGAATGACCGCGTCGGCGCGTTCGCGGCCGGCGCGCAGTGCGGCGTTCCCGTCAGCAACGGCGATGACGTCGAAGCCGTCGCGCTCCAGATGGTGCGCGAGCAATTCTCGAATTGCCGGATCGTCTTCCGCGAGCAAAACCGTACTGGCGGGCATGCATCGGACAGTGCCCGAGGTTACGCGCGCGGGGACACGGGTACATGGGCGGCGTGGCAGAGCAAAAAGGAAAAAAGACCGGCGCACCGCCGGCGTCTGAGGAGTCCGGCAACATCGTTCAACTCTCGCAAGATGAAGAACAGCGAGGTCCGCAAGCGCTCTGCGATTCGCGCCGCCGTTGTTTTCGAAACGATTCGGCGCGAGGGCGAGACCGAGGTCACGCGCCCGGCAATTGCGCTGGCGTTTTCCGGACTCGCGTGCGGGCTATCGATGGGCTTTTCGCTTGTCGGCACCGGACTGCTCGCGCGCGTACACCCCCGACGCCCCTTGGCGTCCCTTGTTCATCAACTTAGGGTATACGCTCGGCTTTTTGATCGTCGTGCTCGGACGTCAGCAACTCTTTACCGAGAATACGCTTACCGCGATTCTGCCGGTTCTGGACGATCCCGACAAAGCGAAAAAGACCATTCAGATGCTTCGGCTTTGGGGCATCGTGCTGCTCACCAATCTGATCGGCGCGGGCATCTTCGCTACGGTCGTCGCGCATACCGCAACGTTTGCGCCGCCGGTAAAAGCGGCGTTTCTGCAGATCGGGTTGGAGGCGCTGCGACCCTCGTTCGGAGAGATCGTGTGGCGCGGTATTCTCGCGGGATGGCTGATCGCGCTCATGGTGTGGCTGCTGCCGGCTGCGAATCCGCAGCGCGTGTGGATCGTGCTCATCATTACGTGGCTCGTCGGCGCGGCGGGATTGAGCCACATCATCGCCGGTTCCGTCGAGGCGCTGTACGCCGTTGCATCGGGCGCGTGGCCGTGGACTCTGTACGTCACGAACTTCTTGGTTCCGGTCTTCATCGGAAATTGCATCGGCGGCGTGGGGCTGGTAGCGATTTTGAATTACGGGCAAGTCGTGCCCGAACAAGGCGGCGACTGAGCCGGCAGTCTGCGCGAGCACCGGCAAACGTCATGCCCACTCCGCGTGCCATTGACGGTCTTCGAGCAGACGTAGAATCTCGCGAACGAACCTCGTTTCTCCCTGTAGACGCGCCACTGCATGGGAATTCGCAAGCTGAGCCGGCCCGGAGCGTGATTGCATGTCGCCAAAGAGGCGTTTGAGGCGGCGCTCGTGCGCGGCGAGTTCTTTGGACCGGCGCACCAACATGCGTATTGCTTGAGCGCGCGAAAGCTGCCCAAGCAACACGAGCGCGATCTCGAGCGCGGAGGCTCCGACTTCCGTGTCGTTGATGATTGCATTCAATAGTTCGTGGAAACGATCTTCGCCTCTGCCCGTCAAGTGATAAACGACTTTGGTTTCTGCCGGACCGCGCTTTGCTTTCGCGCTGCGCTTCCCCAAGTAGCCCTCAGCAGCGAGTCTGCCTACGAAATCGTAGATGTTGCCGTGCCCCAAATCGCGATACAAGGCCGTATGGCTTCGGACGGCGCGATCGATTGCGTAGGCGGAGAGTGGTTGACGCCTTACGAGGCCAAGCACGAGCAATTCCCGCGCAAAAACGATGCGTTTTATCCCGTTGCGGCCGCTATCCACGGTTTCCTGGCCGGCTTCCTACGTCGATAATATGCTAGATAGACGATGGGAACGACGAAAAGCGTGAGTAAAAGCGACGTCGAGAGACCGCCGATCACCACGGTACCCAATGCTCGCCGATAGTCCGCGCCGATGGTGTGCCCCAACGCGAGCGGCAACATCCCCGCAATCATGGCAAACGTCGTCATCACAATTGGCCGGAATCGCGTTTGCACCGCCTGCAGCATCGCGTCGTAGGACGAGTCGCCGCGCCGAACGCCACGTTCGGCATACTCCACGAGTAAAATTCCGTTTTTTGCGACGAGGCCGACGAGCATCACGATGCCAAGCATCGAATAGAGGTTGAGCGTTTGAAATTGCAGCACGGAAGCGCTCGGAAAAACGTTCTTGAGCGCATTGAGCACAAAGAGGACGCCAAGCGCGCCGACCGACGCGAGGGGGACGGTCAGCATGATGATGAGCGGCAACGTATAGCTGCGATAGAGGACCGCCAGGATCACATACACGCAGAGGAGCGAAATTGCGAACGCTTCCAGCACGCGACTGACCGTTTCGAGGAACTGTTCGACGTCGCCGCGCGGCTCGATTACCGCGCCGGCCGGAAGAAAACCGGGCTCGCGTAGTTTGCGGTAAACGGCGGATGTCAGTACGCTAATCGGTACGCCTTCCTGCGGATTCGCGGTCACCGTCACAATGCGGCGCCCGTCCTCGCGTTCAATTACGACGGGCTGCTTCGACGAACGGATTTGTGCGACGTCCGCCAATGGAACCAATTGGCCGTCGGCGCTGCGGACCATCTGCCGGCGCACCAGTTCGAGGTCACCACGCTCCGCCGCATCCGCTTGCACGACGACGTTGACGAGTCCCGATGGGAGCCGCGCTTTGGAGGCGATCGCGCCGCCCGTCGTAAGGCGCGCGGTCTGTGCAGCATCATCCGGCGATACGTTGAGCAGCCTCGCTCTGCCGGCGTCGATCGCAATTTGCACGTATGGAGCCAGCCCGAGCGCGCTCGTGCGCACATCCGTTGCATTTGGATTGGCGCGCAACACACGGGCAATGCGATCGGCCGCGACGTCGGCAACGCCGGGATCGCCTCCGACGCTGTAGCTTATCGGCGCTGCGCCGCCCATGCCTTTTCCCGCTCCGGCGATCGACGCCGAAGGGACGAGGTACTGAAGCCGTTTGGCCTCGTCCGTCGCGCCGCTCGCCGAAGCGGAAGGATCGGCGAGCACGATGGCCAGCTGCGCGACATTGGCGGCAAACACGTCGGTCGTGCCGTTGAAAGCGCGGCCCGCCGTGGACTCGATGTGCCGAATGGCCGGGTCATCCAGAAGCCCGCCGGTAAGTTTGCGCGCGGCCGAATCCGTAACCGCAAGCGGTGTACCGGGCGGCATGGTGAGATCGACCGTCGCCACGCCGCGATTGACGGGCGGCGAAAACTCGGCTGGAACGGCGCCCGCAATCAGCAGAGCAAACGGTACGGCGCAAAGGACAGACGCAAATAGCAGCAGGGGCACGCGGTTTTTCCAAGCCGCCGGCAGCCACACGCAAGCATAGCGATGGCCAATCAAGATCTCGTAGCGCCCGAAGGCGTTGATTGCAGCATGCCAGGCCGCAAACGCCGTCACGAGCGGGCGAGTGCGAAACGTCCACGGAAAGGTACGCGCACGCCCTCGCAGTGCAGCAACGGCCTCCGAAAAGCGAAGATCGTCCAAGCCGAACGTGCGGCGCACCAGCGCCCAACGCGCGGTAAGCAATGGCGTAAGCGTAAACGAGACCAACAGCGAAAATGCCGTTGCGAACACGATCACCAAACCGAACTCACGCATGAACTCGCCGATGGTACCGCTCATCAGCGCGATGGGCGCAAACACCGCGACGTCGACCAGCGTAATCGCGAACGCAGCGCCGCCGATTTCCCGCCGGCCCGCCAAGGCCGCCTCATCCGGCGAGCCGAGGCTCTTCGCAGAACGCGCGATCGCCTCGATAATGACTATCGAGTCGTCAACGAGAATGCCGATCGTCAACGAGAGCCCCATCAAGGAGAGCACGTTGAGCGTAAATCCGAGCATCCACATCAGTAGAAACGCCGCGCAAAGCGACGTCGGAATCGCGATTGCGGCAATGGCGGCGCTGCGCCACGCGTGCAAAAACAGCAGCATCACGAGCACTGTGAGTACTACGCCTTCTCCCAGCGTTTGCAGCACGCCGGCAATCGCGGCGTTTGTGGCGGGTCCGTCGGTACGCAGTTCTTCAAAGCGAATGGCCGGATACTGCGCGGCGAGGCGCCGAAACGTTTTGCGCACGTTCGCAATCGTTCGCAGCGCATCGTAACCCGATGCGTTCGACACGTAGACAATAGCAGAGCGATCGCCGTCAACGCGGGAAATGATGCTCGCATCGGCATAGGCGTCTCGCACATCGGCAACGTCCCCGATCCGAACGGACGGATTGGCGGCAAGGGCAACGGGGACGTTCCGCAAGTCTTCCGGCGATGTCGCGGCTGCGTTGATGCCAATCACCGGTTCGCTAACCGAACCGCGTAACACGCCTCCTGGAAACACGTCGTTGCTCGCGGCGGCGGCGCGGAACACGTCTAGCGCCGTCGCATGCAGCGCTTGCATCGATCCGCCGCGCGGCCGGATCGTGAACTGACGAGTTCGTGCGCCGCTGATGCGGACCCCGCCGACGCCCGCCGTCTCCCGCAACAACGGCTCCAGGCGGTGCGTCAAGATCTCGGAAAGTGCGGCATCGGAAATGAGCGCGGAACCGATCGCCTCTTCCATGACGGGGGCCTGCCCCGGATCGTTTTTGCTTACAATCGGCGCAACGAGATCCGGCGGCAGATTGACGCGAGCCGCATCGGTGGCTTGCTGCACTTCGGCGCGGTCGACGTCGACGTTGGTGCCGAAGCGAAACTGCACGACGATCTCCGCCACGCCGTTTTGAGCGGTCGCGGAGACGCGCGAGATCTTGTAAACCGCTTACCTGATCTTCGATAGGTTCGATGACTAGGCGCTCGATCTCGATAGCGCTCGCGCCCGCATAGGGCGCCGCAACCGTCACGACGGGGAGCGAAACGGGTGGCAATGTGCTGCGCCCCATCCGCATGAGTGCGAACAAACCGAACAGCACGACAAGTACGAAGAACAAAGTCGTGGGTATAGGGTTTTGCAGACAGTAGCGTGTAAGCCGCACGCCGGACTCTTTTCCACGAGGCCCGGATAAGGCTGCGCCCGTCAAGGCGAAATTACTTCACAATGAAGTAATTTTGCCCAAATTCGACTTTTCAGCCGTGCAAGAGCGGCGTATCGTCAAGACATGAAGCACACACTTTGGACTCTTCTTTTCGCGAGCGCCATCGCGCTCGCAAATCCACCGATGGCGGGCGCGCAAATGATGGGACACAAGCCGCCCGTTCCAATGTCGCCGCAGCAGTTCACGCAGGCGGCAGCCGGGCAGAACGTGCAAATAGCGGTTCGCGTGACCGCTGTAAAAAGAAACACGCTGCTCGCGCAGTTGCTGCAGCACGAGACCGACGCGCGTTCCAGAGCTACGAACACGCATGTTACGCTGTACTACGCGGACGGCACGCCCGTCGTCATGGGCACCGCTCGAGACATCGTCCCGGGCGCGGTTCTCTTTGTGTACGGCATCGTGACGAAGCCGGGGCACGTCGACGTCAAGCAAGCCGTCGTCGACACGCGGTTCGTAAAGGTTCAGTAGTCTGGATCCAAACGATCTCGCCGCGTGGACTGCACTGGCGCTCATTCCCGTCAGTGCAGCCGCCGGCTGGTATCTGCGGCGGCGCGGCAACGGTGCTTTTGCAATCCGTCTCCGGCCGCATTACGTAATAGGGTATGCGGCGCTCGGATGCGCCGTCTTGCACATGATGCTTGCAATGCCGGCGACGTCGGGCGCAAACGGCAACGGCATTTGGTCCGCGGCGTTCGCTACGACCGGCTTAGCGCTGCAATCATTCATCGGCACGAATTTGCAATCGCCCGGATCGTATCGAGTGCTGCTGCGGCGCTGGCATACTGCGCTGTTTTGGGGTATTGCACTCTTTTCGGTCGTGCATGTCGCGCTCGATGGCGTAACGTTTTAGTCGACAATGCGCTGAACGACTTCGACGCAGGGGACTACGGTTTCGGATGCTGACGCAGGCCGATCGGCGTTCCGTCGGGATCCTTGACGATCGCGATCAGCAATCCGCGCGCTACGTCGGTGACATCCTGCACTTTTTCCGCTCCGTTCGCAGTGAGGCTCGTGAGCGCGGCGTTGATGTCGTCGACATCGACGTACGCCAGGGCTCCCGATAGGCCACGCTGCGCCGCGCTCGGGTCGAGCCCGATTTCCACGTCGCCGGCTTTGAAGCCGACGTAATACGGGCTGTCGGCGTAAGGCTCGATGCCGAGCAAGTCCGTGAAGAACTTCTTTGTCTTCGACACGTCCGAGGCGGGGTAAACGATGAGTGCGACGTTCTTTGCCAACAGGTCAGGCATGTTGTGTATCCTCTTTCGATGTTCGCGTCGTGCTTTTTTGGGGTCGCCCAGGTGTGACGAAACGCAGCGTTCGAATGTGACGTAAGGGGTCCGCGGCAAGCGCCCCTACAGTGCCGCGCTTAGAGGCCGAGGATTTGCCGAACGCGTTCGGGCCGCGAGATCACGTAGATCTCCCGAATTTGCTCGCCCGAGATAACGAACCCCATCACGGATAGCGGTTCGCCGTTCGGAAGGTACGAAACGATTCCGGGCGTTCCGTTGACGACGACCTGCTCCAGATTTTGGACGACTTTAGAGAACGTGACGGCTTGCGATGCGACCGCCTGCGCGCCGCGAATGCCTCGCAAGGCCGGCTCCCGATCGGCACGCAGCAGCACGTTGGGATCGAGTACCGCGACGAGGGCGTCAAAGTCGCCTTCGCGTACCGCCGCGAGGAACGCGTCCACAACCGCGCGCCGCTGCGCGAAACCGATCGCCGGCGGCGTTGCGCCCTGCACGCGGCGGCGTGCTCGGCTCGCCAGCTCGACGTACGGCCGTGGGCGATCGGCCGACGATCGATGCGATCTCTTCGAACGGCACCACGAACATGTCGTGAAGGACGAACGCAAGCCTTTCCGCCGGTGTAAGGCTGTCGAGCACGACGAGAAGAGCCAAACCAACCGAATCGGCTGCGAGCACTTGGTCTTCGGGGCCTTCGGCGCGGCTCACGATGAAGTCGGGAATCTCCGGCGCAAGCGGCTCCTCGGCTTTGGCACGCCGAGCGCGAAGCATGTCGACACAGATGCGCGAAACGACCGTCGTGAGCCACGCATCGATTTTCTCGATGCCCTCATCGCCCCGGCGACTGAGGCGCAGCCACGCTTCTTGCACGGCGTCGTCGGCATCGTCGAGCGATCCGAGCATTCGGTATGCCACGCCGCGCAAGCGGGAACGGTTTTCTTCAAACCGTTCCGCCAACCACTCCGTCATCTGGTTGTTCGCTTCTTCCACGCTGCGTTCGCTTCCCACTAGGTCGTTCACGACATCGGCACAGCGGTCGAAAAGGTCAAAGCGTTCTATCGAGATATTCTCGAGCGTGTTTAGCCGCTCGACAAAACGTCGCCGAACGGACCGAACTGCGCTGCATGCTCGCGCAGCTTGCGATAAATGAGCGCAGACGGAAAGCCGAGGCGCTCGAGCGCCCGTGCCGCCGACGGATAACTCAGTTCGGGCTTTGTCCGAAACAGTTTGGCGAGCGCGTCGTCGATCCGTTCGGTTTCATCAACCGATCCGCCGCAGACGGCGGCCGCCGCCGCGTCGCGTTCGATGCCCTTGCGCACGAGTTCACCGACGAGCCGCACGTTGCCGACCGATTTCCGCTTCTGCTCTACATACAGTTGTGCGAAAAGCCGGTCGTCGATGTAGCCGTCGCGTTTGCAGCGCTCGACCGCATCGCGTATCGCTTCATCGGCATAGCCTTTGCGTTCGAGTCTCTGCCACAACTGCGCCTCGGTCAGGCGCTTCTGCGCGAGCGCCCGCAGTGCGGTTACGTAGGGCGATGTCGCGGGGTGGGCTTTGTTTGGTGACTCGATCGCTGCGGCTGGTGAGGTGCAGCACGTGTTCCCCGAACCGTTCACAAATTCGCCCTCCATGGCGAATTTGCTACTTCTGTGCGTTTTTGCGAAAACAAGTTTTGAAAAAACCATCCGGGTTTGCGCAAAAACGTCACAGATTCGAGGAACACGTACCGCACCTCACCAGCTGGAACCGATCGCACAGATTTCCCAAACAAGCCCGAGCCCTCGGCGTCGCGTGAGAGACCGTCACAGATTCGTGGAAGTTATTCCGCGGCGGCGGCGGGGGTTGCGTGTCCGTTGCGCGACATGACTTGACCGGCGATCTCTTCGCGGATCTTGCCCGAAATTTCGTCCGCGAGATCGCTGTGCTCTTCCAGGTACGTTTTCGCGTTTTCGCGTCCTTGGCCGATGCGTGTGTCGCCGTAGGTGTACCACGATCCGCTCTTGCCGACGATGTTTCGCTCGAGCGCGACGTCGAGAATGGAGCCCATCTTGCTGATGCCGTGGCCGTAGGTGATGTCGAACTCGGCTTGCCGGAACGGCGGCGCCACCTTGTTCTTCACCACTTTGACGCGAGTGCGCGAACCGACCACGTCTTGCCCGATTTTGATTTGTTCGAGTTTGCGCACGTCCAGACGAATCGATGCGTAAAACTTGAGCGCGCGGCCGCCGGAGGTGGTCTCGGGGCTGCCGAACATCACGCCGACTTTTTCGCGCAGCTGATTGATGAAGATCATCACCGATTTGCTGCGTGAAATCGCGGCGGTCAACTTGCGAAGCGCTTGCGACATCAGGCGCGCCTGCAGACCGACGTGCGTATCGCCCATATCGCCTTCGAGTTCGGCTTTCGTCACGAGCGCGGCGACGGAGTCGACGACGATGACGTCGACGGCATTGCTGCGGACGAGCATTTCGGCGATGTCGAGCGCCTGTTCGCCGGTGTCCGGCTGCGAGACGAGCAGGTTGTCGAGATCGACGCCCAGCGCCGCGGCATAGTTGGGGTCGAGCGCGTGTTCCACGTCGATGAACGCGGCAGTACCGCCGGTTTTCTGCGCTTCCGCGATTGCGTGCAGCGCGAGGGTCGTTTTACCGCTGGATTCCGGCCCGTAGATTTCGACGATGCGTCCCCGCGGGAATCCGCCGACGCCGAGCGCGAGATCGATCGCGATCGATCCGCTGGGGACGACCTCGAACGACATGCGTTCCTGAATCTCGCCCATGCGCATGATCGACCCTTTGCCGAACTGCCGCTCGATTTGCGCGAGGGCGTTGGTGAGTGCGACCTGCCGTTCATCTTGCGATGCCATGCTTTTCTCCTAAAAAACTGCGTACGTTGTGAGTCTCACGCTAACCGGGCGCGATGCCAAGGGGGTGGCATTAAAATCCGCTGTCCTCGAACAGCGCTTCTATGAATTCCGATGGAACGAAGGGCGCCAGCGCGTCGGCACTCTCCCCCAAGCCGACGAACTTGATGGGAATTTCCAGCGTGTCGACAATTGCTACGAGCACGCCGCCCTTCGCGGTGGAATCGAGTTTGGTGACCACGACGCCCGTGAGCGCGGTCGCTTCGTTGAAGAGTTTCGCCTGCGAGATTGCGTTTTGTCCGGTGGTACCGTCGAGCACGAGGAGCGTTTCCGCGGGTGCGGCTCCGGTCTCCCGCTCGATGATGCGGCGCATCTTCTTGAGTTCTTCCATGAGGTTGGTTTTGGTTTGCAGCCGTCCTGCGGTGTCCACGAGCACCACGTCGGCCCCGCGCGACTTGCCGGCCTGCATGCCGTCGAACACCACCGACGCCGGATCTGCACCGTCCTTGCCGCGCACGTAATCGGCGCCGCTGCGTTCAGCCCAGATGTGCAATTGCTCCGCGGCTGCTGCACGGAACGTATCGGCCGCGACGACGAGAACGCGTTTGCCCTGCGAACGCAGCCGCCCCGCGAGCTTGCCGATCGTCGTCGTTTTGCCGCTGCCGTTCACGCCAACCACCAGCACGATCGCCGGCTTTGCCGCTACTGCGAGTTCGGCATCGGGAAGCGTAAGAAAACGCTCCACGTCTTTGCGGAAACGCGCGACGATTTGATCGCTGGTCGTCCAGAGTTCTTGCTTCGCCACCGTTTTCAGACCGCCGACGATTTTTTCGGTCGTCGGCACGCCGAAATCGGCGAGCAGCAGCAGGTCCTCGAGCTCTTCCCAGAGTTCCGGCGTGATGGGCCGGCGGGCACGGCCGAGGGCCGCTACACCCGAGAGCGTCTCACGCGCCTTACCGAACGAGGCCCGGAATTTGGCAATCCAGCTCACGGGTATAGCCTCTTCTGCGCTCGGAATCGAACTCCTGTTCGATTCGCGGGGGAATTCAAGCGGGCGGCGGTCAGCGGTTGACTGCAGCCAATGCCTGTTCCGGATAGCGCTGGCCGGCCGCCGCGCCGAACGGGAAGGCCTCTTCGATGCGGCGCGTGTCGTCCTCCGAGAGCTGCAGATCCAGCGCGCCGAGGTTTTGTTCCAAGTACGTTCGACGTTTGGTGCCTGGGATCGGAACGACGTCCTGACCGCGATCGAGCAGCCACGCCAAGGCAATCTGCGATGTGGTGGCGTTCTTCTCGCGCGCGATTTCTTCGACGACGCGCACGAGTTGCAGGTTGCGATCGAAATTCTCGCCTTGAAAACGCGGATGATTCCGGCGCGTGTCGTCTTCCCGCAAGTCTTCGAACTTTTTGAAGCGCCCGGTCAGGAAACCGCGCCCAAGCGGACTGTACGCGACGAAACCGATGCCTAGTTCGCGAACGGTCGGCAGAATTTCGCGCTCCGGATCGCGCGTCCACAGCGAATATTCGGTTTGCAGCGCCGCGATCGGATGCGTCGCGTGCGCGCGGCGGATGGTTTGCGGCGCGGCCTCGGATAGGCCGATGTGCCGAACCTTGCCTTCGCGCACGAGTTCCGCCATCGCACCGACGGTTTCTTCGATCGGCGTATTCGGATCGACTCGATGCTGATAATACAGATCGATGTGCTCGACGCCCAGACGCTTTAAACTGGCCTCGCACGCCGACTTGACGTAGTCGGGTTTCCCGTTCACGCCGAGCCATTCGCCGCTCGCACCGCGTACGTTGCCGAACTTCGTCGCAAGGGTGACTTTGTCGCGGCGATCGCGGATCGCGCGCCCGACCAATTCTTCGTTCCTGCCGACGCCGTAGACGTCGGCGGTATCCAGAAACGTGCAGCCGAGTTCGATCGAACGGTGAATCGTTGCGACTGATTCGTCGTCGTCGCGTCCCGCATAAAAATCCGACATGCCCATGCAGCCCAGACCGAGCGCGGAAACAGTCAGTCTGTCCGAGTTTACGCTGCTTCATACCGCGGACTTCAGCGCGGCTTTTCTTCCTCCGCTAGCTTACGCTATGACGGAACTTAGCGGGCGTGGCTGCGCTTGGCGGCTTCGGAGTCGACGCGGAAGACATACGCCAGTACTTCCGCCACGACTGCGTACAGTTCGCGCGGAATCGTTTCGGTGAGTTCGAGCCGCGAGAGCGCTTCGACGAGTTCGCCGTCTTCATGCAGCGGGATGTCGTGCTCTTTCGCGACGCGGACGATCTCTTCGGCGATGAGGCCGCGGCCTGCCGCGACAACCTCGGGCGCTTCTTGTCCGACCGGATCGTATTTGAGCGCGGCGGCCGCCGGACGCGGCGCTACTTTCTTACGAAAATCGTAGAACCGGTTCATGCCTGCAAATCCAATCCGCTCTTTCGCGCATCCGGCGCGGCAACGCTTTCCGCGGCGACGGGACCCTTACGCGCCACGATGCTCGCAGCCGCGGACGCGACGCGGTACCGCAGATCTTCCAAGCGATTACGCAACGAGGCGAGCGTGTCCGAAAACTGCGCGGCGGCAGGCGCGGTTTCGGTTTTGACGGCAACCTTTACGGCGCGTCCGCTCGTTTGCAAATCGATCGCCACCATGCCGAGATTCGCGGTGTCGAGCACGAACGCGACGTGAAAATTTTCCGCGTCGATCTTGCCGCCGCGTGAATCGGCATCATGCGAGATGCGTATTTGTGCGGGCTTTCCTCCCTCACGATAAAAGACTGGGAGCGAAAAAGCGAAAGTTCCGGGATTTTGCTGATTCGCCGTGAGCGCGTTGACCTGCGTGCCGGTCAGCGTGATCAGGGTTTCGCTCAACGCCTGCGTCAGCGCGGGGGTGCGTTCCGCCGGCGGATCGCGCAGCAAAGACAAGACGACCGATTTGAGATCGTGCGAGACCGCCGCAGCGCGTTCGGCGATGCGTGCCTGCACGGCCACGGGCGCCGGAGTCGTCGCCGCGTCATTCGAGCGCGGCTGCGATTGCGTTTGCAGACGCGGAGCCGATTGCGTTGCCGTTTCCGTTTTTTCGGGTTGAGCGTGCGTTTGCGTTTGGGATTGCCCATGCGGCGCCGGCGCGGCCTGTGCGTGCGCCTGCAGCAGCTGCGCAAGCTTCGCTTCGACGCCCTCTACGACGTTGGAGACGTACGACGAAATCTGCGCGCGCAGCGTTTCCGGATTCGCCGGGTTTAAGCGCGCGGTGAAACCGACGAGCGTGCGAAGCGTCGGGATACGCGGATCCTGCGCGGTGCGCGGCAACGCCGCTTCCAAACGCTGCAGCACCGGCGACACGCGTTCGGGCGCGTGCGGTGCAATAGTCGCCGCGATGCGCGTGAACGGCGTATCCGGAAGACGCGCAGCACGTAAAAATTCGCTCACCGTTTGCACCGCGCGCTGCACGAGCGGCGTAACGTTCTTGGGGGTAACGCTCGGCGGCGGTGCTTTCGCCGTTTGCGCGGCAGCGATGCGCGCTTCGATGCTTTGCGGCGACGCCGGCTGAACCGACGCGGCGACGAACACTGCGGAAGGCGGCGAGAGCGGCGTTTGCCCTTGCGGCACACGAACAGTCGTAAGTACTGCGCTTTGCCGCAGCGTTTCGCTTTGCGCGCCCGGCAGCACGGCGTCGTTCACCGCAACGGGATTGGCGGGATCGGGAGCGCCGAGATTGCGTACGAAGATTTGCGTCCCGGAAAAACCGGTGACCTGAAGCAACAGCGTTTCGCCGGGATAGACTGCGGGCGGCAGTTGCGCCGCGACACGCAGCCCCAGCAGTTGGACGTAGTCCTGGCCATTCTGCGGCGGCAGAACCTGCGCGGGGAGAACGTCGCCGAGCGAAATCTGCGTTTCAAGAACATCGGCTGAAACGCCGAGATTGATAGCGGCGTCGAGCATCGCCGCCTCGGCGGCGGCGACGACGCGGGCACTTATCGCAGCGAGCGGATCGGTGCCTGACATCGCGCGCTACGCGGTTACGTCGATGAAGTGTTCGCCGTCGCCGCTCAGGCCGAGCGGGCCGGCCGCGCCGGCCTCCGCGGAATTTTCGTCGCTGCCGGGCTTGTGCCGGCGCCGCGCGGGCGGATCCTGGTGCTCGCGCTCGCCGTCGCCGCGCGAGCGCACCTTCGAACCTTCGACCTTGACGGGTTCGTCGACGCTCTCTTCACGGCGCACGACCTCGGCGGCGAACGCGGATTGCGCCGCCTGCTGCGCGGTTTGCGGGCCTTCTTGAGCAGTACTGAGCACGGCCGCGCTCGCGGGAGCAGCCATGTAAGCGAGTTGGAGATCGACCGGACGAATGGCCATGGTACGAGCAACTTCGGGCCGGCGGGTCCATCCCCTCGGGCGCCGCGGGATTAGCCGGCTCTGCTTACGTTATCGGCCGTGGGCGGATTTTTGCGCAGGTACTTCTGCTTGACGTTGGGGTCGCCGTCGCGATAGCCGAGGTCGCTGCGCAGCTCCCGCAGTTTTTGGCGCAGATGGATCACGGCTTGCGCGTGAATCTGCGATACGCGCGATTCCGAAACGTTCAGCGCGCCTTTGATTTCCTTGAGCGTGAGGCCGTCGAAGTAATACAGCGAGATGACGGTTCGCTCTTGCGGGGGCAGTTCTTCAACCGCTCTGACGAGCGCCGAACGAATTTCGCGGTGCTCGACGGCAGTGGTGACGTCGTTGTCGGAGTCCTTGAGCGTGTCGACGAGCGGAATTTCGTAGCCCTTCTCGTTGGGCAGAAACTCTTCGAGCGAGAGCACGGCAGTGCCGCGCACGCGCTGCATCACGGTGTCGAGTTCTTTGCGCGAGATGCCGAGCTTTTCGGCGAGCTCGTCTTCGGTGGGGACGCGGCCGAACTGAGCTTCGAGTTCCTGATACGCGCGTTCCAATTCGCGTGCGCGCTGGCGTACGGCGCGCGGAACCCAGTCGAGCGAACGAAGCGCGTCGAGGATGGCGCCGTTGATGCGCGTGATGGCATACGTTTCGAACTTCACGCCGCGAGCATCGTCGTATTTCTCGATGGCGTCGATGAGCCCGAGAATACCGTCGTTGATCAGATCGTTGAGTTCGACGTTCGGAGGGAGGTTCACGGAGATGCGTCCGGCCACGTACTTGACCAAGTGCAAGTACTTGTGAACGATCTCTTCTCGTGATAGTTCAACGCCGCCGATAACGTAGCGGTGCGAACTCCGGTTCAGCCTCATTCACGCTCCGAGTTATGATGTAGCCCGTTAGGGGGCTTAATTGCTTCGCCGAAAGCGGTGCTCCTACCACCGGGCTGAACGCTGGGCGCGAATTCGGTTAAGAGCGTGCGAAGGAAGTGTTCGTCAGCTCGCAGAGCGCGTCGGCGATGTCGTCGAGCGCGACGACGCGATCGACCAGGCCGGCTTGAGCTGCGGCCCGCGGCATACCGTACACGACGCACGTGGCCGCGTCTTGTCCGATCACGAATCCGCCGCGCTCCTTTACCTTTCGTAAACCAATCACGCCGTCTTGGCCCATGCCGGTGAGAATCGCCGCCAGCGCCGACTCGCCGTACGTCTCCGCCACCGAAGCCGTCATGACGTCGACGCTGGGCACGTGCAGCGAGCGTCCTTCTTCGGAGCGTAATTGCACCTCGACGTCGTCGCCGCCGTACGTGCGGCGCAGCGTGAGTGCCTGCCCGCCGGCGCGACGATGGCCGAGCCTTTGCGCAGCAGCATGCCGTCGACGCCTTCCACGACGCGAATTTTGCTGGCTTGATTCAGGCGCTCTGCGAGCGGGCGCGTAAAACCCGGCGGCATGTGCTGCACGATGACGATCGGCGCCGGAAAGGACTCCGGCAAAAACGGAATGATGCGCGAGAGCGCAACCGGTCCGCCGGTCGACGTGCCGATGGCCACGCAGTCGAAGAGTCTGCGGTGCGCAATTGGCGGCGTGAGCGCCTCGGTAATCGGCGGGAGAATGACTTTTGGACGCGGCGGAACGCGGCCGGTCGCGCCGCGGCGCGCGAAGACGCGCACCTTCGCAACGAGATCGCGCGCGACGTCGCTGATATTGACGTAGGCGGAGTCGGGCTTCGCGATAAAATCGACGGCGCCGAGATCGAGCGCGCGGAACGTCGTTTCGGCGCCTTCCTGCGTGAGCGCACTGATCATGATGATCGGTATCGAGGAGCGGCGCATGATTTCGCGCACGGCGTCCAGGCCGCTCATGCCCGGCATCTCCACGTCCATCGTGATGACGTCGGGGCGCAGCTGTTTGGCTTTGGTCACCGCCTCCTCGCCGTTGCGCGCCGTGCCGCAGACGACGATCTCGGGCTCGCCTTCGAGCATTTTCGAGATTGCCCGGCGCATGAACGCGGAGTCGTCGACGACCAAAACGTTAACGGCCATCGCTTCTCAACCGGTAATAGATCGCTTTGGGCGTGACGACCGGCTCGTAGGCGTCGGTGAGCCGCATGATCGATTCCGCGTGACCCAAAAACAAATACCCCCGCGGGCGTAACGCTCGCGCGAAGGCTTCGACGACGCGCTTTTGGGTGGGTTTATCGAAATAGATCAAAACGTTCCGGCAAAAGATGGCGTCCATCGGCCCCTGACCGGCGACGGCAGGTTCGTCCAACAGGTTGATTCTAAAGAATTCAACCAACCGTTTCACCTCGTCGCCGATGAGAAACCCGCCCTCGAAAGGCCGAAAGTACTTTTGAATAAGTTCGGGCGGCGTGGCGCGAAAGCTGAGGTCCCGGTAAAACCCCACGTTGCAGCGTTCCAGTGCCCGGGGTGAAAGATCGCCGGCCTTGATGTGAATTCTGCCGGGCGCGAGTTTACGCGTTTCGAGCAGGGTCATCGCGACGGAAAAAGGCTCCTCGCCCGTGGAGCATGCCGATGACCACACGCGCAGCGGCGAGCCGGCGCGAACCGCCTCGGCGACGACTTCGGTCGCCAGGACTTCGAGCTGCGCGCGCTCGCGGAAGAAATAGGTTTCGTTGTTGGAGAGGATCGACGCCAATTCGTCCCATTCCGACTGGCGCTCCGGATTCGTCGTCAGGAAGCGGTAGTACGCGCCGAAGTCCGGGACGCTGCGTTTGACGAGCCGCGTTTGAAGACGGCTCTGCAGCAAAAATTGCTTCGAATCGTCGTAATAGATGCCGAAACGGCCGCGAATGAGATCGCGCAACTGCCGAAACTCGGCATCGCTGATTGTGACGAGCAAGTATTACTCGTCGCGAAAATGCGCGCGCGCCGCCAAACGCAGCGCCTGTCCGTACAAATACAACCGATCCGTCACCGTTCGTTCGTGGTCTTCCCGCTGGAGAATATCGGCAAAGCGCGGCGAGGCCGCGAGTTGTTCGAAAAGCAGCGCGTAGCGCGACGGCCGCGTTTCGAGATAGCGCATAAGATGCGCGCGATGACGCAGACGCCCGTAGAAACGGCGCTTGACCGCGCGTTCGTAGTGCAGGTGCGCCGGGACGGACGCGCGGCGCGCGCAAACGACGGCCGCGGCGGCCATGCGTCCGCTCATTGCCGCTTCGTAAATGCCCTCGCCGTTGGTGGCGTCGACCAAACCCGCCGCGGTGCCGCCGACCATTGCGCCGGGCGCCGCAATCGCGGGACGCGGCTCGCTGCCGTACAGTAAGTGCCCTTCCATTTTTATCGTGTGCGGAATGCCGGGATACAAGCGATCGCGAACGCGAGCGGTGAAGCGATCGAGTTCTGCGCGCAGCTGCGCGCCGGGCATTTTGCCCATGACGCCTAGGCCGATCGCGAGGTGATCGCGTTTGGGAAACATCCACGCGACGGTCATGCGGCCGTCTTGGGTCGGAAAATAATGCATCTCGAGCGTGCGGTACGCGATCGCGGCTGCGGGGCGTTCCAAATAGACGCGGTATTGCAGCGTCGTCACCAGGCCGTCTTGCCACTGCGCGTATGCGAATTCGCCGCTTTCCAGTTTCGCGGTGGAACCTTGGGCGAGAAAGACGTGACGCGCCGATATCGTACGCTGCTCGCCGGCGCGCAGATCCGCATAGTCGACGAGAATGCGTTCGCCCTGGCGGCGCAGAGATTTGAAAAGCGCAGACGTGCGTACCTGCGCGCCTTCTTTTGCCGCCAGGGCCGCGATCGTACCGTCGAGTTCCTCGCGCGTCGTCGTGTGGCCGGGGCCGAAAAACACTTCGTATTCGCGCAACCGCGTATCGAACAGCGCGAGGCGCGGCGTATCGCAGTGCACGAGTGTGCGGGGCAGATCGAAGGTCTCGCAGAAACCCGGACGCAGTCCGGCGGCGCAGACCCGCTTCGCGCCGACGACGCTGTCTTTGTCGAGCACGATCGTCTCGACGCCGGCGCGGGCGGCTTCGCGAGCCGCCGTTCCGCCCGCGGGCCCGCATCCAACGACGAGAAAATCGACCGTTTCGACCATGGCCGCGGGCTTCTATGACGCGCCGCGCGGTTCCGGCGTTTTACGAAGTTTACGGTTCGGAAATGTCCCCGACCATCCGTCCGACTTTCTGCGGATCCGTCGAGCGCGCGACGTCGGCTTGGCTGACGATGCCGATGACGGTGCGCCCCTGGACGACGGGCAGACGGCGAATCTGATGCTCGGACATAAGTTGCGTGGCGCGCTCGACGCTGTCCTCGGACGTCACGGAAACCGTTTCACCGCTTCGCACTTCACCGACGGTCGTCTTTGAGGGATCTTTGCCGACCGCCACCGCTCCGACGACGATGTCGCGATCGGTGATCATTCCGACAAGTTCGTTATTCTGCGCGGTTACGGGCAGCACGCCCACGTCTTGCTGTGCCATCAGTTTTGCCGCGTTGGCGATCGTATCGTCTTCGCGAGTGGTCACGACGTCTTTCGTCATGATGTCGGCGATTTGTTGATTTGCCATAGGGCGTACTCCTGTTCACACGTGTCTGTAGCACGTTCCCCTGGACCACCTCCGCAACACGCGCCAAACGACCGGTTCCCAGACCGAATCGCCGCGAGCTTGCGCTATTTTTTGTGCGCGCTCCACATATGAGGAGTGTGATGGCAGCGCCGATGATGACGCCGTAGAGTGCGTCGATGACGTTGACCGCCGGTCCGGAAAGCCGGGTTCTCCAAATCGCCTCGACGCATGTCATTACCGAAACGAGGAGCGCCAATGAAATAATATAGAACGAAGTATTACGCGTCCTGAACTTTGCCATGCTGGACTTTTCCGCAGGTCGCCTTCGGGGTCCTAGCCGCGCTCGAGCGGCGCTAAGCGCGCTGCATCGCCGCAACAAAGATGCGTGGGGTCGACCCAATCCGTCGGGTTTCTCCCGAAAACGCCAAATGGTGTGTGAGGCGCCCGCTATTCGTCCCCGTTTTCGAAGGTGACGGTGAAAATCGCAATGTCGTCGGGAGCCGGGGGCTCCACGACTTCGCGCAATAGATAAGACGCGGGGTTTGCGACATGCAAATTCGTCGAGGCCTCGATCGCAGCGCGCAACCGCGCTTCCCCCTCGGCCGAATCATGTGAGGCTTCGATGAGACCGTCGGTGTAACAGACCAGTGACGTCGCATCGTGTAAGGACACGCTTGTAGACGTCCGTTTCATAGTTGCAGGCACGCCGAGCAGTGTGTCGCCATTGCAAGAGCTTCTTCAATCGAACCGTCCGAGCGCTGGAGCAATGCCGGCGGATGTCCCGCGTTCGAAAATTCCAGCGTACGCCGCTGGGGATCGAGCACGCAAAAAAACACGCTGGCTATAAAGTCTGGGTTTTCCATCAGCATCATGTCCTCGACGGACGAAATGATGGAACCGGGATCGCGATTTTGAAATTGCGCGGCTCGCATCGCGACCGCTCTGAACGACTGGCGCAGTTTGCTCATCAACACGGCCGCTTCGAGGCCGTGCCCGTTCACGTCGCCAACCGATACTGCGAGCGTGCCGTTGGAGAGCGGGAACGCATCGTACCAATCGCCGCCGACGAGCAAGTCCTTCGAACTGGGTTGGTACACGGCGTCGAAGGTGAGGTCTTTGAAGACCGGGCAGTCTTCGCGGTAGCGCGGCCTGCTGAAACGTTTCTGCGACGCGACGCTGCTGACGGTAGAGCGTTTCGAGCGCCTCTTTCGCTTGGCGAGCGGCGTGCGTCTCCATTGCCGTGCCGACCCACTGTACGATCGTACCGCTTGCATCGCGCAGCGCGTGCGCATGCGCCGAGAACCAGCGCCACTCACCGGACGCCGCGTGGCGAATACGATACTCGATTTCAACGTCTTGACCGCTCTCCATCGCCGCGTACCACGCTGCCCCCACAGACGGCACGTCGTCGGGATGAATGTAGTTGCGCCAGTCTTCGCCGGGATCGCGTTGGAAACGCGGCTGACCGGTGTATTCGTGCCACGCGCGATTGAAAAAATTCACGACGCCGTTCGGATCCGACATCATGACGAGAATCGGCAAAGCATCCGCCATAACGCGCTGCGTTTCGGTGATTGTGTCGATCAATCGCATGGCGGCATACTTGCTTAACAAGAACCAAAATCATTCACGGCGTCCTAAAGGACGGCCGGGCAAGGCAAGCGGCGCTCACGTGCGCAGGCAAGCGCGCTTGCAGCGGTCAATTAAGCGCGGCTATGCCGATCGCCACGCCGAAGAACTACCTGCATCTGCCGCTGGGCGAGAATGCTCCGGAAGAGATCAACGTCGTCGTCGAGATTCCCGAACGTTCGCGCAACAAATACGAATACGACAAGACGCTCGACATCTTCCGGCTCGACCGCGCATTGCACTCGCCGATTCACTATCCCGGCGACTATGGCTTCGCGCCGCAGACGCTGGCCCTCGACGGCGATCCGCTCGACGTGCTGATCCTGACCATCGAGCCGACCTTCGCGGGGTGCCTGGTGGTTGCACGGCCGATCGGCTTGCTCAAGATGATCGACGAGGGCAAGGAAGACGACAAGATCCTTGCCGTGCCGGTCGGGGAACCGTCATTCGACGGCATCCACAACTACACGCAGATCTTTCCGCACCTTGTACGAAAAATCTCGCACTTCTTCGAGACGTATAAACTGCTGGAGGGCAAGAAAACTGCGACGCAAGGCTGGCAAGACGCGGCCGCGGCACGGCAGATCGTGAAAGAGTCCTACGAGCGCTTCACGGAGCAAGAAGCCGCACTGAAACGCTCGTAGCGAACTTTTCACGGGCCAATGGCAGTTTGCGCGGGCCCATAGCCCGCCCCGTTGTTGAATGTTCCGGCATCCATCGCAAAAGCCGGTGAACCGGACGGTTGCAGCGACGTAAACACGTCGATGCCGAAGTTGCCGGTGCCCTGCGTTTGACCGTACGGAACGTAGAGGTGTCCGTGTGAATCGAATATCGGAGCGAACGGTTGACCGTCAGCGTTCATGGTCGTCCACTTACTCGACGTCGTTAACGGCAGCGTCGAATAAAACAGGCTGGAACAATTGCAAGGGAATGGGAAGTACGCCGTTACGACGATTTCGTTGCCGTAGATTGCGACTCCGTTCAATTGCCATCCGAAGGTCGTGGCAAACGGTTTGCCGGTATAAGGCGGCGCATAGCGCAGCAGCGCCGATTGCGGAGGCATCGACCCAGTGCCGTAGATTTGGATTTGCGTGACGTACACGTTTCTAGAGACGTCTGCCGCGACGTCGCCCGGATTGGATACGGGAATCGTTACGCTCGCGGTGGACGACGCGGAAAGAGGCGATTGAAATTTCTGGACCTCCTTAGCGGTCGGCACCCACAGGCCGCCTTGCCGATCGAACGCTAGGAATTGCGGATTTGCGGCCGCCGTTATTGCAAAGTGAGATCCCGTCGTGCCGGTGACGACCTGTTTGTAGATGCTCACCCTATCTGTCGCCCGGCTATCCACGGCGAGATACGTGCCGTTCGATGCGACGCCGAGCGGCGAAGTGTACGAACGAACTATCAGTGGTTTCGAACTGCTGCTATACGGCGGCCCATATTGCTTCCACGTGCCGCGGTCCGTTACAAAGAGGCAGTTGTTCGCGCAACTTGCCGTCCCGGCCGCGAGGGAATTGTCTGCCGGCAATCGATCTTGGCTTTGAATCGGCGGCGGATTGATTCCGTGACCGCCGCAAGCACTCAGCAGTAAAGCGAGAGTTGCGCAACTAAAAGAAAAAGAACAGGAACGCAAACGAAGTGCCAAACCCGCACCTCCTCGTGCAAATGCGCCAACGACTTATTATAACGGTCACGTGCACCTTGTCGTAGGGCCTTGCGACCGCGCTTTTAGGTACACTCTACCGTAAGCCGGTAAGCGACGGCCAAGTCTTCGATGCGGGTTTCCAACCGCTCGAAGCGCAGCGGGTACCTGTGCCATACGAGGGATTCAAGCATAGGCGCGGTGGCGGGAATTTGCTTTGAACGCGGTTTAGTATGCTTTGGCCGCATGACGAACGCCATGTTGCGACCAAGCCGATGACGTTGCCCGAAAAGGCTCGGCTATGGTGTCCGAGGTTGTTGCTGCACGTTTTGGGTTTGACTGCACACCATTTCGTGCAGTTCGCGAGCAAAATAGGTCCGTGCTTCCTGCGGTATGCTCTGCGCTTGTTCGTCGGCGATGACGTTCTCGACGATCGCATACGCGTTGTGAGGGGTGATTGCCTCAGGCTCGTGTGCCGCAACGTTCTTGAGACGTTTCCATACGCGTTCGGCATCCGTCAAATACAAAAACATGGCTGGTCCGAATTTAGCACAGCGTTACATTGCCTGCCGTTCGATATCAAACGTAACGAAAGTCAACCAAAAAAAAACGCACCTAGGCCTTGCTAGTCTGCATGGCATGCCGCCATCCGCACGCCGCGAGCTTGCTAAATAGCAGTTACGAGTACACAATAAACCGGCGCGCAGAATTGCAACGATGCAGCAGAGCAAATTACTGGCTTTACTCCCCCAAGACGAAAGAGATCGACTTTCGCCTTTCCTTCACGAAGTGTCTTTGCGACAGAATGACGAGCTGGTCGAGGCAGGGTACCCGATCGAGCACGTATGGTTTCCTCACGATTGCGTGACCTCGACGGTCGTGGATTCTGCTGAAGGCGCGACGATCGAAGTGGGACTCATGGGCTACGAAGGCATGGTTGGCCTTTCCCTGTTACTAGGGAAGAGAATTAGCAACACGACCGTTATCGTTCAGGTCGCGGGCAGAGCCACGAAGATGGCCGCAGCGGATTTCATTCGGCACGTCGTTCAGCGGCGCGGCAATCTATTTGACCGCCTGTTGCAATATACGGATGCCTTCATGGCGATGGTCGCCCAAACGGCGGCGTGCAACAGCCTGCATAGCATCGATGAACGGTTAGCGCGATGGATTCTCATGGTGCACGATCGCGTTGAACGCAACGAGATTTTGCTCACGCAAGAATTTCTAGCGTATATGCTAGGCGTGCGGCGACCTTCGGTATCGCTCGCCGCAAGCGGGCTGCAGCAGATGGGACTGATCTCGTACAGTCGCGGACACATGACGATTCGCGATCGTCATGGGCTCGAGGAACGCGCGTGTCCGTGCTACGAAATCGTGCGCAATATCGCCGGCGGTATATTCCCGAGAGAAAACGAGCAACGTAGGGAAGGCGCGTAGCACATCCCCTAACCGGGCAGGGGTGTTCCAAGTCTTCAGATGCGCGTTTCAAGCCGTGAAACGCGATGCGAGAGCATCGCGAAAACTCTTGTTGCCGCGGGTTCCCTTCGACCTAGGGTTCCAGGGCAGCAAGAGGACTAGCCCCCTACCCCCTCAAACGGACGTTCGAACTTCCCTTCGGCGTCGCCCAGGATGGCACGCCGGCGGGACTCGCTTTACTGCACTTACCGTAAGGATTCGCATGACTTCTGAGAGTGGGATTGGCTCGCTTGTCGCCATTTATTTGGGCTTGGGCGCCGGGGTCGTGGCCATTCTGTATGGCCTGTACCTTATAAGCTGGGTGATGCGGCGCTCCCCGGGCAACGCGCGGATGCAAGAAATTGCCGCAGCGATCCAAGAGGGCGCGATGGCGTTCCTCAAGCGCCAGTACACGACGGTTGCAATCGTGGCAGTCGTGTTGTTCATCGTCATTTGGATCGGCTTAGGTTGGCAGCCCGGCGTGGGCTTTTTGATCGGCGCGGTCCTTTCCGGGGCGGCCGGCTTCATCGGCATGACCGTGTCGGTGCGCGCAAACGTGCGCACGGCAGAGGCGGCGCGCGGCGGATTGAGCCCCGCACTGCACGTTGCCTTTCGCGGCGGCGCGGTAACCGGACTCCTCGTCGTCGGCCTGGGCATTCTCGCGGTCGCAGGCTACTACTGGATTCTCTTGTCAGTGAACGCCGGCACTCCCGATCCGCAAGCTAAATCGCTTGGCGCCATGGTTGGGCTCGCGTTCGGATGCTCGCTGATTTCCGTTTTCGCGCGTTTGGGCGGCGGCATTTACACCAAGGCCGCCGACGTCGGCGCAGATTTGGTCGGCAAGGTTGAAGCCGGCATCCCGGAAGACGATCCGCGCAATCCGGCCGTTATTGCGGACAACGTCGGCGATAACGTGGGCGACTGCGCCGGCATGGCCGCGGACTTGTTCGAAACGTACGTCGTGACGACCGTTGCCGCGATGCTCTTGGGTAATCTCATTCTCGGAAAGATCGCGGGCGCGACGACGTTTCCGATCGTGCTCGGCGCGGTTTCGATCGTCGCATCGATCATCGGCACGCTCTTCGTCGGCATCGGCAAAGTCGATCGCGCGAAAATCATGAACTCGCTCTACGTCGGCCTGGCGATTGCCGGACTGATCTCCGCGGGGGTGTTCTACTGGGTCACCACCAAGCAATTCGGCGGCGGGATTTTCGTCGAAGGCCGTCACGAAACCGCGGTGGCGATTTGGGGCTGTGCCGCGATCGGTCTCGTGATTACGGGCCTGATCACGTGGATTACGGAGTACTACACCGGCACGCAGTTCTCGCCGGTGAAACGCATTGCGAACGCATCGATTACCGGACACGCTACGAACATCATAAGCGGGCTTGCGGTGTCGATGCAGGCAACGGCGCTGCCGGGCCTGGTCATCGTCATCGGCATCCTGTGCTCGTACGCGCTTTCAGGCTTGTACGGCGTGGGCATTGCGGTGATGGCGATGCTGTCGATGGCCGGTATCATCGTCGCGATCGATTCCTTCGGACCGATCACCGACAACGCGGGCGGCATCGCGGAAATGGCCGAGCTGCCGCAGGAGGTTCGCAACGTCACCGATCCCTTGGACGCGGTCGGCAACACCACGAAGGCCGTCACGAAAGGCTATGCGATCGGTTCGGCGGGACTTGCGGCGATCGTGCTGTTCGCGTCGTTCCTTCAGGAACTGGCGAACCACTGTTCCGCAGCCGGGATGCACTGTCCGGCGAATTTGCAGGGCGAGTTCATCATCAGCAATCCGTTCGTACTCGCCGGATTGCTGATCGGCGGCATGCTTCCGTTCTTCTTCTCTTCACTATCGATGGAAGCGGTCGGCCGCGCGGGCGGCAAAGTGGTCGAGAACGTGCGCATGCAGTTCAAGAACAATCCGGGCATCATGGCGGGAACTTCGCGTCCCGATTACGCCTCGACCGTCGACATCGTTACGCGGGCGGCGCTGAAAGAAATGATCGTGCCGGCGCTCATACCGGTCGGCGTTCCAGTGATCGTCGTGATCTTGGGAGCGATCCACGTGTTTCCGGGAATCGCGGCCGCGCAAATCATGGGCGGCATTCTCGTCGGTGCAATCGTCACCGGGCTCTTCCTCGCGATCGCGATGACCAGCGGGGGCGGCGCGTGGGACAATGCAAAGAAGTATATCGAAGACGGGCATAACGGCGGCAAAGGTTCCGACGCGCACAAAGCGGCGGTAACGGGCGACACGGTGGGCGATCCGTACAAAGACACGGCCGGCCCAGCCATCAACCCGATGATTAAGGTGCTCAACATCGTTGCGCTTTTGCTCGTGGCCTTTATGATTCACTAGCCGGCGAAACGCCGGTTTCGGCGAGCGATTCGAACGAGCGTTCTCTTGCGAGAGGGCGCTCGTTTCGTTTTCGTTAGTCTGCGCAGAGAGGAATATATCGCGCATGAACCGCTTCGTCGCCGTGCTCACCGCAGCTGCTCTGGCGTTGGCCTGCGCCGCGCCAGGGCTTGCGTACACGCAAGAACAGCAGACCGAACTGCAAATCGGGCAGCAAGAGTACCAGCAACTGCAGCAAAAGGGCGAAATCGTCACCAACTCGCCCTACTATGACGTCCTCAACCCGATCGCGCAGCGGATTGCGCGCGTCGCGGACTCGCAGTACTTCGTTCCATTTCACTTCATCTTGGTGAACGAGACGGACCCGAATGCATTCGCGGTCCCGGGCGGCAACGTGTACGTGACGACGGCGATGATGCGTTTCGTGAAGAACAAGGAAGAGTTGGCGGGCGTGCTGTGCCACGAGACCTCGCACGACATCCATCACGACGTGTACAACTTATACGTAAAGGATCAGCGGCTCTCGCTGTATGCCACGGGTCTGAGCATTTTGCTGGGCGGACGCAGCCAACTCGCCAACACGCTCATCAATTTCGCCGCGAACATTCAGGCGCTTCATTTTTCTCGCAACGTTGAAGAGGACGCGGATCACAAAGGCGCGATCACGTGCGCGCAGGCGGGACTGGATCCCTACGGCATGGTCTGGTTGATGCAGGCGTTCCAAAACAGCAACATGGCAAATCCGCCGGAGTTTTTGTCCGATCACCCGAGCGACGTCCATCGCGTTCAAGCGCTGCAGAGCGAGTTCGCTGCGGATCCCTCGCTGTTCGGGAATTACAATCCGAACTCCGCGTGCGGCACGCCGCTGAGTTATTCGGGTTTTTACGATCAATACCGCGGTGGCTGCGGAGCAGTACGGCGTCAATCGAGTGCGGGCCAGGCGCATGCGAGACCCGCTTCGCCGGCACGACCTGGTGCGAAGCCCACCTGTCCGCCGAATTGGAAGTACTGCTAAGACCGGCCTACCAGCTGCCCGAAGCGCCGCCTCCGCCGAAGCCGATTCCCGAGAACCCGCCGGAAATTCCACCGCCCGAAAAACCGCCGCCTCCGCCGCCGCCGTACCAGCCGCCACCCAGGCCGGAGCCCCAATACCACATCGAGCGGCCGCGTCTGCTGAAAAGCGAACCGATGAACAGCATAAATAGCGTGATGGCGATGACTGCGATGATCAGCACGGCGACCGCATCGCTGGAGTTCAGCGTTTCGGGCGCAGGCGTTGCTTGAGCGTTCGTGCGGTTCTTGAACGACGGCGTGATCGTGAGCAGCATGCCGTTTACGCCGCCGGCGATTGCACCGTCGACGTCGCCGGCGCGCATCCGCGGCACGATCGTATCGCGAATGATGCGGCTGCTGTCCGCGTCCGTAAGTGACGACTCCAACCCGTATCCGACTTCGATGCGAACTTTGTGATCTTGCATGAACGCAAAGAGCACCGCTCCTTTGTCGTTCGCGCCGCGCAGCTTCCATTTCTCGGCCGCGTTGACCGTCCAGTCTTCCAGCGGCGTATCGCCGGTCGTCCGGTCGACGTAGACGATGATGCGGTTGCCTGTTGCATCGTAATACGATTGCAATTCTTGGGAGATCGATTGGGCGGCAGACGCGCTGAGCGCGTGCGCATTATCGGTGACGTACTCCTGCGGCGCGGGCGGCACCGCCACCGTCGCGGCGAAAACGAGCGCTGCGATCATACCGTCACCTTCGCCGGAAAGTGCGCGCGCAACTGATCGCCGACACGAGCGATGCCGAGCTCGAGTGCGGCGGTAGGGTCGCCCTTCGCGAAATAGGGCTGCATCTCGTCGACGAGCCGCGTCCAAAACTTCTCGCCGACGCGATCGTGAATGGCTTCGTCGCCGAAGACGGAGAAGCGCCGCGCCTTCGGCGCGACGAAAAATACGACGGCGTTGCGGTGGCGGTGCTCGTGCATATGCGCGGCCGCGAAATGCCGGCGCGCGTCCTCCAGCGCATCTGCGCTGCCGTGGGGGACGATCCGCACGCCGATTCGGCCCGTGGTTCCGTGCTCGGCGGCGTCGATCGCCTTGCGGATTCGAGCCCCGTCCGGAGGTTTCACGGGAAGTTCACTTGCGGCGCCGTCTGCGCGCCCGGCTGCGCTTGGAAGTACGACTTGTCGTTGAAGCGCGCTCCGAAAAAGTTCGCGTACACGTTCGTCGGGAAGGTATTGCGGCGCGTGTTGAACGCTTGCGCCGCTTCGTTGTACCGGCGGCGTTCGACCGCGATGCGGTTTTCAGTCCCTTCGACTGCGCTTGCAGTGTGAGAAAGTTCTCGTTCGCCTTGAGTTGCGGGTAATTTTCAACCGTGACGAGCAGCCGGGAAAGCGCACCGCCGAGCGAATCTTGCGCCTGCTGGAACTGCGCCATCGCTCTGGGGTCATTAACGGCGTTTTTCACCACGTCGGGCGAGAGCTGACCGACGCTCGCCCGTGCTTGCGTCACGGCGATATACGTGCTCTTCTCGAAACTTGCCGCGCCTTTGACGGTTGCAACGAGGTTGGGAACGAGATCGGCGCGCCGCTGGTACACGTTTTGCACCTGCCCCCATTGGGCATCGACGGCTTGACCGAGACCGACGAGCGCGTTGTACGACGAGATCATCGTAATAACGATGATGATGCCGACGGCGAGCGCGATCCAGCCTGCGTACGAGCGCCGTTGCGGCTGTATCTGTTGCATGTGCATCTCCCCTCGCGAGCGTTGTACTCTAGATGGAACGCGGTTGTTGCATGCCCGTGCTGATTCGGTATTTTTGGTAGATGGCGTAGTATGACGTTATGAGGGCGGCGATGGCAAAGGCCAGGAGCGCGTCTCCGCCCAGCGCGGCGCCGGACCGCGCCTGCGGCAGGAACGCGCGCAACGCGGCGCGCGCGAGGAACGCCACGAGCCAAATCCCGATGATGACGGGCGAACTGCGCACGTACATCACGCCTGGGCGGTCGGTGGGTTTGACGTCGCTATGCCGGCCGCGCAGCAGTCCCAGCGGAATGCCGAGCGCAGCGCCGACGATCATCAGCGCGGCGATCTGCCAGGCGGCAGGCGGAAGCTGTCCGCGCAGCATCGACGCGTACGTGTTCGCCCAAATGCTGAAGCCCGTGAGGGCGAGCAAGACGATCGGCACGATCCACAAACGCGTGAGGCTCATACGCTGCGGGCGCGCCATACGCCACACGAACAGCGCGATGATGACGACGTAAAACAGCGCGGTCATGGCGAAGGGCGGCTGATGTTCCGGCTGCATTCAATAACACTCCGTCGGAAAGCAGAAACGGCGGCCTCCTTACGGAACCCGCCGTCTACTTTTCTGCGCGAGCCGCCTTTACTTCTTTACCATGATGTTTTGATCGGGGCCCTGACCGTCAATTTGGATGACCGACGGGGCCGATCGCGTAAAGGCGTAATGCCGCACGTTTGCCGGCATCGCAACGAAACTGCCGGGCGGGAACGCGGCGGCCTTGGCTTTATCCAGAGTCGAGCCGACTCCCGCGTAGAACATTCCCGAAATAACCGTCACGTTTTCCTGGCGCGGATGGTAGTGCACGCCGAAAGTCCAGTTCGGCGGCAATTTAAGACGCAGTACGTAAAACCCGGGCTTTGAGGGGTCGCCGTACAACACGGCCATCGACGATTTGTCCGGCTGCGGCGCCCATGCGATCTGATTCGGCATGACGATCTTCGGGCTAGGACCTGCCCATGCCGCGGCGCACAAACCGAGCGCGATGGCGAACGCGAGTACAACACGCATTGTATGCATAGCCTGCACCTCCGGCAAAAAGGTAGCACAGCGTCAAACAAAAACCCACCGTGCCATTCGGCCCGGTGGGTGCATTTTGCGGCAACGCTGGAGCGGCCGGCACGATAACGTTGTAAACGTCTATTTCGCTCGGGCGATCCGGGGCGCCGAAAGCCGACGTGTGCTACGGCACACGAGGGTTTTCGGCAACGCTGGAGCGGCCAGCACGATAACGGTGTAAACGTCTATTTCGCTCGGGCGATCCGAGGCGCCGAACGCCGACGTGTGCTACGGCACACGAGGGTTTTCGGCAACGCTGGAGCGGCCAGCGAAATAACGTTTTTACTTGATTTCGACTTTTGCGCCGGCTTCTTCAAGTTTCTTCTTGACCGCCTCCGCCTCGTCTTTGCTCACGCCTTCCTTCACGGCTTTGGGCGCGCTCTCGACGAACGTCTTGGCTTCGGTCAGACCGAGGCTGGTGAGTTCGCGAACGGCTTTGATGACTTTGATTTTTTCCGGTCCGGCTTCGGCGAGCACGACGTCGAATTCCGTCTTCTCGGCGACCGGAGCGGCTGCTCCCGCGCCTGCGCCCGGAGCGGCCATCATCATCGCCGGGGCGGCGGCGCTGACGCCATACTTGTCTTCGAGCTGCTTGACGAGATCCGCGAGCTCCAGCACGGTGAGCTTATCGATTGAATCGATGATTTCGGCAACTGGCATGATACGTTGAGGTCTCCTTTAAAGAAAAATTCACTGCGCGAATTTTTGGCGCTTCATACCGCTTTGCAACGGTGCAGCAAAAACGGTATTGCGCGCCCCGCCCAAACTATCGCGGGCGGGTCCTGCTAAGCGTTGGAACCCGCGGCTTCTTTTTGCTCGCGGATGGCGTTGAGGGCGCGGACGAGACCGCTTTGATTGCCCGAAAGCACGGTGACCAGACCGCGCAGCGGGCTTGCGATGGAACCGACCATCTTCGCGAGTAATTCTTCGCGCGAAGGCAGCGCCGCGAGCACCTTGACGGCGGCGGCATCGAGCACGCGGCCTTCGACGTATGCGGCTTTGACTTCGATCGGTTTGACCTCGTCCGAGAATTTCTTGATCGCCTTGGCCGGGCCCACCGGATCTTTTCCGGCGAACACGACGGCGGTCGGGCCGTGGAGAAACTGCTCGAGTTGCTTGGCGAGTTCGTCGCCGGCGGCAATCGAAAACAGCGTGTTTTTTGCGACCGCGTACGAGCTGCCGTCTTTGCGAAGCTCGCCGCGCAAGCGCGTGATCTCTTCGACGGTCAGTCCCGCATAGTTCGTGAAGAACAGATTACCGGAACCCGAGATGCGATCTTTGAGTTCCGAAATCGCGGCTTCTTTTTTTGCGGTTGGCATAAAGCTCCCTAAAAAGAATAAAGCGCTCCATCCGCACCGGAGGAACGCCATTACGCCAGAGCAGACGCGCCGAACTACACGCTCGGCCGCTCGAAAGCATCAATCACGTCCTCGGTAGGCGTCGCTTGCGACATTAAAGCCCTTGCGGGCGGCCTACGGTCATCGGAGCCGTCCGTCATCATAACAAATACCGGGGTGCGCAGCAAGCGCCGACGAAAGTGGCACCCCGGGTCGCCGACAAGGAGGCCAGTTCGATGAACCGCAAGACGTTTCTCATGTCGACGTCAGCTTTAGGTGCTGCCTGCGAGTTTCCGATCGCGGCTGGGGCCGCGAACGCGCATGCGGCGATGTCCGCGCCCGAGGCGCTGGCGGCGCTTCTGGAGGGCAACGCGCGCTTTGCCGCCGGGAATCCGACCTGCCGCCCGCTTATGGAGCGAGTGCGCGAACTGGCGAACGGACAAGCGCCGTTCGCTACGGTCTTGGGATGCGCGGATTCACGCGTCCCGGTGGAGACGATTTTCGATCGCGAGCCCGGCGACATCTTCGTGATCCGGCTGGCCGGGAATTTCGTCACCGAGGCAGCGCTCGGCTCGATCGAATACGCCGTGCAAGTGTTGAAATCACCGCTGGTGCTGGTGCTCGGACATACGTCATGCGGCGCGGTGAAGGCGGCGGTCGATTTCGTCGAAACCGGCGCGACGCTTCCCGGACATATGCAAACCCTGGCCGGGGCGATCGAGCCGGCTGCTAAAGCGGTGCGCGCGGAGGCGGGCGATTGGTGGCATAACGCCGTGATCGAAAACGTCCGCATGAATGCGGCACACTTGCGCGCGTCGACTCCGATTCTCAGCGAAGCGGTCGCAAAACACGACGTACAGATCAAAGGCGGCGTGTACGATCTGAGCACCGGGCACGTCACGCTCGTCTAACGTTTACGTTTTCGCGGCGTAATCCGTATGGCTCATCCCCTACGCGAAGCGCACCGCGAAGGCGTACTTTATGTCTATGCCTATTTCTGCGGTCATGTTTTTCAGATCCGGCGGCAACGCGCGCGCGCTCTACGACGACGTCATCGATGAAATGGGCGTGCGCGACAACGCTCCGCGCGGCGCGATCTATCATTGGTGCGCGCCGGTCGAGGGAGGCTTGCGCGCGTGCGACGCGTGGGAGACGCGCGAAGATTTCGAACGTTTCGCGCACGATTTCATCGGACCCGCTAGTGTCAAACACGGCTTGGCGGCGCCGGACGTGGACGTGCAAACGATTCACGAACTGATCGTCGGACGCGAAACGTCGCGCGCGGGAACGGGCGTATTCCTCGACTTTGACGGGGACAGCGACGAGTTGCTTCGCAAGATCGACTCCGTCAACGAGCGTCTACACGTCACGGCGCAACCGCCCGAGGGGCTGGCATTTCACTGGTCGGCTCCCTCGGCGAAGGGCGTGCGCGTGATCGATCACTGGCGCTCGCGCGAAGACTTCGAGCGATTCGTCCAAACGCGGCTCGCCGACGCGCTCGGGCGCGTTAGCGTGCCGCAGCCGCGCATTCAGTACTTCGAGGTGTACAACACGATCGACCGGCGGGTAGCGGCGCGGTTGTAAAGCCGCGCCGCTGCACGGTGCGAGTTATGCGTGCGTTTTCACGCGATTCGGATCGACCTTTACGCCGGGTCCCATCGTGCTGGTCAGCGTAATGCTTCGCAGATACGTGCCCTTGGCAGCGGCCGGCTTGGCGCGAACGATCGCGTCGAGCAGCGTCGCGACGTTTTCTGCGAGCTGCTCTTCGCCGAAACTTGCCTTTCCGACGATCGTGTGAATGATTCCGCTCTTGTCCAGACGGTACTCGACTTTACCGGCTTTGATGTCGCGAATCGCGCCCGCGATGTTCGCGGAAACCGTACCAGCCTTCGGGTTCGGCATTTTCTGCGCGAGAATACGGCCGAGTTCCTTACCAACCCCCGCCATCATGTCGGGCGTCGCAACGGCAACGTCGAAGTCGGCGAAGCCGCCCTTCACTTTGTCGATTAGGTCTTGCTCGCCGACGACGTCGGCCCCGGCGGCTTGCGCCGCCTTGGCATTGTCGCCTTTCGCAAACGCGATGACCCGAACGGTGCGGCCCGTGCCGTGCGGCAGCAAAACGGTGCCGCGCACGTTCTGATCGCTCTTCTTCGGATCCACGCCCAAGCGGATGTGCGCTTCGACGGTTTCGTCGAATTTCGCGCTTGCGTTCTTCTTCACGATCGCGACGGCTTCGGTCGCGTCGAACAGTTGCTTGCGATCGTACGTTCCGGCGACGGCGCGGAAACGCTTACCGTGAAAACGTGCCATTACGCTTCCACCTCCACGCCCATCGAACGCGCCGTTCCGGCAATGATCAGCTTGGCGGCGTCGATGTCGTTGGCGTTGATGTCGGGCATCTTCACCTTCGCGATCTCCTCGAGCTGCGATTGCGGAGCTTGCCGACTTTGTTGCGGTTCGGCTCTTTCGAACCGGACTCGATTTTCAACGCCTGCTTGATGAGGAACGACGCCGGCGGCGTCTTCGTAATGAACGTGAACGTGCGATCTTCGAATACTGTAATCTCGACCGGAATGATCATGCCCGCCTGCGAGGCAGTACGTTCGTTGTACTGCTTGCAAAAGTCCATGATATTCAAACTGTACGGTCCGAGTGCGGGACCGATCGGGGGCGCGGGCGTTGCTTTCCCGGCCGGAATTTGCAGGCCGATCTTGCCTACGACTTTCTTCGCCATTGTTTACCTTTCGTTCCTAAGAACTGCCCCTACCTAAACTCACGCGCCCGGGGTCGCTGCCGCGTGAGAATCCGTCAGCGAAACGCTAGACTTTTTCGATCTGGTAGAACTCGAGTTCGACCGGCGTTTCGCGCCCGAAGATCGAGATGAGCGCGCGAACCTTTTCCTTTTCGGGCTGAATCTCGTCGACGATACCGGTGAAGTCGAAGAACGGTCCCGACGTAACTTTGACGCGGTCGCCTTTCTTGAAGTCGATCTTCAGTTTCGGCGTTTCGATGCCCATCTGCTTGAGGATCGTTTTCACTTCTTTGTCCTGCAGCGGAACGGGCTTTTCACCCGCGCCCGGACTGCCGACGAACCCGGTAACGCCCGACGTGTTTCGCACGACGTACCATGACTGGTCGTCCATGTCCATCTCGACGAGCACGTAGCCGGGGAACACTTTCTTCGGCGTGATCTTGCGCTTGCCGTCCTTGAATTCGACTTCGTCTTCCATCGGGACGAGCACGCGGAAAATCTTGTCCTGCATGTTCATCGAGTGAATGCGGCGCTCGAGATTCGCTTTGACTTTATTTTCGTAACCCGAATACGTATGGATCACGTACCAGTGCTTGCGGTCGTCTTTACCGCCGCGAGGGCGAGCCTCTTTGCGATCTTCCTGCAGCGTTTCGTCGGCGTCGGGCGACGCTTCGGTTTCGTCGGCGATCGCGGCGGCTTCTGCCAAATCTTCAGCGTGTGAGGACTCGGCGAGCGCCTGGGACTCGGACTCGTGCGCTTCTTCGGTTATCGCGAAACCGTTGCGTTCTTGTTCCAAAGAAAAATCCGTCATTGTGAAACCGGAGGATGAACCCAAGTGAAGACCCAGCCGAAGAGCTGATCGGCGCCGTACGTGAACAACCCGATGGCGACGACCAAGACGATGGTAAGGACGGTCGCGGAAACCCACTCTTCACGCGTGGGCCACGTTACGCGCTTGAGCTCGAGCCACACGCCCCGAACGAACTCTTGCGCGTTCATGTTGTTCGCGGTACGCGCGACGGGCGCCGTGCTCGGCTTCTTTTTCCCACCGTCCGGCGTGCCGCCGGGGGCTTTGTTCATCACGAGGTTTCTCCTGGAGATTGGCAGGGCGGACAGGACTCGAACCTGCAACAACTGGTTTTGGAGACCAGGACTCTACCAATTGAGCTACCGCCCTATAAATGTGTCCGGCGGCGTCGTTGCCGTTGTTACTTGGTCTCGCGGTGCGGCTTATGGCTTCGGCAGAAGCGGCAGTACTTGCTCAATTCCAGCCGTTCCGTCGTCTTCTGTTTGTTTTTTTGCGTGTTGTAGTTCCGGCGCTTGCATTCGGTGCACGCCATGACGACCATCACGCGATTCTCTTTCTTGGCCACGTTCCTCTACCACACAACGTAAATAAAACGGACCGGCGGTCCGTTTGACAACCCAGTATAGCACAAGCAAGATTCGAGCTGCAACCGCCACTCAAATCGCCGGCCAAAATCGCGCCCGGGCGGAATCGAACCGCCAACCTCGGCCTTAGGAGTGCCTTGCTCTATCCAATTGAGCTACGGGCGCGCGACGCCCTGACTTTTACGCGCGCGGGACCCGCTCACCCCTTGCGGGCCGTTCACCAACTCGCGGTACAGGCGCGCTAAAGCGACCGCCCGAGCGCGCGGCGCGTGCCGCTGCGCAATCAACTGCGACGCTTGCTCGGTCAAGCGCCGGGCCAACTGACGATCGGCCAGCACGCGCTCGAGCGCATCTGCGAGCTCCTGCGGCTCGCGCGGCCGAACCAGCAGCGCGCTCTCTTCGTCGGTAACGATTTCCGGCGTGCCGCCGGTCGCCGTTGCGACGGCCGGAACTCGGCACGCCATCGCCTCGAGCAGGACGTTCGGCGATCCTTCGCTCAGCGACGGCAGCGCCATCACGTCGGCGATCGCGTAATACGGCGCCACCGAAGGGACGTGCCCGGTGAACACGACGGGTTCTCCGGCGGCCGCCTCTTCCAGAGCCTTGCGTTCCGGCCCGTCGCCGGCCAGCAGCAGCCGCGCCTGCGGACGCCGCTGCCGCAAAATGCGAAACGCGCGGACGAGATCGATGTGCGCTTTTTCGTGCGACATGCGGCCCGCAGCAATGATCACCTCGTCATCGGCGCTGAAACCCAAGCCTCTGCGAACTTCGGCCGCGTCGATCGCTTTAACGCTTTCGATCCATGCCGGATCCACGGCGTTTTGAAGCACCGTTATTCGCGACGCATCGACACCGCGCCGGATCAACTCCACTTCGAATGCGCGGCTCACCGTAACCAGCCGCAGCGGCCGCCGGAGCGACCACCGATCGAGCTCGTTGTAGGCGCGCATCTTGAGGCTTTCCGCCGTGTACCCGTGATGAAACGCCACCCACGGAGAGCGCCGCCACAAACCCGAGAGGCGCACCAGAAAATGCGACTTCACGGCGTGCGTCTGCAGAACGTGCGGTGAAAGTTCCGCGACGAGCTTTTCGAGCGCGCCGATCACGGCTCGATCGAAGGCGCCGCGCTCCGGAATCGCCGTAATTGGAATCGATCGCGCACGCGCCGCGCGAAGCAGATCGGTTTCGCCGGACCCGCGCCGATAGGTGGCGAGATGCATGTCGATGCCGGGGTCCACCTCGCGTACCGCCGTGCAAAACTCCAGCAGGTTCTTGACGTTGCCCGTGATCGTGGACGCCTCGATGACCGCGAGCACCCGCACGCGTTCGTTCATACTGCCAATTTCGCCGCCGAAAACCGCGAATAGAACGCGTAAACCTCTTCCCCGATTTGCGACCAGTCGTAGGTCGCGCGTGCGGTTTCCGCGCCGGCGCGCGCGACGCGTTCGAATGCCGCGTCGTCGCCCGCGAGAAAACGCACTGCGCTCTCGAATTCTTGCGGCGTATCCGCGAGAAGAATGTCGCGGTTCGGCGTAACTTGCAACCCTTCGGCCCCTAGTCGCGTAGAAATCACCGGCACGCCGGACGCCATCGCCTCCAAAATTTTCAGGCGCGTTCCGCTTCCGACGCGCAGCGGAACGACCGCTGCGAGCGCATTCCGGTAGTACGGCCGAACGTCGTCGACGGTGCCGGTGACGACAACGCCGGGACGCTTCTCCAGCGCTCGCACCTCCGGCACCGGGCGCGAGCCGACGATAAGGAAGCGAAGATGCGGAAACGCGTCGTGTATGCGGGGCCAAATCTCGTTCGCGAAATACAGCGCGCCGTCGATGTTCGCGTGATATTCCATCGATCCGACGAAGACGAGATCGGTGCGTGTGCCGAACGAATCGCTCCGCACGCCCGCGGCTTGAAAGGCGCAGTCGACGCCCGAAGGCACGGTGACGATATTTGCGTGCGGCGCCCGCCGAAGCAGCAGGTCGCGTTCGCGATCGCTACACACCAAATGCGCGTCGCATTCCGCCAAGAGCCGGTCTTCCAACCGTTCGAGAAGCCGCGCGGCGCGCGCAGCGTACAGTCGCTTGGGTAAACTCGCCGCGCCATTGGCAGCGTAACGGCGCATCAATTCCGACTCCACGTTGTGCCAGTCGCATACCAAACGCGGGCGGCTCTTGGCACTGCGAATCACCGGAATGTACGAGATGAGATGCACGCCTTCCATCTGCACGAGATCGAAATCGTTCGCGTCGAGCAGCGTGCGCAGTTCGCGCTCCATGCGCGCGCTTACGAAGTTCAGGACGTTCACCGGCAGCGGCCCTGCCAAACCGCGCACGATATTCGATGCGGAATACGCCGGTTCGCGGTGCACGAGCACGCTTTCGATCGCATCCGGGCCCTGTTTCCCGCGCCATACCGGCATGCCGGCGTCTCCAAAGCCGAGGTAGACGACTTCGCCGTGCTGCGCAAACGCTCGAGCCAGATAGTAATCTCGCAAATGCGCACCCGAGGTCGGCGGCCAGCATTCACGCGGTGAAACGTACAGAATCCGCATGCATCCTCCCGACTGCTCCTTACCCATGCCGCCGTTGCCGCTCACGACGCGCGCGAAGGCGCTCAGCCTCTTCGTGCGGTACAAATGGCTACGATGAATGGTCTCGGAGAACTGCCCGCGGGTCCGCCGGATTACGAGCTGCTCGAACGGCAGGCCGCCGCGCTGCTCGAGAACGTCGACAATTTTCTCGCTAATGCCGCAAACTTTGCCGCGTTCGTGTATTATTCGCTGCCGGATGTGAACTGGGCTGGGTTTTACTTTCCCGACACGCGCGGGCTGGTGCTCGGGCCGTTCGGCGGCAAGCCCGCGTGCACGGTGCTTCCGCGCGGCGAGGGCGTCTGCAACCGCGCGTTCGAGACCGCGAGCCCCGTCATCGTCGAAGACGTGCATGCTTTCGCGGGACACATTGCCTGCGATCCCGCTTCGCGCTCGGAACTCGTGCTGCCGATCTTGCATGACGGCGCGGTCTACGGCGTCTTCGATCTGGACAGTCCGCTGCGCGCGCGCTTCGGCGAACGCGACTCCGCCGGACTCCAGCGGCTCGTCGCGCAGTTCGCGGCGCATACGCCGTTGCCCGAGCGCTTCCGCACGACGCGGATGCCGAGCAACATCAACCAGCGCATCGACGTGCAGACGTGCCGGGATCATCACGTCGTCCTGCGCTATCTCGTCGAAGAAGTCGGCAACGAGGGACGCGCGGCAAACGTCGCGCCGCTGCTGCGGCGGCTGCGCTCGGTGCTCGTCGCGCATTTGAAGTTGGAAGACGACTGGCTGTATCCGCGCTTGGAGCAGAGCAGCAACGCCATCGTGCGCGGCAAAGCCGAACGCTACCATCGTGAAGTCGGCGGATTGCGCGCGCAATTCGACGCACTCTGGAAGCGCTGGTCGGCTGATGACGCCGTCGCTGCGGACTTTTCGGCATGGCAAACGCAATGGCGCGAATTCCAGCACGCGTTCGAAGCACGGATCGCGTCCGAAGACGACGATCTGTACCTGGCGGCGGAAGAGGATTTCGCCTAGTTCAACGCAGCGGCCGGCGCGGAGGATTGCGCCGAATGCGCCAAACCTGCATCGCCACGAGCAGCGCGAAGATTACCGCGATCGGACCGAGCGAGAACCAGAACGAGAGTAGTTGGATGTGATACGGATGCGCGTTCGTTTGGACGACCATTTGCGCGAGCATGTCGCTAGTGTATACCGTCTGGTGTAAAAAAATGTGTCGCAAGCGCGAATTTTGCGCCGGTCGAGAGATGGCCCGCCCGCCCGCTCAGGGAACGCGCGGGCGCGGCCGAAAACACTTTGTATGGAGCATCTGCTCGTGCCGGCGGTCGCGTTAGCGATCGTCGCGGCAACGGCTATACTGACGGTCGCGCGCTACTGCGCCCTTCCGGAACGCATTCCGCTGGGACTGCATTTCAACTCGGACAGCAGCGGGAATGGGCCGCGCTACATGATCGGCTTTTTTCCGTTCATCCAGATGGGCCTCGCACTCGACGCAATCTCTCAGCCGACCGGCGACGCGCTCTTTTTGACCGCGATGGTGGCGATTCTGTACTTCGCGCAACTGCTGACCATCGAGCTGTCGATGTACGGCCCCTCGCGCGCGCGCTACGCCCGCTTCTGGGCTTCGTTCGCGGTGCTGATAGCGGCCGGAACGACCGCGGCGTTCGCGCTGCCGCTCCACTAGAAAAGCCCGGCTAACGTGCCGGGCTTTTTACTCTGGAGCCGTTGACGGGGATTGAACCCGTGACCTCTTCCTTACCAAGGAAGTGCTCTACCACTGAGCTACAACGGCGAAAAACCGTTGGAGCGGGCGGCGGGAATCGAACCCGCGCTGTCTGCTTGGAAGGCAGAAGCACTACCACTATGCAACGCCCGCGCAACTGGTGGGCAGGGCTGGATTCGAACCAGCGTACAGCTTTCGCTGGACAGATTTACAGTCTGTTGCCTTTAACCACTCGGCCACCTACCCGCGCACGTCCCGTCTGGGACGACAGCGCACCAGGGTACGATGCGCCCCGGTCCGAGTCCTGTGCCGCGCTTCGGCGCGGCTTCTAATCGCTTTTTCCGCTTTCTCTCAGAAGCGGCTCATGAAGCGCCCCCTCCCTTGCCGTTATAACCGAATCAAGCACCCCTCTCCGCTAGATTTGGAGCTTCGCAATGAACGTACGCACCCCCATGATGGCCGCGCTTTTGCTCGCGTCAGCGACGCTGACGGCGTGCGGCGGCGCCGGCGGATCCGGTTCCTTTACCCCTGCCGGCGCGAACGGCGGCAACACCGGCGGCAACGGCGCCTCAGTCCAATCCCAAACCGAAGATTCAGTCGACACCGCGAACGCGATCGGCTCGCCGATGAAAGAGATCGGCTCATCGAACGAGGCCACGGGTTCGCCGCTGCAAACCGGCGCCCGCACCGCGCAAGCCGTTTCCGTGAAAACGCTGGGTGACGGGAGCTGCAGCAACGGCGTCGAGTTCTTCTCTCCCGACAAAAAAGGCGATGCAAACTCCACCGAACGCATCGTTTTCTACGACAACGGCTGCACGCAGATGCAGAGCGACGCGGTTCGTGTGTACACCTCCACCAGTTCGACGTCCGAAACCGTGCAGCGCACTGTGTCGCGCTACCATCTGGGCGCAAGCACACCCTCGTCGGTTCGAACCGAGACCGTAAGTTACACGAACGCCGCGTTCGATCAGTTCGGTTATCCGATATACAAGAACGGCTTCGATCGCACGCATACCGGTGAACTCGACGTCAACGGCGTGAAGACGATCGACGGCGACGGTGAACTGGCGCTGCTCTCGGCGAGCGGTTCTACCTCGACCTTTTGCGGCGATTCCGCCGGCTTCAACGCGACCGGCAACGCATCGCTGAACGAAACCTTCGGCTGGGCCGGCGTTATGCCGAGCGGAACGCGCACCGTCAACCCCGACGGCAGCGTCACCTGGAATCTCACGCACGAGGGCAGCACGTACACCGGTTCGATCGGCGGCCTCTCGATTCAAGCCGGAGCGCAGAATACGAGCTGCCCTATCTCCGCGCCGATGTTCACGCTCGCGGGCGGCACGCTGAAGGGCCAATACCAGATCCCGATTCAGGCAACGTATCTTGACGGCATTCTGACGAACCTGACCGTCAGCAACGCGTCGCTCTCCAACGGCGACACGCTCGACATTCAAACCAATAGCGGCATCTCGCCGGGCGACGAGCACTTCATCTCCGGCACGCTTTCCAAGAGCGGCACGACGATTGCCAACTTCAACGTCAACGCCTTCGGCGACGGAACGCTGGTCGTGGTCGCGAGCGGCAAGGCGTACGAAATCGAAGATTGGCACGTCGTCAAGTAACGCTCAAGGCTTGCGCACTAGAAGAAGGCTCCGCACTCGGGAGCCTTCTTGGCGTTTTGCGTGACCCCGCGGCGCGTTTACGTCGCCGTCGAACTTTCTTTCTTCAAGCGACCCTCTTCTAAGTCTATCAGTTCGGTCCAGGTGTTCACGTAATCGTTTCCGGGATCGATCTTCTCGAGTTCGTCGCAGAAGTGCTCGCGTTCTTCCGGCTTCGGCTCGTTGTGCAGCACCCACTCGTTCATCTTCACGGTCTTTTCCGGTTCAGGGCGCACGTAATCGCGAATCCACTCCAGTACCGCGTCGTCGTCCGGCGAACGGCGCACGGCATCCAAGAACTCGTCCTCGGTGACGCCCAGCGTATTGAACAACTTGAGGTTGAAACGGCAGCCGTAGTAGAGGTACTCGCCGAGTTTGCCTTCGAGTTGCGCGCGGGCTTTGTCTATCGCGCGCGGAAGCAGCATCATGCCGTCCAATTCTTCGCGCGGGCCGCGCGGATATTCGTGGGTCAGGTCCATGCCGCCAGCTTTCCCAGCATGCGGTCTGCTAATCACTCCAGCGGAGCGTTGTACTTCAAAAAGCGGCCTTCGCGCGTCCAGCCGGCGCGCTCGTACACGCGTTGCGCGACGGCGTTGTCTTGCGCAGTTTCCAGAAACATGCCGCAAGCGCCGGTCTCACGCGTATGTTCGAGCGCACGAGCCAGCAGCGCGGAGGCGATGCCGGCCTTGCGATGCCTCGCGTCGACGAACAAATCTTCGAGAATCCACGACGGCGCAAGTTGCACGGTGGAGTACGTGGGAAACAGTTGCATAAATCCCGCGCCTTCGCCATCCACTTCGGCGATGTATATCTCCGAGGTGCCGTTGCGTAAATGCGATTCGATAAACGCGCGTTCGCGTCGCGCATCGGGCTCGCGGCGATAGAAAACGCGATAGGCCTGCACGAGCGGCAAAAGCGCGTCTACGTCTTCAATCGTTGCTTCTCGAATGGTCGTTTTCGCGATCGCGACGCTCCAGTCATCACAAATGTGAGTCGTGCAACACCTGTAAAACCACAGGTATGGCACACGTGCAGTATAGCATAGACGCACTTCCAGGCCGGCCCTGCGCGCAGTGCCGCAATATGGTTGGGTCGGCCAAACGGGGGTTTCGCTCGCGGCGTTGCGTGCTGCCATTCGCTCACGGCAACATTTCGAGGATTAAACGGGGCTAGTAGGCGGCCAATGCGCGCGGGACGGCGCGGAAACTTGTAAAATGGCGCCGCGGACGCACAGGACTGCTACCTGTCGCAGCCCAATAGTGAGGCCACGCCGGCGTAGACTCAATTGGTAGAGTCCCGCATTTGTAATGCGGTTGTTATCGGTTCGAGTCCGATCGTCGGCTAGCGATTTGCGGAGGCATCGTTAAGCGTGCCTCCGCCTCATGAAACGGATATCATGCAACCAATCAATCCCAAATGGACGAATTCCGGTCTCGTGCTCGTGTGCGAGCGCTGCTTCAAAGAGCGGATTCCCGAAGAAGATCCGGACAAAGCCGCGGAGATCGGTGATTTCCATTTGCGCGATTGGCTCAAGAAGCGTCTGAAAGAAGACGGCTACTGGGGCAAAGTCCGCGCCGTAAGCACGAGCTGTATGGACGTTTGCGCCCGACGCCGCGTAACGGTGGTCATCGATCCGAAGATCGAAGGCAAACGCGCGCAGGCGTACGTCGTCGACCCGGTTGCCGAGAAAGACGCGCTGTACGATCTGATCGTGCGACGCCTGGGCGATACGCGAAGCGACGAAACGACGATGGACCGTCCCGCTCCGGGATTCGAGCGCTACGAAGACGAGGTAACCGGCCGATAACCCTTTCAAGATGCTGACGCCCGCACTTCTCTGCGCCGCGCTTCTTCTTCTCGGGTCCACCGCCGTCGCGGCGGATCCTCAGCGCCCAATTGCAGATGCGCCTGCAGGATGGAGCGCGCACGACGGCGCCGGCGGACTGCACTATTTCACACCCCCCGGCGGATCCGACTCCGACGTTTACGAAGCGGTGTTCCCCACGCAAAAAATGAACGGCACGCTGGAACAAACCGCGGCGGGGATTTGGCGCGCCATCGTAGGCAACGAACGCATCGTCGATACGAAGTCGAAAGCTATCAGCGTACGCGACGGCGCGCCGGCGTACGAAGTGATCGTGGCCTCGCTGGATGCGCGAAATCTCAGTGTGTATCGCGTCTTCATCGTCAAGCAATACGGCCGCAGCGTCGCCGCCGGCGAGCTGCGATTCACCGACGTTCAGCGAATCGCAGACATCGGCGAAGCCGCGTTCGCATCGCTCGAAGGGATGTCCGTGCCGAGAAACTGAAAGGGCGCCGAATCGGCGCCCTTCGTTTGCTTACGGGAGTTCGATCTCCGAGAGATTCTTTTCGATCTTCCGCTTCACGCGCTGCAGCGCGTTGTCGATCGACTTCACGTGCCGTCCCAAATCGCGCGCCATCTCCTGATAGCTCTTGCCTTCAAGGTAGGAGAGCAGCACTTGAGATTCGAGTTCCGACAGGTTCTCTTGGATGCGCTCCTTGATATCCTGTGAAACTTCCTGGTTGATCACCAGTTCTTCCGGATCGGAAGTCTTCTGCGATGCCATCACGTCGAGCAGCGTGCGTTCGCTGTCTTCGTCGTAAATCGGTTTGTTGAGCGAAATGTACTGGTTGAGCGGAATGTGTTTCTGACGCGTCGCCGTCTTAATCGCGGTGATGATCTGCCGCGTGATACAGAGTTCCGCAAATGCGCGGAAACTCGAAAGCTTGTCGGCTTTGAAATCGCGAACCGCTTTGTAGAGACCGATCATGCCTTCCTGGATGATGTCTTCGCGGTCGGCGCCGATCAAAAAGTAACTCTTCGCCTTGATGCGGACGAAGTTTTTGTACTTGTTGAGCAGAAATTCCATTGCGAGATTGTCGCCCGATTTGGCGGTCGCAACTAAATCTTCGTCAGCCCGCTCGTGATAGTCGAGTCCATCCGACACAGGATGGGTCATTGCCATGTCTTTTTCGCCCTCTGGGACACTATGCGCGCAAATCGCAGGCTCCGCGGAACCCGTCGAACGCGACACATCCCGAACAGTATAGGAGGGACCTCCTTGCGCGTCAAGGACAAGAGAGGCAAGCCTTACGAAGCGTTTGCCGGCGCGCGTCGCTGGCGTACAGCTTCATACAAAAGAACGCCCGCTGCAACCGAGGCGTTGAGCGATCCGACGCGCCCCAACATTGGAATCCGAACCAGGTAGTCACACTCTCGCTTGACCAGATGCGACAGCCCAGGGCCTTCCGCGCCGATGACTACGGCTGAGATTTGTTGCGAAATCCGCCTGGGTAAAATCGACGCTTTCCGGTCCTACGTCCGCTCCGGCGACCCAGATACCGGCTTTCTTGATTTTTCGAATCGCGTCCGCGACGTTGGACACGCGCGCGATGGGCAGATGAGCGGCCGCTCCCGCTGCCGCCTTTCGAACGGTCGCGTTGACGCCGGCGGCGCGGCGTTCCGGCAAGACGATCGCGTTCGCGCCTGCGCACTCCGCCGTGCGAATGATCGCGCCCGCGTTATGCGGATCGGTGATGTGGTCGAGCACTACGAGCAACGCCGGTTCCTCGCGCGGCGCGCCGAGCACTTCTTCCAACGTAACGTACGGAAACGGCGCGCCGAACGCGACGATGCCCTGATTTGCTTTGTACGGAAATTGCGCGAAGTAGTTCCGGTTCTCGAAGCGCACGCGAACGTTTCGCTCGCCCGCGATCTCGAGGATTTTCCGCACGACCGGATCCCGTTTGCGTTCGTCGGCGACGTGCAGCGAGCGCAGTTCTTCACCCGCGCTCAGCGCTTCGTCGACCGCATGCAGACCGTAGATGACGTTGTCGAGATCTTAGCCGGCGACGGTCCACGTGGTGCCGTCCTTCGAATCTTTGAGCGCCACGCCGCATGCGGAAAGCGCGTCGCGCAGGCGATCCGATTCCGCCCAATTCTTCTCCTTGCGCGCCTGCGCGCGAGCCGCAATCACGCGTTCGACGGCTTCTTGCGCCGTCGCGCCGTTGAGCGGGAGCGGCGTCTGTCCGATCGAAGATTGAAGCCGCTCCAGAAAATCGGCCGGCAATTCCCGGCGCGGCGCTTGGAGCCACGCGTCGTTCGGCGTCAGACCCAGCACGTCGAGCCAATACGCGAATTCATGCGAAAGAGCCGCCGCGATACGAAAGCAGCTCGGATAGCGCGACCGCCGTGTTCATGTCGTCGTCGAGCGCCGCTTCCATCTTCGCACGCAGATCCCCAGTAGGCGCTTGCGCGGCTCCGTCATCCGGAGCGCCGGAATGCAGCGCGCGATACGTCTTCTTCAGATTTTCCAACGCGACTGCGGCGCCGGCGATCGATTCTTCGGTGAAGTTCATCACCTTGCGATAGCCCGTCTGCAGAAACCGCAGCCGGATCGCTTGCGGGTCGTGGCGATCGAGCAATTCGTAGAGCGGCTCGAAGTTGCCGAGCGATTTGCTCATCTTTTGGTTGTCGAACAGCAGCAACCCGCCGTGCATCCAAAAGTTCGCCATCGGCGGATGCCCCATCAGCGGCTCGCTTTGCGCGATTTCGTTTTCGTGATGCGGAAAGATCAAATCCGCGCCGCCGCCGTGAATGTCGAATCCGGCGCCCTGCGGATCCAGCAGCTCGTGCGACATCGCCGAGCACTCGATGTGCCATCCCGGCCGCCCCTCGCCCCACGGCGACGGCCAAGTCGGCTCGCCCGGCTTTGCCAATTTCCACAGCGCGAAATCGAGCGGATCTTCCTTCGCCTCGTCGATTTCGATACGTGCGCCGGACTCCAGTTCCTCGATATTCCGGTTGGACAGCGCGCCATAGCGCGGGAACTGCGAGACGCGATAATACACGCCGTCTTTCGTTACGTACGCGTAGCCCTTTTCCATCAGCTCGCGTATCATTTCGACGATCTGCGGGACGAACTTCGTGGCGTACGGTTCGACGTCCGGCTCCCGAACGCCCAAGCGCTGCATCGAACGTTTGAACGAGGCGTAATACGCGCTCACGATCTCGTACCAGTCTTCACCGGTCTCTTTCGCGCGGTTGATGCTGCGATCGTCGATGTCGGTAACGTTCTGCACGAAGGTCACGGCGTATCCCGCGTGCCGCAGATAGCGGCGTAACACGTCGAAAAAAAGAAACGATCGCGCGTGACCCAGATGCGCCTCCGCCGACGGCGTCAAGCCGCAGACGTACATCCGAACGGTTCCCGCCTGCAGCGGAGCGAACGCCTCGACGCTGCGCGTGCGCGTATTGTAGATCGTCAAAGCCATCGGAAGTCTAAATCACCCACGACCAGGCCGTGTCGCCCGTTTCCTCTTGCTCGATCTCGCGCAGCAGATCTTCCAATTGCGCCACGCGCCGCTGCAGTTTCGCGATTGCGTCGGCCGTCGGATCCGGCATGTCGACTTGGGGGCGATCCGGCACGGCACGAACCGGCACGCCGTTCTGCATAACGATGCGCGCCGGAACGCCGACGACCGTCGAGTTCGGCGGCACGTCTTTGACGACGACCGATCCGCCTCCGACCTTCGAATTCGCGCCGATGGTTATGGCACCGAGCACCGCGGAATTGACTCCGACTGTGACGTTGTTTTCCAGCGTCGGATGGCGTTTGCCGTGTGAAAGGCTCGTACCGCCGAGCGTCACGCCTTGATAGATCGTGCAGTCGTCGCCGACTATCGCGGTTTCACCGATGACGACGCCCATTCCGTGATCGATGAAGACGCCTTTGCCGATGATGGCGGCGGGATGAATTTCGATCCCCGTCAGAAAGCGATTCACGTTTGAAAGCCACCGTGGAAGCAGCGGGATGCGCGCACGATGGAGCGCATGAACGAACCGGTGCAGAAGAATCGCATGAAATCCGGGATAGGAAAGGACGACGTCCAGCCGGCCGCGCGCGGCAGGATCGCGTTCCAGCGGAGCGTCGAGGTCGGCGAGCAAGGTGCTAAACATTCTTCATCCGCAACAGTGTATACGTTCTAGGCATCGGGATGTTTGCCGCGTATGGGTTCGAACGGCTTCCCGCCCGGCCCAAACCGGATCGGTTCCAATCCCCGGCCGTGGAGCAGTTGCGAGTTCACTGCGCCGATGCGTATGAGGATGCGGTCGTGTCCCAACAGCGCAAACAGCAGTTCCAGCGGCGGCCCGTCCGCCTTTCCGGTCAGCGCCATGCGGACGGCGTAGCGCGCGTCGTCCTCGCTAATCCCGAATTCGGCTGCCATTTCCGCCAGATCGTGCTCCAAGGGTAACCCGCGCAACTCCGTTTGACTATCCACGTACTGCCCTACCGTGTCTAGGAAAAACAGTACCTCTCGCGTTCGCAGGCGTTCCAGTTCGAGCGCCGGTACGATGCACGATTCGGCGCGCAAATCCGCAACGATCGGTCGAGCGTCGTCGATCTGCCCGAGGCTGCCGCCGAATGCCTCCAGGAACGTGTCGACCCAGCGCAGGGCGGCCGGGGGGGCGGGTTCTTCCAAAAATCCCCACCGCTGCATCGCTGCGGCCAAGTCGGTCGCCGTCGTCGTCACGCCGTCACATCGCTTCCAGAAGCGCGACGGCGTACGCCGCGATGCCGCTCCCGTCTCCGGTGTACCCCATCCCTTCGCTCGTTTTCGCTTTCACGCTCACTTGGGGGAGCGAGAGCCCGAGGCGTCCGGCGATGTTCTCGCGCATGCGCATCACGTGCGGCGCGAGCTTGGGCTGCTGCACGACGATAGTCGCGTCGATGTTTTGGATTCGGTATCCCTCGCGGCGCACTTCCGATGCGCAGTGCTGCAGCAGCTCCATCGAATCGGCATTTTTCCAGCGCTCGTCGGTGTCCGGGAAGTGTCCGCCGAGATCGCCTAGCGCCGCCGCTCCCAAAAGCGCGTCGCTGACGGCATGGGCGAGCACGTCCGCGTCGGAGTGTCCGAGTGCCCCGCGATCGTGCGGCACGTCGACGCCTCCGAGAATCAGTTTGCGCCCCTCGACCAAACGGTGGGCATCGAAGCCCTGTCCTATCTTCATCCCTCCTCCTGAACCAGAACGGCGGCGCGAAGCTGCAGCGCTTGCTGTGCGCGAGCCAGGTCTTCGGGGAGCGTCACTTTGAAATTCTCCGGCGATCCGGGCACCACGTGCACGCGCACTCCGGCGCGTTCGAGGAGCATCGCGTCGTCGGTTGCCTCGAGTCCATCGCGCAAGCCCGCTTCGTGCGCCCGCATCATGTCGGAATACATTGCAAATTGCGGCGTTTGCGCCGCCCATAAAACGCTGCGCTCGAGCGTTTGTTCGACGGTCCGCTCGGCGTTCACGACTTTTATCGTGTCGACGATGGGGATCGCGAGCAGCGATGCATGCCCGGCGCGCACGGGCTCGATGCCGCGCCGCACCTCGTCCGCGGTCACGAGCGGGCGCGCACCGTCGTGAACGAAGACGCCCTCGCACGCACCGCCGCCGGCGCGCAGCGCTTCGTACGTGCTCGCCTGCCGTGTCGCACCTCCGCCCACCACCGCATACGGCGTCGTCTGCGCCGCATCCGCTGCAGTTTCGCGCACGCGATCGACCCACTCGAGTCCGTCGCAACGATTACGCGCTCGACGTCCGCCACGCTCGCAAACGTGCGAATCGACCACCAGAGCATCGGTTTGCCGGCGATCTCCACGAGCTGCTTCGGCCGGCCGAAACGCGTTCCGCGTCCCGCCGCGACGACAATCGCACAGAATCTCACGCCCTTTTCACCTTGGCGAAAATCATTCGTCCCGCCGCGGTCTGCAGCACGCTCGTCACGACCACGTCGGCGGCTTCGCCGATCAGCCGCCGCCCTTGCTCCACGACGATCATCGTGCCGTCATCGAGATAACCGACGCCTTGGTGGGGCTCCTTGCCGTCACGGACGATCTGCACGTGCATCTCCTCGCCCGGCAGCACCACCGGTTTGACGGCGTTCGCGAGTTCGTTGATGTTGAGCACTTGCACGCCTTCGACGTGCGCGACCCGGTTCAAGTTGTAATCGGTCGTCAGCAGTTTGGCGCCCAAGTCCTGCGCCAAACGCACGAGCTTCGCATCCGCCGCGCGCACGTCGGAATAGTCGCGCTCGCTGACCTCGAGCAGTTCCAATTCCTGCAGGCGCTTGAGCACTTCCAATCCGCGCCGTCCGCGCGAGCGGCGCATGACGTCCGACGAATCGGCGATCGTTTGCAGTTCGCGCAAAATGAACCGCGGCAAGATCAGCGGCCCCTCGAGAAAACCGCTCTCCAGAATTTCGACGATGCGCCCGTCCACGATGACCGACGTGTCGATCACTTTCGCGGGTGCGGAAAAGCCCGAGACCGCCCCTGCGAGCGGCATGATGTGCATGCGCGCGCCGACCCTCGCGCCCAGGTACGCGGCAAAAATGCTGATGATGATGTACAGCAGGATTGCGATGTAGCTGCCCGACTGGCCGCTCGTCGAGATGAATTCGAACACGATGCTGCGGATCAGAAACGCGATCAGCAAACCGACGATGAGACCGATCGCCCCGCCGGCGAGTTCGACCGGCGCAAGCCGCTCGATCGCATGTTCGACCGCGTTGAGTTCATCTTCGAAAAAGGATTGAGCGAGTGGTGCGAGCAGCACGCCGATCAGCGCTCCGACCACCGGCGAGAGAATGTTGAACGTCAGTTGCAGCGGCTCGCTCGCGAAATGAAGTGAGAACAAATGCACGTACGCCTCGCGGCCGAGCAGGAACCCCGTCACGCCGAAGACCACCGCGAAAATGAAACGCAGCAGCGCCGCTGCGAGGCCCGGGCCTACGCGAACGTCACGAAAGCCGCGCATACGTCGTTGGCCAGAAAACGCCCGCGCCGCGTCAAGCGCACGTGCGTCGCGTCCGCTTCGAGCAGCCCGAGCGATTGGTACTGCGCCACGACCGGCGCGTAAAATTGCAGAAAATCCAAATCATAGCGCTCTTTGAACGCGTCCAGACAGACCCCTTGCGCGGTGCGCAGCGCGAGCATCACCGCCTCGCCGGCGCGTCTGGCGCCCGTCAATTCCTCGGCTTCGCCCGGTATCGCCCGTCCCTGCATCGCGGCATCCACGTACGTTTCGAGGTCGCGCGTGTGCACGGCGCGCACGCCTCCCCGGTACGACGCAGCTCCGACGCCAAGTCCGACATACTCGCCGTTCGCCCAGTAATTCCCATTATGCGCGCTTTCATGACGCGGCTTTGCGAAGTTGCTGATTTCGTACTGCCTCAAGCCGGCCGCTTCGAGCTCGTCTATCGCAATGGCATAGAGATCCGCCTCCCGCGCGTCGTCAAAAAATGCGGACGGTTCTTTCTCCTGCCACCGTTCGTACGGCGTACCGGCTTCAATCGTCAAGCCGTAGGCGGATACGTGATCGACTTCGAGCGCGACTGCGGCGCGCAGCGATTGACGCCAACTCTCCGGCGTCTGGCCCGGCACGGCGAAGATCAAGTCGATCCCGACGCTGCGTATTCGTGCGGAGCGCGCGGCTTGCACGGCACGCTCGATCTGCTCGGTGGTGTGGCGGCGTCCGAGCACTTGAATTTCCGCAGGCACGAATGACTGTACGCCGATCGAGATGCGGTTTACGCCCGCGCCGAGATAAGCCTCGGCATCATCCGCGGTGACGAGTTCCGGATTCACCTCGATCGTCGTCTCGCGATCCGCGGGCCCGGGAAACGCAACGCGCAAACGGTTCAGCAAATCCGCGATATCGGCCGGCGCATACGTGTTCGGCGTTCCACCGCCCAGAAACACGCTCTCGAACGTGCCGCGCGGCGCAGCCTGCGATTCTATTTCCGCGAAGAGCGCGCAGAGATACCGCGCAGCCGCGCTGCGTTTGTGCGGCCACTTCGCGAAGTCGCAATACGGGCAGATGTACGGGCAGAACGGGAGATGAACGTAAACGCCGGCCATAAACGGATAAGCGTCAGCGGCTTTTCGCGAAGACCGGCGCGTGTGCGGCTATCGCGTAGTGCTGACGCCATCCGGAAAGGCACCGGCACCGTCATGCGCCGTCCGAATCTTGCGCCGAAAAAATTCCCACGGCGCCCGGGCCGCCGTGCGTTGCGATAACCGGCCCGGCTTCGAGAACGTCGAGCATTTGCGGCTCCGCGTCTCCTAGATGCACGCGCACGCGCTCGAGAATGTTCTTCGCCAGCTCCGGAGCATTCGTGTGCATGACCAGAAAGCGCGCCTTGGAAACGTCGGAGATCGGCTGGAGCGAAAGATCGATCATCGTTTGCTGCGCGCGGCCCATCGTGCGCACCTGCGCCTCCGCTACGACTTCGCCGCCTTCGAGCGCGATGACCGGAACGATTTTCATCAGCGTACCGATGACCGCGCGCGCTTTTCCGATGCGGCCCGTGCGCACGACGTGGGAGAGATCGGGGATGCATGCGTAGAGATGCTGCGTGCGCTTCTCACGCTCGACGGCCTGCAGAATCGTCTCGACGCTCGCCCCGGCTTGCGCGAGCGCGCACGCGTGCAGCACGTGCATGCCCAAACCTCCCGCGACGCTTTCCGAATCGACGACCGCGATTCTGGCATCGGGGAATTGCTGCGCCGCGGCGCGCGCCGCATTGATCGTGCCGGAAAGTTTGGCGCTGATCACGATGCAGACGACGTCGCTTCCGGCTTGAACGTGCGGGCGAAATGCATCCTCGAACATCTGCGCGCTGGGCTGCGAGGTCGTCGGAAGCACCGGTTCGCTTGCGAGCTTTTCGTAGAATTCGCGGCGGGAGAGGTCGACGTAATCCCGGTAACTGCGATCGCCGAAGACGACGAATAGAGGAACGACCTCGATACCGAGTTCGCGCGCGCGCGCAGGCTCGATGTCCGACGTGCTGTCCGTCACGATGGCGACGGCCAAATGCTACGCTTCCTTGGCTAGGTGCGGTTTGACCAGTTCGGTGATTTTGCCGATGACGTCGTTTTGCGCTTCGATCGCGGCCGCGTGGACGGCGTGCTTGATCGCGTTTCGCGTGGCGCGGCCGTGCGTGACGATGCAGTTTCCGCGCAGGCCGAGCAGCGGCGCGCCGCCGTACGTTTCGTAGTTGAACCTCGCCCGCATCTTGCGCAGTGCGGGGTAGACGAGCGCCGCGCCGAACCGCGCGACGATGCCGCCGCCGAGCAGCGCGTCCTTGAGCACTTTTTGAAAATCGGAAACGAAGCCCTCGCCCATCTTCAGCACGACGTTGCCGACGAAACCGTCGACGACCACGACGTCGGCCGGATTGTGAAAGAGATCTTTGCCTTCGACGTTGCCGATGAAATGAATCGGCGCCGCGCGCAGCAGCTTCGCCGCCTCGAGCACCTGCGCGTTGCCTTTGGTTTCTTCTTCGCCCACCGAGAGAATCGCGACGCGCGGATTCGGCAAGTTTAACACCGCTTTCGCATACGCCGTCCCCATCAAACCGAATTGCTCGAGCCACTCGGGCCGGCAATCGACGTTCGCACCGGAGTCCAGCAGCACCATCGGTCCGTTCATGACCGGCCACACCGTCGCAATCGCCGGTCGCGCGATACCCGGAATCGTCCGCAGTTTGATCAGCGCAATAGCCAGAAACGCGCCGCTGTTGCCCGCTGAGACGACCGCGTCCGCTTGCGCGTCCTTCACCATGTTCACGGCAACGCCGAGTGAAGTTTTGTCCGCGACGCGCAGCGCTTGGGATGCGTGCATGTCCATCGGAACGTTTTCCGGTGCGTGGACGAGCGTGATCTTCTCTGCGCCCGCGCCTTGCAGCAACGGACGCACTTTCGCCTCGTCGCCCACGAGTATGAGGTCGCCGTAGTCTTCTCGAGCGGCGAGGATCGCTCCGGCGACGATTTCTTCGGGCGCGTGATCGCCGCCCATGGCGTCGATGACGATGCGCGGCTTATTCATCGAGCGACACCCAGTACTCGGCGTTCTTTTGTCCGCCGAAGTAGTAGTCCACGTCGGCAGCGGGGAACGCGCGCCGCAACTCTTCCGCCAAGCGTTGCGCATCTTTTTCTTTCTGCGCGCCGCCGTAATACACCGTAATCAAGCCTCCGCTACGAGCACCCATCGCTTCCAGCGCCGTTTGCGCCGCATCAGTCAGCGTTCCGCCGCCGAACAATCGCGCTTCGTCACCGCGAACGATCGCCGCCGGCTTCCCCTGCGCCACGCTCGTTCCACCCACCGTTGCATCCTTCCCCGCAAAGAACACTTGGGCGCTGCGCGTGCGGTTCGCCGCCTCCAGCACTTCGGACGTTTCGGGCGTCGCATCGCCGCGGGAGCGAAGCGCGAGCAGGCCGGCAATCCCGCCGACGACGTCCGCCGTGGGCACGACGTGCACTGCAAGCCCGCCGCCGCTGCGCGCGGCTTGCTCCAGGCGAAGAGCGGCGGCTTCCTTAGCGGCGAGCGCGATGTTTTTGTCGTTCACGAATAGGAACACGGTGTTCGACATGCATTTGGTGAGGGCCAGCAGCAAGTCGCGAACGCTCGGGTTCTGCGCAGCCGGCACGGTGACTTCCGCGCCCAGCTCTTTGGCGATGCGCTCGAAGCCGGCGCCCGGCACGACCGCCACCGCGGAGTACGCGGCTTCCGGCCGCTCGACGACCAGCACGTTGTGCTGCTGCTCCATGTTGTCGACTTTCGCGCGCGTCAGCTCGCCGTGCTTTGCCGCGATCGCCTTCACGCCTTCGGGATTGTCCGTATGAATGTGCACCTTCAGCGTGGGCGGCGCGCCCGCGACGATGAGTGAGTCGCCTCTTTGCGCGAGCAAATCTCGCAGATCGACGGCCGAGCACCCCGCCTTTTCCAGAATGAACTCCGTACAGTACTTGTTTTCGCCCACGATCTGCGCCGCCGTGAAAACGCGCTCTTTAATGGGGCGCCTGGGGAATGCGGTGGACCGCACTTTGATGTCGGGAAGAAAGCGCAGAACGCCTTCGAGAAAATACACGAATCCTGCGCCCCCGGAGTCGACTACGCCCGCTTCTTTCAAAACGGGGAGTTGATCGGGCGTCCGATCGAGCGCGTCGTTCGCCGAGCGCAGCATGCCGTTCGCGAGCCGGTAAAAATCCGGTTCATGCAATGCTAGCCGGTACGCGGAGTCCGCGGCCGCCTCGGCGACGGAGATGATCGTGCCGTCGACGACCTGCACGAGTGCTTGCCTTGCCGCCTGCACCCCTTCCCGCATGCCCGTCGCAAGCATGAAGGTGTCGATTTCCGAACGGTGCCGCACGTGATGCGCGAAGCCGCGCAGCATTTGCGAAATGATGACGCCGGAATTCCCCCGCGCTCCCATCAGCGCCCCGCGTGCCGCCGCGGCCGCGACCTCGGAGAGCGGATGTCCCGCAACTTTGCCCGCCTCCAGGGCAGCCTGGCGGCAGGTCAGGTACATGTTCGTCCCCGTGTCCCCGTCCGGCACCGGAAAGACGTTGAGGTCGTTGAGGACGTCGCGGTACTTTCTGAGGAAGTACGAACCCGCCGTAACGAACTTGGCGTACGCTCGGCCGTCGAGGACGGTGACATCCATGGGCCGCACCGGTTCTAGGCTTGGCGTCCGGTGCCTGTCCGGTGGTTGTCAACGCCCGGGCGCCATGGTAATCTACCAGGGTTGCCCGGGGTGCATCCGCCCTTGGCTCCGAGCAATTTTCGAAAGGTTTGACGATGGCCAAGCGCTGCGAAGTCTGCAACAAGGGCCCGATGGCGGGCAATAACGTCAGTCACGCGATGAACAAGACGAAGCGCCGCTGGCTTCCGAATCTGCAGTCCATTAAGATCAACGACCGCGGAACGGCCCGCACTGCGCGCGTCTGCACGTCGTGCCTGCGCGCGAAAAGAGTCACGCGCGCCGTCTGATCTGAATCACCCTTACGCTACCAGCAAACGGCGGCCGGCGAGGCCGCCGTTTTCATTTGCCTCTAAACCGGGCAACAGCTCGGCATGGAACGACAAGCGGACGAAAAGCACGGCATTTTCGATGACGACGATCTCGACACGGCGATCGCGAACGCTGACGACACGGGCATGGTGAGATCGCAGCAGGTCATCGTCGAAGAGCAACTGGAGAACCCGCGGCCGCAAGACGACACTAGTACGTAAATTCACGCTCGGCAGTCTGCGCGGGCCGCACTACGTGTTGTCGTCGCCGATCCGCCGCGGCGGCATACGCGCAGAGCCGAGCAGAACAATCGAGGTAGGGCGCTGCTTATTTTTCCGCGTGCACGCGCAGTTGCGAGAGCTGAAAATGCGTGCGCGCGATGTCCTGCGGCTCGAGCGTGATCAGGTACTCCAGGCGCACGTGCGAAGCGTCGATCGTCTTGACGAGGATGGCGCAGAGCACCGGCCCGCGCTTTGAGGGCGCGAAGGAGAGCGAGAGCAGTCCCGCGGCAAGCACGAACCCTTTCGACGGTCCGTTTCCGCTGCTGATTTCCGCCAGGTAGTCGCGCACTTCGAACAGTTCCCACAGCCCAATCGGCATGTCGAAGACCGCATTCACCGGCTCCGCCTGCGCGCGCACGCGGCAATGCATCAAATCGAGGTCCGCCGGTTCGACCGTATCCGGATGCTCGTATCCGAGCACCTCCACTATCAGCTCGCGGCCCCCGGGCGGCGGGACCGATGGAAATTTCGAGCGGTTGGAACATCAGCCGTAAATAATCTTGTGCTTCGGCGGCGCGAACTTCAAGCGCGGACCGTCGTCCGCCGTGGCTTTTATCGTCTCGCTTTCCACCATCGAGCGCTCGCAGAACCGCATCGCCTTGTCGTCTTCGACCTGATACCCGAGCGGACGCCACTTTTCGAGAGCCGCAACCGGATCGATCGTTCCGCCGCCGTATGCGGACGTGTTTGCGACCGATCGAGCGCACAGCGCGGTGGCGAGCAATGCGGCGGCGAACGGCGACGCGCCGAGCGCCATGAACGCGCCGATTCCCCCCGCGAACGCATCGCCGGCGCCGTGTGCCGGAAGCGTGGGATAATACGGCGCGGCAATCCGGTGGTAACTGTAACCGTTGGTGAAAAGCAGTGTCAGGCGGTGCTTTTCCGCATCGCGTTCGTACGACGTGATGATGACGGCTTGCGGGCCCAGATCGAACATACCGTTGAGAAACGCGAACTCGGAGGCGTAATGGTCCGGGCCGAAGCCGAGCAGCACTTCCGCTTCGAACCGGTTGGGCGTGACGATTTGCGCGAGCGGCATCAATTGGTCACGAATCGCGCGCGCGGTTTCAGAGGTAACGTACAAGCCTTTCTGATAATCGCCGATTACGGGATCCAACAGCACGATGCCGCGGTAATCCGCTAGCTGCGAAGCGATGATCTCGACCAAGTTCGGGCGCGGCACATAGCCGATCACCAGCACCGCGGGCTGCCGGCTTATCAAGAACGCAACGTCCTTGCGAAACGTTTGCGGCTCCGCAGTCCACGTCGCGCGCCCGGGAAAGCCCGCGTGCGCGCTGGCGAACGACGTAGACGCGCAGATTGCGCGCGCGCCGAGTGCGTTGCAAATCGAGATGACGGCTTGATTGCCGATAAAACCCATACCGACCGTGTTCTGAATGGAACCGATGAGCGGATAATTGGCAACGTCGTCGCGGTTCACTTCAAATGGTCCCATCCCGTCGCTGGGAGCGGCTCTTCGCGCCCCGCTTTACGGAAGAACACTCCCCTTCCTTCGCGAATGCGGCCGACGGCGAAAAGCGGCCGGCCGAACCGCTTGCGGAAACGCGAATTCAAGTATCCGAACGCGCGCGCGTCTATCGCGGCGAGCAGTTCGTAGTCCTCACCGCCCGCGAGCGCGTAGGCTTGCGAATCTTCGCCCAGCGCGCGCGCCGCCGTCTGCGCACATTTCGCGACGGGCACGTCCTCGACTATCGCCGCGCAGTGCGAGCGCTCGCAAATACGCGCGAGATCCGTCGACAGACCGTCGGAGACGTCCATCATCGCGTGAACGTGCGCGCTGGCCGCGAGAAACCGGCCTTCGCGCACGCGCGGCTGGGGCCGGCGATGCGCTTGCAGCGCGTCCTGACGTTCACGATCCTCGAGGACGATGAGATTATCACCAAGATGCAGTCCGGCCCGGCTCGCGCCGAGCGGTCCGGTCACCGCGATGACGTCGCCGCTGCGCGCGCCGCCGCGGCCCTTCACGTGCGCGGCCCGCACTTCGCCGATCGCCGTGATGGCGATGAACCAGCACGGCGAACGCGTGAGGTCGCCTCCGGCGATCGCGCATTCGTGCATCGTCGCAACGCCGAGCATTCCGCGATAGAGGTCCGTTATTTCGACCGTTCCGGCGTTCTTTGGAATGCCGAGTGCAACGGTGGCGAGCACCGGACGCGCGCCCATTGCCGCCAAATCGCTCAGGTTGCTCGCCATCGCGCGCCAGCCCGCGTCCTCCAAACTCATCGTGTTCGTGCGAAAGTGCACGCCTTCGACCACAGCGTCGGACGTAACGACGCTGCGGTGCGACCTCGAGGGCTGCCAGAGCGCCGCATCGTCGCCAATCTCGTTGCACAGCTTGCGCGCAAGCGGCTGCGCTTCGATCAGATCGCGCAGCTGCGCGACCAGTCGATCTTCGCCGTTCAGGTTTAGACGCGCTCCGGCTGCGCCGCGATCCGCACGAATTCGCCGGTCGCCGCGCCGCAATCCGGCGTGTCGAAGATGGCCGACCCCGCGACCAACACATCGGCACCGGCGCGCGCAATTTCCGCAGCGTTGCGCAGCGTGACGCCGCCGTCGACTTCCACCTCGCACGCCGAGCCGGCGCGCCGCACGAGCGTTTTCGCCTGTTCGATTTTCTTGAGCGCGTGCGGAATGAAGGTTTGTCCGCCGAAGCCCGGATTCACGCTCATCACCAAAATCAGATCCACGTCGTCGATGAGATCCTCGAGCATCGCGACGGGCGTCTGCGGGCAGATCGAAATACCGGCTTTCGCACCGATCGACCGAATATGCGTGAGCAGCCGCTGCGCATGCGGCGTAGCCTCGAGGTGAAAGGTAATGATGTCCGCGCCCGCTTCACGAAACGCATCGACGTAGCGCTCCGGTTCGACGATCATCAAATGACAGTCGAACGGCAATCGCGTGTGCTTGCGCAGATCCGCGACGACTTTTGGGCCCCACGTGATGTTGGGCACGAAGCGTCCGTCCATCACGTCCAAATGCAGATACGACGCGCCCGCCTTTTCGACGGCGCGGACGTCTTCCATGATACGGCTGAAATCCGCGGAGAGGATCGACGGAGCGATCTTCACTTTCGCGGTGCCTTGCCCGCGGCCGCCCCCGGCCGCTCGTACGCGTTCGGCGGTTCTTGTCCGACCTTCGTTTCACCCAGCAGCGTGCCGTTCACGAAGAAATAAATCGCGGACGTGCCGATGGTGGTGACGTTGAAATCGAATTTTTGTCCCGGCTCGCCATAGCCGTTGAAGAGATCGTAACTCCCGGTTGCGTCGCTCACGGAAAAACGGATGCGAAGCGCTTGATTCTGTCCCGGCTCCGCCGGCGGAACGGCGGCAAGGACGTGTGTTTGATGAATAATGCGTCCGGACTCGTTTTTGCCCGCGCTCACGTCGAGCGAGACCAAATCGTAGGCCCCGATCGTCGTTCCGGCGGCCGGTTTTTGCAGCACCACTTCCCCGTGCGGCGGCGCCTTTTCTCCCAGCGGCGTCCACACGATCTGTCCGAGTTTGACGTGTTCCGATGCCGCCAACCCGCGCGCTTGGTCGATCGTCATCCCTTCGAAGTTGGGCACTTTTACCGACGTGACGCCGCCTTTGCTCACCAGCAGCGACACGGCCGTACCTTGAGTCACACTTACGAGCGGTTCGGGATACTGCGAGATCACATGGTCGGGCGGAATGTCGTCGTTGCGCACGTACGTCGTCTTCGCAACCTGCAAACGCGCGTGCGACAGGTCCAGATTCGCGTCTCGAAGCGACTGATAGCGCACGTCCGGCATCAGCATGGTTTGCACGCCGTCGCTGACGACGAGCGAAATCTGACGTCCTCCGCGCACGTGCATGCCGGCCGCCGGCTCCTGATTCATGACGACGCCTTTGGGATACTGGTTGCTCGTCGCATGCCCCGCGACGATCGCCTTGAGCTTCATGCGCATGATTTCGTTCGTCGCGTCCGGCAGCGCCATGCCGACGAACGAAGGCACGGTGACTGTGTTCGGACCCGGAAGCAGAAACTCTTGAATCGAGTGGCCGAACCAAACGAGCACGCCGACGAATGCCGCGAAAACGAGCGGGAACACCCAATCGCGCGGAATGTAACGCTCTACTGCAGGGGGCAGGGACGTCATCTAGGCGAGCGCCTCGAGAGCCGCTTCGCTCACTTCGAGATTCGAAAACACGCGCTGGATGTCTTCATGTTCTTCCAGCGCTTCGAGGAAGCCGAGCACTGCGCTCAAATCCGCATCGGACGGCGAGGTCTTCTGCTTCGCACGAACCCCTAAATAGACTTCGGAAATCTTCACGCCGGCGGTGCGCAGCGCATCTCTGACGCCTGCAAGCGCCGTCGGTTCGGTGTAAATCTCGGCCGGTTCGCCATACTCGAGATCGATGACGCCGTCGACGAGCGCCTTCTCCGTCAACTCGTCTTCCGTGCGTTCAGCGGGGTCGACGACGACGATGCCGACCGGATCGAACATCCACGCGACGCTGCCGGTTTCACCCATCGTGCCGCCGTTTTTGCTGAAAAGAAAGCGCAGGCTCGCCGGCCGTTCGATTCCGGTTGTCGGTCGCGGCGTCGACCACGACCGCCACGCCGCCGGGTCCGTATCCCTCGTAGCGGATCTCCTCGATTTCCTTTTCACCGGTGCCGCCCGCGCCGCGCGCGATGGCGCGCTTGATGTTGTCGTGCGGCATATTGTTTTCGCGCGCCTTTTCCACCGCCATCTTCAAGCGGTAGTTCGCTTCGGGATCGGGAGAACCGGACCGCGCGGCCAGAATGATTTCCTTGCTGAGTTTGGTGAACAGGGCGCCGCGCTGCGCGTCGACCTTTCCTTTGCGCAGTTTGATGTTGTGCCATTTGGAATGCCCGGACATAGACCCGGTGGGTTCGCCGCGGGCCGTCCCGCATCCTGAAGGCGGCTCCGGCCGGCTAGATCCAGTGACTTCCCAGCCACATGCGCGCGTTCCACGACGCCCAGGGCAGCGGTGTGCCGGACAAGATGGGATAGAACCAGATGAAGGCCAAAACCACCGCGCAGACGTAGGCGCCGACGCCGATGCGGGCATAAAGCCGCGCCTCACGCTGCCCGAATTGCCAGTTCCACAGGCGCTGCAAGACGATCACGTTGCAGAGCACGACGATCGGAATATCGACGTAGAAGTGATACGCGAACGTAATACGCGGCGATTTCGCCCATGGCAGCCATTGCAGCAGATACGCGAGCACCAACAGCGCGTAGCCTTTGTTCTTCTCGTACCACGCCAAGACTGCGACGAGCGGGACGCAAAGCAAACCGAACCACAAGATGAGCGGGTTGGGCAGCGAGGTGATCTCCGCGACGCAGCACGCGTTTGGGTTATTCGCGTTCGGACCCGAACGCAGATCTTTCCAGTAGTACGCGATCGGCCGCAGGTCGAGAGGCCACTGCCACCACGACGACTGGTACGGATGCGTAGCCTTCGAGCTGATCATGATATTCGAACATCGTGTACTGGCGGTACACGAGTTCGCTGACGTTGGCAACGCCCGTATCGCCCGGCGGCTGCACGTGGCGGACGAGATCAGGTATCCACGCGCACACGTACACCGACATGCTCACGAACACGATCGTCGCCAGCGCGACATCCAGCCTGAAACCGTACGGATTGCCCCAACGTTTTGCGCGGCCTTCGGCCCAATACCGCTGGAGCCACACGAAGCCGATGACGATGAACGAGACGCCGTACGCCATGACGCCGTACCACTTGCTCGCGACGAGCGCGCCGAGCAGCAGCGTGAAGGCGACGAGCCACGTCGTACCGTGGCGCCCGTTCTCCGATTCACCGCAATCGTCGACCACCGCGCCCGGCGTGTACGTCGCGCTGCCTTCCGGCGTCGCGTACGTCACGGACGCGTCGCGCCGGTACGTGATGCTCGCCTCTTCTTCCGCAATGGTCAGATCTTTTTTGAACGCGCGGTCGTACGGCGGGTCGATTTGCAAATCCGAACCGGAACGCACCACGCGCGTTCCCTCCGCGTACGTGATGAAGTCGCCGCGCGTTCCGAGCAGCCGCGGAATGAGCCACAAGCGCAGCAGCAAATACCAGCCCGAAGCAAAGTACGCCGAACCCACGATGAACCCGGCCTTGTCCGCCTGCCCCGGCGGATTGCCGAACCGGTTGGCGAGATAGCCGGAAATGCATCCGAGTACCAATGCGCCGCCCAACGATATCGCGGCGCGGGTGACGCTTTGCGGCTCGAACGCGCGGACTGTCGATGCGGAAGCGATCCAGAACCGGTAAAACGCGTACAATGCTGCGAGCGAAAAGACGACGACGATGCCTTCCGGCGTCGCGATGCGCGATTGCACGAAGTGCATCCCATCCGCGGTGAACATGATTGCCGCCGCCGCCGAAAACAGCGTGGAGCGGGTCAGCCGTTTGGCGAACGCGTAGATGACGACGATCGCGACGGCGCCGAATACCACGTCCAGGAAACGCCAGCCGGCGGGATTGTCGCCGTGCGGCATGCCGCCGAACAGCATCGTCGAGACCGTGATGATCAGTTTGGTGAGCGGCGGATGCGTGTTCTCGTAGATGTATTTGCCGCTCAGGTATTCTTCGGCGGCGCGCGCGAAATAGATCTCGTCGAAAATCTTCTCATTCGGCAGCCAATAGTTCACGTACGAAACCAAAAATGAAATGACGCCGAACAATCCCGCGAGCAGGTAGTCCAGCGGCCACACCATCGATGCCAAGCCTTCGCGCGGATTGAACCACGCCCGCGCTTTTGCAAACGGCGAGAGGCCGGGTGAAGCCGCGGCACGCGGCGCAGCGACGTATTCTTTGCTTTCCTGTCCCAAAAACAAATACCCGAGCACGAAGAACGTCGCGACGTTCAGCACCGAGAGCGGGTGCGTAACGGCCGGCCACATGTCGCGCGGGTCGACGCCGGCTGGGGCTCCCCCCGACACCACGTACAGATACTGCAGCGAATAAAAGAGATTGACGAACAACGTCGCCGAGAATATGAACGCGGCCCAGACGTAGCGCCGCGCGAACGGCAGACAGACGATCGTGAATGCCAACCCGTCGTAGACGTAACGTTCGTGCATGCGCGTGGCGAGCATGAAGAACGCGAGCGTGAGCAGCGCCGCCGACTCGAGCAGCGCTTGGTTCGAGCGCGCCTGCAAGTAACGCACCACGGTCAAGACGACCGCCGCAGCAACCAGGATGATGCCCCAGACGTACTGCGGAAGGAAGGCGATGCGCTGAGAATCCGCCTGCCAAAAACCGTGCAGAATCGACCACAGGTTGAACGCGTTCACGGAGTTGTACGCGTACACGTTTTTCGCAAAGGTGTATTTGCCCAGCAGCCAGCCGTACGCGTCGACGGGATTGTACGTCGGATGGAACGGCAGCGTGAGCAGCAAGCCGAAAAGCAGCCCCGCAATGACGCCCGCCCCGGTCCCGATGGCGCGAGAGCGCGCGCGATCGGGTCGAGTGAACGCAAATGCCAGGAACAGCGGAATGAGCACCGCCGCCTGCGGCTTGATCAGCAGCGAATACGATAGTGCAACCCATGCAAGCACGATTGGCAGCACCGCGCTGCGCTCATCGCGGTCGTCCGAGCCGAGCAGCAAGTACACTGCGAAAAGCGCGAGCCCGCTGGAAATCGAATCGACCTGTCCCCACGCAGCGGAAATGAAGATCATCGCGGGATTCAGGATGAAGAGAGCGGCGGCGCCCAGCGCCCACCGATCGGCGGCGAAGCGGCGCACGATCGCGTAGACGAGCGCGCCGTCGACCAAATCCATGATGACGGCCGGGAGTTTGACGAGATACTTGAGCAGATCGTAATTGCCGCCGTGCGGCGAGAGCACTGCGTACACATGGCCGACGAGCCAGAGCACGTAAAAATAGCCCGGCGGATAATCCGCGAAACTCGTCGACGCGTAAAACTGCGAGAACGGGTGATGCGCCAGCGTGATCGCCCACGCCTCAAACGACTGCACGTCGTTGCGGAAGCCTTCGTTGCCCATGAACAGCAGGCGAATGACGAACCCGGCGGCGATCAGCAGCCAGAGCCGCAGCCCGGCGGCGAGCGAACGTTCTTCCGTGCGGGGAGCCGTCTGCAACTCCGCCTTGATTGTACGCATATCGGCCTTTACTTTATGAAGACGCCAGCTGAAGCGAACTCGACAAAAAGTCGCGAACGCTCGCGACCGGATGACGCTCGACGACCGCGAGATGTTCGGCAATCGCCGCGTTCGCGGCCTCTCGCGCACCCAGTTCCTCGAGCGCTTCGATGACCGCGGTTACCGTGGCCGCGGTGAGCGCTTCGCCTTGCGCGTACGCTTTCGCGATGCGGTCGCGCGCGGCGGAGCGCGGCTGCCCCAGCGCCCATACGACGGGGAAGGTCCACTTGCGGCGCGCGATATCGTTGCCCGTCACTTTGCCGGTGGCGTCGACGCTGCCCCAAATGCCGAGCACGTCGTCGCGGATTTGAAACGCGAGCCCGTACGCGTTGCCGAGTTCGCGATAGCGCAAGACGCCTTCGTCGCCGCACGGCGCGCACAAAGCACCCAGTTCCGAGGACGCGCCGAAAAGCGCCGCGGTCTTCGCGCCGATCATGCGATGATATTCGGGAATGTCGACGTGCGTCGCACGTTCGAACGCCAAGTCCATCGACTGCCCGTCGCACATCGTGGCGTGCGCTTCGTGCAGCGCGCGAACCATACGCAGCACGCGTTCGCCCGGATGACGCTGCGCTGCGTGCATCAGCACGAGAAAACTCAGCGCGCAGAGCGCGTCGCCGGCGTTGAGCGCTTGCGGGATGCCGTAGACGGACCACAGCGTTCGTTTCCCATGCCGCAGTTCGTCCCCGTCTTCGATGTCGTCGTGTACGAGCGAATAATTGTGAAGAATTTCGATTGCGGCGGCCGCGTCGAGCGCGTCTTCCGGCGCGGCTCCTTCTGCGTCCGCCACGGCGAGCAGCAGCCGCGGCCGCAGACGCTTGCCGCGCCGAGCCGGCCCGTAGCCGCCGTAACCGAAGTGGTAGCACAGCATATCGGCGACCTGTTCCGATCCCCGATACTCTTTGATCAAGCCCTCGAGATGGACTTCGAAGCGTTCTTTCTGCTCAATCACTGCGGTGCGGGCAGCGAGCGTATTGCCCGCATTACCTCGTCGGTGAAGTTCGCCATCTCTTCGCGGCTCGCTTTCCGATCCTGCGGCAAACTCAGCGGAGTTCCGAAGTAGACGCGAAACTGCTCGAACCGTTTGGCGGCGCCCGTTCCGACGACCCGCGCGGGTACGACCGGCGCTTTCCCGAGCGAGGCGAGCAGCGCGACGCCGCCGCGGGCTTCGGCATTTCCGCTCAAGTTGCGGCCGCCTTCCGGGAAAATGCCGATGGCGCCGCCTCTTCGCAGCACTTCAACGGAGCGCTTGATCGCCGATGCCGCCGAGCCTTCGCGGTCCACGGGATACGCGCCGACGGCACGAATCAGCGGCCCGAGCACCGGCACGCGAAACAACTCTTGCTTGGCCATATACTGAATGCGGCGCGGGCTGGCCGTTCCCAGCGCGGGCGGATCGAAGTACGAGACGTGGTTGCACGCCACGATCACCGGCCCGCTTTTCGGCACGTGCTCCGTACCGTACGCGCGCATGCGCCACACGGTGCCGAACACGCCCCAGAACGAATACTTGGCGAGATCGTAGAGCAAGGGGTTCATACCGCGGCCGCGCAGATCCGATCGACCACGTCTTCGATGCGCAGCGAACTGGAATCGATGACGACGGCGTCATCCGCTTTGCGAAGCGGCGAAACGGCACGGCTTTCGTCGAGGCGATCCCGTTCTTCGATCTCCTTGGCGAGTTCGTGCGCGCTGACGTCGACGCCGGCCTCCACCAACTGCGCGCGGCGCCGTTCGACGCGCGCCTGCACCGACGCGGTAAGAAATATTTTCACTTGCGCATCCGGCAGCACCACGGTGCCGATGTCGCGTCCCACCATCACGACCGGACCGGCTTGGGCGATGCGCCGCTGTTCCTCCACCATCGCGGCGCGCACGCGCGCATGCGCGGCAATCGTCGAAACGACGGCCGTGACTTCCGGCGACTCCAAATCGTTTTGCGTGAGTTCGCGCTCGCCCGCGTAGATGCGAAAGCCGAGGGGCGCACTGCGATCGAGCGCGACTCGCACGCGGTGCTGCGCGCACAAACGCACGAGCGCGTTCTCGTTGTCGAGATCCGTTTGCGTGTGCAGCGCGGCGTACGCGAGCGCCCGGTACATCGCGCCGGTGTCCAAGTACAGCACCTTCAGGCGCTCGGCGACGCGGCGCGCGACCGTCGTTTTTCCGGACGCTGCCGGCCCGTCGATGGCAATCTGCAGGTGGCGTGGCACGGAGGGCCTCTTTTTGCGCCCGTGAACAGTTGCCTTGTGGCAAAAGCGCGATCGGTCTACTTCTGCTCGGGATGCGGCTTCGAGTCGCCGCGTTGGCTCGGACGCTGTCCGCAGTGCGAAGCGTGGAACACGTTTGACGAACGGCCGATGCGCGTCGTGGCGGCGCGCGCCGCGGCGACGGCGCCGCTGCGCAGCGAGTCCGGTCCGGTTTTGCTTCGCGACGTCGACGAAGCGCGCGTCGAACGCATGCGGACAGGTCTGGACGAATTCGACGCGGTGCTCGGCGGCGGCATCGTGCCCGGAAGTCTGACGCTCGTCGGCGGACCGCCGGGTGCGGGGAAGTCAACGCTGGTGCTGCAGATCGCGGGTGCGCTCGGCGGCAGCGTCGTGTATTTGTGCGGCGAAGAATCGGCCGCGCAGGTAAAGCTGCGCGCGCAGCGGCTGGGCGTGGTCGCCGACGTCTTGGTATTCGCCGAAACGAATCTGCGCACGGTGTTGGATCATCTCGAGAAGCATCCGCCGAGCGTGCTGATCGTCGACTCCATTCAAACGGTGTGGCTGCCCGAATCGGAATCGTACGCCGGAAGCGTGACGCAAGTGCGCGATTGCACGCAAGCCGTCATGGAGTTTTCGAAACGCACGGGATGCGCGACGTTCATCGTGGGCCACGTCACGAAAGAAGGCACGATCGCCGGCCCGCGCCTGCTCGAACATCTCGTCGATACGGTGCTGTACTTCGAAGGCGAAGCGAACGGCGACTACCGCATTTTGCGCGCGTACAAGAACCGGTTCGGCAGCGTCGACGAGATCTGCGTGTTCGCGATGCACGGCGACGGTCTGCACGAGGTGGGCAACCCGTCCGAAATTTTCTTGGCGCGGTCGGGACGCAACGACGCGGCGCAACCGTCTCGAACCGGCTCGTGCGTCGTGGCGAGCATCGTCGGCTCGCGCCCGGTGCTCGTGGAAGTGCAGGCGCTCGTCGGCGAAAGCAGCTACGGAACCCCGCGCCGTCTTGCGAACAACGTCGATCAAGCGCGCCTGGCGATGATTATCGCGGTGCTGGAGCGCCGCGCCGGTCTGCATCTGGGCGCGCACGACATCTATGCATCCGTCGCGGGCGGCTTGCGCATTCAAGAACCCGCGGCCGACTTGGGCATCGCGCTCGCAATCGCGTCGTCGTTTCGAAATCGCGCTCTTGCCGCAGACGCGGTCGCATTCGGCGAACTCGGGCTCTCCGGTGAAGTGCGCGCCGTCAATGCGGCCTCACGCCGTATCGCCGAAGCGAACAAACTCGGCTATCGCACGCTCTACACGCCGCAAAACTGCGCGGACGTCGCACGAGCGATCGACGCCGCATGCTCTTAGAGTGCGTTCCGAACATCTCCGAAGGACGCGCGACGGAGACGATCGACCGCTGCGCCGAAGCCGTCAGCGCGAGCGGCGCGCGCGTCCTGCACCGGACGAGCGACGCCGTTCACAACCGCAGCGTGCTCACCATCGCCGGCGGCTTCGATGAATTGCGTAAGGCCGCGGTTGCGCTGGCCGCGATCACCATCGAACGCATCGACCTGCGCGCGCACAGCGGCGTTCATCCGCGTATCGGCGCGCTGGACGTGCTGCCCTTCGTCCCGCTGCGCGATGCGGACATGGCCGACGCCGTCGGTCTCGCGCGCGAAACCGCGGCCGCGATTTGGGAGCGTTTCCGCGTACCTTCCTTCTTATACGGGGAGGCCGCGGCGACGCCGTTGCGGCGAAATCTCGCCGCGGTCCGTCAAGGACAGTTCGAAGGCCTCGACGTCCGGTTCGAACTTCCGGACTGGCGGCCGGATTTCGGCGACGTCGCCAAACATCCGACCGCAGGCGCAATCGCCGTGGGCGCTCGGTCCATTCTCATCGCGTTTAACGTCGAACTCGCAACCGGGGACCTGGGCGTCGCGAAGCGCATCGCTCGCACCTTGCGCGAGCGAGACGGCGGCCTGCGGACGCTCAAGGCGCTGGGTCTGCGCTTGAGCGACGAGGTGGTCCAAGTCTCGCTCAACGTCACGGATTACCGCGCCACCCCGCTCTACCGCATCGTGGAACTCATTCGGGGCCTTGCAAGCCAAGCGGGCGTCGGCGTACTGCGTTCGGAATTGATCGGATGCATGCCCTACGCCGCCGTGGAAGAATCCGCACTTTATTATCTCGGCGTGAGCCCGATGGAGAACCCGCAATGACCACTGCGCAGCCTTCGGTTCCTTTGCCGACGCTCGACATGGAAAACAATCCGCTCGTCGACGACGTCAATGCGATGCACCAAAAGCAGCTCAGCGCGACGGAAAAGATCTGCCGCAAAATCGCGGACGCCACGGGCGCGCCTGTGTCGCTGCTGCTGGCGATCGTCGTGCAGTTCATTTGGATCGGCCTCGGCGCCGCCACGCATTGGGATCCGTTTCCCTTCGTCTTCTTGCTGACGTGTTCCAACGTGCTGCAGCTCATCCTCATCTTCGTCATCGCTGTGGCGCAGAAGCAGCAGACGCAGCACGACGAATTGCGCGCCGAGGCGGATCACGATTCCATTTCGCGCTTGCTCTACCATCAGCAGCTGCAGAACGAACTGCTCGTGCGCATCGCCGAGCGCTGCGGCGCCGACGTGGCCGATCTCAAATCCGCAGCGGCGACGCTCGCAGGATGAAGCGCTTTTTCGTTTGTCTGTTTGCCGGCTGCGCGCTGCTTTTCGCGCCGCTTGCCGCGCAGTCCCAACCGGCCGACGAAGGCATCGGCGATCGCGGCGTCTATCAAACCCGCCTCTCAAACGGCCTGCAGGTGATCGTCGTCGAAGATCGTGCCGCGCCGGTCGTGCACACGTCGATGTGGTACCGCTTCGGCTCGCTGTATGAGACGCCCGGAAAGACGGGCTTGGCTCACGCGCTGGAGCACATGATGTTCCGCGGAACGCCGAGCCTGAGCGCGGGAGGGCTCGACGACGTGATCGCGCGCCTGGGCGCGCAGATGAACGGCGAAACGCAGTACGATTACACGTCCTTCCTGTTCGACATGCCCGCCGATCGCCTCAACGTCGCACTGCAGATCGAGGCGGACCGCATGCAGCATTTGGCGATTCGACCGCAAGACTGGCATGTCGAGCAGCGCGCCGTGCTCAACGAAATCGACGGCGACGAAAGCTCGCCGTTCTTCAATCTGCTCTCGCGCGTGCGCGCCGCTGCCTATCCGGGCGTGCCCGCGGGCCGTACGCCGACCGGAGTTCGTTCCGACGTTGCGAACGCGCAAGCGTCGGACATCCGCCGCTATTACGACGAATGGTACGCGCCGAACAATGCTGCGCTCGTCGTCGCCGGCGACGTCAAGCACGAGGCGGTGTTCGCGCTGGCGCGGCGGTACTTCGCCGGGATTCACGCGCGGCAGCTCCCGCAGCACGTTTCCCGCCATCCGGTTGCAGCTACCGGCAAAACGGTGAACGCGGAATTCCCGTTTCCGTTTGAAGTGCTCGACATGGCGTACGCGATTCCGGGCGATACGGAACGCGGCGAGCCCGCGGTGAGCACGCTCTCAAACCTCATTCCGAACGAACGTGGGCCCTTCTATCAGGCGCTCGTCGCCGGAAACGTCGCGCTCGCAATCGATGCCAACGCCGACACGCAGCTGCGCGGCGGACTCATGCATGTTTTCATCGTGCTCAATCCGGGTCACAGCGGCGCGGAGGCGCAGCAGATCTTTCAAAACACGATGAACGCCGCGCTGGCGCATGGGTTCGACACGGACCTGGTGGCTGCGGCAAAGCGTCAGGCGCTCGCGGAGCGCGCGTACGATGCGGATTCGATCGGCGGATACGGCGACTTGGTGGGGTATACGTACGCCGTCGTGCACGAACGGGATCGCGATGAAGATGCGCGTCTTGCCGCGCTTACGCCGGCCGACGTGCTCGCAGCAGCGCGGACGTATCTCGCGAAACCGAACGTCGTCGGACATCTCACGCCGAACGATCGCCCGGGCGGGTCCTCGCAAAAGAGCAGCGCCGGCGCATCCGACAACTTCAGCGGCCGCGTTCCGAGCGGGCCGATGGTCGAGCCTGCCTCCATGCGCGCCGAAGTGCAAAAGCCGACCGGTGCGCGAAGCAATTTGGCTCCGGTCGAGTTTACGCTCGCCAACGGCGTGCGCGTCATCGTGCAAGAGAAGCACGATCGCCCGACCGTGTACATCGGCGGCGCGATAGACTCGTCACCCGCATTCGTCCCGCCGGGAAAAGAAGGCATCGCGCGATTAGCCGACGCCATGGCCGATTTCGGCAGCGAACATTACGATTTCAACCAATTGCGCAAAGCCACGGACGACATCGGCGCTTCCGTCTCACTCGGTCAATCGTTCGCGGCGCACGGGTTCGCGAACGATTTCGAAACGCTGCTCGGCATACTCGCCGACAGCGAAGAGCACCCGACATTCCCGGCGCGATGGCTTACGCTGCAGCAGTCGCAGTCTGCGAACAGCATCGACAGCGAAAACAGCATTTCCGGTGTGCTGGTAGATCGCGCGTACTTGCAGCACCTGCTCTCGCCGGAGGATCCCGCCCTTCGCTATGCGACCCAAGGGTCCGTCAACTCCATTACGCGCGACGATCTGCTTGCGTATACGCAGCGCTATTGGCGTCCGGATCTCACGACGATCGCTATCGTTGGCGACATTACGCCGGAGCGCGCGCGCCGCGCGATGCAAGCCGCATTCGGAAGTTGGAGCAACGACGGCCCGAAGCCGTCCGTCACGCAGCTCCCGCTGCCCGCGGCGCATACCGGGCATGCCTACATCGGCACCGCCGCCAATCAAGTGTTCATGCAGCTCGGACAGCCGGCGGTTTCGCGAACCAGTCCCGACTACGACGCGTTTTCGCTGCTGACCGAGATCATCGGCGGCCCGGGCTACTTCGAGTCGCGCTTGTGGCAGGAACTTCGCCAAAAACGCGGTTTGGTGTACGGCGTGAGCAGCCGGATGAAGGCCGACCGCGATCGCGGCGACTTGGAAATCATGCTCAATGCTTCTCCGCAAAACGTCGAGCCGTCGATCGGGATCGTACGCGACCAGCTCGAACGGCTGCGCACGCAGCCTGTGTCGCAAACGGAGCTGCAAGACGCGAAAATTCGTCTGGTGTCGTCCGCGCTTCTGAGCGAAGCGTCGGCGAGCGGTCAGCTCGATCAAATCTCGGAGATCGCGCAAAACGGCTTGCCGCTGGATTATTACCGGACGCTCGCGCAGCGTTACGCGACAATCACGCCCACGGACATCCAGCGCGTCGCCAAAGCGTATTTGCGCCCCGACCGCTTGATCGAGGTCTTTTCCGGACCCGAGGGGCCATGGGCGAATCAGGGCCTGTAATCGTCACGATCAACCCGGCGACCGGCGGCGAACTCGAGCGCTTTTCGTACATGAGCGCCGCTGAAATCGACGCGCGGTTGGACGCGGCACGCGCGGCTTTTCTTTCGTGGCGCCGCGTGCACGTCCCGGATCGCGCGGCGCTCCTGAGTTCGCTTGCAGCCACGCTGCGCGCAAACGCGGAGCCGCTCGCTCAGACGGCGGTGCGCGAGATGGGCAAGCCAATCGTTCAAGCGCGCGCGGAAGTCGAAAAATGTGCTTGGTGCTGCGAGTTCTTCGCACAGCGGGCCCCGTCCATGCTCGCGGATCGCGAGGTGCGCCTCGACGGCGCGCAGAGTTACGTCGCTCTGCGACCGCTCGGGGTCATCTTCGCAATCATGCCGTGGAACTTTCCGTACTGGCAAGTCTTTCGCGCCGCGGTTCCCGCGCTCGCGGCAGGCAATGCCATCGTGCTCAAGCATGCCGACGGAACGACTCGCTGCGGTGTGGAGATCGAGCGGATCTTTCGCGAAGCCGGCGCGCCCGAGAATCTGTTTCAGACCCTGCTCATCGACCACGACGCCGCCGATGCGCGAATCTCGGACGAACGCATTGCCGCGGTTACATTGACGGGAAGCGAGCGCGCGGGCGTTTCCGTCGCATCCGCCGCCGGACAAGCGCTCAAGAAATCGGTTCTGGAGCTCGGCGGTTCGGATCCGTTCATCGTGCTCGCCGATGCGGACGTCGACCTGGCAGTCGAAAACGCGGTGAAGTCGCGCTTTCAAAACAACGGTCAGAGCTGCATCGCCGCCAAGCGCTTTATCATCGAAGAGGGCGTTTACGAACGCTTCCTGCGCAACTTCGGGGCGGCGGCGGCGGAGCAGCGCGTGGGCGATCCGCAAGACGAGCACACGCAAATCGGTCCCGTCGCGCGCGCAGATCTGCGCGATGCGATCTATCGCCAAGTGACGGACACGGTGGTCGACGGAGGCCGCATCGTCACCGGCGGCGCGCCGCTCGAACGCGCCGGGTTCTTCTTTCAGCCGACCGTCGTTGCAGACGTCGACCTTTCGTCGCCGATGTTCCGCGAGGAAACGTTCGGGCCCGCGGCGGCGGTAATGAAAGCGCGGGACGACGAGCACGCGATCGAACTCGCGAACGCGACGGCTTTCGGTCTAGGCGCAAACATTTGGACGCGCGACGTTGCGCATGCGGCACGCATGGCGGCGTTGCTCGAAGCCGGCATGGTGTTCGTGAACGGCATGGTCGCAAGCGACCCGCGTCTGCCGTTCGGCGGCGTCAAACGCAGCGGCTACGGCAGAGAACTCTCCGACCTCGGGCTGCACGAATTCGTCAACGAGCAAACCGTCTGGATTGCAGCCCCGGAGTAGCGGCCGAAATTGCGGCGCCGGCCGCCAGCAGCAATCCGGCCCACGTGAGAGCGCGCAGCGCCCACGTAATGGCGCTGCCCGTTGAGAGCGCGCCTTGCACCGCAGCGCGCCAAGTTGCCTGCGGGTAGAGCGGATCGAGCGGCGCTGCTGCTGCGGCTGCGGCGCGCAAGACGTGCGCGGCATGCGCGTTGAACGCGGGCGCAAAGAAAAGCAGCGCGCACGCGGCCGCGGCACATACGAACGCGCTCGCCGTGCGCTTGCCGCCGAGTTGCCACACCTCGTAAAACACGACGAGCGCGGCAGTCGCCGGGAACGCGGCACGCAATCCGCCGTCGAGCACCGTATACCACGGAACCGATAGCAGTACGATGGAAACGAGCAGGATCGCGCGCGTGCGCGTATCGTGCCGAAATAACAGCAAGGCGAGCGGAAGGGCGGCGAAGACCTCGGTGACGTGCATGAACGTTCCGCCGATAGCCGCGAACGCGGCGGGCACGGCGACCAAAAACGCGTCGTCGTCAAAACGCTCCGAGAGTATCTTTCCGATCGCAACGCTCGCGCCGATTCCGCCGATATAAGCGATGGCGCCCGCGCGCAGCGCGGCCTGTTCGGAAACGTTGAAGGCATGCAGCAGCGCAGAAAGGCTGATCTGCGCGTCCGAGGTGAGTTCGGATCGAGCGTGCAGCGGAAGCACCGTGACGGCGTACTCGACCGTTTCCCGCCATCCACCGGCAACGACGCATAGTGCGAGCAGCGCGCCGGCGCTCGCGAGTATTGAAACGCGCGCCGAGCGGTTCCAAACGGCCAGCGCGACGCATATCGGCAATCCGAGGTGCGGTTCGACCAACGTCGCCGCCGCGGCAACGCCGGCCAGGCCCCATTTGCCGCGCTGCGCGCAGAGCGCCGCCGTGCAGCACGCAGTCTGCAAAGAGCGGAAAGATTTGCCCGAACGCGAGCGACGGCAACATGAGCGATGCTGCGAAGGCGATGAAGACGACGCCAGGCGGCGCGCCCGTCACGAGCACCGCCGCGATCAACAGCAGTGCGATCGCCGCGCCGAGCAGCGCGCCCCACAGTGATTTCGCCATCGCGAACGGCACGCGCGACAATACCGAGAACGCTGCGATGTCATAAAGCGGCTGAGGCGCCGGAAGCGCGGCGCCCCGCGGCAGCGCGGCATACGTTCCGTCCGTCAGCCGGTGTTCGCACGCGGAAAGCGGCTCCGCATGATACGGATCGGCGCCGCCGCGCAGCGCGGCTCCGGCGCAGTAAAACGCTTGAAAGTCGTACGCGCCTCGGTGTGCGTCGCCGAGCAGGACGAAGCCGAGCGCCGCGCCCGCGAGCACCAGCGCAGCCGCAATCGCTCGTCTTTGTGGAAGACGGGTTTTCAAAGGCACTTCTCTGGCAATATCGGACGTCCGGAAAAACGGCCTTAGGCGCCGTTAGCGGGCGTGTTCCCGTGCCGCTACCCCAAAATCGCCTTTTCTGCGAAAACCCAACGCGTCGGGTTTTGGGAAAAACGGCAAATCACTTGGAACTGAAGAGCAGCGCGTGTTTCTGAGGCGCCGGGGTTGCGTTGCCGCGCTGCTGCTGCTGCTCTATGAGGAGACCTGTCCTGCGCCAGCGTGAGGCGACCTCTGAAAAGGGCATTTCTGCGATAACCCAACGCGTCGGGTTTTTGCAAAAAATGCAAAAATGACGTAGGCAGCGTCGTCAGGCTGAAGCGGTGCGCGATCGCTACGGACTGCCGTGTCCGTGCGAACTTCGTCGGGAGTTGGGATTTATTTTTGGTCGTCGTCGTAATAACCAACGCGTTGGCTTTTGCGAAAAACGCCAAATCAGGTTGGAACCGGAGAGCAGCGTGCGTTTCTGAGGCGCAGGCGGTTGCGTTGCCGCGGCTGCTGCTGATAAGGCCGGTCCTGCGTCAGCGTGAGGCGACCTCTGAAAACGGCATTCCTGCGAAAACCCAACACGTTGGGTTTTGGGAAAAACGGCAAATCACTTGAACTGGAGAGCACCGCGCGTCTCTGAGGCGACGCGGTTGCGTTACGCGATGCTGCTATGAGGCCGGTCCTGCGCCAGCGTGAGGCGACCTCTGAAAAGGGCATTTCTGTGAAAACCCAACGCGTTGGGTTCTGCAAAAAATGCAAAATGACGTAGGCAGCGTCGTCAGGCTGAAGCGCCGCACAGATCGGTATGGACTGCCACGTCCGTGAAAACTCGGTTCGGAGCTTGGATTTACATTAGGGTCGTCGGTCGTGAAACCCAACGCGTTCGGCTTCTTGCAAAAAATGCAAGATGGTGTTGGCGATGTGTCGGGTGAAGCGCTGCACGATCGCTGTGGACTGCCGCGTCCGTGCGAACTTCCGTTCGGAGCTGAGGGATTTACATTTGGGTCGTCGTCGTGATAACCCAACGCGTCGGGTTTTTCCGAAAAACGCAAAATGACGTAAGGAGGCTCCAGACTGTGGAAAAGCCGAAACGTGTACGCTATTCGTATATCACGCGGGCCACCGCCGCAGCGATGCAGCGTCATCACTCGGCGATCGCCGTACGTGAGGCGAAAGTCGTACGCGGGATGCTCGTTCTGCATATGCGCAACAAGTGCAAAATCGTGTTCCCTGTGTGCGCCATCAATGAGATTCGCTACGCGCCAAAGGCCGATCTGCGAGAAGTGCAAATCTCAGCGATGCGCGATCGGCTTATCTTTCCGCGCGTCGGCGCAGAGTTGAGTATAGTCACCTTACTGAAGCGCTTTTTTGGTTCGGCTATTCTCAGCGAAGCAGGGAAAAAGGCCGGCAGTGCTTCGTCCGAAGCAAAGGCGCAGGCAGCTCGGGCGAACGGCAAAAAGGGCGGAAGACCTTCGAGAAAAACGCCGTAACTTGGAGTCAGCCCATCGATGGTTCGCGGCGGCGGGACGAGCGCACGAAGTCTTCGATACGGGTCAAACCTTCGCGAAAACGCTCCGGAGGCGCCACCCACGAAAGGCGAAGCCAGCCGGAGAACGCTTCGCCGAAAGCGGCACCTGGTATCGCGATGACGTCGTAATCGTCGGCCAAGCGATGCGCGGCTGCAAGCGAATCAACGGCGTCCGGCAGTTGGACGCAAGCGTAAAACGCGCCGTCAGGCGCGATGAACCGCAGGCCACTCGCATTCAAAGCATCGAGAACCGCGCGCCGCTGTGACGAATACCAATCAGCATGCTCCGAAATCCCTCCGGGCGTCGAAAAAATATGAAGTGCGACCTGCTGCGCGAACGTGTCGGCGCACGAGGTCAGCCACGCGTGCACCTTGACGACGTTACGCGCCACTTCGACAGGCGCGAGCGCCCAGCCCAATCGCAGCCCAGTCAGCGCATTGCTCTTGCTCACGCTGTTCGTCACGATCGTATGCGGGTAGCATTCCGCGAAGTATCCCGGATCGTCGACGAATGTTTGCTCCCGGTAGATTTCGTCGTGCAAAACCCAGACCGGATCGCCGCCGCGGTGCAGCAGCGTTTCGCTCAAATGCGTGACGGCACTCGACGTGATGACCCGCGCGGTGGGATTACATGGCGAACAGATGACGATCATACGCGTTCGGCTGCCGGCGGCCGCGGCTATCAGCTCCGGATCGAACGCGAAATCGTCCTCTTCGCGCAGCGACACCTTTCGAACACCGACGCCCTCAAGCGCCGCCATCTTCGCGTACGACGGAAACGCCGGCTCGACGACCAGTAGCTCGTCGCGCGCCGGATCGAGCACGGCTTTGATGACCGCGTAAGTCGCCTCTTGCGATCCGGTTGTAATGCAAACGTTTTCCGCAGCCGTCATACGCGGATAGCGATAATGGGAAGCAATGGCCTCGCGCAAGACCGGATCGCCGGCATTCGTCGTGTAGCGTAATCCGCGCTCCAGCGCGTGACGCATTCCCGCTTCGAGATGCGCGGGGTTCGGCGCCAGCGACGGCTCGCCCAAGCCCAAGTCGATCGACGTTGCTTTGCGCTTGGCAGCGATTTCACGGATCAGCGAGCCCGATATGCCGTGGATTCTCGGATTCATACCGCGACCTCGTAATCGCGCAGCGCCGCGTTTAGCGACGTCTTGCTATCCGTGGCTTCGTTGCGCGTGCCGATGATCAGCGCGCACGGCACACCGAACGTTCCGGCCGGAAATTCCTTCGGAATCACCCCGGGGATGACGACGCTGCGCGCCGGAACGGATCCCTTCGTCACCACCGGCTGCGCCCCGCGCGCATCGACGATCGGCGTGCTCGCGGTCAAGACGACGCCCGCGCCGATCACCGCTTCGCGTTCGACGCGAACCCCCTCCACCACGATACAACGCGAACCGACGAAGGCGCCGTCTTCCACGATGACCGGCCGTGCCTGCGGCGGTTCGAGCACGCCGCCGATCCCAACGCCGCCCGATAGATGCACGTTTTTGCCGATTTGCGCGCAGGAGCCGACAGTAGCCCACGTGTCGACCATCGTGCCGTCGTCGACGTATGCGCCGACATTCACGTAGCCGGGCATCAGAATCGCCCCGCGGCCTAGGAAGCTGCCGTACCGCGCGACTCCGGGCGGGACGCAGCGCGCGCCGAGCCGTTCGTAATTCGTTTTCGTCGGCAGTTTGTCGTAGTACGTCGGGCCGCTTCCGCCGCCGAACGTGCGCGAGCCCCGCTGCGCGAAGTAGGCCAGGATCGCACGCTTGATCCAAGCGTGCGTTACCCAGCCTTCAGGGCCGGGTTCGGCAACGCGCAGGCGGCCCTCGTCGAGAGCCGCGATCACCTCGTCGACGGCATTTGCGTCGCCCGCGTCCACTCGCTCCTCGAGTTCCCGTACGTTCATGACCGCGCGGTACGGCGCGGGCCGCCGCTCTTCCCGCACCTGCGCGCCAGGGGGCCGCTCGGCGCCGCGTCTGGAAGCGGGTAAAAAGCGTTCGTGAGACCGCTGCCCTTAGGGGTGAGCCGCGTCTATTTTCAAAGGAGAACCTGTGTCGAACACGCGCGACGACGAGCAACGCATAAACGCGATTCGTTTTCTTTCGGTGGATGCGGTCCAGAAAGCGAATTCCGGACATCCCGGAATGCCGCTCGGAGCGGCGGCGGCGGCATACACGCTTTGGACGCGGCACCTGCGTTTCAATCCGAAGGACCCGGCGTGGCCGAACCGCGACCGCTTCATTCTCAGCGCCGGCCACGCATCGATGCTGCTGTATTCGCTGCTGTATTTGACGGGGTACGACGTTTCGCTCGAAGATCTCGAATCGTTCCGCCAGCTCGGCAGCAAAACGCCCGGACACCCCGAGGCGCATCACACACCAGGAGTCGAGGTCACGACGGGCCCGCTCGGACAAGGGTTCGGGAATGCAGTCGGGTTCGCAATCGCCGAAGCGCAGCTCGGCGCGACGTACAACCGCGACCAGACGATCGTCGATCATTTCACCTACGTCATGTGCAGCGACGGCGACATGATGGAAGGCGTCAGTTCGGAAGCGGCCTCCATGGCCGGTCACCTGCAGCTCGGCAAACTCATCGCGCTCTACGACGACAACAAAGTTTCGCTCGCCGCGAAAACCGAGGTCACGTTCACCGAGGACACCGGCATGCGCTTCGAGGCTTACGGCTGGCACGTGCAGCGCGTCGATATCGATCACGGCAACGACGTCGAAACGCTCGATCGTGCGATCGGCGCGGCGAAGAGCGAGACGGGCAAACCGTCGCTCATCATCGTACGCACGCACATCGGCTACGGTTCGCCCAAGCAAGACTCGTTCAAGTCGCACGGGGAACCGCTGGGGCCGGATGACGTCAAAGCCACCAAAGAAAATCTCGGCTGGCCCCTCCAGCCGGCCTTCTACGTTCCCGACGACGTGCTCGCGTTCTACCGCAAGATCGGCGAGCGCGGCGCGGACCTGCAGACTGAATGGCAGCGCGCGTACGACGAGTGGAAGGGTGAGAACGCGCAGCTCGCGGCGCAGTGGGAGCGCGTGCTGAACAAGGGCGTCCCGCAAAACGTTCCGTGGCCGGCGATCACAAAGCAAAACGGCGACAACGTAGCCACGCGCGAGACCGGCGGGACGGTCATGAACGCAATCGCAAGCGCGGTGCCGGAACTGGTGGGCGGATCCGCAGATCTGGATCCCTCGACCAAGACGTACCTCAAAGATTGCGGCGACTTCCAGCCGGACAACTACGGCGGCCGCAACATTCATTACGGCGTTCGCGAGCACGCGATGGCCGCGATCAACAATGGTCTTGCGCTGCATGGCGGGCTGCTGCCGTTCGGCGCGACGTTCCTGAACTTTTTGGATTACATGAAGGGCGCCGTTCGTTTGGCGTGCATCAATAAAGTGCGCTGCTATTACGTGCTGACGCACGATTCGGTGTTTCTGGGTGAAGACGGCCCGACGCACCAGCCGATCGAGCATCTTGCCCACATGCGCGCGACCCCGAACCTGCTGATGATTCGCCCCGCCGACTCGCTGGAAACGCTCGAGGCGTGGAAGGTCATGATTCAGGCTCGCGAAGGGCCGTTTGCGCTCGTGCTCTCGCGGCAAAAACTGCCGTATCTGGGCGATCGCACCGCCGACGTCGCACGCGGGGCCTACATTCTGGCGGACACGGACGCAACGCCGGATCTGATCCTCATCGCCACCGGCTCGGAAGTTTCGCTCGCCGTGCAAGCGGCGCAGCTCCTCAAGGCCAAAGGCATGGAAACGCGCGTCGTCTCGATGCCCTGCTGGGAGCTTTTCCAAGCGCAGCCGCAGTCGTATCGCGATCGAGTGCTGCCGCCGGACGTCACCGCGCGCATGTCGATCGAAGCGGCGTCGACTTTGGGCTGGGAACGATGGGTCGGGTTGCGCGGGTACAGCTACGGCATCGATCACTTCGGAACGTCCGCACCGGCGGGCGACATCGCCAGGGAATACGGGTTCACGCCCGAGCACGTCGCGCAGGTCGCGCAAGAACATTTCGCTACGGTCCGTCGATAGGGAGTAATCATCGTGAGTGGCCATCAACTGCAGCAATTACTGGAAGCGGGACAGAGCGTTTGGCTCGACAACCTGCGCCGCGGCATGTTCGCATCGGGCGAGCTGCAGGCGCTGATCGACAAAGGCCTGCGCGGAATGACCTCCAACCCGACGATTTTCGAAAAAGCAATCGGCGCGGGAAACGACTACGACGACCAATTGCGCTCGCTCATCGGCAAGCAGCGCGACGCAAGCGCGCTTTTCTGGGATCTCGCCATTCAGGATATTCAAAGCGCGTGCGACTTGTTCCGTAAGGTGTACGACGAGTCCGGCGGCAACGACGGCTTCGTCAGCCTCGAGGTCTCCCCGCTGCTCGCTCACGATACGCAAGGCACCATCGACATGGCGAAAGATCTCTGGAAGCGCCTGAACCGCCCGAACCTGATGGTGAAAATTCCCGGCACGAACGAGGGCGTGCCCGCGATCGAAGAGTGCATCGCCGAAGGCATCAACATCAACGTCACGCTGATCTTTGCCATCGAGATGTACGAGAAAACCACTCGCGCCTTCATCCGCGGTCTGCAGCGCCGCATGGACAAAGGCCAGGACGTCTCGAAGGTTCGCTCCGTCAACAGCGTCTTCGTCAGTCGAATCGACACCGCGGTCGACAAGTTGCTCGAAGCCCGCATCGACAAAGGCGAGAAGCAACTGGAGAATCTGCTCGGCAAAGCCGGCACGGCGAATCTAAAACTCACGTACCAAAAGTTTCTGGAAATTTGCTCATCCGATGAATGGAAAGCCGTCGCGGCGAAAGGCGCACGCCCGCAACGACCGCTTTGGGCGTCCACGTCGACGAAAAACCCGAAGTACTTCGATCTCATGTATATCGAACCGGTGGTCGGCCGCGACACCGTCAATACGATGCCGCCGCAAACGCTCGACGCGCTGCTGGATCACGGCACCGTCGTCCCGGATACGGTACTCAAAGATTTGGACGAAGCACGGGCCACGGTCAAGCAGACTCGGCGACGCGAACATCTCGCTCTTCGAGGTGACGTATCAGCTGCAAGTGGAAGGCGTCCGCCTGTTCAGCGACTCGTTCGCCGCGCTGCTCGGCGCCATCGTCTACAAACAGAAACAACTCAGTTCCGGCGCCGAGCGCGTTTCGCTTTCGCTGGGCCGTTATTCCGACGCGTATTCGAGCGCGCTCAAAGAACTGGCCGACCGCGACTTCCTGAAGAAGCTCTGGGCAAAAGACGCGTCGCTTTGGTCAACCGACCCGCAGCACGTGGAGATCATTAAAAAAGCGCTGGGATGGCTGGACGTTCCGCAGCATTTGCTCGAAGAAGTCGCCAACCTTCAACGCTTCGCAAAAGAGATCGCGGCGGAATTCGCGCATGTGGTCGTGCTCGGCATGGGCGGCAGCTCGCTCGCTCCCGACATAATGCGTGAAACGTTCGGCAAAGCCGAAGGCCGCCCGCAGCTTCACGTCCTCGACTCGACCGATCCGCAGCAGATTCGCACGCTGGAATCGCAAATCGAAATCGATCGCACGCTCTTCATCGTCGCCAGCAAGAGCGGCACGACGACGGAGCCCGATGCGTTCTACCGCTTCTTCTGCGAACGCGTCAGCAAAGCGGTCGGCGCGAACAACTGCGGAAGGCGTTTCGTCGCGATTACCGATCCGGGAACCGAACTCGAAACCGAGGCCAAATCGCAAGGCTTCCGCGCCTGTTTCCTCAACGATCCGACGATCGGCGGACGCTACTCCGCGCTCTCGTTTTTCGGCATGGTGCCGGCGGCGCTGGCTGGATACGACGTCAACTTGCTGCTCGATCGCGGGCTCGGGGCAATGCACGCGAACGACAAGACGGTGCCGGTTCCGAACGCGCCCGGGGCAAAATTTGGAGCCGCCATCGGAGCGCTCGCGCGGGAAGGCCGCGACAAACTGACGATCGTCGCGCATCCGTCAATACGCGCCTTCGGAGCGTGGGCGGAACAACTGATCGCCGAGTCCACCGGCAAGATGGGGCGCGGCATCCTGCCGGTCGAAGGTGAAGCGCTCGGCGATCCCGGCGAATACGGAAACGATCGCGTGTTCGTCTATGTCGGCGCGAATTTGCCGAACCCCGACCGCGGAACCGACGAGAAGCTGCGCGCGTTGGAAGGTGCGGGTCATCCCGTAATTCGACTGGCGATGAATGACGCGTATGACGTCGGCGAGCAGTTCTACCTCTGGGAGGTAGCGACGGCGGCGGCGGGATCGCTGATCGGCATCGACGCCTTCGATCAGCCCAACGTGCAAGAATCGAAGGACAACACGAAAGCGCTCCTTGCGCAATACGCCTCGAAGGGCAGCTTCGAGGAACCGGCCGCGAATCTCGCGACCGACGCATTCGACTTCACCTTCTTGTCCGGCTCGAAGACGATCGCCGGAAAAGACGCGCCCGCCGCATTAGCAGCGCTGTTCAACGAAGTTCGAGACGGCGACTACGTCGCATTTTGCGCGTACGTCGAACGCAACGGCGAACACGCGCGGCTGCTCGACGACATGCGGCTGAAGATCCGTGACGCGCGCAAGTGCGCGACGACCCTCGGCTTCGGTCCACGTTTCCTGCATTCGACCGGTCAAGAGCACAAGGGCGGTCCCGATACCGGCGTTTTCGTACAAATCACGGCCGACTCACCGTTCGATTTGCCGATCCCCGGCATGAACGTGGGCTTCCGCACGTTGATCGCCGCACAGGCGCTCGGCGATTTTCAGTCACTCGACAAACGCAGACGCCGCGGCGTTCGCGTTCACGTCAAGGGCGATCTGGAACGCGGTCTGAACGCCTTGAACGCCGCAATCGACGACGCGCTGACTGCGAAAGCATAGCATGCAGATAGGAATGGTCGGGCTCGGACGCATGGGCGCGAACATGACCGAGCGGCTGATGAAGGGCGGCCATAGTGTCGTCGCCTTCGACCGGAGCGCGGAAGCGGTTGCGCGCGGTGGCAAGTATCGGCGCGACGGCCGCGGGAACGCTTTCCGATCTCGTCGCCAAGCTCGACGGCAAACCGAAAGTCGTGTGGATCATGGTGCCCGCGGGCAAGCCGACGGACGACACGATCGACGAACTCATCGCGCTGCTCGGAAAAGGCGATGCGATCGTCGACGGCGGCAACACGAACTGGAAAGACGGTTTGGCCGCATACGAGCGATGCAAAGCCAAGGGCGTCGAACTGGTCGACGCCGGAACCAGCGGCGGCGTCTGGGGTCTGAAAGAGGGTTACTGCCTGATGGTCGGCGGCACGGACGCCGCAGTGAAAGCGTGCGAACCGGCATTTCTCACGCTGGCGCCCTCCCGGCGGTTACGCTCACGTCGGCCCGCCCGGCGCGGGTCACTTTTCGAAGATGGCGCACAACGGCATCGAATACGGCCTGCTGCAAGCGTACGGCGAGGGATTCGAAATCCTGCGCACCTCGCCGTTCAAGTACGATCTGCATCAACTCGCCTCGATCTGGCGATACGGCAGCGTGATTCGTTCCTGGCTGCTCGATCTCGCCGTGCTCGCGTTCGAGCAAGACCCCGATCTCGAGAAGATTCGCGGCTGGGTCGACGATACGGGCGAAGGCCGCTGGACCGTGCAGGCGGCGATCGATCAAAACGTTCCCGCGCCAGTCATCACTCTCTCGCTGCTGGCTCGTTTCGCGTCGCGTCAGGACGAGTCGTACAGCGCAAAAGTGATCGCGGCGCTGCGCAATCAATTCGGCGGACACGCCGTGAAGGCGGAATGAATCAGGCATGACCACGAGTACTCCGGCGCAGGCCGGCAACGGCGTCGCGCAAATTTCGGTCAACCCGCTGCGCGCGGGCATCGAGAGCAGCCGCGTTTCCGATCCCTGTACCATCGTGTTTTTCGGCGCAAGCGGCGATTTGTTCAAACGCATGCTTATGCCGGCGATCTATAATCTGCGCTTGAACGACATCTTGCCAGCGAACTTCGGGCTCATCGGTTTTGCGCGCACGCAGTACACCGACGAGCAGTTTCGCGAGTACTGCAAACAGTGCGTGGACGAGTTCTCCCGGTCGGGCCCCGTCAAGGACTCGCTCTGGAACGACTTGGCGCAGCGCATCAGTTACATCACGGCAAATTTCGACGACACGTCGCATTTCGAAGCGCTCGCCAAACGGCTCGACGAGTACGAGCAGCAGTTCGGCGCGGGACGAAACCGCCTCTATTATCTGTCCACGCCGCCCTCGGTCTTTCCGAAAATCATCGCGCAGCTCAAACATGCGAAACTGGATCCCGCGAACAATTCGAAGGGCTGGAGCCGCATCATCGTCGAGAAGCCATTCGGAACGGATCTCGCTTCCGCGCAAGCGCTGCAGGCCGAAGTCGAAAAAGTCTTCAACGAAAATCAGGTCTACCGCATCGATCACTATTTGGGCAAAGAGACCGTGCAGGACATCATGGCTCTGCGCTTTGCCAACACCATCTTCGAGCCGATATGGACGAGAAACTACGTGCAGTCGGTCCAAATCACCGCCGCCGAAACGCTCGGCGTCGAAGGCCGCGGCGGCTATTACGACAACGCCGGCGCGCTGCGCGACATGATTCAGAACCACGTGATGAACCTGCTCGCCCTGGTGGCGATGGAACCGCCGGCAAGTTCGGACGCCGATGCGATTCGTAACGAAAAGTACAAGGTGTTCTCGGCTATCGAGCCGCCGGCTCCCGAAGAAGTATTCCAGATGGGCGTGCGCGGCCAGTACGACGCCGGCACCATTGGCGGTCAGGCGGTTCCCGCATATCGCAGCGAACCGGACGTGCGTCCCGATTCGAACACCGAAACGTACGCAGCGCTCAAATTGAACATCAACAACTGGCGGTGGGCCGGCGTGCCGTTCTACGTCCGCAGCGGCAAGCGCCTTGCGCGCAAGGTTTCCGAGATCGCGATTACGTTCAGCCAGATACCGCACCGGCTTTTCGGCGAAAAAAGCGACACCATCGAGCAGAACGTCCTCGTCATAAAAATTCAGCCGGACGAAGGCATCTCCATGCGCTTCAACGCGAAGGTTCCCGGTCAAAAAAATCACATTCGCAGCGTGACGATGGACTTCAACTACGGCACCGGCTTCGGCGTGCAGTCTGCGCCCGCGTACGAACGGCTGATCGCGGACGCGATGCGAGGCGATGCCACGCTCTTCACGCGTTGGGACGCCGTCGAGCGCGCTTGGGAGATCGTCATGCCGGTTCTCGAGGTGTGGCAGTCCATCAAGGATCGCGCCTTCCCGAACTATGCGGCCGGCAGCGACGGCCCGCAGGCGGCGCACGCGCTGAACGCCGGGTGGCGCCCGCTGTGAGCGGACCAAGCGTCGACGATCTCCTCGATGCGCTCGCGCGGGAGCGGCGGGATCGCGGCGGCGTCTCGACGACGTCGCTCAACGTCGTCGCGTTCGTCGAAAACAACGACGACTTGCTGCGCTGGATGCGCGAGAGCAGCGAGGAGTTCGCGCAAGCGCGCGGGTTCCGCGTCATTCTGCTCGACGGTTCGAGCGCTCCCGCGAGCCATGCAGTGCGCACGCACTGCCACGTGCAAATCGGCGCGCGCGGCGTCCCCGCGCCAGAACTGCGATCCGTCGTCCACGATCTGCTCGTCGCGAACGTTCGCAGCGTCATGCTTTGGGCCGGTACTCACGTGCAGGACGATCGCTTCTGCGCACTTGCGGACCTGGCCGAGGCGGTCGTGCTGTTCAGCCCTGCCGGAAACGCCGCCGTGCAGTCGCTGCGGGAACTCGCGCAGGCTCGAAAGCTCGCCGATCGCCCCGCGTATCCGCGACCTCGCCTACATGCGTCTGCTGGCGTGGCAGGACCTCACCGCGCAATTCTTCGACGAGCCCGATCTCGCCGCCGAACTTCCCGCGATTCGCCGCGTCGAGATTGTGAGCGGCTCGGAGCCGGAAGCGTATTATCTGGCGGCTTGGCTTGCGAGCCGTTTGGGGTGGGAGCCCTGCGGCAGAGCTGGAGTTCTGCGCCGCCGACGGCAGCGCGATCGAGATCGACTTTCGAAAGAGCGGCGTACCGCGCCGCGTCGGCGCCATCCGGCTGCACTCCGCGTCGTGCGCCTTCGGCATCGAAATTTCTCCGGATGCTGCCGATCTGATCTGCTTGACGGTCGAAGGGCGCAAGAAGCGCGCGCCGCGCTGCGTGCCGCTGCACGACGTCGATATCGTGTCGCTCGTGGAACGCGCGATCTTTTCCGCACCGGACGGCGGCGTGTATCTCGAAACGCTCGGGTTGCTCCGGCGCTTGTTCGAATTCGCCGGGCCGCGATGAACGAACGCAACGCCGGGGATCTGCGAATCTTTCCGACGCCGGGGGATTTAGCGGAGGGTCTCGCGGATGCTTTCGTCGAGAACGCGGACGGCGCGATTGCGGAACACGGAGCGTTCTTCGTGGCGCTCGCGGGAGGTACGACGCCGAAAAACGCCTACGAGTTGCTCGCTCGCGAGCCGCGGCGCAGTCAGGTCGACTGGAATCACGTGTTCGTCTATTTCGGTGACGAACGCTGCGTGCCGCCGGACGACGGCGAGTCGAACTACAAAATGGCGCGCGATGCGTTTATCACGGCGGTGAACCTGCCCGAGGATCACGTCAACCGCATGCACGGCGAAGAGGACCCGCTGCAGGCGGCGCGCAGCTATGCCGAGCTTCTGATTCAAACGATGGGGGATCTGCCGCGCTTCGACTTGGTGATGCTCGGCATGGGCGCGGACGGACACACGGCCTCGCTGTTCCCGGGGACCGATCCCCTTGCCGACAACGACCGGCTCGTGCGCGCGCCTTACGTCGCGAAGCTCGCAACGTACCGCATTTCCATCACACCGCTCGTCATCAACAACGCACGACACGTCATCGTCGCGACCGAAGGCCTGCAGAAAGCACCGGCACTCTACGCGGTTCGCGAAGGGCCTTACGAGCCGGTGACGCATCCGGTTCAGATCGTCTCGCCGTCGAACGGACGTCTGAGCTGGTTCGTCGATCGCGCCGCCGCGGCCGAACTCGCCGATCGCTGAACGCGTGCGCCGCGAAACATTTGCGCAGGCTTCGCTCGATGCCGCAGCCGCCGCACTCAATCGCGTCTTCGAACAATACGTCGTTCCCGTCGCGTTCGCGCCGGAACAGCTGCGCTTGCACATGCTCTACAACGACGTCGACGCATCGGCATCGCCGCTTTGGTACGATGACGAAGGCAATCTGATGGCCGCGGCACTGCTTGCGCTGCGCGGCGTGCGCGCCTGGATCGGCGGATTCGGCGTCGCGCCGGACTTTCGGGGCCGCGGATACGCGAAGGCCCTGGTAAGCACGCTCGCGGATTGGGCGCGCGAACGCGGCGCGAAGCAGATGCAGCTGGAAGTGCTCGCGCAGAACGATCCCGCGATCGAAGTCTACCGCGGCGCCGGTTTCGAAACGACCCGAACGCTCCACTCGTTCCAGCGCAGCATCGCGGAGCCGCGCATGCCGCGCGGGTTCGCTCCCAGCGAGGTGGGCGGTTGGCTCGATGCTCACGAGATCGGCGAGCCGTGCTGGCAGCGCGAGCGCCGCACGCTGCGCAACGGCGCGGTTACCGCGAGCGTCTCCGACACGGACGGAAATTATGCGCTGTTCCGCTCGAACGCGCAGACGGCGCAAGTGCTCGAGTTGCATGCAGCAAATCCGGCGGCGCTCGATTGGCTCGCGCTAGCCGTTTCTGCGTACGGCGAATGCGCCGGCGTGCTCATCCTCAACGAACCGGAAGACAGCCGTATTTCGGCATATGCGCGAACGGCCCGCTGGAGCGAGCCGTTCGTACAGTATGAAATGATACTTCGATTAAAATGACGTGCGCGGCGGGCGCCGGTTCCAGCGTTCCAGTTCCCGCGTGTACAGCACGGCGCTGCGCTCTTGCAGCTTTTGCTGAGAAAGTTTGGAGAGGCGCACGCGGGCGACTACGGTTGTTTTATTTTTCATGGATTGAGCGCTCCTTCCCCGACTGTTGTTACGTTAACGTTATTCGCGTTAAGGATAGTTCCGGTGGCTTGCTGCAAGTCGACGACCGCGTTGTTGAGATCCGTCTGAGCCTGTAGTTCGCGTCCGCGGTTGTCGGCGAGTTCGATTTCGCGCTGCAGAACCAGAAACGTCGTGGACTCGCCGGCGCGAAAGCGGCGCTCCTCGCTCGAAAGCACTTGTTCCGATGCTTGTCTGGCTGCGCGCGCGGCGACGAGCCGAGCTTGCGCGCTCTGGTACGTTTGCAACGCGTTGCGCACGTCCATCGTCACGCGTTGAATCGTGGAGGCTTCCTGCACCGCGGCGCTTCGCTCTTGCTCTTGCGCGGCTGCAAGATCCGCCTTTGCGGTCGTGTTTCCAATTGGGAACGTCACTTGTACGCCCGCGGCATACACGGGAAACTTGTTCGAGAGCAGATTCTTGATGGATTGGTCCAAGCCGCCTTGCAAGTACGACGGCACGGGGGCGTTCGTATTCGGCAGCGCGGGAATTTGCTGCGCCGGCGGCAGCGTGCGGTTTACGGCCGCGATGAGTTGATTGATTGCGATGAATTGTTGGACGCTGCTTTCGAGGAACGGGCTGGCGCTCGTGGGCAAAACGGTGCCGGCAAAGCCGTTGCTGGTGTATCCCAGATTGAGGTTCACCTGCGGTTTCGTTTGGTTCTGCGCGTAGGCGAGGTTTACGTCGGCAGTCGCGCGCAGGGTGCGAATTTGCGCGATCTCCGGGCGGTTGCGCAGGGCTTGCGTCACGAGATCTGCGAGCGACGGCTGCCGCGGCAACTGCAGTACCGGCGTGGTCGGCACCAGATTGGCATCCCAGAGCGGATCGTTCGGATTGGTGACCAGTTCGGATTTCAACTGGTTCTGAAGCATCCCGACGTTCTGCAGCGCGGAAAACACGTCTTCCTGAAAGACGGCGACCTGGCTGTTCGTCTGCACGACGTCGATGGGTGCGCTTACGCCTTGGCGGGCCAGCCGGACGTTGCTGTGCTGCTGTGCGATGGTGTCTTTGAGCGCCTGCTCCTGAATCGCGACGTTGCGCCACGCCGCCACGAGATTCCAGTACGTCTTTTGCACCTGCGAGATCGTCGAGGAGACGGTCGCGAGCGTTTGCGCGTTGGAGCCGGTCGCGTTGATCTGCGCCAATTGGAGCGCGCGCGCGGCGTCCGTGATGTTGCGGCCTCTTCCGAGCGGCTGGGAAAAACTCACCGAGAAGATCGTCGGATACGTCGGATTGAACGTGTTGATCTGCGTGTTGTCGTACGTTTGTTTTCCGGACGCGTTGACGCTATACGTCTGTCCGCCGGGGAGCATGCCTTGAACGCCCGCCGCAATGCTCGTATTACGCTGCACGATCGGCGTGAAGTTCGGTCCGGCGAAAAACTCGTTTTGCGGCGGCTGCGTGACGTACTGATACTGCGGTTCCACGGAAAGACGCACGTCGTAGGCGCCCTTCGCGGCCTGAATCTGATAGAAGGCGATTCGGCGATTGGCTTGCGCGACGGCGAGATCCGGATTACGCGAGAGCGCCATCCCGATTGCGTTGTCCAGCGTGATGCCGACGAACGGCTGCTGCGTCACGCCGACCACGTTCGGCGGCGGCGGCGAAACGTTCGGTGCGGCGTATCCCGGCGCAACAGCCGGTACGGCCGGCAGTTGCGGTGAGGGCGCCGGAGACGGAACGGTTGCGGCGGCAAGCAAAATCGTAGCGATAAGGTTCACGATATCTCCTTATTCAGCACTCATCGGTGCGCTTGCGCGCGGGCGGCGCATCAAGATCACGAGGGGCGCGAGCACCAGCGTGATGAGCGCCGTGAGCCGCGACGTATCCGCATATGAAAGTATGTACGCTTGCTGCGTCACGAGACCGGCGAGGTTGGCCAGCGCGCTTTGCGAGTGCTCACCGCCGTGCTGCTGCAGATATTGGCGTACGGCTTGCGCGTGCAGCGAAACGTCGGAGCCCAGGGCGGCTTGATGGTGCGTGACCGCGCGCACGAGAACGGTCACGAGCACCGCGGTCGCAATGCTGCCGCCGACCTGACGCGCGAGGTTGAAGAACGCCGAGGCGGCCGCTACGTCTTTGGGCGGTACGGAACCGAGCACGGCGATCGAAAGCGGCACGAAGATTTGCGAGAGACCGACGCCGCTGACGATTAGCGCCGCGCCGAACGTCCAGAACGACGAATCGGAAGTCGTCACCTGCGCCAGAAGCCAGTTCGAGAAGCCGAGCAAGACGAACCCGACGAAGACTTGCCAGCGCGCGTCGACCCGGCCGCGCATCGCCAGGATTGCCGCGATCGGCGTGAGCAGTCCGATCGCCAGCGCGCGAACCAAAATCGTCTCGCCCGAGAGCGTAGCGGTGAAGCCGAGCGAATTTTGCACGTATTGCGGCATAATCAGCACCGATCCGTATAAACTCACGCCCAGCGCCGCGCCGAGCAGACTTCCGGCGGCGACCTCGCGATAGCGCAGCACGTGCAGATTCACGACGGGAATCTTCGAACGCAGCGTCCAGACGACGAAGCCGGCCAAACCTCCGGCGGACGCGAGAGAAAACAAGCGGATGTTGGAATCCGCGAACCAGTCGTACTGCTGGCCTTGATCGAGGACGTATTGCAGGGCGCCCAGGCCGAGCGCCAACAGCGCCAGACCGATCCAGTCGAGCCGCTTGCGTTTCTGCGGTTCGATCGGATTGCGCAGCACGAGATACACCGCTGCGGCGGCAAGTATGCCGACGGGAATATTGATGAAGAACGCCCAGCGCCACGTGAGGTTGTCGGTGATGATCCCGCCCAGCAGCGGGCCAAGCGCCGGACCGGCGATGACGCCGAGCGAGAAAATGCCTTGCGCTTTGCCTTGCTCGCCGAGCGGATACGTATCGCGCAAGATCGCTTGCGACGTGGAAATGAGGCCGCCGCCGCCGACGCCCTGAATGAGACGCCAAAAGACCAGTTCCGTGAAACTGCCCGACAAACCGCACATGATCGACGCAAACGTGAACAGCCCGATGGACGCCAAGTAATACGCGCGCCGGCCGAAACGTTCGGAGAGCCAAGGCGTGATCGGAATGATAACGACGTTCGCGACGATGTACCCGGTGACGACCCACGCGCCTTGATCGACCGAGACGCCGAAGTTGCCTTGAACGTTCGGCAGCGCGACGTTGACGATCGTCGTGTCGATGATTTCGAGCATCGTCGCCGCTATGACGGCGAGCGTCACCACCGTCCTGCGCCAACCGAATTCGGTGACGGACGTATATGCTGCCGTTGCGCTCACGGTCTTACTTTACGAGGACCGAAGCTTCGACCGACATACCTGGCCGCATCGGATATTTCGCGAAGTCGGTGTCTTTGTCGAAGGCAATCTTCACCGGAATGCGTTGCGTGACTTTTACGAAGTTTCCGGTCGAATTCTGCGCCGGCACCAGCGCGTACGTGTTTTGCGAGGCGGGGTTGATCGAGTCGACCGTTCCATGGAACGTCACGCCTTTATAGGCGTCGACGCGGATGTCGACCGGCTGGCCTGGGTGCATGCTGCCGAGTTGCGTTTCTTTGAAATTCGCCGTGACGAAGACTTGATTGGGAATCAGCGTCAGAAGCGTCATTCCGGAACTGACCGTTTGTCCGACCTCGACGCTCTTCTCACCGACATATCCGTCGATGGGAGAGTAAATGCGCGTATTGGCGAGATTCTGCTGCGCGATCTGCACCGCGGCGCGCTGCGCGGCAATCTGCGCCGGGGCTTGCGCCTGGCTCAGTTTGCCTTGCGCCGCCTGCACGCCGCCCTGCGCCGCCGCGACGCCCGCCTGCGCGGCGCCGATCTTCTGTTCGGCGGCGTTGAGGTTTGCTTGCGCCACATCGACGGCGTCCTGTGCCGCGCGATACTGCGATTCTGCCTGCGCTTCTTGCGCTTGCGCCGCGTCCAGCTGCTGTTTGGCGAGGTCGCCGGTCTTCACCAGCGATTGGGTGCGGTGCAAATTCGCCTGGGCGTTCGCGAGCGCTTGACGCGCGCCCGGAAGCGCGGCCTGCGCCTGCTGCACTTGCGCCTGCGCAGCCGCAACGCCGGCCTGCGCGACCGGAACCTGCGCCGCCGCGTTCTGCACGTTGGCTTGCGCCTGCGAAACGCCTCCGGTGCCCTGCGTCACGCCGCTCTGCTGATTTTCCAGCGCCAGTTGCAAATTGGCTTGGGCTTGCGCGACGGCGGCGCGTTCGGTGGCGTCGTCGAGGGTGACCAGCAATTGGCCTTTTCTCACGGGCTGATTCGTGTCGACTAGAATTTGATTGACGCGTTCGGTGATTTTGCTCGTTATCGCAACGGTGTTGGCGTCGACGCGCGCATCGTCCGTGGACTGGTGAACGTGTGCATACGAGAACCACCGTACGCCCCACAAGATGATGAGAATGGCGACGATGATTCCCCCGATCACGAAGACCGGCCGCATGTTCCGTCCGCCGCCGCCGTTCCCCGCTTCCCGTTCCACGCTCATTCCTTTTCCGTTCTCCGCAGTGGGGACTTCCCGTTCGTCGCGTTCGCGCGTTTGCATCTCTACTTCTTTCTTACGCCGTTCAAAAATACGTTGATGTTGAAATCGATGATCTCGTCCGGAGTCTTGTTGGGATACGGCAGTCGTTTATGCCCGATAACGTACGAGAATATTGAGCCCATGAAGAAGCGTGCAAGCAGCACGGGGTCGCCCTCCAGCTCGCCCGCGGCTACGCGCGCGCTCATGTACTCGGTCAAAATCTGCTGAATGATGGCGGGCGAACGCCATGCGGCGTCTCCTGCCGCCGCCCACTGGTCTTCCTCCGCGAACGTCACGAGGATGAGATCGCGCAGACGCACCATGTGCTCCAGCATCACATGCGCGATCTTGCGAAGATCTTCGCCGATGTCGCCGCGCAGGCTCGGAAGCAGTTCGCCAAGTACGCCGGCGGGACAATAGTGCAGAACGCATGCTTCGATGAGCGCGTCCTTGTGCCCGAAATGACGGAACAGCGTTGCTTCGTTCACGCCCGCCAGTTCGGCGATCTCGCGCGTCGTCGTTCCCCGGCGGCCCTTTTTGGCGAGCAACTTGCGAGTCGCGGCGAAGATCCGGGTGCGCGTATCTTCGGAGGAGCGCGAAGGAGGCGTTTCGTGCAGCATTATTTGCCCGCGAACACGGCGTCGTTTACCGCTACGTTGGTTTGGTACTGGCCGTAGGTCGCATCGGCCACAGCGTGCACGTGCGGAATGTGAATGTCGGCGTGCTGCGTCGCGACCACGTTGTACCGGCCTTGCTGCCGATAGGTTTGCGTCATCACGATCGTGCCGCCGTTGCGGTAGTGCCAATCCATGCGCACCACCTGATACGTCGACGGATCGACGTACGCGACTGCGTCCTCGATCTGGTCGCTGTAAATTTTCTTGGTCATGCGCAGCGCGTAAGCAGCGTGCCCGTCAATCGATTGCACCCCGTCGTAGTCGATGTTCGAGTCCTTTTCCCACGTTGCGACGTCGTCGATGTCGCCGAAAAGTTTGTTGATGCCCTTCGCATAGGACGGCACGCTATCGAAGACGACTTCGTAATTGCCGGGGCGCTTGAAATACGACGTGCCGTCCAGCTTGGGCGAGAGCCAAGGGAAATTGAGCATTCGCACGTTCACATGAACGCGAGCCTGATAGCTCTGCAATTCAGGGTTGCGAGCGCCGATTGCGGCAAGGATGGCCGTGGGGGAGCCTTGCGCGGACGCAGGCGCCTGCAAGGTCGCGGCCAGCAGTACGGTCCCGAGCAGGGAAAAATAGCGGTTTCGTGTCATCGTCTTCACTACGTGTGCAAGTACGTACTTGCACGCAGCATCGTACCATACCGCACAGTTGAGTGCAAGTACCTGCTTGCAACAAGGGAAAGATCGCATGTTGACAGAGACCATCGTCCGCCAGGCAGCCTCCCAAGCCGGCTTGAGTCCCTTCGCCTGCGTCCTGCGGCGGCTCGATTCCAAAGAGCCGGGCCTGGCGCTCGAGCCGAACGCCGCCTTCTATCCGGCCAGCATGGTCAAGACGCCGCTCGCGGCGGCGGCGTTCGCATTGGTGAACGAAGGCGCACTGGAGTTGGATCGCCGGTATCCCGTCACGCAAGCCAACATGACCGTGAACGACAAGCCGTCCCCGCTCGTCCCCGGCTACGAATCGCCGCTCACCGAACTCATCGATCTGATGGTGACGCGATCGGATAACGTCGCCACGAACATGATCTTCGACATCGTCGGTCGCGAGCAAGCGACCGAAATCGTGCAGCAGCGCTTCGGCCTGAACGCGACGGCCTTCCGCCGCAAACTTTCCGGCTCGCTGCCGCTGATCCACGATCCGCAGTGGCAGGGTCCGCTGCTGAACACACATCCGCCGGCAGATGCCGCCCGGCTGTTCGAACTGATCGCTCGATCGCAAGTTCCGCTCGCGGGCGCGTTGCGCGAAACTCTGGCGCGCCAAGAGTGGAACAACAAGCTTTCCGCCGGTTTGGAAGCCGGCGACCGTTTCGCCCATAAGACCGGCGATACCGACGAAGTCACGCACGACGGCGGCATCCTCGAAACGCGCGGCGGCGCATCATACGTCCTGGTCGTTTACTCCGGTATGGAATCGACGGACGCAAATAATGAGCGCTTTGGCGCGTTTGCGCGGCGCATTCGGCCCGAATTGTAAGCAAGCCGCCATTCGCCGTGTTTCACTCCCGTGCGAGCGGGTAAAAAAGCGGCCGTGGGCAGAGAAACGTAGGCCGTGAAACGCACGGTCTACGTTATTTGGTTCGGGATCCGGCTCGCGCGGCCGGTGTCGGGCGGCAGTCGGTTTTAATCGACGGAGTTTTGTGTTTTGCGGAGGCTGCGGCATGCTTGGAGCGGCATGGCGACGCCGACCGCGGAAGCGGCCCCGATTCGACCGGCGCCGGGGTTACCGCGGTGGTGCGCGTGTAGGCTTTCTGTCCGCAACCGGTCACGGCCGCCAACGTCAGCACGATGGCGAGCACGCAAATTCGATTCATACGCTTCCTTCGGAGTTCTCGATACGCAAGCGCGGCTGCAGATGCCGCAGCGCCTCCAGGGCTTGCTCGGGCCGGCGCGCGCCCCGTTCGCGGACACGACGCCCTCCAACGTATGTTTCCAGCACGTCGGCGCTTTCCGCGCGGTACACGACGTGATTGCCGAGCGGAGCCCACGGATCCGCGCGCGTGAGATCGAGAACGACGTAATCGGCGAACGCTCCCTCGCGTAAATCCCCCGCGTCCACGTTGAGCGCGCGCGCGCCTGCGGCCGTTCCGAGCGAGATCGCGGTCTTCGCGTCCAGCGCCGCTCCATCCAAACGCGAAACTTTCTGCAGCAGCGACGCTGCGCGCATTTCGTCGAGGATCGACGGCTTCACGTCCGCATCCGTCCCCAGCCCAACTGAGACGCCGGATTCGAGCAGGCCGATGACGTCGCAGACGCCGTCGCCCAAATACTGGTTCGTCGTCGGATTGTGAACGACGCGCGCGCCGCTTTCCGCCAGCATACGCCGTTCTTCGCCGGTAATGTAGATCGCATGGATCGCAACGGTTCGTTCGTTCAAAGCATCGAGTCGCCGGAGAAGCGCTATCGGCGTCGCTCCGTAGCGCGCCAGCGTTTGGGCGCCTTCGTATTGCGCTTCCGCAACGTGCACGTGCAGCATGCACTCCCGCTCGCTCGCGAAGGCCGACGCGGCGCGAATCATGCCGTGCGATGCGGCGTGCAGAGAATGCGGCGCGACGCAAACGTGCACGCCGGGAAATTCGGACATGAGAGCGGCGGTGCGTTCTCGCGCTTGCTCGACGGATTCCCGAAATGCCGCGGGCGCGTACGCCGCATCCATCCACGTGCGCGCGAATACCAGACGAATACCTGCGTCCGCTGCGGCGCGTATCGCCTGTTGCGCGTGAGCGTTTCCGGCACCGTTCAAATAAAAGAATTCCGCGACGGTCGTTATCCCGGCGGCGAGCATCTCGTCGAAAGCGAGGCGAAACGTCCAGTACACATCCTGCGGCGTCAGTTCGGGAACGATACGGTAGAGCGCGTCGCTTCGCCAGCGCGCGAACGGCAGGTCGTCGGCCCAGCCGCGCATCAGGATTTGATACGCGTGGCTATGACCGTTGACGAGCCCCGGCATCACGGCGACGTGCGCGCCGTACGACGTTACGGGTGCGCCGGCAAAACGCTGCGAGATATCGGCGAACGTACCGCACGCCGCTATTCGATCACCCTTGACGGCAAATGCGAAATCGCGCCGTTCCGATCCGCCCACCAAAGCGCGCGCGCATCGCACGACGGCGGTCACGAAATGCGCACCCCGCTGCGGTACACGGCCGCGGCAAGGTTGCCGCCGAATTGCCAGCCGAACTCTTCCGCGGAGTCGATCCGCAAAGCAACCAGATCGGCGGGTGCGCCGGTACGCAGCGTGCCTGCCTGCGCGCGGAGCGATCGCGCCGCAGCGATTGTCACGCCGTACAACGCTTCCGCGGCAGTCATGCCGAAGAATTTACGCCCGAAGAACGCGACGGTCTGCAGGTTGAAACAGGGCGAAGTGCCGGGATTGTAATCGCTTGCAAGCGCGACGTCGGCGCCCCGTTCGAGCAGTTCGCGCACAGGCGCGCGCTGCGGAAGATCGAGATACGCAATCGTCGCAGGACACGCGACCGTCACGATGCCGCGTTGCGCGATCGCGGCGACGTCGTCGTCGCGAATGCAATTGCAGTGGTCCACCGCGTCCACGCCGACCTGCGCCGCCATGCGTGCGGCGGCTCCGTACTGCATTTCGTCGCAGTGCACGCGAAGCCGCAGTCCGTGGGCGCGCGCCGATTCCAAATAGCGGCGCGTCTGCTCCGCAGAAAAGAATCCGGGCTCGCAGAATGCGTCCGCGAACACGGCGCCGTGCGCTTTGGCGACCGGCATGCACTGGTCGATCAAGTAATCGACGTAGTCGATCTCGCTCGAAAATTCCGGCGGCAAGGCGTGCGCGCCGAGAAACGTCCCAATCAGGCGCGGATTGCCGGCGTCGGCTCGGTGCTCGTGCACGAGCGAGAGCGGCTTCCATCTCTCCCGGAGCGTGCAGCGCATAGCCGGTTTTGGTTTCGAGCGTCGTCGTCCCATGCGCCGCAATTGTCTTCAGGCGGGTGTCGATCTGCTTCCAAAACGCATGAGGATGCTCCAGCGCTTTGCGGGTCTGCGTCACAGTGTACAGCATCCCCAGCGGCGCCTTTTCTCCGCGCTGCCGCGCGGAAAAATCCGGCTCCCGATTGCCCGCGAAGAGCGGGTGCGCGTGTGCGTCGACAAACCCGGGAAACACGACGCAATCGGGAAATTCGTGCAACTCGGCGTCGCGCAAGGACGGTGGAAGCGAGGCAACGTCACCGCTCCACGAAATACGCCCGTCTTCTATCGCGAGCGCGCCGTCGCAAATCGTTCCTAACGCATCGAACGTCACCCCGTGCTGGGCGACGTTCGATGCATTGGTGACGATCGTTTTGGCGCGAACTACAAGCGCCAATCGATGCCCTTCTCGTCCGCCGTTTCGATGGCCGCATCGTAGCCCGCATCGGCGTGGCGCACGACGCCCATTCCGCAGTCGGTCGTCAGCACGCATTCCAACCGCTCGCGCGCGTCGTCGCTGCCGTCGGCGACCACGACCATTCCCGCGTGCAGACTGTATCCGATACCGACGCCGCCGCCGTGATGCACGGAAACCCAGTGCGCGCCGGCAGCGGTATTGAGGAGCGCGTTGAGAATCGGCCAGTCGGCGATTGCATCGCTGCCGTCCTTCATCGATTCCGTTTCACGGTACGGCGACGCGACGCTCCCCGTGTCGAGGTGATCGCGGCCGATGACGATCGGCGCTTTGAGTTCGCCGCTGCGCACCAGGTCGTTGAACCGTACTCCCGCTTTCGCGCGATCGCCGAAGCCGAGCCAGCAAATGCGGGCAGGTAACCCTTGAAACGCAACGCGCTCGGACGCCAGCGAAATCCACCTGCGCAGATGCTCGTCCTGCGCAAAGAGTCGAGCAGTTCGCGATCGCAGCGCGCGATGTCGGACGGATCGCCCGAAAGCGCGGCGAAACGAAACGGCCCGCTGCCTCTGCAAAATAGGGGGCGAATGAACGCGGGCACGAAGCCCGGAAAGTCGAACGCGCGCCCCACGCCGGCGCGCTGCGCCTGCGCTCGCACGTTGTTTCCGTAATCGAACACGACCGCGCCGGCGTCCAGAAAATCCAGCATCGCGGTAACGTGCTTCGCGACGGTTTCCAGGCCGCGGCGCTCGTAGTCGTCGGGATCGTTCTTGCGCAGATGCTCGGCTTCGCCCGGCGAAAGTCCCATCGGCACGTAGCCGTTCACCATGTCGTGCGCCGACGTTTGATCCGTAACCGCATCGGGACGAAAGCCGGAAGCGAAGAGTGCGGGAAATTCGTGTCCCGCATTTCCTTCATAGCCGACGGAAAGCGGCTTACCGCTGCGGCGCGCTTCTTCGACGAGTCGCACCGCCTCGTCGCGGGATTCCGCGAGCACGTCGAGATATCGCAGATCGCGGCGGCGCTCCAAGCGCGAACGATCGACGTCGATGACGAGCGCGACGCCTTCATTCATCGCGATCGCGAGCGGTTGCGCGCCGCCCATGCCGCCGATGCCCGCGGTCAAACAGACGCGGCCTTTGAGCGTGCCGCCGAAATGCTGCCGCGCGAGCTCCGCGAAGGTCTCGTACGTCCCTTGCACGATGCCTTGCGTGCCGATGTAGATCCAAGAGCCGGCAGTCATCTGCCCGTACATCGTCAGGCCCTGCGCCTCGAGTTCGCGAAAAACTTTCCAGTCCGCCCACTTGGGCACCAGATTCGAATTGGCGATCAGCACCCGCGGAGCGCGCTCGTGCGTCTTCCACACTGCCACCGGTTTGCCGCTCTGGACGATCAGCGTCTCGTCGTTCTTCAAACGCTTGAGCGTACGAACGATCGCATCGAACGCTTCCCACGAACGCGCCGCGCGTCCGTTACCTCCGTACACGACCAAGTCTTGCGGACGCTCCGCGACGTCGGGGTCGAGGTTGTTCATCAGCATGCGCAGCGCCGCTTCCTGCGGCCACCCCTCGCACGAACGCGTCGAGCCGCGCGGCGCGCGAATGGTACGAGGAGCGCTCAGCGTCGTGGCCATCACATTTCCTTTCTACACCAGTTCCATGCCGATCGCGTTTTGCGCGGCCTGCACGAGCGCTCCGCTGTGAATCAGTTCGCGCGCGGCGACGATGTCCGGCGCCGGCACGCGATCGTCGGTCAACGGTTCGATCCGCTCGCGCGCGGCGTCGTACGCGGCTTGCGTGCCCGCACCCGATTTGAGCGGGCGCCGAAAATCGGTCGCGACGAGTGCGCCGAGCAGTTCGCACGCAAGCGAACCTTCAACGTTTTGCAGGACGCGATCCAAGTTCACCGCAGCGGTCATGCCCATGCTGACGTGATCTTCTTGCCCAGCGGAAGTTGGAATCGAATCGACGCTGTTGGGCCACGCGAGCCCTTTGTTCTCGGAAACCAGGGCCGCCGAGGAATACTGCACGATCATCAAACCCGATTGCAAACCCGAACGTCCGGTCAGAAACAGGGGCAACCCGCGCTCTTCGGCGTTCAGCAGAAGATACAAGCGGCGTTCGCTGATGCCCGCGAGTTCCGCGAGCGACATCTTGAGCAAGTCGCAGGCGAGCGCGATCGGCTGTCCATGAAAATTTCCGCCGGTCAGAAATTCTCCGTCGTCCGGAAAGACGAGCGGATTATCGGTCACGGAGATGGCTTCGGTTTCGATCACGCCGCGGGCATGCCGCGCTGCGTCTCGCACGGCGCCGTGCACGACCGGAATGCAGCGATAGGAGTACGGATCTTGCACGCGGCCGCACTCGCGGTGCGACTCCATGATTTGCGAGCCGCGCAGCAATGCGCGTAGATTGTCGGCGACGCGGGCTTGTCCGGGATGCGGCCGCAGCGCGTTGAGCCGTCGATCGAAAACGCGATCCGTGCCCAGGAACGCTTCCAGCGACATCGCTCCGATGATGTCCGCGGCAGCGAGCAATCGTTCCGCGCGCAATTGGCAGAGGGCGGCTATACCGGTCATGACTTCGGTGCCGTTGACGAGCGCGAGCCCCTCTTTCGCGCCGAGTTCGATCGGCTCGAGACCGGCGAGTTGCAACGCGCGCGCACTCGGCATGCGCTCGCCGCGATAAAACGCCTCTCCTTCGCCGATGAGCGTGAGCGTCATGTGCGCAAGCGGCGCGAGATCGCCGCTTGCACCGACCGAACCTTGCCGGGGCACGACCGGCGTTACGCCGCGATTGAGCAGCCCGACCAGCAGATCCAGCGTCGATTCCCGTACGCCGGAATGTCCCGCGGAAAGGGAACTGACGCGTAAAACGCCGGCGGCCCGAACGAACTCACGAGCCAGCGGCTCGCCGGTGCCGGCGGCATGGCTGCGCACCAAATTCAGCTGCAGTTGCGCGGCGTCTTTCGGCTCGACGGTAACGTTCGCAAGACGTCCGAAGCCCGTCGTCACGCCGTAAATCGCATCGCCGTTGCCGAACTTCTCGTCGACGAGCCGGCGCGCGGCGGCGACCCGCTCGCGTGCGCTCTCCGTGACGCGCACCGGCGCCTCGTTTTGCGCGACGTCGCGAATGACTTCGAGCGTGAGGTGCTTGCCGTCGAGGTCTACCGTGGGAAGGGCGGTCGTGGTCATATGACGGGACTACTTCCGGCCGGGTGACTCGCCGCCTTCCCGCGTCACGAGGCTAGAGTTTCGACCAATCCGCGCGGTGCGGCGTCCCATAAGGCGGACCGTTTTGAATCACGATTTCCTCGTGGTCGCGCAACGGAATCGAACGCGGATCGGCGTTCCACGCGCGACCATTCACGCTCACGCGCAGCGAACGCCCGCGCGGCGCGCGGACCGGTCCGGCCACGCTGCGCCCTAAATCGCCGCCCCAGATGTCGAAGAACTCTCCGAGCGTGAACGTGCGCACGGTCGGCGCTTCGATATGGATGATGCCGTCCGCCGCGTGCGTGTGCACCCAATACAGACAACCGGCAATCGGCATGATGCCGATCTGAGCCGGCACCTCGACCCTGCGGCCGCGATTGAAAATCTGCAGATGCGTATGGATGTGTTCCGCCGCATACTCCTGTGCATCGCAGTGTATGCCGTCGATCGGCAAGCCGGACATGAGGCTTTGCGCGGACGCGCGGCCGTGCCCGAGCGCGCCGCAAATCAACGCTGCTGCGGAAAAGAGAACGGCGATTCGAAGCTTCACAAAAGCCCTTTCCGGTGGAAAGCGTGGATATGGAGAGGATGCACTGTGCATAAACGCAACTTTTTGTGGAAACGTTGTGAGTAGAGCGTTCGCCGTCTTGCTACGCCTTTTTCGTAGTGATACCATGCAAACACTTCGATAAAACGAAGCGCGACGAACGTAGGTCGCGACCGGCCATGTTGACGATGCAGTCGCTCGTCGGCGATCCGAGTGGACGGTCAAAGTTTCGCGGTCTCGTCAGTAGGACTTCTTTACGGGAGTCAAACAGGCGGAACAAGCCAAAACAAATACGTCGGGGCCTCGGAGCAATCCGAGGCCTTTGTCATTGTGCCGTTACGTGCGAAATAAAAAAGCCGCACTGGGGAGAAGCGCGGCTTTTTCAGGGCGGACGGATTACTTGGAAACGGGCAGTTCGTATTTCGCGGCGATCTGCGCGATCAGCATGCGAACGCGATCGCGCACCGAAGCGGGAGCGACGATCTCCGCTTGCGCGCCCCAGCCCAGCACCCAGCGCGCGAGTTCATCGACGTCTGCGACGTGATACGTGATCTCCACCGAACCGTCGGCGCGGCGATCCACCGCGCGATCGGCGACGATGCGCGCGGCCACGGCGGCCTTCGCGACGCGCGAGGCGAACCGCACGCGCACTTCGGTCGTGTGCTCGTTGTGCAGCACGCCGCTAATCGAACTGGACGCGAAATCGTCGACGCTGAAATTCTGCGGTTTGGTGAACGTGCGGCCGAGCACGTCCAGGTCGGCGATGCTGTCGACGGCAAAGACGCGCTTGTCGCGGCGGTCGTGGTCGAATGCGACGCAGTAGACGCGGCCGCTGCTCACGATGAAGCCGTACGGATCCGCAACCCGTTTGGAACGCTGCCCTTCCTTGTCGGTGTAGGTAAAGCCGACGCTGCGCGAGCTGCGCTCGGCAGACGAGAGCAGCCCGAAGATCCGTTCGCCCTCCTGGTCCAGCTGCGTTTCGCTGAGCCGGAACGTCACGGGCGAGGTGCCCTCGACGCGCTCTTTGACCCCGCTGCCCGCCGCGCCGGTGATCTTCTCGGTCACTTCGTCGACATAGGTCCCGATCGCGCCGCCTAAACTTGCGCTGATCGCGCGAAGCGCGACGAGCCCGAACAACTCGCTGCTGTTCAGTTCCAACCGCTTCAGACTATAGCCGTCGCTGAACCGGTACGTGTTCGTCGCGCGGTCGAAGTACCACGGAAACCCGGCGTCCGCCAGCACGGCTAAATAGCGCCGCAAGCTGCGAGTCGACGGGCGATGCTCGCCTTCGCTGATGCGGTCTTTGAGTTGTTCGAAAGAGAAGCGGCCCTCGTCGATGGCGTTGAGCAGCCGGACGAGAAGCACGATTTTCGGCTCGTTCGTGCGTTCCATTGGCATATTGTGCCAGTTAAGTGGCGAGACGGCCATCAAAATGACCTCAAAACCGCGCCTTCGCTGCTCAGAGAGCCATCAGCCTGGCGTTTCCGTCGGCTCGGGCGCCGGAAGCGGCTTTGGAAAACAGCCATTTGGCGCAGTAATGGGCGGCACCGAAGGGTTCGGCGGGGTCGCCGTGACGCCGAGTTCGATGGGATAGCTCGAACCGCCGTCGGTCATCGTTTCCACGGGCAGCGTCATCTTCGCGTGCGGCCCGACCGTAAGCGGCGGTCCAATTTGATAACGGTCCGAAACGCGCGCGCAGCCGAGCTGCACCAGTTGCCCGTTTACCAAGAAGCTGCTTCGCACCGAACCGCCCATCGGCCGCTCGTACAAGTACAGCGTCTGCGGCTGATCGAGCGGATTGTCGATTTGGAAGTTCACCGTTCGCACGACGCCGTATTCGCCGTAATCGTGGCCCGTCGGAACCGGCTCGCCGGCCGGATCGGCGGCGGGTGGAGTTTGTGCGCCGTATTGAATGCCGGCGTCGGGGCCCGGAGCCGTAAACGCGACCGCGTCCAGCGCATAGTTGACCAGCGAAAACGCGCCGGTGCGATGATGCCCGTCGTCGGGCAATTGCGGTTGCGCGAGGTATGCGGCGAGCTGCGCATCCGTCAAGCCGCCCTGCGGCAGCGAAAGAACGGTCACGGTGATCGCTCCGCCGCTTAGCACGCGAATGCCGACGCTTCCCGCGGCTCCGTCGAGACGGTTCAGCGCGAATTCGTCCGCGACGTACGGCGCCTGCGCGCCGATGTCGACGACGATACCTTCGTTCAGCGGTTTCTGCGTGAGAAAGTCACGGGAGACCGCGTGCCCGACGCTCATGACGTCCATGCTCGGCCCCGCCGATGCATCGATCAATTGTACCGTCGACGGCTGCGAACCACTCGAACGCAGTACCAGCGCGAGCTGCCGCGGGTCGTCCGTATTTTCGTGATAATAATACAAGCGTGCGGGGACGTTTGGCTCGACCTGCGCGCGGAACAGCACGCCCGCAGCGGTAAGCCGTTCCGGATCGTCGTCATAGAAGAGAATCGGCGCAGAAAACGGGTCCGCCGCGACGTTTTGAATCGTCACCGTCGATGTCGCGGCAACGTCGAGATACTCGTCGCCGCCGGCGATCGTTACCGGCACCGGAACCGCAGCGCTCGCGCCGGGGCCGAGCGTTTGCGGGAGCGTGAAGGGTGCGATCTGCGGCGCCGCGACGCCGGGTTGCAGTTGCACGGAGCGCAAGAGCGTTTTTTGGATTTGCAACGTCAGCCATTGCGTATCTACCTGCGTTCCGGTAACGCGCAGAACGATTGACGGCGGCACCGTTCCGGCATCCTGAGCCACGTGAACCGGAATTTGCACGGTTGCACCGGTCGCGTCGTTCAGCGTAATCGTCGCGCGCCCCGTCTGCTGCAATGCGGTAACCGTCAGCGTGCGCGCCTGCTGATCGACCACAAGCGTCACGATCGGCGTATCGACGGTTGCCGTGAACGGACCCGTACCACTTTGAATCGCGATCGTTTGCGATTGCGCGGGGTGCAGATTTACGACGGACGCGCTCACCGCGAGCGGCGCAGGTGACGGCGTAGCGGACGCCGGCACGGATGCGGAAGGCGAAGGCTGCGGGCTAACGAGATCGGGCGGCGGTGGAGGCGGCGTGGCCTGAATGGCCAGCGCAAGGACGGCGAAGAAAAACGGCACGGCTCACTCCATACGCTCGCAGCCGCTTGCGAGCCTTCGCCCAAGAACATACACTAAAAGCATGATCGCCGATTCCCCGACGAACGACGAAGCGGGCGAGTTACTGAGCGAACTCGTATCGCTCTACAACGCGGGCGTACGCACGCGAAATTTCAGCGGACTGCTCGCACTGCTGGCTGACGACGCGGTCTTCACGTTCGAAGGAACCTCCGATCGCGGGCCGCTCGTGGGCAAACCCGCCATCGCTCAGCATTTTCAAGACGATCCGCCCGATGACGCCGTCCGAATCGTCCGCTGGAAACGGCAGGGCAACGAAATCGCCGCGCAATTCGGCTGGCTCGACATCCCGGAAGGCGGCGGCTGCCTGTACGTCGAGCCGCGAAATGGCCGCGTTTTGCGGCTGACGATCGCGTTCGGCGGGCCGCGCCGCGCGTTTCGCTAGCCGGGCGTCCGGGGACGTATTCCACATGAGCACATGGCACGTGTGGGGAGATTACGTCCAGACTCGCCCCGATCATATCGGCAACGCGACGCTCGTCACGGGCGAAGACAAAGCGGCCGAGCAGACCGCGAAATCGCACGGTTTCGATTTCGATTACCGTCTGCGCAACGGCTTCATGCCGTGGGCTGCAACGTTCCGCTGCGACAAGGACGAGGATCAGGATTTCGCGTTCGCAGCCTATCCGATCGTTCGCGGCTGGGACCGCGTCGCTTCAGCGTAACAGCGCGTCCGCCTCGCGTTCCAAATCCTTTGCCTGCGCCTCGAGCGTTTGCAGGACGGCGTTTTCGGACGCAGTCGGTGCGGCATCGGCCGCCGCCGCGCCTTCGGCTAGGTAGTCTGAGTTTACCGTAGACCTGTTGCGGATAGCGCAGCGCGTCTTCACCTTGCGTCACTTCGGGTTCGTAGATGCGGTGCAGCAACGCGTCGATTTTCCCACTGTTCGCGCCGCCCTTTGCCTTCGCCGCATTCAAGCGATCGATATCCGAACTCAAAGTTGAAAGATCGCCCCGCACGCGCTGCAGAAACGCGAGTTGCGCGCGCAGCGCCGCCATGCTCGCATGCGACCGCGGATCCATGCGCACCGCAAGCGAACCCGATGCAGTCTGCGCGCCGTCGCTGACCCGCACGGTATACGTGCCCGGAAGAACGGCCGGGCCGCCGAAACCGCCCGCACCCCACGGTACGTAATTCTTGACCGGATGCAGCGATTCATAGGCGAGATCCCACCACACGCGGTTGATGCCGGCTTTCGGCTTGTCGACCGTCAGCGTGCGAACGATGTGCGAACCGTCCAAAATCTGCACGGTAACTTTGGCGGCGGCGGCCGGCGCGTTCTTTAAGTACACGTTGATGTCAGCGCCGTAGTGCGGATTCTCTCCCGAGCCCGGCGTATCGGTGTACGAACCGATCTGATACCGGTATGCCGGCCGCAACGTAAAAAGATGCAGCGGCTGCGCGGCGATAGCGTCCGTAAGTTCCTGCATCGGATGCAGATCGTCGAGTATCCAGATCGCGCGCCCGTGCGTGCCCACGACGAGATCGTCGAAGCGCTTCTGCACGGTGAAGTCGTAGACCGGAACCGTCGGCAGATTGTTCTGCAGCGCGATCCAGTGCGCGCCTTCGTCGTACGAAAGCCAGAGCCCGGTCTCCGTTCCGGCGTACAGCATTCCGCGGCGAACGGGATCGGCTTTGACCATGCGCGCGTAACTATCTTGCGGCAACGCTGCGCTCATTGCGGTCCAAGTTCGGCCGTAGTCGTGCGTTTTGTAGAGGTGCGGAACGCGGGAGCCGGACTTGTGATAATCCGCGACCATGTACGCCGTACGCGCGTCGAACGGCGACGGATCGACGTAGTCGATTCTGCCCCACGCTCCGGGCGCATCGTTTTTCATAGCGGCCGGCGTCACGTTGCTCCAATGCGCTCCGCCGTCGCGGGTGAGCCACACGAGCCCGTCGTCGGTGCCCGCCCAGATCTCCCCGCCGCGCAGCGCAGACTCGGCGATGGTGAAGACGGTGTCGTAGTATTCGACGCTCGTGTTGTCCCGCGTCAAACCGCCGGAGAACTGCTGGAAGCGTTTGTCGTTGCGCGTCAAATCGCCGCTGATTGCGCGCCAGTGCACGCCGCCGTCGTCGGTGCGGAAGACTTCGTTGCCGCCCATGTACAAGCGGTGCGGATGCTCCGGCGACATCGCCAGCGGCGACGTCCATTGGAAGCGGTACTTCAGTCTGCGCGGCGGGCCAGCCCATGGCGTCTTCGGGCCACACGTCTATCGTGCGCGCCTGCTGCGTGCGACGGTCGTATTGCGTAAGCGCACCCTGATAGCCGTCGCCGTAAATCAAATTCGGATCGAGCCGATCGAAGACTATCCAGCCGCTCTCGCCGCCGCCGGCCGTGAAGAAGTCGTCGGGAGAGATGCCGCCGAACGCCAAACTATTGCTCGGGCCGCACGCACTGCCCGCGTCCTGCGTTTCCGCGCAGACGGTATACGGCGTCAGATCGTCGGTGTCGACGTGATACGCTTGCGCGATCGCGATCGGCGCGTTCAGCCACGTGTGCGATCCGTCGTTCGACACTTCCGCGCCTTCGTCGCCGCCCGCGATCATGCGCTGCGAATTCGCCGGGTCTATCCAAAGAGAGTGATAGTCGCCGCCGCGCGTGCCGCGCAGCCTTTTCACGGTCGCGCCGCCGTCGGTGGATTCCCACATCTGCACCGACATAAAAAACAGGTGATTCTGATCGTGCGGATCGACCGCGGTCGACGTGAAGTAAAACGGCCGCTGGTTGATGCCGTGGCTGCGATTGACGAGTTTCCACGTCTTGCCCCCGTCGTCGCTGCGCCACAGCGAGCCTTCTTCGGACTCGATGAGCGCGTAGACGCGTGCCGGGTTGCTGGGCGCGAATGCGACGGCAATTCTACCGGTCGTTCCCGCCGGCAATCCGTTGGCACGCAAGCGCGTCCAGCGATCGCCGCCGTCACTGGATTCGTATAAACCGTCACTCGGGCCGCCGCTGTTCAAGTGGTACGGCGTGCGCCATCCTTCCCACATTCCGGCAAAGAGGTGCTGCGGATTCGACGGATCGATCGCAACGCTCGACGCGCCGGTGCGCGAATCGGTTGAGAGCACGCGCTGCCACGTCTTTCCACCGTCGAGCGTGCGGTATACGCCGCGCACGTCGCCGGCCTTGTACACGTCGCCCAGAACGGCGACGAAAACGCGGTCCGGATTGTGCGGATCGACGGCGATGCGCGAAACGGCGCCGCTCGCGTCGAGCCCGATGTGTTGCCACGTCTTGCCGGCATCGCTCGATTTCCACATGCCGTCGCCGAACGCGACGTCGTTACGAAGATTCGGTTCTCCGGTACCGACGTACACGACGTTCGCATCCGAAGGCGCTACGGCAACGGCTCCGATGGAACTGACCGGTTCGCGATTGAAGACCGCATTCCACGTAACGCCTCCGTCGGCGGATTTGAACAGGCCGCCGAGACCGCCCGCGTAGTACGTGCGGGCGTCGCCCGTGACGCCGGTCACGGCATCGATCCTGCCGGAGAGCGGACCGATATTGCGAAAATCCAGGCCCGAATACAGCGAAGGCGAGATCGCCATGAGCAGTGCGGCTATGAACAACATGGCAACGCGCTTTCAACGCTGCGCCGCATGCGGCTCCCGGTCAGCGCTTTGGCACAAACAGCGCATCGAGTTCGTCGCCCGAAATCCGATCGGCTGCAAAGGCGAACGTGCCTTCATCGCGCAGCTGCTGCGCCGCTCGGCGCACGGATGCCAGCGCATGCGCGAATCCGGCGGGCCCGATGCTGATCCGCGCGACGCCAGACTCCGCCAAACGCCGCACCGGCGGCGTCGTCGCGTTCGCAAAAATGTTGACGGGACCCGCGATTTCGCGCGTCAGCCGCGAGATCGCGTCCTCACCGTTCGCGCCGATGACGAACGCGCAGTCGGCGCCTGCCTCGAGAAAACGATTCGCGCGCGAGATCGCCTCCTTCAAGTGCGCGTCCGTGGTCGCGCCGGCATAGCGCAGTAAAGCGTCCGTGCGTGCGTTGATGACGATGGGAATGCCGAGACGCGCGCCCGTTTCTTTCATTGCTTCGATGCGCTCGCATTGGGCGTCGACGTCCATCAAGACACCGGGCTCCGCCGTATCCTCGATGTTCAAGCCGGCCGCGCCCGCTTCTATCGCACCGCGTGCAGTTGCTTGCGCGTCGTCCACGGTACGCCCATATGCCGCTTCCAAATCCGCGCTTACAGGCACATGCACTGCGCGAGCGATGCGCGCCACTGCGCCAAGCATGCTTTCGCGCGAGATGTGCTCGCCGTCCGGAAAGCCTTGCGTCCATGCGACCGCGGCGCTGCCCGTTGCGAGCGCGGGATAACCGAGTTCCTCGACGATGCGCGCGCTCGCCGCGTCCCAAACGTTGAACAGCACGAGCGGTTGGCCCGGCTTGTGAAGCGAGCGCAGTGCTTGTGCGCGCTCCGCTTGCGTCGTGGAATTCATGGGCGCGCATTACCGGCTCGGAGTCGCTGAGGCCTTGCGCTGCCGGCGGCGACGGTTCCGCGGGTGTTCGGCCGCCGTTGCTTGGGAAAAGTACGTTTATGGCTAGTCAGAGCGTCGCGAACCGCAGCGGATCCGAGCCCGCCCCCGGCACGTGGAGTCGGATCAAAGAGTGGTCCGGTTACGTCGTGACCGTACTGCCCTACGTCTCGGCCGGCCTCGTTCTAATTCCCAGCCTGGGCGTGTGGATCAAGGCTGGAATACTGGTCGTCTTCGTCGTGCTGGTCCTCGTAGTCCGCATCTGCCACGAAAAGGCCGGCATCGCGGTGACCGCACCGGACGAACGCCAAAAACGTCCGAGCACCTTGCGCACCCGAAGTCGTTAGAGCGCCGGAATCCTCACTGCGCCGGCGGCGACGTCGCTGCCGAATGCGCGCAGGAAGCGCGCCTGATCTTCATGCTTGCCGTCCGGTTCGAAGTCGAACCGCCGCTGCTCGGCGATAGCGCTTTCTACTTCGTAGCCTTGCGCGAGGCGCACCGCCGCGCAGAACGTGGATGTGCGTCCTTCGCCGCCCTTGCAGTGAACGAAAAGGCGATCCGTCGCGCTGCATTCGCGGCAGAGTTCGAGCCATTCACCGATCTGTTCGTAGTCTGGAGCGCGATCGTTCTTCACCGGAATGTGCACGTATCGAAGCCCGGCGTTTTCTACGATCTTTCGCTCATCGCGTTCCCGGAGATTTATGACGAGGCTCACCCCTTGCATTTTCAGCTTTTCGTACGCGCCACGGCCGGGTTGACCGCCGCGGGCAAGCCACGAATCGTACCACGCGAAGCGTTCGATCTCGTCCATGGTCCGTTGTTCCCACATATCCGACGAGAGATTTCATCGTCGCATTTACAGCAGGGAGAACAGCGCCGGAATGACGTCGTACGGATCGGGCCCGCTGCCGTCGTTCGTGAGCACGATGATGTCGATGCCGTCGTTCGGGAAGGTCGCGTTCATCGACTGAAATCCGCCGATAGCGCCGTCGTGCCAAATATAGAGATGTCCGCTCAAGGAGCTGATTAGCCAGCCGTCCGCGTACGTTCCGTACGACTGCGGAAACGGACCGGGCGCGAACATTTGCGTCAGGGAGTCCTGCGTAAATAATCCGGGCGCGCGTACCGCTTCGTCCCATTTTTCCAGATCGCCGACGGTCGACGTCAGGCCGCCGGGCCCGGCCAGCCACTCGAGATTCCACTGATAGATGCGCTGCGGTCCGTTTCCCCTATCCGCATAGCCCAGCGCGAGATCCGTCGTTCCCGCCGGCGGATATCCTTGCTGCGTGTGCGTCATTCCGAGCGGCGCGAAAATACGCTGCTGCAAGAATGCGCCGAGTGGTTCACCGCTCACGCGCGCCACGATTATGCCCAGCAGCAGATAATTCGTATTCGAGTAATCGTAGCGGCTGCCCGGCGCAAACAGCAGCGGAAACCCCGCGAGTTCGTCGACGATCGGTTGGCGGTCGCTTTGCCCGCTCGCCAAAAAGGCGTTGTATGCCGGCGAAAAATCAGGATACGAAAAGAAATTATTGTAATCGACGAATCCGCTGCTGTGCTGCAAAAGATTCACGAGGGTCATGCTCGCCGCGCCCGGCAGCGCCGGAAAGTATTTCGACACCGGATCGTGCACCGAAAGTTTGCCGTCCTGTTGTAAAAGCAGGATAGCGCCGGCCGTGAATTCTTTACTCACCGATGCCAGATCGAAGACGGTGTTCGAATCGGGCGCGAATTCGCCGCGCGGCAGATTCAGAACGGTATCGGGTTGCGGAATACCCCAAACGTTCCTTGCGAAAAACGAATCCGGTTTTCCGCGATCGCGTAATCCGTAGCCGTGCACGTACACCGGAACGTTTCTGCGGTAGATCGCCAGTTCGACGCCCGAGTCCGCGCCGAAGTTGCGCTCGATGACACTATCGAACGTCGTGCCCGTCGATGGAGCGGGCCGCGCGGAAGTCGTGGGCGCGACGGGCGGCGGACCGCCCGAACCTCCGCCGCACCCGCAGATTATGCTTGTGGCCGCGAACAGTGCGAGAATGCGTTTCACGGTACGCGTATCATCGCATCGCGCGCCGAAAAAGTCTTGAGGGAACGCTCAGGAAACGCTAAGCGCGGCTCTCGCGAAGCCAGCGTTTGAATTCCGAGTCTGCGCGCAGCGGATCGAGCCGGGGATCCGGCGCAAACAGCCGGCGCGAACTCGAATCGACGCGCTCGAGCCATGCAAGCGCCGCCGCATGCTCGTGCCGAGAGGCAAGCGCGGCTGCAAGAGAAAGGATGGCCGACGGATCCGTCACGACGCCTCGTTCCCGAACCAGCGCCTGAGCGCGAGCAAAATCGCGATTCGATGCGGCGCGATTGCCGTCTTGGCTTTCGTAGAAACTGAGCAACGCATCGACGTCCACATCGGGGGTGCCGGTTCGCCCTAACGCCCGAAGTTCGCGTTCCGCCTTCTGCCGGTCGGTCTGTCCGTCGGACAGCGCCAGAACGAACGCGGCCGATCGGTCGGCCGGACTTTGGGCCAGCGACTGCTTCGAGTATGCCTTGCTCTGCGAATAATCGCGCCGCAGATAAGCGAGCAATGCGAGATCGTCCCCGGCTTGCGTCCAGCTCGTATTGAGCGCCAATGCCGCCCGAAATTGCACGGACGCCGCCCGGCTATCGCCGCGCTCCATCAGCAGTTCGCCGTACCACGTACGCGCTTCGACCAGCGTCGGATCGAGCGGCACCGCCCTGTGCAACTCTTCTTCCGCCAAACCGGCGCCGGCGAAGAGTCGGATTCGCTCTTCCGAACGCGGCATGTGCGTCGGCGGAAGCAGGATCGATGCTCACGGCACGACGCGCGGCTTGGAATGCGGCGCGCGCGTCGACGATCATCTGCGGCGTGCCGGCGGCTCGAACGGCAAGGCTCAAATACGCGTCAGCCAAGCCCGCGTATCCGAGCGCGCTGCGCGGTTCTTGCCGAACGGCGGTTTCGAAGTACGTTATCGCTCTGCGATCGTCGCCCGAGTTCTTTCCGTTGGCCCAATAGTAATAGCCCAACGCATACGCCGGCGGTATGTTCGGCGGCGGCTGGTGACGCTGATTCCACAAGAACGCACCGGCGGCGAGCGCGATGACCGCACCAAGAGCAGCTGCTGCAAGCCGCAGCCGCGAACCCGGCACCGGTACGGATGATTGCTCACTGCTCGCCTGCGCGATCTGCAAGCGGTAGCCGCGGCGCGGCACGGTTTCTATGCGTATGGCCGGATCCCACTCACGCAGTGTCCCGCGCAGTTGGTACACACTCTGCGTGAGGCTCGACTCGGCGACGTCGGCGTCGGGCCACACCGCGTCCATCAGCGCCGTTTTCGAAACGACTTCGCCGCGCCGTTCGAGCAGAGCGCAGAGCACCTCGAACGTTTTGGGCGAGAGCGGCACGATTTGCTCGCCGCAGCGCAGCACGCGCTCTTCGAAGTGTGCGGTGCAACGGTCGAGCCGACGTGTTTCCTTCATCGTTTCATGAGAACTCGCTGACCATACGCTGGGGACTTCGACGCCCGGCGATGGGATGATTCTCGTGCGCCGCCGCGCGGAAAGGCTTCTGTATGCGTCATGCGATTGCCCCGGCCGGACTTGCCGGACTGCTGCTCTGTGCGTGCGGCGGGGGCGGCGCAGGGGGCGGTCCGGGCCCCACTCCCACGCCGGTACCCACGGCGACCCCGGTCACGTACTATCAGCCTCTCGCCGCCGGCGACGTTTGGGTGTACATGTGCCACAATACCATCGACAAGTCCGAGGCGGCTTTCACAATTCAAAATGCAATCCTCGGCACGACGACCGTCAGCGGTCAAACTGTGTACGAGCTCCGCTGCAAATACCGAGTTCGCCGACGCAGAGCACGACGGTCATTCAGTTGCTCGCAAACGACGCGAAGGGCAATACGTCGATTTACGGCTATCTGGTGAACGGCACCGCGCAGCCAATCGCAGCGGCCGTCCTCGTTGCTGCGAATCCGGGTCTCAAAGGCACGGCATACGACTATGCGGCGCCGGACGGCACCACGATTACGCGCATCTACGAAGGTATGGAACAAAGCAACCCAACGAAACTCGGCACGTTCACCGTCGCGCCGTATTTCGAAAGCAATTCGACGCACAATTACGGGTACGCGTTAGGGACCGGAATCGTCGAGGAAGATCACGGACCGAACTTTCAATACGACTGCCTAATCCAAAGCGCCACGGTTAAAACCGCCGAAGCGCGTACGTGACGGCAACTACAAAGGGCGCCGTTTCGGCGCCCTTTGCGGACTTACGTCGCGGCGTGCTCCGGTTCGCGCTGGGGAGGCGGTTCGATGCCCGGAATCTTGCTGAAGCGCAACTTTTCCGGGTTGTCCGGGTCAACTTCACCTAGGATGCGAGCGCCCGCGGTAAACGTGCCGCGCAGCATCTCCTCCGCCAGCTCGTCTTCGACTTCGCGCTGAATCGCACGTCGCAGCGGACGCGCGCCGTACTGCGGATCCCAGCCTTTCTTGGCCAGCAACGTTTTCGCTTCTTCCGTGACCTCGAGATGCATGTCTTGCGCCTTGACCTCGCGCATGACTTTCTCGAGTTCGAGCCCGACGATCTGTTCGATTTGCGGACGCGTCAACTGATGGAAGACCACGATCTCGTCCAAACGGTTCACGAACTCGGGGCGGAAGGTGTGCTTGACCTCTTCCAGCACTTTGTTCTTCATCCGTTCGTACGCGCGCGCTTCGTCTTCGTTCTCGGTCTTGCTCGTGCGGAAGCCGATGTCCGTCGTGGTTTGCAAGCCCGTCGCACCGACGTTCGAGGTCATGACGATGACGCAGTTTTTGAAGTCGACCTGACGCCCTTGAGAATCGGTCAGGCGCCCGTCGTCCAGCACCTGCAGCAGCAAATTGAACACGTCGGGATGCGCTTTTTCGACTTCGTCGAGCAGCACGACGGAATACGGACGGCGGCGCACCGCTTCGGTGAGCTGACCGCCTTCTTCATATCCCACGTATCCCGGAGGTGCGCCCACCAGACGCGAGACCGCGTACTTCTCCATGTACTCGGACATGTCGATGCGGATCATCGATTCCTGATCGTCGAACAGAAATTCCGCGACGCTGCGCGCGACTTCGGTCTTGCCCACGCCCGTCGGTCCGAGGAACATGAACGACCCAATCGGGCGGTTCGGATTTTTCAGCCCGGCGCGCGAGCGGCGAATCGCACGCACGATGACGTTGATCGCCTCCTCTTGGCCGATGACGCGCTTGTGCAGCGAATCGGCCATGTTGAGCAGCTTCTCGGTCTCCGCTTGGGCAAGTTTGCTGACCGGAATTTTCGTCCACGAGGCGACGATGTACGCGACGTCTTCCTCCGTGACTTTGATGATCTTGTCGCTCTGGGCGCGCTTGTCTTGCCACTCTTGTTCCAACCGCGATTTTTCGAGGCGAATCTTCTCCTCTTTGTCGCGAAGCGAAGCCGCTTTGTCGAACTCCTGCGCTTTCACCACCGCTTCTTTTTCGGTGATGATCTTGCGCAGCTGCGTATCGATTTCGCGAACCTCCGGCGGCGGCAGCGTGGCCTGCAGACGCACGCGTGAGGCCGCCTCGTCGATCAGATCGACGGCCTTGTCGGGCAAGAACCGATCGGTGATGTAGCGATCGCCGAGTTTTGCGGCGGCGGCGAGCGCGGCGTCGGTGATTTGCACTTTGTGATGCGCTTCGTACCGGTCGCGCAGGCCTTTGAGAATTTCGATCGTTTCCTCGACCGACGGCTCGCCGACCATGACCGGTTGGAAGCGGCGCTCCAAAGCCGAGTCTTTTTCGATGTGTTTTCGGAACTCGTTGAGCGTCGTCGCGCCGATGCATTGGAGCTCGCCGCGCGCCAGCGCCGGTTTGATGATATTGCTCGCGTCGATCGCGCCTTCGGCAGCGCCCGCGCCGACCAGCGTGTGCAGTTCGTCGATGAACAGGATGATCTCGCCCGCGGCGCCGCGGATTTCGTCCATGACGCGCTTCATGCGTTCTTCGAATTCACCGCGATACTTCGTGCCGGCAACTAGACCGGCGAGATCGAGCGTAATCACGCGTTTGTCGCGAAGCGGTTCGGGTACGTCGCCCTTGATGACGCGCTGCGCAAGACCTTCCGCGATGGCCGTCTTGCCGACGCCCGGCTCACCGATGAGCGCCGGATTGTTCTTGGTGCGCCGCGAGAGAATCTGGATGACGCGTTCGATCTCGCTCGCGCGTCCGATGACGGGGTCGAGTTTGTTTTCGCGCGCAAGCGTCGTGAGATCGCGGCCGTACGCATCCAGCGTGGGCGTCTTGCTCTTGCCTTTGGGAGCCGGCGGCTGCCCTTCGGCGCCGAGCAGCGAGGTAGTTTGAACGCGGACCTTCGCGGGGTCGACTCCGAGATTCGTGAGCACGCGCGCGGCGACGCCTTCGCCTTCGCGGATGAGGCCGAGGAGCAGATGTTCCGTACCGATGTAGTTGTGATTCAGCTGACGAGCTTCTTCGAATGCCAGCTCGATGACGCGTTTGGCGCGCGGCGTGAAGACCATCTCTTGCTGAACCGTTTGACCGCCGCGGCCGACGATCGCTTCGACTTCTTGACGCACCTTGGCAAGGTTTACGCCCAGCGTCTCGAGCACTTTCGCCGCGAGGCTTTCGCCCTCGGAGATGATGCCGAGCAAAATATGCTCGGTCCCGATATAGTTGTTACCGAGCCGCTGCGCTTCTTCTTGCGCCAGAACGATGCTTCGACGTGCGCGCTCGGTGAACGGTTCCCACATTGACATGGTCTGTCTCTAAACTCCTTACTTGCGATCCGCGCCCTACGAGTTGCTACCGGATATACCCGTTTAGGTTGCTTGACAGGCTCGTCCAGGAAATCCCCATCAAGCCGTTTATCGTGAGAACGTATAACCCCGCCCGGGCGTGTTAAGGTTCCGCTTGCGTTACCGGGTTATTCAAAAGCTGAAGCGTACGCCGGCAAACCCGACCGTCGACCCCGAGCTTTGGGTCTGCTTATAGAAACGAAACTCGATCGACGTCAGCGGCGCAATGGATTTGCCCGCGAACAACGTGATGACCGTGCCGGTCGACCCGTCGATGGAAAGCGTGCCCACGCCCGCCCCTGCCCCGATGTAGGCTCCGCCATATCCGCCTCCGGTGAATCCACGAACCTCCGCAGTCGCGGCATAGCCGCCTTTTCCGCTGAGAGGGACCAAGAGGGAGCCCTGTACCTCGAGCGGCACGGCCGGAACCGACGCTCCGCTGCTTACAATCGCCGCCGCGCCGGTCTGGGAGGGGGTGTCTCGCAAAAATCCGCCCGCCGCAACGGATATCGAGGCGAGCGCGTGCACCGGGAACGAAGCCAAAAATGCCGCGGTCAGTGCCGCCCCGAGCGTCCTGAACGATATACGCATGGGTCAGGGGGTTGGCGACGAAGCCAAACACATCATGCCGACCGTGGAACAAGTGCGCGACGCGCTCAAAGACGTAAAGGATCCGGAGCTGAACATTCCCGTACTCGATCTCGGATTGGTCTACGACATTTCGACCGAAGGCGAGCACGGCGAATTCGTTACGGTGACGATGACGCTCACCTCGCCGATGTGTCCCGTCGGGCCGATGTTCAAGCAAAACGTCGAGGATGCGGTGCGCGCAGTCGAAGGCGTGAAAACGGTGACGGTCGACGTGACGTTCACGCCGCCGTGGGATCCGCGCGAGATGGCGACGGACGACGTCAAAATGATGCTCGGGATCTGGTGAAACGCGCCCCTTCGGGTGCGGTTAGTGTTTCGTGCAGTAATCGGTGACGGGCGCGTCGGGTTTTCCGTCAACGACGCGCGTGAACGAACGCTCGATACGCGCCGGAGATGCGAGCTTCCACGTGGCGACGCCGTGCATGATGCCGCTGTCGGAGTAGTATGCGCCGCCTGCCCACGTCCAGACGTTGTCTTTATCGGGACCAGAGGACGTGCTCACGCCGAACGAACCGTCGTAATGAAAATCCTGGTAGGCCCAGTCATTTTGAGACGGCACGTAGCCGACGTACGCGACGCCCCCGTTGCCGTTATCCTGCGGTCCCCACCGAACGACGGCCCATTTGTCGCCGGGCGCGGCCTCCACGTTCCACTCAGTCGTCGAGGAGTGCGCGGGACGATCGGCCGTCGCGGGAATCGTCATGTGGCAGCTCCATGCGCCGGCGAACGTCTGCGCAAAGAGGTTGACCGCCGCAACGAGCACTCCAAGCATCTCCACTCCTCATGCAAGCGCCCAGGGTAGGTCTTCTTACGCCGCGTCGACCCTGCAACCCCTCGTCATTTATCGCAGGAACCGAACGTTCAAAACCGCCTGCCGATTCATATCGCCGACGCCGCCGAACGGCACGATGGCGCCTATTTCCAGGCCGGTGCCGTTCTTGCGCCGGAACCGCACGTCGAAGGCGGCGCTGTACTCCGGCCGTCCGTTGCCGAACGACTGCCCGTAGTCGTGCGCGTACGTGAGCGATGAAACCAGATTGAAAGCGTCGCTTGCTTTCCACGTAATGCCGCCGGTATACGTGCGGCTCGTGCTCGGAAACGGCGGGGCATCGTGCGCGAAATTCACGCCCCCGGTCAGTTGTACGCGCGCATTCACCGGAAGCGTGCTCCAAAGGCCGGCGCTGCTGGCGAGCGTCCCGCGCCCGTAGTTGTAGAACGATTCGCCTAAATCGAATGAGCCGGAGATCGTCGACCGTCCGACGTGCGCGGTATTCGTGTCGAAATGCAGTTCCGGCGTGATGCGAAAATCCTGGCTGACCGGCCAATCGCCGGGGTGCACGTCATGGCCCAAGTCGATTTGCAGCCGGCTGGACCCGAGGCCGCGAACGGGCCGCTGATTTCCCGCGAACAGCAAATCGTCGCTGCGCGTGCCGTTATACTGCGCGAACGAAAGCGATGCAAAGCCGTGCCGGGTCGACGACGCGAGCGCATAGCGAAGCGATCGCGATTGGAGGAGTGAGGAGCCCGTCAACGACTGCGAGAGCGAATCGTTGATGCGCTGGTAGGCGCCGATATCGAAGCGGTTGCCGTCGACGTCCAGCGTTTGCGCGAGCGCGACGTAGCCGCGATCGCTCGAAGCGAAATGCTCTTCCATTCCGGCGCCGGGGCCGCCGTTGTATTTGTCGTAGCGCACGCGCGCGAAAGTGTAGCCGTCCGACCCGCTCGACACGACCAGCGGCCATTCGAGCGCCGCGGACGGAACCGGCGAGGAGCCGAAGTCTTTCGCGCTCGGCGGCGGAATGCCGTACGTGTACGACGCTGCCGGCACGAACGCGGTGCCCGATCGCACCTGCGCGTTGCTGAAGATGATTGAAACTGCGGGCTGAATCTCGACTTGCTGTCCGACTGCGAGCGCGTCGATCGTATTGAATTGCGGCACGATCGCATTGGGCGCGAACGTTCCGCGCTTGTGCGCGAAATCGTACACGTACCCTTCTCCGGACGAAGTTCCCGCCGGGCCTTTCACGGTGACGTCGCCGGCCATCGTCAGTCGATTGCCGCGCAGGTCGTACGCCGCGCGCGTCGCGTCGAATTCGACGTTGTCGAAGCGAAGCGCAACGCCGCCCTGCGCGATCAGGAGGCTGCGATCGGCGTACAGCGCAATCTGCTGCGCCGTCATGACGGCGGCATGCGTCTGAGCCCGCGATGGGACTGGGAGTAAGAAAAGAACGGCGCAGAGAGCCGCCGTGAGGCGCCGCATAGCCGATTGTTCCTTTACCGACCGGCGGGGACCTCGCGCCTTCGCGTTCAAGCCACAGCCGATGAGGACGCACGAGGAGAAGTACGCGGAGCTGCTGCGTAAACGCGAGCAGGCTCAAACGCCGGCCGGTCCCGACGCGGTAGAGAAGCAGCACGAACGCGGAAAACGGACTGCACGCGAGCGTGTCGAGGCGCTCGTGGATCCGAGCTCGTTCATCGAACTCGACCAGTTTGCCGTGCACCGCACGACGGCGTTCGGACTCGGCGAAAAAGAATTCCTCGGCGACGGCGTCGTGACGGGGCGCGCCACGATAGACGGACGGCAAATCTTCCTCTTCTCGCAAGACTTCACGGTGCTCGGCGGATCGCTGGGCGAAGTCTTCGCGGAAAAGATTTGCAAAGTGATGGACCTGGCGGTGCGTACGGGATCGCCGATGATCGGGATCAACGATTCGGGCGGCGCGCGCATACAGGAAGGCGTCGTGAGCCTCGGCGGCTACGCCGAAATCTTTTGGCGAAACGTTCAAGCCAGCGGCGTGATTCCGCAGATCAGCCTCATCGCCGGTCCGTGCGCGGGCGGCGCCGTATATTCGCCGGCCATCACCGACTTCATCATCATGACCGAGCAGATCGCGCAGATGTTCATCACCGGTCCGGAAATCATCAAGACCGTGACCGGCGAAGACGTCACCTTCGAGCAGCTCGGCGGAGCGACCACGCACGCCACGAAAAGCGGCGTCGCGCATTTGACGGCGGGCGACGAAGACGAGATGGTCGACATGACCAAGACGCTGCTGTCCTACGTTCCGCAGAACAATGTGGACGATCCCCCGCGCTTCGCGTGCGACGACGATCCGGAGCGGCTGGTGATGGAACTGGACGACGTCGTGCCCGATTCGCCGAACAAGCCGTACGATATGCACGACGTCATTCTGCCGGCGCTCGACAACGGCGATTTCTTCGAATTGCAGCCGCTCTACGCGCAAAACATCGTGACCGGGTTCGGGCGGGTCGGCGGCACGACCGTGGGCGTCGTGGCGAACCAGCCCAACGTCTTAGCCGGGGTGCTCGACATTAAAAGCTCGATCAAAGCGGCGCGCTTCGTGCGGTTTTGCGACGCGTTCAACATCCCGCTCGTGACGTTCGTCGACGTTCCCGGCTTCCTGCCGGGAACGGATCAGGAATACGGCGGGATCATCACGCACGGCGCGAAATTGCTGTACGCATACGCCGAAGCCAGCGTGCCGAAGATTACGATCATCACGCGCAAAGCGTACGGCGGCGCGTACGACGTCATGGCCAGCAAGCACATCCGCGCGGACGTGAACGTCGCCTGGCCCACGGCCGAGATCGCGGTCATGGGCGCGGAAGGCGCCGTTAAAACGATCTTCCGCCGCGACATCGCTGCAGCCGAGAACAAAGAAGCGAAGATGCAGGAACTCGTCGACATGTATACCGAGCGCTTCGCCAACCCGTTCATCGCCGCGCAGCGCGGCTACGTCGACGACATCATCGAAGCGCGTATGACGCGGCGCGTCATCGCAAAATCGCTGGAGATGCTCGCGAACAAACGCGTCGAGCGCCCAAAACGCAAACATGGAAACATCCCGCTATGAGCAACACGCGTAAAGAGTTTTTGCTTACGTCTTCGCTTTTCACGCTGGCTCCGGCCATTGCCGGCGCCGAAACGCCCGCGCCGTCGTCCCGTCATCCCGCGCTCGACTTCGCGTTCGACAGCGCGCGCTTCGACGCAGTGCTCGCAAAACCGGCGAAGCATAAGCAGTGCTTCGGGGCGGTGAAGACTCGCCGGAGGCGACGTGCTGGGCAGCATGACCAATTCCATCGATGCCTACGACTCGTTTTTGAACGAAGGTCCCGGCGCGCTGCAAGCGGTGGCCGTGCTGTATCATGGTCCCGCGATTTTCATGGCGCTCAGCGACGCGGTTTGGAACCGGCTGATCGCGCCGTTCTTCGCGTCGCACGCTTTTCAGAAAGACGCGCCCGCAGACATGCGGCATGACGCGGGCCATCCCGTCGCCGGCAGAGGCAATCCCTATCTCCACTCGACGACCAACGATCCGGACGACGTGAGCGTAGAGCGGCTCGTCGGAAAAGGCGCGTCGTTTTTCGTCTGTCACAACGCGCTCGAAGGGTTCGGCCGCTACATTGCGCAGACGTTGAAACGCGACGTGCGAGAGGTACGCCGAAGCCTCATTTCGGGAGTCGTGCCGGGTGCGCTCGTCGTTCCCGCCGGCGTGATGGCCATCAACGCCTGCCAGGAAGCGAAGTTCACCTACATCCAGGCGAGCCTATAGCGGCGAGAGGCGCGGGCTAACGGTGCGGGGTATCTAAACGGCCGTGAAGCTCTTGGAGGGAAAGAAAGCGCTCGTCACGGGCGTCGCAAACCAGTGGTCGATCGCGACGGGAATCGCGCGGCAGATGTACGATCACGGGGCGCAACTGGCGTTCACCTATCAGGGCGAGCGCGTGAAAGAGCAAGTCGAAAAGATCGCGGCGGAGTTCGGCGGCGGTCCCGTCGTCGAATGCGACGTGTCGTCCGACGAGTCGCTCGCGCGCATGGCCTCATCGCTCGACGCATTCGGGAAACTCGACACGCTGGTGCACTCCATCGCGTTCGTCAAAAAAGAAGACCTCAGCGGCACCGTCTACAACACGTCGCGCGACGGTTTTTCGATGGCGCTGGACGTGTCGGCTTATTCGCTGATCGCGCTGGTCAACGCGCTGCACGATCGCATGAACGACGGCGGCTCGATCATGGCGCTCACGTATCTCGGATCGACGGCAATCGTTCCGAACTACAATATCGCGGGCATATCGAAGGCGGCGCTGGAGTCGATCGTGCGCTATCTGGCATTCGATCTCGGCGCGCGCGGCATTCGCGTAAACGGCATTTCGGCAGGGCCGATCAAGACCGCGAGTTCGCGTCAGGTCGGCGGGTTTTCGCGCATCCTGGACGTCGTGCCGAAAGTCGCGCCGCTCAAACGCAACGTCACCCAAGACGACGTGGGTAACACCGCTGTGTATCTCGCCTCCGATCTCTCCGCGTCGATTACCGCGGACGTCCACTTCGTCGACGCGGGCTATCACGCAATGGGGATGTATCCGCCGACGATGACTCCGTAATGGAACCGGACGAACTGGCCGCGGTTATTGCGGCGCTCGAAGCGCTTCGCCGCGAAAATGCGCCGGAGCAGCCGGTGCGGCAGTCCGCCTGGAAACTCGCAGCTCGGCGCGAAGCCGTATCCGATGACGTTCTCTAAGGTCCTGATCGCGAACCGCGGCGAAATTGCGATGCGGATCATTCGCACTGCGCGTGAGATGGGGATTGCGACGGTCGCGGTCTATTCCGAAATCGACCGCGACGCGCTGCACGTGCGCATGGCGGACGAAGCATTTTTGCTCGGTCCCGCCTCACCGTCGCAGAGCTATCTCAACATCGAGAAACTGCTCGACGCCGCCAGGCGTTCCGGCGCGCAAGGTATCCATCCCGGCTATGGATTTCTGGCCGAGAGTGCGCCCTTCGCGCGAGCCGTCATCGACGCCGGATTCGTTTGGATCGGGCCGCATCCGGACGCAATCGATGCGATGGGCGACAAGGTACGCGCGCGGATCGCGATGATCGAAGCCGGCGTTCCCGTCGTGCCCGGCGGTACGGAAGCAATCGAGGACGAGCGGGCAGCGCGCGACGCAGCGAAAAAGTACGGCTTGCCGCTCGCACTCAAAGCATCGGGCGGAGGCGGCGGAAAAGGTTTGAAGGTCGCGCGCACGCTGGAGGAATTGCCGTCTGCGCTTGCGACCGCGCAGCGCGAAGCGGTGGCCTATTTCAGGAACGGCACGATCTACGCCGAGCGCTATCTCGACAACCCGAAACACGTGGAACTGCAGATTCTCGCCGACAAGCACGGCACCGTTCTGCACGTGGGCGAACGCGACTGCTCCCTTCAGCGCCGTCATCAAAAGCTTTGGGAAGAAGCGCCGGCTACGATCTCCGATGCCGTGCGGCAAGGCATGCGCGAGGCCGGAATCCGCGCAGCCAAGGCGATCGGATACGACAGCGTCGGAACGATAGAGTGCCTCGTGAGCGGGGACGAGTTCTACTTTCTCGAGATGAACACGCGCATTCAGGTCGAGCACACTGTGAGCGAAATGATCGCCGGTTTGGATTTGATTCGCGAACAGATTCGCGTCGCGGCCGGCGAGAAGCTCGGCTACGATCAATCCGCGATCGTTTTTCGCGGGCACGCCATCGAAGGACGAGTCAACGCCGAGGATCCGTCTCAAAACTTCCGCCCTGCACCCGGAACGGTAACCGCGTATCGCGAGCCGGCCGGCCCCGGCGTGCGAATCGACTCCGCGGCTTTCCCCGGTTTTACGATTACGCCGGACTACGATTCGATGATCGCCAAACTCGTCGTGTGGGCGCCGACGCGCGAACAAGCCATTGCGCGGCTGCGGCGCGCGATCGACGAATACGAGATCGGCGGCGTGCCGACGACGCTTCCGCTGCTGCGCGCGCTTTGCGATCATGGCCCGGTTGCAGATGCGAGTTACGGAACGGCCACACTCGAAGCGTTCGCCGCGGAGCTCGTATGCGGCAAACGGCGCATCGCACGCGAGTTCGGGAGCGGCGGCCGAATCTTCGGCTGCGGACCATGGCGATTTCAACGCGCCGCCGATTCGCGTCGAGGTGAACGGCAAACTTTATCGCGTGCGCGTTCTCGATCTGCCCGTGCGTCAGGCATTGCCGAAAGCAGCACCACGCACTGCGCGCAAGAACCGCGGCGTCGCGGCGAGCGGCAACGACGTCACTTCACCGATGCACGGCGTCGTCGTCGAAATCGTGGTCAAACAGGGCGACGCCGTCGAGCAGGGACAAGTCGTGGCGGTCATCGAGGCGATGAAAATGATGAACGAAATTCGCGCGGCAAAATCGGGAACCGCCGCGAAAATTCACGTCGGCGCCGGCGACACGGTCGAAGCGCAGTCGCCGCTCGTCACGCTTGCGTGAGCGCCCGTCCGATCTAGATTTCGATCCGCACGTTTTCGAACGAGACGTGCGCGTCGCCCACGAAACGCTTGCCGAGTTCCTTGTCCGTGCGGTTGAACGTCGCGGGATGCACGTGCACCTGCAGCAGATACGCGCCGCTCTCCGGCACGCAAACGTTTGCCCCGTAATGGTTTTGCTCGGGATCCCACACGAACGGCAAATGCGAGGACGCCGCTTGCCCGCCGCGGCCGTCGAGCAGGGTCGCGACCACGTTTAATCCGGGAAGGAACCGGCCATCGAGCACGTCCTTGACGATCACGTCCACATGCACGTTCTGCTGCTGCGGCTCTTGCCATTCGAGCTTGCCGGCGCTGAATTCGTACAGGCCCTTCGCCGGTCCGATGCGGTAGGAGATCGCGTAGTCTCCCGCGGTCTTCTTCTCTGTGCCGTCGGGCGCGTTTTCGCCCGGTTTGACGACCAACTCCGTGTTTCGCATGAGAACAGCCTTCCCACTTCGCGCTGCGCTGCCACGGATGACCGGGCGGCTGCGTCGAAGAACCGGCCGAATGCCTCGCAGTGAAAACGCGAGCGGGATTCCGCTCGAACCCGTCTACGACCGCGCAGCCGGCCCGCCCCACGAACCGGGTGAACCCGGCAGGTTTCCCTTCGTGCGCGGCGTGCGTAAGGATATGTACCGCGGGCGGTTGTGGACGATGCGCCAATATGCGGGTTTTGCGACGGCGGCGGAATCGAACGCCCGTTACCGCTATCTGCTGGAGCGCGGCACGACAGGGTTATCCGTCGCGTTCGACCTGCCGACGCAGCTCGGTTACGATTCGGATGCGCCGCAGTCGCGCGGAGAGGTCGGGAAAGTCGGCGTAGCCATCGACAGCGTTGCCGATATGGAAACGCTGTTCGACGCGATTCCGCTCGAGCGCGTGACCGTGTCGATGACGATCAACGCGCCCGCGTCGATTATCTTGTCGATGCTGCTCGCCGTCGCGCGCCGGCGCGGCATCGCGTTCGACAAACTCGGCGGGACCATCCAAAACGACGTCCTCAAAGAATACGTCGCCCGCGGGACGTACATTTATCCGCCGAAACCTTCCATGCGGCTCGTTACCGACGTCATGTCGTACTGCGCTCGAGAGCTTGCCGCAGTGGAACACGATCTCGATTTCCGGCTATCACATTCGCGAAGCCGGATCCACGGCGCTCGAAGAGATCGCGTTCACGCTTTCGAACGGCAAGGCGTACTTGCGCGCCGCGCGCGACGCGGGAATCGATTTGGACGACATCGCGCCGCGCTTATCGTTCTTTTGGAACGCGCACAACGATCTCTTCGAAGAGGTGGCGAAATTCCGGGCCGCGCGCTATTTGTGGGCACACATCACGCGCGATGAATTCGGCTGCAAAAACCCGCGTTCGCAGATGCTGCGGTTCCACACGCAAACCGCGGGTTCGACCCTCACCGCGCAAGAGCCGGAGAATAACGTCATCCGGGTCACGCTGCAAGCGCTCGCGGCGGTGCTGGGCGGCACCCAGTCGCTGCATACGAACGGCAAGGACGAAGCGTTGGCGCTGCCGACCGCGCAAGCGGCGAAGATCGCGCTGCGCACGCAGCAAATCATCGGCTACGAAAGCGGCGTCACCGATGTCGTCGATCCGCTGGCGGGCTCGTTTTACGTCGAAACGCTGACGAACGCACTGATCGAACGCTCGCGGGCGCTGATTCGCGAAGTCGACGACCTCGGCGGCAGCGTTGCCGCAATCGAGAGCGGATGGATGCAAACGCGCATCGCCGAGTCCGCGTATCGAGCGCAGCAGGCGGTGGAGAGTGGCGAGCAGGTCGTAGTCGGCGTGAACCGCTTCGCCGAGCCGGGCGAGCACGCGGCGATTCCCCTGCAGCGCGTCGACGACGCGGTCGAGCACCAGCAGCGCGCGCGGTTGAATGCGTTTCGGGCTGCGCGCGACGGTGCAGCGGTCGACGCTTGCCTCGAACGCGTGCGGCGCGCGGCGAACGGGAGCGAGAATCTCATGCCTCTTTTCATCGATGCGGTCGACGCCGGCGCGACCCTGGGTGAAGTTTGCGACGTCCTGCGCGAGGTCTTCGGCGTCTATCGTGCGCCGGAGGTCGTCGCGTAATGCAGATCGACCACGTCGCCATCGTCGTGAAAGATCTGGAGCGAACGATAGATCTCTACGTCAACACGCTCGGTTTCGAACAAGTCTATCGCGAAACCGTTACCGATCAGGGCGTCGAAGCCGTCGGCCTGCGCGCAGGCGAATCGGTAATCGAACTGCTGCGCCCGCTGGACGAGTCGTCGGCGATCGCGAAATACCGCGGCGAGGCGCCGACGAAGCTGCATCATACGGCATATCGCGTTGCCGATCTGGAAGGGGAATTACGCCGCTTGAGAGCGGCCGGCGTCCGGCTCATCGACGAACGCCCGCGCAAAGGGGCGCACGGAAACCTCATCGCGTTCTTACACCCAAAGAGCACGGCGGGCGTGCTCGTCGAGTTGTGCCAGCGTCAGTAAGGAACGCCTTTTTTGCGCTGTTCCCGCAGCGCGTCCATGTACCAGTAGAATTCGTCGAAAAAGCGCTTCGAATGGGTGCGAAACTCCGGGTCCGCCGGCTCGCCCTCGTCGCTAAAAGCCGTTCCGACGTTCGGCACGGGGAGCGTCGATGGAATCGAGGACATGCCGAGCTCTCCCAGCGTCATCCGCAACTGCATCGCGGCGCGAACGCCGCCGAAGCGGCCGCCGGAATACGAGACGATCGCCGACGGCCGCCAAAAATACTCCTCGAGAAAATAGTCGAGTATGTTCTTGAGCGCCGGCGGAATTCCATGATTGTACTCGCCGGTCACGATCGCGAAGCCGTCCGCAGCGCGATACAACTGCGCCAGTTCCTCGAGCGCTTCCGGCGCCTTGCCCGCGGGGTAATCCGAGTACTGCATTTCCAATAACGGAAGCCGGTGTTCCAGCGGATCGACGAGCGTCGAGCTGCACCCGAGCCGCGCAAGCTCTTTCTGCACGAAACGCGCGAGTTTGATCCCCTGCCGCTCGACGCGAACCGATCCGAAGATCACGGGCACGTTCATGAAGGCACCCTTCACCGTGGTTCGCGAAATTACCGTCCATGGCTCGCAAGCGATCGCGCCGGCGCCGCGCTAATCCGGTGCCGCTCTTTCTTTTTGCTTTGGTTCTCGGCGCGATCGTCGCCTGGGCCGTCTATCCGCGTAAGCACCCCCGCCGTCACGAAACGCCGCACCACACCGTCGCGGTTGCAACACCGGCGCCGCAAAACGCCGAAACGCCGGCGCCTTCGCCCTCGCCCTCGCTCGCCGCAGCTTCGCCCGCCGCCGCTTCACCCGCGGCCGCGTCGACGAGCCCGGTGCAGGTCGCGCTCATCATCGACGACTGCGGTCAGTGGTTGAGTACGGAGCAAGCCTTGATCGCGCTGCCGATTCCCATCACGATGTCGGTCCTTCCGCACGTGCGGTACACGGCGCGTATCGCGCAAGAAGCCGCAGATGCAGGCAAAGGCGTCATGCTGCATCTTCCGATGGAGCCGCTTTCGCACGCCTACCCCGGTCCGGGCGAAGTGAAGGACGCAATGACGGACGAGCAAGTCGCAAAGCAAACGGAGGACGACGTCGCGCAAGTGCCGCTCGCGAAGGGCGCGAACAATCATGAGGGCAGCGCCGCGAGTTCGGACGAGCGCGTCATGAAAGACGTCGTCGCCGTATTCAAAGAACACGGCTTGTTCTTCGTCGATTCCCGCACGAGCGCAAAGAGCGTCGCGCAGCAAACCGCGCAAGACGCCGGCGTTCCGAACGCCAAACGAGACGTGTTCCTGGATGACCAAGCCGATGTTGCGTACACCGAAACCATGCTCGAACGCGCCGTGGCCATAGCCAGACGCAACGGCTCCGCCATCGCCATCGGCCACCCAAAGCCAACGACGCTCGCGGCCATCCGGGACTTGTATCCAAAGATGCAGGCGCAAGGCGTGCAGTTCGTCTTAGCGCAAACGCTGGTTCACTAAAACGGCTTACAGGTTGGGTGCGAGCGCCGCATCGATTTCGGTCTCGAACGTCCTGTTCCAAGGCAGCGTGACGTTCATCGCCGCGATGTGATATCCCGGATCGAGCTGCTGAAGAATTGCCGCGCCGCGATTCCATAACGCCGCGCTGTTGAACTGCGCCACCGGCGCGGCTTGCTCCGGAAGCAGATACGTGTGATCCGCAATCCCCGCGGCGTCGAGCATACGATTGAGTTCCGGCCGGACGTAGTCGTGGAACGCGTAGTCGTCGAGGATGCGGTTGAACGTAAACGTTTTGTGCGCGAGCGCGTCGTACGTTCCGGCACGTCTTCCGACGTTCGCCGCAACCGCCTCGGCAACCGCGGTGCCGACGGTGTTTGCGTTCGTATTCCAAGACGAGTACGCATCGAGTCCGGAGGCTATGCCCGTTGCGAGCAGTTCTTCGGCAAAATGCGCCTGAGGCGCAAACGTGTTTTCCAAAAACGTCAAATCGGCAAACGCCACGGAAACGCCGGACTGCTCGTCTGCGTGCATCGCCGAAAGAAGCGACGCGTCGTCCGCTGCGGTAGAATCCGGTACGCGAACGTACAACACGATGTCGGGGCGAGAGTCCACTCTTTGCGCGCCGCAAAGTTTGACGAGCGAACCGATCGCGACGTCGATGGGCGCGTATTCGAGCGGGTCGTTGTACGTGCCGCCGCCCGGGCGGGAATACCGCACCTCTATGCGCGGCGCCCAGCCGATGTTTCGCGCGAGCGCTTGCGCGACCATGGCCATGCCGAGTTCGTCGGCGCCGGGTTCGATTGCGACGCGCTGCTCGAGGTTCTGCTGCTCCACCGAGGCGCGAAGCGCCGCGACGTCCTTCAAATGCAGCCCGACCGGACCTGCGTCGTCTTGCCCGAGCACGAGATCGTCGACGTCATTCTGCCCGGTCAAGCGGATTGCAAGCAGATCGACGGACAGATTGCGCGCTCGCGTTTGAAGATACGCATTCAGCGTGTCGTCGCCGATTAGCGCTCGCAAACGCGCTGCGCGCGCGGCCTCGCTCGCAAGCGGCGGATCGTGCAGATTCGCATACTGCTGCAAATAGTCCCAAGCGGGATACGCCGCAAAAAAGTTTTTTGCCGGACCGATTGCCGGAACGCCTGTCGGCGCGAGGCGCATAACGGTTCCGAACGCGCCGATCCAACCGTGCGGGTGCAGTCGCCGGAGCGTGCGCAACTCTTGCAATCGAAAGTACGCGTCCGCATACGAAACGCCCGGCACGCGTGAGGCGACGAGCCCCCCGTACGCCAGCATATCCGTAGATACGACGACGCTCGACGCGGGGCGTGCTTGCGCACCGTTGAGCCACGCGGCGATGGCGTCGGGGCGACCGAAGGTGAGATAGTTTCCCAGCAGCGCCCGCGGCGGTTCTGCGATCGTTACGCCCGCGATTCGGCCGAGCATCTGCGGAAGTTGCCGCGTGACCGGACGATCGTCCAAGGGCACGAATGCTATAAGGGCAAAAAAAAGCGCCGCGAGTTTCACGTCTGCGGCGCTTTTCGCGTCTTTAAACCGTGGCGCCTCGTCCTGTGAGCAGGTTCACGAAGAGCAGCACCACCGCAACCGCAAAGAGTATCCAAATCCAGCCGGCCAAAAAGTGTAGAATCAGGCCTGCGATCCAGATCGCGAACAAAATCACGATGACGGTCCACAGGATTCCCGCGAGAGCAGCCATGGTTTCCTCCTTTCCCCATCGGGGCATTCGAGCGCTTGACCTTGTGCCCGGTCCCAGCTGCTACTAACGTACCCAAACTCGCGGCTACTCCAAGGTGATGCGAAGCGAACCGCCGCGTGCTTGCAAAAGCGCGCGCGCCCCTTCCGCGTTCACGTTCTTGCGTGAAATCACGACGGCAACTTTGACGCTCCCGTGTGCCTGCTGCAAGAGATCGGCTGCGCGCGCCTCGTCGACGTCCGCGAGTTGCGTGACGAGCCGCAACGCGCGTTTACGCAGTTTCGCGTTGGTCGCGACGACGTCCACCATGAGATTGTCGTGTACTTTGCCCAAACGCACCATGACCGCCGTTGAAAGCGTGTTGAGCAAAATTTTTTGCGAGGTGCCGGCCTTGAGCCTGGTCGACCCGGTCAACGGCTCCGGACCCGTCGAGAGCACGATGCCGCTGTCGCACGCGCGCGGCAGCGGAGAGCCGGCGCTGTTTGCGACGCCGAACGTCCAGGCTCCGATTTCTCGCGCAGCACGCATCGCGCCGAGCACGAACGGCGCTGCTCCACTCGCGCTCATGCCCACGACCGCATCGTTCGAAGCGACGTGATCGCGCATTTCGCGTTCGCCGGCAGCGGCATCGTCTTCCGCACCTTCGACGGCTCGCGTAAGCGCGCCGATTCCGCCCGCGATATGCGCGCACACGAGCGACGGATCCGTGCCGAACGTGGGCGGCATTTCCGAAGCGTCGAGAAATCCGAGACGGCCGCTGGTGCCCGCGCCTACGTAATGCAGCCGGCCGCCCGCGCGAATGCGTGAACTGATTTCTTCAACCGCGCGCGCAAGCTCATCGCTCACCGCGCTCACTGCTTCCACCGCCGCGCGCTGCTCGGAGGCGAGAATGCGAACCAAATCGCGCGTTTCCATCTCGTCGAGGCCCGATGTGTTCGGATTGACCGCCTCGGTCTGCGGTAGCGGGGAATCGCTCATGCGTCCAGCAGCCGCTGCGCTTGCGCGAGCGCTCCAACGCACGGTTCCGTCGCAAGTTTCACTACGGGCATGTTCGGATGTTCGTTCAGAAGGCGCGTCTCCAGCAGGTACGTCAGCAAATTATTCGATTGGAGCAGGCCTCCGGCAAGCACGATCGGCACGGCGGCGCCGAGCAAATCCGCGCGCTTCACCACACTCTTGACGAGCTCGGCCAGCGCAAAAGCGGCACCCTGCACGATTTTTCCGGCGCTGCGTTCGCCGGCTTGCGCCGCATCGAGCACCACGCGCGCCGCCGCGGCCGCCGTACCAACGGGATGCTGCGACCGGTACACCGCTTGCAGCACCGCGTGTAAATCGCGCGCGTTCAGGTGCGCTTCGATCGCGCTTACGAGTTCGTCGCGCGGGGCGCGGCCGTCATACGCGCGCAGAACGTGGCCGATCGCCGCCGAGCCGATTGCAAAACCCGAACCGTCGTCGCCAAGCAGATAGCCGTAGCCGCCGCACCGGTATCCGTTCTCCCCATGCTGGGCGAACGCAATGGAGCCGGTTCCCGCGATGACGACCACACCATCGCCTTGCGGTACTGCCGCCCGAAGCGCAACGTAAGCATCGTCGCGAACCGCGATGCGGGCAGACGCGTACCGCGAACGCAGCGCGTTTTCGATCGCGCCACGAACCTCTTCGCGCGCCGCTCCCGCCGCGCCGACGAAGATCGCGTGCGGCATCGCGCCGTCCAACGAGCTTTCGACGGCGTCCGCGATAATCGCGGCGGCGCCTTCGGTTCCGCGTACCGACGCGTTCGCGCCTTCGCGCACTTCGATGCGGCCGGCTTCACCGTCCACGGCGTGCACGACGGCGGTTTTCGTTCCGCCGGCGTCGACGCCGACTGCTATTGTCGGCATTCCGCCTCGATTTTCCCGAGAAGTTTCGGCAGCGCAAAAGGTGCGATGGATCCGAGCGGGACCCGGCGGCTTGCGCCCGTTGCGCGCGGAACGTTCGCGGCGCGCCCCCGAAGCGTCTCGTATCCGAGCAACGCGAAGGCGATCGCCTCTTTGGCATCGCCGTTAAAATCCATCACGTCGGAGCGTTCGACGCACATGCGCGGCAACCGCTCTTGCAGACCGTTCATCAGCGTCGCGTTGTGCGCTCCGCCGCCGCTTACCAGCACGCGCGCCTTTTCCGGCGCTGCGGACGAGATCGCGGAAGCGAGCGTCTGCGCGGTCAGCGCGGTCAGCGTCGCGGCACCGTCTTCCAGCGAAAGCCCCTGCAAACCGCTTTCATGCGCGCGCAGGAACTGCGCGCCGAACCGCTCGCGCCCCGTGGACTTCGGAGGCGGCAGCCCGAAGTATGCATCCGCAAGCATCGTTTCCAGGACGTTCGAATCGACGCGGCCTGCTCGCGCAAGCGCGCCGTCGCGGTCGAACCGCATCTCACCGTTCGTGCGCTCGCGCACGAATGCATCGATCAGCATATTGCCGGGGCCGGTGTCGAACGCCGCTACGTCATACGGACCCGCACCGCGCGGAAGCACGGTGAGATTTGCGATGCCGCCGACGTTCACGGCGACGCGGTCCTCTTCTTCGCTGCCGAGCAGCAGCGCGTCGACGTACGGTACGAGCGGCGCGCCGTGTCCGCCCGCCGCGCAATCCGCACTGCGAAAATCGTAACAGATCGTGGTTGAGAGCACTTCGCGCATGACGAACGGATCCGCGAGTTGGAGCGTGACGTGCCGGTTGCCGTCATGCCAGAGCGTCTGACCGTGCGAAGCGACGTAATCGATCGGCATTTCCGCTGAAACCAGATCGGCGGCTCGCGCAAACGCGTGTCCAAGTTCGTTGTGCAGATCGGCCAGGAGTGCAACGCTGCCGCGGTTCGGCGGCAGCGCCGCGTGCAAATGCTCCAGCACCTGCGGTTCGAAAGGATGCGTGACGAAGTTTAGCAGATGAACCGCATAGCTCTCGCCGCGCGGCCGAATGCGAACGAGCGCTGCATCTACACCGTCGAGCGACGTGCCGCTCATCAAGCCGATCGCGATCATCGCAGATCCAAATCCTCGATGAGCGCTTCATAAAACGCCGCACGCAGTTCGCGCGTGTCCGTCCGCCCGAAGTAGACGCTGTTCGTCAGCAGCACGCCGACGCAGTCGCGCTGCGGGTCGGCCCACACGCACGTCCCTACGAAACCGGTATGGCCGAACGACGCGTCCGAAAAAAAACGTCCGCACGAATTTTCATCGCTCGTTTTGAGAGCCCAGCCCAGACCTCGCCGCAAAACCGGATCGAAAGCTTGTTCGCGCGTCGCTTCGCGCGCCGTATCTTCTCGAACGATCGACGAATCGCGTCCGCATAACGCGGCCATGTACTGCTCGGCCAGCCACGCGACGTCGGCGGCGCTTCCGAAGAGTCCCGCGTGGCCGGCGATTCCGCCCATCAAATAGGCTTTTTCGTCATGCACCGCGCCTTGCACCCGGCCGCGCCAGCCGTCCTCTTCGGTGGCGGGAATGCGCTTTGCGCCCGGTTCGATCGGCCGGTAAACCGGCGTCGCGCGCACTTCTCTCACCAGCGACGCAAGCGACGTTCCGTACGCGCGCTGCAAGAGTTCGCCCAGCGCGATGAACCCGAGATCGCTGTAGATGACGCGTTCGCCGGGCCGCGCGACCAGATCGCGCTCGATCGCATAGCGCGCGACGTTGTGCCCGAGCAACTGGCGATAGTCTGCGCCGGAGTTCATTCCCGAGTCATGTGCCAGCAGCATCCGCAGCGTTATCGCCGCGTGCGAGGTATCTTGCCATTCTGGAAACCATCGCGTAAGCGGTTCGTCGAGCAATATGCGCTGCTCCTGAACGGCCCGAAGCGCCAGCGTCGCGACGAAAAGTTTAGTGATCGACGCGAGGTCGAATGCGGTGTCCACGTACACGGGTTGCTGCAGCGCGTCGTCGCGCGTGACGCCGTACGCGGATTCGAACACCGGCTCGCCGCGGAACTCGACGCGCGCGACCGCACCGGTGAACTGCTTGCCGCAAGCGCCGCGCAGCACGCGCTGCACGCGGGTCATCCTTGGGCGAACTCGGCGCTGCGATGTAGCGGAAACCGTCCTTCGGCCGGAGCACCGCCGAACAACACGTCCGAGAGGCCTTCCATGCTCGGCTTATCGTCGCCGTACGTGCACAGCACGGTCTGCGCTCCCTCCAACAGGAGCGCGTCGAACGGTTCGCGCGTACTGACGATAAGCGAATCGGGGAACTCGTCCAAAATTGCGCGCGCGGCTTGCAGTTGTTTTTCGTACACGTGCGCGCGCCGCAGCAGCAGAATCGGACGTTTTCCGCGCACTCGCAAGTCGGCAAGCAGCGCCGCCGTTTGCGCGGGCTGCGGCTCGAGCGGCAAACGCAGTTCCGGAACGCGAAGTCCGCCCGCAAGCGAGGCATGCTCCGTATGCAGGCCCTGGACACCTTCGGTGGTTGCGCCCTCGAACGACACGACGATGCTGCGATCCGCGTCGGCATGCGCGCTTCCGCGGATCGCCGTAACCGCTCGCCGGCCGATCTCGCGCCCGATGCCGGCATGCTCGGACCGCGCATCCAGCGGCAACGGCGGCTGCAGCCGCGCGCGCAATTCGCCGACACGCGTATGGGCTTGTTCCAGCCGCACGCGAGAAAGGCGCCCCGACTCGACGGCGTCCACGATACGGTCGATGCTCGTAAGCGCCATTTCGACGCTGTGACTGATCAAGACGCAATCTGCGCCCGCCATCAGCGCTTGCACCGCGCCTTCTGCCGTGCCCACGCCCTTCGCGATTGCGTCCATCTGCATGCAATCGGTGAAGCAGACGCCCGAGAAGCCGATTTCGTCGCGCAGTACGTCCGTGAGGATTCGCGGTGAAATCGTGGCGGGACGCTCCGCATCCAAACTGCGCGCGACGATGTGCGCCGTCATCAACGCCTCCGCGCCGGGCAACAGTTTTGCGAACGGAACGAGATCGCGATCGCGCAGCGTCTGCTCATCGACGTCGATCGCCGGAAGATCGAGGTGCGAGTCGACCTCGGTCGAGCCGTGCCCGGGAAAATGCTTGAACGTCGGAACGATACCCTGCGAGCGCATGCCGCGAGCGAATGCGCCCGCCAATTCCACAACGCGCTCCGGGTCGTCCCCGAACGCGCGGGAGCCGATCACCGTGTTCATGCGCATCAACATCAGGTCGAGCACCGGGGCATAGTCGACGTTTACGCCCGCGCGGCGCAAATCGAATGCGGACTGCGCACCCGCGCGCGTCGCTAATCCGGCGTCCCCGGTTGCCGCAAGCGCGAGCATCGCGGGCAATTCCTCGACTTTGTCGCGAAGCCGAGCGACTCGGCCGCCTTCCTGGTCGATTGCGACGATCGCTCGCGGCAGCAAATCGCGGATCGAATCGGTCAAGGCTCGCGTCTGTTCGAGCGACTCGACGTTGCGGCCGAACAAAATCAGTCCCGCCGGCGGCGTCCCGCGCAGCATGGCCCGGACCGTTTCGTCGATGCGCGTTCCTTCAAACCCTACGCAGACGACGCCGGCGGCGAGCGTGCGAATATCCGTCATGTCAATAATGTCCCCATCGATCGATCGAAACGGCGCACGTGCGCATCGTCGAAAGCGATGCCGATCTCTTCGCCCTGTGCAGGGTGTGCGCCGGCCGGCAACCGCAGGACCATGTCGCCGCGCGCCGTGTGGGCGCGAACGAAACGATCGGACCCGGTCGTCTGAACGGATACGACGCAACCGCGCAGCGGTGCGCGCGCGTCGATGCGTACGTGTTCCGCACGAATTCCAAGCAGGTGCATGTCGCCGTCGATGAGATTCATCGGCGGCGATCCGAAAAACCTGGCGACGAGCACGTTTGCGGGAAAATCGTACACCTGCTGCGGGCGCCCGTATTGCGCGATACGGCCCTCAAACATGATCGCAAGATTGTCCGCGATCGAAAGCGCCTCCACGTGATCGTGTGTCACGTGAATGGCCGCGCCGGGAAACGAGGCGCGGAATTGCGTGAACTGCTCGCGCACGTAAGCGCGCAACTGCGGATCCAAATGCGCAAGCGGCTCGTCCAGCAGCAGGATGCGCGGATCGCTCAAAACGGCGCGCGCCAGCTCGGCCCGCTGACGTTCGCCGCCCGACAGGCGTGCGGGACGTTCGCGAAGGTGTGCGTCGATCGCCAGCGCCTCGGCAACCTCGCGCACGCGCTTTGCCACGATCTCGCTGCGCACTCGGCGCACGCGCAGCGGGAACGCCAAATTTTCGTACACGCTCATCTGCGGGAAGAGCGCGTCGTCTTGAAAGACGAGTGCGACGCGCCGGCGAGCGGCCGGAACCGCAAGCAAGTCGCGTCCGTCGAGCTGCAGCGAGCCGGAGTCCGGCGATTCGAGGCCGGCAATCACACGCAGCAGCGTTGTTTTCCCGGCTCCGCTGGGACCGAGAATGACGAGCGATTCTCCGTCGCTCGCGGATAACGAGACGCCGTCGAGCGCCGCACGGCGTCCTCGCGCGTCTCGATACGTTTTGACGAGATTAGCGGATGCGAATGATTTGCGCGACGAGGCGGCCGCCGATTTCGCTGAAGTCGATGCTGACGCGAGATCCTCGTCCGAGATCGGAAAAGGATGCGAATCCTGAACCACGGATGATACTCGTCGTCGGCGTTACGGCGACGGGCACGAGCCCGCGCGGCGTCGCGATGAGGATGCTGGCGCCGCCGTAATCCACTCCCGTGATCGTGCCCGAAATGACGCCGTGCGCGCCGGGTGCGACGACAGGCTGCTCCGCTGTAGGGCGGGCGTGCTGGTGCCCGTGCGCCCAAGGCGGCGGAGCGGCGAGCGCGAGCGTGCAGCCGGCGGCAAGCAAGGCCCCGGCGAGCGCCGCAGCTGCGAGAGTGCGAAACGAAGCCATGACGGTATAGTCAACGGTACGGTCCAATGCAGACGTTCCATTCGACACGGATCTTTACTCACCATCGTAATAATCCAAGCCGGGGGAGCCGCGCACCATGCGGCCTCGTTCCGGCACGTACAAACCGACCTTGTCCGAATCGGGATAGAAGCATGTTTCAAGGCGCTCGTTCATTCCCACCAGCAGTACGAGGCAGTCCTCGTCCGAGTCGTTCCTGAGCTGATGGGTCCCTCGCTCGCCCACCGGAAAACCGATGAAATCGCCGGGCCTGCACTCGAGCGTGCCGCGCAACGTACGGATGCTCGGCCGTCCCTCCATGACGAAAAAGAACTCTTCTTCCGCTTCGTGCGAGTGGAGCGGGCAAAAGACCTTACCGGGCGGGAGCTTCGCCACGCGATAGCCCAATTTGCGAGCGCCAATCTGCAACCCCACCTCGCCGTCATACGCGGCGTACGGCTCGCGCTCGCACGAATACGGAAATTCCAAGTCGTCGAGGTTGATGCGATTGATCGCCGCGCCGCCGCGCCGCTCCAACAGCGCGCCGATCGCTTCGTCCGCGTTCTTGAAGATCGGTTGTCCGTCGCAGAGCAGCAGCGTTTGAAGTTCGAGCGCCCACAGGCGGCGGAGCCCGGCGACGAATTTCGCGGGATCGCGCAACTTCTCGTCGGGCAGCAAACTCAGCGCGCCCGCCGGTGCGCCGATCAGCGCGTCGCCCACGACGGCAGCGCGCGCGGCAGGAAGATGGAACGCGACCTCTTCGCTTTTTCCGTGCGGTATGGCGACCGCATAGGCGCCGGCAAACACCTCGTCGCCGGGCCCGAACGAGTCGAGCACGCGCGCCGGAAAGCGTTCGAGCAGGGATGCGGTGCCGCGGATATGATCGGGATTCGTGATCACGACCGTGTGTACGCCGCCGAGCGCTTGCAGCGCATCCATCGATTGCGCGTCCAGCGGCAGCGGATCCACGGCGACGCAGCCGCCCTCGCGCTCAAAAAGATAACTGTTGAAATTCATTCCTCGCTCCGGCTGCCATGCGGACCACATCCAGGCGCCGGGGATATCCAAACGCGCGAGCATTACTCGAGGGCTTTCCGGTACGCGTCCGCCGCTTTCTGCGAGTCGTCGCCTTTCGCGCGCGCGCGTTCGACGATTTCCCGAAGGCGCACGACGCGCTCGTCGTCCGCCGGTTTCCCGGCCAGAACCAAACGCAGCGCAATGAGCGTGAGGTCCGGCGTCCTCGGACCGAGCATGCGGATTCCTTCGTAAAACGCCGAGGCGCCCGGCACCTCGGGACGCTTTTTCAGCAGATCCTCGACCACTTCGCTTTTCGGCGGATCGCCGCCGAGAAGATAGCGGTCCAAGAGATTGAATTCCATGCTATGAAGTTCGCCGCGTGGGTCGTTCTGCTCTGCGTTTTCGCCGCCTCCGGCGGCCGAACGGCGGCGCAGCCCGCCTCCCTCCCGCAACTTCTGAGCCGCATGCGCGCGGTCAACGGCGGGTTGTGGAACGCGCACATGAGCAGCACGTCGCCGCATACCGTCGACGGCACGCCGGCAATTCTCGACACGGAAGCGCAGGGTTTGCGCTACATCCTTTCGCAGTGCAGCGGCCGCGTCTGCTTGGGCACGTACTTCGACGGCGAACGGTTGTTTTCGGTAAACATCAACGGGACGGCGCTGCCGCGATCGCCGGCGCCCGAAGCTTATCTTCGGGCACTGCGGATCATCGGGACGCTGGACTTTCTTTCGCCGACGTTCGTCGACGACGGAGGGCGCATCGACGACGGCGGAACGGTCACGTTCCAAGGCAAACGCCGCCGCCGTATCTACGTTTCGGATGCGATCGCTACCCCGATGGCGATCTACGTCGATCCGGAATCCGGATTGGTTGCGGGCGCGAGCGACGTAAACGGCGACGCCACGTACGAAATGCGCGACTACCGGCGCGTCGGCGCATACTGGCTGCCGTACGACATCGAGCGGAACAACTTGCCTCTGGAACGCTACTTGACGCGCAAAATCGTTCCCGAGCCCCTGCAGACGCCGCGCGGTTTGGTGCCGCACATCGCCGATTCGCCCGCGGGCATGCCGCTCGATCCGATGAGTACGACGCCGATCGGTGACTGCTCGATCGCGGGCGTGAGCGTGAAGTGTCTGGTCGATAGCGGCAACTCCGCGCTTTCGATGAGTTTGCAACTGGCCGAGCAGCTCCATTTGGAGCCGATCGGCATGATGCGCATCGCGGGCCTGGGCGACTATGCGACCGAGGTCGTCCGCTCCGGACCGCTCGTGCTCGGCAACGTGCGCTTCGGCGACGCGAATTACGTCGTGCTCAGCGACATTCACCGCTACGGGTATGACGTCGTCATCGGCGCGGACGTGTTGGCGAGCATGCCGATCACCATCGACTACACGCGTCACGCGTTGTATTTCGGCGGAGAAACGCCGGCGGATCTGCAAGGCACGACCGTTCCCCTCGCTTTCCAAAACTTCGTTCCGGTGGTGAACGTAACGCTTGGGCAATTGCCGGCGGAACTCGCCGTCGACACCGGCGATCAGTCGAACATCAATCTCGCGTACGAGTATTACGAACAGCACAGTTCTCTTTTTTCTGCCACGAAGACCGAGAGCGTGAGCGGCGTGGGCGGCAGCAGTGAAGAACTGATCGGACAAATTGCGAGCGTGCACATCGGAACGCTCACCGCGGAAAACCAGCAAATCGGCACCACGCGAACGCTCAAAGGAACGGCGAACGGACATCTCGGCGCGGGATTTCTTTCGAAATATCGCATAACGCTCGACTACGCACACGAACTGCTGCGCTTGCTTCCGAAAACCTGAATATGGGGGTATGATACCGTCATGCCGCAGGTTAAACTACAACGGCCGCTCGGCGTGCCCGCGGTCCCGGCGCGTTCCGCCGCCTCCTCCATCATGCACGAGATCGAAGCGCATCGGAATGACTGGGAAGAGTTCGCGCTCTATATCAATTTTGCAAGCCTCGGGCTTCCGGACGTCGGCTACGTCGCGATTCCGGTCAACGTTACCGGCGTGACGGAGTCGCTGGAACCGCGTCATGAGATTCGCTTCACAATGCGCGCGATGCGCAGTCCGGACGCGTTTCCGACGTTCCAGGGCGCGCTTGGTATCGACGCGAGCGGCGCGTCGAGCGCGGAACTCTGGCTTGCGGGCAGCTACGACGTTCCGCTGCACGGCCTCGGCGGACTGATCGACAAAACGTTCGCGCGCGGTACGGCGGAAAAAGCGCTGGAGAACATGCTGAACGAACTCGCCGAGGCCTTTGAAGCGCGCGTGCAGCAGCGGGAACGCGCGAACATGCGATACCGTCTCGTCTTCAACACCGGGAATTGAAAGAAAGCGTGACCGTCACACTCAAACGCGCCGCCCTGACGGCGGCATGCTTTTTTGCAGCCTTCGCACTGACGTCGCATCCGCGCCCGGCCGCTGCCGCGATAGCGGGACTCAACATCTGCACGGTCGTCGCAGTGCAAATGGTCGATAACGTGGACTCCTCGAACGCGCAGCCGGGTGACTTCTTCCGGTTCGAAACGATCAACGCCGTCACCAGCGGAAATAAAATCGTCATTCCCGCGCGCACGATGGGGTACGGAATCGTCGCAGTTGCATCCCCTGCCGGCCGATCCGGCCGCCCCGGCACGCTGGTCCTCGAGCCGCGTTACCTCGTGCTCCCGGGCGACGCTCATTTGGGCGTCGTGCTCGATCACAACACGAGCGACTTGGAGCGCAACGGCACCAGCGGCAACATGCCGGGATATCTCGGCGCGATTCCGGTGCCTGGAATCGGCGCTGCGATCGGCATCTTCAACTTCTTCCATCACGGCCGCGACATCGAAGTGCGAAAAGGGACTGCTTTCACAATCTTCCCGAACGATTCACCCGCCTCGGAGCACTGCCAAGCGGATCCCGATCTCTGACTCCCAGGGTTCGCTCAGGATATTTTCGTAACGTGACTCGCTGTGTTTGCAGTAATCGCCGCGATCTGCTGCGTGGTTTCCGGATTCGTCCATGCGCCGTCCGGAGCGCCGATCTCGGACGCGCAAGTCGTGCTGCGCGGACCGGTCACCCAGCGCGGCGTAAGCGACGCCGGAGGCAAGTTCACGCTGCAGGCTCCCGCCGGAACATACCGGCTCACGGCCGACCGCCGCGGCTATTCACCTGTGACGGTCTCGCCCGTGCAAGTGAACGGCGACACGAACGTCGACGTCGTTCTGGAACCGGAGGACTCGCCGCAGACTTCGCACGATCGGCAGCGTGACGGTGAACGGCCGCTTGGCGCGCATCAGCGGCGCTATACCCTCAGTAATTCTCACGCGCTCGGATCTCGAACGCACCGGTATAGATCGGGTCAGCGAAGGTCTGCTCGACATTCCCTCGCTCGACATTCAGTATCCGCACAACGGCGGCGCCGCGGGACTGGCGACGGTTTCGCTCCGCGGGCCGGACCCATCCGAAACGATGCTCACGCTCGACGGCCAACTGCTCAACGACGCGAACACCGGCGACGTCGACATCTCGCAGCTTCCCGTCGCCGCCTTTTCCGCGATCGACGTCTCCGAAGGTTTGGGGCCGCAAGACCTGGAGGGAAGCAGCACGATCGGCGGGGCGGTGAATTTGCTCTCGCTGCGGCCGACGCGCGACGCTCATTCCGCGTTTTCGCTCTCCGCCGGCTCCTTCGGCCAAAGCGAAATGTGGGCCAACGCGACCGGCTCTGCGTCTAAACTGGGATACGCGCTCGCGCTCGACGATCAGCAAGAAGCCGGCTACGTGAACGAAACGGATCTCGTCTGTTCGTTCGATCTGACCTCGTGCAGCCGTCAGCACCTCGGTTCGTCGATCGCACAGCGCTCCGCGCTCGCAAATCTCACGTATGCGTTTTCGCAGAACGCCGACGTCGGAGTGCGGCTCTTCAGCCTCGGCGACGTGCGAGATCAAAGCGCCGGAATCGCCGGAATCGATTCCGCGACGGGCATCCTGCAAGGACCGGGGCCGCAGACTGTTCGGCCAAAGCATTCGCGCCTATGACATGCACGGGCGCGCGCCGCTCGGGGCGGGAGAACTCGTAGCCGATCTTTCGCGCTCGACCGACAACGTCGACATCGCCGGCGGCGGCGTCTCGAACCCGCTGTACGACCTTTCGCACGCCGACATGCGAACCAACGAATCGCTGCAGTGGGGACGCGCGTTCTCCGCGTCGAGCTTCGCGTTCGGCGGATATCTGCGTCAGGAGACGTTCGTCGCTCCGGGAGCGGTACCGCAGCTGACGCAGAACATCGCGTCGTATTTTGCTCGCGCGGCATGGCAGCCGGCCGCGAAACTGCACCTGGGCGCCGGCTTGTACGCGTCACACTACACGACGTTCGGATCGAACCTCGACGGCCGTCTGAGTGCGGTTTACGACACCGATCCGCGCACTTCCGTGCGCTTTTCAGCGGGAACGGGTTTCCGCGCTCCGCTGCTCATCGAGCGCTACGTCTTCACGAACGACGGACTGCCGCCGCCCGACAACAACTGCGTCATCTCCGGTCAGGGTAATCCGAATGAAAAGCCGGAGCACGCGACGGAATACGAGTTGGGCGTGTCGCGTCAATTCGGAGCAAACTCGACGCTGGACGCGTCAGTCTATCGCACGAATCTGCGCGATCCGATCGAGAACTACTACCCCGGCGATACGTGCCCGGCCGTCAGCTATTCGTATCCGATTAATATCGGCAATGCCGTGTACGAAGGCGCCGAGCTGCACTACGTGCAGCGCTTTCCGCAAGCGCATGCGTTCATCACCGCGATGTACGGCTTGAACGTCGCCTATCCGTCAAATATGCCTGTCACCGTGTCGAATCCCACGTCGGGCGCGTACATCGTCAACGACGAGCAGTTCCCGAATATTCCGCAGCAGCAAGCGTCGCTCGAAGCCGATTGGGCGTACCGCGCGTGGCACGCTGCGGCGGTCGGCGTGTATCGCGGAAACAACAATCCGCTCAATCAGCCGCCGCTCGTATTCGTCGACGCAGCGGTGGGGCGCGAGATCGCGCACGACGTCGATCTAACGCTCGCGGGAACGAACCTCTTCAACGCCGGTGCGGGGAAATTTCAGATCTTCAGTGGCGGCGAGCCGTATTACGGTGTGGTTGCGCCCGGACGGCTCGGGCCGCTTCCGACCAACCTGCTTACGGTGGAACCCGCCGGCTTGCGCCTCATTCTAACGGTGCGCTCGAAGTAGCGACGAACGCCGCGATCGCCGGCAACGTAAGATCGGGCCGGTCGCGGTGCGGTGCATGGCCGCAGTTCGCAAGGTAGAGAACGTCGACGCGCGATTCTTGCGCGGCGGCTCGGATTGCATCCAGTTGCGCGACGGTGCCGTATTCGTCGTCAGCTCCTGGATCGCCAGTATCGGCACGCGTGTTTTTCGAACCGCGTCTTCGATATTCCAGGTCCGAAATTGCGGATGCAGCCAAACGTCGTTCCAGCCGTAAAACGTGCGGTCGGGATCTTTGTGGTAGCGGCTCAGGCGTCGCCGTAATTCCGTCGACTCGTACGCCGTCTTCGCACGCGCGATGCTTTGCACGGAAACGTCCTCCACGAACACGTGCGGCGCTTCGCAGACGACGCCGCGAACGCGCGCGCCGATTTCGCCTGCATAAATCAACGCAATGGAGGCGCCGTCGCTCTGCCCGACCAGCACGGCATCGCGCACGTCGAACGCGGCCAGCACGTCGGGAAGTGCCTCCAACGCCTCGTCATGCATGTACGAAACGGCACGCGACTCTTCCAGCACGTCGGAGCCGCCGTTGCCGTATCGCGAGTATGCAAGCACCGCGCAGCCGGTGAGCGATGCGAGATCTTCAGGCACGCGCTTCCACATCGCCGCGGATCCAAGCCCTTCATGCAGCAGCACGATGACCGGCAGATCGCTCGAGCCGGGGATGTGCCGGACTTCGACGCGGCGCCGAGCCGCGGTTATCGATTCGATGGAATGAACGAGAGCGAAAGCGAGTTGATGCAGTACCGCGTGCCGAGCGGCTCGGGACCATCCTCGAACACGTGACCCAGATGCGAGTCACAGCGCTTGCAGCGGACTTCGGTGCGATTCATTCCGTGGCTGTAGTCGTCCACCAGTCGCACGTTTTGCTGCTGCTCCGGATGCGTGAAACTGGGCCAGCCGCAATGCGAATCGAACTTGGCGGACGATGCGAACAGTTTCGCGCCGCACGCGCCGCACGCGAACGTCCCGGCACCCCGTTCTTCGAGCAAGCTGCCGGTAAAGGGACGCTCGGTCCCCGCCTCTCGCAGCACGCGATAGCGCTCGGGGCCCAGCTGCGCGCGCCACTCCTGGTCGGTTTTGCTGACTTGCGTCGCGGCGTCGTCTTTCATGGCGTTATTGTAACATCTCGACGTCGCCGCCGGTGTCGTCGAAAAGGAACTTCGTATCGAACTCCAGCGGCTCGCCCGTCGACTCGTCATTCACTCGCGAATGTATTTCCAACCGGTGCAAAACTTTGCCGTGCCGCTTCATCGTGCCGCCGTAAAAATATTGCACGAGCGGAATTCTGTCTTTGTCGAGCGGCGCCAACCGCTGATTTTGAACCAGCATAGACAGCAGACGTTCCTGCAGACGCTCGGGGATCAGCCGCGCGACGTCATCCGCCTGCATGCGCACGAGTTCCAATTCTTTTTGTGCTTTGTTCTCGACGTTCACGCTCTGGTTGCTGCAAAAACGCACGAGCGCATCCCAGTCGTCGGCACCGATGCCCGTGAACTGCAAGCCGTAGCGCCAAACCGGTTTGCCCTGCAGCGTCCCCGGAATGCACCAGACGTGTTTGGCCCGCAGTAATATTGGACGCTCCTCGACGGCGATGCGGAAGTTCAATTCGTCTTTCTCGAACTTCATCGGCGAAACGACGCCGATACCGCTTGCGGAAACGTCGACCGGAATGAGCGCCGTCCAACCGTTCTGCGCGGCGAGCCACACACGAAAACCGCCGGCGCGGCGCGGATAACGGCGCCGGTTATCCGATCGCCCCGAAAACCACGCCAGCAAATCGGTGAGCATCCATTTCTCTTATCGGATGAACGAAAGGGATACCTTTGCCGCATCGTAGCCGCTCTGTATCGCGCCTGCGACCGTGCCTGCATCGTCGGCCGATGCCGCTTCACCCGCAAAGAACAGCGAATCGCCGATTGGCTCGGCGAGCCGCTCGCGCGCGCCGGCGCCGTTTACGCGCAGATAGCTGTATGCGCCGCATGCGTACGGATCAGTCTCCCAATCGTGGTAATATGCGTGCACCAGCTGCGCGCGGACGTCTATAGCCGGAAAGAGCCAGTCGCATGCGTCCAATGCAGCGCGGACCGGGTCGCTGCGCGGCGGCAGCAACGCGCTTGCGGCATCTCCGCCCGCCCAGACCGCGAGAACCGGCGCGCGCTGCGGCATGCGCGACCACACCGTTCGAAACCCGTGCCGTCCGGGCACTTGAAAGAACCCGTCGTGCCAAAACACGGAACGGAACTCGAGCATGACTTTCACGACGGGCCCCATGCCGATCGCGTCGATCGCGTCCTGCTTCTCCGGCGGAAACGGCGGAACGAACCGCACGGATTGGCGGCGCAAAACGCCGATGGGCAGCGTCACTATGGCGCTGCGCGCGTGCACCTGCACCGGATGATTGGCGCGAACTGCATCAATCGCTATGCCCTCCGCCGACCACCGAATTTCCTCGACACGCGTATCCAGCAGCGTTCGTTCGATCAGCGGACGCCACAGATAGTCCATGACCTGTGAGTAGCCGTTGCGCGGCCGCGACGACGTATCGTTTACAGAACTGCGCCACTCTTTTGCAATTGCAATCACGCTCGCGTCCGTGGTAATCGCCGCATCGAAGCCTTCAATGAGCATGCGCGCCTGCGCCGCGTCATCCGAGTTCCGATTTTTCAAAAATTCGTCGACGCTCGTATCCGCGCCGTTTACGTCGACGCCGCCGAGTACGCGTTCCGTCGCCTCCCATATCGCGTTCGGCGCGCTTGCAATTCCGATCGCCCCTTCGCCGCATTCGCGCAGCAGCGCCATCGTCGTTGCGGCTTTTCCGTGAATGAATTCCGCGCCGAGCTCGACCGGAAACGCGCCGTCCGTCGTTCGCACCGTGTAAGCGCGGCCGCCGACCCGATCGCGCGCCTCGATCAGCAGCACGTCGATGCCGCGATCGTGAAGGGTCCGTGCGGCCGCCAGGCCGGCGGCGCCTGCGCCGATCACGGCAACAGCGGTGGGTACAACCCGCCTATGAACGTCCACAGCACTTCCTTTTCCGACGGCGCCGCCATTCCACAAAAATATGCCTTCAGCGGCATGGGATGCACCGGCGAGAATCTTTCCCCGCATCTGAGTTGGAACGATGCGCCAGCCGGAACCAAGAGTTTCGCGGTCGTCATGCACGATCCCGACGCGCCCACGTCGGGCGGCTTTTATCATTGGGTGATGTTCAACATCCCGGGCGATACGCGCGAACTCGCGGAAGGTGAAGGCGGAAAGCAATTCGGAAAGATTTTTTCAGGAGTGGTGCTTGGGCACACCGACTTCGGCGCGAACGAATACGGCGGCCCTTGTCCGCCGCCCGGGCCGCCGCACCGCTATCACATCACGGTGTATGCGCTCGACACGGAAAAGTTGCCGCTCGACAAGTCGACGACCGGGGCGAAATTCGAATTCGCGGCCGCGCCGCATACCCTGGCAAAAGCGGAAATCGTCGGCGTGTACGCCAGATAGGCAGCGGGCGCCGCTGATGCGGCGCCCGTTTCGATTGCGCGGCTTACTCGCCGGCGCCTATATCGGATCGCATAGATTCGCGTATCTGCGTTTTATCGTCCGTGTCGCGATCGCTTTCGATTTCGCCGCGTTCGGTTTTCGAGCGCTTCATCGTGTCGGTGACGTTGCGGTCGCGCATCTCCCGGTCGTCCATCGCGGTATTCCGAGTCGGGTCTCTGTCGTTGTTCATTCAACTCACCTCGCACCGGAGCTTTCCCGCCCGCGCCTAAGCGGCAAACCGTTTTTATCTGACAATTGCCGAAATTGCAGATTGAATGTCACTCGGTACGCGTCGGGCGGCGAAGGTTTGTTTCAAGTCTGACAATGCTGCGTGCTTCTGCTCTGCCGTCAGCGAGGGCGCGTTGCGGACCAAGGAGATGTTCGGCCTGACCGGCGCGCAGGGTTCGCCCGCTTCTTTGCACGCGTAGTCGGCCGCGTACTTCGCGAGCTCGGCGCGCTGCGCGGGCGTTACGTCGACGAAATAGCGCGAGAGCTGCGGATCCGAGGACAAACGCCGGATGAGATCGCCGGAAATGCCGCGCACGCCGGAGTAGCCTCCGAGACGCACGTACATCGAATGGTATGACTCCGCAGCGGCTACGCTGAAGGCAAGCAGGGCGGCGAGAAGGACGGCAAATGCAATTCGCATGATGCGTTAATTCGCGAAAAATGACGGCGTTTATTCCAAGGCAAGCAAACTATCGCGTTCGTTCCAGAAAGACCACGGGCGCGCCGTTTATGGCTCCACGGTCGAACGCCCGATAACCGAAGTTCTGTACGATCCGCAGCGAGGCGGCATTCGCGTCGTTCACCAAACAAACCGTGCGCGCCGGCAGATGCGCATCGCCCCACTCGAGGACCGCGCGCACCGCTTCGGACGCATACCCCTTGCCCGTCATCGCCGTCGCGAGCGCAAACCCGAGTTCGGGAGCGTTTTGCATAGCCGGAATCGTCTCGCGTTTGAAATCCGCGAAACCCGTCTCACCAACGAAAGCTGCCGTGGATTTTTCCTCGATGACCCAATACCCGTAGCTCACTAAGGACCAATGCCCGGCGTATGCGAGTATGCGCGACCACGTCTGCGTGCGAGTCGACGGAATGCCGCTGATGAACCGCGTCACGACCGAATCGGCCCACATCGCCGAGCAGTCGTCAAGATCTTCGCGGCGGTGGCCGCGCAGACGCAGTCGCGGCGTTTGAATCTCCGGGACGCTCATCGAACTACTGCCCGCTCAACTTGACGCAGCAGCGTCTGCACCGCCGCATGCAACTGCGGATCGGCGGTCGAGCCGACCGGCCGCGTAACGTACACGTCGACGGGGCGCGGATGCAGTTCCATGTTTTGGCCGCCGAGCGTCGTGACGCGCTCGAAGGGTAAACGGAACGTCGAACCGTCGACAAGTGAAATCGCGGACGTGTAAATGATCCAGCCCGCCGTCGGGACGCCGACGACCTTGCCGAGATGAAGCGCGCGGTAACCTTGCGTGAAGTCCTCGCCGTCCGAGAGCGTTTCTTCGTTCACCATCAGGACCGTCGGTTTTTCCAGCGCGCGCTGTCCCAGTTCGGTTCGCGCGGCCACCGCCGGCATGTTTCGCGGATACATACGCAAGTAGGGGCGGCGACCGAAAACGTCGAGCGCATACGCGTTCACGAAGCCGCCTTCATTCGAACGCACGTCGACGACGACGCCGTCCTTGCCGTAATCGGTGACGTTGAGATCTTGATACAATCTCGCCAGCGAGTCCGCCGACATATCCGGCATGTGCACGTATCCCAGACGTCCGCCGCTCTCGCGCAATACTGTCTCGCGGTTCGCCTCCACCCACGCTCGATAGCGAAGTTCCATCGCGGTCGCGTAGTTGACGGGCTGAACCGCGACGTCGCGCGAGCCGTTCGCAGACCGGATCGTGAGAACGACGCGCTTGCCGATCGTATTGTCCAAAACCGCGTCCAAGTTCGTGCCGGAGCCGATGCGAGCGCCGTTCACGGCGAGCAAGTCATCGCCGGCGCGGATTCGTCCGCTTATCGCCGCGGGCGACTGCGGGACGACGGCAGTGATGCGAAGCGTTCCGCTGCGTTCGTACGCATCGCGATCGAAATCGAGGCCGAGGCGCCCGCTCGTGCGCTTCGCCGGCGAGGGCGGATAGACGCCGCTGTGGGAGCTGTTCAGTTCGCCTACCATCATCGCGAGCAGCCGGCGGAACTCGTCCGGCGTTTGCGCGCCGGCGATCTGCGGCGCGTACCGCTCGCGCACCGCTGCCCAATCGACGCCGTTGGTGTGCGGGTCGGCATAGAAGTCGCGGATGGCGCTCCAGGCTTGCTCGAAGGATTGCACCTTGTCGCGGTTCCAGTCTTCGTCGAACTCGGCGCTGACGTTGAGCGGCGTTTCCTTTCCGTTCGACGCGTCGACGATCTGCAGCGCGCCGTCGCCGTCGAGATAGTAGATCGTCTTTCCATCGGGAGACCACGTGGGCAAGTTCTTATCGCCGGCCGAATGCGTGAGCTGCCGCACGACGGCCTTATCGGTGAGCGGAAACAAGTACAGGTTGGTTTGTCCGGCTGCAACGGCACTGACCAGCAGCGTCTTGCCGTCCGGACTCAACGCCTGCGATTGCACGTCCACGCCAATGGGCAACAGCTGCAACCGCTGTTCGATATTCCCAAACGCAATGTCCACACGTTCTTTTTTGGGCGGCGTCGTACGCTGCGATGCGTTGGTTTGATGCACGGATGGTCCGGTTGGTGTGAAAGCTCTTTGAATTTGGTCTCTTCGAACACCGGCGTACGCGGCGTCAAATCGACGCGCGCCACCTGTCCCGGTTCCGTTCGCTGCGCGGTATCGAACAACACGAATTTGCCGCCCGGATCCCACGAAATCGTGTCGTCGAAGACGTTTGCAAGGAATGAAACCGGCCGCTGCTGCGGAGCATCGGCATCGACGACGTGCACGTTCGTGAATCCCATCGGCTCCGCTGCGAAGAATGCGAGCCAGCGTCCATCCGGGGACCATTGCAGCGGCCGATCCGGGTCGAACGGTTCCCAGGGCAGCTCTTGCCGCGCAAGCGTCCGTACGGACTTCGTCGCCACGTCGAGCACGCGCACTTCGCCCGGCGTTTCGAAGGCGATCCGTTCGGCTGCGCCGTCCTCATGGGGCCGGTATTGCAAGTAGCGGATGTCCTGCGGCCCGGCCACCAGCTGCGCGCTGCGATCGTTCAGAAAATCGTACGTTTGGATCGCGCCGTCGTGTCCTTCGCCCGCAACGTACGCGACGGTGTTGCTGTCCGGCGCCCATGCAACCGCGCCCAGCGCATACCGCCCGTGCAGCGGCACTTCCTGGGCCGAGCCGCCGTCTTTCGCGTCGGCGGCGAACAGCCGGCCGTGCGTGATGAACGCAACTTTCTTTCCGTCGGGCGAGAGCGCAAACGCCGTGAAACGATCGTGCGCCGTCGGGTGAGCGGTGTGCGGCGCTTCAATGGCCCCTTCCAAACGTACCGGAATATGCTGCGTGCCGCCGCTCGCAACGTCGTAGCGGTAGATGCCGAAGTTCCGTTCGAAGACGATAGCGGAACCGTCGCGCGCGATGCTCGGCCAAACGACTCTGCCGCTGCTGAAATGCGTGAGTTGGCGCGCGGCCGCACCGGGACGCTGCTGCCAAAGATTCTGGGCACCGCTGCGATCGGACATGAAATACAGGGTGCGCGCGTCGCGCGACCACATCGGCCACTCGTCTTTAGCCGTTCCCGGCGTGACGCGCTCGTATGCGCCTTGCGGCGTGCGGATCCAAATCTCGCACTCATCGAGATGGCTGTGCCCGACGCGCCACCACTGCGAGCCGGCAAAACCGCGCGCGTCGAACGCAAGCGTGCCGTCACGCGGCGAGGGCGCTGCAAGGTACACGTTCATGTACGGCTGCGTCACGACGCGCATCGGCGTGCCGCCTGACGCGGAGACGCGGTAGACGTCGTGCGCGCCGTAGATATTGCGGCTGGAATTCGCGAAGTAGACGTACCGGCCATCGGGCGACCAACCGTCGAGTTCGTCGTAGCCGTCGTCGTACGTCAGGCGCGAAACCGTGCCGTCGGATAGGCGCAGCACGTAAATGTCGCCGTTGCCCGTCTTGGACGAGATGTATGCCACCTTCGTCCCGTCGGGCGAGTAGATCGGCCGCTCGTCGGTCGCACCGTCGGCGATCAGCAGTCGCGCCGTCCCACCCGAAGCCGGAACGGTCCAAACGCTTCCGCCGGAGGTAAATGCAATCGTGCGCGCGTCGGGAGAGAGTGACGGCTGCGCGAGCGAAGCGAGCGCGGCAACGGCGGCGGCGACTATCATACCGCGCTCTTTTCGTCTACTTCGTGTTTTCCCACTGCTGCGCGAAGATGACGCCGCGCAGATCTTTCTCGAGCGCAAAAAATGCTTTGGCGCGCGCGTCGTCGAGATCGATCTCCTGCATGCCGGCCGTCACGGTTCCGAGAGTAGTGGTTACTCCGCACCGCACGACGCTGATTTGATCTTCGGGGCCGTCAAGATAGAGATTCGTCGCCGGTGATAAGCGCATTTCGAAAAAATCGTGGCGTTTCAGCACGCCCATGACGGCCGTATACGCGCCGAGCGGCTTCGCCGCGTCGTACGTTCCGCGAATGCTCGTCGCTCGCCGCGCATCCAGAGTAACCTGTGCCTTCAAACCGGCCGGGTAGTACACCGCCTCGAACGTGTACCACGGCAATGCCTGACCCACGAGCGAGTACTGCGCCACCTTCACGTAAACGACGTCGTCATACGATGGAGCACCGGCGGCGCATGAAGCGGCGGCGCGCGAACAGACTAGAAGCAAAAGGCAAGCGGCGGCGACGAAAGCGCGCACGCTACTCGCCGCTTTGCGAACCCGGTTCCACGACGACGGGGCCGGCGGCAACGTCGATATCGGAACCGATATCCGGCGCTTTTCCGCTATGCTCCTCGACCCAGTGGCACGCGGCGAAGTGTCCCGGCGCGTACTCGTTGAACGGCGGAACTTCGACTTTGCAGCGATCGAACGCAACCGGACAGCGCGTATGGAAGCGGCATCCCGACGGCGGATTGACGGGCGAAGGGATGTCGCCGACGAGAACGATGCGCTTCTTGCGCCGCTCGACGTGCGGATCGGGAATGGGAATCGCGGAAAGGAGCGATTGCGTGTACGGATGCAGCGGGTTGTTGTAGAGATCGTCGCGATGGGCCAGCTCCATGATTTTTCCCACGTACATAACCGCTACCCGGGTCGAAATGTGACGTACGACGGAGAGATCGTGCGCGATGAACAGGTACGTCAGACCGAGTCTGCTGTTGCAGATCCTCGAGCAGGTTGATGACCTGCGCTTGAATCGACACGTCGAGCGCGGAGACCGGCTCGTCGCAAACGATGAATTTCGGATTCACCGCGAGAGCGCGCGCGATGCCGATGCGCTGGCGCTGGCCGCCGGAAAATTCGTGCGGATACCGGTTGGCGTGATACGGCTGAAGGCCGACGAGGCGCAAGAGTTCTTGAACCCGCCGCTGGGCGGCTTTGCCGGTCGCGAGGTGATGAATTTTGAGCGGTTCGCCGACGATGTCGGAAACGGTCATGCGGGGATTGAGCGATGCAAACGGATCCTGGAAGATGATTTGCATTTCTTTGCGCAACCTGCGCAGTTCCGCGCGCGTACAGTTCAGAATGTTGCGCCCGTCGAACCAAACCTCGCCTTTGGTCGCCGGCAGCAAGCGCAGGATGACGCGGCCGATCGTCGTTTTGCCGGAGCCGGACTCCCCGACCAGGCCGAGAGTTTCACCCGGCGCGATCGAAAAGTCCACGCCGTCGACGGCTTTGACGTCGGCGACGTGCCGCGAAACGAGCCCCGCGCTGATCGGAAAATATTTGTAGAGATCTTTGATCTCGAGCAGAGTGCGCCGGCCGTCGCCGTTCGGCGCGTCGTTCACGAGTGCGCCACCGTTTCCACTTCGATCGGGCGCTGATCTTCGGCACGCTCGTCGTACAAGAAGCACCGCGCAACGTGGCCGCCGCCGAAGTCGTACGTCGGCACAGGCTCGGCGCAGATCGGCATACGATACCGGCAGCGCGGCGCGAACGCGCACCCGGGCGGCAAGCGCAGCAAGTTCGGCGGCTGACCCGGAATCGGTTCCAAGCGTTTGCGCTCGCTCACGTCCAGGCGCGGCAGCGACGCCAGCAGCCCTTGGGTATACGGCATCTTGGGCGAATCGAAAATTTGCTCGGCGGTGCCGTATTCGACCATGTTGCCGCCGTACATCACCAAAACGTTTTTGCAGACTTCGGCGACGATTCCCAAATCGTGCGTGATCATGACGATGGCCGCGCCGGTTTCGGCCTGCATCTCGTTCATGAGTTCGAGAATCTGCGCCTGAATCGTGACGTCGAGCGCGGTGGTCGGCTCGTCGGCGATGAGCAACTGCGGATCGCACGAGAGCGCCATCGCGATCATGACGCGTTGCCGCATACCGCCGGAAAACTGGTGCGGATATTCGTGAACGCGCTTTTCGGGCGCGGAGATACGCACCTTTTTGAACATCTCGACGGTCTTTTCGACGGCGTCTCTTTTGTTGAACCCGAGATGCAGCTGCACGGCTTCCGAAATCTGTTCGCCGACCGTGAGCACGGGATTGAGCGACGTCATCGGGTCCTGGAAAATCATCGCGATCTTGTGACCGCGAATCCGGCGCATCGCCGCTTCACTTTTCTCAAGCAGATCCTCACCGTTGAAGAGAATGCGGCTGCCCGGTTCGATCTGTCCCGGCTGCTGAATGAGCCGCATGATCGAAAGCGCATTGACGGATTTGCCGGATCCCGATTCGCCGACGATGCCCAGCGTCGACCCTGCTTCCAGCGAATACGAGAGGCCGTTGACCGCCGTAACCAACCCGTCTTCGGTGCGAAAGGTGGTCCGGAGATTCTTGACTTCGAGCAGGGGCATGTGCGGGCGCTAGATGCCGGTCAGCGAGAGAATCGTACCGATGACTACAAACGCGACGGCGGCGACGCCGGTGATGCGCTTGAGCTGTTCCTCCGCACCCGGCCGGCCGTATGCGGACTCGACCCGGCCGCCGAGCGTTCCGGAGAGCCCTTCTTGTTTGGTGGTCTGCACGGCGAGCAGCACGATCAGTGCGAGCGCGAAGACGATGAACAGCGCGCTCAGCGTGTGCGTCAGCCAGCCCGCATGCTGCTGGAACCATGTGACGTTCTGATAATTGATGCCCGCAGGCACTTGCATCGGTCCCGCGGTGGGCACGTTGCTGATGGGGACTTTTATCGGAGCGGCGGCTGCCGCAGTAGCCTTCGCGGCCGGCGCAGCTGCAGCGAGCAGCAGAGAAATCAAGCGAGTCTCCTCGGACAAAGGGCGGGTTGCCCACAATGCTTTTGGGGGCCTACGCCCCCAAACTGCGACATTCTATCACGGACGGACCGGAGCGACAAGAACGCTCGCTACCCGCGCGGCCACATGCTCGCCCGTCAGCCCGAACAAGGCGCGCTGCTTGGCCTGCGAATCGTGCTGCACGAGGGCGTTGTTGGGAACGCCGATGCGCTCGACCGCCAAATCCAAGCCGTGATCAGAAACGAACTCTACGACCGCCGAGCCCAGCCCGCCTGCGAGAGAATGTTCTTCTAAGGTAAGAACGTGCGAATGGGTATCGGCGAGTTCCATCAGGAGCGCTTCGTCCAGCGGTTTGACGAACCGCATGCTGACGACCGTGGGCAAGTCCGCATCGCCCTGCGCCGCGGCCAAAATCCCGTGCGCGTCGAGCGCGACGTCCGCGGTGTTTCCATAAGCCAGAATCGCGACGCCCCTCCCGCGGCGCAGCACTTCGGCGCGTCCGTGGACGATCGGCGCGAGCGGATCGCGGTGCTTGCCGCTCGTCGAGCCGCGCGGATACCGAATGCCGGCCGGCGCGTTCAGCGAGAGCGCGTGCTGCAGCATCGGCAGCAATTCCTCTTCGTTGCGCGGCGCCATGAGGGTGATGTTCGGCAGCGTGCGCAGATACGCAATGTCGTACAGGCCCATGTGCGTCGGCCCGTCGTCGCCGACGAACCCGGCGCGATCCATGCAGAACACGACCGGCAGATTTTGAATGCACACGTCGTGCACGATTTGATCGTAGGCCCGCTGCAGGAACGTCGAGTAGATCGCGCACACCGGCTTGAGCCCGCTGGTCGCCGCGCCTGCCGCGAAGCACACCGCGTGCGCTTCCGCGATTCCGACGTCGTAATACCGGTTCGGGAACGCTTTGCCGAACTTCGCGAGCCCGGTACCGTCGGGCATTGCCGCGGTGATGCCGACCACGCGTGAATCGTTTTGCGCCGCCGCGATCATCGCATCGCCGAACGCGTCCTGGAATTTCGCCGGAGCGTTCGGAACTTTGATGACGGTGCCGTTGGACTTGTCGAACTGCCCGAGGCCGTGAAACGTGCGGGCGTCTTTCTCCGCGGGTTCATAGCCTTTGCCCTTGACCGTTCGCACGTGCAGAAGCACCGCGCGGGGCTGGCTTTTCGCCGTGTTGAGCGCATCCACGAGCGCGTCGAAGTTGTGGCCGTCGATCGGGCCGATATAACGAAAGCCGAGTTCCTCGAAGATGACCGCGGCTTTTTCGGACGGCGCTATGAAACGCATTGCTCCGAGTTCCGCGGATTCGATCGCTTTTTTCGCCATGCCGCCGAGCGGAATGTGATCCAGCACGGCCTTGCCGGTGTGACGCGCGAGATTGGAGAGCGGTTTGCTGCGCAGCACGGAGAGATACGAAGCTATCGAGCCGACGTTCGGCGCGATCGACATCTCGTTGTCGTTCAAGATCACGATGAAATTCGAACGCATCTGCCCGGCGTTGTTGAGCGCTTCGTATGCCAGACCGCCGGTGAGCGCGCCGTCGCCGAGCACGGCGACGATCGTCTCGTTTCCGCCCGCGTGATCGCGCGCTTTGGCCATGCCGAGCGCCGCCGAGACGCTCGTGCTCGCATGGCCCGCGCCGAATGAATCGTACTCCGACTCGCTGCGCATGGCGAAGCCCGAGAGCCCGCCGCCCTTGCGGATCGTCGGAAAGCGGTCGCGTCTGCCGCTCAAAATTTTGTGGACGTACACCTGATGACTGACGTCCCAGACAACGCGGTCTTTCGGCAGATCCAAGACCCGGTGCAGCGCCAGCGTCAGTTCCACGACGCCGAGATTGGGTGCCAAGTGGCCGCCGTTTTGCGCGCAAACCGCGATCAGCATGTCCCGGATCTCTTGGGCTGCCTTATCGACGTCCGCTCGACTGAGTTTTTTGACGTCGGTAGGGGAATTGATGCGTTGAATCACCATATCAGGCAGCACATGTTCGACATACCCAGAATGAAGGTCCCCTGCTCGGCACCGGGACCGGGCTGGAAAGCCGCATGATAGACACGCGCTCCTTCTTCACGCAAGCGAAAGCAGCTCTCGTTATCGTCGACTTGCAGCGCGGGATAACCTCGCGCGACGTAGCCCCGCATCGGGCAAGCGAGGTGGTCGCCAACGCGGCACGTCTGGTCGAAGCGTTTCACGCTCGCGAGTTGCCCGTCGTCTTCGTGCGCGTGTCGTGGACGCCGCAGGCAATGCTGCGGCCCCTTGTCGACAACGCTCCGCAGACGCCTACGCCGCCTGCCGGCTGGGACGAAATCGATCCCGCCCTCGCGGTGCGCGAGGACGACGTCGTCGTCACCAAACAAAACTGGGGCGCGTTTTACGGAACCGATTTGGATCTGCAACTGCGGCGCCGCGACGTCACGCGCATCGCAATATGCGGCATCGCAACGAACATCGGCGTCGAATCCACCGCGCGCGATGCGCTGGAACGAAACTACAAATTGCTTTTTGTGGAAGACGCGATGGCGTCGATGAGTGCGGAGGAACACGAGCACAGTTGCCGGCTCATCTTCCCCCGCATCGGTATCGTTCGTTCGACCGCGGAAACGATCGAAGCGGTCAACTACACGCTTTCGTAAGCGCGACGCAGCTCGTTGATGTCCAGTTTATCCATCTGAAGCATCGCCTGCATGGCGCGTTGCGCCTTTTCGGCATCGGGTCCGCCGACGAGCTGGCCGAGGCCGGACGGCACGATGTTCCAAACGACGCCGAAGCGATCTTTCACCCACCCGCAACGCAGCGTTTCACCGCCCTGCTTGAGGCCTTCCCACAATGCGTCGACGTCGTTCTGCGTTTCGCAGCTGACGAACAACGCGACCGAGCCGGGATACGGTCCTTGCGGCGCTTCGCCGGGACCACCGTTGAGCGCCATCAGATCTTGTCCGTCGAGTTGAAACTCGATCGTCATGACGGTTCCAGCCGGAAGCGGGCCCGCTTCTCCGTAGCGGCTGACGCTTTCGATCTTCGAATTTTTGAAAAGCGAAACGTAAAAGTTGACCGCTTCTTCCGCTCTGCCGTCGAACCAAATGAACGGGATGATTTGCTGCATCGATCTGCTCCTTCTTACGGTCCCTGCACCAAACCGACCATCTGGCCTTGCGGATCTTCGAATGTAGCGATGCTGCCGCCGGTCGGAATCGGCCACGGGCCCTGCAAATTCGTTGCGCCGAGCGTTTCGACTTTCGCGAGCGCGTTCTTGATGTCGTCGACTGCAACGTAGAAGGTCACGTGCCCTTCGGCGCCATTCGGGCACGAGCCGATGCCGCCGCCAATACCGGCATTGCGGACGAGGGCATATTCCGCCGGGCACGAGCCGATGCCGCCGCCAATACCGGCATTGCGGACGAGGGCATCTTCCGCCGGGCCGCCGATCGTCTCGAGCTGCCAGTCGAACGCCTTGCCGTAGAACTCGCGCAGGGCCGGCGCGTCGGTTCCGATGATTTCGAAGTGTACTACGTGGTTCGCCATGATGCTCTCCTCACTGTCGTTACGTTATGTGGACGCATCATAACTCTTATACTTGTTTTTTGCAAGTAGTATGCAAAAATGAAAGTTTACGGTATAACGGGGATAGTGAGTAAGCGCAGTGACGGGCAATTTTGCGGCTTCGCCCGCGCCGTCGAAATCATCGGGGAACGGTGGGCCCTCCTATTGGTGCGAGACCTGCTGGTCGGTCCCAAGCGCTTCGGCGAGCTCCAGCGCGGCTTGCCGAAGATTCCGACGAACATTTTGACTGCCAGGCTCAAGGAGTTGGAAGGCGCCGGAATCGTTCGCCGCCGGGCGGCAACCCGGCCCGGGGGCGGCGTCTTATACGAACTCACCCAGCGCGGCCTAGACTTGGAGCCGGCCGTCTTGGCGATCGGCCGCTGGGGAGCGAAAATGCTCGACGCGCCGCGCCCCGACGAGATCGTCACGAACGATTCGATGATCATGGCGCTGCGCACGACGTTTCAGCCGGAAGCCGCGGCGGGAGTGCACGCGTCATACGAATTGCATATGGGCCCCGTGCTCATTCATGCGCTTGTCGAGGACGGAACGCTGACCGCCGCTGAAGGGCCGTTGCCCGGCGCCGACCTGCGGATCGAAGCGGGACCGGCGCTCAAGGACGTCATGACAGGCAGCGTCGCTCCCGAAGACGCGCTTCGCAGCAGCAGCGTGCGGGTGAGCGGCAATCCGAAACTGTTCGATCGGTTCGCGCAGCTGTTCCGAATTTGAGTCCCCGCGACCCCGGGCCGCTTTATGTTAGAATGACGAACGACTCATGTCCGGAATGCGCGATCGCGATACCGTCCTCACGCCCGTACCGCTAAAAAACCGGCGCGTTTGGCGCGATTTGGCGCGCATCCTCTCGACGATCTTCAATCCGTTTTTAACGGCGCTCGCCCTCTTCGTCATCCTTTCGCATATTCGCGCGCGTACCACGGAAGAATTCTGGGGCATGCTGTTTCTTTCGACGTTCTTTACGTCGATCGCGCCCATGCTTTTCATCTTCTGGCTCTACGCGACGGACCGGATATCGGATCTCGACATGTCGCTGCGCGAGGAACGCGAAAAAGTCTTCGGCGTTTTCGTGATCTTCTATCTGCTCGGCACGATAACGCTTTGGGCGACGCACTCTCCGCGGCTGCTGATCGCCACTATGGCCGGCTATACGCTCTCGACCATCGTCGTGCAGTACATCACGCGCTACTGGAAAATCAGCACCCACGCGCTCGGCATAACGGCACCGCTAGTGGCGCTGTCCTTGCTGTACGGGCGACAACCGCTGCCGTTTCTCGTGCTCATCCCGATGGTGTGCTGGGCCCGCGTGTACGTAAAGGCGCATACTATCGCGCAGGTCATCGCGGGTGCAGCACTTGCCGCCGGAAGCGTCGCGCTATTCTTTTGGGTATTTCACGTGCGCACGCTCGCGTGGTAGGCAATCAGCGCCGCACGGCTCTTCACGCCGAACGCCTTGAATATCAATTTCAAATGGTTCTTGATGGTGTATTCGCTGCGTCCGAGATTTTTGGCAATTTCCGCCGTCGACAGGCCTCGGCACAGCTCTTCGAAAACGCGCTGCTGCATCGGCGGGAGTGAAGGCAGCGCGCTCTTCGGCCGCGCGTGTTTGCGAAGCTCGTCCGCGAGCCAACTGTTCGGATACCGGCGCAATTTTTCGCTCGCGCTGCGCAAATATTCGGCCTCGCCCGTCGCCTCGTACAGGCGCAGCGCGCAACGGCCGGCACGCCAGTCGTAGCCGATGCGATCGTACACCGCCAAACTTCCGCGAACGAGTTTGAGACCCGTCTTCGCGTTGCCGAGCGCGAGCTGCGTGACTCCTGCGCAATAATCGGCTTGGGCTTGCAGCCGATCGTCGCGCGTATAGTGCACGAGCGGCGTGCGCAGCGCATCGAGGTCGCGATAAAGCGCCATGTACTGCGCCGCCTTGCCAGGATCGATCGGGGCGAACAGTTCGGCAAGCAGGAGCAGCGCGACCCGCTCTTCGTTCCGCGTGGAGCGCCAGTCGACGGTTTCCGCTACTTCCTCCGCCTCGTCGAGTTCCTGACGCGACCACCGCTCTTCGTTCAGGCACCGCGCGAGATAGGCCCGATCCGTCGTTGCGATGGCGTACCACGCGCTCGACGGAGCGCACGCCACGCTCTTCTTCAAATAGCGGAACGCGTTGAAATAGTCGCCGCGCAGGGCGTAGCTCCAGCCGAGCGCTTTGAGTGACTGGAACCGCTGCACGTTCAAATCCGCCGGCCAGTTCGCGCTTTGCAGCAGCCGCTCGAGCACGGGCAGCGCGTCCGGCAAGTCGAGTTCGCGTGCCAGCGCCGCGAGCGTGTACGTCGCGTAAGCCGCGGCGAGCGTGAAGCGTTCGTCGCCGGGATCGATTTGATCGAGCAGACGAACGAGCGTGGCGGCCTGCAGCGCGTACCGTCCCTCGAGCCCGTAGATGAACGCTTCGAGCTGGAGGGCGTCGAGTTTGCGTTCGATCGACCGGCCGAGCGTCGCAAACTGCAATTGCTCGCGCGCCTTCTCCACATTGCGCACGTAGCCGAAACGGCGGCCGCGGCGATAGGCGATCTCGGCGAGCGTTTCCGAGTCGCCCAAGCGCGCGGCGATGCCGTGAGTCCGCCTCAAAATATTCGTCGGCCGCATCGTACTCGCCGACGCGCGCGCACGCGATTCCCAGCAGCAGGCAGCGCTGCGTTTCGGCGCCGGCGTCGCTAAAGCGTTTGTTCGAAAGAATCCGAATCGCCGCCGGGGCATCGTCGCGCAGCACATGCAGTTTCCCCGAAAGGACGATCGTGCGCGGCTCGTTGCGGTCGGCGGCGCGCAAGAGTTCCTCGGCGTCCCCGAAGCGGGCGCGTTCGAGCGCTGATTCGATCTCGGCAAAAAGGGTGCGCGGTGCAGCAGCGTCCGCGCGGCTGGGCGACTGCATGTCCGCGAGAACTTCCCCGAAGGGGCGGCGCGCCCATGCGTGCCGCCCCCAGTCTGACTCATGGCGCCGGAGTCGCCGGCGCGTTCGGCGGGCCGGGCGGAAGACCGCCTCCGGTGTCCATCGGCCCGACGTGGGTGCGCGCCGGGAGCAGCCCGGGCGAACCGCCCGGAGTACATGCGGACGCGACGGTCGCCAGCAGCAGCGCCGCCAACAGGGGACGCAAAATTGCGGTCATGATAGCCTCCTAACACTAGCCCTTTTGGACTAGTGCACCATGCTATCACGCTTTACTCGATACGTGAAAAATTGAGCGTTCGTCCGCTAGAAGGGACGAGCCGAAATACGCACGAACGGGCTAGGCGTCGTGGCCGGGTGTGGGCTACTTACGTCGCAGGGTCAGCTCGACGCGCACGTGGTTGCCGTAACCCGGGACGTACTCGACGTCGAAGGCTTTGCTCAAGCGCCGCACGATGAAGAGCCCACGTCCCGACTCGCTGAGCAAGTCGTCCGGCAGATGCAAAGACGGCTTGAAAGCCGGACCGCGATCGAGCACGTGCAGCGTCGGAGCACCATTCGTCCACTCCACATCGATGTCGATCGCTCCGGGCGCGTGGCGCACCACGTTTCCCACCAATTCGCCGAAAACGAGTTCGGCCGTTTGAATCGCGTCGCAGTCTTGCGCCACCGTGCGCAGATACGAGACGAACTCACCGCGCGCGTCTTGCGCCGCTTTCGCGTTCTCCGCGTCGAACGACCAGCGAATTCCCGATTCGAACGAGATCGTAAGGACGGCGACGTCGTCCGAGACTGCGTTCCCCAGGCACGCTTCTTCGATGAAGCGCGCGGGGCGGTGCGTGTGCAGGAGCGCGTCACGCATGACGACCTCGTGTAAGCGGAGGTTTCCGCCGATCACGTCATGCCGCGATTCGGTCAAGCCGTCCGTGTACAGCACGAGCATGCGCGCATCCTCGAAATCGACGGTGCACGATTCTGCAGCGGGCGCTTCATGACGCAGTCCAAGCGGCAGTCCTTCCGCGTGCAACTCTTCGACGCTTCGATCCCGTCGCACCAACGGCGGCGGATGACCTGCATTCGCAAAGCGCATCGTCTTGCGATCCGCGGCGATGAACCCGAGAAACGCCGTCACGATGGTGTCGGGATACCGTCTAGCCAGCACCGATTCCACGGTATCCAAAATGCGCGCGGGATCCCGCTCGTACGACGGAGCGATCGCGAGCAAATGTCGGACTTTTCCCATGATCACGGCCGCATCCGCGCCGCGTCCGGTGACGTCGCCGGCGCTCACTACGGTGGTGCCGTCCTCGAGCTGGAAGGCGTCGTACCAATCGCCTCCGACTTGCGCTTCCGTCGCGCTGGGCAGGTAGACGGCGTCGAACGAGAGCCCTTCGACACGCGGCAGCGAGGGCGGCAGCAGCGAATCTTGAAGCGTTTCCGACATGCGGCGTTCGCGTTCGAACACGTCCGCGTTTTCCAGTGCCACGGATGCGTGACGCCCGATGTCGGCGAGCAGCGCAACGTCTTCGGAATCGAGTTCGCGACCGTTTTCCGCATAATACGCCACCAGAGCGCCCTGCGCTTTGCCGCGCGAGTGAAGCGGAACCGTAACGATCGCACGCGGCGCAAGGCCCGCAATCTCGTCTGAAAGATACGGCCACACGCTGCGCGTGAGCGAATCCGGCTTCACATGCGTCCCGACGAGCGGTTTGCGCGACTGGATGTCTTTCACGAAACGCCTCTCGGCGTCGCCGTGCATGACGCGAATGCCGACCAGCGAACGGACGACGTCGTCGAGCGCGGCGTCGCGGTGCGATGCGCCGACCAGCCGAACCGCGCTGTCATCCTCCACCCGGAACACGGCCGCCATGTCGGCGATTTCGGACGCGACGAGTTGCGTCAGGTTGCCGAACGCCGTCGTGAGGTCGAACGATTCGTACACCGCCTCTGCGGCACGGCCGACAAATTGAAGACGGCGCCGCTCGCGCCGCTCGCGGCCGAGAGCGAGCATGGCGTCGATCCGGGCGGCGGCGCGCGACGCCAGCATCGCCAGCACGTCTACGTCGTTGCGGTCGAATTCCCGGTGCGATTCCGCCGAATACATGATCACGCCGCCGAACATTTCGCCGCCGTGCGTAAGCGGCGCGACGATCGCGGAGTGCAATCCGAGCCCCTGCATGATCGCCAAATGATCTGCGTCGCGCGCGGAACGGCGCAACTGTTCGTTCGTAATTCTCGGAATCAGCACGGGCTGCTGCGTACGCAGAATGGTGTCGAGAGAGTCGTCCGCGTTCACCGGGTACCGTTCGAGAAATTGCTCGATGTAGCGCACGCGCTTGGGGTCGCGGTGCGCAATCGCGGCCACCTTATACCGTTCGCGCCGATCGGTGAGCATCACGAAGCACCAATCCGCAAAGCGCTGCACCGCGATGCGGGCGAATTGACCGCTGACTTCTTCGACACTCTCGGCGTTCGCAAATACTCCGGACGTCTCGATGACGAAGTCGAGGTTCTCCGTAGCGCGTTTTTGCGCGTCGACGTCGGTTGCCGTTCCGATCCAGTGCACGATTGCGCCGCCGTCGCCGCGCACCGGTTTGGCGCGCGCGAGAAACCAGCAATAGGTTTCATCGCCGGCGCGCCGCAGGCGAAACTCCGCTTCAAAGGGACGGCCGGTATCGAGCGAATCTCGCCACCGCTCGAAGACTTCACCCAGGTCGTCGCCATAGACGAGCGCCGAGAGACCGCGATCGAGGGCTTCGCTTTGCGACAAGCCGGTATAGGCGAGCATCGGCGCGCTGAAAAACACGATGCGGCCGTCGCCGCGAGCCAGCCAGACGAAATTCGGAAGCGCGTCGGCTATCGCACAAAAAGTTGCGCGATCATCCTCCAACGCCTTCGCCAGCGAGTTCATTTCCAACTCCGACACTACTACTCCCGAGTGCAACGGAAATTAGCGGGCGCATATCGCCGATGAGTGACTGTACGTTCTCGCGGAAGCGCTCCCTGTCGCCGCTCGTCGTGCAGAGGAGTTCGGACGTGCCGGGCGGGATGCCGAGGTCGTCCACCAAGCGGGCAGCCCGTTGCGCATGCATTTGGGCCGGATCGACCAAGGCCACCTCCGAACCCAGGACCGCCCGAAAGTGCGTCTCGAGCAGCGGATAGTGCGTGCATGCCAATACCACCGCATCGACGTTGGGCGGCAGATGCGCGCACACGGCGGCCACGGCCCGGCGCGTTTCCGCTCCATCCAACTTGCCCGCTTCAACGAGCGGCACGAGCGCCGGCGCGGCGATTTCGCTCACACGGGTTCCCGGCACGCGCTCGCCGATCGTCAGCGCGTAGGCGCCGCTGCGCGCGGTTGCGGCGGTCGCGATTACGCCGATGTTGCGATAGCCGCCGGCTTCTACTGCGATTGCCGCGGATTCGATGAGATCTAGAATAGGCGCGGCGGATGCAGGCCAGCCCAGCTCCGAAGCGGTGGCGCACGAGGTATTGCACGCCATGATGACGGCTTTCACGCCTGCCCCGTTCAACCGGTTCAGATTACTTTCGGTTAGCGCGAGCAGCTCGCCCGGCGTTCGATCTCCGTACGGTACGTTGGCCTGATCCGCGAAGTACAGCAGGTCGTGAAGCGGCAGCAGCTCGCGCAAGCGGCGCACGACGGTGAGGCCGCCGAGGCCGGAATCGAAGACGCCGAGCATTACTGACCGCTCGCGCTCGACGCGGGCGGAGGAGAACCGGCAAAATCGCCGATGCCGTCGGCGATCGCCTGCGCCATCTGCTGGCGCCATTGCGGCGATTGCAGCAGCGCGCGATCGTCGGGATTCGAAACGAAAGCCGTTTCGATCAGCGTCGCGGGCATGTCGGCGTGATGCACGACGTACAACTTCTCCTTGACGACGCCGTCGTTCTTGAGATCCAGTTCGCTGCCGATACGTCTATCGACGGCTTGCGCGAGCGCCAAATCATTCGGTTTATAGTAGAACACGGTCGCGCCGTGCGGTCCCGCGTTCATGAACGCGTTGACGTGCACGCTGACGAACAGCCGAGCACCGTTGTGATTCGCTACGTCGTCGCGCGCTTGAAGTTCGTCGTTAGCCGAATCGTTGGGCGCATAGACGTCGCGATCGGTTTCACGCGTCATCATCACCAGCCATCCGCGCGCAGTTAGAATGTCGCGCAAGCGCTTCGAGATGTCGAGCGTCAGCGTCTTCTCGACCGCGTCGCCGCGATACGATCCCGGATCGCTGCCGCCGTGGCCGGGATCGATGACGATGAGGCGCGGATTCGCCGCCACGTACGGGCTTGAAGTGGGACGCGGCGAGAATTTCCACGGGCCGGGAGCGGGCGAAACGGCGGCGACGGCGTTCTCTCCGGTCATTCCCGAGCCGCTGCGCGCAACGCCGTTGTCCGCAACGGTCGTATTGACGGTAATGACGATGCCGCTTTCGTCCGGCGTGACGTCGATTTCATTGAAGTCTTCGAGTGAAAGCGCGATGCGCACGGTGTCGGGGCTCTGCTGATGCACCCGCATCGACGTAACCGGTCCGCTGCCGGGCTCGTTCGCCGGCGGCACGGCGAGCCGCGCGCCGTGCACGTCCAGCCAGAACCGGTTGTCGGGAGGACGCAAACGGTGCCAATCGTACGTCGCGTTGCCGCTGACGGCGATACGGATCACTTGTGCGCCGTTCTGTTCTGCGCTTTCGACGCCGGTCACTTGCACCGGCGCCGTGGTTTGCGTTGCGGTAGGGGACGGCGGCGCCGTTTCGCTGGTTTCGGGCGGCGGAGCCTGTGCGATCGGCTGCGCGCTCGCCGCGCCGTTGAATCCGATCGTGAAGTCGCGCTGGTCGTCCGTGCCCGGCGCGGAGTGCGTGGTTCCCGGCGTAAGAATCAGCGTAACTTGCGTCTGCGGATGCGTTACGGTTCCCGACGTACGAACGTCGATGCGCTGCACCGGACCTCCGCCGACGATCCGCGTTGGCGGAAGCGTGCTCCCCAATCCGTCGAACGCGATCGTCAGTTTGTTCGGCGCGTCGGACGTCACCCGCGCGTCGATCGGTTCCCCGGCATGTGCGACGAGTTTCGCGCCTTGCGGACTGCTCTGCACGTCGATCGACGTGAGCTGCGGCTGAAGCACCAGCTGCGTGCCGTTGGATTTGACGGCGTATTCAAGGCCGTGCAGCAATTCGTCGAGCGGAACGTACGGACGCCCGTCGAGTAAAAACGGTGCAAACGGCGCCGATTCGGTTACCGGGCCGACATCGTACCGGGTATCGCCGAGCGAAAACGAGATCACGGCCGGCTCCGCCGACGTGACGAGCACATACCGCTCGCCCGGCTGCCAAGTAAGCGTTGCGCCGATTCGGCTGAGCAGCGTCGCGACGCCCGGATCGTCTATGGCAACGGCGCGCGAAGCATTTTGCGTGCGTACGTGAGTCAGGACGATGGGCCGGCCGTCGAGATGCAGCGTAAGCCGATCGTCGGCACGCGCAGGCGCGCTCGGAAGTGCGAGCGCGGCCAGCAGCGCTAAAACGCTACCAATCCGAACGGCGTAAAGGCTCATCAAGTTCAAGGTGCCCCCCCGGGAGCGTACTCAGCGTTTGTCCTTGCACGCGAACGGCTACGCGATCGATCCCCGGCAGCGCCGTCAGCGTCCACACCAGCGATTTGAAGGCCCCGCTTTCGTCGAGCACTCCACCCGTCTGGTTTTTGACCTCACTTGAAAGATCGACCGTTGCGGTCGAATCGTTAACGTCCGCCGAGACCACATGCGTTCCCGTTGGAAAACGGACGGAAGGCACGGTGCTCGGCGGCCCCGCGACGGCCTGCGTCGCGGCGTAAAGAACGGCGTTGCGAAGATGCTCGGCGGCGCTTTCACCGGCTTCTCGAGGACGCATCGAAACGGTCCACGGAATCTCGCTCGAACCGTCGGGCTTCGTGTAGTACACCGTGATGTGCTCGCCCACGGGACTGCCCCGATGCGACGCGATATACCACGACACGCCCGCCACGATAACGAGCACCACGATCCAGAAAAAAGCCCGTGACGTTCTCACGGACGCAAAACTTCGGCGAATGCGCGCGCGCGGCCTTTACTCGCCCGCCGTGCGCTCCCGATCGTCACGCCGGGTTTGTTCTTCCGCTCGGCGCAGCACATCCGAAACGTAGTTGTCGATGATGACCGTGATCTGCAGCATCGAACGCGCAATGGTGCGGGCCGGCTTTACCCGTGCAGCGTGAGCGGGTACCGGAAATACAGCTGCGTTCCGTACCAAATGGTCAGGACGACGAAGACGAACCCGAGCAGGCTCATGCCGACGGCTGCCGCCACGTTTTTCGGCGAGCGGTCGTAGATGCGCCGGCCCGCGATGTACGCGAACAAGGCGATCAACGCGCCGAGGATGTGGATCCACAGCGTGCGCGGCAGCGGAACGCGCGCGGCGCCCGCCCACGCGGCGACGACGATACCGATGAGGATTTGCAGGCCGATGACGCCGGACATCGTGCGGCGCCCCATCTGCACCCATCCGACGAACAAAGCCACCAGTAAAACGAAAAAGGCAAAACCGAAATGCACTTCAAGCGCGATGTTCATACGTTCGCCTTCGACGGGGCGGATTGCGCAACCGCTAACTTTGTGGTACAAAGTTTGTATGAAGTTTGCGGGTTGGCTCGCCGTGGCGGCGATTTGCCTTGTCGTTCTCATCGCCGGCGCCGAAGCGGCGCTTGTCTTCGGGCGTCCGCCTCAGCCGCTTCCGCTCGGTACCGTGCAATGGTTTTACGAAGTCGGCACGACCGTCGACAGCGTCGACCGCGCGGAAGAGATCGGCGCCGGCGCTCACGCGCTGCGCGCGAAGGGAATCTTCTACATCGTTCACGCGCGCATAATCGCGCCGTTCGGGCTGCGCCCGACGTGGCACGACAGCGACGTCGCGGTGGAAACCTTCGCGCACACCGGCGCGACGATGCCGCCGCAAACGTTTACCGTCGACGAACCCGCACAAGCGGTGCTCGACCGTCAAACCGGACGTCCGGGACCGGAGCATTTAGTTCGCGGCGCTCAGCAGCACGAAGATCTCGTCTTCGATCTTCCGCGGAACGTCGAGCAGCCCGCGCTGGTGTTTTTGCCGGCAAACGATCCGACGGCGATGCTGGACATCGTCTTCTTGCACTTTTGGCAGCCGCACCGCTTCAATCTGCGGTACGACTGACGGCATGCAGCCGGCTATCGATCGCGCGTAACTTCAGCCGGTGTAATCGTCGGGCCGTTATTGCCCCAGGACGTGCGCTCGTGATCGACGACGGCCGCGATTTGCGCGTCGCTCAATTGCGGACCGAACGCGGGCATCTGCGCCGCAAAAACTTTTCCACCGATCGATTTGCCGGAAAGGCCGTGAATCACGATTTTCACGTGCGCGTCGGCATCACTGCCGTTCACGATGGGATCGCCCGCGAGCGCCGGAAATACGCCCGGCGTTCCGGCCCCCGCTTCGCCGTGGCAAGACGCGCAGTTTTGCGAATACACTTGCGCGCCCAAAGCGGAGTAATCGAAGCCCGCGACGTTCTTGCTGCCGGCAGCGGCGTTTGCAGCAACGGGTGCGGCGGTTTGCGATCCGGTTTGAGTCGCGGGACCGACTGCGGCTGCAATCGTCGGGTTCGGCGCGTAGGTCGGCGTTTGCGCAAATGCCGCCGGCGTCGGAAAGAACTCTAGGCCGTACCACATCGCCCAGACGCCGATGATCACGATCAGCACCCACGTCCAAACCGGAATCGGACCGGGCGATTCGGCGCGAACGGGATCGAACGGCTCTTCGGCGCTGAACGCATTGACGTCGAGATCGATCGCGCCGCGAACTCGCGACCCCGCGCGCAAGCCGGTAACCGTTATTCCGGGCCCGTTCGAGACCACGAACGGAATCTTGCGCACGCCGACGCTTCCCACGGCGTCGACCGCTTCGATGCGCAGCACGTGTTCGCCGTCCGGGAAAGCGCGCGTATCCAAGTGCACGCGCGCGGGCGGCCGGTACGACGCAATCGGCGTATCGGAATCGTCGAGATAGACGCGGACTTGCACCGGGTCCATCAGCGGTCGCTCCGCAGCACGATGCGCTTGGGATGATCCGGTTCGGTTTCGCCGGGCCGAATCGTCCAATACACGGCGGCGCAAACCGTCCACAGCGTGGCGAGTGTGCCGGCTGCCACGATGATCGTTCCAATCATTTACCGGTGCCGGCTCCCAGCGGCGCCTGCTTGAGCGATTTCAAATACGCGACCAAATCTTGTGCTTGCTGCGTCGCGACGATCGTGCCGCCGTTCGGACCGAAGCCTGGCGGCACGGGCACGGTCACGTCGCCGGCGCCCGCAGTCTTCTTGACGGCGAACAGCCAGCTGTATCGCGGCATGATCGACTCGTGGACGACCGCGCGCGGATCCCACAAATGAATGTATTGCCACACGTCGCTCGGCTGGCGCAAGCCGATGTTGCTCAAGTCCGGGCCCGTGCGTTCGGTGCCGAGCAGCTGCGGCGTATCGTACACGTAATCGCCGCCGACGGACGGGCGGCCGAAGACTTTGTCTTGTATGAGCGGCCGCACGTTCTGCGTATGGCAATACGAACAGCCCTCACTCACGTACACCGCGCGGCCGCGAGCCTGCTGCGGCGTGAGCGGATGAACGCCGGCCAGGGGTTGTTCGTGCGAAAGCACGCTGCCCGGTATCACGCCCATGAGTATGCAGAAGCATCCATAAATGAGGGCGGCCGAGGCGACCAGGGTCCAGACGTTGTTCATCCCGCGGTTCATGCGGACACCGACTGCGGCATCCGCTCGTACTTCAACGTCTCAGGGCGCGGCGAGACGGTCATCAGATACACGTTATACGCAAAAATGAGGTGCGAGGCGAACATCGCGATTCCGGCAACCGCTCGCCCTAGCCAATACGGTGCCGCCGCCTCGACCGACGCGATGAACGGGTTGCCGGACGCCCACGCCAGGCCTTGCTCCGTGCCGCCGACCGAGAGAAAGACGACGTACGCCGTGACGCCGACCGTCGCGAGCCAGAAATGCAATCCGGTCGCAATTGCGGATGGGCGCTTTCCCGTTGCGCGCGGCAGCAGCGCGTAGATCGCGCCCCAGGCGATAAAGGTGATGAACCCGTACATCGTCGCGTGCGAGTGGCCGACGGTGTAACTGGTCAGATGCCAAATCGCCTGCAAACTGCGAAACGCCTCGACCGTTCCTTGCGTGGAACCCAAAAGATAGTACGCGACGCCCACGACGAAAAACGGCAGCGCATACGATCGGCGCACGGTTTCCCACGAGTACCGCATCGTTAGAAAGAAATTTCCCGAGCCCGCCCACACCGGCACGAGCATACCGACGCTGAAAACGATCGCGAGCGTTTGGAACCACCAGGGCAGCGGCGTAAATTCGTAGTGATGCGCGCCGATCACCGGATAAAAAACGAGATTCGTCCAAAAACCGAGCACGCCGAGCGCATAGGAGTAAATCGGCCGGTTCAGCAGCTTCGGCAGCGCATAATAGGTGACGCCGAGCGCGAGGAACGTGAACCACATGCCCACCGCGTTGTGCATGAAGAACGCCTGCACGGCGACTTGCCCCATTCCGTACTGATACGTCGGGACGTACGCGGTAATGCCTAAAAGCAGCGTGAAGATGAACGCGCCGATGGTGTACCAATTCGAGATGTAGAGTTCGCGCTCGATGCGGCGGGCAGCGGTGCCGAGAAGCGCAACGAACGCGCATGCGAGCGCCGCAACGAAGATCAGGATCACCCACCACACCCACTCGCGATACTCTTGATCGCCGTGGTTTACGCCGAGATCCAGCGTGACCGTCCCGCAAATAGCCGCGAGATTGAACAGCGCTAAACCAGCCCAGGCAAAACGTTTGTTCTGAACCGGAATACCCGACGTTCGAGCGGCGACGTAGAGCGCGGCGCCCGTCAGCGCGACCGACGCCCAACCGTAAAATGCGTCGTTGGTGTGAATCGCGCGCAGCCGCCCGAACGAGAGATACGGGCTGGTCGCCCAATCCGGATACGGAAACTTGAAACTCAGCAGCAAACCAACGGCGGTGCTGAGCAGCAGCCAAAACGTCGCCGACAGCGTGAAGGAACTGAAGAGTGCACTGTCTTCGGGTTCCACGTTGTCACGAAGAAGCTCCACCGAGACGCTCACTGCACGCGTTGTGCCCGGCAGAACTGCTAACTACGCGGCACCCGCCCGCCCGCTTCGGCGGACGGCTACGCTTTTCGAAGCTTGTAACCGACGCCGTACACCGTCACGATGTACGTCGGATCGTCGGGCTTGGGTTCGATCTTGCGGCGCAGATTGTTGATGTGCCGGTCGAGGGTGCGCTCGAAGATGCCGCCGTCGTCGTGCACCAAATCGAGAATCTGCGAGCGCGTAAGCACTTGACCGGCGTTTTGCAGGAGCACGCTGAGAATGCGAAACTCGGCGGGCGTTACCCCGACCAACTGCCCGTTGACGCGCACTTCATGCGCGCCTTCGTCAATCTCCAAGTCGCGAATGCGGCTCATCAGCGGATAGATTAACCGCCTTCGCCGGAAAATCCGCCGCGGAAAAATCAGCGCCGAGACAGCGGCAGCACCGCGCGCACCGTGAAGCCGTCCCGATCGCGCCGTCCGAAGGAGACGTCCTCGCAGACCTGCTGCACGATGAACAATCCGCGGCCGGACTCCGAGCGATCGTCGGGCTCGCGCGCAAAGTGTTTATCAGCGAAGCCGCGGCCGCCGTCTTTGATGCACAGGGCAAATTTACCGTCTTGCGGTTCCAGCCATACGCGGACGCCGCCGCACGGCGCGTGCTTCACGACGTTGGAGACCAGCTCACCGTAAACGAGCATTGCGGGAAACAAGTCGCTGCCCTCGACGGTGTGATCGGAAAGATAACGTTCCAGCAAATGCCGTCCGGCCAGCGCGTCCCGCGGGCAATCGGTTTCGAAGTACCAAGGATGTTTCGCGACCGCCATCCTCGTTCTGGTTCCCTAGTATTGCAAGAATGACGCGAAAACGTCCGCAGTCAAACTATTGCTACTTACGCAAGCAACTGGCGTAAAATCGTCGCATCGTGCGGCGCGGCGGCCAGCGTATCGTTGTTGAAGTACACGAAGACGTCGCGCGCTTGCTCGGATAGCCGCCGAACGCGCTTAGCCCAATACGCAAGCGATCGGCGCGGATAATTTCCTACGTATAGCCCGGTATAGCCGTGCAAACGAACGTAGGCGAGCCGGCTGCTCGTCACGACGTCCGGTGTGCGCACACCGGGATAGTCGTGCACGCAGAACGCCATATCGCGATCGCGCAATATGCGCAAAACGTCGTCCGCCAGCCATGACGCGTTGCGAAATTCCACGACGTACCGGTATTCGGCGGGCAGCTTGTCCAAGAACGCGCGCAAGTGCCGGTCGTCGCGCTCGAGATACGGCGGAAATTGCACGAGGATCTGCGCGATCTTTTCGCGCTCGAAGCATGCGGCGCGATGCATGTAGTTTTCGATGAATTCATCGACTCGCGCCGGCAGCGTTTTCCGGTGCGTGACGAGGCGGCTGAGCTTGACGGTGTAGAGAAAACCGTCAGGAACGGCTTCGCACCAGCGTTTGACCTGCTCCGGTTTCGGAAGCCGATATGTGGTCGCGTTGAGCTCGACGGTGTCGAAGTGCTGCGCGTAGTACTGCAGCCAGCGCGATTGCGGCACGCCTTTCGGATAGAACCGCCCGCGCCAGTCGCCGTAAACCCAACCGCTGGTGCCGATGCGCAGCAAGTCTAAGTCGGAATCCCGACTCGATCGGTCTCGTCTTTGATCGCTGCGGGCAACAAATCGCGAATGCCCGTCAGGATCGTCCCGACTTCTTCGCGATGCCGCGTCGCCATTGCCGCAGTAGACGAATATGCATGCGCTCGCGCAGTCGTTTCGAGCATGAGGGCCGCTGCATCCGTCAGGCTCAGGGCGGTGTAGCAGTTGCGCAACGCACGCGCGGGCGATCGCGGGCGCAGGCGCGCAGCGGCGGCCTTCACCAATTCGCTCGCAAGCGCATCGCTCTCCGGCGTCTGGGTCGTTGCTCCGCCCAAGCGCCGAAGATGTTCGCGCAGTTCCTGGATATGAGCGCGCAACGTCCGGTCGATGCGCTCGAGCACCCATCGCGCTTCGGGAAAATCCGCCGCCGCCGGCGAGCGCACCTCGACGGCAACGGCATCCAGGACCGCTTGGTTTGCAGCGACCATGTCGGCTACGTGCGCTCGTATTTCGAGGATGTCGTTTCCCATTAGTCGCCTCGGAGATAGAAAGATTGCCCCAGCAACCCGCGCGCAAACCTTGCGGGCGGGGAAGCAACCGTAGACTTTCGGCCTCCAGCGGCCGCGGCACGGGAATGGAAGCCACCCCCGACTGAGAACACGGCTTAATGCGAATAACGGCACCGCCGCCCTGACATGCGCTACGTCGAAACCGAGAACGGATATCGCGTCGACGTCGGGCGCGTGTCGCTCAACCAAAGTTCGTTCCTCCTGCTCGCCGCAATCGTGGTGGGTATCGGCGGCGGCTATGGCGCCGTTGCTTTTCGCTATCTGATCCTCGGAGAGCAATATCTGGCATTCCGGCACTTCGCGCCGGCGCTTCACGCGCTGGGACGGGCGCAAGTCGTGCCGGTCCTCATCGTCGGCGGTATCGTCACGGCGTTCATCGTGAACCGGTTCGCGAGTGAAGCGAAAGGCCACGGCGTGCCCGAGGTGATGGCGGCGGTCGCGCTTGCGGGCGGCGTGATGCGGCCGCGCGTCATTGCGGTAAAAAGCATCGCTTCCGCGACGTGCATCGGTTTCGGCGGAAGCTGCGGACGCGAAGGCCCGATCGTCCAAATCGGATCGACGATCGGTTCGGTGCTCGGTCAAGTGGTGCGCGCGCCCGCGCCGATCGTACGAACGCTCGTGGCATGCGGCGCCGCCGCCGGAATCTCCGCGACGTTCAACGCGCCGATCGGCGGCGTGTTTTTTGCGAGCGAAGTGATTCTCGGCGATTTCGCGCCGCGTTCATTCGCGACGATTGTCGTCGCGAGCGTCGTGGCAGCGGTGATCGGCCGCGCGCACTTCGGCAACCATCCCTCGTTCACGGCTTCGGCATTCTATCTGGTATCGCCGGCAGAACTCGGTTTGTACGCGCTGCTGGGTATCGTAGCGGCGCTTTGGGCCGCGGGATTCGTGCGTCTTCTGTACTTCGTGGAAGACCGCTTCGAAGCGGCGCGCGCGTCTCCGACGCTCAAAGCGGCGCTCGGTTTCGGCGCCGTCGGCGTCATCGGGATGTGGTTTCCTCAGGTTTTCGGGGTCGGATATAATCACGTCGACGCGATCCTAGCATCGCACGTCCCGGGAAGACATTCGCTGGTGCTCGCCGTGCTCAAACCGCTTGCGACCTCGCTCACGCTGGGCGCCGGGGGCAGCGGCGGCGTTTTCGCTCCGTCCCTGTTCACCGGCGCGATGCTCGGCAACGCGTTCGGAACGGTCGCGCACGGCATGTTCCCATCCTGGACGGCGTCATCGCCTGCCTACGGGCTCGTCGGTATGGCCGCCGTATTTGCCGCGGCGGCGGAAGCGCCGATTACGGCGATCACCATCGTGTTCGAAATGTCGAACGACTACACGATCATTCTGCCGCTGATGGTTTGCACGGTCATCGCAACGCTGCTCGGACGCCGCCTTCTCGGCAACACGATTTACGAGATGAAGCTCGTGCGGCGCGGCATAGACTGGGCGCGCCTGCGCCGGCCGCGTCCGCTCGCGCAGGTGCGCGTCTCCACCGTGGAGCACGCGCCGCCGGTGGTCGCGACGCCGGACGAACTGGTCCGCGATATCGCTGCGAAGCTGCGCGATACGCCGGAATTCGTGGTGCCGGTTTGCCGCGACGGACGTTTTCTGGGCGTCGTGCTGGCATCCGATCTCGCCGCCGAGTCCGCTGTGAACCCGCTCGCGACCGTAGCGCACTCTATGCGATCCGTGCCGGCGGTACTCTCGCGCGCCGATACGCTCGAGCAGGCTGCGACCGCCATGGCGGATCCGGACGTGCCGCTGCTGCCGATTGTGGAAAGCGCGACCGGAAAGTTGCTCGGCATCGTCACCCGGCGCGACGTTTTGAATGCGTACCGGGATATGGCCGGCGCGTAACGGTTACGCTCCGGTGTAAAAACACGAGCCGCACATCTGCACGTACCGCGTCGTGCCTTCGATCGCGATCTGCGCGCCTTTCGTGATCCGGTTTCCCTGCTCGTCGACGCGCACGTTCATCGTCGCCTTTCTGCCGCAGCCGCAGATGTTCTTCAGTTCCTCGATGCTGTCAGCGAGGGTAAGCAGATACGCAGCGCCGGGAAACGGTTCGCCTTGAAAATCGCTGCGTATGCCGTAGCAAATCACCGGGATGTTCAGGACGTGCGCGACGCGATGAAGTTGACGTACTTGTTCCGGTTGTAGAAACTGCGCCTCGTCGAGCAGCAGGCACGAAAGGTCGCGATTGCGCGAAAAAGATGCGTAGAAGTCCGTAGCTTCGTCGAAGGTCTCGACGGAGCGCCGCGGCCCTAAGCGCGAGGTGACCACGCCGTGACCGTACCGGTCGTCGATCGCGGCGGTAAAAATCGCGACGCGGCGGCCATTTTCTTCGTAATTATTCGCGACTTGCAGAAGCGCGGTCGACTTGCCCGCGTTCATCGCGGAATAGCGGAAGTAGAGTTTTGCCATGAGCGACGCCACGTTTTCGGCGCCGCCCCTCAAAATCGTTTCGCTAGTTCGACGGTGGCGGCGTACAGCCGACGACCGGAAGCGGCGTCGGCGCGGGCGCCGGCGGTGGGACTGCGGGCGGTATTGCGGGCATCAGCGGGGACGACGACACTGCCGTGGAGTGACCGTGCGCCGCAAGAAGCGCAACGATCGGCACCAGCAGCAGCAGCGGCCACGCGCGGAAATGGTGCGCCGGCGCGGAGCCCGTCGAAGCGGCGACGCTCGTATACGGTGCGAGCGCCGGCGCGGGTTTGGGAGCAAAAACCGCAACCGCCGGCTCTGCATCGGGCGCGAGGGTTGCGATCGGCGCGGGAGTCGCAGTGACGGGCTGCGGCGCGCGCGCAATCGCCGGAGCGGGGCGACGAAGAATCGAAAGATTTCCGCACTTGTTCGGCACGAACAATGCAACGATGCGACCCGGTTCGCGCAGATCGACTTCCCAGCCGCGCGTGCCGGCCGGTATGACGACGTCGTGAAGAACGTGGACTCGGCCGCCGCTGCGCCAGGACATCGCGTCCAAGTGCCGCGGAATCGTAACGTACGCGAGTTGCCGATCCGAAATCCGCTGCTCGAATTGCGCGTACTCGCTGGGCGTGAGCCCCAGTTCGCTGCCTGCTGCCGCGAACAGCGCGCGCTGCTTCGTGACGTCCGCCTGCAGCTGCTGCGTGGACGCCACTTGTCCGATGAGCGGAGCGGTTCCAAGCTCGGCCACCACGTGCGTCTGCGCCAGCGCCGGCGCGGGCAGCGCGGCGCACAAGAGCGCCGCTAAAATTCTTCGAATCATCTCACGCGGAAAATACCCGGCGGCGGGCGCAAGCTATTAGGCCTACCGGGCAACCGAGGGAGGATTTTCGCGTATATTTCGTGCCACTTCGCGGTCCATCGGTCGCGCCGAGGCCGCGAGCGACTCCGCAACCCGCCGTCGATCCTCTTCGGTGCGGTTTTGGCTGAACTTGAACGAGGCGTCGATATGCGTCACCGCAATTTCGATCCCCGCGATGGCGCGCTCCAATCTCCGGATATACTCCGGATCCGCGGACTCGATCCGCCACGACTCTTCGAACCGGGCGACGACGCGCTCCACGATGCGCCGCGTTCCGGCGGCGTTGGTCACGCGCGCAACGCCCGAACAATGAACCGCCGCATAGTCCCACGTCGGAACGCTGTGCGCCGGATCGGCGTACCAGCCGGCGGAAATCATCGCATGCGGGCCGCTGAAAATCGCGAGCACGTTCTGCGCTTCCAGCTCGCGCCATTGCGGGTTCGCTTTGGCGACGTGCAGGCCGAGTTTGAGCGATTCGCCGCTTTGCAGAACGACGAAGGGCGCGTGCGTGGCGAACGGTTTGCCTTCAACCGTGGAAACGAGAATGCCGAACGGCTCGCGTTCTATAAACGCGAGCAGCGCGGCACGATCGACGATCGCGAAATCTCTCGGTACGTACATGCACGAACCAAAACGCTGCCCGGCGCGTACGCGACCGGGCAGCGATCGATGCAGGTGTTAGCGGTAGCTGGGGCGCGACGAGAAACAGTCGCGGCAGTAGACCGGCTTGTCGCCGCGCGGTTGGAACGGCACCTCGGCGACGCCGCCGCACTGGCTGCACGTGGCTTTGAACATCTCGCGACGCGCACCGCCGCCGCCGCCGCCGAAGCCGCCGCCGCCGCCTCCGCTGCGTCCGCCATTCGCCGCCTTGCGGGCAGCGCGGCAATCGCCGCAGCGGCTGGGTTTGTTCGTGAAGCCTTTGCTGGCATAAAATTCCTGTTCGCTTGCGGTGAACGGGAAGCTGCGTCCGCAATCGACGCAATTCAGGGTTTCATCGGTGTACATGAGAGTCTCCTAACTCTTTTTCTTTTGATGGTGGTGATATCGGGACTCTTGACTCCCGATGATTCCGCCGCACTTTACGTGCGGCGTGCCTCGCCGGCGCGGTAGCGATAAACGATGCGTCCTTTCGTCAAATCGTATGGCGAAAGTTCGACGTCCACGCGGTCGCCGGGGAGAATTTTGATGTGATGGCGGCGCAGGCGTCCCGCGATATGCGCGAGGATGACGTGGCCGTTGTCGAGCTCGACGGAAAACGTCGTGCTCGGAAAAACTTGTTTGATGCTGCCGTAGACTTCCAGCGGAGCTTCTTTGTTGTCTTCCGCAGCGTTTGCTTTCGAAGCGCGGGGATTAACGTTGCGGCGGTTGCGGGTAGCGATAGTCGATGCTCCTTTCTTTTCTTTAGCGCCTGCGGCGCGCGGTGAAAGACCGGCGAACGGGCTTGAGTTCCGCTTTGAGCGTATTCCCTATCGCCGCATCGGATAAAGCATGGTGTGCCCGCTCGACGCGCTTGCCCATCGACCGTTCGATTTGCGCGAACAGATCCGTTTCATCGTGCGAAACGAAAGTGATGGCGTCGCCGGTTTTTTGCGCGCGCGCGGTGCGGCCGATGCGGTGGATGTAGTCGGCCGGTTCGGCCGGCACGTCGTAATTGATGACGTGACCGAGATCGAGAATGTCGATGCCGCGCGCGGCAACGTCCGTCGCGACGAGCACGCGGTACCGTCCGCGTTTGAACGCGTCGAGTGCACGCGTGCGCTGCGCCTGCGAGCGATCTCCGTGAATGCGCTCCGCGCGCACGTTGTGTTTGGCGAGCGCCCCGGCCAAGCGTTCCGCGCGGGCCTTGGTGCGCGTGAAAACGAGCGCGCTGAAAATCTCATTGCCTTTGAGGAGATCGACGAGCAGATCCGTCTTCTTGTGCTGTTCGATCGCGTAAACGGACTGCGTAACCGTTTCGACCGGTGCAACGAGCGGCGTCAAGTTCACGCGTACCGGATCGTGCAGCAAGTCGTTCGCGAGATTTACCGCCGCGCCGGCAAGGGTAGCCGTGAAAAACAACGTCTGCCTGCGAGTGCGGAGTTTGCCGATGATGCGCCTGACGGCGGGCAGGAAGCCCATGTCGAGCATGCGATCCGCCTCGTCGAGCACGAGTAGGCCGACCCGGTCCAAACGCGCTTCGCCTTGCTGCATCAGGTCGATCAGCCGGCCGGGCGTCGCGACGATGACTTCCGTTCCGCGATGGAACGCCTGAATTTGCGGACCGAAGCTCGCTCCGCCGTAAACGGCGGCAACGCGAAGCTGCGTGTGTTTCGCGAGGTCGCGCAAATGCTCGGTGATTTGCTGGGCAAGTTCGCGAGTGGGCGCCAGCACGAGCGCGCTCGTCTGCCCCGTGGGCAGTTTGAGCAGAGCATCGAGCACGGGCAAGCCGAAGGCTGCAGATTTACCGCTTCCTGTAGGAGCGGTGGCGAGAATGTCGCGGCCGGCTAGTGCCGGCGGAATTGCCATGCGCTGAATCGGCGTGGCTTCCTTATACTGAAGATCTTCGACGGCGCGCAGAAGCGCCGGGCTCAGCGATAATTGGGAAAAACTAGAGATACGGACCAATCTTTCGACGGCGCAACTTATCGACCACTCGAAAGATCGCGCTGGGTGAAATTACGGGGCGAGTGTCTCACACTTTCTCTCCCCGTGCAAGAGCCAGAACCCGCCTGGGTCCGGAATGGTTGCTCCTTCCCCGGACGGACGCGCCGTCGCAGCCCCTGGGTACACTCGTTGCCATGAGCGCTCCGCAGACCTTGGTCAACGCCCGCACGCAAGCGGTCCCGCTCCTCAAACGCACCTGGAGCGAGTTTCAGCGGCACAACTGCCAGTGGCTGGCAGCGGCGCTTGCCTACTTCGCCGCTTTCGCCATCGCGCCGCTGATCATCGTCCTGGTGGAGATAGCGGGACTCGTCATCCACAACCACCATCAGGCGCTGAACGCGATCTTCGGCTACCTGCAAAAGGACGCGGGCGCGGGGGCCGGGGCGGTGCGCCAAATCGTTTCGGCGACGTTCAACGAGCCGCGCAAGGGCGTTCTCGCGGAGATTATCGGGTGGATCGTCTTCATTATCGCCGCGGTTGGTCTCTTCGGAGCGGTGCAGTTCGCGCTCAATACGGTTTGGGACGTCGTGCCGAAAAAAATGGGCTTCAAAGACGCGATCCGTCAGCGCGCCTCGAGTTTCGCGGTGATGATGCTGATAGCGCTGATCATGCTCGCGTCGATGGGCGTGAACGCGGTGCTGACGATGGCCTCCGGGTATCTCACCCACGTTTTCACGGGTTTCGCGACCCTGATGAAGATCGTCGACTTCGTCGTTTCGTTCGGCGTGGTCGGCGTCGGCTTCGCAGTGCTGTTCGAGTATTTGCCGGAGTGCCGGATCGAATGGCGCGACGTGTGGCCCGGCGCCGCAATCACTTCGTTCTTGTTCGTCGTGGGCCAGTTTCTGCTCGGCTGGTATCTCGGGCGCGCGGGCGTGAGTTCCGGATACGGCGCCTTCGGTTCGCTCGTCGTTTTTTTGATATGGGTGAACTACTCCGCGCAAATCATGCTGTTCGGCGCGGAATTCACGCACGTGTACGCGGAACGGCTGGGGTCGAACGGGGCGGCGAAGACCACGATCGGCGAAATTCCGGCTCGCGCCGTAGGAAGATGAGCGCAACCGCGGCCGCGATCCACGCCAAGAGCGCGCAGCACATCATTACGTAGCGAAAGCCTACCTCGTACGCGCGATCGACGGCTTGTTGCGCGCGGCCGCGAAACGCTGCGGGTACGCCTCGATCGGGGGCGCGTCCGCTCAGCAGCGAGTCGCGCTCCAGCGCGCGCCGCACCTGCGCGGGCACGGCGCGATCGTTTTGCGGAAGCGCTCGATGCGTCGCGGAAACGATCACGATACCGAGCAACGCAATGGCGAGCAATCCCGCTACCCGCGAAACCGCGTTGTTTATTCCGGACGCGCTGCCGGCGTGCTCGGCGGGAGCCGAGTTCATGACGGTCGTGGTCAGCGGCGCGACGAACGTGGAAGTCCCGAGCCCGAGCAGCAGCACGGCGGGGAAGAACGTGCTCCAATAGCTGCCGCCGACACCCGTAAATCCGAAGAGCGCAAAGCCGAAACCGGCCAGCACCGCGCCGGCCACGAGCGGCGCGCGCGCACCGATGCGCGCAACCAAACCGCCCGACCAGCGCGACGAACGAACATCAGCACGATCATCGGCAGCAGCGCGGCGCCGGCGGAAAGCGGGGTATACCGCTGCACGTTGATGAGGTTGAACGGTACGAAGAACAACGCTCCGCTCAGGGCCGCGTAGAGCAGCAGCGTGTACACGTTCGAAACGGTGAAAGCGCGCGAGCCGAAGATACCGAGCGGTATCATCGGCGCCGCACTTCGGCGTTCGACGTACACGAACGCCGCCAGCAGTACGGCGCCGCCGGCAGCAGCCGCGGCACCCGACGCATCGCCGTGCGCGCTTTGCAGGGTGATGAAGCCGAACGTGAGCGCTCCGAGGGCTACCGTCGCGATTGCGGCTCCGCTCCAATCGATGCGCCGCGCGGCGAGCGCGTCACGGCTTTCCGGAATGCGCGCGACGGAGATGACGAAAACCGCCAGCGCGATCGGAAGATTGATGAGGAAAACCAGACGCCACGAAAACGCCTGCACGAGCCATCCGCCGAGCAGCGGACCAAGTGCCATGGTAGCCGCCAGGAATCCCGACCACGTTCCGATTGCCGCGCCGCGATCGCGCTCTTCGAACGAAGCGGTGATGAGCGCCAAACTTTCCGGCACGAGCAGCGCGCCGCCGATGCCCTGAATGCACCGCGCCGCGACGAGCTCGGCCGCGGTTTGCGAAACCGCGCATGCGAGCGAGGCGGCGGCAAAAATGCAAGCGCCGAGCAAAAACATTCTGCGCCGTCCCAAATGATCGCCCAGAGATCCGCCGACGAGAATGAGCGCGGACAGAAACAGCGAGTAGCCTTCGACGATCCATTGCGTAGCGTCGGAACCGGCATGGATATCGCGCTGGAGAACCGGCAGCGCCACGTTGACCGCCGTTGCATCGATACCCGGCATCGCCGAACCGAGTATCGTCGCCGCAAGCACCCAGGCTCCGGCACGCCTCGTCAAGACGAAAGCGCCAGCGGCTCGCGCTTGGAACCCGGCAAGATAATCCCGCCAAGTGCAGCGGATCGTACGCGCCGACTCGCACGAGATCGCCGTCGTCCGCCGCGCGCCGCGACGCGCGTAAGGCGTCGATCGCTTCGGGCAACGCGAACTGTTCGCCGACGAATCCGTGAACGAATCGGCCGCCGCGAATTTCGCCGCGCGCCTCCATGCGGCGCAGCGCCAGCAGCAGCTCGCGCCACGCGGGTGCGAGACTTTCGCGCGCGATGACATCGCGGAAAACGACGCCCCAACGCGCAAGCAGTCGCCGCGCAAACTTATCGGGATCGATCTTTTCCGCGTCAGACGTCAGCAGCGTCCAGCGCCCGCTGGACGAACGCGGGCGCGCGCGCAGGCCTTTTTCTCCGAGACGGCGCTTCGCATCGATCAGCGAACGCAGCGCGTCGAACCCGTCGGCGGTGACGAGTCCGGCCGCGACGAGTTGCCACAACGCTTCTTCCACTTCGGCGGGAAGGCGTTTCGTCGCCCGCACGATATCGCTGAAAAACGGCGCCCCGCGGCGTTCGATTGCCTCGAGCACGTCGCGCGCCGCATGCGATAAGCCCGTCACTCCGGCATCGCGCCGCACGATGAGTTCTTGCGCATCTTCGCGCGTCACCAGCGAAATCGGCGCGAGTTTTGTGGGACGAATGCGGCGCGCGCTCTCCGGGTCTTCCGCCGAAAGCGCGGGATGCGGCGCAAGACGTCCCCACAGCACTTCGCCCGAATAACAGAGCTTGTCGAGATACTCGCTGCGGTAGTTCGCAACGCGCGCAGGCAGAATTTGCGTTTCCCAAGCGGCCGCGGGAATTTCGTAGCCTTCGAGTTGACGAATGATTTGCAGCGTGCCGTCGACGCCGTGCAAGCGCGAGGTGGGAGCGACGTGCTGCCAGCGGTAAAGAAAGCGATGATACTCCGCGGCGGTAACCGGTTCGATTTCGCGCCGCAATTGGCCGATGGTTCGACGGTGAATGCGCGCGAGCACGCGCCGGTTGCACCACTCTTCCGTGTCGCCGCCGCGGAAGCGGCCGCGCAGGAGCTGACCTTCGGTTTCGAGCCTGAGCAGCGCCGCTTCGATGAGGCTGCGTTCGACGCCGAACGACTCGACGAGTTCGTCGACGGTCAGCGGACCGCTGGATTCGAGCCATCCGCGCAAAATTTCCGCAAACGCCTGCTCGCGCGTCTCCGGCAGGCCGGGTTGCGGAACCGCTTGCATTTCTGCGTCATCGTCGAGCAACGTGCTTTGTGGATAGACGAGCCGCGCCAGCTCAAGACGTTCGGCCGCAACCCAGAAATCTCGATTCTCCGCGCGTAACGTGCCGGCGCGCCGCTGCTGCGCCAGCTCGGCGTAGTATGCGTGGATCTCGATCGGCTCGGTTCGAAAACGCGTAAGCGCACCGTGCGGAAGCGCGACGAGCGTGAGCAGCGCGTCGTGCAGTTCATCGGCATCGCGCACGACCGGCCAAGACTCTTCGGCGACTTCGGCGATCACCGCCGCGTCGAGGATACCCGCACCGTCGAGATCGTCGCGAAAGGTTCGGCGCAGTTGCACCGCGCGCGCGCGGCGTTCTTCCAGCGGCGCGTCGTCGAGGTACGCGTACGGATTTGCGTTTAAGATCTCGTGGCAAAAAGGCGAGGGTTCCGGCGTATCGACCGCCGCCGTTCGAATCGCTCCGCTTTCCACGCGGGCTAAGACCGTCAGCAACCCGTCCAGATCCATCGCTTCGTGCAGGCAGTTGTTTATCGTTTCGCGCACGAGCACGTGATCGGGTATGCGTATGGGCCCGCTGAGGTTTTCCGCGCACGCGGCCTGATCGGGAAAACACGACGCGAGCAAATCATCGGCGCGCATGCGCTGCAGTTGCGGCGGCGTCTTGCGGCCGCCGCGCATGCGTAAAATCGGCGAGCGCTCGCGTCGCATTCCATCTCCAGCGCGCCCCGAACATGGGCGCCGCAAGCATCGCTTGCGTCAGCGTGTGTTCCACGCTCGCCGTCTTGACGTATTCGAAGACGACGTCGAGCGGAAACGCGTGCTGGTCGGTGAGCGAGAGGACCACGCCGTTGTCGGTCGCCGCCGCCTGCAACTCGATGTTGAACGAGCGGCAGAATTTCTTGCGCAGCGCAAGTCCCCAACCGCGATTGATGCGCGCGCCGAACGGCGTATGCAGAATGAGCTGCATGCCGCCGCCTTCATCGAAAAAGCGCTCCGCGACGATCGTCGTGTCGGTGGGCACGACGCCGAGAATCTTTTTCCCGGCGCGAACGTACGCTACGGCTTGCTCCGCGCCCGCGCGATCGAGTCCGCATTCCGCTTCGAGCAGCGCCTGAGCGGCACTATCATCGCGTTCGTCGATGTCCGCGCGCACGCGCGCGACTTCGTGCGAGAGCTCGATCGTGCGCCCGGGTCCCTCGCCATTCCAAAACGGTACGGTCGGCGCCGCGCCGTGCGCATCTTCAACCCGAACCACGCCCGGCTCGACGCGGCGAATACGCCACGAGTTCGTGCCCAGCAAGAAAACGTCGCCCGACAAACTTTCGACCGCGAAATCTTCATCCAGCGTGCCGACGATGTGCCCTTCGGGCTCTGCGACCACGTTGTAGTTCGCAGTTTCCGGAATGGCGCCGCCGGAGGTTATTGCAGCCATGCGCGCGCCGCGCCGGCCGCGCACGACTCCATTGACGCGGTCGTAGTGGAGATATGCGCCGCTGCGTCCCCGAGAATGCGCGACGCCGTCGGCGAGCATGGTCGAGCACGTCATCGAAATCTTTTCGCGGCAGATCGCGATACGGATACGCGGTGCGAACCAGATCGTAGAGTTTGCCGGTTTCCCAATCGCCCGCGCCGCACGCAGCGACGATTTGCTGCGCGAGTACGTCCAGCGGAGCCGACGGAATCTTCAGCGCGTCGAGCGTACCGCCGCGAATCGATCGAATCAGCGCGGCACATTCGAGCAGTTCGTCGCGCGTCGTCGCGAACAGCCGGCCTTCCGGCCGCGCCCCGACCCAATGGCCGGAACGCCCGATACGCTGCAGCGCAACGGAAATCGAGCGCGGGGAGCCGAGTTGCACGACGAGATCGATCGTACCGATGTCGATGCCGAGTTCGAGAGAAGCGGTCGCGACGACGGCGCGCAGTTCACCGTTCTTCAGCCGGTTTTCGGCTTCGAAGCGCTTCTCTTTCGAAAGACTTCCGTGATGCGGCATGACCACGCCCTCGCCCAGGCGCTCGGTCAATGCAAACGTTGCGCGTTCGCTCATGCGCCGCGTGCCGACGAACACGAGCGTCGTGCGGTGCGCGCGAATATGATCGGCGACGCGATCGTAGATCTCCGCCCACATCTCCGCGCTGGCGACGGGACCGAGTTCGTCGCTCGGAACTTCTACGGCGATGTCCATCTCGCGGCGGCTCCCGACGTCGATCACCCGTGCGCCCGCGCTCAAAAACCGTGCTATTTCCTCGATCGGCCGCACCGTCGCGGAAAGCCCGATACGCTGCGGTTTGCGTCCCGCGTGCGCTTCGACGAGGGCGTCGAGCCGCGCAAGCGTAAGCGCGAGATGCGATCCGCGCTTGTCCGCGGCCATAGCGTGGATTTCGTCGACGATCACCGTGGTAACGTTGCCGAAGAGCGCGCGCGACTTTTCGGCCGTCAGCAATATGAAGAGCGATTCGGGCGTCGTCACCAGTACGTGCGGGGGTTTTCGCAGCATGCGCGCACGGTCGGCGGTCGTCGTATCGCCGGTGCGCACTGCGGTGCGAATCGGCGAAAGCCCGATACCGCGCCGCTGCGCCAGCTCGAAAATCTCGCCGAGCGGGATTTCGAGATTCTTTCTGATGTCGTTGGTGAGCGCTTTGAGCGGTGAAACGTAAACGACGAACGTTTGGCCGGATAGGGTGCTGCGCTGCGCTTGCTCGAGCAGGCGGTCAAGGCAAATCGAAAAAGCGGCGAGCGTCTTGCCCGAACCGGTCGGCGCGGATATGAGCACGTCGCTGCCGGACCGGATGAGCGGCCAGCCTTCGATCTGCGGCTGCGTGGGGGACCAGGCGCGGCTCTCAAACCACGCTCGCAGCAGGGGGTGAAAATCTTCGAGCACTGTTGCGGTATTCAACACCGCCCGCCTCGTGCCGTTTGCGCGCGGACCGATTCCGAGGAGTTCCGGCGCATGAGGGATTAGGATTGGTGGATGCTCACGCCGCCCCTCAGCGCGATTGCCGCTCTCGTTCTCGCCTTGGCAACCGGCGGCACGCCGCCGGGTGAGATCCCTTTCACGAAAGACATGCCGGCGCTGGCGGCGCGCGTCCTGGCGTCGTATCACGGCAGCGATCGCACTACGGACCTCGACAACCGTTTTCGCCTTCAAATCGTCGCCGGCCGTTACGCGGATGCCGAGCGAAGCCTGAACCTTCTGCGACGCGATGAAGACCCGGCCTACCCGCAGTCCGCGACGAATTACTCGCAGTACGTCATCTTCGTGCGCGCCATGCGCATGCAGAGCATCGCAGTGCCGTTCGCGCAGGCGTTTGCTCGGGCGTTCACGCGTTTTGTCGGACCGCTGAGCGACGTCAAAGCGGCCTACGTGATTCGCCGGTTCATCATTCTCGCCGGCCTGCAAAACGGCGTCGATGCGGACCTGAAAGCGCAAGGCGCGAAGCCGGCGATCTCGCTCGGAGATGCGCTCGATCTTTTGCGGCGCTATCAAATCGCGACGATGTACCGCGCTTTCGCCACGCAGACGAGCGCGCTGATTGCACGCGACGATCGCCGCAGGTACGTCATCGAACGCAACGTCTTGGTGAAAGCGCCCGACGGCCGCTCGATGTGCGCGTACGTCGTCCGGCCGCGAGGCGCGAAGCGAGCGCTGCCGGCGCTATTAGAGTATTCGATTTACGCGGACCGGCGCATCGTGTTACAGGATCCGCGGCTTTCGGCGGCACACGGCTATGCGGGTGTAAACGCGTACACACCCGGAACCGCGTGCAGCAGCGGCGCAATCGTGCCGTACGTGGGCGAAGGCGCGCACGCCGATGCCGTCATCAGGTGGATAAGCCGCCGGCCGTGGAGCGACGGCCGCGTCGGCATGTTCGGCGGCAGTTACAACGGTTTCGCGGTATGGGCGGCGGCAAAGGATGCGCCGTCTGCGCTCAAAGCGCTCATGTCATCGGTGTCGAACGCGCCCGGCGTCGATACGCCGATGGAGCGCAACGTCTTCGAAACGTGGGTGTTTCCGTGGCCGCTCTACACAACCGCGGCGAAATGGCTGGACGCGAGTACGGAAACGATGCCGTTCGATTTGGCGCAGGTTCAAAAACGCTGGTACGTGAGCGGGAAAGCATACAGTTCGCTCGACCGCATCGCCGGCGTTCGCAATCCGATCTGGGACGGCTGGCTGCATCATCCGAGATACGACGCATTCTGGCAGAGCCTGATACCGTACCGAAGCGATTTTGCGCGGATTCATCTTCCCGCGCTGCTTACCGACGGCTACCTGAGCGGGCAGAACGTGGGCGGCATCTACTATTTTTCGCAGTACCGCCGGCATAGCCCGAGTGCGCAAGCGTATTTCGTAGTCGGGCCGTACGATCACTTCGCCGGTCAATTCGGAACGACGACGTCGGCGGGGCGTGACGAACGCGAAATCGACGGCTACGCGATCGATCCGGCGGCCGACGTCGACATGCAGGCGTTGCGATACGCGTGGTTCGATTTCATTTTCAAAGGCGCGGCAAAGCCCGCGCTGCTTGCGGACCGCGTCAACTACGAAGTGATGCACGGCAACCATTGGGAACACGCGCCGACGATCGGCGCCATGGCTCGCCGGATTTTATCGGTGCACTTACGCAACGCGCGGCAGAGCGTGAACTTCGCGGACCGCGCCGACGTCAACCGCGTGCCGCCGGCAACCGGCCTGGACACGTATCTCGGAATCGCGTACGAGAGCGCGCCGCTCGCGCATGCCGTCGAAGTAAACGGCATCATATCCGGCCGGCTCGACTTCATCTGCAACAAACGAGACTTCGACTTCAACATCGGTCTCTTTCAACGGCTGCCGGACGGCACGTATGAGGCCGTTACCAACTATATGGCAAGAGCGAGTTACGTCGGCGATCCCTCGCTGCGAAAACTTCTCACACCAGGAAGGCGCACGAGCCTGCGGTTTACGGGCAGCCGGCTGACGGCGTGGAAGTTCGAGCGGGGAAGCCGCATCGTCGTCCTCGTGAGCATCGTCAAAGATCCCGGCCTGGAATTGAATTACGGAACCGGAAAGGCGGTCGCGGACGAAACGATCGCGGACGCAAAGATGCCGCTGCGCATTCAATGGTTCCCGGACAGCGTGGTCGACGTACCGGTGCGCTAGCCCGGCGGCGAGGACCCATCGAAATCGCAAAACGTGGCTCTTTCGAAATCACCGTTCATCCGGTATCTTTGACCGGATGGAAGCAACAGCGCCGCAGCGCGACTGCAGTCGCGATTTCGATTTTTTGTTCGGCATTTGGCGCGTGCGGCATCGCCGGCTCCGCCGTCCGTTGTCTGATTCCGATGAGTGGTACGAGTTCGACTCGGAGTACAAAGCCGTGCCGATCTGGGGCGGCAAAGCGAACCTGGACGAGTTCGCCGGTGAATCGCCGCTCGGCCGATTCGAAGGCCTGACGCTTCGCTTGTACGATACGGCGAGCCAAACTTGGAGTTTGTATTGGGCGACGGCCAAAAACGGCCTAACGGTAACGCCCAACGTCGGCACGTTCACCGACGAGGGAGTCGGCGAATTTTTTTCGGACGAACTCTTCGACGGAAAGCCGATACGCTGCCGGTACCGCTGGATTCAGCAGTACGAAAGCGGCTGCCGCTGGGAACAAGCATTTTCCGCCGACGGCGGCCGCAGATGGGAAACGAATTGGACCATGGACTTCACGCGCGCGTAACCGCGCCGCGCGAAAACGGTTTCGGCGTGGTGGAGTTGCGCCGCTACACCGTCGTGCCGGGGCGACGGGACGACCTGATCTCCCTCTTCGAGCGCGAATTCATCGAAAGCCAAGAGCAGTGCGGAATGGTCCCGGTCGGGCACTATCGCGAAATCGGAAATCCGGATACCTTCATCTGGTTTCGCGGGTTTGCGGACATGGATCGACGGCGCAGCGCGCTCGAGGCGTTCTACCTTCAGTCGCCGGCATGGCTGCAGAATCGAGACGCCGCGAACGCGACCCTGATCGATTCCGATAACGTGCTGCTGCTGCGGCCTGCGCGGCCGGCGAGCGGATTCGATTTGAGCGGATTGCCACGCCGTTCGCAAACGGAAACCGCGAACGGCTCGTGCGTCGCTGCGGCAATCTTCATGCTTGCCGATCCTGCATCGCGCGAGATCCTCGATCGGTTCGGCGAAAACGCGCTCGCGGCCGCGGCGCAGGACGCGCGGCGGATCGCGTGGTTCATCACCGAAGAACGCGCGAACGACTTTCCGCGCTTACCGGTTCGCGAAAACGAACGCGCGCTGGTCGTGACCGGAATTTGTGAGGATGAGGAGCAGGCCGAACGCTGGCTCGACGCTCTCGAAAACGCGATGCCGCCGCAATTGCGCACGGCACTCCTGCACATCGAACGGCTGCGCTTGCAGCCGTGCGCGCGCGCCATCTACCAGTAAACGCGCTTTAGAGCAATCCGGCGAGCGTCTTAATCGCCTGCTTCCCGGCGGCGGGCGGCACGGCCGCAAATCCGATGACCACGCCGTTCATAGACGATGGTCCGCGAAAATACGACGAAAGCGCCGGAACGATGATGCCGCGCTCGGCTGCGCGACGTGAAAATGCCGCATCACTGACGTCTTTGGGAAGTTCGACGATAAAGTGCAGGCCTGCCGCTGAATCGCGAATGCGCGCGCGCGAACCAAAGCGCCGCACGATCTCGCTGCTCGCGGCGCGACGGCGCTCGTCGTACACTTTGCGCATCCTGGTAACGTGACGCGCGAACTGACCGGTCTCGATAAACGTCGCGAGCGCATCCTGCATGACTGCCGCGGGTTGCCCGCCGAGAACCTGCTGAGCGGCATGGAACGCGCCGTACAACGCTCTAGGAACGACGATGTACGCGACGCGCAGCGCCGGCGCGAGCACTTTGCTGAACGTTCCGACGTACAACACGCGCCGGCCGCCATCCAATCCCTGAAGTGCCGGCTGCGGTCGACCGGTGTAGCTGAATTCGCTGTCGTAATCGTCTTCGACGATCCACGTCTCGTTTTTTTTCGCCCAATCGAGCAGCGCCAACCGGCGTTCGAGCGAAAGCACGGCGCCGGTCGGGTACTGGTGCGAAGGCGTGACGTGAATGAGCGAAGCGTGCACGGACGCAAAGCGCGCAACCTCGACTCCCGCGTCGTCGACCGGCGCGGGAACGAGCTGCGCACCGTGGGCCAACAGTACACCCTGTACGCTCGGATACCCCGGCTCCTCGACCAGCACGGCGTCGCGTTCGTTCAGCAGCACGCGAGCGATGAGGGCAAACGCCGCTTGCGCGCCGGCAGTGACCAGCACCTGATCCGGCGTACATGCAATCCCGCGCGTTTGCCGCAGCCTGCGGGCGATCGCGCTGCGCAGCCGCTCATCGCCGAACGCCGGCGGATAATCGAGCAGTTCGCCGCTCCAGCTTCGCGAGTCGAACGCACGCTTAAACTGCGCCGCGGGAAAGAGATCGAGCGCGGGAATGCCGGGCCGAAACGGCGCGCACAGGCGTTGGTTCGCCGCCAAGTCCTGCGCCGCGACGAACGCGGCTGCCGCGCGCGAGGGCAAAAACTCCGTTTCGTCGTGCGTTGTTGCCGCATGCATGCGATACTGCAGCGCATCGGCGACGAACGTCCCAACGCCTCGAACGAATGTGAGATATCCTTCGGCTTGCAACTGCGTGAGTGCGGCGACGATCGTATTGCGCGATAGACCCAAGTGCACGCGCAAGTCGCGGCTCGACAAAATGCGCTCGCCCGGTTCCAGGCGGCCCGACAAGATCGCTTCCCGGATCGACGCTTCCAATTGCCGGTGCAGCGGGACCGCCGACTTGCGGTCCACGACGATGCCTCGATCGCGCACGCGCGCTACCGTCCCGTCAGCGTCAGCGTATCGGCCGCCGCGCGGTTCACGGCGTGTTGGGAGAATGGAAGCGGAACCATCGCACCGCGAATCCACGCCGAAGCGAGATCGTCGTAGTGGCCGGATCCCGGTTCGCCCGACTCTCCGCTCGGCAATACAATTCCGCCGCCGTCCCAATTTCCGACGTCCCACACCGCGCGAAAGCCTTGCGCGAATCCCGGCTCCTGCAGATGGATGCTGTACTCATCGCCGTCGCCGGGCAGCGAGATGCCGCGCAGCAATCCGTACCACGTTTGCGAGAGCGGATGCTCGACGTCGACGCGGCCGCCCTCGCCCCACGGAGACGGTTCGTCTTGCGGCTCGCGCAATGCGGCGCTCGCAGTTTCGTCGATGCTTTCGCGCGCGCCGCTGTTCGATTCGCGAATTTGCGCGAGCAGATAGGCGGGCGATGCGTTTTGCTGCAGCAAATCGTTCATAAGACTGTGTTCGAACGACGCCGTTCGCGAATCCGGTGTGAAGCACCCGTTCCACCGAGCCAGGCCCATCCGCAGCGGACTGCGCCGAACCTCGCCGTCCGGTTGCGTGGCGCGCACCACGTCGCGTGCGAATTCCGCGTCGATCGGCGAACACGAGTCCATCTGCATTCGAGAAAAATATGCCGCATCGTACGCCTTACGCGAATGCAGCAGCGCGGCAATGCGATAGGCCCGGTACGGCGGTTCGAATGCCGCCGACAAGCGGTATCGATAGCCGGCTCCATACATGCGGTTGTTGGCGCTGATGAGGATGCCCGAACGCGAGGCGGCGCGAGCGGGCAATGCGCGGAACGGAATCAGCGCAAATGGCTTCGGCAAGTGGCGCGCGGAGTGCACGTAACGGCCCCACGCGGGATCGCCGGGAATCGAACCGGCTAGATGATAGGCGACCGCGCCGGACAGGTCGGCGACGATGAAATTTTGCGGCGCGCCGCGGTATGCGGCGAGCGCGCGCATCGCCGCATGTATGCTGCTCGCACGGTCCAATTCGAGCAGCGTCGCTATGCTCGTCTTCGTCTGCATGTAAGGCGCCCAACGCACGAACACGACGTCGCCGTCTTCACCGGCTTGGATCGAAAACGCGTCTGCGGTGCGATAATACGTCTTCCACACCGCCGGAGCGAAGCGAACGCCGAACCGCTCGAGCGTTTTCGCGCCCCGCGGAAAAACGCGGACGCGATATAACGAACTCGTGGTTACCTCCGCATTGGTTACGGCCCACGCAATGCGCTCGTTGTGACCGAGCACCACGCCCGGAAGTCCCGGCACGACGGCGCCCGCGGCATGAAACCCGGGCGAACGAAGATCGATGGCGTACCAAATTCCCGGAATCGTCAGGTCTACGTGCGGATCGTTCGCGATCAGCGCGCGATGCGCACGCGTGAGCACCGAGCCTGCGGCCCACGCGTTACTTCCGGCGCGCAGCCGCGATGGGCGATACGCAAGCGAATTCGCTGCGCAGTCGACGGTGCGACGCGGGCTTGCAACGGTACGCAGCGGACGGCCGCCGAGCGACACGTCGTACCGCGTATCTGAAAGTGGAAACTGCACGTCGTAGCATGCGCGGCCGAGCGCTTTCCATCGGTCGTCGCGAGCGAGGACGTCATACCACGAATCGCCCAGTTCGAGCGCCGCGACTATCGATACCGCGATGGAATCCTGCGGAGTCCAGGCCGCCGGCCGGTACAGCAGCATTCGAAATTCCACGGGCAGCGGCTGGCGCGCTTGCGCCGCATTGACGCCGGCACTGAATGCATCCAAAGCCTCGCGCGTCGCTGCATCGGTTCCACGCCACTGGCGCGACGCAATGCCTTGCACGTCCACCGCGCGCATCTCTTCGTCGAGCGCGAGCGCCTTCGCGCCGAACACTTCCGCGAGCCGCCCGTACGCATAGCGGCGCGTGAGATCCATTTCGAACAGCCGGTCCGACGCCTGCGCGAAGCCTTCTCCGAAGAACAGATCGTGCGCATTGCGCGCCCGAACGTGCGGAATGCCGCGCGCGTCGCGCACAATTGCGACGGCGCTTGTAACGTCGAGTCCGTTTACGGTACCGCGCGTTATAGCGCTGCTTCTGAAGCCCGCGGCGACGTTCGCGGTGTAAGAGAGCGCCATCAGCAGCAGCAGTGCGCCGGCCACGGCGACGTGGCGCCGCACCATTGCGTACAGCGCCGACGGCCAAGTAGGGTCCGCGCAAGCGAGCAGGCGCGGATCCTTGCGTGTGAACACGCTCATTTATTCGATTATAGCAGCAGCGGCGTGACCGGCCGAAGTATCAGTCCCCTTCGCGAAACGATTCGATCGCCTCGTCGACGGTGTCGAACAACGGCCACACGCGATCCAACTGCGTCGCGCGGAAAATCTTCTTGAGGCGCGCGCTGACGCCGACGAGCCGCTCCACCGGCATGTCGTTCTGCGAACGGCGCCGGCGCATGCGCATCAACGCGCCGAACGCCGTGCAATCCAACAGACGCACTGCACTGAAGTCGAGGACCACGTGCTCCTGCCGGTAGACCGGAGCCAATCGGTGGGTGAACTCGGCGCAGTGAAAAACATCCAAATCGCCGGAAAGCGAAATTACGAGCGAGTCTACGGTTCGCGGTGCGTATTCAAGCATTACGCCATCCCCCTGGTTGCCTATCCTACCCGGGAACGGCGCGAGCAGCCTAGAGCCATCTCGACTGGGTGCCATGAGCCGCTTGGCGGATATTGTCCAGAGCATCGCGCGAGCGCCGGCCCGACTCCTACGAAGAGTGGGGCTCAATACCCACTGCCGGATTCCCGAGGCACCCTTCCGCCGCCGGGGCGGTTCGACGCATCATGCCTGCATGGGTGAACGGGGGCCTGAAATCAGCGTTATCATCCGCACTCGCGGCGACGACTCGCGCCGCGCCAGCCTTCGCCGTGCCATCGACTCGGTGCTCGAGCAAGAAGGCGTGCAAGCGCGGTGCATCGTCGTATTCAATGCCGTCCCATCGACCAAACTTCCGCCGGAACTCGAAGAGCCCAATCCCAACATCCTCTTGCTCTCGATGGCGCGCGAGGATAAGGCGTTGGCGACGTCCGTCGGCCGCGCCGCGGTTCAAACGAAGTACTTCACGTTCTTGGACGACGACGACGAACTGCTTGCGGACTCCCTCGCATATCGCGTGCGCTTCCTGGAGCGCGACCGGAGTCTGGATTGCTTGGCGACCAACGGCGAATACGTCATCGACGGCGCGAGCCGGCCCGCGCTGGTCGTAAAATCGGGATCCGCCACGGATTACGCAGACGAAATTCTGCGCGGCCGCAACTGGCTGGCTTCGTGCGGCGCGGTCTTTCGGACGCACACGATCTGTCAAGAGTTTTTCGAACACCTGCCGGTTCACTTCGAGTGGACCGTCATCGGATTCCGCATCGCGGTGCGGCGCAAAGTGAAATACGTCAACGTGCCCACGTACCGGATTTACAGCACTCCCGATTCCCAGTCGAAGATCCCAAATTACGTGGACACGCCGCCGGAGATCGTCGACGACATGCACCGTTGGAACGACGCCTATCGCCGGCTTCCGCTTCTGCTTCGCCGGCGCGCCGTCGCGAACCACGAAGCGTGCTCGCACTACCGCCTGAACGGAAATTTTGCGCGCGCCTGGCACTATCACTGGAAGAGTCTCTCGAACGTCTTCGGCCTTGACTATGTGCCGTACACGCTGCTTCTGCTTGCGCGATCCCGCGCACCGATCCCGACGCTCAACGAACTTTTCAAAGGGTCGGCCGCGGAAAACTCGCCGTGAAATCGCCGCTCTATTACGCCGAACGCATCGTCGCGCAGCCCAAGCGCTATCTAAACCGCGACGTCTTCAGACGCGTCGTCAAAGAAGATACGCTGCGGTTGCGAACCAACGCCCGATACGCGGTGCCGTTCGTCCAGAAGCGGTTGTCCACGCGCAAGCGCCGCAAAGTGGCGGTCTTTCCGACGTCGATGAACTACTTCTTCCCCGCCGAATCCTACGTCGCTTGGAAAACGCTGCGGGCGTGCGGCGCGACGCTCTGTGGGGCCGGTGAAAAAGATACGCAGGCTGGCGATTGCGTGGAACCCATCGACGCAGTACGAACCGGATGCGCCGACGCTCGAACGGCTGCGGCAACGCCATTACGTCGTGAACGGTGAGTGCACGGACATTCGCAAGTCGCGCGTCGGCGACGAGTTCTTCAACGTGTTCGGGTACCGGCTAGAAATCGATCCGTTGACGTACGACGGCATTTTGGTGCGCAAATCGGAGCGGAACGGCCCGCACGACGCGACGCTCTTGCAAGGCCCGCTCGCGAGCGTCGAACCCGGCTACGTCTATCAGCGGCTCATCGACTACCGCACGTCGTACGGGATGACGGAATGGCGCGTGCTGATCGTCGGCCGCCGCATCGTGCACGTCTACGCGAATTGCCGTCCCGTCGACAACCGCTTCGTCACGGTTGCGGCCAGAAGCGTCATATGCACGCTCGAGGAGACGTTCAGCCAGGACGAACGCCGCGACATCGAGCGGTTCACGGATGCAATGCGATTGGATTTCGGGGCGCTGGACGTGCTGCGCGACGAACGTGACGGCCGCATCTACATTTGCGACTGCAATAACACGCCGACTGGCCCTTCATCGATCATGCCCGGGCGTTTGCAGGTACGAATCGTGCGCGATTTGGCGGAGGCTTTCGAGGCGGCGTACTTCCGGCAATGACCGCGTGATTGCGGCGGCGCTGCTCCTTGCCGCATGGATCGGCACATGGGCAACTGCGCCCGTGCGTGCCGACGAGGCGATGTCGTTTCAGAACGAGACGCTGCGGCAGGTCGTCCACGTCAGCATCGGCGGTTCGGAAGTTCGCGTGCGTTTCACGAACCGCTTCGGCGATGCGCCGGTGGTCATCGGCAGCGCAGCGATCGCTCTACAACGCGCTGGAGCAGTGCCCGAAACCGGAACGGAGCGTCGCTTGACGTTCATGGGCGCCGAATCGATAACGATTCCACCCCATGCGGACGTCTTTTCCGATGCGGTCTCGCTGCGCGTGAACGCGCTCAGCAATCTGCTCATCGACGCGTATCTTCCAGGACCCACAGGGCCTGCAACCGCACATTCGCTGGCGTATCAAACGAATTATTACGCTGCGGGGAATCGCGCGGGTGCATCCGCAGTGGCGTTCGGCTCGACGTTCGAGTCGTGGTACTTTTTAGCGAGCGTCGACGTTTCCGGAACGCCGGCACGCGGCGCCGTCGTCGCGTTGGGCGATTCCATCACCGACGGAGCGGGCGGAAAAAAGAACGCCAACGATCGCTGGCCCGACTTCTTGGCAGCGCGCTTGAATTCGCTGCCGGCCGTCGAGCATCTGGGCGTGCTGAATGAAGGGATCTCCGGAAATCGCATTCTGCTGAGCCACGCCTTCTTCGGCCCCGATGCGCTCGCGCGCTTTGACGCGGACGTGCTCTCGCAAAGCGGCGCTGCCGACGTCATGCTGCTGCTCGGCATAAACGACATCCAGCAGGATCCGCATCAGTACGATGCCGCACGCATCGAACAAGGGCTGCTTCAGTTGGTCGTCGCGGCGCGAACGCACGGGTTGCGCGTCGTCGGCTGCACGATTACGCCCTACGCGGGCTGGTTCAGTGACGACGGCAAAGGTGAAGCGACGCGCCTTGCGGTGAACGCTTTCATTCGGCGCAGCGGTCTTTTCGACGCGGTAGTCGATTTCGATGCGGTGGTGCGCGATCCGCGCGATCCGCACCGCCTTGCCGCGCCCTACGACAGCGGCGATCATCTCCACCCGAACGCCGCCGGGCATCGCGCCATGGCGGCCGCCGTGGACTTACGCGCGCTACGGTGAGGGCGGCGGCGTTCCCTCGACTGCGATGAACGTCACCGTATCCCACGCGTTCCGGATTCCGACGAAGATCAGCAGCGCGGTGCCGGCCGCGAGTATGAATAGCGCCGGCCTTGGCCGCGATTGCAAGAGTATTGCAGCCGCGAGAATCGCCAGGTATGCCGCGAGCGGCACGACGGTGTACCAAAACCAGTCGTCGAACCGGGGAAGATAGGTCGAGCGCATGCGCATCATGCGCAGGCCGACGCGCGCGACGTACACCGCACCATAGCATCCCGCGATCGCAATCAGTATGGACGGCCCTAGGAGCCGCATCCACGGCGCCGCGAGAATCACGGACACGAGCAGCGCGGCGCAAAAATGCACGACCGTCGGCGAGCTCGAAGGTTTCAACTCCGTCCCGCAAACTGGTTTGCGCGCGCTCCTGTCCGGCGACCAGGGTAATGACGACGAAAACCAATCCCGTCAGCGCCGCCGCCGCGGAGCCGGTGATCGTGTAGAACGTGGCCCACGCGGCGAACAGAGCGGATGCGTTCGCGTGCATCACGATCAGTGATGCATCATCTGCATTTCGGGTCCGTGACCGCCGGTAAGCATGAGCAGAATGCCTCCGGGCGTTAGGTGTTCTCCGCCCATTGCCGGGTGATCTTTGGGCATCATCGACTGCACCTTTGCGCGCATCGCGCTTGCAGCACTCAAGATGTGAGTTTTTTCGGCGGGCGAGAGCGCTGCGTCGAGGCGCGCTGCTGCCGCATCGTAATCCGGGTTGGTCGAGGTCGCGAGCCGTCCGGCAACTTGCGCCAACAGCGCTTTGTGCGCGGGCGTGAGATCGTTCAAGAGCTGCGCGCGCAACTGCTGATGCATTTGTCGCATCTGCTGCATCTGCGCGCTGCTCATGTGGGACGTCATGGGTCCCGGATGCTGCGCGGCTGCGGGAGCCGCGGTCAATGCCGCCAAGGCGGCGGCTAGGAGCAAGCGTTTCATAGCGAAGACTCGGTAAGCTTGCCTAGGTTCTCCTGCAAGAAGCGACATATGCGTCCGTTCGAGGGCGAGGAAGCGCGACTCTTGAACCCAGCGGTATGAGTTTGCGGGTGTTCCGTCGAGCGTTCCTCGCCATCGTTATCGCGCTGCTTCCCGTTGCCGCGCTCGCGCAAAGCCAGGAAAATGCGACCATCGTCATTCGCGTAACGGATGCGACGACGGGCAAGCCCATCGACAACGCGCAAGTCTACTTGCTGGGCGGCGACACGCCGGAGAATTCGCTGACGAACGCGCACGGCGTCCTGATTTTCGACGTTCCGCCGGCGCTCTATCACGTCCAAGTCAAAGCGCCCGGATACGCCGACAGCAATTCCGCCGAAGTGGATGCGGGCGAAGGACAGCACTTGGCGGTCGTCGTCAAGATGAGCCTGCGCATCATCGCAGACGTCGTGACGCACCCAAGCATCAGCGTTTCATCGGTGAACGTGGGCGAAGACGGCGCGCAGCGCAAGGTGTCGCAGTCACTTTCCGACGCATTGAACAAAATCGCCGGCGTGACCGTGGACGACCAACTCTACGGGGACAACTCGGCGTTCAACATTTCGCTGCACGGCGCGGACGCATCGCAGACCGCGTACTCGATCGACGGCGTGCACATCGGCGGTGCGGGCGCGCAAGCCGTGAGCGGCCTGCAGGATCTGTTCAGCGGCAGTTCCATCAATTTTTCTCCGAGCGCCATCAGTACCGCGGGCAGCGTCAACTTCTACACCGCGCAGCCGACGAAGACTGTGGAGTTATCGCTTCACCGGGACCGTCGGAAACTACGGCAATACGCTCGGTACGTGGCTAGCAACCGGCGGCGGCGGTCGGTTCGCGTTCGCATTCGAGCACACGGGCGGCGGGCAAGATTATCCGCTCGACGGGCACTTTTTTGCCGATGAATCCGGTTCCGCGTACGTGCATCAGGGCGGTTTCGCTCGAAATGCAAACATGATGAAGGTCGCGGCCACGCTTTCGCCGGTCTCAACGCTCAAGTACACGCTGATTGGCGGGACGAACGACAACGCGTACATCTGCGCGAGTCAAACGACGCTGCTTCCGTGCGGACTCGGCCCCGATAGCGGTTCGCATAGTTCCGATATCGTTCAGACGCTCGGGTTCTCGTCTTTAGCCGGAGACACGCAATACAACCTGTTCGCGAACTACGGAAAGTTTCAGAATGTGCAGCGCCAGCCGTATCGCGCCGTAAACGGATCGCTCAGTCCGTACGAAGCATCGGATTCCTTTCCATGGTTTAATTCCGGCGCGTACTTGAGTTCGAGCGCGCGCCGGCATACGCTCTCCGGCGGATACTACGGTTCGCTGGATACGAGCACGTATACGTCGACGTACAACGCGGCACAAACGCTTACCAGTTCGCGCTCCGAACGGTTCGGAAGCGCCTGGGTGAGCGACAAAGTCAAATCGAACGACAAACTCGCGCTCACCCACACGATCTCGCAAGCGGGCGGGACGGGAGTGGGAAGTTCGTTCGAACTCGACGAGGACGTGACGTGGCAGCCGCGCACGGCCGACGTCTTCAGCGCCGATCTGGGTATCGGCAGCAGCGAGCCGGCGAGCGCATTTACCGGCACGCTGGGCGACCCGCTCAGCGCGGATTTCGATTGCTACAACCAGTCGGCGTTCCTGCAAGGCCCGAGCGATCAGCCCGCGCACGAATCCTCGACGCAATACAGTTTGGGATGGCGTCACACGTGGAAGGACGGCTTCGTCGACGTGAACGCTTATCGCAACGGGTTCCTCGGTCAAACCGCGCGCGTGGCCGTTCCCTTCGCAGCCGAACCGGCTTCGCTATTTCCGAACGGACCGAATGCGTATCTGCAGCAACTGCAAGCGATCTGGTCTCAACCGACCGAATGCGGCAGCATGCCCTTCGATCCGTCGCGCGTGTACGTCGATCAGCTTGCGACGAACATCGGACAGGTACAGCAAGGATTTACGGTGAGCGCGCAGATTCCGCATGGGCCGGTACGTTTTGCTGTATCCGAATTACGCTACGACCAACTCGTATTTTTCAACGCTCGATCCGCGGCTCTCGGCGACCGGAAGCCTGTACGCCGCGGGCGCGCAGTTGCCGCATCATCCGCTTCACACGGCCGGGCTAATCGTGGACGGAGTCATTCCACATTCCTCGCTCGAATGGTTGGCCGACGCGCAGTTCACGTCTGCAAATAATCCGCAGAATCTTCCCGGTTACACGACCTACAGCGCCGGCCTGGTCGTTCACGCGCTGCGCGGCTCCCTCGAAATACTCGAGAGCAACATCTTCGGGAATCACACCGGTCTGTTCACGACGTATCAGGGCGTCAATCCGCTCGCGGTGCAAGGCGGCGGCACGTTTGCGTATGCGACGACGCCCCTAGCCCCGCGCACGTTCACCGTGGAATACGACGTACGCTGGCATCAGCACGAGAAAGCGAAGTCGCCCGTCAAGCACTGACCGCTGTACGCGCGAAACAGAAAAACCGGGAACTCGGTAGTACGAGTATGAGGCGGCGGTGGCGGGAGACTACGCGCGTGCGGTGTCCTATCTCGACCGGTCACGTATGCCGGCTTACGTTTCGTTTGTCGAGCGCACGTCGGCTCGCGGCATCGGCGGCGCGCAGAGCGACGACCAACGAATCTACGTGCGCATGTCGGACGGCAAAATCGTCAGCGGCGTGCCTCCGGTCGGCTCTCATGCCGTCCGCAGCCCGAATGGCGACAGCGACAACCCTTTCCGCGGGGGTGGATTTTTCAATCCGCAGTGCTACGTTCCCACGAATGAGTCACAAACGCGCTGGAACGGTCAGCCCGCAGTGCGCTTCCAGCTGCAAGCCATATGCAGCAACGAGAACGGAATTACGGAATTGTACGCCGATCCCGAAACGCTCCGGCCCGTTGCGGCGGACGGCGTCATTCCTGATCCAGACGATCACGTGTCTGCCGCAGTCGAGCTGCGTTACGCAACCATTGGGCAGTACACCCTTCCCTCCAGCATTCGCGCACATGCCGTCGGCCATGGGTGGCTGTTTTGGGTGCGCGAGCGCGTGGAAGTGGACTATTCGGCGTATCGGTTCTACACCACTGAAGAATTCACGCGACGGCAAGCGGCAAAACCGGATTAGCAGCCGTACTTTAAGTCATAAGTCGCGCGCCATGCGGCTTTCGCCAAGTGCTGCGGCGGCCGGATAAGCGACGAACCGGAATCCGTGCCGCCGGTAGAGCGCGATCGCGGTTTCGTTCGTGGTAACGACGTCGAGAGCGACACGGCGCAGTTTCCGCTCGACCGCCCAATCGATTACCGCGCGGACTAGTGCATCGCCGACGCCGCGGCCGCGGGCGAACGGCGCAACCCACAATGAGATGAGTTCCGTCGCGAGATTGGCGTCCGGTGCGGTGGCGCTCACGATGCCGGCTGCGTTGCCATCGAGGTGCGCAATCAAGTTTAACGGGACACTCGCGAGGCGCGCACGCCAGCGCTGTTCCGTGTCCCCGGCGCCCTGCCACTCGGCGAGCGTCGACCCGAACGCGTAGGGCGCTTCCGCCAGCGCCGACAAGCGTACGTCGCGCCAGCTTTGCCAATCGTCGGGACGAAGAACGGTTACGATTAGGCGTCCCGGAATTCGAGACGGTCCAGGCGCGCGTTCACGTTCGTGAAACCTTCATCGACGCGCGACTCCAAATTGGTCACGCGTCTTTCTACACGATCCAACCGCGACTCGACTCCCACGAAACGCGAGTCGATTGCATCGAAGCGCTTGTCGATTGCGTCGAAACGCGAACTTACCGCATCGCGAAAATCAATGAGGGCGTCGAGGATTTGTCCGGTCGTCGGCTGCTCGTACATAGAAGGTCGCCTAGGCTACGCTTTTTGCCGCCATGTTTCCTCGCGATGCTATAATACGGGTGTGCTCGCCGCAGCCGCCGCGCCGCCCGATCCGTATGCCATCTACGACCGCGCACGCACGTATTGGGACGATGCGGTATACCCGCGCTCCCTCGCGTACGAAATCGTCGTTACCGTGAAACGCAACGCGGTCGTCTCATCGGCGCACTACCATGCGTACTACGACACGCTCGCGGACAAAGTCACGTTGAACGCGGTCAGCGACGAGGAATCGGAGCATCCGTACACGCCGAGAGGGATTAAGACCGCTATCAACCTTTCGCTCTACGGAGTGCCGCTCAAATCCATTCCGCTCAGCGCGCCGGAACGCACGTTTGACTATCTCGGCGTGCCCGTGCTCTCGCCCACGTTCTCATTTGGAATGGCCCACGCGCTGCCGCATACGCAAGGCACCAATCCTGCCGATTTGATACGGCAAATCCGAGCGCAATTTCACGATCAGGAGGCTGCGCGTTCTCCCGTGCCGCATGGGGCGTTGAAAACGATCGCGTCGGTCGCCGTGGCGCGGCGAAGTTACACGATCGTGCTGGCCGGCATGACGCCGGTAGCGGGACATGTCGACTATCATTTGAGGCTGACGCCCGTTAGGGATCCGTCGCGCTATCGCATTCGCGAACTCTTCATCAATACGCAGACGTTCGCAACGGATCGCATGTGCACACAGGGCAATTTCACGGCCGGACAGCTTGCGGCAATTCCATGGGTTCTGACGTTCCGGCAAGTCGGCGGCGCGCCGCTCATCGAATCGGAGCAGTCGGCGTCGGGCTTCGTCTTCGACAGACGGCGTTACGACGGCGCGAGCGTAAGTTTTACGATGATTAACGCGCAAGGACTCCCGCCGTATGCGAGCCTATCGACCTTTGCCACCAATGCGCAGACCGCCCCCGAGATCCTCGCCGAGCCCGCAACGGAATAGACCTATCGGCACGCGACCCAGCCGGAAAAAGGCTGTATACTCCGGGCATGAATTCGCGCGTCCGCGTTTTGGTCGCGGGATTGACGTGCGTCTTTTTGCTGGCCGTACCGCCCCGTCCAGCTCCGGCGCTCCCGCATGCCGTGAGTACCGCGCCGTGCGGCGCGCCTCTCCCAGGGGGACAGGCTTGCGAATCCTCCGCAAGTCGAAGTCGGTACGCTTCCGCTGGACGATCGCGGCCGGCACGAACTGATTCTGCGCGTGGCGCGGGACCACGATCGCTTCTGCTTCCGCTATATGCTGAACGGTGTCGCGCAGGATAGCGCGCCCATTTTACGCGCGCATCGGGGCGAGCGCTTCGCGCTCCGCATCGTCAACGAGTTGCGCGGGCCCGCAAGCGGCGCCACGCTGCCCGCGAGCGCTCTCGCTCCGTGCAGCCCGCGCTCTATGCCGGCGATGATGCCCAAGCAGTACGCCGGCTATCTGAACCACACCATTCGCTCGCGCGCGATGCCCATGCCGGATACGGACGTAAATCTGCACCTCCACGGTTTCGAGGGGCCGGCGGCGCAAGAGAACGTATTTCTGTCGACGCTCAGCACGCCGATGCACGCGTGCGAGTACGACATTACGATCCCGGCTACGCAGCCGCCCGGAACGTATTTTTATCATCCCCACGCGCACGGCATGGCGGGAGACGAAGTAGGCGGCGGACTTGCCGGAATGTGGATTGTCGATCCCGACTCGCCGCAAATTTCCTCTGAGGACGAGCATCCGATAATCTTGCAATATCGCGTGCCGTATGTGAACGACAACAATTTTCTTCCCGCCACCGGCGCGCTCGGTAGTGCAGCCCTAGCGCACGAAGCGACGTTGCGTCCAGCCGCACGCGTCTCGTACAATCCATTCGATCCGCCGCCCTGGCCATCGTCATTTCCGGTGCGTTCCGGCACCGAATCACTCGTGGGCTTTTGCGGAAACCGGAGCGGCACGCTGCTTGCCGTAAACGGCGTCGACGCGCCGGCGCGGCTGACTGTACCAGCGGGTCGACCGCAACTCCTCCGACTGCTCAACGCCACATCGGACAGCGTCGAATTTCTCCACGTCAAGGATGCCGCGGGACGCATGCAGACGCTGCACGTCGTCGGCCGCGACGGGGTGCCGGTCGGTGGCGACGACGCGCATCCGCTTTCCCGCTATATCGCGATGCGCGAAATGGAACTGGTTCCGACGGGTCGCGTGGACGTATTGCTGACCCTCAAAGCGGGGGATGTCCTCACGCTCTACGGCGATCATCACTGCATCGCGCCGCTCGACGAATTCCACGTCAGTCACGACGTCCTCAAAATCATCGCCGGTCCCGCCGTCGCGAACCCGGCGACGATCGCATCCGCGCCGTTGCAACCGGCTGAATCACCCGCGCTTGCGCTGCTGCAGTTCGCGCGTGAGAATCCGAGCGCGGTTCGCCGGCGAGCCATCACCTATACCGAATACGCGATTCCGAACGCGAGCGGCCACGGCGGTCATGCGGAATATTACATCACCGAAACGAGCGTTCGAAATTTCCACGAGCATCCGTACTGGCCGCAATACCGCAAAGGCGCCGTGGTTCCGCAGCCCGACATCGTGGTGAAGCAAGGAACGATTGAGGAATGGTATCTTTTCAACGCGACGCTGGAGGAGCACTCGTTCCACATCCATCAGATGGCGTTCGTCGCGGAAGACGCCGCGCCCGGGCCGGCGACGGTCGATACCGTACTCGTTCCAGTGGGCCGCTTACTGCCGAATAAGGCCAATCCCGATTATCCGTTGATAAAGCCGTCCGTCACACACGTGCTGCTGGATTTTCGCCACGTCCCTCGCGGAACGTTCCTCTTCCACTGTCACATGCTGTTCCACGAAGATCGCGGAATGATGGCCGTGATTCGCGTCGAGTAACCGCTTAGGCTACCGCGCCGCGATCCGCGCTCTCGGACGATGCAAGTTGCAGCGCGAAGCCTTCCTGAATGAGTTTGCGCACGACTTTGAGCGCATGCTCGTCCTTTGCGATAAGCGACGCCAGCTCCACGGAAGGCTTGGCTTCGAGTTCCCGAACGATGGACGCGGCATTCTTGCCGAACGTGAGGTTTTTTCCGGAAAACGCAATCTTGGTGCTTTGTTCGCCTTCGGTCATCTCGTAGAGCATGTTGGCACGCATCGCCACGACTGAATGTTCGTTCAGTTGCGGTAAATCGGCGATTTGACGCATCTGCCCGTCTAAGCCGTTCGGACGCTCTTTGAAGAACGAGGACACGGCAGCGTCGAACGCGCCGTGGAGTCGTTCGGACGAGAACACGCTTTGCAAAACGGCGGCAAACTCCGGGTCCGCCAAGTCGTTGAAGTCGACGGTTCCGCGAAGACGCGGCTCCGCTTCCGCCGCCTTGGCGACTGCGTCGGCGAGAACGTGATACCACTTGTGCGGATAAAGGCCCAGAGTCACGTGCAGCGAGAGTTCTTCGTTCGCCTTGCCTTCGTGCAAGAATCCGCGCGGAATGTAAAGCAGGTCGCCCGGCTGCATCTCGATTTCGAGCTGCACGTCGCCGACCGCGTGGAGTTTTTTGTCGAAGAACCGGTCCTCGAGCGGCAGCTGCGAGGGCGCATCGTAGACGCGCCAATGCTTGGAACCTTCAATCTGAATGATGATCGTGTCGTGCGTGTCATAGTGCATCGCGAAGCCCTGGTTGCCCGGGGGCGTCATGTAGACGTTGGCATTTACGCGATGCCGGAAGAACGACTCCATTTCGCGGCAGAGCGTCGCGATGGGCGGGGACATCTTTCCGACGGCATCGAGCACTAACGAGCAGCCGCCGCTGAACAGCGAACTGACGCGGTCGGGATCGATCAGATCGTATGACGGGGCTTTGCGGTTCTTGGGATCGGATTTGTTCACTTGCGCGTACGTATCGATGCGCGCGGAAACACCGTCTTTGACGAGGCCGAGATCCTTGGCACGCACGATGCTGCCGTACAGGATTCGCTCGTACTCCTGCAGCGTGAAATAGCGATCGTACCGGTTCGGCTCGTTCCGCGAAATGTGCAGCGGCGCGCGTTCGTAATAGCGCTGCCGGAAATCGTCCAGCGAATGCGGCGCGAGCAGCCACGTCAGAACGGCGCGGTCGCGTGCGTTAGAACTCCACATAGTGCTCATGGTAATGCAGACGAGCCTTCGGGCAAAGCCGCTCGGGCATCATGCGATGCGGGTAGAACGTCTCACGGAATCGATGGGACGTGTTGCTCAGAAAAATTGGGAGGGGCGCCTCGACGGCGCCCCGACTCGGTTCCCCTCCCGCAGAGATTCGCGACTAGTAGTCGCCGTCCGGGAACACGGACTTCGGTCCGCCGAAGTCGCAGTGTGCGGAGTCATCTCCGAAGCCGGAGTTCGGGCTGCACGGGCTCGATGCGAAACCCGTCGCTTCGCTCATGAGCGTGCTCATGTGATACGAAGTGACGATGTCAGGCTTGATATAGTCCATTACAATCTCCTGGCGTAAGCATGCCGAGAAGTAGCCTTCACGGTCATATCGCTAGGCTACCGCGCGGGGCGGTCCCTTGAAAGTGCTCCGTGTATCAGCGCCGGGTGATGATTTACTTCCATGAGAATTTGCTGAGAATCGCCGCAATGCGCAATAGGTACCCCGAAAGTCCCACACAGGCGTAGTACTGCAGGACGATATTTTCACGCCGCGACCGTACTGAAGAGCGGGCGGAACAGATCGAGGGTGTGAAGCCTGTGCCAATCGCGCCGTAACTCGGCCGACGTGGGCGCGCCTTCACCGCGGAGTGCCGGGCCTAAGAGCAGTGAAGGCCGCGTAATCGATGTTCCGAGATTGTGACGTGCAGCGAGCTCGTCGACCAAACCCAGCAATTTCGTCAGCGGCTCTTCCTGCGGGAACCGGCGCCGAATCAGGTCCTCAATCACCGTGCGGTCGGGTGCGCGAAGAAGCATAGCCAGCAGCAGACGCATTTCCGGCTGCTTCATGCTCTTCATCAGGCGGGTTATCAGACGCTCGCGGTGCATTTCGCGGAACGCGCCGGCCGCCGTGCCGGCCAAGCGCGCATGCCGCCGCCGCAGCAAGGCCTGCAATTCGAGCGTTATCGCGGAGTGCAGTTCTTCGCTTGCCGCGACGCGGCAAGCCTGGTACGAATGCCACCAGTCGCCGCTTGCGACCGCCTTACGCGCGAGATCGGCGAAGAGGTACGGGTGCGAGCGATACAGCGTGCGCATCAGTTGCAGGCGCCGCTGCGCCACGATGTCGCGCTCGACGGGGTCCCACGCCAGCCCGGGAGCGACGTAATTGAACTGCGGCAGATGCGCGGGCTCGCTGTTGGTCCGAATTACGATGCTGACCGAAGGCGAATTCAAATGCAGCAACGCATGGATGAACGCGCCGCCGGCGTGGATGGACCGAAAGTCTCCGCGTCCGAGCACTTCCGCCGAGTCGAAGCGCAGGTCGCCGATGCAGAGTTCGCGGCAGAGCCGCTCCTCCGGCGCGAACGCGTACGTGCTGTGGAAGCTCGACCCGTGCAGTACCCCGAATACGCCTGAAAACGAGTGGTGGTGAATCGTCGTCGGCGAGTCCACCCAAAACAGGATCTCGATGTAGAACCCGCGGCCGACATATGCGCGGATTGGGGGCTGGCCGAACTTACTCAATTTCTGGTCCGGAAGATCGAGAGCAGTCATGAACCATTCGACGACGTCTTCGAACCGCACGCGATCGAAAACGCCGGAGTCGCCGAGCGCGTTCGTGGCGATCTCCGGAAAGGCCGCCGGATCGCAGTCTGCACCATCCCAGCGCGACTGAATCTGCTCGCCGAGCTTTTGAAAGAGCTGCATTGCCTCCATCCGCCAAGCGTACTGCTAAGGCGGCGCCGGCCGACGTTCCATCTGCTCTACGCGTCTATGGGTCGGCCAACCCATTTCAGGCTTTTTGGAAAGGGCAAGCGGGGCGGGCGTAAAGAAACGCGTGCCATGGAACCGGACTGGCTTGCATGGCACCGCGAGTATCGCGATCCCTCGACGAAACTTTCGGAGCGCCTGCAAATCGTGCAGCAGCGCATTCGCGAGACGGTCGACGCCGCGCAATCGCCGCAAATTCGCATCATCAGCATTTGTGCGGGACAGGGGCACGACGTCCTCGGCGCGCTCGCCGAGCATCCTCGCGCCGATGCGGTTCGAGCACGCCTGGTCGAGATCGATTCGCGCAGCGTCGAGATGGGCCGCGTGGCGGCGGAGACGCTGCAACTGCCGGGCGTGGAATTCATCTGCGGCGATGCTTCGGTTACCGATGCGTACGCGGGCGCCGTTCCGGCGCAACTGGTCGTGTGCTGCGGCGTGTTCGGGAACATCTCGCTGGACGACGTGCGCCGGGCCATCCTGCATTTTCCGCAGCTTTGCGCGCAAGACGGTATCGTGATTTGGACGCGGCATCGTCGCGATCCCGACGTCACGCCGGAGATTCGGCAGCTCTTCACCGGCAACGGATTCAGCGAAGTCTCGTACGACGAAACGGAACGGTTCGGCGTCGGCGTCGAACGGCTGACCGATTCGCCGCAGCCGTTCAAAGCGGGGCAGCGTCTCTTTCAGTTCGGCAGCGGGCTTTGGGCCAATCGCGCGTAAGCGAGATGTGCGAATCCGTATTCCTCACGTGAAATGCGGGCGGCGTGCAGGCTAGCGCGATCGGACGAACGGGTGAAGATGCTTGCGCCGGTCGGATCTTTCGAATAGCGCGAAAAACACCGTTCGACTTCTTCTCGGTCGACGTCTTCGGGGGCGATGCCGAGTTTCGGCAATAACTCGAAGACCGCGGCCGGATTCAGCGTGTCATAGTCGATGCAGAGCGTGCCGGGCGTGCTCATGGCGGCGGTACATTGCCACTCGAACACATCCGACCAGAACCGGCTCGGCGAGGGATTCCAGCGCTCGGGTTTGCTCATGAGCCGGCGCATCAGCGGCACGCAGGCCGCGCGCGCCTCTTCGGAAACCTCGGCGAGTTTCGAGCCGATCACCGCTTGCGGATCGCGATAGAGAAATACGAATTGCGCGCTCGGGAATATGCCGCGCAAGGCCGGCAGAAACATCGACGCGAGATTCATGAACTTGACGAACAGATACCGCTTCGGTGGCCCGTTCGCCGCGCAGGCGTTAATCGCGCCTCGCAACAGTTCCGCGTCGATGGGCGGCGCTAGCGCCTGCTCCAGCCGCGTCAGGGGCGGTTCCGCGAGCACCATCGCTTGCGAGACCGCTTTGAGCGCGTTCGCAAGCAGCGTCGAACCGCAATGGGAGACGTGAAAGACGAACGTCAGCGGCACGTGCGGCGATAGTTGCGCGAAGCGGCGCAACGCGTCCCCATCAGTGACCAGTTCTTCGCAGCCGCTCTCGCTCAGCCGAGCCAAGGTTTGCCAGAAGAACGGTTCCGGCACGTCGATGTGCGGGAAACGCATCCACGTCACGCGCCGGCGCGGTCTGGCTCCGTCGATCCAGACGGGAACGAACTCCCGCGGAACGTTCACGCCCGCTGCAGTTCCCTCGAGAGCGCGTCGATGCGAGAATACGCGGCTTGCGCAGCTTCATCACGCCGCGTTGCGTCGTGCGATTCCGAGCCGAACTGCCGCGCTCCGGGGACGTCTTTGGAGTACCAGCGGAACGCTTCGCGCATCAGCGTGGCGTTGAGGTCATCTTCACGAACGCCCGCGAGCGCGAGCAGTTCGACCGCGCGTTCCGGCGTGAGATCGCGATAATTCGCGCACACCACGTCGCGCGTCAACATCGCCGCCGTGCATTCGGCTTCGAACACGGTGGACCAGCATTGCGCCGCCGAAGGATTCCAATCGTCGGGTTTGCCGAGCGCGTAGCGGATGAGCGGCATGCGCGATTGGCGCACGGCCTCGCTGACCGCATCCTGCAGTTTCGGAATCACTTCCGCGGGATCGCGATAGAGAAAAAGAAACGGACTGTCCGGGAACAGCTCGCGAAACCGCAGCAAAAACAGGCTGGCGAGATTCATGAGTTTGATGAAGACGTAGCGCTTTGGCGGGCCGCCGTTTGCGAGCGAATTCACGGCCCCGCGAATGAGCGCGCCATGCAGATCTTCGCTGAACGGTACGCCGGTTTGCGGGTCGCGCAAGCGCCGCAGCAACTGGCGCGGACCCAGTATCGGCGGCTCGGAAATGACGCGCGCGCCGCTTACGGTTTTGCAGGCGTTCGCGAAGAGCGTCGACCCGCAGTGCGAAACGTGAAAGATGAACGCAACCGGTGCCGCGGCGGTTTGGATGCCGCACCGCGCGAGGACGTCCGCATCGGTGAACCGTTCGGGCTCGCTCGTGCTGATGCGCTCGATGGTTTGGCGGAACGAGGGTTCTGCGGTGCTGAAGGTGTCGTAGGGAAGCCAGCCGACCCGCAGTTGCGGGCCGTGGCGGAGAAATGATGACGCAAAACAGTCACGCATATACAAGTCGAGCATACTAGGCGGCGCGAAGGGCGTCACTCCTACAATGGCCTAGTCGGCCATGAGCAGAGCGCACTATACCGTGCGGCCGGGCGGTGTCCGGCGCGGCGGGTGTTCCGGCGCGTGGACGGCGAAGAGACGCACCATACGCCGTTATTTTGCGCTCGTCACGATCCTGCTGCTCGCGGCAGCGTTGCGCTGCTATCATCTCGCGAGCGTGCCGACCGAACTGATCGTCGACGAGATCGACTTGTACAACTCGGTGAGCAGCATCGTTGCGACGGGGCACGACGTGGACGGTACGCTGCAGCCGTTCCTGTACTCGCAGTTTACGCGAAATCCGCCCGTGTATGGTATCGCGTCTTACGCTTCGAGCCGCGTGCTCGGCAAGAACGCGTTCGGACTTCGCTTCCCGGCGGTGCTGTTCGGGCTTGCTGCGATCGTCTTCGTCTTTTTGCTCGTCCAGGAGATAACCCGGCGAGACGCCGTGGCGCTGCTGGCGGCGCTGTTCGTCGCGGTTGCGCCGATCTTCGTCCAATTCTCGCGCATCGGCTGGGAACCGGCCGCGGAGCTGCCGTTTCTGCTTGCCGGGTTGTATCTGCTTATGCGCGGCATTCGGCTTTCCGGGTCGAACTACGCGTTCTCCGCTATAGCGTTGGCGATCGCGTGCTATACGTACATGACGGGGTGGTTTTACGCCGTCATTCTCGCGGGCAGCGCGCTGGCGATTCACTGGAAGAGCTTTCGTTCGTGGAAGTCCGCGCAGCCGCTACTCGGCGCGCTGGTGCTTTGGGCCGCACTTGCGGCGCCGGCGCTGTGGATGTGTTTTTTCGATCCGCTGACGGCGTCAAAGGTCTCGCGCGTATCGACGTTCTCGCACGGCGTAACGTTGGATGCACTTAAGGTCTTCATGCACAACTATGCAGCGCACTTTAGTCTTTCGTACCTCGTCGTCAACGGTGCGGCTGAGGCCGGTTCGACGTGGCGATATTTGAACGGGTTCGGTGCGTTTTATTGGTGGATTATTCCGCTTGCGGCCGCCGGGCTCGTCGCGACCTGGAGCGGTGCGTTTGACAAGCGCGTTCGCGCGTGGCTGATCGTATGGCTGCTCGCATATCCGCTTGCCGGCGCAGTGACGAACGACGGCGTGCCGAATGCGCCGCGAACGCTCGCCGGCGCTCCCGTCTTCTGTATCTTTGCCGCAATCGGCGCGTTCGATCTATACGCGTGGATTTCTACGTCCGTCGCGAAGTCGCGCCGAGTCTTGCAAATCGTTGGAGCCGCCGTACTGCTCCTGTCCGTGTTTCGGTTTTCGGCCAACTATTTCGTTTACTACGTGCACCGCAATTCAAACGCATGGGACTCGGGCACGCGCTCGATGTTCGCCGCGATCGAACGTTACCGCAGCCGTTACGAACGCGTGTGCATCTCCGTGTGGCCGGCGTGGTACGGAATCGAGTCCTACTTGCGGTTTTACATGCCGGGCGACGATGGCGTCATCACCTCGATTTCTGCGCCGGCGTGTTATTTGCCGGGGACGCTGCTGGTGACGGACAACGATCAGCACGTTTCCCGGCATGGCTTTACGCCGCTGACCACGATTCGGGACGTAAACGGGGCAGGTTTTGCGCATATCAGCGGGCGTTCAGTCGAGTTTGCGCAGCACCGCTGAGATTTCGGTTTTGGAATAGCCGCGGTGCCGCAGCTTCGTAACGAACCCTTCGACGTCGCGCCGTAGAAGCAGCGCACGCGACTGCGCATCGTCGGCGGGCGTCGATTGCGCAACGCGAGTTCCGCGGCGGCCGTCGCTGGTCAGCCAACCTGTACCTTGCAAATCGCCGTACGCGCGTGCGACGGTGTTGGGTGCGACGCCGAGGTCGTTCGCGAGTTGCCGCACCGTCGGCAATGCGTCACCCGCGTGGAGCTCGCCACGCTCGATGAAGGCGCGCAGCTGATCCGCAATCTGTTGAAACGGAGGCATATCGATCTCCGGGTCCACGGAGAGGACCAAACGGCTCACAGCGCGAGCGGCGCGCGCGATAGGCGACGCGAATAAAGCGATTGCCACAACCAGATGCCCGCCCAGACGACGACCGCCCCAAGGATGATTCCGATGCGAACGCGATTGACGCTCGGCGGCCCTTCCACGAAGCTCGCGAAAACGAAAACGGTGCCGACCGCAAGCACGCACGTAAGCCCGGTGCGCGTTGCGCGCGTCGCACGATCGACATTCTGCTCCGCTTCGAGATCGTCGCCGAACAGCAGCGGCGGAGCGCTCGCGATACGCCATGCCACAAACGCCATCGCGGCAACGCACAGCGCCACGACGATCGCCGATAAACGATCCGATCCGCTGACGACGTAGGGAAAGAGGAAGAACGCCGACGCCGCGGTTAGCGCAATCCACGTCAATAGAACGTAATCCACGCCGCGCGAACGTCCAAGCACCGCTGCGCGCCGCCTGGGTGCGCGCTCTTCTGAAATCTGATCTGCAACCGCGCGCGTCACCATCGCCAAGCACAGAACGGCGTACGCGACCGCCGCGGGGATGAGATGCGCCAGTAAGCACCCTGCAGTCGCAAATGCGACGCAGGCAACCGCATAGCGCGGAAAAGCCGCGGTGCGCGTTCGCGCATGATCGGCACGCTGCAGGCGTTGCTGCGTACGAACTCCCGCCGGCGGTTCGCAGGCAGCTGCACCATCCGCAGAGCGCGCGGCCAGCGCCGACCGAAGGTACACAATGCCGCACAGCAGCGCAAATGCGCAAACTACCGCGCTTTCCAAGTCCATATTTGCGGATGCTCCTTTGTATCAACAGCATAACACAATGGGCGTTCGTGTCAAGCCCCTGATACAAACGGGCGCGCCGGCGATGTCGCTATGCGTGGGTATATGCGGCACATGGAAAATCAACCGGAAACCGCCGGTGTAATCGCTTTTCCACCGCTGATCTACGCGATTCCGCTCGCAGCAAGCGTTGTCGTGGATCGGCTGCTGTTCAAGCGACGCATGCCGGCGGCGGCGCCCGTATTATCGATAGGATTCTTCGCCGCGGCGGCTTGGCTCGTGGCGCCGGGAGTTGCCGAATTCAAAAAAGCGGGAACGGCGATCGATCCGTTTGAGGAAACGACCGCGCTAGTCGAGTCCGGCCCTTTCGCATACACGCGCAATCCGCTCTATCTGGGCTTGACTATGGCGTACGTCGGATGTGCGCTTGCAACCCGCGCGGCGTTGCCGCTGGCGGTGTTGCCGAGCGTGCTTTGGCTGATGAACGTGGGCGTGATCGAGCGGGAAGAGCGGTATTTGCAACGCAAATTCGGCAACGCGTATCAACAGTACCGCGAGCGCGTGCCGCGCTGGGTGTGAGTCCACATCATCCGCCCTGCGCTTTTCGTTGATGCAGCGCGAAGCGGTTTCCGTCGGGGTCCTTTGCGAAACAGCTCCAGCATGGCGGAAATTCGTGAATTTCGGAGACGTCTGCACCGCCCGCGACCAGACGCGTGCGCGCCGTCCGGATGTCATCCACTTCGAAAGCGGCGCCCGTAGAGGTTCCCGGAACGATTCCGAGCGCTTCTCCCGTTCCGTCTATTGCGAACGTCGCGCTGCCGAGATCGAATTCGACCCAATCGTCGCTGACCAATTCGCCGAGCCGTAGCCCGAGCACGTCGCGGTAAAATGCGGTGGCTTTGCGTACGTCTTTAACGAAATAGGCGACGAAGGCTAACTCTTTGACCATGAATGTATGCTTTCTTTTGTGGAAACGAGCAATGGATCTTCGAGAGCGCTGCTCACCTCGTTTGGCGTTTTTGGCGAAAACTAACGCGTTGGGTTTACGCAGAAAACGCACTTTCAGGTGTTGGCTGCCGATGAGCGGCGTGGATGACGACGTTATTGGCGAGCGACAATGACCCGAATAGTATAGCCGGTCGGCACGGAAACGTCCCCGTCACGCTGAGCCCACATGGGCAGCATGTTCAGGTCGAAGTCGACGTGCTTGCTATCGCGTTCGTCGGGCGGCCCAAGCGGGATGTGCGTGCTGTTGCCGCTCTCGACCGCCACGTCCGCATAATAGATCGTGCCGGGCCGCGCGCTCGGTATGTTCAGCGTTATGTGTGGAAAGCCGGCGAAAGTCAGCCACTTGTTCGTGCACGCGTCGTTCACCGCGATCGTCAACACGTAAAAGGGCTGCCAACCAGTTTTGCCGGCATGATAAACCGTGTCCAGATATGTCATGCGTGCCAGGCCCGCCGGGCCGACGGCATCTGCACGGATCGTCGAGCCCGCGCACGCATCGTTGCTCGGATACCAGAGTTGCGCAGCGACTCCATCGGACGCGGGGATGTCGAGGCGGCCTCCCGCGGGGGTTAGGGGCGCTTGTGCGCTTCGCGATATCTTCGCCAAGATCGGATCTATCGTGTAGATGTCGTCGGCGCGGGCGTGCACGGACCATGCCGCGTGCGCCGCGATAATGAGGCCGATCGCAAAACACGTTCGTCGTAGCATACACGAATTCACAACTCGCAACGCTGCAACACGCGGCCATCGTCACACACGAACAACAGCACTTTCGTATGAGGCCAGGGCTGTTTGCAGATATTTTCTATGTCCTTCTTCGCCGGCTCGGGCAGCGTAGCCCATGCGTCAGAATCGATTAGAAGTCGAATTGCGGCAATCCCGCCTACCATAGCGTCAAAGTCCACGGACTTCACGAAGTTTCGAATTCCTAGCCCGGCACTATAACGCTCGAGTTCTTCGTGCGTTGCCCGCGCGGTATTCCATTTGTGAAAATCGGTAACGTTAAGATCGTCGCGGCCGTCCCGTAGGGTGGGCTGCGGGAGACGTGCGTAGTCGTTCCGATAGCGTTCTTGGTTCGCCAACGTCTTGGCGATCGCGAGCACGATGAACGGAGCGATGATGGAGGCCAGAAACAAGGACAGCATCGTCCGCTAACGCCGCGCGCTTGCCGGAGCCGGCTCGATGGTGCGGAAGCGATCCAACGCTGCGACGATACGATCGGGGAAGGAGCCGTTTCCATGACCGGCGTCCACGACCTGAAGGTCGCTTCCCGCCCAGCCCTGATGCAATTTCCACGCCGTTTCCAGGGGGCTGCTCACGTCGTAGCGGCCGTGGATAAGGACGCCGGGAATACCATTCAACGAAGCAGCTTTGCGCAGCAATTCGTCCTCTTCGAAGAACGCGGCATGCCGCCAGTAATGCGTTACGAGGCGCGCGAAGCGCAGGCGAAACTCCGGATCTTCAAATCGGCGGTTCGGAACGTATCCGGGGACGAGCGACACGTGGCTATCTTCCCATGCGCACCATTCGAGCGCGGCTGCGGCGCAGACAGCGGGGTCGTCATCGAACAGCAGCGCAGCGTAAGCGTCGACGATGCGTTCGCTCTTGAGCGGCGGCGGAATATGTGACACGAGCCGCTCCCACTGCTGGGGGAAAACGCGCCCGACGCCGCATGTGATCCAGTCCACTTCGCGGCGGGACGTCGTCGTGACGCATCCCAAAACGAGCGCGGCGACCCGATCGCGATGAGCCTGCGCGTACGCAAGCGCCAAGGTGCTGCCCCACGATGCGCCGAGCATGACCCAGCGGTCGATGGCAAGATGCGTGCGGAGGATTTCCAAATCGCCAATCAGGTGCGCGGTGGTGTTGGTCTGCAACTGGGTTCGTTGCGTCAAGAGCGGCCGGCTGCGGCCGCAGTTGCGTTGGTCGAACAAGACGATGCGGTAATGCTCCGGATCGAAAAATCGCCGCGCGCCGGGCGTGCATCCGGAACCGGGTCCGCCGTGAATGTATATTGCGGGCGCGCCGTTCGGATTGCCGCAGCACTCCCAATACATCTCGTTGCCGTCGCCGACATCGAGCCGGCCTTGGTCAAACGGTTCTATCGCGGGATACATGATCTCCGCACCGCCGCGGCCAAGAATTCAAAATCGGCGTCACCCATTGCTACGATTTTAACATAGGGCCGCGTCGCAGGGGGCAGCCATGTTGGAAAGCAGTCACGAACGGCTTGCGGGACAGCCATGGGACGCGTCGTACAGCGACGGGCCCGCGCCGTGGGATATCGGCGCCCCGCAACCGGCGATCGTGCAATTGGCATCGCACGGCGCGTTCACCGGAACGGTGCTCGACGCCGGCTGCGGAACCGGTGAAAACGCCTTGCATATCGCGTCGCTTGGCTTATCGGTTCTGGGCGTCGACGTGGCGGAGACGGCAATCGCAATCGCGCGAAACAAGGCTGCGGAACGCGGGCTAGACGTCCAGTTTGCAGTCGCAAATGCATTTCAGTTGCAGCGCTTGGGACGCACTTTCGAGAGCGTTCTGGACTGCGGCTTATTCCATACATTCGACGACGACGAGCGAACGCGCTACGTGGCGAGTTTAGCCTCCGCGACGCACCGCGCTGCAATGTTGTATGTCCTATGCTTTAGCGATGAAGGTCCCGAGACCGGGCCGCATCCCATCAGTCAGCAGCAGTCTGCGAAACGCGTTCGACGCGGTCACCGGATGGGACATCGTCACGATTGAAGCGGAGCGCGTTCGCACGAGATTCCACGAGCACGGAGCACCCGGTTGGCTTGCGACGATGAGGCGCACTTAGGCGTCAGCCGCCGCGAAAAAGCGGAAACCGGCAGCAGCCTACCTAACGACTGTTGGGTCTGCCCCGAAGGGAGGTCTAGACATGAGTACTCCGGTTCCGGTTAACATCGGCAACACCGCATTCATGCTCATCTGTGCGAGCCTCGTCATGCTCATGACGCCGGGGCTCGCGTTTTTTTACGGGGGCCTGGTCGGCCGTAAAAACGTGCTGACGATCATGATTCAGAGACTTCATGTCGCTCGGATGGACGACGGTCGTCTGGGTCGCAGTCGGCTATTCGATGTGCTTCGGCAACGACTGGCACGGCGTCATCGGCAATCCGGCGCAATACTTCTTCCTGCGCGGCGTAACGCTGCACACGATGTTCATGGGCAACGACGCCGGCATTCCGCTGGTCGTGCACATCGCCTATCAGATGATGTTCGCCATCATCACGCCGGCGCTCATCACCGGTGCGTTCGCAAACCGCGTCACGTTCAAAGCATACTTTCTCTTTCTTACCGGCTGGCTGCTGTTCGTCTATTTCCCGTTCGTCCACATGATCTGGAGCCCGGACGGCGCGCTCGCGAAATGGGGCGTACTCGATTTCGCGGGCGGCATTGTGGTGCATGCGTCCGCGGGGTTCGCGGCACTTGCTTCGGTGCTGTTCATCGGGCGGCGCTACGTGATCGAAAACAAGCCGCATAACGTTCCGCTGATCGCGCTCGGCACCGGTTTGCTGTGGTTCGGCTGGTACGGATTCAACGCCGGCTCGGAGCTGCGCGTCGACGCCGTTACTGCGTCGGCATTTTTGAACACCGACGTTGCGGCATCGTTTGCGGCCGTTGCGTGGCTTCTGATCGAATGGGCGCGCGGCAGACAACCGAAATTCGTCGGCTTGCTGACCGGCGCCGTTGCGGGGCTTGCAACGATTACTCCGGCGGCGGGGTACGTTTCACCGGTTGCCGCGATTTTGTTCGGTCTGCTGGCCGGCGCGGTGTGCTACTATGCGGTCGCGCTGAAAAACCGGCTTGGCTGGGACGACGCGCTGGACGTCTGGGGCGTGCACGGCGTCGGCGGCGTGCTGGGCATCACGCTGCTCGGCATCTTTGCTACGAAACTGTGGAACCCGGCCGGCGCGAACGGTTTGCTGTTCGGCGGCGCGTCGTTCTTCGGCAAGCAAGTCGCCGCTGCAGTATTTTGCAGTGCGTGGGCCTTCGCGTTTACGTACGGAATGCTCTGGCTCATCAGCCGCGTCACGCTGACCAAAGTACCGCGCGATGCCGAAGAGCGCGGATTGGACATCGAACTGCACGGCGAGGAAGCCTACCCGCTCGGCATCTGACTCGCGGGAAGACATGCTCGCGCTGCTCGGCATCTTGCTGCTCGCGCAGGCGGTACCGTCGCCGTCCGCCTCGCCAAACCCGCAGCCTACCCAGACTCCGGCGCCGGCGATCGCCGTCGCCCCGGAGTTTGCGCTGTACGATTTTCAAACGGCCGACGTGTCGGACGCATTGCTGAATTTCAGCATCAATCTCGGCAAGCTGCACGCCAACGCGACCGCAGGCGATTATGCTTTTCCGGTCGTCGGGTTTCCGCTGGTTCCGGACAATGCTCCGGGTGCGAACGTTGCTTTGTACAGTCCGCTGCCGCTTGCCACGCTGACGTATCAATTCAATCCGCACGGCGGCATCACTGCCGGAAAATTTGCCTCACTGCTCGGTCAAGAGTCACCGTTCACCTACCAAAACCTGAACGTGCAGCGTGGAATCGCATGGAACATGGAGCCGGCTATCAGCCGCGGCGTGCAATTCGGCTGACTCCAACGGCCCGTGGAGCGCGAATCTGCGCGAGGACGACGCGTATTACTCCGGCAGTAATCGCGCCTTTGAGGGTCTTGTGGGCTGGTCACCGTCCACGAATACGAGCGTCCAGTTTGCGGCAATGATTCCGGGCGCAAACGTTCCGCCCAACGTAACGACGAGCGTGGGCAACAAACAAGAGTACGATTTGATGTATACGCGCACCATCGGCAAACTCGAGGTGCTGCCGTACGTTTTGTGGGTGCATTCTCCGGCGTCGCACGTGCTCGGTTATACGAACGGCGAAAACGCTAACGCGGAGGTACTGCTCGGAACGTGGACGTTCTCGCCCCAATGGAGCGTTGCGTTTCGCTACGAGGAGGCGCGCAACGCGAGCTCCGCGTCGGACCCGAGCCCGAACGCGGATCTCGTCGGCTTTGGTGCGGGCGCCAGCGCCATATCGCAAACGCTTACTTCTGCGTATCATTTCGGAAACGGCGGCGTGGTGCGTCTCGAGTACTCGCACGTTTCGGCTACTAATCTAATTCAAAATCGCTTCGGGTTCGAATTCGGCGTCATGCATTGACCGAGGTGTGCGGCGGCTTAGAGCATCGTGATGCCGTGACGCCGTGCAATCTCCGTCATGATTTGCGGATTCAACTCTTTTTGAGAGCCGAGTTCGGCGAAGAATTCTTCGATGCCGCCGGGCGTAAACCCGAACAGCACGCGCCCGGGGGCCGTTCCGATATTTTTATAGCGATGCGGCATTCCGCGCGGCGCGAAGACGAACGTTCCGGGACCGCCCGCAACGCGATCCGATCCGCAAACGAATTCGAATTCGCCCTCGAGCACGTAGTAGGTTTCGTTCTCCTTTTCGTGGACGTGCAGCGGGGGTCCGGAATCGGGCGGGATGACGTCTTCGATGACCGTCGCTTCGCCGTTTGACTGCGCCGCGGCCAACTTCACGCGGATCTCCTGTCCGCCGTAACGGATGCACGGGCCCTGTCCCGCGGGGACATGATGAATAGCCTGCTGCTTCAGCATGATGTTCCTCCTTCGTGGTACTTGAGTACCGTAACGGTACTGTGATACTATAAGTCGGTCGTGATATTCCGTCAAGCCGGGCCGCGCAGGGCGACTGCGAACGTCGGCCGAGTCGCACAAAAGGAGCGCACGCGTCTGCAATTGTTGCAGGCGGCGCGCAATTTGCGCTCGGACGGCCACGTCCCGAGCGTGGCCGACGTCGCGGACGCAGCCGGCATTTCTCGTACGACGGCCTACCGGTATTTTCCGACTCAGGAAACGCTGCTCGCCGAAGCCACTGCGGAGCCGCTTATCGATGCCGTCCGAAATGCGATTGCACGCGCGGCAGATCAGTGCGACGTCGTCAAGCGGGTAGACGCGGTTTTCGCAGAACTCGTGCCGCTCTTACTTCAGCATGAGCCCGAGTTGCGCACGTTGCTGAAGCTCTCGCTCGAGAGCTCGTTGGAACAGGCGCACAAACGGCGGGCTCCGCTCTTGAGCGGCAGCTGGATTCTCGCCTGGGACGGCATTTTGGAGCCGTTGCGGCGCGAGGTGCGGCCAAAAACTTACGCGTTGATGGCGCGCACGCTGGGAACCCTACTCAGCATAGAAAGCCTCAACGTTTTACGCGATGCGTGCGACCTTGACGAACGAGCCACGATCGAAGCCGTTCGATCTGCGGCCCGAGCGCTGGTCCGCGGATTCCTACTCGAACTACGAAAGAGAAAGAAGTAATGAAATACGTATTGTGCCCGCCTTGCGGTACCGTTTTTGAAGGAGAGACCGAACAGGACCTCATCCGCACGACGCAGCAGCACTCCAAGGAGAAGCACGACTACCTCCCGCCCGCGGATGAAGTGCGCAAATTCATACGTGCGACGCCGCCGCCCGCGGACGACACAGTCCATCGCTCCCAACATTGAAAACGCGGTTCGCGCGGGCCCGCATGTTTTCAAACCCGGCGACGCTTGCAAGCTCGATGAGCTGCTCCTCCGAAAAGTGGCGGCGCAGTTCGGCGTAAAGATCGTCGCCGACGTTCGCGGGCGTCTCCGCGAGTGCGTCCGCCATGCGCAGGAGCGCCGTTTCTGCAGGCGCGAATCCCTCGAGCTCGCCGGATGTAATCGACGCCAGCTCGGCATCGGTTAGGCCGTACATTCTGCCACCTGCAGAATTTGAGTCGATTCAAAACGGGCAGCCGACGCGCGCCGCCGTTCGCAAGGCGACAATCAAGGGCTGCCGTTTCGGCAAGGCGGACCTCTCGAAGAGCAGCCACTGCGCCAGACCATGCAACCAAAAGACGCGGGGTACGCGGGCCGCGATTAACTGCGGGGTAAGGTCGCGGCCCATCATTTTACGCACTTTGTTGAAGACAAACCGCATCGAGAACGGGGCGCGTTTCGGGTCGATGCCGCTGATTCGTGCCATTTTTACTCCTTTACCGAATGGACGATTCGCGAGTGGGAAAAGTGACTCTGCTTGGCGTTAATCGGGAAACGTCACATTAGTCAGATGCAGTATACTCGTGAACTGCATATCCTTCGCATCGTGCGGCGGCGGAAGCCAGGTTGCACCGATTGAGTCGATCCACCATGTAGCATTTGGCGGAAACGGACGGAATGAATAGTCGATGCTCGCAAACCACCCGTCCTGATGCATCGCGTACGTGAGTTTGCGTACGTCATAGGTCGTTTCGTCGGTCCACACAGCGCGCAACGGGTAATAGTCGGGATTGCCAATCGGCTGCAGCAGCAGATGGTAGCAACGGTGCCCCTCGACCACCTGTTCGCCGGCCAACGCGACGGTATAGTGCAAGGCATGCACGGAAGCGATCGTGGCGAGCGGACCGACGAAGGGATCGAGTTGCGTGCTCGCCGGATACCTGGCGGAGATGTTGAAACCCAACGGCGAACCTGCAGGCCCGACGCATGACGGTCCGTCGCTGGTCGTCACGTCGGGCGAATCCGAATCGATTTCGCGCGTCCGGCACCAGTGATCGAACGTGCGCAGCAGAACGTGCTCGTTACCCGTGACCTCTTTTCCGGAGACGTAACGATGCCGTATTGCTATGTCGAACTCGACGTAGCGCGGCAAACGGCGAGCTTCCCATGCATTCTGCGCACGCTGGAAGATGACGACGGCGGCAGGTGGAGTCAACAACATCTCGGTCTCTGTCCAACGGCACTACAGCCAAATCGCGAATTCTGCCAAAACCCAACGGGTTGGCTTTTTCCCAAAATTGCGGATCAAGGTGTGCCGCCACCAGCGCCAGGTTATTCCAGTTCGGCGATTCGGCCGGCGATGTAGCGGCGTTCTGCCTCTTGCTCCGTCAACTCAAGTGCGCGGGCATACGCAGATCTCGCTTCCCCGATTCGCCCCAAACGCCGGTACATGTCGGCACGCGCCGAATGTGCAAACCGATAGTCGCTGAGCGCTCCGCGATCGATAATTTCCTCCATCAGTGCAAGGCCGGCAGCCGGACCATCCCGCATCGCAATCGCCGCCGCGCGGTTGAGCTGGATAATCGGCGACGGGTCGAGTTCGAGCAGAACGTCATACAGCCGAACGATTTTGGTCCAGTCCGTATCTTGCGGGCGCGGCGCTGCGGCGTGGACTTGCGCGATCGATGCCTCGCACGCGTAGCGTGACATGCGACCATCTTCGAGCGCACGCTTTAAGAACGCTTGTGCTTGTGAAATCGCCGCCCGGTCCCATTTCGAACGATCTTGATCGTCTAGGAGAATCAACTCGCCCTCTGGTCCCATACGCGCGTTTCGCCGCGAGTGCTGGAACAGCATTAGCGCGAGCAGGGCATAAATTTCCGCGCTCGGCAAAAGTTCTGCGATAAGCCTCGCAAGGCGAACCGCCTCGCCGCAGAGATCGACGCGGAGGAGCGATGGACCGAACGACGCTTCGTAGCCTTCGTTGAAAAGCAGATAGATCACGTGCAGTACGCCTTGCAGACGCTGCGTCAGATCTTCGTCCGCAGGCACTTCATAGGCGATACCGGCGTCTCGAATTTTTGACTTTGCGCGAACGATGCGCTGTGCGATCGCCGAGGGTCTCGCGACAAACGCTTGCGCGATCTCTTCCGTCGTCAATCCGCATGCCTCCCGCAGTGTGAGCGCAACTTGCGCGTCCAGCGAGAGCGCGGGATGACAGCACAGAAAGATCAGGCGCAAATCGTCGTCCGCTATGTAATCGAAATCTGCGCTCAACTCTTCGCTCACCTTCGACTCGTGCGCGAACCGCTTCAGGGAGGCATCGTAACGGGCACGCCGGCGAACCGCATCGATTGCTTGAAAGCGCCCCGCCGAGATCAGCCACGATCGCGGATTGCGCGGCATGCCCTCACGCGGCCATTGTTCGGCAGCGGCGAGAAACGCTTCGTGCAACGCGTCTTCCGCGAGATCGAAGTCGCCGAGCAGCCGAATCAGCGTCGCCAGGACATGCCGGGATTCCGCGGCATAGACTGACTCGAGGTCGAGTGCCGTCATGACGGCTTGGGAATGTCGTGTACCGGACGGATTTCTATCGCATCGTAAGACGCCGCGGGGTGGGCGCCGGCGATGCGGATGGCTTCATTCAGATCGCGCGCTTCGATGATGAAAAAGCCGCCGAGGTGTTCTTTAATCTCGGCGAACGGGCCGTCGGTCATCGAGAGCTTGCCGTTCCGGCGGCGAACGGTCGTGGCCGTGTCGGCATCTTCGAGCGCCTCGAGGGCAACGAGATGGCCCTTACGTTTGAGCTCTTCGTGGTAGGCAATGCTGTCGTCGCGCAGACTGCGCTTGCTCGCCCTCGGGCAGCGGCTCGTCGTCACCGTAAATAAAGCATGCATATTTCATGTCGTACGTTCTCCTCGCCCTATTGTCGATTTTCGCCTGCCCGAATCGACCAGAGGCATGTGTTTGGAATGCATCCCCGGAGTAGCACCGCTGGTCGTGGACGCCGTCGTGGCGCTCCGCCCCATGCTGCTACTGTATATGAAAGGAACCCACCATGATGACGCACCCGAAGATCGCGACGCGCGAGGAATGGCTCGCCGCTCGGCTGGAGTTGCTGAAGTCGGAAAAAGAATTGACCCACCGCAGCGACGAGCTGACGCGCCGGCGCATGGAACTGCCCTGGGTTCGGATCGACAAGGAATATCGGTTCGAGACGGACGAGGGCACGGCGTCGCTTGCCGACCTCTTTAAAGGACGCTCGCAGCTGCTGATCTACCACTTCATGTTCGGACCGGATTACGAGGCGGGATGTCCGTCGTGCTCGTCCATTGCCGACGGCTTCAACGGCATCGTCGTGCATCTGCAGAATCACGACGTCGCGTTCAGCGCGGTGTCGCGCGCTCCGCTCGCCAAATTGCAAGCGTACAAGAAACGCATGGGCTGGAGTTTCCCATGGGCATCCTCGTCGGAGAGCGACTTCAACTTTCAATTCAACGTCTCGTACACGGAGGAGCAAGAGCGCGAAGGCGACGTCGAGTACAACTTCCGGCGGATGGAAGCGGATCCGACGCCAATCGAAAGTTCGGAAGAGGAACATCGCTGGTCGAAGCGCTTCGCCGCGATGGCTGGAACCGATCGCGCAACGTACGGTCGTGAAGCACCCGGCGTAAGTGCGTTCGTACGCGAGGACGGTGTCGTGTACCACACGTACTCGACGTATGCGCGCGGTCTGGACGGGTTATGGAATATGTATCAGTGGCTCGACCGCGCACCGCGAGGACGCAACGAAAGCTTCGATGCCGAACCATGGCTGCGCCAGCACGACAGATACGGAACGCCGTAGCGCCAGCGCTAATTCCGCAGCCTATCGCTGTCGATTTACCGCGGCACCGGATCTGCACGTTACCGAGTCTACGGGTTGGAGTGGCTCTTCACCAGAGCTAATGCTGCAGTGATCGCGTCGACTACACAGCCGGGTTGATCGACTTGGATGTAATGCCTGGATTCCGGAACGAGGACGTGCATCGCGTGTGGGATTGTCGCTAAGAACTTTTCATGAAGCTGCAGTTTTAGGTCCTGTTCGAGGGGATTTCCCGGAAAGGCAGGGTTCTTTTTCGTACCGGTAAGTAGGATAGTCGGAACTACGGGTAATGGAAAGGCCATCGACGCTTCGACGCCGCTCGACTGCAATGCTTCGTTTTCTCGACGTACTGCCGGAGGCATTGCGCCCTCGCTGGCTTTTATCGAAGCAAGGCGCGCTGCATAATCAGCCTTTGACATGTGCTCTTTCACTGCTGCCTCGAGGCCTTCCGGAACGGGATCGACGAAAACAAGAGCGGCGGTTTCACGGGGATACGTGTGCGCGAACACGCGAATTACCAGACCACCTAAAGAATGTCCGACAAGCACGTAGGGTGGCGGCACATCAAGCATCCGTAAGAGCTCGTGCAGATCAGCCGCCATCGTCGCCGCGTCCCGTTTGCGAGATGTGGCCGCGGATTCTCCAAGCCCGGGACGGTCATAGGAAACCGTTGTAGCGAATTTCGCAATCGCCGGGACCACTTTCGACCAAGTTGTTCCATCTTCACCCAAGCCGGACTCAAAAACCACCGCTGCATCACCCGCATGTCGCGATACGACCGCGTGTACTGAAGTACCGTTCAAGTTAACATAGGTGTCGCCACTGACGGAAACGGGCGGCGGCGACACGGCGAGCGCGAATAGCGCAACGCAAGCACCAGCGACGCGAAATGCGATCACACACTACCGTCCTCAGCACGAAGGAAGTTAACTCTTAATATATTAGTTGATGTTCGCCGCGTTGTCAATTGTGGCACGAGAACGAACGGGTGATTCGCAAGATTGCGCAATGCGTGTCGCAGAAAAACTCGCGCCAATGTGGTGAGTGCGGCGTTGTCCGGCACGACGCGGGAAACGCACATCCGCACCGCGTAGCTCGCCGAATGATGCTCGCTGCGATTGCCTTTTCATTGGCACAGGTTCTTTCGTATCCGCTTCCTACGGCGCTCAGCGCGAGCGCCGATGGCCGCACGATCGTCTACGCTATAAATCAGCAGGGCAAGCGCAGCATTTGGATCGCGCGCGCACCGCAATATCAACCCAAAAGAATCGTCGCGTACACGAGCGACGATGGGCAGAGCATCGGTTCGGTGCAAATCTCGGCGGACGGCTCGCACGTCGTGTACGTGCACGGGAATTCCGAGAATCCGAGCCTGCAACTGAGCAAACCAGAGCCACAGGTCTACGCCGTCGACGTGGGCACCGGCGCCCAGGCGCTGCTCGGTGCGGGATATGGGCCGGCGATCTCGGCCGACGGCGCGCAAGTCGCGTTTCTCAATAAAAATGCGGTCTGGACAGTTCCCATTGACGGGCAAACGGCGGCGAGGCAACTGTTCTACGATCAAGGCAAGGATTCGGATCTGCAGTGGCAGCCGCACGGCGATGCGCTGGCGTTCACCTCGACGCGCGACGATCACTCGCTCATCGGCGTTTATCGGGGCCCGAATCGGCCGCTGCAATTTCTTGCGCCGTCCGTTTACAATGACATGGAAGAACGCTGGTCGCCGGACGGCACGCGCATCGCGTTCGCACGCACACCGGGTGACGGCGGCGCGCCGCAGTCGCCGCTGCAGCGGCCGATTGTGCCGTGGTCGCTCATGGTTGCGCAGATCTCCGATGGAAGCGCGCGCGCCATGTGGCGCGGTCCGCGCACCGAACGCGCGTCGTTTCCGACCGAAGGGGGCGACGTCGATCTCACGTGGGCCGGAAACGATCGAGTCGTATTCATCAGCGAGATGGACAATTGGCCGCATCTGTACGCGGTCAGTGCAGAGCAGAGTGCGAAGCGATTAACGAGCGGCAATTTCGCAGTCACGTCGTTCACCGTTTCTCCTGATGGGCAATCGATAATCTACTCGGCGAATACCGGTAGAACGGCGGGTGATATCGATCGCTGGCATCTGTACCGCGTGAATATTGCGAACGGGGCAACGCAGACCTTGACCTCGGGCGCATCGTCGCAGTGGTGGCCGGCGCAGCTCGCGGACGGGCACATCATGTACGTCACCGCAACCGCGCAGCAGCCGCCGATGATTGCCTTCGCGGATGCAAACGGTTCGCAGCGGCGCCTGCTCGACGGCTTGCTGCTGCCGGGCGATTTTCCGGCATCGAAACTCGTCACGCCGCGCGACGTGACGTATCATGCGCCGGACGGCACGCTCATTCACGCGCAACTGTTTGAACCTTCCACAAACGCGCGCCGAGTGACAAACCGATACCCCGCGGTTATTTTCGTCCATGGCGGACCGATGCGACAGATGCTGCTGACCTGGAATTCGAGCGGATATTATTCCAATGCGTACGCGGTGGACCAATATTTAGCGCAACGGGGTATCGCAGTTCTTTCCATCAACTATCGTTCGGGTATCGATTACGGGCACGATTTCCATTACGCGCTTCGCCGCGGATGGACCGGTGCGAGTGAATACCAAGACGTGCTCGCGGGGGCCCACTGGCTCCAGGCGCAGCGGGAAATCGACGGCGCACACATCGGCATCTGGGGCGGTTCGTGGGGCGGTTATCTGACGGCCCTTGCCCTGGCGCGAAACTCCGACGTCTTCAAGGCAGGAGTCGATTTTAGCGGCGTGCACAATCTCTCGCACGACGCGGTGTGGTACTTCCATGGCGAGCAGGCCGACACGATCGACCTGAAGCCGTGGATCCAACTCGGATGGCAATCTTCGCCGGATGCCTCGATTGCGAAATGGCGCTCGCCGGTGCTGCTGATTCAAGGCGACGACGATCCGGACGTTTCTTTTCATCAACTCGTCGACTTGGTGCCGCGTTTAGAGGAGCATCACGTGCCGTATCAACTGCTGGTGTTCCCCGACGAGGGACATTCCTTCTTACGTTATGCAACGTGGTTGCGCGCCGATACGGCGACCGCCGCATTTTTGACGGAGCACTTGTAACATCGTGCTGGCCGGATCACGACGAGCGGGGAACGACCTTGTTTGGTTTGCGGCGCCACAATGACGCACCCTTACTAGTAAGTCAGCGTATCGATAACCTCGGCGCCCGCAACGAGGCCGTCGTCATCGCGGCTGTATGCGTAAAGCAGCGTTTTCTTCGCCGTCTTTACCATGAAGAGATACGCGGTGGTGGGCGGCCGGCGATCCGTCGAAACCAGCTTGTACGTGCGACTGCCCAATGACCCGAGCGCTTGCAACGCCGCGCGGTGCGCCGGAATCAGATGCGCGCGAAAGTCCGGACGCAACTTCGACATGTCGACGCGGCCGGCGATTGCATCGTCGAGCCAGCGCTGAGCCGCCGCGACCATTGCCGGATCCGCCGGCGGGCGCGCGGCCTTACCGGGCGTGGCTCCAGGATGCGGCGAGGGCTTCACCGCCGCGGACGGAACGAGCGCGCGATACAGCGCGGACACCGTGCTGTTGTAGCTGAACGCACCGCTGTTCGCTAAGACGACGATGCCGAGATGGTCGTCCGGAAAACGCGCATCCTGCGTTGCGGCGCCGTACGTGTTGCCGCCGTGCGAGATCATCAAGTGCCCGTTCGGCAAATGCGAAATCTCGATTCCGAATCCGTAATCCGGAAACGGATCGTTTTTACCGATGCGGTGCGGCGTCATCATTTCGGTGAGCGAATGCTTGGAGAGCAGTCTTCCGCCGGATAGCGCGGCATTCCACTTTGCAAGGTCGCGAGCGTTACTGATGATCGCTCCCGCGCCGCCGAACCACGTGTAATCCAGGTGCGTCGCGTGCTCCCACGGTCCGAGCGCAAACGACTCGTATTCCGTCGCGACGTTGGGGCGCGTGTCGTCGTAGCCGCGCACGAAGGTCGACGTCATGCCGAGCGGTTTAAAGATCCGCTGCTCGAGGAAATCGCCGTAACTCATGCCGGAAACGTGTTCGATGAGCAGCGCCAGCAGATTGTATCCGGTATTCGAATACTCGCGCGCCGTTCCGGGCGTGAATGCAAGCGGCCGATGATCGACCGAGTTCACCAAGTCCTGCAGCGTGGTCGGGCGGTTCCCGATTTCATCGAAGGTCCCGATCTCGGTGTATTCCGCGTAACCGCCGGAGTGCGTGAGCAAATTGCGCAGCGTCACCTGGTTCGCATGCGGGATATTCGGCAAGTATTTGGAGAGGCGATCGTCGACGTTCAGTTTCCCTTCGTCCTGAAGCATCAGGATCGCCGTCGCGGTGAACTGCTTGGTGTTCGAACCGATCGGGTAACTCGTGTCGCCGCGCGCGGGGACCGCATCCTCGACGTTCATGTAGCCGAAGCCCTTGGCATAAACCACCGAGCCGCGGCTCAGGATCGCAATGGTGACGCCCGGCGCCGCTCGCCCGGCGACCGACTTGTTTCCAATGGCATTAATCGCAGCGATTTGTTGCGGCGTGAGCGAAAGGGGCGCAGCGCCGAGAAGGCCCAGCAGTGCCGCTGCAGCGGCGATCGTTCGAATCATGCCGGGTCTTACGGCGCCTCAACGATATTTTCCCGCATTCGGCAGTATTTCGGCCGACATTCCCAAAAAGGCCAACCATGAACAAGACGGTCTTCGTGGGCGCAACGGTCGTGGACGGCACCGGCGGACCCGCTCGCGCGTGCGACGTGTTCGTTGACGCAGAGCGCATCGAAGACGTACGGCCGCATGCGGACACGCACGCAGGTTGGAGGACCGTCGATGCCACGGGTCTGGTAATCGCGCCGGGCTTCATCGACGTGCACTCGCACGGCGACAACGCCCCGCTTCTTCCCGAAGACGACACGATGAAGATACTGCAAGGCGTCACGACCGAAGTGGTCGGCAACTGCGGCATAAGCCTTGCGCCGACCTCACCGCAGCACCGCCCCGCGATGCTGATCGGCACGCATTTTGCCGACCTGCTGCGTGCCACGGACGCGCGGGGGTACGTCACCAATTACGCGCCGCTCGTGGGACACGGCTCGCTGCGCGCGGCGGCAATGGGGATGGATCGCCGCGCAGCAACGGCGCAAGAACGCGCATCCATGCGGGCATCGCTCGAAGAAGCGATCGAGGCTGGAGCATTCGGGCTTTCCACAGGACTCATTTATCCGCCCGGCGTGTTTTCCGATTTGGACGAACTCGTCGATTTGGCGAAATGTCTGCCGGCCGGAACAATCTACACATCGCACATCCGCGGCGAGGGCGATACGCTGCTCGACGCCGTCAGGGAGGCGTTGGCGATCGGCGAAAAAGCACGCGTTCCGGTGCAAATCTCGCATCACAAAGCCAGCGGCAAGAAAAACTGGGGAAAGACGCGCGACTCGCTCGAGTTGATTCGACAAGCACGCGCGCGCGGCGTGGTGGTGCATCAAGACGTGTATCCTTACACCGCCGGCAGCACCTATTTGAAAGCGGTGCTCCCGCCCGAATTCCACGAGGGCGGGAATGAAGCGACGCTCGAGCGTCTGCGCGATCCGCAGCGATTGAAAGAACTGCGAAACACGATCGAGGGCGATACGGCGGATTTTCAAAATTTCGTTGCGGAAGCGGGATACGACGGAATTCTGATCGCGTTCACGCCGAGCCATCGTTTCGAGGGCCGGACAATTGTCGAAATTGCGCGGGAGCGCGGCTGCTCGGAATTCGACGCGCTGATTCACGTTCTCGTGACCGAACAACTGTCCGCGATGATGACGATCTTCCTGATGAACGAGGACGACATCGCGCGCGTACTGCGCGACGAACACACGGTCATCGGTTCGGACGGAGCGGCGCCCGGCGTGCAAGGGCGCCATCATCCGCGATCGTACGGCACCTTCCCGCGGGTCATCGCGCAACACGTGCGCGAACTCGGCACGCTTACGCTGGAAACAGCCATTCACAAGATGACCGGCTTGCCGGCCCGCATTTTCAACATCGCCGATCGCGGCACGATCGCTCCGGGGAACTTCGCAGATCTGGTTGCGTTCGATCCGCAGACGTTTTCGGACGATCTGGATTACCGCGATCCGGTGCGCAATCCGAAAGGCTTGGCCTGGGTGACGGTGCGCGGCACCGAAGTGGTTCGCGGTACGACGTATCTGGGGAGGCGCTGCGGCGCACGATTGACGCCGGCGGCTTTCATGCAGTAGCTTGCCGACCCGTGGTCACACCCGCTGAAATGGGTTTTTCGCTAAAACCGGACGCGTTAAAGCGGCGACCTCGCAGCGACGACGGCCGCGGCCATCGCGAGTTTGTGATCGGCGTTCCAAGGCGGACCGATTGTTTTGCGCAGTTCGAGAAAATATGCGTCGAGGTTTTCGAGGTGCAGTGCTTGCGTTGCGGAAGCGAAGACCGTCTTCGCGTCGTACCAATGGACCCGCAAACCGCGCGCCTCTGCAGCGCCGGCAAGTGCTTTGCGATACATCACCCAGTCGGCGAGGTTTCGCGCGCGGTAGTCTTTGATGCGTTCGGCAATCGTCGGCGGAAGCGGCGGGCAGATGCGAAGTGCTATGTCTTCAATCCCCGGTACCGCTGCCGCGGTGGCATCCAGCGCAAGCACCGCATGTTTTTCTGCGGAGGCGTGCACGCGCTCCACTAACGCGACGGCTGCAGCGTCCGGTAACATCTGCGCTTCGTGATGATGCGGAATACTCGGCAAGGACTCATCCACAAGTTCCACGCGGCGGCGATCCAGGAGCGTTCCATCGCGCGTTGCCGTCACGAACACCGCCCAGCCGCCGTGATCCGAAACGCCGATTATAGCGCGATTCGGGACCTTCACACCGCCGTCAGCGCCGTGGCCTGCAAAAACAAGCTGAACCAGTTGTAACGCTGCATCAGTTCGTCGTGCGCTACGGTCGTCAGCACGAACGTCGGTGCGCGGGTTTGCAACTCGGCCAGCGTCATGCCGTGCGCCGTATGGACGAAGATATTCGGCGTCGGCCCCTGGATCAGGGACATGAGGTAGACGTTTCCGTTTTCCGTGTCCGCGGTGAAAAGGCTGAGCAAATGATTGCCGTCTCGCGCTTTGACCCAAGACGCGAAGACGTCGTAGAACGCATACGCGGTGTCGAACATGAGGACGTCGGTAATGGCATCGCTCAATCCACCGCGAGCCAGAACGCCCGCTTCGCCGCCGTAACCGCCACTGTGCGAACTTAGGACGACTTTTCCGGTGCCGGTCGCTTGCGTTACGCCCTGCGTACGCAGAAACGCGGCGATCTCATCGATGAGACGCGCGAAGCCCGCCGTCATCGTGCTCGAGCTTGCCGAAGTCGTCATCGCGCGCATCTTTGGGGCCCTGCGGAACCACGAGGATCGCGTTGCGCCCACTCAGATCCAGTTGTTCGCGTAATCGATAGCGCTGCAGCACGTGGCTGACGTCATTGCAAAAGCCGTGAAAGTGAACGACGTAGTCGATGGTGTCGGTGGCACGGAAGGCCGCGGGAACGTAAATGCCGACGGTGGAGTCGCGATATGGACGCCCCGCATGCGGATACGGCGCGGCATCGAACGGCCGCAGGAACGTACGTCCTTTGAGAGCGGGCAACACCGGCGACGCGAGCGCGCCTCCGGCGATACAGAGGAAATCGGAGCGACGCATAAGCCGTTGTTCCATTTGTTGGGCTACGCCCCTCTCGTCGATTGTCGATCAGCGTTTCGCGAACGAGCCGATCGCAAGCGCAGCCTCCGCGAAGGCTGCGCGCCGCAGGCGGTACATGACGAAGTATCCGTTGCGGTCGCGTTCCACCAGACCAGCGTGAAAAAGCATGCGCAGATGCCGCGAAACTTGCGGCTCGGTCGTGTCCAGAAAGCCGGCCAGTTCGCGCGTGGACAAATCCCTTGCGCCAAGCAATTCCACGATGCGCAGCCGCGTTTCATTGCCGAGAGCCGCAACACTTCGCGCAAGGGCTGCACGATCTCGCAGCGGCCTTGTGCGAGCAGAGAGCGGGACGACCGGGTAGGCGATGCTGACGCGCAATCCACGCGGCGTGCGAAGGACGAACGCCTGCAAATGGGGCCAACAGAAATACGAGGGCTCCAGCGTGACCGTGCAGCGCCCGCTCAGATCCACTTGCGCGTCGGCGGCGCCAAAAACCAGCGTTGCGCTGCCGTCGCGAGCCTGCCGAACCGAAAGATCATTTGAGAGCGTGCGCATCAGCGCGGTAACGCCGTGGTTTTCGAGCAGCGCCCGGCGCATTGCGATGTCGTTCAGTAGGCGCGAATGGATCTCGCCCCACACCGGCTCGACGATTTCTGCTTGCACTTGCAGGAGCATGCCGCAGAACCGTTCCAAACTCGCAGCGGGCGACGCGACGAACTCGTCCAGCATCGGGCCTGCATCCGGATGACGTTCTGAATATTCCCGGACAGCACGGCGGTACCAGCGCGGCTTGTCCAGCTCCCGAACCTGATTTGCAGCAAGAAGTTTCGCGCCGCTGAGCCGTCGCACGACGGCTTCGCGGTACGCGCCTACATTCCGACCAAGCACGTCGATCTCTGCGGCAGCCGTGCCGGAGCGCGTCCCGCGCCAAAGTTTCGGAAATATCTCCGCTCCCGATGAAAACAAAAACCGGAAGTGCGCCATCTCCGAGCGCAGCCGCAGCGTGAGGCGCCGTCGAGCATTTCGGATCCACGGCATCTGCTCCGCATGGTGCGCCGGATGCAAGAGCACCTCGACGCTGCGCAGCGTCTCGCGCGCGGCGGAGAAAGCGAAATGGACCTGGCCCTCGCGGACGCCGTTCAGCTGCATTGATTGCGTATTCCGATAATCAGTTGCCGGTCTGCACCGGGACGCTTATCATACCGGAATGCACCTGATTTTTCTATGCCTGCTCGCGCTGCGCGCCGGTTCGACGCCGGCGCCCGGAGATACGCTCTTCGCGCACGGCCGGTTTACCGAAGCGAACGCTGCATACGCAAAAGCCGTTGCGATCGATTCGCGCGACGTTGACGCGCATGCAGGCCTCGCGCGTGTCGCGCTCTTCGAAAATCGTTTGGGTGAAGCGGCGCGGGAGGCCCACGCGGCGCTCGCGCTCGATCCTCACAACCGCGTCGCAGAACGGATACTCCACACCGTCGCGCAGCGTCGCGGCGTGCTGGAAAGTGCGCAAAAACTCGACATTCCCGCTGGAGGCATCATCGTTCCCTTTTTGGCGGTCGATCCGCTGCCGCTGATGCAGTTCAAGGTCAACGGCCGCATCGGGAATTTTTTACTCGACACGGGCGGCCCGGACGTCGTTCTTGATCCGGGTTTTGCAAACGAACTGGGCTTGGCGGTTACAGGCGGCAAGACCGGCACGTTCGCGGGCGGGCGCACCGCCCAGGTTCGGCAAACCTTCATTTCCGAAATGAGCGTCGGGCCGCTCGTGCTGCACAACTTGAATGCCGACGTCCTTCCATCGCGCGGGCTTCCGTTTTTCGGCGAACGCAAGGTCGACGGAGTCGTCGGTACCGTGTTCTTATCGCGGTTTCTTGCGACGATCGATTACCCGCATCGACGGCTGGTCCTCAAACCGCGCACCGGCGCCGCTCCGCCCGGTACCGCAGTACCGATGTGGCTGGTTGGCGACCACTTCATCTTCGCCCGGGGCAGCGTCAACGGCTTGCGCGACCAACTTTTTCTCGTGGACTCCGGCTTGGCGGGCGGCGGCTTTTCACCCGAGGCGAAAACGATAGCGGCCGCGCACCTGAAGACGTTTCCGGACAAGGCGCAAACCGGCATCGGCGGCGGCGGTCCCGTCAAGTTCATTCCGGTTGTCGCAGACGAATTATGCCTCGCGAATGCATGCCAAAAGGACATTCCCGGCATGTATACACCCGAGGGATCGCCGTTGGCGATGTTCCCGTTTGCGGTGTCGGGCGCAGTATCGCATAAGTACTTGGAGCACTACGCGGTAACGCTCGATTTTTCGAGGATGGAGCTGACGCTGTCGCCCTGAGCGGGATGAGTCGCGCGCTGTTCGCGAAATATCGAGGGTATGAATAGGTTCGAGTTCACCGTCTCGTCCGCAGCAGCGGTTGCCGCAATGGTGTCACCGATTCAGGCTGCCGCAAATCCGCCGGCTAGGCCGGCGTTTCGATTTCGCAGCGGCTTCTGGCAGAATTTACACCATACGCTGTACTATCAGGCGCAGGTGCTCGAAACGATCTACGGTGCCGGCGTCGGGCAGCTTGCGCCCATCGATCGTGCCGCCGATCGAGACTTCCTGACGGCTACCAACGCAAACGAAGATCTTTGGTTTCGCGCCATACGCATCTACCACGACCACTACGCCTCGATGAGTTTCGTTTTCGACCAGACGCTTATGAACGCCGACAACGCCATTTCCGGGGACGAGGCGCAGCCATTACCGGCATCGCTTCCGGCGCCGATGCGCGAAGCGCTCCGCATCGCCGCGCCCGTTTACAGGAACGCGCTATGGAAAACGCACGACGCATCCAACCGCGCCTTCATCGATCGGCTCAGCGCCCTCGTCACGCGATATCATGCCGGCCTATCCGCGCGTTTGGCTCGTATTTATGCAGCGCAGTGGCTCGCGCAGCCCTACGTCGTGGATGTCGTGCAGTACGCGCAGTGGAACGGCTCCTACTCCAATAACGCGGGCGATTTCGTGCACATCGTTATGTCGGCGCAAGATCCATCGGAACGCGGTATGGGTTCGCTCGACATGCTGTTTCACGAAGCGTCACACTCGGTCGCCGATCCGCAGCACGGAACGATCGGAGGCCCGATAACGGCTGCAGCAGCGAAACTGAACCGGCCGGTGCCCGACCAGTTTTGGCATGCGGTCATCATGTACGCGCCCGGAAAAACAGTGGAAGACCTCGCGAAAACATCGAACGAAAAGTACACGATGGTGTGGATGCAGCCGGGACTCTTCGGCGGCTCCTGGCGCCGGTATTACGACGCTTTGCAGACGCACTTCTATCGGTACATGCAGGGAACAGGAACGCTCGATTCCGCACTGGCCGCGTGCGTCAGGGAGATTGTGAGTCTATGATTCGGCGAATTGCCGCGCCCACGTCTCCCCCGCCGCCAAAGTACACAACCTCCCAGTAGTTGTCTTCCGGATCCGCAAAATATGCGGATCGGCCATCGAAAAGCGTTGCCTCCACGGGTTCTTTCGTAATGCGGCCTCCGCCCGAACGAATCTTCGCGATCGCCGAATCGACCTGTTCTCGGGAATCGACATTCATTGCGAGGGTAAACCCGCGCATTCCGGTTCCCGGCGAGTTCGCTTTGAGCTCGAGCATCCGCTTCGAGCGCGCTTAGCTCGAAGACGGCGAGCAACGCGCCCAGCGTTTGAAATACGACGAAGTCTTCAGAATCCACGAGCAGCGGCCAACCAAGGCCGGCGTAGAAGTCGCGTAGTTTCTTCACGCTACGCGCGCCAAGCGTTATTACGGTCATGCGCGGCGGCACGCCGCGGTCTTCAGATGACATAGCGCCCTTCTATTGCGCCTCCGCGCTAGGTAGAAGTTCGACGAATGGAGCCGAAGAACATGGGAGCGCGCGCATAACCAACAGGCGCTAGGAACGGCAAGCCGGGAAACCTAAAGCGGCAGAGGAGCCGGTTGCGCGCATGATGATGAGTGAATTGGCAAAGAAGTGGGAGACGCAATTGACGCCCGTGCCAGAAGCATACTGGTTCGTCTCCTAGTGATGGGCAAGAATTTAAGGGGTAGATCGACGAAGCCGCTCGACGCCGCGCAGACGCGGGATCGTTTGCTTAAAGCCGCATTTCGGGAGGTTTACAAAGTCGGCTTTCAGAGCGCCGGCATCGATACGATCTTGGCCGCGGCTAATTTAACCAAGGGAGCATTTTACCACCATTTTGAAAGCAAAGATGCCCTTGGGCTCGCGATTATTGAAGAGATCGTCTCAGGAGCTCACTCGCGATCGATGGGTAGTTCCGCTTGAAAAGAATCGGGATAAGGACCCGATCGATTTGTTGGCCGGCATCGTCACAGCATTGCCGGCTCGGAAGAAAAACGTAAACGGCGGATGTCCATTAGTCACTCTTGCGCAAGAGATGTCGCTTCTCGATGAACAATTCCGCACGCGACTACAGAGAATTTTCCGCTCTTGGCAAGACGAAGTTGCCGCGACTTTGCGGAGAGGGCAGTCCGATGGCACAGTCCGCAGAAACTTGAATCCGGAGAAAACAGCGAGTTTCTTGATTGCGATGGTCGAAGGTTACGCAGTCTTAGCAAAGAACGCGCAAGACACGGAAGTGTGGAAGATAGGGATTGCAAATATTGTGAGCTGGCTGTACTCTCTTCGCACGCCGCGCACGTAGTTAAACCTAATGAGTTATAAACGGTCCCGGATGATCGTGGGCGATTTTCCAGTGAATCGCCGGACGCATCGCGCCATATGACTCTGGTTGGCGAAACCGGCCTGAGCGGCGACCTCTCCTAAGGGAAGGCGACTTAGCGCGATGAGGTTCACGGCCAGATCCACTCGCGCTCGCATCACATATCCATGCACCGGGACACCCATTGATTCTTTAAAGAGCAGATTGAAGTGCGAGGGACTTAACGCGGCGAGCGCGGCGAGTTCGATAATCGAAAGATCCGCACCCAAATGCTCATGGATATAGTCGATGGCGCATTGAATGCGCCGCTTTGGAAGCGTACGCAGCGCTGGCGGCGATCCTTTATTTCTGTACCGGCGAAGTAATTGCGTGCACAGCGCTAAACCGAGACTTTCAGCGTAAAGGCGCCCAAAGGGCTGCTCCTCCTCCAACTCGGCTTTGAGCGCCCAACTGATGTGCTCGATGCGCAAATCGCGCACGTGGAGTGCGGCTCCGCATGGTTGGCCTGCGCGTCAATCCCGTTTTCCGCAGACGACATCAGCGAGGGGTGTAGCCGCACGGTCAAAATAGTTGCGGGACTTTCATCTTGCCACGCAGCGGACACGTTTGCAGGCATGACATCGAGATCGCCTGCGGTCTGCAACCGCGACAATAACCGGCCGTTACAGCGACAAGTACTTTGAACCGGCGCACCCAAATGCATGCACACGAGGTGATCGACCGAAGGAGCCAATTGCCTAAAACCTGGAGCGGTATCACAAATGAACGCTTCAAGACCAGACCAGCCGCGGTCTTCACTGCCGACGCGAACGACGGTTTCGTGTCCCTGCTCGACCTGTTCGGATTTGAGTTCCATCGTGCATGAGAACTATCGCTGCGAAGGACCCCGGTGTGACCGTCTCCATACAGACCGGTTGGTATGTGCTTCTTTGTGACCCGAATGTGTTTCTAATCGGCCGAATAGACGCGACTGCCAATCCTGCTGTGATGTATTTTTGACTAAGGTTCCTCTGCGACGCAGTGGAGCCACAGACAAAGGAGAGAACCATGCTAAGAGTTCGATTTCGGCATGCGTTCACGGCTTTGGCTTTACTCGGTTCGATGCTGGTCCAGGAAACATGGGCACTGGCAGGCACGACCGGCGGAATCCAAGGTAACGTGACGGATGCCTCGACCGGAGTTCCTATTGCAGGAGCGATGGTAACGGCCGTGTCTCCGTCGCAGCGTGCAAACACGACGACGGACAATACAGGTCACTACGTGTTTCTGGCGCTGGATCCGGACACGTACACCCTGTCAACAGAAAAGAGCGGCTATCAAGCCGCGTCACAAGCCGGCGCCACGGTCTTTGCCGACCAGGTCGCCACGCAAAACTTTCGCATACACCCCGGATTGCGCACCATTGCTCAAGTGACGTCTCGGGCAGCCGGCAACCTCGTCAAGCCGGGGGTGACCGCCGACGTTTACAGCGTCAACTCGACAGCGGCCGCTGCGGCTGCGCCGTTGGGCGGCGGCGGCAACCTCGACAGCGCGTACTCGGCAATGTCGTCGGTTCCCGGTCTGAACGTCCCAATCGGCGGGACCGGCTGGAACAACAACACCGCGCCGTACATTCACGGCCAGGATTACTACTTTACGGCGTTCGAGTATGACGGCGTTCCGGTCAACCGCGCTTTCGACAACTACAACGCCTCAACCGAATCGAGTCTCGGCCTGCAAGAGACTGCAGGTCTACACCGGCGGTGGTCCGGCTTCGAATTCATCTGCCGGAACGTCAGGGTTCGTAAACCAAGTCATCAAAACCGGAACGTTTCCCGGTTTTGGAACGCTGGACGGAAGTTTGGGCGGACCGCAGTACTACCACCAAGCAAAAGTCGAAGCAGGCGGCGCATCGCCGAACCGCGACTTCAGTTATTACGTAGGCCTGAGCGGTTACGACCAAGGCTTCAACTACTACGACCACAGCAACGGCGCATCGCTGTTCCAGCTCGGCGGAACCTATGATTTTGCGGGGCAGTTCGGCGTGCTGCCGAACCTGAACAGCGTCACGGGCCGCGGCGTCTGGCCGGTCTGCACGGGAGTTTCAGGTCTAACCTCGCCGATCGCCGGAACGCAACCGTTCCTGACAAACCCGGCGTGCTTCAACTACGATCCGGCCGCCGGATTGTACGGTGACGTCGCATCGATCAGCGACCGGGAAAGCGTCGTCAATCTGCATTTCGGAATTCCGCACAAGAACGGGATGCGGGACGATCTCCAGCTTCTCTGGGGTGCGTCGTCCATAAACACGGCCGAATACACCAGCCCGAATGATGCCGGCGGCCCCGAGCAGTATTGGGCGGCCGTTACGGGCGGTTTCAACCCGTTAGCGGGCACCTTGGGCAATACGTATTGTCCGGCCAGCGGCTCCTACAACGGCGCGGCATGCACGCCGACGCCGGGTATCTCGTACCCGAGCTACATCGATAATCCCAATACATACAATCTGCCGTTCGGAACGCCGATTCAACCTAACGGCGTCCCATTGCCCACGCAACGCTATCTGCAGCCATCCAGCCAGCAGAATCGGCAAACGTTGGCGCAAGTGCCGAACGATCTGCGTGATACCATTTTCAACGACACCGGCGTGACGAAGATCCAATACACCCATTCGCTGGGCTCGAACGCGTACGTTCGGCTGTTCGGCTACACGTTCTTCTCCGATTGGACGCAAGCCGGCGCGAATGCGACCTTCAACGAATACCTTTACGGCATTGGTGGGCCGTTCACTCCGAACGTTTCTGCCAACTACGATCTGATCACTCATACGGCCGGCGGCGAATTGCAGATCGCGGATCAGATCACGGCCAAACACCTAGTGCAGTTTACCGCCAACTACACCACGGCCGGCGTGACCAGATTCAATAACACCGGGTTTATCGGCGATTTTGGAAATGGCGGATCACCGGTCGGCTATCTGGCTTACCAGAATGGCCAGTACACCTGTTACGACCCCGCCACGGGGCAGCCATCGAGCTGCTTCGGCGGCGCGGCGCGCAGCGTTGCTGGTGCGGGACCATATCCAGTCGCTGCGGCGGGAACTCCGGCAGCCCTCGCCGGTGCGCAGTGGGTGACGCTGCAAAACGGCTCTACCTATGGAACGTTCAATACGGTCAAACCGAAGTTCACGTTCATGTCGCTTACGGATGATTGGCGTCCGAGCGATAAGCTCGACTTCAACATCGGGCTGCGCTTCGACAACTACCTGTACGATCTCGCACCGGTGACACCGGGAACGCAGTTCTATGCACAGCGAATCGAACAACAGGTATGCCAAAACAGCGCAGGTCAGATCTACACCGCCGTGTTGAAGTCGGGGCAAGCGCCGCCCGCGCCGGTTATCTACACCACGACTTGCCCAGCCGGATTCTTCCATCCGGCATTCAGTGCGAGTTCGCCGAGTTCGTACAAGTTGGGCGATCTGGCGCCGCGCGCATCGTTCACTTACACCCTCGATCCGCGCACGGTGATTCGCGGCGAGATCGGGCGTTACACACAGCCGCCGATCTCCGCCTCGTTGCAGTACCTGAACAGCTCGGGCAACGCGCTAACGGTCTGGAACGCCGGTCTTCCGCTTGGATTCCACAGCCCGTTCCATCCGATTCCGGCGCAATCGGCTATCCAGACGGATCTGTCGCTCGAGCACCAGTTCAATGGAACGGACATCACGGCCAAGATTAGCCCGTTCTTTAACTACACGGCAGGGTATCAGCAGCAAAGCTTCATCGGTCCGAATTTCGTGACGCAAGTCCCGGCCGGACAGTTCCGAAGCTACGGTGTCGAAATGGCACTGAGCAAGGGCGACTTCAACCGTGAAGGTCTTTCCGGAGTCCTGGCCTTGACGTACACGAATGCAGCCATCCAATTCCAAAACAAGTACTTCGGAAACAACCAGGTCAACGCGATGGACTATGCAATTCAGCAGTTCAACGCGCTGACGAAGGCCGGCGGCGGTTCGGCATGCTACACCGCATCGAACGGGTCGGCACCCGGGACGCCAACATCCTGCGGCACGGCCGGGGCAATTGCCAATCCGTACTACGGCATGGCGCTGCAGCCGCAAATCGATCCCAACGGTTGGTATCCACCGTTCGGCGTAGGACTTTCTCCAACGAACAACACGCTTTCAGCGACAGACGGAGACGCGCCGTTCGTGACCTCGCTGATCCTCAACTACAAGCATCAACGGTGGGCCATTACGCCGAGCTTCCAGCTTTCCGAGGGTTCGACGTACGGCAATCCGTTCGACGTTGCGGGGTACGACCCGCGCGCTTGCACGCAAAACTCGGCCGCGGCCGGCATCACGGCGGTGTCGCCGCAAACGAATGCCAATCAGTGCAACGTCCTGAGCGTCTTCACCGGAAACGCAACAGTGGGTGCGGTAGCAGGTCAATTCTTCGTCCCGAACCTGCAGACAGGGAAGTTCGCGAGCATCGGACAGTTCCGCGATCCATGGATAGCGCTCGCCAACATGCAACTGCGCTATGACGTCTCGCCGAAACTGACGGCTCTCGTGACGCTCTCCAATCTGTGGCACACGTGCTTCGGCGGTTCGAGCGAACCGTGGACGAAGGCGTATGCACCGGGTCCGAACGTTTGCGGCTATAATGCGAACGGCTTCTACGTCAGCAATTACTACAACGGAACCAGTCCCACTGACGCAGCGGCAAACGGCGTGCCCGCACAGAAGTGGCTCCAGCAATCCTATCTGCCGAGCGGGATAGGCGGTTCGATCGGATCGGGTCTGCCGTTCCCGTTCAACGCCTACTTCCAGCTGCAAGTCAAACTGTAACCGCTAACCCTGATCTCCCTGACGGCCGGATAGAGAGGCGCACCGTCCGCGGTGCGCCTCTCCCGAGAGCAATGCGGGATCACATGCCGGCGGCTGCTCTTATCCGTGCGATTCCCGCGTCGGCTTGCGCCTCGAGTTGCTTTGCCGCATCTATTTCCGCGGCGGTTGGAGCCGAATACGAAAGATCGAGCGAGTTCATCAGCATCGCGAGGTGGTCGCGAAGCTTGGATGGGAACATGACGTCCGCCTCGCTCGAACGATAGATCGGTTGGTATACCGATGTGACGGCATTTTCGATCGCGGAGCGCTTGGCGGTGGAGGACGACGCCGCCTTGCTCTGCGCGGCGTTGACCGCCGTGTCCATTTCGTCGATCTTGTTCGAAAGCTCCATGGCGAGCGACAAACGCGACGCCAACGCATCCGCCGGCGGATTGAAGCGCGGATCGAGTTGAATCTTCAGCGGCGCCTTGCTGACGCGGCCGCCGTAATTCAACACGACCGTATAATCGCCGGGAAGCGCCGTCGGACCCAGCAAGTCGTCGCGGAAGTCATCCGTGGGAACGATGTGCTGACCAACGATTTCCGCAGCCGGCGCGTAACGCAGATCCCAGAGGAATTTGTTCATCCCGGGTTCGACGGCGGTTTCTTGCGAGAGACGATAATTCGCTACGCTGATTGCATCCATTGCCGTCAGCTGCCAGCCCTCGTATTTCTTCGCCTTCTTATTCTTTAGATGCAACGTAAACGTTCGAATCGTTTTGCCGCTTGCGTCTTGGAATGAAAGCGTGGCCGGCGTGCGTCCGTTGTAATTAGACGGGAGATTGAAGAAAACGCTCGCGCCGTAGTCGGGGTTTTCGCCCGCCGGACCGAAGGCGCCGCCGCCATATGCATGCGTCAGCCATGCCGTTTCCGGTTGGAATACTTGCGCGGTCGCCGTAGAGGGCGACGATTCGCGCGCGATGTCTTCGATCTGCTGAAGGTCGTCGAGCGCCCAGAACGAGCGCCCATGCGTTGCAATCGCGACTTCGCCTTCACGAGCATTGATTGCGACATCGCGGACCTCGACAGGCGGCAGATTCAACGCCAGCGATTGCCACGAATCTCCCCCGTTGAGGCTCACGTACACGCGGCTGCGCGTTCCGGCGAACATCACGCGCGGCTCGCGCGGGTCGATACGCACCGCGTAAACGGATTGGTCGGACGGAATGCCGTTCGTCATCGACGTCCAGCTGGCGCCGCAATCCGTCGTTTTGAAGACGTACGGACGCATATCGTCCCACATGTAACGCGACGCCGTCATCCACACGGTGCACGGCTGCGTTTGCGAGGGTTCGAAGCTCGTAATCCGAGACCACGTCGAGCCCATTTGTTTCGGCGTTACGTTTTTCCACGTCGTGCCGCCGTTTTGCGTCACGTGAACGAGTCCGTCGGCCGAACCCGCCCAAATGAGATCTTTGTTGACGGGCGAGAAGCCGAGCGATGCGATGTCGGGATAGGTCTCGGCGCCGGTTTGATCCCAATACACGTCGCCTCCGCTCGGACCTTCGGTGGACTTGTCGTTGCGGGTCAAATCGGGGCTGATCACTTTCCACGTGCGTCCGTAATCGTCGCTGCGGAAAACGACCTGAGCCGTCTCGAACAGCGTATGCGGTTCGGCCGGGGAGAACATGATGGGGTGCGTCCAGCTGAAGCGATATTTCTGGTCGCTGGCCTGATGTCCCGGAAGATAGAGCGCCCACGGCGAGACGTTCTTTACGTCGCCGGTCGCCGTATCCATACGCGCGAGCAGGCTGTAATATCCGGCGCCGTACGTGACTTTGGGATTGTTCGGATCGACCGCAACGTACGTGCTCTCGCCAAGCGCAACGCCGTGGACGACGTTGGCGCCGAGCCCTTCGTTCGATGCACTGGGAATTTCGAATGCGCCGGCGTCCTGCATCGCGCCATACATGTGATACGGGAATTGCCCGTCGAGCACGATGTGATAGAACTGCGAGAGCGGTTGATTCTGCGTCGTGCTGAACGTTTTTCCGCCGTCGACGGAGACGTTCGCGCCGCCGTCATCGCCGATAATCAAAAGCCTGGGATTACGCGGATTGATCCAAATGATATGGTTGTCGCCTAAACCCGGTCCGAGGGGCTTCCACGTGTGCCCGCCGTCGGTCGTTTTGAAGACGCTATCCACGTTCGGCGCGTATGCAACCTTCCAATTCGTCGGGTCGACGTAAATTGCCATGTAATAAAACGCGCGCTGCCGCAGCTTCCATTCGTCGTTGACGCGCGACCACGTTGCGCCGCCATTGTCGGAACGGAATACGCCGCCGTCGCGCGCTTGCACGATCGCGTAGACGACGTTCGAATTGTTGGGAGCAACCGCCACGCCCATTTTGCCGAGCAGGCCCTTTGCGAAGCCGGGGTTACTCGAAATCTTCTTCCACGTTTTACCGGCATCGGTCGTCTTGTAGATCGCGCTGCCGGGACCGCCGCTCTTGAGCGCCCATTCCGTTCGCTGCGCTTGCCACATCGTTGCGTACAAGACGTTCGGATTCTTCGCGTCCATGACGACATTGTTTGCGCCGGTGTTGTCGTCGACGAAGAGCACCTTGGTCCACGTCTTGCCGCCGTCGGTCGTTTTGTAGATGCCGCGATCCGGGTTCGGTTTGAAGACGTGACCCAACGAACTCGCATAGGCAACGTCGGGGTTATGCGGATCGATGACGATCGTACCGATTTGCCGCGTTTCGCGCAGCCCCGCGTATTTCCACGTTTTCCCGGCGTCGGTCGATTTATATATGCCTTCGCCGTTGGCCCAGTCACCGCGAATGTCGCTTTCGCCCGTACCGACGTAAATGATTTTCGAATTCGACGGAGCCACGGCAATCGCGCCGATGCTATGCGAAACGGTGCCCATTTTACCGTCGGTGATGTTATCCCAAGAGTTGCCGTAATTTTCGCTCTTCCAGACGCCGCCCTGAACGCCGCCCATATAAAAGAGATTCGGTTGGTCGGGTACGCCTGCGACCGCAACGACGCGGCCGCCGATGTATGGCCCGACGAGACGCCACTCCATCTTGCTCAGCAGCTTTTGCGATGCGGAGCCGGACGCGGCGGGAACAGCACTTGGAGCCAGGGCAAAAGCCGCGGCGAGCAGGGTAGCAACGATGCGCTTCATTCAGGCGCTATACCGCTGCTTTTTGCCGGTTCCTTTCGGCGGCAGGTCAACGACGTGGCACAGACGTGCGCGCTACGGAGCGCCGCTGCAGACTATCCTGTAGTCATATGTGGCGGCGGTTCGATCGTGCTTGTAATGCGGCATCGCCGTGCTGAGGCATCGCAGAGGTTGATGCCGAATGGCTGCCCCAGCCATCCGGGAGGAACCGATGAACCTCGAAATTTGGAGCATCCTCGTCAGTGCGGGGACGTTCGTCGTCATCGCTGCCACTGCAATTGCGGCGCTCGTGCAATTGCGTCATATGCGCGCCGGCAATCGACTCACCGGATTGCTTGACGTCCTGAGCCGCGTCGAATCCCCAATGTTCAACGTGTATACGGATAAAGCCAAGCACATGCTGGAGCAAAGTCTTTCTTCGCAAGTCTATCGCGAGGCCATCGAAAGCGGCGATTTCCCGCGTGAAGACAATGCTTGGCTGAATCTTGCAAACTCGTACGAATGGGTCGGCAGTTTGGTGAAGCACGGTTTGATTCCCGAGGAGCCTTTCATGGATGTGTACTCCTCACGATTGATTCGGGCATGGTCGATCGTCGAGCCGGTCATCGCCATAGCGCGGCGGCCGGGAGATCAGTCTCTTTGGGAAAATTTCGAGTTTCTCGTCGTTCGCGCTCACGATTGGGAGCGCTCGTTCCCGAACGGGGCATATCCACGCGGCTTGCGGCGCTTGAAGATCGTCGATGAGTGGGCGCAGCACGATCGGGTGTGATTGAATCTTATAGCGGCGGTCCCGGTGTGCCGTCCGACCATTTGCCGAGCGGCACGAAGAAGATCGTTTGCGGCTCAGGCCACAACTTGTGGGCGCTATCCATCACCACCGGCGACGCGGGCAAGTTTGCTCCCCAACTTGCGCCCGCGTTTGAGCCGTCCGCTTTCGGTACGTGAAACATCAGGTGCGGATACCAATTGCGGACGGCATCGTTCAGGTACTGATGCTTCGACATCATGTACGACATCGATCCCGGTTCCGGCGTAGGCAGCCCGCCCTTCGCAACGATTGCGTTGAGGCGCGAGTACATTTGCGATTTCGACAGCCCGGCGAGCACCAATTTCACGCGCGCGTAATCGTAACGGAGCACGGTTCTCGACGCCGGCGGATTGTAGCAAACAGCGCCGCGGCCTTTGGGATTCCAGAATTGCGGATCGTCGAACGCGGACATCCAGTCGCGTTCGACCAGGCACGTAAAGCCGTTGCTGCCGTCTACCGCCGTTACGTAACCGTGCGAGGTCAAGATCAATACACGCGCGTCTTTCGAAATGGAGCGAGGTGCTGCACTTCGCGCTAGTGCGATCTCGGCGTTCCTGACCATCATGTACTGCGCCAGCGGCGCCATCCGCGCGTAGGTTTCGTGGCCTTTGCCGCGCGCCGGCAGGACGACGACCGCGGCGCATGCCAGGGCAATTGCGGGTAGCAGAAATCGCAGCAGTGCCATTCGCTTCATACAGCGCTCCAGTTATGTTTTAGGCAATCAGTCTTGTTTATAACCGGCTGCGCACCGGTGATGTGACGGTTCGGGCGGCAGCGGTGCTCGGCCGCGGCGCGTCGAAGCGGTTCCCATGAGCGGTCCACGGATAGGTACGGCGTTCTATCTGGCGGCGATGATAGTCGTCATAGTCGCTTTAGACGTCGCATTCTTTAGAAATCGATTCTGGGAACGGCTGATCGCAAACATCGGTATCGTGCTTGTGTTCGCAGCCTTCTACATGCGCTTCTTCAGGAATCCGTGACCTCCGGGTTACAAAACGGAGGACCGCGTTTGCGCCATAATCCACGATTCAAAATCCGGCTTTAACATAGGGGCCGCCATTGCAACGCTCTGCGCGTACCGGACTTCAAAGGAGCGCAGGACATTCCACTGCAACTCGCGGTCCCCGTGCACGTAGATGTCCCATGGAAGCACGCCGGCCCAGCCGGTTTCCAAACGATCCACGGGGATTTTCACAAAATTGAGCGGCAGCGACTGCAGCAGGCTCACATCGATGACGGTTCTGGAATCATCCATCTCGACGCCGACTTCCCCGATGGCGGAAAGCCGCCGCACCACGCCGGCAAAACGTTCATCGTATTGACCGTCGTGTTTGAGCTCCAAGACGAGCATCGCGGGAGCGGCGGCATGCGTCGCACTCGCTGCGTCGAGAAACGAAGTTGACTCAGCGTCGGCCAACGTTACGTTCACGTGCATTTTGTCGATGCCGTTCGCGCGCAGGCTCGCGGCGATCGTCGAAGACGCATGAATCGCATCTATTGGCGCGCCCAGAGCTGCACTCGCGTCGCCCGGCGAAGAGCCACCGAAAATATCGGCTGGATTCGCAGAAGGCTTGCGTCCGTTTGCGCTGTCGCTGTCGGTGCCGCAGTACCTTCTGCCGGCGCGTGTGAAACCAATTGTGCGAGCAGCTCGACGACCCAATCGTCGAGCAACGATGGTAGAACGAACGATTGCTCGTCGCGAGAACCGCAAACTAAGCACCAATCGATGCCGCCTGCATCGAACTGCTGATGTATTGCGTAATCCAGGTGCAGCGACTTGCGGACACCGCGCCACGCGTTCTCGCTCTCGCCCTCCCACGGAACCGTAGCACCGGCCAGCTCGGCATCATTCGATGCGGCGACCAGCGCGCTGTTGCCGGCGATCCGTAGGAGAGCGAAGATGCGATCCGCGCTTATTCGTCGTTCAGCGTCGCGCCTACGTGGCCATCCGTTTCCAGCCGCGCCCGCTCTTTTCGAAGTGAAGCCGACACGTGCTGCGTTTCCTCGACTGGGCGCTTTTCCACGCCGACCTCCTCGGTTGTGACGACTTCTTTTTCGACTTGCACTTCATCGCGCAACACCGGAATGCGAACTTCTTCGCCTTCACCGAGTTCGGCCCGATCCTCGGGCTCGTCGACGCGGCGCCGGGTAAGGAGAACCTCTTCGCGCTTCACCGGTACGTCGATCTCTTCTTGTCGCGTCTCGACGTCCTTGGTGAGACGAACCTCGCCTTCTTTTTCGGCATGTTTCGTAACGTTTAGGCGCTCCTCGTGCAGCTTCATCGTGCCGCCGTTTGTTTCCGTTGCGCCCATGCGCCCGCCGTAACGAGCGAGAACCGGTTCGAGCGTTTCGCGATCCGCGCGCTGCACGACGAGCAGAGCACCGTCCCCGTTACTTCCATCAAGTTCCTCGCCACTGAAGAATCGCTTCACGCCATCGAGAAAGCCGCCGCCTTCGGAACCTTGTACGGCAATGTCGCCGTTATCCACACCGGAAGCGCGTAATTCATCGGCCGCTGCGTCCGCCGAGGCACGATCGGGAAAGAATGCTCGGATTTGATTGCTGCCATCGTCCATATCGCTTAAAGTCTCCGTCGTTTCAGATCTAGAGGGGAGCTTTTCCCTTCGGTAGTAGCAGCAAACGTGCTTGTGCGATCCCCGGTCGAGCAATCGACATGATGCACTTCGAGCACTTCATGACGCAGCGGTTCGCTAATGTGCGCCACCGACTCGGCGGACTCGCGACGAATGGTAACCTCATTCGTGACGACCATGCGTTTTTGCAGGTCGACTTCCTCGTGTTTGGTTGGTATGCGTAAGACTTCAGGTTCTTCTCCGGGCGACGTGCGGACCACGACCAATTCCTCGCGCGTGAGCGGAACGTCGATGTGTTGCGTGACCGAGCGGACGATTTTACGTATGCGTACCTCCGCGTCGCTGACGTACCGTTTGCTGACCTTCAACTTTTCCGCGTGCAACGGGATACGGACCGTTTCGTCGCTCGGTTCGGCAAGTGCATCCGCACCGGCTTCGCGCAGCGCGTGCAGGCGCTCATCGGCATGAAAGGCGGCCGGCAGCAAAAGCATGACGCGGCCGGATGCGATTTGCCGCTCGGCGTCCGCGGCACGTTCGACCGACACGCCAACTTCCTGCAATTGCGGCGCAACCGGACCTTCGCACGGTATGGCACCGGTCTCGTTACAGAAGTCAATGAGATCGCGTACGTCGGCAATCGCGGCGCAAACCTCATCGGGCAAAACGCCTTGCGCCGCGAGCGTTTGTATGCCGCCTGCGGCGGCTTGCCGGTCGTCGAACAGCGCCGTGATGTAACTGCGGCCGTCCATAACGAGAAGGTCATACCCGTTTTAAACGCAGGTGCATTGTTTGCCGGATGCGACGAGCAAGCTGCGTCGTTTATCGAACGCTTTAAGAACGATCAAGTAGTATGTTTAGTGCTACCAGGGCAGCGGGCGGCGATTCGCGCGGATAGCACGCTCGACCGTCCGATTTCCGTCCGAAGTAACGGACGCGTGAGGGACTCTTCGAGACCTATCCTTGGCTCATCACCCCATTCCGTGAGGGTCGAGGCATGCGTCAGTCGATAGTCCAAAGATCCCGGTCCATTCGGATTATGCTACTCGGGGCACAACGTGTCACGGTGGGCGGCCAACGCGTGGATCCGCTCCTTTCCTCTAAGGCGCTCTTAGTGCTTGCGGTTCTCGCAATGCGTGGTTCCGAGTCCATAACGCGCGAGGAGCTTGCGTTTGGCTTATGGCCTGACTTGTGCGAAACTGAGGCGCGCGCGACACTGCGGCGGCAGACTTTACGCAATCGACCACACGCTTTCGGGCGAAGACGCGTCCGTCCTCACGCGCAATTCGCAGTTTGTCTCCTGGGCGAACGACACGGAAGTTCAGGTCGACGCACTGGAGTTTATGCGGCTCAGCGATCACCCTGAGACTTTAGAGGATGCTGCGGCAGTTTACGGCGGTGATTTCGCACCGCAGATCGATCACAAATGGGGGCGCGAAATTCGAGATCGATTACAGCGCAAAATGTGTCATGTGCTGGATCAACTGATAGCGCAGTACCGAAACAGCCAGGACCCGCGTCGATCCCTGGATTACGTCGAACGCCTACTCAGCGTAGATCCGTGGCGCGAGGACGTCGTGCGGGACTTCATGATGATGCGCTACTTCGTCGGCGACCGCGTCGGCGCATTACGATTCTATCGTTCGTTCGTCCAAAATCTACGTTCGGAATTCGACGTCGAGCCAATGCCGGAAACGGTAAAATGCTTTGAATCGATTTCCAATGGTTCTCGTCCGCGCGTAGGCGAAGGAGCAGCATAATGAAAGGGATCACGCTCTTCCGGACGGTCGATGACGCACGAATCGAGGGCTTCGAAGTCTACAATGATTCCTATCTGGAGTACGTGATCGTCTGCAAAGAAAGAACGGGACAACGGGTGTTCGCGATAGCGCTTCGAAACAGCTGACAATATGCAGGCCGCGTTTTCCAAATCGGTCGGGCAAAAGTCATTCATCGCGTCGTGAAAGGATCTCCAAAAGCCGTCTTTGGCCTCCACAACCTTGTCTCTAACAGCCTTTGGAAGGCCTAGTGCCCATATCTTGATTTCGATTCGAGGCACAGCGTTATCGCATACGATCGAAAATTCCAGGTGCTTGGCGAGCACTTGTGAGCACAAGTCGTTCCAGTCGGCCCTAGATTTATTCCAAACATTACGGCTGAAATAGTCGAAGGCGGCTTGGACTTTGTCGCTGCGAATCGCCAGATAGGTGGGAACGCCTCTTCCTACATACATCCACCGTACACCCCGTTTCGGACGCCGGAAAGCGAACAGGAGGAAGACTTGCATCGTCTTCCCGAGAAAAGTCACGCGGTTCGCGTAGGAGTCTAGCGGGCCCTGCCCGCGGGAGGCGCTCCGGCCGTGGAGATCAGGCTTTTCGGCAGGGTGGAAGTAGTGGATCGACGCCGTGAAGGCGCCGCGGCGATCTCGCTCCCTGCTGCTTCGAAATCGCTGCTGGCTTGGCTTCTTCTGCATCGCGGCGTCCTCTCGCCGCGCCAGACCGTCGCATTTTCCTTATTTCCGGACGAACCGGAAGAAACTGCGTTTGCGAACCTGCGCCGCCACATTCATACGCTTTCGCGCAAACTTGCCCAGGCGGATTCCGCAAACCAGTGGATTCTTGCGGACCATCAGAACATCGGTTGGAATACAAGTGTTCCCTTGGACCTTGATATCGACGCGTTCACGCACGCTTGCGACACGCCCGGTTTCGGGCTGACTGCTGCAGCGCTTTACCGCGGCGAGTTGGCTGAGGAAGTCGGTGCAGCGTGGATTGTTCCTTACCGCGATCGATTTCAAGAGCGCTTTGCCGACGCCTGCCTTACCGGCGCGGCTTACCAGCACGCAAAAGGTGATGATGCGGTCTGTCTAAGGTTGCTGCAAACTTATCTCGATCGTGAACCATGGCACGAGAGCGCTCTGCGCTCGCTAATCCTCGTTCAGGCGCGAAGCGGAGAGCGCCTTAACGCGCTTCAGCGGTTTGATGCATTTCGGGAGGAACTCGCACGGGGAGTCAACGTTGAGCTGTCCGCAAATCTTTTGCGTGCCGTAGCATCCATCAACAGTGGAAATTACGAGGAGCCATTTCCAGACAGCCGCCGAAGCGAACGTGCCTCCTCCACGGCGTCGCATGACACTCAAACTTTGAACCCGCATTTGGGGTCTGACAGTTTTCGGGGCCGAGAGCGACACGTCCAGACCATCTTGAAAGCGCTGGATGCGCGCGTTGCTTCGGGCACTGTGGCGGTCGTTACGGGTGCGGCCGGAATCGGCAAGACCCGCTTAGCAAGAGAGATTGCGTATATTACGACGAAGCACGACAGGCGCACGTTCAGCGTTACGTGCGCGATGGAGTCCCGGCGCCCGTACGGGCCGCTCACGGACCTCATTGCCCTGCCCACGTTTAGTACTCAGCACGAGCTTTGGCTTGCAATTGCCGCAGCATTGAATCGCCTCGGAGGCAACCGGCGCACGCTCATCGTTATCGACGACGCGCATTGGGCGGATAGCGCCACGCTGGAATTGATTCGCGGCTTACGTAACCTGCGGGCGGCGATTCCCGACATGCTGCTTCTTTACCGCTCCGAATGCGAAGATGCCAACATCCCAATTAGTGAGTTTCGAAATATCGCCGACGTCTTTCTGGAACTCGGTCCGTTAGATCAGGACGAACTAAAAGCAATCGCGTCAGAAACAGTACAGGGGATGGACGCTCCGGAAGAGGTGCTCCAAAGCATTGCCGAGAGCTCGATGGGCAGCCCGTTGCTGGCGCAGGAATTGGCGCGCTACACGATGCTTAAAGGCGCGAAACAGGGCGCCGTTCCTACCCTGCCGGCCTTCGTATCCGCAAGCATTTCATCGACGCTTGAGCGAGTTTAGCGATGAAGAAATCACCGTACTAGAAGCGGCGGCGGTATTGGGATCGACGTTTTCAGTAGAGATTCTCCTGCGTATTTGTGGTCGCTCCGAAACCTTTACCCGCCAAGTGCTGCGAAAGGCACGCGACCTGGCCTTTCTGAAAGCGGGCGCAGAAGTGCGTTTATGAGCTTCGCGCACAACCTTTTCCGTGAGGCGATTGGGGCGCGGCTTCTGGCCGATGAGCGGATGGCAACTTCATCGCCGCATCGCCAATGAGATCGATAAGCACCCCTCAGAAGAAAGCCTCGCCGATCTCGCTTATCATCTTCGCCAAGCCGGGGAACACGAGCGGAGTGCCGGAAGATCTACAGCGCCGCAGCCGACCGCGCATGCCTGCTTTACGCGCTTCGGGACGCCTCCGATTACTATGACGCCGCACTTAAGCAGTGTGACAACAGCGAGCTCGCCAGAGTAATTGCGTTGAAACGCGCTGAGACGCAGGTTGCACAAGGATTGCTGGACGAGGCTCGACGAGGCTTCGAAGCGTTGTTGGAGCAGGTGGAAGGCGATAGCCATGCAGATCCGCTGATTCGAGCGACGCTTTTGTTGCGGTTGAGCATTTGCGAATGGTCGGCGTTACGACGACAGGCTTCCGTTTTTTGGGCGACTCTGTGCCCGCGATGTTGCCGCGGCTTCCGACGCGTGTGGGGCGCAGAGCGCTGAAGCAACAGTGATGCTAGCGCGCGCTGCAGTATTGCGTGGCGACGCCACTGAAGCGCTCGATTATCTGGAGGCAGTTAGGGAAACCACGGAGCCCCGCTTGCGACTGAGTGCTGCGGGCTATCGCGGCTTAGCCCACGGCATGCTCGGAGATCAGTGTGCCGCGATCGAGTCGGTCACCATGCCTGGCGGAGTCCGACTTTCAGTATGCGGACGTTTCAACGCTCGCGGCTTTTCGACAAAATCAGGGCATCACGTTCGGCTGGTTCGGTCGCTTAGCGGAATCTCGCGCGTCATTTGTTGCCGTTGCCGACATCGGTCACAGAGCGCGTAACGACATTATCGAAAGCATCGGCAACGTCGGAATGGGCTACGTCGCACTTTACCGCAATGACATCGATACGGCGCGCAAATGCTACGCTGTTGCGGCTGCATTGACAGATGGGCGGCAAAATGTTGCCACTTTATACACCACAGCGCTCGGGTTAAGGCTGGCAGTTGCCACGAAAGATCGGGCGCTTGCGCAGAGCCTAATCAGCGAAAGCTCTTTGAAGTTTGCGAAACGCGGGATGACGTGCTTTTTGCAAATACACTTACGGGCGGGCTTATCGAATACGCATCGGAGTTTGGAGAAATGGAACGCGCAAAGCTCTTGCTCAAATTTTATTTGTCTGCGCTGAGGGCAGGATCAGGACTGATATACATTCTTCCGAGCGTTCTTCACATTGGCGATGACGACGACATGGACCAAGCGCTCTCTCTTGCACGGGCTTGGATCACGAGCGGCGATAATAGGATGGGGGAAGCGTTCGTGGCGGTCCTTTCTGCGGCGCGGCAATTCTCCGCCGGCGAGGCCAGAAGTGCTAAGGCAGCGTGCCTTTCCGCGATCTCTTCCTTCGAGCAACTCGGAATGCATCGTTTCACGAGCGTTGCGGAGTCGCTCGGAACGCGCGCGCTCGCCGAGAGCGCGCTGCACCGTTCAGGAGGTTAAGACCCCGGTATAATTCGGTTTAAGGTACTTCGCCGTGAATTCACCGGTCCCGGGCTCGATTTGTGACTGCGTCGCATCGAGGCGTTGCCAGTTGCTCCAATTTCCATGGCGATCGCGACTCGCCAGGCGAGCGTTTTGCCAACCAACAGCAGCGGTGCCGGAATAAGGATGCAGGAGGGAGTCGCTCGGCTCGATTGTGGGCCCCCAGGAGCCATCAAATGGGAATTGGGTCTTTTGTTGCGATGCCTTTGATTGGTACGGCGCGGTTTTGTAGAGTTGGTGAACCTGTTGCCCAGCTTGGTCACTGATGCAGAGTTCATTGACCCAGCCTGCAGGGGTGCGGTACGTCATATTTTTTATCGTGAGCACTTTAAGATCGAATCCTGCGAGGTTCGTCGTCGACACGAACGGGTCGAACGTGCGCGAGGCAATCGGGGTGAGCGGAAAAAGAAAATTGTTGGTGCCACGATCATATATTCCGAAGGCCGGCGCTATGCTCTTGTGATAGGCCACAAGCCCCTCGCAACCGAGTGAAGCGCGATTCGCAGCGGTGATGTAGATGTGGTTGTCATCGTTGGGATCGAAATTTCCGCCTATGGAATCAGAAAATAAGATATCCCAAAGTATTGCCGTGCCGGTGTCCCAATCGGCCTTAAATGCCCGGCGTGTAGCGAACAACGTACGATGTGGAGTTGTTTAAAACGTTAATGGGAGCCGGTCCTTTGCGTAATCCACCAGATGATAAGCGCATACGAACCTCACATTGAGATCACGTCCAATGAACGTGCCACAAGCATAAGGCGACCGGCGCAAATGTCAATAACGCCGCTCGGAACGTCTTCGCGCAGTAGGCGAGTTATCGCTCGCGCGCACACACCGCGGTGCCTTCGAAGCCTCAGATATCCCTTTACGCGGACGCGGCCGGGACGCCTATTTGCTACGAATATCTCATGGAACGCGAGTCCGCGGACCGCTTCGCGGCCGTAGGACGAGAAAGGCTGTGGATTATGAGATCGATTCGAACAATTTTGGCGCTTATCGCACTTCTATTCGGCGTTGCGCTTTTCGGTGCCGGAACACATCCGGCGTCGGCGCAGAATATAACGACGGGCACTTGTGCGAGGCTCACCGCGACGCCGTACGTAATCGCCGGCACAGCGCTGGGCGGCAGCCACTACATCGTAATGGTTGGGAACGTCAGTTGTGCGCAAGCATCATCGTGGATTAAAAAGATTCTTGCGCAGCGTTTGTCCGGCCCACCTGACGAGGACATGGATGTGAAAGGCCCGGCAGGCTATGCGTGCCGCGCTTCGCTGGACGGCCGAGGCCATCCATATCAGGGGCGGTGCGACAAGAACGGTGCCAAAGACACGGGATTTCAATGGGTTATGGGCGGTTAGCGACGCTCCGGCCGTGAACGCTGCCGCAGGTGGGGAAGTCTGCAACAGGAAGCGTTTCCGCGATGATGCGTGGGCAACGGTACAGGCGGGTCGCCCGATATGCGACGCTTGCCATTGCGTTGTGCGCTTCTGCGTGCGCGAGGCCGGCGGAGAAACCTGCGGCGGCAACGACCTCAATACCCATAAGCCTGCGCGCGCGGGACAATATGGTCGTTCGCATCGGCACGCCAATGCCATCGCTCCCGCCTCTTACCCCGGCGCAAGAAGCCCTGGTGAAATGGCGCGAACGCGGCTGGTATGAGATTGCATCGACCAACGACCGAGTGTACACCCAAAGCCAATCGGGTTTGCAAGCACTCCGTGCATCGGATGCCTCCGTAGTATGGCGAAACCCCAAGTGCAAGCCCGGAGGAGCGACGCTTTCCATCATCGGCGACGAGCTGTTCACCGTCTGCACCCCAGGTTTTTTGAGCGTCTTGAACGCGAATACCGGCCGAATTTTACAAACTGCGCCCGTACGAATGGACGGAATCAATAGCGTTGCCGTCGCCGGCAAAGAATGGCTCGCGGTGCAGGGCTGGAGCGGCGGAGCCGCGCTGGTGAATATCCTCGTCATCCTCAGACGGAACACCTTACAGCCGATTAACGATCGACCAATTACCGATGGCACGTTCCTTGGCGTTATCGGCGATCGCGCTTACATCGACGACTGGTGCTGCCACGGCCGCGCGGACGAGTACCGTCCTGCAACGATTTACTCGATCTCTTTGCGAGATGGAACGCAAAGCGCGCCCGTCGATCTGAGGCCTGACCCGAATCGCCATCCGGCAAATTTGCAGCCGTTGGGTCAAGGCGAACACAACTACATGCAAGGGCACTATTTGTACGTCCCGGTTGACGATGTGTTGTATCGCTATGACATTTTGCATCTGCGCCTGCCGCCGAAGCGTACGCGGATTCCGGCTCAGCCTCCGCCGCGGACGCCACCGCCGGCAAACACCCAGTGAGAAAGCGCTGATCGCGCTTCACGTCGCCGGCGAGCCGAGCGAAACCTTTCCTGCTCTGCAGCGTATGCCGGTTAGGGCGTGGAGAGGGGTGCTTCATGGACGTTCTCAATCGGAACGCCAGAACTGCCGGATGGCTTTATCTGGCGTTGGTAGTGCTGGGGCCACTACCGCTAATGATTATTCCGAACGCATTGTACGTGACCGGAAATCCCGCAGCGACCGCGCACAACATCGCGACGCACGAGGTTCTCTTTCGCGCCGGCATCTTGGATCTCTTAATCGCCGGCACAGTGGAAATTCTGCTTGCGCTTTCGTTCTACCGGCTGTTCAGCGTCGTGGATCGCAGTCTAGCCGCGGTCCTTGTCGCGTTCGGCGTCGTGTCGGTACCGATTTCATTTGTGAACGAACTGAACAGCGTCGGTATGCTGCTCTGTGCAAAAGGCGGTGCCTTCTTGTCGGCCTTTACACCGGCGCAGCGTGAGGGTTTGGTGACGCTGTTCGTCAATCTGCATCACTACGGAAACGTCGTCAACGAAATGTTCTGGGGGCTCTGGCTGCTGCCGCTCGGCATGCTCGTGTATAAGTCGGGATTTCTGCCGAAAGTTCTCGGCGTTTGGCTCGTGCTCAACTGTTTCGCGTACGTAGCGCAGTGCATAACCGGCATCCTTTGGCCGCAGTCCATCGACGTGGTCGATAATATCGCGTTTCCCGTGCAATTCGGCGAAGTCGCCATCATGCTGTGGCTGATTATCATGGGTGCAAGGCCGACGCTATCGTTCGCACGGCGCGTATCCGGCGCAATCTAGCCGGGTTTTGTTCAGCCACCTATGCCACCGTTTCAAAAAGCGTGCCGATTTGCGCTAATTGCGGCATATTACCTGTTCCGTCATTCGACGATCGAGAATGCCTCCGGATATGTCGCGTGCGCGTGCCCATCCGATAGACTCGCGGGCTTGATCTCCAGTGCCATCCACGCAGCGCCGGCTTTCGAATACGGGCTGCTTACGCGCCGAGCGATATCCGATGAAAAGCCGAAACGTGAGTAATAAGATGGATCGCCAAGGACGAAAATAGCGGCGTAGCCGTGTCGTGCGGATGCGCGCACGCCATGCTGAATGATCCTCGATCCCACGCCCTGCCGTTGGTACTGAGGCAGCACCGCGACGGGTGCCAGCGCGAGCGCGTCAATCCGGCCATCCGAAGTGGAGACGGAAATGCGGCTGAAAATGGCGTTGCCTACGATCTCGTTCCCGATTTCCGCTACTACAGATGAAACGATGCGAGCCTCTTCTCTAAGGCGGTCCACTAGGGTTGCCTCAGCGTCGCGCCGGAACGCCTTTTGATGAGCAATTCGCACGCCAGAAATATCTGATGGCCGTTCATCGCGAATGACGGCGTCTACGTGATGCACTGCGGACTCGTTATGGCAAGTTCTTCGCAAACCTGCTATACATGCTGTCGCATAACTCAATCAACAACTCCGACATAACGGGTATAGTGCCATCTTGCGTCCATCAACGCGAGTATCCCCTTCACGAAGAGGATTCTCCGCGGGCGGTTCCGGGCCGCGCAACCATTTTTAGCAGCGCCGCCTCTTGCGTAGCATGCAACAGACGACTAGACAACTTCACGAATTACGGCGTCAGCCTGCGCCCGCCGGCCGCTGCCAACCGCTCGCAGTCTTCGACGGTTTACTTTGGACGGGCTCGTGGGACACGGATCGAATCTACGGGATCGATCCCAACACTTGGAGCGTTGTACAGGAAGTCTCGGCTCCTGGAAAACCGTACGGTATCGCGACGCTAAGCGACGCGCTGCATATCGTCGTTTCCGACGGCGGAGAGGAAGACGATCGCTATATCTATCGCTACGTTCCGCTCGAGGGCTTTGTTGCGGAAAGTAAGACGCCATGTCCGCAGATGACGGGATCGCACCTGACCTCGGACGGCAAGCGACTCTACCTCGGACAAGCCCACGAACGCCGAATCGTCACACTGGACGCGGCGTACGGTATCACCGCCGCGTTTGGCCTGTCGACCCGCACCGGGGGATTCGGTTTCGGACCCGAGGGCAAGCTTTATTTCATCGCTGCCGATGAGGATTTCGACAACCTCAAGTTTGGAACGCTCGAGTTGAAAACCGGCGATTCTGCATTCGAAGCGATCGCGACGATGGACCCGGGATTTCGGTCGCTCGCGTTCGACGGCTCCGTATGGTACACATCTGACCGCGAAGACGGCGAGATCGTCACCTTCACCGTTGTTAGGGAATTAGTCGCCGGAGTAATCGCCGTTAGCACCGGAGTTATAATTCGGCGCCGAATTTATCCAGCGAGCGCCGAGTTTCGCGTAATCGGCCGTACCCACGCCTACCATGCTGTCGCCCGCGTGCAGAGTACCATGCGGGGCGACGCAAGTTCGACGATGCACGCACTTTTCTGCGCGCTCGACTCAGCGTGTACGAAAAACAGCTGCGGTAGTGGGTGCGTCGGGGTCGAAAACGATTCGTAACACATACGTACCGGCCTGCGGCGTACAGTAGATCGTCTTCGGATAATACAATGTGTTACGAGCGGCATCGATACCGGTGCGATCGATGTCTGCGTTCCCGCTAGAAAGGACCACGCGCGCGTCAGAGGCGCGTCCATGCGCATCGATCGTCACGCGTACGTAGGTGATTCCGGGGCCGAATCCGGAAGATCGCGCGCTCATCGGATATGGCGGCGCGGCCCACGTTTTTAGCGTGGCGTCTTGATAGTAAGGCATGCGGCACTCCGCGTCAGCGGCAGTGTCGGCATCGGACACCCACGTTGCGACATCCGGCGGCACCTGCTGCCCGGACTGTTTGTACGCCATCGCGACGTAGCGCAGAAATTTCGCGAGGAAGATATTGTTTGCGGGCATGACGTCGTGCAAATCGCGCAGTCGTTGGGTCATCGCGTTCACGAGCGGCTGCGAGACGCGCTCAACCTTCGTCTCTTCCTCATACCAATATGCGGCGAGCATATCGTACGGAAGCTTTATATCATCGCCGCAAGTGGGCAGTGTGGCATGAAAGTCGAGGCCGATATCATCGAACGTCTTCGCCGTTTGCTGCACTGCCGCATTAAGAGCCTGTGCTGATGGCGCCAGAGACTTATACTGCCAGAGCAGTTCGTAGCTGTGAGATGTCGCTTTGCCGATGGTGTAACACGCGGGCGCGGCGCTCGCGCGCGAAGATGCGAAGAGTGCCAGCATCATACACGTTGCGCTAACGAGAACGAAGCGCGAGGTTTTTAGGGTGTGTGTTTCCATTCTCAGCTCGCCTCTCCATGCATTCGACACCAGACCGCATTTTGCCGCCTAGGTGCATCAGAAACGAAATAGTTCAATGAATCGAAGTTCATTGAACTAAAGCAGAAAATTGGTGGAGCTGTCGGGGTACTGCCCCCCCGAGTCCGAAAAGGCGGACCAGCGCTTTCTCCAGGCTCAGCTTCGAATTTGACTTACTCGAACGCACGCCCCGAAGCCGGGCTTATCGTTCGCAGCAGACCCTTTCTCTTACATACGCGTCGAGTCGATCGCGTATGCCAGCCCGAGTTCATGACCGGAAGGCGAAGTGGTTCGGGCCGACTCTTCACCGCCGGTGGCTAGCTTAGATTAAGCAGCCAGTGCGTATTCAGTGTTCGCGTGTATAACGCTTGCGATCGTTTTAGGAGTGCTCGCAACTCCGCCTGCTTACGTTGACCGCGGACCTTCCCGTCGAACCTATTTCAGCCCCGCGTCCAGAGAGTATAACACGGCTTCGCAAGGCTTGGTTGCATGGTGGCTCCGGGGCAGGCGTGGGTATATTCGCCGGTACCCACCTCCGAATTAAGGAGCAACCATGCGAACGGTCCTCGCGTTGACCATCGCGCTAGCCCTGCTCGCCCCCGCGGCGGCGCCGGCTGCGCAAAACTCGTCAACAGATCTCAGCCAAATGGTGAGCGCGTACCAGCGTGTCCAAGTCGTCCGGGTGATCGAGCGATTCGAAAACGGCGCGGTCGCAACCGTAGAAGTCATGCCTTCGGGTCAGTATCGAATCGCGAGCACCGGCGGACAAGATCCCGCGCTTATTGTGAAGCTCGCGACGCAGCCCGTGCCCGACACAACCGCGCTCGGAACGAACGTGAAATCGCTCGGTACGAAGACGCTCGACGGCGTTAAATCGAGCGGTTATACAATCGCAACGGCCGACGGGTCGTACACCGCAACGGTGTGGGTGAACGACCATCATCTGCCCGTCAGCGAAGACGTGCAGACGCAAGGACACCGCGTCTCGCTGCAGTTCGGCGACTACAACAATTCGACGTTAATCGGCGCCCGCTAACAGGGCGCCTCCTTCACTCTTCGAGCGCGGCTTTGACTTGCGCGGCCAAAGCCGGCGTCATTCCTTTGACTGCCGCGATCTCGTCGACGCCGGCGCGTTTGATGGCTGCGAGCGATCCGAACGCGGTCAGTAAGCGCTTTTTGCGCACGGGACCGACGCCGCTCAACGCATCGAGCGCCGAATGCGTCATCGCTTTGGCGCGGCGCTGCCGATGATACGTGACGGCAAAGCGGTGCGCCTCGTCGCGAATGCGCATCACCAAGTGCAGCGCGGCGGAGTTGGGGGGCAGAACGATCGGCTCGGACTGTCCGGGCATGTACAGCCACTCGTGTTCTTTCGCGAGTCCAGCAACCGGAATGCCGGTCATGTCGAGCTCTTCGAGCACCTCGACGACGGCGTTGAGCTGGCCTTTGCCGCCGTCGATCAGCAGCAAATCGGGCTTCTTGTTGAACTTCTCTTTTTTTGCGAGCTGCTGCTGCTCGGCGGTTACCTCATTGTCGGTACGCGCGCGCAAATAACGAAGGCGGCGCCGCAGCGTTTCCTGCATCATCGCGAAATCGTTCGGGCCTTTGTCGTACTGAATCTTGAATTTTCGATATTCGCTTTTTTTCGCGCGTCCTTCGGTGAATACGACCATCGAACTGACCGGATTCGTCCCCTGAATGTTCGAAATGTCGTAGCATTCGATGCGGTGCGGCAGTTCGGGCAATTCGAGTGCATGCGCCAGTTCCGCCAGTGAGCGCGCCTGCGCGCTTTCCTGAACCTCCTGATGCGCAAGAAATGCTTTCAAGTTTTGCTCGGCATTCTTTTGCACGAGGCGCATGTAGTCGGCGCGATCGCCGCGCCGCGGGACGAGCATTCGGACGCGCACGCCTTTGCTTTCCGTAAGCCAACTTTCGATGACGCTGAAATCTTCGGGAAGAGCTTGCACCAGTATTTCTTTCGGAACGGCGCTTGCGCTGCCGCGCGATCGCCGCTTCTGGGGCACGGGCGCCTGGTTATCGCGCGCGGCGCGCAGGTGCGCGAGCGGCGAAACGCCCGGCGCTTCCGGGGCCGCTGCCGTGCGAGCCGTGTAGAACTGCTTTGCAAATTCGCTGAACAGCACCGCGTCGCTCTGCTCGTGCACGCCGTCCAAAATGAAATGTTCCTGGCCGATGAGTTTTCCGTCGCGAACCATGAAAACTTGCATGCACGCCTGTCCTTGCGCGCGCGCGACCGCGATGAGATCCATGTCCAAACGCGAGCGCCAGACGACTTTCTGGCTTTCGGTCACGCGGCGCACCTGCACGATGCGGTCGCGAATGCGTGCGGCCGTTTCGAAATTGTAACTCTCCGCGGCATGCACCATTTCGCCCTGCATGCGCGTTAGCAGCGATTCTTGCTTGCCTTCGAGGAACAGCACGACTTCCTCGATCATGCCGGAGTAGTCGCCTTCGCTTTGATATCCCACGCAGGGCGCCAAGCAGTGTTTGATGTGATACTGCAGACATGGACGCCGCCGGCGTCCGTCGATCGGTTCGGGACACGTGCGAATCGGAAAGACCAAGCGCACGAGATCGATCAGTTCGCGCAAGCCGTGCGCGTTCGTATACGGGCCGAAGTAGCGCGCGCCGTCATCCTTGACCACGCGAGTAAACAGCACGCGCGGGAACGGTTCGTTCGTGACCTTCAAATACGGGATAGCGCTTGTCGTCACGCAGCCGCACGTTGTACGGCGGCTGGTACCGCTTGATGAGGTTGGCTTCCAGAATGAGCGCTTCGACTTCGTTCGTAACGACGATCGTGCGCACGTCGACGACGCGCTCGACCATCGCCTGCGTACGAACGTGATGCGCGGCGCTTTCTTGGAAATACGAACGCACGCGGTTGCGCAGCGATACCGCTTTCCCGATGTAGAGCACGTCGCCGTTGCGATCGACCATCATGTAAACGCCAGGAGAGTCGGGCACCTGGCCGAGCGTCTGGGCAAGCGGCTTGGAGTCGGCCGGAGTCATCGAGCCTCTATTTCGCGCTTTTCACCCGGTTTCCGATTGCGAGCGGCGGGTTTTCACGAAAACGAAGACGATCGCGGCCAGCACCGCGATCACGATAATCAACAGCGCGTATTTCTGCACGGCGGCAATGACGGCTTGCGAGTGCGAGCCCAGCGCATTTCCGGCCAGGATCAACCCGCCGCAGAACAGCAGCGAGCCGCAAAACGTCCAGAAATAAAACGCGCCGAGCGGCATTTCCGCAATGCCGGCCGGAATGCCGACGATTCCGCGAATGACCGGAACGAAGCGGCAGATGAATATCGCGAAACGCCCGTAGCGGGTGAAAAACCGCTCCACTTTCTCCATTTCGGCGTGGTGAAAGCGCACGTATTTACCGTAACGATCGACGAAGGGGCGTCCGCCAAAGCGGCCGACGGCGTAACCGATGCTTTGTCCGGCCAGTTCGGCTACCACGGCGACTGCAATCGCAAGCCAAACGCTCGACAGAAATCCTTTCGCAGCCATCGCGCCCGCTGCGGGGAGAACGACTTCGCTGCCGATGGGCGCGCCGATATTCGCGAGCGTCATCACCGCGAACAAGCCGCCGTAGCCGGCGTGATGCAGCAAGTTCAAAAAGAACTCCGTGAAGCCGTGCACTTGCGCTTCCTATTCGGAGGCCGTCGCGGTGCTGGTCGACTTGGCTCGACGCAGAATTTCCGCCGCCAAACTGCCGCCTTCGGCCATGATCGCATCCAGCAAGTCGCCGGGTTCGACGGGGCGATCGCCTGCTTGCGTTTCCGCGAGACTCACGACTTTTCGGACGCGCGGCGTGACGAGAATTCCTTCCCACATGCGATCCTCACCCGTTCCGAGAGCGCGCCGCGCCTGCGCGTGCACTTCGGAGAGGTCAATCCGTTCCGCGCTCAGACGATCGGAAACGGCGGGGTCCTGCTCCTCGAGCAACGCGACAAGCAGATGTTCGACTCCGACGTAGTAATGGTTGTGATTGCGGCACTCTTGTTCGGCCGCGCGCAGCACGCGGCCCGAGGCTGGACTAAACTTTGCGAACAATTTCACGTCCGGGGCGCACGGCGTTTACGCCGGAGTGCCTGCGATGTGGAGAATATCGGGGCGACTGGATTCGAACCAGCGACCTCTTCGTCCCGAACGAAGCGCTCTACCAAGCTGAGCCACGCCCCGACAACAAAAACTCCCATTGGTTCGGGCGGTCGTCCCTCCCTCCTGCAAAGACGCCGATCCGGTGCGGGAAAGTCGTAAAGCGCTAAGAAGACCCTTCAAACGCATGAGATATCTGATCGTCGGTTGCGGTCGCGTGGGTTCGACCCTCGCCAAGCTCCTCGACGCCGACAGCAACGAAGTCATCGTCGTAGATGAAAATCCTTCGGCCTTCAAACGGCTCGGTCAGAAGTTCAAAGGACATGTCGTCGTGGGCACCGGGATAGATTACGACGTGCTCAAACGCGCCGGCGCTCAGACCGCCGACGGTTTCATTGCCGTAACCAACGGCGACAACCGCAACGTCATGGCCGCTCTCATCGCGCAGCGGATGTTCGGCATAAAAAAGGTCGTTGCCCGAATCTACGATCCGACGCGCGGTATGATGTATCGGGATTTAGGTATCGAAACCGTTTGTCCGACCACGGTCGGCGCGAAAATGATTCGCGACATGCTGCTGGAGGCGCCGTGGGATGCGCTGCAGTCGTTCGATTTCGGCAAAGTCACCTCGGTGCGCGCGGTCGTGCGCGCCGCCGATTCCGGCAAACGGGTAGCGGAATTCGAACGTCCGGGACGGATCAGGATCGCGGCTGTGCGGACCGGGAAGACCGTGCGCGTGCCCGGCGACGATACTATCCTGAGCGAAGGCGATGAGATCAACGCGATCGTGGCGCCGGACGGCGTCAGCGAATTCGCGCAGATGTTTCAACTCGATCGCGAACGCGTCGCGGCGTCATCCGGAGGCGCATAGCGTGTTCGTCCTGATCGTCGGCGGCGGGAAAGTCGGTTCGTATCTGACGCGCGCGCTCCTGAAGCAAGGCCACGAAGTCGTCATGGTCGAGAAAGAGGAACGCAAGGCGCGTATGCTCGAGCAAATGATCGAGCAAAAAGTCACCGTCGTCGGGGACGGCTGCGATCCGCTCGTCCTGGAACAAGGCGGGTTGGCCCGCGCCGACGTCGTGGTCGCAGATACGGGCGACGACGAAGACAACTTGGTCGTTTGCTTGATCGCGAAAAAAAAGAACGCCGTCGCGCGCTGCATTGCACGCGTCAACAACCCCGCGAACAAGATGATTTTTGATTCGCTCGACCGGAGCAACCCGGTTTCGATCATTTCGTCCACGGAGATCATCCTGGACGTCATCAGCAAACAGATCAGCGAACCGGTTCCCTAGACTCCGTTCACAAGTCCAAACGCTGCAAGCGCCACGTCAGCGTGAGCGTGCCCACGAGTATCGTCACGACGACGACCGCAAATGTGGCGTCGATTAGCAACGTTCGCTGCGCGATCGCAGCGGGAGTAGCCAACGCCAGTGCGAGGGAAAGTGCGCCGCGAATGCCGGCCATGCGTACGACGGTTTGCCAGAGCGGCTTGAGCTGGGCGCGCGCGAATGCGAGCAACCCGTACGAGAGCAGCACTCGGGCAAGCAGAACTGCGGCCAGCGTTATCGCCGCCGCCGGTAATACGCGCGCCAATCGCGTGAAATCGAGAGCCGCTCCCACGAGGAAGAACAGAACGAAGTTTGCGGCGAGCGCCGCAGCATCCCAAAACTTTTCGACGCCCTCGGCGGACGCCACGCTGAGGCGATGGCGTTCTAGTTCGCGAAGCACGATGCCGAAGGTCAGGACGGCGAAGATTCCCGACCAGCTGAAACGCTCGGCCAAAGCATAGGCGCCGTAAGCGCCGGCGAACGTCGCGAAACTCTGCACTGGCGCGGCAATCTGCTCGCGAAGTGCGAAAGCCGCCGCAAAGGCGAGCGCGGCGCCAATCGCGATTCCGGCGAACACGCCGACTATTGCTTGCGCGACGGCATGAACGACCGTACCATTCGTTCCCGACAACAGGATCGCCGCGACCGTTGCGCGATAGAGCACGACCGCAACGGCATCGTTGAGCAGCGACTCGCTTTCCACGATGGTGGCGAGCTCGCGCGGCACGGGCAGCCGGCGGAACAACGCAACGACCGCGACCGGATCCGTCGCGCTGAGAATCGCGCCAAGTACGAGCGCGGCACTCCAGCCGAAGCCGCCGGCGTAATGCACGCACAGCGCGATCACGACGGCGGTCAGTGCGACGCCTGGAACGGCCAGCAGCACGATCGGCCACGACGCCCTGCGCATCAGATGAAAATCGAGATGCCAGGCGCCTTCGAAAATCAGCGCAGGAAGAAAGACGTAAAGCGTCGCTTGACCGAAAAGCGTCGTCAACCGGCCCGGAAACGCGACACCGACGGCAATTCCCGCAATCAGCAGTGCGGCGATGTGCCACAGCTTCACTGCGGCGCCGCTTCAGTGCGTGTGCGTGAAGTTGCCAACGGCGACGCCCGCATCGCGAACGGCGGCCAGCGCGCGACGCATGCCGACCGGCTGCCGCGGCCGTCCGACCGTTTCGAAATACCATTCCGGATCGATGTTGAGGGTGCGCGTTTGAATCATATCGACGTGAATCTCGCTCAGTATCGCCTGCATGACGGCAACTTCTTCTTCGTCGTCCGTGATGCCCGGATGCGTGAGCAAGTTCAGCGATAGGCGCAGTCCCGCGCTCGAGGCGATGCGCATGGATTGGAAAACGTCGTCGAGATCGTATCCGGCCGGCCGGTAATACGCGGCGTAAGTGTGTGGGCGAAACGAATTCAGGCTAATGCGCACCGCCTGGAGCCCGGAGTCGATGCAGCGCTGCAGCGCCGACGGCATGCTGCCGTTCGTATTGAGATTGATCGTGCCGTTACTACACTCTTTGCGAATCAGTTCGATGGCGCGCGCAATCGTAATCGAACGCAGCAATGGTTCGCCCTCGCAGCCTTGCCCGAAGGAGACGATGCCGTCAGGCACGCGTTGAAGATGGTGAACCGCGACCCGTGCCAACTCTTCGGCGGACGTTTCGAACGTTATACGCGTCTGGGGCGAAGGCAACGCTGCTTCAGGTTCTTGTTCGGAAATGCAGCCGACGCAGCGAGCGTTGCACTTGGGAGAAACGGGAAGCGCGGCCTCGCCGCGTTCGAGGAACACGTTCTGCGCCGTAAAGCAGCCGTACTCGCGCGAGCAGAGCGCGACTTGGCGCAAAACGCGATTCGCCGGATCCGCCGCGATGCGCCTCTCCAAGAGCGCCTCGAGTTCTCCCTCCGCGAACCGCCGCGGCTGCCAGTCCTCGCTCTCATCGGTGCGCATCGCCGCAACGTGCAACTGGTCGTCGACGACGCACGCGAAGGTGTAGCCGAAAAGCGGCAGCGATGGTGCATCTGCGTCGCGAGCGTATGCGGGCAGAAGCAATCGCGTGTACCCCGCGGGAAGCATCGCGGCGAGCGCGTACCGGCGTTTCGCCGTGCCTTCGCGCAGCAGCGGATGGCGCCCCGGCAAAACCATCGGCACCGTTCCGTCTGGTGCGGGCACGAGTTCGCCGGGCTCGACCGCGCGTACGGCACCGCCGTCAGCGAGCGGTTCCCGATGCTCGTCGAAATAGATCCGTCCCGCTTTATCGCAGTAGGCAAGCCCGATCATAGTTCTTTGTTGAATGCGTGCTGAGTCTTGAGTACGTCGTACCCCAGGCGCTTGTAGAATTCGTGCGCGCGCTCCCGCACGACGTTCGAAACCAAACGCATGGACGTGCAGCCGTGACGCTGCGCCCACGCCTCGGCAGACTCGACGAGAAGTTGACCGATCCCGTTTCCGCGGTATTCGTCCTCGACGACGAGTCCCTCGATGTGCGCGCGTCCGCTTTCGATTAGCGAGTTGCGCAGCGCGACGCCAATCCATCCGATGACTCCCGCCCGCGGAACGACCGCGACGAGGACCGCTCGTTCGCCGTTCAGTGCGTTCAAAACACGCGCGACATGCGCCGTTGAAACTTGGTATCCGAGTTGGCCGGCAAGGCTTGCGATGCGTTGTGCGTCGCTCGCGAGCGCATCGCGCACGGAGGCGCCGTGCCGGCTAGACGGGGACTGCATGAACCGCTTCCACGACCGTATCGAAGACGCGCACTGCCGGTCCCGTCAAGCGCGGTTCGGTCGTGCCGTTCCACTCGACGAGCACGTGACCACCCGGTACGCGTATGTCGACCGGCGAATCCGCCAATCCGCGCCGAATCGCCGCCGCGGCGCACGCCACTGCTCCGGTGCCGCACGAATACGTCAAACCGGCGCCCCGTTCGTAGTGACGCACGCGCATGTGGTTCCGGTCGATGACGACGGCCGCGTGTATGTTCACGTCGGGATTCGATCGCCCGAGCATCTCCACGTCCACGTCTTCGAGCGATCGCGCGAAAATCACGACGTGCGGATTCCCGACCCACACGAAATCCGCGTCGGAAAACGGAAGCGTCCGGGCTTCGAAACGCGGCATGCTGACGTTCAGGCGCACGTCGCCGTTTTCGAGCACGCTCGCGAGGATCGTTCCGGCCAGCGTTTCGAAACGAAAATCCGACCCCTCGCCCGCGTCGGCTAGAAAACGTGCGGCGCAGCGCGCGCCGTTACCGCACATTTCCGCTTCGCTGCCGTCTGCGTTGATCACGCGCATGCGCACGTCGGCGGTTTCCGAGGGAAATAACGCGATTACGCCGTCTGCGCCGACGCCCCCGCGCCGATCGCATGCATTTCTTGCAAATGCGTGCAGATCCGCGACGGTCGGGGGCCGCTGGTCGAGAACGATGAAATCGTTGAACGTGCCGTGCATCTTCGTCACGGCGACGGAGGACATCAGCCTGACGTTACTTCTTCGCGCTCGGGCGTTTGCGCCGGCGCGGGTTCGGGACTGGCGAACGGACCTTGAGGCGAAATCGTCGAGACGGCATGTTTGTAAATCAAGTGGGTCTTACGCTCGTACTCGATCAAAATGGTGAAGGGATCGAAGCCCTTGACGATGCCGCGCAATTGGAAGCCGTTGACCAGATAAACGGTCACGGGAACGCCTTGCCGCTTGATTTCGGCTAGGTACGTATCTTGCAGGCTGCCCGGCATGTTAGCGGGCTTCAAACCCATCGAAGATTTTCCCTTGCCAGACGCTCTACGTCAGCTCCGCGCGCCCACTGCGTCTGCGGCTCTGCGCGAAACCACGCGGCCTGTCGCCGGGCATAACGGCGGGTCGCGCGCGCAAGCAGCGCGTGCAATTCGCCGCGCGTGCTCCATCCGCGCAGATACGCGAGCGCTTGCGGGTAACCTACCGCGCTGGCCGCAACTGCGTCCTCACCGATTCGTTCCGCCTCTTCAAGCAAACCGGCGGAAAGCAGCGTTTCGGTGCGGCGCTCGATGCGCCGGTCCAGCTCTGCCGAATCGATTTGCAGAAAAACCTTCAGAAACGGGATATCCGCGCTCGCGAGCGATTCCAGCGGCGTGTCGCGTAACCTGGACTCTTGCGGCGCGATCGCAACTTCCAGGGCGCGCAGCACACGGTATGAATCGCCCGCATGCAGCATCGCCGCGCGGCGCGGATCCCTCAACCTCAGCCATTCGTACAAAAAGGCCGGCTCGTGCAGTTTTGCTTCATGCGCGAGCCGCGCGCGAACCGCTTCGTCGTACTGCGGCGCGAGATCGACCGCGCCGGTCAGCGCACGAATATAGAACCCGGTGCCGCCGACGACGATGGCGCGCTTACCGCGTGTGTCGATGTCGCGCACGATACGTACCGCGTCGGTTGAAAACCGGGCCGCGGAGTACCGTTCGTGCGGATCCAAAAAGCCGACGAGATGATGCGGAACCGCCGCGAGTTGCTCGGGCGAGGGCGCCGCCGTGCCGATGGGCATCCCGCGGTAGATTTGACGCGAATCCGCGCCGACGATCTCCGCGTCGAAGCGTTTGGCCAATTCGAGCGCAAGTTCGGTTTTTCCCGACGCCGTCGGGCCCGCGAGGACTAGGACTCCGGTTCGCACCGAACCGCGAAATTCACCGAGCGGGCGATAAAGCACAGTTCGTGCGCGCGGTGATGCAGAGAACGAAGCGTTTCGGCGTCGACGCTTTGCGTGAAACTCGCGTGCGGCCGCAACACCACCTGCGTAAACTGACCGGAGCCGTCCGCATTAATCTGCATCGTGCCCTCGGATTCGTCGGTGTACGCGGTAACGACGATGCCCGCCTGGGCGCACAAGTGCAGAAACCACAGCATGTGACAACCGGCGAGCGAGCCGATCAGCAACTCCTCCGGATTGTAGCGATCTTTATCGCCACGGAAAACCGGCGTCGACGATGCCAGAATCGGCGCGCTTTTTTCCGCCGCCACGATTTCGTGATCGCGCCCGTACGCGCGGTACGTGCTCGTGCCGCTGCCCCTGTTGCCGGTCCACGTCAGGGTGGTGGTGTACCGGTGTTCGTCGTTCAATGCCATCAGAGTCTCTTGAATAACCTTTGAATTGCTTCGCTGTCCATGCGCACGATGGTCGGACGTCCGTGCGGGCAATGCATGGGATTATCGCACGTCTGCAAGCGATCGACGAGCATCGTCATCTCGGCCATGTCCAGCCGTTCACCCGCGCGCGTCACGGAATGGCACGCGAGCGAAGCCCACAAGCGTTCGCGCACGTCGCGCTGCTTGGGTTCTTCCGTCAAGTCTTGCAGGAAGCCGGCGACGTCGAACGCCCGCGAACGATAACCCGCGGGAGCGGCGACGATGCGGTACGTTCGCTCGCCGAAACTTTCGACTTCCAGTCCGCCCTCGCGCAGCAAATCCATCGCGCGATCCAGCGCCGCGCTTTCCGCCGGACCCAGTTCGAACGTATGCGGCACGAGGAGCGCTTCACCCGGCGCGCCCTGCTGCGCTGCGGCGACGATCTTTTCGTACGCGACGCGCTCGTGTGCCGCGTGCTGGTCGACGAGCAAGAGCGCACGTCCGTCCGTTGCCACGATGAACGTATTATCGAGCTGCGCCAACACGCGAAGGCCGCTCGCGTGCTCGCCCGAACCCGAACCGTTCCCGTTGTGTGCGAACAGCGATTGCAACTGCGGCAGCGCGGAATCCATCGCTTGCGGCGCTGCGGACACTGCAACGGCATCCCGAAAACGCGCCGTCGCATGGTCGCGCAAGCTCGTCGCGATAGCGCGCTTGACCGAGTCGAATACTTGATGACCGTACCGCAGGCGCACGTCGCTTTTCGTCGGATGCACGTTGGGATCGACTTGTTCGGGCGGCAGATTCAAAAACAGCACGCCGTACGGCTGGCGCCCAAGCATCGCGAACGTCGAATACCCGGCGGTCCACGCACCCGCAAGCAGCGTGCTTCTAAGCAGCCTTCCGTTCACGAACAGGAGTTGCATGCGCCGGTCTGGGCGATCGTTCCCCGGCGTGCTGATGTAGCCGCTGAGCGTACCCTGCAGCCCGCGCGCCGCTTCGGAACTCAGCGGCATCAGCGTTTCGGCGGCGCTTTTGCCGAACACCGCGGCAAGGCGCGCGCTCGGATCGCCGCTCGCGGGAATCGTCCATACCTCTTTACCGTCGTGATGCAGCGAAAACGTTATATGCGGATATGCCAAAGAGAACGTCGAGAGCCAGCCGGATATGCGGTTGAATTCCGCGCTTGCGGAACGCAAATACTCGCGGCGAACCGGCACGTTCGCGAACAGGTCGCCGGCGCGTACGGTAGTGCCGACCGGCGCTGGTGCGGGCTCCACGCTTTCCGCGCGCTCCGCATGCGCGCGAATACGCGCGCCGATTTGCATGCCGGCGCGGCGCGTCAATATTTCGAGTTGAGCGACTGCGGCGATGCTCGCTAGCCCTTCACCGCGAAAACCGAGCGAGTCGATGGACTCCAAATCCGCCGCTATCGCCAGTTTGCTCGTGGCGTGACGCTGCACGGCCAGCGGAAGATCTTCCGGAGCGATGCCCGCGCCGTCGTCCGCCACTTCCACCAAACGCACGCCGCCGTCTTCGAGCGTGACGGCAATCCGCGCCGCGCCGGCATCAACCGCATTTTCTACGAGTTCCTTCACCACGGAAAGCGGCCGCTCTATCACCTCGCCGGCCGCGATTTGCCCGACGGTTTGCGGATCGAGCAGGCGTATCGCGCTAGTCAAAGTGGTGCTGCTCGACCGCAGCTTTTACCGCGGTATACACGCGCTCGACGAGCGCGGCGTCGGTATCGTCAGCCGGGTCGCCGGCGAGCACCGCAAAGATCGTATTGCGAAGAGTATCTGCATACGAGTCGCCAATGGCAATCTCGCCGGAAAGCATGGCTTCGACGAACGCCTCCACGTCCCCGGAGTCGTTGGCAGAGGCGACGACGTCGTTGTACTGCGCTTCGGCGCCTTTCGTCCACGCGTATGCGAACGTGTCGCACAAACTGCTCGCCTCTTCCGCCCGTTCGCCGTAGAACACGAACGAACGCGCGCCGGCACTCGCGTCGAATTCAGTCCAGTCTTGCAGCCCACCGAATAACTCGTTGAGCAGCCATCCCAGTTCGTCGCTTTTCCACCCATTCTTCAGCACTACCGCAGCGATTGAATAACCTTGCGGCGCTTCCGATCCGCCGGCGCCCGGCGTCGCGGGCGCAAAAATCTCACGCCCGTATGCCGATCCGACGTGCGTGTACGTCATTCGCGGGAGAGCAACGAGAGTCTGCGAGGCCGGCGCGACTTTCGGCAGCTCTGCGTTTTAGAGGAACTTGTTCTTCCAGATCCGCGTGGCCCGACAACGCATCCGCGATCTCTTGCGCGCGCTCCACCACTGCGTCCGGAAGGCCCGCCATGCGTGCGACTTCAATGCCGAACGAACGTGAGGAACTTCCCGGCAGAACGCGGTGCGAAAAGACCGGAGCGCCCGCGCGCGCGGTATTCTCGACCGCCGTGATGTGATAGTTTGCTACCAACTTCCAATGATCGGCGAGCGAAACTAACTCGTGAAAATGCGTCGCGAACAGCACTAGCGGCGAATGTTCGTCCAGACCGAGCAGAAATTCGCAGATCGCTTGCGCGATCGCCAAGCCATCGATCGTGCCGGTGCCACGGCCCACTTCATCGATGAGCAGCAAGCTGCGGCGCGTGCAGCGGCGTAGAATCGTCGCCGCTTCGGCCATCTCCAGATAAAACGTCGACTGTCCCGAAGCGAGATCGTCGCCCGCGCCGATGCGCGTGAAGATACGATCTACGATTCCGAGGTTCGCCCGTTTTGCCGGCACGAACGAGCCGATTTGCGCCATAATCGTCAGCAGCGCCGTTTGACGCAAGTACGTCGACTTGCCGCCCATATTCGGCCCGGTCAGCAAAATGAACCGGTGCGATTCCCCGCGCAGATGCAGATCGTTCGGCACGAAATGGGTGCGCAGCACCGCTTCCATCACCGGATGACGGCCTTCGGCGACGTCGACCTCGCTTTGCTCGTGGAACGCGGGTCGCACGTAGCCGCGTTCGGCGGCGCATTGTGCCAGCGAGCAGAGGACGTCCAATTCGGCCAGGGCATGTGCCGTTCGAAGCAGATCGTCTATGCGAAGCGCTACGCGATCGACCATTTCGGCGAAGAGTCGTTCTTCCAGCCGCAATTGACGGCTCTGTGCGGTCGTGATCGCGATCTCGAGTTCTTTCAATTCCGGCGTGACGTACCGCTCGCCCGAGGTGAGCGTTTGTTTCCGCACGTAGTCGGGGGGCACTTGCGCGGCGAAGCTCTTGCCGATCTCGATTGCGTAGCCGAAGGCGCTCGCGTACTTGATCTTCAGCGACTTGATTCCGGTGCGTTCCCGTTCGCGCTCTTCGAGTTCGTTCAACTTTCCGCGCGCGTCCGTGCGCAGCGTGACGCACTCGGCCAAGCCGGCGTCGTATTCCGGGCGGATGACGCCGCCGTCCGCGATCTGCGCGGGAGGTTCATCGACCAACGCACGCTGCAAATCCGCGAGCAAGTCATCGAATTCCGCAATCTGTTCTACGTGAAATGCGAGCGCCGTCGGAGCCACTTGCCGCAGAGGCCGCACGATGTCGAGCGTGCGCCGCAGAGAAGCGAGGTCGCGTGGAAGCGCGCGTTTGAAGCGAACTTTTTGCGCGATACGTTCGAGATCGAAGCAGCCTCGCAGCAGCTCCTGCAGCGATTCCCGCCGCACGTGCTCGTCGATGAGGGCCTGCACCGCGTCCGCGCGCCGAACGATCGCGGCGCGATCCACGAGCGGAGCAAGGATCCAGCGCGCCAGCATGCGAGACCCCATCGACGTCGCGCATTTGTCCAGCGTCGCAAGCAACGTCGCCTTCGGATTCGCGCCAAGCGCTTTGGTGAGTTCGAGATTCTTTCGCGTATTCGGATCGAGCGCGAGAAACGTCTGATGCCGGTAAAATTCCGGCGGCGAGAGCGGCGCATCGGACGCGGCGACGCCGGTGCGGCGCACGAAACCGACGAGTGCGTCGAGCGCGCGGTGCATCGCGAGCGATTCGTCGAGCGAAAAGCCGTTCACCGGCGCGCGGCTGCGCCCGTTCACTACGGTCAAGGTCGGAGCCGTCACGCGGGCGCCGATACCTTCCAAAGCGTTCGTCAACGCCGCGCGCACGTCGGCTGCGGCGTCGGCCACGAGTTCCGCCGGCGCGATGCGCCCCAATTCCGCAAGCAGTTCATCGTACGCCGCTTCGCCGGTCAGCGCCGTCGCCGCGCACAAGCCGGTCGAAACGTCGGCGTATGCGAGCGCGAACGTTTCCTCAATTGCCGTCACGGCCGCGAGATAATTGTTCTGCTTGCCTTCCAGCAATTGGTCTTCGATCAGCGTGCCCGGCGTAACGATGCGCACGACGTCGCGCCGAACGAGCTTGTTCGCCTGTGGAGCCTCGAGTTGTTCGGCGAGCGCAACGATGAAACGCTGCTGCACCAAGCGCGCCAAATATTGCGCGAGCGCGTGGTGCGGAACGCCTGCCATGGCGACGCGTCTTCCGCTGCCGGCTTCTTTCGACGTCAGCGCAATAGAAAGCGCACGCGCGATCGTCTCCGCGTCTTCCCCATAGGCTTCGTAAAAGTCACCGACGCGTGAGAGTAAGATCGCTTCGGGATGACGCGATTTCATTCCGAAGTACTGCTCGAGCATTGGTGAGTAGCCGGCACTCACGGTGCGGACTTTCGTCGGTCTGCCTGTGGATAACTTGTGAGGGGCAGCGTTCAGGAGGAGAGCGCGAGCAAATCGATCGCGGCGCGCGGTACGGAAACGCCGTCATCCGCATAGCGCGTCGCGCGACGAACGATCGTGCCGGCGCAGCCCCAGACGAAACCTTCGTGAATTTCCACGTCCAGCCACGGTTCGCGAGCGTACACGGCTGTGTCGTAATCCGGCGGCATAGGCGCGATCACGCTCACGTTGTCCGTCGATTTGCCGGCGAGCTTCGCGGCGTCTTTCTTCGACGGCCCTTGCACGAGCACCCGAACGGTCGTGCCGATTTTGCGTTCGTGATATGCGCGCGACGCCGTATTCTGCGCGGCCGCCAATCGTTTGAACCGATCGCTTGCGGCAGCCGGATCGACCTGCTCCCAGCGCGCCGCCGGCGTGCCGCGGCGCGGAGAGTAAATGAACATGTACGCGTTCGCGAAGAGACCGGTCTTCACGTAGTCCAGCGTTGCCGCAAAGTCCGTTTCGGTTTCTCCCGGAAAACCGACGATGACGTCGGTCGTGATTGCCCACCCTGGAAGATAGCGCCGAATCAGCGCGACCTTCTCGCGGAATTGTTCCATCGTATATTTGCGGTTCATGCGGCGAAGCACTGCGTCGCTGGCAGATTGAAGCGGCAGGTGCACGCGCGGGTTCAGCTGCGCAGCGGATGCCAAGTCGCGAACGATCTTCTCGGTGAAATCCTTGGGATGGGGCGAGATGAACGACAGGCGCTCGAGTTGCGGCACCTCCGCGGCGACGCGCTTACAAAGGTCGCCGAAGTCGCTGCCGTCGGCAGGGTCTTTGTAGGCGTTGACGGTTTGTCCGACGAGCATCACCTCGCGAGCGCCCGCATCGACGCGTTCGCGCACTTCGCTGACGATCTCGCGCGCCGGGCGATGATCGAAACGGCCGCGCACGTGCGGAACGATGCAGAACGTACAATAGTACGAGCACCCGCGCTGGACCGTCACGAAACCGCGAAGATGCGAGAAAGCATCCGCGATGCAGTCCGCCGCACCGCCGAAAGGCATGAGCAGCGCGCGCTCTTCCGTCAGATCCGTATCTTCGAATCCGGGGCGCCACTGCGCCAAAGCATCGCCCATTTGTACGAGCTCGGACGTGCCGAACACCGCATCGAGATGCGGCACGATCGACTGCATGCGATCGCGGTCTTGCTCGGCCAAGCACCCCATCACCACCAGCTTGAGCGCGGGATCCGCTTGTTTGAGCACTTTGAAGTGATTCATGCGACCGTATGCGCGGCGTTCCGCGTTGTCGCGCACCGTGCAGGTGTTGAGCACGACGACGTTCGCGTCTTCCGGACGTTCGGCGACCGCATAACCGGCTGACGCGGCTCGATCCGCTATGTACTGCGAATCGGCCTCGTTCATTTGACAACCGAAAGTCTCGATATAGATGCTCGCCATGCCCTGCGGGAATACCCCGCGACGCCCGGAAACTCCCACGCGTGCAACCCCTTGAAGACCATGACGGCACGATGCTGCGTCCGGCGAGCGTCGCGATCGTCGGTCGTCCGAACGTCGGCAAAAGCGCGCTCTTCAACCGATTGATCGGGCAGCGGCTGGCAATCGTCGAGGACACGCCCGGGGTAACCCGCGACCGCTTGTACGGTCTATGCGAGTGGCAAGGGCGCACGTTCAGCCTCGTCGATACCGCCGGCATCGATCCCGCACAAGACAAAGCCGGCGACCACATCGCCGTTTCCACTCGCCGTCAGGCGGAAGCCGCGGCACAAGAGTCCGACGCCATCGTCTTCGTCGTCGACGCCGCGTCGGGGCGCAATCCGCTCGACGAAGAAGTGGCGCGCATTCTGCGCCGCACGCGCAAACCGGTTCTCCTGGTAGCGAACAAGGCGGAGTCGCCTTCTGCGGCCGCGTCGGTGTACGGCGAGTTTTCCGCGCTCGGATTCGGCGAGCCGGTCGCGGTCTCGGCGATTCACGGCGAGGGCACCGGCGATTTGCTGGACCGCGTCGTAGAACATCTGCCCGAACGAGCTCCGCCGCCGGATTTGCAAGGCGAGATTTCGCTTGCGCTCGTCGGCCGTCCGAACGTCGGTAAAGACTCGCTGCTGAACGCTCTTCTCGGCGAAGAGCGCGCGGTCGTTTCCGATGTGCCGGGCACCACACGCGACGCCATCGACACGATCTTCCAATTTCACGAACACCGGATTCGTCTCATCGACACGGCGGGCGTACGCAAGAAGCCGCAGCAGCACGGCGCGATCGAGTATTACTCGGCGCTGCGATCGATCTCCGCAATCAATCGCTGCGACATCGCGCTTCTGCTTTTCGACGCGATGACGGGCCTGCAAAATCAGGAGCGCCGGCTCGCCGGAATGATCCTCGAAGAGCGTAAAGGCCTCATCATCGTCGGCAACAAGTGGGACCTCGCGCGCGAGCAGGGCGAATACAGTCAAGGCGAACTCATCGGCGTCATCTACGAACAAGTGCCCTTCGCGCGCTTCGCCCCCGTCACGTTTCTGTCCGCAAAAACGCGGCGACGTTTGGGCAGCTTGATGCCGCTCGTCATGAAAGTCGCCGCTAACTTGGATCGGCACGTTCCGACCGCGAAGCTCAACGCGGCGATCCGCGACGCGACGCTTGCACATCCCGCGCCGGCGCCGGGCGGAAAACCGTTCAAAATCTATTATTGTTCGCAGCCGGCAGCGCATCCGCCGCTCTTCGTTTTCCATTGCAACGATCCGGAACTGGTTCAGTCGCCATACAAGCGGTTTTTGGAAAACGTCATTCGGCAGCACTTTGATTTCGAAGGCGTGCCGCTTTCGCTGGAATTCAGGGAACGGTCGCGCGCGGAGCTCGAAGAGTGAGCGCGATCGCCTACGCGGGAATCGCGCTCGGCGCGTTTCTGCTGGGCTCGGTTCCGTTCGGCGTCGTCATTTCACGCTTGTTTTACCGCCGCGACATCCGGCAAGGCGGGAGCGGCAACATCGGCGCAATGAACGCGCTTCGCACGATCGGAAAAACCGGCGCGCTGGCGGTGCTCGTGCTGGATGCATTGAAAGGCGCGGTGCCGGCGCTGCTCGTGATGCGGATGCTGCACGACACGCATCTCGCGGCGATCGTCGCGGCGTGCGCAATGCTCGGTCACTGCTTTTCGCCCTGGCTGCGTTTCAAAGGCGGCAAAGGCGTCGCGACGTCGTTCGGAGCGACGTTCGCTCTTTCGTGGCCCGCAGGCGTCGCATCCATTGTGGCTTGGCTCGCTGGCGCGCTCTCGACGACGTACTCCTCGGTCGGTTCCATGCTCGCGCACATCGTCACGCCGGTCGCGCTCTGGTACTTCACGCGCGACGCATGGCTGACGGGCTACGGCGTGTTTGCAGCGATTCTCGTGTTTTACACGCATCGCGAAAATATCGCGCGAATTGCCGCAGGCCGCGAAAGCGGAATACCGTTCCTGCGTCGCGGGAGGGCTCCGTAACCCCTGCTGCGTATTGGGGCAGGTCATGATTTCATCGAACGATCTTCGCAACGGCGTCACCATTATCGAGAACGGCCAGTTGTGGACCGTGATCGAGTTTTTGCACGTGAAGCCGGGCAAGGGGTCGGCGTTCGTTCGTACGCGCCTCAAAAATGTGAAGACGGGCGCGACGGTCGAGAAGACGTTTCGAGCCGGTGAAAAACTCGAACGCGCGACGGTCGACAACCGGCAGATGCAAATGCTGTATAACGACGGCGACGGATATCACTTCATGGACCAAGAGACGTTCGAGAATGTGACGCTCCAGCGCGAAGTCATCGGCGATCCCGCCGACTTTCTCAAAGACGGCATGGTCGTGGACGTGCAATTTCACGACACGAATCCGATCGGCTGCGATCTGCCCGCCCACGTGGAATTGAAAGTGGATCAAACCGATCCGGGGTTCAAGGGCGATACGGCGACCGGCGCGACGAAACCCGCGACGCTCGAAACCGGCGCGGTCGTGCAAGTTCCGCTCTTCGTCAATCCCGGCGATCTGATTCGAATCGACACGCGCGATCGCCGGTACATCGGCCGCGTCGGCACGTAACGCCAGCCAAAGCACATTCACCACGCGTATTGGCTCTACGTCTGGCTTTTCGTCGCCGGGCTCGGAGCGAGCATCTTTGGATCGATGGTCGGCCTCGGCGGCGGATTCATCATCGTTCCCGTGCTGCGCTTGTTCTTTGGTTTAGGTCCTGCCGAGGCATCGGGAACCTCGCTCGCGCTCGTCATCGCAAATAGCGGAAGCGGCGCCTTTACCTATTTGATGCAACGTCGCGTGCACGTGCGCATAGGCCTGCTGATCGCCGCCGCCGGTTTTCCGGGTGCGATTCTCGGCGCGATCGCGGTGAAGCACCTGCCCGCGCACGTCTTCGATTGGTTGTTTGCGGCGTTCCTCATTGCCGTGGCCGCGGACATCATCTTCAACCGCGACCGGCGCCTGCGCGATCGCGACGAGCAGGCCGAGATACACGCGATATCCGGAATGCCGTGGTACACGGCGCTCGTGTCGGGCTTCGGCGTCGGATTCATTTCGAGTCTCTTCGGCGTCGGCGGCGGCGTCGTGCTCGTGCCCACGCTGCTGTACTTCTCCGATTTGCCCGCGCACGCAATCAGCGCGACCTCGCATTTCGGCATCGTCCTGACCTCGCCGATCGGTTTCGTTACGCATTATTTGCAGAACGACGTCGATTGGCAAGACGTCGTGCCGCTCGTTGCGGGCGGTCTGCTTGGGGGGCCCATCGGCGCACGGCTCTCGCTGCGGCTTCACTCGCAGCGCCTGTTGAATTTCGTCGCCGCCGCGCTCGTCATCGCCGCGTTTGCGTTAGTTTTACGCCACGTCATAGGGTAGGCATCCCAGCGCAAGAATAGCACCCAGGTATGTATCCGCTCGGCGCCCTTTCGAGTGGGGCCGGTTCCGTTACGGAACTCGAACGGCTCTTCGAAATAACGCGGGACGTTCTTGGCGCGTCTTCGCTCGACGCGGCGCTTACGTCGCTGGCTCGAGGCGTTCAGGATCTTTTCGGTTGGCGATGCGTCACGATGGTCGCCGCGGAAGAGCCGAACGGCGAATTGCTGCGCCGCGTCATGCTGGGGTGGCCGGAAGAAGTCACCCGCGACCGGCTGTACGAGCGCATCGATCGCGGCGCCTTCGACGCGATGCTCGGTGAAGCAGTCCGCTTTTTCGAAGATTGCTATTTCTTCCCGGCGGAACGGGAGGCGCATTGGGAGCGATCCATTTTCACCGGGATCAATCCGAACGGCGCGTTGCGCAAGTATCCCAGTCAATGGCTCGAACGCGACGCGCTCGTTCTGACGTTGCACGACCGCGACGGCATGATGATCGGCTACATGTCGCCCGACGGTCCGCTCAACGGCGAGATTCCCAGCGCGCAAACGCTGCGCGCGATGCAAGTTTTCGTGAACCTCATGGGCATGGCGCTCGAAAACGCGCGTTCGCAAAGCCGGCTGCAATACGAAGCGACGCACGATTCGTTGACCGGATTGCCCAACCGCACCGTGTTTTCGCTCGAGCTCGCACGCGCGCTCGAAGCGCTCGGCCGCGGCGAGAGCGTCGAGCGCGCCGTCATCTACCTCGATCTCGATGAATTCAAATCCATCAACGACACGCTGGGGCATCTGGCGGGCGACGACGTGCTCAAAGAAGCAGCGGCGCGGCTGCGCGCGATCGTCGACGAACGCTGCACGGTCGCACGCATGGCGGGCGATGAATTCGCAATTCTTTTCGTCGATGCGCGCCCCAGCCGCATCGCGCAATTACTCGAGGTCATGCACGAGACGCTTCGGCATCCGTATCACATTGCCGGCCGCAGCATCGTCATGAGCGCGAGCATCGGGATCGCGCCGATCGACCGGCAATACGCGTCGATCGCGGAAGTGCTGCGCGACGCCGACACCGCAATGTACTTTGCCAAGAGCGAAGGCCGCGATCGCAGCGCGATCTTCACGCCCAGCATGCACGAGGCGGCGTTGCGGCGCCTGTCGTTGCGCATGCACCTGCGCAGCGCCATCGACGAGCAGCAATTCGTCGTCCTCTACCAGCCGATCGTCGCGCTGGAGGACCGCAGCATCAGAGGCGTCGAGGCGCTCTTGCGCTGGAACCATCCGGAGGAAGGCTACCTCGCGCCGGCGGCATTTCTTCCGCTTGCGGAAGACATGGGCCTGATGGTGCCCGTAGGCCGCTTCGTGCTGGAAAGCGCATGCCGCGATCTCGCCGCGTGGCAGCGGTTATCGCCGGAGCGGCGCATAGCGCTGAACGTCAACCTGTCCGTGCAAGAAGTGCTGCAACCGGATCTTCCCGAGTTTCTCGCGGCGCTCATGGAAAAGCATCGCGTCGATCCCGGCCAATTGACGCTCGAAATAACCGAAACGTCGATCTTGCAAAGTGAATCGCGTGCGGCGGGCGTGCTGGCGCGTCTGAAATCCATTGGCGTCGATCTGTGCATCGACGACTTCGGCACCGGCTATTCATCGCTGCGCTACATTCAGTCGCTTCCAATTGACGCATTCAAGATCGATCAGACGTTCATTGCCGGAATCGGGCGCCAAAAAAGCGCGCAGATCGTGGAGATGCTCGTGCGCTTGGGCGTTTCGTGCAATCTCCAAGTCACCGCGGAAGGCATCGAGACCGAAGAACAGGCCGCCCGGTTGCTCGCCCTAGGCTGCGAATTCGGGCAGGGCCTGCACTTCCATCCGCCCCTGGCGGCAGATAGTATGACTGGACTCCTCGAGGCCGGCACGCGTTAAATCGCTTCCTTCGTGGGTAGCATCCCCATGATGGTTGTCGATACAGGCGTCGTGACGACGCGCTTGGGCGAGCCCCGCAGCACCGTGGAACGCGGCACGATCGAAGAGACGTGCACGTACGTCCGCCACTGGGCGTGGCCTTGCGGGTGCCAAGGCGAGATCATCGGCGGCACGCTCATCGAAATGAGCTGCTGCGAACTGCACCGCTAGACTTTCGTTTTCAGCGTTGCCGCGGCTTTTGCCGCGATGCGCGCGGCGATTGCGGAGCATCGCGGTCCTTCACGCATGAGAAACGGCAGATCGCGCCACGCGCGCGGCTGCAGCAATGCGCGCGCAGGCCGCATCCAAGCCGCGGAAATTTCACGTTCGGGCGTATCGAGTATTACGCGAACGCAGGCGACGCGAGGAGCGCGAAGCAGCGCCGTTTCCATGTCTACGCCCGCATATCCGAGAGCCCCCAACCTTTGGCGTTCCACTCCGTATACGAGCGTTGCGCTCGTGTAGAGCGGATCGAGCAGCACGTCGTGACCTAATCCTCGGGCGGCTTGTTCGAGGGCATGCACGGCGGCAGCGTCGCACTCCACACGATGGCCGTCGGGGCCGCGAACTACCTGCGGAACGAGCACCGTACCGGTCGTTACTCCGGCTCGAACGCCGCCGGCAAGCCCGCAGCTAATCGCGAGATCTTCGAACGTTCGCCGGCGTGCCAGCGCCACGCCGCATTGGACGACGGAGATATCGGCGCCGGCGTACCGGCGAACGGCTCGTGCTTCCGTGCTTGTCGCGGCGACGATCGTTACGATGAGGCGTACCCGCGATCGCGATACCAGCGCACCGCGCGTTCCAGCGCAGCGAGTACGGGCCCGGGTTGGAATTGCAACTCGCGCCGCGCTTTAGCGCTGTCTGCGTACATGCGCACGCGCGACATCTTCACGCCTTCGACCGGAACGCGCGGCGTCGATCCGCGGCTCATGCGACACCGCGCCTCGTCGGCATAGGCGATCGCAAGTGCGAGGGCATCCGGCACACGCCAGCGCGGCACCGCCTTTCCGGTCACCTCCGAAAGCAATCGCCACACGTCGTCGAGCAGCAAATTTTCCGCGCCGAGAATGTAGCGTTCTCCCGGAGTCCCGGCGCGCAAGGCTGCAACGTGCGCGCGCGCGACGTCCTCGACCGGCACCAAATTCAAACCGCCGCGCGGCGGCTTTGCAAACATTTTCCCGCGCGCGAAATCGAGAATCATCCGTCCCGTTGGCGTGGGTTTCCAATCGCCCGGGCCGACCGGCGCCGTCGGCAGCAGCGCAACGACCGGCACGCGGCCGGCGAAGGCCGCGCGTTCCTGATCCACTTTTGAATGATGGTATCCGGGCGAACGCCCTTCAGTCGCATAATCGTCTTCGGTGCGCGGACGTCCGTCCCGCGATGCGCCGAGCGTGGCGGAACTGGACGTCAACACGACGCGTTCCACGCCGGCGACGCGCGCCGCTTCCAGCAGCCCCGCCGTCCCGAGCACGTTCACCCGACGCACCATCGCCCGATCGGCCGGCGCAAATGAATACAGCGCCGCGCAGTGCACGACGTATCGGCATCCGTCCAGCGCGCGCGCCCACGCTCCGACCTGCTGCAGATCGCCGGTGACGTAGTCCACGCCGTCGGCCGCTTGTTTCGCGCGCACCAATGCGCGTACGTCATAACCGGCCGCAATCAATTCGCGCAGAACGTGCGCGCCGACGAATCCGCTGCTTCCGGTCAGAAAGACTTTGTCAGCCACAATCACTCGCACGAGCGGCGGCACGGCATGTCATTTTTGTCGCCAGTCGCCTTTCCGCATCCGTGCGGAAAGCGCTCCTTCGGCCTCTTCCCTGCTTCATAATGCTGTCCTAGCTTATGCAGCGAATTCACACGCGCCCAAAATGACATGCCATGCCGCCGCTCATGGATTAGTGCGCCAGTGCGGCCCGGATGCTTTCCTTTACCGATGCGGTCGTCTTTACGACCGCCGTCGGTTCGTACCCGCAATGCGCCATGCAGTTCGCGCACTTCGGATGTTTGCCGCGCCCGTACTTCTCCCAGTCCGTTTCCTCGATGAGTTCTTTGTACGTCTTGGCGTAGGCTTCATCCGACATCAGGTAACACGGGCGCTGCCACCCGAAGATCGAGTACGACGGAATGCCCCACGGCGTGCACTCCATGTCGACTTTGCCTTCGAGGAAGTCCAGAAAGAGCGGGCTGTGGTTGAGGCGCCACTTCTTGCGCTTGCCTCCGGCGAACGCTTCACGGAAGATCGAACGCGTGCGTTCGACGCCGAGGAAGTGTTCCTGATCCGGCGCCTTCTCGTACGCGTAACCGGGCGATATCTGCATCGAGTCGACTTCGAGTTCGTCGTTCAGATAATCCAGCACCGCCCGAATCGTCGTTGCATCGTCGGGATCGAAGAACGTCGTATTCGTCGAAACGCGGAAACCCTTCGCCTTGGCGACCTTGATCGCGCTCACGGCTTTGTCGAACGTGCCGTCGCGGCAAACCACTTGGTCGTGTCGCTCTTTGAGGCCGTCCAAGTGAATCATCCACGTAAAGAGCGGATTCGGTTTGAACTTGTCGATCTTCTTCTCGAGCAGCAGCGCGTTGGTACAAATGATGACCACTTTCTTGCGCGCGATCAACTCGTCGACCAACCGCGGCAGTTCCTCGTAAACCAGCGGCTCGCCGCCCGCGATCGATATGACGGGCGCGCCGCACTCCTCGATCGCCGCAACGCAGTCTTCGACCGTCAGCCGCTTGCGCAGGACGTCGTTCGGATACTGAATCTTGCCGCAGCCCGCACAGGCCAAGTTGCATTGAAACAGCGGCTCGAGCTCCATGACGAGCGGATACTTTTTCTCGCCCTTGAGTTTCTTGCCAAAGATGTACTTGGCAATTTGCAGTTTTTGCGCGAAGGGTGTGCTCATTGTTACGCTGGTACCTGTTGCCTTTTGAGAGTCGTGCCGGCACTCGCCTTCTCTTTCGCGGCGCGGTCCATCGCCAGCGCCATCGTCGGAAAGAGATGCCGGTACATATGGTAGTTCAAATAAAAGTCTCTGGGGAACCCCGTACCCGTGAAATACGGCTCGTCCCAGGTGCCGTCCGGGCGCTGCCGCCTACGGAGAAACTCCAAACCCCGCTGCGCCGCCTCATGCTGCGTCATTCCCGCCCATTGCAGCGTCATCACGGCCCAAGCCGTCTGCGACGGCGTACTCGTGCCGATACCGGCGAACGACTCGTCCTCGTACGAGTAGCAGCTTTCGCCCCATCCGCCGTCCGCGTTCTGCTTGGATATCATCCACTCCGCCGCGCGCAGCACCATATCCGCACCTTCATGGAACTGCGCAAGGGCCGATACGACGCACCACGTGCCGTAAATGTGATTGACACCCCAGCGCCCGAACCACGAGCCCGCCGGTTTCTGCGTGTCGCGCAGATAGCGGAGGGCGCTTGCGGCGTCGGGATCTCCGGTGTCGCGGCCGAGCATCGCAAGCATCTCGAGCACGTGCGCCGTGACGTCTTCGGTCGGCGGGTCGATCATCGCACCGAAGTCCGAGAACGGCATGCGATAAAGAATCTCGCTCGTGTTGTCGCGATCGAACGCGGCCCACGCGCCGTTGCTCGAGCGCATCGCGAGCGTCCACGTCACCGCGCGATCCACGGCTTCACGAACGCGCTCCGGGTCGCCGCCTTCGAGCAGCGAGCACACGATCACGGCGGTGTCGTCGATGTCGGGATAAACGTCGTTATCGAATTCGAACGCCCAGCCGCCATTGGGAACGCCTTTGCACCGCACTTGCCAGTCGCCCCACTGATCGCCTGAAATCTGTTCTTTCAGCATCCACTCGACCGCCCTGCGCATTGCCGGATGGTCGGCGCGCAGACCGGCTTGGAACAACGCCCGAATCGCCCACGCGGTATCCCACACGGGCGACATGCAGGCTTGAAAACGCCAGCCGCTTTCGTCGGCGAACGCGAAACGCTCCATTCCCGCAAGGCCTTTTCGCATGACCGGACTATCGAGAGAATACCCTTCGAGATCGAGCGCGATCAGCGAATACACCCACGGCGGCTGAATGCCCCCCCAGCTGCCGTCGCACTCCTGACGCTCCACCACCCAGCGGATCATTCTTCTGCACGCCGCTTCGCGTCCGGGTTTGAACGGCGATCGCTCGTAGATCTTCAGCGCTTTGTCGACCCACCACAGCCAGCCGTGGCCCGGCACGTCGTGCATGCGCGCGTGCGTTCCGGGGTTGACGATTTCCTCAACGTCGACGCCCAGTTCACGGACGGGCCGTCGCGCGATCACGACGCAGAGCGGCCCGACGGTGCCGCGCGCCCAGCACGCGAAATCGTACAAATTGAACGGCATCCACGGCGGAAAATTCACGATCTCCGGCGGCATCGTCGGTACGCCGTCCCACGGGTACTTGCCGAACAGCGCCATCCAGATTTTTGTGAAGACGCGCGCGTCGGCGAGGCCGCCCAGTTTGCGTATCGTCGCGAGCGCACGGCGCATTTCATCGCGCGCTGCATCGACGCCGAGCACTTTCAACGCGACGTACGCTTCGATCGTCGTACTCAGATCCGCAGGGCCGTCATAGTACAGCGCCCACGATCCGTCCGCGCGCTGATGATGAAGGATGTGACGGATTGCGCCTTCACGAATCGGCTCGTGCGATAAACCGAGGAAACGCAGCAGCAGCACGTGCTCGGCCGTCATCGTGACGTTCGTCTCGAGTTCGTCGGTCCACCAACCGTCGGGATGCTGGCGATCCAGCAGCCAGCTAACGGCGCGATCTAAGTGCGTGCTGTTGTTAATCGTGCTCCCCCGACGAGAACTTGTGCTGCTTTCAAACCGCTGCGAACGGCCGACTCCATCGTATCCGGCCAACCGGTTGCCGTCCATGCGCCCGCAACGGCGAGATTCGCCAGCTTGGTTGCAGCGGCAGGACGCGCGGCACCGGGTTGCGCCAAGTACGTTCCTTCCGGATTACGGGTCGCCGCGCCTCGAACGAGCCGCGCGCCCGCGAGCGCGGGAAGCGCCGCTTGCAGTTCGCTCCACGCAATCGCGACCATGTCGGCGGAAGGCCGTCCGACGAGATCGTCCGCAGCGCTGATACTGCAACACAAATACCGCTCGCCCTTCTTGAACACCCATTGCACCGGCGAATCGAGGATGGCGGCAAACTCGAAATCGACGTCGCCGCCTTCGTACCACAAATGCACGTCCATAATCGCGAACGGCTCGTAGACGTCGAGCGGCGGCAATCCGAAGCGCGCCGGTTCGCCGAGCAGTTTCGCAAGCGCGCGCGGCGGTACTGCTAGAACGGCTGCGTCGAAACGCGATTCGCCCGCGGAGGTGCGCAGGACGATCTCGTCTGCATCGGCCTCGACGGCGAGCACCGCGCAAGAACGGTGCACGGAATCGAGGCGAGCAGCGGCGCCGTCCATGACGTTCGCGAGCGGCACCTTCGTGTACCCGAAACGCGCGGCGTTGCGGTCGTGCAAAAAAGCCGTGGAAATCACGAACGCCGCTTCGGCGGCGTTCATGCGGTCGAGCGGCGCGTTCAACGCCGGAATCAGGAACGGCTCCCAAAAACTGCGGATGGTTCTCGGACTTTGGCCGTGCGCGCGCAGCCACTGCGCGAAGCTCGCGTCCTCACGCGCGCTGCGCGGCCGCAGGCGAAGCGAGAGCAGGGCACGCGCGATCTCCAGTTTTTCGCGCAGCGACAGATGTTTGTATCCGGCGAACGACGCGAGCAAATGAAACGGCGCGGGCAATGCGGCGGCGCGCAAACCGCTGCGCGTTCCGCGTTTTGAATAGACGACGACGTTGAAGCGATCTTGCAGATGCAGGGCGTTTCCCATTCCGGCTCGCCGCACGAAGCGCACGAACTCCGTGCAGCATGCCAAATAGACGTGCTGCCCATTGTCGACGACGTGTCCGTCGACTTCGAAGGATGTGGCGCGGCCACCGAGCAGCCGGCTGCGCTCGAACAGCTCGACGCGCCAGCCCGCCTCCTTGAGTTCGATTGCGGCGGCAAGGCCGGCCAATCCGCCGCCCACGACTGCCGCAGCGGGCACTATGCGTCGTCCGCGGGCTGCCGCATGCCGCTGGAGGGGCGCAGCCACGATCCCAACACGACTTGCAGTTTCTCGCCCTTCGAAAGCGCGGCACGCTCGCGCAGCGGAAGCTGCGGATCGCGCTCGATCTTGCGCAGCAAGCGTTCGTAGATTCCCGCCATGGTTTGCACGCATGCCGCCGGACGGCGCGGAATGTAGCGCAATACTTCGTATCCCGCTTGAAACAATTGCCTCGCGCGCTGCGTCTCGAATTCAATCAGCGCTTCCCAGCCCGCTCCCGGCTGCACGCGGAGCATTTCTTCCTCGCCGATGCCGAACCGGCGCAAATCTTCCTCCGGCAAGTAGATGCGGCCCATCTCGGCGTCTTCGCGCACGTCGCGCAGGATGTTCGTCAGCTGCAGCGCCAGCCCCAGATCGTCCGCGCGAAGCAGCGCCACGTCCTCGGTAAATCCGAAGATGCGAACGCACATGCGGCCGACCACCGATGCGACCAGCCGGCAATACTCGCGCAAATCGTCCCACGTCGCATAGCGCGTGTGCGTGCAATCGCGCTCCACCCCGTCGATCAGCGCCTGCAGTTCGGCCTCCGGCACCGCGTACCGCTCCACGGCCTTGGAAAGCACCTGCATCACCGGGTCGTCGAACTCGCCGAGCATGCAGCGGCGTACGCGTTCGCGCTGCTCCGCCAAACGCTGCGGGATCGCTTCCGGCCGCGGCGCGCCGTCGACTTCGTCGTCAACCTGCCGCGCGAAATCGTACAGCGAGTAGATCGCCATGCGCTGATCGTGCGGAAGTGAAATGAAACCCCAATAAAAATTCTTGGCTTCACGCCGCGCCATCTGACGACAGAAGCGCTCCGCTTCTTGCTCGACGCTTCGCGGGCGGCGCATGTACCGAACCGCGTCAAGCGGTTTCAGCATTGCGCACCTCCGCACGGCTGCGAGCCGCTTCGATAAGCGCTCGTACGAGAATTCCCACCTTTGCCCGATTCGATACCGACGGGCGGGTCACTTCCGTCGCATACCCCAATCGTTCGATGGCGTCGCAAATCGCGGTGCCGCCCAGACGATACAGCGCGAGTTGCAGTCGAAGCGAGCCGGGAGTCATCGATTCGAGCATTCTGCCCGATGCAAGCAGCGAACGCGCGCGCGCGACCAGCGCTTTAACGGCACCGCGTGTGCCGCCCGCGGTGAGATCGTCTTCGAGCAAATAGGAGCGGCCGATCTTTCGATCGCGGCTCACGTCCTGAGCGTGATTCGCGAGTTGCAGTCCGATACAGACGTCGTCGGAAAGTTTTTCGGCGACGCTGCCGCGGATGCCGAAGAAACGCAGCACCACACGCCCGACCGGCGCGGCGGAAAGCATGCAGTAGGCTTCCAGTTCGGGCCACGTACGATACGCGTGAACGCGCTGGTCCTGTTCGTTGGCCGCGATCAGATCGAGGAACGGCTGCTTGTCCAAGCGGTGCTGCGCGATTGTTTGCGCGAGGGCCACCAGCACGGGATGGACGGGCGGCGCGCCCGCAAACAGTGCTTCGGTCTCTTCGCGCCAGCGCGCCAATCGCAAAAGCGCCGCCTCGGCGGATCCGCTTTCGTCTCCCAAATCGTCGGTCGTGCGGCAGAACCCGTAGAACCGCATTAAATCGACGCGTATTGGTGCAGGAACGATCCTCGAGGCCACCGCGAAATTCTCATAGTGCCTGGTCGCCAGCATGCGGCAATAGGCGTCGGCGCTTTCAACTTCGGTCACGGACTATGCGTTTCGTGGAGCGAAGCCGCGAGAGACTGGACTCTCCGAGTGCGAACATCGCTATTCGCAAGACTTCGATGAATTCGCGCGCGAGTTGCGACGCCGCTTCGTACCCGGCTGCCGCCGCGCGCAAGAACGGTCCTGCGACGCCGACGATGTCGGCACCCAATGCAAGCGCTTTGACGGCGTCGATTCCGGTGCGAATGCCGCCGCTCGCGATGAGCAAGCCGTACGGTCCCATGCCGACTGCACCGCGCAGACATTCCGCCGTCGGTATTCCCCATCCCCCAAAGGACGCTGCGATGTTCGCGCGCCACGGCTCCGCGATGCGATGGCGCTCGACTTCGCTCCAGGACGTTCCACCGGCGCCTGCGAGGTCGACAGCCGCTACGCCCGCTTCGAAGAGCGCGTGCACTTCATCGGGTGCGATGCCCCAGCCGACTTCTTTCACGACGACGGGTGCGTCGAGTTTCGAGCAAACCGCCGCAATCTTGTCAATCAGTCCGCGAAAGCACGTGTCGCCTTCGGGCTGCACCGCCTCCTGCAGCGCGTTCAAGTGCAGCACCAGCGCATCGGCATGCAGCATGTCGACGAGCCTCCGGCAGTGCTCGATGCCGTACCCCTTGTTCAATTGTACCGCGCCCAAGTTTGCCAGAAGCGCGACGTCGGGAGCGAGAGAACGCACGTCGAACGTGTCGAGCAGCTGCGGATCTTCGAGCAGCGCGCGTGCCGAGCCCAGACCCATGGCCAAACGATGCTCCTGCGCGGCTTGCGCGATCGCGCGATTTATCGCTCGCGCTTCCGGCGTTCCGCCCGTCATGCACGAAATCAGCAACGGCGCGCGCAGCGAACGTCCGAACAACGTGCACGACGTGTCTACGTCGTCGAGATCGATTTCAGGCAGCGCGCAATTGATCAGGCGGTACTCGTCGAAGCCGCTTTCGACCCCTTTGCCGGCTACGTCGCGTTCGAGATTGATGCGAAGGTGATCGGCTTTACGCGAAGTCGTGCCGCTATCGCGATCGAGTTGCGACGTAATAGGCCACCTCTTCGAAGGCTTCGCGCGCTTCTGCTCCGATACCGCTGCGTTCCACGACGCTTACCGCCTTCGCGGCATACCGTTCGGCCGTCACACGCGTAAGCTCATCGCAGCCCACTTCATCCAGCAGAGCGCGCAGTTTCGGTTCCGGATCCTCCTGCCGCGCGCGGAAGATTTCGCGAAGCCGCCGCCGCTGCAGCGTCGACATGACGCCCAGTCCCGCAACGACCGGATACGTCATTTTGAACCGGCCCGCGTCCCCGCTGCTCGATTTTCCCGTGATCGAGGGATTGCCGTACATTCCGAGCCAGTCGTCGCGGATTTGGAATGCCGTGCCGAGCAAACGGCCCGCGCGGCGAAAAAGCGCGGCCGATGCTTCGTCTGCACCGGCAAGCACCGCGCCGGACTCGACGCTGGCGCCGAGAAGTGCTCCCGTTTTGGCGGCGACCATGCGCAGGTACGCGCGCAGCGTCGTGTCGATCTGCCCTTCCAGTTCAAGATCCAGGCATTGCCCTTCGATGACGATCAAACCGGCCGACGCAATCGCCGCAACGGCGCGCAGCGCACGCTCCGAATGCTTCGCGCCTTGCGCTACGGAGTAAAACGCGAGCGTCTGCATCGCATCGCCCGCGTTGATGGCTTGCGGGATTCCCCAAAGCGACCACACGGTTTCGCGCCCGTGACGCTTGCGATCGCCGTCCTGTATGTCGTCGTGCACGAGCGTGAAATTATGGAACCATTCGATCGCCGCAGCCGCCGGAAGCGCTTCCACCGCCTCGGATCCGAGCGCGGAGCAGGCCCACAAGCACAAGCTCGGGCGAACCAGTTTGCCGGTTTTGACCGTAGTCGGGCGGCCGGCTTCGTCGGCCCAGCCCATGTGATAAGCCACCATCTTTCCCGAAAGCCGGGAAAACGGCAGCGTGCGCCCGCGCATGTATTCGGCGATGAGGGAACGATGGCGGCTGAGCAGCAGCGGCTCGACGTCCGCGTTGCCCGCCGCAGCATGCGCTCTCGGCTCGGGATGTGCCTGTATATCCGGACTCCTCTATGGACGTCGGCTACTCGTAGTTCACTTTCCCACCCGGTTGCTTCACTACACGAAGCCGCCGAGACCAAAACGCTTGGCCGCCGGAGCGCGTCCGGCCTGCGAGCCGTGACCGAGGCCCGCGCAACCGCCGTGACGCATTAGTGCGCCAGCATGCGCGAGCTCATCGTAACCGCCGACGATTTCGGTTTGGCCCTGCCCGTGAATGAGGCCGTCGAGCGCGGACATCGCGACGGCATTTTGTCCTCGGCGAGTCTAATGGTTGCGGCGCCGGCAACCGACGAGGCCGTAGAGCGCGCGCGGCGTCTGCCCAGCTTGCGCGTCGGCTTGCACGTGGTTCTGGTGAACGGACGCCCGGCGCTGCCGCCGGAGCGCGTGCCCGCACTGGTCGACGCCGAAGGCAAGTTCGAAACGAATCTCTTTCGAGCCGGCGTGCGGTACTTTCTCACTCCGGGCATTCGCAAACAGCTCGAAGCGGAGATTCGCGCGCAATTCGCCGCGTTCGCGGCAACCGGGTTGCCGCTCGATCACGTCAACGCGCAGAATCACTTTCACGTGCACCCGACCGTGCTCTCGCTGATCGTGAAAGTAGGCCGCGACTACGGAGCGCGGGCGATTCGCATTCCGCGGGAACCGTTCTGGCCGTCGTGGCGCGCGATGCAAAGCGATGCACCTGCGCGTTTTGCGAACGCCGCGTTTCTGCTCCCCTGGCTGCGTCTGATGCGCGCGCGCCTGCGGCGCGCCGGAATCGCGAGCAACGATTACGTCTTCGGGATGAACGACACGGGACGCATGACGCCCGAACGCGTGCGCAAATTTCTCGCGCAGCTCCCGCCGGGCGTGTCCGAATTGTACGTGCATCCCGCGACGCAGCTCTGGCCCGGCGCGTTTCCGCCGACGTACGATTTCGCGGGCGAGTTTGCGTCGCTCGTCGATCCTCAGGTGATGTCGCAACTGCGGCGCTCGGACGTGCGCGCTACGAGCTTCACCGAATTGGCGGCGCATGCCCGGTAACGCGTTGAAGGCTCTCTCGTTCGCCGCTGCTGCCGGCACGTTCGCGGGGCTCGCGTACACCGCATTGGCTCTCGCGCGCGTCCGCGGCTTTCGCAATCTGCAGCGCAAACGGCGCGGCAGCTTGCCGACACCGCTCACGATGCTCAAACCGCTGTGCGGGCTGGAACCGAATCTCTTCGAAAACCTCTGCTCGTTTTGCGATCAGGAGTACGGGCCGTATCAAGTCGTCTTCGGCGCGGCCGACCACGCCGATCCCGCGCTGGAGATCGCGCGCGCGGTTGCCGCGCGGTTTCCCGATCGCGACATTGAAATTCTCAGTGGCAATGCGCAGCCGGCCGGCAATCCGAAGATCGGAAATCTGCTCGGCATGATCGGACGCGCGCGCAACCCGATTATCGTCATCGCGGACAGCGATATTTGCGTGGGGCGCGATTACGCGCAAGCGGTCGCGAGTTGCTTCGACGACCCGCATACGGGGGCAGCGACGTGCGCGTACGGCGGCACGCCGCGTGCTTCGTTCGCCTCGCGTCTGGGCGCACTGCACGTGAACGATCACTTCTCTCCGTCGGTGCTCGTCGCGGCGGCGCTGGAACCGCTTACGTATTGTTTGGGCGCGACGATGGCCGTACGCGCCGGCGTGCTGAACGAAATCGGCGGCCTTGCGGCTTTGGCCGACTGTTTGGCCGACGACTACGTCCTGGGCAAACTGGTTGCGGATCGCGGATATCGCGTAGCGCTGGTGCCGTACGCGGTGCAAACGAGCGTCTCCGACGATTCCCTGAGCGCGTTGTGGCGGCACGAATTGCGGTGGGCGCGCGCGATTCGCGGACAGCGGCCCGCCGGTTATGCCGGGTCGATCGTGACGTACGTTCTGCCGTTTGCGGCGACGTTCGCCTTGACGTCGCGCACCGCGCTTTCGAGCGTCGCACTCGTGCTCGCGGCGACGCTTCGGGTGTTGCTGCACCTCGAGGCGCGTGAGGCGTTTGCTCCGCGAACCCCGGCGGCGCCGTGGCTCATTCCGCTGCGGGAAGCGTTCGGGGTAGCGGTGTGGGCCGGGAGCTTCTGCGGCACTCGCGTAGAGTGGAAAAATGACCGGTATCACTTGACCGCGGGCGGTCGTATGGCAAGGGCCCAAGGGAAATGTAACGATTGCGTATAGGCTTAGGGCGAAGGACCCAACGTCTGCGCAAGTCGTGCCGTCGGATTGTCGATATGAAACGTTGAATGGACGACATCAAAGGACGGAACATGAACGAACGCACGCTCGTAGCTCTCGATACCGACGACTCGTTTTTCAACGACTGGGTGCTGGATTTGTACAGCTTGGAGCGCTGCGCGTCCGATCGCTGGAACGACAAGATTTGGGCCGGCGTGCAGCCGACCTACGCGAGCATCTTGATTCGCGAAAACTAGCGAACCGCGAGTTGCCTTAAAGAAAAAACGGCGCGAAGCACGCGCCGTTTTTTCGTACCGGAGACTGCGTTACTTCGGGTACGTCATCTCTTTGGGAACGACGAACGCGTCGAAATCTTCCGCACTTACGTAACCGAGTTCCACTGCCGCATCTTTGAGCGTCGACTTGTTGCGATGTGCGTGCTTGGCGATCTCGGCCGCTTTGTCGTAGCCGATCTTGGGCGAAAGGGCGGTCACCGTCATCAATGACTGGCTCAAGTACTTCGCGATGACTTCTTCGTTCGCTTCCAGCCCTTCCGCGGCGTGCTCGCGGAACATCGTGCACGTATCGCGCAAGAGCATGCACGAGTGCAGGAAATTATAGATCATCACGGGGTTGAACACGTTGAGCTCGAAGTTGCCCTGTGAGGCGCCGAACCCGATCGCCGCGTCGTTACCGTAAACCTGCGCGACCACCATCGTCATCGCTTCGGACTGCGTCGGATTTACTTTGCCCGGCATGATCGACGAACCCGGTTCGTTTTCGGGCAGAACCAGTTCGCCGATGCCCGCGCGCGGCCCGGATGCCAACCACCGAATGTCGTTCGCAATCTTCATGAGCGCCGCCGCCAGCGTCTTGAGCGCGCCCGATGCGAAGACGAAGTCGTCGTGCGATGCGAGCGCGGTGAACTTGTTTGGATGCGAGCGGAACGGTAAGCCCGTCAGTTCGGCGATTTTTTTGGCCGCGCGTTCCGCGAACTCGCGGTGCGCGTTGAGACCGGTACCCACCGCCGTGCCGCCGATCGCGAGATCGTACAACGGGTCCAGCGCGAGTTTAATAGCGTTCATCGCGCGATCCAGTTGGGTGACGTAGCCCGAAAACTCTTGGCCGAGCGTGAGCGGCGTCGCGTCCTGCAGATGCGTCCGGCCGACCTTGACGACGTCCTTCCACTCCTGCGCTTTACGGTCGAGCGCGTCGCGCAGCTGCTGCACCGCCGGCAGCATCTCTACCACCGCCTCGGCCGCCGCCATGTGCATCGCCGTCGGAAACGTGTCGTTCGAAGACTGCGACATGTTGACGTGATCGTTGGGGTGAACCGGCTTCTTGCTGCCCATCTCGCCGCCCGCGATCTCGATCGCGCGGTTGGAGATGACCTCATTCACGTTCATGTTCGTCTGCGTGCCCGAGCCCGTTTGCCAGACGCGCAGCGGGAAGTGCGCGTTCAGTTTTCCTGCGATGACTTCATCGGCCGCCTTGACGATAAACTCGGTTTTCTCTTTGTCGAGTTTACCGAGATCGTTATTCACGAGCGCAGCCGCCTTCTTTAGGACGGCCATCGCTTTGATAACTTGGCGCGGCATGATGTCGCGAGGCCATTCGCCCTCGCCGATATCGAAGTGGATCAGCGAACGCGCCGATTGGGCGCCGTAATATTTGTCGGCGGGTACCTGAATCTGGCCCATCGAGTCGGACTCGACCCGCGTTTTGGCCCCGTTGCTCGGAAGGTTGGTGGTCGTCATGGCCCCGTTATCTTCGCCCGGGACGCGGTTTTCTGCCTGGATAAACGTCTGAACCGCCCGAAAAAGACGGCGGCGCCTGCCCGCTTACCGCCCTTTGAAAGCCGCCCGCCCGCTCGTTACACCGAGTTCTCGCGTCTCGAGCACCTCGAACACCGTCAGCGGAAAGCGCGGGTCGTAGTCGCGTTTGCTGCAGCGGCCGCAACTCATCGCCGCAGCCGGCAGGCGTTTGCGCAGCAGTTCCAGCGTGCATTTCTCGCAGCGCAGAATGTAGCGCTTGACGCTTTCGTTGTACGGCCGCACGCTGCCGAGATCGTGATAGATCGAGGTCATACCGCAGTCGCGCATCTTGCGCCGGAAATCGGTGCCGTGCCCCGTGTCGCCGTTGCGGTCGTACAGCCACGCGTGAATCATTTCGTGCAGAAGCGTTTCGCGCAGCGCTTCCCGGTTTGCGCGAAAGTGCTTGGGCGACAATTCGATGAGCAGCGGACGCTCGCTGTAGGTTATACGCCCGGCGGAATTCGAAAACCGCGCATTGTAGCGAATGCGGCACACCGGGACTTCCCCGTTGAAGTGGTAGTTGTTGAGTTCGGCAAAGAGCAGCTGGAGATCGGTTTCCGAAGGCAGCACGAAGAGTTTGTTCGGCGCGCGTCCAAACGATTCTTGTGGCTCGGACTACGCAGCGCGGCTTACCGCCGCGCGTTTACATTCCCGTGATGGTCGTCGTCGCCGCCGCCTTCTTGGCGGCGATGGGATATCTTCTGCACACGGCCTTTTCCACGGGAGGGTCGGTGTTCGGAGCGGCGACGGGCTCGGGCAACCGAGCCGCGACCGCGACGGCGGCGCCCCCCGCGGTAAACGTCGAAGGCGGCGGACCGCCGGCGGCCGTACGCACGCAGGCTCGCGGATCTGCGCGCGCGCATCGCGCGCAACCCGAAAGACGACGTCGCCCTCACGCAGCTCGGCGACATGTATTTGGCGGTAGGAAAATACGAGGACGCCATGCCGTTTTACAAACGCGCGCTCGCAGTCAATCCGGGCAACGTCGCAGCAAAAGAAGGCTTGAGTGAAGCGGAAAGCGAGAGCAAACAGTAGTGCGACTCTACATATCGTGTGACATGGAAGGCACAGCAGGCGTCTGCAGTCTGGATGCAGTGCGATCCTTCCAACCGGCACGAATATCCGATCTATCGCCGCTACATGTCGCAAGAGGTACGCGCGGCAATCGACGGCGCGCGCGATGCCGGAGCCGCCGACGTGCTCGTCAACGATTCGCACTGGGACATGCGCAATCTGCTATGGGACGAACTGCCGCCCGACGTTCGCGTCGTTTCCGGCGGACGTAAGCCGTTTTCCATGGCCGAACGGCTCGGCCCCGGGTTCGACGGCGCGTTTTTTACCGGGTATCACGCGCGTGTCGGCGCCGCCAATGGTGTGCTCGCACATACGTACACCGCAGACAGTCTCTACAACGTGCGGATGAACGGCGAACTTTGCAGTGAGGCGTTGCTCAATGCGGCCATGGCGGGACAGTATGGCATCCCGCTTCTTCTCGTCAGCGGCGATCGCGTGGTCGTCGATCACGTCAAAGCGTATATGCCGTGGGTCGAAGGCGTCGTCGTCAAGGAAGGCATCGGTCACTATGCGGCCGATTCGCTGACGCCGGCAGCTGCGCGATCCGCGCTGCGCGAAGGCGCGGCGCGGGCCGTCCGCAATGCAAAAAATGCCAAGCCTTTCGTCTTCGATCCGCCGATTACGATGGAAATCGAGACCACGCGCGTCGAGCAGGCGGACTTCATCGAACTGATGCCCGGCTTCGAACGCACCGACGGCCGGACCGTACGCTTCACGCACAGCGACTATCGGCAAGTTTTCCGCGCATTCGTCTGCGCATTCCGGCTGGGCGGGGCTGCGAGTGCCGTCGCCTAACCCGGCGCGCCCTCGGGGAATGCACGCGCTTGGAGCGGAGCGCCTTTAAAAAATGAACCTCTATATTTCGTGCGACATGGAAGGCACCGCCGGCGTCTGCAGCTGGGAGCAGGTCGACGCGCGCAACTACAAGCCCGATTATTTCATCTACCGCAAGTACATGACGGCGGAAGTCTGCGCCGCAATCGCGGGCGCGCGCGATGCCGGTGCGAGCGGCATACTCGTCAACGACTCGCACGGCCCGATGCGCAATCTGCTTCTCGACGACTTACCGGAAGACGTTCGCGTCGTTTTCGGAAACCGCAAGCCGTTTTCTATGGTGCAGAACGTCGACGGCGGATTCGGCGGCGTCTTCTTCACCGGCTATCACGGCGGAATCGGCGAGGCGAATGCGACGCTGTGCCACACGTATACGCCGTCCGTCGTTTACGAGGTGCGCATGAACGGGATCCGCTGCAGCGAAGCGACGCTCAACGCTGCGTTTGCCGGTCACTTCGGCGTTCCCGTGCTGCTGATCAGCGGCGATCGCGTCACGGTGGAAACCGCGAAAGAGCAGATGCCGTGGATAGCGGGCGTGATTGTGAAAGAAAGCATTGGCAACTACGCTGCCGATTCGATTTCGCCGCAAGCCGCCGCACTCGCGATTCGCGCCGCAGCGGCGGATGCGGTCAAAAACGCATCACGCGCCAAGCCCTACCGTTTCGAGCCGCCGGTAACGATGGAGATCGATCTCGCGCGGGTCGAGCAGGCCGACTACGTCGCGCTCATTCCGGGGTTCGAGCGCAGCGGCCCGCGGCAGGTGCGGTTTACGCACGGCGACTACCCGACCGTTTTTCGAGCGTTCGTCGCCGCGTTTCGGTTAGGAGCGGTCGCGGACCAGCCCGCCTAATTCGCGCCGAGCGCTTTCAAGACGCGCGTTTTTCACGCGTCGCCATCGCGCCGCCGACGAATGCGCCCGCGCCCGCGAGCAACGCCGCCGCGTACGGATACCACGGCGGAATGCCCGGAACCGGCGGCCGCTTCGAAAACGCGGCGGCAAGCATCGTGACGCAAATCACGACGACGCCCAGCACCGCCGCATGCAGAACGGGCCGCACGACGGCGATGCGCGCGGTAATCACTCCGGCGATGACGCCTGAAACGAACGTGACGAATTCCCCGCCGACGATCCCGCGAAAGATCAGGGCGCCGATCAGCTCGACGGCAAGCAGCGAGAGATATCCCAGCAAAACCGCCAGGACGGTACGACCGGGTTTCAACCGAGGTCAGCCTGCGACCGCAGCCGGACGTCCGAGCGCGATCGCGATGTCGGTCAGTTCGTCCTCGCCGATGGAGAGACCGCGCATCGCCATTTCGTACGCGTCTATCGCTTCTTCACTCTTGCTGCTCGCGGCGCGTTCCTCACGGATGCGCTTGACTTCGTCCGTGACGCGGTGCGCGAGTGCGGGCGTAAGTTCGACGCCGCTCCGCGCGAGCTGCTCCTCGTGCTTGCGCAGCGTATCCTCGACGAGCGCCACACCCGAGTGCTTGCCGAACACCCACGTCGTTTCGGCGCCGACCAGCTGCGCCGGCACGGCTTCGTACATGCGGTGATCCACGAGCATCGCGTGGGTGTGGATTCCGGATTCGTGCGCGAAGACTTTGCTGCCGACTATCGGCTCGTGCTGCTGCATCGGCACGCCGCTTACGCGCTCCATGAACCGCGCGAGCTCGCGCAACTTGCCGTATTTGAAACCCGGAATTTCAATGCCGTACAGCACGTTCAGCGCGGTGACGAATTCGTGCAGTTTGACGTTCCCGGCGCGCTCTCCGTAGCCGTTCGCCGTCACGGAAACGACTTTGAAACCGCACGATACCGCGGTGATGGCGTTGATCGTTCCCAGGCCGTAGTCGTTGTGCAGATGACAGACCATCGGCAAACCTTTGGGCATCGCATTCACGATACGCGTGCAGTACCAACGGGCGGCTTCCGGGGTCATGCATCCCACCGTGTCGGGCCACGCCGGCCGCGTGCCGCCCGCAGCCAAACCGGCCTTGAAATACTCGATGAAGTAATCCACGTCGCCGCGGCTGCCGTCTTCCGCGCCGAACTCGACCCGCGTAACGCCCTTGCCGCGCGCGTACCTGATGGCGTCGCACTGCATCTTGACGTTCGCGTTCCGGTAGAATTCGAGCGGCAAATCGAGCCACTCCGCCTCGTCCCTGCCTTCCAATTTCAGCAGCGTCTTGCCGATCTTGTACTTCAAGTGCAGGTCGCTTCCGCTCGTAAAGATGAAGAACGTCACCTCGGAAGCATCCACGTCGATCTCTTGCAAGGTGCGTATTGTGACGTCGATGTCGTGCGGATTGCAGCGGCACATGACGACGATCTCCACGTCACCGATCTCGCCCCGCCGCTTGGCTTCCATCACCATCTGCAGCGTTTTGCAGTCGCCGGGGCTCGCCGCCGGAAAGCCGACGCTCATGATGTGCACGCCGATGTCCGCAAGCCGCTTCGCGATCTCGTATTTTTGTTCCGGCGTAAAGCAGATGCCCGGCATTTGCTCGCCGTCGCGAAGCGTTTCGTCGTAGATTCGGATCTGGGCAGCATCCGGGAAACGCAAGTGCTTGGTGAACTCGCGCGGATTACGAATAAGCCGATCGATCGGTTCCCGGAATTCCATGGCCCTACTTTAACACGACCTCGTCGCGCGGCACTAGGCCCGCATCGATTGCGGCGCTCGATTGCGCGCGGCGGGTGTACACGCGCAGTTCCGAAATGTCGCGCGGAAAGACGAGCTCGAGCGTCCAGTCGAACGCGACGCGCAGTTTGCGGTCCAATCCGGGCAAACGCGAAAGGTAATACGAGCGCCAGAGAAACCACGCAAAAAATCCGGTGAGAACGCGGTTTCCCGGAAGCTGCGCGACGGCTTTGCGGGCGCCGAGCGAAGCCATCATGCCCAGTGCGTTATAGCGGAAATTCTTCGTCGGCTGCCCGCGCAGAGCCGCGATGATATTGTCGGCAAGCACCGGACCTTCGCGAATGGCGTGCTGCGCGGTCGGCGGATAGAATCCACCTTCGCCGTTCGGAATGGCGGCGCAATCTCCCAAAGCCCAGACCCCTCGAAATCCGGAGACGCGCATGTCCGGACCTGCGGCTATCGTGCCGTGCTTTCCGTGCGGCAAATCGCCGCGCACCGCGAGCGGACGCGGCCGCACGCCCGCACTCCAGATGATCGTCCGCGTCTCGATGCGCTGACCGCTCGCCAGTTCCAAGCCGTCGTCGTCGGCGGATTTCACGCCGTCGCCGGTGATCACACGCACGCCTCGCTTGCGAAGATCGCGCTCCGAATAGGAGCCCATGCGTGCGGGCAGTCCGGGAAGCAGCGTTTTTCCGCCTTCGATCAGCACGATCCGAACGTCGTTCTTTTTCACGTGCGGATAGAAGCGTCCGACGCTGCGGAACAGTTCGACCATCTCGCCGGCGGCTTCGACGCCGGTGAATCCGCCCCCGACCACGACGAGCGTGAGCAGACGCTGCCGTTCCGAATCGTCCGGCGTCGTGTCCGCCAACTCGAGCAGCCAAATGAAGCGATTGCGCAGGATGCCGGCGTCTTCGAGCGTTTTCAGCGCGAAAACGCGCTCCGCCACGCCCGGAAGACCGAACGTGGAGGTGGCCGCGCCGATCGCGATGACCACGTGATCGTATGGAAGCTCCTCGCTCATCCCGGTCAGCGTGTGCGTGTACGTTACGGTGCGCGATTCGACGTCGAGCGCCGTCACGTCGGCGAGAATGAAACGCGTTTTGCGAAGTTGCGAGCGAATTGGCGTAACGATGTGCCGCACGTCCAGCGCGCCCGAACTGACTTCAGGCAGCATCGGCGTAAAAAGCGAGAAGTTTTCGCGGCTGATGAGCACGAGTTCCGCTTCGCCCGCGCGCAAGCGTTTTTCGAGCCGCTGCGCCGCTGCGATCGCGGCGAAGCCGCCACCCAGGATCACGATGCGCTTCACGCCCGCGCCGTTCGCTCACTCGGCCAGGCATGCCTTGGACGGTGCGAGCGGGAAAGAAAGCAAGCGTGAAAGACCCGAAAAGCGGCTGGGCGGAGCGGCCGGAAAACCGGCGTTTCGACGTACAGGAAGGCGACTATCTGCCGCCCGACGCGCAGCGCGCTCAATCCGAAAAGAGCCGCGCTGCAAAAGGTTTGGGAACCGCCGCGGTCGGCATCGCGGTTCTGCTCGCGAAATTCAAAGCGCTGTTTTTCGTGCTGCTGAATCTCAAATGGGCGGTCGTTCTGCTCAAGGCGCTCACCTTCGGCGGATCGTTCTTCGTCTCGCTGTTCTTTTACGCGCTCTTCATGGGTTGGAAGTTCGCCCTGGTGTTCGTGCTGATGATCCTCGCCCACGAGATGGGTCACTACGTCACGATCCGCAATTACGGACTGCCCGCACGTCTGCCGATGTTCGTGCCGTTCTTCGGCGCGTATACGATGGGCGGCGCTCCCGCCGATCTGGAACACGACGCGTACATCGCATTGGCGGGACCGCTCACCGGGCTCGGTGTTTCTGCAGCCTGCTTCGCGCTCGGCTATCAAACGCACAATCCTTTTTGGTACATGGCCGCGTACGTCGGCGCGATGATCAATTTGTTCAACATGATTCCCGCGCTTCCGTTCGACGGGGGCCGCGTTGCAGGCGCGGTTTCGCCCTCGCTTTGGATCGGCGGTTTCATCATCTTCGTGGGTGCGTCTCTCGCGCTGCACATCGCGATTTTCTTCATCGTCATCTTCGGCTTGATGGCGCTTCCCGGCGTCTTTGCCGCGCTGCGCGGATACGTCGACCCGCGGTATGCGACGATGACGACTGCCGGAAAGTTCCGCGTAGGCGCGTGGTACTTGCTTACGATGTTCGCGCTCTTCTACCTGATGTCGGTCTCGCACGTAGCGGTGCCGGGCCGGTGAGTGAAAAACCGCCGCCGGATTTCGCTATGCTTCGCGCCGTCGATATTCTGGCGCACCTGCACGAACGCCGCCGCAACTCGCCCAATACGCCTCCGGCGCCCATCGAACGTCCCGTCCTGCTGCAAAGCGAACGTCTGACGTTCGCAATAGGCCAAACGCGACGCGTGGACGTCGAGCGCGATCTCGGCATCGCGTTCAGCTATCCGGCGCGCGGTTGGCATACGTATGCGACCAGCGAATCCGGGCGCCGGTGTCTGCTCAGCGTGTTTTACAAGAACGGCGTTCTGCTTGCAGGGGAAGTCTACGTGCCGCGCGGTCCGCACGCACCGAACTTGGAATCACGCGACTTCGGCGGCTTTCGCCTCGAACCGGGAAGCGTTTGCATCGGCATGCCCGCTAACGCCGTGCCGGAACCGTTCGCGCCGGCTGTCGGCGGCCCGGGAACGGTCGTGTACGATCGCTCGTTCGAGGCACGTTTTCCGGGCGGCGTCGCGTACGCGATGGCATCGAAAGGCGTGGTCGAACGCATGACGTTGTACGCGCAGATCGATCGTAGCGACGCGTAGGATGCGCGCGTGGCTGCTGGGCGGGGCTTGCATTGCCGTCGCCGTTGCATTGCTTTTCGCGCGTCCGCACCCGACGCCCGGTCCACCCATGCGCGACTTCGAGGCGTACTACGCAGCGGGAGCTTCGTGGAACGCAGGCGCCGACGCGTATTCGCAAAGCATTTGGAACGCGGAGATGCGTTTGACCGGCGTGAACGCCGGCCGCTACGAAGCGCTGCCGTTCGTCGGCCCGCCCGCTCTGCTCCCGGTCTTCGGCGCTCTCGCGCGTCTGCCGTTCGACGCCGCCGGCGACGTTTGGCGCGCACTGCTTCTTCTCTGCGTCGCGCTGCTCGTGTGGTCGACGGCGCGTTTGCTCCACCCGCGCGTTACCGCACGCTCACTGCTGGCGATGCTCGTCGCGGCGCTTGGATTCGGTCCCCTGACCAGCGCACTCGCGCTGGGGCAGCTCGCGCTTCCGGCGTTTGCATGTGCGGTGCTCGGTCTCGGTGGGAACGTCGCCGCACTGTTCGCGTGGACGCAGCCGAACGTCGCGCTCACGCTTCTCGCGCAGATTGCGAACCGCCGCGGCGCGGCAACATTCGCTGCAACACTTGCTATTTTTGTTGCCGCGTGCGCCGCCGTAGCGGGCATTCACGGTTTGGAGCACTACGCCGCCGTTCTGCAACGCCATTCCGCCGCCGAAGCACTGTCGGCAATTCAGATTACGCCTGCGGCGATTGCGTACGGTTTGGGCGCCTCGGCCCGCATTGCTTGGGCCTTCGGCATAACCGTGAGCATTGCCGCGGCATGTGCGTGGGTCGTCCTCATGCAGCGGGCGCGCGATGCCACTACGCGCTTCTGCGCAACGTGCGCTCTGCTGCCGCTTGTGATGCCCTTTTTCCACGAGCACGATCTGATCGTTACTTTCGTACCGTGCGTGCTTTACGCGGCGCGAGTTTCCGACGAACTGTGGCCGCTCGCGGCCTTCGGCGCGCTATTCGCTGCAACCGATTGGCTCGGCTTGGCGCAGCGTCCCGACGGCACGTTGCAAACGCTGCTGCTGATCGGGGCGCTCGGCGGCGCGCTCGTTGCTTTACGAACGCAGCCACGCGCGCGAGCGCTTGCGGTTCCCGCAGCGGCCCTTGCGTTCATCGGCGTCGCGGCCGCGTTCGCGCACGCGCATCCCGCTCCCGTCTGGCCCGACGCTATGAAGACGCTGCCGAACACCATCCGCGCGGTCGACGTTGCGCGCGCGTGGGGCATCGAACAGCACGCGACCGGACTGTTCACGCGTGATGCGGTTTGGGCGGTCCTGCGCGCGCTTTCGCTCGCCGGTTGCGTTCTCACCGCGACCGCGATCGCGCTTAGTTCGAGATATCCTGCGGGTTCCAGAAATCCATCACGGGTCCCGGCCTGATGTTGCGAAAATCGTCGTCGTACGTCATGTGCTCCGTGCGTTGGCTGAGCACGACGAACGGCACGTCGCGCGCCACGTCCTCCTGCACGCGCACGTAGTCGCGTCTTCGAACCGAGCGGTCGTAGTTCACGAGCGCATCCTCAAGCGCCGCATCCACGCGCGGGTTGCAGTAGCCCATGTAGTTTTGACCCTTCGGAGAGATGCGGCTGCACGCGATCAGGTTCGTAAGATCCGGATCCGGAGGCAGACTCCACGCGTACGATGCGATGTCGTAGTGGCGCGTCGCCACGATGCCTCCGGCGGCGTAGGACGCAAACAGTTTGTCCGTCGGATACCGGAAGTATTCCAGGCCGACGCCGATCTGCTTGAACCACTGCTGGATCAGAAGCACCGTTGAATCGAGTCCCGGATTGCCGGTGTTCCCCGCAAACGAAAAACGCAGCGTCCGGCCGTCCTTATGCCGTAGACCGTCCGCGCCGGTCACCCAGCCGTCCCGTTCCAGCTGTTGAGCCGCTTCATGCAGATCGAACGGGTAGCACTGCGCGTACGCATCGTACGCCCAATTGAGATGCGAAATCGGCGTGCAAGCCAGATAGCCGCTGTGATGCGAAATTTTTGACCACAGGGTGCGCACGTCGATAGCGCGCGCGAGCGCTTGGCGTACTTGCAAATCCGCGAGATTAGGGCTCGTTACGTTGAAATCGATGTGCCCGTACGCCGTGGTATCGAAGGAGATCGACCTCGTGTTCGGCACCTTTTCGACTTGCTCGTACGTGTTGGTCGGAACGCGCACAAACGCGTCGATTTCGTGCGTTTGCAGCGCGGTAAGCATCGTGTTGGCGTCGGGAATCACTTTGAACACCACGCGTTTCAATTTCGGCGCGCCGCCCCACCAATGGGGAAACGCTTCCATGACGACTTCACTTCCGCGCACCCATTTCACGTAGCGGAACGGACCCAAGCCGACCGGCAAACCGTTATAGGGCGAATGGTTGACGTCTTGCCCCGCCAGAATGTGCTCGGGCAGAATAGCGGGATTGTCGACGGGCGTAAAATACCGGTTGATGAACGCGGCGTAGGGGCGTTTGAGCCGGAAGATCGCCGTGTAACGATCGGGGGTCTCCACGCGATCGATCAAATCCCACCCGTCACGCGTGAGCACGTTGGTCTTCGGGTCGAGAATCGTCTTGACCGTAAAAGCGACGTCGGCGGAGGTGAACGGCTTACCGTCGTGCCAGAGCACGCCTCGCCGCAATTTGAACGTTATCGATTTTCCGTCGCGCGAAATGAGACCGTTCGCCCTCGTCGGCAATTCGACGCAAAGCGAAGGTACCGGCCGCGCCTTGTCGTCGAAGACGAAGAAATATCCCATCGTGAACGACGACAGATCGTTGACGAGCGTTTCCGTGGAGAGCAGCGGATTGAGATTGTCGATGTCTTCGCCGTCCGCCCAGCGAAACGTCCCGGGAATCGTCCAGGAGTGCCGGTTTCCCCGCGGGGCGCCTCCGCCGCCGGAGCACGCGGGCAGCGCGCACCCGAGAATCGCGGCCAAGGCGCACAGCGCTTTCTTCACCGGACGGTCAAATGTCCACGTTCATCATGTTGTCGAACGGGGTGACGCCGTTGGGATGAAAATTCTCCAGATCTCGATTGAAGACGAACAGGTCTTCGCGACCATTGGTCACGATCGTGGGCACGTCTTTGACGATGCGTTGGAAAAGCACCGCATCGTCTTTATTTCGCTGCGCCTGATTGTAGTGCGTATAGAGATCGTGCATCGCTTTATCCGCAACGGGATCGCACCAGTGCAGCACGTTCTGCCCGTTCGGCGGCATTTCATCGCACGCGTAGAGCGTCGAAAGATCGCCCGTGGCTCCTACGCCCCACGCAAAGTAAATAGCATCCCAGTTGCCGCGCAGCAGCACGCCGTGGTCGGCGTATGACGCGAAGATCAAGGCCGAGAGGTAATGCTTCACGACGATCTCCGCGCCGATCTGCTTCCACCAGGTACGAATCATTTCGATTTGCTGGTCCGCGCCGGGGTTACCGCTATTGGTAATGAACTCGAGTGAAAGGCGGACGCCGTTTTTCGAACGGATACCGTCCGCGCCGCGCTTCCAGCCCGCCGCATCGAGGGTTTGATTCGCCTTGGCCAGGTCGAACGGTACGAGCGGCAAGTTCGGATCCCAGAACGGGGCGGTTCTCGGCGCAGGCTGCTCCTGAAGCAGACCGATGCCATGCGAGATTTTGCGAATCAGCGTGGCGCGATCGGTCGCGTACCGCAAGGCAATGCGAACGGCCGGATCCTTGAGGACCGGGCGCGTCAGATTGAAGTCGATGTGATTGAACAGATAACCCGGTTGACGAATGTAGGCGAACTGGCCCATGTTTTGCATCTTCGTCGCAAACGAGCTCGCAGGTACCGGGTACCAAAGATCGAGTTCCTTCGCCTGCATCTCCGTAAGCACCGTGTTCGTGTCCGGGATGATCTCGAAGTCGATTTCCTTGAGCTTCGGCATGCCGCGGAAATACAGCGGGTTCGCCACCATCACGACGCGCTGCCCGCGGTCCCACTCTTTGTATTTGAACGGCCCGATCCCGACCGGCAGCGCATTATACGGAACGTTGTTGATGTTCGGATACTTCGCCAGCAAATGCTTCGGCATCAAACACGGGTTTGCGCCTGCCGTCGAGAAAAAGGTTTCGACGAAGGGCGAGTACGGCTTGGTCAAATGAAGAACGACGGTGTATTTGTCCGGTTCGTCGATCTTCGCGATGTGGTCCCAGCCGCTGCGGCTTACGATGTTGTTCGCCGGGTTGAGCACCGCGTGGAACGACCATACCACGTCGTCCGCATCGAACGGCACGCCGTCGGACCATTTCACGCCTTTGCGGATGTGATACGTGATCGTCAACCCGTCCGCACTTACCCCGCCGTTTTCCTTCGTCGGCACCTCCGTAGCGAGTTCGCCGTACGCGTTGTTGTGCGCGTCCCACTTTATCAGCCACGCCATCGTCATCGACGCCATGTAGTCCAGCGTGCCCTGCTGGATGAGGGTCGGGTTGAGCGAGCTGACGTCCTCGGCCGTCGCGTAACGGAGCACGTGCGGGCGCGTCCACGAGTTGACCCGTTGCGCGGAAACCGGCGCGGCAGGCGCACCCGGCGATTCGTTCAGCAGGCCGCCTGATACGCCGGGGCCGCCGCTCTTACTGCAGCCTGCGGCCAAAGCGGCGGAGAGCAGCAGGATGCACAGACGCGCGACGGTGTTCTTCTTCATTAAATATCCACGTCCATGAAGTTGTCGAACGGCGAAAGCGCGCCCGGGCTGAAGTTTTTGACGTCCTTGTTGTACACCCAAAGCGCCGCGGTACCCATGAGTACGACCGTCGGAACGTCCTTGGCAAGTCTGCGTCATGACGACGCGATCGTCTTGGTTGCGCTGCGCTTGATCGTAATGCCCGTACAGCGCCTGCATGGATTTCTCCGCCGCCGCGTTACACCAGAAGATGCTGTTCTGCCCGCTCGGCGGGAACTCATCGCATCCGTAGATCGGCGAGAAGTCACCCGTCGCGCCGAGCCCCCAAGCGTAGTAGGCGACGTCGTATTTTCCGCGATAGAGAATGCCGCCGTCTTGATATTGCGCGAAAAGCAGCGTGTTCTGGTAGTGGCTCACCGTGAGTTTCACGCCGAGTCTGCGACCACGTCTGCCGCAGCTGCTCGATGAGCTGATCGTTGATGACGGTGCCCGACGCGGTAGCGAAGTTCAGATCGAGGCGGACGCCGTTTTTCGCGCGCACGCCGTCGGGCCCGGGCTTCCAGCCGGCCCGATCGAGCAGTTGATTGGCTTTCGCAATGTCGAACGGAACCATCTTGATGTCCGGATCCCAGTAAGCGGAGACTTTGGGAGCCGGCTCTTCCTGCAGCAAACCGACGCCGTGATAAAGCTTGGCGAGAATCGTCGGCCTGTCCATGGCGTAGCGTAACGCCTGCCGGACCGCCGGATCTTTGAGTTCTCGCTGCGCAGGTTGAAGTCTACGTGCCGGAAGTAAAAACTCGGTTGCGCCCACGTGACGAACGAGCGAAGCGCCGTGAATTGGCCGAGCATGTTCTGCGGCGCCTGATAGAACATGTCGAGCGACTTCGCTTGCATTTCGGTCAGAACGGTGTTCGCGTTGGTGATGATCTCGTAGTCGATCTCTTTGAGCTTCGGCGTTCCGCGGAAATAGTAAGGATTCGCGACCAACACGACGCGCGACCCCCGCTGCCATTCTTTCACCATGAACGGTCCGATGCCGACGGGTTTGGAGTTATAGTCGACGTTGTTCAGATTCGCGTACTTGGCGAGAAGATGCGCGGGAAGGAGCGACGGGTTCGCGCCCGCAGTGCTGAAAAACGTTTCGACGAAAGGCGAATACGGTTTGCTGAGATGTAAGACCACCGTATAGTTGTCCGGCTCGTCCATCTTGACGATGCGATCGAACCCCGACCGGCTCGTGACGTTATTCGCGGGATTCAGGACCGCATTGAAGCTGAAGATGACGTCGTCGGCGTTGAACGGCGCACCGTCCGACCATTTCACGCCGTGCCGCATGTGATAGGTGATCGTCAGTCCGTCCTTGCTGACGCCGCCGTTCTGCTGCGAGGGAATTTCCGTAATCAGTTCCGGAATCGGTTTGCCTTGCTTGTCCCAGCGAATCAGATAGCCCATCGTGAGCGGCGCGATGATCAGCGAAACGGGCGTGTCGGTCGTCAGCAGCGGATTGAGGCTTTCGACGTCCTCCTCGGCGGTAACGCGCAGCGTGTGCGGAACGGTCCATGAGTTCTGCTCTGCGCTCGAAGTGTTTACCGGCGGCGCGTTCGAGACGACGTTCGACGAAGTGGTGGTGGTGGTCTGCGTCGTCGACGTCTGCGTGCCGCCTTGTTTGCTGCACCCGGCGAAGATGAAAGCTGAGCTCAAACCGATTGCGAGCAGTCTTTTCATGTTATATCGAATACTCCCACGGGTTCCAAAACGCAGAGATGACAGGCGAAGGCGCGAAGCCTTTGAGGTCGGTGTTGTACAGGTACGGTTCCTTCCAGAAGAACAGCACGATCGTAGGCACATCCTTGGCCATCTGCTGCTGAACGATCTCGTAGTCGTGCTTGCGCCGGTTTCGGTCGAGCGTATTCATCGCGTCGTTCATTGCCGCGGTCGCCGCCGGATTGTTCCAGAACAGCGCATTTTGACCGTGAGGCGCGAAATTCTCGCCGGAGTAGATCGCGCTGTCATCGGGATCCGCCGCAGCATTCCAACTGTAAAGCGCCGCATCGTAGTGCCCGCCCTGCAGCGTCCCGGTCGTTCCGTTCTGGAACATCAACGCGGTGGGGACGTTCTTGACGATCGCTTCAGCACCGATTTCGTGCCATTGGCGCTGCAGCAGCGTTTGGATCTGTCGCGCGTAGTTGCTCTCCGCGGCGCTCGTCAGATCGAAAGAGAGCTTCTGCCCGTTCTTCACTCGAATTCCGTCCGCGCCGCGCTTCCAACCGTCGGCTTCGAGGATCTGCTGCGCTTTCGCGGGATCGAACGGATGATGTTCTATCGCATCGGTATGCGCCCAAGAAAGTTCCGGCGATTGATCCGTCTCGGACGCAACCGCCGCACCGTGCATTACTTTGTCGACGATCTCCTGACGGTTCGTCGCATACGCGAGCGCCAGCCGAACGTTGCGATCCGAAAGGAGCGGACGCCGAAGATTGAAGTCGATATGCGTGTAAATATAGGCGTCGACCAGCACCATCTTCAGGCCGGACGTTTGCGTCACGATTTGCTGGTAGCGCGGCAGGCTCAAACCTGTTCCGCGCGCCAGCATGTCGATGTCGTGCGTTTGCAGCGCGGTCCCGATCGTATTCTCGTCCGGCATGATCTTGAACACGACTTCGTTGAGCTTCGGCTTCCCGGCCCAGAAATAACGGCTCGCCTCCATCCGTACTTCGCTGCCGCGCTGCCACTGAATGACCTTGAACGGTCCGCTGCCGATGGGCAGTGAATTGTAGGGCGCGTTGTTCAACGAGCCTTTGTCGTCGTTGTATTTCGCCAGGAGATGCGCCGGCAGAATGACCGCGTTCCCGTTTACTCCCCAGAGTTGCTGCAAGTACGGGGCGTACATCTTCTTCATGTGCACGACCGCGACGCGCGGATTGCTGCAGTCGATGTCTTTGATATCTTTGTAGCCGTCGGTGGTGACGACGTTGTTGTGCGGGTTCATCACGGCTTGCCACGTGAACTTGAGATCCGCGCACGTGACGGGCTGACCGTCCTGCCAGCGCAAATTCGGCCGCAGTTTGTACTTGAGCGTCAAGCCGTCTTTGCTGACGTCGCCGTTCGCAACCGTGGGAACCTCGCTCACCGCGTCGGGAACGGGCTGCGCTTTGTCGTTGTACCGCACCGCGTACGAGTAAATGAACATCGACAGGTCGCCCGTAACAGCGGACGCGTTGAGCAATGGATTGAGCGAAGACGGTGAAGCGTTTTCCGCATATCGCAGGACGCCGGGCTGCGTCCAGGAGTTCCGGGCGCCGATCGCGCCGCCGCCCGCGCTCTGTTTCGTGCACGAAGCCAAGAAGAGGGCTGCGGCGAGCGCCGCCGCGCATTGGTGCGACAGTTTCAGTCTGCGTCTCCTCTCGCGGTTGCTTCCCGGCGCTATTAGCAGCCTGGGCAGCATACCCTGCGAGCGGTTACGGAGTGATGCCGATCGCGTTCTCGCCGAGGGCGTAGACGTAGGTCTGTTCGGCTTGCCGCAGCGCGTAAACTGCGTTGAGCTCGTCCGTCTGCGCCTGTGTGAGGCCGACCTGCGCGTTGAGCAAGAGCGGCAGCGTGGTCACGCCGGCCCGATACTGCGCCTGCGTTGCTTTGAGGATCTCTTGCCCTTTGGTGAGTTCGGCTTGCGCCTGCGCCACGGCACCCTGCGCGGTGACGAGCCCGACGAGGGCTTGCCGAACGTTCAATTCCACGCCCAAGCGCGTCTGGTCGAGTTGCGACTGCGCCAGCACGAGTTGATCTGCGGCCTGCTCCGTTTGCGCGCGCGTTATGCCCTGGTCGAAGATCGGAATGCTGAGCGTTGCGCCGACGTTGCTGCTGGGACGAAAATCCGTACCGGTGACGGTCGTGGAGTTCGTGCCGTAACCGCCGGTGGCGCTGAGCGAAGGCAGCAGATTCGAGCGCTGCACCTGTACGTTATATTTCGCTGCGAGCACCGTGCTTTGTGCAGCCAGATAATCCGGCCGCAGCAAGAACGCGCGCGCGACCGCTTGATCGTACGCCAGCACCGGGACGAGCGGACTGAGCGAATTGTCTTGTGCGGAGTTGGTGGGCGCGACGGCAATGTCCGCGTCCAATCCGAGTGTGTTCGCAAACGAGGCCAGCGCCGTCGCTTCCTGCCCCTGCGCCCGCACGAGAGCGACTCGCGCTTGAGCCGTCGGCAGTCTGTGCCGTGGCAAGATCTACGCGCGACGCCGTTCCCGCGCGCAGCTGCGCCTGCACGAGTGCTTCCTGGACTTCGTTTTGATGCACGACTTGCGCTGCGAGTCCGGTCGCGGCGTGCGCCTGCAGCGCCGTGTAGTACGCCTGTCCGACGTTGAATGAAAGCGTCTCCAGATCGCGTTCGTACGTTTGCGTTCCCGCAACTGCGTTGGCGCGCGCCTGATGCAGTCTGCGCGATGAATTTGCCGCCGTCGTAAATCAACTGGCGCACCGTGGCGTTCAGCCCTTTGCTGGTGCTGCTCCCGAAACTGCGGCCCGCGAACGTGCTTTGGTTGCTGTGCGTGACGGTAGCGCTCGCGCTGACGTTGGGAAAGATCGCGGTCTTGGCCAAGTTCACGGGTATCTGCGTCAACTGCTGGTTCGCTCGCGCGGCTGCGAGCACCGGCGACTTTGCGACGGCGATGTCGAGCGCTTGCTGCAGCGTGACCTGCTGCGGCACGCCCGGCTGCGTACGCGTTTGCACTGCACTTGCGGGGAGTTGCGGTACGGCCGTCGTCGTTTGCGCGGCTGCGGGCACGGCAGTGCCTCCGGCGATGGCGAGCGCCGCGATGAGGGCAAGGGTACGCAGCTTCATCTACTGCTGCCCGCCTTTTCGGCTGCCTGCGACGGCGACCAAACTTCCGTTCTGAAGTGCGTCGGGGCGCGTCGTGATGACGAGCGTTCCCGGTCGAACGCGCGGACTGCTCACCTCGCTGAGCGTGTCGGTTTGCAAGCCGACTTGCACGGGCACTTCGACGGCTTTGTTATCGCTGCCGACGATGAACACATTCGAACCCTGATCCGTTTGCGCGACGGCTTGACGCGGCACGACGATGGCGTTGCGATGGTTCGCCTTTTGAATCGTCACGCTTACCAGCATGCCGCCGCGCAGGGCCGCATCGGGATTCGGCTGCTGAACGCGCGCTTGATACGAAAGCGTTCCTTGCGTCGGCACGGCGTTCACCGTGGAAATCGTCCCGCGGAAGGGACGCGATCCGAGCTGAGACGCGGTGAACGACACCGGCGTACCGGCATGCACGTACGCGAGATCGTCGTCGGGTACGTTCACGTTCACCCACACGGTGTTCGACTCTCGAAACTCTCAGCACGGCGGTACCGGGCTGCGCCATCGCGCCCGGATCGATCAGCCGCGCCGTCACGACGCCGTCAAACGGCGCGTACAGCGACGTTTGCGCGATTTGCGTGCGCAGCACGTTTGCCTGCGCTTGCGCCGCGTGCACGGCTTCACGCGCAGCCGCAGCGTTCGAACTTTGCACGCCCGTGGTTCCCTGATTCGCAATCGCGGTTTGATATTGCGATTGCGCGGCGACGTATTGCGAGCGAGCCTGCTCGAGCGCGATTGCGAGACGTATCCTTGTTTGAACAGCTGCTGGTTTTGATTGTACGTCAGTTGCGCGTTCGCGAGCGCGGCCTTCGCCGACTGCGACGGCTTGCGAGGTCTGCTGCTGCGTAATCGGGACGTTCAGCGCCGAAGACTGCGCCTGCGCAGACGCTTGAGCGATCTGCGCTTCGCACTTGCGCGAGTTGCGCGCGAAGCGTCGAATCGTCGATCTTCGCGAGCAGCTCGCCCGCGCTCACGCGATCGCCTTGGTTGACGTAGATCGCTTGCAATCGGTCCGGACTGCTGAAAAGAAAGCGTCGAATCTTCGAGCGGCGCAACTTGCCCGTCCAGCGTCAGATAGGTGGCGATGTCGCGGCGCTGCGCTTGCGCGGCCTCAACGTCCAATGCCACCGGCCCGCGCTGCTGCGTCTGCTTCGCGCATCCGCCAAGAGCCAGGCTCCGCCGCGAGCATAGCCGCGAGCTGCCCAAGCGATGATACTGCATTCTGCTCCTTCTCATCAGAAAAAAGACTTCTCTGCGTACGTACATACGTGCCGACGGCCGCTTTTGATTCACCTTACTAAGCGAACCTTAAAAACCCCACTGACAGCGTTGCCGGCTCCTTCCGGAGCGCGGGGGAGCGTGGCGCCCGGTGTTGTATTGTCACCGGGCCATGCGTGCGAAACTCGATATCGGGCGTACCTTCAGCCGGCAGACCCGCGTCGAAGAGTGGATGACCGCCGAAAAGGCCGGTAACAAGGGCGTGGACGTCCTTTCCACGCCAATGCTCGTGCAACTCATCGAGGATGCCGCCATCGCGTGCGTCGCGCCCGCTGCTGGAGGACGGCCAACTCACGCTGGGCACCCACGTCGACCTGGAGCACCACAAGCCGGTCCCGGTCGGCTTCATCGTGCGGACGGAAGTCGAAGTCGTGCTGGTGGACGGCCCGCGCGATCAGTTTTGCCGTACAGGTCTTCGACGAACAAGAAGCCGTCGCGGAAGGAACGCACGAGCGCTACATCATGGACCGCGCAAAATTTCTCGCAAAGCTTGAAGAGAAGCTCGCTTAACGCTACCTTTATAGACGAACGGGAGCGGCCGCCTGCACTATGCTGCAGGGGGGGCAACCCGGTTCCCGAAGGATTAACTCTGCTTGCTTAGGGGTATTTGCCGACGTGACGCCTGGTTTGTCGCAGGCCGTAGCGCCCCGGTAAGCCAAGGATTCATTCTCAGCTAGGAGGATAACTTGAAACGACTGAGCACCGGAGTCCTCGCCGTGCTGTTAACAGCCGGCCTTGGACTTAGCGCGGTGGCAGCTCCGTCGCAGCCTGCATCGCATGGCAACATTGGACCCAACGCGATAGCACAGGCGACGGCGGCCCCGTCTCCGGCAGCAAGCGCTCCGGCGTCGCCCGCAGCATCGATGCACCCGCAGGCTCTCCTGCACCGCAGGATCGCTGCGCCCGCAGGCTCTGCTGCGCCGGCGGCAACGCCGATGGCGTCACCTGCCCCGGCGGCACCGGCGCCGCAACACGCCGCCGGCGAACTTCGGTTCCCCGCCGTCCGGACAAATCCCGATCCTCTTCAACGATCACCACGTCTATGCCAAGCCCGACGAACTCAAGCAAGGCCGCGTCCTTGCCGCGCTCGTCCGCGGCGGCACCATCCTGATTCCGCTGCGCTCGATGTTCGAACAGATGGGCGCGACGGTATCGTACGATCCCGGCCAGCAAAACGGTCGACGTCACCAAGCCGGGCGCGGACGTCAAAGTGACGGTCGGTAAGCCCGAAGTCGTCATCAACGGCGAAACGCGTCCGCTCGACGTGCCGCCGGAGATGTATCAGGGCCACGTCGTCGTGCCGGTCCGCGTCATTTCCGAAGGCATGGGCGCCTACGTGCAGTGGGTTCCGGATCGCCGCATCGTCGTCGTGCGTTATCTGCCGCCGACCCCGCCGCCGCCGCCGCCGCCGCCGGCAGCCTCGCCGCCGGCACCGCCGACCCCGGCTCCGACCCCCGTTCCGACCCCGGTCGTGACGGCGTTCATCGCCGGCGACTGCATCATCTCGCCGAAGGTCTACAACGAGTTCAGCCCGGGCAACACCGGAACGAACACGAACGGACGGCTTCTCGTACCGCATCCACGGCGCGTGGGAGTTCGACATCGTCGGCCTGCCGTGGATGATCGAAGGCGACTACCGTCAGTTCAACTACCCGCACAACCAGGCGTACGGTCGACGACGTGCCGGACCAACGCAGGCGCGCATCTGCGACGGCCTGAACGGCGGTCACGCATCCGATCCGGGCGACCCGGGCTGCGTAACCGCGATCGGCGGACAGTTCTCAGACGTTCGTTCCGGCGTTCACGGTTCGCGACTACGATCGTCGATGCGCGCCTGGGTCTCGAAGGTTCTGGATCCGACAGCATCTACATCGGCGTCGGCTACATGTGGCGTTCGGGCAACTACGGCTATCCGCGTCTGAACAACGTCGGCTCGGCGTTGAGAAGACTGCCCGATCTGGATCAGAACGGCTTCACGTGGTACGGCAGCGCGTACTACTACCCGAACGTCAAGGGCACGTGCACGGGCTGCTCGACGCTCGGATGCACGACGCCGTACCGCTAACACGCTGTCGTACAACATCTTGCAAGTACGACATCGGCGGCGCGTTCACGTTCGGCTCCGAACGTACCGGTCTACTTGGAGTTCGGCTTCCTGGGCGACAAGGGCGTGGGCAAGACGAACGCCCGTCGACTTCTCGCACAACGGTCCGTACGTCGGACTGGGCCTCAAGTTCTAGTCTCGTAAGAGTCTCGAACGAAAAGAGCCTCGCATGCGCGAGGCTCTTTTTTTTTAGCTGTCTCGTGCGCAATTGCCGCGGTGAGCTCGAGACAGCGTGAGCGCCCTGTCGGAACGGAACGCCGGCCGCTGGATGCGGCTCACGCTCGCGCGGCGCATTGATGCGTTCGGCGCGTGGCGAAGATCACCGCTCGCGCAAGCGCGCAATCCGTGAGCGCTTGGGATGCGACGGATGCGTCTTTGACGGGAAATGTCCCGCCGCTTCGCCACGATGGTGAGCGGCCGCGCATCACCTCGGCGTAGGCGAAGCAGTCGCGCTGGGCAGCGGCGAGGGCGTCGGCGATGACGACGTCGACGGCGAGGGCGATGCAGACGGCGATGCGGATCCCGACGACGTCGGTGTGGGGAGCGGGAGCGGCGAGAGCGAGCCCGTCGGGACCGGCGAAGGCGTGGGCGACGGCGTCAAGCACGGTACCGGAAGAATTTCGTCTTCGGCTGACCCGGCGCCGGCGTCGGAGTGGGGCTCGGGGTTGGACTAGGCGTGGGGCTCGCCGACGGCGAGGCGCTGGGCTTACCCGACGGATCCGGCGATGCAGCCAGTGCGAGCGTCTCGCATGCGACCGGCGTCGCGAAGTAGTGCTCGGTAAAACCGATCGCGAGATCTTTCTTCAGGGCCTTGCCGAAGAAACTCGCCGGCCACTTCTTGATGACGATATGCGCGTAATCCCACGCTTTCTCTTGGTACGTCTGAACCCACACTTTGCGGTACATCTGAAACGCGAGAAAGTACGACGCGCGAGCTGCGGATCGTTCGGATATTTTTTCGCCCACGCGGTCAGCGCGTCATCCGCAAAAGATACGGCAGAGAGATCTTCGGATCGGTCGTATACGATCGCCGGCCCGAATGAGGTCGTCGCGAAACGTGTTGTTGATGCCGAGATAACTCATCTTCATGCGGCCGAAGTACTCGTCGCCCGGCGCGGACACTCTTCATCATTTCGTTGACGTGCTGCTGCCATTTCGAAAGCTGCGGGGCGCTTAGTTTTCGAACTCGCCGCTGTTTTGCCGGCTTTGCTGCCGGGCGCGACGGCGACCGGAGCAGCCGCAACCGAGCCTGCGAATACCAAGGCAACGGCCGGCGGCAGATAAGGACAAGAACGCGCGTTTCAACAACAACCCTTTCTCTGGCGGAAGCGAATCCTTTTACCAGGAACGTTCTTCACGCCTGCGCGTTCGCTTACTTCAAGTCTCTGTAATCCAACTTGCGGCGCAGCGTCGCGCGCGCCTGCGCGCCATACGGCGGTATCCGCGTAACGTGCAAGAAGCCATTGAACGCGCGAGTTGCGTCGTCGTGTCCGTGCGGGGTAGGACGCTGCGCGTAAAGCGACGTGAGATCGAAGACGCTTTTCGCGAGCCACGGGTCGGCGGGATATTTGTGCTCCCAATCGTGCAGCGCGTCTTCGACGAAGGCGGCGGCGCCGAGCACGTCGTCACCCTTGTCCGGCGCGTATTGGAGCGCGGAGCGAGAGTCGCGCAACTGATTTCGGATTCCGAGAATGCTCATCTTCAGACGGCCGAAATATTCGTCGGCAGGCGCGACGCGTAAAACGGCATGCCGCTTGGCAATCGCGTGATGATGTTTGACCGCTGCTCGAGATGCGGTTGGCCGCAGCCGTCGAGACAGCCGGATGACAAGCCGACCGCGAGAACGATAAAGATAACGGCGGATGTGCGCACAGCGCACCGCTCCTTTCCCTCCCCTACGTTAAGTTTCGACCAGCTTGCTCGCTCCAGTTTAGCTGCTTGCTCTGCCGCAAAGCGGGGCGGCGGGGGCGAAAGGATGCGGGCGCGCCGCGAGCACCTGTCCAGCATGGCCCGCACCCTCGCGTCGCCGCAGTTCAGCTGCGCGGCGCACGATCGCGCGTCATTTCATGCCGCGTGGCCGCGGATTAGCGCAGCGCGTCGAGGCCGCCGCAGCCGACGGTGCGCGACTGATCGTTCTGCCGGAAGGCGACGCTGCCGGCCTACGTGCTCGGGCTACGAGCGCGTTCGACGAGGCCGAAATCCAGCGGCGCGATCGTGCAATGCCGAGCGCTCGCGCGATGCGAGCGGCATCGTGCTGGTCATCGGCGCGGCGCAGCCGCGAGGGCGAGCGCATGTTCAACAGCGCCATGCGTCATCGATGCGGATGGGAGCATCGCGGGCGCGGCCGACAAGCATTTCTTATGGCACTTCGATCGCCAATGGTTCGCGCCCGGCGAACGCATCGAACCGATACGCACCAGCGTCGGCGCGCTCGGCGTGCTGGTCTGCGCGGACGGCCGCATTCCGCACGATTGCAAGTACGCTGGTGGATCGCGGGTGCAGAGATCCTGGTGATGCCGACCGCCTGGGTGACGAGCGGCCGCGATCCCGAGAATCTCGAAAACGTGCAGGCCGATCTGCTCGCGCGCGTGCGCGCGCGCGAAAATCGCGTACCGTTCGTCGCGGCGAACAAATGCGGCGTCGAACTGGGTTGCGTAGCGTATTGCGGCAAGAGTCAGATCGTCGCCGCGACGGTACGATCGGCGGCGCTCGCGTCCGAAGATGCGGCACGAAACGATCGTCGCGGAAGTTGAGATCGGATCCGACGCCGAGCGCCGCCGCGGTTCATCGCTGCGGTTCCTGCGCCGCATTCCGGCGAACGCGCCCTGCACCGCATTGCGATAGCGGCGTCGACTTCGGCGATGAACCGCTGCTGAAGAACGATTGCGCATACTCGAAGCGCAATTGTTGGAAGCCGGAGTCGACTATCCTCGCACGCGCGATCCAGCATGGCGATGGCGTTCGTCGACGACAATCGTTCTGGATCCGGCGGCGCTTGGCCGGCATACCGAATCGCCGGGCGTGCGACGTGTGGTGTGGAACACGTCGTACGAACCGCATTGGCAGGTCCGATTTGCACGCGCGCGCGCGCTTGGAATTGCGCATGTACGTCGTCGTCATCGAAGCGCGCGCGAACGCGCCTTCGCGGTCGATCCCGACGGCGCGGTCATATGCGGCACGTTCGGCGACTACGACGTCGCGAGTTTCACGTACGATCCCGCACGCACCGGCAAACCGTCGTTGCGCCGGGGACGGACGTGCTCGAGCCGGCCTGGAGCGTGCCGCGGCGCATGCGCGCTAAGAACGCATTTGCAATCGCCGCCGCACTCGCGCTGCTGCGGAACGGCGCCGCGCGATCGCCTACACCGCTTCACCGGATCGTTCAAGATCTGACGTGGACGCCGGGCCGTATGTCGCCGGCAGCCGCGTGCAACGTCGCGTCTTCGGGCGTAGCCGGGACCGTTCGCGTTCTCGCTGCTGGCCCCGGGCGAATCGAAGGCGAACAGTTCGTCGTTCCGGTCGTCGTTCGCAAGAAACCGGCGTCACGCTCATCGGCAGCGCGCACGGCGCCGTCGCGCTCGCAAACGGTCGACGATCGTTCCGGCGCCGGCCGCACGCACGCCGCTGATTGCCGTTGCGTCGTACGAGACGGCATCGCGCTGCACGAGCAGCGAACGTTTCGTTCTGCTCGGCTACTCTCGATATCGGCGGCGCGCCGGGAGACGTGGCGTTTGCGGAGCCGCGGCGACATTTTTGCCCCCGACACCGACGGCGACGCGCTTCGGCCGTTACTCGCGAACCCCTGGGATGCTGCGCATCGTTCCGGCGTGGCCGCAAGGCAACGAGGTCGCGGTCGACCGCACGATCGGCGAACGTATTCGTCAGCGATCGCGACGCGGGCGGCCGGCGCGCTTACCGCGTGATTACGCCCGGCGGGCGGATCACCGCTCGTTAAAACCGGCAATACCGCCGAAGGCTTGACCATCGATCCGCGGCGCGGCCTGGTGTACGTCGGAAACGTGAACGACAACAGCGTTGCGGTCGTCGACGCACGCACGATGCGCTTGGTCGCAAAACTTCCGAGCGTGGATCGCACGTTCGGTATCGCGCTCGATCGCGCGCAAGCAGCGTCTGTACGTCGTTTCCAATTCAAGCCCGGGGATGAACCCGCAGCGGCGGATTACGTTGCGGCGATCGACTTGCAGTTCGCACGGCCGCGCATCGTCAAGCGCAGCGCCAGATATTTCACGTTTCCGCTCGGCGCGGCGGTAGACGAGCGGCGCGCGCCGGCTGTTCGTGACGGACGAAGCTGCGCAACGTCGGTGTACGTGCTGAACGCGAAGACGCTGCGCGCCGCTGCGACGCGCCGCTCGATACGTGCGGCACGCCGTGGCGGCCGCCGATCGCAGCGGGCGGCTGTTCGTTCCGTGCGCCCGATTCGGACAAAGTCGACGTGTTCGATCTTCGCGACGCTGCGCCGCGTCCGCGGCGCGCCGTTCGCAACGGGAGGTTTTCCGCTGAGCGTCGCGCTTTGGCCGTAGGCGCCGTTCTGCTCGCGGCGAGCCTGCTGCCGCTCGCTCCGCAGCCCGCCGCGCCGTTTCCGAAAATCCTTACGGACGCCCCGTGATTTCACGACGTCGCGCCGGGCGTCGCGTACGGCGATTACAGATGCTGACGCGGACGGGCCGCTTTCGGTTCACGTCATCGCCGTCGATCTGCACGACCCGACGGTTCGCTCGGCACGGCGCTCGCGCAAGACCGGCTCGTCTCGCCGCGGCGAAACCGTTTCGTCGATGGCGCAGCGCGACCGGAGCCGTCGCGGCATCAACGGCGACTACTTCGACATCAATCAAACGAATCAGCCGCTGAACATCCTGGTTCCGAACGGTGAACTCATCGCGCGTGCCGATGCAGCGCTGGGCGCTCGCATTCGCCAAGAACAAGGTGCCGCAATTCGCGGAGTTTACGGTTCAGGCGAGTCGCGGCAGTTACCCGGCGGAACGCTGCCGCTCAAGACGATGAACGATTGGCCGCCACCGGGCGGCGGGGCCGTGTTTATTACACCGGAATACGGAGCGCTGCGCGCCGTAGACAACGTCACGGAATATGCGCTCAATCCGAACAACGGCACGCCGCCGTTCGCAACATACCGCGTCGACGCCGTCGCCGACAACACGCGCTGTGCAAGCCGCCGGGATATTATCTCGCGATCGGACACGCAGGCATACGGCACGGTACCACTGCCGAAGCCGGGCGATGCGATTACCGTCGGCGAGACGCGACTCCGCCGCTCGATGGGCTGACGTCCGCGATCGGCGGCGGTCCGCTGCTCGTGAAAGACGGCGCGTGGTATGCGGATCCGGACGGTCCGAATCGCGGCGAATTTGCTACGCACATGCCCGCTACGGCAGCCGGAGTTACGCGCGACGGGACGCTGCTGCTCTTCGAAATCGACGGCCGGCAGCCGGCACTTTCCATCGGCGTGCTGCAGCCGCAGCTCGCCTCGCTCATGATCGCGTTCGGCGTGCAAACCGGCATGCAATTCGACGGCGGCGGAAGCTCGACGATCGTCGCGCGGCTCCCGGGCGACGCGAACGCCGCGGTGCAGAATTCTCCGTCCGACGGCATCGAGCGGCGCGTCGGCGACGCGCTGCTCGTCTACAGCGATGCCCGTACGGGGCTGCATCGAAACTCTATCGCATCGCCGCAGACCGTGCGCGCGTTTCCCGGCGCGCGCGTTCCGCTTCGCATCGCCGTCACCGATGCTTCCGGGCATGCGATAAAGACGTGCTCGTGCGACATGCATTTCCGCGTCGTTCCCAGCAACGCCGGGCGATCAGCGGCAGCGCTTTCATTGCCGGAACCCGGCCCGAGGACGCAACGATTTCCGTACGGAGCGGCTCGCTGCACATGGCCGTTCCGGTCCGCGTCACGACAGCAGTTGCGCGCGCGCAAGTTCTCCCGCTGCAGCCGGTGCTGCAGGCGCATGAAACCGTCGCATTTGCAAGCGCGCGCGTACGACGCGCACGGGTATCCGATCGCGCTTCCGGATCGCGCTTCCGTGGCAAGCGCGCGACGGGTCTATCGACGATCGCGGCAATCTTCGCGCCGGCGATCGCAACGTCGACGTAAGCCTGCGACTCGGCGAGCGAGACGATCCGCCAAACGGTCATCGTCGGCGAACACGCGCAGGCCGTCGCATTTCGACGGCGCGATATTTTCTACGGCCCCGCGCGGCGGCGCGGGCGGCATCGCACTTGCATCGCCGTGCGCGCAGTGCATCACGCTGAAGCTACGATTTCACGGGCGACGAACGCGCCGCGTACATCGACGACACGATCGCGCTTCCGCAGCGCGCGCTCGGCGTTGGCGCGGACGTGTTCGGCGACGGCAACGGCGAAGTACTTCGTCTCGCAGTCGACAATGCGATCAACGAGCGCTTCCTCTACACGATGGCAACCGTCAATTGGCGCGGCTGGCGGCGCGTCGAGTTTCGTTTTCCCGCTGGGCTACCTCAGCCGATCACGCTCAAGTCGGTATACGTCATCAATCGCGTCGGCCCGATGCAGCCGGTAACGTCCGCCGGCGCCATATCGCGTGAGGAATCTGCGTAGTGCTGCTGGCAGGCAGGGCGCCGAACCCTCCTCAATAGCGCAGCCATGAGTTTTGAGTCTCTCGGCGGCACGCGCGCTCGACACCGCCGCGAAGCGCGGGGCGCCGCGTACGCCGACGTGCGGTTCGAAGATCGTCCGCAGCGGAACGCATCGAGGTGCGCAACGGCGTCGTCGCGACGCTTTCCGATGCGACCAGCCGCGGATACGGCATTCGCGCGCTGGTTGACGGCGCATGGGGGTTTGCAGCGAGTTCGGATCTTTCAGCGATGCCGGACTCGACCGCGCGGCCGCCCGCGCCGTCGAAATTGCAAAGCGCTGGCGCCTCGATCGCGCGGCAGCCGTGTCGGCGAGCCGCCGGCGCGCGTACGTCGACTCGTTCAAAACCGCCATGCAGCGCGATCCGCACGACGTTCCGCTCGGCGAGCGCGTCGAACTGCTGCTCGCCGCGGAAAAAGCGCTTCACGTGTCGCCGCAGAATAACGCGTCGGCCGCGCGTGGATGGATCTGTGGCGCACGGACAAACACTTCTACAGCACGATCGGCTCCAAGATCGAGCAGAACGATCCGTCAAACCGGCAGCGGCATGCGAAGCTCATGGCCGTCGGCGAAGGCGACGTGCAAACGCCGGACGTTTCCCGGCGACATCGGCCTATACAAATCCGGCGGCTGGGAAATCATCGAACAGGCGCGTCTGCGCGAAAACGCGCCGCGCATCGCCGAAGAAGCCGTCGCGCTGCTCACCGCGCCGCAATGTCCGAGCGGCACGATTCGACGTCATCCTGGGCGGATCGCAAGTCTCGCTGCAAATGCACGAATCCTGCGGCCATCCGGCCGAACTCGATCGCGTCATGGGCTGGGAAGCGAATTTCTCCGGCGTGAGTTTTCTGGAACTATCGCAGCTCGGACAAACTGAAATACGGTTCTGACATCGTCACGATCGTCATCGACAACACGATCCCCCAAGGCATGGCAACGGCCGGCTACGACGACGAAGGCACGAAGAGCAGCGTTTCCGACATCATTCGCGACGGAGTGCTCGTCGGATACGAAATGAGCAACGACACCGCCCGGCGCATCGGCCGCGAGAGCAATGCGTGCGTGCGCGCGCAAAGTTGGGAATTCGTTCCGATGATCCGCATGTGCAACCTGAATCTTCTTCCCGGCGACGTGCCGTTCGAGAATCTCTTCGACGACGTCAAAGACGGCATCTACATGGAGAGCAACCGCTCGTGGTCGATCGACGACCACCGTCTCAACTTCCAGTTCGGCTGCGAAATCGGTTGGGAAGTCAAGAACGGCAAGCGCGGTCGCATGCTGAAAAATCCGACGTATGCCGGCATGACGCCGCAGTTCTGGAATTCGTGCGACGCGATCGCCGACGAACGTTCGTGGGTGGCCTGGGGCACGCCGAACTGCGGCAAGGGCGAACCGATGCAAACCGGCCGAACCGCGCAGTGCGCGTCGCCCGCGCGGTTCCGCGGCGTGCAAGTGGGAGTCGGATACCGTGGATAGCGGCGAACGCGAAGCGGTCGCGCAACGCGTGCTCGGTATTTTCGAGAGCCGACGAAACCGAAATCATCGTCGCAAGCGCGTCCGACGAACTCACGCGCTTCACGCACAATATGGTTCACCAAAACGTCGGCGCGGTCGACGTCTCCGTTCGGGTTCGCGCGATTATCGGACAGACGCACCGGCGTCGCAACGCACGAACATTTGAGCGACGACTCGCTTCGCGGCGCCGTGTCGCGCGCGATCGAGATCGCGACGCTCGCGCCGGAGGATCCGGCTTGCCCGCGATGTCCGCGGGCCGCTTCCGCCGAGTCGCCGGAAGGCGCATACGTGAAGCAAACCGCGCAAGCGACGCCGCAGATTGCGCGCGCGCATGTGCGACGAAATCTTCCGCATCGCGCAAGATCGCGGGTATTGGTGCGCGGGATACGTCACGACCGAGCACCGGCGGCATTACCGTTTTGAATTCAAGCGGCGCGCGCGCGTCGTTCGACGGCACCGACAGCGGCGTGAACGTGAAGATGAACGCAGCCGACTCGAGCGGCTTCGCGCGAAGGCTATGACAACGACGTCGCCGCGCTGGACGCGCATGCGATCGGCGAGCGCTCCGCGCGCAAAGCACAGAGATTCGGCGCATCCGCAAACCGTCGAACCCGGACAGTGGACCGTCATTCTGGAACCGGCCGCCTTCGGCGAACTCTTCTCGTATCTCGTCGATCATTTTTCCGCGCAGTCTTACGAAGAAGGCTCGTCGTTCCTCGAGCGATGGGCTCGGGACAGACAGTACCTCGGCGAGAACGTGACGATCGGCGACGATTACGCGCACCCGCTCAATCCGGGCATGCCGTTCGATTATGAAGGGCAGCCGACGTCAGCGCATTGTCGCTCGTCGAAGACGGCGTCGCGCGAGAACATCGTCACCGACAGCGTACTACGCCAGCGAAACTCGGAGCGGGAAAACACCGGCCACGCGCTGCCCGCTCCGAATGCATACGGCCCGCAGGCGCTGCACACGTGGTCATCGCTCCGGGAAGCAAGCCGCTTCAACGAACTCATCTCCGAAACCAAGCGCGGGCTGCTGGTCACGCGTTTCTGGTACATTCGCACCGTCGATCAAAAAAGGCGATCGTCACCGGAATGACGCGCGACGGCACTTTCCTTATCGAAAACGGCGACCGTGACGAGCGGCGTGCGCAACATGCGCTTCAACCAAAGCATCATCGAAGCGCTGCGGCAGCTGCGAGTTCTCAAACGCTCTGCACCGCACCGGCGGCTATTCGTATCATTGGTCGTGCCCGCGGCGAAGATCGACGGATTCGCCTTCTCCAGCGGCACGGAGTTTTAGCGAAAACGCGATGCCCGCGATCGCTATCGCGGAGCCCAAAATGAGAATCGGCAGGTAAGGCGCAGACGCTACGACGAGGGCCGGATACGTTTGAACCGCGGCGCTCAACCGCAGATCCCCCAATCGCCTTTTGCACGTCCGGCGGCGTTATTCCGATGCCGCCCGGCAGCAGCGCGATCGTGCGTGTCGGCGACCGCAAAAAGAACTGCGGGCTTGCCGACGATCGGCGGATCCGTGTGCAGTTGCGCTGCCTGCTGCGCGGAAAACAGCACCGCCTTGACGTTGCGCTGCGATCGCCGGAACGGAAAACGAATCGAATCGGACGTTCATTCCGGCGATGACGGTCTGCTGTTGCATCAGCAGGACCGGTGAAAGAAACGACGCGTTCGTCGGCTGCGTAACCGTCAAGTGGTTTCCGCGCGCATCGGCCGCGTCGACGTTCAAAACCGTGCGCGGCCGTTGCCAGAAAATGAAGCCGCCCGTATAGCGGCGGCCGCCGTCCACCCAAGCGGACGAGCGCCCTCGCTGGAATGACGCGGTTTGCCCTTGGATCGGAAAAACGATCGTTGCGCGCCGCGTCCGCATCGCGCACGCTCGTACCGGGTGCGCCGATCACGGTATGCGTATCGGGGCCCATCAGCCCGCTTGCGACGCCCGCGAAAACGAGGATCGCCGCGCCGAACGCGGCAGCGGCGATTGCCGGGAACGCGCGCGAATTGGTCCTGCGGAATCGCGGCAAATAAGACGCACCCCAAACGAAGAGCGCGACGTTCAGCGCGTTATACCATCCATAGTGATAGACGGCTGCTCCAGGAAACGCGTCCTGAGCAAGCACCATTGCCGTCGCGCACGCAAGCAGCACCCAAAATGCCGGCACCGCTATCTGCCGAGCAGCGGCGTGACGGCGGCTACCATCTGCGGATACGACAGCGCGCCGTCGAACCCGCGAACGACGACGCCTTGCGAGCTCACGACGATCGTCGTCGGCAATCCGAACGCTGCGTACACGCGTCCGTATTGCTGCCTGCGATCGAGCAGGATCGGATAGTGTATGCCGAGCGATTGCGCGAAGGCGCCGACGCGCTCGGCGGACTCCCCTTGATCAACGCCGAGCACGACGAGGTTACGAACCTTGTATGTCTGGTACAGGCGCTGCAGATCCGGCATTTCGGCGCGGCAAGGCGGGCACCACGACGCCCACAGATTCATGACGACGACGCGGCCGCGATATGCGCCGAGCGCGGAGGTACTGCCATTGAGCGCGGGCACCGGAAAACTCGGAGCTGGCGCTCCTTGGAGCGCTGCGGGGCCGGAGCCTTGCGGCGAGCCGCCGCGAAAATACACGCCCAGCACGACGGCGACGATGACCGCTCCGGCAATCCAGTACAGCCAGTTCGCGCTCTGCCTCATCGCTCTACCTTGGCACAGGCATCGGCGCGGCCGCTACTACCAATCGCCCATTCTATCCGGATCGACTTCACCTTCGAATGCGACCATCCCGGGCGGCATGATCGCCGCACTGACCCGAACGCCGTCGAAAGAGGAGCTCGCGGCGGTGCGCGTCGCCGGCCCTCGCGAACAACTGACAATAGCGGTCCAGAACGTCGGGACTGCATAGGACGAGCGTCGGATGCACTTGATACATCTGCTGAAAGCTGCGAAACGCGCGCTCGAAATCCGCCGAGCTGAAATGCCGGCCCACCAATATTTCTCGCCGCACGTGCTCCAGGGGTGCTTCCTCCTTCAGACGAATGCGCGATGCCGTGCCGGCACGCCTATTGGACGGTCGCGCAGTCGCAGCCGAACTGCGCTCCGAACTGCTCGCTCGCAGTATTGCGCTTCGCGATGAAGGGATCCATCCCCGGCTCGTCATCACCTTGGTCGGCGAAAACGAATCGTCGCTCGCGTACGTGCGAAACTTGGTGAAGACCGGCGAACGCGTCGGCATCGCCGTCCATGTCGACGAATTGCCGGAAACGGCGACCGCGTCGTCAATTCGAGAACGCTTGAAACGGCTGCGCGATGACGCGAGCGTGCACGGCGTGATGCTGCAGCAACCGCTTCCACCGCATCTTTCCATCCGCACCATCGCGGACGCGATTCCGCGTCATAAGGACGTCGATGGAACGCACCCGACCAATCAGGGTCATCTGGCGTTCGGGAGCGGTGCGGAATTCGTACCGGCGACGCCCGCCGCAGTGATGCTGCTGCTCGAACGCAGTCCGCATTGGCCGCTCGCCGGAAAAAGGGCGGTGATGATCGGCCGCTCGGTGGTCGTGGGCGCTCCCGTCGCAATGCTGATGCTCACGCAAGACGCAACCGTTACCGTGCTGCACAAGGAATCGGCCAGTCTTCAGCCCTTCGTACGCATGGCGGACGTCGTCGTCGTTGCAACGGGCGTTCCCGGACTGCTCGGCGGCGCGGATATCGCTGCCGGCGCGACCGTAATCGACGTCGGCACGACGGTTGTCGACGGCGCGCTAAAAGGCGACGTCGATTTCGAATCGGCCGTTCAGGTCGCGGGCGCGATCACGCCCGTGCCGGGCGGCGTAGGACCCGTAACCAACGTCGCGTTGCTGCGAAACGTGATCAAAGCCGCGACGAATCTCACCCTATCCTGATCCCGAAGTCGTGGAACTCGCCGTTGTAGTAGCCCAGCGGCGAACCCGGCCGCGCTTTCACGGAAAGCACGCGTCCGATGAAGATGCTGTGCGAACCGGCATGGTGCTCCTGCGCAACCTCGCAATCCAAATGCGCGACGCTGCCGCGCAGCACGGCCGCTCCCGTTACGTCGACGTCGTACTCGACTCCCTCGAATTGGCGCTCGCGAAGCTTTCCCGCGAACCGTTCGGCGAGATCGCGTTGATCGCCGGCGAGGATATTCACGCAAAACACTTTCGAAGTCGAAATGTACAGATAACTGCGCGCCTCGCGGTTGATGCAGATGAGGATGAGCGGCGGATCCACCGAAACGCTGGCGAACGCACTGACCGTCACGCCGCGCGGTTCCTTTTCGCGCATGCTGGTCACCACGGTAACGCCCGTCGGGAAGTGACGCATCACCGCCTTGAAGTCGGCGGGTGAAGGGCCGTTCACCGCTTTCGCGCGCCCAGCCCCAGGCCGCTTCCGAGCGGGAGAATGGTGGCGTCGAGATCGGGGTGGCGCAAAAACGCGCGATTGAACCGATCGGTTCGATCGTTTTGCAGCAGGCCGTTGAAAATGATGAGCCCCGAGAGCTTCAGCAGCGGAATGCAGTGCTCCATGTACGCTTCATAGTCGGTTTTGGGCGCGTCGACGAATACGATGTCCATATTGCGCTGCGGAAACACGCCGAGCACTTCGAGCGCCGGCTGATTGACGATTTCGATGTAATCCGCTTCACCGGCCCGGCGAAAATATCCGAGCGCGACTTCAGTGCGTTCGACGTCGGGATCGAAGGTCCAAATCTTGCCCATCGGCGGCTGAGACAACGCCATCCACAACGTAGCGTAACCGTACGCGGTTCCGATTTCGAGAATGCGGTTTGCCTGCATTGCGTGCACGATCGTCGAGAGCAGTCGTCCGACCGCGCGGGAAACGCGCGAGATTTCTTCTTTGCGCCCGAACTGCTCGAGTTCGAGCAGCAGCGGATGAGGCTCCGGATGCGCCGCCTCCAAATAGCGGGGGACGTCGTCGTACATCGGCGTTCCTGTTTGTTTACAGACCGACGATTCCTTGATGCGAGTAGCCGAACGCCATGAAGAACAGCAGCGGCACGGAAAGTATCGTATTCACACGCGCCCAAGCGAGTGCGGATGAAACGTTCGTCGTGCGCATCGGTCCTAGCGTAACGGCGAGCATGATGGTGCCGATCCACGCGCCGATGCCGATCGGTGCATACATCCCGCGAAGCAGAAATGCGTCCACGAAGCCGTCGTGACCCGGTATCGACAGCGTGCTCAGCAAGCCGCATCCGAGCAGCCACGCAACCGTCGCCGAAACGCGCAGCATGTGACCGAGGCGCGTCGCGATGAAATTGTCCAAGATCGCGGTGCTTCCGCTGGCTGCGGCGGCGAGCCGGGCGCGCGCGTACACGAAATCGGCGTAGTACTGCAGACCCAGCCATGCGATGGCGGCGAGGTCGTGAAACCAGCGCAACAGCGCCGCCGGCCAATCCATGCTAGGCGATCCCGTGCGGGATGAGGCGCGAGGCCAGCAGGTACAGCGCCACCGTAAGCGCCACGCCCGCGGCGAGGGCGGTCCAAGGTGAAATCAGTCCATGCTTCATAGCAACCTTCCCCTCGCACGCTTTTGCGGCAGGCGCGATTCCCCCTCCGGCTGAATGGCCGCATCCCATGTCTGCGCGACTGCGGCTGTTCCCGCTCAACGCGGTGCTCTTTCCGGGCGCAGTGCTCAGCCTGCACGTGTTCGAACCGCGCTATAAACAGATGATCGGCGAATGTCTCGAATCAGGTGAGGGGTTCGGCGTCGTGCTCATTCGCGAGGGGAAGGAGGCCGGCGATCCTAGCGTCGAGCCGCATCAGGTGGGGTGCATCGCCGAGATCGTCGACATCACCCGGCTCCCGTTCGGGCGTTTTTACCTCTCGACGATCGGGCGCAGGCGCTTTCGCATCCGCAACGTCGTCACGCGCGATCCCTATCTCACGGTAGACATCGACATGCTGCCCGACCCGCCCGACAACCAGTCGGAACTGGCGTCGCTGGAAGTGCGCGTCCGCGAAACGTTTCTTCAATACCTCGAGCTGCTCGCCGAGTTCACCGGCGAAATGCCGAACGTCGATTTACCGACGGAACCGAAGGGCGTCTCGTACGCGATCGCCGATGCGCTTCAGGTCGCCGACGCCGTCAAACAGCGCCTGCTCGAAGTCGAAAGCACGAAAGCGCGCCTGACGATGGAACTCCGTTTCCTGCGCCGCGTCCTTCCGCAAATGCGCAAATTGATCGAGCGGCGGGCGGCGGAACTGCAAGCCAAATCCGAACGCGGGGAAGACGAACCTCACCGCACCGAGCAGTCGAAATACTTCGGCAAGTATTTCAGCATGAACTAGGATACGCGAGTGTACGAGGCGTGCAGGCGCCGGATGCTCCGCCCGCAAGATGCTCGAAAACCGCCATGGAGGGCGGTTTTTGAACATCTTCCGGCCGGAGCACCCGCCCGCTCATCCCTTATTTAGACCTAACGCGGTAAGAACTGCTCGGGATCGACCGGCGTGTCGTTGACGCGAACTTCGAAGTGCAGATGCGGGCCGGTGGAGCGGCCCGTCGAACCGACGGCACCAATCGTTTCGCCTGGCGCGACGGCGTCGCCGACGCGCGCGAAAATCTGCGAGCAGTGCGCGTAGCGCGTCGTGACGCCGTTGCCGTTGTCGACGACGATCAGGTTGCCGTACCCGGCGTCGGGTCCGGCTGAGATGACGCGGCCGGCCGCGGCAGCTGCGATCGGCGCGCCTTCGTCGGCGGCGATATCGAGCCCGGGATGAAAGTCGTCGCCCGCGCCCAGCGGATTCTTGCGCTCGCCGAACGGCGAGGTGATGGTGCCTGCAACGGGCCACTCCATCGGCGCCGCACCGGCGGGCGGCGTTGCGGCCGATTGCGGTGTAAAGACGCCGTTGACCAGCGCTGCGAAGGCGGCTCCGGCGACGGGCGGTGCAACGACGGAACCGCCCGTAATCTGAGCGATCCGCGCCTGCACTTGGGCGAGGTCGAGTTGAATGTCCACCTCTCCTCGGTATCGGCAGGCGCCGCCGCAAGTTCCAGCATAGGGAGGCGGGTGATCATCGAGACGTTCGCGGTCGGGCCGCTGGGCTGCAACTGCACCATTCTTTCCGATTCCCGTTCCGGCGAGGCGGTCGTGGTCGACGGAGGCGACGGCGTCGAGGAAGTGCTGCGCCGATTGCAATCGGGCAATTTGCGCGCACGGTATTTACTGCACACGCACGCGCACATCGATCACATCGGCGACGTCGGCACGTTGCGCGAACGCGCGGGCGGCCAGGCCTTACTCCATCCGGCAGATCTGCCGCTCTATCGCGCGCTGGAATTGCAAGCACAGTGGATCGGTTCCGCCCAGACTCCGCGAATCGTCGATCTGGACGGCGACTTGCGCGACGGCGACGCGATTACGCTCGGCGATGCGCGCATCGATGTACTCCACACGCCGGGCCATACGCCGGGCAGCGTCTGCTTTGCGATCCGAAACGAAAGCGAAGCCACCATACTTTCCGGCGACACGCTGTTCGCCGGATCGATCGGTCGATGGGACTTGGGTGGAACGTCGATGGAGGACATCGTCGCAAGCATTCACGCCAAGTTGCTCGACTACGACGATTCGACCGCGGTCATTCCGGGACACGGCCCATTCACCACCATCGGAATCGAACGAAACTCGAATCCGTATCTGCAGTAGCATGGCGTACCGGCCGAAGTTCTTCGCGGGGATCGAATTGGACGAACGGGTGCGCGCGCAATGCGCGGCAGTTTCGGAAAGACTCACCGCGCACGGATTCGACGCGCGTTTCGAAGCGGCCGAGAAGCTGCACATCACGCTTGCGTTTCTGGGATGGGTCGATGTCGAACAGACCTTGCCGATTCGCAGCGCGCTCGAGCGCGCCGCCGGCGCCGCGGCGCCGTTCACGCTCACGCTCGACAAAATCGGCGCATTTCCAAACGAACGACGGCCTCGCATCGTATGGATCGGATCGCGCGATCAAGGGGCGCCGTTTCGGCGTGCCGCGCGTGCCGCGCGCGCATCGTTCGAACTGCTCGGTTTCACGTTCGACAAGGATGCGGTCGCGCACGTGACGATCGCGCGGGTGAAGGGCGGTAACGCGCACCTGCCGGTGCTCGACGTCGCGCCGATGCATCTGCACGTCACGGGTATCGCGCTCTTCGAATCGCTGCCGGCGGGGCGAACGACACGGTACGAGGTGCGCCATCGCGCAGCGCTGAATCCGAATGCATGAACCGGGTGTTTATCGCTGTCCTGATAACGGCGGGATTTTTCTTATACGCGCATCGACCGGCCTCGGCGATGGTGGAATTCTGCCCCGCAACGCTCGCGTACGCGCGCGTCGGCCCGGACTCACAATCGCATAACCCGGGTCAACTCTACGGGTTCGACCTCACGGCATTAAGCCCGCGGACCATCTCTTCGGCGCGGCTTGCGTTCGATACGAGCGGCGGATGGTATACCGTCGACCTTCCTCCGATGACGCTCGCTGAAAAAGACCGGCACCTTTCGGCGTCCTGGGTTTCCTTCACGCACCGCGACTTCGTTACGCCGGTCTCGTACGTGCGATTTCCGCAACCGGTGACGATCGCGCACGCTTGGGTGTCTCAAGCTGCGGCCCAAAATGACGGCGGCTTCGGATGGCAGGCTTTAGGCAGCGTTTTGTGCGACCCGCCCGCCGCGGATTCGCCGGCGCAAGCGAAGCTGTCCGACCAGCGGCAATGGAACAGTCCGTACAAGCTCGATCCGAAGGACGACGATCGCCTGTCCTCGCCGCCGCCCAAATCCGCATTTCTTTTCGCCGCGACCGCGGTCAAGGCGCTGGAAACGACGGATTGCGCAGAGCCCTTCCGTCAAGCCGAAGCGAAACACATAGCGCAGCCCACGTTTCCTGAGAGCATGCGGTATGCGGCGGCGACTCGATCGACGACGTCCGTCGAAGTGGCCATCGAAGCGAACGGAACCCTGCAGGATGCGTGGGTGTGGGGACCGTCGGGCGCGCAGGCGTTCGACGATGAGAGTTTGCGCGCTGCACGCGAGTCAACGTACACGGGCGCACGAGCCTATTGCCGCGCCGTGCCCGGACGATACTTTTTTCGGGTGACGTTCGCGCCGAACGGCTAGTGCAGCCGGATCAGCAGCTTTCCGTCTTCGGTTTGCGGTTGCGCCGCTTCTGAATTTGACGCGGCAGGTTCGGCCGCGCGTTCCGGCGCCGGCATCGCGGCATAGTCGGGAATCGCACCGGCGGCAACCTTGCTCTTGTAATCGTCGAGCGCTACGTGCAGCGCTTCGAGCGCGCGCTGGGGATAATCTTTCTTCTTTTCGGGATACCCGCCGAGCTGCGCTTCGATGTCTTTTTCAGACAACGCGGCGGCCTGTTCGACGCTCTTTCCCTTTGCCAAATCGACCACGAGGCTGCAGGTCGCGGTACCGAATCCACAACCGGTCGTAAAGTACGAAATGTCTTCGATGACCGCGCCCGGTCCAATCTTCAAGAAGAAGTTGTACATGTCGCCGCACGAATCGCTGAAGTACTCGCCGCTCGCCGTGGCGTCATCCATCGTTCGAAATCCGGCGCGCTCTTCGACCAGCCGCTGAAACTTCGGGAAATCCATTCTTTACGGGCGCTCCGTTCTCAATTATCAGTTCGCTTTCACTTCGAACCGGCATTGACTGCCGCCGGTTGCGAGCGATTCGGTTTGCACGTGCTGTCCGCCGATCGTTTCGTCCAAGACGTGATGGATGACCGAGCAGACTTCCGGATGGTCTTTCACGACCTCCGAATACGGACAGTTGTGCTCGTGCAGCGCGTAGCCGCCGTCGATTAAACTGTACTCCGCGACGACACCGGCCTCGCGAAGCACCTGCGCGAGCTGCGCGACCTTCCCCTGCGTATCCGGCGCGGTAATCCGGGTCTTCGCTTTGGCGACCGTACGCTTGGCAATCCCATCGAACACTTGCGCCACGCCCGGCTCGCCGAACTGCTCCTTGATCTCACGCAGCACGGCGCCAAGCATCTTGTCGTAATGCTGCGGAAACAGCTTCTCGGCTTCCGCGGTCAGCGAAAATTCGTACGTCGGCTTCGTGCGCCCGCGGCGCACGGATTTCTCCACGACCAAGCCGTCCCTCTCAAGCACGACGAGCTGTTGCCGGATGGCATTGGGCGAGAGATTGAACTGCCCGGCAAGATCGATAGCGGACGCCGACTTACGGCGGCGCAGTTCTTCGACGATGCGTCCTCGGGTGCTCTGGAAAAAACGGTCTGCTTGCATGTCCTACGGGAGATGCTAACACGAAATGGGAAGATAGTCCAGGTTTTCCTTGACTTTCATTACGACCCCGCGTAGCATTACAAACGGACCCACAGGGTCTACCACCGTCTCAAGACAGGAGCACTCCAAGCGTGTCCGATCGGGGCCTTCGCATCAACGACCTGCGCGTCAACGTCGCCGGCGCTCACATCCTCAAGGGCATCGACCTCGAGGTAGAGCCGGGCCGCGTGCACGCGCTCATGGGTCCCAACGGAAGCGGGAAATCCACGCTTGCGCTCTCCCTCACCGGCCATCCGAACTACGAAATCGTATCGGGCAGTGCGACGCTCGACGGTGAAGATGTGCTCGGGATGGCTGCCGACAAGCGGGCCAAAGCCGGCTTGTTTCTTTCGTTTCAATACCCGGCCGCAATTCCGGGCGTGAAAGTCGCTAACTTTTTGTACGCGGCGCGGCAAGCAGTGCGTCCCGGCAGCCTGACTCCGGCGCAATTCCGCGCAATGCTGATGGAAAAAGCGGAACTGCTCGACATGGATCCGAGCTTCTTCGGGCGCTATTTGAACGACGGCTTCTCGGGCGGCGAAAAGAAACGGCTCGAAATGCTGCAGCTCGCAATGCTCGCGCCGAAGTACGCCATTCTCGACGAAACCGATTCGGGTCTCGACGTCGACGCGCTTCGGGCGGTCGGCGAATCGGTGAACGCGCTTCGCAAGAGCGACGAAGGAAAGGACGCGGGCTTCCTGATCATCACGCACTATCCGCGCATTCTGCAGCACGTCACCGCCGACGTCGTTCACGTGATGATGGACGGGCGTATCGTAAAGGAAGGCGATGCGTCGCTCGCGCTTCGCATCGAGCGCGAAGGCTACGATATCATCCGCGAGGAGATCGGGCAAATTGCCTAGCGCCGTCGCAACACTTGGTATTCCGGCGAATCTGGAACAGGCTATCGCGCATACCGATGCGTCCGTGCTGTCCCATGACGAGCGCCGCGAGCTGCTTGCGCGTTCGTTCGAATTGCGTTCCGGCCGTGAAAAGCCCGGCCGTTTCTGGAAAATCGATCTCGAAGCACTCGACTACAATTCGCTCGAGGTTCCCGCATTCGCCCCGCCGAGCATTTCCGCGCCGGAAGCCCGGCGCGTCGTCGCCTGCGACTTGCGGACGGCACTGCGCAGTCACCGGGACCTCTACGATCGCACATGCGGCACCGCACTAGATCCGCGCTCCGGTAAATTCGCCGCGCTCGCTGCGGCGCTGCGCAATACCGGCGCGTTCGTGTTCGTCCCGGCGGACGCGTCGGTCGACGGAGAAATCGAGATTGCGTACGATGCGCGCGCCGGTGCCTTGTTTCCGTACACGCTCGTCGTAGTCGAACGCGGCGCGCAGTGCACTATCGTCGAGCGCCTGACCGGTGCGCCGGACGCATTCGTCTGCGGCATCACCGAAATCGTCACTGCGGAAAACGCGAACGTCACGTATGCCGTCGACCAGCAAGTGCCTCCGGGCGGCCGCGTACTGTTTACACGCTCCGCGAAACCGGGAAAAGACGCACGCGTGAACTGGGCGGTAGCGGAGTTGGGCGGCTCGTTGTCCGTCACGTCCGTCGACGTAAGCGTGGATCAGCCCGGCGTGCAGGCGGATCTCGCAGGCATGTTCTTCCCGCGCGACGATCAGCACGTCGACCTGATTACCAATGTCGATCACAACGTCGGCAACTCGCGCTCCGAAACGATCGTGAAGTCGGCCGCAACGGGTCGGGGGCAGGCGCGCTACCTTGGGAATATCCGCATTGCCGCGCACGCGCAAGGGACCGACTCCGCGCTGCGTGACGACGCGCTCCTGCTCTCGAAGAAGTCGCACATCGACTCCGTCCCGGCGCTCGAAATCGCCGCGAACGACGTCAAGGCGTACCACGGCGCTACGGTCGGCGCGATCGACGAGGAGCAGATTTTCTACATGACGAGCCGCGGCATCGACCGCGAGTCGGCGGAAAAGATGATCGCGATCGGATTTTTCGAACCCGCGGTAGCGCGCTTTCCGACTGAAGCGCTGCGCGAGCGCCTGCGAACCGCGCTGGAGGCCAAAGTCCGCGCATGATCCGTACCATCGATTCGAAACTCGACCAAATCATCGCCGATTTTCCGATCTTGCGCGAGCGCACGAGCCGCGGAAAGCGCCTCGTTTTTCTCGACTCCGCCGCTACCTCGCAAAAGCCGCAGTGCGTCATAGACGCGTTGGTAGACTACTACTCGCACTACAACGCGAACATTCATCGCGGCGTCTATGAGATCGCCGCCAGAGCCACGGATGCGTTTGAAGCAGCTCGCGGCAAAGTCGCGGGTTTTCTTAACGCGTCGCCTGAAGAGATCGTGTGGACGCGGAACACGACCGAATGCATCAATCTCGTTTCATACACGTGGGGTCTGGCGAACGTTCGCGCGGGCGACGTCATCCTGACGACGCAGATCGAGCACCATTCGAACTTGGTCCCGTGGCAACTGCTGGCCGAAAAGACCGGCGCAGAACTGCGCTTCATTCCGGTCGACGGCAGAGGGCTTCACGTCCTGGACGACCTCGAAGACTTGCTCAAAGGCTGCAAGCTCCTTGCGCTCTCCCATGTGAGCAACACGCTGGGAACGATTGCGCCGCTCGAGTTCATCATTCGCAAGGCGCATGCAGCCGGAGCGGTCGTGCTGGCCGACGGCGCACAAGCGGCGCCGAATATGCCCGTCGACGTGCGTGCGCTGGACGTCGACTTCTACGCGCTCAGCGCGCATAAAATGTGCGGACCCACCGGCATCGGCGTGCTGTACGCAAAGCGGGCGCTGCTGGAAGCGATGCCGCCGTTCCTAACCGGCGGCGACATGATCCGCAAAGTGGAATACGCCACGTCGACGTTCAACGATCTGCCGTGGAAGTTCGAGGCCGGAACGAGCAACATCGCCGATGCGATCGCCTTCGGCGTCGCCATCGACTACTTGAGCGGCGTCGGAATGGATTGGGTGCGCGAGCACGAGCATAGCCTCATGCGTTACGCCTTCGAGCGCCTGGAGGAATTGAAGGCGCGCGGTTTGGACGTGTACGGCCCGCAGGACGCGGATAAAGTGGGGGACGTCATCTCCTTCAATTTGGGAGACATCCATCCGCACGATCTCGCCTCGCTGCTCGACACGGAAGGCGTTTGCGTGCGAGCCGGACATCACTGCACGATGCCGCTGATGGAAAAGATGGGCTGGCCCGCCACGACGCGCGCGTCCTTCTACATCTACAACACCGAGCGGGACGTCGATGCGCTCGTAAATGGCCTGCACAAGGCGGCGGACGTCTTCAAACTCTAAGGAAGCGCTTTTCGGCACGCATGGACGATTTTTATAAAGACTTCATTCTGGACCACTACCGTAATCCGCGCAATTTCGGACGGCTGGAAAAACCCGACGCCGCCGCCGAGGACATGAACCCGCTCTGCGGCGATCAGATCCGCGTCGAATTGCAAGTCGACGAGCAGGGCAACGTAAGCGACGTGCGCTTCTCCGGAAGAGGATGCGCCATCAGTCAGGCGTCGATGTCGATGCTCTCGGAATCGGTCAAAGGTAAGCCGCTCAAGGAAGTGGCGACGATGCCGAAAGAAACGGTGCTCGAGAACGTCGGAATCGGCATCAGCGCGACGCGCATGAAGTGCGCCATGCTCGGACTCAAAGTCCTCAAAAGCGCCGCAATCGGCGAGTTGGCGGGCTGGCCGGACGAGTCGTAATTACGGCTTGATCGCCGTCTTTTCCAAAATCCGGTCGGACGCTACCGTAAACGTTTCGTAGTATTCACCCTGTGCCGTGTGCATGTCGACGGAAACTTTGTAGCTTCCGTCGCCGTTGCGCGTCGACGTCACGCTGTTGATGCGCGTCGAAGCATCGATGAACGATTCATCGGGCACGCCGTTGCCCAAATACGCCGATGCCGCACCGGGATCGCCGCGCCGCAATGCATCGATGTAAGCTCGAACTACGCCGGATGCCGGCGTTTCGTGCGCGGACGCGGGCGCCGGCGCGGCCGTTGCGACCGGTGCAGCGGATGCAGCGGGAGTGGATGCAGCCGGCACGGGGGTTGGTCTAGCGGGAGCTGCCGCAGCGGTAGATGCGGCAGCCGGCGCCGCGGTTTCGACCGGCGCGGTCGTGACTTTCACCGTGGCGGTCGCAGCGGGCGTCGCCTGCGGAGTCGGTTTCGGCGACGCGGTTGGGGTCGGCGACGGGGCCGGGCTTGCAGTCGCCTCCGCGGCCGGCGACGCCGAAGAAACCGGCGTAACGATTGGAACGGGCGTCGGCGCTTGCGCGACCTTTTCGTTTTTCGCCGGGCCGTTGAAAACGCGCGCCAGCGCTTGTCCCAGGAACCATCCGCCGAGAATCACGACCAGCGCCGCAAAGATCGTGATGACCCACGGGTTTACGCCATTCGGTCTGCTTCTGCGCGGCGTTCCCTTGTTGCTGAGCCGGCGGCGGCGACGGAAGTCGTCGCTCATCGCTCGAGGAGTTTCTGTTCGATGCCGCCGGTTATCTCGCGCGGAAGTTGTGCGAGCAGCGCAGGCTCGCGTTCAACGAGTCCGATCGCCGCTTCTTTCAGCAGCCCGGGATTGGCGCGGGCGTATTCCAAAAGTTTCCCCACCGCCGTCGCGTCGTGGCGGGAGATCGCCTCGATCGTCGTTCCCGCACCTTCGGCGGCGTCTTCCGACGATTCGCCGCGCTGACGAAAAGCGTCGAACACCGCTTCAACCAGCAGCGTTCGTCCGGAAGATGACATCGTACGCTCGCTTTGCTCGATCGCCGACGCCAATTCGCGCTCGTCCATTTTGCTGATGAACTTCTCCGCGGCGTCGATGACCTCGACCCAAGCGTAATTGCCGAAAACCGACATCGAGCAAATCGTTACTCCCTGACGGCAGGCGGCTCCTCGAATCTGGGCAAAAGTTACGGTATGATCCGCGTCCGCGTCCCCCTGGATCTTCATGCGGTCGCCTGCAGCGACTCCGGCGCGTTTGCATTGGCGACGCCGCTGCGCGTGCGCGATCTTCTTTCCCTCGCCGTGCGCGAAGCCATCGGGAGCCGAGCGCCGGCGGACGCGTTCGCACGCAGTTTGCGCGCGACGCTCGCAGGTCTTTCGACGGGCCGCTTCACGCTGGACATCGACGGACGACACTTCAGCGACGCGGAAGCCGTCGTCGTCTGCCGGGACACCGCGGACATCCGCTTCTTCATTCCGGCTCGTCGCCCGGTACCGCAGACTGAACTGGCCTGATCTGAACGAACGCCCCGACGACGATCGCCCTTCGTACCGCCCGCTCGCGCTCGTGACTGCGCGTTTGCTCGCGAGGCGATGGGCGCTGTATCTGCTTACGTGCGCGGGCGTCTTCACACTGCAAGCGCTGTTCTACACGCTTTCGCACGTCAGGATGGCCGATTTTTACGCCAATTTGATCGGGCCGCCGCTCGTCATCGTCGTCGTGACGGTATTCGTGGGCGCGGACGCAACGAATACGATGACCGTCGCCCAACGCTGGGAGCGCGTGCTCGAGCGCGGCTGGGCGATCATCATATTCGACGTCGCGCTTTCGCTCGTGCAGACCGGCGGACTGCAAACGATGATGTCGGGCGGCGCGAATCTGGGCGACGTGATCATGGGTTTCCTGACGCTGCTGCTGGCAGCCATGCTCGTCTACGCGGAGCCATTCATCGCCCTCGAAAACGATACGCAAAGCCTTACGCTTCTGCCGTTTGCGATACTGCGCAGCATGATGCTTGCCTGGGTGAATCTGTCGCGGGTGTTTTCGCTGTTCGCGGTGCAAATCGCGGCGGTTATCGCATCCCTGTTCGTCCATCAAGCCGTGCAGACGATGGGGTGGAACGCGACGCTGTGGGCCGACCTTCCGTTTTGGACGCTGGTAGCAGCGCCTCTGGCCGCGCTGTACACGCTCGCGTATCTCGACACTGTTGCGCAAGAGCGCAATTCCGCAGCCTGAGCGGCTACGGACGCGTCATCGACATTGCCTCGAGAATAGGAGGCAACCGCCCTTGCCGGCCGAGCATCATTTGCGCGAAGAGCGCGTTCGGCCATGCGAAATCGTCGCGCGTGTACGACTCGGGCCAGTCGGCGTTGAACGACTCGTGCAAGCGGTGGTCGCCGTCGTCCGAGGCTGCGAGGTATCCCATAACGCGGTCAATCTCGCTCTGATCCGTTGAGGTCAGCGCCTGCACGACGAGCGCGAGCGGCCACACGTACCCGTGCGGCGTGTGCGGGCTGCCGACGCCGGCGGCATATTTTCCCTGAAAGTAGTACGGGTCGCGCGGCGAGAGAATGAACCGGCGCGTCGCCTGATACACGACGTCGCGCACGCCGACGTATCCGAAGTACGGAATCGACAGCAATGACGGAATGTTCGCGTCGTCCATCAAGTTCGCGTGCCCGTATCCGTCCACTTCATACGCATAGATGCGCCCCACGCCCGGCAAATTCACCAGACCGTAGCGCTCGATGGCGCGCTGAATCTGAACGGATAGTCCCCATGCGTTTTCCGCGGTGCGATTGTCGTGATAGACGTTCTTCTCGATCTCCGTCAGGTCGCGCAGCACGACGACCCCGAACATGTTGTCCGGAATGTTGAAGTGATACCGCGCGGCGTCGTCGGATGGACGGAACCCCGTCCAAACGAGTCCCGTGTAGGCCGTCGGGGTGCCGCGTCCGCCGTTTGCCAGTTCCGGGTGGCGGTAGTGCGAGTGCTGGGTATGCCGCTGTTCCGTGCGAAGCGTTGCGAGAACGGCTCCGAACTCGCGCTGAACGGTCGGCGTGAAGATGCTGCGATCGCCGGTGCCCTTCCAATACAGATAGGCGAACCAAACGGGATACAGCAGCGAGTCCATTTCGAACTTATGCTCGGCGACGTGGTAGTCGTCGGTGAACGCGTTGGCGTACGGGTCGCTGAGTATGTACCGCGCTTGACGGGCGACGGTTCCGCGCAGCATCGAGCGCACATACGGATCCGTAAGTCCCTGCCCGATGTACGGCGTCATGGTCGCGCTGGAGTCGCGCAGCCACTCCATATTGATATCGCCGGTGGAAACGAACGTCGTGCCGTCCGGCTCGAGAATGGCGTGACGGCTGTACGCTTCGTCGTAGGCGCGCTGATAGATCTTTTGCAGCGTTACCGCAACCGTTGCCGGATGGTTCGCCGTTGGGGGCGTTTGAGCGGCGGCAGCAGGGATTGAAAACGACGCGCAAGCCGTCGCGAGCACCATTCCCGTGACGATGCGAGCGCGTCTCATACCCGCGGCCATCCCCATCAACGCTTCTCCATAACTCTACTGTAACGTTATCGGCAAGTCACCGTTCGAATAAACCGTAAAAAAACATTCGAACAGACGTTTCGCGAAAACGCATTTCCGGCGATAATAAAAGATACGACGACCCGCTGAGAAACCACCTAGAAAGAGAGCGACCACCATCCGACAACGCGTCAAGATCGTAGGCCTCGGCCTGGCAACGGCGCTGATGCTCGGAATGCCGGCCAAGGCCGACCAGGCCTATGCGGTCAGCGGAAACGATCGGTACCAGATCGGTCAAACCGATCTGCAGACAAGCATTGCTTACAGCGGCACCCAGCGGCTGAGCATCACCCAGGACGGCGCCAAACGGCGCTTCACCGCCCAGGCCACGTACACGCGATCGGACTCGGCGGGCAAGGTGCCGGCGCAAGCGTCCTTCGTCCAAGAAATGTCGCCTGAGGGCGAGCTGAAAGACCGGATGGATTTGGACCCCGACTATTTGACGGTTCTGAATCAGCCATTCGCGGTCGAACTCGACATCGCGACGCTGCAGGATCTGCAGCACCTTCGCGGGCGCGTACCCTTCTCGTTCCCCGCCCCGATGACCGGGGGTACGCTCGCGGGCTACTTGCAGCGCGGCGGCATGGGCCGGCTCGGAGGACGCCCCGTGTTGAGCGTCGCGTTCGACGCGAATGGGCCGATGGCCGGACCGCTGCCCGATCATTCGCAGATGTCGATCACCGGTACGATGCGAATGCGCGGCACGGCATATTACGCGGTGCGCGGCGAGCCGCTGCTGCTCGCGCTCGACGAGACGCTCAGCATATCGGGCACGTTGCGCGACGGGGAGCACACCTCGCCGGTGAAGATCGTGTACCAGCGATCGATAAAGGCTTCCGGCGGCGGACAGACGTCGGAGACCGCCTCTGCTTCTCCGCACGCCTGAGCATCTATACCGCTGCGAGCAATTCCACCGTCATCGGATGCGTAAACGGCGTCTCCGTCAGGAACACCAGCGGCGTGAACGCAAGATGATTTTGATGGCAGTCGATCAGCATCTCGATGCCGCGTTTGACGCTGCCGGTTTCTTCAACGTACTTGCTCAGTTTTTTTGTGAAATACCCGCGCGGATCGCGCAGCACTTTTGCGTAGTACGGATCCTCGGTAAGGCCTTTTGAACCGATGCCGTCTTTGGGCACGAGCCACACGAACCACGGATCTTCCCCGTGACGGTAACCGATGAGCAGGAGCGGTATCGCTCGCGATGAGTCCAAATTCGGAAGGAAACTGCACATCGTGTACGCGTCGAAGGAAACTTCCCGTGGTTCGATACCATGCTCCATACCGTTACCTCGATTCATTGATAACAAAAAGCCGCTCGGCGCGGCTGCGCCGAACGGCTTGCGTGAACTTTTGAACGCTTGAGGCGTCATGTCGATGGCTTCCCCGAAACCCGCGGCGGGTCCTCGGGTAAGGGAGGCCAGAAGCATGTGTGAAACTTTGAATCGCGGGGCGGTGTTGGGACACGTGTATGAGCGTGCTTGCGGCACCACTCCTGACGAGGGAGTATATCGTGCCAACGTCGGCACCTAAGAAGCCCGCCGACGGACCGGGGCGCCCCGGAATCGAACGGTTCGACAAAATCGTGGACGAGTTTCAACGCCGTCTCTACGGTTTCGCCTTGCGTATGACGGGCAACCGGGAGGACGCCGAGGAGATCGTCCAGGATGCGTTCGTGCGCGCCTACCGTGCCCTCGGCAAAATGTCCGACGAGCAACGGGCGGAGCTTCGGCTCCAGCCCTGGCTGTATACGATTACGCTCAACGTGACGCGCAATCGCTTGCGCAGTAAGCGGCCGACGAACGTGGCTTTGGACGCCTTGGCGGATGCCGACGCACTGCTCCGCGGCAGCGCGGTTCGCGAGTCCCCTCCGCAGCCGGAGAAAATCGTCGAGCAGAAGGCCGATATGGCGCTCGTCGAGCGCGCACTGTTACAACTTCCCATGCATTTGCGCGCTGCCGCTACGCTGCGCTTCATCGAAGGGCGCAGTCATCCGGAGATCGCCGAGATTCTCGACCAGCCGATCGGGACCGTGAAGTCGCACGTGCATCGCGCCGTGCGAATTCTTCGGCGCATTCTGGGTCCGCAAATAGGAAAAATCGTTCCCGAAGGAGCACATTCATGCGTTGTCGTGAAGTCGAGGCGCTGTGGGATGAAATTCGCGACTGCACGTCGACGCTGCGCGAAGCCGTCCATGCGCATCTGCACGAATGTCCGCCGTGCCAAGACTTGTACGAACAATATGAAGGCGTGGCATACTGCCTCTCGAGCCTGCCCCCGCCCGAACCATCGTGCGATTTGGCGAAAAAAATCGTGCAGCACATCGCGGCGCTCGCTATCGCGCGGCGCCCATCGCGCTTACGAGCATCGAAACGCCGATCGGACGCGTGTACGTCGGATTCAAAGAGACGCGCATCGCGTTCATCGGTCTGGATCGCGGCGAGCCGGCGGAGTCCGTGCGCCAATACATCGAACACCGCCTGCATCGTCCCGTCCGGCCGGGGAAGCGCCGCCGTGGCTGAAAAACTCTTCGACGACTTCTTCAAGACCTGGCACGTGGACGAAAGCGTCGTCGACATCAGCGACCTCACGCCGTTCGAGCAAGCCGCGCTCAAAGCCGCGGCGCAAATCCCGCCGGGCGAAGTGCGCAGCTACGCGTGGGTCGCGCAAACGATCGGACGTCCGAAAGCGGCCGAGCAGTCGGACAAGTGATGGCGCGCAATCCGCTTCCGCTTTTCTTTCCGTGCCATCGCGTGGTCGATTCGAGCGGAGATTT
>CAWCIZ010000003.1:0-1067652 GCA_963795855.1 Vulcanimicrobiota bacterium
TAACCGGTAAACACCGGTGCATCGCACAAGTTCTCGCGACCGCTCCGGCAGTAGGGGCACGTACCGTCCGTCCCGCCGAGCCACGACACGCCGACCCGTTCGCCGCTTTCGAGTTCGCCGACGATCTGATGCCCGGGAACGATGCGCTCGTGCCGCGGCGGCAGTCTTCATCCACGACGTGTAAATCCGTGCGGCAGACGCCGCACGCGAGCACGCGAAGCAGCACTTCGCCTTCGCCGGGCTTCGGCATGGGCCGCTCTTCGAGCGTCAGCTGCCGCGCGCACCGGCACGGTGCACGAGCGCCTTCACCGCGCGGCGACGACCAGATACACCGCGAATGCCGCGATTCCGAAAATCATGTACGCAACATAATCCGTAAAGATGCCGCTGTGAAGATCCCGCAACAGCCGCAGCGGCGGCTTGAAGATCGGGCTGATCATCTGCGGAATGTGATCGCGGAACAGGCCGGCAAACGCGGCAACAATCGCCGCCGCCGTCACGCTCAAATTAATCGCGATGTCTTGCGCGGTGCGCGGCTCGAATGGTGCGGCAGGCAGCGGCCGGGCAACGTTGTGCAAAACCGCAGCGACGTAATATTGCCGGTCGACGAACGCCAGCGCCGCTCGAGAAACGGCATGCCAGATGGTGCCGCTCATGCCGATCCACACGGCGATGCCGAGCAGCAGAATCGGAACCGCGAGCATGGTCCACGGCGTGCGCTCGACGCGCTCTCCCTGACACTCCGGCTCTTCTTCCCGCGGCGACTGTCCGGTGATTTGCGCCTTCCCGATCCCGAACGTAACGTGCAATCCCGCTCGCAAAACGGCGCCCGCATCGATCGCCGAGGCAAACGCCATGAACCCTGCAACGGCAAAAAGCGCGCGGTCCTTCATCGCGGCATCGTACAGTACTTTCGCTGCGGAGATCGCAAAGGGCGGCATGCCCGCAAGCGCCAAACCGCCGATCAAAAAAGCGCGCTGTTCAACGGGGTGCGCGCTCCTTTTCCGCCGAGCACCTCTTCGTCGAGCGAGCGAAAGCGGTTCAGGTAATTTCCGGCGCAGACGAACAACGCGCTCTTTATCAGGCCATGCGCAAGCACGAAGAGCGCTGCCGCCGCAGCGCCCGTTGCGTCGAAGAGGCCGATCGCCGCGACGAACATGCCCGAATGGCTTACCGTCGAAAACGCGAGCAATCGTTTCAGGTGCCGCTGCGCATAGGCCATAATCGCACCGACGAGCGCCGTTGCAATGCCGACCCCGACGAACAGCGCTTTGATTTCATGGGCGTGCGGGCTGAGCGCTCCGGAAAAGACCGTCCAGTAGATGCGGGCGACGCCGTACAACGCCACCTGCACCATGATGCCGGAAAAAAGAATGCAGATCGGCGTCGGCGCCACCGCATGCGCGTCGTCCAGCCAGAAATGAAACGGCACGACGGCGCCCTTCACGAAATAGCCCGCAACGATCAGCGCGAAGGATGCGAGAACCAGCGCGTCGGCCGGACGCTGCGCAAGGACTTCGCCCAGCTGTGCGAGGTTGAGCGCATCCGTACGGGCGTACAGCAAGCCGATTCCGAGCAGCACGATGAAGCCCGCAATCGTATTGGTGACTGCAAGATTGATTGCGCCTTCGATCGCTTCGGCTTCCTCGATTTTGTGCGCGGTCAGCGCTATCGCCGCCGCGCTCATGAGTTCGAACCAAACGAACATGTTGAACACGTCGCCGGTCAGCGCGTACCCGCACATCGCCGCCAAGAACGTCAGCAGCAGCGTGTGAAAGAGCGATCCGACGAGATCGAACTTCACCCACGTATACATCGATGCGGCGAAGACCAGCAGCGCGATGAAGGCCGCGAGCGCCGCCCCCATCGGATCCACCGTAAAACTGATGCCGATCGCCAAGCCGTGTTTGGGCGTCCACCCGCCCATCCAATGCACGACCGGACCGTGCGCGGCGGTATAGAATACGAGCGCGATCGCCATGCCGCACACTCCTAGCGACACGGCGCTGGTCACGGCGCACGTCAGCCATCGCGGAATGTGCTTGCTGAACGGTGCAAGCAGCGCTGCGACAAGCAGCGGTACGACGGCGCACAGCGGCGCAAAGGCGTTAGCCGCGCCTGCGCTCATTGGCTCATCGGGCGTAAGCGCTGCGGATCGATCGTCCCGCGACGACGATGGATTTGAATCGTCAGCGCGAGCATGAGCGCCGAAACGGTGGCGCCGACGACGATATCCGTGAGCGTGAGCGCGTGTAGGATGGGATCGACCGCCGCGGTTCCCGGCGGATTGGTCGGCGAGAAAATCGGCGCTCCCGCTTTTGCGTGAAAGTCGATCGAGAGTAGCAGCATGTACGTGGAAGATTGCACCACGGTCAGACACAGCACCGTGTGAATCAGACTGCGGCTCTGCGTTATGCCGAAGCATCCGATGACGAAAAGCCAAAAGGCGACCGCGTACGGAAAGTACAGCGTCCAGCCGCTCATCCTTCGTCCTCCTCCACTTCTCGCGTCTGCTTCAAGAACACTAAGAGCAGCACGACGAATCCGCACGCAATCTCCACGAAGACCGCGCAACTGAGAAAGTAGATCGTTCCGCCGGAGACGGTAGCGCCGGTCTGTCCGAGCGGCATGATGTTTTTCAGGAACGCGCCGGCTATCCACAGCGCCGCTACGCCGAGAGCGCCGAAAGCAAATGCGCCGAGCGCTTCGAGCATGTCGAACGTTTCCTTGCGCGCCGCTCGCGTGAGCGCATGCAGTCCGACGCCGAGATAGATACATGCGAGGCCGCTGCCGAAAATCGCGCCGCCTTGGAATCCGCCGCCCGGCGTGAGCTGCCCGTGGGCGCCCAAGTCCATGCCGAGCGCAGCCAGAAACGCCGTCAAGCCGACCGGGAACCAGCGAATTGCCCCGGTTTGTCCGCGCGACTGCTCGGATTCCATCGACTCCGGATGCTGCTCCGCAGCGCTCTTGAGACTGCTGAAGATGAACAGCACGCCCGCGACGGACGTGAAGAAGATGAACTCCTCGCCAAGCGTGTCGAAACCGCGGTAATCGAAATTCACGGCGGTTGGAACGTTTTCCGAAGCGCGCTCCATCGTCGCAACGCGCAGCACCATGTCCGTATACGCGCCGGAAAACGAACCGAACGCCGGCAGTCCCGTAGCGGCGTACATCAGCGTCCCGAACGCCACGACCGCGCTCACGACGTACACCGCCGTTCGAATCCGCGGACTCATGTTTTGTCGCCGGTCTTCATCAGCGTCACGAGCACCATGAGAGGAACGGCCAGCGTTCCCACGGCTATTTCGGAGAGTGCGACGTCTGGCGCGTGCAGGACGAAAAACAGCAGCGCAAGCATGACGCCGAACGTCGTGTAGACGAAAAGTTGGTTGACGGGCCGCTTGCTGAACACGACGGCGGCCCCAAAGAAAGCGACCAGCACGTACAGCACGATCTGGAGCAAACTCACCGATGCGGCCTCCGCCGGTGGTCCGCAACGGCAATGGCGTGCGCAGTAATTGGGCCGCCGAGCAACAGGATGACGATAAAACTCACCGTCTTTACCGCGGATACGCCGACGCCCACGTCGATCAGCACGGCGATCATGGTGAGCAGCGGCAGCGTCACGCTCGTAACGCTCAAGCAGTGCAAAGCCGCGAGATTGTTCTTGCTGCGCAGGATGCCGAGCGCCGAGAGCAGCGCGAACAGCATCGCGGCGAACAGGATGACGAGCGTGGCGATTTGACGAGCCATCAGAGCCAGCGCTCCAGGAAATGACTGTATGCAAAGGTCGCGCCGAGCGACAACAGCGCCAGCGCGACGCCCAAATCGGCGAATTCCTCGGTGGCAAAAACAATTGAAAGCAGCACGAGCTGCGTTGCGGCAAGCATGCCGACGAGTTGCAGCGCGATCAGGCGCCGCACCGTGTCGCCGGAAATCAATACCCAGAAGGCGACGGCCATCGGCACGAACAGCAACTCGGCGCCGAAAAGCATGCCGTTGAACTGGCCGGGAATCACAGGGGCCACTGCTCCGATTGCCGCGGTTGCTCGGCAGCGACGAGTTGGTGAACGAGCAGGTTGCCGCGCGTGTCGACCTCCGTGACCAGCGTGTTCGGCGTTGCGCAGATGCCGAAGATGACGAGCGCCTCTCGTCCCATCGTCAGATCGCTCTTGCGATCGCCGGGATCGTACGGAATGCGTTTCAACATGCCCACGAGCGGTTCGCCGCGCCGGAGCGCCCACACGATTCGCCCGCTGATGACGAACGTGTCGCGAATCATGCCCGCCGGAACCGCAGCCAAGTGCCGCAGCCAACGCCACTGCACGCGGACGCCCGGCCGCGCGTGCTTGAGCGCCGCGGCCACGATCAAGGTGCACAGGAAGGCGATGATGATCCCGGCAACAACTTCGCTTGCCGTCTGCGTCACGAACTCGATGACGTAAGCTGAAAGTATCGCAAACCACCAGACCACCCATCGCATCACCGACACTATACCCATGGACCTCGACGCCGCCGCCGCCTATCACGCGCGACACAAACCGCAGGCACTGCTGGTGCGCCGCGCCGGAAAGACGCTGCTCGAAATCTATGACTTCGCTTTTTCGGCCGATGACGCGCACGCGTTGTATAGCGGAACGAAAAGCTTCTGGGGCGTGACGGCCGTGCTCGCTCAACGCGAGCGCTTGCTTTCGCTCGACGAATCCGTATGGCGCGGCGCGACGATTCGCGAGCTGCTCTCGCTGACGGCGGGTGCGCCGTTCGGCGGCCTCGGCTCCGGCGTTCCCACCTTTGAAAAAGCACTTGCTTCGGAACAGCGCAACGCCCCGGGCAGCAAGTTCACGTACGGTGGTATACCGCTGCAGATATTCGGAGCGGTGTTCGCGCAGCGTCTCCAGTCGTGCGGCCTGACGCCGCGCGACTTCTTACGCGAACGCATCCTCGATCCTAACCGGATCGCGGTAGCGTCATGGCGGACGTTGAGGGACGGCACGCACCCACTGCCGACCGGCGCGTTCCTAAGCGCGAGCAACTGGGCGCGTTATGGAGAATACGTTCTGCACAACGCCGCCGACTACGCGGAGTGCTTTTGCGGCACGCAAGCAAACCCGCGTTACGGGCTCGGATGGTGGCTGGCGCCCGCCGGCGCTCCGGCCGATCTATTTTACGCGAGCGGTTCCGGCGGCCAAGCGATGTACGCGGTGCCGTCGCAAGACGTCGTCGCCGTGCGCTTCGGCAGCGGCGGCTCTTTCAATCACGAGGTATTCCTCAAGCGCCTCTTCGCCGCTTAGTTCCCGGCGAGTTCCTCGAGCGCGACGCGATTGGTTCGAATACCGAACGCGCCTATCGTAACCGCGACGATCGCCATCGCGCACGCAATGACCGAGAAGACGCCTACGGTCCCGTATACGCGCAGCACCGCCGCGATGATGAAGCCGACGAAAATCGAACTAAAGCGGCTCCACGAGTACACGAAACCAACCGCCTGCGCGCGAATGCGCGTCGGATACAATTCCGCTTGATACGCGTGAAATGCGCAGGAAAACCAGGCGTTCGCAAGCGTCACCACGATACCGAGCACGACGATCGCCGTCGGAAGTCGCGCCTGAGAGAAAAGTAAACCGGCTGCCGCAATGACGAGCGATAGCCACACGATCTGCCACTTGCGCTGCCAGCGGTCTGCAGCGCGCATCGCCAACAGCGGACCGATGGGGTTCACCACCGCCATGATGAACGCATACTCGAGCGACTTGGCAAAACTTACGCCGTGCGACGCAATGAAGATCGGCACCCACGACGTGAAGCCGTAAAACCCGATCGTTTGCGCGAGGTTGAAGACGACCATCATCGCCGTGCGGCCGCGATATGCGCGGCTCCATATCGCTCTCCACGCATCCGCCGGATCGCGACGCTCCTTGCGCGCGTGAGCGAGCTGCCAGCGCTCCGACTCCGGCAGACCGCGGCGAAAGAACCAAACGAACGCGCCGCCCGCGGCGCCGACCATCGCGACGAACCGCCAACCATCCAAGCCCACGAAATGGTGCGGCACGAGTAGATACGCCAGCAGCGCGGCGATTGGAATCGCTAAATACCCGATGAACTGCGAGAATGCAATCCAATATCCCCGCTCGTCTTTGGGTGCAATCTCCGAAATATACGTATCGATGGTGACGAGTTGCACGCCGATGCCCAGGCCCGCAATGAAACGCCACAGATCCACTGCGGCTGCGCTGTGCATGAATGCCATGACCAGCGTCGCAGCCGAGTACCAAACGAGCGAATACGTGAATGTGGCCCTGCGTCCGAACCGATCGGAGATCCAACTGAAGACCAGCGTTCCGAAGAACATGCCGGCGAAACCGGCCGCGACGAAACTTGCAAAGCCGCGCAGCGCAAACGCCGACGGCGCCGTTGCGACAAACAAGCCCTCGCGAATCATTCCGAGCGAAATGTATGCCGTCATGAACAGATCGTAGAGTTCGAACCAGCCGCCGGCGGATATGCGAAGGACGGCACTTCTTACGTTCATGCGCCGTAGTACTCTAGGGACATTGCTAAACCCTCAAGAAGCTCGCCCTATGCCGCACCTTCGAATTGGGACTGCGGGCTGGCGCATTGCGACGCAGCACGGCGCCGCTTTCGTCGCAGGCGAATCCCACCTCGAACGATACGCAACCGTTTTCTCGTGCGTGGAAATCAACAGTTCGTTTCATCGGCCGCATCGTCCGTCAACGTACGCGCGTTGGGCCGCAAGCGTCCCTGCGGGGTTTCGTTTCTCGCTGAAAATCCCCAAGGAGATCACGCATAAGCGTAAACTCGTCGACTTCGACGACCTTCTTCAGACGTTCTTGGACGACACGAAGCAACTCGGTGACGCGCTCGGCCCGTACATCGTGCAGTTGGCGCCAAGTCTCGCGTTCGAGGACGCGGTCGCAACGGCATTTTTCAGAGGGTTTCGGGACGCGTTCGGCGGCGGCATCGCGTGCGAGCCGCGCCACGGGTCGTGGTTTACGCCGGAGGCATCGGTACTACTCGAGCGCTTCCGGGTTACGCGCATCGGGTCAGACCCGGCATCGGCGCCCGGAAGCGAGGTCAGCGCGTCCTTCGGCGGCTTCGCGTACTACCGCTGGCACGGCTCGCCGCGCACGTACTACTCGGAGTACGGCGAGGAACGTCTGCGCGCATTCGCGCAGTCTGTTGCGCGAGACTTCCGGAAAAGCGTGGTGCATCTTCGACAATACGGCGATGGACGCAGCGCTCCCGGATGCGCTGCTGTTCCAGCGCCTTACTGCAGCGCAGCCCGAAACGCCGCCTCGCCCTCAGTAGCGAGCGTCTGATACAGCGCTACCGCAGATTTTTTTGCCAAGACCTCGTGGCGAAACCAAAGCGACGCATCGATCGCGCGCAAACGCGGCACGACCTCACGTACCGCCGGTATCGTCAGCACGTAGTCATGATCGCTCAGGTGACTCACGAACGTTTCGATCGGCGGCAGCGCGGCGAGTGCATATCCGTCCGCGGTCTTTTTCACCAGACCAAACTCCACCGGATCGACGCCGGCGATCAGCGCGGAGGCCCGGCACCACGTAACGACTTTGCGTTCGTCGCCGAGCGACGGCGCGGCGTGCGCGCTCAGCAGAACCGTCACGAAACGCGCGTCGTGTCCGCGCGCGATTGCCTCCGCTCCCGAAAGGCAATGATGGCCGCCCGTCTCGCCGATCGAGAGTTCGGGAAGCAGCGTGCCGTTGTCGTTGAATTGAAAGACCACGGTCTTCGTGATGTCGTGATAGAGCGCCGCCGCCACGACGACGTCTCGATTCACGCGCGCGGCATCCTCGAAATACAGCGCGTCGTACGTGCGTTGGAAGTTCGCCGCCATCGTTGCGTTGAAAAGTTCGTGGATCAGCAAGCCGCCGGGATAGCTGTGATGGGAGTTCAGGTCGCTTCCCGCCGCGCTCCAGAAGGGCTGAATGATGCCTCCGGTCTGCGTTCCGGGCGGAAAGATGCCGGAAACAGGCGCGTCTGCCGCGACGAACCCTTCTCGCGCCAGCGCGTCGCGCAGCAGTGCGCGAGATTCGGGCGTCGGGTACTTACGCGCGTAGCGGGGCGCCGGATCTTCGAGCAATTGCTGCACCTGCGTTCGTAAGCGCGCATCGCCGATCGTTTGCACGAGGTGCAAAACCGCCGCGTATTTCGCTTGCACGAACGCAGATTCGCGGGCGATCGTCGCCGCGCGCGCGTTGCCTGCTCGCAGTCCGCCGGGTATCGGCGGAAGCGGAGCCGTAGCCGCAGATGCCGGCGGAGATGCGAATATGGGAGCGGCGGCCGCGCCGGCCGCCGCTAAGAACGAGGCGCGCGATAACACCGCGCCGCGTTTCACCTCGACGCACATGTCAGCGCACTTGGCCGGCTCCCGCGATCGTCCCCGCGCCGGCCGCTTTCAACGCGCTCGCCAGCGGGCTGAGCGTGTCGCGCACGTACGCGTTGTACTTCGCCATCGCCGCCTCGTACGCGCGATCGAAACGCTGTGCGTAATCCAGCAGCGCGGGCGTCGGCGGGGAAGCGGCGCCAAAGCCGCCGCGCGGAAGATCCTCGCGCAGTTCACCCGGCCATTGAATCGAGTCCTCGCCGTTCTGATAGTTCGCGGTGAACGTGTGGAACAGGTCGTCGCGCGCGGCCATCGCAGCTTTGACGCGAGCGAGCAGTGCCGTATTGCCGTTCTTTTCCAGCGACTGCTGCGCCATCGCCAAAGACTTGCCTTGATTGGTGAGGTTGTCGACTACCGCGTTGATCTTGCCGCCGACGTTCGAGTATTTCTTGGCAAAGTCGTACGCGGACACCAGCTGCGCATGCGTATACGTGTTTTGCGGATCGGGTTTGACCTGGAACCACTGCGTGTACGTGCGCCCGTTCAGCGCAACGCGCGCGCCGTACTTGCCGGGAACCACTTCAGGTCCCACGGCAGACCCTTGAAATTCCTTGGCGCACGTCGTGCACAGCGGCGGTCCGTCTTCGCGGAAGTTCCAAACGACGCGGTTGACGCCGGGTTCGTTCGTTACGCCGGCGCCCGCTCCGGGGCCGCGATACTCGTTGTACGATTCCGCCGCAGCCGGCTTCTTCTGCGCTTTGATGTGGCGGATGACGTGTCCGCTCGCATCGAGGATCTCCATCGACAGTGCGTTGGCCTGCGCCGCGGCTTGATAGAAATCGATCACCGCACCGTTCGGCGGATTCTCACCGGTGAAGCTGGTGTACGTGCCTTCGTCATTTGCGTGATAGGTGTACTCGTACGCGGCGCGGGGCGCAAAGAGCATCGCGCCGTGCTGCTGCGCTTGCGGAAGTTGCTGCAACGACGCCAAGTCGTCGAGAATCCACAGGTCGCGGCCGTGCGTCGCGATCACGAGATCGTTGAATTCCGGCTGCTCACGAATGTCGCGAACCGAGACGGTCGGCAGATTCAGTTTGAAGTTCGACCACTGTTTGCCGCCGTCGTACGAAATCCACATGCCGTTTTCCGTGCCGGCGAAGACGAGATTGCGATTGCGATCGTCTTGACGAACCGTGCGCACGTATTGATCCGCCGCCAAGCCGGCGACGAGTTTCGTCCACGAATTTCCGTAGTCGTGCGTCACGAAGAGGTACGGCGCGTAGTCGCCGCTGCGATGCCTGTCGATCGCCGCGTACGCGGTCGCCGCGTCGAACGGCGAAGGCGCAACCGTTTCGACCCGGCCATACGGCGCAACGCCGGCGACGGTGTGTTTGCTCCAGTGCTTGCCGCCGTCGGTCGTCACGGAAATGACGCCGTCATCCGCTCCGGTCCAAATCTCGCCTTTGCGCGCCGGCGAACCCTCGATGTCCAAAAGGGTGTCGGAATTTTCCGCGCTCGACACGTCGAGCGCGATCGGTCCGCCCGACGGCTGCTGGTGCGACTTCACGTTCAAGGTCAGGTCTGGACTGATGACCGTCCAGTGCACGCCGCGATCCGGCGACTGGAACACGACGTTTCCCCCTGCCCACAAGATGTGGCCGTCCCACGGAGCGAACGCGACGGGCGAATCCCAATTAAAGCGATACTTGCTCTTGTAGAGATCGAAGCCGTTCCTCGAAAAATCGAAATACGGCACGACGAAGCGGCTCGTTTGCGTTTGCTTGTCGTAATCCGCGAGGCGCTCGGTCTGCAGCGTCGCCAACACGTGATTCGGATTCGACGGATCGGGAACTGCCCACATACCGTCGCCGCCGATGACGTTCTGCCAGTACGAGTTGAGGATGCCTTCCGGATTCTTCGAGTTGCTCGGACCGCAGAAGCCGTTGTTGTCCTGCAGCGGCGCGCAGACCCAGTACGGGTTTTCGTGAACCGAAACGCCGACGTGGTAGACTTCGCCGATTGGAATGTTGCGCGAGAACGACCAGTTCTTTCCGCCGTCCAGCGTCAGGGAGTATCCGCCGTCTTCGCCGACGATGATGCGGTTCGGATCGTTGCGCGCGATCCACATCGCATGATAGTCGACGTGCACCGGATCGGCGATCGCCTTCCACTTGACGCCGCCGTCCGTGCTCAGCGCGAGATCGTTCGAGATGCCGTAAACTCTGTTTTCGTCTTTCGGATCGACGTTGATGTGCGTGAAATAGAACGGACGCTGGTCCGCGATCGTATCGGCCGACACCATCTTCCAGTTTTGGCCGCCGTCGTCGCTGCGCCAGACGATGCCGCCTTTCGCCTCGATGAGCGCGTAAATCCGCTTCGAGTCGCTCGGTGCGATCGCCACGGCGCTTCTGCCCATGATGCCGGTCGGCAATCCGTGCCCGATCAATCGCGTCCAGGTCTTTCCGCCGTCCGCCGAACGCCAAATGCCGTCGTCCGGGCCACCGGAATGGAACGTCCACGGCATGCGCCGGAATTGCCACATGCTCGCGTAGATGACGTTCGGATCGTTCGGATCCATCGCCAATTCCGCCGCGCCGGTTTGCGGCCCGACATAAAGCGCTTTACTCCACGTCTTGCCGCCGTCGTCGGTCGTATAGACTCCGCGCGCGGTGCTGTCTTTGAACGGGTCGCCGAACGCGCCCACGACGACGTGATTCGGGTTGCGCGGATCGACGAGAATGCGCGAGATGCTCCACACGTCGTGCAGGCCGACGTTCGTCCACGTCTTGCCGCCGTCGGTCGTTTTGTAGACGCCGTCACCGTAACTCACGTCGTTGCGCGGGTTCGCCTCCCCGGTTCCGGCCCAAACCACGTTTTCGTTCGTCGGATCGATGGTGACCGCGCCGATAGCGGAGACGTCCTGCTTTTCGAAGACCGGCGCCCACGTCTCGCCGCCGTTGTCGGTTTTCCAAACGCCGCCTCCCGCAGCGCCGATGTAATACAGTTTCGGATCCGTATCGATGCCCGCAACAGCGGGAACGCGTCCACCGGCTACCGCCGGTCCGACGGAACGCCACTTGAGATGCGCGTATGGCGCGTCGAGCGCCGCCGCCAGCACGAGCGCAGCAAACATTTTACGGCGTGACCTCCGAGGCAGATGGTGCTTTGAGTCCCGCGCTTTTGAGCGCGGCGTCGATCGATTGCAATGAACGAACGTAGGCGTTGTACTGCTGCACGGCCGCGCGGTATGCCGTTTCGACGCGGCTTGCGTAATCGCGCACGGCGGGCGTCACGATGCCTTGGCCGAAGAAGCCGAGACCCTGATAGTCCTCCCGCAGCGCGCCGGGACGCTGAATCGAGTCTTCATCGTTGTGATAGTCGGCAGTCAAATCGGTGAAAATCGACGATCGAGCCTGCGAGCGCAGCATCGATCTGCTTTTGCAGCGCCGCATTGTCTTTGGTCTTGGCGCTCGTCTTGGCTTTGCCGAGCTGTTCCTTGACCGAATCCAGGCCGTTCAGCATGGTATCGATGATCGAGAACTGCCGCAGATATTTCGTCGCAAACGCATACGATTGCTCGAACTGGGCTTGCGTAACTCCGGTATCCGGATCCGCTTTGACGATAAACGGTTCATCGTACGTCTTGCCGGACAGGGACATGCGCACGAAATACCGTCCCGGAGGAACCGGCGGCCCTTCGTTCGGCCCTTGATACTCTTCTTTGGCGGCGCCGTACCATTTCACGGGCCCGTCGATTTGGAAGTCCCAGACGTAGCGATTGATCCCGATTTTGTTGCTCGCGTACGGTTCGTCCTTACCATGCACTTTGTGCGTGCCTTTTATCGTCCGTACCACGCGGTGATGCGCGTCGAGAATTTGAATCTCGGGTGCCGGTTTGATCTCTTGCGTCAGATAATAGGTAATGATGGCGCCGTAGGGCGGATTCTGGCCGCTGTAATCCGTGTACGTCCCCTCGTCGTCGGAGTGCAGGTTGTATTCGTACGACGTTCGAGGTCCGAGCACGAAGGCACGCCCGGTTCCACCGGGCAGCATGCGCAGAGCGCGGATGTCGTCCATGACGTACAGCGAACGGCCGTGAGTCGCGATCAGCAGATCGTCCCATTTCGGTTGAATGCGAATGTCGCGAACGGAGACCGTCGGCATGTTGTTGCGGAAATCGTGCCACGTGCCCCCGCCGTCGAAGGAAATCCACAGGCCGGCTTCCGTTCCCGCGTACACGATGCGCGCGTCGTGGTCGTCCTGACGGACCGAACGCACGTATTGCGTCTGAGGCAGATTGCTCACGATTGAGGTCCAGTGCTTGCCGAAGTCGTGCGTCACGAAAACGTACGGCTTGTAGTCGCCGGAGCGGTGACGATCGATATTCACGTACGCGGTGCCGTCCGAAATCGTCGACGGCGTAACCGTTTCCACACGTCCGTAAGGCGGAACGCCCGGCGGCGTAACGTTTTGCCAGTGCTTGCCGGAGTCGCGCGAGAGCTGCACCAAACCATCATCGGTGCCGATCCAAATCTCGCCTTTGCGCAGGGTCGAACCTTCGATGTAGATGATCGTATCGGAGTACTCGGCTCCGGATACGTCGTGGGTGATCGGGCCGCCCGACGGCTGCTGATGCGCCTTGATGTTGAGCGTCAGATCCGGACTTACGACTTTCCAGTGAATGCCGCGGTCGGTGGACTGGAACAGCACGTTGCCGCCGACCCACGCGATGTGGCCGTCCCACGGTGCGAACGCGATGGGCGAATCCCAGTTGAAGCGGTATTTCGCAAGCGAAAGATTGTACTCGCCAGCGAACGCGCCAAATACGGCGTCGCGAAGATACCGTCGCGCGTTTTCTTGTTGTATACGCTGACGAATCCGTTTTCCGAGTCGGCCCATAGCCAGTTCGGATCGAGCGGATCCGGCACGACCCATTCGCCGTCGCCGCCCGTCGCTTGGACCCAGTATTTGTTCAGCAATCCGGACGGGTCGAGTGAATTGTTCGGTCCGCACCAGCCGCTATTATCTTGCCAGCCGCCGCAGACCCAATACGGATTCTCGTTCGAATACGCGATGTGGTAGACTTCGCCGATCGGAATGTTGCGCCCGAAGAACCAGTTTTGCCCGCCGTCGACCGTGCGAGCGATCCCGCCGTCCTCGCCGACGATGATCCGCTTGGGGTCGTTGCCGGCAATCCAAATCGCATGATAGTCGACGTGCACCGGCTGGGCGATGGCGTGGAATTTCTTGCCGCCGTCACTGGATTCCGCAAGCATTTCCGAAACTGCGTATACCTTGTTCGCATCTTTCGGGTCGACCGCAATGTGCGAGAAGTAGAATGGGCGTTGGTCGACGAGCGTGTCGTTTGAAACCATCGTCCACGTCGCACCTGCATCATCCGAGCGCCAAAGAATACCTTGATTGGATTCGATCAGCGCGTACACGCGTTTGCCGTCGGTCGGCGCGATCGCCAAACCAATGCGGCCCATGGTGCCGGCCGGCAAACCGTGACCGGTCAGTTTCGTCCACGTTCTGCCGCCGTCGGTGGATTTGTAAAGGCCGTCGTCGGTTCCGCCGCTCGTGAACGTCCACGGTTCGCGTTTGAAATGCCAGATGCCGGCGTACACCACGTTCGGGTCGTGCGGATCCATCGCCACGTCTGATGCGCCGCTCTGATCGCTCACGAACAGCGTTTGGCTCCACGTTTTTCCGCCGTCCCAGGTCACGTACATTCCGCGATCGCGGCTCGGACCGAACACGTCGCCGAGCGCGCCGACCACCACATGACTGGAGTTTTTCGGATCGATGGCAATCCGCGAAATGTGGCGCGTGCCCGCCAATCCAACATTCTTGAACGTCTTGCCGCCGTCGGTCGACTTATACACGCCGTCGCCATAGCTAACGTCGTTGCGCGGATTCGATTCGCCGGTGCCGACCCAAACGGTGTCGTTGTTCGACGGATCGATCGCAACCGCGCCGATCGCGGCGACCTTTTCTTTTTCGAAGACGGCCTGCCACGTTTCACCGCCGTCGTCCGACTTCCACACGCCGCCGCCCGCGGAGCCGATGTAATACAAGTTCGGATCGCTGTCGGAACCGGCAACTGCGGCAACGCGGCCGCCCGGAAGCGCGGGCCCGATTTCCCGCCAATCCATGTTCGACCATGGCGGTCCGGGTGTCGGCGTCGGGCTCGGAGTCGGCGTAGGTTTCGCCGGTTTCGCAGGAGGCGTGCTCTTGATGCTCGCCGGTTTTTGAGCGGGAGCCGGCGTCGAAGGCGTTGTTTGCATTTGCGCGCCCGCGGCAGCCGAGCTCAAAACGACCGCGAATGCGAACGCGGCAAAAGAGACACCTCGCGACATTCAACCCTCCAAGTGGATGAAGGCGCGATTAGTTCGCAGCGATCTTTTTCCTTTTATGCCGTGGAAAAGGCACGCAGCTTAGTTGTGCGCGTTGTGAGCGTTGTGCGCGCGCGGGGCGCCGGGCGAGCGTTCGTAGTACGGGACGTTGATGTGATACGCCCACCATTCGGAGTAGGCGATCATCCCGCACATCAAGATAAAGAATAGGATAAGACCGACGCCCCAAGCGCGCTTGCCACGAGGGGACATGCCGGAAAAACGGCTCATAGGCGCCGGGTTCGGAGGTTTTCCACAAGGGCTCCTCCCCGTGAAGGCGTATGCTGCGCCTCGATGCGCCACATCCTCGCCCCGTTTGCTGCGGGACTGCTGCTCGCTTTTTCTGCCTTCAGTGCAGTTCCGGCTCGCGCGGCGCAATTGCCCAATGCGAGCAATCCGGCAGCCGTTCGCGCATACGCGGGCGTTTTACGTAAGATCAACCCGCAGATGCCGGCTTGGCAAAGCCGGTCTCTTGCGAAACACCTGCTGATCAACGCGAACCGCTGGAAGATCGACGCGAACATGCTGGTGGCGCTCGTCACAGTGGAATCCGCGTGGCGTACGCACGCGCGCTCGTGGGCCGGCGCCATTGGTCTGGGCCAACTGATGCCCGGCACCGCGGCGAATCTGCACGTCGACCCGCGCGATCCCTATCAAAATCTGCAGGGTGCGGCGCGCTATCTCTACGGCCTTCTGACGAAATTCCACGACAAGCGCAACGGCTACGCACTCGCGTTCGCGGCGTACAACGCCGGGCCGAAAGCGGTCGAAGAATTCGGCGGCATTCCGCCGTACGTCGAAACCGAGAACTACGTCGTCAAGGTCACGAGCACGTGGCTGAAGATCCGTGGGATGGTGCACATTCCGCGTGCGCACGCTCGCGGCGCGTTTGCCGTAGCGGCCGATTCGCCCGACCTCAGCTATTGGCAAGGTTCCGCAACACAGCGTTAACCGCGTCCACCGCCGTGTGCGAGGCATCGACGAAGATGCTTTGCGCGCCCGCGTTCTCCGCCGCTTGCACGTCGGTGGGATTGTCGCCGATGACGACGCAGCACTTCGGGTCGAGTCCCATCGCGCGCGCGGCGTCCAGAATCAGCTGCGGCTTCGGTTTACGGCATTCGCACTCGTCGCCCGGCGTATGCGGGCAATAGAACCACGCCGCGAACGGCCCCAACAATTCCTCGACCCGCTTGTTCACGGCTTCGACTTGCTCGGTTGAAACGAGACCGCGCCCGATTCCGCTTTGATTAGAGACAACCGCGATCGGCACGTTCGCCGCGCGCAGCCGGTCGAGCGCCTCGCGCATACCGGCAATCGGTTCCACGACAGCCGGATCGCCGTTGTACGGAACGTTGACGATAATCGTGCCGTCGCGATCGAAAATGACGCCGCAGATCTTCACGACCGCGGCTTTCGGCGTTACGCGGCGTGCGTCCCCGAGCTGGCCGCATGGCGAAGCAACACCTCTCGCAGCGCGTGCACGCGTGCGACGTAGGCACCGTCGCGACAATCGGTTTGCGCTACGGCGTCGAGAAGCCGGCGCGCGACGCTGTGTTCGTCGGCGCTAAGCGCCGGAGCCAGCGCTTCTTCCATGTCGATGTGTCTGCGCGCGAGCGCATCGATCTCGCCGGCGATCGCTTTACGGGCCGTGCACGCGCGCTGTGGAAGCGAATCGAACTCGACGAACAACTGCGCAATACGCGTATGCTCGCGGCGCAAAACCGTCAGCGCATCCATGAAAATCTCCCGCAAGCGGACGTGTGTGTCGCCGCTTTTCCCCGCAAATTTGTGGATTAAACGGTGAATAGCGCGAATGCGGCAACGCCCATCAAAACAAACGTCAACCACGACCACGCGTTCGCAAGGACCGAATTGCGCCATTTGCCCATGATTTTCGCGTTGTTCGCGATGCGAATTACCAAAAAAATCAGCGGCACGGAAACGACGCCGTTGAGCACCGCCGACCAATACAGCGCGCGGATCGGATCCAACCGGGTGAACGGCAGCGCGATGCCGACGATCAAACCGGCGGCGAGCACACCGTAAAACCGCGGCGCGCGATTCGGCGTTTCGTCCAATCCCTGCCTCCGGAACGAAAGGATTTCAGCCGCTATATAGGCCGATGAGCCGGCAAGCGCCGGGATTGCAAGCAGTCCCGTTCCGACCATCCCGAGCATGAACAGCAGCGCTGCCAAATGCCCCGCGAGCGGTTCCAGCGCGAGCGCCGCGTCTTGTGCCGTTTGCACGTTCGTTTTTCCGTGCGCGAACAGCGTAAGCGCAGTCGTCGTAATGATGAAAAACATCACGAGGTTCGAGAGCAGCATGCCGGCGTTCACGTCGAAGTGCGCGTGACGAATTTCCTCGTCGGTCGCTCCGCGCCGCTGTTGAACGGTGGAGCGTCCTTGCGCCTTTTCTTCTTCGACTTCGAGCGCCGATTGCCAAAAGAACAGGTACGGCGTGATGGTCGTGCCCAGCACGCCCATAGCAGTCGTTATCCATGCTTTGGTGAGCTGCACGTGCGGCACGACGAGGTATTGCAGCACGTGACCCCAGCGCGGATGCACGATGAACGCCGTGACGATGTACGCGAGCAGCGTGAGCGTCAGGTATTTCAAGAACGACGCGATCCGCCGGTAAGACAGGTAGACGAGCCCGACGATCAGCACCGTGCCGAACAGCACGTCCCACGCCTGTTGCGGCAGCATCGGCGCGACCAGATGCGCGGAAGCCGCCATTCCGGCAAAGTCGGCGCCCACGTTGAACGTGTTGGCAAGGATGACGACAGCCGCGATCGTATACGCGGCCCAAGCGGGGATCGACTTGCGAATATTTGCAGCAAGGCCGACTCCCGTCACCATGCCGATGCGCGCGCACATACCTTGAATGACCGCCATCATCGGCGTCGTCAGCAGCGCGAGCCACAGCATGGAAAAGCCGGCAGAAGCGCCGGCTACGGAATACGTCGAGATCCCTGACGGATCGTCGTCGGCCGCCCCCGTGATGAGGCCAGGACCAAGCGTCACCAAGCGCTGCCAAAGGCTCGGGGTCGGCGCGCCGACGTCGGCGCCTTCTAGGGCTTTCGACCGCATGCATGCACGTCGTACCCCGATTCGGAAGCTCTTGCAACATGCAGCGCGGGGGCGCTACACCTCGACGTAGATCTCCGAGCCCTTTTCGGCGAACTCTTTCGACTTCTCCGCCATACCGCGCTCCGCGTAATCGCGCACTTCTTGCGTGATCTTCATCGAGCAGAAATGCGGCCCGCACATCGAGCAGAAGTGCGCGACCTTCGCGCCCTGTGCGGGAAGCGTCTCGTCGTGAAACTCGCGGGCGGTGTCCGGATCCAGCGAAAGATTGAACTGGTCTTCCCACCGGAAGTCGAAGCGCGCTTGGCTGAGCACGTCGTCCCAATGCCGCGCCCGCGGATGGCCTTTTGCGACGTCGGCGGCGTGCGCCGCAATCTTATAGGCGATGACGCCGTCCTTCACGTCCTTTTTGTTCGGCAAGCCGAGATGTTCTTTCGGCGTCACGTAGCAGAGCATCGCGGTACCGAACCACCCAATCATCGCCGCGCCGATTGCGCTCGTGATGTGATCGTATCCCGGCGCGATGTCGGTGACGAGCGGCCCAAGCGTGTAAAACGGCGCCTCGTGACAAATCTCGAGCTGCTTGTCCATGTTTTCTTTGATGAGGTGCATCGGCACATGTCCCGGCCCCTCGATCATCACTTGCACGTCGTGCTTCCACGCAATTTCGGTGAGTTCGCCGAGCGTTTCCAGCTCGCCGAATTGCGCCGCGTCATTCGCGTCGGCCTGACAGCCCGGCCGCAAGCCGTCGCCGAGCGAAAACGCGACGTCGTACGCTTTCATGATTTCGCAGATCTCTTCGAAATGCGTGTAGAGAAAATTTTCTTCGTGATGAGCGAGGCACCACTTCGCAAGGATCGAGCCGCCGCGCGAAACGATGCCGGTAATGCGGCCGGCCGTCAGCGGCACGTAGCGCAGCAGCACGCCGGCGTGAATCGTAAAGTAGTCCACGCCTTGTTCCGCCTGCTCGACCAGCGTGTCGCGGTATAACTCCCACGTCAGATCTTCCGCCTTGCCGTTCACTTTTTCGAGCGCCTGATAAATCGGCACCGTTCCGATGGGCACGGGCGAATTGCGCAAAATCCACTCGCGCGTTTCGTGAATGTTCTTGCCGGTCGAGAGATCCATCACCGTGTCCGCGCCCCAGCGCGTAGCCCACGTCATCTTCTCGACTTCTTCTTCGATGGTCGAGGTGACGGCGGAATTACCGATGTTCGCGTTGATCTTCACCAGGAAGTTGCGTCCGATGATCATCGGCTCGCTTTCCGGGTGATTGACGTTGGACGGAATGATCGCCCGGCCGCGTGCCACCTCGTCGCGCACGAATTCGGGCCGTAAACCCTCGCGAATCGCAATGAATTCCATTTCGGGCGTAACGACGCCGCGCCGCGCGTAATGCATCTGAGTCACGTTCGCGCCGGGTTTTGCGCGACGGGGATTGCGCGCGCCTTTGAAGCGCACGCCGTCGAGTTCGGGCATCGCGTCCCGCCCGCGCCTGTAGACGGACGTCGGCTTGTCTAGTTCTTCGGTGTCGCCGCGATCGATAACCCACTGTAGACGAATCGGCGGCAAACCGCTATGGACGTCCGTCGTCATCGCCGGATCGGTATACGGGCCGCTCGTATCGTAAACGACGTGCGTTTCACCGTTGGTGAGAGCGATCTCGCGCATCGGCACGCGAATCGACGGATGCGAACCCGAAGCGTACGCTTTGCGCGACGCTCCGGAAGTGGACGAAGCAACAGCAGTCATGAATGAGGCTCCTTCCTACGCCGGCATTACCCGGATCAGGTTACAAGCGGTCGGCACGAACGGCCCTCTCAGCTCCGCTGACAAAAAGCGGATGGCTCCCGCGTGTGAATACTCTACCCGCTTTTTTTCGCGATTCCCCCAACAGAAGAACGGGCCTGCAGCCTCTCTTGTACGAAAACTCTGCAGCCAAGGGAGGGTGCATGCGGCTCACGGTACCGCCGGACCTCGTCGATGCCGCGCGCGGCGGCGAACGAGGCGCCATCGAAAAATTGCTGGAAGCGCTTTGGCCGCACGCATACCGAATCGCGCGCTCGATCGTTCAAGACGATGCGCTCGCGGAAGACGCGGCGCAGGAAGCGTGCGCGATTTTGTATCGCCGGATCGCCGGATTGTGCTCCAACGAGGCTTTCCGGGCATGGGCGTATCGTATCGTCGTACGAGAAGCGGTACGCGCGGCTAAACGCGCGGCGGCTAGCGCGGTTCCTAGAATGCCGGCACGTACGGCGGAAACGGACGTCGAGACGCGCATAGACGTGCTCCACGCGCTCAACGCATTGGCGCCGGACCTGCGCGCCGTCGTAGTGCTGCATTATTACGCCGAATTGAGCAGCGGTGAAATCGGAGCCTTCCTCGGCATACCCAGTCCGACCATACGCTTCCGCTTGGCGCGCGCCCGGCAGCAGCTCAAGCAGATTTTAAGTCCTGAACAGATTTTTCTTACGGCGGAGGCGTCACAATGAAAACCGTCAATCTCCAGATACTCGAGAAGCGCGTCGCGGCGATTCCGGTTCCTCCGTTTGATTTTTCGACGGTCAGCGCGCGCCGGCCGCATACACCGGAAAAGACGACGTCTCGCCGCAAAATCATCAGCGCCGCGCTCCTGCTCATCGTACTGCCTGCAATAGCGGCGGCGGCCGCCCATTTCATTCCGCTGCAGGTTACCCATCGCGTCGGCAACTGGCAGCTCTGGGGTCCTTCGAAGACCTACGAGCATCCAACCGCCGCCGATTTTTCGCGATTGGCTCGACAAGCGCCATATCGCGTGACGTGGCCGGTTGGGGTACCGCGCGAGCATAAACTGCTATTCCTCGGCGCCGTCGGCTCCGAGGTATTTCTTCTCGCCTACGCGTGTCCAGGTAAAAGCGCAAACTCTAGCACCTCGATGCTCGCCATCATTCCGAAGAACTACGAATCGGTTAATCCGAATCTCGGCAAATGGTTCGAAAGCCAAATCGCTAACGATCGAGTGAATGAGCGGTGGAATGCCGGAGAAGAAAGCGTAGTATTGACGACGGATTGCCTCGCACGGCGGCAGATCGATCGCATTCGCACCGCTACGATCGCGGCAGGCTCGCTGCAGCGATAACGATAAACGGGACCGCGTGAGCGCGGCCTCTTCTTCGCGCAGCGGGGTCGTACCGTACGCGATGCTCGCATCGGCGCAGATCGCCGTCGGCGCTGCGGCAATCTTCGCCCGTTTTGCATTGAACGGCGCGCCGCCCGTGGCAGTGAGCGCGTGGCGGCTCGCGATCGCGTCGGCGGTGTTGCTGTCGATTGCGGCGCTGAGGCGCCGCCCGCCTCGCCGCACAGCCATGCCTTCGCACGACTCCAAGCTTTTCATTGCTGCAGGAATCGCGCTGGCGGTGCACTTCGGGACGTGGATTTCGTCGCTCGATTACACGAGCATCGCCGTTTCGACACTCCTGGTTGCGACGACGCCGATTTGGACGTCGCTTTACGACTCGGTCGTGTATAAACGCCGCCTCTCGACCGTTACGTGGGGTGCGTTCGCGTTCGGCGGCGCCGGCCTCGTGCTCGTGGTTGGGTTCTCACGTGCACGTCCGCCGATTCCGGGACACGATTTGCTCGGCAGTGCGCTCGCCCTTTCCGGCGCGATTGCAATCGGCGCGTACTTCGTGCTGGTGCGGGAAGTGCGCGGGAGCTACGGTACGCGCGAAATTGTGACGCGCACGTATTCGTGGGCGGCGCTCGCCTTGCTCGTGGCATCCGTTGCCGCAGGGCAGTGGCCGCCGCCGTTCTCGGATGCGCGCGCATGGGGCGGCATCGTTGCAATGGCGCTGATCTCACAGCTTCTGGGCCACACGGCGCTAAACGCGTCGTTGCGCTGGTTTTCGCCGAGTTCGGTTGCCATGAGCTCGCTTCTGGAGCCGGTAGCGGCCGCGGTGCTTGCGTTCTTCATTTTCGGAGAAGCGCTCACACCGCTGGCGCTCGCGGGCGGCGCGCTCATTTTGCTTGCAATCGGAGCATTCTTGCGGGAGGAAGACTCGTGAATTCTTGCCGCGGGACGACTGCCGGTAAATCCAAGGAACGGCGCGAGATGAACCGAACTGGCTTCGCCCGCATGAAGTACGCCGCTAGGCCTGTTTGCCTTGCCGCACTGCTCGCTGCCATCGCATTTCCGAAAATCGCGCAGGCGCTCGGCGCGAACGTAGCAGGAAGCGTTACCGGCCCGCAACGCGCACCCATTGCCAATGCCACGGTCGTCTTGCGCGAGCATGAGACCAGCATCGCCGGCACGACGAATAGCGACGGATCCTTTCACATCGAAGCGCCCGGCGAAGGCACGTTCGATGTTATCGTCAGCGCGCGCGGATACGCGAGCGTTCACCGCATCGTGCACATTCCCGAAAGCGGACGAATCACGCTCTCCGTTATTCTGCAGCCCGCATCCGCATCGTCTCTCACGACAATTAGTTCGATCGTCGTCGGAGGTTCAGCGAACGTCAGCTCCGCGTCGGCTCCGAGCCGCAGCATCGGGCGCTCCGATCTCGAGAATTCGCCGACCGGAAGGCTTGCCGACGTCTTAACCGGTGAAGGCGCCGTCACGCCCGTTCGTCCAGCCGGCGGCACTGGGAACGCACCATTGCTCGTCGCACTGCGTGGCCCCGATCCCGCGGAAACGCTCGTGGAAATGGACGGACACAAGATCAATACCGGCGCTACGGGCGGTTTCGATCTCTCGCTGATCGATCCAGCCGACTTGGAAGACGTGCAACTGGTTTACGGAATCGCGCCATCCTCGCTCGTCGGCCCCGATACGATAGGAGGAGCGATCAACGTGCGTACGCTCGAGCCGACGCAGCAGCAGCATAGTTTTCTGCGAGCCGGCGGCGGGAGTTTCGACACAAACATATGGGCACTCGAAAGCACCGGCACGCGTAATCGCATCGGCTATGCGCTCGCGCTGGACCGCCTCACAAGCGATGGCGACGTGAATGCGAACGGAACCGGCAGCGCGTGGCAATCGGGAAGCAGCCTCTTCAAGCTGCGCGCTCCTATCGCCGGTGATCGGGGTTTCCTACAAGCCGAGGTTCTGGATCAGGCGACCAATCGCGACGTTTCGGCGTCGCTGAGCTCTATCGATCCGGACGGTACCTTCAACAGTTTCGCCGGTTCGAATTTGCAATCGCACCAGACGCTGTATGCGCTGGACGCATCGGCGCCGCTGGGACCTCGCAACGATCAAACGGCGTCCTCAGGAACGCTTACCTACCGTCATTCCAACGAGCTCGATTCGCAATCCGTCACCGGACCCGCGCAGAACGCATCCGAATGGTACTTCAACTATCGCGACGCCATAGCGGATGATTCGCTTCAATACGACCGCACCATCGGACGCGGCACGCTCACGCTCAAATACGACCTTACTTCGGAACAGCTGATTGCGCCGTACACGCTCGGCGGCGTGCAGGACGATTCGGTCGGGCGCCGGCCGATGGACGACAACTCGGACACCGGCGTGCCGAGTCTATTTTCCGTGACTGAATTCGACCGCACGCTGGCATTGCGCTATCTTCTCGAACCGACCTCGCATCTGCACTACAGCGCGGCCCTCTATAGCAGTTCGTACAGCACGTTCGGCCACAGCAACGATCCGCGCTTCGGCTTTGTGTGGACGCCCACCGCACAAACCGCGGTGCGCGTCTCCGTAGGAACGACTTTCCAGGCGCCGCTCTTGACCGAACTCTACGTTCCCTCGCCGCTTCCTTCGCCCGATTCCAACGGAGACAACGGGCTGGTCGCGATTGGCAATCGGAAATCTGCAACCCGACCGCGCCACGGAATACGATCTTGGCTTCGAACATGTCTTCGGAGCGGCGCAACGGCGGCTGCGCGTTTCGGCGGACGTCTACCAAACGAACCTGCGCGACGCGATCGAGCAGTACGTCCCTCCTGCGACGCCCGGCTACACGTATCCGATCAATCTGGGTAATGTCCGGTATCGCGGGCTCGAATTACGCGCCGAAAAGATGCTGCCGAATAATTATCGCGCGTCGGCGACATACACGATCAACTCGGCCTTCCCGCTTCAAGTACCGGCCGCAATTCAGAACGGCTCGCTGGTTCCATACGAACAGTTCTTGGGAACGCCGCTCCACCGCGAGTCGGTGGAGTTCGATCGCCTTCCTTCGAGCCGGGCGCTTTCGTTCGGGATGCGGCTCATCTATGAAGGACCGGGTAACGAGCTGAACCGTCCGCCGTTCGCGCTGTTCGACGCACACGTGACGCAGCCGATCAAGAAATTCGACCTTTCGTTAATCGGAACGAATCTTACGAACGTCTACGCCGATTCATTCACACGAAACGCCGTAGGCGTACCCTATGGCGGCCCCGACGGCCCGATTCAGACCAATGCGTACGCGCTTCCGCCGCGCAGCCTGATGCTTTCACTCTCGCGCGAATTCTAGCGCGCGTTTTCTATTCAAGCGCACCGCTCCACGGCACGAATTGGACCGGTCCATTTGCAAGGGAACGCGTGACTCGGGCGGAAGCGGCCCCCATGACCACAGCCATCAACGGCCAGATCGCGAGTGCGACGGCGGCGGCACCCGCGGAGCCGGATCCTCAAGAAACGCGTGAATGGGTCGAGGCAATGCAGGGCGTGCTCGAGCACGAAGGCCGCGGCCGCGCGCAACAGCTGATCGAAACGATCGTCGACGCTGCGCAGCGGGAAGGCGTGCACGTTTCGCTCGGATTGTCGACGCCGTACATGAACACGATTCCGGCTTCCGAACAGCCGCCGCTGCCCGGTAACGACGAACTCGAAACGCGCATTCGCCACTACGTGCGCTGGAACGCAATGGCCATGGTCGCGCGCACGAACAAAGAATCATCGGAACTCGGCGGTCACGTTGCCAGTTTCGCATCGGCCGCAACCCTGTATGACGTCGGCTATAACCACTTCTTCCGCGCGCAAACGGATTCGTTCGGCGGCGACCTCGTATTCATGCAAGGCCATTCTGCGCCGGGTTTCTACGCGCGTGCGTTCATCGAAGGCCGCATAACCGAGGAGCAGCTCGAGAATTTCCGGCGTGAAGTCGACGGTCACGGATTGCCCTCGTATCCTCATCCGTGGCTCATGCCGGACTTCTGGCAATTTCCGACCGTGTCGATGGGCCTGGGCCCAATCATGTCGATTTATGCAGCACGCTTCATGCGCTATATGAGCGACCGCGGCATCATCGATGCAGGCGACCGCAAAGTCTGGGCGTTCCTCGGCGACGGAGAAACAGACGAGCCGGAATCGCTCGGCGCGATCTCGCTTGCCGGACGCGAGTGCTTGGACGATCTCATCTGGGTGATCAATTGCAATCTGCAGCGCTTGGACGGGCCGGTGCGCGGCAACGGCAAGATCATTCAGGAACTCGAGACCGTGTTCCGCGGCGCCGGCTGGAACGTCATCAAGGTCATTTGGGGCAGCGGCTGGGACGCGCTGCTGGAACGCGATCACAGCGGCCGCCTCGTCCAACTGATGAACGAGTGCGTCGACGGCGACTATCAAACGTTCAAATCGCGCGACGGCAAATTCGTGCGCGACAACTTCTTCGGGCGTTACCCGGAAACGGCGGAGCTCGTGGCGCACATGAGCGACGACGACATCTGGGCGCTTTCGCGCGGCGGGCACGATCCGCGCAAAGTGTATGCCGCTTACAAAGCGGCGTTCGAGCACAAAGGCCAGCCGACGGTCATTCTCGCCAAGACGATCAAAGGCTACGGCATGGGCGAATCCGGCGAAGCGCAAAACATCGCGCACCAAGCCAAGAAGATGAAAGTGGAATCGATGCGGAAATTCCGCGACCGCTTCCATCTGCCGATTCCCGATGCGGAGATCGAACGGCTGCCGTTCATGCGTCCCTCGGAGCAGAGCCCGGAGATGCAGTATCTCAAAGATCTCGTCGAACGGCGCGGGCACGTTCCGAGCCGGCGCACCAAATCCGTCTCGCTGCCGGTGCCGGCTCTGGACGCATTCGAAGCGCACCTCAAAGGTACGGGCGATCGCGAAATTTCCACGACGATGGCGTTCGTGCGCTTCTTCACGACGCTGCTCAAAGACAAGGAACTCGGACCCAAAGTCGTGCCCATCGTCGCGGACGAATCGCGCACGTTCGGCATGGAGGGGCTTTTCCGGCAGCTCGGCATCTATTCGTCCGTCGGTCAGCTGTACCATCCGCAAGACGCCGAGCAACTCATGTGGTATCGCGAGGATCGGCAAGGGCAAATCTTACAGGAAGGCATCAACGAGGCGGGCGCAGTCTCTTCCTGGATCGCCGCCGGCACGTCGTATTCAACGCACAACGTGCCGATGATTCCCTTCTACATCTTCTATTCGATGTTCGGCTTTCAGCGCATCGGCGATCTCGCTTGGGCGGCGGCCGATTCGCGTACCCGCGGATTCTTGCTCGGCGGAACGTCGGGCCGAACGACGCTAAACGGTGAGGGGTTACAACACGAGGACGGTCACAGTCAAGTATTCGCGTCCTTCATTCCAAACTGCGTGTCGTACGATCCGACGTACGGATACGAAGTCGCGGTGATCATTCAGGACGGTTTGCGCCGCATGTACAAAGAGCAGGAAGACGTGTATTACTACATCACGCTGCTCAATGAGAATTACCGGCACCCGGATATGCCGGAAGGTGCGGTCGACGGGATTTTGCGCGGCATGTATCTGCTGCGCTCGGTGAGCGCCGGCAAGAAGCAAGCGCCGGCGGTGCAACTGCTCGGCAGCGGTGCAATCCTGCGCGAGGTTGAAGCGGCAGCGGAGCTGCTTGCCGCAGACTGGGGTGTCGCCGCCGACGTGTGGAGCGCGCCGAGCTTCAATGAATTACGGCGCGACGGTATCGATGCCGAGCGTTGGAATTTGCTGCATCCGGAAGAAAAACCGCGCGTTCCCTATGTCGAGCAGTGCCTGCGCGATCGGAAAGGTCCGGCGATCGCGGCAACGGACTACATCCGCACGTATGCGGATCAGATTCGGCCATACGTGAAACGCCGGTACGTGACCCTTGGAACCGACGGTTTCGGGCGCAGCGACCTGCGGCGAAAACTACGCGAATTCTTTGAAGTCAACCGCTACTACGTTGCGCTGGCCGCGCTCAAAGCGCTCGCCGATGAAGGCGCCGTCCCGCTCAAGACCGTCTCAGAAGCGATAGCCAAGTACGGTATAGACCCCGCGAAACCGAATCCGGTGCTGGTGTAGCGTGGCGCAAGCGATCGACGTACGCGTTCCCGACATCGGCGATTTCAAAGACGTTCCGGTGATCGAGGTCTTGGTCAAACCCGGCGATGCGGTGAAGAAAAACGATTCCATCGTCACGCTCGAGTCTGACAAGGCGTCCATGGAGGTGCCTTCGCCGGCGGACGGCACGGTGCAAGACGTCAAGGTGAAAATCGGCGACAAGGTCTCGGAAGGTTCGGTCATCCTCTCGCTTGCGCAAGGCGCCAGCGATAAGAAGCAGAACCTGCGCCGGAAAAACAACCTGCGCCGGAAACAGACGCAGCGCGAACCGAGCGCCACGCGAAGAACTCGTCGAACTCAAAGTCCCGGACATCGGCGACTTCAAAGACGTCCCAGTAATCGAAGTGCTCGTAAAGGCCGGCGATACCGTGGCGAAAGATGCCTCGCTCGTGGTTCTCGAGTCCGACAAAGCATCGATGGAAGTCCCCGCAACCGCCGCCGGAACGATCGCCGAAGTGCGCGTGCAACCGGGCGACAAAGTTTCGCAAGGCGCGGTGATCGCCACGGTGCGAACCGCCGCGAGCGTTCCCGCAGCAGCTCCGGCAGCACCCGCGACCTCCGCAGCACCAGGTGCGCCGTCTTCGCCTGCATCGTCCGCGCCCTCGGTCGCCGCACCAACGCCGCCCGCGCCTCGACAAGAACAGCACAGTGCAAACGGAGCCGTGCATGCGAGCCCGTCGATTCGGCGCTTCGCGCGCGAATTGGGCGTCGATCTGCACGACGTGCGCGCGAGCGGACCGAACGGGCGCGTCACGCGAGAAGACGTTCAGCACTTCGTCAGAGGCACATTGCAGGACGGCGGTGCAAGGCAGACCGCTGGCGGCGGCGCGGGATTGCCGATCGCGCCGTGGCCCAAAGTGGATTTCGCGTCTTACGGCGAGATCGAGCGCAAACCGCTTTCTCGAATAAAGAAAATCTCCGGACCGAACCTGCATCGCAATTGGGTCATGATTCCGCACGTCACGCAAAACGACGACGCGGATGTGACCGACTTGGAGCAGTTCCGCAAAGAACTCAACGCCGAGTACGGCAAGCAGGGCGTTAAGATAACGATGCTCGCATTTCTCATCAAAGCTTCGGTCGCGGCTCTGAAAAAGTTTCCGGAATTCAACACGTCGCTCGACGGCGACGCGCTGGTATACAAAAAGTACTACAACATCGGCTTTGCGGCCGACACGCCCGGCGGGCTCATCGTTCCGGTCATCCGCAACGCAGATACCAAGGGCATCGCGCAGCTGGCCCGCGAGACCGCCGAACTGGCGGAAAAAGCACGCGACGGCAAGCTTGCTTCCTCCGACATGCAAGGGGGAACGTTTACGATCTCGAGCCTGGGCAGCATCGGCGGAACGTACTTTACGCCCATCATCAATGCTCCCGAGGTAGCGATTCTCGGCGCGTGCCGCGCGGCAATCCGTCCCCTGTGGGACGGCGCGCAGTTCGTGCCGCGCCTCATGCAGCCGCTTTCGCTGTCCTACGATCATCGCGTGATCGACGGCGCCGCGGCGGCCCGCTTTACGACGTATATTGTCTCCGTGTTAAGAGATCTGCGCAGAGCGCTGATCTAAACTTTACCGCGCCGGGGTTTTGGCGCTGCGGCGGCGTGTCATACTACCACTAATGTGTGCTTACGATCCCGACGCGCGCGTGCGCCTTCTTTCGCGGGTCGTCGACGAAGCATCGGATCTGGTGCTGATAACCGACTTCACGCCGCCATCGCAGGGCGGCCCGTTCATCGAGTACGCCAACGAATCGTTGCTGCGTGCAACGGGCTATACGATGGACGATCTCGCGGGGCGGCCGTACAGCACCATGATCTCGCAGCACAACGATCCGGTCGTGCTCGATACGATTATTCACAATCTGGAAGCGGCGCGGGTGAACGAAAAAGAGATCCTGCTGCGCCGCAAAGACGGCAGCGCGTTTTGGGTTGAATTCACCGGCAAACCGCTGACCGATGAAAACACCAAACGGCGCCATTGGGTGGCGCTCGGGCGCGATATCACGCTGCGGCGGCAGGCCGTCGAACAAATGGCGACGCTTATGACCGCGCTCGACGCCGTCAGCGGCCACCTGGAGATCTACACGCTCGACGACGGCGAATACACCGCGATTTTCCGCAACCGCGAAGCCGACAGCGATATTTCCGAATTAGTGGAGACGCTGCTGAACGAGCCGCGCATTCGCGAAGCCACCGGCCTGCGCAAGCGGCTCAGCGACGGCGAACACGTGATGCTCACCGCCGACGGCTTGCAAATCCGGCCGTGCGATAGCGGCGCTCAGACGCTGGTGTGCATCAAGCAGAGTCCCGCACGACGCGGCCGCGCGCGCGCTTAAAGTAAGAACCCAGCAGGACGCTCCCGAACGCGCCGGCGGCGAACGTCGCATCGATTCCGTAGCCAAGCGCCGGGCTCGCTGGAATCGACGCCACGAGTGCAAAGCACACGACGAACACTGCCGTCCAGAACGACATGAACGATATGACGCGCAAGCCTTTCAAGCGGAACTCCGCGTCGGCGCCCGCGTGTTCGCGAACCGCCATCAGCGTCTGCACGGCCAAAATGCCGTATGCGAGCGCGTAGAGACCGAAGTACATCAGATCCAAGCCCTGGACCGCGAACCCGCTGCGCGGTAAATTTCGCGCGACGAACACGAGCAGCACGACGACGGCAAGCCACACGAAGTTCAGCACGACCGGCAGCGCCTTCGGAACGAAAAACAACTTGAACAGCACGTGATGGAAATACCACAAGCTGCAGATTATCGCGAACGCGCCTAAGAAATCGACGACTCCGAGCGCGTCGAACGTCATCGCCTTCGTCAGCGTGAGACTCGCACCCAACTGCGCGAGGCTGAATCCGATGACGATATCGGAAAACGCCTCGAGCCGGTGAAGGGTGCGGTCGTCGGTCATACGCCGGCGGTTTGCTTGCGGCGCAGCTCCCGCAGCACGTACTGCAGAATGCCGCCGTGCCGGTAGTACTCCGCCTCGTCCGGCGTGTCGATGCGCAGCAGCGCTTTGAACGGAATCGCCCGGCCTCCCGCGTCGGTCGCTCGCACGTGCACGTGCATGCGCGGTGTGATTCCGTCTTCCAAACCGGTGATGTCGAACGTTTCTTCGCCGGTCAGTCCGTACGTCGAGTGATCCGCGCCCGCTTCGAATTCCAGCGGCAGAATGCCCATCCCGATGAGATTGCTCCGATGAATGCGTTCGAACGACTGCGCGATGACCGCGCGTATACCCAGAAGGTACGGCCCCTTCGCAGCCCAGTCGCGCGAGGAGCCCGAGCCGTACTCTTTACCGGCGAGGACGACGAGCGGCGTTCCGTCTGCCTTGTACTTCATCGCCGCATCGAAAATCGACATTTGCTCGTTCGTTGGCAGATACCGCGTGTAGCCGCCTTCGACGCCCGGCACGAGTTGATTGCGCAGGCGCACGTTTGCGAACGTTCCGCGCACCATCACTTCGTGATTTCCGCGGCGTGCGCCGTACGAGTTGAAATCGGCCGGCTGGACGCCCTTTTCCATCAGATACTTTCCGGCGGCACTTACTTTGGCGATGTTGCCTGCCGGTGAAATGTGGTCGGTGGTTATGCTGTCTCCGAGCAACGCTAGAGCGCGCGCGCCACGGATGTCGCTCACGGCCGACGGTTCTGCGCGCATGTTCTCGAAGTACGGCGGGTTCTTGACGTATTCCGAACGCGGATCCCACGTATAGCGTTCGCTCGCGGGTACGTCGAGCTTCGCCCAATTTTCATCACCGCGAAACACGTCGCGATAATTCGCTTTGAACATTTCGTCGCTGATCGACTCAGCGATGACTTTCGACACCTCGGCGTTGCTCGGCCAGATGTCCTTGAGATAGACCGGTTTGCCGGAATCGTCTTCGCCGATCGGTTCGCTGGTCAGATCGACGTCCATCCGCCCCGCCAGCGCATACGCCACTACCAGCGGCGGCGATGCGAGATAGTTCGCCCGAACCTGGGGATGAATGCGGCCTTCGAAATTGCGGTTACCGGAAAGCACGGCCGCGACGACGAGATCGTGTTCGGCAACGGCTTCGGCGACGTCGGGCGGCAGCGGCCCGCTGTTTCCGATGCACGTCGTGCAGCCATAGCCGACGAGATCGAATCCCAGCCGATTGAGGTACGCGTCCAAGCCCGATTTTTTGAGATAGTCCGTGACGACTTTGGAGCCGGGCGCGAGCGAAGTCTTCACCCACGGTTTGCGTTGCAGTCCGCGTTGAACGGCATTGCGCGCAAGCAGTCCCGCGGCCACGAGTACGGACGGATTGCTCGTGTTCGTGCAGCTCGTGATGGCGGCAATCACAACCGCTCCATCCGCAACGGCGGTTTTGTCCGCGACCGCGGTCGCAACCGGACCTTCGTTTTCCATGCGTGCAGCGGAACTGGCCGGCTTTGCGTCGCGGGCGCTCGCCCATTCCTGCATCGCAACGTTGAACGAATTTTTCACGCCGCCGAGGGCGACGCGATCTTGCGGGCGGCGGGGCCCCGCGAGGCTCGGAACGACGCTGTCGAGATCGAGTTCGAGCGTATCGGTGAAATTCGGCTCCGGCGTCGCGTCGGTGCGGAATAAGCCCTGTGCCTTCGCGTACGCTTCGACGAGCGCGATGTGTTCGGGCGCGCGTCCCGTCAATCTCAAATACTCGAGCGTTTGATCGTCGATAGGGAAGATCGCGCACGTGGAACCGTATTCGGGCGACATGTTGCCGAGCGTGACGCGGTCCGAAACCGGCAAATTGGAAAGGCCGCTGCCGAAAAACTCGACGAACTTTCCGACGACGCCCTTTTTGCGCAGCATTTCGGTTACGACCAGCACGAGATCGGTCGCGGTAACGCCTTCGCGAAGCTCTCCTATGATTTTCACGCCGATGACTTCCGGAATCAGCATCGTGACGGGCTGACCGAGCATAGCGGCTTCGGCCTCGATCCCGCCGACGCCCCAGGCCAGCACGCCCAGTCCGTTCGCCATAGTCGTGTGCGAATCGGTGCCGACGACGGTGTCGGGATATGCAAATGCGTTCGCGGAATCGTACGCAAGGCCGGCTCCGCCTCCGCCGAAGATCACGCGCGAGAGAAATTCGATGTTGACCTGATGCACGATGCCCGTGTCCGGCGGAACGGCGCGGAAATTGTCGAGCGCGCGCTGTCCCCATTTTAGAAAGGCGTATCGTTCGCGATTGCGATCGAATTCGAGATCGGCGTTTTTCTTGAACGCCTCGCTGCTGCCGAACGCGTCGACCTGCACGGAGTGATCGATCACGAGTTCGACCGGCTGCAGGGGATTAATCGCTTTCGGATCGCCGCCCATCGCGGCCATCGCATCGCGCATCGCGGCGAGATCCACGACCGCCGGGACGCCGGTGAAATCCTGAAGCAGCACGCGCGCCGGACGATAGGCGATTTCGCGCTGCACGCGCTGGTGCGGATGCCATTTCGCAAGCGCTTCGACGTCGTCTTTCGTCACCGATCGCCCGTCTTCGAAACGCACGAGATTCTCTAGCAGAATCTTGAGCGAAAACGGAAGGCGTGCCAACTGCGCGAGGCCTGCTTCCTCCAGCGCCGCCAGACGCACGTACGAATAAGAACGATCGCCGACGACGAGCCGATCGACGGCGTTGAAAGTGTTTGCGTGCTGATTCATGATTGCAAGGAGATTCGCGGGTCGCCGCCCGCGTAGCCTTCGATGCGCAGGGAACTGGTGCCCGACAAAAGTCGCCAGAGCGGCTCCGCCACGAGCTGCGTGCGCCAATGCGACAGACCGAGCACACGTTCGAAATCCTCGCGCGTCGCCGGTACCTCACGCGCGACGCGCTCCAGAGAGGCGCGCGAAGCCAACAGGCTCGCCGGCAACTCGTTTTCCTGCGCGAGTTCGCCCACGACGACACCCATAAGCGCGACGAGCGTTTCGCGTGCGTTTCCGAGCGGGCGCGAGAATTTCGCCGGCAACTCCGCCTCATCGACCGCTTCCCCGCGTCTGACCGCATCGAGAATCAGCGGTCCGAGCGAGCGCCTCGTGCCGGAATCGAGGCGCCGCAGTTGCGCGAGATCGTCGATGGAACGCGGGCGCACGGTCGCCAAGCCGCCGACCACGTCGTCCGGCATGATGTATTTGAGCGGTAGATCTCGCTCGCGCGCGACGCGATCGCGCAATTTCACCAATTCGGCGAGCACGCCGAGTTCGCGGCGGTTCATACGGTTCGCACCCGGGATGCGCGAATACATGCGCCGCTCTTCGCTTCGGTAGCGTTCGACTTCGGAAAGCAGACGGCACTCCTCGATCGCCCACTCGTACCGGCCCTTTTCACGCAAGCGCGCGGAAAGTTTTTCTTGCATGTCCAGCAGATGCTCGACGTCGTCGACCAAGTACTCGAGCTGCTTTTCCGAAAACGGACGGGACGACCAATCACTCACCGTTTGCGATTTTTTCAGACGCACGCCGCACAGCTCGCGCACGAGATCGGCGAGCGAAATCGCCATCCCATATCCCAGGAACGCCGCGGCGACTTGGCAGTCGAAGACGTCGGGCGGGACCACGTCCCACTTATCCGCGAAGATTTTGAGATCGCTGGTGAGCGCGTGCCCGACGACCATGGTCTCGCAAAGCGCTTGAGCGAGCGGCGACGGGTCGTCGATCGCCAGCGGGTCGACGATCGCGCATCCATCTTCGAACGCCAATTGAACGACCATCAGCCGCGCGGTATAGCTGCGTTCGTTGTGAAACTCCGTGTCCAGGCCGACGCGGCGCGATCCGCGGATCCGCTCGCAGAGATCGCGCAGACGCTCGGGCGTCGCAATCATGTCTACACCGCTCACGGTTGCGGGCCCATCGGGCTCGGCGTCGGATGGCGGTGACGCCATCGCCAGTGCGGGCGGTGATGGATGATGTACATGTGCGCGCGCGCCTCGTAGCCGTGAATCGCCGCCGTTGCGCGATCGCCGAAGATCGCCAAAATCGTGCAAACCGGTATCGCAACGACGGACATAGTGAAGATATGCACCCAAATCGGCACGCGAAACGCGGCTGCGCTCGCCGTCGCAACGGTGCCGCCGAACCCGGGAATGATGCGGACGGCAATGAGAAACATCGGCGAACCGATTCGAAACCGTTTGACCCAGCCGGGCAGCCGCGCAAGCGCAGCTTCGAGATCGAGCAGATGCGATGCCCGTTTATTGATCCAGTAGCCGATCGCTGCTGCAATCACGATGCCGACGGCATTGATGATCGTGCCCCAGAACGGGCCGAAGACCGCGCCGTTCATAATGGCGAGCGCATCGGTTACGGAGAACGGCGCCGCTGCGACGAGCGCGAAAATCACGGTTGCGAGCGGAAGCGCGACGGCGGGCCCGATCGAGCGAATGAGATGCTCGATGTGCGGTTGATAACGGATAACGAAGGCCGCAAGGGCAAACGATGCGGCGAGCAGCCCGAAACCCGCCAGCCTGCGGCCTATCCGGCTCAAGCGCGGCCGGGGTCCCGGTAATCGCTCTTCGAGGAGGATGGCATGCTCCTGGTCCGGACGGTCATTTCGGTGTTATGCGCCACAGGGTTTTACGCTTCCGTTTTTATGCTGCGCAAGAGCGTGCGCGCGGCACAGGGCGGCCTCACCGAGCCAAGTGTCGTCGAAACGGAGCGGGCGACGCTCTTCTTCGGTATGCCGAATTCTTTGTTCGGCATACTGTACTACGTCGCGCTGACGGCGCTCGCGTGGAGCGGAATTTTTTGGGCAGCCGCTGCAGCGCTGGCTGCAGCGCTGCTCGCCGCATGCACCTCACTGTACTTGGCTTACAGTCTGCTTTACATCACCAAACGCAGACTGCCTGTATTGCTGGACTGCGCATGCGGTCAACTGGGCGTTGCTCGCGGCAGTCCCATGGCTGTTGGTCCTACGCTAGCGCGCAAACGCCCCTTGTTTGCGCGAGGCCTGCGTGGGTATCATCGAAGCACATTCCCACTGGAATGGCGCTGCCGGGTTTTCGGGAGTCGAGTCTCCCGCCGGTGTCTCGTGGCAAACACAAAAGGCCGCGCGTGCGCGCGGCCTTTTGCCTTGTTTCAGCTCTGCAGGTTGTAGACCGACGCGAGATCGTGCATCGCGGTATTGAGAATCGCGTGATAATCTGCGTCCGCCGCGATGCCGTACTTGGTATCGATGTCTTTCATCACTTGCACGTGAATCGGATGCGACACCGCGCGATCGAGCATCACTTCGACGTTGAATCCGCTGCCGGTTTGTCCGGCGCCCCACAGCGCTGCGGCAAGCGCGCTTCCGTTGTGCGGATCGGGATCGGGCTTGCTCGGAAGCATGACGTGCTTTTCGTTCACGATCTTGAGCGAATCGCTAACGACGTACTGGAAGACGTTCAGGAAATTCGAGACCTTCTGTTGGCCGTATTGTTTGGTCAGTTTGCCGACTTCCGCGTTGAATTTATCGCCGGTGAGCGTTTTGAGCAGCGTGACGGTTTTGAAATTCGACGGGCCGCCGCCGGCCATCACCATCGAAAGCGTAACGCGCAGCGCGGGTGGGCCTGTGTATACGCCGGGACCGGAGAAGCGCGACGGCTGCATGGTAACGTTGGGCATTGCCGCGAGCAGGACGATCGCGGCCAGCTTGAGGAGCACTATGCGATCCTTTCCGGAGCGAACTCCGAGGTAGCAGAACGATTACGTCGTCCTAACGGGAGAGTCGCCGGTTTGGATTTGGCCGATCATCGCGGCGTATTTCGGGTCCGAGGTCGGGGCTGCGCCGAACCATGCATCGAGCATGGCCTTCGCAATTGGAAGTGCCGTACTGCGCAAACTGAGCGCCAGCACGTTCGCGTCGTTCCACGTGCGCGCGCCGGCGGCCGTTTCCGCATCGCAGCAGAGCGCCGCGCGAACGCCCGGAACTTTGTTCGCGGCGATGCTCACGCCGGTGCCGGTCCAGCAGCACACAATGCCGAATGCACATTCGCCCGACGCAACCGCTTGGCCGACGCAGCGTCCGACGTTCGGCCATGCATCGTCACCTTCTCGTGCGAGAACGCCGAAGAGCGCGACGTCGTAGCCGCGCTCGCGCAGGTTTCGGTCTAAGAAAGCGGTGAGTTCGGTCGCCTCGTCGCTTCCCAGCGCGATGCGCATACCGCTTTTAGTGTGCGTTCTTCACCACGATCATGTCGGCGTTCAGCGACCCGTCGGAATTCGCGCGCCCGCGCACGTCAACGGTATCGCCGGACTTTATGCTCCAGCCGCGCGGATTGATCACCGTGCCCCGGTGCAGATGAATTTCACGGTACCGATCGAGCTGCATCTTCACTTGCATGTCGTAGCCGCGGTAATAGGTCACCGTGCCGTACGACTCGTTGTCGCTCCACCCGAAGGCGGAGCGCACGATGTTGCTGAGCGCGTTGACGGCATCCTGACCGATGTTCGGCGGAACGCTGGGAATGGGCGTCGGTGCCGGAGTTGCAGCCGGAGATGCCTGCGTTGCGGCAACCGCGGGAAGCGCAAGCGCGAACAGGACGGCGGTAGCGGCAGCGACAAATCGCGTAGTCATACTGCTGTAACGCTATGCTGCGCGATGAGGTTCCCGTTTGGTTCGCCTAGCCGCCACGGTCATGCTCGTCCGCCCCGCGGGCGAGGATGGGCTGGAGGTCTTCATGCTTCGCCGCAGCGAGGCGAGCCATTTCGTCCCGGACGTCTACGTTTTTCCCGGCGGAACGCTGGATGCGACCGACTGCTCCGAGGCGGCCCTTGCTCGCGCGCGCGGGTTGGATGACGAAAATCTGCGCCGGCAATTTCGAGCGCAGCCTGCGCCGGCTCTGCCGGCGCCGTTCGGTTCACCGCCGCGACGCGAAGCAGCCGGCTTGCTGATCGCAGCGTTGCGTGAGCTGTACGAAGAGGCGGGCGTGCTGCTCGCGTGCGACGAGCACGGTGCGGCACTTTCCGATGCGCAGCTCGCGCCGCAACGCCACGAATTGCAGGAAGCTCGCGCGCACGTGCAGCGCGGCGAACTTCCCTTTCACGAATTGCTCGCGCGGGTGGGCGCGTACGCAAACGGCCGCGCGCTCTCGCTGTTCTCGCATTGGATCACGCCGCCCGGATTTCCCCGGCGATATGACGCGCATTTCTTTCTCGCTGAAGCTACCGCGGATCAGGCGGCGGTCGCCGACGCGCATGAAACGCATGACGGGATTTGGATTCAGCCGCATCTCGCGCTGCAAGAATGCGCGGCCGGAACGTTCCGCATGGTGTACCCGACGATCAAACACGTCGAGCGTCTCACGCAATTCCACAGCACCGACGAACTCTTCGCGTTCGCCGACGTGAAACCGATCTACAGCATCATGCCGGAGATGCCGGGCGACCGCGAATTCTCGATGCCGCCGGAACTGGAATACACCTGGTGAAGACGCGCATCGTCCCGGTGCGCGCGCCGAATCCGTCGGCCATGACGTTGACCGGCACGAACAGTTACTTGATCGACTGCGGAAACGGCGAGGCGATCTGCATCGATCCGGGGCCTGCGATCGCGCGCCATGTCGCCGCACTTCTGGACCAGGCTGCGAAAATGGAGTGCCGGATCGTGCTGATAGCGCTCACTCACACGCATCCCGATCACGCGCCGGCGGCAATCGCGCTCGCAGAGCAAAGCGGCGCGCCGATCGCGGCGCACGCGCGTACGGAGTTTCCGCACACCAGAGATCTGCACGACGGCGAGGCCCTGCAAATCGGCACGGCGACCGTGTCGGCGATCGAGGCGCCCGGGCATACGTTCGATCATCTCGTGTTCTACGAAGAATCCGAACGCGCGCTCTTCACCGGCGACGTCGTGCTCGGTGAAGGCTTCGTCGTGATCGCTCCGCCGAACGGCGCGATGCGTCCCTACCAGGAAACGCTGCAGCGCCTGCTCGACGACTTTCCCCACGCGAAAACCATCTTCGGCGGACACGGCGAACCGGTGACCGATCCGCAAGCCAAGCTGCGCGAATACATTGCGCATCGGCGGTCGCGCGAGCACGAGGTTCTCACCGCGCTGCGACGCGGACCGCTGACGATTCCTGATTTGGTGCGTACGATCTATAGTGAGACGAACCGGGCGCTTTGGCCCGCCGCCGCTCGTCAACTGCTTGCGTACCTGATTCCGCTCGAACGAGAACGCACGATCGTCTCGCGGGAGCTCCAGCGGCCGATGACTGACGAGGAACGGGCTATCCTCAATCCCGATTGGGAAACGATCGTCGGCAAGGAGCATGCGCGAACCGTCGAGGAGGAACTCGGCGCGATGCTGCGTTTGGATGCGGTGCGCGAGTATCGCCTCTTGAACTAAAAGCTTACGGTATGCGCAGCACGATTTTGCCGAACTGCCCGGCCTGGCTCATGCGCTCCGCAGCAGCGACGACGTCGCCCATGTCGTACGCGCGATCGACGACCGGCGTAATGCGATGCCGTGAAACGAACTCGAGCATGGCGCGGAAATCCGCGGGACTTCCCATCGAGCTGCCGCGAATGTCCAGCTGATTCCAGAACACGGGAAACATTCGGATCTTCGCATCGCCGTTCGTGCCGCCGTACGTTACGACGCGGCCGCCGGGGCGCACGACGGCGAGCGCTTTGGCGAACGTGTCGCCGCCTGCGGAATCGATCACGAGGTCGATCGCACCCGCGCCCTTTCGCACCGATTTATGCCAGTCGGGATCGGTTTTGTAGTTCACCACGACGTCGGCGCCGAGCGATCGTGCGCGTTCGAGCTTTTCATCGCTCCCCGATGTGACGGCGATTCGTGCGCCGATAGCTTTGGCGTAGAGGAGCACGAACGTTTGCACGCCTCCGCCGATGCCCGTGATCAACACCGTTTCTCCGCCCTGCAACTCTCCGCGCGTAAACGCGGCGCGGTACGCGGTGACGCCGGCCAGCGGCAGCGCAGCGGCTTCTTCGAACGAAAGATGCGCGGGCTTCGCATGTACGTTTTCTCGCGGCACCGCCACGTATTGCGCGAAGGTGCCGTCGCGGGGCACGCCGAGAATCCGCGCGTCGGGCGTCCACACGCGTTCGTCCGGGCCCCACCCGATCGTCGGATCGATGACGACGGCATCCTTGCCGGCGTCGCCGGCGCCGTCGGCCCCCAGCGTGCACGGGAGCGCTACGTTCGGATACAGGCCGTGCGTGATGAAGACGTCCCGGTGGTTCAATGAGGCGGCGCGCACGCGCACGAGCGTTTCGCCATCGCGCGGCTCCGGCTGCGGCGCGTCCTCGACAATCAGGTTCTTCGGCCCGCCTATCTCGTGTAACCGTACGGCTCTCATGCTCCGGCTTTCTATCCGCGCCGCGCCGGTCATCCTCTGGAGCTGGAACGCGACCCATGGTAAACTCATTTTAGTCATGGGTCGAACGCTCGTTTCGCTTTTGAATACCGCCGCGGCCGTACCGGACCCGCTGGAAACCCCCCTCGGTGCGGCGCGGTGGTGGGCTGAAGTACTTCGCGCATGCCCGCCGGCCGTGGACGCGGGGAAACCGCGATTCGACGCAAGCTTGGCGGCCGCTCTGCGAAACGCGCGAGCCTGGGTCGAGGGTGTTCTCGCCCGCGGCGGGAGAGAGGCGGCGCTGCGCTTTCGCGGCGACGCGGCCGACGCGATGCTTTTCGAAATAGCCTACGCGGTGCGCGCGGCGCTGGAACGCGGGGACCTCGAACGCATCCGCCGCTGTGCCGGGCAAGCGTGCGCGCGGTACTTCTTCGACGAAACGAAGAACGGGTCGCGCCGCTGGTGCTCGCTGCGATGTATGGAGCGGGCGCGAACGCCGCGGCGGCGTACAATACCCCGGTGAACTTCAACAAGTATTTCAAGGGGTTGGCCAAGGTCACGAGGACGTTTTCGATTGAGATCGGACCGCTTCGAGCGCAGGGCGTTCCGGCCGTGCTGGTCGGCGTGACCGGCATCATCCTCGCGGCCGGCGCGGCGCGTGCGGTCATGCAGAGCTCCGGCAGCCTTCCCGAAACGCTTCGCGAGGCGCGTTCGCTCGCGCTCGCCATGCGCGCCGACGTGCGCAAACTGCCCTCGTAACGTCAAGCCATGATCGACAACGAATCGCTGACCACGCTGATCCGCGCCGGCATTCCGGACGCGCAAGTCAACATCGTCGACCGCACCGGCACGATGGATCACTTCAACGTTACCGTGCGTTCGCGGGCATTTGCGGGAAAGACGCTGATCGAACAGCATCAACTCGTTTACGGTGCGCTCAAAGGCGCGCTCAAAGACGGCCGCGTTCACGCGGTGGAACTCAAAACACTGGTGGGAAATGACTGATCATCTGAAACAAGAAATCGAACGCGAAGTCGCGGCGAACAAAATTCTCGTGTACGGCAAAGGCACGAAGGCGATGCCGCGCTGCGGGTTCACGCTCGAAACCATCGAATTCTTCGACCACTTCGGCTATCCGTTCGAAGTCGTCGACGTGCTCGAAAACATGCCCAAGCGCGAAGCGCTCGCCGAAATGACGAACTGGCCGACGCTGCCGAAGGTGTTCATCAACGGCAAGTTCTACGGCGACACGGACATCCTGGGTCCGATGGTGCAGAGCGGCGAGCTGCAGAAAGTGCTCGAAGAAACGTTCGGACACGCCGGCGCTCCCAAGACGACCATCAATCTGCACTAACGGGCGTGTTGAAAAACACGACGATCGTCGGCGTCGACGAACTGTTCGCGCATCTGCGCGACCCGAATTGGGTCGTCATCGACTGCCGCCATTTACTCCAAGACTTCGGCGCCGGCGGGCGCATGTACCAGGCGGCGCATATTCCGGGCGCATTTTTCGCGTCCGCGGAAGACGAATTGTCCGGTGAGAAAACCGGCAAGAACGGACGTCACCCGCTGCCCGATCCGGAGCGCTTCGCAGCGTTCCTGCGCGAGCTCGGCGTGAACCGCGACACGCAGATCGTCGCGTACGATGCCGGCGCCGACATGTGGGCCGCGCGCTGCTGGTACGACTGCCGCTATATCGGCCACGACGCCGTTGCAGTGCTGGACGGCGGTTTCGCGGCGTGGTGGGGCATGAATAAACCCGTGAGCGCCGAGGTTCCACGCCGCCCCGGCGGCGGCAACGTCACTGCAAATCCGCAGCGAGCGTTGGCAGTGGACGTCGACGCGGTACTGCAATCGCTGCAATCGAAAGCGTTTTCGCTCGTCGACGCGCGCGGAAGCGATCGTTTTCAAGGACGCAACGAAACCGCCGATCCGGTCGGCGGACATATTCCCGGTGCGGCGAACCGGCCATTCCGCGCCAATTATACGGGACCGTTCGGACAATTCAAATCGGCGCAGGAATTGCGCGGCGAGCTCGAAGCGCTGGGTTCGCCCGAGCGCGTGGTGCACCAGTGCGGCTCCGGCGTGAGCGCAACGGTGAATTTGCTCGCAATGGAGATAGCGGGCCTTACCGGATCGCGCGTTTATCCCGGTTCGTGGAGCGAATGGTGCGCGGATCCTTCGCGGCCCATGGTGACGAACTAGCCGCTAGCGTTTCTGCGCAGGCGGAACCGCAAACGGTTTGGCGACTTTGCCGGCCGGTGAAGCCATGAGCCGCTCGAGGTCCTGCGGCGTCGGCTCTTGCGAAACGTCGCGCGCGGAATCGACGAAACAATAAAACCCGAACGGTTCGTCGCCGCGATTGACGAATTGATGCACTTCGAGCGGCGCGACGTAAACGACGTCGTGTTCCGCGATTTCCTCGAGCGTGTCACCGACGATCGCGTAGCCTTTCCCGCGCTTCACGATGACGAAATGCTCGTGTTCGTGTTTCTCAAGGCGCGAAACGGCCCCGCGCTGTAATTCGAAATAGCGCAATTCCTTGGACGGCCCCGGTTCGGTCGCGACGGATTTGCGACCGCCGACGATGGTGTGGCGCTCCACGCCGACCGCCGCACCCGGGCGATATCCCTCGACGGGTACACCTTCCCAACCATGTTCCTTGGCGCGTATGACGCGTTTCTGCTTGGTGATTTCCATGAACGGCTCCAGCATAGCACACTACCGCGGGGAACGAGATCTCCGAAGTCGCATAGCGAGCAGAACGAGCGCGGCGACGATCGCCGCAGCCGCGACGCCCGCGGCGACGGGGAGTATCGCCAAACGCCGCTGCAGCCGCGCGCACGCGCCGAAACTCGGCACGAGCTGCGTCTGGGCGCACCAGTACGTGCGCCACGTGTTCCACGCGATGTCGCGATCGTCCGAGCCCGACATGTACATCGCAGACCAGCGCGCGCGCAGATCCGCGTCGTCGCGAAGGCGCGCATGAACTGCAGAGAGCGACTGCGCCGAAAACGCGTTCACGCCGTAGACGCGATCGAACGAATCGGCAGCTTGCCACGTTTGCGACGGCTCGTCGAATACGTAAGGCGTGTAATCGCGCAGCGAACCGTCGCCAGCAACGTCGAGACGCAAAAACGTGGGATTGTTGTCGTACACGGGCGATATCGACGGCGCGACCAGCAGCGGAACGTCGCCGAAGAGCCGGAAATCGTCGCGGTGCACGTGCGCTCCGATCGCGAACGCGATGCGGGATGCGCGCGGCGTAAGCGCGCGAACGAACGCATCCGCGCTGTCGCTGCGCCAAAACGGAACGACGAGGAGACGGTGCGCTTGCAGCGTGCTGTGCGCGTCGACGCCCGGCGGTATGTGCATGACGACGACGGCGCGCGCGTTCCGCGGCATTGCGTCGAGCGAGCGCTCCAGCCATCGCATTTCGCGCCGCGGCGCGTCGTGAACGTTTCCGCACGCGCGGTAAAAAACCGACCAGTACACGCTGTCGAGCGCAAGAACGCGCAGCCCGCTCGACGGCAGTCGAGCCGAATACCAACCGTATCGCGCGAAATTGCGTTCGAATTCCGGCGCGGCGCCGTCGCGGTTCACCAGCGGCGCCCACACGCGCGCGAGAAATGCGAAGTACGAGCTTCCCGGCGTGGCGCGATAATCTCCGCACGGGTCGTCGTTGTTGCCGGGAACGATAATGAATTGCGCGCGCGGGAAAGTTACGTTGAAGTCGCGTGCTATGCGGGTCATGGTTTGTTCGGCCAGGGCCACGTTGCGCGGAAAATGGTGCCGCAGAAAATCTCCGGTGAGGATGACGACTCGCGGGTTCGGATCGGCCTTTCGCATCTCGGCCAGCGTGGAGTCGAACAACGCCCAGTCCGTGTCCAGAGCGTATGGCGAGGGAACCGTCGTGCCGCTATGGGGGATCACGTGAAAGTCGCCCGCAAGCAGCCAGTGTCCGAGCAGTACGGCGGCGAAAAGCAGATGCATGCGCTACTGGTTGTTCAAAAGTGAGCCGCACGCCTACAGTTTCGAACACCTGCAGAAAGATCGCATCACGCCGTGGAGCGGCGTGCGGAGCTTTGCGGCCCGCAACAACATGACGGAGATGCGCGCCGGCGATCTTGGCCTGTTCTATCATTCGAGCGTTGCCGAACCCGCCGCCGTCGGCATCGTGCGGGTCGTCAAAGAAGCGTACCCCGACTTCACGGCCTGGGAAAAAGGCGGCGAATACTACGATCCGCGCAGCACCCGCGCAAAGCCCATGTGGCAAATGGTCGACGTGGAGTACGTCGAGCCGCTGCAGCACCCCGTGACGCTGGCGGCGATGCGCGCCGAATCGCGCCTGGTCGGCATGGAACTGCTCAAAAAAGGGCAGCGTCTCTCGGTCCAGCCCGTCACGCCGCACGAGTGGAAGATCGTGCTGGAGCTCAGCCGCGCGGCGTCCGGTCCTACAGCGCCTGCGACTGCGTGAGAAAGACTTGCTGCGCGTTGATCGGCATCTGACCCGAAGCGTTCAGACGTCGATAGGTACCGTCGCTCTGCAGTTCGCGCGCTTTCACGTTGTCCGCGAAGAGCACGGCCAGAATCTGTCCGTAAATCGTTTCCGCGAGCAGCGGGTCGAGCACCGGCAGCACGATCTCGACGCGCCGGTCCAAGTTGCGTCCCATCCAGTCGGCCGAGCCGACGTACACTTCCCGATCGCCGCCGTTCTCGAAGACGTAGATCCTGCGAGTGCTCCAGAAACCGGCCCACGATGCTGCGCACGCGAATGCGCTCGCTCACGCCGGAAACGCCGGGACGCAGCACGCACATGCCGCGCACGTGTAAATCGACCGCTACGCCGGCGTTCGAGGCGCGATACAACGCGCGGGTGATTTCGCCGTCCGTTAGCGCATTGAGTTTGGCGCGAATGCCGCTCGGGCGTCCCGCCTTGGCGTGCTCGGTTTCGCGATCGATGAGGGCAGTAAGTTCCCGCCGCAAGTTGACCGGAGCGACCAGCAAGTCTTCGTAATCGGTGATCTTCGAAAAGCCGGTGAGCGCGTTGAAGAGCTGCGAGACGTCGGTGCCGAGCTCCGGCCGGCAGGTGAACAAGCTCAGGTCCGTATAGAGGCGCGCGGACTTTTCGTTGTAGTTTCCGGTGCCGAAGTGGATGTAGCGGCGAATGCCGTCATCTTCTTGACGAACGACGAGAATGACTTTGGCGTGCGTCTTGAGGCCGGCAAAGCCGTACACGACGTGAACGCCCGCGCGTTCGAGGCGCCTTGCCCATTCGATATTGTTCTCTTCGTCGAAACGCGCCTTGAGTTCGATCAGCACCGCGACTTGCTTTTCGTTTTCGGCCGCTTCGAGCAGCGCGCTGACTATCGGCGAATTCTTTCCCGACGTGCGGTATAGCGTTGTTTTTATGGCTAAAACGCGCTCGTCTTCGGCGGCTTGCCGCAAGAATTGCAGCACGGGGTCGAACGACTCGTAGGGGTGGTGCAGCAAGACGTCCGCTTCACGGATCGTCGCAAACATGTCCGTGACCCCGATGAGACGCTTGGGAATCGCCGGCGTATACGGCGGGTCGTGCAACTGCGGATACTCTAGGTTCGCGATGCCCCAGAGATCGCCCAGTCCCATCATACCGTCGATTTCGTAGCAATCAACGCCGCTCAAACCAAGCGCCTTCAGAAGAAATTCGCGCATGTATTCGGGCATGCCGCGCTCGATCTCCAATCGCACGGGTTCGCCGAACCGGCGGCGCTGCACTCCGATTCGATGGCACGCAGCAAATCGTCGGCTTCGTCTTCTTGCAGATCGAGATCCGCGTCGCGCGTCACGCGGAAGAGATACGAGTCGCGCACCTCCATGCCCGGAAACAGCGCGCTGAGATGGTTGGCGATCAGATCTTCGAGCAGCACGAACCAGCGCTGTCCCTCGGGCGCCGGTTCGACCGGAACGAAACGCGGAAGCGTCTGCGGAATTTTCACGCGCGCGAAGTGCAGCTCGACGCCTTCAGACGTGACCTCTTCCAATTCGACCGCAAGCGAAAGCGAGAGGCTCGATATGTAGGGGAACGGATGCCCCGAGTCGACGGCGAGCGGCGTCAGCACCGGAAACACGCGATCGTCGAACGCGCGCTCGAGATGGGCTCGCTGCTCTTCACCGAGATCGGCGACGCGCCACAGTTTGATACCATGCGCCTCCAGCGCCGGGAACAAGCCGTCGTTCAGTAAGTGGATCTGCCGCGAAAGGGAAACGCGCAAGCGTTCGGAGATTGCAAGCAGATGCTCGGACGGCGTGCGCCCGTCTTCGGACCGCCGGAACACTTGCGCCTCGATTTGCTGCTTCATCGCCGCAACGCGAATCATGAAGTACTCGTCCAAGTTCGTGCCGTGGATCGCAACGAATTTGAAGCGCTCGAGCAGCGGAGTACGTTCGTCCAGCGCCTCTTCCAGGACGCGGTCGTTGAACTCGAGCCATGAAAGCTCGCGGCTGATGTAGTACGCGGGGTCGTCCAGATTGCGAGGAAACGCTTCGGCGGGAACCGGCGCCTGGGAACGTGACAGCATGTTTGCACCGGGATTCGACGGCCGGCGAGGAAACACTAGTTCGTGAGTTGGGCTGACTTGGGTGCGCACGTAGAAGCCTACTTGGCACTTGCCGCAAGCGCGCTTTTTCTCGCCGCAGCGGCCGGCATCGCACTCGGACTCGCCGCTTCGCACGTTCCGGGCGCTCGTACGCCCATTCTCGCCCTTACGAATATCGGACGCGCGCTTCCCAGTTTGGCGCTCCTCACGTTCATGATACCGGTGCTGGGTCTGGGCTTCACACCTGCGCTCGTTGCACTCGTCGTGCTGGCCACCGCTCCGATCGCGATCACCACCGACGTGGCGTTTCGAAGCGTGCCCGAAGCGGCGCTCGATGCCGCTCGCGGCCTCGGAATGACGCGCGGACAAATGCTCGGGCGCGTAGAATGGCCGCTGGCCTTTCCAATCGTCTTCTCCGGCGTTCGCACCGCGGCGACGGAGGTCATCGCGAGCGCGGTGCTTGCGGCGTTCATCGGCGCCGGCGGCCTGGGAGAACTCATCACTACCGGGTTGCAAGCGAACGAACCGGACCGGCTGTGGACGGGCGTCGCCGCGATCGCGATCATCGCTTTGCTGACGGAGTTTGCGCTGGCGAGCGCGCAGCGCCGGCTAGGAGAAGCCTCTTGACGATAACACGCCGGCGTCTGCTCGCGCTTGCCGGCGCGGCGCTCGTCATGCCGAACTGCGGTGCAAAAAGCGGCGCATCGGCGATCCGCGTCGGTTCCAAAAACTTCGGCGAAGACATCACGATCGGCGAGATCTACGCAGCCGCGTTGGAGCGCGCCGGCATGCCCGTCGAACGTCACATGAACCTGGGCAGCACGCAAATCGCGACCGCAGCCATGCAGCGCGGCGATATCGATCTTTATCCGGAATATACCGGCACCGCCCTTATCGACGTGCTGCATTTGCCGCCGATGCATGACGCGGCCAAGCTCTTCGCAACCGTAAAGTCGCAGTACGAGCGCGCGTACGCGCTGACGTGGCTGCGGCCGTCGCCGGTGAACGACTCACAAGCGCTCGCGTGCACGCAGGCCGTCGCCAAGCGCTACAGGTTGCGCACGCTTTCAGACTGCGCGAAGGCGGCGCCGCAGCTTCGCCTTGCCGCAATTCCCGAATTCGTCGCGCGGGCGGACGCGCTTCCCGGGCTGCAAAAATTTTACGGCGGATTCCGCTTCAAAGACGTCAAGACGTTCGAAATCGGCCTGCAATACGACGCGCTGCTGCACGGCGTGGCCGACGTTGCGACGGCGTTCACTACCGACGCACAAATCGCGTCCGACGATCTGCTCGTGCTCCGCGACGACAAAGGCTTCTGGCCGCCGTACAACGTCGCCCCCGTCGTGCGCATGGCGGCGCTGCGCGCGCATCCGCGCATTTCCGCCGTTCTCGACAAAATCGCGCCGCTGCTCACCGACGACGCGGTTCGGAGGTTGAATCTGCAGGTGAACGTGCAGCACGCGGATCCCGCGCAAGCGGCGCACGCATTTCTTCAGGAGCACGGCGTCTGAACGCAAACGCGAGTGCGGTCCGGTTCGAGTCGGTCGTCGTTCGCTACCCCGGCGCCGACCGTAACGCCGTCGACGGCGTAAGTTTGGAGATTCCGGCTGCGAGCTTCACCGTGCTGCTCGGGCCGTCCGGCTGCGGCAAAAGTACGCTCCTGCGCACGGTGAACCGGCTCGTCGTGCCGCAGTCGGGTACGGTGCGCGTCGGCGATGCCGACGTCGCGGATCGCGATGCGGTGCTGCTGCGCCGCAGCATCGGGTACGTCATTCAAGCCGTCGGTTTGTTCGCGCACATGACGGTCGCGCAAAACGTTGCCATCGTTCCCTCGCTCCTGCAGTGGCCGCGCGATCGCATTCAAATACGCGTCGACGAACTGCTCGACTTGGTCGGACTTGAATCCAAGCGCTACCGCAACCGGTATCCGCGCGAACTTTCGGGAGGCGAACAGCAGCGCGTGGGCGTTGCACGCGCCATCGCCGCACAGCCGCCGGTGCTGCTGATGGACGAACCGTTCGGCGCAGTGGACGCGATCGTTCGCCGATCGCTGCAAGACGAAATTCGGCGCGTCGCAAGCACGCTGAAAACGACGATTCTATTCGTGACGCACGACGTCGACGAAGCGCTCCGGTTGGCGAACCGCATCGTGGTGATGCGCGACGGACGAGTGGAGCAGCAGGGCGCCCCCGAAGAAATTCTTGCCGCCCCCGCGACACCGTACGTCTCCGAGTTGTTCGCGCTGGATCCGGATATGCAGCGATACGACCGGTTGCGCGGCGCGCTGCGCTCCTCCGCGACTTCCGGATGAGCTACATCCAAAGCCACCTGGGCGAGATCGGCGCGCTTACGCTGCAGCACGTGGCGCTCGTTTTCAGCGGTCTGGCCATCGCGCTTGCGCTCGCCTCCGCGCTGGCATGGGTTGCTCTTCGCGCGCCGCGGATGGACACGGCGGTGTTCGCAGGCGCAGGCATCGTCTACACGATTCCATCGCTCGCGCTGCTCGCGCTCGCCGTGAAGTATTTCGGCTTGGGGTTCTGGCCGGTCGTGCTGATCCTCGCGGCGTACGCGCAATTCATCCTCGTGCGCAGCATCGTGACGGCGCTGCGCGGCGTTCCCGACGCACAGATCGACGCAGCGCGCGGCCTTGGCATGTCGGCAGCGCAAATCTTTTGGCGCGTGCGGCTTCCGCTTTCGGCGCCGGTGCTGATCGGCGGCGTGCGGCTCGCCACCGTTGCGCTGGTCGCTATCGCAACGCTCGGCGGCTACGTCGGTGCGGGCGGCCTCGGAAGCGACATCTTCTTCGGCCTACAGCGCCAATTTCTCGCGCAAACGCTCGCCGGCAGCATTCCCGCGGCGGCGCTCGCATTGCTGGCGGACGCGGCGCTGCGATTCGCCGAGCGCGCAGCCCGTCACGGCGTGAGGTAGTGCTGCAGCCAGTCGTTCAGAATATGCAGGCGCTCCGCGCGGTGGAGTGGCGAACCTGTGCGTGAAAGATCGTGATTTTCGCCGGGAACGTCGACGTATTGCACGGTGCGTCCCAGGATCTTCAGCGCGGTGAACTCTTGAATCGTTTGACCGATCGGCGTGCGCGTGTCTTCGTCCGAATGCAGAATCAGCAGCGGCGTGCGGACGTTCTGTACGAAGGTAATCGGCGACTCGGCGTAGTTGCGGCTATTCGGATCCCAGTACGGACCGAACCCATACGGTGAATCGTACGCGCCGAAGCCGTTGCTGCCGGCGAAGTCCGCGTCGAGCTGTTCAGTGCTCAAGTTGCTGACGGAACGCTCCGCGATCGCAGCGCGATACCGATTCGTGTGCGAGATCACCCAGAGCGTCGCATATCCGCCGTAACTGCCGCCGCTCACTGCCAAACGATGCGGATCGACGCCGGCAAACGTAATCGCTCGATCCATGACGCGCTGGACGTCGTCGAACATCGCTTCGCCCCAGTGGGCATTGAGTGCCGCCTCGAAGCCGTAGCCGTGCCCGGTGCTTCCGCGCGGATCCGCAAACACCACGTTGTAGCCCTGCCCCGCGAGATATTGAAATTCGTGAAAGAACGTTTCGCCGAATTGCGTCTGCGGGCCGCCGTGAATGTCGAGAATCGTCGGACGTTTGCCGTGCGCTTTGGGTCCCACCGCGGGCATGAACCATGCCTGGACGGTGAACCCGGCGTCGTCTTTCACGGTAAAGGGGCGCGGCTGCGAGACTTGCACGTTCGCGAGATACGCATCGTTCATACCGGTAAGCCGCCTGCTCTTGCCGCTTGCGAGATCCAGCAGATACACTTCGCGCGGGTGCGTGAAATCGGAACGCGTGTACGCGGCATAGCGGCCGCGCGAGTCCATCGTGCATTCCGCCGATTCTCCGCTCGACGTGAGATTGGTCAACTCGCCGGTGCGCGGGTCGAGTTTGACGAGCGCGCTATACCCAGGCTGCTCGACGTTCGCGAGCGCGAACGCATCGCCGGGTGCGAATTGCGGACCGCACAAGCCGCCGGGGTCGCCCATGTCCGCAAGGACGCTGTCGCCGAACTGCGTTTGATTTTTGGCGATGACGGCACGCGAACCGGATCCGGCAGTCGTGCGCATCAGCGCGGGGAACTGCGCCGGGTCCGCGACCCCTCCGCTGAAATACCATACGCCGCCGGCACGATCGTAGCCTAAAAGATAGTTCGCCGGTTGAGCGGACGCGATTTTTCGCATCCTTCCGCCGGACGAGGGAATCGTGTACACGTCGTTCGGACCGCCGCTAGTCGTGTCGTAGCGTAACGAGTCGAAGGCGATGGTTTTGTCGTCGGGGGACCACGTTGCATTGCCCTCCGACCAGCGGCTGCCGCTCGTGAGCGCGCGGGTTCCGCTGCCGTCGGCGTTCATCACCCAAATGTGCGCGTGCTGATCGTAAGTAAAACCGGCGCCGTTCGTTTCGAAAAAGAGATCGTGAATGATGCGAACGTCGGTTTTGCGTTGTGCTTTGCCGGGCTTGAATCCGGCGGCTTTGAAGTCGACGTACGCGTCGTGCGGCGCGTCCGTGGTGACCACTTCGAAGGCAATGCGTTTGCCGTCGTGCGAGTAGACCGGACTGCCGGCGCCGTCTTTGAGATGCGTGATCTGCGCAAGCGCGCCCGATGAAACGGCGTACGTGAAGATTTGCGGGTGCTCGCCCTTCTTCTGCGGCCCGCGCACGAACGCGATCGTACGGCTGTCCGGCGACCACGCCGGCGAGGAATCGTGGCCGGTATGCGTGATGCGCGTAAGCCCGGCGCCGGTCGTGCGCACCAAATACAGATCGCTGTCGTAGCGGTCTTTCGGCCCGTTCATGCGCCGCACTACGAATGCGACGCGCGACCCGTCCGGCGAAATTTGCGGGTCCGAAACGAATGCCAGTTTATACAAATCTTCGGCGGCTACGGGGCGCTTTGCAGCGGTGCTCGAGATCGGCATGAGCGCGAGCAGCGCAGCGATCACGATATGTACGGCGTTCATGCCGGAGTATAGAGATTTACGCTAAAGCGCTCCTGCGAGTCGGTCCAAGTTCGGTCCAAACGCAGTCCGGCGTGCCGGCCTAGTGCCTTTAGGTCGTCACTGGAGTATTTGTACGAGCACTCCGTGTGAATTCGCTCGCCGCGTTTGAATCGCACCGTGAGATCGATAGTCTCGATTCGCACTTCGTGCGAGCGCTGCGCTTCCAAATACGAGGCGACGCAGCCGCGCTCGGGCTCGTACCGCGCGACGTGCCGGAAGTCGCGCAGATCGAACGTTCCGCCCAGTTCGCGGTTGATCCGCGCCAGCAAGTTCTTGTCGAACGCCGCGGTGACGCCCGTCGGATCGTCGTATGCCTGTTGCAGCATGCGCGGATCTTTTTTCAAGTCTGCGCCGAGCAAAAGGCCGTCGCCCGGTTTGAGCGATTTGCCGATCGCCGCTATCAGCTCGGCGCCTTTCGGCGGATCGTAATTGCCGATGTTCGAGCCCATGAACATCACGAGCATCTTTCCGTTGCGGCGCAGCTCGCGCGTGCCGAGGATCGAGAAATAATCGGCTTCGTACGCGGTCACCGACAGCGCAGGATACGAATTCACGAGTGCTTGCGCGGATGCGCGCAGCGCTTCGCCCGATATGTCGATTGGCGAATACCGCAGCGCGCGCTGCACGCGCAGCACTTCTTCAATAAGGATACGCGTCTTGACGGCGCTGCCGCTGCCCAACTCGACGAATTCGACGGGATTGCCCAGCGCGCGGACGATTTCCCAACCCCACTGCTGCAGAATCGCCGTTTCCGCGCGCGTGAGATAGTATTCGGGCAGAACCGTGATCGCATCGAACAACGCCGAGCCCAGTTCGTCGTAGAAATACTTCGACGAAAGACGTTTCGGCGATTCCGAGAGTCCCTTCAGCACGTCGTCTGCGAACGAAACCGTCCGGTGCGGTGCGGGGCCGGAGCGAATGTCCAAGCGTCCCGAGGAACCGGTTATCAGATGCATGTGCTGGGAATGATACCACGCGGGAGGAGCAAGCGAATCATGATCAGCCAAGACATCTCCATTTCGGTCGATGGTTCCAGCATGCCCGGATATCTTGCGTGCCCGGAAGAGGGCTCGGGGCAGCATCCGGCGGTCATCGTGCTGCAAGAGGTGTTCGGTCTGACGCCCGAGACCAAGCGGATCACCGACTTGCTCGCAAGCATCGGCTACGTGGGCTTGGCGATTAATTATTACCATCGCATCGATCCGCAGATGAGCGAACCGTACACCGACGAGGGGAATAAGCGCTCATTCGAAGTCGCGGCGTCGGTCACGGCCGAGAACCTTTCCGCCGACGTGCGCGCAGCCGTCGAATGGCTGAACGGCCAGCCGTTCGTCAAACGCGGAAAGATTGCGACGTGGGGATTCGGTTTCGGCGCAACGGCGGGCTTCCTCACCGCAGACCTTCGCGAACTGAGCGGAGCGATTCTGTTTTATCCCGGCGAGCTCACCGGCATGCCGGGCGGCGGCGAACCGCCTTTGGAACGCGCGGCGCAAGTCAACGTTCCGCTGCTGATCATCTTCGGCGAACAGGACTACTTCGTTTCACGCTACGACATGGACCGCATCCAGCAGGCGCTCGATGACGCGAACAAGGACGCGCGCATGCAGATCTATCCGGGCGTCGGTCACTCATTTTTCCGTCACGGCCGCCCGCAAGCGATCTCGGAATTGCAGCGCTACTCGGACGAGTCGGTCGCGCACGCCGTGGCCGATTCATGGGATTTGGTCAAAGCATTTCTCATCAAGATCTTCAACCGTTCAACGCAGCGCGCAGGCGAGATCGGCGATATCCGTACGCAGCGTACACAATCAGCCCGAGCGTAAACCACACCAGAAACCGGATCCACGTCGCAGCACTCAATCCGTACGCGATCAAATACAAACATCCGCCGGCGCCCAAAATCGTAAAGACGAGCGCGAGCGGAGCGCGGAAAGGCCGCTTCGCGCCGGGCTGAACCACGCGCAGCACCAACACGCCCAAGCAGACGATAGCGAACGCCGAAAGCGTCCCGATGTTCACGAAATTCAGCAGGTCCGTTAGGGGCAGCACCGCCGCCAGCACCGCAACGATCGCGCCCGTGACGAACGTCATACGCGCAGGCGTGCGAAACCGCGGATGCACGCGCGCGACGCCCGGGGGCAACATGCGGTCGCGAGCCATGACGTAAAAGATGCGGATTTGTCCGAGCAGCGAGGTGAGCATCACCGTGGTGTTCCCCGCAATGCCTCCCAGTCCGACGACCCAGTACACGAAGCGGGAAGCATGCGCGCCTTGCACCGCGTCGAGCATTGCTGCGCCGCCGCTCAGCCGTGCGAACGGCATCACCGCAACCGTGACGAACGCAAGCGCGCAGTACAGCACACCGCCTAGCCCGAGTGAAAGCAGAATGCCGATCGGCACGTCGCGCACCGGATTGCGCGCTTCCTCCGATGCGACCGTCACCGTGTCGAACCCGATATAAGCGTAGAAGACGAGCGCGGTACCGGCGACGACCCCGTGCCAGCCGTGCGGTGCGAGCGGCTGCATATTCGCGCCGTGCACGGCGCCTGCGAGCGCCGCAAAAAACACGATCATCGTGACGATCTGGAAGATAACGAGCGCGCCGTTCGCGCGCGCCGATTCGCGAATGCCTACCGCAACGAGCGCGGTCACTCCGAGCGTGATGAGTCCCGCGATGACGTCGAGTTGCGGATGATATTGCACGAACGGCCACGTTCCCGTGGTCGTGTACGTCGCCGACTGCGTCCACGCCGGTAACTTCACGCCGGCGTTTGCAAGCAGCAACTGCAAGAATGCTGACCAGGACGACGCGGTCGGCGCGACTGAAAGTCCGTACTCGAGAATCAGATCCCACCCGATGATCCAGGCGACGAATTCGCCCAGCGTCGCGTACGCGTACGTGTACGCGCTTCCCGCGACCGGAACCATCGACGCGAATTCGGCATAGCATAACGCGACGCAAACGCAGACGAGCCCCGATAACCCGAACGAGAGCACGACTGCGGGGCCGGCTGCGTGCGCACCCGCGCCGATCGTCGGAAAAATGCCGCCGAGCATCGTGCCCAGGCCAATCGCGGTCAATGCGGGCCAACCCAACGCGCGGCGCAGCGTCGGGCCTTCGCCGGTCTCGGGCAACGTCCACGCGAGCGGCTGCCGCGCGAGCAGCCGCCGCAAGATCATCCGACGGGGCAGAGTGAATGAATCGCCGCTTCGGCTCGTGAGTCCGCCGGCAAATTCACGGGACGGATGTACATCGCCACGTAACGATCGCCTTTCACGATCGTGGACGTCATTTCGATCTGCGATCGTTTTCCGTCGCTGCTGGTTCCTTGTGCGACGACTTGCTGCGCCGCCTGCGTTCCGCAGAGCGTCACCGGCCCGTGCTGCAGCACGCGCACGTTTTTGCTGTACTGCGGCGGCAAATCGTCCAGACCCGTGCGCGTGTCGTTCGGGTTACCCTTGACGAGCATCAGCATCTGCGGCGCCTGACCTTTTTGCGCGCTGCCTTTGATCCACATTTGAAGATGTCCGAACATCGCCGGCGTTCCCGCCCATCCGGAGGGCGGCTGAAAGGCGATTCCGGACGTGACGCTCCCGCAGCCGGCCAGCGCAGCCGAAATGCAAAGCGCCACGATTGGTAAACGAACTCGTGCCTTCATGCTCGGCTGCTTCGGCGTTCGTAGCCGGCAATCTTCGCCCAGCGGTCGACGATGTCGTTGATGTACTCGCGCGTTTCCGCATACGGCGGAATGCCGTGATACTCGTCCACCGCGCCGGGCCCGGCATTGTATGCCGCGAGCGCGGCGGCGTACGGGTTGGAAAAACGGCCGTCGTATGCGCGTACGTATTGCGGCGAGCAGTTGCGCGGCGCCGCCAATCGCGTCGAACGGATCGAACGGGTCGACCCCGATTCCCTCCGCCGTGGAAGGCATGAATTGCGCGATTCCGACCGCGCCCGCGGACGAGATTGCCTGCGGATCGAACGCGGATTCTTGCAGGAGCGTCGCCGCGAGAAACTCCGGCGGCAAACCTTGCCGCTGCGCGGCACGTACCGTGGCGTCGGCAAGTCTAAGCGCGTCCATCGGCCCGATTCGCGGATTCGTGCGCAGCACGGCACGCGTGACCGCAAGCGCAGGATTCTGCACGGGCGGACCGTCGTAGAGCAAACGCGCACCGAACAGCATGTTCGCGTACGCGGGCGCATGCCAGCTCAGGGCGTCGTCGACCACGACGGGTATGTACACCGTGGCATTCCGCGATTGTTCGGAAACCGGCGGTGAACACGCCGCGACGCCCACGCAAAGGATCGAAAGTACTAATGCTCGTGATCGCAGCGCTCGCAGTCCTCGTCGTCGGCGATTTGGGATCAACGTTCTTCTACCACGTGCCGCAGCACCTATGGTTCACCCTTCACCTGCGCACGCATCACGATCGCCGCCGCTCGTACGCCGACCATGCCGTGCTCTCGCTCGATCCGTGGGTGCTGCTCGACGGTCTGCTCGGCGCCTTGCCGTACGTCCTAATCGCGGCGCTGGTTTGGCGGGTCTCGCCGGCCGGGGCGCTCGCCGGACTTGCATTCGGCCAGTTGCACGTCTGGTGGCGGCACACGACGGAGCTCGGCTGGAAAACGCCCGCCCGCTTGCGAGAAGCCGCAGAACTTCTCGGCATCGTGCTGCCCGAGGACCACGACCGCCACCACCGAAACCCCGCGCTAGAGTTCGGCGACATCTTCCGCTTCTACGACGCCCCGGCCCGGGCACTCATCGCCGCACTTGCCTCGACCAGCCGGGGAGCGCGGAACGCTACGAAGAGGATGCAAAGCAGTTGACCAAACGGGCGCTTTTTCTGATCTCCGACACCGGAGGCGGACATCGAAGCGCGGCAAACGCCATTACGGCGGCACTCGACGAAATCACCGTGCCGAACTCGTTCGAACATCGCGTCGACGACGTCGCCGCGCATTGCTCGTTCCCGCTCACCCAACTCGGCTGGGGCTACTCGACTGCTTTGCGATATGCGCCGCCGGTGTACGGGGCGCTTTATTATGCGACGAACGGGCGGCGCCGGTACAAAGCGCTCGTGCGATTTTGCGAGCCGCTCTACCGCGAGCGCTTGCGCGATCTGTTCATGACCTATCGGCCCGACGTCATCGTTTCCGTGCATCCGCTGCTCAACCACGCCGCCTTACGGGCGCGAGCCGACGCACACATGCAGTACATCCCGATCGTGACGGTCATCACCGATCTCGGCAAAGTGCACGAATCGTGGCTGATGCCGGAGGCCGATGCAGTCGTCGTTCCGGCGCGCGAGGTTTACGAGCGCGCGCTCTCGCGCGGAGTCAATCGATCGCGTTTGCGCATGCTGGGACAGCCGATCCATCCGCAATTCGACGACGTCGTCGGCACGAAGGAGCAGCTGCGCGATCAACTTCGTTTGCCGCGGCGCGATTTCGTGACGCTGCTGATGGCCGGGGGAGAAGGCGGCGGAAAACTCATGCCTACGACGCTCGCGCTCGCGAAAGCCCGGCTGCCGATGCATCTGGTCGTCGTTTGCGGCCGCAACGAAACGCTTCGCTCGAAACTCGAGGATCTCGCGCCGTCGCTTCCGACGCCGATGACCATCATGGGTTTCACGAACAAGATTCCCGAGCTCATGCGAGCGGCGGATCTCCTCGTTACGAAGGCGGGACCCGGCACCCTGGCGGAGGCCAATGCCGCGCAACTGCCGGTCGTCGTGTACGACTACGTTCCGGGTCAAGAACGCGGCAACGTCGAGTTCGTTCGGCACAACGGCATCGGCGAGGTCGCGATCAACAGCACCGCCGAAGTGGTGCGCTCCGTCGAACGGCTCGTGAGAAATCCGCAACGCATGGCGGTCATGCGGCACAATCAGGAACTAATCGCGCCCAAACGCAGTTCGCGCCGAATCGCCGCCTTGATCGCGTCGATGGCGAACACCCGGACGATCCCCGCGGACGACGAGTACGTTCGCATGCGCGAGGCGATTCCGGTTTAGAGCAGCCCCCGCAAGCGACGCTCAACGCTGTTGGCAAGCCTGCTGCGCAGCGCGAGCGGTTCGTCGGAGTAGCCCTTACTTCAATTTGTCGTAGACGTACACGGCAACGTCGTGCAAATCGCGCGGCGACATTTGCCAGCGCGGCATCACCGGATCCAGTTTCTTGCCTTCGTTGTCGATGCCGGTAGAAATTGCACGCTCCAGCAATGCGACGGTATAGGGGTGTTTTTGTTGGGTGACGAGCGCAGAATGGCGCAAGTCCGCGCTGCTTACGCCGCTCTGAAAACGCATGCCGCCCGAACCGTCGCCGCGATGGCATCGTACGCACGACGAATGCATTGGCGGCGGCGAGGCGGTGATGCTGGTACCTCGCAGATCGCGGCCGGTCGTGAAGATTGCGCGGCCGTTCGCATAAGGGTCGGAAGCCGGCGCGGTATGCCGCCGCTCGGTAATGCCGCCGTGCGAGGCGCACCCCGTTGCAGCTAGAGCGAGGGCAAAGAGCAGAAAACGCATGCTTTCGTTGTTACCGCAACGGCTCGCGGCTTACCGCCAAAAAAGCAAGCATGCGGCAGGTGCGACGAGGATGCAATTCAGTTTTTTGGCCCCTGCTTCGTTCGTTTCCGTCAAGACGTGCTTAGTAATATCTGCTATTCTAGTAGTCCGAAGTTGACTGCCCTTAGGCGTCACGGCCGTTCGTCCATTTCCATCGCCGGGAGTACGCACCATGACTCCGATAGACACCGTTTGGAACCGTATGAAAGCTTGCGCCGCCGATTGCGTATCAAGAGGCGAGCGCCCTGGACGGTTCCGTGCCGAAGCGATTGTCATTCGCTATATGCACGAAGAGCGGGTCTCGCCGTGGCCGCCGCCGGAGGTCATCCACTTCTTCGGCAGCGAGCTGCTCGGCATGATCGATCGTGCGCGCGAGCGTGAAGCAGATCCGTCGCAAGCCAAAATCATGTAACGTGACGCGCGATTCCGCGCGCTTTCAAGAATTCTTCATTCTCAGCCGCTACGGTCTGTGTCGACCTCTCACTTCGACACAGGAGACCTTACCCAATGGACAATCGATTCTCGGTACTGGCACTTGCCGGTATCCTCAGCCTTGCTGCGTGCGGCGGCGGAAGCACGGGCACGGGCACGGGCGGCTACACGCCCCCCACGGGGGGCACGCCGGCGCCAACGTCGAGCCCTGCAGCGCCCGCATCCGCGCCACTGCAAGAAATGGTCGCTGGAGCGCTCGCGTTCGTTGATCCCGCGAATCATCACACACTCTACTTCGTCGACGGCGACGCGCCGCCCGGAACCGGATGCAACGGTTCGTGCACCGCGGAGTGGCCGGTTCTTACGCCCGCATCCAGCGCGCAGGCGCAAGGCAATCTCGTTATCGTCACGCGCATTGACGGTGCGCAACAGTGGTCGTTCAACGGTCACGCGCTGTACGAGTTCGCCGGCGATTCGGGAGCCGACCAATCCAACGGCGTGTACGGTCCTTGGCATATCGCTCGTCCGAGCGTATGAATCGCGCGCGGCGGCTTAGCGGCGGACGTATCCCGTCGTCAGGCCGCCGCGAAAGGCCATCGTCGCCGCGCCCACTTGTCCGGCGTCGTTTCCGAGTTTTGCGATAACGAGTTTGGTCGTGCCTTTGGGCACCATAGTGGTCAGCGCATCGACGCGCTGCCGAATCGCGTCGAGCATGAAATCTCCGGCGGTGCTCACGCCGCCGCCGAGCGCGATGATTTCGGGGTTCACGAACGTCACGACGTTCGCGAGCCCGAGCGCCAAATCGGCGGTGAAGTTTTTCCATGCCGCAAGCGCGTGCGCGTCGCCGGCTTGCGCGCCGCGGCGGATGGCTTTCGATCCGAGTTTGTCCGGACTTCGCGCGAGCAGCGTGCTGCGCGGAAACGACGGCGCGACGGCCATCGCGTGCCGCAGCAATCCGGTTCCTGAAGCCTGCGCTTCGAAACAGCCCGTTTTTCCGCAGCCGCAGATGAAACCGTCGGTGGGACGGATTTGATGATGGCCGATTTCGCCGGCGCCCGCGCGATTGCCGATGAGCAACTCGCCGCCGGAAACGATGCCGCCGCCGATGCCCGTGCCGAGCGTGAGCAGCACGAAATCCTTCGCGCCTTTGCCGGTGCCGAAGGTGTACTCGCCGAGCGTTGCGCAACGCGCGTCGTTCGCCACAAAGACCTGCAGTTTGCCAAAGCGCCTGCGCAGTCTTCGCCGAGCGGGGCGTCGTCCCACAAAAAATTGGGTGAGTAGAGTACTGCGCCGCTGGACGGATCGATGTTGCCGGGCGAACCGATTCCGATGCCGACGAGATCCTTGTCCTTGTGCTCTTTGAGTGCGGCCCCGACGACTTCTTCGATGCATGCGACGACCGCGGCGAAGGCGCGATCCGTGACGTCCATCTCGTGCTGGCTGAGGATCTTGCCGTCTTCTTGAACGACGCCTGCCGTAACGTGCGAACCGCCGAGGTCTACGCCGATAGCCTTACGCACTCTTGCTCTTTCCTCCCGGGGGCTGTTTCTTGATCAGCGTCGAAGCCCCTATGCGACATGGAAACGATCGACCTGATTCAACTGCGCAACTTCACGCGCGAAACCGCCCAGCCCACGCATCCGGAATTGCTCGATGCGCGCCCTATCGAGCGCGTGAAGAAAATCGAGATTGACGAAGAGCACATCACGCTCACGTACAACCAGAAGACGACGCATTATTATAACGCGAACGAAGTCGTGCAGAGCGAATGGGAATACAAATACAACGACGATCCGGAAATGGTCGCCGCGATCGCGAAAGTGATCGATCTCGCGCGCAAACACCACAAAGACATGCCGGAGAACGTCGCGTGCCCGCCGGGTTGCGCGGAATGCTGCAGCGGATACGAGCCGTTCGTCAGCCGCGACGATTTGGATCGCATGGCGAAGTTTCTTCAGATGTCGCCGCGTGAAGTGCTGGACGAGTACGTCGTCAAGCGCAAATCCGCCGACGGCTACTATCTGGGCTGGGTACGCAAAGTCACGGACGACGTCGCAGACAAATGCGTGTTCTTGAAAGAATCTCGACCAGGACGTTACTACTGCGGCATCTACGAAGCGCGCCCTGGTGATTGCCGCGACTTCACGCCGATCGGCTGCCAAGACGTGAACGAAGACCTGCCGCGCGACAAATCGATCAAGATCGGCGGCCCGTTCCAGCCGCGTCACGCACGAGGACGCAAGCGCTGATCGCATAGCGCGAGCCGGCGCAAGGTGCGGCGCACGTTCGCACGCGAAATCCGGCTCCATGCTCGCATTCCTGCTTTCTGCCGCTCTTTTGACACAGGCCGCGCCCGGCGCATTGCACTGGCGCAACATCGGGCCGTTCCGCGCGGGACGCACCGTCGCCGTCAGCGGCGTGCCGCAGCAACCGGGGACCTATTACATGGCTCCGACGGACGGCGGCGTGTGGAAGAGCACCGATTACGCGCGCACGTGGAAACCGATTTTCGATGGTCAAGACACCGGCTCGGTCGGCGCGCTCGCGGTTGCGCCGAGCGATCCCAACGTCATCTACGTCGGTTCGGGCGAAGGCCTGCGCAGACCCGATTTGTCGATCGGCGACGGCGTGTACAAGTCCACCGACGCCGGAAAAACGTGGCGGCATTTGGGTTTGCGTGACGGACAGCAAATCAACGGACTCGCCGTCGATCCGCGCGATCCGAACAGAGTATTCGCGGCAGTGATGGGTCATCCGTACGGTTCGAACGCGCAGCGCGGCCTGTATCGCAGCACCGACGGCGGCGCTAGTTGGACGTGCGTGCTCTGCAAGAACGACGGCAACACCGGCGCCGCAACCGTCGTCATCGATCCGAAGAATCCGCAGATCGTCTACGCCGACCTGTGGGCGTCGCGCAATCCGCCGTGGCGGCTCGGGGACGAACTGCAATTGTGGCAAGACGGCGGCGTCTATAAATCCACCGACGGGGGCACTACGTGGTCGCAATTGCACGGCGGTCTGCCGAGCAAATTGGGCCGCGTCGGCATCGCGGTTTCGCCGAGCGATGATTCGCGCGTGTACGCTTGGGTGAATACCAGCACCGGCTGCGGCATCTATCGTTCCGCCGACGCCGGCGCGACGTGGGTCAAGACGAACGGCGAAGATCGCATCTGCGGCCGCGGCGACGATTTTTCGGGCATCGCGGTCGATCCGACGGATCCCGCGATCGTGTACGTCGCGAACACGACGATGTACCGCTCGACGAACGCGGGCGCGTCATGGACCGGGATAAAAGGCGCGCCGGGCGGCGACGACTATCATACGATTTGGATCGATCCCGGCAATCGCAACGTCATTCTGCTCGGCGTCGATCAAGGCGCGACGCTTTCGGTAAACTATGGGCAGACCTGGAGCTCGTGGTACAACCAGCCGACGGCGCAGTTTTATCACGTGATTACCGATAACCGCTTTCCGTATTGGGTATTCGGCGGACAGCAGGAAAGCGGCAGCGCCGAGGTTGCGAGCCGCAGCGACGACGGGGAGATCTGGATCCGGTACTGGCATCCCGTCGGCGCCGAAGAATACGCGTACATCGCGCCGGATCCGCTGCATCCGACAATCATTTTCGGCGCGGGCGCCGGCCACGTCACGCGATACGACGAGCGCACGCAGCAGTCGCAAACCGTATCACCGGTATTCGGCGGCCGCTTCGACGCGCAAGGCTACCGGTATAACCGCACGAATCCGCTCATCTTCAACCGCGTCGACAAGCGTACGCTGTACTTAGGATCGAGTGTCATCTTCGCAACGACCGACGGCGGCCGCAATTGGCGCACGATCAGTCCGGACCTCACGCGCAAACATCCGGGCGTGCCCGCGAATCTCGGGGCGTTCCGAAGCTCGCCGCTGGCGAAGGAAGAACGCGGCGTCGTCTACGCGATCGCGCCTTCGTACATCGACGCGCGCGAAATCTGGGCAGGCACGGACGACGGCCTGGTGTGGCTGACGCGCGACGGCGGTAAGCAGTGGACCAACGTCACGCCGCCGGGCATCGGCGCTTGGAACAAAATCACGCAAATCGACGCCTCGCACTTCGACCGCGATACGGCGTACGTATCCGTGAGCCGCTGGCGTTTAGACGATCTGCACCCGTACATCTATCGCACGCACGACGGCGGCAAGCATTGGCAACTGATTGTAAACGGACTGCCCAGCGATGCACCCGCCAACACCGTGCGCGAGGATCCGGTGCGGCGCGGTTTACTCTTTGCCGGCACGGAGCGCACGGTCTACGTTTCGTCCGACGACGGCGACCACTGGCAGTCGCTGCAACTGGATCTGCCTTCGACGTCGATTCGCGACCTCGTCATCCACGGCGACGACGTCGTGGTCGGCACGCACGGCCGTTCGTTCTGGATTCTGGACGACATCGAGCCGCTGCGCGAAGCCGGTCTCGCTACGCCGGCGCAGAGCGCCGCGCACTTGTTCAAGCCGGCGGTCGCGTACCGGTTGCGCCGCGATACGTGGAGCGACACGCCGCTGCCGCCCGAAGAACCGGCCGGCGAGAATCCGCCCGACGGCGCGATGATCGACTATTACTTACCGCAGGACGCGCGCGGTCCGCTGACGCTTTCCATTTACGACCGCGCCGGCAATCTCGTGCGCAGGTTCAGCAGCACCGACGTCCCGAGGCCGATCGATCCGGAAATCACCGTGCCGACGTATTGGGTGCGCCCGGCGCGCATTCCGAGCGCGAGCTCCGGCCTGCATCGCTTCCTGTGGGATTATCGGTACGCGCGTCCCAAAGCCGTGGCGTACGACTATCCGATTTCGGCGATCTACCATGACACGCCGCTCGCACCGCAAGGCGTTCTCGCCCTTCCCGGACTATACACGGTGAAATTGAGCGTGGACGGCCGCACGTACACGCAGCCGCTCACGTTGCGTATGGATCCGCGCGTGCCGGCTTCCCCATCGCAGTTGCGCGAGCAGTTCGCGCTCGCGCAAACGATTGCGGGCCTCATGGCGAAGACCGCATCGAACAAACGCCTCGCGAGATATAACTTCCAGTTGACGCAACTGTTCGACGCGGTCGAAGGCGCCGATGCGGCTCCGACGACCTCGATCGTGCGCGCAGTACACGACATCCAAGCGAAGCTGCGCTAGCGCAGTTTCGCGCACGGCGCGTTATTCGATGTTTACGAGGTGCAGCGCTTGCGCCGTGTCGGCGCGCACCCTGCGGCACAACTCGGCGTCATCGGCGATCGACTGCCCGTACGAGGGGATGAGTTCTTTGAGTCCCGCACTCCAGCGCGGCATCTCGTCTTTGTAGAGCCGTGCGATGACGTCGAGCATCACCGCCACGGCAACCGATGCACCCGGGGATGCGCCGAGTACGGCCGCGAGCGATCCGTCCTTCGAGGAAACGACTTCCGTGCCGAACTGCAATTTGCCGCCCTTCTTCTCGTCGGGCATGATGACTTGCACGCGCTGCCCCGCAACGATGAACTTCCAATCGGAGGGATTTGCTTCGGGAAAATACTCGCGCAGCGCATCGTATTTCTTGTGCTTGGACTCGAGCACTTGCCCGACCAAATACTTCGTAAGATCGAAATTGTCGCGACCGACGGCGAGCAGCGGTTTCATATTGTCGGTTTTGATCGACGCGAACAGGTCCGCGGGCGACCCGTGCTTGAGAAATTTCGTCGAAAATCCCGCATACGGGCCGAACAACAGCGAACGCTTCCCGTCGACGAAACGCGAATCCAAATGCGGAACGGACATCGGCGGCGCGCCGACCGACGCTTTGCCGTAGACTTTTCCGTGGTGCCGATCCACGACGCTCGGATCGTCGCAGCGCAGGAATATACCGCTGACGGGAAAGCCGGCGAAGCCTTTCCCTTCATCCACTCCGGATTTCTGCAGCAGCGTAAGCGCCCCGCCGCCGGCGCCGAGGAACACCGTCTTCGCCGAAAGCGTGCGCGCCGCGCCGGTCTTGCGATCGCCGACCGTAACGTTCCAGCGTCCGTCCCCAGCGCGCTGCAGATTCGTCACGCGGTGCGAATAGGCAACGCTCACGCCCGCAAGCGTCTGCAGATACGCGAGCAAGTGACGCGTCACCGCGCCGTAGTCGACGTCGGTTCCGGTCACCATTCGCGTCGCGGCAACATGCTGCGCGGGATCGCGCCCTTCCATGATCAGCGGCATCCATTGCGCGAGCACCGCATGGTCCTCGCTGTACTCCATACCTTTGAAACAATGGTGAGCGCTCATCGCTTCATAACGCTTGCGCAAAAACGCGACGTTCTCGTCGCCCCAGACGAAGCTGATGTGCGGCACGTCGTGAATGAAGGATTCCGGCTGTCCCATTGCGCCGGCGCGCACCATATGCGCCCAGAACTGCCGCGTCAGATCGAACTGCGTATTCACCGCCAGCGCCCGCCCGATGGCGATGCTGCCGTCGGCATTTTGCGGCGTGTAGTTCAACTCGCAGAGCGCCGCGTGGCCCGTCCCGGCGTTGTTCCAAGCGTTGGAACTCTCTTCGGCCGGCGCGTCGAGCATCTCGAAGACCTCGACGGTCATGTCCGGCTGCAGATGCTTGAGCATCGCGGCGAGCGTCGCACTCATAATGCCGCCGCCGACCAGGACGATATCGGTTCGCTTCTCAGGCATAGGCTATTACAGTAGCGTCCCGCTGGCCCGGGGGCTAGGCCTTCTCCGACAGGCTCGCCAACTTCCGGGCCTATGCGACAGCACATGCAAACCCGGACCGAGGTCTCCCGATTCGGGGAACCGCCGGAGGGCGAGCTGCCCGACGACATCAAGGCAATCTACGAGAAGAACCGCGAGAAAATCGGCTTCGTGCCGAACGTCTTCCGGGCGTACGCGAAGCGGCCCGACCACTTCCGCGCGTTCATGACGTATCACGACGTGCTCATGAAAGGCCCCGGGAATCTCTCGCGCGCCGAACGTGAAGCGATCGTCGTTGCCGTCTCTTCTGAAAACCGCTGCCAGTACTGCATGGTCGCGCACGGCGCGGCGCTGCGCGTGCTCGGAAAAGACGCGGTGGTCGCGGAGCAAATCGGCAACAATTGGCGTACGGCCGACATCTCGCCGCGCATGCGGGCCATGCTTGCCTTCGCTTCGCACGTCAATCAGCCGGCCTTCGCGGCAACCGAGCACGAAATAGACGAGCTGCACCTCGCCGGCTTTAGCGACGCGGACATTTGGGATATTGCCGCCATCGCCGCGTTCTTCGGATTCTCGAACCGCATGGCCGGCCTGATGGATATGCGCCCGAACGAACAGTTTTACCACATGGGCCGCGAGCAAGCGCAGGGCGAGTAACGCGCCGCCTCCGGGTACGAGAACTACGGAGGTAAGACATGGAAATTCCGAATCGCGTACCTTGGGTGAACGTAGCCGTCGGCGTCCTGACGATTATTTCGCCCTTCGTCGCGGTGCCGAATCCGTACGGTGCCAAGTGGGACATGGTCGTTACGGGCTTCATCATCGCCGTCGTCGCAATCGTCGAAATGGCGACCTACGCCAAGACGCAGCGTATGGGCTATTGGCCGGTGATCAACATCCTCGCGGGCATTTGGCTGTTCATCTCCACGACGTTCATCGGCGGCAACATCGCCCTCGTCTGGAGCAACATCATGCTTGGCGTACTCTCGATCGTGACTGCGCTCGTCGCGCTCTCATACGAACGCATGCACGTCGCGCACACCGTGCAGCCGCCGACCCAGACGCATCTTCGCACATAGCATATCGGTGCGATCCGAGGACGGCCGCTACTGCGGCCGTCCTACCGTGATGTCGTCGGTGATACTCTTCACGCCCGGCACGCCGCGCACCGTCGTCACGATCGTTTGATGCACGGACGCGCTCTTCACTTCACCGCGCAGCGTAACGTTGCCGTCGTGCACGGACGGTTGAACGTCAAGCGCATTCACGCCCGTTTGTCCGGCAATTGCGGCGGAGATGCGGGCGGTCAGCGCGGCGTCACTCGCCTGGCCGCGTAACCCTTGCGCGCGCGGATTGATACCAAGCCGGTCGCGAACGGCGACGACGCCGCTTACCGACTTCGCTGCATTGTCATACTGCAGCCGCTCCTGCGCGCTGCGCGCTTGGCCGGCGAGCGTCACGACGCCGTGACTCGCGGAGACGTGCACGCGCGTTATCGCATCGACGTCTATCGCAGCGATTTTCGCGCCCACGGCGGTCACCAGGTATGCGTCGTTTACTTGGGTGTTCGTTTGCTGCTGCTCGTGAGCGGTGCACGCGACGAGCAGCGCGAGTAAAAGGATCGACCAGAACTTCATGACGTTGTTGTACCCGCACGCTCAATACGTGATCGACGCAATCTTTTCGGCATACATCTCCGTGAACCACACTTGCGACGGGTTGCACGGCGAGCCTTTGGCGGGCGCCGCGATTGCGCCCAGCCCCGCGTTGGGTGTCGGTACGGCGAACTCTTGAATCGCGCCCGAAACGTCGATGCGCCCGATTTTATTCGCATTTGCTTCGGTGAACCACATGCCGCCGTCCGGTGCGAGCGCGATACCTGCAAGGCCGCTGTCCGGCGTGGGCACGCGGTATTCCGAAAACCGCCCGGCCGTCGTCATGCGCCAGATCGCGTTATGGCCTTCGTCGACGAACCACATGGCGCCGTCGCGCCCTTCGATTACGACGTCGTCGCCCGGGGTCGGCGGCAGTACCGTTCCCGCAGGCAAATTGAATTGCCGCAGCACCGCGCCGCCATCACCGAATTCGTAGATCGGTCCCGCCTGCCCGGTCAGCGCGCCCCAAACGTGCCGGTCCGGCCCACTCGCGAGCGTGAGTGAAAACGCCGACACGGTGGCGAGGTTCGACGGCAACTGCGCCGGATAACCGAATGCGCCGCCAAGATTTCCGTTGCAGCATGACTCGCCCGCTATCCAAACGTTTCCCGCCGGGTCGGTGAGAATGGAATAAACCGCCGCACCGAGCGGCCCCTCGAGCGACGGACACATCGCCGCTATTTCGCCGCTGCCGCATTCCAAAAAATCGTCACTCAGCGGCGACCCATACGGTAAGTACGGGCTGCTCCACATCACACGCGGCGCATCGTGCGCGTCGACCGCATCGACCAAACCGCCGCCGTCCCACTGGCTGCCCACGAAATAGCCGCGCGTTTCGCCGAACCTTCCGCCGACGTACCGAAACAATCCGGGCGTGGCGCCCGAGCCGAAGCAGCATCCGACGCCGCGGCCGAAATACACGGCGCCGTCGCCGGCGATGTCGATTGCGGTCGGCCACGCGATGAATCCGTCGACTGCCGGCACTGCAAACTCGGAAATGCGTACGCTGGCCGCACTGAACGCTGGTAATGAAGTGGTGCCGTTCGGTGCAGGCGCCGGAGCGATGGAGGGCAACGCCGCAGGTTCGATGCCCGCGCCCGGTGCGCTGCATGCAGCGAGCAAAATCGCGAACGCCGCACAGATCGCGGCGACGGAGCGACGCATGATGTCATACACGTACCCCTCTTGCGATGGGCGGAGACAGGGCCGAACGGGCAGTGCGTCGAGGCGGTTGTACGCGCCGCTGAGGAGGCTAGAGCAGGGAGATCGTTCTCTGCGGCGCTTTCGCCCGAGCCGCGGCGGCAAGCGCGTTCGCCGTCATCGCAATCCAGCCGGCGATGCCGAACACTGCGCCGCGAGCTATCAAGCCGAGACTTCCGTGCAGCAAACCGGTGAGGGCGAGCGCGATTGCGATCTGAAACGCGCCGAACGCGAACCATGACAGACGCGGCTCGAGCAATTCTTCCGGACGCGTCTCGTCGTCTTCACCGCGGTACACCGTGGAAATGAGACGAACGCCGATATGATGGAAGTGTGCGAGCACCATTTGCCCGATCCATCCGGCGAGCAGTGCGAAAATGTATGCGGGCTGCCACGGCTTTCCCGAGAAGATCGCGCCGCCGATTGCAAGCGCTGTAAGAAACCACAGCACGCTGCACGCGATGAACGCTTGCGGCGGGCGATGCCGTACCGTCGCGCGACGCAAGACGTCGAATGCGTCGAATGCATACCCGAGCGCGGCGCACGCGAACAGCGCGCCGCCGATCCACGAGAGGACGTCGTGCCGCGAACCCAATCCCGCTGCCAGCAGCGGCACGCCGAGTATCGCGAGCGTTCCGACCACGATGTGCATCCACCGAAAACGCGTCGCCGTACCGGATATCGGGCGCAGCGTGCGCATCGACACGCCGAATATCAGCAGTGAAAGCCACCCGAGCGCGCCGAGCGCGGCATGCGCCGATGCAAGCGAAGCGGCCCACGAGAACGCGCGGCCCCCGAGCAAGCCTGCAAGACCGTAGCCGATGATCGCCGTCGCCAGCAAAAATAGCAGCGTGCCGCCGAACGCGCGCGCCACCGCGCGCTGCACGCGATCGCCATGCCGTGCTTGCGCGAGCGTCACGAACGCGGTAACGGCGTACACCACAATCGACGCCAGCAGCAGATCGCCGGCAGGTGCGAGCGCTCCGGCATTGCCCAGAAAGCCGTAGAGCAGCATCCCCACGCCGATTCCGTACGCAACCAGCGACCAGCGCGCAACACCCTCGCCGCGCCACTCGACGTCCACGAAACTCTGCAGCGCGTGGAGCAGGATCGCGAGCGCGGACATCGTGACCCACCCGAGCGCGACCGTGTGAATCCACGCGAACCCGACGTATCCGTGCACCGCGGCCGACCACGCGGCCCAAAACAGCAAAAGCCACGAAAAGCCGTGCGCGAAATGCGCGTAGATCAGTGCCGCCGGTGGAATCCAATGGCGTCGCGCAAACATGAGGTTACGAGAGCAACTGCGTGAAGCGATCGACGTCGACGTTTCCGCCGCTGATCACGATGCCCACGCGCTTCCCGCCGAGATCGATCTTTCCGGAGAGCATTGCCGCGATGCCGGCGGCTCCGCTCGGCTCGAGCACGATCTTCAGCCGTTCGAACGCAAAGCGCATCGCGTCGCACAGTTCCGCATCGCTCACCGTGACGATCCGGCCGTGATGCGCGCGTACCGCCGCAAAAGTCAACTCACCCGGAGCCTGCGTTTGCAAACCGTCGGCGATGGTGTGCGGAACGTCGATGTGCACGATTTCGCCGCGCTCCAGCGACTGCTGAAAATCGTTGCCGGTCTGCGGTTCGACGCCGTACATTGCGATATCGGGATCGAAGCCGTGCGCCGCTATCGAGCTGCCGGAGAGCAGCCCGCCGCCGCCGACGGGCGTTACGATCGCATCGATGCCTTCGACGTCCTCGAGCAATTCAAGCGCTGCGGTTCCGGCGCCGGCGATCACGTCGCGATCGTTGAACGGCGGCACGAGCGTCGCTCCCCGCTCGTCACACAATTTCTGCGCAATCTCCGCACGGTGCGAGCGGTGCCGATCGTAAAAAATAATTTCCGCGCCGTATCCGCGCGTTGCGGCAATCTTCGCTTTCGGCGCGTCTTCCGGCATCACGATGGCGGCCGGAACGCCCAGCAGTTTGCCGGCGAGTGCTACGCCTTGAGCGTGATTTCCGCTGGAGAACGCGACCACGCCGGCCCGGCGATGCTGCGCGTCCAGCTGCACGATACGGTTGTACGCGCCGCGGAATTTGAATGCGCCCATCCGCTGAAAGTTCTCGCATTTCAGAAAGATCTCGCACCCCGCGCGATCGTTCAACGTTTGCGACGTCAGGACGGGTGTGCGATGCACGACGCCGTCCAGCCGGCGCGCAGCCGCGCGCACGTCTTCGATGGTTACGAGTTTTTCTGCGCTCGACGTATCCACCAGTATCGAACCTTTCCGTCTTTCGCGAGCCGCATGACTTCCCGATACGACGCTTTTTCGAATTGTACGTCGAAGCACACCGCATCCTGCGGGCACGACGCTTCGGTCGCCTGCTCGAGGCCCTGATACGCACCCTGCGCGGACAACTCGTCGGAGAACTCTGCGACGCGCACGCGAGTCAATTCGCCTTCGATGCTCGGATCCAGATCGTTCATCACGGGAGAAAGATCGTCGGCGACCACCGCGCGCGTCATCCGGTCGGCTAGGCGTTCGTTCCCATTCGCGTGACTGCACGAAGCCAGAACGAGCGCGCAGAGCAGTACGAGCGGCGCGCGCCTCACGAGCTCATGGCTCGAGCGGCGGCCGCGTTCGTTTCCGTGAAGCGCAACTTCGGATTCCACTCTTCAGCCAAACGCAAGCTCCATTGCGACTCAAAAAGCGCGATCGCGTTGCCGTCCCAGTCCTCGACGATTTTGCCGTTGGTCGGCATCTGCGCGCTCTTGACGGCTTCGGCGTCGCCGGCAACGCGCCGCGCAACGCTGTACGGCAGCGAAGCGAAGACGGTCTTCACGCCGTACTCCGACTCCAACCGGTATTTTACGACTTCGAATTGCAACGCGCCGACCGCGGCGAGAATCGGTTCCGTACGCATCGATCCCAGCGGATACAGCACCTGAATCGCACCTTCCTCGCGCAACTGTGCGATGCCCTTGCCGAACGATTTGTACGCGCCCGTGTCCACGCTGCGCACCGACGCAAAGTGTTCGGGCGTGAACGACGGTATCGGTTCGAACTGCACCGGCGTCCCTTCGCAAATCGTATCGCCGATCGCGAATACGCCGGGGTTCGCAAGGCCGACGACGTCGCCCGCGTAGGCGGCTTCGAGCGATTCACGTTCGCTGGCAAATAAGCGCATCGCGCGTGAAAGGCGCACCTCTTTGCCGGTCCGGACGTTGCGGACGCTCATGTCGCGTTCAAACTTTCCGGAGCAGACGCGCACGAACGCGACGCGATCGCGATGCCGCGGATCCATGTTCGCCTGAATCTTGAACACGAAGCCGGAAAACGCTTCACTTCGGGGCTCGACCACGCCGCCGGCTGCAGCGACGTTCGCTCGCGGCGCGGGCGGCGGAGCGAGTTTCACGAAATTGTCGAGAAAGAGCTGCACGCCGAAATTGGTGACGGCACTTCCGAAAAACACCGGCGTCACCTCGCCTCGCAGCATGCGGGCGCGATCGAAGTCTGCTCCTGCGCCTTCGAGCAACTCCAAGCCGTCGATGAATTCGCGGTACGATTGTTCGTCGAGCAGATCTCGAATTTGCGGATCGTTGACGTCGGCGACTTGCACCTGTGCCCGCTTCGCGCCGTGCGCGCTGCGTTCGAAGAGATGCACCTGCCGGGTGCCGCGGTCGTACACGCCCTTGAACGAGGGTCCGTTGCCGAGCGGCCAGTTCATGGGAAACGCGCCGATGCCGAGCACGTGTTCGAGTTCGTCGAGCAGTTCGAGCGGATCGCGGCTCGGCCGGTCCATCTTGTTCACGAACGTGAAAAGCGGAATACCGCGCGCGCGGCAAATCGCGAACAGTTTTTTCGTTTGCGGCTCGACGCCTTTGGCCGCGTCGATCAGCATCACCGCGCTGTCGGCGGCGAGCAGCGTGCGGTACGTATCCTCGCCGAAATCTTGGTGGCCGGGCGTGTCGAGGAGATTGACCGTGTAGCCTTCGTACGGAAACTGCAGGACGGTGGACGTTATCGAAATGCCGCGCTGCTTTTCCAGTTCCATCCAGTCGCTCGTTGCGGCGCGCTGCGCGCGGCGCGCGGAAACCTGCCCCGCCGTTTGGATGGCGCCGCCGTACAAAAGCAGCTTTTCCGTGAGCGTCGTCTTACCGGCGTCCGGATGCGAGATGATGGCGAACGTGCGCCGCTTTTCGACTTGCTCTTCGATGTCCGTCATTGTTTCGTCTGATAAACCCGCAGTTCGAAGCCGTTGCCCGCGCCGCGCAGGAGCGAAATGGATCCCGGTGCTTCGTAAAGCCGCGCGATGGGCGGCACGCGCAAACGATCCGCTCCCCGTGCAACCAGCACCGTGTCGCTGTCGACGTGCACGCGGCAGTCGGCGAAATCGAGCGTCGCACCGGGCCGCAGCATCGCCGAGCCGCGCGGCAAATTTGCGAGCACGAACTGCAGCGGCCCCGTCGATTTACTCGTTTGCCTAAAGCACTCCGGAAGCACGGAAAGCGCCCAGCCCGCTTCCGCCACGAACGCGCCCTCGGAGCGTTTCGACGGCAACGGCGTTTGCGCCGCTTTCGGCGGCACGCGAACGAACACGGATTTGATGCGGATTGCCAAATTTTCGCGATTGACGTAGATGCCGGCAATCGCGAACGCCGCCACCACGACTATCGCGGAGACGGCGAAATATCTAAGCAGCGCTCTCGGCGGGTTCGCGAGTGCCGAGGCGTTCGCCGAGCGTCAAACGCGCCGCGCCTATCGACCAGTCCGCCATGCCGTAGTAAAAATCGAACGTGCGCGCACCCAAGTCCGGGCGCGGATCGATCGCCGTCGGAAAAACGACGTTGTCGACGATACCGCGCAGTTCCGTGTCGCATTCCGGCGCGAGCACCGGTTTCGGCGAGCGGTACAGGATTTTGTGCGGCTGCTCGAGGTCGTGAATCATGATGCCGGCGCTGTACTTCAGCTTCGGTTTGCTCGCACCGTGATCGATCACGTCGACCGCGTGAAACAGCGACATCCAGCCTTCGTCGATGCGCACGGGCGGGGTTCCGGCGCCGAGTTTGAGCGAACCCCATTGCGCGTTCGGCGACATTACCAGCACGCTCTCGCAGACGTCCAGGATGTTCGCGCGATCCCGCAGCACGGGTTCGAGCGGTATATACGCCAAGCGAATCGATTCGCGGTCCGCGAAGGGCATGCGCTCGATCATCGGAATCGCGGCACGTCCGTCGACCGCTGAAAGATGCAGCATGGGACGATGATAAAATGCGAGCGACTTCACACCGGTCGGTGACAGAACCGGTTCCGGAAAAAACGCAGCGTCTTTGTCGTCGCCGATGTGCATGCCCGGTTTGTCGAAATGCAGCATTCCGACGCGTTCCCACGCGAATCCGTCGGCCGAGAGCGCGACGGCGATACGCGGGCCTTGGGGACCGAATGCGGTGTATGCCATGACGTAGCGATCGATCTCGGAGACGAACGTCACGCGCGGGTCTTCACAGCCGTACCCGGGATGCGCTCGCAACTCGTACGGCGCATCGGGCTGCAGCGCGAAACCGTCGCGTTCGAACGTGAACCGATCGCCTTCGGCTCGGCCTTTCACCAAACCAACGCGAGAAATGTTGCCGCGCGCGACGTCGCGCGGGTAAAGCAATAACTCACCGCCGCGCGTGCGCGCAGAGGCGGGGTTCAGCGTACCTTCTGCTTCGCTATCGTCGCCGTTCGGTTCGAGAACCAAACCGAGCCGCTCGACTTTAACGTCCAACTCGAACGCTTCGTGTGCCAGCATCAAACCTCTACGGAAACGCCGCTCGCGCGAGCGCGGTTTCCAAACGCTGTAATGATTTCGTGCGGCAAGCGTGCGCTCCGGGCTGCGAAACGCGTCCAAATCGGCGTCACCATCGAGCAGAACCAGCTGCGTTCCGGATTCGTCGAGCCGGTCCGCGCGAACCGTCGCGTACTGCATGCCAACCGATAAGATATCGTCCGCGCCCGCAACTCCCTTAGGCAGCCCGTCCGCATATCCGCAACGGACGGTTGCAATCCTCTGCTCATCGGCAAGCATAGTACCCCCATATCCGACGCGCGTCCCGGCCGAATGTCGCTCCAGGCGAACCAGCGGGGCAGTCACCTGCAGCGCGCAGCGCACCCCCGGCACGCTCGCGCCGCCCGTTGCGCCGAACAAACCAACGCCCACGCGAACGGCATCGCCGAGCGCGCCGTCCGCGGCCAGGGGAAAGGTACTCGCGACGTCGGTGCCCTCCAGATCGACGCCGGCAGCGCGCATCGTCCGCACCGCCTGGTTCATGTTCTCGATTTGCGCGTGCCGGTTTTCGAAATCGGTGACGTGAGTCCACAACCGAACCTGGGCTCCTGCTCGAGCGAGCGCCGGAGCGAACGTGCGGATCTCTTCCAATGTAAGGCCGCTCCAGGCCGCCGCGGGACGAACGCCCACGCGAACGCGCAACGGCTCGTTCAGCTGTTCGAAGACCCGGCGCGCTATGTCGAGTTCCGTCGGCGTGCCGATGCTCGGCTGAGCGTTCGCGCGGTAGGCATCCGCGAGGCGGTCCGGCTCGACGGAGCCCAAAATGACGACGGGCGCCGTCGTGTGCTTGCGAACATCGCGCAGTTCGTCGGCATCGGAGACGCAGAAACACGCCGCGATCCCTTCCAGCGCGCGCACCAGTGGGCCGTATCCCCATCCGTACCCCTCGCCCTTGACGACCGCATAGAGCGGGACGCCCGCAAAGGCGCGCCAGGCGCGCGCATTTTGCGCGACGATCTCGAGGTCGAGCGAGAGGGCGGGCTGCATCCTACGGCAGCACCGTGGATGCGACGGGTTCGTCCGAAGGCGTCACCACCACGACGTGTATGCCGCGACGGTAGACGGTGTTGGGGACGATCCACAGGGTGTACGTCCGGTACCTGTTGGACGGCTCGCCGCCGCTCGCGGGCGGCGACTCGAACGCGACGACGCGCACGCCGTCGGGGTTCGCGCGAATCGATTCGATGATCTGGCGATAGCCGCTGCGATCGTGCGGTCCCATCAGGAGCACCACGCCGAATTCGCTGCGATATCGAACCGGCGCGCGAATTCCCAGCCGCTCGAGTGAGACGGCGTCACGCACGATGACGATTTGATTCCCGCCGTCGAGCACCGGCGTCGCGCCTTGCGCGAGCGTCTGCACGCGAACGTCGCGGCATCCCGCGAGCAATACCAAGGCAAGCAGGGGCCAGAGGCGCTTGAGCGAGCCAAGAGAGCGGGAAGCGGCCACGCGCGTGGCGTTCGCGCAGTTGTCACGGTATGCCCTTCGGGTGCACTATTACACAGGAAGAGGTGTCCCGATGCTCCAGTACATCATCGCCGTCGCGACTTTGACCGTTGCGATTGCGCCCGCACCGCCCGCAGCGTCGCCCGATCCGAAACCCAGCGCGCCGCCCGCGCTGAAAACGATTGCAACGGTGCGCGCTTCGGCGCGCTGCGCGTCGATCATCACGCACGCGAACGGCGCTATTTCGAGCACGCTCGGCAACGATCAGATCATCGGGCAAACGATCACGCAGTTGCGGTTCATGAACTTGGATGACGGAAACGCGATACATCGTCACAACGGATTGACGGCGCTCGGGGAACTGGCAAAGAATTTGATGACGCAGGCGCGTTCCGGCGATGACGAAGTGAAACGTCTGCGCAAACTCGCATCCGAAACCAAAGATCCTGCGGAAGCAAAATCGCTCAAAGCCTTCGCAGACGAACTCGGCGGAGCGCTCTGGAGCCAGCAAAAAGTCGCGCGCGATCTCAATGGTTTCCTCGCGTATCAGGATTTCCGCGAAATGGCGCAATGGGGCGAAGCCGGCGAACAGATGAATCAGGCAACGTTCGGCGTGAAAGATCCGATCGCCGAAACGCCGTCCGACATGCGCGGCAATCAACCGATTCCGCGAACCGGCGCGCCCGGCACGGCGATGCTGGGGCACGATCCGCACGAAGCGACGGCAACGCAACAAGCCAAGTGGGCGGCCGACGACTTTCAAAGCCGAATCCCACTCATCGTCCGCGACGAAAACGACGCAGCGGCCAAGGTCGACGGAGCGATCGCGGGCTGCGAGTAGCCGGCCCCGCGCGCGACAAAGTCATTGTTCGTCCCAAGGCTTTTCGCTAGACTCTGAAGTCTAGTGAAGACTCTCGCGCGCCTGAGCCTGGCGGCGGTCGCCGTCGCGTACGGCGAGGTCATGCTGGGAAGTTGGACTCGCATCAACGGCGCAGGCATGACTTGTCCCGACTATCCGCTTTGCCGCGGCGAGTTCATTCCATCGATGGGCGGCGGCACCGTGTGGGAATGGACGCATCGCGTGACTCGCGGCGGTTCTGTCAATTCTCGTGATCGCCGTGCTGGCGGCGGCGTGGAAACGGCGGCAGGATGCGGCCTTCGTCGCACCGACGGGCCTGGTGGTCGCTCGGCCTATTCGCGTTTCAGGTATTTCTCGGCGCCGCGACGGTGCATCTTTCGAACAGCCCGGTTTCGGTCGTGTGGCATTGGGGCACGGCGATGGCGTTCGTCGCATCGCTGTCGTGCATGGCGATTATCGCGTTTGCCGCGGCGAGTCACGGTCGCGCCGATGCGTCCGGACGCGAACGCGCTGCTCGCCGGTGTTCTCGGCGGAACGCATTGCGTCGCTTTCATCACGATGTGCGTCGGCGCGTACGTCAGTTCGAGCGGCGCAGGCCTCGCGTGCATCGACATTCCGGGTTGCGCGGGGAATGTCGTGGTATATACGCCGGGACAGTACGTGCAGATGCTTCATCGTTTCGTCGCGGCGGCGTGCCTGCTGAGCGCGCGTCATGTCGTTCGCGCTGTCTGGGCGATGCGCGCTTCGCGCGCGCGTTCGCGCGGCAGCGACGATCGGGCTCGCGCTGGTGCTCGTGCAAGTGCTGCTCGGACTGTTGAACGTCGCGCTGCGCTTGCCGATCGATCTGCGTGAAGCGCACGCCGCCAATGCGGCGCTCGTTTTCTTTCGTTCGTTACTGCAACGGCGTTTGCAGCGCTCGCGGAACGCCGCACACGCGTCCGACGCGAGCACGCTCGCATGATGCGACCGTCGCTCGCGTTGCCGGCGTGCGCCGCGCGAGCGTCGGATGGCTCGCGATGCTCGGCGACTACTACGATCTCGGCAAGCCGCGCATCATGTATCTGCTGCTGGTCACGACGGCGGCGGCGATGGTGATGGCCGCGCGCGGCATTCCGTCGCTCGGCGCTATTTGGGTGGACGATGCTCGCTGGAGCCCTCGCGGCGATGTCCGCCGGGACGCTCAACTGCGTCTACGACGTCGACATCGACCGCATCATGAAGCGCACGCGCTACCGTCCGCTTCCGGCAGGACGCATCTACGATTTTCGCAGCGACGGCGCATGCGTGCGTGATGGGCGTGCTTTCGTTCGCGATCTTTTATTTCCGCGTCGGTCATTTGGCCGCATGGCTTTCGCTCGCGGGAAACGTGTATTACGTCGTGATCTACACGATGCTGCTCAAGCGCCGCACGCCGCAGAACATCGTCATCGGCGGCGCCGCCGGATCGATTCCGCCGCTGGTCGGCTGGGCTGCGGTGACGCACACGATCGGCGGTCCCGCGCTCGGCTTGTTCGCGATCATCTTCCTGTGGACGCCGCCGCATTTTTGGGCGCTCGCGCTCATGACCGAAACCGATTACGACAAAGCCGGCGTACCGATGCTGCCGAACGTCACGGCGAGCAGCGCACCAAACGCGACATTTTCATCTACACGATCGTGCTGCTGCTCGCGTCGCTCGCGGCTGTACTGGCCGCTGCACGTCATGGGACCGTTCTATGCGGCGGCTGCCGGCGCGCTCGGGCGTAGTCTTCGTGCGTCACGCCGCACGCATGCTGCGCGACCGCAACCACGAGAGCGGCACGCGCGACGTTCATGTATTCGCTGCTCTACCTCGCGCTCATGTGCGCGAGCATGGTGATCGATCGGATCGTTTTCTAACGTGGCATCCGATGCTACGACGACGTTCGCGGGCCACAAACTGGACCGTTCCGTCGTCCCGTTGCTCCTGACGCTCGGCCTCGGCGTTTTCCTCGGAGCGCTCGATCTGAGCGTGCTCTCGCCGGCGCTTCCCGCGATCGGGAAAGAATTCGGCGTCGCCACGGGCGATCTCGTCGTGGGTGTTCACGCTGTATCTGCTCGTGAACATCGTCGGCATCGCGGTGATGAGCACGCTCGCGGACCGCTACGGCCGGCGCCCGGTGTATCTCGCCTGCGTCGCAATTTTTCTCGCCGGCACCGCACTGGCCGTCGTTTCTCGCAGGATTACGGATTATTTCTGATCGCGCGCGCGGTGCAAGCATTCGGAGCGGGCGGAATCTTCCCGGTCGCCACGGCTGCAATCGGCGACGTCGTTCCGCGTCAACGGCGCGGCGCGGCGTTAGGGCTTGTCGCCGCGACCTGGGGACTTGCAGCAGTTGTCGGGCCGCTGTACGGCGGTCTGGTCACGCACTTCGTTTCGTGGCGCTGCATCTTCGCGCCGAATTTTCCGATCGCCGCGTTCGTTCTGATTTTTGCCTTGCGCTACGTGCCGACGAATGCGCCGCGCGCGCGCGGACCGCTCGACGTGCCCGGTTTGTTCTTACTCTGCGTCGGATTGCTGTTTCTGATGTACGGCATCAACGGCGTGCATGCGGTCACCATTGCGTTCGGACTCTTGCTGCTCGCAGCGTTCTGTCATGTGGCAGCGCGCGTGCCGCTTTCCGATCGTGCCGCCGGCGCTTTTTGCAAACGCGCAGATCGCCAAAACGTTCGCACTCGAAATCGTCATCGGCGTGCTCGAGGGCTCGCTCTTCTTCATTCCGGCCGTGCTGGTCGGCGCGCAGCATATCTCGTACGCCGCAGCCGGCGCGATTGCGGCGGTCGGCGCGTTCATGTTCGTCGCAGTGATTCCGGGTTCTGGCCGCGCGCTGGATCGCATCGGCAGCCGGGACGTGCTGCTCGCGGGAGCGCTGCTCACCGAGAGCGGGCCTGGTTCTTTTCGCGCTCTGCTTCACGTCGCTTTGGCTTTCCGTGCTCGCGATGATCGTTGCCGGCGTCGGATTCGGCGCGCTTCTGGGAGCGCCGACGCGGTACATCGTAACGAACGAAACGACGGAGCGCACCCGCGCGACGGCCATCGGACTGCTGAGCCAGTTCTTGATCATCGGACAAATCGTCGGCGGTTCGTTGGCGGGCGGCATCATGGGCAATGCGCTTTCGGATGTGACCGCCTATCGCGACACCTACTTGGCGTTCGCGGCCGTCGCTCTGCTTGCTCTCCATCGTCGCTTCGATGCTTGCGGCGCGGCGAAAGGAGATTCGGTCGCCCGCAACCGAGTGAGTGCCATGCAGCGCACGCACGACGTGCTCAATCAGCCGCCGCCGCTCACGGATTACAACGTGTTCCGCTCGGATCGCGCGCTCGTGCAGACGCTTGCAGCGCAGGGCGCCGCAAGCGCGTTCGAATCGCTCGAAACGTTGGGATTGCTCGCCGGCAGTGAAACGGCGCAAGAGTGGGGCCGGCTCGCCAACGAGCATCCGCCGCAGCTGCGCACGCACGATCGTTTCGGCAACCGCATCGACGAAGTGGAATTTCACCCGTCGTATCACGAACTGATGCGCGTCGCGGTCCGCAACGGTTTGCATGCGGCGCCGTGGAGCGAGCGGCGATCCCGCCGCGCACACCGCTCGCGCCGCGAAGTTTTACGTGTGGGGACAGGTCGAAGCCGGACACGGCTGCCCGATCTCCATGACGTACGCCGCCGTTCCGGCGCTGCGCATGCACCCGCCGCTCGCAGAGCTTGGGAGCCGAAACTCGCCGCATGCGAGTACGATCCGCTGCTGCGCGCGATCGAAGAAAAGCGCAGCGCGATCTGCGGGATGGCGATGACGGAAAAGCAAGGCGGGTCCGACGTGCGCGCCAATTTGACGCGAGCAGTGTTTGCCGAACGCACGCCGGTCGGCGAAGCCTATCTGCTGACCGGCCACAAATGGTTTTGCTCGGCGCCCATGAGCGACATGTTCCTGGTGCTCGCGCACACGAGCCGCCTTCGAACTCCGCTGAACCCTGACCTGCTTCTTCATGCCGCGCGTTTTGCCGGACGGTTCGCGAAACCGGATCGCGATTCAGCGCCTCAAAGACAAACTCGGGAATCGTTCCAACGCGTCCAGCGAAATCGAGTTCGACGAAACGTGGGCAGATTCGCTCGGCGAACCCGGCCGCGGCATCCAAACGATCGTGGAAATGGTGAACTGCACGCGCTTGGATTGCATCAACGGATCCGCGGCCGCTGATGCGTCAAGCGGCCGCGCAGGCCATTCACCACGCAACGTACCGGCATGCGTTCGGCGCTCCGCTCATCGACCAGCCGCTCATGCAGAACGTCCTCGCGGATTTGGCGATCGAATCCGAAGCGGCAATGGTGCTGCTGCTGCGTCTCGCGCAGGCCGTGGATCGCGGAACGGGAAACGGCGCATCAGACGTCTGGGAACCGCGGTCGGCAAATACTTCGTCTGCAAACGCGCGCCCGTCGTGGTAGGTGAAGCGCTCGAATGTTTGGGCGGCAACGGTTACGTCGAAGAATCGCCGATGCCGCGTCTGTACCGCGAAGCGCCGCTCAACTCGATTTGGGAAGGATCCGGAAACATAAACGCGCTCGACGTTCTGCGCATCGTCGCGAAGCAGCCGGAGACGCTGGAAGCGTTCCGGCGCGAAATCGAACCGGCCTTCGGCGATGCGCGCATGCGGCGCGCGGCGGACGAACTCGCGAACGCGCTTGCTGCGGACGAGGACGCGGAGAGCCGAGCGCGTGCGCTGGTGGAGCGCATGGCACTGCTGTGGCAAGCCGCGCTGCTCGCGCGGGATCCGTACAATCCGGCGGCGGAAGCGTTCATCGATTCTCGCATCGCCGGCCATTGGGGTCGGACGCTCGGCACCCTTGCTCCGTCTTCGGATCACAAACGGATCGTGGAACGAGCGCAGCCGGCTCAAAACGTGGAATACTCTGAACGGTAATGAAACTGCGCAAAATCCAGCGCGGCGATCATCTCGCGAGCCGCGCATGGGCGCCCCGCGAGCGCTTGATCGTGTGGCGCGGCCTCACGGGCCGGTTCGCGATCGCGATAGAGCCGTTGCTCGGCATGCTGTTTTTCGGCGCGTTGACTTACGGCATCATTTGGCGCGCGCGCGTCGCAAAGCCGCACGACATGTGGATTCTTTCGCCTATCTTCGGCATTGCGGCGGTGGCATTTCTTGCGTATTTCGTCTATCTGCTGGTCGCGCCGATTATTGCGTACTTGCAGACGTACAAACCGATTTACTTGATTGACGGATACGTGCGTTATCGAGCACCCGACGATGACTCGGATATCGGCGCGAACGGGTACGTCGCGGTGCTCTTCGCCGACGAGCAGGTCTGCTGCGAATGGGAGAGTTACGGCAAAAAAAAACTGCCGAACCTCACGCTTCCGGCAATGGCGGAGTTCTCGGAGTATGGCGGCCTGCACAAGATCGACGGCAAGTCGACCGGCGTTCTACCCGAAGAAATCCCCGTATTCGCCGTCGGAATCAACCCGCGGCATTAGGAAGCGCGCTTCACGTCGCCGAAGCGAAATACGCAACTCTGACGCGGCGTGCACGTTCCCATTTACGGTTTGTACGAACCGTTGAGCGGGATGCGCAGCGCTTGCTGCCACGGCCACACGTGCCCCGAACCCGACATCCAAATCGTGTAGAAGCCGACGCCGAAAATCGCCAGGATGCCGACCACCGCCGCGATCATGACCACGCGCGGTACGCCTCGGCTGGTGGGTACGCCGCGTTCGTCGGTAGGGTCGTACATTTAAATTTCCACGCCTTTCCCGGCGAGCACGTTTACGCTGGCGAGAATCGCAAGAAATGCGCCGAGGGCGAGCAGAGCGAGCATCATCTTGAAGACTTGGTTCTCCAGCCCTTTGGTTTTCCAATCGTTCCTCAGAGCGATGGCTGCCACGAACAGCACGACGATGCCGAAAACGAACGCGAAGATGCGCTCGACGTGGGCGACGGTTGAACTGATTCCTTCCATTACTTCGCTCCTAGTACAGATAGAAGATCGAGAACAGCACGACCCAGATCACGTCGACGAAATGCCAGTACAGCGTGCCGAGCGTCAAGCCGGTGTATTTTTGGAACGTGTATTTTCCGTTGAGCGTCTGCAGCAGAAGGACCGTGAGGTACAGGATTCCGCAGAAGACGTGCAAGCCGTGCATCCCGGTGAGCGTGAAGAAGCCGGCGCCGAAGATACCGCTGTTTCCCCAGCCTGCGCCGACCTTCGCGTACTCGACGATTTGCCCGGAAAGAAACATCGCGCCGAGCACGATTGTCGCGACGATCCAGTTCGCGAACTTGATGAAGTTCCGGTGCTTCCAGTTTTCGAGTGCAAAGTGCATCGTCGCACCGGAACCGAACAGAATGACCGAGTTAATGGACGCCAGCGCCAAATCCAGTTTCGGCGCGCCCGGCGGCGGCCAGCCTTGTCCGGTGCTTCGCAGGTAGAGATAGGCGAAGATGAACGACGAGAACAGCACCAAGTCGCTCACCATGAACAACAGGAAGCCCTGGACGCGCAATTCGCGCGTCTCGACGTAGAGCTGATCCGGCTCCTCGTGGTGGCGCCCGACGATTCCCGCCTGCGTGACGCTGGCTACTGCCACAATGAACTCCTATTTTTAAAGGCGCTGCGCCCTAGGCTCCGCGCCCCCCATCGTAAACGATGGGGCCCCAAAAAATATGGGGCGCATAAACAATGTGCTCGCATGAACTCTCCCCGTGGGCGCCCCCTAATACAGTAATCATGTTTTAAAGGCGCTGCGCCCTGGGCTCCGCAGCCCGGCACCCGTCATCAGTGTGCCGCGGGAATGGGCGGCGGCGAGTCGGTGAGTTCTTCTTCGAGGCCGCGGTACGGCAGCGGCTCGGCGAAATCGTACGGAGCCGAGAACACCGACGGAACGTGTTTGAAGTTGTAGTACGGCATCGGCGAGGGAATCTGCCACTCGAGCGTACGCGCTTTCCATGGATTCGGCCCGGCCTTCTTACCGGCTTTCAGGCTGACGATCGCGTTGAGCATCGTGAGCAGAATCGAAGCGGTCATCACGAACGAAAACCACGATTCAATCTGGTTCCACGTTTGGAACTGCGGATCGTACACCGCGTAGCGGCGCGGCATGCCCCAAAGCCCAAGCCAATGCATCGGCAAGAACGTGCCGTTCATGCCGATCATGTACAGCCAGAAAGACCATTTGCCGGCCTTCTCACTCATCATGCGGCCAGTCATCTTCGGAAACCAGAAGTAGAGAGCCGCGAGCGCGCCCATAAGGCTGCCGCCCGCGATGACGTAGTGGAAGTGTGCGACGATGAAATACGTGCCGTGCGCGTGCAGATCGAACGGAACCGCGGCGAGGAACACGCCGGTTACGCCGCCGATGGTGAAGAGCAGCAGGAAGCCGATCGCAGTACAGCATCGCCGTCGAAAATTCGAGAATGCCGCCGAAGAGCGTCGTCGTCCATGAGAAGATCTTCACGCCCGTCGGAATGGCGATCAGCATCGTGAGCACCATGAACGGCAATTGCAGCGTCGGCGCCATACCGGATGTGAACATGTGGTGCGCCCACACCATGAAGCCGAGAATCGCGATCGCGCACGACGAGAAGGCGATCATCTTGTAACCGAAGATCGGTTTGCGCGCGAACGTCGGAAAGACTTCGGAGATCATGCCGAAAGCCGGCAGAATCATGATGTACACGGCGGGATGCGAGTAGAACCAGAACATGTGCTGCCACAAGCAGCGGGCTGCCGCCTTTGGTCGGATCGAAGAACGGCACGCCGAACTCGCGTTGAATGAACAGCGCGGCCAGCGCGGCGCCGAGCGCCGTCGTCGCGATCATCAGCAGGGGCGCCGTGACGAACTGTCCCCAGACGAACAGCGGCATGCGCGTGAACGTCATGCCCGGCGCGCGCATTTTGAGAATCGTCACCAAGAAGTTGATGCCCGTCATCGTGGAGCCGATACCGACCAAAAACACCGCGGCGCACCACATCGACGTGCCGGGCCCGCCTTGCAGCGACATCGGCGGATACTCGGTCCATCCTGCGACCGGAGCGCCCATCAGGAACGACGAGTACAGCATGAGGCCCGCGACCGGGAAAATCCAATAGGCGACCATATTCAGCCACGGGAACGCGACGTCTCGCGCGCCGATTTGCACCGGCATGACGAGGTTCCCGAAGCCGCCCGTGAGCAGCGGAATGATGACGAACCATACCATCGTCGATCCGTGCATCGTGAAGACCGCGTTGTACGTGTCCGGCGTCATGAAGCCGCCGTTGGCCTTCATCAATTGCACGCGGATCAGTTCGGCAAGCGCACCGGCGAGCATCATGAAGATGCCCGCGGTGACGATGTATTGGATGCCGATGATCTTGTGATCGATCGAAAAGACGTACTTGCGGAGAAAGCCTTCGGGCTCGGGATGAATATGGTCGGCGAGGCCGCCCGAATGTACCGCTGCTACAGCCATTTGTTCTTCATGGACTCCGTAAGTCGTGTCATTTGAGAGAGTTCAGGAACGCAACCAGATTCGCGATGTCTTTATCGGAAAGTGCGTTCGCAGTTTGGTTCGGCATGGTGCCCATCGGGCCGTTGAAGCCGTTTTGCAGAATTTTGGCGACGTCGTCCGGCGTTGCTTTTTCTCCGTTCACTAAATTCGGATGGGCAGGATCGTGCAGCACGCCTTTGAGACCCGGGCCGACCACTTTTTGACTGAACGGCCCGAGCGCGTGGCACGCGGAACATTTCGTTTGGAACAACGCTTTGCCCGCGCCGGCGTCGCCGCCGGTCAGATTGACCGCAGCGCTGGACGCGACTTGCACCGCATCGCTGACGTTGGCGTTCGCTCGTTGCTGCGCGCCGTACCAGCTTTGTATCTGCTCGGCGAGTCGATGTAGACGTAGGCGGCTCTGTCCTGTCCGACGCCGCTGCGCATTTCGCCGTGCAGCGTTCCGCAGAATTCGGTGCAGAGCAGTTCGTACTTTCCGACGCGCGTCGGCGTGAATACGAGCGTGTTGATGAGGCCCGGAACCATGTCCGCCTTCAGGCGCATCTCCGGAACCCAGAACGAGTGAATGACGTCGTACGCAGAAACGTGCAGCGTCACCGGCTGCCCGAGCGGCAAGTGCATTTCCTTGACTTCGCCGTGGATGCCCGGGTAGCGGAACGTGTAATACCACTGATGGCCGAGCGCCTCGACGACGAGCGTGTTGCCTTGCGCGTTCACGGGCTCGATTTGGAAGAACAGATTCACGCTGATGATCGCCAGCGCCAGAACGTACAGCGCCGGGATCAGCGTCCACCAAAATTCGAGCCTGTGGTTGTCGTGAATCTGCAATCCGATTGCGTCGGACGCTTGATCCGGTTTGCGGCGGAAGCGAAACACGAAATAGAAGATGTAGCCGAACACTGCAACGAGCAACGCGGTGCCGGACGCGGCGAGGAAGCGGTACAGCAAATCGATTTGCCGCGCGCGATCGACCGCTTCCGGCATCAAGCCGGTAATCGGTACGAACACCCAAAAGAGGATTGCGGCCAGGCCCAGCAGCACGATGACGGCCGTCGCGGTCCAGAACCCGCGATCCAGATGCACGACCGGATCTCTATTCTCTGCCAACGTAACCCCGAAAAGTGCAAGCGATGTAAGAGGATGCTATTTGACTATAGGGACCCGCGTCCTATGCCTGCGACGACTTAGGTAATTCCAGAGCAGCCGAGTAGCGGCTGACGAGCCACTCGGTATCGGTTATTGCCGTTCCAACCACGATTGCATCGGCTCCCGCCGCCAAGGCTTGCGCGCCGGCCTCCGGCGCATGAATGCCGCCCTCACAGATGACGAACGTCTCCAATTGAGCGAACGCCCGCACGAGATCGAGCGCGGGCAATGCGAAGCCGCGCGTTTCCTTTGTGTAACCGCAGAGCGTCGTGGCCAAGACATCCGCGCCCGCGGCGCGAGCGCAGACGCCGTCGTCGGCAAGGGCGCAATCCGCCATCGCGATCCCTCGGCCGCCGTGGATAGCCGCCACCAGATCCGCGATCTCGGCGCCGCCGGGATGCGGCCGCCCCGTCGCATCGAACGCGACGATCTCCGCTCCGCAATCGAGTACTTCGCGCACCTCTCGCAGCGTCGGCGTGATATAGGGCTCGAATCCGTCGTACTCACGTTTGATGATGCCCACGATCGGAACTTCGACGCGCTTTCGGACCGCTTGTAAGTTGCGCACGCCTTGAATGCGGACGGCGGCGGCTCCATTATCTTGCGCGGCCCGCGCCATCGCGGCAAGGACGTACGGATCGTCGAGTGCAGAGCCTGCGCGCGCCTGCACGGACACGATGAGGCCGCCGCGCAGCCGGTCCAATACCGTCATGCTCGGCGATACGCCAGCAGGAGGGCGCCTTCCGCTCCGTCGCGCCGCGCAGCGACGCGGTGAAGGCCGGGCACATTCTGCAGCGCTTCGTCGATCCAGCGCATCAACAGTGCGCTCTTGGTCAAGCCGCCGAGAAATGCGACCTCCGTTTCCTTCAAACCGCAGCGTTCCGCGGCGCGATTGGCGAGCAGCACCAAGTCCGCCGCCGCGTCGCGCACGTAGCTTGAAGCGCGTTCGCTTCCGTTTTGCGCCAAGTCGAGCAAAACCGGAGCAAACGACGCGAGATCGCGGCGCGAAAGCTGACCGGTGTAAAAAGCGCGGACGAGCGTTCGGAGTGACGTGTCCGAGAAATATCGCAGGATGGCGGGCGCGAGTTCGCTTTGCTCGCCGTTGTCCAGATCGCGCGCCGCATCGGCGATCGCATCGCGCGCGAACGCAAACGCACTCCCCTCGTCGCCGAACAGGTACCCCCATCCGCCGGCTAGCGCCGTTTGCCCGGCGGCGTTTCGCGCGTAGGCGACGGAGCCGGTACCTGCGATCACGATTGCGCCGGGACGTCCGTCGAGAGCGCCCGCATGCGCGATCACGGTGTCGTGAACGAGCTGCCAAGCGATCTGCGGGAAGCTCCGGCGCCGCACCGTAGACGTTGCCGTCGTAACCGCTTACTCCGGCAACGATCGCCTCAAAACGCGTCTCCGCGGGCAGTTGCGCGTTTCGAAGCGCGTCGAACAGCGCACCGCGAAGCGCGTCGCGCAAACGCGTGGACTCGCGACCTTGCGCGACTTCGTCCGCGGGGCCGGCGGCGCCCCGCGCCAGCACGCGTCCATTCTCGTCGCCGATCGCCGCCGACGTGGAACTCTGCCCGCCGTCGATGCCGGCGTAAAGCTTGCGGGTCACGCCGTAGGTTCGGCTCCGTCACAGAGCGCGCGGGCGAATTCGTTCGCGGACGTTTCGCGCACGGCGCGATTCGAGCTGATGCGCAATCTCGCCGCGATGTTCGCGATGATGATACAACTCGTGCGCGATCGAAAAGACGATAAAGTCGCCGATCTCTTCCGCGGGCAGATTTTCGATGACGCGCTTGTTCAAGCGAATCACCGGGCCGTCCGGATCGTATTCCGAACGCAACTCGTCCATGCCCCAATCGCCGAGATCCGCGTAGTCGATTTCAACGCCGTAACGGCGGGCCAGTTCAAAAACCGGATGCATCAGAGCAGCACGCCGTCTTGGACGAGAGCGTCTCGCAAGCGCCGCGCGTCGATCGAGCGCAATCTTTCGCCGGTGCGCTTCGCAAGCGCGGCAGCCGTTCCGGCGGCTTGTCCGAGCGTCATCACGGTGGGCGTCAGCCGCGTGGATGCCAGCGCTTCATGCGTCGTCGAAATGCAACGCCCCGCGACCAGAAGCCCGTCGACGCGCGCAGGCACCATGCAGCGATAGGGAATCTCGTAGACTCTCGCCTTGCGGCAGGCGATGCGTGGTAGTGCCGCTCCCGGCCGGATTGTGGATGTCGATCGGATACGCGCTGCGCGCGACCGCATCGTCGAAGTGGCGCCCCTTCAAAACGTCGTCGCGCGTGAGCGTGTATTCGCCGACGATGCGCCGGGATTCGCGCACGCCGATTTGCGTGCCCGTCGCTGCGATGCGCGCGTTTTCGAAGCCCGGCACGCGATTGCGAAAGAATTCGAGCAGTTCCATCACCTGTCCGCGCGACTCCACTTCGGCGCGCGTCAGATCGATCGGGTCGAGCGGGTCGATGTTCGTGACCCGCGTCATGTTCACGGTCACTTCGTCGGGATACGGCGAGATAAAGAACGAAACGAGTTCGCGCGGCACGCTGACCTCGCCATGCTCGAGAGCGTCGTTCCACAAATCGTACAAACCGGCGACGGCCGTCATCGCGGGTGCGAGACGCTCGTGCGCTTTGAGCGAGGTTCGCATCTGATCGGGATGCATACGCACGTAGGTTGCGGTTTTCGAAAGATCGACGTGACTGAGGCGGAACATCAGACTCGCCGGCTGCACGCGTCCCCGCTCGTCGCCTTGCTGCGTAGCCACGCCGGCGGACGCTGCAACGTACGCGTCCGCGGTCGAGTCGATCGTAAACGAAGCCCGATACTCGCGCTCCCCCGCGACCGTCGCAAATACCGCGCCTTCCACCGTTCCATCGGCGCCGACCAGCGCGCGCAAAAAATACGCATGCAGCAGCAGATCGACGCCCGCTTCGCGCGTCATCTCGAACAGCAGCGCTTTGTGAATCTCGGGATCGAACGGCGTAATCGTCGCAACGTAATCCGACGAATCGTGCACGTGTCCCGGCGATCCGCCCTTGCGCTGAAGGCGTTCGACGATTTCCTGCGCGATGCCGCCGACGATTCGCTTGCTTCCGGAATGAAACGTCATCCACGGCCCCACCATTGCGGCGGTCGCGGTTCCTCCCAGGAAGCCGTAACGCTCTACCAGCAGCGTTTTTGCACCATGCCGCGCCGCGGCGATCGCGGCCGCGCATCCGGCGTTGCCGCCGCCCACCACCAGCACGTCGTACGCGCGCGCGCCATGCGATGCGATCATGCGCCTTGGTTGTAGACGCTTGTCCGGCAGGCCTTCCGCAGGCGCCGCGAAAACGGTGCGCGGTTCATGTACAGTCAATCGTCCAAGTATTACGACGCGCTCTACGGTGCACTCGGAAAAGATTACGCGGCCGAATCGAACCGCATCGTCGAGATCGTGACCGACCGATGCCGCTCGCGCGGCAACGCGCTTCTCGACGTCGCGTGCGGGACCGGCAAACACATCGAGCACTTGCGCGATCGATTCGAATGCGAAGGGCTTGACGTGTCGCGTTCGATGATCGAAATCGCACAGGAACGCAACCCAAGCGTGCCCTTTCATTTGGGCGACATGATCGGATTCAATCTCGCCAAGCGGTTCGACGTCGTACTATGCATGTTCGGCGCGATTGCATACGCGCCCAATGCACAGCGCTTGGATCAAACGCTCCAAACCTTCGCGCGCCATCTCAAGCCGGGCGGCGTGGTGCTGGTCGAACCTTGGGTGCGGCCGGAAGACTGGCGGGACGGTGCCGTCCACGCGCTTTTCGTCGACGAGCCCGATTTAAAAGTGGCGCGCATGAGCGTCAGCCGCCGCGACGCCAACGTCTCCGTGCTGCATTTCCACTATATGGTGGCTTCGCGCGACGGCATCCGCACGTTCACAGAGCCGCATCGCCTGACGCTGTTTACGACCGACGAGTACCGCAATGCGTTCCGCAAAGCGGGCTTGTTCGTCGAATTCGAAGAGCGCGGGTTTTCCGGCCGCGGACTGTACGTCGGCTTCTCTCGTGCCGAGTCGTAGGCACGGTAAGACTTTTGGCGCACGAAAACCAGGGAGACGCCAGGCAAAGGTAAATTTCCGGCCCTACTATGCTTTCACGTGTGAAGCCGCTCGCGACAATCCTCGCAGAGGGCACCAACCAAGAGCACGGGCTGAGGCGATCGCTGGGGCCCTGGGCGCTAACCGCCATGGGCATCGGCGCGATCATCGGTACCGGCATTTTCGTGCTGACGGGTGTTGCTTCGGCGACTCGAGCCGGCCCGTCGCTCACCATCTCCTTCGTCGTCGCGGGTATCGTCAGCGCTCTCGCCGCGCTCTGCTATGCGGAAGTCTCCAGCAAGATTCCGATTTCCGGCAGCGCGTACACGTATACGTACGCGACGCTCGGTGAATTTTTCGCATGGATTGTCGGATGGGGCCTCGTGCTCGAATACGCGCTCGGTGCCTCGACCGTAAGCGTTGGGTGGTCCGGGTACTTCACGAACATTCTTCAGACGCTCTTTCACGTGACGATTCCGCAGATGTGGCAGCACAGCCACTGGGATGCAACGCCCGGCATCGCAAATCTCCCCGCCGCGGGCATCATCTTACTCGTTACGGCCTTGCTGGTGAAGGGCACGCGTGAGTCCGGAACGGTGAACGCCGTCATCGTCGCGATCAAAGTTGCGATCGTGCTGTTCTTCATCGTGATCGGCGTGCAGCACCTGAACTTCGCGAATTATCACCTGCCGCCCGGACCCACGACCGGCCTTGGCGGATACTTCCCGTTCGGCTGGGGAGGCACGCTCGGCGGTGCGGCCTTCATGTTCTTCGCCTATATCGGCTTCGATGCGGTTTCGACGACGGCCGAAGAGGCGCGGAATCCCGGCAAAGACTTGCCGTTCGGCATCCTCATGAGCTTGGCGATCTGCACGGTGTTGTACCTCGTCGTCGCCGCCATTCTGGACGCGATGGTGCCGTTCAACCAATTGAACGTCGCGTTCCCGGTCGCATTCGCCGTAAACAGCGTGGGACTTCAGTGGGCGGGAATCATCATCTCGTTCGGCGCGATCGCCGGTCTGACGACCGTACTGCTGGTTATGATGTACGGGCAGACGCGCATTTTCTATGCGATGTCGCGCGACAAACTGATTCCGCCGATGTTCGTGCGGATTCACCCCGCATGGCGGACACCGTGGGTTTCGCAGATCGTGTTCGGCCTGCTCATTGCCGCGGCCGGTGCGTTCTTCCCGATCGGGATTCTCGGATCGCTCACGAACATGGGAACCTTCGTCGCATTCATCCTGGTCGCGATATCGGTGCCCATCTTGCGGGCGCGCCATCCCGAATTGACGGGAAAATTTACGATTCCCGGAGGTCCGCTCTTGATTCCGGTGCTGGCGGCGGCCTCCGCGCTGATCATGATCTATTTCCTGAAGGAAGGCAATCCGGTCTTGTGGGGATTTTTCCCGCTCGTTTGGTTCGCGTTTCTCGTCTGGCTCGTGACGGGCCTCATCTTCTACTTCTGTTACGGCAGACGGAAGAGCACCGTCGCGCTGCAGATGTCGGAAGGCTTGGCGCCCGTGCAGCCGCGCGTGAACTAAGTCAACGAAACAATCGAAAAGGCCGCGAGCGTTCGCGGCCTTTTTTTACGACTTTCCGATGCGCCGATTCAGTTCGGCCGCGAAGACGTCGGGATCCTGATCGCGATCGAGTTGCACGATGACGGATTTGTACCATTCGTGCTGCGTTTCGAGCACCAAACAATTGTGCCCGTCCGCGTAATCCAAAAAAGCCATACCGCCCGGCATGAAGTACGTTCCGGCCATTTTGAGCCCGGGCGCGTCGGTCCCCGCGACCTTGCGCCAAAAGTGCTTCCAGGCGCTTTCGTCCTCGACGTGCGCGAGCGTAACGTGTGCGAGCGGAATGGTGAGCGACCCGTGCAAAGACCACACCTTGTCCATAGTGGACAGCCGCACTTGAACGTTGTTGTTCTCAATCGCAATGCGTGCCATGCACTCTTCTACTCGGCGAATCGCCCGGAGTTACGCTGGACGGGAGGCGGTCAGAATGACGACCGGCGCGTCGGGGCTGCGTCCGGCCAATTCTTCTTCGGCGAGCGCGGCTGCCTGTTCCGCGGAAGCCAGACCGCTGAAATCCGCAATCCGCGCGCCGTGCAGTACGTAAATATCAGGCAGCGCGCGTCCGACGTCGCCGAACGCAGTTGCCGCTTCCACGGCGCCGCGCAAATCATCCAAGGCGGAAGCAGCGCGCGTTTGCCGCACGAATGCCCCGCGCAATGCCAGTCGCCCGACGCCCGTGCGATCGAGCACGCGCAAGTCGCGAACCATGCGAGCTCGGCCGAAACGGGGACGCACCGTTCGAACGCGCTCGAACACCGTTAATCCATCCGTTGCAGCAACGCGCGCGATCTGCGCGGCATCTGAGCGCAGCAGCGCGGCTGCGGCGGCGAGCAGCGCAGCACCATCGGCGATACGGTGCGCGGCGCTTTCCGCAAGTTCGCTCGCACCCGAGGCGGTCGCGCGCACGATGTTGCGCTGCGTGTCGATCTCGACCGCAACCTCCACCCGCTCGGGCGAAGCGCCGGCCGCAACGACCGCATCTTGCGCCTCCCTGCGAATGCGCACGATGTCGTCGGGCGACGGATCGACGATCGTCCGCTCCACGGACTCGCGCACGAGGGCGAGCGCGACGCCGATCGGCGAAATCACTTCCGCATCGCGCGCCAGACGAAACTCCACGCCGCTGCGCTCGGCAACGAACGGGACGAGCGCTGCCGCACCGCCGCCGCCGCCGACCACGACCAGCGTTTCGCGATCGAGCTCGTAATCCGCGATGAGTTCCTCGACTGCGGCGATGACTTTCAAGGACGCAATGTCGAGCAAGTCGCGTGCAAGGCGCTCCGGATCGCCGCTCAAATGCCGCGCGAGCACTTCGAAGCCGCGTCGCGCTGCCTGCGCGTTGCCGCGCGCGAATGCGTGTTCCGGCACGTAACCCAGCAGGTTCGACGCGCACGTCGGCGTGAGCGCGATCCGCGTACCGTCGCGAGCGAGGATCGCTGCGTAATCCTGCGGATCGTGAGCCGTCGGGCGAACGTGCTCGACGCTCGCGCCCTCGAAGACTTCGGGCTCGACGAAACTCGCGTACTTCATGCCGGCGATGTGAGCCGATCGCGGGCCGACGTCGACGATGTTGCGGTCGTTTATGCGGATCATGCTGCCGCCCGCAATCCCGAGCGTTCGCACGTCGAGCGTTCGCAGCATCGTTCGATGTCCGCCGACCCGAGCCGGCCGCATCTGCGGCATGCCGGCGCGAATAGCGGAACAATCCGCGCTGGTGCCGCCGACCTCGATGAAGATCCCGTCGGTGACGTTCTCGTGCAGCAAGGCGCCGGCGACGCCGGCTGCCGGGCCGGAAAGCAACGTTAGAATCGGCCGCCGCTCCATTTCGCGAACGTCCATCACGCCGCCGTCGCTGCGCATAACCATGAGCGGCGCGGAGATCGCCGCGCGTTTCACCGCATCGCCGGTCATGCGCGCGGTGCGCACCATTTTCGGAAGAATTGCGGCGTTGAGCGCCGCCGTTCGCGTTCGCGCACGCAAACCGTACATCGAACTGACCTCGTGTCCCGCGGTCGCGAAGAGCCCGAGTTCGCGCGCCGTTGCCGCGACCGCCGTTTCGCCATCCGGACGATCCACTGAAAACGCTTGCGATACCGCAATTGCTTGCGCGCCCGCGCCGCGAAGACGTTCCAGCGCTTCGTGCGCTGCATCGGGGCTGTGGGCGAAGGCGAATTGCGCTTCGAAGGGTACGCCGGGCGCAAGCTGCAAACGCGGAAAGCGCATCTGAAAGCGCGCGAGGCGTCCCAAACCGTTCAGCAGGCCCAACACGCCGACGTTTGCGACATCGCCTTCGAGCAATGCATTCGTCGCCTGAGTGGTCGAATGCGCGATGAACGCGACGTCCTCCGCGGCGACGCCGCTCTTCTCGAAGATCGCCTCGATGCCGCCGATAATGCCTGCCGCAACGCCTTCCGGCGCCGTATGCGTGGTCGGAACCTTCACACGCGCAACCACTTCGCGTGACTCCGCGTCGATGGCGACGACGTCGGTAAACGTTCCGCCGACGTCGATTCCCAAACGGAGCCGGCGAATGGCTTGGCGCCGGTTAGGCGACATTTGCGGCGAGCACGTGCACGTTCATCGCCATCTCGACGATGCCGCCGCGCTGAAATCTATCGAAGATTTCCGGGATCTCCTTGCGCAATGCCCGCGCGGCCTCACCCTCTCGCGGCAAGTACGACGAAGAATCGACGCGCCCGGCGACGCCTTCGAGCGTCAGACGCTGTTTGAACGGCACGACTGCGCGGCGCAGCGCAGTGCCGCCGAGTGCGGCGAATACGTCGAGCGTGCGCATGCGCAGCGCTTCGGTATCGTCGGTCGCGTAGCGGCGAACGATAGCGGCATACGCGGCTGAAAACGGCTGCGTTTCGTCGCGCTCGTATTGCAGCAGTGCGACGCGGCGGCGCGCGACTCGTGCAAATTCCAAAAACGCACCCGCCGGATCGAACCAGTGAAACGCTTGAAACGCGGCTGCGACGTCCACGCTATCGTCGGGCAGCGGCAATGCCTCCGCGGTGCCGTCTTCCCACCGCACGTTCGGCCGCGGCTCCGCCTGTGCGCGCATCGCTGCATTCGGTTCGACCGCAACGACCTCGGCAACGCGTTCCGCAAGCAGATTCGCCGAGATGCCGGTTCCGGCGCCGACGTCCGCGGCGATCAGCCGATCTTCCGGCCCGAGTCCGCGCAGCAGCGCGTCGATTGCGGCGCGGGGATACGTCGGGCGGTGCGCGGCATACGCCTGCGCGCGATCAGAGAAGCGGGAGCTCATCGTACAGCGCACACATCGTCTTTATGCTGCGCCTCGATTGCCGCCAAGTGCATCAACACCTGGCCTTTGTCGTCCACGCTGCCGCGCCCATAGAGGTTGCCGTCACGAACGGTCGCTTCAAAGGGCGGCGAATGCCACAGCTCGATCGCGTCGGCCGGTTGAACGTCGTAATGTCCGTAGATGACGATCGTGGCTTTGCCCGGCGCGCCGAGCCACTCGCCGTATGCGAGCGGATTGCCGTTGGTCTCGAGCGCATACGCCCAACCAAACGCTCGCAGCAGCGGCGCACGTCGGCGGGATGCTTCGGATCCGCCGAGATCGACGGAATTGCCACCCACGATTTCAATTCGTCGAGGTACTGCGTTTCGTGCTCCGTGCAATAGCTCGCGAGCGTATCGTCGATGACGGTCATGAAGTAAACGGTTCTCCCAGTCGGACGTTCAGCGTGCCGCTGCCGCGCTGCAATTCGAAAGTGTGCGGTTTTCCGTCGTAGGCGCGCGCTTGCGTTTGATACGTGCCGTATTCCCACCAAAACGCGCCGTCGAGTTTGTTGACGATATCGTTGGTGCGCATTCCGGCCGCGTATGCCGGTCCGCCTGCCCGAACGTACGCGCGCATGTTGCCGTCGACGGTTTTGAAGAGCGAGTAATAATACGAAGGCGGATCGCCCGCGGCATACGCCAACCCCTGCGTCAGCAGGTGCTTCCATCGCTCGCCGTTCTTCGCGCCCCAATCGCGCATCCGCTGCGCGCCTTGGCGCGCGAGCGAGCGAACGTCGTCGTCGGTGGGGCGCCGCAGCACCGCGTGGTCGTGCCACTCGTTTACCACCCAGCCGCCGCAGTCGAAAAGCCGCACGCCGACGTCCACGTCCGTTCCCTCGAGCAGCGTAAAACGCGTCGAGAGCACTTCGACGTACGCGGCGTACGGTTTACCGGTGCAATCGGATGCGTTCGGATCGTCTTGTCGCAGGAACGTGCGCATATCGGAGCTGCTCAACGCGCTCGCTACCGCGCCTGCCCCAACCGCTGCGTCCGCGCTGCCGTCACTTCCGACGGCGATGCGCCCGGAAGCGCGCGCGCTCGCGAACATCCCGTCCGGCGGCAATTCCGACGCGCTTGCGACGGCGATCGGAGACGTAAACGGGCGCACCCCGAAAAAGGCTTGGCACCCCACCGCGACCGCAATGCATCCCGCTATCGCCACCGCAGTTTGATAGGGAAGCGTGCGCCGAGTGATTTCATCGATGTGCACGCCGGTAAAGTTCGCCACCCACACGTTCGCAGTGTTGGTCGGATCGCACACGTTCTGCACTTGCACGACCGCCATGATTGCGGCGACCAGCACGACGGCGGGCAGCGCGTGCGCGGAAAGCAACACGGTAAAAATTGCAATCCCTACGCCGAACGGGTTGAGCGGGCCGCGATAGAGCGCCAGCGGGCTGAGCAGTCCGAAGATCGCGATGAACACCAGCGGATTGTGAAGAGCCTGCGTGGCGGCCAGCGGATGCATCGCCGCCACGAAGGCCGGTTCTTTGGTCGCCGTGAACAGCATGCCGATTCCGATGAACAGCACGACGGCAGGCGCGACGTCTTCAACGCCTTTGATCGCCGCTGCAACAAGCGTGGGAATCGCGCGCGAAGGCCGCGTCGTTACCGCGCCGTACACCGCCGAAACGGCAAACGACAGCACCGGATCCCAGTGCAGCGTGTAAAACAACACGATTGGCAGCACGGGCGTTATCAGCGCAAACCACGGAACGTTCCGTTCCGCCGGTCGATCCGCGCGCACGGCCCACGTCGCATAAGCGCGCGAGCGGCTGAACGAGACGGCCGCGTAGACGATTAATGCAATGAGATCAACCGCCGCCAGCACGAGCGCGTAGCCGTACATCTGCTGCTGGCTGACGCCGAACAGTTGAATGTAAAATTTCCAGTTGACGAGATTGAAAATGAATCCGAGCGCGAACGCCATGAGAAACAGCGTGGCGGCGATCTTACGCGGCACGCCGGTCGTCATCATGATCGGCAGAACAATCGAGCCCACCATAATGATCGCGCCCAGGCCGTTGAGGGAGACGAACAGCACGGCAACAACCGCGCACAGCAGCAGCGCGAGCACCATCGGTTGCTCGCCGCCGAACTCCGCGGCAAAGTTCACGATGCTCTTGGCGATGCCCGTATCCAGCGTGACGCGCCCGAGCATCGCACCCAGGATAACCGTGACGTAGACCCCGGCAAGCGCCGACGCACCTTTCACGACGATATCGCCGACGCCCGCGGCCGGCACGCCGGCGACGAACGCCATGACGATTGCCATCGCCGGGACGGCAAGCAACGCGGGCATGGTGCGCGTGTACATCAGCGACGCGAAAATCAGGAAGACCGCGAGAATCGCGATCGGCAGAATCACGGTTTGCCCGCCGCGCCTCCGAGCAGCGCGTCCAGCGGCGGCAGCGTGCCGCCTGCGAAGTAATCCAGCGATGCGGCGTACACCGCGTCCGCGCGCTCGATGTTGCGCTGCGCCGCGAGGCCATACCGCTCGAGGTTGGACGCGAGGTGACTTTCACGATCCTCGTAACGCCATGCCGATGCGTAGAGCGGCTCGAGTTCTTCGTAACCGTCGCGCAGCTCCCAGAACCAGTATTTCACCCAATAAAGATCGCGCCCCGAGGGGCTGCCCTTTTTGTGCGCATGAGCCTGCGCGTCGGTATAGTAGGCATCGATTTCTTTCGCCGCCTGAAACTTTCGCCCGATGAAATCGTCCTTGCGCGCGGCCAAAAACATGACGCGCGCCGCATTCGCGTGCAGCGGCGGAACGTTTTGGAGCAGATGCTCTTGCACGGCTTCAGCTTCCAGGCGAACCGGCCGTATGTCGACCGCGCTCATGTGCCGCGAGGCGCGCGGATCGAACGGGTCGGCCCACATCAGATAGTCGCTGCTGTAATCGTACGCGTCGGCGATTCGCGTCTGAATATCGGCTAGTTTGGCGACGTCGTCGCCGTAGCGCGAATCGCTGCTGCCGAAGAACGCATACGGAAAATCGTTTTGGAAGCGAGCCGGGTCGACACTGCCTTGCTCCCACGCGCTCACGCCCGCGTACAGAACCGGATACCACGTAGCTTCGAACAGTGATTCACCGTCGTCGTTCCAAACCGTCTGAAAAAGACCGAGCACGTGAGCGGCTTTTCCTTCGTCGATGAAGGTGCGCTCGTTGCGCATCGCGGTAGCGACGTCCGGAAAAATCTGATTCCAATTGCTGTCCCCGGGCGAAATCATCTGTTCGAAGCCGCCCTTGGCGAGCAGCGATATGTACGGAACGAAGGTTTTTTCCGCGCCGTAATGCCAGTTCACGACGACCGCGTTGCGCGGAATCAGCTTCATGATGGCCGGATCGTTTTCGATGCCGTCGTCCCAAAGCATCAGGCGCGCTCCCGACGGTTTGATGATGTCGTTCATCTGACGAATGTGCTCGGCGTACACCTGCGTTTTGCCGCGCTGCGCAACCATCGCGCTCGTCTGCCCCGCACCGAGCGTCGACGTTTCGTCGGAGCCGATGTGAAAGAACGGCGGATGCGGTACGGCCCGCAGCTCGTCTTCGATCACCCGCTTCACGTACGGGACTGAAATCGAGGAAGCGGGACTCAGCAAGAACCCGTGCGGCAGTTCGGCGGCAGGCGCATATTTTTCGTAGCGCAGCGTGTTGTGCATGTGCGCGAACGTCTGCTGTTCGGGAATGAACGTTACGTGGAACCGCCGCGCGTACGCGTCGAGCTGCCGAAGCTGCGCGGGCGTGATGCCGTCGAGCGGCGCGGGCAGCGGGTCCTGCGGAGCGACGAATACGTGCTCCATGTACGGCGAGTAGCCGTTCATCTTGAACGCCGCAATCGTTCGAATGCGCTCTTCGAAATAACGCATCGTCGGCAGCGGGCCACGCGACACGTCGTCGGAAAGGACGCGCCAGTGCAGTGCCGGAGCGTCGCTAATGCTCACGCACGGCAGGCGCCATTCGCCGCTTACGCGCTGCGGCGAGCTGCGCGAGCGTCATCGCACCGTAAAAGGCGCCGTCGCCGTCGCGCGCGACGATGGTCACCTTGCCGTCGGCTCGCGTCTGCAGCTGATAGGCTTGCGGAGCGAGCGCAGCGTCGCGCACGATGCGCACGTCCGCGCGGCGCGCGAATGCGACCGGCACCGGAATGCCTAGTGCGCGCCACCGCTCGTCGATTTCCTCCAAAGCGCCGGGGTCGAAGCCGCGCTGAACGCGCAGCGCGCGTTTGAGAGGAAACGAGCAATTTTGCACTGCAACGGTCTGCGGTTTCGGCAGCAAGTGCAAAACCAGTGCCGCGGCGGCGATCATGAATGCAGCATAGCGGCGTCGCGCTTGTCGAATGCGTCGCTCAAACGCGCAAGCGAGCCGTCGAGCTTTTCGCTTCCCATCGCGCGAATTCGTGCGGCGGTCTCGACGACGTCCGCATCCGCGTTCAGCGTCGCGTCAATGCGCTCCGGCGACGGATCGCCGTCAAAAGCCCGAAACGCCGGCTGGTTGAGGAATTCGCACCGAAGCAAGATCCGGTCGTAGGCAGACCGCTCGTCCGCCGAAAGATTGTCGACGTCCGTCTGCGGCAGGCTCGGCCAGCGTCTCGCCGACAAAGGCCCGGATTTGCTCGTCCGAGCGCAGACGCTGGGAGGCGTCGAGATAACCGCTAAACCCGTCGATAACAGAACGAATCCGTTCGAGCGCATTCATCGGCGACGAGCTACGACGGTAATCCCCGCAGGCCTCCCGGCCGAAAACCCGATCGGATGGTCATGGCTGTGCTCGTGGGCGTGCTGGCCGCCGGCGGACTCGCGGGCCTGGCGGTGTTCGCTTTACGCTATGTGAACGAACGCGACGAAATGCGGCGGCTGCGCTCGCTGTTTTCGCGTTACGTGCCGGAACACGTCGCCGACGAGATTCTCGCGCGCCGCGATTTGCATCGCCTCTGGGCGCAGCGTCACTACGCGACCGTTCTCTGCTGCCGCATTCGCAACTTCGGTTTTTTCTCCGAGGATTTGAGCGCCGAAGAGACGTTGCGGCATCTCAATGAATTTTATGCCGTTGCGGGACGAGCGATCGTGCGGCACGGCGGCGTCATCGAACGCCTGCACGCCGACGGCATCACCGCCGTTTTCGGCGTCTTGACCGCGGACTCGTTCCAAGAGGAGCGCGCGCTCCGCGCGGCACTGCGCATCGTCCGCCTTGCGAACGCAATGAATGCGCGATGGCACGCGCAAGGGCGCAGACCTTTCCAAGTCTACGCCGGCGTGAATTCCGGCGCGGTCGTTGCGGGCGAAGTCGGCTTTGCGCAGCGGCGCGAATTCGCGATCGTCGGAAATCCGGCCCACGTCGCTTCACGTCTGCAGCAAGCGGCGGAAGAGATCAACGCGTACATCCTGGCGGCCGCCGCAACGTACGAACCTGTTGCGGAGCAGTTCGTGGCGCTCGCCACGAACACGCTGCCGCTGCCTGGGTTACGGCGCCTACAGAAGGCGTACATCATTCGCGGCTTGGCACGGCGCGAAGAGGAAGAGCTGCTGCACTTGCCGCCCGAAATCGCCGCCGTGCAGACCGTCATCGAAGACCCGCCGGCGGTTGCACCGCCGGTCGTAACCATCGCACCGCATTTCTCCGGCGTCGACAACGCTTTCCCGGCCATGCCGGAGCTGCCGCCCATTTCGGGCGACTATCAAGCGCCCCAAAGCTTCTAGCCGCCTGCCTGCAATCCGCGGCCGCGCCACGCACGTTGTCACGGGGAAGCTCCCAATGAAGCGAAGCACGCAGTGGTGGAAGACGCAGCCCGGCTCATGGCGCGCGTGCGGGAACGCGACGCCCGCGCATTCGAGGCGTTGTACGACGCACATCATCGATTGGTGTACGGAGTCGCCATGCGCATGCTCGGCGACGTCGCCGCGGCCGAGGATCTCACGCAAGGTGTCTTCCTCAAAATCTGGAGCGCACCGCATCTGTTCGAAGCGGGAAACTTCGCCGGCTGGATTGCGCGCATGACGCGAAATCGCGCGCTCGATGTACTGCGCAGCAAGTCCTACCGCCACGACGAACTCTCGGAAACGCTGCCCGCCGACGATACGCCTGAGGATACTGCCTTTGCCAACATCGACGCCGACCGCGTCCGCGCCGCGCTCGTGCAGTTGCCGCCCGAGCAGCGCGAGCTCATCGAGATGGGATTCTTCGGCGGTCTCACGCATGACGAGATGTCGCGCCGCACCGCAATTCCGCTCGGCACGATCAAAACGCGGATTCGGACGGGCTTGCGCAAACTGCGCGCGATTCTCGAGGACACGGTGACGGTATGACTTCGCACGAGTCCATGCTGGACGACGTCGCCGTTTACGCGCTCGGCTCTTTGCCCCGGCAACAGGCGGACGCCGTGCGGAAACATTTGCGCACCTGCGAGGACTGCCGTCAAGAATACGAGCAGCTCCGTCCGGCTGCGGACGCGCTTGCATATTCAGCAGAAGCTTGTCCTGACGAAGAGCGGGGAGCGGTCGTCGCAAGCCCGCTGCTCAAAGCGCGCATCATGCAGCAGGTACGGCGCGACGCGGCTGTGCCCCAGCGCGCAAACGTCGGCGAAATGCGCGCAGTTCGACCGATCGTGTGGCCTGCTTATGCGGTCGCGGCCGCATGTCTGATCGTTGCGCTGATAACCGGCATCATGAACATTTCGGTCAACGACCAGTTGCGCGAAAAGAATTCCGACCTCTCGCAGATTCAAACGCGCAGCAAGGTGCTCGCGCGCGAACTCGCGTATCAGCGCACCGCGCTGGCAGATCTCGTTGCGCCGGATTCACAACGGTACGACGTCAGCCACGGCCAAGTCGTCCGGCACGGAAAGCGTTTGTACTTGGCGATGGATGCATTGCCGATGCCGCCGCGGGGTAAAGTGTATCAGGCTTGGACGCTCGGCGCCGGCGCGACGCGCATGTCACCTTCGGTGACGTTCGTGCCCAACGGCAATGGCGTCGCGGTCGTGCAGCTCCCGGTCGATGCGTCCAATCTCACCGCGGTAGCGCTGAGCGTCGAACCGGAGGGCGGAAGCAAACAACCAACCACTACACCGACATTCGTACTCAAATTCAGCTGATGCAATCGGGAGTGCAGCGCCTCGTGCGTGCGCACGAGCGCGCCGCGCTCGCATATCTGGCGCAGGCTCCGTACGACAACGTGTTTTTGTCGTGGCTCATCGCCAGCGACAAATCGATGGCTGCGCGTTCGGGACTCCACGTGTATCTCGACCTGCATGGCGCCGTGCGCGGCGTCGCGTTCTTCGGACGCCAAGTCGTGCTGGCGGCCGAGGACGAGGAAGCCGTCGACGCGTTCGCCGAGGTCGCCTCGAGCTTTCGTTTCGAACGAATGATCGTGGGGCCGCGCTTGACGGTCGAGCGTTTTTGGGCGCGCGTGAGCAAGTGGCATGCTCCGCCGCGACGCGTGCGCGAAAGCCAGCCGGTGCTTGCGGTTCATCGCCGCACTCTCGTTCGCCATCCGGGAAACGTCACCGTTCGGCGCGCGAACGCGTCCGAATGGGAAGTGGTCGCGTTCAATTCCGCGCGCATGATCGAGCACGAATTGGAGTACGATCCGCGCAGCGTCAGTGCAGAATTCAATGCAAACGTGCGAATCATGATCGACCGCGGCTTGTGGTGGGTCGGCGAACATGACGGCGAGATTTGCTTTTTCTGCAACGCCGGGCCGCGCAGCGAACAAACGATGCAGTTGCAAGGGATTTGGACGCCGGAGCATCTGCGCGGCCGCGGTTTCGCGCTGCAATCGCTCGGGGCCGTCTGTGCCGAACTGCTCGACGACGTTCCTTCACTGAGTCTGTACGTCAACGCGTTCAACGAGCCCGCGCTTCGCCTGTACGCCCGAACCGGCTTTCAACCGGCCGGCGAATTCGCCACGCTGCTGTTTTAGCTCACGCTAAAGCAGCGCGTTCGCCAGCGCCGTCAACGACTGCTGCGATTGCGACTGCGCGGTAGGGAGCAGCACGTCGACGGTTATTCCGTATCCGTCGACCGAACGGCCGTCGCCATATGCGTCCGTGCGGCTCAGCGCCAAGCGGAACGGCACGCGCGAGTGTGGCAGCACGAAGTATCCGGGCTGCGTAAATCCCATGACGCCGAACGTGCTCGTGCCCGCAATGACCGTGTCTGGCAATCCGGCCAGAACGTACGTCATGTATTCGCAATCGCTTCCGCAACCGCCGTCAACGAGCGCCACGATGCGGGTTTGCCCGGCCTGTTGCGGATGAATGCTGAAGTGATGGTCGCGCATGCTTCGATCGCTGCTTTTCACCTGGGGCTGCACCTCGCAGTTCGGCGTAGCGGAGCCGCGCAACGCATCGACGATCTGCTGCAGTACTTGTTGCAATCCGCTGGATACCGGCGGGTGCAGTCCCGCGGCGAGTTGCTGCTGGAGTCCGAAAGAAAGCGCCGTCGTAAAACATGACGTGGTTCCGGATTGCGACATGCCGGAGGCGATCTCGATCGCGCTTTCAGCGAACCAATTCGTGAGAATGTCCTGCGGCGCGTTTCCGCCGTCATTGCCGCGCAGGTCGAATATCACGAGCCGCTCTCGGCCGAGGTTCGGCGATTTCGAGAGCGCGGCGCGAAGCGCCTCGTTGTTCGCGTCGGTAAACGTCGGCAGCCGCAGATACGCGATGCCGTCGGCGAGGAACTGATACACCGGCTTTTGCGCCGGCGGCGTAACTTGCGGCGTGGGCGTAAGCGCGACGTTTTGCGCGCCGCATCGCAGGCTCGTGGGCGTTCCAAGGCGCTTGGGATAACTGACGTACCAACCGTCAGCAAAATGCGCGCCGTCCCAGACCTGCACCGCGTGCGGCTGTTGACCGGCATCGTGCAGCGCGAGTTTGGCCGAATGACCGTCCTGGAATCGCATCGACGAGCACGCCGACGCTGCCTGCGCGAGAGCCGCACTTGCGGATCCGCTCGTAAACGCGGTGAAGTCCGGAACGCCCGAATGATTGTCCAGTTGCACGTTTTCCAAGCGGCCCCAGGGAGCGAACGCGTCCCGCAATGACAGACTTCACGTTGCCGCTCTTCGCGAGCTGCGCATCCCGACTGCGGAACATCGCATCCCAATTCCAACCTCGCGCGCTTGCGGGCTGATAGCCCGAATAGGCCTTCTCCAAAAGAAAACGCAGCACGGGTAAGTCCCGGCGCAGCGCGGAGGCCTGCACCGGATAGTCTTTCTTCGCACGCAGTGCGTCATAGAAGGAGCGATACCACGCGAACGGCACGACGAACGATCGGTTCGAGTACGGCGGCGCGTACGGGTCCGACTTGATAATCCCGCCCGGCGGGAGCTTCACCCCGAGGGCGCGCCAGCGAGCGTCTTCCGCCTGGATCTGCGCCTGCGGCACGCGAACGGGCGGACCCGGAGCAGCGGCCATGAGCACGAGCAACGAAAGGCCGAGCGCGGCGGAACGCACCGATTTCATGCTCGGCGTGTTCGCCGCAGATTCGGCCGCAACTTTCCGATGGCGGACGTACGTCGTAGCGGCTAGGGTGGACGCATGCTGAATGAAGACTTTTGCTGGAAAGCGCTGCAACAACGCGACAACTCTCAGGACGGACGGTTTTACTTCGGCGTGCTTACGACCGGCGTTTTCTGCCGGCCATCGTGTGCCGCCAGATCGCCGCTTCGCCGGAATGTCCGCTTTTTCGAATCGGCGCAAGACGCCCAAATCGCCGGGCTGCGCCCATGTAAACGCTGCCGCCCACTCGAAACACGCGATGCCGCCGCAGCGCGCATTGAGTCGATATGCCGATACATCGAAGCGCACAGTGAAGAAGCATTGTCTCTGGAAGAGCTTGCGCGCATGGCGGGTATGAGCGCGTTCCATTTTCAGCGCACGTTTCGCGCGCTGGTCGGCGTGACGCCCAAACAGTATCATGATGGGCACCGCGTGGAGAACTTGAAAACGCACTTGCGCTCGTCTCGCGACGTGACCGCTGCCGTGTACGATGCGGGGTATGGTTCGTCGAGCCGCGTTTACGAGCGCGCCGATACGCGCTTGGGTATGACGCCCAAGCAGTACCGCGCGTTGGGAAAAGACGTGCGCATAACGTTCGTTTCATTCGAAACGCCGCTCGGCTTGCTGATGGCGGGCGCCACCGACCGCGGGTTGTGCTTCGTGCAGTTCGGCGATACGCACGAGCAATTGGAGGCGCAGCTGCGGTCGGAGTATCCCAACGCGGGCTTCGAGGCGATGCGCGAGCCGCACGATCCGCGTTTCGTTGAATGGGCTGAAGCGCTGCGCCGCCATCTCGGCGGCGACCAACCGCATCTCGATTTGCCCGCCGATATCCGTGCAACCGCATTTCAACTGCGGGTCTGGAAGTATCTGCAAAGCATTCCCTACGGCGAGGTCCGTTCGTACACCGAAGTCGCGGAGGGGATCGGAGCGCCCAAAGCCGCTCGCGCCGTCGCGCGCGCATGTGCGGGCAACGTGCTCGCGCTGGTCATTCCGTGCCACCGCGTGATTCGGGGCACCGGCGAACTAGGCGGTTATAAGTGGGGATTGCCGCGCAAACGCGCGCTGATAGACCGCGAGCGTCAGGAAACGACCGCGAACCGGTAAATCGTCGTCGCCGTGAACGTTTCGCCGGGGCGCAGTATCGTATTCGGAAAATTGGGATGATGCGGAGAGTCGGCGAAATGCTGGGTCTCGAGGGCGAATGCGCCCGGCTTTCCGGTGTAGAGCTGTAAGCCCGGCTGCGTCGTTTCGACGATGAGACGCAGTCCGGAGCGAGCGTCCGACGCCTCCGCGACGCGCCGCAATTCACCATTCCACCCGTCTATTACGAAATTCACGTCGTATTTTTCGTTGCCGAGCGGACGCATCGTTCGAAAGTCGAGCGACGTTCGGGCAACCGATGCAATCTCTCCCGTCGGAATCAATTCCGCATCCAACGGCGTAAAAGTGGACGCGTCGACTTGCAATTCTTGCTCGGCCACGTCGCCTTCGCCATGCAAATTGAAATACACGTGATTCGTGAGGTTGATCGCCGTCGGTTTGCCGGTGGTTGCGGCGTACTCGATGCGCAGCGCGTGATCCTCGCTCCAGGTATATCGCACGCGGCATTCCATCGCGCCGGGGAAACCTTGATCGCCGTCCGGGCTGCGCAGCACGAACGATGCTTCGTCGAAGACGTCCCATTCGCGCTTGGAAAATCCGTCAGGTCCGCCGTGCAGCGTGTTCCCGTTTTCGTTCGTCAGCAGCGTGTACGCACTGCCATCGATCTCGAGCCGGCCGCGCGCGATGCGGTTCGCGTAGCGTCCAATCGTCTTGCCGGCGCTTCCGCCGGCCGGAACGGTAAGCTCGCCGGGATTGCCTTGCGCGTTCGGAACGATGATCGAGGTAATCGCCGCGCCGAGCGAGTTCAGCGTTACGCGCCCGCCGGCCGCATTTTGTAAAACGAAATCGGTCAAAGCGATGCCCGCGTCGCGACGGCTTTCCCGCCGTCACCGAGCGACGTCTTCATTTGTGGAAGAGTGGTCTGCGCTCGTTTCCAAAACATGCGAAAATGATGCCCGCACATCCGAGCGGCGAATCGCAAGCACGCGCTTTCTATACGCGCGGCGCCCGGCAAGGCGGACGATGTTGCGGATACCCGCTCTCGTTTAAAAACGCCGTGTAGTCTTTTACGTGCAGAATCGACGCAATCGCGTCGGCAGAGCGCCCGTGCGTTTCATAGTAGGTTTGCACGATGCGCGAACCGAGCCAATAGCCGATAAACGGCGGCGCGCCAAGCGGCCCCGGATCGTACGAAAACAACCATTTCGTCGCGACCGACGAATCCTTTGAGTTCATCTGCTGCGAGAAAGCCGACCAAAGCGCGTCCTCGTGCGCGCACCCGAACGACCACTCGGACTGAGGCACGTGGCTGGGTTCGACGATATCGGCCATGAAATCGGCCGTACCTTCATAAATCGTTCCGCCGAGAAGTGTATTCGCGTCGGCGTCGCTCTGGTTGTAATGCGTGAATTCGTGGACGACGTCACCGGGAATTTGATCTACCGTAGCCAGTACGGCCGTTTGAAAACCGGGCATGGCCACGGACATTTTCGGAGGACGCGAAATCATTTCGCTGCCCATGACCATGCCGACCCCGTCGACAGACGTGCCCGCACTATTGAGCGCGCCGACGACAAAATACACGTTGGGAAAAACCGCTTGCGGGTACAGCGCTTTATAGCGGTATAGATCCGCAATGATTTGCCGTTTCTCGCCGGAGATCTGCTCCATGTACGGCCGCGTGGCCTGATAATACGCGCGATATTTCGTAACGGTCCGAGCCAGATGAAACGGGCTGACGAGACGGTCGGGAACGAAGCCCCACAGCCCCGTCGTTCCGGGCGCGAAGTATTCGTAGGCAAAGACTTTCGCCGGGTCCTTTGATTTTGCGGCGTCGTCAAACGCGTGCCAGAAGCGACCGATGTCTTCGGTCACGATTTGCACTTTAGCGGGATCTGCAGAACTCGCCGAGTCGGCCAATGCCGGAGCCGAAGGCAACGCTATCGTCGCCGCAAAAAACAACGCGACCAGTTTTTGCGCACTCATATCCGCATTCAATGCGTTGAATGCGCGACGTTTCCTCTCACGGTAAATGCAACGTTACTTCGTACAGGTCAACTCGATGCGATAGTTAAGCATGGCCGGCTTTGTATCGCGCGACGTCAAAAGACACGAGCAACTTGCCCGGTTCGTTGTTCGGATATCGCCGTACCCCAGCGCGGGACGAGGTGTTGCTTCGCGTCCGCGGCGGACCAAGCGAGCATGCGCGACGAACGATTATTCGCCGCTCAGGTGCCTTTCGGCGCGCCGATGTAGCGGATCCACTTGAAGAAGAGCGCGTGCTGCGTGCTCAGCTGATTCGGATTGCCGTACACCACGTAAAACTCGTTACGAAGTGCGAGAAAATGAAACGCCGCCGTCAAATTCATCGCGTCGATTGGCGGAGTGCCGGCGGTCGGCACGTACCCAAACCCCGTGGGTGCGAAGATTCCGACGATGCGGCGCGCACCGATATCCATCGACGCTCGGTGACTGAATTGCCAATCCAGCGACGCGCGCTCTAGCGTCTCGTTCGCGCCGATTTCGTTCCATGACGTGCCCGGACCGAATGCGGAGTACGGCGCGTAGTGTGTGCTGTCCGCCTCCAGTGAGAGAATCAACGGGCGCGCGAGCCGAATTGCAGCCGAACTGTACCAACTCGCCAGGAACCCGTGATAGTAGTGGCCCTGCGAATACGTCGCGCTCGATGGCGTCGCGGTGTTCGCCCGGTATGAAAGCGAAACCCCGTTTTGGTTGAACGGCAGCATCTCCCCATCCGGCATACGCAAATACGACGAGCCGCCGCCGACGCTAAACCCAAACAGCGACCGCGTACGAATGGACGCGGAGGCGTACTGATCGTTCTGATTTGTTTGGCCGCCGTCATCATGATAGCGGTCCCACGAGGTGTTGAGCGATAGCTGCTGCAGGTACGACTTCGGCGAATAATTATAGGTTTTACTCGCGCTCACGCCGATACCGGTAATGCCCGGATGGCTTACGTATCCGTCGATTGGCTGGAACTGCGAGCCCACATGCTGGTAGTCGACGATGAAGTTCGACGTTTGATCGATGGCCCCGACGCCGTATTCTTGGTAGCCGCCCTGCGCAGGATCCGTAACGAACGTTCCGCGATCGGTTCCGGCATTGGCGAACGCCAGCAAATGATTATGCGAGAAGGAGTACCCGGTCACGATCGTGCTGGTTACGTCACGGATGCCCGGTGCGTCGACGCTGACCCGTTGCACGCTGACCTGCGCCTGATGATCGCGATTCGTTTGGAACAGGCCGAACGTTTGCGCGTCGTCGCTGCGCTGGGAACCGATCGCATCGAATGCGGCGAACGTTGCCGGCCCTTGGGTGCCTTCGACCGCGTACCCTTGACCGAACGCCGGAATGCTCGGAGTGTACAGCGTCGTCGGACAATTCCAGCAGCCGAAATGGCCGTTGAACTGCGAACCGATCTGCGTGAAGAAGGGGCGCACCTCTTGATAGAACCGTGGAAACTCCTGCGGCGTTATCGACTGCTGATCGATTTCGACGTTCGAGTAATCGGGATGCAGCGTCGCCACGAATGAGGCGGTATCCGTAATCGGCAGCGAGAAGTCGGCGCCCATGCGTGACGTGCTGCCGCCGGCAACCGGCGAGGCCATTTCACCCAGCCCGTACACTTGCAGTCGAGCCGGCGGGCGCGCGGCACCGCGCGCAACCTCAATACCGTTCAGCGTGCCGATGTAGTTTACGTCGATGTCGGCTTGCATCGCCGGGTTGTCACTCCAGATGTTGCGGGATCCGCTCGCCGTGGTGATCCGCACGAACTGCGCGCGCCAGCCTCTTCGATCCGCCCGAACGAATCACGTCGAGCGGAATGCGCTCCGTTACCTGATATCCGTAAGAAGTGTTGTGGCCGGCGGATTCCCACTGCGGCGCGTATGCGCTGTTCTCGGTCGAACTCTGATCGCGCGCGCCGTTTACGTTCGCCCGAAAGATGTACATGAAACCTTGCGAACCCTGCGGATAGAGCGCCAGCGCAACGTGATCGTCGTTGAGGACGGCGCCGCCGTTCGTGGTCTGTCCAACGGTGAGCGGCTCGCGCTGGCGGACGTCGAAAGCGAAGTAGAGCGCTTCATGCGACTGGGCGATGTACACCGTCGTCGGCTCGCTCGCCGCCCGGCGGTAGATGAAATCGTAAGGTAAGTTGATGCGCGCTGCTCCGTTCCACGACGCGTCGATGACGCCGTTTACATGAGGCGCGGTCGCGAGCTGCGGTACGGTGATGGACGGATCTGCAGAGGACGTGGCTGCGCGCGCCGTGCTCGTAAAGAACAGCATTGCGTACGCCAGCGTCGCCACCCGGAATACGAAGCGGGACATTGGCGACGTTTACGCCGCCGGGTTCATGTAAGCCTAGCGCCTGGGCGCGCGGCGGCATCTTTGACGGGCGAGTAAGCGTTTTTGGCATGAGCCGGTCGTTGCTTTGTGAAAGGCTCGTCAAGAGAGAACGCTGCATCATGACACCGCGAATTCGGACAAAGCGCGCATACGAAGCGCCGAGCCGCACCGACGGCTTTCGCGTGCTCGTCGATCGCGTGTGGCCGCGAGGCGTGTCAAAAGACGATCTACAGGCGGATATGTGGGCGAAAGACGTCGCTCCAAGCACCAAACTGCGCACGTGGTTCGGCCACGATCCCGAGCGCTGGGTTGAATTTCAAAAGCGCTATCGAGCCGAACTGCGCGAGTCCCCAGCGCAAGAACGGCTGGACGACATCATCGCGAACGCCGGCACGCGCTCCAACATCACGCTGCTGTACGGCGCGAAGGACACCGAGCATAATCAGGCGGTCGTCCTCAAGGCGGCACTGGAGCGCCTGATTTCGCGCAAATGAAACAGCCCGCGGACCGGTCGGGTATGTAGACGCAATGGAATCGTATGCGTGGATCGGCCTTGCCGCAGTGGTGCTGCTCGCACTTTTCTTCATCTGGAGTTTTTTCATTCGGGTCGATCCCCGGGTCGTCAATCAAATCTCCTCCGATTCGGCCGGATATCGCAAGACGCGCTTGCCGCTGGATGCCGACACGCAAAAGTACTTGGGCAATGACGACTTGGATGCAACGCAACGCGGTCCACGAAACTGAGTTCTCAAATTTCCTGAATCCGTCGGGCACTTGAAATAGCGGAGATTCGCAGCGCCCGGCTTCACGGCACGGGAAGGTCCTGAGACATCAGGTCACGCGTCATGATAGGCGCCACTCCACCTCCATGCAGCGTCGCGCCGAATTCGCAGCGTTTCCACGCAGGATTTAGTGCAGAATCTTCGCGAATAGCCGTGCGGTCGAGAAGGAGAGTCACCTGCAGCAACTCTTCGGGACGCTCCAGCAAACGATCGCCAAGGATCGCAACCGCTAGATGAAGCGCTGGACGCTGATCGCCGCCGTGCTGGTGCTCTGCGCCTGCGGGCGCACGGGCGGCGGTTATCGTCCAGTGCCCGACACGCTCAACGTCGGCACGGCGATCGAACCGAACAGCCTCAACCCGCTGCTCACGAGCGAGTCGATCGAAAACGATCTCGACGGCCTGATCTTCAACGGCCTCACACACGAAGACGACCGCAACGTCACGCAGCCGGACTTGGCCACGGTCGTGCCGACGCAGCAGAACGGCGGCATCAGCAAAGACGGCAAAACGATCACCTATCACTTGCGCAGGGGCGTGCGCTGGCAAGACGGCGTGCCGTTCACCTCGAGTGACGTCAAGTTCACGTGGCAGGCAATCATGAATCCGAACACGCTGACCGGCAACCGCGTTCCGTACGATCAGGTCAGGAGCGTGGATACGCCCGATACAAACACCGTGGTCTTCCACCTCAAAGGGCCGTACGCGCCGTTCGTCGCCGAAGCGTTCAACAGCACGACCATCGAGTACATAGTGCCGCAGCATCTGCTCAGGAACTACCGCGACCTTAACAAAGTGCCGTTCAACGTCAAACCCGTCGGGACGGGGCCGTACAAGGCTGGTGCGCTGGGCGCACGGCGATCGCATCGAGTTCACCGCGAATACTCAGTATTTCAGAGGCGCGCCGAAAATAGCGAAGATCGTCGTGCACGAGATCCCGGACGAAAACACCGGCATGAATCAGCTGCGCGCGCACGAGATTCAGTGGTTTCCGTACATCAGTGAGGCCTCGTACAACCTGGTCAAAGGCACGCCCGGCATTCGCATCGTTGTGACGCCGCAGAACGCGTACCGCGCGATCTACATCAACACGGAGCGGCCGATTCTTTCCGATGTTCGGGTGCGTCAAGCCATCGCGTACGCCGTCGACAAGAAACAGCTCGTCGATAAGGTGACGCACGGCACGGGGATCGTTGCCACCGAAGATATGCCGGACTTCATGTGGGCGTACGATAAGAGCGTGCCCGTCTATGCTTACGATCCGGCGAAGGCGCGCGCGCTCTTGGACGCGGCCGGCTGGCATGCCGGGCCCGACGGCGTTCGCGTGCGCAACGGGCGGCCTTTGGCATTCACCATGGCGCTGCGGCAAGGCGCCGCCGGCGATAGCTCGATGGCGGTGATGATCCAGTCGTGGCTGCGCGATATCGGCATGCAGATTTCGATAAAGTCGTATCCCGGCTCGATGCTGTTTGCGGTTGGACCCTCCGGTGTGCTGGAGCCGGGGAAGTACGAACTCGACATCAGCGGCTTTACGCAAACGGCCGATCCGGACAATTCCGCGACCTTCACGTGCGCAACGCGCCCGCCCAACGGGTTTAATTGGACGCGCTACTGCAGCGCGGAAATGGACCGGCTGCAGGCGCAAGCGATTTCGACGTACGATCGCGCCAAGCGCAAAGCCGTGTACGCGAAGATCGAGGCGTTGCTCGCTCACGACGTCCCGCAAGTCTACATCTACTATCAGCCGCAGATTAGCGCGATTAGTGAGGATCTGCAGAACTTCAAGCCCAGCATGGTCACGCCGATGTGGAATGCCGAGCAGTGGAGCTTCGGGGGCCTTAAAGCGCGAGTTCCATGACCGGCAGCGTGCCGCCGTTCCCGGCGCAGGACGGCACCTGCGCGACGCAGCGCATACCGAAGCGCTCGTAGAATGCTTGGGCATAAGGATCGGACTGCAGCGTTAACATTTTCGCTGCATTTGGCGCGCATACGCGAGCGCATGTTCCAAAAGCAATCGGCGGATGCCGCGTCCGAAGTAGTCGGGTTCGATGAACAGATCGCGCAGGAAGGCGTTCTCTGCGTCCATCTGCAGCAGCAAATAGCCGCACCTGCGGCCGTCGACTTCAGCAACCACGCAGTATGCGTGCGCAATATCGTCCTGTCATGCCACGATAACGGAGTCCCCCGTCTCCGATTGCACGCGACAAACGCACACCGAAAGCAAAACGCCAGCCAATTTGCGGGAAGTATCGCGCGGGCACGCCATCACTTGCGCTTGTGTAGCACAGAAGATATAAACTGAAGCGCCACGATGATCGCGAGCCATCCAATTCCGAACGGAATACGCATGGTTACTAATGAAGGCACGACTAAGGTCGGGGGCCGTCACCCGTGGGTGCCGGGCTTCGGCATTATCCAGTATCGATAAATGGATGGAGACTGCCATGCAACAGAAGCGAGTTCAACGTAGTAAGCGCCGCCGACAACACGGAACGGGATCGCTTCGTGAAATCGCTCCAGGCAAGTGGCAGCTCCGCTACAAAGGGGAATCCGATATCGCATTCGCAACGACGAAAAGCGCCGCTTCCGAAGCCCTGCAAGTTTTCGTAGACAGGGTACGGAACGGCGGAATAGCGTCTGGCGATCGCATAACGTTTGACCAGCTCGCCGACCTTTATCTCGAATCGAAATCTCGCTCGAAGGCACCCACATCACTGGCTTGGTATAAGCGCAACCTCAAGCAGCACCGTTCGACCAGCGATTGGTGCCATGAAGTTGAGAGACTTCGTGCCATCCATGTGCAGCGGATGCTCGATGGTGCTAAGGATAAGTCGCGAACGAGGCGCAAAGGGGAATTGCTCGGTGCGACGAGCCTGCGAAACTTACTTGTGCTGGTGCGTGCGATTCTGGCATGTGGCATGAAGCAAGGAATCCTTCGTGAGAACGTTGCGAGCAAAGTTGAGCCTCCTCGCGCTGAGCACGTGGAGCGCCCGGCTCTCACGCCCCGGGATGCGGCAAACCTTCTTCGTGCAGCTCAGGGGACGGAACTATTCGCAATCATAGCGACTGCGATCGCTACGGGAGCCCGACGCTCCGACCCCTGCGCCCTGCGCTGGAATGATCTGGATCTTGAAGCAGGGACACTCGCCATTCGTCGCTCTGCCGCAAATGTCGATAAGCGCGTGGTCATCGGCGAAACGAAGACCAAAAACTCTCGGCGGACAGACCACTTGCCGGCGTTTCTAATAACGTTGCTCGACCAGCATCGGCACAGGCAGCTGGGCGGTTACAAGCACTATTTGGCGAGTTCGACGGACGGCGTCGTCAGCAGGATGGCTATGTTTTTACGACGCCGACGGGCGACATTTGGGACCCGAAGGAACTGTCGCGCCAATTCGCACGCTTCGTGCGTCGTGAAAAGCTCCCGCACTTTCGATTCCACGACATGCGGCCCGGTTTTGCCAGCCTCGCGTTCGCGGCGGGCGTACCCCTCGCAGTCGTGAGCAAATCGCTGGGTCACGCGAGTATCGGCATCACTGCGAACGTTTACACGCATCTACTGACGGACCAGAAGCGCGAAAAGGCAGCCATCATCGACGCCTATCTCGGGGCTGCGATTGCGTCGAAAACAGAGCCCGCGTAGCGCGAAAACAAGCGCATAGTGGATGGTTATTGGATCGCGGAAGCATCCGTGCAATGAAAAGGCCCGTCAAATCGGCCAAAAAGGTGGGACTGGCGGGAAAGTGTAGGAATCGAACCTACCAGCCGAGTTACCCCGGCCTCAGCAGTTTTGAAGACTGTGCGGGCCACCAGACCCGTACTCTCCCATAGTTGCCGTTTCGCGGGCTGTTAGCCACATCACCGCGCCGTCCTTTGCGAGAAGGACGCGTTGCAGAAAAGCCACGAAATTACACCTAGATGCGCTTATCGTCGTTCGCGGTATTGCTGATGTCCGCAGCGCTGCTCGCGACAGGTTGCGCAGGCGCAAGCTTCGGTGGTTGTCAGCTGCCCGCAAAACTGCCGAGTCTTGCCGGTACTCCGATACCGACGCAGCCGATTCCGGTTGCGGCCGGCACGACGAGTGCTGCGACCGTAGTCGTAAAAGTGGTCGTTGACTCGACTGGCGACCCGACCTCGACTTCGATCGAGCAAAGTTCGCAAAACAGCGTCATGGATGCGACCGCGCTTTCGCTCGTTCGGCAGTCGAAGTTCTTCGCAGGTGCAGCCGGACTTAGCGGCTGACGATCATCCACTCCGTGCCGAAGCGATCGGTGACCGTGCCGAATTTGCCGCCCCAGAACGCGTCGCTGAACGGCTGCGATACCGACCCGCCTTCGGCGAGCGCGTTGAACACGCGTTCTGCACGCGACGCGTCGTCGATGCCGAGTGAAAGTGAGACGTTGCCTTCGTCGGGATCGACGCGCTTGGAAAGATCGCCGTCGGACGCCATGAACGAAAAACCGTCGCCGGTGAACGTAGCGTGCATAACTTTGTTGCGAAGTTCCGGAGCGACCTGGTCTGCCATCGGCGAGCCTTCGAACCGGTTCAGTTCTATCGTGCCGCCGATCGCGTTTTTATAGAATTCGAGCGCTTCTTCGCAGGTGCCGTAGAAATAAATATACGGTTGAAGTTGCATGCGAGCGATTTCAAGCATAAGCGGCGAACATCCCTGTCCATGAACGTGCTCCTCACCGGCGGTTCGCGCGGAATCGGCCGTGCTATCGTGTGCGCGCTGCATGACGCAGGCAGTTCGATCGTGTTCACCTACAATCGCGAAACCGAACAAGCGCATGCCCTGTGCGCGGAACTTGGCAGCCGCGTGTGGGCGCAGCAATGCGACGTCGCACGGCACGAAATGCTTCCGCCGCTGGTCGATGCGGCGCTGCAGCGGCTCGGTTCTATCGACGTGCTCGTGAACAACGCGGCAATCTTTTCGGAGAATCCGTTCTTCGGCACTGATTACGAGTCGTGGCGCGCCGGTTGGCAGCACACGTTCGACGTGAACCTGTTCGGAGCTGCGAATCTGACCTTTCTCGTGCTGCAGCACATGCGCCGGCGCGGGCGCGGCAAGATCTTGAACATCGTCTCACGAGCAGCGCATCGCGGCGAGTTGACGTTCGCGGATTACGGCGCCAGCAAAGCGGCGCTGACCAATTTGACGAAGTCGATCGCGCGTTCGTGCGCGAAAGACGGCATCGTCGCGATCGCGATTGCGCCCGGCTTCATCGAAACCGACATGGCGGCTCCGGATTTGGAAACGCGCGGCGAGGAACTTGCCGCCGAAGTGCCGCTGGGCTACATCGGCAAGCCGGAAGAGGTCGCGTCCATCGTCACATTCTTCGCCGGCGATGCGGCGCAACTACGCCAACGGCGCGACGATCGACGTGAACGGCGGCAGCTACGTGCGTTGATTGCTTACGCTTCGAGCAACGCAAGCCGCTTACGAATCGCCCACGCGCCGCGTTTGAATTCGCGGCTCAGCGCGGCGACGATCGCCGCCTTCGTCAAGCCTGCTGCGTGCAAGTCGCCGTATCGTTTGCGTAAGCGCTGCGATTCCGCGGCGCTCCACGCTCTGCCCCGATTTCGCACGACGTGCGGACGCGGCTCCGGCCGCAGCAACGAACCCGCTTCGACCGCGTCGATGCGTTTCACGCACGCTTCGTAGGCCTTCTTCGAAATTTCGAAACCGGCGAAGCGGCGGTTCATGCCGACGGCGACTGCGCCGGTCGATCCGCCACCCATGAAAAAATCGCAAACGAGATCGCCCTCGTTGCTGCTGTACGCGATCATTTTTTCTAAAAGCGCTGCGGGCAGTTCGTTTTTGTTCTTTTCGCGGCCTGGCTTGTACTCGCGATTAACGATCCAAACGTCCTCGCGATCCCGATAGTTGGCCGAGCCGCCGTCTTCTGCGCTCGCATCCAGCGGAAAGCGGGCTTGCAGATTGAACGTTCGGCGCGCGCCCGGCTTTGCGTAATAGAGAATGTGATAGTGCGAGGACACGAATTTGACCGACGTGTACACGCCGAACGCGTACTTCCAAATCAAGTGATTGATCTCGACGAGGCTGGTAGCGCGCAGCGCGTCGAGCACGTCGTACAAATTCGTATAGCCCGAAACGACGTACAACTGTCCGCCTGGGCGCAGGACGCGCTCGGCCTGAGCGACCCAAGCGCGGCTGAATGCGTTGTAGGCATGCTTTTCCACCTCGACGTAGCCGTCGATCACAAAGCGCTCGTCGCGGTTGTAATGCCGATGCAGACGGTCGCCCTGAATACCATACGGCGGGTCGGTGATGACGAGATCGACGCTCGCGTCGGGCAGGTGACGCAATGCTCCCTTAACGCAATCCGCATTGACTAAAAGGCCGGCCATAGGGGAAGCGTACTCCGAAGGCGCCGAAGTCTCCCACACGCACATGGCAACTCTCCGGGAAGAGACGCACGAGAGCCGCGTACTCCAGCGCCTTTTCGAGATCACGCAAGACATTCTGCAGGCACAGGCGGCCGGGCCGGCGCTGAAGTCTATTGCGCGCGGGCTGAGCGATCTCTACGGATTCAAATACGTTTCCATCGTGGCCTCGGACCGGCCCGGAGGCGAGATGTACCGTCGCGTCATCATCGGTTTTCCCGAAGATGCGATCCGCGATCGGCGCGGCGAGCACATACCGCGCGAAGCGATGGTTGAACTACTGCTTCCGGAATTCGAGGTCGTACCGCACTGCTATTACATTCCGGCCGAGCGCGAGCAGTTGTGGGCTTACAACATTTACATCGGCGACGCGCTGAGCGACCGCGTGCGTGCGCGTCCGAACGCATGGCACGAGCACGACTCGCTCACCCTGGTGCTGGCCGATCCCGAAGGCGAAATGATTGGCTACGTTTCGCTGGACGGTCCGCTCGACGGCCTGGTTCCCTCGCAGGAAACGCTGCGGCAGATGCAGCTCTTCGTCAATCTCGTCGGCCTCGCGCTCGGAAATATGCGCGGTCATGCAATCGAAGTGGAGCGCCGCCAAATGGTGGAGCAAACCTCGCGCGCGCAAAGCAATTTTCTCGGGGTCGTCTCGCACGAGGTACGCTCGCCGCTTTCTGCCATTCGGGGCGCCACCATACTGCTCGACACACATTTCGATTCGCTCTCGGCGGAGCGGCGCAGCGAACTGCTCGCCGTCCTCACCTCGTCGACCGCGCGTCTCTCGGCGATATTCGAAGACTTTTTGCTGCTCTCGCGCATGGATGCGGGAAAACTTACCCTGCGCGCGCTTCGCGTCGATCCGATCGCGGTCGTCGAAGAGTCCGTCGCGCGCATCGAGAGCGAGAATTCGAACCGGCAGTTCCGTACCTTGTATCTCGAGCCGCTTCCGCCCGTATTCGCGGACGAAGGACGCATCGTGCAAGTCCTTACGAACATGCTGTCCAACGCGGCGAAGTATTCGACCGAAGGTTCGGTGATCGTCGTAGAGATCAAGCCCACGGACGATGGCGTGCTTTTCGCCGTGAAGAACGAAGGCCCGGGCGTACCGGAAAACGAGCGCGACAAGCTCTTCACCCGCTTTGGTCGTATCGGGCGCGACAACGGCGACGCCTCCATCGGTCTGGGCTTGTACATCTGCCACGAGTTGGTGACGATGATGGGCGGGAGCATCGGCTACGAGCGCGAGCCGAACAAGGTGACGACCTTCTGGTTTACGCTGCCGCGTGCGGGCGAGTAGGCTGCCCCCAGCCAAACCAGTAGCGCACAAGGCCGGTTCTATGGTAAGAACAGCACGACCATGAAGACACGGCCCGACATCCGCAACGTCGCCATCATTGCCCACGTCGACCACGGTAAGACTACACTGGTGGACGCCATGCTCAAGCAGAGCGGCGTCTTCCGCGAAGGTCAGCACGTGCAGACGCGCGTGATGGATTCGAATCCGCTCGAACGCGAACGCGGCATCACGATTCTCGCGAAAAACACCGCTGTCCGGCACGGCGACTTCAAGTTCAACATCGTCGACACGCCGGGTCACGCGGACTTTGGCGGCGAGGTGGAGCGCGTGCTGCAAATGGTTCAGGGCGTGCTTCTCCTGGTCGACGCAGCCGAAGGCGTGATGCCGCAAACGCGCTTCGTGCTGCGCAAAGCGCTCGAATTGGATCTCAAGGCGATCGTCGTCGTCAACAAAATCGATCGCAAAGATGCGCGGCCGACCGAAGTCGTGAACGAAGTTTTCGACTTGTTCATCGAACTGGGCGCGAGCGACGAGCAGGCCGACTTTCCGGTCGTCTTTACCAACGGCAAACTCGGCATTGCCAAACGAACGCTCGAGGATCCTAGCAATGATTTGGAACCGCTGTTCAAAGTTATCTGCGATCACGTTCCCGAAGCGCCGGCTGAAGACGGCGGCTTTCAATTGCTCGTCTCCGCAATCGATCACAACAAATACGTCGGCCGTATCGGCATCGGCCGCGTGTTTCGCGGCAGTGCGAAAGCGAACGCTCCGATCGCGAAGGTCGCGCGCGACGGCGCCGTTGAGACCGGGCTGCGCCTGACGAAGCTGCTGACGTTCCAAGGCTTGGAGCGCGTTGAAGTAGAGGAAGCAATCGCAGGCGACATCGTCTGCGTTTCCGGCATCGAAGGCTTGAACATAGGCGATACGATCGCAGACGTCGGCGCAGCCGAAGGGGTGCACGCGGTGGCCGTTGACGAGCCCACCGTTTCGATGTCCTTCAGCGTGAACAATTCGCCGTTCGCAGGCAAAGAAGGCAAGTTTCTGACCTCGCGTCAAATTCGCGCCCGGCTTATGGCCGAACTCGAATCCAACGTCGCGCTGCGCGTTTCCGACACGGAATCGGCCGACACGTTCGAGGTGCGCGGACGGGGCGAGTTGCATCTTTCGATCCTGATTGAAACGATGCGCCGCGAAGGCTACGAAGTGCAGGTCTCCAAGCCGCAGGTCATCATCACCGAGCGCGAGGGCAAGAAGTGGGAGCCGGTCGAGTACGTCGTCGTCGACGTACCGTCGGAATATGAAGGGCCGGTTATCGAAGCACTCGGCCGGCGTAAAGCGATCATGTCGAACATGATCAACGTTGGCGAATCGCGCCGGCTGGAGTACACGATGCCGACGCGCGCAATCTTCGGTCTGCGCGGCGAACTGCTGACGCTCACGCGGGGCACCGCCGTGATGTCGCACACGTATTACGATCACCAGGAATGGCAAGGCGAGTTGCCCGGACGCAACGTCGGTGCGCTCGTGGCGAGCGACACCGGACGCGTAACCGGCTACGCACTCATGGGTCTGGAACAGCGCGGACGCTTCTTCGTGGGTCCCGGCGTGGACGTGTACGAAGGCATGGTCGTGGGGCGTGCCAACGACGACAAAGACATCGCGCTCAACGTCGTTCGTGAAAAGAAGCTCACGAATATGCGCGCTGCGGGATCGGACGAAAACATCAAACTGCCGCCGCCCGAAGATCTGTCGCTCGAACGCGCGATCGAATTCATCGAGGACGACGAATTAGTCGAAGTAACGCCGAAGTCGATACGCGTTCGTAAGCGCATGCTTAACGAAACCGACCGTTTGCGCGCCCGCAAACGCGAATTCAGCCGTACGTAAAGCCGGCTCGCTCTGGTTCAGTAACCGAAGCGCAGCAGCACCATACAGAGCAGGATCGCAAGAAAGCCGGCCTGCTCGATCGCAATACTTTGCATGAGACGCGAAAACGCGGCCTGTTTTTCCGCCGGGGCGGCGGCGGCCATTTCATGCGAACGCTCCTTCACGCCGTACTGTCCCCAAACGTAGGTTCCGATTGCGATGGCAAGCGCTGCCAAAACCGTAACGCCGTACGCGTCACTGACGAACCCGTAAAGCGACGTGAAGCGCCCAGTGGCAAACGCTGTCGCGATTCCAAGCAGCACCGTCGCGATTCCGGCGACCGGCATGACGCGGGAGGCCTGTGCGCCCAAGCGCGGGCCGACTTCCGCCATCGCCCCTCCGCTCACTCCGGCGAAGGCGGGGCCGAGTACCAGCAGACTGAAGATTGCACCGCCGAACCAGGCGATTCCGGCCAGCACGTGCAGTCCATAGAGCACTGAAAGCAAGATTGGCATGGCCACAGTATTGCACTGCGGCGTCTAGGGAGCGTCTAGCCGGACGTGAGATTCGGTTCGGGCGAGGCCGCCTCGGCGATGCAGTACGTCGCGCCGTTCGTCTGCGTATCGTCGTACTTGGAGTAAATGAGCTGCACCGTCCATGTATTCGCGCCGGCGGTGATGGTGCCGGTTTGCCCGTTGCAGATGTCGCCGTTTTCGCCGTTTTGCGGATCGTACCACGCGTTGAGTTGCGGATCGCTCGTCATTTCGGCAAACTCGTGGCTCGCAACTTGCGTGCGGCGCTGCTCTTGCGTTTCGGCGAGCTGCACGGAGCACGTCGAATCGCCGCCCGGGCATGATTCTTTGACGCACGTGTCGTCGAGCGCGGGAATGATCGCGTAGTAGAACGGATTGCCGGCTTTGGTCGTGAAGAAATCGTGATAGCCGAATGCGGTATCACCCGTCGGTTCGCAGAGTACGAGTCCGGCGGCGGTGTCCTTGATCTCGATGCTGGTATCCAAGAAGACGATGAGCACGTCCGACGTATTGTTCGCAGGCGGCTCCGGAATCGTTCCGGCGTCGATTGCGCTTTGAATCGCCGCCTGCACGCCGGCGTTGTCGAGCTGAGGTGCCACGGTGGTCAGCGTCGAGCTGCTAACGTACGTTCCGGTGCCGGCGCCGGTTCCGACGCCGTATTGCGAGAGCACGTTCATAAACTTCGACGCAAGCAAATCCTTGCAGTATTGCTGCAGGCGCGTTGCGGCGTTTTGCTGCGACGCGTCGCTCTGCCACGAAGCGCCCCAGAAACTCGAGAAAACGCGGGGCTTGGAAACGACCGGACCGCCGTTATAGACGAACGCGGGATACGCGCCGTTTGACGTGGGCGCGCGCGGAACCACCACCGTCGCACCGTGGAGCACCGGGCTGCGCCGCCTGGGGTTAACGCCTCCGTACGGCATTACACCAGAACCGGTTCGTCGGAGTATCGCGATGTGAATGTCAGTGCGCCGCGCACGTCGTCGTAGTCCACGACGACCCGCTGCCCATCGCGCACGTCACCGGCAAGTATCTTCCGTCCCAGCGGCGTTTCCAACTCCTTCTGAATCGCACGTTTGAGCGGGCGCGCACCATACACCGGGTCGTATCCGGTTTTCACCAGATGGCGTTTCGCCGCATCGGTTAGTTCCAAATGAATGCGCCGCTGCGCCAGCCGCTCGCGCACGCGATGCAATTGAATCTCGATGATCTCCGTCAGTTCTTCTTCGGTAAGCGCGTGGAACACGATCACCTCGTCAACGCGGTTCAGAAATTCGGGACGGAAATGCTGACGCAGCTCGTCCAATACCGTCGCGCGCATCACCGCGTACTCGGCGCCGCCCATATCGCCCTTGTAGTCCAAAATGCGATGGCTGCCGACGTTCGAAGTCATGATGACGATCGTGTTGCGGAAATCGACGGTTCGGCCTTGGCCATCGGTCAAGCGTCCGTCGTCGAGAATCTGCAAAAACACGTTGAACACGTCCGGATGCGCCTTTTCGATCTCGTCGAAAAGAATGACGCTGTACGGACGGCGACGCACTGCTTCGGTGAGTTGTCCGCCTTCTTCGAAACCGATGTATCCCGGTGGTGCGCCGAGCAGACGCGCGACCGTGTGTTTCTCCTGATACTCCGACATGTCGATGCGAATCATCGCGCGCTCGTCGTCGAAGAGATACTCCGCAAGTGCGCGCGCTAATTCGGTCTTTCCGACGCCGGTTGGCCCGAGAAAAATGAACGAGCCGATGGGGCGGTTCGGATCCGCAAGTCCGGACCGCGAGCGCACGACCGCTTCGGCGACCGCGTCGACCGCTTCGTCCTGCCCAACCACGCGCTTGTGCAATTCCTCGTCGAGATGCAAGAGTTTCTGCACCTCGCCTTCGAGCATTTTCGAAACGGGTACGCCCGTCCAGCGGCTGATCACCTCGGCGATGTCCTCTTCGTCGACTTCTTCTTTGGAGAGCCGCGCTTGGCCGTCGCGTGAAGACAGACGCTCTTCCTCTGCCTGAAGCTGTTTTTCCAGGCTCGCGAGTTTTCCGTATTTCAATTCGGCGACGCGGTTGAGATCGTACTGGCGCTCGGCCTGCTCGATCTGCACCTTCGTCGCTTCGATCTGCTCGCGCAAATCGCGCAGTTTGACCGCCGCCGCTTTTTCGGCTTGCCAACGGGCCTGCAGCGCGCGCTGGTCTTCTTTGAGGTCCGCCAGTTCTTTTTCGAGCTGGTCCAAACGGCGTTTGCTCGCGTCGTCCGTTTCCTTGCGAAGCGCTTCGCGTTCGATTTCGAGCTGCATCACGCGGCGCGTAAGTTCGTCCAATTCCTGCGGCATGGAGTCGATTTCGGTGCGAAGTTTTGCCGCCGCCTCGTCGACGAGATCGATTGCCTTATCAGGCAAGAACCGATCGCTGATGTAACGGTTGGAAAGCGTCGCCGCAGCGACGAGCGCGGAATCCTTGATCCGCACGCCGTGGTGCGCTTCGTACTTTTCTTTCAGGCCGCGCAGAATGGAAACCGTGTCTTCGACGCTCGGCTGATCCACGAAAACTGGTTGAAAGCGCCGCTCGAGCGCCGCATCCTTCTCGACGTATTTGCGGTACTCGTCAAGCGTGGTCGCCCCGATCATGTGCAATTCGCCGCGCGCGAGCATCGGTTTGAGCAGATTGCCCGCGTCCATCGCACCCTCGGCTTTGCCGGCGCCGACGACCGTATGCAATTCGTCGACGAAGAGCAGAATCTGGCCCTCGGAGTTCTGCACGTCTTTCAGGACCGCTTTTAGCCGTTCTTCAAATTCACCGCGATATTTCGCGCCGGCGATGAGCGCGCCCATGTCAAGCGCAACGACGCGTTTGTCTTTCAAACCTTCAGGCACGTCGCGGCGAACGATGCGCTGCGCGAGCCCTTCGACGATCGCGGTTTTACCGACGCCGGGCTCGCCGATCAGCACCGGGTTGTTCTTCGTGCGCCGCGAGAGCACTTGGATGACGCGGCGTATTTCGTCGTCGCGGCCGATGACCGGATCGAGTTTTCCGCGCTCGGCTTCGAGGGTCAAATCGCGCCCGTAGCGCTCCAAACTCTTGTACGTGCCTTCCGGGTTTTGCGTCGTGACGCGCTGATTGCCGCGCACCGCGCGCAGCGCCACGAGCAGTTTGTCGCGCGTCAGACCGAGCTCGCGGAAGATGCGGCCTACGGCGCCGCTGTTCTGCGTCATCGCCAGCAGCAAATGTTCGACGGAAACGTAGTCGTCTTGGAGCTGCTTCGCGTCGCTTTCCGCTTGCGTGAAGAGCCGCGTGAGATCGGGCGCGACGGTAACGGTCGCCTGGTCGGCGCTCGATCCGGTCAAACGCGGCAAACGGCCGATTGCCTCGTCGGTTTTCGCGGCAACCGTCTTCGGATCGACGCCGGCTTCCTTGACGACGTCCGGCGCGATGCCGCGGTCCTGATCCAACAGCGCCGCAAGCAGATGCTCGGGCGTGGTCTGCGTGTTGTGCTCGTGCAGTGCGCGCGTATATGCGGCGTTCAGAGCGTCTTGAACGCGCTCCGTCATGCGATCTACATTCATCGGTTCACTTGTCTAGACAGCAGGAACGCCCTTTCGGTTGCGCCTTGGGCTTGCTGCTCTTACGTACCCACGGCAGCGTCCGCGGATTCACCCGAGACCGCCGTTTGGACGGCGTCGAGGTAGTTGCGCTTCGCGCTCTCCTCGATGAACGACGCCTCGAACGAGTTGCGGGCAAGCCGCACGAGCTCGTCATCCGAAAGCTTCAGCGCGCTCGCGCTTTGCTCGAAATTTTCGCCGACGTAGCCACCGAAATACGCGGGGTCGTCGGAATTGATCGTGGCGACCAATCCGGCATCGAGCATGCTCCGCAGCGGATGTTGCGACAGCGAGGGCACGACACGCAATCGCACGTTGGAAAGCGGACAGACCGTCAGCGGCGTGCGGCTGCGGCGCAAACGCTCGACGAGCTGCGGATCCTCCATGCTGCGCACGCCATGGTCGATGCGGGAGACGTGCAGCGTATCGAGCGCATCCCAAACGTACGCGGGCGGACCTTCTTCGCCGGCGTGCGCGACCGCGTGCAGGCCATGCGCGCGCGCCCGTTCGAAAACAGCGGCGAATTTGGACGGCGGATTGCCGAGCTCGGCGGAATCGAGCCCGACCGCGACGATGCGTTCCAGATACGGAAGCGCTAGTTCGAGGGTCTCTATCGCGGAATGTTCCGGCTGATCGCGCAGAAAGCACATGATGAGCGAGCTGGTGATGCCGTAATCGCGTTCGCTCGTGCGTAAGGCCGACCATAAACCGTCGATCACGGTTTCGAAGTGCAAGCCGCGCTGCAAGTGCGCTTGCGGATCGAAAAAGATCTCCGCGTGCTTGACGTTCTGCGCCTGCGCGCGTTTCAAGTATGCAAGGGTGAGTTCTTCGAAGTCCCGCTCGGTACGCAGCGCCGACATCGCTTCGTAGTACAGGTCGAGAAACGATTGCAGATCGGAAAAGCGGTACGCGGCTCGCAACGCTTCGACGTTCGGATATTTGAGCCGGACGCCGTTTCGTTCGGCGAATGCGAAGATCTGCTCCGGTTCGAAGGTCCCCTCGATGTGAAGGTGGAGTTCGGCTTTCGGCAACGCACCCGGTCTAATCATGGGCGGCCGATTTCGCGCGCAGCATTCGGTAATCCCCGCTGCGCACGGTAATGCCGCGCGCGTCAAACCATTCCAGCAGCGGCACCGCATATTTGCGTGAGGTGCCGATCAAATCGCGGAACTGCGCCATCGTCATCTGCTTGTTGCTGCGCAAGAACTGCTCGACGCGTGCGTGAATCTGAGCGATCTGCGTGCCCCTGTAGAGATCGTCGCCGACCTTGACCAGCGCTCCTTTCGCGAGCAGTGTATCGAATGCCTTACCGATTCCCGCAATGCGCGATTGCTTTACCGCCGCGACGACCTGCGCGAGCGGCGTGGGTGTAAACGGCCCCGATCCGTTCCCCGGGACGTGTTCTTCGAAAAACGCTTGCTGCTCGGCGGAAATTTTTGGCGCGTGCTCCGCCAGCGCAAAATAGCCGGCGCGATGCGCGATTCTGCCCTCGTCGGCGTACGCTCCGAGAAGGCGCAGCACGAGCGGCTCGTCCACGCGAAGCGCGCGCGAGAGCGCAAGCGACGTGCTGCCCATCGCCCACGGCTCCGTGCGGTGCTGTGCGGCGAGATGTTCGTTCACACGTTCGAGCAGCGCCTGCGCGCTCGCCGCATCGACGAATGCAGCGGGCCGAGCAACCCGCACGACGTCCCCGCGTTCCGCCAGTGCCTCCAGCGCCGGCGCTATTGCGTCTTCTCGCAGATTCGCTTCACGCGCGATTTCCGCGCTCGCCATCGCGCGCAAACCCGCTTTTCGCAACACCGCCGACACCGCAGACTTCATGCGGATTGAGCGCCGGCTCCAACGCTCGTGAATCCGCGCTTTGCGCGCCCGAGCTGCCTTCGATCTTTCCGCCGCCGAGCAAATTCTTCGGCGAAAGCCGCCGCACTACGAAAGCCGTTCCAGGGTACGCGACCGTCGGCCGGCGCAGATAGACCTGCGCCTGCAACTCGACCGGCTCTTGCGGAACGTCGCCAAAAACCAGCGTTCCGAGAATCTCTGCGGAGCCGATATATGCGCGAACGTCATTGCGTTTGCGCAGGATTGGCAACGCCTCCGCGAGCGGCGTAAAGCGCACCGTGAAAGAATCCACGTGTGCGAATTGCGGCGCGACCAGCATTTCGCCGCGTTCGATCTCGTGCACGTCGACGGCCGGGATGTTGAGCGCTACCCGAGCGCCGCCTTCGACTTTCTCACGCTTCTCGCCGAAGCTTTGCAGGCTGCGCACGCGCACGTTCTTTTCCGACGGCTGCAGTTTGAGCGTGTCGCCGACGGCAATTCGCCCCTGCATCAACGTTCCGGTAACGATCGTTCCGAGGCCGGGAAGTGCGAAAACGCGGTCGATCGGTAAATATGCCGGCGCTTCGGGGTCGCGCGGCCGCAGGTTCTTCAACGCCTGATGAATCGCATCGCGCAGCGCGTCCATGTTCGCGCCGGTGACGGTCGATACGGCGAAAATATAGGCGTTTTCCGCGATCGTGCCGCGCAGTTGACGGTGCACGCGCAAACAGGCCGCGCCGCCTTCTTCCGGCGGGATCAGATCCATTTTCGTCAGCACGACGATCACTTCGCGCACGTTGAGGTAGCGCAAAATCTGAAGGTGCTCGACGGTCTGCGGCATCACGCCTTCGGTGGCAGCGATGACGAGCAGCAGCACTTCCATGCCGGCGGCTCCCGCGAGCATATTGTGCAAAAAACGTTCGTGTCCCGGAACGTCGACGATGCCCGCTTCGACCCCGTCGTCGAACCGCAGGTGCGCGAATCCCAAATCCAGCGTCATCCCGCGCAATTGTTCTTCGAGCCAGCGATCGGGATTGGTTCCAGTGAGCGCGCTCACCAGCGTCGACTTGCCGTGGTCGACGTGTCCGGCGGTGCCGATGATGTGCACGTTAGTTCGTCAAATCTGCGAGCGCGCCGATGACGCGCAGATCGTCGCTCGGAAAAATCGTGCGCAGGTCCAGCAGCAGGCGGCCTTCGTCGATCCGTCCGACGATCGGCGTCGATCCGCGGCGTAACGCGTGTGCGGCTGCATCGGCGCCTTGCGGCGGCGCGAGCGCAACCGCGACGGACGGCAGCGCGCTTTCGGGCAGCGATCCACCGCCGACGTACGCGGTGGTCTCGACGACGCGGCAGTTCGCAATCTCATTTGCGTAGCGGTCCGCGCGCGAGCGCAGCGCGCCGATCGATGCGCCGAGCATCGCATAGAACGGAATCTCCGCCCGCGCGTCCGGTGTGAGGTAGAGTCTGACGGTTTGCGCGAGCGCTGCGAGCGTCATTTTGTCAACGCGCAGCGCGCGCAGCAGCGGATTGCTCCGCAATCGCGCGATGAGCACGCTCTTACCGACGATGATGCCGGCTTGCGGGCCGCCGAGCATTTTATCGCCGGAAAATGCGACGAGATCGATACCGTCCGACACCGCTTCCTGTACCGTACGTTCGTGCGGCAAGCTGATACTCCGCCAAATCGACGAGAGCGCCGCTGCCCAAGTCTTCCACGAGTGGAATGCCGGTGCGATTTGCCAGCGCGGCGAGGTCTTTCGCTTCGACCTCATGCGTGAAGCCGCTGATGCGGTAGTTCGAAGGATGCGAGCGCAGCAGCAGCGCGGTATCGGCGGTGAGCGCGCGTTCGTAGTCCCTCAGATACACTTTGTTCGTCGCGCCCACTTCGACGAGGCGCGCGCCGCTGCGCTGCAGCACGTCGGGCAGCCGAAAGCCGCCGCCGATCTCGATGAGTTGATTGCGCGAAACGACGACCTCGCGATTCTTCGCGAACGTGTCGAGGATGAGCAGCACGGCGGCGGCGCAATTGTTGACGACCAGCGCGTCTTGCGCGCCGGTGACGGATTGCAAGAGCAGCGTCGCGCGCGCGTATCGCGAACCGCGCCCGCCGCGGTCCAAATCGTACTCGAGATTCGAATAGCCGCTTCCGGCGTCGTTCACCGCATCGAGCGCGGAGGCGGCCAGCGGCGCACGGCCGAGATTCGTGTGCAAAAGAATGCCGGTCGCGTTGACGACCGGAACGAGCATCTCGAACGCGCTTCGTTCCAATTCCGCCAGCACTTGCGCGGAGAGTTCCTCGAAGCCGCCGGCGCTCTCGCGAACGCGCGCCGCATCGAGCGTCGCTCCGATGCTCCGTTTGACGTGCTCTTTTCCGAGCAGCGCTTCGTACCCGGCGATACGCGGCTCGGATAAAAAACGATGCACGGGCGGAATCCCGCGCAGCGTTTCATTGCTCATCGCGAGGCCGTTGCCTCGGTTCCTAGTTCAGGTGCTTGGAGAGCATCGACGTAATCGTCTGCTCCGACACGTAGCCGACGATCCGGTCGACCGGCTTTCCGCCTTTGAACAGAATCAGGCACGGGATGCCTGAGACTTGATATTCACCGGCAAGGTTCGGGTTGTCGTCCGTGTTGAGTTTGACGAACTTCGCGCGGCCGGCATGCGACCCCGCAACCTTCTCGACGACGGGGGCGAGCATTTTGCACGGGCCGCACCAGGGCGCCCAAAAATCGACGAGCACGGGCTGCAGCCGCGCCCAGCACCTCTTGTTGAAAATTCGTTTGCGATACGTCGGCTAATGCACTCATATTGCTCTCTAACATACCATGTCGCGTCCAGGTTTCGCGGGCAGGCTCCCCAGGCGCGCTAGACGCCCGGGGCGGTTTCAGCCGGTTCGCCGGTGATCTCCGTAATCTGTGTGGCCTGTTTGCCCAAATTCGTGATGGCGATGACTTCATCGCCTTCGCCCAGCCGCTGCAGGCGGACGCCCTTGGTGGAACGGCCGGCTTTGCGGATGTCGGCGACGCGCAGGCGGATGACCTGATTGGACGAGGTAATCATCAGCATTTCGTCGTCCGGCGCGACGAGGAGTCTGGTCGACGACCTTGCCGATGTCCTCGCGCTCCTTGGCGAATGCCTTCACGCCCTTGCCGCCGCGCGAGGTGTGACGATAATCGTCGATCGGCGTGCGCTTGCCGAAGGCCTGCGTCGTGACGAGCAGCACTTCCCGGCGGTTGTCTTCGAGCACGTCCATCGCGACGATGCAGTCGCCCTTGTCGAGCGTCATGGCTTTGACGCCGCGCGCGTTGCGTCCCATCGGGCGCACGTCTTTCTCGTTGAAATGCACGGCCATGCCGTTCACGGTACCGAGAATGATGTCGCGAGTTCCGTCCGAGAGATCGACCGCCAGCAGTTCGTCGCCTTCGTCCAAATTGATCGCATTGAGTCCGTTGCGGCGCACGTTCGAAAACTCGTCGAGTTTCGTTTTCTTGATCACGCCGTTCTTGCGTGACCATGACCATGTAACGCTCGCCCTCGAAGTTACGCACCGGGAAGACTGCCGTCACCTATTCGCCCGGCGGCAGCGTGAGCAGATTGACCAGCGCGGTGCCGCGCGCTTGCCGCGTCGTGTCGGGAATCTCGAATCCGCGCAGGCGGTACGCGCGTCCTTTGTTCGTGAAGAACAAGACGTGATCGTGCGTCTTCGTGATGAAGAAGTTGCGGACGACGTCTTCTTTTTTCAGATTCGAGATGCCGATGACGCCGCGGCCGCCGCGGTTCTGCGTCTTGAACGTGTCGACGGAAACGCGCTTGATGTATCCGCCGACGGTGTACGTCACGACGACGTCGATGTTCGGAATCAGCGCTTCGACGGAGAACTCGTCCTCGGCCGGAATGATCGCCGTGCGGCGGTCGTCGCCGAACTTCTTCTTGACCTCGAGAATCTCGGTCCTGACGATGCCGGCGATGCGGCGCGGGCTCTTCAGAATGTCTTGCAACTCGGCGATGAGTTTGATGAGTCCCGCGTACTCCTCCTCGATCTTCTGCCGCTCCAAACCGACGAGCGTGCGCAGGCGCATGTCGACGATCGCGCTCGCCTGCACGTCGGAGAGTTTGAATCGCGCGGTGAGTTTCTGCTTGGCTTCGTCGGTCGTTTGACTGCCGCGGACGATTTCGATGACTTCGTCGATGTTGTCGAGCGCAATGCGGTAGCCTTCCAGCAGATGCGCGCGTTCTTCGGCTTTGCGCAGATCGTACTGCGTGCGTTTGGTGACGACGACTTTGCGGTGCGCGATGTAATGCTCGAGCAGTTGCTTGAGCGAGAGCACCTGCGGTTCGACGGCGATCGTTCCGTCAGGGCGCGGTTCGCCCACCGGCACCAGCGCCAGCATGTTGAAGCCGAAGCTCGACTGCAGCGGGGTGTGCTTGTAGAGCTGGTTGAGCACGACTTTCGGCGTCGCACTCTTCTGCAACTCGACCACGACGCGCATGCCTTTGCGATTGGACTCGTCGTGCAGCGCGGAGATGCCTTGAATGCGCTTCTCCGAATGCGCTTCCGCGATCGCTTCGACGATGCGGCTCTTGTAGACCTGATACGGAATCTCGGTGATGATGATCTTCTGGCGGCCCTTGTCTTCGACGATCTCGGCCTTGCCGCGGATCGGAATGGAACCGCGGCCGGTGCGGTACGCTTCGCGGATCGCTTCCTGCCCCATGATGATGCCGCCGGTGGGGAAATCGGGGCCGGTGACGATCTCGGCGAGCGCGTCGTCGGTCACCGCAGGATCGTCGATGATTGCCGCAATCGCATCCGCAATCTCGTTCAAGTTGTGCGGCGGAATATTCGTCGCCATGCCGACCGCGATACCGCTCGAGCCGTTGAGCAGCAGCTGCGGCAGTTTGCCGGGCAGAACGCTCGGCTCCATTCCCTGATTGTCGAAGTTGGGCGTGAATGCGACGGTTTCTTTATCGATGTCGCTCAGCAGTTCGAGCGATGGACGCGCCAAGCGCGCTTCCGTGTACCGGTACGCTGCGGGCGGATCCGGATCGATCGAACCGAAGTTGCCGTGCCCGTCTACGAGCGTATAGCGCAGCGTGAAATCCTGCGCCATGCGCACGAGCGCGTCGTATACCGAGTGTCGCCGTGCGGATGGAACGACTTCAATACCTCGCCGATGATACCGGCGCACTTGCGGTGCTGCTTGGACGGATCCATGCCCATCTCGCGCATCGCGAAAAGAATGCGCCGCTGCACCGGTTTGAGTCCGTCGCGCACGTCCGGAAGCGCGCGAGACGCGATGACGGACATGGCATAGGAGAGATAACTCTCCCGCATTTCGTCTTCGACGTTGATCTGCGAGATGATATCGTTATTGCTGGGGTTCAATTATATGGCACTCCGGCCGAGCCTCCGCGCCCCCCGCGTTGCGGGGCCCGCAGAAGTCCGCCCATCGGTATGGAATCGCTGCTTGACGCCGCAACGATTCCTTTGTTGACTATTCATCGAACTTGACAAGACCGCCGAGCGCAACTGCCGGAACGTCGAATTCGCGCGTCGCGAAAATCGGGTCCGTTTCGGGCAGCGGCTCGTCCTCGAATTCGGCTTGCGGCGCAAAGTCGTCGACCTGCATTTGCGGCTGCAAACGCATGACCCCGGCCTGCAATCGTTCGTGGGCGGCCGCCGCGGCGGCTCGCAAGTCTTCGAGATATGCTTGCGCTTGCGCGCTTATCTCGGCGCGGTGATCAGTCATCCCTTGAGGAGAGCCAGTACCCACGCAAGAACACCGGCGACCTACGCACCTTCACGGAGCCCTATCTTCGCCAAAGCCATGATTCGGACATTTCACAGCGAGCAAGACTTCCTCGATTTCGCCGCCGTCTTTGCACGCGATCTGCGGCCGGGGGACGTCGTCGGCCTTTCGGGACCGCTCGGCGCGGGCAAAACCGCATTCGTGAAGGCCGTCGTAAGTGAACGGCTCGGAACGGATCCCGCGAGCAGCCCCACGTTCACGTTCTGGCACCGCTACCCCGGAACGCCGCCGATCGATCATCTCGACCTGTACCGCGTGGACGACCCGGCGGAAATCACCGAACTGGGTTTGGACGACGCTTTCGACGGCACGTCCATCGTGCTCGTCGAGTGGTGGCGTAACGCGCCGGAACTGTTGCCGCCGGTCCGCTATGAAATCGACATTCAAGGCAAGGGATCGGACGCGCGCTGCGTCACGCTGCGGACGCCCGCCGAATGATCGTTCTGGCTTTCGATGCGGCGCTCGGCGCCTTCTCGGTTGCGCTCACTCAGGACGGAAAGGCGATCGCGAGCGACGAGCGGCCGGGCAACGTCGCACTGGAACAAGGGCTTGCGGCAATCGCGAGCGTCCTCCGCCAAGCGCACATCCCGCCGCAGCAGGTCGATCGCCTGGCGGTCGGCATCGGCCCCGGCAGCTTTACCGGCGTCCGCATCGCGATCAGCTACGCCAAGTCCCTGGCGCTCGGCTGGCGACGCCCGCTCACCGGCGTGAATTCCTTCGATGCAATCGAGGCGGGAACGAAAACGGCAGAACCGGTACTCGCGGTCGTGCGCGGCCGCGCCGGCGTCATCTCGGTGCGCTATCGCCTCGGCGGCGAGGCACGGCGAGCATCCGGATACGTTGACAGCGTGCTTTCGGAGATTGGCCGCGGCTCAGGGGTGCTCAGCGTTCTAGGCGATGCGGAGGACGTGCTCGCCGGCCTTGCCGAACGCGGCTGGAGCGTGCAAAAAATCGACCGCGTCTTCTTGCCTCCTGCTCTTGCCGTCGCCGTGCTGGCGGCGGAGCGCGAACCTGCCCGCAGCTCGCACGAAATACGCGCTGACTACGGCGAGCAGCCCGCGGCGAAAGTGCCGAAGGGCTTGTGAAACTCGAGCCGCGTCCGGACTTGGGACAGCGATCGCCGCTGGTCATCGAACCGATGGCCGACGCGGACGTGAAAGACGTGCTGCGGATCGAACAGCATTCGTTCGCGACGCAATGGCCCAGCAACGCGTTTCAGCAGGAACTCCACGACAATAAACTCGCGCATTATTTCGTCGGACGCGTCGACAAGCAACTCGTTGCATACGGCGGCATCTGGGTGATTTTGGAAGACTCGCACGTCACGACGATCGCCGTTCACCCCGGCCATCGCGGGAATAAATACGGCGAAATCATGCTGCTGCGTTTGCTGGACGAAGCCATGGCGCGCGGCGCTTCCTGGATGACGCTCGAAGTGCGCGAGAGCAATACGGTCGCGCAGAACTTGTACCGCAAATACGGCTTCACGACGGTCTCGACGCGCAAGGGCTATTACAGCGACAACAGCGAGAACGCGCTGGTCATGTGGGCCGGCAATTTGAAAAGCGCGATCTACAAGAACCGGCTGCACGCGCTGCGTTCCGCCGTTCTCGGATGAGGTTCGCGCACCTCGCCGGAGGCGTGCGAGAACATCTCGGGCAGGAGTACCGCTACGCGCACTGCGTGCGCGTGGCCCGTATGTCTGAAAATCTCGCGCGCATTCACGGCGCGGATCCCGGCAAAGCGCGCCTTGCGGGCATGCTGCACGATCTGGCACGGTTGTATTCTGCGCAACGGCTACTCGCGGAGTCGGCTTCATACGGCGTTCCGATAGACGCATACGCTCGCGCGTATCCCGTCGTTCTGCATGCGCCGCTTTCGGCGCGGCTGGCTGCCGCGATGTTCGGCGTCAAGGACGACGAAGTGCTCTCGGCGATTGCCAAACACACGCTTGCCGCCGGCGACATGTCGACGCTCGACTGCATCCTTTACCTGGCAGACGGACTGGAGCCAGGCCGCGACTACCCCGAGCGCCGCGAATTAGCGGCGTTGGCGGAGCGCGACCTGCGCGCGGCGATGCATGCAACGATCGCCTCCTCTCTGCGGTATCTTACACAGAGGCACTTGCCCGTCGCACCGCAAACCGCGGCGGCGATGCGCACCTTCGGCCTACGGGCCGACGCACTGGAGACCGGAACTGGCTGACATTCTCGAGATCGTTCGCGCCGCGGCGCTCGACAAAAAGGCGGAGGACTTCACGGAAATCGACGTCGCGGGACGTACGATCATCGCGGACAAGTTCGTCATCATCACCGGACGCTCGAAAATTCAGACGCGTTCGATCGCGGACAGCATCACCGAAAAAATAAAGGAGCACCGCCTGCGCGTGTCGCGCGTCGAGGGCTACGCCGATGCGAACTGGATCTTGATCGATCTCGGACCGGTGGTGGTGCACGTGTTCACGCCCGAGCAGCGCGCGTTCTACAACCTCGAACGGTTGTGGGCAGCGGCGAAAGAACCGCAGGCCCAGACGTCATGAACGCGCGCAGGCCGAGACCGCAAAACACGCGAGCGGCAAGGCGGCGCAAGAACGCGCTGCTGCGTGCCGGGGTCTGGATCTTTCTGGTCATCTTCGCGCTGAGCAGCGTCGGGTTCGTCTTGGGAGTTTTCGTGAAATGAATCGCGTTTTCGTAGCGGCCGCCCTGGTGACCGCTTTTATTGCAAGCAGCGCACCGGCGCTCGCGGCGCAGTTCGTTCAGGACAATGCCGGATTGTTCTCGGCGGGCACCGTCGCGCAGTTGCAAACGCGCATCTCGAATTTTAATCGCCAGACCGGCAAAGAGATCGTCGTCGTGACGGTACCTTCCGCTCCGAACGGCAATGCGGCGACCGCGGCGGAAAACGTCTTCGCGCAGCAATCGGTAAATGGCGTCCTTATCTTCGTCGACAAAGGCGATCGGCAAAGTCGCGTGATTCCGGACCGCGCGGCGGTTCAAGCGGGCTGGTGGAACGCCCAAACGTCTTCGTCGGTGCTGGCAGCGATGAATTCGCAGTTTCACGCCGGCAATTTCGACGCCGGCATCACGAACGCGGTCAACGCCGTGTTCGACGTCTACCGATCGCATCTCGGTTCGCTTCACTCGAATACGTCATCGGCGCCCGTTTCGACGCAACAAACCGCCGGCGGCGGAGTACATATCAGCATGTTCTGGTGGATCATTATCGCGCTATTCGTCTTCTTCATCATCCGTTCGCTCTTGCGCGCGCGCAGCGGCGCATATTACGGCGGCGGACAGGGGTACGGCCCCGGCGGTCCTGGCTACGGGCCGGGATACGGCCCCGGTTACGGAGGCTTGGGTTACGGCGGCGGCTGGGGCGGCGGTTTTTGGAGCGGTCTGCTGGGCGGTCTCGGCGGTGCGTGGCTCGGCAACGAGATGTTCGGCCACCAAAACTTCGGCGGCATGCAAAGCGGCATCGATCCCGGCGTCCAGCAAAACGCACCGGACGCCGGCGGGTGGCAAAGCGATCCCGGTCAAGCGGACATGGGCGGAAGTGCCGGCGGCGGCTGGGGCGGCGGTGGTGACCTCGGCGGCGGAGGCGGCTTCGGCGACGGCGGCGCCGGAGGCGGCTGGTAACCTTTAGCCGCTAACCGCGGCCAATTATTGGGCATCGAGGGCGTCACTTGTGCAGCCGGGAAACGGCGAGCAATGCGACGCTCTCTTTGCTTTGTACTCGCAGCGGCGATGCAGCTTCCGCTGCTTTCGCTCGCCGTGCCCGCTCGGGCCGCCGTGAACGCCGATCTCTTCGGCGGGCTGCGGTGGCGAAACATCGGCCCGCTGCGCGCGGGCCGCGCGATTACCGTTGCCGGAGTGCCCGGTCAACCGGAAAAGTTTTACTTCGGCGCCGTCGGCGGCGGTATTTGGCTTACTGAAAACGCGGGCAGGACGTGGACGCCGATTTTCGACGCGGAACCGGTCGCGTCTATCGGCGCGATTGCCGTGGCGCCGAGCGATCCGAACGTCGTCTATGCCGGCAGCGGCGAGGCCGACATGCGATCGGACATTCAGCACGGCGACGGCATGTACAAGAGCGTCGACGGCGGTAAGACCTGGTCGCATATTGGGCTCGACGACACGCGCCAAATCGGACGCATCGTCGTCGATCCCAAGGACGCGAACGTTGCGTACGTTGCGGCGCTCGGGCACCAATACGGGCCGAACGCCGAGCGCGGTGTTTTCAAAACGCTCGACGGCGGCAAGACGTGGAGCAAGATACTCTACAAAAATGAAAACACCGGCGCGATCGATCTCGCGCTGAGCCCGTCCGATCCGAACATCGTCTTCGCCTCGCTTTGGCAAACGCGGCGTCCGCCGTGGAACGTGTATCCACCCAGCAATGGTCCCGGAAGCGGGCTGTACAAAAGCACCGACGGCGGCAAGACGTGGGCGCAGATCGCGGGGCACGGTTTTCCGGCAGGCGTGCTGGGGCACATCGGCATTTCGATCTCCCCCGCGAATCCCAACCGCGTTTACACGATCGTCGACACGAACGAAGAGAAAACCGGCGGGGTGTACCGATCGGATGACGGCGGCGCGACGTGGACGCACACCGACGGTGAAGGGCGCATCTGGAAACGCGGCTGGTATTTCGGTCAAATCACCGCCGATCCGACAAACGCGGACGAAGTGTACGTGATGAACACGTCGACGTACCGTTCGACGGATGCCGGCAAATCGTTCACCGCGATCAAAGGCGCGCCGGGCGGAGACGACTACCACGCGTTGTGGATCGACCCGCACGACTCGAACCGCATGGTGCTCGGCGGCGATCAAGGCGTGGTGGTGTCCGTCGACGGCGCAAAAACGTGGAGTTCCTGGTACAACCAATCGACCGCGCAAGTCTATCACGTCATCACCGACAACCGCTTCCCGTATTGGGTGTATGCAGCCCAGCAAGACTCAGGTGCCGTTGCCGTACCGAGCCGCAGCATTCATAGCAGAATCTCCGCTTACGACTGGCGCCCGATCGACGCGGGCGGGGAAAGCGGAACGCTCGCGCCGGACGCACTCAAACCGGGGCACGTGTACGGCAACTCGCCGACGACGTACGAAAACATCGACACGAATTGGGAACTCTCGATCGATCCCACGCTGAAGTATCCCGACACCGTTTGGCGCAACACGTGGACTCTTCCGATCGTGGTTTCACCGCAGAATCCGCGCGTGCTGTACACGAGTCGCCAGCGCATTTTTCGAAGCGCGGACGGGGGCCGCTCGTGGCAGTTAATCAGTCCGGATTTGACGCGACCGCTCAACGTCGTGCCGTCGAATCTCGATCCGGCGACCCGCGCGGACAGCACCGGATTGGCGCGTCGCGGAGTCGTGTATTGGATCGCGCCGTCGCCGATTCGCGCGCATATGATCTGGGCCGGCACGGATGACGGCTTGGTCTGGATCACGCGGGACGAAGGCGCGCACTGGGAAAACGTCACGCCGCCATCGATTACGGCATGGAGCAAAGTGGGCGTCATCGACGCTTCGCATTTCGATGCGCAAACGGCGTACGCGGCGATCGACCGCCACCGGCTAGACGACAACCGCCCGTACATCTACAAAACGCACGACGGCGGCAAGCGTTGGTCGATGATTACGAGCGGCATTCCTTCGAACGAATCGGTGAACGTCGTCCGCGAGGATCCCAAGCGCCGCGGCCTGTTGTACGCCGGAACCGAACGCCGGGTTTACGTCTCTTTCGACGACGGCGCGCAGTGGCAGCCGCTGCAGTTGAACCTGCCGGTCGCGTCGATGCGCGACATCACATTCAACGGCGATGACGTCATCCTCGGGACGCACGGGCGCGGCATTTGGATTCTCGACGACGCATCGCCGCTTCGGCAGATCGCCGGGGTCAGCGGCACGACACTATTCAAACCGGCCGCGGCGTATCGAACGCGTCCAGGCTCGGACCAGGGCACGCCGCTGCCGCTCGATGAGCCCGGACTCCCGAACCCGCCGAACGGCGCCGCGATCGATTATTACATCGCGGGCGCCGGCACGCCGATCGTGCTCTCGATCACGGATGCGTCGGGACGGACGGTACGCCAGTGGTCTTCCACGGACAAAGCGGTCAGCGTCGATCCGAGGTCGCTCGACATTCCGATGTACTGGATGCATCCGCAGCTGCCGCCCTCCGCGCAGCGCGGTGCCCACCGGTGGATGTGGGACTTGCGTTATGCCGGAACCGGACGGGGCCGCTTCGGCCGAGGCGGCGGTCCGCTCGCGCCGCCCGGAACGTACGCGGTGCATTTGCGCGCGGGCGGCAAGACGTATTCGCAGGCGCTGATCGTGCGCCGCGATCCAACGTATCCGGCGAGCGACGCCGATCTGCGCGCGCAGTTCGTGCTGGCCGAACAGATTGAAGCGGAATCGCAGGCGGTAAAGGCGGCGCTGCAGCGCGCCAAATCGCTGGAGAAGCAGCGACCGCAGCTTCGCGCGCTCGTCGGGGAAGCTCCGCCGACGACGCCCGACGATTCGGTTGGGAAGCCCGCGCAGGACTTCAACAGCCTGCGCTACATCGGCGATGCGCTGCAAGGTTTGCAGAGTGCGGTCGACAGCGCCGATGCACGGCCGACGCCCGATCAATACGCGGCATTCGCAACGCTTAAGAACAAAGCCGCGAACGCGATGCGGGCACTCGCGTCAGTGCACTAGCGGACGCTCCAAGTCTCGGGCGCGACGGGGAAGCGCAGCATATTGCGCGCAAAACCGCGGACGCGTCCGGAGACGCCGTCGAAATACGTTTCGTAATAGAGCGGGATCACGGGAACGTCATCATGCACCATTTGCTGCATCGCGAGAAAATCTCGCTTGCGCCGCGTAGTCTTCGCGGTGCGTTCCTGATCGCGAAATAGCGCTTCGAACCGCGGATTGCAATACCGCGAAATATTATCGCCGTCCGGGTTTGCTTGCGAGCAGAGAAAGACGACCGACTGTTCCGGATCGGCGCCGCCTAACCACCCGTCAATAGAAATGCTGAAGCGCGCGTTGCGAATCGGCCCTTCCGGCGCGTTGAAAAGGGCGGTTGGAAAGCGCTTTATCGTCGCGTGCATACCGGCGTCCGACAGTTCCTGTTGCACCACCGTGGCGATGCGGTTGTAGAGCGGTTCTTCGCTTGCGGTGACGATGAGCACGTCGACGCTCCTTCCGCCAAGCAAAGCGCGGGCAGCCCGAACGTCATGCGGATACGACTGTATGCCGGCGTCATGCCAAGGCAAAACCGGCGGCAAGAACGCCGCAGCTTGCGGATAGGCGTGCTGGTAGGCGCGGGCGATGGTTTGCATGTCGAGGGCGTATGCAACGGCGCGGCGTACGCGCAAATCGTTCGCCGGCGCGCGGCTGGTCTGCAAACTCAGCCAAAAGGTGGCATTCTCCGGCGTTCGAACGAGCGTTATCGTTCGGACCTCGCGTGCTCTCGCGAGCATATCCGGGTAAATCGGCGCGACATCGACGTCTCCCGCGCGCAACGCATTGAACGCGGCGTCCGAATTGGGGATGATGCGCAGCACGATGCGCTTGAGATGCGGTGCAGGGCGAAAGTACGGATTCGCGTCGAGGACGATGCGATCGCCGCGATACCACCGGGCGACGCGAAATGGCCCCGTCCCGAACGGCCGCTGTTCCCACGCCGCGCGCTGCAACTGCGTGTCCGCAAACGCGTGCGCCGGCAAGATGCCGAACGCAAAATCGGACTGCGCAAAAAGGCGGGAAACCGCCGCATTCCACGGCTGCTTGAGTCTGACGACGACCGTATGCGCGTCCGGCGTGCTCAATGAATCGATTCGCTGATACGCGTCGACGGAGAGCACGTTGTTGCGCGGATCGACTATGGCGCGGTACGTGAACGCCACGTCGGCCGAGGTGAGCGGCCGGCCGTCCGCAAAGCGCACGTTGCGCCGCAGATGATACGTGATTCGCGTGCCGTCCTGCGAAATATCGCCGTTGCGTCGCGACGGGATCCTGGTCACGAGCACGGGCGTCAAGCGGTTCGAGGCGTCCACGCCGATAAGCGTCTGACAGATGAGCAGGTCGTAGCCGATTGTCATCTGATCGTGCGCCAGGAGCGGGTCCAAGGACGGCGGATCGACCACGTCGGCAATGCGCAAAATGCCGCCGCCTGCGGGCAGCGTCGCCCTGGCGCAAGCGCACAGCAGCACGGCAGAGACGAAAAAAGCCCAGAACCGCCGCATGCACGACGGTTCTGCGCTTTACGCCGGCGCCCCCTTGGCGCTATTTACCGGAGAGCGTCTTGTCGTACCAGCGATCCAAGTCGGCTTTATACGCCGCTCGAGCGCTCGGGCTCAGATAGATCATGTGTCCCGATTGGTACGAGTGGAAGACGATGTTTCGCTGAAGCGCGGGCGCGACGTCGAGGTGTTCGAACGTATACTTCGTCGCGAAGTACGGCGTCGCGAAATCGTAGTATCCGTTTGCCGAGAACACTTGCAAATGCGGATTCTGAGACATCGCTTGCGCGATATCGGGCACCACGTTCGCCGGCGGATCCTGCCCGTTGTGGTGCATGTCCCACCGCGCGCCGAGCAACGGTCCGTAAGACGTCGGCCGGTAGAAGAGATTCGTGTTGTAGTGGAGCTGTTCGCGGATGTACTGATTCCACGTGGAAACTACCGCGCTGTTCATGCCGACGTCCGATGGATCGTAATTCGGAAAGTCGCCCAGACGGTCTACACCGTAGAGCGCGTAGCGCGCATCGTACCGCCCCAGCACGATGTCCTTGTCGCGCATGAGTTCCTTTTCGAACGTGTAGTAAGGAACGCGCATGTGCGAGTTGCGCAGGTATTGCGTGGAAAGGCCGAGATAGTTGTGCAACTTGTTGATGACGTCCGCACGCGTCGATGCGTCGAGCGTATCGCCCGCCGTCAATGCGTGCAAATATTCCGTACCCGCGAAGTTCTCCACGACTTGCAGGAATGAAGCCAAACTTCCGCGCTGCCCGGGGATGCGGTGATGATACCATGCCGTCGCCGCTTCGCTCGGCAGATACAGCACGTACGCCCAGTCGCCGCCGCCGATCGGATCGAAACCGCCCAACCCGGTCAAACCAAAGTTCAGGACCGACGATTGAAAGACGACGCCGTTGATTTGCACGTTCGCGTCTTGAAGCATGTTGACGAGCACCGCATCGCGCGTCGTGCCGTAGCTTTCACCGAAGAGAAACTTCGGAGAGTTCCAGCGATTGAATTGCGTGAGGTACCGCTGAATGAATTGCGTAAAAGCGCGGCCGTCCTGATCGACGCCCATGAAGTCCTTCGGTTTGCCATAACCGAGCACGCGGCTGTACCCCGTGTTCGGCGCATCGACGAAAACTTCGTCGGTTTTATCGAGCAAGCTATCGTGGTTGTCGACCAGCGCGTACGGCGCGGGCGGAGTTGCGGCGCCGTTCGTCACGTTGACGCGCACCGGCCCGTACGAGGCCATGCGCAGCCAAATCGTCGAACTTCCCGGACCGCCGTTATAGAAGAACGTTATCGGCCGTCTGCCGAGATCCGCGCCGTCTTTCGTGTAGGCGACGTAGAACATGCGCGCGGTGATCTTATCGTCCTCGTTGCGCAGCGTTATCGTCCCGGCACGCGCGCTGTACGGAATCGTTTGGCCGTCGACGTGGTTGACGTGATGCGTCACCGCATCCGGCGTTGCAGGCGGAATGTATGGGTGCGGCGTCGGTTTGGGCGCCGGTGCGGCGGCAAGCAGCGCCACCGCGAGGATACTAGCGACGCAGCGCATTGTCATACCACCTTCCCAGATCCGCCTTGTACGCGGCAAGCGCGGTATCGTCCAGATAGATCATGTGCCCGGATTGATAGAAGCCGTACGTGATGTTGTTCTGCAGCGAGGGCGCGATTTCCAGATGCTGCAGCGTGTAGACCGTAGCGAAAAACGGCGTCGCGAAATCGTAGTAACCGTTCGCTGAGAACACCTTCAGATCCGGGTTCTGCGTCATCGCGTCCGCAAGGTCCGGCGCGACGTTCGTCGGCTGACGCCGGTTGTGGGTGAAGTCCCACGAACTGCCGTTGGAATAGATGATGCCGTAGATGTTGGCGCGATACGGAATCGGCGGATTGTATTGGAGATCTTCGCGCACGTACTGATTCACGGCCGTCGTATAGGGTGCATCGATTGAAGAATCGGTCGGATCCCACGGCGGACCTTCGTTGGACGCTTCGTGCAGCCCGTACGTCGTGTAGCGCGAATCGAGACGTCCGAAGACGACGCCTTGCCCGCGCAGCAGTTCGCGCTGATACCGATCGTACGGCACGCGCAGATTTGACTCTAAAACGTACGACTCCGGAATTCCGAGGTAGTAGCTGAGCCTGCGAGCCACGGCGTCGCGCTGCGCCGATCCGATCGCATTTCCTTTGTACAGCGCATCCAGATATGCTCCGGTTGCGAAATGTTCCACGTCGCTCAGGAACGTTGAGAGATCCGCGGGCTTGTTCGAAACTTTGTTATGATACCACGCGGTCGCCGCTTCGGTGGGGAGGTAGAGCACGTAAGGCCAATCACCCGTCGCGTTCGGTTCGCCGTTGCCGTAGTCTAAGCCGAAATTCAAAATGCTCGACTGGAGCACGACGCCGTTGAGCGAGATACCGTGCTGTAAGAGATAATCGGCGAGCGCCGCGGAGCGCGTCGTACCGTAACTTTCGCCGAAGATGAATTTCGGCGAATTCCAGCGGTTGAATTTGGTGATGTAGTTTTCGATGAACTGCCCGAACGCCGCGACGTCTTGATCGACGCCGAAGAAGTCGCTTGGCTTGCCGGCGCCGACGAAACGTCCGAAACCGCTGTCCGGCATGTCGATGAACACCAGGTCGCTCTTGTCGAGTAAACTGTATGGATTATCTGAGATTCGGTACGGCGGCGGTCCCGACGGGCGTCCATTACCCGCGAGCACGCGCACCGGGCCGACCGAGCCCATACGCAGCCACATCGTCGAACTGCCCGGCCCGCCGTTGTATAAAAACGTTACCGGGCGCGTTGGCGAGTCGACGTTGTCGAGCGTGTACGCGGTGTAGAATACACGCGCCGTCGGCTGGCCTTGCTCGTTGGACAGCGTTATCGTTCCGGCGCGCGCGGAATACGCGTACGACGTACCGCCGATCGTGTCGGTGTGATGCGTGACTGCATCGGGCATTTCGCCGGCGGCAGAGGCCGGCTGCGGCGATGGCGATGTGGAAGGTAACGGTGCCGGCGCTGGAGCCGCGCCCAGCAGCAACACTCCGGCAATCATCGCTGCCAGGACGTTTCTCGCAAAGTGCATGCGAGTCTATACTACAGGGCTTTGCCGCTCTCCGTGGTGCCTGAGATTAGGCACGCATCCATGCCGAGCGGCGCGTCGTCCGGTGTGGTCATCGATTCTTCGGCGCTTATCTCGCTCGGGACGTTGAGTTCGTTCGTATGCCGGGACGAACACGCGACGCGCACGACGGCCTCGGCAGGCGGGTCCTCTCGCGTAAACGTGACCGGATCGCCTTGCGCGTCGACGATGAACGAACGCGCGCCGGCCCGGGCGAGCAACTCGGAACATTCGGCGCATCGTAATTCCTTCAGATGCACCAAACTCAAAAATATCAAGGATATAATTCCCGTTTGAGATCGTCGACGGCTTCGGAGATCGCATCCAAATAGGGAAGCATGCCGCCCTTGATGCGCAGCAAGCGCGCCTCGCCTTCGGCTGTTATGTGGTAAATGCGGCGCGAGCGTTTGGTTGGATGGTCCCATGTGGCGGAAAGAAATCCTCGCTCTTCCAGTCTGCGAAGGAGCGGATAGATCTTGTTCGTGTTCACGGCAATGAGGCCGCCGCAAAGGTCATCGATTCGCTGCATCAATCCGTAGCCGTGATCCGGATGTTTTTTCAACAAATGCAAAATCAGGACCGGAAAGACCGTCTTGCTCTTGATCGGCCCTTTGAGGACCTCGTCGACGCGATGCGCGTGCGAATCGTGCGGATCGTTCGCGGTCACTAGACGGCTGCCGGCGCAGCGTGCTCCGAGTAAAGGCGCGCGATTTCGGCGGCGTACCGCGCCTCGACGACGCGGCGCTTCACCTTGAGCGTGGGCGACAGCTCGCCGTTTTCGACGGTGAGTTCGCGCGGCAGCACGACGATCTTTCGCACTTGTTCGAATTTCGCCAAGTCGTCCGTGTTGCGGCGAACCTCGCGAGTCAAGAATTCGACGACGTCGGGGCGGTGCTCGAGATCTTGCACCGGTACATTCGCCGCGATGTTCAGCTCCATGCGCAGCAGATCCCAATTGGGCGAGACGAGCGCCACGGGGTGCGGACGGGAATCGCCGACCAGCATTACCTGATTGATGTACACCGAGCGTTTTATCGCGCCTTCGACGCGAGCCGGCGCGATGAATTTTCCGCCGGAGGTTTTGAACAATTCTTTCTTGCGATCGGTGATCCGCAAATAGCCCTCCGCATCGATCGCGCCGATGTCTCCGGTATGATACCAGCCCCCTTCCATCGCTTGCGCGGTCGCTTCCGGATTCTTGTAATACCCCATCATCACGTTCGGTCCGCGCGCGAGCACCTCGCCGTCTTCCGCTATTTTGATCTCGACGCCGGGAATCGGCTTGCCGACCGTTCCGTAGTGGTTGTCTTCCGAGACGTTTACGGTAATGACCGGCGAACATTCCGTCGGGCCGTATCCTTCGACGATCGGAATGCCGGCGGCAAGCAGCGTCATCGCGGTGTCGAAGTGCAGCGCAGCGGAGCCGCTCACGAAAAAGCGCAGGCGATCCAGGCCGAGCATCGGCCGCAATTTCTTCAGTACGAGCGCGCGGGCGATGCGGTATTGCAGCGCAAGCAGCGCATTCACGCTCTTTTTTTGCGTCTTGGCCGTCATATACTCGCGACCGGTTTCGAGGGCCCACGGAATGAGTTTTGCGCGCAAACCGCCGTGCACTTTCGCTTTGGTCGCAATGCCGGCCAGCACGCGTTCGAAAATACGCGGCACGGCAGTCATGGAAACGGGCCGCACTTCACGCAGATCCGCTAGCAGCTCGTCGACATGGTGCGAGATGTGATGGTGCACGCCGGCGAGCATGTATCCGTAGAGGATGCAGTGCTCGTAGATGTGCGAGAACGGCAGCACCGAAAGCACGTCGCTTTCCGGCGCGATCACATCGAACGCGTGGCTGAACGAGGACTGCGCCGTAAAGCCGAGGTTGTAATGCGAGAGCATGACGCCTTTGGGCTCGCCCGTGGTTCCCGACGTATAAATGAGCACGGCCAGGTCGTCCGGCGATATTTGCGCTTCAAAGGCTTGCGGCCACTCCGGACGCTGCGCGCGCACCTCCGCACCCCGCGCTTCGAAAGACGAGAGCGATTCGCCGCCCGCACTTTCGAACACGACCAGACGCGGCAATTGCATCGCCAGACGGCGCAGGCGTTCCGCCGCTGCTTCCGTATCGACGAAGATCAGTTTCGCTTCCGAATTCTGCAGGATGTACTGGACTTGATCGGCGGCCTGCGTCGGAAAGATCGGAACGACGACGCACCCGGCGAACAACGTCCCGAAGTCGCTCACGATCCAGTTCACGCAATCCGCGGCGATAAGCGCGACACGATCGCCGGCGGACAGACCCGCATCCCGAATAGCGCACGCGAGGTTCGCGCACCGCGTCAGCAGCTCGCCGGCCGACGTCGGCGTCCATTTGCCGTCCACGCGTTCAACCAAAGCGCCAGCGCGCGGGCGCGCGAGTGAGCGGCGGATGAGCGCGGGAAGCGTTTCTTTCGCCGGCAGCCGATTTTCCATGTGCCGAATAGGGATTCGCCCGGCTTTTCTCCGGGTCCCTTTGCTACGGCGGCGTGGTTACGATCGCGTACGCCGCCATCGCGTCGATTCGCCGCTGCGTCATGCCCGCGACGTCCGCGAGTTCGTCGAGCGATCCGAAGGGCCCGTTCAAACGGCGAAATTCGACGATGCGCGACGCGAGCGTCGGCCCTATGCCTGGTATTGCGGACAACGCGTTTTCGTCCGCGGCATTCACGTCGACGCGCAGCGGCGGTGCGGCTTTCTTGCGCCTGCGTCGCGACTGTGATGTTTTCCGGGCTGCAGCTTCTCCCAGACGCAAGACGCGAATTTCCTCGCCGTCGCTGACCCGCTCCGCCAAATTCACCGCCGCCGGGTCGGCGTCGGCACGCAGGCCGCCGGCGCGCTCCACCGCATCGTTCACGCGCGAGCCGCTTGACACGCGATACAAACCGGGACGGCCAACGGCTCCGACAACGTACACGAGACTCGTTTCGCCCGCGCTTGCGAACGCATGTCCTTTTCGCGGATGGCTCGCCATCGCGACAGCCTGCGGAACGGCGACGATCGGCGCCGGGGGCGCCGGATGATGCAGCGCCAATAAGACGGCGACTGCGGCACCCGCCAGGACAAGCAAACGCTTCATGTCCGCCCATCACGCGCCGCGCTCGTGCGGAAAGGGGTGCGGCACTGCATTTCCCTATAAAGTGCACCTTATGGCCGAGACCTACGATTACCGAACCACGGAACGGAAATGGCAGCAGCGCTGGGATGAAGACGGCATTTTCCGCGCTTCTGAAGACGCCTCGCGCCCCAAGTATTATGCCATGGAGATGCTTCCGTATCCGTCGGGCGATCTGCACGTCGGCCATGCGAAAAATTACACCATCGGCGATGCCGTGGCGCGCATGATGCGCATGCTCGGCTATAACGTTCTGCATCCGATGGGCTGGGACGCGTTCGGTTTGCCGGCGGAAAACGCGGCCATTCAACGCGGCGCCGATCCGAACGTTTGGACGCGCGAAAACATCGCGAACATGGAGCGGCAAGTTCGCTTGATGGGAACCGGGTACGACTGGAGCCGGGAAATCGCCACCTGCGATCCGGCGTACTATCGCTGGAACCAGTGGCTGTTCTTGCGGCTTTACGAACAAGGATTGGCGTACAAGCGCGAAGCGCCCGTGAACTGGTGCCCGAACGATCAAACGGTGCTTGCGAATGAGCAGGTCGTCGACGGCCGCTGCTGGCGTTGCTCCGCGGTGGTCGAGCGGCGCAACCTCTCGCAGTGGTTCTTGAAAATAACTGCATATGCCGACCGCCTTCTCGACGATTTAGAAAAACTCGAAGGGTGGCCCGAGCGTACCCGAACGATGCAGCGCAACTGGATCGGCCGCAGCCAAGGCACGCAGTTTTCCTTCGCTATCGATAATTCCGAGGAACGCATCGGCGTCTTCACCACGCGCGTCGACACGATCTTCGGCGTTACGTATCTGGCTGTGGCGCCGGAGCATCCCGTCGTGGAAAAAATCGTCACGAAGAAATATCAAAGCGCGGTGCGCGATTTCGCCGAGAGTTTGAAATCCCGATCGGAACTCGAGCGGACGAGCCTCATGGAGAAACAGGGCATTTTCACCGGCGCGTTCGCGGTGAATCCGCTCTCACACGAACGAATCCCCATCTGGGTCACGAATTACGTGCTCGCCGAGTACGGGACCGGAGCGGTTATGGGCGTTCCCGCGCACGACGAGCGCGATTTCGATTTTGCGAGAAAGCACGGTTTGCCGATCGCGCAAGTCGTCATCGCTCCCGGCGGCGGCGTGCAGGCGCCTCTACAATCTGCATACCTCGAAGACGGACGTTTGATAGCGAGCGGCGATTTCAGCGGCATGTCGAGCGGGCGCGCTCGCAACGCGATTACCGACCGCCTTGCCGCACTGGGCTTAGGGGAAGCGCAAGTCAATTACCGCTTTCGCGACTGGCTCGTCTCCCGTCAACGTTATTGGGGAACGCCGATCCCGATCGTCTATTGCGAGCAGTGCGGCGAAGTCGCCGTCCCCGACGATCAGTTGCCGGTACTCCTTCCGCAGAACGTGCCGATCACCGGCGAAGGATCGCCCCTGGCTCGCGATCCGTCGTTTACAAATACGACGTGTCCGAAATGCGGCGGCGCCGCAAAGCGCGAGAGCGATACCATGGACACGTTTTTCGAATCGTCGTGGTATTATTTGCGCTACCTCGATCCGCACAACGATCGCGAACCATGGTCGCCGGCCAAAGCGCGGTATTGGATGCCCGTCGACCAATACATCGGCGGCTCCGAACACGCCGTACTGCATTTGCTGTACTCGCGGTTTTTCTACAAGTTTTTTCACGACCAAGGGTGGGTTGCCGGGCCGGATGAGCCTTTTACGCGTCTCTTTCATCAGGGCATGGTTCTGTACAACGGCGAAAAGATGAGCAAGTCGCGCGGCAACGTCGTCGGCATCGATTACACGGCCGACGCGAACGGCGTCGACGCGATGCGCTTATTCTTGCTTTACGTGACGCCGCCGGAAGATACGAGTGATTGGACGGACGAAGGAATCAGCGGACGCGTGCGTTTCATCAACCGGGTTTGGCGTGCGTGCGAACCGTTTGCCGAACGAGCGCGTCGCAGCGATCTGCATGCGCTGCCGCCGGTGGCGAGCCCCGAGGAAAAGGCGCTGCTTCGCGCCGTCCATCTTGCGGCAAAGTCCGCGATCGACGAAACGCTTTCACGCCGCTTCCACTACAACGCCACAATCGCGCGCTTGGACGAGTACGTGAACGCGCTGACGGCACTGGAACAGACGAATCCGGACTCTCCTGTGGTCGCGTATGCCGTGCACGCAATCCCGCTCGTCATCGCACCGTTTGCGCCGCACATCGCCGAAGAGTTGTGGAGCCGCTTGGGATACACCGCTTCGGTGCATGTGGAACGCTATTTCGAACCCGCGGATGCCGCGCTTGCGGTCGACGAAATTACCCTCGTCGTGCAAGTCAACGGCAAGATTCGCGCGCGCGTACAGACTGCGCCCGGCATAAGTGAGGACGAAGCCTATGCGCTGGCCCTGGAGCAGGGCGCCGTCCAAGCGCAACTCGACGGCAAAGAGATTCGCAAACGCATTTACGTTCCGGGCAAGCTCTTGAATTTAGTCGTCGCTTAGCCGCGCCGCTTCCAAGATCGATTCCGGCGCGCCCGCGCGTACGATGCGGTTCAGGCGCAAGTTCGCGCGACGGAAGAGATCGGCGAACTCTTCGCGCGTCCGTTCGCGTCCCGGCAGCATCGCAAGCATTTCGAGATCGCTGATGCGATCCTGGGTCCACCAATTGTTCGGCGCCGGCGCGACGGTTTCGTAAACGAGCACTCGCGCGTGTGTGGGCATTGTCTTACGCACGTTCTGCAGCATCCGCACGCACGACGAGTCGTCCCAGTCGTGCAGCACGTGGCTGAAGATGTATGCGTCCGCCACGGGCGGCTCGCCGGTTAGAATATCGCCGGCGACCACATCGAGGCGTTCGCCGGCCGGCACGCGTTCCGCCACGTTCTGCACCTCGAACACAGTGCCGCGCAAACCCGGAAAGCGCGCGAGAACCGTCGCGAGCAACACGCCCGTGCCGCCCCCAACGTCGACGATATGATGCATCCGTGAAAAATCGTACGCTGCGGCGAACGCATCGGCAAAGAGCGGCGTGAGCGACTGCATCGCCGCGTCAAATGTTCGGCGCGCTTTCGGATGCGACTCATAGTAGGAAAACATCGGCACATCATGCGCCACGTCAAACCCCGGCCGATCGTCGCGGATGCCCGTCGCCATGTCGGCATACGCCGCCGTGTGCCACGGTGCGTTCGCGTAGAGCACCATCGGCGCCGCATTCCCTTCGCCCGTCAAGGCTTTGCCGAGATATCCGAGCGCAAAACGTCCGCCCCCCTCCGATTTGACGACGTCGTATGCGGCAAGCGCGCGCAATAATCTAAACAACCGGTCGCGATTGCCATAACCGTTTGCGGCGAGATCCTCGGCCGTTCGCGCGCGTTGCGCGAGCGCGTCGGGTAAACCCAACTCGCAGAACGCCGCGAGACTGTGAGCCACCCACGACATGGTGCCGAGTTCGATAATGCCGAACCGCCGAGGAATGATGCGCCGCCGAACCTTCGCCAAGACATCCGCTGCACGCGAGATGGTGGCGGCAAGCCAGGGCGGCGGAGCGCTCATGAGACAGTCTGCAAGTTTTTGAAGTACTGGAACGTCTCGCGCATGCCGTCGACGAGTTTGGTTCGCGGTTCCCAGCCCAACTCGCGCTTTGCGAACGAGTAATCGAACTGCGCGTCACGGGCGTCGCCGGGCCGCTTGGGACCAGCTGTAACCTGCGGATGCAGACCGCTGATATCGCACAGCGTGCGGTAGATTTCATTCACGCTCGTGCGCCGGTTCGTTCCGATGCAATAGCACGTGCCGGAACCGCGCTCGAGCGCGATGCTGTTCGCTTCAGCGACGTCTTTGACGTAAACGTAGTCACGCGTCTGTTCGCCATCCCAATCGATGCGCACGCCCTGGCCGCTCAAAAACTTTCCGATGAAGATGGCGATGACGCCCGCTTCGCCGTTTGGATCCTGCCGCGGTCCGTACACGTTCCCATATCGCAGCGCCGTAAAGTCGAGCCCGTGCTCCGCTTTGTAGAAGCGAAGATACTGTTCGGAAACCATCTTCGTTATGCCGTACGGTGATTCGGGGCGCTGAGGCGTGCGCTCGTCCATCGGAAGTCGATCCGGCGTGCCGAAGGTTGCACCGCTCGACGCAAAAAGCACTTTTTTCACCTTACACCGCACGGCGTTGTCGAGCACGTTCAGCAGGCCCATCACATTCACGTCGGCGTCGTACTTGGGATCGCGAGCGCTTATCGCGACGCTGTGCTGTGCGGCGTGGTGATTGACGATATCGGGTTTGAAATCGTCGAAGACTTGCCTCAGCCGTTCGTCACGCACGTCCACGTGCTCGAATTGCGCGCCGTCCGGCACGTTCGCGCGCCGTCCGCCGCCGTGCTCCCACAGGGAATCGACTACGAGGACGTCGTGTCCCGCCGACACGTACGCGTCCGCGACATGCGAGCCGATGAAACCGGCTCCGCCGGTCAGTAAAATGCGCACAGCCTCTCCTCTAGTTCGTGTTTTGACCCGTCGCGATTGCCGGAGTATGAAGACGCATCCGCTGCTGCTTCTCGGCGTCGCCGCCGCTGTCGGCGCGGCTGCCGTTCAGCCGGCGTTTCCCGGGCGCTGGCTCGCTTTGGGCGCGTTCACGTTGTGGCTCGCGTGGCCGTCGCGGCGCGATGAGGCTGACCGCATTCGTTCGTTCGCGGTGGCCGCCCTGGTCGCGGGAGCCTGCAGCGCGTCGCTTCATCTTTCCGCAGCCGGTCCGCCCGTTCGTACCCACACGCTTCGCGTTGCATGCACGGTGCTCGATGCAACGACTTGTGCGCTCGACCGCGGCATCACGATCGCCGTCGATCTGCAGGCGAATATGCCGCCCGCGGGAACGCACGTCGAATTACGCGGACGCATCGAGCCTTTCGACGCTCCGCGCAATCCCGGCGAACCCGACGAGCGCGAAATTGAACGCGAACGCGGCGTGCAAGCGCACATGAGCAACGCGCGGGTCCTCGCCGTATTGCCGCCGGGACCGCTTACGCCGGCAACAATCATTGCGCGAGCCCATGGATGGGCGCTCGCGCAATTGCAAATGCGCCTCGCGCAGCCTTACTCGGCGATCGTTGCAGGCGAATTGTGGGGCGAGCGCGCGACGCTCCCGCCCGATCTTCGCGCTGAATTTCAAGAAACGGGCACCGTGCACGTACTCGTAACGGCCGGCCTTCATTTGGGCGTCATTGCGCTCGCGGTGCTCACGTTCTTGCGGTTCTGCGCCGTGCCGCGCGTTGCCGCCTGCGCGATCGCTGCAAGCGTGCTCTGGACGTACGCGGTGTTCAGTGGGTTACATTTGCCTTCGATCCGCGCGGCCGCAATGGCGTCGTTTGCGCTTGCAGCGCACGCCGCGGGCGCGGCTTCACGCTCGTGGAACGCGTATGGCGCTGCGCTCGCAGTTATCGCGCTCTTCTGGCCCCTTTCACTTGACGGTGCGTCGTTCGCGTTGTCGTTTTCTTGCGTTGCGGCGATTCTGCTGTGCGCAGACGAAGTGCAGCGGCTGCTTCAAGGCTTTGCCGCGCCTCACCGAATTAGGGAAGCGCTCGCGTTGACGATTGCGACGCAACTTGGAACGTGGCCGCTTACCGCCGCGATATTTTTATTGTTTTCGCCGTACGCGGTCCTAGCGAACCTGCTCGTCGTGCCGGTCGTCGCCGCAACGATGCTCTTGGGCGGCGCGCAACTCGCGGCAGCGTCCATCGCGCCGCTCGCGCAAGCACTCGCGAATCTGAACGGCTGGCTTCTGGCGTGGATCGTCTCCAGCGTTCAGACCATCGCCGCGCTTCCTGGCGCATCCCTCGCCACGTCGCCCGCGCCGACATGGACGATTGCAGCCTACGATGCGGCGCTCGTGTCCGCCGTCGCCTGTTGGAAGCGTGGAGGCAAGACGCTTGCACTGGCGCTGCTTTTCATGGGCTGCACGCTGGTCGCTACGCCGCCAATTCGTCCCGACCACCATCTGCGCATTACGGTTCTCGACGTCGGTCAGGCGGACGGCATCCTCATTCAGACACCGCTCGGACACGCGATACTCGTCGATGCGGGTGGACGCCTCGAGCGCGGCGCGAACGGTGGATCCTCGGCTGAAAGCGTCGGCGAACGAATCGTCGTGCCGTTCCTGCGCCGCAACGGCGTGCGCCGAATCGACGCGCTACTACTTTCGCACCCGCACGGCGACCACGTCGGCGCCGCTGCTCCGATATTACGCGACGGCTTTAGCGTGGGCGAACTCGCAGACAGCGGACAGCAGTATTCCGGTTATGCCTGGCGAGATGCCGTTGCCACGGCTCGCGCCGATCGCGTTCCGATCGTTTATCCGCGTGCAGGCATGGTTTGGCGCACGGAGGACGGTGTAACGCTGACATTCATCGGCCCCTCACTGCCCTTCATTGAAAGCAGCAACACGATCAATGACAACTCGGTCGCGTTCATATTGCAATACAAGCACTTCCGCATGCTCTTCACCGGCGATGCAGGCGTTGCGGCCGAGCAGCGGTTCTTAAACGAGGGAATCGATTTGCATGCAGACGTGCTGAAGGTCGGCCACCACGGATCCGCCTATAGCAGCTCACCCACGTTCATCGCCGCCGTCCATCCAAAATATGCCGTCATCTCCGTAGGACGCCACAACATGTTCGGTCATCCGGCGCCATCGACAGTGGAAACGTTGCAGCGCTTCGGGGCACGCGTCTATCGCACCGATCGGGACGCCGCTGCATCCGTCGTCTCGGATGGGACAAACATTGCGATTTCGACAATGTTGCCGTAGGCCGTCGCAGGAAGGCTACATCTTGGCGATGCGCAGTTCGGCTTCAAGTTCGCGGACGCGCTCCACCGATTGCAATCGATGCAGCCGCCGCACCAGCCGCATAGACAAGTTCGCTTCGGAGTTCTTCCTCGTCGCCGTCCACATGCTCGCCGCTTCCATGCTTGCCGTACAGAGCGACGCCGATCGTGTGCCGTTGCATGTGAATTGGGGACGTTCACCTTTTTTGTTCTGCAAGCCGTAGCGCCTGGACCTCAGGCGGTGAACTCTGCGCGGCGGCAACTATCGCAGCGGCGGCAGTCTGGCGATCCACGTGTTGACGTCGTTCAGGAACTGCTCTTTATTCGAGAGGAAGACGAAGTGGCTTGCGTTCGGTATGACGATCACTTTCGCGTGGGGCAGGCCGGCTTTGAAGCCTTTGATCGCCGCGGTCGTTTCGGCGTTGAATTCCTTCACTGCGGCTGGGGTGCGATCGGCGGGCGGCTCTCCCGAAAAGTCATGCGGATTGGCGAAGATTGCAAGGATCGGGACGTGGATCGGACCCTTGAAGCTGCTGGCGTTCTCAATAATCGCCTTTCCGACCGGCGGCATCGGAGGCTGCCCGGGAGCCGGCGTTCCCACCGGATCCTTCGGCTTGTTGCCTGAGTCGAACGCGTACCAATATCCGGCGTCTACGTATATCAACGCCGACACGCGATTCGGAAAACGCGTCCCGAGGTCGCTAAGTTCTTCGCCGGCGATCGAGTGGCCCATGACGATCGGCTTCTCGATCTTTAGCGCGTCCATCACGGCGATGACGTCGTCGCCGAGGCGGTCGGAGGAATAGTTCTCCGCGGTCGCAGCCGGTTTGCCCGAAGCGCCGAATCCGCGTCGCGTCATCGAATACACGTGATAGTGCTTGATCAGATTTGGCACGATCCCGTAGAAATCGTGTCCAGTGTTTCCAAGGCCGGCGAGCCAAAGAAGCGGACGTCCCTCGCCGCCCCAATCCAGAGCCTCGACGTTCACGCGGGGCTGAACTTCCACATACGTGACCTTTGGTTCGACGATCGTCCACGTCGCATGCTTGACTTTTGTGTAGTTCATCGCGATCGGCGCGTAGTTTGGAATGTGCCATTTTCCGTCGAGCGTTTTGCCGCTGGTGCTGAGCGTTGCGTTGAACACGCGGTGATAATCGATCCACGGCCATGTGTGCATGTCGAACTTCATCGTCACGGCGTTTCCGTGAATCGACACATTCTTCGTCACGATTGGAACGTCCGATTCATCGAGGCTATGAATCACAACGTCGTATATGCCGCCTGTCTTCGTAATCTGCATGATGCGGTGCGACGGGCCCACAGGCCCCTTGATGATTCCTTGCCACGTACCGACGAGGCTGGGTTGCGGCGCCGAGGCCGCGAGCAGAAGCATAGACAGCGCGATTATGAGCGTGCGCAAAGCCGGACCTCCGATTAAAGCAATCAACGCGATCCTTCGACCGCATCGCTTACGTGCCTGCGCTTACGATGACGTTACACCGCAAGGTCTATAGATCGCAACGGCGCAAACGTCGTTGCTCGTTGCTAATAGTTCTTGTCCGAGCGCGATTTGCTGACACGTGCGAGCGTTTGAAAACATCTCATCGGAGCACACGAGCGTTGCGCGCAGACAGAACCAAAGGCTCAAACCATCCGATGTGGAACCGCCGCCGATATGAAATCTCGCCGTGCCCGTATTGCCGTAGTATTGGCGTGCCTTATGCTTGCTGCCTCGTCGCCTGCAAAGGCTGCGTCGCTCGTCGGGTTGCACTATCTCGTCGGTACGTGGAGCTGCACCTACCGCGCTGGAGCGTCACGCTTTGCCTACGGTGCCGTCTACACATATGATCGAAACGGCCACGTGTTGCGACAGATCGATTCATGGCCGGGCGGCGGCGGTGAAGAATTGCTGACCTATGACGCAAGGCGCGGCTGGACAGCCCTCATCCTCGACGACCAAGGAAACGCAACGATCATGCGCGCGCCAGGCAATGATCCGAACCACATTGCGTACCACAGCGTTTACCCCGACGCAAGCATCGCTGAAAGGTTCGATACCGTCTCGGCGACGGAGTATACGCTGCACGCAAAGGTGCACGCGGGTGGAAAGACGACCGCATCAGTCGATACCTGCGTACGCCGAGCACGTTAGGTGCGGCGCGGGCTCCTATCGTTGGGTGAACGAGTCAGCGCACTAGACCTCAGCCGGAACAACGTCTCTGAGTGGTTGCGTGTGAATGCCGCACTCTCCGCAGGCATTCGGCGTACCTTTCCACCGGCCGGCACGTTCGCTTTCCAATTCGTCTTCCTCGGGGAACGAGCAGAGGCCACAACCTAAACTGCGGTATCCGCGAGCGTACATCGGATTGACCGGAATCTCGTTCGTCGCTATGTATCTCCAAATGTCCAATTCGGTAAAGTCGAGAATGGGGTTCACCTTTACCAGACCGTTTTGTTCCTCCACGGGCTCGAAGTTCGCTCTGGTGATCCCCTCCGTCTTTCGGACGCCTGAGATCCAGGCGTCATAATCGCGTAGCGCCTCTTTTGTTTTTTCGACTTTCGGTCTGCCGCAACACTTCTCGCCCTCTTCCTGGGAGAAAATGTATTCGGTGTAGTCGAGCCCGTACCGTGCGGCGACGGATTTGGCGAATGCGTACGTTTCCGCAAACTCCGTATCGGCCATCACGCCGAACACCGGAATGTCGGGCTTCACCGAAAGGACTAGGTGCAGCGTCACCATCGAGTCTTTACCGAAGGAACAACCTAGGCAAATCGACGGATACTTTTCGATGGCGTCGATGACGAGCTGCCGGGCACTATCGATTTTATCGAGATACTTCATGCGCAAACCTCGCGTGAAGTGTATAGCAAAATCAATCTCGTGCAGAGTGCGGATACCCCCGCCTCGGCTGCCCGATTGCCCTAACCCGACGGCTCCAAACGCCCCATGTCACCGGCCACAGAGTTGCAGCGTTGGAAACACCGGCTCGCGCTCTACAAGAATAAGCGGAATGCCTGCCGTGAAAGACGCGCCGAACGATCTCCGGGCCGATCCGGCATGATGGGAGTTATTCGCGTAATCTGGGCTGCCGTCTGCGCGCATAACACACCCGCCCCAGCGCGTCTATTTGTCCGCAACGCGCTGACACGAACGCTGAAAAGGTCTATGATCCCATCATGAATACCGCACAGGCGCAGACACGGCAGTGCATTTATCCTGCTCTACGCTACGACGATGCCAAGTCGGCAATCGCGTGGCTCACCTCCGTGCTCGGTTTCGAGGAGCAGGTCGTCTATCCCGGCGAGGGTGAGAGTATCGCTCACGCGCAACTGAAACTGGGCCCCGACCTGATTATGCTGGGGAGCGTCGATGTAAAGAACGATCCTTACATGAAGAGCCCGAAAACGCTGGGCGCCGTTACCGGCGCAATATACATTGCGCTCGAAACGCCCGCGGACGTGGATGCGCTGTACGCACGTGCAAAAACAGCCGGAGCGGATATTTCCCGCGAACCTTCTGATACGGACTACGGTTCGCACGAGTTCGGAGTGCGCGATCCGGAAGGGCACGCCTGGAGCTTCGGTACGTATCGTCCGAGCGCAGATCGTCAGCCATGACGACGCCGAGTCATAGGTAACGGCGCTTGCGTCCGCCGGAACACGAGAGCAGCCGGCCGAAGTTCCGCGCAAACTTACGGAGAAATACGCACTCAGACGACCGCGGCATTCCGCTGCGAAAGAGGGGTATCTCTTTTCGCTGATCCGGTACCGGCGGTAGATGAAACCGCCGGTACCGGAGTCGTGGAATTACGGCGTACCCAGATGATCGAGCACGACCCGTGCGAGCGTTTCTGAAGTCGCCAGCACGGGTGAGCCGTTCTGGTGCACGAGCAACTGGAACGCCATACCGGCTTTCAGCACCGTTAGCCGGCCGTCTTTCCACGACGCCTTGTCGCCCAATCCCGCGATGAGTTGCGCGTCGTTAAATGCCTCTGAGAACTGCGCTGGAATGCCCGGAAGTCCGGGGAGATTCAGCACCGACTGCACGACATGCAGGCAGCTGAAACCGTGGCACGGCGCTGCGTGAACAGGCTGCATGACGAGGAGAATGTTTCGCGCCACGCCGTGCGTATGTGACGCGACCGCCCACGCGCACTCGTTCGGCGAGGGGTGCTGCGCGGCGCCCAACGATCCAACGCCTACGCCTAGTGCGGAAGCAACGTCGGGAGCACCGAGCATCGCGCATGGATCGACTTTCAAATTCGTACCGTTAGACGGAGGTTGCGCCGTCGTCGTCTGCTGCGATTGCGTTGCGGTCTGCGTTTCAGCTTGAGGTGCAGGTTGCGCTGCAGCAGCAGGCTGAGCCGGCGGCGGGGTATTCAACGACTCCCAGCCGGGTGCCATCGTTACCGTTCCGCCGCACGTCAAACTGATACGGAAGTTCGCCGGCATGCGGTACTGCGGAACGGGGATTGACACCATCTCCTTCTTCTGCGTGGCCGTGTCAAACGTCACGAGCAAACGCGTGGGCGCGTCTGCGGCATTAAAAACGCCGCCGCTGATCAGCTGATCGAACGTGTACGGGACGCCCGGAGGGAACGGAATATTTCGCGAACCGAGCGCAAACCCACCGACCACGTTGGCCGACGAGGTGTTGTTACCGCTCTTCGTAGAGAGGAACTCGTCGCTCACGCTCGTGGGCGCGACTCGATCGCCGGGGTCGGCCACACTACCCGGAAAGACCTTACCGTGCGTGATGTTGACCCATTCTTGTCTGACGTGCCAACCAATTTGATCCCTTGCCTTCGTTCCGACGGGAAACGGCGTGACGGCAAGGACGCGCATTTTCCAGACGCCGTTCGACATCCATTGATTCATGCAGCCGCTGGTTGCGTTGAGCTGCGTGGAGCCGCCCTGCGCCTGTGCTGCGGCCCCGCTTGCAACGCAGCCGAGCTTGTAATGAAAGTTGTATTGCCTGCTCGAAAAATGCGGCTTGTTCGACGTTGAAACGACGGCGTTGTCGAAGACTGCGTCCACGCGCCCTCGGTTTGTCGTTCGGATCAACGCTCATGTTCGGGCCGAAATAGACGGCCCGGTACGTCAGTTCGCCGGAAGGCGCCATGTCATCGAACGTAAGCCTGCTCGAAATTGTGCCCTTCTACTTGGAGTGCGGAGTTCGAGAGCTGCAAATCCATTGATTTCAATGACGAATCCGCCGGAGCGAGTTCGCGCGAGGTGCCGTTGCGCCACACCTCCGTGACTTGCCATCCGGTTTGTTTGGCGCCGTCCATGATCGGCTCGACCTTGGTAACTTTTGCGCGCCAAACACCATTGAAGAGCCACTGGTTCAAGCAGCCCGTTCGCGCATTGGTTTGCGCAAGAGCCGGCGTAGGCAGTAAAAATTGAGCCAGCGCTAGGCTGGTTATTAGAACGGCAGTCGTTATTCCGCGAAACGATCGCGTAAGTGCGACACGATCTCTGGGTGACATTTGTTTCCTTCCCTTCGCATGACGTATGCAAAAGGTATCAGCCTGCCGTCCCGCAAGCGTCCCGCGCGCGGCTTACAGCGGCTGCTACGGCCAGGCGCCGCTCCGAGCCGCGGAAATGGCGCGTACGGACGGCAGCTCGCCGAACGCCTCGCGCGTCCGCTTGTCGGCCATCGCGCCGACTTGTACGTTTACGAGTTCCTGCGCGCGAGCGAGCGCGGCTGCCGCCTTGCTCTCATTGCCTTGCTCGTGATAGACGCGTGCCGCCGCCCAGAAACAGTAGTGCGGCAAAACGGTGTTTTCGCCCGACGGGTCGGCGCGCTGCATGATATCGTCCGCCGTTCGCACCGCCGCCACGTCTCCGGCTTTCATCTGTGCCAATGCGAGATCGCCCAACTCTTCGAAGGTAGCCGAGTGGTTCAAGCGTTCGCGAATCGCGATCGCCTCCTTCATGTGCGCGAGCGCTGCGTCCAACTCTCCCAATTCGCGTTCGGCGTTCCCCAGATTCGCGAGCGCGCCCGCCTCGATAACGGAGTTTGCGATCTCCCGCGAGGCGTGCAGGGCACCCAACCCGATCTCCTTGGCTTCTTCGGGGGCCAGCTGCAAAAGCCGCACCATGCTCAGGTTGGTCAGCGACGCTGCACGTCCGCGCATATCGTCGAACGCTTCAAATATTTCGAGTGCCTTGACCAGCGAGGACCTCGCGTCGTCCAGCAATCCCAGCTGGATCTGGCTTCCGGTTTGATTGAACAACAGATATGCGAGTTGAAGCCGGTTACCCAGAGCGCGATAAATGTTCGCGGTTGCTGCGAACTCTACCGCCGCCTCCTCGAAGCGCTGTTGGAACGAGAGCGCGGATGCAACGCGCGCGCTGGCTTCAGCCTCGCCTTCACGGTCGCCGATTTCGCGGTACCGGCGCTGAGCTTCGTGCGAGTCCGTAAGCGCGCGCGCAAAATCACGGCGCATGATCGCGACGCCGGCCGACGTCATCGCGACGCGAGCAATCAAGGATGGATCCGCCGCTGCTTTCCGCGCGGGCGCGCGCCTGCACCAGTTCTTCTTCCGCTTTGGAAGCTTCGCCGCGGTTGACTGCGATTTCCGAAAGTAAGCACAGCGCGTCAACTTCGCCGCCGGCGTCGTTGCACTGACGGTCGATCGCGACCGCGGCCTGCGCCGACGCGAATGCTTCAACATAGTGGCTGCGAAGCATTAAATTCCGCGCCGAGGCGCGATGACCGGCGGCTTGCCGCGCGAGATCGTTTGTCGCGAGCGCGCGTTGGGAGAAATACTCAAGGTAGCGCGCTTCGTCGCTAAGCTCTCCGACCGCGCGCGCCCACTGCGCCCGCCGCCACACGACGTCCATACGGCTGTCGTCGTCCCGCGCCAGCCGCTCGAGGCTCTCGATGTCCTCCCGTTGCGCGTCGCGATCGCCCAGGCGTCCCAGAATGCGCTCGCGCAAACCGAGCAAAGCGCGTCGCCGCTGGGGATCCGCGGCAAGTTCCAGACCGCGAGTCGCGCTTGCCAGCGCTTCTTGATTCGCGAAAATGGCAAAACTGCGCTGCGCGGAAACGAAATACTGCACGGCTGCTTTTTCACCGTCGCCCGCTTTGTCGTAATGATGCGCCAGCGTCCCGGCAATGTCGCCCCGGTCGCTTGACAGGCGCGCGATCGTCGCGGCAACGCGGCGATGCCAATGCGCGCGCCGTGACGGCTCGATCTGATCGTAAATCGTCGATGCGACCAAATGATGGCTGAACGTAAACGCGAAGTGCACGCGTCCCACTTCCCGCACGAGGCTGCGGCCGAGCAATTCGCTTACGCCATCGAGGACGACGTTTTCGGGTAAGCCGGAAATTTCACGCAAAAGATCGGCATCGAACGTTGCGCCGATGACGCTGGCAATTTCACCGATTTTGCGCGCGTTCTCCGAGGCGCGCCCCGTGCGGACCTCGATCATCGTTTTCAAAAACCGCGACGATGCTTCGCGAATTCCGGTTTCAGCGTTCTCTCGCAGCAACTCGACCGCAAACAGCGGGTTTCCGCCACTGACGGCATGCACGTGCGACCCGATCGACTCGGCATCCGCGGCTAGGCTCGGAATGCTCCGTGCGAGTTCGCAGACGTCGCCGCCGGAAAGGCCGCCCAGCGAGAGATGATTGGCGACATTCTCGAGTTGGAGTTTGCGGCGCAGAGGTTGAATAGTTGGGCGACTTCTCCGTCCTCGTTTCGATACGTCGCGACGATCAGCGCGGGAAATGCCGCAACGCGGCGCGCGAGATACTCCAGTGCGAATAGCGTGGCTTCTCCCGCCCATTGCAGGTCTTCCAAGACTACCAAGAGCGGGCGTTGACGTGAGAGCCCCTGCACGACCGCCGTTAAACCTTCCAGCAGACGCGAGCGCTCGCGAGCCGCATCGATCGTCGGCAGGGACGGAAGGTCGGTTCGCTGCAGCGCGACTTCCGGGAACTACTGCTGCAACTGCAGCCAGCCAAATGGGCCGCACGTCGAGCAAGGATAAAAGCGGCAACGCATCCCGCAACGCCTCGACGAGCGGTTGGTACGGCACTTGTTCCGGAGACGACGTCGTCCCGCGCAGAACGCGTCCGCCTTGGGTGTTTACCAGCAACGCAAGTTCGTTGGATAGCCGCGTCTTTCCGATTCCGGCCTCGCCGCCGATCAGCACGACTTTGCCGTGCCCTTGCGCGGCGGAATCTCCATGCCTGCGCGAGCTGCTGCAACTCGTCAGACCGTCCGACGAACGGAAAGACGCTTGCCGGGAACGCCGTATCGACGGACCGGCGTTCCGCTGCGTCGGGCAACGCGCTTCCGCGCAGCATCAGCGCTCGGAGCGCGAGGGTTTCCGGCATCAGTTCCACGTTCATTTCGGCGGCGAGCCGGCGAGCAAAGGCGTCTATCGCGCGCAGCGCACCCGCGCGATCGCCGCTTTCGTAGCGGATGGAGGCGAGTTGGCGGAGCACGTCCTCACGCCACTGATCGTTCGCGAGTATTCGCTCGGCGTAATTCGTCGCGAGCGCAAAGTCTCTGCGGCTGCGCGCGCGGAACAGCAGGCGCTGAAGCGTATCGACGTATTGGCCGCGAACGCGCTCGCGAATCGGCGCGATCCAATCGTCGTACACGGACAGGGCGAGATCGCCCTCGTAGAAATCCACCGCCTCCGTCCAGCGCGCTTCATCGGCAACGCACCGTTCGAAGTCGTCGACGTCGATCCACGCGCCGGCGTCCTCGTTCCACCAAATAACGTCTTCCTGGGATCCGACGTACGGGTGCGCGGACGCGGGCAGCGCCGAACCGAGCTGATGCAAGTGACGCCGGAGCTTGCCGCGAGCTTCAGCCTCGCTGTCGTCCGGCCAGAGCGTGAAAGCGACGAGGTCCCGCGTCAAATGCGCGCGGCGGTGCATCAGTAGGAAAACCAGCAGCACCAAGGCGCGCGGGCGCGCACGAAACGCAAAGGGCTCGCCGCCATAGTAAAACCGCGGCTGACCGAGGAGATGGATGCGAAGCCCGGTGCGAGCGGCGTCGTCCATAAGCACTCCAGCGACAGGCCCTGGCAAGAGAGCGGCGGCTCGCCATCTACTCTTTGCCCGCCTTGCCTTTAGTATATGGCAATTCGCGTCGAGGGATAAGAGCGGACTGCCCTATGTCGACTTCGCGAATGTGCGATCGAGCCGAAGATTTAGGTTCGCCACTTCCCCATCCGGCGCGATCGCGTAGCGCCCCCGGCGGCCCCCTAAAGGCGCTTCGCAGCAATATTCTGTTACAGTGAACGATATTTCGGCATCCTTGCCGAGGAACTACGCCTCGCCGCAGGTAACGACCCTGCAGTGAGCACGCCTCGGCTGGCCAAACGTCTGGGCTCCTTCGATGCCACGCTTATCGTGATGGGCGGAATCATCGCGTCCGGCATCTTCATGACGCCGTCCGTAGTCGCGCAGCGCCTCCACTCCACGAACCTCATCGTATTCGCATGGCTGCTCGGCGGCGTGGTTGCGCTCATCGGCGCGTTCGTGTACGCCGAATTGGCGGCGCGCCGTCCGGATGTCGGCGGCATGTACGGATATTTGCGCGACGCATTCCACCCCGGGCTCGCCTTCATGTCGGGGTGGACGGCGCTGCTCGTCAGTCAGAGCGGCGCGATTGCCGCTGTTTCCGTCACGTTTGGAACGTACGCGCATCTGTGGTTCCCCGTCGATCCCAGAATTTTGGCCGTCGCCGCGATCCTTGCGACCGGAATCATCAACTGCTTCGGCGTGCGCGAGGGCGTGGTGACGCAGAACGTAATGATGATTCTGAAGATCGGCGCGATCGCGATCATCATCGGCGCCGGTTTCTTCGGCCCCGTGGCAGCGCATCACGTGGCGCTTCCCGCCTACACCGGGACGCTCGGCATTCTTGCCGCGCTCGGAGCGGCGCTGATTCCGGTGTTCTATTCGTACGACGGTTGGCAAACCGCGCCGTTCATGGACCGCGAGATGAAAGACTCGCAGCGCTCCATGCCGTTCGGATTGGTGTTCGGCGTGATTGGCGTCGTCGTTTTATATCTTGCCGTGACGCTCGGCGGCCTACGAATGCTTGGCGCCGGCGGCCTTGCCCACAGCGCGACTCCCGCGAGCGACATGGTCAAGATGGTGGTCGGACGCGCCGGCGAAGGAATCGTCGCCGCATTCATCGCGCTCTCGACGCTCGGGTTTTTAGGCAACATGGCGCTGACGATTCCGCGGTTGTATTACACGATGGCGCGCGATGGATTATTTTTCCGGCAACTCGCCTATCTGCATCCGAAAACGAAGGCGCCCATCGTCGCGATTGCGCTGCAGTGCGTGGTTTCCAGCGCAATCGTCGGGTGGGGCAATTACCAGCGCATACTCAACTACGTCACGCCGATGGATTTTCTATACATGACCTTGGCGGCCGCCGCCGTTTTCATTTTTCGGCGGCGCGATGCGCGCACCCACTCGCTGGGGCTGCGGATCCCCGGGCATCCGTGGAGCACGCTGTTTTTCGCCGGCGTATGCACCGTTTTCGTGATCAACGCATACGTCGCGTTTCCCGGCGACTCGCTCGTCGGGTTGGCGATTTTCCTTTCCGGCGCCCCAATCTATCTGCTCTGGCGCAGCAAAGCATCGAACAGGAAGGACCATGCGGAGTACTCATTACCGTAAAACCGCCGCCGCCGTCTTAGCCGCGGCTGCGTGCCTCTTCACCATGCCGGCGACGGCGGCGCAGCCACCCAGTGTGGACGACGCGATTAAGTTGATCGAGACGTATGCGCCCCAGGCACTGCAGGAGCAGGGCGCGCCGGGAATGTCGGTGGCGATCACCGATCGGCATCACACCCTGCGCATCATCACGGTCGGCTATGCGAATCTCGAGGCGAAGACGCCGGTTACGAGCACTACGCGCTTTCCGGTTGGTTCCATCACGAAGGGAATGACGGCACTCTCGCTTTTGGAGTTGCGGGACGAAGGGAAATTCGACCCGGCAAAACCGATAAGTACTTATCTGCCGTGGTTCTCGATAAACTCGCACGGAAAGACGGTTTATGCGCATCAACTGCTTTCGCATACCGCGCGGATTCCCGGACGACTACTCGATCGCGCCGGGATATTTGTACACGGTAGCGGCTCTTCGCAACGCGCATACGATTTTCAATCCGGGCACGAGTTGGTCGTATTCGAACGACGGTCTGGCGACCATCGGCTCCGTTCAAGCGGCGCTCGACGGCAAACCGTGGGCCGATTCGCTGCAGTCGCGAGTGTTCGATACGCTCGGCATGTCCCATAGCAGTCCCGTGTTCACGCCCGAAACGCTTTCGGACGCAGCGTACGGCTACGTTTTCGAAGACACGAATCTGATGACGCCGCCGAATCCGCAATTGATGTACTCGCTTCCCGGCGACTACATCGATCCTGCCGGCTCCGTGATTTCGACGCCCGAAGACATGGCCAAGTACATGCGCCTCATTCTGAATCAGGGCGTGGATGACGCGGGCAAACGCGTTCTTTCTCCGTCGAGTTACGCGCTTTGGACGACGCCGGACTCGACCAACGGAAAAGTCGCCGGAGAGACGAGCCCCGAGCTTGCCGAAGCGCCACGCCTTTACGAGCATTATGCGTTCGGATTGGCCGTTCACGATGAAAACGGCGACAAGATCGTCGGGCATACCGGCGGCATCGCCGGCTACTCGGCGTGCATGGAAAACGACGTAACGCGCGGCTTCGGCGTTATCGCGTTTTCAAATTTGGTGGAGGCGCCGCTTCACCCGTGCGCTATCGTGCTGTATGCGATCAAGGTCCTTCAGGCGCAAAGTGCAGGAACGCCGCTCCCACCGGTACCTGCGCCTATCGGCAACTATTTGCAGCGCACAACCGTGTCGAACGCCGCGCAGTATGCCGGCACATATACCGCAACCGACGGTTCGAAACTCGTGGTTACCGCAGACGGCTCGACGCTTCGCGTGGCAACGCCGCAAGGCTCGAAAGTGCTGTATCCGCGCGGCGGAACGACATTCTACGTGGACGACCCGCGGTTCGCGGTGTACGGTCTCACGTTCGCGCGCGGCGGCAAATCCGGTTCGATGGACGAAATTACGTCGGGCGCGCAGTGGTTTACGACCGGCGCTTATAGCGGAGCGCGCACGTTTACGTATCCGCGTGGCTGGAACGCCTTGGTCGGACGCTACGAGAGTTTGGGTGTGTGGGGCGTCGCCGCAGCCAGCCGGGTATTCGTTTTGAAGGGTCGACTGATGCTCGACGGCGCGCCGCTTACCCCGCACAACGACGGCACGTTCTCACTGGGGCAGACGACGGTGCGCTTCGACACGCTGGCTGCCGGAAAAATGCAGCGGCTGCACGAGGATGGATTCGATCTCTATCGTATCGACTTGCCCTAAACACGGTAGAGTAAGGAGTAGAGCATGATCGTTGCCACGACCGAATCGATCGCCGGATACAAGACCGTTCAGACGCTAGGTCAAGTCTTCGGCGTCGTCGTTCGCAGCCGCGGCTTGGGCGGAAATATCATGGCATCGCTGCGCTCGCTGGTCGGCGGCGAAATTTCCGAGTATACGCAACTGCTCGAGGAAGCGCGCCGCCACGCGGTCGATCGACTCGTTCAAAACGCTCAAGCAATGGGTGCGGACGGCATCACGATGATGCGTTACGACTCCTCGGAGATCGGAACGACCATGAGCGAGATCGTCGCATACGGCACGGCAGTCAAACTGGAGCCGGTATGATCGTGCGCGTTCTCGTTGCACTGATCGGCCTGGGGCTCATTGGTGGAGGCGTGTATTTGATAATAGCCGCGCCGCCGAAGATCTTCGTCCCAGGTGCCGTCGACATCGTGGTCGGCATTCTCATCTTCGGCGGACTCTTTTTCGAGCCGCACTACCGCGGCCGCGTATCGCGAACCGGCGGAAATTGGCAGCCGACGGGCGAGAAGTTCATCGATCCCGGCACGGGAAAGCTCGTCGAAGTCGACTACGATCCGCAAACGGGCGAGCGGGAATATCGCGACGCCGAATGACGCCGGCGTGCGCCGTGCGCACCCGGTTCAGCGGCCGGCACAGGCTGCCGCAGTCAAATGGCGCTGCAAATAATCGACGGTCGCCGCATCTACTTGCAAGAACGTCGCGTGCCGCAAGAATCCGTGTATCTCGTTGGGAATCACGACCTCGCTGTAAGGCACGTGCCGGAGATCCAGCCGGCGCGCGAGATCGACGGTTTGGTGGAAACGCACGTTGTGATCGTCGTCGCCCTGTACCAGCAGAACCGGCGATTTCCACGTCGCTATTGCCGCATCCGGAGATGATTCCCAAGCGACGCGGCGCTCTTCTTTGATATTCGGCATTTCGTAACGCGCCGGCGGATCCGGCAGGTCTTCCGCGGTCGACCAGTCATGCACGCCGTGCCAATCGACGCCGGTACAAAAACGATCGGAGTTGCGGGCAAGTGCAAGCGCGGTAAGATACCCGCCGTAAGAGCCGCCCCAAATGCCGATGCGCCGCCCGTCCACTGCAGCGTCGCGCCGCAGAAAAGCGTTGCCCGCGAGCACATCCTTGTATTCGGAAGCGCCGGTCGGGCCCCAATGCGCCGGGTGCGAATAGTCGTGCCCGTAGCCGATGCTCAATCGGTAATTGACCGAAAGCACCACGAAGCCGTGATTTGCCAAGTACTGATTTACCGCGTATCCGTTGGTGTAGTAGTCCATGTAGTGCCACGTCGTGAGCATCTGGCGCGGCGGACCGCCGTGCACGAAAATCACCGCGGGTTTTTTCGCCGACGTATCGTTTTTCGCGAATAACTGCCCGTGTACGAGTAAGCCGTCCGAGGCGCGAAACGTCACGCTCTTTGGCACGACGAGTTGCGAAACCGGAAAATCCGCAGGCAACCGATCGCGATCCAATGCACGCCACGAAGCGTTCGCGAGCGCGCCTGCCGTAACGAGCGGCGGTTCTTTCGCACCGGCCTGAACGAACGCGACCATGCGCCCTTCATCCGTGACGACGGGATTCCACTCGCTCGACGCGCCGCGCGTCACCTCGCTGACGCGCCCGTTCTGCACGTCGACGCGGAAGAGGTGGCGCCGCTCGAAGTCGCCGGGCGTTTTGCCCGTATTCGCAGAGTAAATCAACCACTTGCCGTCCGGTGAAATCCCGGTATCTTCCACCATGAACGCACCCGGCGTCAGCAAATGCGCCGGGCCGGGGCGATTCGCGGAGACGTCGTAAACGTGCGGCCAGCCGTCGGCCGCGGAAACGAACGTAAGCCGGTTTCCGGCGCCCCAACGCAAACTGGGATCGAACGTATCCGGGAAAGAGTCGCGCAGCGTAGAGCCGCTTTGCCACACGCGCTGCGCACTCGCCGTGCGTGCGTCGGCAACCCAAACCGCCCACGGCGTGACATTCCAAGCAAGATCCGAAACCGGCGGCCCGCCGCGAACCCGGAACGCGCAGAAAAGCGATGTGCGTCCCGTCAAACGACCACCGCGGCTCGACGTCTTGCGAGGTCGACGGTTGCATGAAGCGCAGCGGCGTGTGCTGATCGCGATACACGCCGATGAAACTGTGATCGGTTCGCGTCGAAACGAAGGCGAGCTCACTGCCGTCCGGAGACCACTGCAGATCGGAGTCCTGGCCTTCGTCGAAGAACAGGCGGTCCGCTTTTGCGGAGCCGTCGAGCGGCGCCCACGACACCGACTGGTCCGCTGCGAGAAACGCGACGCGCCGATTGTCGGGCGAGATCGCCGGCGCGTCGCCGCTGCCGAGCGAAACCGGCTTGCCGCCCGCGAGGGCGACGGACCACACTTCCATTTGTGGTGGAATCGGACTAAGGCCCGGATCCGGTGGAACGGCGTGCGGGCCAGTTCGAATCGTGATCGCCGCCGCGCACGTACACGAGGTAACGGCCATCTGCGGAAATTTTCACGTTGGTGATTTCTTGGCCGTCGTCCGCGGTGTAATCGGTGACCATGCGCGGCGCGTACGATGGCGCCGATGCGACGAAAATGTTGCGGACTCCGCGTTCGTTCAACACCCACGCGATCGTGCGGTTGTCGGCGCCCGCGATGAGCGACACCGGGTACGGATAACTGAGAATCTGCTGCAATGTGAAAGCGGGCGACGCGCTTTGCGCTCTGCCGCAGAGCGGAAGCGCGAGCGCCAAGGCGCAACCCGCAATGCAGGCGGCAGCAACACGAATCTTCACCGTTCGCACCTCTCTAAAACGCAATCCACGCCGTGCGTTCTTGCCGAGGTTGGCCGCTCCTGTCGTGTTCGGCGAAATTTTAAGGGCTGACATCGATATTTCGTCGACGGAGGCTGCGGCAGGCCGCCGCAGCGAACTACTGATGCATGAACCGATCGCCGAAAAAACCGACGCGAAAGAACGCGGCGCCGGACGGCCGCGCGCCGGCCGAATCCTCGCTGCCGGATGTGGGCAAAATCCTGCAGCGCCTGCGGGCGCAGCGGAACGTGACGGTCCGCGAACTCGCCGAGCGCAGCGACTTGTCGGAATCGTTCATTCGTGCGGTGGAGCGCGGAGAATCCGATATTTCGCTCGGGCGTCTGGCGCGGCTCGCGCGCTTCTTCGAGTACGATCTCGGCTCGTTCTTGGGATTCACCACGCAGCTGTCACGCCCGAATTTCGTGCGGAAAGAAAACCGCGCGACCATCAATCGCGGTAAGGGCGTTCGCTATGAAGCGCTGCATCTGCCGGGCATCGACTTGGATTTCGTCGTCATCAATTTCGCCGCGCGAACGAGACTCCGCAACGAGTTGACCCACGAAGGCATCGACGTAGTCTACGTGACCGAGGGCGAGGTCGTCGCGGAAGTCGACGGAGTCGACTACCCCATGGCCGAGGGAGACTGCTGCGTCTTCTCCGCCGCCTACCGGCACCGGATTCGGAATGACTCCGGCCGCCCCGCGTCGCTGGTTTCGATTACCACGGCCCGGATGTACTAAGGCGGAATATCGCTCGCGCCGACGAAATTTAGTCGGATGCGATTGAGAACGCGGGCGGGCGCGGCGGCTTTGGGCTTGCTGGTGAGCCTGCTCGCCGGATGCGCGGCACCCGCAGGCCGGCCGAACGCTTCGCAATCGAACACGCTCGTCGTCGCCCTTCCGCAAGAGCCGGTTTCGTTGAACCCGCTGCTTCTTGAGGGGCCGATCGCGTACGCCATCGGAGATTTGCTCTACTCGTATCTGACGAATTACGATTCCGAAGGCAACATGGTGCCCGCAGTCGCGGTGCGCGTACCGACCACGCAAAACGGCGGCGTTTCGGCCGACGGCAAGCGCGTAACGTTTCATCTGCGCCATGACGTGCGATGGCAGGACGGCGTGCCGCTTACCGCTCGCGACGTTGCGTTCACTTATCGCGCGATCATGAATCCGGCAAACGACATCCCGACTCGATATGGATACGATGCAGTCGCGTCCGTTACCGTCCCGGATCCGTATACGGTCGTCGTGCGCCTCAAGCGTCCCCTCTCGCCCATCGTTCCATTCTTTTTCGGCGGCGACAGCAATTACCCAATCATGCCCGAGCATCTGTTGGGTCGTTATTCCAGCATCAACGATGCGCCGTTCAGCGTCGCACCCATCGGATCCGGACCGTACGAATTCGTCAAGTGGCAGCATGGAGATCGACTGATTCTGGCGGCAAATCCGCGATATTACGGCGGCAAACCGCGCCTTGCGCGCATGGTGCTGCCGTTCATCCACGATCCTGCGACGACGATCAACGAGTTGCAGACGGGCGAGATAGGCGCCGCGTTTTCGCTGGACGCCTCGCGCATCTCGGCGCTGCAGGGCACGCCGCGCCATCGCATCGTCGTCACGCCCATTCCCTATTTTTTCGCGATGGCGTTCAACACGTCGGTGCCCGCCTTGCGCGACCCGAGCGTACGTCGCGCACTCGCGATGGCGATCGACCGGGACACGATCGTACGCAAGGTGAGCCATGGCCTGTATGACGCGCATACCGGCATGCGCGGTGTATTCACGTGGGCGTTCGATCCGCAAGCGGACACGCTGCGTTACGATCCCGCTGCCGCACAAAAGATGCTGGCGCGCGCCGGATGGTCGCCGCATGGCAAGCGCCTTCAGCTCGATTGTCGTTCCCCGTTGGATCGGAAATCACCGCGCAACTCGCAACGGAAATTGCAGCCGCGGAAAGCGCGATTGGAGTGGACGTTTCGCTCAAGCGGTATTCCCGCGAAGTGTACATGGCCGACGACGGACCCGTGATGCAGGGGCGTTTTCAACTGCAACTCTACGACTACCATGCCGATTACGATCCGGACGCGTCGTGGCTGCTCAGCTGCGACCAACGCAGCCCCGCGGGCTTCAACGACGCGCGCTATTGCAATGCCGCCGTCGACCGAGCGTTGAACGGCGCCGCCGCGTCGTTCGATCGAGCGGTTCGCATACGCCTATACCAAGCCGTGCAGCGGCAAATAGCGCAGGACATGCCATACTTTTTCATTTGCCAAGGCAGCGAGATCGACGTCGTGCCCGACCGGCTCGAAAACTATGCGAGGCCCTTGCTTTCACCGTTCGGCTCAGCGGCGGAGTGGTCGCTTTCGGGCGGAAGGGTCGGCCGCGAGCGCCGTATAACGTTGCCGCATCGACAAAAAACTGTCGTGACCAGCAGAATTTCGTTACATACGCCGAAGGGTGCCTGAAATGCCGAACCCCGAGAAGCCGAGCCGCCGGTACGTAATCTTGACCGAAGGGTTTCTTACCGATCCGATGTCCGGCAAAACCGCTCACGGCGTCATCCGCTTTCGGCCGGAGGAAACGGCGGTCGTTCTCGATTCGCGATATGCGGGGAAACGCGTCTGCGACGTTATTGCACTTCCGAGCACTGCCCCTATCGTCGCGACGCTGGCCGAGGCAATGGAGACGAAGCCGACGTCGCTTCTCATCGGCGTAGCGACCGTCGGCGGAAAGTTACCGCCCGCGCTCCGTAAGACGGTACTGGAGGCCATCGACGCCGGACTCGAAATCGTCAACGGACTTCACGAATTTCTCGTAGACGATCCCGAGTTCGCAGCTCGCGCGGCAAAAAGCGGTGCGCGCCTGTGGGACGTGCGGCGCGTCGGCTCGACGCCGATTTTCAGCGGCGCCGCGTACGAGGCTCCGCAGAAAGTCGTGCTGGCCGTAGGCAGCGACTGCTGCGTCGGCAAGATGACGGCAATGCTCGAGGTGGAACGCGCCGCGCACGGCGCCGGAACGCGCGCCCAGTTCATCGCAACGGGTCAAACCGGCATCGTTATCGCGGGTTCCGGCACCTGCGTCGATCGGGTCATTTCCGATTTCGTCACGGGCGCGGCCGAGCAGCTGGTTCTCGGCGCTTCGCCCGATAGCGACGTTCTTCTGGTCGAGGGACAAGGATCGATTTTCCATCCCGCGTACGCGCCGGTGACGTTTGGTTTGCTGTACGGCTGCGCACCCGATGCGCTCGTTCTCTGCCATCGGCCGGGAACCGACGTGATCGATGGTTTTCAGAACGAAATCCCGAGTTTGTCCGTCCTCGTCCAAGCGCACGAACTCATGCTGGCACACGTGAAGCCCGCACGCGTGGCGGCTATCGTACTCGACACGTCGGCTTTGAACGACGAAGCGGCCGCAAAAGCAATCTCCGACGCTGAAAAGAACACGGGTCTGCCGGCGGACGACCCGGTTCGCAGCGGCGGTCTAAAGATTTGGACTGCAATTGCGAGCGCGCTCGAGCATACCGCTAAATCCGACGGGCGTGGAACAGCCGCTCAAAAAGCCAGATATGCGTCGTTGGCAACCTCACCCAAGACCTGACCCGCGGTTTGCGCGACGTCTTTATCCGCCGGAAGACCGAAGTTGTTGAGGTAGATGCAGAACGCGAGATGACGTCCGCTTCGCGTGGTCATATATCCCGCCAAACCTTTTCCCGATAAAAAGAAGCGAGCGTTCAGCATATCACCGTTTCCGTTCGTACCGGTTTTGGCATGTACGCGGCCGGCCGCGGGCGCGCCCTTCTGGATGTTGAACAGGGTTCCGTCCACGCCGAGAATCGGCAGACCGCGGTATACCGCATCGAAATATGGACGCGTCCGCAGATAAGCAAGATACCGAACCATTTGCGCAGGTTGAAAGTACGCGTTCGCGCCTTCGCCGTCGTTCTGCACGAAATCAAGCGGATTCAATCCCGCGCCGGCAAGGAACGCGCGTTCCAGCTTGAAGCCCGCTCCCTGCGGATCCGTTTTATCGCGGGTCAACAACGCACCCCAAAGGAACGGCATGATCGCGGCATGCAAATTGTCGCTTACCTTCAGCGTAATTTTCACATCTTCGGAAAGCGGCGGCGAAACATGGCGCGCAATCTCGTTCGCTGCCGTATATACGGATGCAGCCGCGGCCGCGTTCGCCGGTTGATTCGGAGCGCTTGATTCTACGCGGACACCGGCGTCGTTTAACGCCTGAGCGAGCGCGATTTCCGCGAAGCGTTGCGGCGAAGGGACCGGATAGTCGTACAAAATCGGATGCGAACCACTCGGGAAGTTGCCGCTAATGGTCACGCGACGGTTTCCGGCCGCGTCTGCCACGTCGGCCGGCATCGCGATCGTGTTTTCCGAATGCGGCGATCCGGTAGTGGCGTCGTTGACGAACGAAACGTACGCAGTCTGCGGCGAAACTGCGATTCGAACGGGATCGCCGGGCTTGTCGCCGGCACTTACCGTTACGTCGACGACGTTGTCGTTCACGACGACCGGCGCGATAGTCGTCCCGGTGCCGCTTTCCTGCGTCGTATCGGGAAAAAGCGAGTCATCCACGAGGACGCTGCCGGTGATGCGTTTGATTCCGCGATTTGCGATCTGCTTTGCGAAATCACGCAGAACCGCCAGCGGATCGCCGGGCACCGCTTTCGTGTCGATGCTTCCGCCGTACGCATGATCCTCGTTTTCGAACGCGAGCGTTCCGTTCGGTTGGATGCGATTAGAAAGATCGGGATCGCCGGAAGCGCGAAGGATGACGTCGCCGTGCAGCGTTCCCGCGCCGTCGACGGTACCATTGCGATAGACCACCGTCGTGAAGCGGTAGCCGGGGCCGAGCAGCGCGAGGGAAGTTCCTTCGGTAAGAAGTTTCGTCGTAGAAGCCGCAACGAACGCTTTGCCGGCGTTCAGCGCATAAACGGTGCGGTGACGATCGAGGTCGTAAAACGCGGCGCCGAACTGCGACGAGCGCAAGTCGGGGCGATTGACGATCGCATTGATTTGCGCACCGAATGTGCTCGGCTGCGCAGCGCCGACCGGAGAACACACGAATGCACCCAACAGCACGGCGCACAGCAAAATCGCACGGTTCATATTTCGCTCCTCATAGCTGCTCGTACGCCGCGACGGCAATCGACGCAACCGCGTTACCGATTCCATCCGGATCGCGTTCGTCCTCGAAGGGCACGTTCGAGAAAAATACGGCGAAGATGAGTTCCCGGCCGGAAGCCGCGGTTATGAATCCGGCTAACGCTTTCGATTCCATGAGCGCGCCGCGCGCCAGCAGGTTGGTATACGAGAGTGTGCCGGTCTTGGCGCGAACCGCGCGAGCTGCTGCTGCGCCGGTATCGCGTTGAATGGCGTGCAGCGTTCCGTCGCAGCCGAGAATCGGTAAGGCGCGCAAAAGATGGTCGCCCCATGGCGCGTTTCGGACTGCCGCGAGGAATTCGCACATGAACGCCGGCGTGAAATGCGCTTTCGCGCCGCAGCCGTCTCCCAAGAATGCACCCGCGCCGGCAATGCCTGGAAACGGACAGAGCGGCAGACCGTTGGCTTTCAAAACGCGCAAAAGAACTTCCGCGTGAAGATTTTGGCTGACTTTGAGCACGACTCTAACCGCTTCACTCAAAGGCGCGGAACGATACGACGCGATGAGAACGCGAGCGCCGCCGTCGAATCCGCCTTGCTGCTCGACGGTAACGCCGGCCTCTTCGAGCGCTTGAACGAACAGCATGCGCGCAAAGATCGACGGTTCCGGCACGCGGTACACCAGCAATGTGGTGCAACCTGCGTCGATCTCGCCGCGCACTTCGAGCGTTCTAACTCCTTGTTCGCAGATGCCGCGTTCCGCAATCGTCAGAGCGGTTCGCCCGCTGCCGGGCTCGACCGCCACGGCATTGTTGACGACGGTGAAACTGCGCGCAGCGGGGCTGACCGCAATATGCGGCGGCTCACCAATTCTCGAAGCCGCGACTCGAACATCGACGAGATTGTCGTTGACCACGAACGGCGAGATCGCCGTGTGGGTACCGGCTTCGAACTCGCCTTCACTGAAGAGCGACGCATCCGCGAGGACCCTCCCGCGCACGCGCTCGATTCCGCCGGCCGCGACGGCGCGCGCCAGTTCCCGCAATACGCGCACCGGATCGCCGGCAATGGTGTCCGCGCCGGGGTAATACCCCGCCAGCGCATGATCGACGTCGCAATAGCGCAGCTTTCCGCGGTCGTCGGCCCGTGCCGAGAGATTCGGATCGCCGCCGGCTCTCAGAATGAGATCGCCGTGCAGCGTCCGTTCGCGATCGACGCGGCCGGTGCGTGAAACGCTCGTTTCGAAGCGGTAGTCCGGTCCCAGCGCGGCGAGCGCCGCCGCACAGGTGAGAATTTTCGCGGTGGAAGCGCCGGGAAACAATTCATCGGCGAGCCGTTCGTACAGAACCTCGTTCGTACCGGCGTCGCGAATCTGTACACCGATGCGCGAACCGCGCGAACTGTGCTTCGCCGCAAGCGATTCGACCGCGGCGGCGAACGCGGTGCTGAACTCGGTCATCATTGGCTTTCGATGCGTTTCCACGCATCACGATCCGCCCCTGGCGATATTCTGATGTTTAAGACGAAATATCGCCGGCAAAAAAAACCAGCGCCTACAAGATACCGCCGGCTTGGTTTCGGCGCTCGAAGTCGCGTATCAACTTTCGGGAGGTGTCTCGCATGGTGACATGGCCGATACGCGCGTGGTGCACAGCGGGCGTCGCGCTTTCGATGATCTCCTTCGCGGTTGCAAGCGCGGCAACCGTACCGAAAGCGACCGGAGCCAGAATGTGCGTGCTCGCGCGAGCGGATTTTCGTCCGTTCGGGACGATCGTGTGGACGAAACCGAAGATCAACGTCGACACCGGTAATCAGAACGTCTATTGCGTTTATCGCGGACCCAGCGGTGCCAAAGGCGGCGTAGAATTGGACGTCTTCTATCCGGCCGGGCAAAACGCGGCTGACGTGGAGCAAACGTTCAAGACCGTTCTTGGATCGGACCCCGGCGCCAAATACATTCCCGAAGGCGTACCAGGGGCCGACGAATCAGTTTATTCGTTGAGCGTGCCGTCGCCGGGGTATTTTCCGTTTGCGGCCAATGCCGTGCGCCGCGGCGATCTCGTGTTCACGATTTCGCTGCCGTCTTCACCGATTTCCAAACTGGAAATGCTCAGATTGAGCCGGATCGTCCTCAGCCGCTTATCGCGTTAAGCTCTAAACTTAAAAGGCTAGGCAGCGCGCCTAGCCTTTTTTTCAACACGGTTTTTCGTGAAATCAGCGGCGCTTGCGCGCGTTCGACTTTTTTGCGCCCTTGCGTGCGGGCGCGGCGGCTTTGCGCGGCGCAGCTTTTTCGCGCCGCCTTTACGAGCGGCCGGCTTCGCAGCTTTGCGAGAGCCGCCGCCTTTGCGCGACATCACGGCTTCCTTGAGCGCCTTCGCCGGCAAAAACTTGAACACGCGTTTCGCGGGAACTTTAACCGGTTCGCCCGTTGCGGGATTGCGTGCAACGCGCGCCGCCCGATCGCGCACTTTGAACTGCCCGAATCCCGGAATCTTCACGGCTTCACCGGAGCACACGGCGGCTTGAATATCTTCAAAGATGCCGTCGACCAATGCCACCGCGTCCCTGCGGGACATCTCGAAACGCTCCATTGCAGCGCGTACCAAATCGACTTTATTCATGGGCTCCTCTCATGCTGAATACCCGGCGCTCTTGCGCCTGTTTGGCCCTAAAAGTATGGTTTTTTCGCAGTTTTTCCTTTGTTTCCGAAAACTTGCGAAATGGAAAGGTCGAGGTAGTTTGCTACTAGAACGCGTTCGCCTCCATGCGCAGCACACGTGCTGCGCGCGCGAATTGTGATTCAGCAGGATTCGAGCGGGCGTTCCTGCGGCCGCCCTTGCGCTCAGCCGCCCGCGGGCGAACGCGCGTTTGCAGCGATCGATTTTTACGCAGGCATCGACCTCGGCGCGGCTTTCACAATCACATTGCGAAGATTTCCGAATGTTCGGAGCGAGCTCGCGCAGCAAACTACGTCGCGCTGCTCAGCCGCAGCAGCCGGTAAAAACCGAGCAGGCCGGCGGAGAATCTCCGCCAGCCTCTCTGCCCGCACGTCATCGCCGCTTTTCCGCCGGATGTTTCGGACAGCCGTCCGCGCCCTGGGGGAAGGCCGCTCGCGGCCTCACATCCTTCGGATTCGGGATAACGACTCGTACCGTTCCGTTTCATCGTAGCGAACGAGTGTCCACAAAATAGCATGCACGCAGATCCGGCGCATGGGACGTTTGGGACGGGCGCCAAGGGCTTCCGCCCGCGAATTAGGACTGGTCCTAATCCGCGGCTTCGCGTTCTTCCTTGGCGGTCATGAGGCGATTGCCCAACTCGTCCAATTCGTCCTTATCGAAGAGTTTGCGCGCCATTTTGAACATGGGCCCTTTCTCTTCTTTGACATGGTGCTCGAAGAGTTTTTTGAGCACGCGCAACTCGGTCTGCAGGTCGCGTACGCGCCTGAATTCGGGATGGAAAGCCGTTTCCTCGATCTTCGAGCGAACCGTCAACTCCGCGACAATCTTTGAAAGATATGTTACGCTGCGCCCGCGCGCGCTCGCCGAGTCCTTCGACTTTTCCGAAGCGCGTTTTCCTTTTTTACGATCGGCTTTTCACAGTTTTGAAGCGCATCTAGAACTGCCTACGTTGCGGCTGGCCGCTCGCTTAAGGCGTCCGACAAGAATAAAGAGAGCCGCGGGGAGTCGGCTCTCTTACTGCATTAGCGGTCTTCTGTGAAGATCGCCGCCAGCGAGTATTTCAATAATATCCGGCGCCGGGCGCTGCACCTACAAGCAAGCGCAAAAGATCTGGGACTTGGTATGCTGAAATACAGACGCTGGTCCACTTGGCTGCCATCATGCTGGTTAACCGCGGCACGCCTTTGGCGCTCGCCGCTCTGCTCTTATTCAGCGATAAAAGGAACCGGGCTGGGGAGGCCGGTTCCTTTTCTTTTTATAAGCGGCCCAGGCATCACCGTAGGTCTGGTTTAGGAGCCGGGCCCACTCAACTGCCGTGCTGTTCGCCGCGAAGTACTTTGCCGCGATCCCGTGCCCTTACGCTGTGTCGTGTCCGCGTATGGGATGTGTCTGCGCCAACGTACGCTTCAACGCGGTCGCCGTTCCGTTGGCTATGCCGCAACGGCATATCGTGTCGCGCATAGTTCCACAGTGGTTGTGCGTGGCGCTCATCTCTGTCGAGAAACTCGGAATGAGCGTAAAGAAAATCGACGGCCTCGCGATTTCGCAACCTTTTTTGCTTTTCTTCGCATGATAAGATAGCCGCATGGCAAGGCAGCAGGCCGGAAGCGATCCCGGCGCACGCAAGTATCAACCCAGCTTCGAGTCCTTCGTCCAGAAGAATGCCGCCGTCCCCAAAGACGCGGTAGAGCAGGTTGAGGCGGAGAGGCCCAAGCGCGTTAAGCCCAAGCGCCGGTTAAAGGCCAAGAAGTGAATTTTTGGCTCTTTGCCATCCCCGCGCTGATCGCGCTCAGCGTTCTTATGTGGCTGCTGTCTCGCCGTAAAGTCGACGCGTTTTACGCAGAGCCGACCGGACAAGATGCGCCTAACCGTCTTTCTTTAGAGGACGAAGCCGAGGGCGGCCTTTTTAGCGCCATCCCGCGAAATACGCGCTGAGCCCGGTCACCGCTTTTCAACGGAGGCTTGTTCGGTCGCGGCGTCAAGTATATAATGTCCCTTTTACTTGACATAATGTCGCGCACACGCTACACTCTCGCCTATGCACAACCCTTCACGGGCCGCCAAGCCGCAAAACCCGACGGAGGCCGCCAAACGGCAGTACAAAGTCCGGTTCACGATCGCCATGATTGCGTACGTGGCAATCGTGATTCCGGTGACTGCGGCGGCGAACCACGCGGCCGGCCCCTGGAAGATCGTGCTGGCGTTGACGCCGCTGATACCGCTCGTGGTCGTGTTCGTATCCGCTGTACAGATGATTCGCGGCATCGACGAACTGGAGCGGCAGATCCACATCGAGGCGCTCGCAATCGCGGCCGGCGTAACGGCGCTGCTCGCGGTGACGTACGGTTTCCTGGAAGTCGCGCACTTTCCGCGTCCCAGCGCGTGGTTTACTTACAGCACCGTTTTGATCGCCTGGCTCATCGCAACGCCCTTTGTCTCGCGCAAATACAAAGACTGATGAAAAACCGCATTCGCGTGCTGCGCGCGGAGCACGCGTGGTCTCAGGCGGAGGTCGCGGACCGGCTCGGCATCGCCAGGCAGACGGTGAATGCTCTCGAAACGGGCAAGTACGCGCCGAGCTTACCGCTCGCATTCAAAATTTCGAAGCTCTTCGGTCTGCCCGTCGAGCGCATTTTCGATCCCGCTTCCGGAGAGGAATAATCGATGAAAGGCTTGATGTTCGCGAGTTTGTTCGCAGTAGGCGCGCTTTGTTTCGGCGCGCCCGCGCAGGCGAAGCTTCCGCCGGCGCTTCCGCCGCCAACCTCCACGTTCAACCAGGGAACCCTCCGTGTCGACGTTTACGGAACGCCGAACAAACAAGCCCTGATCTTCATTCCGGGCCTCACGTGCGGTCCGTGGGAATGGAGCGGCGAGATCGCACGGTTCTCGCCCAATTACACGATCTATGCGCTCACGCTGCCGGGGTTCGATGGGCAGCCCGCGGTTGCGGGGCCGCTGTTCCCGAAGGTTACGTCCGATTTTTGGAATCTTCTGCAAGCGAAGAACATCACCAAACCGATCGTGATCGGTCACAGCCTCGGTGGAACGACCGCGATCATGCTGGCCGAACAGCATTCCGATCGGCTCGCCGGAATCGTTGCGGTCGACGGCCTGCCGATGCTTCCGGGCATAGAAACGATGACGCCCGCGCAACGCGAGCAATCGGCGGATCAGCTCGCGTCCATGATTGCTTCGGCGTCGACGCCGGCTGCATTCGAAGCCGCTGAAAAAGCGTACGTACTGCCATACATGATCACGGCGCCGCAAGACGTCGCAGCGGTTGCACCGCTCGTCGCGCGCAGCGATCCGAAAGCTTCCGCCGCGTGGATGAAGGAAGACATGCTACTGGATCTGCGTCCGCAGCTCACAGCGGCGACGGTCCCGGCGCTGGAAATCGCGCCTTTCGATCCGCAACTCGATCCGCATGCACCGGCTAAGTTCTCGACCGCCGCACAAAAGCAAGCGTACTACACCACGCTGCTCAAAGGCTATTCCGCCGCAAAAGTGCAGATCGTCCAGCCGTCACGCCACTTCATCATGTACGATCAGCCCGCCGCGCTCGATGCGGCCATTACCCAGTTCATACAGCAACTTCACCCATAAGTGCAAACCGCCGGCCTGAGAGCGGGTCCTAGGAGATGACACGCTCTCTCGCCGAAGCCCAATTTACTCCATGAATTTGCTCGAAATACCCGATACTCGGGACGCCGTCGCGCAAACCCGGGCCATTTTTGAACGCGTCGCTCACGTCATACCGGAAGTCGAGTGGCCGGTTCACGCTCCGTACGTCGCCGCAATCAACCGGCTCAAGCGCGAGCGGAACGCAGTGATCCTCGCGCACAACTACCAAGTACCGGAGATCTTCCACACCGTCGCCGACATCGTTGGCGACTCGCTCGGCTTAGCAGTGGAAGCGGCGCAGACCGACGCCGACGTGATCGTCGTGTGCGGCGTGCACTTCATGGCGGAAACCGCTAAACTGGTCAATCCCGGGAAAACGGTTCTCGTTCCCGATTTACGCGCGGGCTGTTCGCTCGCGGACTCGATCACCGGCGCCGACGTGCGGCTGCTGCGCGAACGGTATCCCGGTGTGCCGGTCGTCACGTACGTGAATACGTCCGCGGAAGTCAAAGCCGAATCGGATATTTGCGTGACCAGCGGAAACGCCGTCAAAATCGTTGAGAGTCTGCGCGCGCAGCGGGTGCTGTTTTTGCCGGACGAGTACCTCGCGCAATACGTCGCATCGCAAACCGGCGTTGAAATCATCGCCTGGAAAGGCCACTGTGAGGTGCACGAACGTTTCACCGGGGATCAGATTCGCGCGTACCGCGAGGGCGATCCGGGGCTGATCGTGCTCGCGCATCCGGAGTGTCCGCCGGACGTGCTTGCCGAAGCCGATTACGTCGGTTCGACCCAAGGGATGTCCTCGTACGTGCAGCGCGAGCGGCCTGCGCGGGTCGTCATGATTACGGAATGTTCCATGGCTTCAAACGTTTCGGCGAATTTCCCCGACGTCGAGTTCGTGCGGCCGTGCAATTTGTGCCCGCACATGAAACGCAATACGCTGCCCAAAGTGCTGCATTCGCTGCAAACGATGCAGCACGAGGTGACGATCGATCCGGAAATCGCGCTGCGCGCTCGCACGGCCGTGGAGCGGATGATTCAAGACTTCGTGACGTTCGAGAGGACGGGTGCGCCGCCGCGCCTGCTGGTCGAACCGATCGTGAGAAACGCGCTGCTGGAGGATATCGGCCGGGGCGGCGATCTTACGACCGACGCGATCGTTGCGCCGGAAGCGCGCGCCAAAGCGCGGATAGTTGCGAGAAAACCCGGTGTGATCTCCGGTCTGGATCCGGCGCGATTCGCTTTCGAGCTGCTCGATCCGCAGGCGCAGTTTCTCATCACCATAGCCGACGGCGAACGCGCACGGGCAGGTCAAGCCGTAGCGGAGATCTCGTGCACGGCGCGAGCGCTGCTCACCGCCGAACGAACCGCGCTCAATTTCCTTTGCCGCCTGAGCGGTATCGCGACGGCGACTCGCGGATTGGTGGATGCGGTCGCCGGCTATCCGACGCAGATCGTGTGCACGCGAAAGACGACACCGGGACTGCGCGTGCTTGAAAAATACGCCGTGCGCTGCGGCGGCGGGAGCAACCACCGTTTCGGGCTCGACGACGCCGTCCTCGTCAAAGACAATCATTTAGCGCTTGCCGGATCGATTCGCGCCGCAGTCGAGCGCGTTCGATCGCGAGTCGGCCACATGGTGAAGGTCGAGGTGGAGGTAGATACACTCGAGCAGCTGCGCGAAGCGCTCGAGACGCCTATCGATGCGGTACTGCTCGACAACATGAACCCCGAGCAGTTAGCCCAAGCGGTGCATCTGGTGAACGGGCGCGTGCTTACCGAAGCATCCGGCACCATTACCGCAGAGCGCATCGTCGCCGTCGCGCAAAGCGGCGTGGATCTGGTCTCTTCCGGCTGGATTACCCATAGCGCGCCGACGCTGGATTTGGGTCTCGACGTAGAACTGTAGGGTCATGGATACGCGCAAAGCCGAACCCCAAACCCCGGCAAAAACCAATTACGATAGCGCTGCCCCCGAAGCGCTCGTCGAGTTCATGTCCACCGGCTGGCTGGACACGCCGATGAGCGTCTCGGCCGAGCCGCACCGCGACGACCACGCCGAGCACCGCCGCAGGCTCTCGCAGGCGTACCCCGGCGTTTATCTGGTCATTCCGGCCGGCGAAGAAAAGGTGCGAGCCAACGACACGAATTTCCGGTTCCGGCCGTCGAGCGATTTCGCGTATCTAGTTGGCCCGGGGGAGTCCGGCGCGCTGCTGGTGCTCGAGCCGCGTGAAGGCGGCGGCCACGATTCGCTGCTGTTCGTTCCGCCGCACAATCGCGGAACGTCCGAGTTCTTTACCGACCGCGTCTACGGAGAGCTGTGGGTCGGCCGGCATCGCGGAGTCGACGAGAGCCAGTTGTATTACGGCGTCGATCGCTGCCGCCCGATTCAGGAGATTTCGGCATACCTCGACGATCTGCGCATCCGCCGCTGCGACGTGCGCAACCTGGACGAGGACCCGGAGCTGGCGACGCGTGTAAGCGAGATGCGTCTCATCAACGACGAATACGAAACGGCCGAACTGCGCAAATGCTGCGAAATCACCAAGCGCGCGTTCGAAGACGTGATTCGCATTCTGCCGCACGCAAAATCGGAACGTGAGATCGAAGCCGCATTTTGGAGCCGCGCGCGCATAGAAGCCAACGACGTCGGCTATTTGACGATCGCGGCGGCCGGTCAGCATGCGTGCACGCTGCACTGGAGTCACAACAGCGGCGCGGTACGCAGCGGCGACCTGTTACTGCTCGACGCGGGCGTGGAAGTCGATTCACTCTACACCGCCGACGTCACGCGAACGCTTCCTATCTCGGGGAAGTTCACCGCAGAGCAGCGCGAGGTCTACGAACTCGTGTACGAAGCGCAAAAAGCGGCCTTCGCCCAAGTCAAGCCCGGCAGCGACTTTCTCGATCCGAATCGCGCGGCGATGCAGGTTTTAGCGCAGGGACTAATCGACCTCGGAATACTCACGTGTTCGCTGGACGAAGCGCTCGATCCGCAGAAGATGTATTACAAACGCTACACGCTGCACAACGTCAGCCATATGCTCGGCCTGGACGTGCACGACTGTGCCAAGGCGCGCGAGGAAAATTACCGCTACGGAAAACTTCAGGCGGGCATGTCGCTCACGGTCGAGCCCGGCCTGTACTTCCAGCCGGATGACGGCACCGTTCCCGAGCGTTTCCGCGGCATAGGCGTCCGTATAGAAGACGATGTCGTCGTGACCGCCGGCGGCCACGAAAATCTCTCCGCCATTCTTCCGTCGGCTCCGGACGCAGTCGAAGCGTGGATATCAAGCCTACAGACGCGCTGATCGTCGTCGACGCGCAAAACGATTTTCTGCCCGGCGGCGCGTTGCCGGTCGCGGAGGGAAACCGCATCTTCGCTCCCATCAACGCGATCGCGGCGATGTTTCCGTACGTCGTCGCGACGCGAGACTGGCATCCGCGCGTTCATCCGCATTTCGAAGAACACGGCGGACGCTGGCCGTATCATTGCATTCAGGACACGCCGGGCGCGCAGCTTTCACCGAAACTCGACACGAGCAACATCGACGAACTGCTCAGCAAAGGCATGCATCCGCATTCCGACGGCTACAGTGCGTTCGATGCGACCGATTTGGACGAACGTCTGCACGCGCGCAACGTGAAACGCGTTTTCGTTTGCGGACTCGCGACCGATTATTGCGTGAAAGCAACGGCGCTGGAAGCGGCCGATCACGGATTCGAAACGATCGTCTTGACCGACGCCGTTGCGCCGGTGAACCTGAAGTGCACGGACGAGGCCGACGCGCTGCGCGAAATGGCTTCGAACGGCATCCGCTTCGCGACCACCGAGCAACTCGCCACGCACGCATGAGCGCGAGCGAACCCGTTTACCGCGATCAAGTTCTCGAAGTAGAACCGACCGGAATCGAGTTCGTGCGTGCCGAGCAGCGTCACGGATCGCCGCGCCAATTGTTCGGTCTCTGGTTCGCCGCGAACGCGGAAATCGCGACGTGGATGGTCGGCGTATTCGCCGTCGCGCTCTATGGAACGACACTGCCGGGAGCGGCCTTCGGTCTCGTCGCCGGCAATCTGCTGGGCTTTGCGCTGCTGGGCGTGCTCGCAACGTTCGGTCCGCGCTACGGCGTGCCGCAGATGGTGGCATCGCGTCTTGCGTTTGGGCGCTACGGCAATGCATTTCCGGCCGCGCTCAGTTTTCTGGCCGGCGTCGGCTGGTTCGCAATCAATACGGTTTTTGGTGCGTACGCGCTCCAGACCATCACGCGGCTCCCTTACGGTTTGGCGCTCGCGCTGATGCTGCTCGCGCAGATCGTGCTCGCCGTCTACGGGTATAATTTGATTCATCTGTTCGAACGCGCCAGCGCGGTATTACTCGCCGCGGGATTCGCCCTTTTAGGCGTCATCACGTTCTCACGCGCGGATTGGCACGCGGCGTTCAATGCGCACGCGCCGGCGTCCGCAGGCGGCGAAGCCGGCGGCATCATTCTCGCGACGGCGCTCGGTTTTTCGTATGCGACCGGTTGGGTGCCGTGCGCGTCGGATTACTCACGCTATCTGCCGCATTCGACGAGTTCGCAACGCGTCTGGCTCTACTCGTTCCTCGGCTGCGTCGTGCCGTGCATCGTGCTCGAGATTATGGGCGCCGCGACGGTAACGGCGGTTCGCGGCGTCAATCTCACCGCGGCGAGCCCGACGCAAGCGATTGCGTCGCTGCTGGGGTCGGGACCGGTTGCAACGGTGGTGCTGCTTACCGTCGTGCTCGGCACGCTGACCGCGAACTGCATGAATCTCTACTCCGGCGCGATGGCGGCGCTCGTCGTCAAGTTTCCGTCGCAGTCGTGGCGCGCTCCGCTGCTTACCGCCGCCATCTTCGGCGCGCTTACGGCGGCCCTGTTCAGACGTGCGGGCATTCCGGCTCCGATCGTGCTCGCATTTGCGGTAGGCGTAGCGCTCGTTGTGCTGTTCGTCGCACGCTATCGTTTGCGGCGCTGGCGGGCGGCGATAGTCGTCGGCGTGCTCGGCGCGCTTCTCGCTTCGGGCGGCGGCCATCCGGACCAAACGGCGCAGTTGTACACGAACTTCTTACTGCTGCTTTCCTATTGGGCGTCACCGTGGGCCGCGGTCGTATTCGTCGATTGGTTGAAGCGCCGCAACCGCGAAACCGATCCCGGCGCATTCGAAGCCGGCGCGCGCGTGCGCATCGGCGCCTATGCGTGGATCGCGGGCCTCGCCGCGTCGCTGCCGTTTTGGAATCAGCAGTGGTATACCGGCCCCTTTGCCGGGGCGTTTCCGCAATTCGGCGACCTTTCGTATTACGTCGGTTTTGCGGTTGCCGCGGCCGTCGCCGCGATGGGAAAGCGGGAAACAGCGGTGTTTGCGGCGAGTAGTACGCCATCGTGCTGAAGGTTGAACGCGTCCGAAAGGAGTTCGGTGCGGTCCAGGCGGTTCGCGAAGTATCGTTTACCATCGCGAGCGGTTCGACGTTCGGTCTGCTCGGGCCGAACGGCGCCGGAAAAACGACGACGATGCGCATGATCGTCGGGATTTATCCACTCGACGGCGGCTCCATCACGTGGAACGATCGCCAAATCGACGACCGCATGCGCCGCCGCTTCGGCTATCTCCCCGAGGAGCGCGGCCTGTACGGCAAGATGCGCGTGCGCGAGCAGATCATGTATTTCGGCCGTCTTCACGGGCTGCACGACCCCGAGATCGCACAGCGCGCGGACGCGTGGATTGCGCAACTCGGGCTGAACGAATACGCCGGCCGTCCATGCGGCGAACTCTCCAAAGGCAATCAGCAAAAGGTACAAGTCGCCTGCGCCGCGGTGCACGACCCGGAACTGCTCATTCTCGACGAGCCGTTCTCCGGGCTCGATCCGGTCAACGCCGACGTGCTGCTGAATACGCTTACCGATTTGAAGAAGCGAGGCACGACGCTCGTGCTGTCGAGCCATCAGATGTGGCAACTGGAGCTGCTATGCGATGAATTCTGCATCATAACCGGCGGCGCAAACCGCGCTTCCGGAACGCTGCAGCAACTGCGCGCGTCTTGGCCGACGCGGACTATTAAAGTCGAGCCGGTTACCGAGGCCTTGCGCGCAGTCTTGGATCGCATTCCGCAGGCACGCGCCGTGCACGGCAACGGCGCATTGTACTACGAGGTGCCGGCCGCATCGGACTACCCGGCCATCCTCCGGCAACTCGTCTCCGCCGACGCGGTAACGCGCTTCGATGCGCTCGAACCGTCACTGCAAGATATCTACATCCGCACGATCGAACAGCCATGAACGACTTGATTACCGTCTATTCCGCCGAGATCATGCGCCGGCTGCGTTCTCGAACGTTTTGGATCGGGCTCGTGTTCGGCGTCGTCGGCATTGCGGCGATGATGGAACTGCCGAAATACTTTGAATCGTACGCCGCCCAGGGAAAGCATATTCTGCTCGCGGGGCAATCGCCGTTGGTTGCCGCAGCGCGCCCGCTTGTCGCAAAAGACTTCACGGTCATGGGAGAACGCGCGTCCACTTCCGCACCGACGACGGAAGAATTGAAAGCAAGGAACGCTTCGGCGGTCGTCGCGCTGACGTCCGATCTGCACGGCGTGCACGCGGTCGTCTACGCGAAAGATCCGAGCACGGTTTCCGTCTCGGAGCTGCGCCGCGATCTCGCGCCCTTGAACTTGCAGCTCGTCGCGCACCTGCCGTCCGCGCAGCTCTGCAAAAATGATGCAGGTTCCGGTTCAAACGCATTCGATTGCCTCGAAGTTCGGCACCGCCGCCCAAGCCGACGCGGCAAAGGTCATCGCCTACGTTCTGCTGCTGTTGCTGTACATCTTGATCATGGTGAACAGTCAGTTGATCATGAGTTCGGTAGCGGAAGAAAAGACCAGCCGCATCGCCGAGCTGCTCGTCGCCTCCGTAAATCCAAGCGCGCTGCTCGCGGGCAAAATCGCTTCATCCGCAACGCTCGCAATCGCGCAGATGATCATCTGGGTCGTTCTCGCGTACGCCTTGGGCTCGCAGGGAGCACCGGCAACAGCGGGCGCCGGCGGCGATAGCGCAGACGTCAACGGGTTTTCGCTCAACGGGATTTCGTCCGTCGACGTCGCGGGGTTCGTCGTGTTCTTTCTGCTGGGATTTCTTCAGACGGCGACGCTCTTCGCCGCCGTCGGCTCGCTCATCAACCGCACCGAAGATCTGGGCAGCGTGAGCGGCCCGTTGTTTCTTCCGGTGGTTGCAGCGTTCATCATTGCGATATCTGCGCTCGCCGTACCGGACAGCCCGGCGGTCGTGGTGACGAGTTTCGTACCGCTCATCGCGCCGTTCGTCATGTTCGCGCGCATCGTGGTTAGCAGCGTGCCCGCCTGGCAAGTTGCGACCTCGCTCGCGATCAACCTGGCAGCGATCGTTGCCATTGCGGTGATGGGCGGCCGCATTTATCGGGTAGGCATGCTCCTGTACGGACGCGCGCCGCGGCTGAGCCAAATTTGGGCGGCGATTAGATCGTAAAGCCCGACTATCTCTTCAGGCGCGCCAACTGCGAGGCGTGAATATACCGCGCGATTTCCTGACGCGCCAGCGGATTCAGATCGAAAAGCGAAACCTCGTACGCATCGCGACGTCTGGAATCTTTGCAGCGGTCCATAATGCGGCCCGAGAGTTGTATGTCTTGGAACGGCTGGCGCAACAGTTTGCGCGGGACTTGGCGCGCGCCCATCGGAACCGTCACGAGTTCGTCGTCCCGGCCCTTGTGAACGTTGAGCACGACGTCGGGCAAACGCGCCGCAATGTGAATGACCTCGTTGGGCCTGATCGTTTCCGCGCACCAAAATCGCAGCGCGTTTCCCGTCATATCGCACGCGCGGCCGATGCCGAACGTCCGGGGGTTGTCGATGCGATACGTCACCTTGACATCGTCGGGCACGCGATAGTTCATGAACTGCGAGATGTCGATCAGCGCGGTGTCGTAACTGCGCGCCGCCGCGGAACGCACGAGCTGCTCCGCCTCTTTGGATAGCAGACGCGCTTCGTCTTCGGGCATCGCTTCGAGCGCGACGGCATATTCATAGCCGCGCGCCGGATCGCGTAAATCGTAACGCGCCGCCACCACGCCGGCGATGTTCAGCAGTCGTCCGTCCGAAAGACGCCATTCAAAGGAAAGGGCGGTTCCGCGTTCCATCCGCACGGAATTGGAAATGCGGCAGCCGGAGATCGCGATGTGCAAAAGCGTCGCGGGAATCGGTTGGGCTTCACCGCGCACTCGCATCCGTATCGGAACGTCGAACGTGTGCTTGACGTCCTGGAGCGCGGGAGAGGGGCCGGGGGCATCCATGCCTTGTGTAGCCATATACCTACCTAGCGTACTACAGCTCGCTTGCTTTTTCTAGGGGCGGGGCGTTACTACGAGTTTCCGCACCACCGTCTGTTCGCCCACGCCTTGGGTGATGCTCGCCATCACGTAATACGTGGTGGTTTTGGTAACGTCGGGCGCGGTGATGGTGACCGCGTTTTGATCGGAGGGAATGTCGCCTTGCTCGACCGGATCGCCGGACCCGTCGGCCATCGATATGCGCGCGTCGCCGTGCTGACCGTCGATCATCACCGTCACGACGTCGCCCGGCGCGGCGTGCTGAGTGGAGAGCGACATGCCCGCGTTCGGCGCCTTCGGCGCATCCGCCGCCTGGGCGGTGGGGACGATCGCGCCGGGCATCACCATCACGCCGACCGCGGCGACCGTATCCTGATTCTTGCCCCGCGCGTGCAGGACGGCGCGCATCTCACGGCCGGCCGCGCCTTGCGGCACCTGCAGCAGCGTTTCGCCGTAGCTCGTGATCGGCGCTCGCGCCCACAGGCGTCCGGTATCGTCGATCAGCCAGATTTCGCCGTCGCGCGCATCGGTGGTGTACGTCAGTCTCATCGTGCCGCCCGCATGGACGAGCGGCGTCGCAACTGCGAACTCGCTCACGCGCGGCGCGGCGGCAACGGCAGTTTGACGCTTGCGCGCGCTCGCAGCGGCGATCGCAATGTTTTGGGTGCGGCTCTGGCGCCCGAACGGCCCTGCAACGTTGACGGAAAGAACGACGTTCGGTCCGGCGGTCGGCGGAACGGTGAAATGCAGCGTGCCGCGGTGGGCGTCGATCAAGCCGGCAGAGAGTTGACGGCCGTCCCGCGTTTGCAACTGGTATTCCATCGACGCCCAGCCGCGGAACGCATACGGAACGTCGACCGCCTTTCCGCCGAACGCGCGGTTCGGCGCGGCGAGCAGCGCGAGATGCGGCGTCGATGCTGCAGCCGCGAAAGCGGTTCCGAGCGTCAGCAAGACGGATGCGGCGCCGGCGATCATCCAACGCGGGCGTTTGCCGATGCGTGCGGGCGCCGGCGCCTCCAGCGAAAACGCGACGTTGCCTCCGGCAACCTGCACGATCGCGCGATCGTAGGGCCCGATGTCCGCGACTCGCACCGGCAAGAGCGTTTCGGATATGGAAAACGGCGCGATGTGTATATCTAAAGGATAGGCGAGCACGTTCTCGCCGCGCAGCTTTGCGCAAGACATGCGTGCCCGCAGGGGATGTTCGCTCTGGTTCACGATGCGAAGCGCGTAGTCTGCCGTGCCCGCTCGTTTATCGCAGCCCGAAAGCGCGAGGTAGCCCTCGACGTCGCCGCTGCCCGCCGCAAGCTGGGCGCGCGTTCCGTACAACGGCGCCGGGCGGCGCGTGTGCGAGTCGGGAAGCGCAAGCGCATAGGTGATCGACATGCTACTCCGAGATCACCATCTTCGACGTGCTCGAAAGCGTCAGCGAGGCGAACGACATGAACGGTATCTGCAGCTGAAACGGATATGAAACGTTGACCGCAACGACGCATCCCGGCCCGCTCGGCGAACTCGAGGAAGCAGCGCTGCAGCCGCCTTGGCTCGACCACGTGGTGTTGACCGTGACCTTTGTGGTGTCTACGAGCGGCATCTGGCTGAGAACGTACGTTTTCACATCCGAAGCGCTCGCCGGACAGGTGGACGCCAAGCACCCCGTGCCGCGAACGATCGCCCAACGGCTTCCCTGACGTGCCGCGCTCGCCACGGTGTGATACGTGTACAACAAGAGCGCGCACCACATCAACCCGAACAGCACCATCAGCGTAACCAGCGCCGAGATCGCAAATTCGACCATCGTGGCGCCGCGCTGCCCGTGCTTCATTGCTGCGCGATCCGCATCGTCGCAGTGTTGCTTACGGTAAGGCTAGACGGCAAGAACGGATAGTCGAACAGCGGACTCACCGTTCCGCTGACCATGACCTTCACGTAACCGACGAGATGACTGCCGGCGGCACAGGTCCCCGTGCATGCCACTGCGCTCGAGGACGAACCATTCCAACATTCGCAGTAATTGGATGGGGTCACGGTGAGCGACGAGATGCTGTTCGATCCGTCGGCGGTAACGGCGCTCGTCATGCCGCTCGTGTCGAGTGCTGTGGTGCCGTTTTGCGCGCCATATTGCACGCCGGCTCGGGCGGCGTTTCCAACCAAAATGCTGAAGTAGGCATAACGACCCATCTCGACGCCGCCCAGCAGCAAGAGCATGAGCAGCGGCAGAACGAGTACGAATTCGATCAGCGCCGAACCGGCCTGCGAGCGGGACGTCCGCATCATTCGGCCAGCGCCGGTATCGCTACCAGCGTTCCGTTCGTCGGCGGATCCGGAAAGTTTTGCGTGCTGCCGTTGAAGTTGACGTCGGAGACGACGAGCACGGTGTACGAGTTCAGCGAGCCGTTGAAGTTTACGTCATACGTCGGATAATACACCAAACCGCTGATTTTGGTACTCGACGAGCCGTTGAAGTTCGGGGTGCAGCTCCCGGCGCCCGGCGCAGCATAAATCAAGACGCCTTTTTCGTTTCCGGTCGTCGGCGGTGTGAGATTCAAGTTTGCGCCGTTGAAGTTCGCGCACGCCCCGCTCGTGAAGTAGAGCGTGACGCCGCTGCCGCTTAAGTGCGTTCCGTTGAAGTTCGGCGATCCCGTAAACACGTACGTCCCGGGATTAAACGTGATCGTCGCACCGTTGAAGTTGGGCCTGTACATGCAGCCGGGGTTCAGCGTAACGATTGCCCCGTTGTAGTTAGGCGAAGAGACGCAGGATGATGTCGACGGCGGGTTGTTCGTCAAATAGTTGCAGCCTGCGATTTGCGGGCATGGGTCGTGCGCCGGCATTGAGAGCTGCGGCCGCGCTTCGGTGAACGTGGCGCCGTTCTCGTTCGGGGTTTTTCCCGACTGGTATCCGATTGACGCCGCGTCGACGTGCGCACCGTTGAAGTTTGCCGTGCCGTTCATGATGATGCCGCACTTGGGGCCGTCGTACGTCATGCCGTTGAAGTTGGGGGCGCCGCTGGGATTGAGTTGGTACAGGCACTCATTGTCGTTCGCGCTCATGCGCGCCACGGCGCTCGCACTCACCGCTGTTGAAGCGCCGCCGTTGATTACGCCGGCGAAAAACGGCGCGTACGATTTCGATACGATCACGTGAACCGCCGTACCGCCGCCCGTGTATGCGTCGCTGTAATCGGTATCGACCGTTACGGTAACGCCGTTCGAGCCGTCGGTGAACCCGTTCGAGGCTGCATCCGCCTTCGCGGCAGCCGTCGCGCTCGAAGTTCCGTACGCGACTTCCGCCGCACCGGCAAGCGCCGCGCTGTCGGCGGCCGATTGCTGCAAGCGCTGCTGGTACCGCTCGTAGCCGACGTCGACCGACAAACTCGTAATACCCGTCAGCACCGTCAACAACATCGCAACCATCACCAGCGTTTGGCCGCGTTGACCGTTAAGTCGTCGGACTGCGGAACTCTTCATGGCTACCTCGTAATCACAGTTGGCGTCATCACGAACACAATGTCCGTCTGCGAATGTTGGTAATTCGTGGATTGAAAGAGTTTGCCGAGAATCGGAATTTGCGAGAGGACGGGAATCTTGGTGATGAAGCGCTGCTCGATGCGGCGCACCATGCCGCCCATGATGATCGATTCACCCGGCTGCGTGATCACGTCCGTCGAAAGTTTGCTTTCCTTGAGCGCCGGGATCACGAACCCGTTCTCGCTGATACCGTCTTGAAAGTCGAGATCCGAGATGTCGGGCTGAATTTTCGCTTCGACCGCGCCGGTGCCGAGCAGCGTGGGCGTCACGTTCAGCTGCACGCCGAACGGCTCGTACTGAATGCCGACCTGTCCGAGGCCGGTCGCTACCGGAATCGGCACCGAACCGCCGACCAGAAACGTTGCATTGTTGCCCGGCAGCGTCACCAGATCCGGAGCGGAGAGCAGTCGCGCGTGACCTTCCGTCATCAGCAGGCGAAGCGTCGGCGCAAGCGTCGTGACGCGAAAGAACGGCCCCGCGTTGAGCGGTTTGCCGAGGTCGTGCGGCGCCTCGACTATCGGGAAACTCGGACCGCCTGAAATCCAGCAAGTCGGCGTGTAAATACAGTTCGAGTTGAAGGTCGCGCTCTGCAAATCCAATCCGAGATCGTTTTGCGCGGTGTGATCGACCTCGAGCACGTACACTTTCACGTCGATTTGGGACGTTGTGTCGGTGCTGATGCGATCGAGCAGCTTTCCGTCGGCCGCCAAGTACGGACCGGCCAGGCCTTTCGCGCGATCGAGGATTGCCTGCGCGGTTTGTGCGTCGTGCACGTGACCGCTGACGATGACGTTGCCTTTGCCGTCCGGATCGACGCGAATGTCGTCCGCGCCCGCGACGCTCGCGAGATCTTTTTGCAAATCTCCGAGCGGGTGCGCGACCGTCACCGCGTTGACGATCGAATATTTCTGCGCCTTTGCGTAATCGCCGAATCGGCTGAGAATGTCGTTCAGACTGCTATAGTGGGCGCCGTCGGCAACGGTGCCGCGCACGACGACGGAGTCGCGGAAGCTGACGACTTGCACGCCCGGTTCGTCGATGGACGTGCGCAGCATCTGCGCGAGGTCGTCCATCGTTTGTTCCGTCACCGTCACGTCGTACGTCTCGCGATGGCCGCCGAGCCACACGAACACCGTCGTGTGACCCGGCGTTTTTCCGTTCACCACCAGTTGCGAGGTCCCGATGGGAAGCACGCCGGCGATGCGCCCGTCGCCGACCGCAACGCGAGCCAGGCCGGGAGTCTGTAACAGGACCGAATGTCCAGACTGTACCGAAAGCAGCGAGACGGTTTCGGCGGATGCGGGTGCGGCTGTCGTCAATACGGCGAACGCCGAGGCGACGAGCAGTCCAAAGAGCCGGTTGCGCATGTGGTGTCTCCAGGGACCTTTCGAGCGGGTCGTGCGGCTATTATGCCATGGGTGGATACGTTAACACGTCAACAATCAATAGACGTTACGTTAAGTATCAGTAATTTCAGCCGATTTTATCTTGCGGCAGCAGCCCAGCGAGTGTCATGATGCACCCACCACAGGACACGGAGGCATCATGCGGACCATAAACGCACTGGCGGTTCTAACGCTCGGTCTCTCGGCTTTACCGGCCGGGGCGCAGCAGCTTGAAACCGTTGCGACGGTCGCCGCGCACAGCGGCTACGCGTCTGCGTGGTCCAGCCAGGATTCCGTCCTGGTCCTGAGCCGGCCCGGCATCGTTGTTGTGCTGCGGCCCGGATCACCGGTGTATCAGGTGAACGACCACGACGAGGTCGCGGACAGCGCGCCGAGCTACTCGCACGGCACACTGTACGTAACTTCGACGCTGGCCGGCCATCTGGAAGCGTTGGCGCGGCGGTTCTCCCCTGCCGCCGCGCATGACGCGGAGCCACTTTCGATCGCCGATGCCGATGCCCGCGGTTCGATTACCATGGAGGCTCGACAACTCCAAGGCGCTGAGGCACTCACGGTCGACGGTTCCGCTCCCCCGAGTATTCCGGTCACCATCACGCTGCTGGCCGTCGTATCGTCGGATATTCCGACGATCGTCGTGAGCCGACATGACGTCGTCTCCGACGCAAGCGGTCGTTTCTCCACGATCATCCCAATCGCGTCCGCTTACGAGCGCGGCACGCTCTTACGAGTCGTCGCCACGACAGCATCCGGGGCAGGTTCTGCGTCGAGCGCACTGGTCATACAGGCGCCCAACGACGGACTTACGGTCCCCCTCGAACAGTTGCCGCACTGAACTCGATTCGCACTCTGCTCCACGAACGGAGGACTCTTATGTTCAAGAATATGCTCTCGATGCTTCGCAACGATGACGGCGCCACGATGGTGGAATACGGCATCATGGTTGCACTCATCGCCGCGGTCTGCATCGTGCTGATCGCAGCGCTGGGCGGAAAAGTTTCGACCGCGTTCTCGACTGTCAACAGCGCAATCTAGAACGACACTACAGAAACCGTTTAGCCGGGGCTGGCTCTCCCCTACAGCCCCGGCTCAAAACGGCGGAGGCATGATGGACGCTCAACTTCGACTCTTTCGCGATGACTCCGGTGCAACGATGGTCGAGTACGCGATCATGCTCATGTTCATAGCCGCCGTCTGCATCGCACTCGTTGCCGCGATCGGCGGCGCGACCTCATCGGAATTTTCCAGTTTCAACAGCCAGGTGAACAGCTTATGACGCTCGCCGTGGCTTTCGTACTTGCCGCGTCGCTCGTGGCCGCGATCGCCGACGTTCGCACCCGGCGCATACCAAACGCGCTTGCAGGCGCGCTCCTCGTGAGCGGCCTCGCGCTGAACGGTTTTGCCGGATGGCACGCGGTCGCAGCCGATCTCGCGATTCTCGCTTTGGTGGTCGTTGCCGGCACATTCGCATTTTCTCTGCGTTTGATCGGCGGCGGAGACGTTAAACTGCTTGCGGCCGCCGCGGGAACGCTGGCGTATCCGTCGGGAATCGATTTTTTACTTTTCACGCTCGTTTGCGGCGGCTTCATCGCGGTCGCGTATTCCGCATTTCGCGGGCGGCTCGGCGTGACTTTCTCGAACGTGCGCGCGATGGCGTTCCCTATTTTTACCGGGGCGGCACCGGCGCGCCCCCAGGCGGGACTTGCGATGCCTTACGCGGTCGCAATCTTCGCCGGCGCCTTTTGCACCGCACTGCTTAACGGCTTCGCGCCGCATCTGAGGATCCTGCCATGACAAATCGGCGCACGACGCTCATCGTCGCGATCGTTCTCGCGATCGGCGCGGGGTGGCTTACCTTGAATTACCTCTCGTCGCTTCAGCGGCAGAGCAGCGCCGACGGCGCCCCGCGCGACGTCGTCGTTGCCGCGCAGCTGATTCCCGCGCGCGTGACCATTACACCCGCTATGCTCACGCACGTGCAGCGTCCGGCAAACGCGGTCGATCCGAATGCGCTGACGGACGAACAAGCCGCGGTCGGTGCGCTCTCGCTCATTACGATACCGGCGGGTTCCGGCATCACGAGCACGATGGTTGGTCATCCGACGGACGTGGGGCTTCCCGTACGCCTCAAATCCGGTATGCGCGCCGTAAGCGTTCAGATCGACAAAGTGAAAGGCGTTTCGGGTCTCATCGAACCGGGCGACTACGTCGACGTCATCGCCGATCCGCCCAAGAGCGGCAATCAGCCGCCGCCGGCGTCCGCAATTTTGCGCGGCGTCCGCGTGCTCGCGATCGGGCATTCGCTGGAATACAGCTCGGCAACGCCGTCACCGCAGGAAGCCGATTCGACGACCGTGACGCTCGAAGTGACGCCGAAACAAGCGGATCTCCTCGTGATGGCGGACTTGAACGCGACGCTTCGTCTTGCGCTGCGTTCGCCCAAAGAACCGCTGAACTCCGAGCCCGTCGAAGCGCTGCACTTCTTTGGATCGGGCGCCGGACAGCCCGACGACGGTTCCACGAACCAGCAAACGCCGGTAGAAGCGATGGCGATGGCGCTGAAGGCCGTCGCTCGGCCCGACGGCGCCGCCGGGCAACGCCTGCAAGATCCGCCGATCACGCATTCCACCCACGCCGATCCGCCGCTATCGTCCGTAACGATTATCGACGGCGATCATTACGCGGGGGCCAACGGAGGGTCGTCTTCGCCGTGAGCGTTACCTTCGCGTTCATCAATGCGAAAGGCGGGTCGGGTGCGACGACGATCTGCGCGGAATTGGCGAGATCGCTGCGGTCCGACCGCAGCGTTGCGCTAGTAGACGGAGATCTGTCGGGCCGGCGCAACATCGCGATTTTGTTTGATGCGGTTCGCACGCTCGACAATGCGCGCGGAAACGGACCACTCGCCGTTACGCGCACCGGATCGCTCACGATCGCCGAACTTGCTCCCGCTTACGACGCGGCGTTCACGATTCATCTCGACGACGTGGAGCAACTCGCGGTATCGCTCAGCGAGAACGAGTACGTTCTCGCCGACGTGCCCGTCCCGTTTGCGGCACCGGTCCGCCCGTTCGTCGTCCGAGCGACGCGTTTTGTCGTCGTCTGCGAGCCGACGCTGCTCGGAATCGCATCCGCGCGCACGACCATTGCCGAGCTCAAACGTTTCGGCGTACCGCTCACGCGCATCGTCATTCTCACGAACTGCCGCGACGGAAGCCCCGCCGCTTCGCGCGCCGACATCGAACGCGCGCTCGAAACGAAGGTCATGGGCGAACTGCCCGCGACCGCCGATCGCGGATACGCTAAAGCGCTTGGCGCCGTCGAGAGAATCCTGCGCTCCATCGCGACGGAGCCGGAAATCGAAGTTCTTCTGCCGAGCGCGAAAGGACTGATCCAAGACCGCCGCACCGAACCGCGCGCCGCGCACGCCATGAGCACCGCCAAGAGCGGCGGCCGCGAAGCGACGGCAAACGGGAACCGCGGCAACGCGCACAGCCGGGTGGAGCGTCGTGAAAAGCTCAAACTCGAAATTCACGAGGCGCTCAGCAGCAAGCTCAATCTCGTCGACGCAAGTTCCGCGCATTCCGACAGCGCCAAACTCGCCGAACTGCGTCAGAAGATTGAAGATGCCGCTCAGCGCGTCCTCAACGAAAAATCGCACGGCGAACTGACGGCCGAAGAATTCGCGCAAATCAAGGAAGACATCGTCAACGAGTCGCTCGGGCTCGGGCCGCTCGAGGACCTCATGCACGACCCGGCCGTCACCGAGATCATGGTGAACGGCCCGACGATGATCTTCATCGAACGCGGCGGCCAAATCGAACGAACGGGCAAACGCTTCAGCAGCGAGCAGCAACTGCGGCTCGTCATCGAGCGCATCATCGCCCCGCTTGGACGCCGCCTCGACGAATCCGTGCCGATGGTCGACGCGCGCTTGCCCGACGGCTCGCGCGTGAACGCGATCGTCGAGCCGCTTGCGATCGACGGCGCCACGCTCACAATTCGCCGCTTCGGTACGCGCCGTCTCACGGCGGAAGATTTGGTCGAGAAAGGCTCGGCCACCACGCAATTACTCGACTTCCTGCGCGCGTGCATCGAGGGCCGCCTCAACGTGCTCATCAGCGGTGGAACGGGCTCCGGTAAAACGACGTTCCTGAATATTCTTTCGAGTTACATTCCGAACAGCGAACGCATCATTACCATCGAAGACGCAGCGGAACTGCGTCTCAACCAGCCGCACGTCGTTCGTTTGGAAGCGCGCCCCGCGAACCTCGAGGGCCGCGGCGAAATAAAAATTCGCGATCTCGTGCGCAACTCGCTGCGCATGCGTCCGGATCGCATCGTGGTCGGCGAGTGCCGCGGCGGAGAAGCGCTCGACATGCTGCAGGCAATGAACACCGGTCACGACGGTTCGTTGACGACGGCGCACGCAAACTCGCCGCGCGACGCTCTCTCGCGGTTGGAGACGATGGTGATGATGGCGGGCTTCGATCTCCCGGTGCGCGCCATCCGCGAGCAAATCGCCAGCGCCGTCGATCTCATCATTCAAACCGCGCGCATGCGCGACGGCAGCCGCAAAATTACGTCCGTCAGTGAAATCGTAGGCATGGAAGGCGACGTCGTCACCATGCAAGAGATTCTGAAATTCCAGCAGCAGGGCGTCGACGTCGACAGCAAAGTGCGCGGCGAATTTCAGTACACCGGCGTGCAGCCGCAATGCCTGCAGCGTCTCGAGGAATACGGCATCACGTACGACGTACGGCAGACTCTCGACACTCGCTTCCGCCGGATCGCTATGGTAACGCAGGTTCAAAGCGCCGCAGCCGGCATTTTCACGCGGCTCAAAGACTCCGGCCACGAACGCGCCGAGTACACGCGGCAGCTTGCGGACACGTTGGACCGCGCGGGAATAACGTACAAGCCGCAAGAGATCCTCATTGGGCTCGGCATCGCAACCGCGGTCCTCACCATCGCGCTTGCGGCGATCACCCGCCCGCCCGCGGCGTTTGCACTGCTCTACGTGCCGGTCTCAGCCGGTGCGGCGTACATGGGCTTTTGGATGCTCGTGCGGATGAAACTGCGCAAGCGTTTGAACACGTTCGTCGAGCAACTCGAACTGGCGCTGCGGCTCATCGCAAGCGGCGTTCGCATCGGTCTGGGCCTGCGTCAAGCACTGACGATCGTCATCGAGGAAATGCCGGACCCCGCACGGCACGAATACATGCGCGTCGTAGGCCAAACGAACATCGGCGTGAGCGCGTACGACGCGCTCGACAATCTGGCCAAGCGCATGCCGAGCAACGAAACGCTGATGATGGCCCGCGCCATTCGCATTCAGTCGCAAACCGGCGGCGACTTGGGAAAAATTCTCGAGCACCTGGCAGAGACGATCAAAGAACGGCGCCGTATTCAGCGTAAAGTCCAGGCCCTCACAGCCGAAGGCCGCGCAAGTGCCGGCATCCTTTCCGCGCTTCCGCCGTTCTTGACCGGCTTCATTTCGCTGACCGAACCGCAGATGGGGCACGCGCTGCTGCTCACCAGCCCCGGCCACGTTGCGCTCGGCATCGTGTTCGTCCTCGAAACGCTCGGCGTAATCACCCTCATGCGCATGCTGAAGATCGACGTCTGATGAGTCCGACCATTCTCGGCATCGTTTGCCTCGGCGCAGTTGCCGTCTTCCTGTTTGCGATATCGCTGATTCCTCAGCAAAGCGTTCTCAAGAAGACGCTGGAAGAGCTGGAATCGCGCGGCATGCAGCTGGACTCGAAAGGCGTGCGCGCATTTGAAAAGATCTTTTCGGCCGAACGGCGCGGGCGCCTCAAACGCCGCATCATCGAGGCCGGCTGGTACACCGTCACGCCCGCACAGATCGGTGTGCGCATCGTCGCGGGCGGTCTCTTGGGCGTAGGCTTTGCCGGCGCGTTGGTCACGGTTCTGCATCTGAAGATGCCGGTCGGAGCGGTGATCGTCTTGATGGCAGGCGGAATCGGATCGTATATTCCTCTCGCCTTTCTGGACAAAGCGGTCGCCGCGCGAAAAGTCGCGGTGCAGCGATCGCTGCCCGATTTTCTCGACATGGTTGCGACTACGGTGCAAGCCGGCTTGTCCGTGAATCAATCGCTCGGGCATGCGATGGAAGTCGCGCCGGGCGCGCTGGGCGAAGAGATTCGCGCAGCGCTTTCCGAGATTCGGCTTGGCCGCGCACGCGCCGACGCGCTGAAAGCCGCCGCGGAACGATTGCAGCAGCAGCAATTCACGACCACGATTACCGCGATCACGCAAGCGGAGCGCTTGGGCACGAACATTTCCAAAGTTCTCAACGAACTCGCCGAAGACGTGCGAAACCATCGCATCATGCTCGTGGAGGAACACGCCGCAAAACTGCCGGTGAAGATGGTGTTCCCGATGGCGCTCTTCATGCTTCCCGCGCTGTTCGTCGTGATTTTCGGAGCGCTCGCGGCAAACTATCTCTCCTCGCCCCACTCGCCATGATCGTTCCGGCTCTCTTCGGCGCGATATTTTTTACCGCCGCGGGCGTGGTTGGTGCCGTACTCGGCGTCACGTTCGCCGAAAACATCGAAGGATTTCCGGATGGTCCGCGCCCCGAAAAGGCGCCGATTCCACTGCTCGTCGCGGCCTGCGCGCTCATCGGTGCGTTCCTTACCGCGCGCGGTACACCGCCGCTGCAGACGCTTCTTCTCGCCGTCGTCTGCCTTGCGCTCGTCGCTATTTTCATCGTTGACACGCGCCGCGGCATCGTTCCCGACGCGTTTACGCTGGGACCGCTCGCACTCGTGCTCGTTCTTGCACTTCGTCAGCACGACTGGGGGCTGCTCGGAGCCGCCGTCCTTCCGCTGCTGCCGTTCGCGGCGATTGCGTTGTTTTCGAAGGGACGCGGCATGGGATGGGGCGACGTGAAGCTCGCGGCGCTCGGCGGCGCCGTTCTGGGCGCGCAGTGGGCAACGATCGCTTTCATGGCCGCGTGTTTCGCGGCGGTCGTGACGGCGTACGCGCGAGGCCGCCAAAAAGATCCGCTCGCGTTCGGGCCGTATCTGAGCGCGGCGATAGGCGTTGCGATTCCGATGGCGGTTCTTCATTAAACAAGCCGGTGCAGCGCATGGGAATTTTGAAGAACGCGACCACCGGTGAGATTATCGCCGCTCGCGTGCGCTATGCCGACACGTGGTGGGATCGCCTCGCCGGATTCATTCCGAAAGGCGTGATCGAGCCCGACGACGGGTTATGGTTTCGCGATTGCTGGGCGATTCATACGCTGTGCATGCGCGCCAAAATCGACGTCATCTTCCTGGATCGGCAAGGACGCGTGGTCCGCGCGGATCGAGAAGTGCGGCTGAACCGGCCCGTGCTCGCGTGTGCCGGCGCGCGCGACGTCATCGAACTGGGCGCGGGTGCGCTGGACGGACGCGACGTGCTGGCCGGCGATCGGCTGGAGCTGGAGTGATGCGCTACTTCGCCGCGCTCGTCAGTTTCTCGGTTGCCACGGCGTTCGCGGCGCACGCGCAATTGCTGCCGGAATTTCTCGTGGAAGTGCGCGACCCGAATCTGCTGGGCGGGGCGCTCCTGGCTGCCGCACTCAAAACATGCGGCTACGCGTTCGTTCTCGCGCTCTGCGCGGTGCTTACCGGCGCAGCCGTTCTTCTATCGGCCTGGCGCACGCGCATGCGCGGCGCGCCGGACCTCTACGCCGCGCTTGCGGCGGTTCTTGCGGCAATCTGCTTGACCGGCGGGTTCGGACTTACGCTCGATCCGCTCGGCTGGTTCTGCGCTGCTGCTTTCGCGTTCTTGCTGGAACGCAGGGGACGCTTCGCCATCATCTGCGCATTCGCGGTCGTTGCCGTCTGGTCGCTTTTGCAGGGCGGCGCGCCGCTGGCCGCATTGCTCGCACTGCTCTCGTTCGCAGGCGCTTGGATCGACGCGCGCTCGCTGCGCGCGGACGTGCGCGACAAAGCCGTACTGGCAGCAGGATGCGTCGTGCTGGGAACGCTCCAATTGCATGCGGCTCCCTGGCACGCGTACGGGCCGCACGCGCTCTATCTCGATGCGTTGCTTCCGGGAGCTCAGCGCGATCGGCTTTGGAGCGGCGGCCTCGGCGTGAATGCGCTTGCATTTTCGTGCTTGCTGATCACGGCGGCATGGTACGGAGTTCGGCGCCGCGGAAAAGTGGGCGACGCGCTCGCATTTTTCGCGCTGACGCTGCTCGCGATGGTGGACACGCGCAATCTGCCGTATTTCGGATTGCTCGCGGCGCCCATCGTCGCCGATGCGGCGGCGAGTTATTACGTCAACGCGAGAACGGAGCCCGCCGGATCGTTCATCGGCTACAGCGCCGCGTTCCTGGCCTGCGCATTCACGTTCATCGCGACGATCGTCGGCACGGAACCAAAAGTAACGTTATGGCCGCAGGCGGCCGAGCAGCCTGCAAAACTCCTTGTGGCGCTCGCCTCGGATCGCCGGCCGCACGTCGTCCTGTGCGAGCAGCCGCGCTGGTGCGACGGAACGCGCGACGTCTTCCCGAACGTGCACGCGCTTCTCGACGACCGCGCCGGTCTGGCCGGCGTCGGAACGCTGCGCACGCAGCAAGATGCGGTTGCAACGCGCGGCGCCTGGCGATCGGAACTCGCAAACGCTCGCGTCGACGCCGTCATCGCGCAAAGCAATGCAAACATCGTCGCGCTGCTGACCGAGACGGGCTGGAAGCTCGAGCGCAGCGACGGCGCGCGCGTGCTGCTGCTGCCGGAGAATCCACGATGAGAATCGCCGTGCCGATCATCGCGATCTTTTGCGCGCGTTTTTTGATGGGAGCCTGGTACTACGCCGGCCACGACGGCGATCTGGCGTGGCAGCAGTGGCTCGGCACTTACATTCTTCACAACCATCATTTGCCGCAGCGGCTCGGCCACGAGACGTTCACGGCACCCGGCGCGGCATGGGTGCCGCAAGAGTGGGCGTTCAGCGTCGCAGTCGCATGGTTTACCGCTACCGGGCGCTTTGCCGTACTCGCCGCGCTTTCGGTCGCCGCCGCCGCAATTTCACTGCTGCTCGTCGCATACCGCTCGCAGCGGCGCGGCGCCTCGACGTTTTCGACGGCGCTCGTAACCGCGTGCACCGGCTTTGCAATGCTGCAGGCGTTCGGCGTGCGCGCGCAAATTTTCGGCTGGCTGTTCCTGAGCATCGTTCTGCTGCTGCTCGATCTCGAGAACCAATGGATGCTGCTGGGATTGCTTGCGATCGCGCTCTGGGCGAATCTGCATGCGAGCGCGCTCATCGCGCCCGTCATCGTCGGTGCGTGGGCGCTGGGAACGTGGATAGAAGATCGGGCGTGGACGGTACGCGTGGAGCGAAACGCGGTCTTTGCCGCGGGTTCGCTCATTGCGGTCTGCTTCACGCCGCTCGCATGGCATTTGCCGCTCTATGCCGTGCATCTCGAAACGAGCGTCATTCGCAGCGCGATTGCGGAATGGCAGCCGCCGGACTTGCTGTTCCCGGGTTTGATTTGGGGTCTGCTTCCGCTGCTGGGGATCTGCTGCTACTTCGGCATCGCCGCGCCGCGCGAACGGTGGCGTGACGGCATGCTGTTCGCGATTGCCGCAGTCATCACGGGCATCGCGGTCCGGCACATCCCGCTTGCCGCGATGATCGTCGCGCCGATGGCCGCGCAACGTCTCTCTTCGGTACTCCCGTCGCACGCGCGCATCAATACGATCGTGCAAGAGCACTTCAGCGAAGCGCTGATCTACGCGTGCAGCGCCCTCGTCTGCGGCATCATCGTGCTCGATCTCGCGCACGTGCCGCAAATATCCGGTGTCACGCTGCCGAAACGCGCCATCGTCACGCTCGCGGACGTGCCGGGCATGCACAATCTGTACTGCGAGGATTTTGCCTGGTGCAGCCTCGCCCTCGAGCAGCGCAATTTGCGAACGTTCATCGACGGACGGTGCGATCCGTTCCCCGCTCAAGTGTGGACCGACTATCTCGCCGTCGAACGCGCATCGCCCGAGTGGGACGGGGTGCTCCGCCGTTGGAACGTGGACTCGGTTTTGGTCGACAAGAACAATTCGCTGGCGCAGGCGCTCGCGTTACGAAGCGACTGGCACCTGTTCTATCACGACCGGCGCTTCGAGATTTTTCGTCGCGACGGCGTTCGCACAGCCGCACGTTAACAGCAGCAATCCAATCCACGTCGGCGCTTTTCCGATCCACCACGCGATGCCGGTGCTCGAACGCTCGGAGCGTACGAACTGCGCCCATGACGACTGCGCCAAGGCCCCGCGCGCGACCACGGCGTGCACGTGCGGACTGATCCCCGGGCCGAATCGATAGGCGGCGACGAGAACCGCGCCGCTCAACAGCACACTGCAGAGCGAGATTCGCAGCGCCGCGGAATCGCCGCACTCCAGCACTTCCACCGCAATCGCGGCCGCGACGATCGCATACGGAATCAGCAGCGTCGGCTCGCCCATGAGCCACACCCAAGGGAACGCGAGCAGCAGCAGCGCGGCGCCGAAAACGAACCGCGCGCGTCCCGTCTGCTGCAGCACGAGCAGCACGACCGCCGGTATGGCCGCCATGATTTGCGTGTAATGCATGAACGTGCCGCCGAGCACCGCAAACGCCGGCGGCACCAGCGCCGCGTACGCGTCGTCGCCGCTTCGCTTCACGAGTACGCCCGCCGCCGCAAGCCCGAGCGCCGTCATGAGAACGTACGAGATCTCGCCGCCCGCAATTGCGGCGGAATCGCTGAAATGCAGCCCGTGAAGCATCCACGTCATGCCGAATTGCGCCGTGCTGCCGATTTCGGAACGGGCGTGCGCCGGGAGCACGTCGCGTAAATATTCGAGCGCGGTCGCCGGACCGCCGCAAAGAAGATCGAGCGCGATCGCGGCGCATGCGAGCACCGCCAGCGGTTTACGCATCCGCGGGACGAACAAAAACGCGCCTAAAAGCGCAGGCAGCGCCACATGCGGAAGGATCGTCGCAACGCCCGCCGCCAGTGCGGCCGCTGCCCATGCGCGCCGCCGCAGCGCGACTGCCATGTAGAGCAAAGCGGCAACGATGAGCGAACCGAGCTCGCCAAACGGTAAGACGATCACGGCATATCCAACGGCGAAGACCCACAGCATCGCATCAACCGGGCGATTCGCCAAAACGGCAAGTGCGCGCGCGCTCGCGAAGACCGTCGCAAGCAGAACCGCCAGCCACAACGCGCACGCGGGAAGATACGGCAGAACGCCGAGCGGAACGAACGCGATGAGCGCATAGCCCGGAAGCGGAGCGGGAACGGCAACGCCCGGCGTCGCGCGATACAACCCGATCGGCATCGGCGCGCGCTCGCATTCGTAAATCGCGCGCGCAGTGTACGGATCGGCACCATGTGCGGTCGCCGCGGCCGCGCAATAAAAAGCGCGGAAATCGCCGAACAGCGCGTGCGCCTTCGAGCCCTCGTGAAGTTGCCACGCGATCAGCAGGGCCGTCGCCGCTACGGCAAACAGCAGGCGAAACTTACGCACTCGTGCGTTTGCGGCGATGTTCGTCCAGAGATGCCGTCGAACCGCCGTACGGCGGCGCGATGCGCCCGAGCATTTTTATCAGACCGTTCGCGTCCGGACGAATCTTCTGCACGCGGTACGCGTAATCCGATGCGCTCTTCATGTCGCCCTCATCGAACGAGGTTTGCGCCAAACGCTCGAGCACGATGACGTGCTGGTCCTCCAGCAGACGCGCATGCCCGCCGAACCACGTCTCCGGCGGATCTCCGTCCAGCAGCCGCCCGGCGTACAGTTCTTCCGCCGCGCGGTAGTGCACGGCGGCTTCGTGGGAATCGCCGCGATCGAAATTCGCGTCGCCGTCGGCGACGTGCGCGCCGAAACGCCGGACGTCCGCAACTACGTTCGTCAAATCGAGCGACACGTCCGGATCCGCGCGAAAGTAGAGGTCGACGCAGGCGTATCCAACCATTGACGCGATCGCCTTACGAATGTTGCTGCACGCCGTACGCACGCTCTGCGCCGCGAGCTGCCGATCCGCTTCCGGCCAAAAGACCGAGGCCAATTCCGCGCGCGTCGCCGATCCGGTAGGCTTAAGCAGCAAATACTTGATGAACTGCTGATCGCGGCGGCGAATCCAATTGATTTCCTGGCCGTCGATCTGCGCTTCGAATCGCCCGAACATGCGCACGATAAGCGGCGAGAGGCGCGCGCTCGGTGCCAAGCGCACGCGGCCGCGCAGTTGACGAAGCGGCCGGTACGGACGGTAATCCGCGTCGTCCGCCACGACGAACAGGCCCTGCGCTTCCAGGCGATGGAGGCGCTGCTGATCGTCGATCGTCGCACCGGCGATTAAACTGCGCACGAGCGCGCGATCTTCTTCCGCGGCGCGATCGAGATCCGCTGCAATGAATTCCGTGAAGACTTGTCCGTAGCGCACGCGCCAATGTTCGTATGCGTCGCTCAAAGAGCGGCTGTCCTCCGCGGCAGCGCGCACGGCACCGCTCACGACGATGGCCCAGCCTTCGCTTTCTTCCAGGAGCCGTCCGATTTCCAAATGCGTGCACGGCACGCCGCACGTTTCGGCGAGCAGCTCGGTTTCGGCGGGATCGAAGGCAAGCCGCCGGTGATCGCACAGCACGCCGAGTCCCCGCGCAACCCAATTCTTCGCATCGATGGCATCGCGCGAGCGCGAGGTATAGATGAAGGTCAGGTGTTCGGGTGAATCTTCGACCATCTGCCGCAGCAGGACGAGCACTTCCGGCGAGGCGTTGTCGACGTCGTCGAGCGCCAGCTCCGTCGGAGCGGTAACCGCAACGCGCAGCGCGTTGAGAAGATCGTCGTACGAGTTGGGCGTTCGGCCGAGGGCGAGCGCCGCCGCGACGAGTTCGAAGAATTTCGCGGGCGAGGTGTGCTCCGGGAGCGCGCAATAGCCGGCGTCGACGGCGCTGTTCGGCAAATACTTGAGCAGCAGCGTGCTTTTTCCGGAGCCGGCGGGCGCGATCAATAGGCGCAGCGGCACCGCGACATGCGTCGCGAGCCAGCGTTCCAGACGCGAACGCCGCACTGTGGACGGAGCCACGCGCGGCAGGGTGCGAGTACGTATCATCGGAGCCTATCCCTTAGAATCGGCCCGAGTGGCCGCTCGCGTTAGCCGTTTCCTCGCCCCGGGAGAGACCGAGGCGCCGGGCTCGGGCGCGGGGCGTCGAAAGGCGCCGTTATGCCCCTCGTCTTCGTGCCGACGCCCCTGGGCAATCTCGGCGACATCACGCTGCGCGCGCTCGAGGCCTTGCGCGAGTGTTCGCTGCTCATCGCGGAGGACTCGCGGGTGGCGCGGAAATTGCTGGCGGCGCTGCAGCTTCCCGGAAAAGAGATTTGGAGCTATCACGAGCACAACGCCCAGGCGGCCACTGCGGGCATCCTCGAACGCGCGGCCTCGGAACTGGTGGCCGTTGTGACTGACGCGGGGACGCCGGGCATTTCGGACCCCGGCGCGGACTTGGTCGCGGCCGCGCGCGCGGCGAATGTCGCCGTTGAGGTGCTGCCGGGCCCCAGCGCGGCCATCGGAGCCGCAGTACTATCGGGTTTTCCGCTGCGGCGGTTTACGTTCGAGGGCTTCCCGCCGCGTACGAGCGCCGCCAGGCGCGCGGCCCTGCGCCGCAGTTTTGCGACGGCCTCGCCGAGTGTATGGTATGAATCTCCGCAGCGCATTCGTGCGTTCTTGAACGATATCGAGGCGGTCGACGCGCACGCCCGCGTGTTTCTGGTTCGCGAATACACCAAGCGCTACGAACAGCAGATCCTCGGCACGGCGCGCCGGGTGGCCGAAGAACTCGGCGATCCGGTGCGGGGCGAGATCGCGCTGGTTATCGCGCCTTCAGCGGCGGCGCCGCCGCGAGCACCATCGCCTGCGCTTCTCGATGAAGAAATCGACGCGCTGCTGCATGACGGACGGAGCGTTTCCGCCGTGGCAAAAGCGCTGGCCGAACGCGGCATGGGTGAGCGCCGGCACATTTACGCGCGCGCAACCGAACGCAAACGCCTGCAAAGGGACGGCTCCGCCGCGCAGCGATAGAGGAACTGGATGGAATCCCGGCCCTTCTACGTGACGACGCCCATTTATTACATCAGCGGAAACCCGCACATCGGTCACGCGTACACGACGATCGTCGCGGACGTCTTGGCGCGCACCGCGCGCGCGCAGGGATCCGCTTATTTTCTCACGGGCACGGACGAACATGGGCAAAAAGTAGCCGACGCCGCAGCGGCCGCCGGTAAATCGCCGCAGCAATGGTGCGACGATCTGATTCCACGGTGGCAATCGCTCTTCGCGCGCTACAACGTCGCGTACGACGATTTCATCCGCACGACGCAGCCGCGCCACGAGCGCGTCGTGCAAACGGTATTCGAAAAACTGCGCGAGAGCGGCGACGTGTATCTCGGAAAATACGAAGGCTGGTACTGCGTTCCCGACGAGACGTTTTGGCTCGAATCCAAACTCGTCGACGGCAAATGTCCGACGTGCGGCCGTCCGGTGCAATGGCTCTCCGAGGACGACTGGTTTTTCCGGTTGTCGAAATACAACGATCGCCTCAAGCAGTACTTTCTCGAGCGGCCGCAATGGGTGCGGCCGCGTGCCGTTTACAACGAAATGATGGCCTTGCTCGAGGAGGGTCTCGACGACTTGAGCATCACGCGCACGAATCTGGAGTGGGGCATTCCGGTCCCCGCCGGTTCGTTCGCAAACGGCGCGGAGTCGCACGGCGTCATTTACGTCTGGTTCGACGCCCTGCTGAACTACATTTCCGCGCTCGGGTGGCCCGACGGCGAGAAGTTCAAAACGTTCTGGCCGGCCAGCGTGCAGCTGATCGGCAAAGAAATCGCACGCTTTCACACGCTCATCTGGCCGGCGATCCTCTGGGCCGTCGGCGAAGCGGCGCCGCAGATGGTGTTTGCGCACGGCTGGATCACCGTCGAAGGCCAGAAGATGGGCAAAAGCCTGGGTAACGTCGTCGATCCGTTTGCGCTCGCCGAACGTTTCGGCGCCGACGCGATGCGCTATTTCTTGCTGCGCGAAGCGCCGTTCGGCAGCGACTTCTCGTATTCCGAAGAAAAGATCGTGCAACGCTACAACAGCGACCTGGGCAACGATCTCGGCAACCTGTTGCGCCGTTCGTTAGCCATGCTCGAGAAATACCGCAACGGACTTGTGCCGCAGCCGCGGAGAGGACGCATTCGGCGAGCAGTTCGCGGATCTGCCGAAACGCGTTCGCGCGTTGATCGCCGATTTGCAATTCCGAGACGCGCTCGAAGCGATTTGGGAACTGGTCGCCGCGCTCAATCGCGCGATCGACGATCGCAAGCCCTGGGTGCTGTTCAAGAGAAGGACGGCAAACCGAATTGGACGGCTTGCTGTACGTGCTCTGCGAAGGCCTGCGCTGGCTGGCGATTCTGCTGCGATCCGTTCATGCCCGAGCGCACGGAAGACATGTGGCGGCAACTGGGTGCCGCCGATCGCATCGACGCGGATTGGGAGCGCGCGCTTTCATGGGGCGGCATCGCGCCGGGTACGCAAACCGCGCCGGCCGAGGCGCTGTTTCCGCGCATCGACGCGGCATGACTCCAGAGCCCGCTCCAACCCTCGTCGATTCGCACGCGCACATCCACGACAAAGCCTTCGACGAAGATCGCGACGACGTCGTGCGCCGCATGCGCGAAGCGGGCGTCGAAAAGGCCGTGACGGTCGGATGCGATCTGGAGGACTCGGCGCGTGCGCTGCAGTCGGCGCAGCGATACGGCCTCCATGCATCCGTCGGGATTCACCCGCACGAAGCGCGAAGACGCACCGGCGGATCTCGCCGCTGCGTTCGCGCCTTTGCTGCAGAACGAACGCGTGGTCGCGATCGGCGAGACGGGTTTGGATTACTATTACGATCACAGCCCGCGCGAGCAGCAGCAGCGCGTGCTTCGCGCGCAGATCGCCCTTGCGCGCGACGCGGAATCGCCCGGTGATCTTTCATCATCGCGACGCCTTCGAAGACTTCGTCGGCAATTTTGCGCGATGAGTGGCGCGCCGGCATGCGCGGCGTGATTCATTGTTTTACCGGCGATGCGCAGCAAGCGCAGACGTACATGCGCGAGTTCGGCCTGCTGCTCGGTATCGGCGGCGTCGTTACGTTCAAATCGGCGCAACCGGTGCGCGACGCGGTCGTCGCGGTGGGCGCCGAACACCTGGTTCTGGAGACCGACTGCCCGTATCTTGGCGCCCGTGCCGCATCGCGGCAAGCGCAACGAACCGGCATACGTTTCGGTCACCGCGGATGCGCTCGCGCACCTGCTTCACGCCACGCGCGAGCAGATAGCCGCGGTAACGACGCCGCAATGCGCGCGACGCTATTTGGATATGAACCGCTGACGTAGCGGTCGCGAACCTTTCGCCAATGTGCTTCGAAACGCGCGTGCAGCGCGCGCGACGAACGCCGGATCGCCGGTGCGCAAAGCCCCACTCGAGTTGATCGCCGTCGGCATACGTCGACGTCGCATTGGCCGACCCAATCCATGCGCGCGTTCCGGCGACCGCGAACTTTTCGCTCGAGCGCGTGAGCCGAACGTCGGACGCCCGCGCCTATGAGCAAAGCGGCAACGCGGCGCGTCTTCGGGTCCGTTGACGCTGCCCGTCTCGAGAGCAGCACGCGGCAGCGCACGCCGCTTTGCGCCGACGCGGATCGCGTGCGCATACACGGCGCACGCATGCCGAACGCTTCGCTTTCGACGTCCACGTCGTCGCGCGATCCGCGCTGCAAGCATTCGCGCTTCTGCTGCGCAGGCGTCGTCTTTGTTCAGTCCAGGTGCGCCTGCCGAGATGCCGTCGTCGCCGAGCGATTGCCGCGCGAATCGCTGCGACGTGCGGGCGCGATCGTCGCGCAACGACCGTATCGCCCGTCATCGTTCCAAGTTCCGATCGTCCAAAAACGCGTCGCCGTCGCAGACGGCGGCCTTCAGATGCAAAGCGGACCTTCGTCGCTGCTCGCATGGACGAGTCGCGCGTCGACGCCGGCCTTGCGCAGCGCGTCGACGGCTGCGGCGGTTGCAGCCGCCAAACTGCGGCCGTCAGCCGAAACGGTGCGCCGTCCAGCCGCACCTGCACGTGCGCGCCGCGGCGCGCGGCATGCTTCGAGCGCCGCTCAGCACGTCGCCCGGCGAAGCAAGTACGAGGCGCAATCGATATGGCGCGCGTTCGCATAGCCGCGAGCATGCCCAAAGTCGACGCGAGCGAAATCATGCATCGAGCCATCACCGCCGGGAATGAACGCCTAGGCCCGGCGCGAAAGCACATCGGTTCGCATGACGTTCACCGAAACACGGTTCCGCCGCCGACCGACAAAGGCGCCTTCGTGCGCGAGATGTTCGCCCGGATCGCGCCGCGCTACGATGCGGCCAACCGCGTCATCAGCGCCGGCATGGACGAAGGCTGGCGCAAGCGTGCGATCGCGGTGCTCGCACGCGCCGCACAGGCGGCCGCGTTCTGGATTTGTGCTGCGGAACCGGCGACGTCGTGTTTCATTTGCTGCGCACGGATCCGACGCTGCACGTGACGGGCGTCGATTTCTGCGAGCCGATGCTGCAGACGGCGCGCGCGCGCGCGCCAAACGCGAAGCGCGCGGCGACGTCGCACTTCGTCGAAGGCGACGTGATGGCGCTGCCGTTCGCGGACGCCACATTCGACGGCGCGACGATGGGATTTTCGCTGCGCAACGTCGTCGACATCGATGCGGCGCTGCGCGAAATCCGTCGCGTGCTGCGGCCCGGAGCGCGCTTCGTCAACTTGGACATGAGCAAAGCGCCGAACCCGCTGTGGAAGGCGTGCTTCGATCTGTACTTCTACCGCATCGTGCCGCTCATCGGCGGCATCGTCGGCGGCTCGCGCGCAGCGTACGCGTATCTGCCGCAGTCGCTCACGCACCATCCCGAACGCGGAGGCGCTGCGCGACGCGGTTCGCGCGCGCCGGATTCAACGACTGCGGGCTTCGTGCGCTCTGATGGGCGGCGCCGTCGCCATTCACTACGGAACGGCGCATGATGATCGAGCCGAAACCGCGCACGCGACGCCAGCCTCTACTCGCTGGTCGAAGACTTTTTCCGCAACACGTTCACGACCGACAATCCGCTGATCACCGAAGCGATAAAGCGCATGCTGGCGGCCGGCGGCAAGCGGCTGCGTCCGCGCATCACGCTGCTGGCCGCGCAAGCCGAACGGCGCCGAATCCGGCAAGACCATCTCGCATCTCGCCGCGTACATGGAGCTGATCCACGTCGCGACGCTCATTCACGACGACGTCGTCGACAACGCGCAAACGCGGCGCGGCGTCAATGCGACCGCCGTCGATTACGGCAACCGCATCAGCGTGCTCGCCGGCGATTATCTGTTCGCATGGATCTTCAAGAACGTCACCGCGCAGTATCCGCATCCCGTTCCGAACATTCTTTCCGCGACGCTGGCCGATATCTGCGACGGCGAAGTGCTGCAATTGCGCGCGCTGGGCAATCTCGATCTGCCGCTCGCGGCGTACGTCGAGATCGTGATGAAAAAAACGGCGTCGCTCTTTGCGGCTTCGGCCGAATGCGGCGCGATCATGGGCGGCGCCGAGCCGCTGCAGCGTCGAAAGCGCTGCGCGATTTCGGCCTGTACTACGGCATCGCGTTTCAGATGAAGGACGACCTGCTCGACCTGACGGCCGACGCGCAGTCGCTCGGCAAGCCCGTCGGCAACGACTTGCGCGAGCGCAAGATGACGATTCCGTTAATTCTCGCGCTGGCGCGCGGCGACGGCGACTTCGCGAGCGCTGGTCGAACGTTTCTATGCAGGGAAGCCGAGACGCGGGCCATACCGGCACGGTCATCGAGGGCATCGCCGCGTGCGGCGGGCTGGACGGAACGCGCGAGCAGATCGCCCAGTACGCCGCGCCGCGCGAAGCTCTCGCTGGCGCCGCTGGACAACGAGCCCGGCAAAGGCCGAACTGCAGCGGCTTGGCCGACGCGCTGCTCGCAGATAGAAGGAGTACATCATGAGTCATTCATCCCGCTCGTCGCGCTCGGCCCCGAGATAATCGGCATCGTCGTCGATTGCCGCGTTGCTCTTCGGCGCGGAGAAACTGCCGAAGCTGGCGCGCAGCGCCGGCCAAGCGAAGAAAGAATTCATGATGGGTCAGGCCGAGGCCGACGCAGCCGCCGAACGAGCGCGCGAACAGGCGCGTCTGCGCGCGCCAAGCCGCGAACGCCGACCCGATGGACAACGTCGGTCAGAACAACGCCGCGGGCGTCGGCGAAAACGTTCCGCCGCCGACGCCGGATAAAGGAACGCTCAGCGGCTGAGCATGATCGTCGACAGGCCGCGGCCGCCCGCGTCACGAACGCGACGAAGCCGGCTGGGATCAAAAGGAGATGAGTTTTACGGAGCACCTTCGGGAGCTCCGTAAACGTCTGCTCATCGCCATCGGTACCGTGCTCGGCCTGGCAATCGTGCTGTTCTGGCCCTCGCAGTACGTCATTCCGTTGCTGACGCACGCGTACTTCAAAGGCGTGCAGCTGCACGCGTTCGGTCCGGCCGACGTCATCGTCGTCGAGTTCAAGTTCTCGGTCTACGCCGCGATCGTCGTCGGGCTTGCCGGTGCTGCTTTACCAGCTGTGGATGTTCGTCGTGCCGGCGTTTCATCCGCGCACGCGGCGCATGGTGTACGCCTACGTCGCGCCGTCGTTCTTGCTGGCGCTTGCCGGCATCGCGTTCGCGCATTTCCTCGTGCTTCCGCGCGTCGTCGGCACGCTGCTCGGCGTCACGAGCCACGTCGCGACGCGCGACGTTCGGCATCGAGTCGACGCTGAATTTCATCTTGCTGGTTTTTCTGGCGTTCGCGCTGATCTTCCAAACGCCGATCGTCATGATCGCTCTCGCGCGCATCGGCATCATCAACTCGGCGTTTCTCAAGCGCTCGCGCCGGTACTTCTTGTTCGGCTTTTTCGTCTTCGGGGCGATTGCCGCGCCCGACGGCAATCCGCTGACGATGGCGATGATGGCGCTTCCGATGTACGCGCTGTACGAAGTCAGCCTGTGGATCATCGTCCTGCTCGAGAAGTCGTGGCGCCCGGCGCCCGCGGCGTAGTACGGCTGAGCCGCAGATGATCGGCCGTACGCCGGTCCTTCTACGGCGACTTCACGCGCACGTTCGGCAACGTGCTGTTCGCCGTGTGCCTGCTGTTCGTTTGGGGCCTGATGACGCTCGCCGGCGTCATCGTCGATCAAGGCAAGGATCCGAGCGACTACTTTTCGGTGTACGCGCCGCCGCTCGCGCGGCTGATCTTGCGGCTTGGACATCGACAACATCTACCACACGCCGTACTACGTCGGCATCATCGGGCTGATTCTGCTTTCGCTTGCGGTCTGCACGTTCAAGCGCGTGATTCCGGCGCGCTTCCGGCGCTGCGGCCCGGTGCGATCGACAAGATTCCGCTCAACGCGCAGCATCGACGTGCCCGGCGACGGAAGCAGCACGTGCGCGCGCGCGTCGAGCGATTCTTTCCGCAAGCGCGGATGGCTGGTGCGCAAGCGCGAGTTCGGCGGCGACGGAATGGACGTTTGCGGACAAGCACAATTGGGCGCGCCGCGGCGTTCTGGTCGCGCACATCGGCTTCACGATCATCGCGGCCGGCACGACGCGTGTACTGGGCCAAGGGATTTTCGGGCGAAACGCCGGTGATCGTACCGGGCAAACCATCGACGGTGCCGCACCGCGACGCGACGCTGCGCCTGAACGGTTTCGCGTACAAGATCCAGCCGATCATGACCAAGAGCGGCATGGTCTACCAGCCGATCGACTACGTTTCGTACGTGACCGTCACCGGTAAGGACGGCGTGCCGCGCAACGCAAACGATTCGCGTGAACCATCCGATCGACATCGACGGATCGCTGTTCTACCAGTCGAGCTACGGCTTCGCGCTGCGGTTTCTGGTCTCGCACGACGGCACGCGCGACGCGGCGCTTTCCGACAAGATCTATGTCACCGGCGACTCGATCGTGCTGCCGGGAATCGAGCGCGGCAACTTCAAGTCGATCAGTTCGTGCCGACGGTCGACCGGCAACCGGGCAAGCCGTCGGCCGATCCGCGCATCAACAATCCGGCCGTCGCGCTTGAAGCGTCTGCGAAGGCGGGCAAACCGCCGGCGCGGCGCTCGTTCCGATGCACACGTGGATCGACGTCGGCGACGGCTGGCGCATCACGCCGCAGCGATACCTGATGGTCAGCGGACTGCAGTACCGGTACGATCCCGGCGTCCCGCTCGTCGGCATCGGCGCGTTCGTGCTGCTCGCGGGTCTGGTGATTTCGTTTTACTTTCTGCCGGCGCGCCTGTACGTGCGCGTCGAACCGGCGCCGCAGGGCTGTACGGTCGGCATGGCCGCGACGACGGTCAAAGGCTACGATATGTTCGAAACGCAGTTCACCGAACTGGTCGCCGACATTCGCAAGACGATCGTTCCGACGGGACATCCGGCAACACTCTCGCTCGCGGAGGCAACCTAATGCAACCGCACATGCCGCTCGACGAGGTGCTGCTGATCATCGCTCTCGGCGCATACACCGTCAGCGCGCTCGCGCTGATCGTGTATTTCTTCTCGCGCGAGGAGTGGCTGCAGCATCTGGGCATTCCGCTCGCGATCGCCGGCTGCGCTCGCGCAAGTTCGCGCAGCTCGTCGCGCGGTTCGAAATCACGCACATTTGGCCGCTGCTCAACTTGTACGGATCGCTCTCGCTGTTTTCCGCCGTTTCCGTCGCGATTTTCATCTATTTCGCGTTCCGCTACAGACTGTGGTTCGCGGGCGGATTTCGTCGTCGGCGCTCGCGGCGCTGTTTCTCGCGTACGGCAGCGACGTGGAACGAAGGCGCGATGCCGGCGGTTCCTTCGCTGCAGTCGTACTGGGCGAAGATCCACGTGCCGCTCGTCGTCTCGTCGTACGCGGCCTTCATGGTCGCGTTCGTCATGTCCGCGATGTACTTGATGAAGTATTATTTCGAGCGCGCGCTTGCAGACTGCGCCGGCGACTCGCGGACTCTGCGATGGCGCGGCGGCGGATCCGCACCACGCCGTCGCGCGGGCGCCGGCCTGCGCGCTGCGCAATGGACACGCCGAATATCGCGGCGGCCGCCGGGAGGAAATACGCGGCGCAATGGTTCAACGGCAATGCCGAGCTCGCGCAGATCGACGTACTGATCTACCGCGTCGTCGCCGTCGGTCTGCCGCTGCTGACGCTGGGCATCATCACCGGCGCGATGTGGGCGCACGAAGCGTGGGGCGCGTACTGGCAATGGGATCCGAAGGAAACCGCCGCGCTCTTCTCATGGATCGTCTACGCGATCTACATGCATCTGCACACGCGCAGCGCGTGGCGCGGGCGTGCGCACCGCGTGGATCAGCGCCGTCGGATTCCTGACGATCATGTTCTGCTATTTCGGCGTCAACATGTGGATCAGCGGCCTGCACAGTTACAAGGTGTAGACGGCGGCCTGAAATCGGCGCCACGCGCCCGGTACCGCCGGCTCGCGATCGTTACGGCGCGAAAGTCCGATGAACGTCGGCGCCTGCTTCGCCGGAGGGCGAGCGTAGAATCCGTGATGAAAGACCACGGCCTTTCATCTCAACCTTCCGGAGCACGAAGCTTTGTCGAGTCACGCGCAAGCCTCCTCAGGGCACGGGGGGCATTCCCGAATTACAAGCGCCTACGAGGACGCCGGAAGCCCCGAGGAGATTACGCGCCGCACGTTCATGGCCAACGCCACGATACGATCGGCGGATTCATCGGCCTGGCCTGGCGATTCCGATCGTCGGCTCGCTGGTTCCCGACGTCGGCAGCGGCGGCGCAACCTGGACGCCGCTCGACGAAGCAGGCTGGAAGCAACTGCAAGCCGCGACCGACAAGGCCGTGAAGATCGATTTCAATCTTCACGCCAAGGACGCGTATCTGCCGGCGCAGGCCATCGCCGAATCGGTGTTGGGGCATCAAGGTCAAGGACTCGACGAAATTCAAAAGCGCGCTCCGATCTTGTTCATCCGAGCGGCAAAGACACGCTGCCGTACCAGATCGTGACGCTCGGCTTCGTGATCTTCAGCCCGATCTGTCCGCATTTGGGCTGCCGCTACAACTACGAAGGCCGACATGAAGTTCGCCTGCCCGTGCCACGGCTCGCAGTTCGACAATCAACGGCGCGCACATCGCCGGGCCGGCGGCCCGCGGTCTCGATCCGCTGCCGCTGCGCGAACAGAGCGGCGCCGCGCAAGTCGAATGGATCCGCTACAAACCGACGATTCCCGATCGCATGGTCGTTTCGTACACCGACTAACGGAAGAGTAGTTAGAAGACGATGCTCAACTGGATCGAGCGGCGCACCGGCTTCGTCACGCAAGACGAAGGAATTCCTGACAGAAGACATTCCCGGCGGCGCCAGTTACTGGTACGTTTTCGGAAGCGCGACGCTGTTCGCGATGATCGTGCAGATCGCGACCGGCATATTCCTGACGTTCTTCTACGCCCCGTCGGCGAGCGACGGCATGGGAATCGACGCGGTCGATGTACATGCATCCGTTCCAGCATTTCATGCTGAGCGTCCACTACTGGGGCGCTTCGGCGATGATCGCGCTGCTGTTCCTGCATATGCTGCAAGTCGTGGTGTGGGGCGCGTACAAATCGCCGCGCGAGATCCAATGGATCGTCGGCGTGCTGCTGCTGCTGGTCACGATGGTGCTCGGCCTGACGGGATATCTGCTGCCGTGGGACATGGACGCGTACTTTGCCTCGCAAGTCGCGATCAACCTGACGCTCACCGTGCCGGTCATCGGCGCGTTCATTCAGCAGTTCACGCAAGACGGCACGACGATGGGCACGCTGACCATCAACCGGTTCTTCGGCCTGCACGTGTGGCTGATGCCGGCGGTGCTCTGTCGCGCTCGTCGGCGCGCACTTGGCGATCTTCCGCTGGAACGGTCCGGCCGGACCGCCGGTCGAAGACCCGCGCCCGCTGGCAAGAAGGGACGCTTTTGGCCGGATCAGATGTTCATGGACGCGTTCGCATCGTTCGTCGATCTTCGCTGATCATTCTCGCGCTCGCCGCGTTCGCGCCGCCGTTCCTTGGATGCGAAAGCCGATCCGGCGAACTCGACGTTCATCCCGTATCCCGCCTGGTATTTTCTGGATCTGTTCGGATTGCTGCATTTGGTGCCGGGCGATCTGGAAGTCGTCGGCGCGATCGTCATTCCCGGCATCGCGACGCTGATTCTGCTTTTGCTTCCGTGGATCGATCGCAGCACGACGCGCATGGTCGGCATCGCGCAAGCCGATCATGTGGCTGGTCGGCTGTTCGCTTGCGGTCATGTGGGGTCTGACGATCTGGAGCCAGATCGCCATCATGCACAAGCAAGCCGCGGCGCCGGCGAGCGCGCCCGAAGCGCAAATGCTCGCGAGGAAGAAACGAACATCGACGGCGGGCGGCAACGCAGCGGCTCCGGGCGCGAACAATACCAGGCGTCGTCCGGAGGCGGCGGTGCTCCGAACAGTCCGCTGGCCGCGGCCGGCCAAAAAGTGTACTCGCAAAATTGCTCGAGCTGCCACGGCGCGACCGGCGGCGGAACGCCCGGCGCGTTTCCTCCGCTCGCGGGCAATCCGTTCGTAACGGGCGATGCGAAGGCCGTGATCACGACGGTGCTCAACGGCAAGAACGGCGCGATCACGGTAAACGGCGCGAACGTACAACGGACAGATGCCGCCGTGGAAGGCCTCGCTTGCGAATAAAGACATCGCTGCCGTCGTGACGTACATTCGCACCGGTCTCGGCAGCAATCATGCCAGCGCGGTCACGGAACAAGACGTCAAAAAACTCAAGAAATAACCGCTGTCCGCGGCAAACGGGACTGCTACTGCGGTCCCGTTATTTTTTTCTCGATGCGCCGGTCCGGAACGAGCCAAATTACGGCAACGGCGACGTAGAGCGCGTCCGCGGCCCACTGGTTCACGAACGCCAGCGCGATTCCGGCGGCATACAATGCGATCGACAAACGGCCTTTGAAATCCGAGCCGATTGCACGCGCGAGCGTCGAGTTCTTTCCGTTCGCCGCAATGAGCGAAGACAGCAGCAGCGAATACCCGACCGCCGCGAAGATGAGCACCGCTCCGTACACCGCGGTCGGAAGCGCTGAAAGGTGGTGCTCGCCCAGCCAAGCGGTGGTGAACGGAATGAGTGAGAGCCAGAAAAGCAGATGCAGGTTTGCCCACATCACGCGGCCGTCGATGAACTTCGCAGCGTACAACAGGTGATGATGGTTGTTCCAATAGATGCCGATGTTGACGAAGCTCAGCACGTATGCGAGGAACACCGGCAACGTCGAATGCAATGCGGCGAGATTAGCGCCGCCGGGGACCCGCAATTCCAGCACCATGATGGTGATGATGACGGCCAGGACGCCGTCGCTGAACGCGACCAGGCGTTCTTTGGTCATGTCAGCCGCCTGCCGTCTGCGAACATCCGCGGCCATCGTACAGATAGAGTGCGGCTTTCCCCCACGTCGCGACGAGGCGTCGAACGCGCCCGAAGCTCGGCGCTTGGGTTCGCGCGGGCGCGATGAGCCACGTGCGCGGCGCCGAGCAAATCACGCTGCGCGGGCCGACCCCGTCGCCGCTCGGATTGGGATCGCCCGGAGCGACGAGTACGTACACGTGCGGACGCGTGTAAAAGACCAGCGCGTTGCCTCCGGAGACGTGCAGAATTGCGACTGCGTCGCCGGCCGAACGCCGCGAATCGATGATATGCGCCAAGTGCGGAACTGGTTTGAACGCTTCCGTCTGCGGCAACGCGAGCAGCGCAATGAAAGCGAGGGCGAACAGCATCGCGACGCCCAGTGCGTAGGGCGCAAAGCCGCGCGTGCGAACGGTCGCCGTCGCAAAGAGAAAGAACGCGACGACGGCGCCGATGAAGATTGCCGCGCCGACGTAGATGAGATTGAACGCGAGTTGATGGAACGCGCCGGTGAGCCGATTGTCGCGCGTGAACCACACAATCGCCACGGCAAGCAGCAGGATAAATGCCGGTACGATCGCCGTGGACAGCAGAGCCGAGCGGCTGCGCGCGCGCTGCACTGCTTGATCGAGATAGAGGCCCGCCAGCAGTGCGGGCGCCGGAAGTTCCAGCGCGATGTAATTCGGCAGCTTCGTTTGAGCGAAACTGAAAAACACGAAGGGCAGAACGAGCCAGCAAAATGCGCAACCGCAGCCAGCGCTGCACTTCCAGCTCGGCCGGCGCCGCATCCCGCGCGCGCAAACGTGGAATCGCATACGCGAGCGAAGACGGAAAAAACGCGATCCACGGAAAGAACGCGAGGATGAACACCGGGATGTAATACCAAGCCGGACCGCTTTGGTTTTCGATGGTTCCGGTATAACGGCCGACCGTGTAATGGCCGATGAGTTCGACGACGGCGTGCGGACCCGTCCGCGCGAGAAGCGCCAAAAACCACGGTGCGACCACGGCGAGAAAGATGGCGCAGCCGCCGAACCACCCGCGTAAGGTGGGAAGACGTACGCCCGCGCGCCGGCTTTCCCATATCGCATACGGTACGATCGTCAGCAGGGCGGACACCGGCGCGACCGGGCCTTTGGCAAGAAAACCGATTCCGGCAGCGGCCGCTCCGAAGCAGACGTACCGGTCGCTGCCGTTGCGCAGCGCGCGAAACCAGCACAGGACGCTCGCCGCTACGGACAAATCCAGAAGCGCGTCCATGATCGCCAGCCTTCCGACGATCGCCTGCATCAAACACGTCGAAAGTGCGACGCCGGTGTAAACACCGGCGCGCGTGCCGAGCGATCGGGCGACGGCGTACGTCACGACGCCGCCGGTCGCAATCGTCGCAAGCGCGGAAGGCAAGCGCAGCGCGAACGAGGTCAAGCCCAAAACCTTCACGCAGATCGCTGCGAGCCAGAAGTACAGCGGCGGCTGAACGTACCACGGCATACCGTTCAGATGCATGACGACCCAATCGTGCGTGCGCAAGATTTCGCGCGCCACTTCGCCGTACGCCGTTTCGCTGTTGTCCCAAAGCGTGCCGCTGCCCAGACCCGGAATGGTAACGAGCGCCGCGATCGCCGCACCGATGAGGCCCGCGCGTAGTGTTTTGGACACGGAAAGCAGTTTTGGGCGCCGGTGCAGCGAAGTCATGCGAGCTCATGCCGGCCCCCCAGCAAGGCTCCGATCTTATCGCCGCAGCGGCGCGAACGCTGGCGCTGATGCGCACCTATATCAAGACCGTCCTCCCGCCCGCGGAGCGCGGAAAAGTCTTTCACACGCTTGCGAAGCTTCCCATCGAACGCCTCGCGGAGATGAACCCGGTGCAGGCCGAGCACGAAACGGAGCGCGCGATTGAAGCGTCCCGCCACCCGCAGGCAGACGCCGCGATAAGTTCGTGCGTATGCGCCTCCCGGGGAAGTGCTTTGGCGTTGATCCAAGCGCGCACCGTTGCGGCAAAGCTCGCACGCCCGGGGTCGCGACGGAAATACTCAACGTCACCACGACCGGAGATCGGGTGCAGGACCGTTCGCTCGTCGCGATCGGCGCCGAAAGCCTGTTCGTCAAAGAACTGGAGCTCGCGCTGCGAGACGGCCGCGCGCACTATGCCGTGCATTCATGCAAAGATTTGCCGAGCACGTTACCGGGCGACATGCGTATCGCCGCTATTTCGGCGCGCGAAGACGCGCGCGACGCATTTTGCAGCGAGCGCTACGAATCGTTCGCAGCCCTGCCGCCGGGCGCTCGCGTCGGCACGTCGAGTTTGCGCCGACGGGCACAACTCGCTGCCCTGCGCGCGGATCTTCACTATGTCGACGTCCGTGGAAACGTCGACACTCGGTTGCGCAAGCTGCGCGAAGGGCAGTACGACGCGATCGTTCTGGCCGCGGCCGGCTTGAACCGGCTTGGCGCCGCCGCGACGCACACCGTGCCGTTTCCGGAAAATGAACTGGTGCCGGCGGTCGCGCAAGGCGCCCTGGCGGTCGAAACGCGCGCGGACGCGGGAACGCTTGCGCAAACGATTCGCGAAGCCGTGAACGACGAGAAGACCGAACGCGCCGTCTTGTGCGAGCGCGCCGCACTGCGCGAGTTGCAAGGCGGCTGCCAGGCGCCCATCGGAATTCACGCCGTTTGGAATGACGACGAGCGCTGCGCGTTGAAGGCGTCGTCGCTTCGTTGGACGGCAAAAGCGTCGTGCGGGATCGCCGCAGCGGCGGGGCGGACTGCAACGATCGTGCCGAGACGCTCGGGGTGGAGCTCGCACGCGCACTCATCGAGGGCGGAGCCACGCGCATTCTTGCGGCCAGCCCGCGTCCTCAGGCGCTTCCGCTTTCCGGCAAAGTGGTCGTCCTTCCGCGCACGCACGAGCGCGCGAACCGCATTGCCGCCGCGCTGCGCGCCGACGGCGCCGAAGTCGTCGAGGTGCGTTTCGGCGAAACGGAGGCAACCGAACTCGGGCAGCGCGTACCGGACGTGATTCTGTTCCCGTCCAGCGCCGCAGTCAACGCCGCAGCGGCGTTTCTCCATCGCGTTCACCGGTATCAGCGCCGTCCCGCCGTCGCCGCGATGGGACCGGCGAGTTCTGCTGCCGCACACGCGGCCGGTTTTACACCGGACGTCGTCGCGCCCGAAGCGGAAATCGACGCGCTCGTCGGCGCTTTACGCGCGCACTTGCTTTCCAAGGAGCATATCGGTCCGTGATACGAACGCGCTTCGAACAACTCTACCGCCCGCGGCGTCTTCGCCGCGGTCGAGACGATGCGCGCGCTGGTGCGCGAGCACCGCGTCGACATCGCGCAACTCGTGCAGCCGATGTTCGTCGTCGAGGATCCGGCGGCTGCCGGAGCGATCGCATCGATGCCCGGCATCGAGCGCTACACCGTCGAGAGCGCGGTGCGCGAAGCCGGCGTGCTCGAGGCGCTCGGCGTACGCAGCGTGCTGCTCTTCGGTATTCCGGAATCGAAAGATGCGATCGGCGAGCAGCAATTACGATCCGAACGGCGTGGTGCAGCGCGCGGCGCGCGCGATCAAGAACGACATTTGCGCACGTGCTCGTCATCGCCGATCTCTGCAATTGCGAGTACACCGATCACGGCCACTGCGGCATCATCGACGAAAACGGCGACGTCGACAACGACGCGACGGTCGAAGTGCTCGTGCGAACCGCGCTGACGTACGCGCGCGCCGGCGTCGACGTCATCGCGCCTTCCGACATGATGGACGGGCGCGTGCGAGCGATCCGCGCTGCGCTCGACGCCGACGGCTTCGAAAACATCGCGATCATGGCGTACAGCGCGAAATACGCCTCCGCATTTTACGGGCCGTTCCGCGAGGCGGCGGATTCGACGCCGCAATTCGGCGATCGGCGCACTTACCAAATGGATCCGCCCAATGCGCGCGAGGCGATGCGCGAGATCGCGCTGGACATCGAAGAGGGCGCCGACATCGTGATGGTCAAGCCGGGCCTGCCGTATCTGGACGTCGTGCGCGCGTGCGCGCGACGCGATTCGACGTTCCGATCGCCGTCTACAACGTCAGCGGCGAGTATTCGATGATGAAAGCCGCCGCGCTGAACGGCTGGATCGATGAAGAGCGCGCAGTCGATGAAATGCTCGTCGGTTTCGTGCGCGCGGGCGCCGACATCGTCATCACGTATTTCGCGAAAGACTACGCAGCGCGGCATGCCGTGCGCTGATCCGCCGACCGCCGTCGTCATCCTCGCGGGCGGCGGAGCTTCTCGACTGCCCGGAAAACTCGAACTCGACGCTGGCGGCGTCCCGCTCGTCGTCCGCGTATTTAAGAACGTGCGGGCGGTCGGACCGGTCTATGTTTCCGCCGCGGGAACTTTTCCGGAGCAGATCGACCGCGCGCTCGAGTGCCCCATCGTCGTCGATCGCTGGCCGCGCCGCGGGCCGCTCGCCGCGCTGTACCACACGCTCGCGTACGTGCGCGAACCGCGCGTTTTCGTCGTTGCCGCCGACGCGCCGCTCGTAGACGCACGGGTCGCCGCGGAACTCGCGTCGGCGTGGGAGCCGGGGACGCAGGCGGTGGTGCCGGTCAACGCGGAGCGGCGCTTGGAGCCGCTCTGCGCGCTGTACGACCGCGCGGCGCTTTTGGATGCGGCCCGGGCAGTGCTGGAGCGCCGGTCGGGAGGCGTGGCGGCCGCCGTCGAACGGTTACCGGCGGCAAAGCGCGTCCGGCTTTCGAACGAACGCGTTTTTGCGAACGTTAACACGGCAACGGATCGCCGCTACCTGAAAGTGTAAACGAGAACCTTGCGTCTGGAACGATCGATCTCCGCATTCGCGCGGGCTCGCGGCATCATCGCGGGCGGCGTGAATTCCCCGGTACGCGCATTTCGCTCCGTCGGCGGTTCGCCGGTCTTCATGAAGAGCGGGCAAGGCGCGTCTATGTGCGACGTCGACGGGCACGAATACATCGACTACGTGCTCTCCTGGGGGCCGCTGATTCTGGGCCACGCGCATCCGAGCGTCGTCAAAGCGGTCACGCAAGCCGCGCAGCGCGGCAGTTCATTCGGAACTCCGACGGAAGCGGAGTCGGATCTCGGCGAACTGATCCGCGCGATGGTTCCGTCCGTCGAACGCGTGCGCTTCACTTCGAGTGGAACCGAGGCGACGATGAGCGCCGATCCGGCTCGCGCGCGGGTATACCGGACGCGACAAAATCGTGAAGTTCGCGGGCTGCTATCACGGCCACGCCGATTCGTTCCTGATTGCCGCCGGCAGCGGCGCGCTGACGAACGGCGTGCCGACTTCACCGGGCGTCACCGCCGGCGTGGCGCAAGACACGATCGTCTTGCCTTATAACGACGCGCATGCCGTTGCGGCAACCTTCGACGCCGATCCGCGCAGCATCGCCGCGGTAATCGTCGAGCCGTACGCGGGGAACATGGGTTTGGTTCCCGCGAAACCGGCGTACTTGCAGACGCTGCGCAACCTGTGCACGCAGCACGGCGCGCTGTTGATCTTCGACGAGGTGATGACGGGTTTCCGCGTTGCGCGCGGCGGCGTTCAGGAACGCGAGAACGTGATGCCGGATCTCACGACGCTCGGCAAAGTGATCGGCGGCGGTCTGCCGGTCGGCGCGTTCGGCGGACGCGGCGCATATTCTGTCCGACTTTCTCCGGACGGCGCGGTTTATCAGGCCGGGACGCTTTCGGGTAATCCACTGGCAATGGCGGCGGGCATTGCGACATTGCGAGCGATACAGAGCGACGCGACGCTGTACGATCGTTTGGAAGTGCTCTCGAAACTGCTGTGCGACGGATTGCACGAGGTCTTCGTCAAGCACGGCGTGCCGCATTTCAGCACCTACGCGGGCTCGATGCTGTGCACGTTCTTCTGCGAAGGTCCGGTGTACGACCTGGAAACCGCAATGAAGAGCGACACCGCGCTGTACGGCCGCTTTTTCCACGCGATGCTCGACCGCGGAGTCTACCTTGCGCCGTCGCAATTCGAGACCGCGTTCGTGTCGTGCGCGCACGGCACGCGCGAGATCGAACGCACCATTGCAGCCGCGGACGACGCATTGCGCGAAGCAATCGAGCCCGTCGCGCGCTGATGCTGAACCCGCTCGAACGCGCTGATTCCGCGCCGGTTCGTTTCGAAGTGAACGAAGTCGCGATTCCGCGTCTTTTCGCGTACCATCGCGCGCTCGCTGCCGCACTCGCATCGGGCAAAACCGTCATCACCTCGCACGGCATCGCCGGTCTGCTGGGGCACGCGCTCTCGTCGACGCAGATTCGAAAAGACTTGTCGGCGCTGGGTCCGCTCGGCCGCCGCGGCCAAGGCTATGCGATAAAACCGCTTGTGGACCAGCTCGCGCTGGTACTAGGATTGGAGCGCGACTGGAGAATCGCAATCGTCGGTTTCGGCTACTTGGGTCATGCGTTTGCGACGTTCATCGCGGCACGCGAGGAGCGCTTCAAAGTGGCCGCGATCTTCGACCAGTCTCCGACCGTTATTGGACAAGTGTGGCAAGATACGGCCGTGCGCGACATAAGAGAATTGGAAGACGTGCTTTCCACGGTTGACTGCAACATCGGCGTCATCGCCGTGCCGGCAGACGCGGCGCAGCCCGTCGCCGAGCGCCTGGCTGCCAGCGGCGTGCGAGCGCTGCTGAACTTTGCACCAGCCTCGTTGCGCCTGCGCGAGCCCGTCATCGTGCGCAACATCGACCTTGCGGGCGAACTGTCCATCCTGACGCATCGGCTTACGTTCGATGAAGCGGCGCAGGCGGGGGTATAGGGTGTAGAGTGCCGCTGGTTTGTCTTGGGCTCTCCCACCATACCGCGCCCGTAGAAGTGCGCGAGCATCACGCGTTTCCTGCCGCGCGCATGGAAGCCGCGCTCGTCGCCTTGCGCGATTACGAGGCAGTGCGTGAAGCCGCGATGCTGCAAACGTGCGGACGTCTGGAGATCTACGCCGACGTAGCGGACTACGAGGCCGGCGTCGCGCAGATCAAGTCGTTTCTGCTGAACTTCCGCCACGGCATGACCGCGTACGACATCGAGTCGTATCTGTACACGCTGCTGGGGCGGCAAGCGGTCGAACATCTTCTTCGCGTGAGCACGGGCCTGGATTCGATGCTGATCGGCGAAGCCGAAATTCTCGGTCAAGTCAAAGATGCGTTCATCGCCGCGCAGCAGGCCCGCTCTCTCGGGAAGACGCTGCACCGCCTCTTCCGCGAAGCGATGAGCGCCGGAAAGGCGGCGCGAACGCAAACGCGCATCGGCGAGGATTCGACGTCGATCGCGACGGCTGCGATCGCGATGGCGAAGAACGAATTCGGCACGCTCAAGGATCGAAACGTGGTGATCGTCGGAGCGGGAAAGATGGCGCGAACCGCTGCGAAGCGGTTGCGGGCGGAAGGCGCGCACGATCTCGTCGTCACGAATCGCACCGTCAAACACGCATCCGACATCGTCAAAGAGATCGGCTTTGGTCACGCGGTCGAATTGCCGGGCTTGCTCGATGCGCTCACCTCCGCCGATATCGTGCTGACCTCCACGGTTGCATCCCACTTCGTGCTGACGCCGGAAACGGTCCAAACCGCTATGGCGCGCCGTCCGGGCCATCGCATGTTCATCGTCGACATCGCGGTTCCGCGCGACGTGCACCCCGATGTCGCCCACGTCGACGGCGTGACGCTCGTCGACATCGACGGGCTCAAGTCGCGAGTCGAGGAAACGCTCGAAGCGCGGCGCGAAGCGATACCGCAAGTCGAGGAGATCGTCGGCGAGTATCTCGAGCGTTTCGGACAGTGGTATCATTCGCGCGTCGCCGTGCCGGTCATCGCATCGCTGACGCAAAAAGCGGAAGCGATTCGCGACGGCGGAATTGGAGCGGCTGTTCCTCCGCTGCCCGGCTCTCAGCGAACGCGAAAAGATGCTGGTGACCGGCATGTCGATGACGATCATTTCCAAACTGCTGCACACGGTCGTCACGAAGATCCGCGACAAGGCGGTGAGCAATCATTCCGAAGCGCTCGCGCACGTGCGCCTGCTCGACGAACTCTTCGAGTTGAACGTCGCCGACGAGTTGGCCAAAACGCGCCCGTCCATTCCCGCCGTGGACGTCGAGGAATAACCGGTACGCGCACGCTTTCGGGCAAACGCGTTCTCGTCACACGTCCCGCCGGTCAAAGCGCCGAATTCGCGGAAATGCTCCGCGGCGCAGGTGCAGAACCGGTGTTCGCGCCGACTGTCGAACTCGTACCACCCGAGGACCGCGCTGCAGCGGAACAAGCGGTGAACGCTGCATCGCGCTATTCGTGGGTCGTGTTCACCAGCGCGAACGGCGTGCGCGCGTTCTTCGACATTCTGGAAACGCGCCGAGAGGACGCGCGTATTTTCGGCGGCGCGCGAATCGCCGCCATCGGCATAAAAACCTCGCAGGCGCTGCTTGCGAAACGCGTGTACGCGGATCTCGTCCCACAATCGTACGTCGCGGAAGATTTGGCGGGAGCGCTGATCGCGGCGAGCAAACCCGGCGACAAAATGCTGATCTATCGCGCGGAGGAAGCGCGCGACGTTCTGCCGATGCGCCTGCGTGAAGCGGGCCGCGAAACGGACGTGGTGGCCGCTTACAAAACGATTTTCGTCGAAGATCCCGATTTCGCGCGCAAAGTTTCGCAATGCGACGTCCTGACCTTCACGAGCGCGAGCACCGTGCGCGGCTTCGTCCACAATCTGCACGGTCCCGCGGCCGCCGCGCACGCCGCGCACGGAAAGACCGTCGCGTGCATCGGGCCGATCACGGCGGAGGAGGCGCGCAAGAACGGCTTGGACGTTGCCGTCACCGCAGCCGAATTCACCGCAGAAGGTTTGATGGACGCGCTCGACCGGGCAGTGCCAACGGCGTAGTGACGCAGGCGTTCGCCGGCGTAGTCTTCTCAGCGGTCGTTGCGCTTGCGGCGTGGCGCCTGCGCGCGCTCACCGCAAGCGGCGCGCTTGCGGCGTGGATCGTCGGCGCGTGCGTCTTCGCATCCGGAGGTTGGGCGTACGCGGCGATACTGTTCGCGTTTTTTCTGCCGTCGACGCTTCTCTCGCGGCTGGGGCGCGCGCGAAAGCGCACGTTGATCGACATCGGGAAACACGGCGCGCGCGATGCGGGGCAAGTCGTCGCGAACGGCGGCGTTGCGGCGCTTTGCGCGGTTCTTGCGGCAACGGCGCACGCCAAACCGATTGCCGCGGCATTCGCCGGCGCGTTCGCCGCAGCTTCGGCGGATACATGGGGTACGGAACTCGGCACGCTCGCCCGCATGCCGCCGCGTTCCATCTTGACGATGCGAAGGCTCGCCCCGGGGATCTCGGGCGGCATCACGCCGGCCGGAACGCTCGCGGAAGCCGCGGGAGCGTGCGTTGTAGCGCTTACGGCGTGGGCGCTCGGCGCCGGCATTTGGTGGCCGATTGCGGTGGGCGGTTTCGTGGGCGCGCTTGCGGATTCGCTGCTCGGTGCGAGCGCGCAAGCGCTGCGCTACTGCCCGAGATGCGAACGCGACTGTGAGATCGATCCGCACGTGTGCGGTGCTCGCACCAGGCTGCGGCGAGGCGCAGCCTGGATGACGAACGATGCGGTCAACGCCTGCGCGACGGCGATAGGTGCCGTTACCGCGGGATGGATCGCAATCGCGATGCGCTAAGGCGTTCTGGCTTTTCCGTACGTCTTTTCCAGATATGCGACGATGGCGTCGTCATCGTCGGCGATCGTGACGTCCCCGTCGACCATGACCGGAATTCCGGTTTGGCCGGAGATTTCTTTAACGTTGGTGCGCTCCGAATGGCTGCGAGGCACGTTGACGCATTTGTAGTCCAGCAGCAACTCCGTGAGAGCCTGCCGCACGTGAGCGCAGTACGGGCACCACTCGGCTTGGTAAAGGACGATCTTCGTGTCTCGCAAGTTTCTTCTCCTGATTGCGGTTTAGGGGGGCGCGTCACGGGCGCCGTGGTAGTCTCGTTGTGCAGGAAGAAGCGGACGATGGCTGAGCGGACATGGGACGGTAACCGGCTGTTGTGGCGGGCGCTCGCAGCGTCGCTGGGACTGCACATGCTTCTGGCGCTGTTCCTTCCCGTATGGACGGCGCAGGTCTCGGGAGGGTTGCAGCCCGTTGAAGCGGTGTCGTTCGCCCACGTGGCTCGCGTGCAGATCCAGCGCCCTTCTGCTAAGTCGTTGCCCGCAGCGGTGCCGCGCACGTTGCGTCGCGCACGCAGCGTCTCTTTTGCGCGAAGCAAAGCCGAGCTGACGGCTCGGTCCCGCAAACCCATCGCGCGTCCTACCGCGGAGAATGGCCCGACTGGGAGCCTGGCCGCCGCACCCAAACTCGTCAGCGCGCGAAATGCGCCGCTGTACGCTCGCCCGGCCGCCCCGGCCGAAGTTGCCGCTCAGCAGGCGCCTCCGGCGCCCTCGCCGCAGCCCGCGGCTAGTCAAGCCGATCGGGCGGTGAGCGGGGCCGGCACCAGCGATCGCGGCGGCGTCCTTCCGCTCGGCGCGGCGCAAGATCCGGTTCTGGATCCGAGCGTGCGAGCGCAAGCTGAAAAGCGCTTTGCCGTGCACGTAACGCTCATCGTTACCGTCGGTGAAGACGGGCACACGAAGAGCGTCGCGTTCCAACCCCCGATCGACGCGGACACCGAGCACGCGATCGAAGCACTGCTCGCGGATGCGAATTGGGACGCCGCCGTATGCGGCGGCGGCGTGAGCTGCGAAGGCACGGCCACGATCAAACTGTAGCCGCTTCGGCTACAAAATCGATTTACCGAGCCCGGAGCAAATCAATCCGACGGCGAGCGTTCCGGTTTGATTGCGCGTGTCCAGAATCGGATTGATTTCAACCATTTCGATGGATCCGAGTTGACCCGACTCCGCGAGCATTTCCATCGCCAAGTGCGCTTCGCGAAAACTCAAGCCGCCTTTTACCGGCGTTCCCGTTCCCGGCGCTTCGCTCGGATCGATGCCGTCCATGTCGAATGACATGTGAATCGCATGCCCTTCCGCGCCGGCGATGCTTATCGCGTGCTCCATGACATGCGTCATGCCCAAACGATCGACGTCGCTCATCGTGAACGCCGCAACGCCCGACGCGCGCAAATGCGCCTTCTCCGACGGATCGATGTCACGCAAACCGATTTGCACGGTGCGCTTCGGATCCGCGTATCCCCTCTGCAGCGCGAACCAGAGCGGCATGCCGTGCACGTTGCCGGAGGGCGAGTGTCGGGACTATTGATGTCGCTGTGCGCATCGACCCAAACAAGCCCGGCCGCTTCTCCTCGCGCTCGTTTGAGCCCCGCGAGGGTCCCCATCGCGATGGAATGATCGCCGCCGAGCACGATGGGAAAGCCTTGGCTGTTGACGATGTGTTCGACTTCGGTTGCAAGCTGCTCGCAGACCTGATCGATGATGTCGAAATACTTCGCGTGCTGATCGCCTTGGCTGAATTCCTCACGCTGCGGTACCTGCAGGTTGCCGTGATCGTAAATCTCGGGCACGTTCAAGCGCTGCAAACGGTCGTTCAGGCGGGCGTAGCGGACGGCGTACGGCCCCATGTCCACGCCGCGCCGGCTGGCGCCGAGGTCCATCGGTACGCCGATGATGTCGACGCGCTGGATTTGTCGTGGAGAAGCGGCTGTGCTCACGGTGCCGCAGGCTTCTTCAGCGCTGTCTCGCGGGTCCTTGGTGAGCACCGGTTTGGCTTCGTCGCGGCTTACGGAGCCCGGAATCACGTGCAGCAGGAGCACCCGGATGATCCCCGCCACGGGCACCGCGATGAACATGCCGATGACGCCGTACAGTTCGCCGCCGATGAGAATGGCCACGACGACCGCGGAGGGACTGAGCTGGATCGTGCGGCTGACGATGTTGGGGGCGATGATGTGCCCTTCGGCTTGATTCGCGACCACGAACACGATGAGCACTTTGAGCGCGAGCGGGAATCCGCCCGCGATGAACGCGATGACGAGCGCGGGAATCGCGGCAATCACCGGCCCGATGTACGGAATGAGATCGAGCGCGCCCGCGATCGCGCCGATCAGAATCGCGTACGGCTCGCCGATGAGAGTCAACCCGATCGCGATGAGTGTTCCGACCGACAAACCGACGAGCAGCTGACCGCGAATGAAGCCGCCGATGACTTTCTCGAGCTCGCCGAGGAGCGTCAGCGTTCCCTCGCGCCGGCGCGCGGGGATGAATCCCATGAAGAAGCGCTTGATGGTTTCCGAATCGTAGAGCAGGTAGGCTCCGAGGACGGGTATTGCGACGCACGCGCCGATGAATGCAGCCGTTCCGATCACGACCATCACCGCATTGCCCGCTGCCGCCGTGCCGTGCGAGTGCAGCCACGTCACGATCTGTCGCGGCGCGGACGCCAGTTGATCGCGCACGAACTTCGGCGCGTGCTTGAGCAGCTCGTTGTTCGGATTCTGAACCCACGCGACGATCTTGCTTTGAATCGACGGCCAGTCGCGCACGAGCGTCGTGATTTCGTTCGTCACTGCCGGGATGAGATAGATCAAACCAAAGACGATGAGTCCCGCGATGACCGCATAGACGAGCAGAATCGAGACGATGAGGGGGAGTCTTCCGTTGAGCCACTTCACGATCGGATAGACGAGATACGCGAAGAAAATCGCGCCGATGATGATGAGAAAGATGATGCCGATGCGTTCCACGAAGCGGATCAACGTCTCGAAGATCAAAAACACGAGCACGATCGAAAACAGAATCTTCCAGGTGTAATCCAGCGTGCTTGGCGTGAACCACGTGTACGGTTCTTCTTCCGCGCCGCGCGCCGCGTCGTTTCTGACGCTTTCGTGCTGCGCGTCGACTTCCAACCCGATCAGCGAACCGCGTGCCGGCCAGCGGTAACGTATCCAGTGCACCAGCAAACCGTATGCAAACCGGATGATGCCGCGTATGGCTTGCAGCGGTCCGCCGTAATACCCGTCGTCGAGATCGATGAGGAAGAGAAACGTTCGGCGCCGCGGCAGATGCTCGCTCCAGCGCCGCGCCAATTGCATGCCGTCGGCGCAGCATTCTTCGAGCAGTTGCACGACGCGCTCGTCATCGTTCCCGGACTCACGGACGATGCGCGTGAAGTCCTTATACGAAATGCCGAGGGCGCGCAGCAAACTGCGATCCATGGGGCTTTGCCCATAGAGATAATCTCCCAGGGACCCTTTCATGGCGGCGCGCGCCTTGTCGATCATGCGCGGCAGCCAGCGGACTCCCCCAAGTTCCTCCGACCAACGGCGCGGGGGCGCGGTGCGAAGGTCGAGGGCTTGCAGCTCTGGCACGTCGACTTCTTACCCCGGCGAAGGCTTCCCTGACCGCCGTTTCGTACAGTTGGCCGATGAGCTGCAGCGCGGCGGTTAGACTGCTCGCCGCGGCCGCTTGCGCACTCGCGCTCGCCGGCTGCGTTCGTTCTCATCCCCACCCGCGCCCGGGACAGCTCACGCTCGCAATGGTTACGGACGTGGGCGGGCTGGGCGACAAGTCGTTCAACGACTCCGCCTATCGCGGACTGCTTCGCTCGCAAAGCGGTCTGTCCGCGTACATCAAGGTGCTGCAATCCAAATCCGCGGCGGATTATCAGCCGAACTTGACCGTGCTCAGCGAAGCGCGGTTCGGCATGATCTACGCCATCGGTTTCCTGATGAGCGACGATCTCGGTCAGGTTGCCAAACAGTTTCCCGAGCAGCAATACGCGATCATCGACGCGGTCGTTCCCGACCCGAACGTCGTGTCGGTAACGTTCAAAGAAGAAGACGGATCGTTTCTCGCGGGCGCGCTCGCCGCAATGGTGAGCAAAACGCACCACGTCGCGTTCATCGGCGGTCAGGACATTCCGCTCATCCGCAAATTCGAAGCGGGCTTTGTGGCAGGCGTTCGCGAGATCGATCCTTCCGCGCGAGTCGACGTGAAGTACGCCGGTTCGTTCGACGACGTGCCGGCCGGCAAAGAGCTGGCGAATCTGCTGTTCAACGACGGTGCGGACATCATTTATACCGCGGCCGGCAAGGTCGGCCTGGGCGCGATCGACGCGGCGCGCTCGCGACCGGCGGGTTATTACATCATCGGCGTCGACAACGACCAGGATGCGCTCGCGCCTGGAAAAATCTTGACGTCGATGGTGAAACACGTCGACGTCGCGGTCTACGACATCGCCAAGGGCATACAGGACCGCCAGCCGCTGCACGGACACGTCGTCCTCGGCTTGAAAGACGGCGGCATATCGCTGACGGATTTCCGCTACACGCGTACGGCGGTCACGCGAAGCGACATGGAGCGTTTGAAAACCCTGCAGAATGCAATCGTAGCGGGGCGCATTACCGTACCCAATACCCGCGAGGCGCTGGCGACGTGGAAGCCTTAACGCTGCGCGGTATCGTGAAAACGTTTCCGGGCGTGCGTGCGGTGGACGGCGTCGATCTCGACCTCGCTGCCGGGGAAATTCATGCGCTCGTCGGTGAGAACGGCGCGGGGAAGTCCACGCTTGCGAACATTGCGTTCGGCGCGCTTCGGCCCGACGAAGGGACCGTCACGGCAGCGGGAACCGTCGGACTCGTGCATCAGCATTTCGAACTGGTCGGGCGATTGTCGGTCTGGGAAAACGTGCTGCTGGGACGCGAACCGCGACGCGGCTGGCGCATCGACGCGCGCGCGGCCCGGAACCGCGTGCAGGAGTTGGCGGTTCGCAACGGGCTGGACGTCGATCCGGAAGCGTTGGTCGACGAGTTGCCGGTCGGCGTGCAGCAGCGCGTCGAACTGCTGCGCGAACTGGAACGCGAGCCGGCCGTGCTGCTCCTGGACGAGCCGACTGCCGCACTTGCGCCGGTGGAGATCGACGAGTTTTTCAAAACGATCGGCGCGCTCGCCGAGCGCGGCACCGCGATTCTCATCGTCACGCATAAATTGCAGGAAGTGATCGCATACAGCAAACGGGTGAGCGTCATGCGGCACGGTAAGATCGTCGGGCACTTCGACACGGCATCGACGAGCGTCGCGGAAATTGCGCGCGCGATGGTAGGTGGAGAGTTGCCGAACGTCGCGCAACGCGAACGCGTGGAACGGCGCGCCTGCTTTCGCATGGAAGGCGTGAGCTCCGGAAAAGGCAGCACCGCAATCCGCAACATTTCGTTCGACGTGCGCGCCGGTGAAATCGTCGGCATAGCGGGGGTGGAAGGCAACGGACAAACCACGCTGGCCGATGCCATCGCCGGCATGATTCCGTACGCCGGAAAAATCGCACTCGGCGATGGAAGTGCTCGCATCGGAATAATTCCGCAGGATCGCCGCCGAGAAGCGCTCGTCCCCAAATGGTCGATCGTCGACAACGCGATTCTGGGCCGCCAGCGCGCAGCCGGCACGCGGCGAGGAATGCTCATCGACCGGCAGTCCGCGCGTAGTGATGCGCAGGCTATCGTAAAAGGCTTCGACGTGCGCGCCGCGTCGCTCGACGTTCCCGTCGACACGCTCTCCGGCGGCAATCAGCAAAAGCTCGTCGTGGGACGCGCCCTCCTGAACGATCCGCAATTCGTGCTGGCGTATCAACCGACGCGCGGCATCGACGTCGGCGCTGCGGCGCTCGTGCAGTCGCGCCTCATCGAAGCGCGCAACGCCGGCACCGCGGTTCTGCTGATTTCGTTCGAACTCGACGAGATTTTGGCGCTCGCCGATCGCGTGCTCGTGCTCTATCGCGGAGCAAATCGCAGGCTCGTTCGAAGGCGCAGAAATCGACCGCGGAGTCATCGGACGCTTGATGGCGGGTTCCGCGGCGTGAACGCGTTGCGGCGCACGCTGGGCGGACCCGTCGGCGCGATACTGCTCGCGTTTTTCCTTGCCGCGTGCGCCATGCTGATCGCCGGCGTCAGTCCGGCGGACGGATTCGAAGCGCTCTTCATCGGTTCGCTCGGCGGCAAACAGCAGATCGCGGAAACGTTGGTGCAAACGACCGCGCTGCTGTTCCCCGCACTCGGCATTTCGCTCGCGTTTCGCGCCGGTCTGTTCAATATCGGTGCCGAGGGACAACTCCTGATCGGCGGACTTGCCGCCGGCGCCGTCGGCGCGCATTTTCTTGCGCCCACGCCCGCGGCAATCGTCGTGCTGCTTGCGTGCGGATTCGTCGGGGGCGGCATTTGGGGCGGCATCGCCGGCTGGCTGCGCGCGCAATTCAACGCAAACGAAATCATCTCGACGCTCATGCTCAACTTCATCGCGCTCGCGCTCGCGAACTATTTGGTATCCGGCCCGCTAAAGAGCCCAGCTGCGGTGGGCGCGGAAACTGCGCCGCTGCCGGCAGCGTCGTGGCTGCCGCTGCTCATTCCCGATACGCGCTTGTCAATCGGGCTTGTCGTTGCGATTCTCACCGCGATCGTTTTGCGTTTGGTGTTTTCGCGCACGGTGTTCGGATACGAATTGCGCGCCGCGGGCGAAGCACCGGAAGCTGCGCGCCGCAACGGCGTCAACATGCCGCGTATGACGTGGCTTGCACTCACGTTCTCCGGCGCGATCGCGGGGCTCGGCGGCGCCACGCTCGTGACGGGCGTTCTTCACCGCTTCAACACGCAACTCTCGCCGGGTTACGGCTACACCGCAATCGCCGTCGCGCTGGTCGGCGATTTGAATCCGTTGTGGGTTTGCGTTGCGGCATTCGGTTTCGGCATCTTGGAATCGGGAGGGCTTGCAATGCAGGCGCTCGCGGACGTTCCCAAAGATGCGATCCACGTCATCGAGGGCCTGATCATTCTCGTGCTCGCGGCGCGGCGATACATCGCGACGCGCGCGGAGGCCGCGCCGATATGAGTTCCGCCGCGCTCATCGCGATTGCAACGCTCGTTACGCTCACGCTTCTCAAAGCCACCCCCATCATCTACGCGGCGCTCGGCGGCGTCATCTCCGAGCGTTCCGGCATCGTCAACATCGGACTCGAAGGCATGATGGCCGGCGGCGCGTTTACCGCAGTCGTCTTCTCCGGTATGACGGGAAATCCGATCGTCGGTTTGCTCGCAGGCATCGGCGCCGGCGCATTGCTCGGCTTTGTCTTGGGCTTTGCATCGACCGTCTTCAAAGTCGACCAGATCGTTGCCGGAACCGGCATCAATCTCGTCGCCCTTGGAGGCGCCGCGTTCGCGCTGGTATTGCTGTACAATCAGCCGGGAGCGAGTCCGCAAGTGAACGCGCTCAACGCAGCGAGCGTTTCAATCGGGCCGATTCAACTGCATCTTTTGACGATTCTCGCGTTCGTGTGCGCGCTGCTTCTGCACGTCGCGTTGTATTACACGCGATGGGGTTTGCGCGTGCGCGCGTGCGGCGAGAATCCGCGCGCCGTGCACGACGCGGGGTTGCACCCGCTTCGCCTGCGCTTATATGCGGTCGTGCTCAGCGGCGCTTTCGCCGGAATCGGCGGCGCGTTTCTTTCGCTCGGCGAAGTGAATCTGTATTCCGACGGGATGACGGCGGGACGCGGATTCATCGCGCTCGCCGCGGTGATCTTCGGGCGCTGGACACCGTGGGGCGCTACCGGCGCCGCGATCTTCTTCGGCTTCTTCGAAGCGTTGCAGTACGTGCTGCAGGGACGCATTGCGTGGCTCCCGAGCGACGCGCTGCAAGCGGTTCCGTACATCGCCGCGCTCGTTGCCATTGCCGGTCTCGTCGGCAAGGTTCGCGCTCCGGCCGCGGACGGGATTCCGTTCTGAGCCTTCACCCGCCCCCGAGCGCACAGGGTGAGATAAAAGTCCCACCGAATTTTGCCGAAATTAGAAGTATGGCTCGCCTTGCAGCACTCTTGGCGATTCTCGCGCTCTGCGTCTCCTTCTCGGCAAAAGCGCAGGCAGAGATCGACGTTCCCGCACCGCTCGCGCAGCTGACGGCCGAATTGGCGAGCGTACCCGGCTACGCGCCCGGCCACGTGGCGCTCGAAATCCGGGACCTGGCCACCGGCTACACCTCGGGCGTGAACGCCAATACCGTGATGCCCGCCGCCTCGACGATCAAGATCCCGATCATGGTCGAAGTCTTCCGCCAGATGGAGGCCGGCACGTTCGATTTGAACCGCCGCGTCGCACTCGAGGCGGGCGATCGCGATTGGGGCTCGGGCGACATCTGCGACGCGCCGCTCGGAACGGAAATTCCGGTTTCCGAACTGCTCGCCAAGATGATTACGGTGAGCGACAATACCGCCGCGAACATGCTCATCCGGCTCGTCGGCCGTAAGCACATCAATGCGACGATGGCCGATCTGGGGCTGCATCACACGCATCTCGCGGGCTACATTCGCACCGCGGAATGGAGCGTGCGCAGCACGCTGCGCACCTCGCCTGCCGACATGGTCAGCCTGCTTTCCGACATGGCAAAGCATCGTCTCATCGACGAGTGGTCCTCGAACGAGATGATCGCGATTCTGGAGCATCAGGAAATCAACACGCTTCTGCCGGTGCCGCTGCCCGCGTACATCCAAATTGCGCACAAGACCGGCTCGTTCGACGACACGCTCAACGACGTCGGAATCGTTTACGGACCCGAACCGTATGTCATCGCCGTCATGACGACGGATCTGCCGTCCCTCGCGTCCGGCCGCACGTTCATCCACCGGATCTCGAGCATGGCGTACGACGACATCCAAAAGTTCGGGAAGTGGCGCGCAGCCAACGATATGCCGACGGCTCCCCTCGACGTCACCGGCGCTGCGAGCGCCGGCGCGGCAGCACCCAGCGCCGACGGAGCTTCCGACGCGCAAGACGTGCCGATGTGGGGAACCAGCGCGGCCTCGCCTGCGCCCGCCGCTACGCCTTAACCGTTCGCCCCGCGTAAGTGCGCGTGAGCCAGCGTTCGTATGCGGGCTCTTTGCCGCGCACGATCCGCTCGTAAAACTCGCCCAAACGTTTCGTGATCGGTCCGATCGTCCCGTCGCCGATCGTTCGGTGATCCACCGAGCGGATATGCAGCACACCTGCAGCGGTTCCGGTGAAGAACAATTCGTCCGCGCCGTACAGTTCGCTGCGGTCGATCGAACGCTCGACGATCGGGAGATCGAACTCGTTGCGCGCGATGTCGAGAATCGAGCGGCGGGTGCAGCCTTCGAGCACGTTTTGAGACGGATCCGGCGTGTAGAGCGCACCGCGCTTGACCATGAAGATGTTCTCGGCTGAACCTTCGGACGACGTGGCCGTCGTGCGAGAGCATGATCGCCTCGTCGAATCCGTTGGCGACCGCTTCGCTCTTGGCAAGCGCGCTGTTCACGTACAGGCCGGTGATCTTCGCGCGCGGAGGCGCAGCGGAATCGTCGGCGCGCCGCCAGGAACTCGTGCCTGCTTTCAACCCTTCGGTTGCGTCCAGGTAACGCGTGAACGGGATCGGGATGATTGCAAAGTAGTCTTCGACGTTGTGCAGACGAACGCCGACGTCTTCAGCCGCTTTGAAGATGCACGGACGAATGTAAATGTCCGTCTCGAACCGGTTGCGCGCGCACAGATCGGCGGTTACTTCGATGAGTTCGTCGATGCCCAGCGGCAACTGCATCATCAGGATTTTGGCGGAGATCGCGAGCCGTTCGTAGTGTTCGCGGAGTTGCACGAGGAGGAGCTCGCGCTCGGCGGCGAGCCAGTAACCGCGAATGCCCTCGAAACAGCCGGTGCCGTATTGCAGTCCGTGCGTGAGCAGGCCGACCTTGGCATCCTCGTACGGGCACATCGACCCGCGAGCGTACACGGTGATCTTTGAAAGGTCCACGATTGCGCTCTCCTCCTTGCCGAGATACCGCGAGCGGGTCTGAAAGCCCCTCTCTGCGAAAGCGGCCGCCATGCTCAGACGTGCACTTGCGCCTCTTCTGATTGCCGCAGCCGCCGGGAGCGCCGCAGCGGCGGCCGGGGGCGTGGTCATCCTTCCCAACGCATGGCGTCTCTCACCCGCCGCCGGTCCCGCCATCGGCACCGGGACGATGCCGCAGGGCCTTGCGCTCTCGCCCGACGGCAGAACGCTCGCAGTCGTCGAGTCGGGCGTGAATCCGCCGGCACTGCGGCTGCTCGAGACTCCGGGCTTGCGCGAAATCAAAGTCATTCCGCTTGACGGCGCGTTCGGCAAACCGGTCTGGCGCGATGCGACGCACGTTCTGGTGGCCGGCGCAAATACCGACAGCATACTGAACGTCGACACGTCGAACGGATCGATCGCGCAGTCGTCCGCCGGGAAAGGCGCGTGGCCCGTGGCTGCGGCGATGAGCGCTTCCGGAACCATGGCGAGTGTGAACGATGGATTCGGAAGCGTCGACGTTTCGGGAACCGCCGTGCGGACGGGAGCGCATCCTTCCGATGCGGTTTTTTCCACCGACGGTAAAACATTGTACGTTGCAAGCCGTCAACCGAGCGCGGTCGTCGCGATCGACGTCGCGTCAAAAAGCGTCACGCAAACGATTCCCGTCGGTTTGCACCCGTCGGCGCTCGCACTTTCTTCGGACGGAAGCGAACTCTACGTCGCGGAAAGCGACGACGACGCAGTCGGCGTTATCGATACGCGCAGCAACCAGGAAGTCGCGCACGTTCCGGTCGGCCTCCATACGTCGCGTGCGGCCGGATACGGTGCGTCGCCGAATGCCTTAGCCGTGCACGGAGCAGACCTGTTCGTTTCGCTCGGCGCGGAAAATGCGGTGGCGGTCGTTCGCAACCGCCGCCTCGTCGAACGCATCCCGGTTGGATGGTATCCCACCGGCGTCGCGGTGGGCTCCGACGGAACCCTGTACGTGAGCAACGGCAAAGGCGAAGGCATGCCGGCGAACCCGCAGTTCAATCCGTTCCACCGTAGCGCGCCGGGATACGTCGGCTCGATAACCGTCGGTTCGGTGCGCGCGATTCCACCGTCGGCATACGCATCTGCGCGCGCGACCGCGCAAACTGCAGCGGCGATTGCGGACGCCGTGCCGGAATGGACGCCGGCGCCCGACTCCGCGACGGTTCTTCGAGCGCACGGCCCGATTCAGCACGTCATCTACGTCATCAAAGAAAACCGCTCGTACGATCAGGTGCTGGGCGACATTCCGAACGCGAACGGCGATTCGGCACTGGTCGAGTTCGGAAGCGCGGTCACACCGAACCAGCATCTGCTGGCACGGCGGTTCGGCGTCTTCGATAACGCGTATACCGATGCGCAGGTCAGCGCGAACGGTCATAACTGGACCGATGCAGCGTTCGCAAACGATTACGTCGAGCGCTTTTGGCCGCCCAACTACGGCGGGCGCCGCGACGCGTACGACTTTCAAAGTGGGACCGCGCCCGACGTTCCGCACAACGGGTACTTGTGGGACGCCGCGGCGCGCGCACACGTCAACTTCCGCGACTACGGCGAGGACATCGACTTTCCGGGGCACGGCGTTGCAGTCGGCATCAACACATTCTCCGGGTTGCGGGGGGAGTTCGATCCGCGGTACATCGGGTGGGATTTGAACTACAGCGATCTTTCGCGCTACGCGGAGTGGAAGCGCGAGTTCGACGCGTTCGCCGCGCACGGCACGCTGCCCCAGCTCGAGATCGTGTATCTTCCGAACGATCATACGTACGGAACGGCGCCGGGGCACCTTACGCCGCAGGCGTACATCGCAACGAACGACCAGGCAGTCGGAAAACTCGTTCAAACCGTGTCGCACTCGCGCTATTGGAAGAGCACGGCGATCTTCATTCTCGAAGACGACGCGCAAAACGGCCCGGATCACGTCAGCGATCAGCGGTCGACGTTTTACGTCGCGAGCCCCTATGCGCGAGGCGGAGTGCAGCATGGGCATTACTCGACGGTGAGCTTCGTGCGCACGATCGAACTGCTGCTCGGAATTCCGCCGCTCTCGATATACGATGCGACGGCGCGCCCGCTGTACGACGCATTTGCGACACACGCGGTGAACGCGGCGCAGTTCGACGCGGTGCCGGCGCGCACACCGCTCACTGCGACGAATAAGAAAACCGCGTACGGCGCGGCGCTCAGCGCGAGGCTCGATTTCACACACCCGGATGCCGTCGATCCGAACGTTTTGAACGACATTCTCGCGCACGCGAGGCAACGGTAAGTGCATGCATGGGTCGCGGCGGGAACGACGTTCCTCGCCTCGGCGCTCGAGTTCGTAGAAGCGGCCACCATCGTGCTCGCGGTGGGATACACCGCCGGCTGGCGCACTGCGCTTACGGCAACGGCGTGGGCTGTTGCGGTCTTGATCGTCATCACCGGCGTGCTCGGTCCCGCGCTAGTGTACTGGGTTCCGCTCGGCGCTCTGCAAACCGGTATCGGGATCTTCCTGATGCTCTTCGGGTACACGTGGCTTCGCAAAGCGATTTGGCGCTACGCCGGGCGCAAAGCTCTGCGCGACGAGGAGGCGGCATTCAACGCCGAGATCGACGACCTGCGTAATCACGAGAAGCGCTTCGCGTTTGCCACCGCGTTCAACGGCGTACTGCTCGAGGGGCTCGAGGTCGCGATCATCGTCATCACGTTTTCCGCCGGACGAACGGGATCGTTCATCTACGCAGCGGCGGGTGCGCTGGTCGCCGGAATTCTCGTAGTTGGTCTCGCCGCGATGCTGCGGCGCCCGTTTTCGCGCGTTCCCGAAAACGCGATGGGATTCATCGTCGGAATCATGCTGCTCTCGTTCGGAACGTTCTGGAGCGGCGAAGGCGTCGGTCTGCATTGGTGGCAGGGTGAAGGGACGCTGCTGTGGATCGTCGGGTTCTATCTCGCGTGCGCATTCGTGCTCATCACGGCTTGGAAGCGGCCGGTCCGCGCATGAACCGAGCGTGGAAATTCATCGCGGGGAATTCGCGCGTGACGCCGTTCGGTATCGCCGCGGCGGTAGCGGTCGCTGTGATTTTTCGCGCCGCGCTCGGCTGGTGGGCAGCGCCGGTCTATGTTGCGATCCTGCTCGCGACGCTCGCCGCGACCACCTTCGAACCGGTACAATAACAAGCCCATGATCGACGAACAACCCCGCCCCGGCTTGACGACTTCCGCGCGCATCCTTGCGTACGAGGGCGGATCGGTCCGCGAAATCGTCGACGATCTCGCCACGGAGGAGCCGCTGGAGATTCGGCTCGTGACGGATGATGGAACGCGCAGCCTCGCCGTCACGATGCGCACCCCGGGAAACGATTTCGAATTGGCGGCCGGTTTTTTGCTGAGCGAAGGCATCGTTCGCAGGCGCGGAGAGATCGCGGGAATTTCCTATTGCATCGATCCGCAGATCGACGCGCAGCAGCGCTACAACATCGTGAACGTTCAACTCGGGCCGGGCGCGAACGCGCTCCCCGAGCGCCTGGAGCGGCACTTCACCGTCAACAGCGCGTGCGGCGTCTGCGGCAAAGCGAACATCGAAGCCCTGCAGACGCGCGCGCCGCGAATAGAAGATCCGGTGCGGATTTCGACGGAGTTCGTCGCGCAATTGCCGGAGAAGATGCGGCAGGCGCAGCGCGTCTTCGAAACGACCGGCGGTCTTCACGCCGCTGCGCTTTTCGATTCCGGCGGAACGCTGCTCGCGCTACGCGAAGACGTCGGGCGTCACAACGCGCTCGACAAGATCGCCGGGTGGGCGCTGCTCGGCGGGCGGCTTCCATTGAGCGCCTGCGTGCTGCTCGTGAGCGGTCGCGCGAGTCTACGAATTGGTGCAAAAATGCATCGTTGCGCGCATTCCCGTGCTCTGCGCGGTCTCCGCTCCGAGCAGCCTGGCCGCCGATCTCGCCGCAAATTTCGGGATGACGCTGCTCGGCTTCGTGCGCGGCGGCCGCGCAAACGTCTACGCGGGCCGCGAGCGCGTCATTTCAACGCCGCCAGAAAATCGCGCAGCAGACCGTTGAAGCGTTCGGGCGCGTCGGCATTCGTGACGTGTCCCGCATCTGGTACGATCTCGATGCGCGCGCCCGGAATGCCGGCTGCGATTTCGCGAGAGAACGAGGGCGGCGCGACGGCATCGCGCTCGCCGCACACGACGAGAGCCGGAACGGCGATAGTTTGCAACGCGGCGCGGTAGTCGCCCGTCCAGGTCGCGCGCGTTGAAGCGATGTATGACGGAACGCTCTTGCATGCCATTTGCTCGATGGTTTCATCGCAGCGGCGGCCGGGCGGCATGCCGAGTTTTCGCGCGCGCTCGTGCGCAAAGCGCTCCATCGTTCCGGCGCTCTGTACGGCGTCGATCACCGACTGCACGTAAGCGTTCGAGTGGGGATACGACGCGAAACTGCCGACGAACGTCAACGAGCGTACGCGCTCGGGCGCGCGCTTCCACAATTCGAATCCGACGACGCCGCCGAGGCTGCAGCCGACGAAGTGAAAGCGTGCCGCGGCGGCCGCATCTGCAACGCCGAGAACGTCGTCGACGAATGCGTCGCGCGTAATCGCGTCAGGCGGCGGGTCGGGCTTTGGAACGCCGTTTCCACGCAGCTCGATCGCCAAGCACCGATACTCCGCGCTCAGCGGCTCGAGCTGATAGTCCCAGATCGCCGCGGTAGAGCCGACGCCGTGCACGAAGACGATGGCGTCTTGCGCTGCGCCTGAAACGCGGGCAGTTGCAGCGTTCCTCACGGTACGCATTCGCGCTTGCGGCGCACGAATCCGAGGACCTCATCCAAAGGTCGCGCGTTCAGCACGTCGTTGCGCGTCAGACCGGCACGCCGGGCCTGACTGACCGCCAGTTCGACATTCTGCAATTGCGACACGTCGTGCGCGTCGCTGTCGACCGTGAACGTGACGCCGAACGTCTTCGCACGCGCCGCCAGCGCCCACGGCAAGTCCAGCCGAGCGGCTTGTCCGTCGATCTCGAGCGCGGTGCCGGTGCGCGCCGCCGCCGCAAAGACGGCATCGTAGTCGAATTCGTATCCGGGAAACCCTTCCAGCATGCGCCCCGTGGGGTGACCGATAATGTGTACCTGCGGGTTTTCGCAGGCGCGAATGAGCCGCCGCGTCATGTCGTCGCGCGAAATGTTGAATGCGGAATGCACGCTGCCGACGACGATGTCGAGCTGCGATAACAACGCGTCGTCGTAGTCCAGGGAACCATCCGGTAAGATGTCGACTTCGCTGCTGCATAGGGTGCGAACGCCGAACCGTTCGCCGAGCGCGGTAACGCGTCTGCGCTGCTCGCGCAGTTCGTCCGGAGTCACGCCGTATGCCGGTCCCCGGCCTATCGAATGATCGGAAATCGAGTGATAGTCGTACCCGCGTCGAGCGGCCGCGCCGATCATTTCTTCGAGCGTTTGGTTGCCGTCGCTGAAGGTGCAGTGCATATGAAAATCGCCGCGCACGTCGTCGAGCGCGAGCAACGCCGGCAGCTCGCCGCGTAAAGCCGAATCGACCTCACCCATGCCGCTGCGCATTTCGGGCGGCACGTACTGCATGCCCAAGTGTTCGTACACGCCCTCTTCATGGGCGGTCGTGAAGACGTCACCCGTCTCCAAGTTCAGGATGCCGTTCTCGCTCACGCGCAGTCCTTTGCGCACCGCATGCTCGCGCACTTGAATATTGTGCTCCCGGCTTCCGGTGAAGTGCTGGAGCAGGTTGCCGTACAGGTGATCGGGCAGCACGCGCAGGTCGATCTGCAAACCGTCTTCGAGCCAGATGCTTGCCTTCGTCGGACCTTCCGCGAGCACCGCGCGCGCGCGTTGCCATTGCACGAAGCGCTCGATGACCGCCGCAGCACTATCGCAGGTGCAGACGATGTCGATGTCGCCCACGGTCGGTTCCGCACGCCGCAGGCTGCCCGCATACGTCATGCGGTGCAGCGGCGGACCGTCCTGAAGAAACGCCATGACGTCGCGCGCAACGGAAAGCGCCTTTGCCAGCGGCGTGCGCCGCTGACGGCCGCGGTATGCGAGGATGCCGCGCCGCATGTTTTCCAGCGTTTTCCGCCCCATCCGCGGCGCGCTTTCCAGCACCCCGCCGTCGATCGCTTTCTCGAGATCCGCAAGCGATGCGATGTTGTACGTTTCGAAAAGAAGCGCGGCGGTTTTGGTGCCGATGCCGGGAACGCCCAAAACTTCGAAGATCGTGAGCGGATAGCGCTGCTGCAGCGTCTCCAGCTGTTCGCACGTTCCGGTGCGCAGCAATTCGTCGATCGCAGCAGCGAGCGATTTGCCCACGCCGGGAAGCGAAGTCAGCTCGCCGGCCGCGGCGAGCTCGGCGAGCGGCGGCGCGTTCTCGACGGCGGACGCCGCGCGTTCGTATGCCGTAAACTTGTAGAACGTTTCGCCCGCGAGTTCCATGAGCGTGCGAATCCGGGTCAGCGCCTGCGCTACTTCGGTGTTGGAGAGCACGGTGAATGCTTCGTTTTCGCTGCGCGGCCGCCTCGCTTCCCGCCGCACGCGGGCGGGAACCGGTGGCCGGATGTCCTATAAGACCTCACGTGCCTAAGGCGAGACTCCGGCCGGAGATCTTCAATCTTCCGGTCGAAAAGATGCGCGACGGATACTACTCCGACACGTACTTCAATCGTGCGCGGCTGATTCTCGATCGCGACGGCCATCACCCGACCGTACGCATGCAGGTCTTTCAGCGCGGCGACTCCGTGCTTTGCGGCATCGACGAGGCGCTGGCGATTCTGCAGCTCTGCTCGGGGCGCCGGCGCGAAGACGGCACGTGGGAAGACGGGTGGCGGAGCCTGCGCGTGATGGCGCTGCGGGACGGCGATCGCGTCGAGCCGTACGAGACCGTGCTGACCATCGAGGGCGACTACGCACTTTTCGCGCACCTCGAAACGTGCTATTTGGGCGTGCTTTCCCGCCGTACGCGCATTGCAACGAACGCGCGGGACATCGTCAACGCTGCGGGCGGCAAGCAAGTGCTGTTCTTTCCTGCGCGATTCGATCATCATCTGGTTCAAACCGGAGACGGATACGCGGCATACATTTCCGGAGCGCTCGGCGTGTCGACCGATGCGAATGCGGAATGGTGGGGAGCGCGCGGCATGGGCACCGTTCCGCACGCGCTCATCGCCGCGTACGGCGGCGACACCGTGCTTGCAACGCAAAAGTTCGCGGAATACGCGGACGACGACGTGAACGTGATCTCACTCGTCGACTTCGACAACGACTGCGCCGGAACGAGCGTTGCCGTTGCGCGTGCGCTCGGCAGCCGTTTGTGGGGCGTGCGGCTCGACACGTCGGGAACGCTCGTGGACAAGTCGATATGGAACATGATGGGCACGTTCAAACCCACGGGCGTAATTCCGCAGCTCGTCTTCAACGTGCGCCGCGCGCTCGATGCCGAAGGTTTTTCACACGTCAAGATCGTCGTGAGCGGCGGATTCGATCCGCAAAAAATCCGGCAGTTCGAACGCGATCGCGTACCGGTCGATGCGTATGCCGTGGGCAGCGCGTTTTTCAGCGGCGCGGGCCAATTCGACTTCACCGCCGATATCGTCGCGCTCGAAGACGACGGCACGTGGAAGGAATGTCATAAGGTCGGGCGCCCGGAACGCCGGAATGCCGGTTTGGAGCTCGTGCAGTAGCGTGGCGCTGCTCGAGATGCGCCAAGCCGCGCTCACTCGCGCGGGACGCAGCATCGTCGAACCACTGACGCTCGCACTCGACGAGAACGCGCGGGTCGCGCTCCCGTGCGCGAATGACGATGCGGCGTCGGCCGTCGCGCTCATCGCTGCGGGACTCGTCAAACCCACGTCCGGCCGCGTATTCATCGCCGCTTTCGATCCACGCATTCAGCCGGTTCAGGCCAAGCGCATCGTCGGATACGTACCGCACGAAGCGCTCCCGCACGATTTTCCCTCGTTTTCCCGGTACATTGAATTTCGTGCGGCCTTGTGGGGGCTCCGGCGAGCAGAGAGTGTCGTGCGGGCGCGAGCATTGTTGAGCGAGCTCGACGGCGTGCACGAAGCTTTCGCCTATCCGCTCGTCGGCGCACTGCTCTCGCAGCCGCGGCTTCTCGTGCTCGATCGCCCGCAAAGCGCGTACGCCGAATCCATTTTTCGCACGGCGCGGAGCTGCGCGGTTTTCTCGACGCACGCGTCGGAACGCGAAGCGGAGCGCTTCCGCGGCGCGATGCTGCCGGCGTGAAACGCGGCGCGGCGACCGCCGCGATCGTGACCGTCCGTCTAACGAAGGAACGCGGCGTTTTGCTTGTGGCGGCCGCCGCGTGCGCGCTTCTGGCATATCTGCAGCGATACGACGACGCCTCCGTTCGCTTTGCCGGGTGCTTGGTCTGCGGAACGCTCGCCGGCATCGCGCTCGCGTTACTGCAGCGCGGCTCCGGCCGCTTTCGCGAACTGGAACTCTGCGAGCAGAGCGCGCCGCTTTACGGACGCGAACTTGCGCGCGCAACCGCGCTCGTACCGTGCATCCTCGTCACGTTCGCGCTTGCCGCGTACTGGCTCGCCGGCGCAATCTACGTTCGTATCGATCCCAGTGCTGCGGCCGCCACGGCGCTTGCCGCGTATGCCGCGACGTTGATCGCCCTCTGTGCCGGCGTGCGATCGGGCGCCGCCCGGCTGTTGTACGTCGCCATGGCGTGCGCGGTTCCGGCGCTAACGTTTGCATTGGCGCAGGCATGGGGACCGGCGGTACCCGCAACGCTTTGCGCGCTCGCCGGCTTCATCGCGCTTCGCCAATACGGCGAGGCGCTGGCACGCTACGATCCGCTCTGACATGCGGCCGCGACGACGCTGAGCCGAGCGGCGCGCAACCATGCGGCGCGTGTCGCTCCACGCGCGCCCGGGTACCGGTCTTTACATGCAAAGCGACGTAAACGTATTACCCCTGCGCGGAAATACCGTGCACGAGATTCTCGAAAACGACCACGAGATCATCAAAAACCTGCTCCGCCGTTTGACGAACGCCGGCGCCCGGCAAGAGCGCATGCAGGTTCTCGAGCAGCTCAAAGCGGCGCTCACCATCCATAACGCGATGGAAGAAAATCTGGTCTATCCCGCGCTCGACAAAGTAGCCGGCCACAAATTCGAAACGCTGAAATTGTATAACGAAACGGCGTCAGCCGACATGCTCGTGTTCGAGATCGACACGATGCTCAAAGAGGGCGACGACGGCAAATTCGGCGAGAAAGCCGAGAAACTGAGCGCGGCGGTCTCCAAGCACATCGAAGCGGAAGAACATTCGGCGATGCCGCACTTAGAAAAAGGCGCCGATTCCCAAGAATCGCAACTGCTGCTGCAGTCGGTTCGCGACTTCCGCGGCGCGATCAGGTTTACGCCGGGTGCTCCGGCAGGCGCGCGCAGCGAAACGGGCGAGATCGGAATGCGCTCGCCTAGTTCCACGACCCAGAGGTAACGCCGGGTTAGACCGTCGCAGACTGCGCGGAGGCAAGCTTCTCGAGCATCGCGCGATCGAATTGCGCGAGATCCTCCGCGCTGCGCGAGCTGACCCAGTTACTGTCCTGAACGACCGGCTGGTCCCGGTACAATCCGCCGGCGTTGCGGATGTCGTCGGCGATCGCATGCGCGCCCGTCAATTGGCGGCCGCGCACGATTTGCGCGGAAATCAACACCTGCGCACCGTGGCCGACGGAAAACATCGGTTTCTTCGCCGAATCGAACTCGCGCACGAAACGCTGCACTTCCTTGTTCGCGCGTATGCTGTCCGGGGAGAATCCGCCGGGGATCAGCAGCGCGTCAAAATCTTCGCCCGTGCAATCCGCGACCAGCTCTTCCGCTTTTGCCGCATTGCCTTCGTCCAGCCCGCGCTTGCCCCGGATCTTCTGCCGCGATTTCTCGTCCAAGCCGACGATCGTCACGATTGCGCCTGCCTCTTCGAGCGCGCGCCTGGGTTCCGACAGACTGGGCATCTTCGTATCCGTCGCCGACCAGGGCGGCGATGCGTTTTCCTTCGACTGATTGCATCCGGCTCCGATTCTCTCCGTGGGTTCCCGCTCCCCCGTTCAGATTAGAGCGTTCCCCCTGTGTGCTGCACCGCTACGCGTAGCAAGTAGGCGAGTTCGATCTCGATCTTGCCGAGCGCGTCCAGCAGGACGTCCTCCGCAACTGCCTTGAGCGTCGCGTTGCGCTTGGTCATGTCGCCCTCCGGAACGGGGTGGCGCGGGTTGATCTCGCGCATATAAATGCGCGCATCGTACCGGATCCGGCCCTCCGGCAAAAAGTACAGCGGATCGAGGCCGTACGCGTAGGCTTCGAGTGAAAGCAACCCGGTTTTCTGCATGAATTCGATCGGGCGCGAACGCAGCGCTTGAACGATGCGCGCCATGCCGCTGACGCCGACGCGGCGGACGCCGGCGAAGACTTCATTGAGCTCGACGAGGCTCATTCCGCACGCATCTGCCAATAAAGGCTCGTCCACCTGACGCTCTGCGGCATAGGCGCGCAAGGCACTCCCGAACGCAATTCCCCCCGCCGTCCCGAGCGTTCCGTCCCAGGATGCGGACTCTTGGCTCATTCCACCGGCTCCGTGCTGACGTACACGTCTTCGCCTCGCACTTCGAGCTGGAACCGGGGCACGCGTGCGAAGTCGCCCAGCGTCATCTTTCCGGAGCGCACGTCGAAGCACCAGCCATGCCAAGGGCACGTCACGAGCGGCCCCTCCAGCCATCCGTCTGCCAAGGGGCCGCCTTGATGCGGACAGCTGTTTTCGATCGCGTGAAGCACGCCGTCGACGTTGAACACCGCAATTTCATAGCGCCCGACCGTGTATCCGCGTCCCCCGCCCGGCGGAATGTCTCGCGTGCTGCCGATCCGCACGTACGAAACCATCATCCGAACAAACCCGCGACGAGTCCGCCATCGACCGAGATCGTTTGACCGGTGACGTAGCGCGCGGGTTCGCCGCACAGAAAAGCCGCAAGGGGCGCAAACTCTTCGGGCTGCGCGACGCGCCCGGCGGGGACTTCGGCGCCGGCACGCGCGATCGCGGCGTCGTCGTCACCATAGAGTGACCGCAACCGCGCCGTTTCGATTCGTCCCGTTGCAATCGCGTTGATCGTTACGCCGTCTTTCGCGACCTCTGCAGCAAGCGTTTTCAGCGCGGAAACGAGCGCCGTTCGAAACATGTTGGAAAGCGCGAGCGTGGCGATGGGCTGCTTCACCGACGTCGACGTCAGCGCCACGATGCGTCCCCAGCGGCGCTCGCGCATGCCGGGAACGATGCCTTCGATCACCTGCAGAATGCTTCGCAAAAGCGCTTGATACGCCGTATCCCAATCCGCGGGAGCCGTTTGCGTCAACGTCCCCGGTTTCGGACCGCCGGTGTTGGCGATGAGTACGTCCACTCCGCCGAAGACGTCGTGTACGTCTCGCAGCAGGCGATCGATGCTGCGCGCGTCCGTCAAGTCGACGGTGAACGCCTGCGCATCCGGCGCTCCCGAATCGGCACAGAGTTTCGCGACGCGCTGCAGTTCCTCGATACGCCGCGCGGCAACGGCAACACGCGCGCCTTCGCGCGCCAGCGCCAGCGCGCACGCTTCACCGAGGCCCGAACTTGCGCCGGTGACGAGCGCGACTTTGCCGCGGATTCGCAGGTCCATAGCCGAAACTTCAAAAGGCGGCGGCATGCACCTTTAGGCTGCGCAGAGCGCAATCGAAGTAAAACGCGCGCGGGCGTGGAACTTCTCGGCGCTATGACGCAACCGTCCGAGCAGATCGTGGAACGCCGCACCGAAATTGTTTTTCCGACCGACGTAAACCACTACGGCACGCTTTTCGGCGGAAAAGCAGTCGCGATGATGGACGTGGTCGCGTCGATTGCAGCGATGCGCGCCGCACACAAACCGGTCGTTACCGCTTCGATCGACCGCGTGGACTTCAAAGCGCCGATCCGTGAAGGCGATTTCGTAGAAACCGTCGCTCGCGTGGTTGCCGTCGGGCGAACGTCCATCACCGTCGAAGTCGAACTGTGGGGCGAAATTCCGGCGACGGGCGAACGCCGTTTGTCGACCGTGGGAAAATTCGTGCTCGTCGCTATCGATCGTGAAGGCCGCCCGACTCCCATCGCAACCGATGGAACTATTTCGGAGCCAACCGAATCGCGCCGTCCAACCGGATGACTTCACCGTTGAGCATTTGATTCTCGACGATGTGGCGCGCGAGCGCCGCGTATTCTTCAGGTTTGCCCAGACGCGCGGGAAACGGCGTCTGCTTGCCGAGCGACTCGCGCGCGGCTTCCGGCAGACCCGCCATCATCGGCGTATCGAAAATGCCGGGCGCAATGCTCATCACGCGGATCTGCTGCTGCGCGAACTCGCGCGCGAGCGGGAGCGTGAGCGCGGCAACGCCGCCTTTCGATGCCGAATAGGCAGCTTGACCGATCTGTCCGTCGAACGCGGCAACGGACGCCGTGCAAACGATCACGCCACGATCCTCACCGGGCTGCGAGGTCTGTTTCATCATCTGCGCCGCCGCGAGGCGCACCACGTTGAACGTGCCGATGAGATTCACGCCGATCACTTTGCTGAAGTGGTCGAGCGGCTGCGGGCCTTCGCGACCGACGGCGCGCTGCGCAGTGGCAATCCCGGCGCAATTCACGACGCCGTTCAGCGCGCCGAACGATTCGACCGCCAGATCGATCGCTGCCTGCACCTGCGTTTCATTGGTGACGTCGGTTTTTTGAAAGCGGACGCGGGCCGCAATGTCGTCCGCAGCCGCTTCCCGCGGCTCGTTCACGTCGCATATCACGAGGTTCGCGCCGGCCCGCGCGAACTCGCGAACGACCGCCGCACCTAAGCCGGACGATCCGCCCGTAACGAGAAACGCTTTGCCGGAAAGATTCACGCTGCAATCCTTTCGATGATGGTCGCGTTCGCCATTCCGCCGCCCTCGCACCTCACCTGCAGATTGCGCGCGTCAAAATCGATGCAGCGGTGCGGCCGTGCACAGCGGAAGATCGAATCGCCGCGCCTCGTGCTCCCAGTGCGCGCACGAGCGTTCGGCGAAACGTGCAGCCAATGCTTCCGCTTCGAGCGTTGCGAGGCCGAGCGCTTCGCGCAAGCGCGCTTGAAAGTGCGGTTCCAGCGCCGCGAGCGCGATCCAGCCGTCCGCGGTTTGGTAAAAGCGGTAGACCGGCGATATGCCTCCGAGTAGGCCATCCGGAGACGTCAGCCCGTATCGAAACGGAGCGGCCAATTCCGCAGCGCCGGCGGCGATCGCCACATCCGAACGCGCCGCTTCGCCGCTCCGCTCCCTTTGCAAGAGCAGCCGATACGATTGCGCAGTCGCGCGTTCGGCGGCGAACAGGTCGGCGTAGACTGTGCGCGGCATCGAGGGCGGATCGATCAGTCCCGACTTCGCTTGATACGTGAGGTCGTGTCCCGCCCGATCCGCGTGCGGCGCGTGCTCGCCGAAAATCGCAACGTGGCAGAGACGCGGGTGCCGCTCGTGCAGGTGCACCCAATCCAAACCCAGTCGTTCGAAAACGGTCGCGCGGGTCGACGTCAGAAGCAAATCGGCGCGGGCGAGTAGATTTTCAAAACGTTCCCGGCCGGCCGGATCGCGCAGGTCCAGCACAAGCACCTCGATCCCCGCCGTAATGCCGGCATACCACTCCGGAGCTGCAGCGAAGAGCGGATCGCCTTGCGGCGGCTCGATTTTGACGACCTGCGCCCCATCGCGGTGCAGGGCGAAAGCGGCGAGCGGGCCGGGAACGTTCGTGACCAAGGCGGCGACCCGAAACTCCATGAGCCAAAGTATGTTGCGCCGCCGGCGGAACCTCTGCTATGATTCCCCGGTCGCCGGAGCGGTTTTCGACGGAGTCGGACCACTGCATCCGAGCGAGCCCATCCTTGAACGAGGAGTCTCTTTCGTGCCCCTGACCAAAGAACAGAAGGCGGAGATCGCCGCGAAATTCGGCCGCTCTTCGAGCGACACCGGCTCGGCCGACGTGCAGATCGCCATTCTCACTGCGTCCATCAATCAGCTGACCGAACATCTGAAGATCCACAAGAAGGATCACCATAGCCGCCGCGGCCTGTTGCTGCAGGTCGGCCAGCGTCGCCGTCTGCTGAATTACTTGCAAAACAAGGACTTGGACCGCTACCGCAAACTCATTTCGGACCTAGGCCTGCGCCGCTGACTTAGGTCAACTGGTCCCCAAATTTCGAGAGCCGCTGCCCTTGTGGCTCTCTTTATTTTGCGTTATTAGGTCTGGCGACCCAAGCGCTAGGCCCGTCCGGTCCTACCGTAGAGAAGGCCTCGCTCGCTACCCTAGCAATACAGCGTCGCATTGAAAGGCCGGCGCATTTCGCACCTTCGGAAAGGACGGGGGTTTCTATGCTGTTTACTCTGCCGCGGCGCGAGAAAGACCTCGAAATCGAACGCACGGATTCGCGCTTCATCGTGCACGACCGCAAACACGATTACGTCCACATTCTCGACGAGCGCGCGGGGGCCGTGCTCGAGCAGTGCGACGGAACGCGCAGTTGCACGGATATAGCAAAGACGCTGTCGTATCGCAATCACGAGTCGTACGATCAAATCGCGAGCGAAGTCGCGCATCTCGTGGCCGCTTTTGCGGATTTGGCGCTCGTAGAGAGCGCCGCAACGCCCCGTTAGCCTTTGCGGTTGCGGGCGCGCCGCGCCGCTTCCTTGATGGACGTCGTCCCCATGCCGTAGTGTTCGATCAATTCCACGGGATCGCCGGACTGACCGAACCGATCGTGCACGCCGACGAATTCGATCGGCACCGGATTGTTCGCGGCAAGGATCTCTGCGACGCGAGACCCCATGCCGCCGTGGACCTGATGCTCTTCTACCGTAACGATGGTGCCGCAGCGCTTCGCCGCTTCGACGATCGCCGGCTCGTCCATCGGTTTGACCGTATGGTTGTTGACGACCATGCAGTCGATGCCTTCGGCCGCGAGTTCCCGCGCTGCAATCAGCGCGTTGTACGCCAGTATTCCGCACGCGATGATGGCAACGTCCTTGCCCTCGCGAAACGTCTGCGCCTTGCCGATTTCGAACGGCGTTTCCGAAGTCGTCACGATCGGCGATTTCTCACGCGCGAAGCGCAGATACACCGGCCCTGCCATCCGCGTGAGCGCAAGCGTCGCCTTCTTCGTCTGCACCGAGTCGCACGGAACGACGACGGTCATGTGCGGTATCACGCGCATGATTGCGATGTCTTCCACCGCTTGGTGCGTAGCGCCGTCGGGGCCGACGGATACGCCTGCGTGCGCGCCGGCAATTTTGACGTTCGTTTCGTTGAGCGCCATCACCGTACGCACTTGCTCCCAGGAACGGCCGGGATTGAACATCGCGTAGCTCGCGATCCACGGAATCTTCCCCGTACTGGCCAAACCGCCGGCCATCGCGACGAGCAGCTGCTCCGAAACGCCGATCTCCAAGTACTGATCCGGCAGCGTTTCTTTGAGGCCGAGCATGCGCGTCGACTCGGAGAGATCCGCGCAAATACCGATCACGTTCTTGTCGGCTTTCGCCGCCTCGAGCAGCCCTTCGCCGAATCCGTTGCGCGTCGGGACTTGTTTGACGTGTTTGGGATCGTCCAAGGGGGCCAGATGCATGGCAGCGCTCTCGAGTACGTCCGTGCTAGCCATGCGCGAGGATCCTTTCCCGCTCCGCCTCGAGTTCGCGCAGCGCTTCGTCGGCTTGATCTTTATTGGGCGGCTTGCCGTGCCAGGTGTAATCGCCTTCCATGTAGTCAACGCCTTTGCCGGGCACGGTATGCGCTACGATCACGCTCGGTTTATCCGTCGATTGCTGCGCTTTTTCAACCTCTCCAACGAACTGCGCGATGTCGTTGCCGTCGCATTCCAGAACGTTCCAGTTGAACGCGCGGTATTTGTCGGCAAGCGGCTCGAGCGGCATGATGTCCTCGGTGCTGCCGTCGATTTGGATGAAGTTGCGATCGACGATGCTGATGAGATTGTTCAGTTGAAATTTTGCAGCGGTGAGCACCGCCTCCCAATGCAGTCCGCATTGATGCTCCGCGTCGGACGTGACGACGTACACCCGCCACGATGCGCCGTTCATCTTCGCACCCAGCGCCATGCCCGTACCTTGCGCCAACCCTTCACCCAGCGGACCGGACGTCGTTTCCAAGGCCGGCAGGCGCACGCGTTCGGGATGTCCTTGCAGGCGCGTTCCGAATTTGCGCAGCGTGAGCAGCTCTTCCACCGGGAAGTAGCCCGCATATGCCATCGCGCTATAACGCACGGGTGCGATGTGACCGCACGAGAGGAGCAGTCTGTCGCGCTCCGGCCACTGCGGGTTTTTCGGATCGTGGCGCAGCACGTGCTGGTACAGGGCCGTGAAGATGTCGGCCATGTCGAGCGAACCGGCGGAGTGTCCGGAACCGGCGGCCAGCAGCGAACGAATGATGCCCTGGCGGCACAAGTTCGCCTGTTCCCGCAGCTCGGACAAACGCTGTGCGGAGAGAGATTGCATTTGGCGGTAGTTACCCGCCGTTACGCCCGCTGCCCTCGAAGGAGGCGCCTCCACGCAGAATGGGCAGGCGCACCACGAATTCGGCGCCCGCGGCACCGCAACAGTCCCGCACCAAAACCGTTCCGCCGTGCGCGCTGGCAATCCAGCGCACGATCGCCAAGCCGAGCCCGCTGCCGTCGCTTCGCCCGTCCGATTGATAGAAGCGATCGAAAACGCGTTCCTTTGCGCTGTTTTCGATCGGCGAGCCGTCGTTCGTTACGATGATTTGCGCATCGCCGTCGTCCCGGACTTCGACGCGCACGGCCGACTGCGCGTGCCGAACGGCATTCGAAAGCAGATTGCGCGTCAACTCGCGCACGCGCCGTTCGTCGGCTTCCACGATCACGCTTGCCGGCGCAACGTCGAGACGCAACCCGCGATCGTGCGCGATTTGGCCGAATTCGTTTGCCGTGTCCGCGACGACCGCGCCCAGATCGATCGGTTCCTTCGCGAGCGCCTTCGGGTGCGCGGAGCGCGCGAGCGTAAGAAGATCGCCCACCGCGGCGGACGCATCGAGGGCCGCGCGCGCGATCGTGCTCAACGCTTCGGCGATGTGCGGCGGCGCGTTCGCGCGCTGCGCTTGCGCGACGCTTGCAATCGTGGCCAGCGGCGAGCGCAGCGCATGCGCGGCATCCGCAGCAAACGCGCGCTCGCGCTCCTGCGCTGCGATAAGCGGCGCGAGGGACGCCTGCGCAAGCATCCATGCGGCTGCGCCGACGATGACGAGCAGCGGAACGTCGAACGCAACGATCGTGATCAATACGTGCCGCATCGCCGCGGCATAAGCGCTCGATGCTTCGGGCGTTCCCAGCGCCGGTTGCAGAAGACTTGCGTATTCGCGTCCCAAAAAGACGTACGCGCCTGCGCTGAGCGCGGCCAAAACCACCGCAAAGACCGCAAGATAGCGCAGCGAGAGTCGCGCGATCACGGTTGGAACTTGTATCCGACGCCCCAAACGGTCTGGATCACGTTGCCCGCGCCGGCGCGTTTGAGTTTGCGCCGCAGCTGACTGACGTACACGTCGACGATGTTGCTCGATCCGTCGAAATCGTACTCCCACAACCGTTCGAGTAAGTGCTCGCGGCTTAAAACGAGCCCGGCGTTGCGCGCGAAAAACTCGAGCATCCGAAACTCCGTCACGCCAAGCGAAAGCGCTTTTCCGCCGTAGGTAGCTTGCCGCGCTCCCATGTCGACGGTAAGCGCGCCCGCGCTCAACTCGTCTTTGACCGGCTTCTCGGCACGGCGCAGCAGCGCGCGCACTCGCGCCACCAGTTCCTGCTCTTCGAACGGCTTGACGAGATAATCGTCCGCGCCGCTGTCGAGCCCGCGCACTCTGTCCTCTACTGCATCGCGCGCGGTAAGCATCAAGAGCGGAGTCTGCACGCCCTGCGAACGCGCCGATTTCGCGATCGAAAAGCCGTCGCGCGCAGGCAGCACCACATCGACGATCGCTGCCTCGTACGTTTGCCGAAGCAGATAATCCAGTCCCGTATCGCCGTCCGGCGCAACGTCCACCGCGTACTTCTGCCGCTCGAGCATCGCCTGCACCGCGCCGGCGACCGAAGGATTATCCTCGATCACCAAAATGCGCATGGCTAGAGATTCGGCGGCCAGGGCGCGCCCACCGTCAAGGCGGCGCCGAAATGTCCGGTCCCGCCGATGGTTTGCACTTCCTGGAAGAGTAAGCGCGCGTGCGGCGTGACGTGGAAAGCCGCGTAGTAGATGACGTCTCGAGCCGTGAACGGCGAGGCGGCGGCGTCGTAACGGACGCCCACGTAGGTGTGGGGCGTCGGATAGTATTTGAACCGCACGTATCCGCCGCTGCTGCCGACCACGGTACCGAACCCGTCGGCGTCGGCATCGCGGCCCCACCATTGTTCCGCCTGCAAATCGAAGCGGCCGGCGACCGCGTGCAGTAATGCGCCGGCTCGGCGGTATCCGTCCGCGAATCCGCCCGTTCCGGCCGGCACGATCCAGCGCGTTCCCGAAATCCACTCCCCGCCCAGCGTCACGCCGCGTGCGACCGGCGCGCGCAAAAACAGGCCGATTTCAGGCGACTTCGCCGAGGTGGTCTCGCCCGTAGCCAGCGGCTTTCCCCCGTATGCGGAACCTTTGTATTCGCCGGTCGAAATCGTGACGTCGCCGGTCACCGCGCCGGACGTACGCTCGAGTTGTACGCCCCAGCGCGGCGAGGAGAGCGCGAGATCGTTCAGGCCGACGTGACTTCCGTAATACCCGTACTCGGTGAGATCGTCCAAACGCTGACCCGGCGATTGGGCCAGCGGCAATTCGAAGAGCCCAGCGCGGTACAACGACTTCGTATGCGGGTTGTACGTGGCGAGATACCCCAAAAAGAGCGCGCTCGGACCGCCGCCTGCGCCGAGATTGTAATGCACGAACACGCTGATTCTGCCGATGTCCGCGTTCGAAAGAAGCACGCCGCCCGGAGAGAAGCGGCGGCTTCCGGGAACGGGATCTTTTTCGTATTCGAGTTGATACCGCAGCGCGATTCCCGTCGTGCCGTGCTTCGGAAGCGGCAGTTGATAGCCGTGCGCGCGAAACGAAAGTCCGAATGCATTGAGTTCGGGGAGCACCGAGTGACAGGCGCCGCACTGCAAACGATACCGCTGCGCGAAAAGCGGAATGGCGCTCGCGGGCTGTGGACTTGTGGCGAACGCGGCGGCGAGCAGCGCAAAAAACGCAATCGCGCACGCGAATTTACTGCGCAACGATCGCTCCCCGCATGGGCGCGCCGTAGTGGAAGAAGCAGCCAAACAAATACGTGCCGGGCGCGTCAATCCGTATCAGCTGCGAACTCTGTCCGGCCTGCAGCGCGCCGCTGCTCCACGCCGACGAAACGGCGCTGCCGGCCTGCGTCTGCGCGCTTACGCTGAACGGCGAACTCGCGGGAAACACGGCGGCGCCGGGAATGGCGGTAGCCGTATGCGCAAAGCCGTCGGAATTTACGAATTGCACGAAACTCCCCACCGCAACGTTCGTTTGTGCCGGCGCATAACCGGCTGACGCGCCCGCCGGCAGCGCAGTCGTTGCGGAATGCAGCGTGAGATTGATGTCGATCTTGGCGATCTGGGCGCCGCCCGGCGAGACGCTCCCCGTCGTCGCGGACCCGGGCATGCCGCCCGGAGTGCAGGCCGTCAACAGCACGAGCAGCGCAAATCCGATCCATTTCATCGGGCAAGCTCCACGAGTTGATCGCCGAGGGCGGTCGAGGCAAGCATCGTTTTGCGCAACTGGCCGCGGCCGTCGATGAAATACACGAACGTGGTGTGCACGTCGGCGTAGCCGTCGCGCCCGCGCTGCGCCACGACGCCGAACGCGCGCATCACCGCATGAACGTCCGCGCGCGAACCGCCCGCGACGATCCACGTTCGCGGATCGGCCTGGAACCGGCGCGCAATGCCGCGCATGTCGCGCAGTGAATCGTGCTCCGGATCGAGCGTGATCGTGAGCAGTCGGACGCGCGCGTGAGTTTCCGCTAAGCGGCGCGCGGCTTGCGCGAACTGCGCGTTGATGAGCGGACACGCGTCGGTGCAATGCGCTGCGACGAACGTCACGACCAGCGGTATTCCGCGCAGCGTTTGGAACGTGAACGCGTGTCCGTTCTGATCGATCAGCCGCGGCAACCGCAGGCAGGATGCCGTGCACCCGGCCTGCGCGGGAAGGGCAAGCGCGAACGCTGCCAGGATGGCGAACGCGCTTGCCCGGATGACGCTGGGCACGTTAGTAGCCGTAACCACCGCCCGGCGGGGGCGAATTGCCGCTGCTGGGCTGCGGCGTGGCTTGCGGTCCCGGCGTCGCGTTTGCACTCACCAACAAGATGTCGCGCATGCTCGGCGCAACCATGTAGTGATAAGCGCAACCGATGTAGTAGGTGCCGGGCGTCGACAGCGTTACGCTGACCGTGCCGCCCGGAGCGATGGTGCCGCTCGTGTAATGTCCGTCGAGCGACGTGCTTCCCGACGCGCTCGTCGAGAGCGCCGGACTTGCGGGAAACGCGCTGGTGCTCAGCACGTTCAGCGTGTGCGGCGTCGTCGACGACAGGTTCTTAAGCGTAATGACGGTACCCGGCGCGAATGCCAGTACCTGCGAATACGTCTGCTGCGTATATCCGCCGAGAAGTCCGTACGGTGCGGTGCTCACCGTACCGATCGCGCCGCTCGGGAGAGCGATTCCGATGGTTTGCGATGAGACCGGAGGTGGTGTAGAACCGCCGCCGCCTCCTCCGCCGCCCGGCAGTGGTGTGGTGCCTCCGCCTCCGCCTCCGCCGCATGCGGCTAGCAGAGCGGTAAGCGCGAATAGTGCAATGAGTGAGTCTCTGAGTCGAAACATACGCCCTCCTCCAAACCGTGTAGTTCGGGAAGAGCGTAGAATCAAGAAATGAAAAAAGTTTGAATTACGGTTTCGCTATCGCGTCGCGCATCGCGATCGCCAGATTCTGCAGCGCCGCATCGCTTTGGGCGTCGCGCGCCGCCGCGTCGAACGCGGCGCGCGCCTCCGCGCGCTTGCCGCGGCGAAGGAGCACGGTTCCCAGTGCAAAGCGTGCGCGCCCGTACGACGGCGCAAGGTCGAGCGCGATTCGCAATTCTTGTTCCGCTGCCGCATAACGGCCTTGCTGCACTTGCGCGAGTGCAAGGTCGTAATGGGCGAGCGCGTATTGCGGATCGGATTGCAGCAACTGGCCGAAACTTGCACGAGCCGCCGCGGAGTCGCCCTGACGCAGCGCGGCAATGCCCTCCGAGTACAAAGCGCGCGCCGAGTCCGGCGCGAGCGCGACGAATTTATCGGCCACGGATCGCGCTTCGCGCAAATCGCCGCGCGCAAGATCTACCGCAATCAAATTCGCCATCGCGGCAAGAAACTCGGGGTCGCCGGCAAGCGCCGAGCGGAAAACGCGCGCCGCGTCGTCGAGCCGCTGCAAGTGCGCGTACGCGATTCCCGCATCGTAGTATGCCGTAGAAAATTGCGGTTCGGATGGACGCAATGCGATGACACGTTCGAATTCGGCGGCCGCAGCGGCCCACGCGCCTTTTCGCTCCGCGTCCAGACCGAACACGAAGCGCTCGTGCACCTCACGCGCTTGCGCGAGCGCCCGCAGCGCGCGAACGTCCGTCGTGCGGGGCGGCGGCGTCGAGGTGCCGTACGTCTGCGCGCGGGCCAATGCGGTGCTTGCCGCGAGAACGATCAGCGCCGCAGCGACCCTTCGAAACGTCACGCTTACGGCGCCGCGGAGTCGGGAAGTTCGGCGTCGCGCCAATGCTTCGCGGATGCCGCTTGCTCCGGCTTGCACGCCCAGCCCTTGCGGCCGGCTTCAGTAATCGGGCCGAGCAGCGAAGGAGCGGCCGACGGCTGCAGCGCGCCTTCGAGCGTCGATTCGACCGAAGCGGCGCCGGCAATACCGGCTGCGGCGCCGCCGGCGGCGGCGGTGAGCAGCACGGCGCACAGCACGACGCGAACCCAGAGCCTTGACATCTCTTCCAGTATAGCCCAAGGTCTGAAGAATACGTGAATCGCTGCCTGCTTGTGCTGTTCTTGCCTGCCCTGCTGGCGGCGGCTCCCACGCCGCTCGTGGTCGGCACGGTTCGCGATCAGGAAGGCGCGCCGGTTGCGGGTGCGAGCATTCGCTCCGGTACGAGCAGTACGCAAACCGACGCGCAAGGCACGTTCGCCTTGCAGGCCGCGAACGTGCGCAGACTCGCAATTACGTGTGCGTACTGCGAACCGCTCATACTTGCGGTGACGCCGGACGAACCGGTCGTCGCACTCGTACGCCGTTACAACGCGCTCGCGCAAGAGACGCCCTCCGAACGCGACGTCGCATCCGTGCCGTACGCGCACGTCGAATCGGTCGCTGCGCTGCGTCCCTTCTCCGTGCTCGAAAACAGACTCGGCTCCGCTTCCCGGACCGCAACTTTCCGATCGCGGACTCTCGTCTCGCGGCATGCTGGTGCTTGCAAACGGGATCCCCGCATACGACGTCGCGACGAATCAATCGCCGTTCGTTGCATTTCCCGCGTATTCGGTTCGTAATATGTCGTGGTTCTCTCCGAGCGAGGCGTTTTCGTACGGGGACTTGGCCGGCGGTGGAACGCTGCTCGCACAGACGTACGGCGGCGATTCGCCGGACGTCGTCGCGGCCGGCGGCAGCAGCGCGGTTCGCACGGGTCAATCGTTCGAAAACGGCGCCTGGTCGGCGGCCGGCTCGCATGAGGCGCAGGACGCGCGCACACGCGCCGATGGTTTCGTCCGCGTACCGCTTTCCGACGCCGGGCTCTTTTTCACGGCCGCCGCGTCAGGCGATTACTCGTCGAAAGCCGAGCAAGATCTCGATACGTCGAACAGCGGAATCGCCGCCGAGTACGTCAGTTCCCGTGCAAATCGCGTCGACGCATCGCTTTCCGCGGACGGCGGCGGGTATAGCGGCGACAGCCCTTACGCGACGTATTCGGCCAGGTGGAGCGACGTGCAGGCGCAAGCGGAAGTTGCAACGCAGACGCGCGTGCAATTCTTTGCCGGCGCCGCCGGGCGCGCGTCGAGCGGCTATTACCGAACTTCCGATCCGGCGCTGCCGTTGACCGCAGGCACGGTCGGGCAAACGCGGCTCGATGTGGGCGCGCGAACCGCCGGCGATCGCTTCAGCGCGCAGCTCGGTATCGGCGCTTTCGGCATGCAGTACGCCGGGGGTTCGGGCACGGCGCCAAGCGCGTTCGACGGTGCTGCGTTGCTGCCGTCGTTTTCCGGATCGTATGCGTTCGACCCGCACTGGACGCTGCGTTTGCAGGCCGGCGGCTCGTTCACGCTTCCGACGATTTTGGAGGCGTTCGTGACTCCGCCGGAAACGCCCGCGCTGCTCTTCGATCGCAATTTTTCATTCGTGCAAACGCTCGAATACGGCGACCTGCGGCGATTTCGCGCATCGGTGACGACGGCGGCAGAAACGGTGAGCGGTCTCGACCGCGGAACGATTCATGCCGCAGGCATTTCCGCAGCGTGGCAGTTCGCACCGGCCCTATCGCTGCGAGCATGGATCCTGCGAGACAACGATCTGACGCAGCCGTACGAGGGGGTATATCGTTTCGGAACGCCGCCGGCACCCGCGACCGTCGGTTCGTATTGGATCACGTACGAAGGCCCCGGCATGCGGCTCGATGCAATTTATAGCCGCGACTTGCTCGACTATCGCGCGGATCCGCATCTCGATTTGTCGATTTCAACGCCGCTCGGGAAGCAGACTGCGCATTTTCGCGGCGAGCGAGCGGCGCGCGGGCATCCGCTCCTTCAGCATCGGGTTACGGAATCAATAACCCGCAGCAAGGCCTGTGGAGCGACGCCGATCGGTGCCGCCGTACCGAACGCCGCTTGCCGGATCGACGAGCACCGCCTGCGCGGAGCCCCATGACGGAACTTCCCGGAACGTATAACCCATCGGTTTGAGCTGCGCGAGCGCGTTGCCGTCGAGCGCTCCCGGCTCCATTTCGACGCGATCGGGCAGCCATTGCATGTGCAGGCGCGGCGCGTTCACCGCTTGTTGAACGTTCATGCCGTAATCGATGACGTTTTGAATCGTGCTCAGAACGATCGTGATGATGCGCGATCCGCCCGGGCTGCCCGTTACCATGAATAGTTTGCCGCTTTTCGTGACGATCGTCGGCGTCATCGACGAGAGCGGGCGCTTTTCGGGCTGGATGTCGTTTTGGACGCCCTGAACCAACCCGAACATGTTCGGGGTGCCGGGCTTGCTGGTGAAATCATCCATCTCGTCGTTGAGAAAAAAACCCGTGTCGCCCGCGATGACGCCCGCACCGAACAGATCGTTGATCGTGTACGTAACCGCAACCGCGTTGCCCCACTTGTCGACGATGGAATAGTGCGTGGTATCGTCGCCCTCGTGCGCCACGGGGCCCAGCCCCGGATGTACGTCGACCGACGGCGTGGCTTTTGCGGCGTCGATCGACGCACGCAATTTCGCGGCGTAATCAGACGACAGCAAATCCGCCACGGGATTTTTCACGAACGCCGGATCGCCCAAATACGTATTGCGATCCGCATATGCGCGCCGCTCGGCTTCGATGACGTAGTGAGCGCTCTGAGCGCTGTGCCAGCCCCACTCGTGCAACGGATACGCCGACAGCACGTTGAGAAGCTCGCAGAGCGTAACTCCGCCTGAACTCGGCGGCGGCGCCGAGATGACGTCGTATCCGCGGTAGCTGCAATGCACCGGCGCAGGCTCGTCGACGGCGTAGCGCTTGAAATCGTCCATGGAGAGCATGCCGCCGCCTTTGTAGCTCGCATCGACGATCGCTTGTGCGATCGGCCCGTCATAGAACGCGGTAGCGCCGCTTGTCGCGATAGCGCGCAGCGTAGCAGCGAGTTGCGGCTGGCGAAGCACCTCGCCGGCTTGCGGCAAATGTCCCGTCTTCATGAATATCGCACGCACGTTGCGTTGATTCGCGATCGTGTACGCGCCGTTCGCGCTTGTGGAAGACGCCTCGTTGAAAATTGCGGCGTCTCCGGGCTCGATACGAAATCCGCCGGCGGCCAAATGAATTGCGGGTGCCATCAGCACGCTGCGCGGCAAGGTCGCAAAATCGGCGCGTGCCCGCTCCATGCCCATGACCGTGCCGGGAACGCCCACCGCCAAATAGCCTTTTGTGCTCGCGCGCGGCTCGATATTGCCGGCGGCGTCCAAGTACATGTGCGGGTTCGCTCGAAGCGGCGCCTTTTCACGAAAGTCGATGAAGCGCTCGTGCCCGTCGTGCATGCGCACGAGCATGAATCCACCTCCGCCGATATTGCCGCAGCACGGATCCACCACGGCAAGCGCGTACCCAACTGCGATTGCGGCGTCGACCGCGTTGCCGCCGCGGCGCAGAATGCTTACGCCGGCTTGCGTCGCGTAACGCTGTTCCGTTGCAACCATTGCATGCGGCGCGCTCGCGGGGTGAACGCTTTGCCACGGCGGCGCCTGCGCGGGCGTGGCGGCCAGCAACACCGGAAGCGCAAGTAAGGCTCGCCTAATCATTATGGCAAATTCCTCTCCAGTGTCCGTTCGAACTTGGCAAATTCGCCGAAGCCCTTCTTTGCAAGGCGGTCCCGGCACTGCTCCGAGGTAATCATACGGGCTTGCCCTTCTTACGGGGGATGCGGCGCAATGCTTCAACCGCGCCCGCTACGTCCGGGTCGGCGAGGGACAGACGCAAGAGCAGCGAGCGCAGCTCGCTGAACGCAAAATAATGCGGGTTCAAGGTGATTCGCCGTTCACGACCGCTGGTTCGAATGGCGAGAACGCCGTCAGTCTCGAGCGCATCGACGATTCGCTGCACGGACAACAACGGAGCCTTCAGAACGCGCGCGACTTCTCGAGCGTACGTCTCTTCCAGAAGGGCAATGCACACCAGCACCTCTGTCCGGCGTCGGCTGCCTAGGACGCGGGACTTTGCGCCGATGGGGCTTCTCATAGCGTCCTCAGCTCCGACTACAATTGCGTAGTCGTACGACTAAGATATCGTAGTCAGAGCGGGAAGTCCAGGGATTTCCCCGAACCCGCCACGGTTCAATCAAGAGCAACAATAAAGTAGGAGTAACCGTGCCAGAGTCCGTCTCACTTGAGATCGGCGGGCGCACGATGACCATTGAAACCGGCGAACTCGCGAAGCAAGCGAACGGGTCCGCGCTGGTTCGTTATGGCGATCAAAACGTCGTGCTCTGCGCCGTCACCGCCTCCGAGAAACCTCGTGAAGGCATCGATTTCTTTCCCCTGACCTGCGATTTCGAAGAAAAAATGTACGCCGCCGGAAAAATTCCGGGCGGATACATCAAACGCGAAGGGCGTCCCCCCGAGCATGCCGTCCTCAGCTCGCGGCAGATCGACCGTCCGATTCGTCCGCTCTTCCCCGACGGCTTCCGCAACGACGTTCAAGTCGTCGCGACCGTTCTCTCCATCGATCCCGAATTAGACGCCGACGTGCTCGGCGTCTGCGCGGCCGGCGCCGCGCTCGCCGTTTCAGACATTCCATTCGACAAAACCGTGGCCGCGGTTCGCGTCGGACGCGACGAGAACGGCAACTACGTGTGCAATCCCACGCTCAAACAGTACGAGACCGGCGGGATGGACATCGTGATTGCCGGCACCGCCGATGCCGTCATGATGGTGGAAGGCGGCGGCAACGAGATCAGCGAGGATGACTTCCTGGGCGCGGTCGAGTTTGCGCACGACAACATCAAGAACATCGTCGCATCGATAAACGAGCTCGCGAAAAAAGCCGGGAAGGCCAAGCGCGAGTATCCGGTTCAGCGCGTTAACGCCGACCTCGACAAGTGGGTGCGCAAGACGTTCCGAAAAGACGTCGCCAAAGCCATGCGCGTGGTCGACAAGCAGTCGCGCGAAGCGGAATTCGACAAACTCTCGATCGAAGAGGCGATCGCGCGCGCCGGAAACGACACGCAGATCAAAGCGCTGCTTGAAGATCCGGCGCTTGCCAAAGATTTCGGCAAGATCGTCAAGAACATGGAAGAGGACGAACTGCGCGTCATGGTAGTGGACGAAAAGATTCGTCCCGATGGCCGCAAGCCCGACGAAATCCGTTCGATTTGGTGCAAGGTGCACTACGTGCCCCGCGTGCACGGTTCCGGGATATTCACGCGCGGCCAAACGCAAGTCTTCACCGCCGCGACGCTCGGATCGATCAGCGATGCGCAGCGTCTGGACGGCATCGTCGCACTCGAAAACAAACGCTACATGCACTTTTACAACTTCCCGCCGTTCTCCGTGGGCGAGACGCGGCCGATGCGCGGACCGGGCCGCCGCGAAATCGGTCACGGCCACCTTGCGGAACGCGCGCTCGTCCCGGTGCTTCCGCCGAAGGAAGAGTTTCCGTACACGCTTCGTCTGATGAGCGAAGTGCTCGAGTCGAACGGTTCCTCTTCAATGGCGTCGGTGTGCGGGAGCACGCTGGCGCTCATGGACGCCGGCGTTCCGATCAAAGATCACGTCGCCGGCGTCGCGATGGGATTGATTCTCAAAGGCGACAAGTACGCGGTTCTGACGGACATTCAAGGTTTGGAAGACGCGCTCGGCGAGATGGACTTCAAAGTTGCGGGCACCAAAAAGGGCATCACCGCGATTCAAATGGACATCAAGGTCCAGGGCGTCACGCTCGAGATCATGCGTGAAGCGATGGTGGAAGCCAAGAAGTCGCGCTATTTCATCATCGACAAGCTCGCGGACACGATCGGTAAACCGCGCGAGGAACTTAGCAAGTTCGCGCCGCGGATGATCGTCGTGCAGATCAATCCCGACAAAATCAAAGACGTCATCGGGCCCGGCGGCAAGGTCATCAACAAGATCATCGAGGAAACCGGCGTTGACAAAATCGACATCGAGGACGACGGCAAGGTGTTCATCACTGCGCTCGACGGCGAGTCCGCCGACAAGGCGCGCGCCATCGTCGAATCGATTACCAAGGACGTCGTGGTCGGCGAGACTTACATGGGCGAGGTTACGCGCATCATCAACATCGGTGCGTTCGTGAAGATTCTGCCCGGCAAGGAAGGCTTGGTGCACATCAGCCAGCTCGCGCCGACGCGCGTCGAAAAGGTCGACGACGTCGTCAAAGTCGGCGATGAGATCATGGTAAAGGTCGTCGAGGTCGACAACCAAGGCCGCATTAATCTCTCGCGCAAAGCCGTGCTTGCGGGGACGTCCGGCAACGGCGCCGGCGCATCCGAACATGGCGGCGAGCCCGCGCGCACCGGTGGTGGACAGCACGGGGGCGGCGGCGAAGGCGGCCGGCGTCCGCGCAGGCCGCGGCGGCGCCTGGAGTAAGCGACGCAGTAAACCGCACGGGCCCGCAGAAATGCGGGCCTCGTGTTTGTTTCGCAGCGGTCGGTTTTGGTTACCGGCGCATCGACCGGCATCGGCTATGCGTGCGTGCAGGCGATTTCCTATGCCGGCTTCATCACATTCGCCGGCGTGCGTACCGAGGCGGATGCCGAACGCGTTTCATCGCTGCACGCAAACGTGCGTCCGCTGCTGCTCGACGTCACGATACCGCAGCAGATTACCGCCGCCGCGAATGCGATACGCGTTTCCGGCGCGCCGCTTTGCGGTTTGGTGAACAACGCGGGCGTGGCGGTTGCGGGCCCGCTCGAGTATCTGCCGCTCGAAGATTTTCGCCGCCAATTCGAAATCAACGTCTTCGGCGCGCTCGCCGTTACGCAAGCGATGCTGCCGCTGCTTCGAGCGAGCGGTAACGCGCACGTCGTCTTCATGAGTTCCGTTTCGGGTCAGATCGCGCCGCCGTTCATCGGTCCCTATGCCTCGTCGAAGTTCGCGGTGGAAGCCATGGCCGACGCGCTGCGCATGGAGTTCTCGCCGTTCGGCATTCGCGTCAGCGTGGTGCAGCCCGGTAACGTCCGAACGCCAATCTGGCAAAAGGGACGCGACGCGAAAGACGATCTCGTGAGGCGAATGCCGCAGGACGCGGTAACGCATTACGGCGAGGCGGTCGATGCGCTCATGCGCGCCACGCAGCGCGAGGAACACTCCGGAATCGAGCCGGATCAGGTCGCGCGGGCGGTATTGCACGCGCTGACCGCGGCAAGGCCGAAAGCGCGCTACGCCGTCGGCAATCCGCCGGCATGGCAGCGCCGGTTGGCTTCGTTGCTGCCGGAACGCGCACGCGATCGGCTCATCTTACGCTCGATCAGGCGCGATTAGGGTTTTTGATAGAACAGCAGCAGGGTTCCGTTGTTCACGTCCGCGCCGACGACTTGCGTAAGACCGATTTTGTTGTCGGCGAGAAACTGAGCAACGGTAATGCGCTGATTCGAGCTGCTCGTGACCGTGATTCTGGCGAGCGCGTTGCGCAGACTCGCAAGTTGCGACTGATTACGCGTCATTGCCGTGTTCAAAGTGGATGGATCGGAGCCGCTCAATTGCGCGACGTCGACCGGCTTGATGGCGTTCGCGGAAGCGCCGTTCATCGATTGCACCTTGCGGATCTCTGCACGCATGTTGTTGAGCGAAGAAATGACCTGCGCGAAATTCGGTTCCGCGGCGTTCTGCGACCCGGTTATGCCCGTCGATGGCGGCGGGTTCGGCGCGGCGGAGGGTGGCGTTTGTGCCGATGCTATTGCGCTCGAGCCCAACACCGAGAGAGCAAACAGCACCGAAGCGAAGTTCTGCATTCCGGACCTCCTAGAGTGCCGGATTCTTTGCCCTGCTCCGCGCCGGTTAAACGATTCCGCCGCTCGCCTACACCACTTGGCCTAATGCGGCGCAAAGCCGCGATACGGCTTGAGCGGCAGGACGGATTGCACCTCCGCCATGCCGCGCTCGATCATCGGCAGTTCGTGCAAAATCTGCTGCACGGCTTCGAGAGAATCGGCTTCGAGCAGCAGCACGCCGCCGAGCGCGTCGCCGCGGCTCCAAATGCTGCGAACGATGCCGCGAGTGTAGAGCGAACGTACCGCTTGGGCCTCCGGTTCGAGCACGGTCGCGAACTCTTCTTCGGAAAACGTCTCGGTGCGGCGACGAACGATGGCGAGAAGTTGCATGCTACGGCTGCAGGTTCACCACTGCGTCAACCGCTACCCCGTATTCACGGTGTAACGTGCCGCCGGCGCGGCTGATTGCCGTAACCGGCACGAGCGTGTCGATTCTCCAGCCGTTCGGAGCGTTCGCGGACAGTTTGACGACAGCGCGCGTGGCGGCAACGCGCGATTGCGCGCCGATGATTTGCGCGTATCCTTCGGCCGTCCCACCGGCGCCGACGATAGGAACGACGCGCGACGCTTCGCGATTCGCGACGCCCGCTGCTCCGAGCAATGCGTTCACCGCTCCGTCGATTGGGCCGAGTATTTCGCTCTGTTGGGCTGCCGCCGTTCCGGCGACGAATGCCGCGACGACGGCGGCGAGCAGCACGACTTTCATAGCGCTCGAATTCAGGATGACAATGCGAAACCCCGTCAAAACAGGCGGCGATGGCCTATGATTCGCTGCGCGCGTTCGTCGACGCCCTCGAGCGTTCGGGCGAGCTGCACCGCATAGACGTTCCGGTCGATCCGCGCTTGGAAATCAGCGAAATCACCGACCGCGTCGTCAAAGCGGGCGGCCCGGCGCTGCTCTTCACGAACGTTCAACGCTCGCGGTTTCCGGTTCTCACCAATCAATTCGGGTCGCGGAAACGAATGACGATGGCGCTCGCAGCGAGCGATCTGGACGAGGCCGCCGATCGTATCCGTAAGCTGCTCGATTTTTCCATTCCCGCAAGCGCCGGCGAGCGCATCGGCAAATTGCTTTCGCTTGCGCCGCTCGCGGCGGCCCTACCGAAAACCGTCAGCGCGGGCAGTTGTCAGGACGTCGTGTTGGACGATCCCGATTTAACGCAGACTCCCGGTGCTGACGACGTGGCCGCTCGACGCCGGCCCGTTCATCACGCTTCCGCTCGTCATCACCAAGGATGCCCAGTCGGGGCGTTCCAACGTCGGCATGTACCGCATGCAAGTGTACAATGCGCGCGAAACCGGCATGCATTGGCAGCGGCACAAGCAGGGACGAGCGCAAGCGAAGACGTGGGGCGACCGCGTGCCCGTCGCCGTTGCGATCGGCACCGATCCCGTTCTCACGTACGCGGCAACCGCACCGCTCCCGCCGGTCGTCGACGAATTTGCATTCGCCGGACTGCTGCGCGGAAAACCCGTAAAACTCGTGCAATGCAAAACGGTCGACTTACGCGTTCCGGCCGATGCCGAATTCGTGCTCGAAGGATATGTCGACAACACGGATCTGCGCACGGAAGGGCCGTTCGGCGATCATACCGGCGTTTACAGTTTGGCGGATTCGTATCCCACGTTTCACGTGCAGTGCGTAACGCATCGGCGCGATCCGATCTATGCTGCCACCGTGGTCGGAAAGCCGCCGATGGAGGACGCATGGCTCGGCAAAGCTACCGAACGTCTTTTCCTGCCCCTGCTGCAAATGGTTTTGCCGGAAGTCGTGGACATGAATTTGCCGGTGGAAGGCGGCTTTCACAATCTGGCAATCGTTTCGATCAAAAAGTCGTACCCCGGACACGCGAAAAAAGTAATGAACGCGCTATGGGGCCTCGGGCATATGATGATGCTCACGCGCGTCCTCGTCATCGTCGACGAGGATATCGACGTGCAGGACCCCCGCGCCGCAGCATGGTTCGTGCTCAATAATTTGGACGCGCAGCACGACCTGGTTTTGATGCCGGGTCCAGTCGACGATCTCGATCACGCATCGCCCATGCCCGCGCTCGGCATGAAGATCGGCGTGGACGCGACGCGCAAAGATGCAGCGGAAGGGTACCGGCGGGAATGGCCGCCCGATATGGTTATGGACGTCGAAACGCGCCTGCGCGTGAGCGAACGCTGGAAAGCGTACGGGCTCGATCGGATCGAACGCTCGCTCAAACCCGACGCCTGGTCCGGACAAGGTCCCGAGGCACTCAAGCGCTTATTGTCGTGAAGATGGTCGCGGGCACACGAATATTTCTCAAAGAAATTCGCATCGAGCACACGCTCTTTGCATTGCCGTTCGCGTACGCCGGAGCGGTATTCGCAGCGCGCGGCGTTCCTTCGGTGCACGCGCTCGCGTGGATCACGCTCGCCGTTCTCGGCGCGCGGACGGCGGCAATGGCGGCGAACCGCTACTTCGACCGCGACATCGACGCGCGCAATCCGCGCACTGCGCGGCGCGCGCTCGCGAGCGGAGAGATGCCGCCGGGAGCGATGTTGTGGGCGTGCGCGCTCGGTGCCGCGCTTCTCCTCGTGTCGGCGTGGGAATTGAATCCGCTCTGCGTGAAATTGCTGCCGATTGCGGCCGCCGGCGTTTTCTTGTATCCGCTCTGCAAACGTTTTACGTGGCTGACGCATTTCGTGCTTGGAGCGGTGGACGCGCTCGCCCCGCTCGGCGCATTCATCGGCATTGCCGGAACCGTTACCTGGTCCGCCGCGCTGCTGTTCTGCGCGGTGACCGTCTGGGTGGCAGGGTTCGACATCATCTACGCGCTGATGGATTTGCCGATCGACCGCGCGCAAGGGATTCGCTCGCTGCCGGCGCGCTTTGGAGAACGAAGCGCGAGGGTTCTTCCGATGCTGCTCCACGTTGCGATGATTGCACTGCTCGCCGGAGCGGGAGTTCTTGCTCGTGCGGCTTGGCCATACGGCCTCGGCCTGGCAGCCGCTATTGCGCTCGTCGCATATGAGGAGCGCTCGTTCGGCGCAGCGGAGAACGTGTACGTCCTGAACGAGCGGATTTTTACATCGAATATGGCGTTCTCGGTCGTTTTTCTGCTAACGGTCGTCGCCGGATTCACGTTGGGACGAGTGTGAGCATGCATCGCAAAGACTTTTTGCTGTCCGGCGCCGCGACGGTCGCCGCTGCGGCCGTGCCCCGAATCGCGCGAGCGCAGTTCAATTCCACGTTGCGTCAGCAAGTTACAATCGCCGTAAACGCGCCGCTTTCCGGCGACGCGGGATCCGCCGGGCGGCAAATTGCAAACGGCGTGCAAGCGGCGGTGGATGAAGCCAATCAGTACGGCGGTTCGTATTCGACCGCCTATAGCATGCGTGCGTTCGACGATATGGATGCGCTCGCGCAGTCGATGGTCAACGTGCAATTCGCCGCCGGCGATCCGACCGTGCTTGCCGTCATCGGCGGTCCGGACGGGTCGCTTATTTCCGCCGCGCTTTCAACCTACGCGAACCAGCAAATGCCGCTGCTCGTCCCGGGTTCCACCGCCGATGCTATTACTTCGCAAGGGTACCGCATGGTGTGGCGGCTCCCGACGAAAGATTCGCTCGAGGGACAGCTGCACGCGCTTTTCGTCGCAAAGCGGCTGCATCCGAAAACCGCCATCGGCGTGACGCAGGACGGTGATTACGGATTTCAAGCGGCCAACGCGTTCGCCGCACAAGCGAAGCGTTCGGGTATCGCCGCCGACGGATTTCAATTCCCGTACCAAAAGCCGGACTACGCGGCTGCCGCCAAGCGTATCGCGGACAAAAAACCGGACTACGTTCTGCTCTGCGGCACCACGGATGCGATGGGCCCGCTCGTGCCCGCGCTGCACGCTGCGGGATATACGGGCAAACTCGGGGCCACCGAAGGTTTTTACAACGAGGCGACCCTTTCCAAATATGCGGATGCCTTCGCCGGCGGCTTCATCTCGACGTCCTTCCCTCCGTTGGAACGCGCGCCCGACGTACTGAACGCACTGAGCGACTTCCGCTCGCGTTACACCGTCACGTCGCTCTCCGCCTTTGCGTACGCCGCGGCGCAGATCGTGATCGCCGCGTCCAAGCGTACCGGAGCGACGAACCGGCTCGCGACCATGAGCGCGCTGCAGGCGCCGACGTCGTACAACACGATCGTCGGATCGTTCCAGTTTACGCCGACCGGAGATCCGGTCGATCCGAACCTCTATTTTTATACGATCGACGACGGCAAGTTCAAATATGCCGCGCCGTACCACCCGACGAGTTTTGTGCTGTAACGTGGTGCGGCGGTCGGTGAGCCGACGGGCTCGGCGCGACCGTTTCTTCGTCCTCGAGCATGAGCACGAATCGCAGTTTCCATGCGCCGAGCGCGATGCAGAATTTGGCTCCGAACAGTTCCATTTTCAAGCCTCCACGCGGCGCCACTGAGCAACCGCGAGCGCGACATACGCAACGCTGAGAGCGCACAGCACGCCGGCACAGCCGGCAATCGGCAGCAACGCGTTCGAGCGTCCTCCGCTGCTGTGCGAAAGGTAGGCGAGGGGATCGATATAAGAGAGCGCTCTGAAAATCGCATAGAACCATGCCGCGACGCCGTTGACCGCTGCCAAAGAGTGCAGCGCGTCCGCGATTCCAGGGACCAGCAGCGCGACAAGCCACCCCAATCCGACGACGATTCCCGGACCGCGCTTGAGCGAGGCGCTCGCCGCAGTGATGCAGGCGTACCACGCAATCGGCAGGGCCAGAGACAGGACGATCGTCCAACCCAAATCCGATCCGTAAGAAAAGCGCGGAACGAAGAACAGGAGAGTCGCAATCAGCATTACGGCGAACGTGAGCAACTGCGAGAAGAGAATCGCAACGGCATCCACGACCGCGGCCGCGACGGCATAGTGCTCGCGCGAAACCGGTTTCGTCCACGCGACCTCCAAATGTCCGTCGTTATCTTTCGAAAGAGCGCCTCCGAGCAGCGATGCGACGATCAACCCCATGAGTATCGTGATGAAAAAGCAGATTCCCAGATCGAACGCCGGGACCGAGGGATTGTAGTGAATGATCGTGCGGTCGAGGGGTCCGCGGGTGGTCTCATGGATCGAAACGCTGCCGAACGAAAAATCTTCATGGCTTCCACTCGCGCTTTTGGGTTCGGTCACATCCATGTCGACGCGGCCGCTGGGCCGCTGGAAAATCTCCGCGTGCGTACGGCGCGGCGGATCGTTCACGACAATATGCGTCGATCCGTCCGCGAGCGTCGTGCGCGTCACGTGCGCCGTAGGCGAGTGCTGAAGTTCGACGGGCCAGTTTTGGATCGACCCGTGATGATGCGTCGCGGCGACGATCCGAACGATTATCGCGCACAACAGAAAGATGCCGAGCAGAATCGCAGCGATACGGACGGCGCGCTTTGCCCGCGCGTATTCGGCGAAGTAATACATCATTTCGAAGGAACCCCGCTCTCCACGATGTCGGCCGTCTGGCCGGCATCAACCGCATTCAGGAAAATATCTTCCAAATTTAAATCCACGATGCGCACGCTTTGAGCGCCCATCGCGCTGAGCCGGCGCGCGAGATCGTCGCTGCCGCCGGTGACGGTGAGCCGGAAGATGCGCCCCGTCTTTTCCACGCGCGTTACGCGCGCGTCGTTGGCCACGCCGTTGAGGGCTGCAGCATCCGATTCGAAGATCGCTTCGACGATTTTGGAATCGGCCTTCAGATCGTCGACGGCGCCGGAGAGCGCGATGCTTCCGCTCTTCAGCACGGCGATGTGATCCGCCGCGCGCTCGACTTGACCAATCTGATGCGATGAAAGCACGATCGTCGCGCCCTGTGCCGACGCGTCGATCATGAGTTTCAAAACCGAACGCTGATTGATGGGATCCAGACCGCTCGTCGGTTCGTCGAGCACCATGATCTCCGGCTCGAGGGCGAAGGCCATCACGACCGCTAACGCGGTGCGCATCCCCTTCGACATGTCGCGCACGCGTTTGCGCGCGTCCAGCGAAAAGAGCTGCATCAATTCGTCAGCCCGTTTTGCGCTGTATCGTTTGAATGCGCGTTTCTGCATCTCGAGATGCTCCGCGGCGCTCATCCAATCGTACAACGCACTGCGTTCCGGCACGTAAGCCAGTTGTTCGAACATCGGCGGCGTAAGCGGTTTGCCGTCGAAGCGCACGTGGCCGGAGCTCGCGGCGGCAAGCCCGAGCATGCATTTGAACGTACTGGTTTTACCTGCGCCGTTGGGGCCGAGCAGGCCGAACACCGATCCGGTCGGGATTTCGATGCTCACATCGTCGACGGCGGTGAAAGTTCCGTACCGCTTGGTCAGACGCTCGATGGAAATGCTCATTGTTCCTCCGGAAACCACCGCGCGAGCGCGGCCTCGAAGAGTACGCGGATGTTCGCGGCGTTCAAGCCGATCGACTTCGCCTCGCGAACCGCTTGCAGCAACGAATCGGAGGCCACGTCGGAAGCCGCTGCGCGCGAATTCTCGACCGAACCATTGCCTCGCACGAACGAGCCCCGTCCGGGGGCCGTCTCGATGATGTCGTCGCGTTCCAGTTCGCGATAGGCGCGCGCGACCGTGTTCGGATTCACCGTGAGATCGAGCGCGAGCTGCTTGACGGTGGGGAGCTGCTCGCCGGGGGCGAGGACTCCAAGGGCCACGGAGCGCTTGACTTGCTCGATGATCTGCAGGTAGATCGGAACGCCGCTGCGCGGGTCGACCGTGAGAACGGCTGGCATGGCGCCGAGTTAAAGCTTCGGGCCCCAGCCGAGGAAAAGACCGCCGGACTGCTGCTCCAGCGGGAAGGCGGGACGGCGCGTTTCGCCTTCGATATTACGGACTTGACGGTTCAGACGGATGGTCATCGCTTTGCTCCTAAATTCCGCACTAGTGTCAATCTGCTGTCGTACTAGTACACTAGTACAATAGCACATTATCGCAAGCCGTCAAGCCCCTTGGTCAAAAAAAAATCCCGGCCGTGGTATAAACAGCGCATGCCCGGCCTCTTTCGAGGGTCCTGCGACCTTACGTTTCGCGGCGAGCGGCCGGCGTTTTACGCAACGCTGCTTTTCGCACTCCCCGCGGCCGCCGCGATCGGCTTCGTCATCCATGAAGAGATCGGCATCTCGCAGGTCGCGCTTTTTCTGGTGATCGCGATGGTTTACGTCACGCTTGGGCGCGGCCGGCTCGTCGGAACGAGTGTGCGCATTCACGAAACGCAGTATCCGGAGTTGTTCGCGGTGGTCAAGCGCTGCGCAGCCGCGCTCGACTTGCCGATGCCCCTGGTTTTCGTGCGGGAAGACTACAACGTTCCCGTGCTTGCGGTGGGATTGGGCGAACCGTATTCGCTCGTCATTTCGAGCAATTGGATCGAGCACTTCAAGGAAGACGAACTGACATTCATGGTGGGGCGGGAGATCGGACACATCGCTTCGGGTCACACACGCCTGACGTCGCTGCTCAGCGTGAACGGAAACGAAAATGCGATCGTGTCGCTCGTTTTCGGGGCGTGGCTTCGCAAAGCGGAACTCACCTGCGATCGCGTGGGCCTGCTCTGCTGCGGCAGCGTCGACGCCGCGACGCGCGGGATCGCGGTCGCCTCTTTTCATCATTTCGCTCGCAAAATCGACCATCGAGCGTTTGCGCGCCAGCATCGCGACGCCGGCATGGACGGCATTTTCCGGCTCGGCGAATGGCTCGGCGCGATGCCGTACGCGACGACGCGCATCGACGCAATGCAGGCGTTCTCCGTTACGGATCTGTACCGGATGCACGAGCCGCGCTTCGCACGGCCGGACGCACCCGCACCGGTTCATGTCGTGGAACGCGGCGAAACGACCGTGAAGAGCCGCGACTGCGCCGGGTGGTGGCGGCGTTTCTGGGCCTTCGTCCTCGATACGATCGTCGTGGGCGCCATTGCCAATATCGTCACGCTGCATGCGGAGTCGCTCAAGAATCAGACGACGGTGCTCTTCGGCAACGTTCACGTCGCGGTGAGCGGCACGTGGTGGCTGAGCACGCTGGGATTCCTCGTCTACTGCACGGTTCTCGTTGGCCTCGTGGGTCAGACGCCCGGAATGCTCGTGGCTGGACTGCGCGTCGTACGCACCGACTTCGGGCGACCCGGCTTCGCACAATCGTTGTGGCGCTACGCGTTACTGATTTTGCTGTGTTGGTACATCGTGCCGCTCAGCCCGTTTTCACGCGTGTATGCCAGCGACAAATGGTCGCGTACGCGCCTGATCAAAACCGAGCGCGTCCTCGCGCGAACGGCTACCGCGTAATTTGCGTCTGCAACGCGTTGCTCATACGGTTTAACGCGTTGACCATGCCGATGAGCGACAGAATTTCGACGATCTCTCCGTCGTCGTAGTGCGTGCGCAGTTCGCTCCACAACGTTTCCGGCAGCGCACGCGCCTCGCGGGTCAGCGAAACTGCAGTCGATAGGGCTGCTTTTTCACGCGCGCCGAACAAATCGCTGCGCGCAAAATCCCACAGCGCGTTCAGCGAGTCGACGCTCACGCCTGCAGCGCGCGCTTCCCGCCGGTACGCAACGAGTGCCGGTTCGCAGAAATTCACGGCGGACACCATTGCCGCGCAGAGCGCTTTGGTCGCCGCAGAAACGGTGCCGCTTCGAATGACGACGCGCAGATAATCGGCCGCTGCGGCGGCGATCTCGGGGCGCGCGGCGAGCGTCGCGAAGAGATTCGCGTCGGGAACTTCGCCCGTGCCCGGCGCGGCGAGCGCGGGCAGCCGAGGCATTACGCCGGACCTTGCGTAAACGGCCTGAATCGCGCGTCGTCGCGCACCGGATCCATACGCGGGTCGATCGCGAGCATGCCTCCGAACTGCGAATGCTGCGCGCGCCGCAGCATCTGGAGCGCTTCGCTGCGCCGCCCCATGGCGACCAGCGCCGTTATGACGTCCTCGGGGTCGACGGCGTCGTTGGCCATGCCCGCTTGCGCGACGCGCAGCTCCGCCGCCGCGTCGGGGTAATCGTGCGATGCCGCGTAAACGTGCGCGAGAAGGGCGGCGGCTTCGAGCCGGCAGGTTGCGCAGCTCGCGCCGTAACGCTGATACGCGGCGATCGCCGAGCGATAATCTCCGAGCGCCTCGTATGCAAGCCCCATCGCTTGATACGCATCGAAGCGCTCCGGCGAAAGGTCCAGCGCCTGCTGCGCGTACCGCACCGCCTGCGTATACCGTCGGGACATATAAGCGGCTTCGGAAAGCCAGTCGGTCGCGGCGACCGATTCGGGATCCAGCACCGCGGCCTTGTGCAATTCGTCGAACGCCTCCGACCCGCGTCCCTCGCGAAGCAGCGCCATGCCGTACCACTGATGCGCCGGAGCGTACGCAGGGTCGAGCGCAATAGCGCGCCGGTATTCGATCTGTCCGGCGACGGCGTGGTGCTGCTTGATTTCGACTAGGCCGAGCGCGGCATGCGCTTCTGCCGAATCGGAATCGAGCGCCAACGCTCGGTCCGCGTAGGTTCTCGCCCTGGCGAAAGCCCGGGTCTTCGTGATTGGGCCGAAGCCGTAGTCGCCCTCGATCGCGTACGCCACCGCTAGCCCGGCATAGCCGAGAGGATTGTGGGGATCGCTGGCCGTGACTTGATCGAAGTAGCGCAGACTCTTGCTAATCCCGTCGGCAGTCCGCTGGTTCCAATAGAACTTGCCCATGGAGTAGAGTCGCGCACCGTCCGGCGAGAGTGCAGCGGCGCCACGTAAAGGCTGCCGCGCATGCGCGAGCCCGCCGACCGCCACGCCGAGTAGCAGTACGATCGCCGCAGCAGCGGCTGCAAGTGACGACCAAGCACGGCGCCGGGGCCGCTCGGTGACCGCGGTCACGTCCGGAGCCTGGGCAGGTATATCCGCCTCTTGGCTGACGGGTGCGGTGAAGCGGTAACCGCGCCGCGGAACCGTTTCGATGGCGTCGCGCTCCCAACGGAGCCGAAGGGCCTTCCGGATGACGTAAATGTTTTGAGCGAGGTTGGCTTCTTCGACGAATCCTTCGGGCCAGACGCGTGCGAGCAATTCGCTCTTGCTCAGTATGTCGCCCGGATGCTCGACCAGTGCGAGCAGCGTCTCAACCACCTTAGGACCCAAGGCGATGGGTGCCTCACCAAATGAAAGCATCAGTGGTTCTCTGTCAAGCCGAAACGGCCCGAACCGATACCTCGTCATCAGCGCTCCTCTTTCCAACTCTCGCCGATGGGATTTCTCATGTCCGCAGGCTCGCGCCTTGCTGCGGGCGGATGCGGCCCCGGCGGTGCACCCCGTAACGGATGAACGCCGCGCAGCGTGACGCAGTTCGTCACGAAACGCATTCAAACCGTCACACTATTTTACGCGAAACGATTTGCGAAATGCGCATGAAACAAAAGTTGTATGCGTGCAGTAGAAGCGGGTGTACATTACGGATGGAACGCGGGTGCGTTCCTCGCTAAACAAAGGATTTATTGTGAAAATCGCTGCGAAACAGCAAGCGAAAAACCAGGAAAAGCCGCAAGCGCGTCCCACGATCTCCCTCGAAAGAGTGTTGACGACCGGACCCGACACGTCTTCATTTGGAGGCTGGGGTCCAAAAGTGAGCGCCGGTAACTTTTTGAAAAACTGGAATTAATCGCGATTTAAAGTTTCACTCATATCGCTATGATATGAATGAAAAACGAGCGGCGTTGTCCTCCACCAACGAAGCTCGTTCGACTCCTACCTCGTAGAGTGCAGCAAGACGGGTTGGCGATGTCTCCACCATCGCCAACCCAAATTTTTTTTTACGATACGTACGGTTCGTTCGGCGCCACCGGCGCGAGTATGCGATCCATCTGCGCGAACGTCGCCGCATCGATGTCCAAATCGCCGGCAGCAGCATTGTCCTTCACGTGTTCCGGCTTCGTCGCACCGGCGATCACGCTCGTGACCGCGGGCTGACGCAAGCACCACGCCAACGCCAGTTGCGACATGCTGCAGTTTGCGCGTTCTGCGAGCGGCCGCAAACGCTGCACGGCATCCAGCACCGCCTGATTGAAATAGTCCTCCATCATGTCCGCGTTGGGTCCCGCCGCGCGCGTTCCGGATTGCGGATGCGACGCATCGGTATATTTGCCGCTCAGAATCCCCATCGCAAGCGGAGACCACACGACGTTTCCCAATCCGTAGCGCGCGCACGCGGGAAGGACGCGATCCTCGATGCGGCGCCATAACGCGCTGTATTGCGGCTGATTGCTGATCGGTACGGCCCATCCGCGCGCGCGGCACACGTTCACCGCGGCAACGATTTGATCAGCGTTCCACTCCGAAACGCCCCAATACAAAATCTTTCCGGCGCGTACGAGGTCGTTCATCATCTCGCACGTTTCTTCGAGCGGCGTCGCGAGATCGTAGCGGTGGCATTGGTAGAGATCTACGTAGTCCACCTGAAGGCGGCGTAGCGAGTGATGAATCTGATCGCGAATGTGTTTGCGCGAAAGCCCGCGCTCGTTCGGTCCGTCACCCATCGGAAAATACACCTTCGTTGCGAGAACCAGCCGATCGCGCGGCAACTCCTTTACGATCGGCCCGAGCACTTCTTCAGCGGCACCGCGCGCATAGACGTTCGCCGTATCGATGAAATTGATGCCGCGCTGCCACGCCTCCAGCACACACGTTCGCGCGATGTCGGCGCCGACGTTTCCGCCGTATGTCAGCCACGACCCCAAACCGACTACTGAGAGTCTGCAAACCGGAATGTCCTAACGATCGATATCGCATTTCGAGCGCTACGGCACCAAGATGCGAAGCGCCTTCGGCACCACGTCAAACTCAGCCGGCGTCAATCCGGCCGGTTCGCCATCCGCGCTGACGTGATGCGGGTGATGCGTCGAGATCGAAAAACGCGCGGCTCTCCGCGTGCGCAGGCCTCGTCCGGAGGACGGATCGCGCGCGACGATTTTTCGCACCACGGCGAATGCGTCGAACCAATTTCGCGGCTCGACACTGTACAGATCGAGCCATCCGTCGTCGATCGCAGCATCTTCGCGTTCGATTATGCCGCCGAACCGCGCGTTGTTGGCAACGGTTATCTGCACCGTCCGGCACGATTCGCGTTTCCCGTCGAATGCGATTTCGGCGAAGAACGGCCGAATGTCGCGAAGCGTCTGCAGCGTGGTCGAAACAACCCCTAACGCGCCGAAGCGCTGCTTGAGCTCGGGCGTTTGCCGTCTTGCAATGCGCGCCGAAACGCCGATGCTCGCTTCGTTGACGAAATAGCGGCCGTTCACCCGGCCGACGTCAATCGCGCGCGTGCGGCCCCCCGCGATCACCGAACAAGCCGCCGAGACGTCCAGCGGAACGCCGAGCGTCTTTGCCAGATCGTTGAAGGTGCCCAGCGGCACGATGCCGAGCGGTGCGCCGCGTTCCAACGCGAGCGGAATAGCGCCGATGACGGTTCCGTCACCTCCCGCTGCGATGACCGCGTTGCACGGCTGCGCCGCATCGTTCGAACACTCGATGCCCGCACGCTCGAGCATGCTGCACGCGGCGGCGCCTTCGCGCGCGCCCAAACGCGAGCGCTCGTTCACGATGAGAAGAGCTTTCAACGAGCTCCCTTTACCCGCGGGACGCGGCGTTTTCGCCGCAGAACGACGGCGCGGTGCTGCTGCAGCGCCGCCTGGGAGTCGTCGACTTCACGCTCATCACGATCGGGTCGGTCATCGGTTCCGGCATATTCCGCAACCCGGCCCTCGTTGCGCAGCGCGCGCACGCGCCTTTCCTCATCACCACGTGCTGGATCGCCGGCGGCCTGCTCGCACTGATCGGCGCATTCGTGTTTGCAGAACTCGCGGGTCGCAGGCCCCTCGACGGCGGCCTGTATGCCTACCTTCGGGAGGCGTACCATCCGGGCGTCGGTTTTATTTTCGGATGGATGATCTTTTGGATTCTGTATACCGGCGGAACGGCAGCGTCAGCCGTGCTCTTTGCCGGATATCTCGCGCCCGCGCTCGGCGTCACTGCAGACCCACGGCTCGTTGCCTGCCTTACCCTTGCGTGCGTTACCGCAATCAATGCGCTCGGCGTGCGGCAAGGCGCGGGATGGCAGCATTTTCTCGTCGTTCTCAAGGTTTGCGCGATCGGATCGCTGATCGTCGCAGGGTTCGCCGCGCATCCGATAGCCGCGCACGCGTCGACGCTGCCCGAACTAGGTAAACCTTGGCACGTCGCCGCGGCTTTAGGCGTTGCGATGCTGCCGGCCTTGTTTTCATATAACGGATTCCAATCGGCGACGTACGTTAGCGCAGAAGTGCGCGAACCGGCGAATACGATTCCGCGCGGCATGCTGCTCGGCGTGAGCGTCGTCATCGCGGTGTACATCCTCGTGAGCACCGGATGTTTGCGGGTGTTGGGACCGGCCGCACTCTCGGCGTCGCCGACGCCGGCCGCCGACGTTATGCGCGCGGCGTTCGGAACGATCGGCGAGCGCGCGATCGCGATCGCGATCGCGCTTTCAACGCTCGGATTCATGAGCACCGCGATTTTGGTTGCGCCTCGCGTCTACTTCCAACTCGCAGAGGATGGGATGCTCTTCCGGCAGGTCGCTTGGGTCCACCCGCGCACGCGCGTGCCGATCGTCGCGATCGTGATGCATGGTGCAATGTCCGCAGTGCTGGCGGCAAGCGGAACGTTCGAGCAAATCGTCAATTGGGTAACCCTCCCGAGCTGGTGCTTCATCGCGCTGGCCGCGCTGGCAATTTTCATATTCCGGCGGCGCGATGCCAATCTGCCGCCGCCGCGCGTCCGCGTCCCCGGCCATCCTTGGACGACGCTGCTCCTGATCGCCGCGGTAGCAGGCGTCGTCATCGCGGAGATCGCCATCTATCCGCGCGATTCGCTCTACTCGATCCTCGTGCTCGCCGCCGGCGGGCTGGTCTACCTGACGTTTTTCAGTTTTCGCCGCTATCGGGAATGGCGCGCATGATGTCGTGGGCGAGCGCGTTCGCACTCTGGTCCGGGGGAAGTTGAACGGCGATCCGCGGAAAGCGTTCGCCGTGCGTTTCGATGACCAGACACTCGCCCGCGCCGCTCACGTCGCAGAAGATGATGCCGTACGGATTCGCGAAAACGCCCGCGCTCTTGAGCATGCCGAAGTTCAGGCCTTCGAGTTTGTACTGCAACTGCAGGTCTTCGAAGTCGCTCACGTATGCGTTGACGACGTGCGCCAACGGGATGTGGAACGAACCGTGAAATGCCAGGAGCGAGTCCAGTAAGGACAGTTTTATGGTGAGAGTATCGTCGACGATCGCTACGTCCGCCAAGTTTCACGCTCCGTTTCAAGAGTTTCCGGCGTTTTCAACGGCTCCATTTTTTCGGCCTCTCGTGTTGTAAATGCGGCCGTGCATGGGAACATTTGATGACCAAGGGAGAAATGCTATGCCTGGTACTGCAAAGAGCAAATCGCGGACCTCTCGCAAGAAGTCCGCAAGCAAGAAAGTAAAGCCGGCTTCCGGTCTGAAAGCGAAGGCGAAGAAGGCCGCGGCGCCGTTGAAACGTGCGGCAAAGAATCCGAAACGAACGGTGAAGAAGGCCGCGGAAAACGTGCACGATAAAGCTTCGAGCGCGCGCAAGGTCGGCGAATCCGTCGTATCGGCGGGCGAGCTCATCAAACAAACCGCCGACTTTGTGGATGCGATGGCTACGCGTGCGGGAAAGCGATCGACGGGGGCACGCACCAAGAAATAAGGGCCGGCATTCCTGGGAGTGCCGGCCCCGAGTCGATTTAGAATTCCACGTCGTACAGATAGGAACCGGCGACCCGTTCGCAGTTGGAAGTTTCCGGCGTAAAGCGTGTCAGACGTGCGGATTGAAGCGCCGCGTCGTCGAGCAGCGCGTTGCCGCTGCCGGCGTAGAGTCTTGCGCCGATCAGGTTTCCGGACGCGTCCAGATCGATCTTGACCTGCGAAACGCCGCTTGCACCAAGTTCGGCTGCCATTGTCGGCATCTGCCAGAACGGCGTTCCATCCACGCCGGCAGCAACGTCGCATCCCGGACGCGAGCTGACGACGGCTACGTGGTGCGAGAATGGAACCATCGTTATAGCGGGCACTGCGGCAGCGGCCGCGACCGCTGCAACTATCAAACTAAGCATTGCGATCTCCTCATCGTCGCCGCGCGCGGTGCGTGGCGACAGATGGAGCGCTCGATCTCGGCAAGATGTAAGAGGGGGTACGGGAGGGGTACCCCCTTTTACTCGCGACCCGGCATCTACAGTTTCGGGCCCCAACCGGGGAAAAGTCCGGTATTGACCGGCCGAATGTGGTGCACCAGGTGCGAACGTTCTTGGTCGTCGCGCTGCTCGGTCTCGTCAGCGGCTTGCAGTTTGCGATACACCTTGGGGGACATCTTGCGCTCCTTCAACGGCTTCAAATCGAGCCGATGAATCAATGCTAGTCAGATGCCGTCGCGCGGCCGTCCGAAGATCGTCCTGGCGCCGTTTTTTTTATGGCGGTCAAGCCCACTCGCTAGGTGAGTCTCCCTTACGGGTTAGAGTCACCGGCGCCGAGGCAGAGCGTCCAGGCTGGCTTCTCCGGGTTTATCGGAATCGGAGCAGTGCGGCCCACATCGTGGTGCCTCAAAGTGAACTCTGCGGGTGCAGAACGGCAGTTGGAAACCCGGCGTCATTGAGACGGTCGGCGATGAACGTCGCATCTCCGCGCTCGCGCAGTTCGAGCATAAAATCCAAAGCAGCATCGCGGGAAGAGACATCACTGAACAGGCGCCGGTGCGCTAAGTCAACGACGTTCGCACCGGCCTCGGCAATGAGCGCTGACACCGCGGAAAGCGAGCCGGGACGATCGGCGATCATCACCCTGATGCACGCCACCATGCCGGCGCTTAGGCGCGCTCGGGTAATGACGTTTGCGAGAAGAGAAGGATCAATGTTGCCGCCGCTAAGCACGATCCCGACGCGCCTTCCCGAGAAACGTTCGGCGTGCACCATTAAGGCCGCCACGCCGGCTGCGCCGGCTCCCTCGCTGACCAATTTTTCCTCTTCGAGCAGCAGGTAAATCGCAGATTCGATCGCTTCTTCCGAAACCAGTACAACGTCGGCAACGTACCGGCGGACGATTTCAAGGGTGAAGCGCGAGACCTTTTGCACGGTGATCCCGTCCGCAATGGTCGGCATACCGGCAACGGGTTCGAGGCCCTGGATAGCGCGCTTGAAATGCGGTTGATGCGCGCTCTGAACGCCGATGATCGTGACGTGCGGGTTGATAGACGTTGCCGCGACGGCAACGCCGGCGATAAGACCTCCTCCGCCGATCGGGACGATCAGGACATCGAGGTCGGGGACGGCCCCCAACATCTCGAGTCCAATCGTGCCCTGTCCGGCGACGACCGTTTCGTCATCATAGGGATGTACGAACGCCAAGTTACCTTCGGCGGCGATCGACCTCGCGCGGGCTTCACAGTCCGCCAACGGCCCGTCTTGCAGAACGACATCAGCGCCAAACTTCTGCGCTTCACGCACTTTGATCGCGGAGGTCGCCGAGGGCATCACAATCGTCACCGGGATTCCTAGCCGCCGGCCGTGGAACGCGACCGCCTGTGCGTGATTTCCGGTGGACGCCGCTACGACGCCGGGCGCCCCGGCTTCTTTAAGGCAAAGCAGCTTTAGCAATGCGCCACGCTCTTTGAACGAACCCGTGCGCTGCCTGTTCTCGAGTTTTAGCCACACCTCGAGGCCAACGAACTGTGAGAGGCGCGGTGCAGTCACCAATGGTGTCTCCACAATGCTGCCCCTAATAAGCGCCGACGCTCGCGCGATCTGCGCCGGCGTAATGCCTATTTGAGCAGGCACAGTCTACATCCGATATTGCACGGTGAGCATCGCTTGCCTGTACGGCATTCCGTAGAGTTCGCTGCCTTGCTGCAGTGGGCTCGTATCCGTCCCGAACTGATTTTCCGGTTGGTACACGCCCAATCCGATTAGGCCGTAATTCGTTGCGATACTGTTGAACAGATTATTGATGCCGAGATTAAGGGTTATTGGACCCCACGTCTTACCTAACGCCAAATTCGCGTAGTCATACGCTGGACGATTGTAGTTATTATTGCCATCGATATGGTAGCCGTCAAAGCGGATATCGACGCCCGCGTCATTTTGGTACTCCAGCCCGATTGAGGCCTTATGCAGCGGTATACCAAAAATTTGAGCGCCGTTGATCGTTGTGAGGTTCTGCTGCAGGATGTCGTCGGGAACGCCCAGATACGCTGCCGACTGCACGTCGTACATATAGTCAGTCATGAGGTGACGTGCTATGCGTACGCGCCCCGAGAGTTCAATGCCGCGATAACGGCCTGCTGCAGCGTTATACGTTGTGTTGACGTTCAGGTTCGCAACCGTTGGATTGGGAATGTTAGCGCAGAGTTGAGAAATGCGGTTGAGGTAGAGTTGGATAATCGATGGCGCTACAGTCTGTCCGACTGCGGTGAACGGTAGCGTTCCTTCGAAGTACGCGCCTTGCTCGTATGAGTCGTACAAATTGATTTGAATCGTGTCGTCGCCGGCGAAGCGGTGGCCGTATGCGAGCTCCATGTCCGTCGCCTTTTCCGGCTGCAGATTGCGATCCGCAACGTCGCCGATCGTCGTCTGCAGATTGCCGGAGCAATTCGGGAAGACGCTGCCGATGTTACCGTTCACCGTCGGAGGCGCGAAGACGAGCGCGGGCTGCGGTACGCTCACGGAATGTCCTCCGGTCAACCGGAGAACGTCCGCATCGGTCGGCCGGTACACCACGGAGAGCCTGGGATCGAGCGAGGTGACCGGCGTCACGTTGGCACGCTTGAGCCAGAGATTGGCGAAGAACGAAAGGCGCTTGTTTAGGAAGTACTCGTCGTTCGCGAAGATGCCGTTATCCGACATCGTATACGGGGGGGCCCAGCCAATTTGCGGCAGAGATTTTCCCGGCTGCGAGTAGATGTCCGGGTATTGATCGTAGCGCACGTCCTGACGCTCGCTGGAGAATCCGAAGCCGAAGTCGTTGCGCGCTCCGGAGATGTGGTCCGCTATGAGAAAACCATGAGTGAGAAAGAAATTGGTACGAAAAAAACTCGAGTCGATGAAGCGGTTGAAATCGGTAACGTAGTTATCGACATAACCGTCGATCGTGACCTCGTTGTTCGCGCCTAGCCGCTGGGTGAGGCGGGCATCGTAGTCCTGATTGCGGATCCCCTGAAAAGTGCCGGGTCCGCCGCCGGCCGGCCCCGACGTGTCTTGCGCATACTGCTGCGGGGAGAGACAACCATAACCCGCAGGCGAATCATTGATGATGGCTATAGCGCCCGTACATGTTACGCTCTGGCCGTTTCCGAGCGTGACCGATGTCGTATTGCCATTCGATGAAAGAGCCTGCTGTGCGTTGTAGAGCTGGAATGGGTACGTAACATAGTCGTTGTCGCCGTTGCCGGATTTATCTTCCCAAACGTTGGCGGCCCAGCCCGTCACCGTCAGTTGTGTTGACGGGCTAAAGGCATAGCTGAGCTTGAGCAAGTCATTTCGCAAAGTATAGTCGCCGGCAACGACGTACGTGTTCGCGGCGAGATTCGCAGCGGAGATATCGTTGCCCAATAGACCGGTTTGCGGAATAACTTGCGGAATGAAACTTCCATACGTACCCTGCACGGCGTGCATCACCGCGTAGCCTAGTTTTCCGAATGTCCCAGTCGCCTGTAATCCCGTAAGAAGTTTCCCATCGTTGCCGATGCCTTGCTCGATAGTGAAGGAAGGCTTCGTGGTAGGATTGCTTGTTTGATAGTTTACGGAACCGCCGATCGCATCGACACCAAACAATCCGGAGGCACCCGAACCGTAGATGACTTGGATTCCGCTCAGTCCGTAAAATGGCGATATTTGCGAGTCGAATGTATGGAACGCATTTACGGCGGAGCCAAGCGGCCCGATGCGGTGTCCGTCAAGCAGCGTGGCCGTCTCGCTGGGGTTATAGCCGCGTATGCTGATGAATTCATCATCGCCGACGGAGGCACTGGTCTGGGGCGTAACGCCGGCTATGCCGGTCAGCGCGTCTGCGGCACGGATGTAATTCTGCTGCTGTAGTATTTGCGGCGCGATGTACTGATTGATCGTCGTCGATGTCTGCAGACTGCTGCGGCCGCCCACGGCCACCGACGCAATCGTACGGACTGAGCCCGCATTAAGCGAGGTATTAGCGTACGCGGTCTGCCCGGCGATGACCACAACGCCGGAGATTCGCGCGGGCTGATAGCCGGAGCGTGAAATCGTCACGGTATACAGCCCTGCAGGCTCGCTTTGGAACCGGAACGTTCCGTCGGCATGCGTGATGGTTTGCGCAACGACGTGCTCCCCGCTTTGGAGATCAACTTGCGCATCGGATAGCGGCAAACCGTTGCTCGCGTCCACGACTTGACCGGAGATGGAACCGTTCTGCGGTTGGGCAGCTCCCGCAGGCACTGCACTCCCCGCGCACAGCAAAATCACGGCCGTTAGGGCGAAAGCTAATCGGCGCACACTGATACCCTCTTTCAGGCCGGCATAATGACGTCCGGCGCCAGGATCAGTGTACGGCGTCCCGCGCTGGGGAGCATGGGGCATTCCCCATACCGGGCTGCAGCCTCCCCATGCCGTCCGCATCGTGCTACGATAACTCAAGATGTTCGTCAGCGACCGCACCGCGAATCTGATCGGCCGGCGCGTGGAATTAGAGGCCCTCTTCGATCGGTTTCGCCCCGCCTGCGAAGGTCACGGAGGCGCGGTGCTGATCACTGGCGACGCCGGAATCGGCAAGAGCCGGCTGATAAAGGAGTTCCTTACACGGATCGACCTTCAGCCGTGCCGCCGCAGTGTGGGCCAGTGCCTGGAGTACGCGCAAGCGCCATATCACCCGTTTCTCGAGGTGTTGAGGACACTAACCGGGACCGTTTCGACGGAGCTGCAATTCGGCCACGATACGTTCACGCGGGAGAATACTGCAGAAATTGGGCGACGGAAATTAGAGGCGTTCCAGTCCTTCGAAACGACCATACAAAACTTGGCGCGTTCTCGTCCTTTGGTCGTCGCCGTTGAGGACGCGCATTGGGCGGACATTGGCACGTTGGAACTGTTGCAGTACATAGTTCCACGGCTTGCGCCCAGGCGTGTCCTCCTGATCATTACATGCCGCGTCGGCAACCTTTCACGGACGCACGCGCTGCCGGCTGCGTTGGAGAGATTGGCACGCCTCGGGGCCGAATGCCTGCACCTTACGGGGCTGGGCGAAATGGAGACGCGGACCTTAATGTTGCGGATGCTTCCGTCGCCCGGTTCGGTGCCGGCCGAAACGTTGGCACGCATCGCGGAGATCGCCGATGGCAATCCGCTGCTGTTGCAAGAATTGCTACGCGGCGCGCTGATGCTGCCGGGTAGCGCAGCGGCGGATTTACGGTTCCCGTCAAATTTGACGGATACTGTGGCGGAGCGACTAAGCCGTTTGGAACCGTCTCTTCGCAGCGTCGTCGTACAAGCATCCGTCATTGGCCGACGCTTCGATTCGGAAACCCTGCGGGCGGTGGCGAGGCGGCCGGAACGCCTGATCCTCGAAGCCCTGCGACAGGCACGCGACTTACATCTCATAGCCGAAGATGCCCTCACCGGGACTTGGTACGAATTCACGCACGAGTTGATCCGAGGGCTTGTCTACCGCCAGTTGCTTAAACGCGAAGCTCTCCCGCTACATGCGCGGATCGCGCAGCATTTGGAGCGAAGTGCCCACGCACCGAATCGAATCGCCGAATTGGCGTATCATTGGGCCGCCGCCGGGGACGCTAAAAAGGCGGTACACTATAACGCGCTAGCCGGCGAGATGGCAATGAACGTTCATGCGCATGGTGACGTCGCTCGTTTTTATCGGCGCGCTCTCCAATTTGCGCCGGATTCCGGCGTGCTCCGCGGTGAACTCTGCGATCGATTAGCATCGGCACTCTACGTTGGAGGCTTTGCCGAAGAAGCCAAGACGTGGTTTGACGAAGCAATCGCACAGTTTGACTGCGCGGATGACGATCAGCGTGTAGCGCGCATACTGCTGCGCCGGGCGCGCCTTGAGTTTTTCGAAGCGCGAGCGGAGACCAGTTTGGCCCTGGCCAATCGCGCGTTGCAAAGCTTTCGGTCCCTCTCGGAAGTCACTTCTGTGCTGCTCGAAGCGTATACGGAAGTCGCACGCTACAACGTGATTCTTGGAAATTACATCGAAGCGATGACATGCCTCGAGCGCGCCGAGAGCCTGTCAACCGTAAATGGAGCCGCATTACCGGTTTATTTCCATGACGTTCGTGCAATCGCGTACGCTCACTTAGGCCGCGACAATGAAGCAATGGAAGCTTTCAGAGACGCCGGCGCCGCCGTCGAGTCGTCCGACGTTGAAGCGCAACTACGCGTTTGGAACAATTATGGATGTAATGCTTCGTGGCTCGGGCATGCAGAGGAATCGATCGAGGCGTATCGGCGGACGCTTGAGCTATGCGAAGCCAACGGCTTTTTGGTTCGGACCGCCTTTTCAACGTTGGGTCTGGCAAAAGTGATGACTCGATTGGGTCGATTGCATGAGGCGCGCACATTCGTGCACACCGCTATCGAAGTGGGGCTTACCACCCAGCTTAATCGCATCGTCGCCGCAGAGGTGGGGATACCGCTTGGGATTGTCTTGAAAGACGACGCGCTTCTCACCCGACTCGCCGATCCGGCACTGCTCGATCATGCGCTGGAGAACGGCTCTGACTGGTTGGCTCCGCTGACCGGAGCTTTTGTCGATCTTGCGCTGCTGCGTGGCGACCTTGAACAGCCCCACGCATTGCTCCATCGGGCGATTCGCCGAACGCGCACCGCGGATCACGCATGGCGAATGCTCGTGCTTACCGCGGCACACGGATGCGCCGGCGACATCCAACTGGCCAGGGAAATACTCATGCGCGCGCCGTCGACCGACACCACTCTCGCCGGTAGCGCCTACGCTTGCCTCTTTCAATCACACATTGCGCTGCGCGACGGTCTACGCGAGCGCGGCCGCGCCCTTGCCCGCGCCGCAGCGGCGTATTTTGAACGATTGCGGTGGCCGGGCGAACAGGCCGCCGCACTAGAGCCTCGCCGGTCGCCGAGCGGAAGCGGCAATAATCTACAAGCGTATTGGAAGTAAGCGTGACACCGAACGTTTAGAAGAGCTCGTAACCCGTAAACGCCGCGGCCGGCCCGGCACCAGAGCTCACTCCAAGAGAATCCGAGATCGCTACATTAGCGGCGGCCGGATACTCGAACAAGGCAATCGCGGCATCGCTGAACCTCAGCATTCGTACGGTAGGCCACCACCTGGAGTCGGTATTTAACCGATTAGATATCCGCTCTCGTTCGGACCTCGCCGAATTTTCAGCGCTCAAATGATCATGCCGCAAATTAGGCCACGCTTTTTTCGAGAGTTTTCTGCCGTCTTAAGCGCAAGAAAGAAAGCTGCCATCCCTATCGCATTGCTAAGCGGCTGCGACGGCGAGCGCGGAGTGCGCCAAATCCAACGCGCGCCGTTCTTTGATTAGCAGTAGTGCGGTAACCGAAATCATCGCGCCGGCGAACAGGTAGAGGGATAACACCCACGACGCGCCGCCGGAGAAGTGCAGGAGCGCCGTACCGACGAACGGCGTAAGCCCGCCGGCAAAAATCGATGCGCCTTGGTAACCGATGGATGCGCCGCTGTATCGGACGTTGCCGGCGAACATCTCCGCGAAGAGCGCGGCCAACGGCCCGTACACGAATCCATTCGATGTGTAAGCGAGACATTCTGCCAGGACGATGAGCGGCCATTGTTTCGTGTCGATGAGCGCATAGATTGGAAATGCCGCGACAAGCATCATTACAGCGCCGGCAAGACACAACCGCCGGCGGCCGACTCGGTCCGATAACCATCCGGAAACCGCGACGGCCACAAAAAAGGCGACACCGCCGATCATTATCGCGTCAATGATCTCGCCGGCTGGTAATTGCAACCGTGAGTCGGGCCCGGATGCGTAACTGATGAGCTGCGTTCCGTAGAGATAGCCCATATTTGCAGTGAAAAATGCACCGCCTGCGAGTAGAATCGATTTCCACTGCGTGCGCAGAACGGTCGCTACGGGCCGGTGAACGATCAGCGCAGCGTGTTTGATGTGTTCGAAGGCGGGTGACTCCGTGACGGTTAAGCGCACGACAAGGCCGGCAACGACTAAAATCGCGCTCAATAAAAACGGGATGCGCCAGCCGTATTGGAAAAACGCCGGCGTCAGCTTTCCACTTACGGTAAACGCAGTGGTGACGGCGACAAAAACCGCGGATGAGAGGATGGTTCCTAAAGGTGATCCGAGTTGAGGAAACGCGCCGAACAAGCCGCGGCGCTGCGGCGGCGCATGCTCCGTCGCCATGAGGACTGCTCCCCCCCATTCGCCTCCGACCGCAATGCCTTGGCAAGCGCGCAAGGCCGTCAGCAGCAACGGCGCCCATATTCCGACTTGCTTATACGCCGGCAAAACGCCAACCAAGAATGTTCCTGCACCCATGAGCGTGAGCGTGAGCACGAGCATTGTTTTACGCCCGATACGGTCGCCGTAGTGTCCGCAAATCATTCCGCCGAGCGGGCGGCCGAGAAACGCAACCCAAAAAACCGCAAATGAGGCCAAAAGACCCAATTTACCCTGAGCCGGAAAAAAGACCGTTGGAAACACAAGCGCTGCCGCCGCGCCGAATATGTAAAAATCGTACCACTCGATAGAGGTGCCAATAAGGCTTGCGAACGCAACAACGTAGGGCGATTGACGGCGAGCGGCAGTGATATCCATGCGACCCTCGCTCTCAGTGCGCACCATCGTAACATGTTGCGCCGCTGTACGCTACCGAGTTGGAATGCTTAGAGCATCTCTCTATGGTTGGGGTGACCGCGAGAAGCAGCGATTTCCAGAAAATATGTTTGTTGACCGCGCAGTTTCCATTTAGTGGAACGCGGTCGGCCAATTTAATGGATAAACCGTAACACCGTAAAACTGCCCAGAAAGGGACTCGAACCCCCACGGCCTTGCGGCCACTGATACCTGAAACCAGCGCGTCTACCAATTCCGCCATCTGGGCTTGCGACCACCCGCGATTCGTGACCTGAACGGCCACCCCTTTCATGAAACCGCGCGTCCGCGAAAGGGGTTGACGGTCGCACCATGTCCGCTTCCGTACGTTTTATAGCCGGCGAAGAGCCGGTCAACCCGCTCGACGCCTATTCGCAGGCCGTCGTGCACGCCGCCCAAACCGCGAGCCCCTCCGTCGTCGCAATCGAGGTTTCGAACGGGCGCCGCCGCGCCAACGGTTCGGGGTTCATCTTTACGCCCGACGGGTTCGTCCTAACCAATAGCCATGTCGTGCAAGGGGGCGATTCGATCGGCGTCTCGCTGCTCGACGGCCGGGAGCTGCCGGCGCGTCTGGTCGGGCAGGACGAGCACACCGACCTAGCCGTGCTGCGAATCGACGCGCCGAATCTGATCGCAGCGCGATTGGGCGACTCCGCGGCGCTGCGGCCGGGGCAACTGGTCGTCGCAGTCGGCAATCCCTACGGATTGCAGTACACCGTCACGGCGGGCGTCGTCAGCGCGCTGGGTCGAACGCTGCGCGCGCAGTCCGGGCGGCTGATCGACAACGTGATTCAAACCGATGCAGCGCTCAACCCGGGCAATTCCGGCGGCCCGCTCGTGGCCGCGGACGGCGCGGTGGTCGGCGTGAACACGGCGGTATTTCCCGGCCAAGGCATCTGCTTTGCAATCGCCGTCAACACCGCCAAACTCATCACCGGTATGCTGCTGCGCGACGGCCGGGTGCGCCGCGGCTACCTCGGCGTTGCCGGACAAGACTTGCGCGATGGCGCTGGGCTGCTGGTGCTTTCGGTGGAACCGGGGAGTCCGGCGGAGACCGCCGGCTTGCGCGAAGGCGACGTTCTGGTCGCATTCGAACACGACTGCATCGGCGGCATCGACGATTTGCACCGCAAGTTGACGCTGCTCGATCTGCGCCGGAGTTACCGGCTTACGTTCCTTCGTAAACGCGAACGCCTCACCACGCTGGTTTTGCCAATCGACGCATCCGATACGCCGTGATCAAGCGCCTGCTGCCGATTCTGGGCATTACGTTCATCGACATCCTCGGTTTCAGTTTGCTGATCCCGCTGCTGCCGTATTACGTAACGCACTTCGGCGCTTCGGCGGTTACGGTCGGCGTGCTGTTCGCGCTGTTTTCGTTCTGTCAGTTGATCAGCGGGCCGATTTGGGGCAACCTCTCCGATCGCATCGGCCGTAAGGGCGTACTCGTGATCAGCCAAATCGGCGCGACGATCGGTTGGGCGATGCTCGGCTGGGCGCCTTCGATTCTGTGGGTATTCATCGCACGCATCGTCGAGGGATGTTCCGGCGGAAATATCGGCGTAACGCAGGCCTACGTGGCCGATTTGGTCGAGCCGAAACACCGGGCGCGTGCGTTCGCGTACATCAGCGCAACGTTCGCCGCCGGCATGGCGCTAGGGCCCGCGCTCGGCGCGGCCCTTTCGCTGCACGGCTACGCCATCACGCTCTACACGGCCGCCGGCCTGCAATTTCTCACGCTTGTGATCACGCTAATCGTGCTGCCGGAATCCCGCGAGAAAGTGGAAGGCGCGGTCGCGGGTCCCGCCGAGATTCTGCGCACCTTCAAGAATCCCGCACTCGCGCCAAAACTCTGGCAGAAGCTCGCGCTTTCGCTCGCGCTCTACGGCTGGTTCGGCGTCATGGCCTTGTACTTCGCGCACCAACTTCACTTCGGGTTGCGCGAAACGTACTTGTTCATGATCTATATCTCGGTGCTGAACGTGATCGTGAACGCGTTCTTGCTCGGCCGCGTTTCCGATCGGGTCGGAAATCGCATCATGTCGACGGCCGGCATCGCCGCGCTGGTCTGCGCATTTGCGTTCGTGCCGTTCGTGAACACCGTGTGGCAGCTCGCAATCATGTCCGCGTTTTTCAGCATAGGGATGGCGTTCGGCAACACGGGACTGATTGCGCTGATCAGCGGCACCGCTGAAAACGCGGTTCAGGGTACGGTGCTGAGCGTCACGTCGTCGCTCGACTCGCTCTCAGGAATTTTCGCCCCGCCGCTCTCGACCGGACTGCTCGGCGCGTTCGGCTCGCCGTTCTCCGCGGCGTCGTCGCTGCTTTTCGCGCTCGTCGCACTGCTCATGGGCCTGCGCGGCGGCAGCCTGGACGACGTGCCGCTCGCGCACGCTCAGCGCGACGTTGCGTAACTAGGCGCTTTTCTTTTTGCGTCCGCCATCGGGACTCGCGCGATGCGCCGCGCGTTTGGGCGCGTGAGCGGCGCGTCCCGCTCGCTGCTTCTTGCTCTCCTCCAAACTCTGCTGCAGAACGTCCATGAGGTTGACGACTTTCGCGCGCGCAGGCGCCTTTTTGGGCCGCGGCAACTCTTTGCCGGCGGCGCGCGCCTCGATCATCGCGAGCAGCTCCTCGTGATAGCGGTTCGTGAATTTCTCCGGTTCGAACTCGTCGACGCTCATCGAATCCACGAGCATCTTCGCCATCTTCATCTCGGGTTCGGGCAGTTTAACCTCCGCGGGAAACTCGAGATCGGATTGTTCGACCAGTTCATCCGCCCAATGCATCAGTTCCAAAACCAGCGCGTGACCATCCGGCTTCACCGCAGCGATCGTTTCTTTCGTGCGGATGACCACCCGCGCTATCGCGACTTTGTTGGCGCGGGCAAGCGCCTCGCGTAAAAGGGCATACGCATGCCGCCCCTGCTTCGTGGGTTCCAAGTAGTACGGCTTGTCGAAAAACATCGGGTTGATCTTGTCGAGTTCCACGAACTCCAGAATGTCGACGCTCTGCGTGGCTTCCGGATTCACCTTTTTGAAGTCTTCGTCCGTAAGCACGACGTACTCGCCCTTTTCGTACTCGTAGCCTTTGACGATCTCGTCCCACGGGACGGGCTTGCCGTCTACGGAACAGACGCGCTCGTATTTGATGCGTCCTTCGTCCTTGGCATGCAGCATGTTGAACGAGAGTTCGTTGGCCCGCACGGCCGTGAACAATTTGACGGGTATCGTCACCAGCCCGAAGTTAATCGACCCCGACCATATCGCGTGAGCCATCGTTAAATTCGCTCTCTCCTTCCGCCCATCCGAGCAGGCGGATATTCATTATACCCTAGGCGCCTCACCTTGGCGGGAAGCCCAAGCGCGCTGCGCCTTTGCCAGCGCCGGTTCCAGCTTGGCCGGTTTCCACTTCCGCCCGCCCCACAAGTCGCCGACGCGCTCTAGGCGCTTGCGCGCATTGCGAAGCGTCCACTGGCCGATGAAGGCTTCCGGCGAGCTGCGCTTCTTCGCGAGCTCTTCGACCTCCGACCAATCGAGCGGCATCGACACAGGCGCGCCGTCGCGCGCGCGAACGATATACGGCGGCACGACGGTTTTACCGCGCGCGACCTGTCCCCAATCCAAGTACACTGCGGTTTTCGGTCGTTTCGCGATACTGCGCTCCACCGTCGTGAGATCGGGCAGGACCGCCGCGACGTGCTCCACCGCGATCTCCGCAAAGCGCCGCGCGGTTTCGAAGTCGTACTGATTCTCGAGCGGCACGACCAGATGAAAGCCGGACGAGCCGGAAGTCTTCACCAGCGAGGGCAGACCTATCGCCGCGAGCTGGTCGCGAAACTCGAGCGTCACGCGCGCGAGCGTGCCGAGCGTGGTCTTCTCGCACGTGTCGAGATCGAACAGGACGTAGTCGGGAGATTCCGGCGTCGGCACGTGCGAATACCACACGTGCAGCACGATTGAGGCGAGATTCGCGCACCATGCAAGCGTCGCTTCGTCGTTGCACAGCATGTACGCGACTTTACGCGATCGTTGATCCGCGGAAAGCGCTTGCGTCGGAATCCACTCGGGCGCGAATCGGGGCGCCTGCTTTTCGAAGAAAAACTGGGCGTCGATCCCGTCCGGCCAGCGCTGCAGCGTCAGCGGCCGGTCTTTGAGATGCGGAATCAGCCATTTCGCAACGCTGCGGTAGTATTCGATGAGATCGCCTTTGGTGTAGCCATCGCGCGGCCAAAGCACTTTGTCGACGTTCGAAAGCGAAACGGTTCGGCCCCCGATACTCGTTTCGAGCTTCTTCGGCGGCATCAGGCGACTACGTCCGCGTCGATCGGCCGCTCGCGCACGCAGTCTTTCGCGCTCTTGTCCAATCGAAGACCCAGAAACGCCGGCTGACGCAAATATCCGTCGCGAGTCCATTCGGTAAAGCGAACCTGCGCGACCATCTTCGGCTCGACCCAGTGGGGCCGCGTATTGGAATCGACGCGATTCGCGAACGGCGAGGTCTTGCGTTCGATGCTCTTCAGATCGGCCGTCAGGCTTTTCAGCAGTTTCGTGTTGAACCCGGTTCCCACATGACCGACGTAGTGCAGTTCTTTTCCGTCGTAGAGGCCTAAGAGCAGTGCGCCGAACCCGGTGCGGCTGCCGCGAGGTTCGGTGAATCCGCCGACGACGCACTCCTGCATCAACTGCGCTTTGATCTTCACCCAATCGCGAGTCCGCCGTTCGACGTAGTGAGAGTCGCGGCGTTTGCCGATGATGCCTTCGAGTTCTTGTTTTTCCGCTTGAGCGAACAAGGCGCAGCCGTTTCCAATCACGTGCTTGGAGTACATGACCAAATCCTCGTCGGCGATCGCGCGCTCGAGCAGATCTTTGCGATCCTCGAGCGGCGTTTTGCGCAAGTCCTTGCCGTCGGCGTATAATAGGTCGAACGCGGCGAATGTGAGCGCGTTGCGCTTTCGCGGCGCGCCGGCACCGCGGCGGCTCATCAAGGACTCTTGCAGGCGTTGAAACGACGACCGCCCCTGCGAATCCAAACTCACGATCTCGCCGTCGACGACGATGGGCAGCGTTTTCCACGCAGTTGCGAGGCTCTGGAGTTCCGGAAATTTCTTGAGCAGATCCAGACCGTTGCGCGAAAGGAGCTCCGTCGTGCCGTCTTCGTGCACGGTGCATATAGCGCGATAGCCGTCCCACTTGATTTCGAATAGCCACTCGGCATCGTCGAACGGCTCATCGACGAGCGTCGCCAGCATCGGCGTACTAATCGTCGGAATGGGGTCGCGCTTCCCGCGGTTCTTCGCCGCGCTCAGGCCTTTCGCGCGGCCCCTATCGGCTTTTTTTTTACTCGATATCCAATGCGGCGCTTTCGGATCTTCCGCGTACGACTCGACGGTGCGGCCGGTCTTGACCGACTTATTGTCCTTCTCGATGTTGTACTTCGTATTCACGAACTCGTCGTGATCTTTGATGAGCAGCCACGGGTCGCCGCTTTCCGTATTGCGGCCGCGGATACGCACAAGCGTGAATTCGCCGCGCATCTTCTCGCCGTGCATGACGAATTTGATTTTTCCCTTCCCGATTTCCGCAGCAGCATCGTCGCCTTCTGCCAGGCTGTACGTGCCCTGATCCCACACGATCACCTCGCCCGCGCCATAGTTGCCTTCGGGAATGATGCCCTCGAAAGTGCGGTAATCCATCGGGTGATCCTCGACGTGCATGGCGAGACGTCGATCCGTCGGATTGAACGAGGGGCCTTTGGGAACGGCCCACGACTTGAGTACGCCGTCCGCTTCCAGCCGAAAATCGTAATGCAAACGGCTGGCTCGGTGTTTCTGAATCACGAAACGCAGCCGCGGACTACCCTTTTTGCGCGCGCCGCGCGGCTCGGGCGTCGCTTCGAAGTCGCGCTTTTTGTGATAGCGCTCGAGCGAACCGGACTCGCGTGTAGTCCGGTTCGCTCCGCTCTTCCTTGCTCCCGGCATTCTGCTGCCGTCCTACTCCGTCAGACTAGAGGCGCGCCCCTCGTCCGGTCAAGAGATTGATGATCAGCAGAATGACGGCCACCACGATCACGATGTGGATGATGCCCCCGATATGCCACACCAAGAAGCCGAGCAGCCATAGGATGAACAGAATGACGATGATCGTCCAAAGTATACCAGCCACGTGTTAGCCTCCACCGCCGGGATTGACGTGTGTCGTCGTTGTTGAGTTAGTTGCCGAACCACTTGTCGATCCCGTGGTCGAACTCGTGACGGTCCACGGATGCCAGACGAATACGGCAATGAGAATGGCAACCAGCACGACAATCACGATGCCGAGCGCCGCCGCTCCGCCGCCGTGTTCACCGTCGCTGTGCACTACAACCGGGCCATCAGCCATACAGGTTCTTGCTCCTTTCGTCGTTGCAGTGCGCCACTTATACCCACGACCGGCAAGCGCCAACGCGTTTACGAACGAAGGGTGCCTGATGTGGAGCGCGCTCGGACTCGGCCTATCAATTCTGGTGTGCATAGCGGCGACGTATAAAAGCAAGCGCGGGGGCGGCAGCTTTTACGCGAATGAAGTGTACGGGATGACCCCTAAATCGCATCGCGCTTACGCTGCCGTCAGCGCGCTCTTTGCCGCGCTCTTCGCGGTCTCGTTCTTCGTTCGGGTGGTTCCAACCGTGCCGCTGCTCGCGGCGTATGCGCTCGTCTTCCTCTTTTACGTGTCTTCGTTCGCGCGCGGGTTCAGCGATGAAGAATAGCCAAGGATATCGGGATGCACTTTTCGCCGCGCCCGAATCGCGCCCACGAAATTGCCTGGATGTCCTGGGGCAGCGAAGGTTTCGAACGCGCGAAGCGCGAGGACAAGCCGGTTCTGCTCGCAATCTCGGCCGTGTGGTGTCATTGGTGCCACGTCATGGACGAAACCTCGTATTCGGACGAATCGGTCATCGCCGCGATAAACGAACGCTACGTCGCGATTCGCGTTGATAACGACCGCCGCCCCGACGTCAACGCACGCTACAACCAAGGCGGATGGCCGACCACGGCGTTTTTGACGCCGGATGGAGCGCTGCTCGCCGGCGCTACGTATTTGCCGCCGGACCAGATGCGTCAAGCCCTCGAGCAGATCGCGCACTTTTACCGCTCCAATCGCGAGGATATCGCGTTGCGCGCCGCGCAGATTCGCCGCCCTCGCGTCTATGAAGCCGCACCCGGTTCGGCACTGTGCGAGGAAGTCGTCGAAAAGGTCCGCGACACTGCTGCGCAGGCGTATGACCAGGAGTACGCCGGCTTCGGTACTGCGCCGAAGTTTCCGATGATTGACGTTTTGGAGTTTTTGCTGCAAGAGTATCGCGTGACCGGCGAGCAGCGCTGCTTCGACATGGTCGCAAAATCACTGCTCGCGATGTCCAGCGCCGGCATGTACGACCACGTCGAAGGCGGTTTTTTTCGCTACTCGACGACCCGCGACTGGAGCGTTCCGCATTTCGAGAAGATGACCGAAGACCACGCCGGCCTGATCCGGCTGCTCTCCATCCTCGTGCGCACGACTCGCAACGACCGCTTTCGCCAGACGCTGCTCTCCAGCACCGCGTACGTGCGCAACGTGCTGCGCGATCCCGCCTCGCGTCTTTTCGGTGGAAGCCAAGATGCCGACGAAACGTACTATTCGCTTCCGTTGGAAGAGCGGCGCGCGATGGACGCTCCATATGTTGACCGGACGTCGTATTCGAACTGGACCGCGGCAATGGCGGGCGCATTCGTGATGGCCGGCGACGCGCTCGAGGACGAACGCCTCGCGGCCGAAGGCGAGGCGGCGCTCGATGCGCTCCACGACGGCATGCGCGACACGCCGGGTTTGCTCTATCATTTCATCGAGCCCGGCGGCGAACCGCGCGTTCGCGGGCTCCTCGCCGATCAGGCTGCGTATCTTCGTGCTCTGCTCGATGCCCACGAATACGGCGGAGCGCCGCGCTTTCTTGAACGGGCGCGCCGGTTCGCGCCGCTGCTGCGCGAACATTTCGGCGCTGACGCAGGCGGATATTACGATCGCGCGGGCTTTGAAGAAACGGTGGGCAATCTCGAGATCCGCGATCGCCCCTTGCCGGATAACGCGCTCGTAGCCGACTCGCTGCTACGGCTCGATGCACTCGAGGGCGACGCTCGCTACCGCTCGTCAGCCGAAGACGCCTTGCGTCTGTACGGGAACACGTACGAGCGCGCAGGTCTGTTCGCGGCACCGTTCGCACGAGCGCTGCGCCGCTATCTCTCACCGCCGGCCTACGTCAACATCGTCGGTTCTGTAGAAGCAACCGCGGAATTACGCGAAGCCGCGCACGCGCTTCCGGATCCGCTGCTCGTCGTTCACACCATCGAGCGCGACGGCGAACCGCTTGCGGCCTATCTTTGCCGGGGTACGGTGTGCGCGGCACCGGCGCGCACGACCGCCGAACTGCGCGAAGCGTACGAAACGCTGGCCGTTTAATTTCCGGTACGCACCAGCGCGTTCCAGAACCATACGCCGTAAAGGCTTGCGGCACAGGAGTACGCGATCAGCAGTTTTGCCCAAAGCGCGAGACGATCGCGCGCCGCAAGGAACATCAGCGCGACCAAGAACGGAATGAAATCGAGCGCGTGCCGCATGCCGTATTGCGCGAAACCGTTCACGTAATAGACGAAATTCGGAACGGCGGTGAGAATCGCCGCCAACCAGAGCGCAACCACGAGCCGTTGCGGACGCCGAGCGAAGAAGGCGTACACGAGAGCCGGACTCGTCCACGTCAGCGCCACGCCTGAAAACGAAGGACGAACCCACGGGAACGCGCTGGTGAACTGCGGATGCTGCACGAAGAACGACCACAGCTCGTACGGCAAGTAGATTAGACGAAACGGCGATCCGGACGGCATGCCGGCCTGATCTTGGTGATACCACGTCGTGTAGCCGGCGTCGGCGACCGTACCCCAGCGCACGAGGTTGTAGCGGATCCACAACACGGCCGCCGCGGCAAGCACTCCCGCAAAGCCGTACAGCGCACCGCGCGAACGTTCGTCCTGCAGCAGCATCGCGGCGTACACCGGAATGGCGAGCGCCATCGTGAAGCGCGACTCCGCCGCACACACGGCCCAGAGCGCGACAAGCCACCCGCGCCGTTTTCCGCAGAGTTCCACGAGCGCGAGCATTGTAAAGCAGACCGCAGCGACGTGCGCGACGAACCATACGTCGCCGAGCATCGCGCACCACGCGAGGTCCGTGCCGGCCAGCAGAAACGCGCAGATCCAGGCGTTCGCAGCCGGCGTCGCGCCGAGTCGTTCGCCCAGTTCCCATGCGGCGCCGATCGCAACGCCCGCGAGAACGACGGCCAGAAGCGTTTGATTCGCCGCCGTGCCCGCAATGGCAACGTACGGCAGCAGCAGCACGGCCGGAAGCGGCGCTTCGATGACGTAATGCTGCCCATTGTAGCCAAGCGCGTCGATGTATGCGCCGGGCCACGTTATCCACGCATGCCCGTGCAAGAATGCATCCGCGAGCAGAACGTAATTGTTGTACGGCGTCGAGCGGAAATGCGAGAGCAGCAGCGTGACGACGAAGCCCGCGATGCCTGCATACACTGCGCGGCGGGTGACGGTCATGCCGCCGCTGGTTCGGTCCGCGATCAGCAATGTCCCGGCTTCAAGCGCACCGTGTAGATAGGAAACGCCGCGGATTGCGGACAGAGCAACAGGCGATGCGAACGCAAAACGGGCCGGCCGACGTAATAGACCGGACGGCGTGCCAACCATCCCGGCAGATATCGCACGTCTTGATAAGGCCACGCGATGTCTATCGTTCGCGCGCCGAACCTGCGCTCGACGTACGCAGCATAAGCCAGCGCGGTTCCTCGCGTCCAATCCGAAATCACGATCGCGTCGTTCGGTGTTTTCGCGCGCACTTCCGCAATCAACGGCTCCGCGCCGAATGCCGCCCGCGTGCGCGCGTCGGAATAATTGCCGACCAAAAGAAATGCGGCGGCGCCGGCGACGGGCAGGCGAATGAAGTTGCGGTAGCGCGGGTCCAACGTCGCCGCTCCCAGGCCGATGAGAATAGTCAGTGCGATCATCGGGATGAAGAAATACCGTTCGATTTCCACCACCGGGGGATACGCAAGCGCGAACGCCGCGGGGAGAAGCACCGAGAGCAGCAGTGCAAGCGCGACGACCGCTCTTCGCCGGAAGATCAGCGCAAGGCAAATCACCGCGGCGACCGCTCCCACCGGAGTGAATTCCGTATACATCGCCGCACCGAATGTGCCGGTTTTGGCGGAATACGCCGGAAGATCGAACATGCGCGCGATACTGCCGCCCGCGTTGAACTCCGCTCCCGTAACCAGTCGCACGAATCCATGCAGCGTCTGCGGGTTATCGGTGTTCCAGATCGCTGCGCCCGCGGGTTTGCCGATGGACGGCGCCGGATCCAATCCGCGCGCAACGACGGCGTGGCTGCGCAGCGGTAAATACGCATAAAGCAGCAAAGGCGCCCCTGCGAGCAGCAAGCCCAGCGCCGCACTTCGCCAGGTGAACAGCCCGCGGCGAGCGGCCGCGAGCAGCAGCAGTGAAGGCAGCACGAAGAGTACGATGGGGTGCGTCGCCAAACCGACGCCCCACGCTGCCGCGGCGGCGCCGAACGCCTTTGTGCTGCGCTCGTAGTAACCGCGCAGCGCGAAGTACAACGTCAACGCGCCGCAAAACGCGCTCATCGTATGAATCTCGGCGCGCGCGCCGTAGATCCAAAAATACCATCCGAATGCGAAGAGACAGGCGCAGCAGACCGCGGTTACACGGTCACGCGTACTTGCGGCTATCGCTCCGTAAACGAGCGCAACGCAGCCGATTGCCAGCAGCGTGCAAAACAACGAGACGCGCCATGCCGGGGTTGCAACGGGGAGAACATGCGCGAAGACGCCCGCAGAGAGGACGTAAGCCGGGAAACCCGTGGGATGCGGAATGCCGAAAATCCAGGCTACGGTTTGCATTTCGCCGGTATCCCAATACGCAATTCGGCCTTGCAGCGTTGCAAGGAACGCCGCTGCCGGAACGGCGATCCACAACAGCCCGAGACTGCGCGGAACGCGGTTCAAAATGAAGGCAAGGCGGGCGTGGGCAGCGGCTTGGGCGATTGAAACGTCGACTTCGGCAAGCGTGGCGGAAATTGATATGCACTGAACGTAATCCGCTCGCTCGCGGGCTTTCCCCGGATCTTTGCGTGCACGGCGGCGCTTACCGGCACCCAGTATTTTCCGGCTCGCGCAAACGCGACGGAACCCGTGCCGCTCATCGCCGCGGACGCGCTCTTGAAGCGAATTTCGGAAGGCAAGTACGTCCGGCCGTCGATCGTCATCCCGACCACCACGAACGAGCCTGTTGCGCCCAGGGGCACCGCCCTGTAAACGTACGAGTAACCGCCGGCGCTGCGAATGCTGCGTAAAAATAAAAACGCGTATTCCGTCATGCGCGGCGCAAGCGTGTCGATCGTGTAGCGGTTGCGGTAGCGCGCGATGCGCGTGGTTTTGACCTTGAGCGTCTGACCGTCGACCTGCACCGTTTCATCCCGGACCAGTTCGCCGCTGCGATAAATCCGATGCGCCTGCTCGATCGTTTGCGGTCCGGCTTGTGAAACGGAATACGTAAACACCAGCGTCTTCGGAACGTCCGCCGTCAGCAAATGCGCGCCGTACCGCTGCAGAACGACTTGCGAGTCGAGCGGCGCGCTCGCGAGGGCGGCCGCCGCGAGCAGTGCCGGCAACACTACGCGAGCACAGCCTCTCGTATCGCGCGCACGGCGCTATCCGCGCCTTCGGCATTTTTCCCGCCGCCTTGCGCCTGCGCGGGCTGTCCGCCGCCGCGGCCTCCCACGAGCGGAGCGGCAAGTTTCACCAAGTTGCCTGCGTGTACGCCCGCCTTCACCATATCGTCGCTCGCACTGACGAGCAAACTGACGCTGCCGTCGTCGACGCCGGCGAGCGCGATGACGCCGCTGCGCAAGCGTTGACGAATCGCACTGCTCAAGTGCCGCAGCGCTTCCGCGTTCGCTTCGTGCACGACGGCGCCGACGAACGTCTTCTCTCCCGCATGCTCGGCGCGTTCGACGTAGGTTTGCGCGTCGGACGCCGCCAGCCGCGCCTTGAGTTCGCCGACCGCGCTCTGCAAATCTTTGATCTCACGCTGCATTTTTGCGATGCGATCGCCGACTTCGTCGGGCGTCGAAGCCAGTGATGCAGCCAGATCCGCAACGAGTTCCTGCTGTCGCTGCGCGTACTCTTCGGCGGCGCGGGACACGCACGATTCGATGCGCCGTATTCCGCTGCCGACCGAAAATTCGCTGAGGATGACGAACATGCCGAGTTCACCGGTCGAATGCGCGTGCGTTCCGCCGCAGAACTCCACCGACCGGCCGGCTTTGACCACACGGACGCGGTCGCCGTATTTCTCGCCGAACATCATGATTGCACCGCTCGCGCGCGCTTCCTCGATGGCCAGCACGCGCGTTTCGAGCGGCGTGTCGTCCCGAATCATTTCATTGACCCGCCGCGCAACGTCGCGCTTTTGCTCGGGCGAGAGCGCGCCGCCGGGCGAACGAAAGTCGAAGCGCATGCGGTCGATGCCGACCCACGAGCCGGCTTGCATCACGTCGTCGCCGAGAACGTCTTTGAGCGCGCGCTGCAGCAGGTGCGCGGAGGTGTGGTGGCGGCGAATTTCCCGCCGCCACTCCGCAGAAACTTGCGCGCGCACGCCCTCGCCGACGCGAAGCGTTCCGCGTGTAAGCACGCCGTGATGTACGACAGCTTCACCTTGGAACTGCGCGTCGCTCACCTCGAAATTTGCGCTGCCGTCGGCAAGCGCCAGCGTACCGCGATCGCCGATTTGGCCGCCTTTCTCCGCATAGAACGACGTGCGATCCAAAATGATTTGCGCTGCTTCGCCGCTCTGCAGTTCTTCGGCTAGTTCTCCGTTTTTGAGAATCGCTACGATGTTTGCGTGCGTATCGAGCCCTTCGTAGCCCAAAAATTCCGTTTTGACTGCCGGCAATTCCGCGAGCGTTACGACGGCTCGTTTGGAGGCTGCATCGCGGCGCGCGCGTTCCCGCTGCTCGTTCATCGCGCGCTCGAAGCCCGCATGGTCGATGGTAACGCCGCGTTCGCCCGCGATCTCACGGGTCAGCTCCACCGGGAAGCCGTAGGTGTCGTGAAGCGTGAAAACGTCCTCGCCTGAAAGCGCCCCGCCGATCGAGACGCGCTCGAGCAAGTCGTCGAGCATCGCCATGCCGCGTTCGAGCGTGCGATCGAAGGTTTGCTCCTCCGCGCGCAGCGCGTTTTGGATGCGCGCGGCATTTGCGCGTAATTCCGGATAACCGGATTCGAGCGACGCAATCACCGCCGGGACGAGTTCGGTCAAAAACCCATTCGGATAACCGAGGAGTTTGCCGTTGCGGATCGCGCGCCGAATCAAGAAGCGCAGGACGTAGCCGCGGTCGGTGTTGCTGGGATAGACGCCGTCGTTGATGAGGAACGTAAGCGCGCGGGCGTGATCGGCGATGATGTTGCGCCGCTCCGCCTGCGCTTTTGCGGTCAGCGAAGTCTGTCCAACGGAAGGCTGCGCTTCGATGATGTCGGTGAAGAGATCTGTCTCATACATCGACACCTTACCGTTCACGACGGCAAGCATACGTTCCAGGCCGGCGCCGGTATCGATCTGTTTGCGCGGCAGCTCTTCCATCTTTCCCGCAGCATCGCGATTGTATTGCTGGAAGACGACGTTCCAAATCTCCACCCAACGATTGCCTTTGTTCGGGCCGTCGTCATCCGGACTAAGCGCGTTTTCCACACCGCTGTCGTAGAAAATCTCCGTGCACGGACCGCACGGCCCCGTCGGTCCCATCGTCCAAAAATTGTCTTCGTCGAAGCGGCTGATGCGCTCGGCGGGCAGGCCGATGTCCTCGCGCCAAAACTGCTCCGCTTCGTCGTCCGACGTGTGAACCGTCACGGCGAGCTTTGCCGGATCCACGCGCAACGTTTCCGTCACGAAATCCCAGGCGTACCGGATCGCTTCACGTTTGTAGTAGCCCCCGAAACTGAAATTCCCAAGCATCTCGAGGAACGTGCCATGACGTCCGGTGCGGCCGACGTTTTCGATATCGCTCTTCGCCCCCGCCACGCGCAGGCACCGCTGCACCGTTACGACGTTGGTTGCAGGCGGCGGCTCGTCGCCGAGAAAGGCGGGCACGAACTGCTCCATCCCTGCGATCGTGAAAAGAGTGGTCGACATCGCGTCGGGGATCAGGCTCGCGGACGGAACGTGCTTATGGCTGCGCGACGTAAAAAACTCGACGAATGCCGAGCGGAGTTCTTGGCTTCTCATCATGGAACGATGGGGTATTTGGCGGCGCAGCGACGGATGCCCGCTTGCTGTGGCCGCTCGAGAGCGGGAACAACCTCGATGTTATGATTGGAGCAATCGTCTTCGCCGCCGCAGTTGCGACCGCGTCGCCCGCTACCGGAGTCGGACCGCCGACCAGTCCCAAGCAGGCACAGAGCCATGCGTCGCGCGAGTTCTCGGGCATGCCGAAACCGGGGATGGGCACTTCACCGCCGCTGCTGCAGAAGTCGGCGCCAGCGCTGAACACGCACGCAACCGCCGGTCCGCTGTTGCGCAAAGCCGCGCCCGGGGCAAGCCCGAACAACGCCGGCCGCAACGCGCTGCGCTCGTTTTCAAGCGCGGGCACGCAGGCGAACCCTACCGGGCCCGGCATGGGCAACCAAGGCGCGCGTTGGGGATGGTTTGGGTTATTCGGAGTTCTCGGTCTGGTCGGTCTCTGGCGCCGTTACAGCGGCAGCTGACGTTTACTCCTGCAGCACGTGGCGCAGTTTTTCGAGCGCCTTCTGCTGCAGCCGGGAGACGTGCATCTGCGAAACGTTCAGCCGTTTCGCGATTTCGGTTTGCGAGACGCTTTCGTAGAAGCGAAGATACAAAATCACGCGTTCGCGACCGGTCAGCACTTCGAACGCGCGCTCGAGGTTCGCTTTGTCTTCGAGCAAGGCAAGGCCCGCATCGGTCGTCCCAATGTAATCGGCGAGCGTTTGCGCTTTCTTGTCGCCTTCGCCGGAGAGTTCGGTGTCGAGCGAAAGCAAGTTGTAAGCCTGTCCCAGTTCCTGCGCTTCCAGAATGTCTTCTTCGGTTGCGTTGAGATGCTCGGCCAGCTCGGCGACGGTCGGACTGCGTCCCATCTTGACCGAAAGCTTTCGATCGCGCGGTTGACCGCCAAATTCAGCTCCTGCAGCCTGCGCGGAACTTTGACCGCCCAGCCTTTGTCGCGAAAATAGCGCTTGATTTCACCGACGATCGTCGGTGTCGCGTACGTGGTGAACTCGACGCCGCGCTCGAGGTCGAAGCGATCGATGGCCTTGAGTAATCCGACCGTACCGACCTGAATGAGATCGTCGAGCGACTCGCCGCGGTTCGCGAATTTCACCGCCAGATAGCGCACCAAATTCAAATGCGCGACCACCAGTTCGCTGCGAAGGCGTTCGTAGTCCGGATCGTGAGGGCCGCGCTGCTTGACTTCGGCAAAACGCGCGAAAGCTTCGCGGGTCTTGTGTCGGTCCCAGCGTTCCTCTTCCGTGTGTTGGTGCACTTAGCTCGTTACTTTTTTCGTCATAACCAGATTCGTGCCGCGCTCGGGATGCACGTCGTATTCGACGGAATCCATCAGGGAACGAATCAAGAATACGCCGAGACCGCCAACGCGCGGTTCGTCGACGCGGCGCGACGAGATCGCCTCCGGACGCGTGCCGCGCCCGTAATCGCGAACGCGAACGGTGAGCGAGTCGGGCTCGGTCTCACACATGATCTCGATTTGGTCGCTTCCGTGCGCGTGCTGTATGCAATTGGTACAGGCTTCGGCGACCGCCAGTTTCACGTCTTCGATGTCTTCGATCGAGAAGTTGAGCCGGTTCGCGACGGCCGCCACCGCGAGACGTGCGACCGCGACCCACTCCGCCTTGCTCGGAATGCGCAGCTCCACGATCCCAAGGGATCGATTGGTGTGGGCAAGCGGCTGATTCACACGAGCGCCTTCATCGCGGCGTCTTCGTCGTCGTAGATTCCGAAGATTTTCACCAGCCCGGTGATGTCGAAGATTTTCTTGATTTGGGGGTTGGTGCAGACCAAGTTCACCGTGCCGCCATGCTCGCGCACGCGCTTCAGTCCGCCGATCAGCACGCCGAGCCCGGTCGAGTCGATGTAGCGAACCTTCTCGAGATTGATCACCAAGTTGTAGTGACCCTTATCGATGAGGTCGCCGATGGCGTCCTTGACTTTGGGCGAGGTGTAGACGTCGATCTCTCCGTTGAGATCGACGACGTACGTATCACCCTCAGCCTCTCGAACGTTGACTTTAATATCCACTCTCTCTCCTACGAGTCCGAAGATTGCCGCGACAAGTCGTCGCGGATGTGTTCCGCGCTCGTCTGACCCTCGTCGACCGCGGCGTTTATGTTTGAACGAGCGTTCTCCACGACGTTTTTCCCACGTTCGTACAGATCCGTGGCTCTCGACCGCAAATCTCCCGTGGCGTCCACCGCGTAGTTACTCGCCTCGCGTGCCTTACCGACGATCAGATCGCGTGCGGACTCCTGGGTCAAGAGGTAGGCCGCGATGCCTCCCGCCATGGCGCCGAGCACGAAGCCGGCGAAAAATCCGCCCCCGCCCTTGCCGCCGTCATCGGGCGTCCTGCCGCCCTCGTTCATGGGTTTTCTCCCGTCCGTTTGCCGTCGCCGCGAACCAAGCGCCGCACCCCCGCCGTGATTCCTCCGAGGGTTGCCCCGACGTTCACAATCGCCGGCGCGAGCGCTTCCTGCGTCAGTTTTGCGCTGTGAGCCGCGGAGCCGGCTACCTGTTCCAACGAGGCGACGACGCCGGAGAGGCGCGCGATCGTCTGATCGGCGGTGTCGGCGATGCCGCCCACGTGGGCAAGCGTTTCGCTGACGGGCTTGCCGAGCGCCGCTACCTGTTCGTCCACGCCGTCGAGCGTCTTGTCCAGGCGGCGAAGGGTGCGGGCCAAGGCGACCATAGCGATCGATACCGCTACGCCGACTAAAAAAACGCCGACGCCAACGCCAACATCCAAAACGATAGCCCAATCAAACAAACTTTGACCCTCCGTCTCGATGTACCCGGACGTGAACCAACTATTCCCCGATATGCTTCAAGTTTACGCTGGGGCGGGAGAGATCGACCGCAAGTCCGTGACCGCTTGTTCGAGTATGTCCGCGGCACGGTCCATCTCTGCCTGCGATGTGTCGCGTCCGAGCGAAAAGCGGATGACCCCGCGCATCCACCGCTCCTCCAAACCCAGGGCGGCGATGACGTGGCTAGGCTCGATAGCCCCGGAGGCGCACGCGCTGCCGGCGGAAACTGCGATGCCGTCCAGGTCGAGGCGCATCAGCAGCTGCTCCGAGGCGACGCCGAGAAAGCTCAGGTTCGAAACGTGCGGAGCGCGCAGCGCGTGCAGCCCGTTCACGCGGACGCCGGGGATGCGTTCGAGGAGACGTTGCTCGAAGCGGTCGCGCAACGTGCCGACCCGAGCGGCGGCCCCAGTGCGTTCGTCCGTCGCCAGTTGCAAAGCCGCGGCCAAGCCGACGATACCGGCAACGTTCTCCGTGCCGGCGCGCTTGCCGAATTCCTGGCTTCCACCGTGCAATATTGGCACGATGGGCGTCCCATCGCGGACGTAGAGCACGCCGCTGCCCTTCGGGCCGTAGAACTTGTGCGCTGCAAGTGAGAGTAGATCGACGCCGAGCGAAGCTGACGTCAACCGGCAAATACGCCGCCGCTTGCACGGCATCCGTGTGAAAGAGGGCGCCGCGCCCGCGCGCGATGGCCGCGAGTTGCGCGATCGGCTGCACCGAGCCGATTTCATTGTTCACGTACATGACGGAGGCCAGCACGGTGTCGGGCCGCAGCGCCGACGCAAAAGAGTCCGGCGAAATTCGGCCTTCGCTATCGACGGCAAGCAGTGTGACCTCCCAGCCGTCGTCCCGCAGCGCTTCCAAACTGTGCAGGACGGCGTGATGCTCCACGGCGGTCGAAACGATGTGCCGGCCGCGATGACGAACCGCGCGCGCCGTGCCGGCGATCGCCAGATTGTCCGCTTCCGATCCGCCGCCGGTGAAAACGACCTCCTTGCTTTTTGCGCCCAAAACTCGCGCCACGCGTTCCCGCGCGTCGTCCAACCCCGCTCTAGCGGCGCGGCCTTCCGCGTGCACCGAACTGGCGTTGTAACCGGTCTGCGCGAAATACGGCAGCATCGCGTCGATCGCTTCCGGCCGCACCGGCGTAGTGGCCGCATAGTCGAGATAAATTCGTTCGGAAGTCACAGGCGATTCTCAGAGAGCATTTCTATACTGGCGTTGTGCGAAGCTCCATTGCACACTCCGAGAAGTAGCAACGGGAAAGGCGGTCCGGCACCACAAAAGCCGGGCCGCCTCTTTTTGTGCCGCGCGGCGAGATGCTCGGTTCTGAAGTCGCTCGCAAAATCACCTCCTGCGATTTTGCTGCTTCTCCGCTTTTTCGAAAGAACGAAGTTTGGAAATCGACGTCCTGTCGAGTTCGAAAAAGTCGCAGACTTCCGAACCGAGCATCTCACCGCGCTGACGTACCGGGAAGTTCATTTTCGCTCGTCGCCGCGATCGCCCGGCGAATAGTACTTGCGATCGCGAAGGTTGTCCGGCAAGTTTTGCTGTTTGACGCTATAGTCGTCATGCGCGTAATGGTACTCGCGGCCGTAGCCGAGTTGCTTCATCAGGCCGGTGGGCGCGTTGCGAAGATGCAGCGGAACAGAGTCGTTGCGCGTGCCCTCGACGTCCGCCATCGCTGCGGAATACGCACGTCCGACGCTGTTGCTTTTCGGCGCCCGTGCTAAATACAGCGTGGCGTGCGCAAGCGGATAAAAGCCTTCCGGCATTCCGACGAAATGCACGGCCTGCTGCGCGGCAATAGCGACGGATATCCCGCGTGAATCCGCAAGTCCGACGTCTTCCGACGACAAAATGACGAGCCGGCGTGCGATGAAGAGCGGATCCTCTCCGGCGTCGATCATACGCGCAAGCCAATAGACTGCGGCGTCGGGGTCGCTCGCGCGAATGCTTTTGATGAACGCGCTGATGACGTCGTAATGCTGGTCGCCGCCTTTGTCGTACGATATCGCCCGGCGCTGCATCGCATCTGCAACGACGGCAGGAGAAATGATGCTGCTGCCGTCAGCGTCATGCGGCGCTGCCGCCGCGGCAAACTCCAGCGTTCCCAGCGCGCTGCGCGCGTCGCCGTTCGACAGCGTCACCAGCGCGGCGCGCGCCTCCGGCTCGAGACGAATCGGGAGCTTACCCAAACCGCGATCTTCATCCGCGAGCGCGCGGTCGATCAGCACGCCGATGTCTTCATCGCTGAGCGCTTTCAAAACGAATACCCGCGACCGTGAAAGCAGCGCGGAGTTTACTTCGAAGGACGGGTTCTCGGTCGTTGCGCCGATAAGCGTGACTACGCCGCTCTCGACGTAAGGAAGCACGGCATCTTGCTGCGCTTTGTTGAAGCGGTGAATCTCGTCGATGAACAGCACCGTGCGTTTTCCGAGCGCGCGCCGATGCTGCGCCTCGGCCACGACCTTACGCAAATCCGCCACGCCGGCACTCACTGCGGAAAGCGATGCGAAATGCGCTCCAGTCATCCGCGCAATGATTTCCGCGAGCGTGGTCTTTCCGGTTCCCGGCGGTCCCCAGAGGATGAGCGACGGAATCGTGTCGGTTTCAATTGCGCGGCGCAGCGCGTGCCCGGGCCCCACGATGTGTTCCTGTCCGACGAACTCGTCCAGCGAGCGCGGCCGCATGCGGGCGGCGAGCGGTTCCGTTACTGCGGACGATGACGAGAACAGCGAGGGTTCCACGCGATTACGGTATCTTCGGTGCCTTGACGGTTATCGGTTTCGGAGTCGCAATCGAGGGCGTGATGCCGGGGAACGTTACCGTAACGTTGCTGTGCGCTTCACCCATGCCGGTTTGCGTGTTGTACGTTGCAGCGTCCGCGTCCAGCGTGCGATCCGCCTGGACGACGTGCACTTTCCCCGATAAGTCGAGTTGGTGCGTCGCGTCGTTCAGATGCGCGCTCTGCGCTTGCACGTCCGTGTCGCCCTGCACGAAGTGCACGTTGCCCGTCGCATCGTACAGGTGCGCGTCATCGTTGAGATGCAGCATGTCCGCAGTGAGCGTCGCCGGTCCGCGCGACTGCGCTTGCGTCCCTTGCGCGCTTTTCAAGCCGAACGTGCCGCTTGCGTCGTGAACCGTGACGTTGCCAAAAAGCGAGGCATGGTGCTGTTTGTAATTTCCGGTCGCGCGATTCGCCTCAATCGTCGATCCGTCGGCGCGCGTCATCGATACGTGATCCGGTGCGGAGAACGCACCGGTCGCGAGGTTCGCGCTGAGCCGGTCGGTCACGAGATTCCACTCGCCGATTTTCGCCGCAGGTTTCGTTTGCGGCGCCGCTGCGAGCAGCGCGGCGAGAACCGCCGCCGCGGCGATTGGGCGGATCATTGCTGCAATTGCACGTGCCCGTACAATTGCAAACCGTGCGTCGCTCCGTTCATCACCGCGCGATCGGCGTGGACGTCGCTTCCACCCTGCATGAAATGCACGCCGCCCGTTGCCACGTAAGTCTTCGTCATACCGTCGATCGTGAGGTTCTCACACGTCAGCGTCGCCGGAGCGTGCGACCCCGACTGTCCGGCGAAATTGGTGAGGACGCCGTTCGTATCGTGCAGCACCACGTTCCCCGTGAGCGTTGCTTTCTTCTGTTTGAAGTTTCCGACGGCCCGATCCGCTTGAATGGTGCTTCCGGGACGCGTGAGCGTGATCGGCAAGGGTGCAGTAAAATCGCCCGTGTCCCAGTTGCCGATGTCGAGCTGCCCTGTGGAAACGTGCCAGTCCGACAATCCGAAGCCGACGGCGCGTCCCTGCGGCGCCGGTTTCGGCGCGGCGGCCGCAAGCGTAACGGCGAGCAGCAGAGCAACGATGCGTATTTTCATGACGGCGTCCTTCGAATCACGGCGTGACGTGTGACCGGCCCCAGCAGTTCGGTTAGCCGCTCCAGCGAGACAACCCCTTCGCGCAGCATCGCCGGCTGCGGACCGGTCATGTCGATGATGGTCGACTCGCGCCGAAAGCGGGTCGGGCCATTTTCGACCAGCAGATCGGCGGGCGGCAACGCGTTCCAATCTCCATCGCCGAAATACGCGCGTTCGCCGCTGAGGTTGGCGCTGGTCGCTGCGAGCGGCCCGCACCGTTCCAGAATAGCACTACAGAGCGGATCGTCGGGAACCCGGAAGCCTAGCGTGGGAAGTCCCGCCGTCACGTCCTGATCGATGAACGCAGGTTTGGGGATGATTATCGTCACCGGACCGGGCAAAAGACGCCGGCTGGCCGCGCCGACGTCGCGATAGTCGTGCGCATATTCCAGAAATTCCGCGGCGCTCGCCAAGTGCAGCGTGAGCGGTTTGTTCGCCGGACGTTCCTTCGCGCCGTAAATTCGGGCGATCGACGCAGCGTTATATGGATCGCAGCCGATTCCGTACACGGTATCGGTTGGAAAGATGACCGTACCGCCGTGCAGCACCACGCCGGCCACTTCCTCAACGACGCGGCCGTGCGACTCCTTGCGCGCATCGATGACATTCGCAACTTTCACTCTTCGGGTTCATACCCCGCGAATGCGTGCGAGCCTCTCGGCGCGTTATATCCGGACGCGCATCCCCGTGCCGAGTGCGACGCACGAAAGCGGATCCTCAGCAATGATGACCGGAATGCCGCAAACTTCCGCGAGCAACCGGTCCAAACCGCGAAGCAGCGCGCCGCCGCCGGTCAAAATAACGCCGCGATCGATGATGTCCGCGGCAAGCTCCGGAGGCGTCTTTTCCAGCACGGCTTTGACAGCTTCGACGATCGCGCCGACCGGCTCCGAAAGCGCTTCCCGGATCTCTTCGCTTGTGATTTTTACGGTCTTGGGCAAACCGTTGATGAGATCGCGTCCGCGAATCTCCATTGCAAGTTCCGATTCCAAACGATACGCCGATCCGATCTTGATTTTGATTTCTTCAGCGGTACGCTCGCCGATCATCAGATTGTACACGCGCCGAATATAACGAATGATCGCATCGTCGAGTTTGTTGCCGGCGACGCGCAGCGATTGCGAGACGACGATACCGCCAAGTGAGATGACCGCAACGTCGGTCGTGCCGCCGCCGATATCGACCACCATGCTGCCGGACGGCCCGTCGATCGGCAAGCCCGCGCCGATTGCGGCAGCCATCGGCTCTTCGATGATCTCGACGTGCTTTGCGCCTGCGAGTTTCGCTGCGTCTTTCACCGCGCGTTCTTCGACGCTGGTAATTTCCGCGGGAACGCAGATGACGACGTTCGGTTTCGGTTTGAACAGCGAAGAAAGCCAAGAGCGATCGCGCATGACTTTCTTTATGAAGTAGCTCAGCATCGCTTCCGTAACTTCGAAGTCGGCGATGACTCCGTCGCGAAGCGGGCGAATCGCCTGAATGTGCGCGGGCGTTTTGCCGAGCATTTGCCGCGCTTCCTCGCCGACCGCAAGCGTCTTGCCGTTGTTCATGTCCTTCGCAACCACCGACGGCTCGCGTAGAACGATGCCTCTGCCCTTAACGTGCACGAGCACGTTCGCAGTGCCCAAATCGATCCCGATGTCCAAATCTCGCTCCTACTTGAAGGCGCTCCGCCCTAGGCTGCGCGCCCCCCACTTTCGGGGGGCCGCCAAAAACTCATGGCGCCTCAATGTTTGAGCTTTGCAAACCTCCCCGAGGGCGCGGCAAACACTGTGCTCTAGCTGGATTTCGCGCGGGTCCGAGGATACGCGCTCGTTTCGAAAAGCCCGTTGGGCTCGAGGAGCGGAGTAATGCCGCTTGCCCGCTGTACCTGAGCGCCCAGCGCGGACAGCATCTCTTCCAGGCGTTCGTAGCCGCGGTCGATGTATTCCAGACCGATGATCTCGGTTTCGCCGGCCGCAGCTAAGCCTGCCACGACGAGCGCGGCACCCGCGCGAATGTCCGGCGCTTCAACGGGCGCTCCGGAAAGGCGATCGACGCCCTTGACGACGGCGGTGTTGCTTTCCATCGAAACGCGAACGTCCGCGCCCATGCGAGCAAGTTCGTTCACGTACGAGAAACGCGCGTTGAAGATCGATTCTTCGACCACACTGTTGCCGGGAGCCGTGCATAGGAACGACACCATTTGCGGCTGCAGATCGGTGGGGAAGCCCGGATACGGCGCGGTGAGAATATCGGTTCCTCCCGTCAGCGCGTCGGCTTGGACGCGAATCCAGTCGTCACCTGACGTGACGCCCGCTCCGCACTCTTGCAGCTTCAGACTCAACGCTTGCAGATGTTCGGGCAGGCAAGCCGTGACGGTGACATCGCCGCGCGTCGCCGCACCGCACAGCAGCAGGGTTCCGGTGACGATGCGGTCCGGAATGATCGTGTATTCTACGCCGTGCAGATCGCGAACGCCGTCGATGACGATCGTGTCCGAGCCGGCGCCGCGAATTCGCGCACCCATCGCGCACATAAAGTCGGCAAGGTCGGCCACTTCGGGTTCCATCGCCGCGTTGCGCAGCGTAGTGGTTCCGTCGGCCAGGACCGAGGCGAGCATCGCGTTCTTCGTTGCGCCTACGCTGGGCGTGCGAAATTCGACGTCCGCGCCTTGCAAGCGTTTTCGTTTCGACGTTGCGATCAGGAAGCCGCCCTCGTTTTTCACCTCGCATCCGAGCGCGCGAAATGCGTGTTCGTGCATGTCCGTCGCACGCGTGCCTAAGACGCATCCGCCCGGAAGCGGCACTTCCGCGCGTCCGAAGCGTCCGAGAAGCGGACCAACCAAATCGAAACTCGCCGCGAGTTTGCGCACGAGCGTGTACGGCGCTCGGTGTGATGCGACGTTGCTCGCATCGATCGTGACGGTACCGTTGCCTTCGTACCGCAGCCGCGCGCCGAGTGCTTCGAGCAGCGACCACATCACCGACACATCGGTGATGTGCGGAACGCGGTGGAGCGTCACTTTGCCTTTTGCAAGCAGCGCCGCGGCCATGATGGGCAGCGCCGCGTTCTTCGCTCCGTGCGTGCGCACAGAACCTTCGAGGGCCGCGCCGCCGCGCACGCGCAGCGTTGTTTCAAGGCGATCGAGTGTGTTGTTCAAACGAGTTTACTATCCTCGAGCGGTTCGCACGTGAGTACGCGCGCGTCGTAAGGGCCTCCGCGCAATTCGAGCTGCATGCCGCCTGCGGGCGTCGTCCGGACGAACACCTCGCTCCATTGGTTTCCCTCGAGCTCCAGCAGATCCGCATGATTGCCCTGGAGCATCCCGGCGAAGCGGCGGTGTTTCGCGTCCGCGAGGCGCACTCGTCCGTCGGAGTAAAACCCCGCGACCAAGTCGACGGCGTCGTCCGCGGCGCGATAGTAGCGCGCTCCCGAATCGGCGGACTCGATGATGAAGACGCTGCGGCGTGGCTGCGCTTGTTCCCGCGGAGTTGTTTGGGGCGCCGGTTCAGGCCTAGGCGGAGGGGCGGCTCGATCTCCAGGAACCGCGCAGCCGCGGCGATCCATGACGACATAGCCGGCGAACGCCAGAGCCGCAAGCTCCAGCGCGATACCTGCTAAACGGGTCCAACCGGGCGCACGTCGCACCGTTCCGAGGTTCGACGGCGCGCTAGTGGTGTCCGGTCAGGCGAAGTTTAGCGTTCGCAAAGTCGATGGCTGCTTGCTCGCGCGCGAACACGTGCGGCTCGCCCGCCGCCTTCTGCCGTTCCGTCGCGTCCGCAAGTTGGGCGCGCGCTGCCGCCACGTCGATTTCTTCGAACCTGAGCGCATCGTCCACCAGCACGGTCACGCGATCGGGAAGCGCCTGCATAAAGCCTTCGCTGGTTGCGAGACTCGAGGCGGCGCGGGACGCCGTTTTCGACGATGTTCGCGCGCAGCACGCCCGGCTTGAGCGCACTCAAGAACGGCGCATGGTGCGCGAGAATGCCCTCTTCACCTTCGGTCGTCACGGCGATCACCAGCTCGGCGTCGCCGTCGAAGATCACTTTCGTCGGCGTAATGAGTTTAAATGGGACGGTACTCATGTTAAAGGGCGCTCCGGCCCACGCTGCGCGCCCCCGCGCCTTTTAGACATTAGCGCCGAGCCTCTCCGCCGCGGCTTTCACGTCGTCGATGCCGCCGGCGTAGAAGAACGCTTGTTCCGGCAGACGATCGACTTTGCCCTCGAGGATTTCCTTGAATGCAGCGATCGTGTCGCTCAGTTTGACGTATTTGCCGGGCGCGCCCGTGAACTGCTCGGCGACGAAGAACGGTTGCGAGAACATGCGCTGCATGCGCCGCGCGCGTCCGACGGTAATCTTGTCGTCTTCCGAGAGCTCTTCGATACCGAGAATCGCGATGATGTCTTGCAGATCTTTGTAGCGCTGGAGCGTTTCCTGCACGCCGCGGGCCACACGGTAATGTTCGTCGCCGACGATTTGCGGGTCGAGAATGCGCGAACTGGAAGCCAGCGGATCGACTGCGGGATAGATGCCGAGTTCCGAGATCGGACGCGAGAGCGCGGTCGTCGCATCCAAATGCGCGAACGTCACGGCGACGGCCGGATCCGTGTAATCGTCGGCGGGAACGTACACGGCCTGCACCGATGTAATCGAACCTTTGTGCGTGGATGTGATGCGCTCTTCGAGCGAACCCATGTCCGTCGCGAGCGTCGGCTGATATCCGACGGCGGACGGCATGCGCCCCATCAGCGCCGACACTTCCGAACCGGCTTGCAAATAGCGGAAGATGTTGTCCATGAACAGCAGCACGTCGGAGCCGAGTTCGTCGCGGAAATATTCCGCCATCGTGACGCCGGTTTGCGCGATTCGAAAACGTACGCCCGGCGGCTCGTCCATCTGACCGAACACGAGCGTGGTGTTTGCAAGAACGCCGGACTCTTTCATTTCGAGCCACAAATCGTTGCCTTCGCGCGTGCGTTCGCCGACGCCGGTAAACACCGAGAAGCCTTTGTGCACGTAGGCAATGTTGCGGATCAGTTCCTGAATGAGCACCGTCTTGCCGACGCCGGCGCCGCCGAACAGACCAACCTTTCCGCCGCGCGTGTACGGCGCCATCAAATCGATGACTTTGATGCCCGTTTCGAAAATTTTCGGCGTCGGATCTTGCGACTTGAACTCCGGCGGGGGACGGTGAATCGGCCACTCGCCGGCGGCTTTGACCGGCTCGTTAGAATCGATTGCCTTACCAAGAACGTTGAAGATACGGCCCAGCGTCCCTTCGCCGACCGGAACGCGAATCGGACCGCCCATCGAGCTCACGCCGGCGCCCCGCTCCAAACCGTCGGTCGAACCCATCGCCAAACAGCGCACCTGATTGTTGCCCAGTTCGTCCTGCACTTCCAAAACGAGGTCGCGCGTCTGCATAGCCGTGCCGCCGAGTTCGATGCCGGCCTGCGCTCCTGTCACGTGTCCGTTCGAGCCAGCGCGATCCTCATTCACGCGCACGGTCAGCGCGTCGTTGATTTTTGGCAGCGTTTCCGCAGTGAATTCGACGTCGACGACGTTTCCGAGCACTTGGACGACCTTGCCGGTTGCGGTTGCCATTGTCTTGCGTTCCTTTATTCGTTCGTTCGTTCCATTTTGCGTGACGGATCGGCCCGCCACATGCCTGCCCGGTCCTTTGTTATGCGGCAATTTCACACGCGCCCGGACAGGCACGTGGCGCACCACTCGGTCACGATCCGGTTAAAGCTTCGGCTCCGCCGACAATCTCCAAAAGCTCCTTGGTGATCGCCGCCTGGCGAGCGTTGTTCATTGCGATCGTGAGTTCGTCGATGAGTTTGCCGGCGTTGTCGGTGGCGTTGCTCATTGCCAGCAACTGCGCGGCGTAGAACGCCGCATCGGTTTCGAGCATCGCCGAGAAGATCGTGAACTCGAGATACTTGGGCAGCAAACGGGAGAGCACGGCTTCCGGAGAGGGCGAGAATTCGACGGAGGCCTTGGGGCCCGAAGAGGCGCTCTCCGTTTGTTCCGGCCGTTCCACGGGAACCAGCCGCCGCCTTTCCGGCTTCTGCGACATCATCGAAACGAGTTTCGACGAGATGATTGTGATGTCGCCGATCGTTCCGGCGATGAAGTCGTCGGTGACGCGCTGCGCGACTTCGCGCGCGGTTTGCAGCTTCGAAGGCGCGTTGAGCACCCACGTCGGACGATCGGAAAGCCCCCAGCGGCGCACGGCGTTTCGCGCTTTTATGCCGACGGTGTAAAAACGCGCATCGCGGCGATCGGCGCGGTACAACTCGCCCGCGCGAATGACGTTCGAGTTAAAGGCGCCCGCCAAACCTTTGTCGGCGGTCATGAGGACGACGCCGGACGGCGCGCCGGCGCGCCCCGGTCTCATGAACGGGTGATCGACGCTTCCCACGCTCGCCATCAAATCGCGCAGCATCTCGCCGAGCGTGTCCGCATAGGGACGCGCCTGCTTTTGAGCGAGCTCGGCACGGCGAATCTTTGCCGCCGCGACTTGCTTCATCGCCTTGGTGATCTGCTGGGTATTCTTGAGCGATCGAATGCGATCGCGCAGGTCGCGTACGCTGGGCATTAGAAGCTCTTGTTGAACTCCGTCAGCGCAGACTTCCAGGTTCTTCTTGGTATCATCGGTGAGCTGAGCGCTTTGCGCGATCGCCTGCGGAACGTCCGGATGCTTTTCGTGCAGATACGCGATGAAGCCGCGCGCCCAGTTCTGCAGCCGTGAGGTTTCCACGTCGTTTACGAAGCCCTTCGTCGCGCCGTAGATGATCGCGACCTGATCTTCGTTTGCCATCGGCTGATATTGCGGCTGCTTGAGCAGCTCGGTCAGCTTTTCGCCGCGCATCAACTGCATCTGCGTGGCTTTGTCCAAATCGCTGGCGAGCTTCGCAAATGCGGCGAGATCGCGGTATTGCGCGAGCTCCAGTTTGAGCTGACCCGCGACGCTCTTCATCGCTTTCGTCTGCGCCGAACCGCCGACGCGCGAGACGGACAAGCCGACGTCGACGGCCGGGCGAATGCCTTGGAAGAAGAGTGCCGGCGTCAGATAGATCTGACCATCCGTAATCGAGATCACGTTCGTCGGAATGTACGCGGAAAAGTCTCCTGCCTGCGTTTCGATGATCGGTAACGCCGTCATCGACCCGCCGCCCAGATCGTCGGAAAGTTTCGCCGCGCGCTCGAGCAGACGCGAGTGCAGAAAGAATACGTCGCCCGGATACGCCTCTCGGCCCGGCGGACGCCGCAGCAGCAGCGACATCTCGCGATACGACTGCGCGTGTTTGGTGAGGTCGTCGTAGATGATGAGCACGTCTTTGCCCGAGTACATCAGCTCTTCGCCCATTGCGGCGCCGGCGAACGGCGCGATCCAACGCAATGCGGCGGCATCTGACGGACCGCAGGTCACGATGGTCGTGTAGTCCATCGCGCCCTTTTGTTCGAGGATCTGCGCGAGCGCGGCAACCGTCGAGTTCTTCTGACCGATTGCGACGTAAATGCAGAAGACGTTCTTGCCCTTTTGATTGATGATCGTGTCGATCGCAATAGCGGTCTTGCCGGTGCTTCGATCGCCGATGATCAGCTCGCGCTGCCCCTTACCGATGGGGATGAGCGCGTCGATGGCGCGGATACCGGTGAACAGCGGCTGCTTGACCGGCTGGCGCTGCACGACCGACGGCGCAACGTTTTCGATGGTGCGGTATTTTCGCGTTTCCACGGCGCCCTTGCCGTCGACCGGCGTACCGAGCGGATCCACGACGCGGCCGAGCAGCGCTTCGCCGACGGGTACTGAGGCAATGCGTCCGGTGCGGCGCACTTTGTCGCCTTCCTTGATCTGCGAGTCGTCGCCCATGATGACGACGCCGACGTTGTCCTCTTCCAGGTTGAGCGCGACGCCCTGCAACCCGTTCGGAAACTCGACGAGTTCCGACGCGCGCACGCTTTGCATACCGTACACGCGAGCCAGGTTCGCGCCGACCTCGATGACCGTGCCGACTTGGTCCTCTTGGATTTCGGCTTTGAAGTTCGCTATTTGCTGCTTGAGAATTCCGGCGATTTCGTCTGCGTTAATCACTTGAAAAGGCGCTCCGTCCTAGACTCCGCGCCCCCCGTAAACGGGGCCCCCGATCCGCAGGGCGCATACACATAGTTTTCAGTTTGCACCCTCCCCGAGGGCGCCCATTTAAACCTAAAACGTTTTAGACTCCGCGCCCCCCGTAAACGGGGCCCCCATCCGCAGGGCGCATACACATATTTTCAGTTTGCACCCTCCCCGAGGGCGCCCATTTTTACCTAAAACGTTTTAGACTCCGCGCCCCCCGTAAACGGGGCCCCCGATCCGCAGGGCGCATACACATGGTTTTCAGTTTGCACCCTCCCTGAGGGCGCCCATTTATACGTTACGTTTTTGCGAACAGCGTTCGCGTTAATTCCTCGAGACGTCCCTCGACCGAACCGTCGATTCGGCGGTCGCCCATCATGATGCGTACGCCGCCGATGAGGTTCGGCTGCACGCTCTGCGTGACGCTGAACTTGCGTCCGTACAGCTTTTCGAGCCGCTCCACCAGCGAACGCAGTTCCGCGGTAGACAGGTCCTTGGCGGAGGCTACCGTCAGCGGTTCCTCGCCGCGCGCCTGCACCTCCAGCGCGTCGTACTGCCGGACGATTTCGCGCAGCAACGTCTCGCGGCGTTTTCGAACGAGTAGCAGCAGCGTGTGGAGCGCAACGTCGTTCGCTTTGCCTTCGAACGCAGTGGAAAGGACGCGCTCTTTTTCTTTGCGGTCGATGACCGGCGAAAGAAAAAATCCCTTGGTCGTTTCATCCTCGTATACGGCGTTGCTCAGCGCGTGCAGATCCCGGCCGACCCTTTCGATTTCGTGCCGCTCTTGCGCGAGTTGGAAGACGGCGACCGCATAACGCCGCGCGACGGTTTCGTTTGCCATTAGTTTCGGCCGCCGCCCCGTTCGAGATTGGAGAGAAACGAACCGACGAGTTGGGCGTTCAGCCCCGTGTCGACGCGTTGCCGCGCTTGAGCGCGCGCCAGCGTCAGGGCTTGATCGAGCAGTTCTTCGCGCAGCCGCTCCCGCGCTGCGGCCCGGCTCCGGTCGAGCTCGCCTTCGGCGTTGGCGATGCTGCGCTCGCCGGCGCGGCGCGCCTCCGCCAGAATCGCTTCGCACTCGGTTTTTGCCTGCGCTTCGACGCGCTGTTTGATCGCGACCGCGTCACGCTGAGCGCGATCGATTTCGCCGCGCAGCGATTCGAGCTGCGCCTTGGCCTGGTCGCGATGGCGTTCGGCTTCCGCAATCTGCGCGTTCGCGTTTTCCTGCGCTTGCAGTACCATCGGCTGAATGAATTTGAACCACATCCACACCAGCACCAGGATGAACAAGACCGCCGAAAGGACTTGGCTCCATAGCGCGACGGCTTCGTAATTCATCGCGCACCTTCCGCGAGCGCGCGTTCGACCATGAGGCTTGCGAGGTCGCGCACGGTTTGCGGCTCGTTGGCGCGCGCGGCTTGCAGTTCGGAACTCACCGTGCGCTCCGCTTGCGCGGCGATCGCTGCTGCTTTAGCGTTGCTTTCCGCAGCAATCGAGCCCGCTTCGTTCGAAGCGTTGGCCCGTTGTTGCGCGAGCAACTGCTCGGCTTCCCGGCGCGCCGTCGCGCGAATGCTCTCCGCCTGCGTGCGCAATTCGTGCGCCTCCGCTTGATACCGATCGTAGTCGTTGGTCACGCCGTTGATGTATTCGCGGCGCTTGACGATCGCTTTGGAAACCGGACGAATGAAGACCACGTTCAAAATCGCGAAAAAGATCACGAAGTTGATCAGCTGGACTATCAGCGTTCCGCCCGATGGTTGGAGAAACATGCGCGATCGTGGCTCCGCTCTTACTTCGCGAACGCGGCCATCAGCGAAGGCACCTTCGCCAAAACGATGAGGATGTAGAATGCGAGCGCGATGGCGATGAACGGAACGGCTTCCAACACGCCGACGCCAAGGAACATGAACGTGAAGATGTTCGAGCGCGCTTCCGGCTGACGCGCGATCGCTTCGACGGCTTTCGACGCGACGTTGCCGTCGCCGACGGCTGAACCGAACGCGACGCCTGCGATGATGAGGCCGAACGCGAGGAACGCCATGCCGATGATAAACGCTTGCGGATTCAAGGACTTTCCTTTCTCAGTGGTCCTCCGCAATCGCCAGCGACAGATAGACGATTGCGAGAAGAGTGAAGACGAACGCTTGAATGGTGCCGACGAAGAAATTGAAAAACTGAATGAAGAAGGGCACGACGGTGACGGCGAGCGAGAGATTCACCGGGCCGAGCATAACTTTCGCGGTGATGATCGAAGCGATGATGATGAACAGCAGTTCGCCGACGAAAATATTGAAGAACAGCCGCGCCGCGAGGGTCGTGGGACGCAAGATCTCGTCGACGACGTTCAGTGGAAACAGAATCGGAAAAGGCCGGAAGAGATGCTTGAGATAGCCCGGTCCTTTTTTGCGGAACGCGACGAACTGAATCAAAAAGAACACCGTCAACGCGTATGGGACGACGGTGTTGAGATCGGCGGTCGGCGAGCCGCCGAACGGCAAGCCTACGACCTTGAAGGGAAGCATGCCGAACTGATTTAGGAGAAAAATGAAGATGAACAGCGCCACGAAGAAGGGCACGAACGGCTCGCCCGGCGGGCCGAGCACGCCGTATGCCAAGTCGGCGATATAATTCATCACGCCTTCGACGATCGCTTGTCGCTTCGTGACGCGCGCGCTGCGGTAGCTGCCGCCGATGAACGCGAACAAAATGAGCGAAACCGCCATGACGAGCCACGTCGTCATAACGGTATCGGCGTGCACCTGACCGATGACGGGCCAGTTCCACGTTATATGCTCGCCTATTTGCTCGTGCACGAACTACGCTTCCGTCGATGTGCGCTCTGCAGGCCGAGCCCGAAAAGCGCGAGCGGCGTAAAGAACCCGATGAAATAGCACCCAAGCGTCCATAAAGAAGAAACCCGGAGCGCCAGCACCACGGGCACTATACCGAAGAGGCCTAGGCGGAGAAAACTACTTATGACGAACACCGGTATGCTCCGGCGCTCGAGAAGTCGTTCGTTTCCGGCCATCGACAGCAGCGCATTTCCCACTCCGGCAACTCCACCCACTGCGAGCGCAACGGCGAACCATTGGTACCACAGTGCGAGGGGGAGAGCAGAGATGGCGACGAGGATCAGCGTGCCGATCGACGCGCTCCACTTGAGCCTTTTATAGAGAGCGTCGTCTGCCGCCGCTTCGGCGGGGGTGTAAGTACGGCGGGCCGGGGCGCTCTCCTCCCACTCGTCGTCCCAACTCATGCGGAGCGGATTGCATCGGCGACCAGGCGGAAGGCCGCATATCCGCCGAGCACCACGCCTGCGAAAAACGCATAGATCACAATGTCGGCGCGACCGAACCGATGGTCGAGCAGGATTCCGACGAGAATAGCGACCACGACCGTGCCGGCGAACGTTCCGCCCGCCGCCACGATCGCCAAACTCCCTTCATGCCGAGGCTTGAAACGGTTGCGGGTAGGCAGCGTCGCGCAGGCGCGCGAGCAGCCAGTCGACGATGCGTTCCGCCGCACGTCCGTCGCCGTACGGATTCACCGCCCGGGCCATGCGATCGTAGTGAGCGCGATCGGTCAGCAGCCGCGTCGCGGCGTGCACGATGCGCTCTCTGCCGTTGCCGGTGAGCTCGAGCGTCCCCGCCTGTACGCCCTCGGGACGTTCCGTTTCTTCGCGCATGACGAGCACCGGCTTTCCCAGACACGGCGCTTCTTCTTGAATGCCGCCCGAGTCCGTCAAGACGAACGTGCAGTCGCGCACCGCGCTGACCATCTCCCCGTAGTCGAGCGGATCGTCGAGAATGACGCCGTTTTGCGTGCCCAGCACGGCATACGCGACCGGCCGCACGCGCGGCGAAGGATGCACCGGCCAAATGATCTGCGGGCGCATCGGCAACTGCACGATCTCGCGCATCGCTTCGCACATTTCACGCATATGCACGTGATTTTCGCGCCGGTGCGCGGTCACCACGATAACCGGCCGGGACGGATCGATCTTCTCCCAGCCCGGCGGTTTAGAGAGATCGGTTCGATCCGCGGTCTGTAAGAACGCGTCGATGACCGTGTTGCCGGTAACGATGATATTCTCTTGCGGAACGTGCTCTTGCAGCAGATGCTCGCGCGCGAGCTGCGTCGGCGCGAAATGATACGACGCGATCGTTCCCGTCAGGCGCCGGTTCATCTCTTCGGGAAACGGCATCCACGGATCGCTCGTTCGTAAGCCCGCTTCCACGTGGCCCGTTGGAATTTGCTGGTAGAATGCGGCGAGCGCGGCGGCAGTGCTCGTCGCCGTGTCGCCGTGCACCAGCACGACGTCGGGTCGCGCAATTTTCAACACGCCTTCCATGCCGATAAGCACGCGCGTCGTGATATCCGTCAGCGTTTGATCCGCCGTCATGATGTCCAGATCGTAGTGCGGACGGATCTCGAACAGTTCGAGCAGATCGTCGAGCATCTGCCGATGCTGCGCGGTGACGCAAACGATACCCTCGATTTGCGGATGCGACGCGAGCGCGTGCACGACGGGCGCCATTTTGATGGTGTCCGGACGCGTTCCGAAGACGGACATGACGCGCAGCGTTTGGCTCATTTTAAATGGCGCATGAAGACCGCGCCGACGTAAACGTCCCCCGAGGGCGCCGCAGAAATCCGAGCAAAGCCGCCCGCGAGAAACAGCGCGACGGCGCCGAGCACGATGCAGATCGCGTAGATCAACAGCACGGCTTGGCGCACGTTCAAACCGTAGCGGAAAATAAGTCTGATGATGAAAATGGCCGCGGTCCGCCTCCGTGATTTTCTTTCCGGAACGCGCGCGCCGGTAGATCGCTGCGGCCGTATCGAGAATCGGGAGCGCAAGCACGACCAGCGGCGCGATCAACCCGACGGCGATCGCCGTTTTGCTGGTTCCCATAATCGAAACGGTCGCGAATACGTAGCCGATGAAAAGCGAACCCGTATCGCCAAGAATGATGCGCGCGGGATTGAAATTGAACGGCAGAAATCCAAGCGCGGCGCCGGCAAGCGTCACGACGACCAGTGCCACCACCGGGTTCCCTTTCGTGAGCGCGATTGCGAAAAGAAAGATGCACGAGATTGCGGTGAAGCCGGTGAGCAGACCGTCCAGCCCGTCGATGAAATTGATGGCGTTCATCATTCCCAAGTACCACAGCAGCGTGATGGGAAGGCTGAACCAAAGCGGAAAGTCGACGTACTGATGCGTGATCGGATTCTGCACGTCCGATATCGTGAAGCCGTACACCATGGAGATGCCGGCGACGACGATTTGCGCGATGAACTTGTAGCGCGGGCGCATGGTCATCAGGTCGTCCCACAGACCGACGCCCAGAATCAGCATGCTTCCGAAGAGCAGTCCGATGAGATTGTGCACGCTCGCGAGCTGGTCGCGCAACTGGTCTTGGAGCGTGTCGTGCGGATCGACGGGGAAGAATCCGTGGACGTGTGAGAGCGCTATGCCGAGCACCGCGAACAGGGCGAACGCGAAGCCGAAAAACACCGCAACACCGCCGATACGCGGTTTCGGCACGTCGTGCATCCGCCGGTCGCCGACCTCGTCCATCATGCCGACGTGGTGCGCCAGTCGAATGATGAACGGCGTGAGCAGCGTGGAAACCACGCCCGCAAGCACCAGCGCCGCTATGTAAATGTAGACGGGCGCCTTCACGTGTGCATCCCCTCAAGCGCGGCGAACGGCATGAGCGCGACGCCGGCCTCGGAAAGGAGCTCTTGCGCGATAGCATCGGGATAGGCGACGTCGTAGACGATTTTGCGCACGCCCGCGCTAATCAGCAACTTCGAGCAGTTCACGCACGGCTGATGGGTGCAGTAGGCGATGGAGTCCGCGAGATTGACGCCGTGCAGCGCGGCCTGCACGACCGCGTTGGCTTCCGCGTGCGTCGCGCGCATGCAGTGATCGTTCACCAGCATGCAGCCGACTTCCGTGCAATGCGGTACGCCGCGCGGCGACCCATTGTAACCCGTCGTGAGGATCCGGTGTTCGCGAACGAGCACGCACCCGACCGACGCGCGTGGACACGTTGCACGGGTTCCCACGGTGCGTGCAATCTGCATGAAATATTCATCCCAGCCCGGGCGCGTCATGCATTCTCTCTCGGACGTACCGCAACCGGCACCGAGCTCGGTGCTTCCGAACATGCGATCTCCGGCATCGCCGAGGCCGGGAACGATGTACCCGTGATCGTTCAGCCGTTCGTCGAGCGAACCGGTCACGATGCGGACTCCCGGATGCGCCGCGTGAACGGTGCGAACGCCCTCGGGAGCGGCGATCAAACTGATGAACGTCACGTCGCTCGCACCGCGCGAAACGAGCGCGTCGATCGCTGCCGCCCCGGAATTTCCGGTTGCAAGCATGGGATCGAGCACGAACACCTGGCGCTGCGACAAGTCGTCGGGAACGTTTGCGTAATACGGCACCGGCTGCAGCGTTTGCGGATCCCGATAGAAACCCAAATGCGCGACGACGGCATCGTCGATCACCGCCAGAAATCCGGGGAGCAGACCGAGGCCGGCGCGCAGGATCGGCGCGACGACGGGCCGTGCGGCGATGCGCATCGCGCGCATGGGCGTGATCGGCGTGATGACGTGTTCTTCGCGCAGCGGCAGGCCGCGCGTCGCTTCGTATGCGAGAAACGCGCCGAGTTCTTCCAGCAGCTTCCTGAATACCGGCGTCGGGGTGTCGCGATCGCGCAGGCGCGCAAGCCGATCCGCAACGGCCGGATGCGCGACGACGTGCAAACGCTCAGTGTGGGCCATAACTGCGGTTAAGAGAATTAGGCCCGCCCGGCGTTTGGCCTCTTTAGAATACGGCGGTTTTACGCTTGCCGAACTTGAAAACGGGCCCGCAGGCCATACAGAAGGGCGAAATACGGGCGGACGTCGTCGCGGCTCAGCAGGAACAAGCGCTTCGGCGAGATCTTCGTGTGACGGCAGAAATGCACCACCGCGGCCGCAAACGTCACCAAATACGACACCGTCGTCGCAATGGCGCCGCCCGCGATCCCGATGTGTGGAATCGTGAGCACCGTGACGACGCCGCAGATGATCGCCGACGCCAAACGGAAATAAAGCGGCAGCCGCGGTTCGCCGAGCTGCTGCGAGAAGAACGTCGTCAGCGCGCCCATCATGCTGTACGCAACCATTCCCGGCAGCAGCAATTCGGTGACGATCACCGCGCCGCTGAACGCTCTTCCGTACACGAGCGGTATCACGAGCGGCACGAGTGCCGCGACCGGAATCGACGTCACGAGCACGAGCGCGAAGGAGTGACGCATGCATGCCGCGGTCGCCTGCGCCGATTCCGCTTCCGTCCCGCGCGCGATGCGGCCGAACATTGCGGTGGCGATGGGCCGGCTGAGCTGCCACAACATTTCACCGATGCCGATGCCGATGGAATAGACGCCGAGCGCGCTGCGTCCGAGCAGAAACATGATGATGAACACGTCGATGCGCGAGTTCAGGAACATAACGGCGTTGCCCAAGCCCATTTGCGCGGCGTATTTCAGCTGCTCGGGGATCAGCGGTCCGCTATCGTCCCCGTCGCGCTGCCCCGCATACGGCCGCAGCCGCAGAATCGTGTACGCGGCACTCCAAACGTAACCCGCAGCCCACGCGATCAGCAGCCCCGTAAGGCCGACGTGGAAGAACAGCAGCAGCGCCGTGTAGCACAGGATCGGGATGATTCCCGAGACGACCGTCTGCACGTTGATGCTGCGGACGTCGGAATCGGCGAGGAAAAACCCGGTTGCGGATTGCGCGAACATGGCGAACGGCAATGCCGCCGCTACGGCGATGAGCGCGCGCTGGTCGGGAAGCACGAGGCCGACGGCAGCGAGCGCCAAAGCCGCGGGAAGCGCGACGCAGGCAAGCACCTTGCCCATCGAGTGCAGCAGCGCCGCCGGCGATCGAGAACGCTTGGTGAACTGCCATGCTATTGCGTAGGGCTGGCCGTTGAGCATCAGCAGTAACGCGAGCGTCATATAGGCGTACGTGAAGACGCCTTTTCCGGACGCTCCCAACATGCGGGCCACGACGATCGATCCGCCGATCGAGACCGCTTGCAGGGCGACGCGGGTGAGGAACGTCTGAACGCTTTTCTTTGCTATTTCGCCCATGTGAAAGCAGGCGCGGGCTGCCGAACTCGCATGGACGGATCGTAACAGGTCGCACCGGGGCCGGACGTGGGCTGTTCAAACCCGGCGCTGGGGCCATGCGGCCCGCGAAAAGACGTTCGGGCGGGACGCCTGCGGTCTGCCTGCCTGCCTACGGCACGTCAAAGCGAGCAGTCAGCTCGCGCACGCGATCCCGTAGCCGCTCGATCTTCGCGCGCGTCGCGATGTCGTCCAATCCTTCGCAAATGATGCGCGCCACTTCGCGGCAGTCGTCCTCGCCGAATCCGCGCGAGGTGATGGCCGGGGTGCCGACGCGAATGCCGCTCGCCACGAACGGCTTTTGCTTATCGTACGGAATCGCGTTTTTGTTCACGGTGATCCCAATCGCGTCCAAGTACTCCTCGGTCGCCTTGCCGGTCAAACCTTTGACGGAAACGTCCACCAACATCAAGTGGGTGTCGGTTCCTCCGCCGACCAGGCGCAGGCCGTTGCGCAAAAACTCGTCGGCCATCATCTTCGCGTTGCGTACGACCTGCTGCTGATACGTCGCGAACTGCGGCTGCAGCGCTTCGCCGAACGCTACCGCCTTCGCTGCAATCAGATGCATGAACGGTCCGCCTTGAATTCCCGGAAACACCGACTTGTCGAGCGGCTGCGCCCATTGTTCGGTGCACAGGACCAGTCCGCCGCGCGGACCGCGCAGCGTCTTGTGCGTCGTCGAGGTCACGAAATCGGCGAACGGAACCGGCGAAGGATGAAGCCCGGTCGCAACGAGACCGGCGATGTGCGCCATGTCGACCATGAAGACGGCCCCGATCTCGTCCGCGATCTCGCGGAACGGCGCATACTCCATCGTACGCGGATATGCGCTCGCTCCGGCGATGATCATCTTGGGCTTGTGTTCGCGAGCCAACTTTTGCACTTCGTCGAAGTCGATGAGTTCCGTATCCGAACGCACGCCGTACGCAAGGGCGTCGTACAATTTTCCGCTGAAACTGACTTTCGTTCCGTGCGTGAGATGGCCGCCGTGCGCCAGCGACATGCCGAGCACCGTGTCGCCCGGCTTGAGCACCGCCATGAATACCGCCATGTTCGCTTGCGCGCCCGCGTGCACTTGAACGTTCGCGTGGTCCGCGCCGAACAAGCGTTTGAGACGCTCGATCGCCAGCGTCTCGACGACGTCGACGTATTCGCATCCGCCGTAGTAGCGCTTCCCGGGGTATCCCTCCGCGTACTTGTTCGTCATGACGCTGCCCATCGCTTCGCGCACCGCTTTGCTCGCGTAATTCTCCGACGCGATCAGTTCGAGGTTTTCGCGCTGACGGCGATCCTCGTCTTGAATTGCCGCAAAGACTTGCGGATCTTGCGCTTCGACGTGGCTAAGGGAGAGTATGGCCATGTGCGTGCTTTCTTAGGCGTGAGATTCCAGGAGGTTTGGCGGCGTCTTCGCGTCGGTCACTTCACCGGCTTCGAGCGCTTTGAGCGTGCGCTCGCGCTGCGCGTCGGTATATTCGAAGAGCTGCTCGACGCGCCATGCGTGCCTGCCGCCGTCGAAGCCGGTAGACAAAAAAACTTGTACGAGACGTTCGAGCATTTCCCACCCGGTAAGGCGCTCCGAGAGCGCGATGACGTTCGCGTCGTTGTGACGGCGCGCGAGTTCCCCCTGCAGCGGATCGAAGACGGCGGCGCAACGCACGCCGGGCACTTTATTTGCCGCCATCGCGATACCCAGACTCGATCCGCAAACGACGATGCCGCGCTGCGCTTGTCCGGAGGCAACCGCTTCGCCGACCACGTAGCCGAACTGCGGATAATCGACCGGCGTTTCGTCGCACGTGCCGTAATCCAGTATCGTATGACCTTGACTGCGCAGCGCTTGCGCGAGGAGGTTTTTGACTTCGAAGCCGGCGTGATCGGCACCCATTGCGATGACCATATTCAACAGGCGATTCTACCGTGCGGAAGAACGCCCCCTCCATGAAAGTCGCGTGCTCGAGTACCGCGTTCGACGCGCAGTTGCGCGGCGATCGGCTCACGCAACTGGAGTGGGTCGATCTTTGCGCGCACGAGCTGGCGGCCGACGGCATCGTTTTTGACGTGCGGCACTTTCCCCGAACCGACACCGACTACCTCGCCCAGCTCAAGAAGATGGCGGCGGACCTGGGCTTGACGGTCGCCGCGTTGCGGCACGACGGTTTCGTGGACGCGCTAGAAACGCGGTTGGAGCAGGCGCTGGAAATGGCGCTCGCGCTCGGCGCTCCGCTGCTTTCCGCGCCGCTTCCGCCGGAAACCTCGGCGAGCTGGAGCGAGATTCAAACGCGTTTGGGCGCTGCCGCTTCCGCGGCAAAGCGGCTGAACGTCACCATCGCGGTTCGCAACGCGCCCCATACGTACGCGTCGAGTTCGCACGATCTCAAACGCGTTTCTAAAGAAACGGACTCTGCGTGGCTTCGGTATGGCCCGGACTTCGCCTCGCTCGACGCGGGCAGCGATGCGCGCGAACTGCTTTCGAAAAGCGTGCTCGTGTGGGCGGAAGCCGCCGCCGATCCGGATGCATGCGCCGATCTGCTCGCGCAGTATCGCGGATTCGTCGTGCTCGACGCGGCCGCGGGTGACGCAGAAGCACCGGAAATGAAAAACGCGATCCGCCGCTGGCGAACCGCGTTCGTCGTCAACCACGCGTAGCGTCTTTCGCACGAGGTTCCGAACCTGCGTTCTCGCAGGTGGGTGCGGCCCGGGCGCCGGCCCCGCAACCGTGAAGGCCAAGCGAAACCGTCGTGACCGGAGCTGATGCTCCCTATGTTCTCTCGTTGGTCCAGCACCTATGGTGCGTTGCGCGCGGTGCGCAGTCGACGCTCCCACTGTACCACTGCGGTCAAGTACTTGACACGACGGCTTAATGTCGTGATGGCCGCGCATGGCGATATCCGTACCTGCGGCCGCTCGCTCGAACTACGCGCTCGCGCGCGCATATCTTTCGTGCGATCCGGCGGAGCGCCGCCTCTTCCAGAGCTTGCAGCACAGCTCCCGGCGCTTCCATCTGCGCATCACGCATGACGGGGACGATCACTTCGATCCGAATACCGATACGATCGCCTGGGATCCGTACAGCGCGCTGCGCACGACCCGCGGAGGGCGGCAATCGCCGGCGCTGGGCTTGGCGCACGAGATCTCGCACGCGGTCGAAGCGCCGTCGCGTGAAGCGTCGCTGAGCGCGCACGTGCTGGCGCGCTACGACAACGCGGAAGAGCGCCGAGTCATTCGAGGAAGTGAAACCGAAGCGGCGCGAGTGCTCGGAGAGTCGGTACGGCACGATCACCGCGGTCGGGTGTATCATGTAGCCACGCCGGTTTCCCGGTGAAACGGGCCGGGTACACCGGCACGGAATTCGAGATGAAAAAGATGGATGAAAAAAACGATCGAGATCTAACCGGCCATCCCAGCGATTATGGCAGCCGAACGCTAGCCGACGACGACTCGCAGAGCGGCGAGGGCGAAGACATCGGGCGTACAGCGGACGGCGAACCGCGCGTGGAACGCGGGACGGCTGGTTCCGCAACGAGCCGCAAAGACAAAGGCGAGTAAACGGCACGCGGCGGCGGTTCGCGCCGCTGGAGATTCGAGGAGCTGCCGACGCGCGGCTCCAATGCAGACGCATGCCCCTTTCGCTCTCTCTTACGACGCTCGAGCTCCCGCTCGTTCATCCTTTCACGATCGCGCGAGGCACCGCGTCTTCCGCGCGCACAGCCGTGTTCCGCGTAACCTGGAATGGTTTGGAAGGCCTCGGCGAATCCGTGCCGATTCCGCGCTATGGCGAATCCGTTGATAGCGTCATCGCGTACTTTCGGGCCCACCCGCCGCGCGGCGACGATCCGTATCTGCTCGAAGAACTGCTGACCGAAGACATTCCGCCGGCGGCCCGTTGCGGGCTGGACATCGCACTGCACGATCTGATCGGAAAAGATTGCGGTAAACCGCTCTATCGTCTCCTCGGCTTGGATCCGGCGCGAACGCCGGTGACTTCGTTCACTATCGGAATCGGCGATCGCGAAACGACGCTGCGCAAAGTCGAAGAAATCGGCGAGCATCCGGTGATGAAGGTCAAACTCGGCCTGGGGGGCGCCCGCGAAGAGGTAGAAACGATCGAGTTGATTCGTTCCAAGTACACGGGCACGATACGCATCGACGCAAACGAAGGGTGGACGCCCGAGCAAGCCGTGGAAGTGCTGCGCGAGATGGAGCGATTCGACATCGAGTTTTGCGAGCAGCCCATCAAAGCCGGACAGCCGGAGAAGCTTCGTTTCATCAAGGAGCGTTCGAAGATTCCGATCGTCACGGACGAGGATTCGTTGACGGCAGCGGACCTTCCGAAACTCTACGGCTGCGTGGACGGAATCAACGTTAAACTCGCTAAATGCGGCGGCATACGCGGCGCGTTGAAAATGATTCATACCGCGCGCGCGCTCGGCTTCAAAATCATGCTGGGCTGCATGGTCGAAAGTCAAATATCGGCCACCGCCGCCGCGCAGATCTCGCCGCTCGTCGACTGGGCGGACATCGACGGACCGTTTCTGACGAAAGAAGATCCGTTTGCCGGCATTGCCTACCGCGACGGCAAAATCGTGCTTCCGGACGGCCCGGGATTAGGCGTGCGCGAAAAGGCGCACGTTGCGTAACGCGCGGCGGCGCTACGCCGTTCTCGCGCCGGGCTCTTTTGCGCACAACGCCAAGACTGCGCACGGCGTCATCCGGTACGGCGGCGATGAAACCGTCGCCGTTATCGACCCGTCGTGCGCGGGGAAAACCGTTCGCGGCGCGGTTCCCTATTTGGAGTGCGACGCGCCGATCGTTGCGGATTTCGCCGACGCGCTGAAATTCAGGCCGACTTCGCTGCTGATCGGGACTGCGCCCAAGGGCGGCCAATTGCCGCCGGATTGGCGGGCGCAGGTTCTGGCCGCGATCCGCGCGGGACTCGAAATTGTAAGCGGGCTGCACGACATGCTCGCCGAGGACGCGGAATTCGCCGCTGCGGCTCGCGAGCATCATGCGCGCATTTGGGACGTCCGGCAGCCGCCGGACGTTCCGCTGTTCCGCGGCGAAGCATACGCGGTAAGGGCGCCGATCGCGCTCGCGGTCGGAAACGACTGCGCCGTCGGAAAGATGACCGTCATGCTGGAACTCACGCGCGCCGCAGCGCAGCGCGGGCGCCGCGCCGAGTTCGTTCCAACGGGGCAGACGGGAATCATGATCGCCGGCTGGGGCATCGCCATCGACCGCGTGATTTCGGATTTCGCAACGGGCGCTGCCGAACAACTGGTTCTCGAAGCGGCGCGGCGCAATCCGGAGTACATTCTCGTCGAAGGACAAGGCGGCATCAATCATCCGGCGTACGCTCCCGTGACCCTTTCGCTCATGTTCGGCTCCGCGCCGGACGCGCTGATTCTGGTTGCCGACCCGAAGCGAACGCGCATCGACGTTTACCAGACGCCGACGTTGTCATACCGCGCACTCATCAGCACGTACGAAGCGTTGTGCGCAACGGTGAAACCGGCGAAGGTCGTAGGCATCGCATTGAACACGCATGGCCTTTCCGACGAACGCGCACGGGAAGAAATCCGGCGCGCGCATGCGGAAACGCAGCTTCCCGCGGACGACGTGGTTCGTTTTGGCCCGCACGCGCTCTGGGACGCCGTCGAACCCCATCTCACGAAAACCGCTCCGCTTTCCGTGGAGGTCCATGCATGAAGATTCGCAGCATCCTCGCGCTCGCACTAACGTGCGCGTTCGGGCTCTCAGCGTGTTCGAAAACCGGCGGCGGACCCAGCGGCGCAGGAGGGCATAACCCCTGGACGCAGCACGGCGTTTTGCGCGTCGGCAACGTGGACGAGCCGGACAGCCTCAATCCGCTCTTCGCGCACACGGACTCGACGGATCAAGTCGCGGGCCTGATCTACGCGGGGCTGCTCCGCTATGACGACAACGGCAATTTCATTCCGGATCTCGCGACGGCAGTGCCGACGTACCAGAACGGCGGCATCAGCAAGGACGGAAAAACGATCACGTTCCACCTTCGGCACAACGCGAAATGGTCGGACGGCGCGCCGCTCACGGCCAACGACTGGCTGTTCACCTACCATTCCGTCTTGAACCCGGCGAACAACACCAAGACGCGGTACGGCTGGGACGAGATCGCATCCGCCCTCGCTCCGGATCCTTACACGCTGGTCGTCCATTTCAAAGTCGTGGACGGCTCGATTCTGGGACTTTTCGGCAGCGCCGGCGGCGCCGCGTACCCGCCTTTGCCCGCGCATCTGCTGGCGAAACTGCCCGACTTGAACCGCGTGCCGTTCAACGCGCATCCGATATCGAGCGGGCCGTTCGTTCTGCAGCAATGGAATCACGGCTCCTCGCTCGTCTTCACCGCGAATCCCTACTACTTCCGCGGCGTGCCGAAGCTCGAGAAGATCATTTGGAAGGTCATTCCGAACGTCAACACGCTCTTCGAACAATTGCAAACGCATGAAGTCGACGTCTACGTCGGTGTGGACGAGAATCACATACCGTCGCTCGCGAACGTACGCGGAATCGTGGTAACGAAAAAGCTGATCGCCAATTGGCGGCACATGGGCATCAACACGAGCCGCCCGCAGCTGCACGATCCGCGCGTGCGTTTGGCGCTGATCGAACTGATCGATTGGAAGCGTATAAACGACACCGTCTACCATGGATACAACCAGCTCGCCGTGAGCGACGTCTATCCGACGCTTTGGGCCGCGCCCACCATTACCCCGTATCCGTACGACCCGCAAGGCGCGAAGAAGTCTGCTCGCTCAGGCAGGATGGTCGATGGGAGCGGACGGCGTGCTCCACAAGGGGTCGCTGGCGATGCACATCACGATTTCGACGAATACGGAAAAGCAAGAGAATCAGCAGGCGGAAGTGCAGATACAAAGCCAGTCTGCGTCCGTACGGAATCGACGTACAGATACGCAACTATCCGACGAGCCTGCTCTTCGCGCAAGGCGGACCGCTCTACCAAGGTAAGTACGATTTGGAGTGGAGCATCGAAACGAACGGGCCCGATCCCGACAACCGCGGGCTCTGGGGCGGCAAGTTCATTCCGCCGAACGGCGCGAACACGACGTGGATGAACGATCCGATCGTGAACCGCTACGCCGATCTCGCGGTGTCCACGTTCGATCGCGCCAAACGCAAAGCATACTACCAGATCGAAGAGCAGCGTATTCACCAAGTGGTTCCCGCACAGTTCTTTTATTGGGAGAACGAGTACACGGCCGCAAACAGCGATCTGAAGAATTTCAAACCCGCCGCATTCATTCAAGACACCTGGAATTGTTGGGAGTGGTCAGATATACGACCGATGCTCGCAATCCGGACCAACGTCGACGAACTCGCGACGTTACTCTTCGAACCGGCCCGCGAAGGCGTCCTGAGTTGGAACACGTTCAGCGATGCCGGCTTGCTCGAATTTCGGCTTTTGCGCGGCGCATTTTCCGGCGACTCCATGGATGGCGCACGCCGAGTGGTCGGCGGACGGCCGAACGTCGTTCAGTCCTTCGCATGAGGACGTGCGCGTCGACGTCGATATCATTCGCAGCATGCAGCCGTTCGACGGTATTGAAATTCGCGCGCGCGAGGTCGCCTTCAAGGCGATAGCGTTCGCGACCCCGGTCCGCAACGCAACCGTCGTTGCCCTACGCCGGCGAGGCGCGTATTCTCGAGGTGCCCTCTCGTTCGCAATACGTCGTTGAAGGCGAACGCGGCTGGTGCAGCCCGACCAGTCTTTCGATGCTCAACGCGTATCACGGGATCGATTACGACGTGCCTTCAACCGCGCGCGGCGTCTTCGACCGCGCCTACAACGGCACCGGGAACTGGTCGTTCAACGTCGCGTTCAGCGGAAATCTCGGACTGCGCGCCGCAGTCGTGTACCTGCGCAATCTCGACCATGCGCAACGCCTCGTCGACGCCGGCATTCCCATAGCGATTTCGTACAGTTGGAACGGCGACGAACTTCCCGGCGCGCCGCTCGAACATTCCGATGGTCATCTCGCCGTGCTGTGCGGATTCACCGCAAACGGCGACTGCGCGATCAACGATCCCGCGGCGCCGCATCCGCGCGTAGTCTATCCGCGTGCCGCCCTCGAGCGCGTTTGGCTTCGCACGCAAGGCATAGCGTATGCGGTCGCGCCGGCCGGCCTCGACTTCGTTTCGATCGTCAACTCGTGAGCGTTCAGCCGCAGCACCGTTTGGTACACGCGGTGAAGTCCGGCGTGCCGCTGCACATCGCGCTCGTCGAGCCGGAGATTCCGCCGAACACCGGAAACGTGGCGCGCCTCTGCGCCGCGACCGGATCCCAGCTGCATCTGATCGAACCGCTCGGATTCCGCATCGACGACCGCGAACTCAAACGCGCCGGGCTGGATTATTGGGAGCATCTCGGTGTCGCCGTGCACGCATCGCTGGACGACTTTCTGGCTGCGACCGCGCACTTGCGGCGCTGGTGCTTTTCTACTCGCGCGACCCGGCTGTACTCGGAGGCACAATTCGCGGCGCGGCGACGTGCTGGTGTTCGGCAAGGAAACGAAGGGTCTGCCGCAGCGTCTCATCGATGAAGATCCGCAGCACGCACTGCGCATACCGCAGCGCCCGGGCAGCGTCCGCAGCATCAATCTTTCGACTGCGGCCGGGATCGCCGCGTATGCTGCACTCGAGCGTATCGGATTTCCCGGACTGCGATGAGCGCGAAAGGTCGTGGCCGCTATCAATCGCGGAGGTCGTGCAGCTGCGCGAAATGTCCCGAACTGCGCGTCTATTGCGAACAGGTCGCCGCCGAAAAGAAACGCGCGTACCGCGACTGGACCTATTGGGGGAAACCGGTGCCGGCCTTCGGCGATCCGAACGCGCGCGTCGTGCTGGTGGGCCTTGCGCCCGGCGCGCACGGCAGCAACCGCACCGGGCGGATGTTCACCGGCGATGCTTCGGGCGATTTTCTCTACCCCGCGCTGCATCGCGCCGGATTTGCGACGCAGCCGTCCGCGATTTCGGTCGACGACGGGATGCAGTTGCGCGACTGCATCATCACCGCAGCCCTACGCTGCGCGCCGCCGCAAAACAAGCCCACGCCGCAGCAGCTTCGCCGTTGTTTTCCATATTTGGTTCGCGAACTCGAGCAACTCGATCGGGCGCAGGTCATCATCGGCCTCGGCGCTATCGGCACGAAGGCGGCAATGGACGCGCTTAAAGCGCTCGACTATACGATCGAGCCGGCATGCTTGGCGATTCGGCCACGGCGTGGAAATCGCGGCCGGCAAAACGCCGCGCCGCTTGACGATTATTGCGTCATTTCATCCGAGCCGGCAGAACACGAACACCGGTAAACTGACCGCCGCCGATGTTCGATCGCATCTTCGAACGAGCGAAGGTGCTGCTTCAGTGAAAGTGCGTGATGCGGCCGCACGAATCAACCGCCTTGTCCGGCACCATCATGCCGCCGGCGCCCGCCCGAAAACTCTGAATGCGTAAGGGCGGCGCGTTGACGGCTTCAGGCCCGTACGTGGCTTCGGCCCGCTTGAGAACGTCGTGGTCTTTCTCGATGTTGTGGGCGCTTTGCGCGAGCAGGTATTGCTGCACCGCGCCGTTCTTGGCGAACAGGATGCGGTAGACGACGCCGCTGCTCGCATACGTGGCCATACCGCAGAATCGCGGCTGCGCGGCGGCGCCGCGCTCGTGCCCGAGAGTGAGAACGAGCACGCCTGCAAGCAACGCGCATGCGGCGGCGATAGAGAGCGGAGTCGATGCATCTGTACCTGGAGTATCGGCGGGTCGGGGACGCGTCTTTACGAAGCCTCGGGCTGCGCCGGTTTTAAGCCCAAATCCCGAACGAGACGATCGGGCACCGGCGACGGCGCATCCATCATGACGTCGCGCGCCAGCTGATTCTTCGGAAATGCGATGACGTCCCGAATGTTCGTCTCCCCGGCTGCAAGCATGACGATGCGATCGATGCCGAGTGCCATGCCGCCGTGCGGAGGCGCTCCATAATCGAGCGCGCGAATGAAAAAGCCGAAGCGGTCCTCGATCTGCTCGTCGCTCATGCCCAGCATGGTGAAGATGCGGCGCTGGAATTCTGGCTTATGAATGCGGATGGAGCCGCTGCCCAGCTCGTATCCGTTCAGCACCATGTCGTAGTGCTGCGCGCGCATTGCCATCGGATCCTTGTCGATGAGATCCCATTGATCGGGCGCCGGCGCCGTGAACGGATGATGAGCCGGCGCGGGTTGTCCGGTTTCTTCATCGCGCTCGAACAGCGGAAAGTCCGTCACCCATGCGAACGCGAACGCTGCCGGATCGCGCAGACTGCAGCGATCGCCGATCTCCAAACGCATCTTTCCCGCGACCGCCGCGCGCGGCATCTGCGGCATCCGCGAACAGCAGCACGGCATCGCCGGTTTGGGCACCGACGCGGTCGCGCAGCGCGCCGATCGCCGCATCGTCGATGAATTTCGCGGCGGAACTCTTGGTGCCGTCCTGCCCGAGCGCGATCCATACCATGCCTTTCGCGCCTTGCTGCTTCGCAAGTTCCGTGAGCGCATCGAAATCGCGCCGTGAAAGCGCGGCGCCGCCCGGATAGCGCAGCGCGACGATGGCGCCTTTCGCGTCGATGACCGACTTGAAGACGACGAATTCCGTCCCCGCGAAGACGTCGTTGACTTGCCGCAGTTCTAGCCCAAAGCGCAAATCCGGCTTGTCGCTCCCGAAGCGTTCCATGACCTGCGCGTGCGAATAGCGCGGAAATGCCGGCAAATCCACGTCCAGAACGCGTTTCCAGGCAAAGCGCATGCAAGACTCCATGAGTTCGAGCACTTCGTCTTGCGTGGCGAACGAAAGTTCAACGTCGATCTGCGTGAATTCGGGCTGCCGATCGGCGCGCAGATCCTCATCGCGCATGCAGCGCGCAATTTGCATGTAGCGCCCGAAACCGGAGATCATCAAGATCTGTTTGAGCAATTGCGGCGACTGCGGCAGTGCGTAAAACGCGCCGTGCTGCAGTCTGCTCGGAACCAGATAGTCGCGCGCGCCCTCCGGCGTGGACTTGATGAGCATCGGCGTTTCGATTTCCAAAAATCCGCGATCGTCGAAGTAGTCGCGCATCGCTTTGACGATCTTGTGCCGCATCGCGATGTTACGCTGCAGCCGCGGCCGGCGCAGGTCGAGATAGCGGTACTGCAGGCGCAAATTCTCCTCGACGTCCTCGTCGCTGTTGACGGGAAACGGCGGAACGAGGGAACGGTTCAGCGTTTCGAGGTCGTCGACTCCGACTTCGACCTCGCCAGTCGACAGTTTCGGATTCTCAGTGCCGGAAGGGCGCTTTCGCACCGCGCCGCGCACGCGAATCACGTCCTCGTGGCGCAGATGTTCCGCATCCTTGAACGACGCATGGCCGGGATCGAACACGACCTGCGTAACGCCTTCGCGGTCGCGCAAATCGACGAAGATCAGGCCGCCGTGGTCGCGGCGGCGATTCACCCAGCCGTTCAGTTCGACCGTGGTGCCGACGTCGACGGCGCGCAGCGCGCCACAGGATCGCTTTAAGGACACGGCTCGTCTTGATCTTTCTCCGCCAGTGCGGTTTTGATGCCGGAAACGTAATAATACTGTTGGATGAGGTCGCGCGCAAATGCCGATTCCGCGGTCCGCCGATCGAAGTAGCCGAGTACCCACGGCAGGTTCGTTAGGGCGCTGTGCAGCCCGAGCGATACCGGCGTCATTCCCAGATTCGCTTTCACGGCGAAATGCGGGTGTTTGCGATAGAAGCGGACGGTCGAGCGTCCGGCCAACTTCATCTTCTCGATCTGATCTTCGTGCGGCACGTCCTGACAATGGTAATTCACGGCGCGCGGTTCGTACAAAATCCGAACGCCGTCCCGCTGCAGCCGGTAGCCCAATTCCAAGTCTTCGTGCCCGTAGCCCGTGAACGTCTCGTCGAAGCAGCCGGCCTGCAGCAGATCCTCACGCCGCACGGAAGCGTTTCCGGTCAGAAAGTACAACCAACTCAGTCGTTTTCGGGCGGGCGGGTGCAGCGAACCGCGCTGGGACGGATGCGCGCGCTTATACTCGTAATCCTCGATCGAATGCACTTGCACTTCCCATCCGACGACCGCGATTTTGCGATCCCGCCGGTGATGCTCCAAATGTGCTGCCAGCAAGCCGGGATCCGCGATGATGTCGGAGTCGTTGAAGAGCACGATCTCGCCGCGCGCCTGCGCGATCCCCGCGTTACGCGCCATCGCGCGGCCGCTGTACGAGCCCGGTAAATGCCGCACGTTCGGGTGTTCCGCGTGGACCTGTTCCAAGTATTCCGCGGTTCCGTCGTTCGAATTCGAATCGCAGACGAGCAGCTCGTACGAATCCCGCGCCGTGCTTTGATCGAGCAGCGAGGGAATTACGTGCCGGAGCGTGTCAAGCCGGTTGTACGTCGGAATGACTACGGAGAGGTCAAGCATGTCCGATCAGATGAGCAACAGCGTCGAGGATCTCGCCGCGAAACCGCTCCAGCGATTCCGGCGAATCATTGCCCGGCTTGCGAACCTGCACGTGCGGCACGCCGTACGGCGCCCATTCTTGCGAGTTCAGCCGGAAGTAGCGATGTTCGAAAGCGACTACCGTAGGCCTGCGCATCGCGCTTGCGACATGCGTCGCACCGGTGTCCACCGTCACGACCGCCCGTGCGCGTTCCACGACGGCGGCCCAGCGATAAAACGGCAGGCCGCCCAGGAGCACGTCGGCCAGACGCGACTCCGCAATCGCTTTGACGTACTGTTCGCACTCGGGCGCATACGTCACCACGAGCGGGACGCCGAACCGGCGCAGCCGTTTCATGAGCGTCAGCGTTGAATCGAACGTGCTGCCGTCGCGAAACCATCGCAAGCCCAGATGGAGTACGATCGGACTGTCCGGCAAATACGCGCTTGCCGCGCGATCTTCGTCGTTGACGTACAGCCGCAACTCGTCGACTCGCTTAGTTGCACCTGCCAGCGCGACCAAGTCCAACAGCTGCTGCACCTCGTGACGCACGGGCCGTTGCGGATTGCGATCGGCAAGACCGGGATCCGCTTCGGAGATCATCAGGCGGTTCACGAACAGCGGCGCGGTCAGGCGCGCTGCATAGCGGCGCACGTACGTATATCCGATGCGCAGGCGCGCGCCAGTTCCGCCGGCGATGGCGAGATCGGTGCTTCGAGGTGCCAGCGCGATCGCGATGTCGGCGTTTCCCCGGTAGCGTCGACCAAAGTCACGCGGACGAACGTCGCTCGTGTACTCGACCAGTTCGTCGACGTCGCCGTTTCGCTCCATGACGATGCGATTGTACGGGCTGCACACCATCGTCAAATGCGCGTCGGGAAACGAGGCTCGCACCGTGGCGATTGCCGGCGTCGAAAGAATCAGATCGCCGATGCGATCGGTGCGCACCAAAACGATGCGCATCAATCGCCGGCCCGCACGCGTTCCAACTCCTCGAAATAGGCCTCGCCGGCGAGACCGCGTGCCGCGCGCGCTTCGCGCGCCGTCAGCGGACGATCGATCGAAACGTCCGCGAGCGCCGCGCGGTACCGCCGTGCCATGTCGATGCCGCGCATCCACTTGTGCAAAAGGCGCTGGACGGCGTTGTCGCCGGTCGCCAGCGCGGTGCGCCAATGCGGATGCAGGCGCTGGAGCTGAACGGCGGTGCGCGCCTGCGCCTGCGCTTGACGGATCATTCTTTCCACGCTGCCGGCCCGCGGCCGCGGCTTGTAATGAAAAACCAAGGCGTTCTTGTTGAACACCGCTTTCACGCCGCCGAAGCGCAGCCGCAGGCCGACGTCGATGTCTTCCCACCCGTACTCGGCGAACGTTTCGTTGAATCCCCCGATCTCACGAATGGTTTGAAGCGGCACCGAAACGTTCGTCGTCCAGAAATAGTTGCCGCTATAGTTCGTCAAATTCCACACCGGCGGCGGGAGATCGTCGAACGACTCGACGTTGATCGCGGCGCCGCGAACGATCGCCAGCGGATGAGCCGCGTGCGTACGCAGATGCTGTTCTACGAAATTCGGCAACGGCAGGACGTCGTCGTCGATGAAGATGATGCGCTCGCCGCGCGCGCGTGAAATGCCGGCGTTGCGTCCTTTTGCCAGCCCGGAATTCGGCTGCTCGACGATGGCGAAGGGGCAGGCGGCGCGCTGCCTCGCGCGAGCTGAGGACCGCGGGAGTATCGTCCGTCGATCCGTCGTTGACCAGAACGACTTCGTACGAGTCCGCGGGCACGGTTTGCTCGAAGCACGCGTCCAGCACGCGCTCGAGCAGAGCGGCGCGATTGTACGTGCAGAGTTGGATCGTTGCCGTTAAACCGCTCACCCGCGGCCGTTTCGACTAGGGCTTCTTCGGCGCCTCGGACTGCACGGGCATGCCGTCGATGCGAATGGGAGGGAAACCCACGATATCGTAGGTGCCCGAGGCCACCGCGATGCCGCAATCCTTGAATGCCGCAGAATGTCGCGAAACATCGCATCCTTGATTTCGCGAATGCCGCGGTCGGGCACGATGAAACGCAGCGCGAGATCGACCCAATTGTCGGTCATTTCGTAAAAGACCCGCGGCTCCACGTTCGGCGGCTTCAAGTCGAATACGTGTTCCAGATGCCGCCGCGCCTCGCCCGTCATCTGCGCGATCGGCGTCGTGTGCGCGCGAGCGACTTCGAGCAGGATCTGCTCGGCACGTTCGTAGTCGTCGTTATAGCCGACGCCGACGTGAATCTCTTCCCAAAGGAACGGAAAATCACGTGAATAGTTGTAGACCGGCTGATCGAAGATCACGCCGTTCGTGACGGTTACGATGCGCCCGCTGTACTGACGCGCCATCACCCACATCGCCGGATCCGCTTGGCTCTCGACGGACGGCGGCTGTCCCATCTCGAGCACCGTCGTTTGAAAGAAATCGAGCGCGATCACCTCGCCGCGCACGCCGCCGATGATGACACGGTCTCCGATGCTGAACGTCTTACCGCGCAAAATGACGACGTATCCGGCGATGGCGATGATGAATTTCTGCAGCGCGAATGCGACGCCGGCACCGACGAGGCCGCCCACCGTTGCGAGATGCGCATTCGGTCCGACCCAGATCGAGATGAGCGCAACGATGAAGAACACTGCGGTAAGCAGATTGATCGCTTGGTGACCCCAAAAGCGGAAGCGCTCCGCCCACGAGAACGAGCGCACGATCCGCAGCAGATAGTGCAGCGCATAGCGCGCAATGACGACGACCGCGATGAGCGTAGCGGTCAGCAGCACTTTCTCGCCGTTGAGCGCATTGACGCCTACGAGCGTCACGTGATAGAGGTGCACGAGAGGGTCATTCCCCGCTCGCAGCGCGTTTAGTGCGAAACTACCGGGCGCTCAGCAGCGACTCGGCGGTTGCAATCACGCGCGGCACGTCGAGATGAGCGATGCACGCGTAATCCGGACACGTTTCTTTTCGTTCGCCGGGACGGCACGGGTAACTCGCGCGTACGACTGCGGTGCGTGCGCCAATCGGCGCCCAGCGCTCCGGCGTGTCGGTTTGAAATGGAAAGATGCCGACCGTCGGCGCACCAACCGCCGCGGCTACGTGCATCGATCCGGTCGTTATCCCGACGAAGAGCCGCGCGGATTGCGCGAGCGCGCCGAACACGCCGATCGTGGTCCTGCCGGCGACGTCGTGGATTTCCCCGTCGTCCGCGGCCCGCGCGAGAATGTCCGCGTTGATCGCTGCATCCGCCGTCGAGCCACTCAGCAGCACCGGCATATCGAAGCGCGCTCGGAGTGCGCGTGCAAGCGCGGCCCACCCTTCGGTCGGCCACAGACCGCGCTTGGGCGCGACGGCGTTCGTGGGATGCAGTACCACATATGCGTCGACGAAAACGTTCAGCTTCTGCAGCAGCGCCGCGGCCTGCGTGCGGTCTGCGCCGGTTGGCGTGAAATGCGGCGCCGTATCGGTTGTGTCGCACGCGATCGCGCGCGCATAGTCGAGCACGATCTCCGACCAGTGGCTGGTTACGTCGCCGAGTTCGCTTCGCACCGGCACGCGATGGGTGAAACGCCGCGAATACAGCCGCCTTGCCTGCCCGACGCGAACGGGTATGCCGGCTGCGTGTGCGATGCGCGCCGTGCGTGCCGTCGCCCACGTCACGACGCACGCGTCATAGCGGCGCTCGCGCAGGCGATGCGCGACCTCGCTTTCATCTCCGTCGTCTACGAGCACGCCGTCGATATCCGGCACGCGTTCGAGCGCCTCGCGATGAGAAGGCAGCGTCAATGCATCCACCTCGCGATACCGCTCCCGCAGCGCGCGCGCGACGAGCGAGGCCATCAGCGAATCGCCGATCCCGCCTCCGGCGCAATAGACCAGCGCTCTAACGGGAGCGTTCGCCACCGGTTCCGTTGCCGAGCGCGCGTGCGAGTTCGACGGTGTACATCCCGTCCAGCAATTGCGCGCGCGCGAAGCCGCGAATTGCTGATGGGATGGCCTCATCCGTCGCGGCGCCCGCAAACCACGGCAGGAGCGGCTCGAGCGCTTTGGCACGCAGCAAATTCGCGGCATGCGCTCCGGTTGCCGACTTCACGCGCGGGCTTGCATTCTTCTGCAAAAAGCGCACGGCCATGCGCGCCTTTTCGACCGACTTTTGAAGTTCGGATTCGAGCGTTGCGTCGTGCGGCGGCTTGACGTGCCAAATGTACGCGTTCCATGCGAATTTCCCGCGGATCCCGTGCTCGCGCAGACGCACGCCAAGTTCCGTATCCTCCCACCCGTACAAATGAAACGCTTCGTCGAATCCACCGACCGCGTCGAGCGCAACCTTCGGCACCGAAACGTTGCACGTGCAGAAAAAGGCGCGCGAATAGTTCGCGAGCGAGGGTTTCGGCCTGACGTCATAGCCGGGAACGTTGACGATCGGGCCGCTGACGGCGAGGTTGCTCAGCGTATGTGCCGCGTCGTGAGCCGACAGAAATCCGGGCGGCGCGTACACGTCGTCATCGCAAAACAGCACGAGGTGCCCGCTCGCCACGGAGATGCCGCGATTGCGCGCGGCGCCCCGATTCGGGCTGCGCCTCGAAAACGTACGACTATCGGATACGGTTGGGTGGAACGCGCGCGTTCGACGATTTCGTGCGTTGCATCGCTCGACCCGTTATCGACGACCACGACTTCGAACGTCGGGGCGCCCACTTGTTTGCCGAATGCGTCGAGCGCGCGTTCCAAGTACGCGGCGCGGTCTTTTGTTGCGATGACGATGGAAAGACGCATACGTTATCCCCGATGCAGCGAAAGAACTCGTTCCGCCATGCGCGCCGCCGCGCCGACGTGTTCGCGATACAGCGCGCTCAGTGCCTGCGACGAACGCTCGAGCCACCCGTCGTCGCGGAGACGGTCGAGCGTGACCCGCGCGACGCGGCCCGGCGTCAGCGTGCCGTGCAATTCTTCGATAAGCATTTCACCCGCATCCATGTTCGGTTGCGTGTGGAACGTGAACCGCCGGGCATACGCGACGACGGCGGCGCGTTTGAGCGGCGCGCCGACCAGCGGAATGCGGTCCAGATATGTGAGCGGCCCGTTGATCGTCGACCAGTTCGGGCGCGTTCGCCGGGCGTGCACGCGATAGCGGGCTTACCTAGCGCGGCGAGTTCGATCATCTTCGTTCCCGGAATCGTCACCGTCAGGTGCGCTACGCGCGCCGCGGAGCAGAGCGTTGCGCACGATCGGGAAACCGAGCGCTGCCGTCGGCAGTCGTCAAAAAGGCGCTTCCAATTGCGTTCGCGGACGGTGCCGCGCCGCGCGAACATACGCGGATCGCCGCCGCGTTCTACCGCGTCGCGAACGGCTGCTATCTCGGTGAACGGCGAGATGCCGAACGCGATCGGCAGCGAGGGATCCTCGCGCCGCATCGTCAGTGCGGCCGTAAAGAAAAACGGCATGAGATGCTCGACTTCGTAGCGGCGCGATCCGGGCATGAAGAGTACGCCGCCCGCGGGCGCTCCGCTTTCCGGCGGCGAGAGCGCTTCGACGCAGCGCGCCGTCGATCGCGAGATTGCCGACGCGGTCGATGCGATCGCGCGCAACGCCCCACGCTGCGAGCTGTGCCGCGTTTGCCTCGTCGACCGCGAATGCGCAATGCCGTTGCCGGCAGCGTAGCGCGGCCGCGAAAATTTGTACGTTGCCAGCGCACCGCCGAAGCGCTTGCGCAGGCGAGCCGCGTGCATCAAGTCCCCGCCCAGATACAGCACCGCGTCCGCGGCTTGCGGGGCTCCGTCGACGCGCGCGCCGAAAGCGATGCGCAGGTACGTTTTCGGATCGTAAACGTGCGCCGCGGAAAACCATTCGCGAACCACACTGTGCTTCGCGGCCGGTCGCGTAATCGTCGGGCACGTAGAAGACGTGCACGTCGCTTCGCGGGTCCCGAGCGTAAAGTTCGCGCAGAAACGGACGCAGCCACCCGGCGGTTTCGCCCGGGCCGTTGCACGTGACCGCCAGGCGCATCAGCGATACCGCTGCAAGATGCGCGCGATGATGTCGGTCGTGCTCGCTCCCTGAACGTGCGGCGCAAGGCGAATCACGCCGCCATGCCGCAGGACGACGTCGCGTTCGGGCAACTCCTCTTCGCGATATTGCGCGCTCTTCACGTGAACGTCAGGTCGCACGCGATCGAGCAGACACCTCCGGCGTGCGTTCGTCGAATCCCACGACCGCGTCCACGCTGCGCAGCGCGCACAGAATGCGTGCGCGTTCTTCGAACGGGCACGATCGGACGGTTCTCGCCCTTTATGCGGCGTACCGAATCGTCACCGTTCAACCCGACGATCAGCGCGTCGCCTTGTTCGCGCGCCCACGCGAGATACGACACATGTCCGGCGTGCAGCACGTCGAAGCAGCCGTTCGTGAAGACGACACGCTTGCCGTTGCGCGCGCAAGCGCTTCCCGCCAAGCGCCGCATCGTCGAGCGACAAGCAGATTGCCGAAAAGCGCTTCAGCGCGTTCCATGATCGACCAGCGCAAGAATTTCATCTGCGGAGGCCGTTGCCGTGCCGAGTTTTTCGACGACGGCGCCGGCGGCATAATTTGCGAGCTGCATCGCCAGCTCGATCGATGCGCCCGCCGCGAGCGCGAGTGAGAGCACGGCGATCACCGTGTCGCCGGCACCGCTGACGTCGAAGACCGTGCGCGCAACCGATGGAATGTGCAGGCGTTCCCGTCACGCCCGAAGAGCGACATCCCATGCTCGCCACGCGTGATGACGACGTAGCGGCAATCCAACGATCTGCAATAACGCGGCGCCGGCGCGTTCGAGCGAGTCTTCGTCGCCGATGGCAATACCGGCGGCCTGCGCCGCTTCGTGCGCGTTGGGCGCGACGCACGTGACGCCGCGAAACAGCTGGAGATTTTGCGGCTTCGGATCCGCCACCACGATCGGACATGCCAGCGCCGCTTCGACGATTTCGCGGCAGAACAGCCCCTTCGCGTAGTCGCTAAGGACGACGGCGTCCGCATCGGCGCGCATACGTGCGAACGAAATCGTACGAGACGGTCGCGATCGTCCGCGGCGAGCGGCGCGGTCGATTCCCAATCCGCGCGCACGACTTGCTGATTGTGCGCGACGACGCGCGTCTTGCGCGTCGTAGGGCGGTCGCTCACGCGCACGAGGCCGTCACCCGAGATGCCCTCATTGGCGAGGATGTCCGCCACGTAGTGCGCGAACGCGTCCGTCCCGATCGCACCGGCGAACGTTACCCGCGCGTCCAGCGCGCGCAAGTTGTTCGCGACGTTTCCCGCGCCGCCGAGCGTGAACGAGTGGTCCGTCACCTGCACCACCGGCACCGGCGCTTCCGGCGAAATGCGCGTGACCGTCCCCCAAATCCATTCGTCGATCATAACGTCGCCCACGACGAGCAAATGCCGTTTGCGCATGCGTTCGAAAAGCGCGCGCGCATCCGGCGCCGCAAGCATCTGCATGGCTTTACCGCTCGAACATGATGCGCTGTTCGACCAGATCGCAGACGATGTGCGCCATCGTCTGATGTACTTCTTGCACGATGGCGGAGTAGCCGTCGGGGCCGAGCAGGACCAAGTCCGCGATAGCCGCGACCGTTCCGCCGCCGTTTCCGGTGAAGGCGACGGTGACTGCATCGCGGCGCTTGGCCTCTTCGAACGCAAGGACGATGTTCTTCGACGTGCCGCTGGTCGTCAATCCGACAACGACGTCGCCCGGCTGGACGAACGCTTCGATTTGGCGGCGGAAAACGTGATCGTATCCGTAGTCATTGCCTATGGCCGTCAACGTCGAGGTATTCACCGACAGCGCTTCGCTATGCAGACCGGGCCGCTCGCGCAGAAACCGTCCACTCAACTCGGCGGCCATGTGCTGCGCCTCGGCAGCGCTGCCGCCGTTGCCCATCCACAGCACTTTGTTGCCGCGCCGCAGCGCCTTGACCATCGTATCCGCGATCGCTTCGCACTGCGCACGGTAATGCGGCGCATCGTAAATGCCGCGCCGGTCGGCGATCAGCTCGTCGAAACCGCGCTTGCCTTTGACGTCTACGGTTCTATCCAAAACAGCTCCTGACCCAGCGAGACGAGTTCGCCGTTCTCCGGTACGATGCGCGTGATGACGCCTGCGTGATCGCTCGTGATTTCGTTGAACAGCTTCATGGCTTCGAGAATGCACAACACTTGACCGGCCTCGACGCGGTCGCCGACTTTCACGTAAACTTCGGCGTCGGGCGAGGGCGAGCGGTAAAAGACCCCAACCAGCGGCGCGGTGACCTTTTTGACGTTCGCCGACGCGGAGGGCGCGCTCGTGCCGGGTGCGAGTGAAGACGCGTCCGCGGACGGGAAGGCACTTGCCGCCGCACCGGGGAGCACCGTGATGCCGGCCTCCCGCCGGACGAGTTCGAACACCTTGTCGCCGATTTTGACCTTGAGGGCGTCCAGGTCGTGCTCGTGCATGATCTCGAGCAAGTCCTTGAGCGTCTGCGTTTCGTCCACTTTTAAAGGCGCTCCGCCCTAGGCTGCGCGCCCCCCATCGGAGATGGGGCCCCCAGTACTTCATGGCGCCTCAACATGCCGGCGATATGCGCTCTCCCCGTGGGCGCCGCAACGATCGGATCAATCGAAAGGCGCTCCGCCCTAGGCTGCGCGCCCCCATCGGAGATGGGGCCCCCAGTACTTCATGGCGCCTCAACATACCGGCGATATGCGCTCTCCCCGTGGGCGCCGCAACGATGCGATCGATCGAAAGGCGCTCCGCCCTAGGCTGCGCGCCCCCCATCGGAGATGGGGCCCCCAGTACTTCATGGCGCCTCAACATACCGGCGATATGCGCTCTCCCCGTGGGCGCCGCAACGATGCGGATCAATCGAAAGGCGCTCCGCCCTAGGCTGCGCGCCCCCCATCGGAGACGGGGCCCCCAACGTGGGCGCCGCAACGATTGAATGCATCATCAACCCACCATTTCAACAAGCTGCGGCACGAGGTCTTTTCCGAGGCCGACGCGCTCGTCGGTCCGCTGCTGCAAATCGCGCAGCACCGCCTGCCCCTGCTGCAGTTCGTCCGTTCCCACGATCAGCGCATACCGCGCGTTGTTCTTGTCCGCGGTTTTCGAGCTGCGCGAGCAGTTTGCGATCCTCGAAGTCCATGAAGATCGGCACGCTCAGCGCATAGCGCAGCAGCGCCGCGAGGATGACCAGCACGCCGCGGGCTTGCGGCCCCAGCGCGATCACTTGGATGCCGCTGCGTTCGAACTCCATCGACGCGCCCGAAGCCGCGACGGCGATGAGCAGCCGCTCTAAACCCAAGCCGAAGCCCACGGACGGAACGTTGGGGCCGCCGAGCGACTTGATGAGCGCATCGTACCGCCCCCCGGCGCAAATCGTGCTTTGCGCTCCCAGCGACTCGGACACGAATTCGAAAACCGTTCGCGTGTAATAATCGAGCCCTCGGACGATCCGGGGATTGACGACGAACGGAATTCCGAGTTGCGTGAGGTAGCGCTTCACCGCTTCGAAATGCTCGCGGCATGCATCGCACAGGTACGCTTCGAATTTCGGCGCGCCGTCCAGCAGCGGCTGATCCTCCGGCGCCTTGCTGTCGAGCAGGCGCAGCGGATTGCGCTCCAGCCGGCGTTGCGAATCTTCACTCAAGCTCTGCGCGTGCGGGCGAAAATGTTCGAGCAGTGCTTCCCGATAGCGCGGCCTGCATTCGTCGTCGCCGATCGAGTTCACGTTCAGGACCGGCGTCAACGCCGTACGAGCGAAACAAATGCATACCGAGCGCGATCACCTCCGCGTCGGCTTCAGGACCTTTGAAACCCGTGCACTCCACGCCGAACTGGTGCGCCTGCCGATAGCGCCCGGCTTGCGGGCGTTCGTACCGGTAGATCGGCCCAATGTAATACAGCCGCTGCGGCCCTTCGTTGAACAAGTTGCGCTGCAGGGCGGCGCGTACGACGGGCGCCGTCCATTCCGGACGCAGCGTCATCGAACGGCCGCCTTTGTCCACGAACGTGTACATCTCTTTCTCGACGATGTCCGTTGTGTCGCCTACGCCGCGCACGAAGAGATCCGTCGACTCGAACGTCGGCGTTCGCACCTCGCCGTACCCGTAGCGGCGCGCGAGCACGTGAATGCGGGACTCCAGTTCCTGCCACCGCCCAGTCTCCGGCGGAAAGAAATCTTGCGTCCCGCGCGGCGCGGCGATCTTCGAGGACATGGCGAGGGTGATTGGCGGACAGGGCGGTATGCTACTGCATGAAGATTCGTCTCGTTGCCGCGGGCGTCGCACTCGCCGCGCTGGTGCTTGCGCCGGTCCTGTCAGCTGCCGTTGCGCCGGCGGGACCTACCTCCGATCAAGTCGACCGGCTGCTCGCGGGTCGCATCAAGCACGTCTTCATCATCTATCAGGAGAACCGATCGTTCGATTCCGAGTTCGGCACGTTTCCCGGAGCAAACGGGGTCTGGTCGGCACAGGCGCGTGACGGAGGCTTCCGTCAAATCGATCCGGCGACGGGCCAAAGCGTAACGCCGTTTCGGCTGACCGATCCCGACGTCTATTACGAAAGCAACGATCGCGCCGTGCAGTTGAAAGCGTTCGACGGCGGAAAGATGGATGCGTTCGTTTCGGCGCAAGGCAAAGCGGTGCTCGCGTACCAAAAGGCGGCGACGCCGGCGCAGCAGTTTTCCGTCGGCGCGGAATCCATGTATCACATCGATTGCGCCACCATTCCATACTTATGGGCGTACGCCGAACGCTTCACGCTCTTCGACGACTTTTATCAGGCATTACGCGCCCCATCGACGCCGAGCAACGTCGAAATCATTGCAGCCCAAAACGGCTTGACCGAGTACGCGCGGCACTCGGGCGAACGGGCACCGGCAGCCGACGATCCCGGCGATCCAATCTTCAGCGATTTGGACCCGGCGTTCGGGCCATACAATCCCGCGCAGCCGCCCAGGCGCAAGCAAATCGATCAGACGTACGCAAACGTGCTGCTGACGATGCAGCGTCACAGCGTTGGAGCCGTCACGCAAGACACGGACGACGTGCGCGAAGACAAGAGCGTCATCGCGAAGCTCGCGGGCGCCGCTATTCCGTGGCGCTGGTATGAAGAAGGGTACGCCGGGGCGCAGCACGTCGGTTTGGTCGCACATCATCTCGCGCCGCAGTATTTCGGATACGTCGTGAAAAACGGATCGATGGCCGGCAACATGCGGGACGTCACCTCATTCTATACCGATCTCGCGCAAGGGCGGCTTCCCGAGCGCGGTGTTTTCTACGTCAAAGGGGGCTCGCACAATACGCTGGGCCTCAAGCCGGCGAATGCGGATCCGTTCGTACAGACGCACTACCTCGGCGATGACGATCATCCGGGATACACCGATTCGCAGATTTCCGAAGCGTTCGTCGCGTCGGCGGTATCGGCAATCGCTCGGAGCAAATATTGGAAGGACAGCGCAATCGTCATCACGTGGGACGATCTCGGCGGATTCTGGGATCACGTCGCTCCGCACGATTTCGAGATGTGTCCCGACGGTAATCCGTGCGGCGACGGCGCGCGCGTTCCGGCTCTCGTGATTTCGCCATTCGGAAAGAGCGGCGTCGTGGTGCACGATTTCAACGATCAGGACTCGGTGATCAAGTTTGTCGAAACGGTGTTCGGTTTGCCGGCGCTTGCAACGCTGCCCGACGAGAAAAAGTATCTGCCTCTGGGCCCGCGCGATTCGAATACGCTGATCTCGAATCTGCGCGGCGCGTTCGATTACGATCGGCTTTCCGGAAGGAAAGCGCCGCTGTCACCGGCGGCGGCGATCTTTGCGGATGGCACGATTCGCACCATTCCCGCTCCACTGACGTGCAGCGATATCGGCGTTCAGCCGGTTCCGCCGCCGCCGGGAGTGAGCGATTCGCCGCCGCCCGGGTTCGATCCGCGCCCGTTCGCGCCGACGCCGCCGACCCACTAGCCGTCACGCCGAACGGCGTGATTGTGCAGCGTGCTCACCGCGCTGCTCGTCACGTCGGCCGCGACGTTGTTCGAAAGCGCGCCGTTCATTCTCGCCGCAACGCTGCTCGTCCGGGTGCCGTTGCGGTGGAACGCGCGGATCGACGCGTACCTCGGATGCGGGTGCGGGGCCGGTCCCTCCGCGCGTTCGCTGCCCGCCGCCGCCGCGACGTGGCTGGTCTTCGGACCGCTCGTTGCCGGCGCGCGGCTTGCCGCGGCATTGCTCGTCGATCGGCTGCACCGCAAGCGCGCGTCGTGCGATCACCGCAGCGACTCGGCACCGCTCTGCGAGCTCCGGCTGCTGTTGCCGATTGCGGCAATCGGATCGTGCGCCGTGCTGCTGTTGCCGTTACTTATTTCGTCTAACGCCCCTCCGGCAGCGCTGTTCCTACTCGGCGCCGGCGCAGCTTTTGTGATTGCTCCGTGCGCGCTCGGCACGGTCGGCTTGGCCGCGACCCTTCGCGCGATGCTGCCGCCCGCGGCCGCGGGCTTCCTGTGCGTCGCCGGAATCGCGGATTTACGCGCTTGGATCGCTCGCCGGGAATCTGCGCAGAGCCACGACGCCTTCGCGTATGCCGTTGCTGCGCTGGCCTGCGCTATCGTCGCGGGGCGCGGCGGAGACGGCCTGCTGCATCCGCGGCTTGCCGCGGCCTTGTGGCCGTGCGCGTTCGCGGCGGCTTATTGTGCGGTCCGTTTCCGGGAGCAAAGCTCGCCGAGTTTGCGCATCGCACCGATCGTCATGTTCGCGGGCGCACTCGCGAGCGCTCCGGTACCGCACTATCACGCGACGGAAACCACGATCGCGGACGCATTCGCCGGCGAGCGCGTGGATTTCACCGGCATGCTGACGCGTACCGGCCATGCGGCGACGCTCGTTCGATATGCGATTACGTGCTGCCGCGCGGATGCTGCGCCGATCGTCGTGCGTTTACTGCACGCACCTCCGCCGCATCTTCGCGGGTGGATGCGCGCGAGCGGCGTTTTGGTTGCGCGCGGCGCCACGCTGCAGCTCCAAACGGCGTCGCTGACCCCCATCGATCCGCCGAACGATCCGTTCGTGTACCGCTAGGCGCGCGGCTCGAGCAATTCCACCGGTATGCCGTTCGGATCCTCGACGAACGCGATCGCGCGCGAACCACCGGGCGACTTTTTGACGTCTTTGAGAACCTTCACGCCTTTAGCACGCAATCGCGCGACGTACTCTTCGAGGTCGCCGTCCACCTCGACCGCTAAATGTTCGTAGCGGTTGCCCAACTCGTACGGCGGATGCTCTTCCAAGTCGTAGACGAGTTCGATGTACGCATTCCAGCTGTCGCCGACGAAGGCCATGTCGGCGTTGCCTGGATAATGAAACGGACCGTCGAGGAGTTTCATGCCGATCGCTTGGGTGTAGAAATCGATCGACTCTTGCATGTCGTTCACGAAGATCGACGTGTGCAGATACCGCGGCATGCTGCCTCTATACCCGGCTAGTGCAGGAAATACCGATGCGTTGAGAAGACGAGCGCGACGCCGAGCCGGTCGGCCGCAGCGATCACTTCCGCGTCGCGCACCGATCCTTGCGGCGCTATGATGGCCGTGCACCCGGCTTGCGCCGCCGTCTCCAAACCGTCCGCGAACGGAAAGAATCCGTCGCTCGCGCACGCGGCTCCGACCGCGTTTTCGCCGGCGCGGACCGCGGCTATCTTTACAGCGCTTACGCGATTCGTTTGACCCGCGCAGATGCCCCGCGTCGCACCGCCCTTGACCAAGACGATGCCGTTGCTCTTCACGTGCCGGACGACGTCCCAAGCGAACGCGAGATCGTGCCACTCCTGTGAGGAAGGCTGTCGTTTGCTTACGACGCGCCACGTCTCCGGCTTGAACGAACGGTCCTCTTCTTCCGCGAGCACGCCGCCCAGCGCGCTGCGAAGCTGAACCTCGCGCTGCAAATCGTCGGGGAGATCCGGCGCGTATCGCATTATGCGAAGATTTTTCTTTTTCTTGAGCAGCGCGAGCGCATCGTTCTCGAATTCGGGCGCCGCCACGATCTCTAGAAAGAAGGCCGACAATGCCTGAGCCGTCGCGGCATCCACCTTTGAATCCACCGCGATGATCCCGCCGAACGCCGAAACCGGATCCGCTTCGAGCGCGTCGCGTACGGCCTTTTCGGTGGAGGAACGCTGGGCGACGCCGCACGGCACAGTATGCTTCACGATTGCCGCGCGTACGAAGCGTTCGCGTTCCGAACCGATTTCGGCTCCGAGCGCCGCGCGCGAGAGCAATCGCAGCGTCGCATCCAAATCGAGCAGATTGTTGTAGGAAAGTGCCTTACCATGGAGTTGTTCGGGCAATTGCTGCGGCCGGCTCAAATAGAACGCCGCTCGCAGCTGCGGGTTTTCGCCGTAACGCAGCGGCTGCGCGAGCGGCATCGTCAACGTGAGTGCGCCGGGAAGCTCGCTCGGAAGCACCTCGCCCTCCGTCGCCAAATAATGCGCGATGGCGGCGTCGTATTCCGCAGTGCGTTCGAACGCAGTGACCGCTAAGCGGCGCCTCGCGCTTTCGTCCAGGCCGCCGGATTGAAAGGCCTTGAGAAAAGCCGGATATTGCGCCGGGTGGCTTAGTATGGTGACGTTTTTGAAATTCTTCGCCGCCGCGCGAAGCAGGGACACGCCGCCGATATCGATCTGTTCGATCGCTTCGGAGAGCGTCGTTCCGGTTTTCGTGACCGTCGCTTCGAACGGGTACAAATTTACGACGATCGTGCGAAGATCGTGAATCGCATAAGTGCGCGCCTGCTCGTTGTGCGTCCCGCTGCCGCGGTCGTACAAAATCGCACCGAAAACTTTCGGATGCAGCGTCTTGACGCGCCCGTCGAAGAGCGGCGGAAAACCCGTCAACTCCTCGACGTCGCGGACATCGATGCGGTTCGAAGCGAGAAAGGCGCGCGTGCCGCCCGTTGCGTAGATCGTTATTCCGCGCCCGGCGAGCGCTTTTGCGACCTCCGCCGCACCTGTTTTATCCGAAAGTGAGAACAGCGCCGCCTCAGGCAAGCGCGGGCTCCGGTTCCCGTTCGCGAGCGAGTTCCGCGGAGATGATCGAGCTAATCCCGGCCTCACCCATCGTCACGCCGTACATGCGGTCGGCAAGTTCCATGGTCTGCTTGTTGTGCGTGACGATGATCATTTGCGATCCGCCGCCGGCCAGCTCGCGAACCATCTTCGAGAAACGCTCGACGTTGGCATCGTCCAGCGCCGCGTCGACCTCGTCCAGCAGATAGAACGGCGACGGCCGCACTTTGATGAGCGCGAAGATCAGCGCGGCGGCGGTCATTGCACGCTCTCCGCCGGAAAGCGTCGGGAGCGGCATGAGTTTTTTGCCCGGCGGCTGCACGGAGATTTCGATACCGGTCTCCGAAAGATTCTCCGGGTTGGTTTGCCACATTTTGGCTTGTCCGCCCGGGAACAGCCGCGCGTACATGTCCGTGAAGGCTTCGGAGACTTGGTTGAACGTTTCGTTGAATTGCATCTGCGTTTGCTGTTCGATCTCGCGAATGGACTGGAGCAGCGTTTCGCGCGCTTTGGAAAGATCGTCCAGCTGCGCGCGCAAGAACTGCTCGCGCTCCGAAATCTCCTGGCGATCCGTCTCCGCGTTCAAGTTGACGTTCGACAAGCGTGCGAGATCCTCGCGCAGCCTGGGAAGATCGTCGGCCGCCGCGTCCGGTTCCTCGCTGTAGCGCTGCTCCACGTCGCGGCACTCGTCGTCCGTCGCGGGATTTTGCGCGAATTGCGAAACCAGCATCCCTGAGCTCCGCTTCGATCTCCGCGAGCCGCGTGCGATGGCGCTCGCCGCCGGCCTGCGCATCGCGTTCTTCCAGTTCGGCGCTGCGCATGTCCGCTTCCAAGCGCGTCACGGCATCGCCGAGCGCTTCACGTTCGCGACGCGCGCTCTCAAAGGCGGCGTCCGCCTGCGACACCCGCGCGCGCAGCGACTCCAACTGTTCGGAAGCCCGCTCGAGCTGTTCCCGCAAGCCGGAGATTTCGGCGGCCATGTGTTCGCGCGCGGCGCGGGCGCGTTCCCGGTCCTGATCGATGATTCCGAGGCGCCCCTTCGCGCCGTCGCGCTCGGCTGTAAGCGCAGCATACCGCTCGCGCAGATCCCCGCCACGCGCGCTCGCTTGCGCCTGCAGAAACTCCGCCGAAGCGATACGGTGGCGCGCATCCGCAAGATCGTTCTCGAGGCGCAGCCGGTCTTCGTCGCTGCGCGCCTCTTCGGGTTTCGCGCTTTCCAGATCGCGTTCGCGCTCGCGGGCTTGCGCGGCGGATGCAACCAATTCTTTTAAACCTTTTCGCGCAGCGTCCAACTCGTGCTGCATGCGTTCGACTTGCGCGGTAACGCCCGCCATTTCGCCGCGCACTTCCGTGAGCGCGACTTCCGCGTGGCGCAAAGCCTGCGCCGCTTCGTCGCGCCGGGCGACCGCCGCCTGGCCCGCGCGAGTGGTTTCTTGCGCCGCCTTTTCCAAGCGCGCAAGCTGCGCTTGCATTTCTCCCAGTCTGCTCGCGCAGCGTCTGCGCCTGCACGCGCCGTGACAGAATCGACTTCTCACGCTGATAGCGCCCGCCGGTAATCGCGCCGCCGCCGGTGATTTGTTCCCCTGAAAGGGTAACGATGGTATCGCGCAAACCGCGGCTGCGCACCAAAAAGATACCCGTCTGCAGCGTATCGACCACCAGCACGTTGCCGACGAGGAACTTCACGATGCTGTCGTAGTGGGGCTGCGTGCGAATGAGCGTATGCGCGTAGCCGATGACGCCGCGGACGTCGCGCAGATCGGGCGTTAGTTCTTTCCCCGTGCGGTTCTGCAGCGTGTCGAGCGGCAGGAACGTCGCGCGCCCCGATTCCTTTGCGTTCAAGTAGTCGATGGCGCGTTCCGCGTCTTCGGACGTGCGCGTGATGATGTTCGAGAGCCGTGCCCCGAACGCGACGTCCATCGCGCGCGCGTATTGTTCGTCAGTGGTGATCAGGTTGGAAACGACGCCGTCGATGCCGCGCATCTCGCCGCGTTTGGCGGCTTCGATAACGGCCCGTGTTCCGGGGACGTGCCCCTCCATTGAATTCTCGAGCTCTTCTATCGTGTGCAGGCGCGATTGCGCGGCGGCGACTTCGCTCGCATATTCCCGATGCGCCGTGATGGCGTGCGAAAGATCGCCCTGCGTCGGCGCCACGCCGCGTTCGGCGTCTTCGAAGCGGCCCCGCGCCTCCACGAGTTGCGTCTCCAACTGCGCGAGATCCCGTTCGCGTTCTGCAAACTTGTGCGTTGCCGCGCCGCACGCAATCTCGAGTTGTTCGGCGCGCGCGCGCGCGTTTGCCGCTTCACGCTCCAAACGCTCGGCTTCGGCGCGGGCGTTTTCGCCCTGAACCCGCCGCTCCGCTTTGCGTGCTGCTACGGCCGATGCGGCCGCTTCGACTTCGCGCAACCGCGTGAAGATCGCATCCAGTTCGCCGCGCGCTCCCGACAGCGCGCTCTGCGCCTGCAACTCGGCCTCACGTGCCGATTCGAGATCTTGGGCGAGCGGCGCAATGCGCGATTCGAGGTCGGCGACGGCGGCTTCGAGCGTTTCACGCTCGTGCTGCACGCGAGCGGCGTCTTCCGAGGTCTGCGTGCTTTGCGCTTCCAGCGTTTCACGGCGAGCGAGCGCCGCCGCGTAGTCCGCCTCCAGGCGCGCGAGTTCCGCGCGCAAGGACTGGCTTTGGGTGCGCAATTCTTCGACTTGCAGCTCGTGCTTGTACACGCGCGTTCGCGCCTGCGCGAGCTGTGCGCCCAGCGATGCGGCTTTGGCGGCGGCTGCACTGCGTACTTCTTCGTTGCGATCGAGCTCGGCTTTGAGCGTCTCGCGTTCGCTGCGGCGCGATGCGCTCGCGCGAATGTACGAAAGAATTTCCAAATCGCGAACGCGTGCGCTCAGTTTGCGATACCGCTTGGCACGGCGAACCTGCGTGTCGAGTTCGGGGATCCGCCGTTCCAATTCCGCAATCAAGTCGTTGATGCGGATCGCGTTTTGCTCGGTTTGCTCCAAGCGCCGCATCGATTCGTTCTTGCGGGCCAAGAATTTGTTGATGCCGGCGGTCTCTTCGAACAACGCGCGGCGGTCCGTGGGTTTGCTAGTGAGAATCGAGTCGATTTGGCCCTGAGAAACGATCGAATACGATCCCGGCCCCAAACCCGTGCCCATCAGCAGGTCCAGGATATCGCGCAGACGGCACTGATTGCGGTTGATGTAGTACTCGATCTCGCCGGCGCGGTACGCGCGACGCGTAATCTCCACTTCGGTGAAGTCGATGGGCAGCCGCCGATCGCTGTTGTCGAACGTGAGCGATACTTCGGCCAGGCCGAGCGGCTTGCGCTTCTCGTTGCCCGCAAAGATGACGTCTTCCATTTTGCCGGAGCGCAGACTCTTGCTGCTCTGCTCGCCGAGCACCCAGCGGAACGCGTCGATGAGATTGGACTTGCCGGAACCGTTCGGACCGACGACTGCAGTAATGCCGCCGCCGAACTCCATCGTGGTGGGTTCCGCGAACGTTTTGAATCCGAACGTTTTGATCTGTTTAAGTTTCATTGTAAAAGGCGCTGCGCCCCAGGCTCCGCGCCCCCCGTAAAACGGGGCCCCCACGATCTCATGGCGCCTGAGCTCTCGAGTAGCGCAAACTCTCCCCGAGGGCGCCGCGTAGATTGCAATTCGCGATTGTAAAAGGCGCTGCGCCCCAGGCTCCGCGCCCCCCGTAAACGGGGCCCCCACGATCTCATGGCGCCTGAATGCCGTGCTAGTAGCGCAAACTCTCCCCGAGGGCGCCGCGTAGATTGCAATGCGCGATTGTAAAATGCGCTGCGCCCCAGGCTCCGCGCTCCCCGAGGGCGCCGCGTAGATTGCAATGCGCGATTGTAAAAGGCGCTGCGCCCCAGGCTCCGTAGCCGTTTCATTTGTTCCTGGTTCTCTTGCCGGCATTCGCACGTGGGGCCGCAAGCAAGGTCTCTAAAGCCTTGCTCGCGGCCTCGATTTGTGCTTGTTTCTTTGACCTGCCGGTTCCTGAACCCAGCACCGTATCCTTGAGGATAACCTGCGAAGTAAATTCGGGGGCCTGCGGCGTCCCGACCGCCTCGTCGCGGTACACCGGAACTTGACGATAGCGCTCCTGCATCACGTGCTGCAGCCGCGACTTCGAATCGGTGACGGACTCCTCGGATAGATCGACCAGTTGCAGATGCTGTTCGACCAAGAAACGGCGCGCTCTGTTCTCGCCGTACCGCAAATGCAGCGCGCCGACGAACGCCTCGAACGCATCGGCGAGAATCGTTTCGTTCTGCGCGCCGCCGGCGCGGGTCATCCCTTCACCCAGCAGCATGATCTCCGGAAATCCGAGACGCAGCGCCGTCTGGGCAAGCGCGCGATCGTTCACGAGCGCGGCTTTACGCTGCGTGAGCCACCCTTCGTCTTGGTCCGAGTGATGCTCGTACAGCCACGTTGCCGCGACGAAGCCCAGCACCGAGTCGCCCAAGAACTCCAGCCGTTCGTTCGAGATCTCGCCCCGTTCGCGTGCCGCGCTTTCGTGCAGAAAAGCCTGCTCGAACAGATCCAAATCGGCCGGCGCAGCGTGCGCTTTTTTTAGCAACGCGCGCAAGCGGCGGCGGCGCTGTTCTCCCGCCATAAGACGCCGTTAGTCGCGCACCTTGGCGAACACGAGAACGCTGTTGTGGCCGCCGAAGCCGAACGAGTTCGAGAACGCGACGTTCACGGGCGCTTTGCGCGCGACGTTCGGGACGTAGTCCAGCACGCATTCCGGGTCCGGGCTTTCGTAATTGATCGTGGGCGGCATGATGTCGTTTTGCACCGCGAGCACCGTCGCGACGCCTTCGATGCCTCCGGCGGCGCCAAGCGCGTGCCCGTGCATCGATTTCGTCGAACTGACCGCCGCCTTCACCGCGCCATCGACCCCCAGAACGCGTTCGATCGCTTGCGATTCAGCCGCGTCCCCTTGCGGCGTCGAGGTGCCGTGAGCGTTGATGTAATCCACGTCGCCGGCTTGAACGCCGCTGATTTCGAGCGCGCGCGCAAGCGCCAGTTCGACACCGCGCGCTTTCGGGATCCGGTGCGACGAGATTGTACGCGTCGGCCGATTGTCCGTAGCCGATCATCTCGCAATAGATGCGCGCGCCCCGCGCTTTTGCGTGATCGTACTCCTCGAGGACGAGTACGCCCGCGCCTTCGCCGAGCACGAAGCCGTCGCGTTCTTTGTCGAACGGGCGGCTCGCGCGAGCCGGATCGTCGTTGCGAGTCGACATCGCTTTCATCGAACAAAACCCGCCAACGGCAAGAGGCGAAATCGTAGCTTCACTGCCGCCGGTCACCATCATCGGCACCTCTCCGGACGCGACGTAATGATATGCGCTGACGATAGCGTCGTTTCCGCTCGCACACGCGCTCGACACGGCGAAAAGCGGGCCGCGCAGACGGAACGCCATAGAGATCTGCGCCGAAGCCGCGTTCGCCATCAGCATCGGAATGAAGAACGGGGTAACCTTGGACCACGTGCCGTCGCGGTTCGCCTTCTCCGAACTTTGCCAAAACGTCAGAATGCCGCCGATGCCCGTTGCAATGATCGCGCCGGAGCGGTCGAGCAAGTTTGGTTCCGAGAGATCGAGCCCTGAGTCTTCGATCGCTTCTTTTGCCGCGACCATGGCGAGATGCGAGAAGCGATCCATGCGTTTGGATTCGCGCTTGCCCAGGAGCGCTTCGGCGTCGAAGTCTTTTACTTCGGCCGCGAAACGCGTCGAGAAGTCCGTCGCGTCGAACGCCGTAATGGGCCCGACGCCGCTTTCCCCGGCGATGAGCCGGCGCCAGAATTCGTCCTTGGTGTTTCCCAAGGGCGTCACCGCGCCCAGGCCGGTGACGACGACACGTCGCTTGTTCAAAACGCGGTGAAGTTACGGCGGGTCCGGGCGGTCCCCTCTTGCGAATTACCTTCCCCAATGGCAAGGCAACTCGCGGTTCTTCTTTTGATAGGCCTGTTCGCGGCAGGTGCGATGCCTGGCCGGGCCCGCGTCCAGCCGATATTTCCCGCGGCGTTCGTGCCGCCGCCCATACTCATGTATCACCGCATCGATTCCGATCGCCCGGCCGATGCCGTCGGCCGCGAGCTCACCGTCACGCCCGAGCAGTTCGAAGCACAGCTCGCTTACCTGCAGAGCCGAGGCGTAGCCGGCATCAGCATGCAGCAGTTGCTGGAGCGATTGGAGACGGGAGACTCCGCTCGATCACGTAGTCGTCCTAACGTTCGACGACGGCTATGCGGATCAGTATTCGTACGCGTTGCCGTTGCTGCACCGCTACGGCGATCGCGCGACCTTTTTCATCATCACGAGCTTGGTGGGAAAGCCGCGGCATCTCACGTGGCCGCAGCTGGAGGTGATGAGCGCTCTCGGGGAAGACCTCGCCGCCCATGGGGTGCAGCACGATGACCTCTCGCTGATGCCGGCCGCCGAGCAGGCGGCGCAAATCGACGGCTCACTGCGCTTACTTCGCGAGAAACTGCACGTCGCGGCCGCCTCTTACTGCTATCCTTCCGGCCGCTTCAATAGGGAGACGCTCGACCTCGTGCGGCGTGCCGGCGTCGACCTTGCGGTGACGACCGACCCGAAGTACGTGATCGGGCCGGAGAACCGCTTCGAGATGCCACGCATCCGCGTGCGCGGCGAATGGAGCCTGCCCGCCTTCGCGGCGGCGCTGCGAGGTGCGTCGGAGCGCGCGCGGATCGTCCGGCGCGATTCGGTCATTTGACGCGTCCGGCGGCCTCTGCTATAGTATCGCGGCTATGTTCCTTTTCGATCTCCAGCTTTTCGCGTCCAAGAAGGGCGCGGGCTCCACGCGTAACGGCCGCGATTCGAACGCGCAGCGGCTTGGCGTTAAGAAATTCGGCGGCCAAGTGGTCATCGCCGGCAACATCCTCGTCCGCCAGCGCGGCACGCGCTTCTACCCGGGCGAGAACGTCGGTCTCGGAAAGGATCACACCCTCTTCGCGCTCGCGGACGGCACGGTCGAATTTGCGACGCATCGCAATCGCCAGCACGTTCACGTCCGCCCCGCGCTCGCGTAACGCGCGAGCCGAAAACTCTTCGCAAGGTCGGTCCGGAAACGGGCCGATTTTGCTTTTCCGGCTAAGATAAACCGCTAGTGCAGTTCATAGACGAAGCGGCGATCGCGGTAGCTGCGGGAAACGGCGGCGACGGTTTGGTCGCCTGGCGCCGGGAAAAATACATCCCGAAAGGCGGTCCCGCCGGTGGTGACGGCGGGCATGGCGGCACCGTCTATCTCGAAGCAACGCCCGAACTGTCCACGCTCGTCGAGTTTCGTTTCAAGCGCCAATTCGCGGCCGAATCCGGCAAGCCGGGCGGAACGTCGAACAAATCGGGCCGTAGCGGCCCGGACTTGATCATCCCCGTGCCGGTCGGAACGATCGTCTACCGCCGCGCGGAGGGCGAGGACGAAGCATTTCTCGCGGACATGCGCACGCCCGGCGAACGCGTCACGGTTGCCAAAGGCGGCCGCGGAGGTCTGGGCAATCAGCATTTCGCGACGTCCACTCGCCAGGCGCCGCGCTTCGCGGAAAAGGGTGAGCCCGGCGAGCGTTTCGCGGTGCGGCTGGAACTGCGGCTGCTCGCGGACTGCGGCATCATCGGACTTCCCAACGCGGGCAAATCGACGCTGCTCTCCGTCGTATCGGCCGCACGGCCGAAGATTGCGGACTACCCGTTCACGACGCTCGAACCGCAGCTGGGGGTGGTGCGCGTCTCGGACGAGGAGTCGTTCGTGATGGTCGACGTGCCGGGGCTGATCGAAGGCGCTCACATGGGAGCCGGCCTGGGCGATCAGTTTCTGCGCCACGTCGAACGCACTCGCATACTGATACATCTGCTGGACGGGGCCAAGCCGCTGGACGAAATGCTGCGCGACAAACAGATCATCGAAGAGGAACTTGCCGCTTGGAATCCCGATCTGCCGAACAAGCCCGCGATGCTCGTCGTCTCGAAACTCGATCTCCCCGACGCGCGCGAGCGTCTGCAAGAACTGCAAGCAGACTTTTCCGGCGTTCGCGGCATAAGTTCGGCGACCGGCGAGGGAGTTCGAGATTTGGTGTATGCGGCGTGGACGAGCATACAGAATGCCCCGGTTCCGGAAATCGTTACGCCTCAGGCGGCGCGTATTCACTTACGTCCGAACGAACCGTTCACTATACAAAAACATGACGAAACGTTCGTCGTGAGCGGAGAACGCGTCGAGCGCCTCGCCGCTATGACGAACTTCGACTCCGACGAGGGGCTCGCGCGTTTCGAACAGATTCTGGCGAAGATGGGCGTGGACAAAAAACTGCGCGAACTCGGCGCGGTGGAAGGCGATACGGTTCGTATCGGTCCATACGAGTTCACGTATTCGTAAAAGGAGCTTATGCGTTTAGGAATTTTCGGCGGAACGTTCGATCCGATTCACAACATTCATCTGTTCGTCGCGGAGTCGGCGCGCCTGATGGAACGGTTGGACGGCGTGCTGTTCGTTCCAACCAGTAAAGTGCATTACCGTTCGAAACCGGAAGCTTCCGCCGAACACCGCTGCGCGATGATTCTCGGTGCGATCGAAGACAATCCGCATTTCACGCTCGACGACACCGATTTGCGGCCGGCATCGACCGGATATACCGCGGATCTGCTTCCGAAAATTCAAATGAAGTATTCGGATGCCTCGCTGACGTTCATCACTGGCGCCGATTCTTTGGCGAGCAACTCGTGGGTGCGTTTCGAAGAAGCGCTCGAATCGCTCGAGAGCTTCGTCATCGCCCCCCGCGCGGGCGTAAGCGGCGAGGCGGTCGCGCGCGTGCTCGCCGCCGTTCCCAACGCGCTGAGAACGCGCATTAAAACGCTGCATTTGCCGGAGATGCCCGAAAGCTCGACGCTGGTTCGCACGCTGCTCTCGCAAGGTAAGTCCGTGCGCTACCTTGTGCCGGAGCCAGTCTGGGCGTACATCACGGCGCACAACGTGTACGGCGTTGAGACGCCTGCATAGAGCGGCGCCTGCGGCGGCTCTCGTACTGTTTGCAGCGTGCTCGAGCGGTGCGACGAGCCTGCAAGGCGCACTCGGCACGTGCTCATCGCGTTCCTTCGGACATACCGAAGTGTACGTTCCTGCGGCAACGGTGGTACGCGTTCTCGGCGATCGAAATTCCGGAGGCGGCACGCACGAAGGCTTCATCATCGACGCGGGCGGACATTCGATCAGAGTCGAAGACAACGTCGACGTCACGGGTCCTATTCCGCTGCGCCGCGGCGACGTCGTGTCGCTCCTCGGACAATTCGAATGCGACGACGAGGTTATCCATTGGACGCATCGCGATCCCAGTGGCCGGCATGCCGCGGGGTACGTCAAAGTCAACGGCAGGCTGTATGATTAGCGCGAGGGTGATCCTTGCGAGCGCGTCGCCGCGGCGCCTCGAGCTGCTCCGATCGCTGCGCTTCGAGGTTGAAGTGCTGCCGAGCAACTACAGCGAGCCCGAGCATCCCCATTTGGTGCCGCGCGATCTCGCCATTCTGCACGCTCGCCACAAGTGCGAGGACGTGCGCCGCACGCTGCGTGAAACGGCGCGCGAGACGAGCGGCGTTTTGATCGTCGCCGCGGACACGGTCGTCGACGTCGACGGCGTTGCGTACAATAAACCGGCGGACGAACGCGACGCGCGCCGCATGCTGCAAGATCTCTCCGGACGCACGCACATAGTGCACACTGCATTCGCACTCGCGGTCCACGATCGCGCGGAACTCATCGAGCACTGCGAGAGCACGTTCGTCACGTTTTTTCCGCTCGGCGATGAAGAAATCGATGCGTACGTTGCAAGTAAAGAGCCGATGGACAAGGCGGGCGCGTACGGAATCCAAGGCGTTGGAGCGACGCTCGTAGAGCGCGTGGAGGGCGATTTTTACACGGTGATGGGCTTCCCGCTGGCCAGGTTCGTCCGCACGCTTTACCGGTTGGGAATTTCTCTGCCGATAACGAATCCAAGCAGCTAAAGAAAACGCGCAGGCGATCGGGGTAGGGCCATATTTACATATCGTGACGAGCGTAGACTCTTCGCGGTAATCTCCGTGATTATCGTGACGGCTCTCGTTGCCCTCATCCAAGTAAGCGCTGCCCGAAACGGCGCCCCGAGTCCGCTCACGACCGCGTTGACGACCGCCGGTATGGCGATCGAGGAGGCGGCCAGCACCACGGTCGGCGTGATACGCGGCACCGGCCAAGCAGTGGGGAGCTTGCCGGGCCTGGCGCACGACAACGGCGCGCTCCGCGCACAAAACATCTCGCTCGAACGCGAAAACGGGCGGCTGCACGAACTGCTTGCCGCCTATCAGCAAGACACGGCGCTCGCACCCCGTCTCGCGGAGTATCCGAAAGCGGTGGAGGCACGCATCATCGGCTTTCCGCCCGAAAACGGTATCCAAAGCGTGATGATAGACAAGGGCACCAAAAACGGATTGAGCCGCGATGACGGCGTGCTGTCCGCCGACGGGGTGGTGGGGCGAATCGTCGAGGCCGGTCCGTTCACGAGCAAAGTCGCGCTGTTGACAGACTTCACCAGCAAAATTCCGGCGATCGTGCAGCGGGGCCGCTATTGGGGCGTGGCGCAAGGCAACCAAAGCAGCGTCCGGCTCGATTACGTTTCGCAGGACGCGCCGCTGCGCATCGGCGATCGCGTCGTTACGGGCGAAGCGCGCTCGTTTCACTCCGGTGCGCTGATCGGCACGATCGTGCAGATCGAGCGCAGTGACTCCAGCCTTTACCAAACGGCCGTCGTGAAGCCGGCCGCCGATTTTTCCACCCTCGATCGCGTTATCGTTGTTTCGAAGTAACGAACCAACCGGCGTCCGCGTAAACACGCGCACCGGCCCAGTCAGCGCTCCGATTGCCGCGCCCTCCGGGTGGCTCGCGGCGCTGTACCTGCTGCTCGCACTGCTCGCGCAGCTGGAACTCATGCACTACCTGAGTTTTCGCGGCGCCGAGGCAAGCGCGGTACTGGTCGTGGTCGTCTGGTACGCGCTGCGGGCGGACTTCGTTCAGGCGGCTGTTTTCGGCTTGGCGGCCGGTCTTTGCGAAGACATTTTCAGCGCGCAAACGGGAATCGCGTGGACCGCGGCGACTCCGCTTACCGCGCTGTTCGTGAGTTGGCTGTCGCGATGGTTCTTTGCCGATTCGATTCCGATCGTCGCCGGCGTCGTGCTTGCCGGCACGCTGGTGCGCCGCATGCTTTTCTGGGTCGTGATGGCGCTGCAGGGCTATCCGCCCGGCTACGCGCGCCTGCATTTGCATCAGGCACTTTGGGAAGCGCTGCTCAATGCGCTGCTCGTCTCGGCGTTTATGCTCGTTAGCCGATTTCGGGAGTCCCGCAGCGCGTGAAGCAATACGGCCGGCGTCAAATGCGCTGGGAGTTCTCTTCATGGCGCGTTGCCTTCTTCGCCGCGATGACGCTCATCGCGCTGATCGTCGTCATCGTGCGGCTGATACAGGTGCAACTCGTGCACGGCGAAGAGTACCGCGCCGCGGCGCAAGCGAATCAGATTCGGCTCATTCCCGTTGCGGCGCCGCGCGGTTTGGTGTACGACCGCGACGGCAAGGTGATCGTCCGCAGCCGTCCGGAATTCGTCGTCGCGCTCATTCCCTCGCTCGTAAAAGACGTCGATTCCGAATTGCGGACCGTTGCGCAAACGATCGGCGTTCCGGAAAAGCAGCTCCGCGAGCAATTGCTGCATCACCACGGCGTCAATTACAAGAATTTCGACGAAGTCGTCGTGTACGAGCCGTACGGGCCCGTGATTCTCGCCAGCGACATTCCGGTCGCGAAGGTGAGCCGGCTCTCAGAAATTTTGAACGACCTGCCGGGCGTCGACGTCGAGGTGCAGGCCGTCCGCAATTATCCGCACGGGAGTGAGGGTTCCGCGGTCTTCGGCTACGTCGGGCAAATCACTCCGGACGAATACAAGCGCCTGCGCAGTCAAGGGTATTCGATGAACGACGTCGTCGGAAAAGACGGCATCGAATACGAGTACGACAAGTATCTTCGCGGGCAGCCGGGCGGTCAACGCATCGTCGTCGACTCGCAAAGCCAGGTCGTCCCCAACATCAAACTTCCGCCGAAGCAGCCCGTGCCCGGCGATAGTCTGGTACTCAACATCGATTGGCGCCTGCAGCAGATCGCGGACGAAGCGCTGGAGCAGGGCGTGCGCTCCTGGACCGGCGGCAAGTACCGGCTGGGCGCGGCCGTCGCAATTCTCGATCCGTGGTCGGGACGCGTGCTCGCCCTTTCGAGCTATCCGCGCTACGATCCGAACGCGTTCGCATCCGACGACTATAAAAAGATCGCGAAGTATCTGCTCGATCCGCTCGATCCGTTGTTCGATCGCGCGATCGCGGCAGCGACGCCGACGGGATCGACGTTTAAGATGATCACCGGATCCGCCGCACTCACGACCGGCGTCGTCAAAGTGAATGAAAACGTCTACGACTCCGGCGCGTGGAACTGCTACGGCGCGGAATTCGAAGACATCGCCTCCGGCGGTTTGGGCAACACAGCGTTCGTGCACGCACTCGCGGCTTCGTCGGACGGCTACTTCTATCAGATGGGCTATCGCTTGGGGAACGATCGATTGCGCAAGTACGCGCAATACTACGGCATCGGTCAAAGAACCGGTATCGACCTACCGGGCGAGTTTGCGGGTAACTATCCGACCAATGCCTGGATGCTGAAAGTCGCCGGGGTTCCCCTCGAACCGTCCGACGTCTGCAGCTTGGCCATCGGGCAAGGCGCACTCGAAGCCACGCCTTTGCAGATGGCCACCGTCGAATCCGCGGTCGTGAACGGCGGAACGCTGTACAAACCGGAGATCGCCTGGCAAGTGCGCGATCCGCAAGGACACGTCATCCGCACGTTCGATCCGCAGGTGCGCCGGCACGTTCCCGTCACGCCGGAGTCGCTCAAAGCCGTGCGCGAAGGCATGGATCAAGTGACGGAGCCATGGGGAACCGCGTATGGACTCGCAATCAACGGGCTGCCTTACGGCGGAAAAACCGGAACCGCGGAAACCGGAAACGGCGCCGGCGCGAACACCACGTGGTTCGTCGCGTACGCACCCGCCAAACACGCGAAGATCGCAATGGCCGTGTTCGTCGATCGCTCCGGCGGCTACGGAGCGTCCGTCGCGGCGCCGATCGCGCGCCAGATCATGGTGAAGTACTTCAACATCAAAAACCCGTAGGCGAAGCTGAGCGCCGAAGCGCCGATTCGATTGCGGATCGAACCGCCGGATTTCGTTCCTCGCTTCGCGCGCGTTCGAGAATCGAGCGGCTCCAAGCAGTATTGAGTATGCCCAGGCGTTCCGCGACGTCCATGCGCAATCGCGCGTCGGCCTGCGTAAGCGAATCGTCGACGAGCTGCGTCCATTGCACGGAAGAGCGCGCCCGCGCCGGCTTACGGCGCGATCCCATTAGCGCGGAAGCGATCCCGAGCAGCAGTACGCCGACGACAACGACGACGGCCAGGAGGATCCACGCTGCCGACGACACGGTGCCGGCTAAGGAATGCTGTACTGGGCCGCGGCGCGCAGCGCGTCCAGCACCGCCCCAAGCGCATCGTCCAGCGTGCGATTGACGCTCGACGTCAAAACGCGATGGAACTCCGACATCGGCAGCGTCTCCAGCACGGTGAAGACTTTGACGAGCTCCGTGCGATACAAACCGAGAACGCCGCTGTGGGTTTGCTCGACGCCGGTCGAAGCGCCGTCGTAATCGACCCGCTCGCCAAGCAAATGCGCGCTGACGATCCACGGCGCGACCGAGCCCAGCGGCGTTTGCTCCAGTTCGGCAGCGCGACGCGCGAGCGCGGCGCGGTCGGGTGAACCGCTCAAACGCACGACGCCTTGCGGCCGCTGCGGCATCGGTTCGGGCGGTGCTTCCAAAACCGCGGCGATCAGTCCGCGCAGCGCGAAACGGCTGTCGCGATCTTCCAAGTCTTTCGCCGTGATTGCAAGGCGTGGGACGCGCAGGCGTACGAAAAAGCGGTCCAGCGGTGCGCGAATCGCGCGCGACCCGTTCTCCACGATCTGCGCGAGCTGTACGTTCCTGCCGGCAATCGCGTTGGGAAAGAGCGCGCGAACTGCAAAGACGTGAGGGACGAGGCCACCGGCATCGCTTTTTTCCAGCGTGCGGATCGCTTGCGTCAGTTCCTCTTGCGAGAAATCCAGGTAGAGCACGGGGCACGGCGCGGCAAAGTCTTCCGCCGCACTTTCTTGGACGAGCGGGGAGCCCTCGATACGCGGCTCGCGATCTTCGGCTGCGGATTGCGACGGCGCAGTGGGCCGAGGACGTTCATCGATCGGCGGCGGAACGATCGTTTCAGGCGCCGGAGACTTCGAGCGCAGGCTGCAGCGCGGCTACGGAGATCGGCGTTCCGGTACTGCCGGCTTCCAGAGACGGCGTTGAGAGGACGCGCAGCGTGGGCGCCGCCAAGCCGATGGAGTGGCCGCCGTCCCATTCGACGACGGCGCGCGTATCGATCGCCGTCCCTTCCGCGAGCGGCGCAATGACGAGCATCTCCCAACGCACGCGCAGTTCTACGCCGGGATTCACGTCGGTCAGCGCCAATCCGCGCTGCGACCACAACTGGGAGGTTCCCAAGTCATCGCCCAACGCCATGCCGTTCAGCGTCGTGCTGCCCGGAACGTAAACGGCGAGATTCGACGGTACGGCGCGCACCACGAGATGTTCGGCCGGACCATCGCCGCTGTTGCGCAGCGCGATCTCGTACGCCGCGCGATCGCCGGCGTTGATCGTCTCGGGGGGATTGCAGCGCAATTGCGCCTGATCTTCGAATTCCGGCTGCGCAAACGTCGCGATCTCCAGCGCTTCGAAATGGACGGGGCTGATCCCGCGGCCGGACAACGTACCTTCCAGCGCAAACGTGCGATCGCGCCGCGCCCGCAGCAGACGCACGCTGATGCGCGCTTCGTGCGTCGTCTCCGCCGGAACGTCGCCGAAACGCAGGCCGCCGGCGCCTTCGCGATGCGCGTTGAGCGCGCGCTCGATCGCGAGCTCGGCTGGAAGCGTGAGTTCCAATCGCGCGTCGCGCAATGCGTCCGGTCCATCGTTCGTGAACCGAATCGCTATGTCGTGCGTCTGTCCGGGCCGAAGCGCTTCGGATTGCACGCGTTCCCACGTGCACGACTCCGCGGCGACGTGCGGACGCGACCGCACGACGACGGTCGCGACGCCCAAATCGAACGTTCCGGCGCCGAATTCGAGCACCGCCCCGAGCGTGACGTGCGAACGATCGGGCACGGGCGAAGCAACGCGCGCGCGTATCGTGAACGTGCGCTCCGCATGCGGCTGCACGATGCCCAGCGAGAACGGTTCCGCGTACGCCACCGGCTCGTCGGGCGATTCCGCGATTCGCACCTCTTCCAAAAACGCGCCCGGAATAACGCGCAGATTTACGTCCGGCTCCGCCGCCGTGCCGTCGTTGAACACGTGCGCCGTGAACGTCACGTCTTCACGCGCGGCGACGAGTCCGCGATCGACCTCGATGTAATTACGCGCGCGAGTGAAGCGTGAGTTCGCGCGAACGCGCAGCGTCCGGGCGAAGCGCCGTTCGAGAATCTTGCCGGAACCGCTCGAGGGACCTTTCCATCGCAGGACGGCCGCGATGGGAAGTTCGCCGCCGTTCTGCATCGTGACGATGCTCGCAATGCCCGCGTCGGCGATGCGTCCGGACGGCAGCGTTCCGAGTGAAAACGCGGATCCCGCGAATGCTTCCTCGCCGACGGGCTGCCCGTCCAGATGCGCAGATCCGGGTGTGTACACCAGGCCGTCAGGCAGTTCAAAAGCGATCGACACGTTATGCGCTTCGCCCGTGCCGCCGTTCACGATACGGGCGGTCATGGGCACGCGCGTGCCGGGCGAAACAACGTCGTCGCAAAACACGGTAAGCGCGGTTTCGTCGTTGGCGAAATCGGCCGGCGATCGCACGACGATCTCCGCCGACGTGACCGGAAACTCTTCCACTTCCCGCGAGGAAATTGCGCCGGCGGCTTTGATCCGCGTACCGTCCGCGAGCGGCGATTCGATCGCGGCTTGATATTCTGCGACGATCGACTGGCCGGGCGCCAACCGCTCCGCGACGATCGTTTCGTTCGCGTAATCGAACGGTTCGCTCGGCGCGTTCACGAGCGCGCGCCCGGCGATGCGCGCGCTGCGCTGAACGTACGTCGTGTTTGCGGGCAGCGGGAGGAATGCAAGGACGTCGTGCGCTGTCGATGCGCCGGTGTTGACGATGGTGGCTTGAATGACGATGACGTCGCCGGGTTTCGGCTCACCGGGCGCCAGAATCGTCAGCAGCGTCGTCGTATTCTGCAGCAGCGGCAGGCTACGCACGACCAGCCGTTCGCGATTCGAGCCGAGAACCGGCGTCTGTTCGGTGCTGAGCGCGGCTTGAAAAAAAAGTTCCGAGCCGTCTTCGATACGTGCGTCGACGCGAAAGCTGCACGCGACGCGGCGCTGCGCGTTTTGCGCGAGCTCACCGAGGGCGGCGCCTTCGGGGGCGACGAGCCGCTCACCCTCGAGCGGCGCATCGTCGAGCGTATCGCTGCCGTCGATTGCCGTTACACCCGACGGCGCGGCAAAACGCACGCGAACGCCGGTGGCGGGCGCGCCGCCGAGATTGGAAAACGCGAATTCGACGCGGATCGTTTCGCCCGGCGACACCGTTCGGCGCGGCGTCACCACGAGCGTTCGAAGACTCTCCACGAGCACCGGAGAGCCAGGTGCGAAGACGCCGGTCAGCGCGCTGGTTTGGGGCCCGTCAGTGGCTGCCACGGAAACTCGTGTTCAGTCGAGTAACTCGAGCGTCCTGGCGAGCCGCTCGGAACGCTCGCCGGGCCGCCGCTGCGCGTACTCTTCGATGACCTGCGAATCTCCACGCCGCATCAGCGCGTGCGCTGCAGCCAGCGCGACGGCGTCGGACGGATCGTCGAGCGCGTGCGAGAGCAGCTGCTGCGAACGCCGGTCTTCGAGATCGGCCACCGCGAAAATCAGATCGCAGCGCGCCGGTTCTGAAAGGCCGGCGAACTCGTGGCCCGCTTCCGCCGTCCAATCGGTCGTTGCGGTGATGGGTTCGAGCGGTCGAAGCGGCGGCTGCGGCGCCGCAACGCTCGCGCGGGGCGCCATCAACGCATACGCGCCGATCGCGGCTCCGACGACGAAGACGGCTACGAGTACGGCAACGATCGCGCTCATGCAGGCAGATGCGCGAGTCTGCGTACGCACGACGTCGAGCGCCGCATCCAGCACCGGATACGGCTTGCGCTGCAGCGCATCGACGAACGCCGTCTCGTCCGCGCCCGCCAATTCGTCGAACGCGGCGATGGCCAGTCCGCGGTAGTGGCGCACGCCGTCACCTTCCGTCGGCATGAACCGCGCAAGCACCGCCCACGGCAGCGCCGTTGCGAGCGGCGCACCGCTCAAGCGGCCTCGCAGTTCGGCCATCTCGCCGACGGAAACGCCTCCGTGCAAGATCAGCGAGCCGGACAAGTCCGCCGGCTGTGCGACCGGGTTTGCGCATTGCAACAGCGCTTCCAACGCATTGCGCGCCGCCGCAGATTCCAGGTCGCGCGGCGCGATGACGTACGTCGGCATGCGCAGCTTGATGAACACGCGGTCGAGCGTTTCGCGCAAAGTCTCGCGCACGTCCCGAAGGCGCGCATCGTCGCGTACTGCCATCGCATCCGGGAAAAACGCGCGAATCGCAAAGAGGTGCGAAACCAATCCGGTGAAGCGCGCTTCACCCAGGAATCGCAGCACGCGCGCGAGCCGATCGCGGTCAAATGCCACGACGCATCGAACGCACTCGCTTTCGGCGACGGCGGCGCTCGCGAGGACCGCGGTAGCTTCATGTCCGTGTGCGTCGCCGTTTACGCTCGGCGCAAGCGAAAGCATCGAGCTGCCCGCGATCTCGCGCGAAACCGGCGTCGCCGGCGGAAGTTCCACGAACCCGTCTCCCGGCAGCGCGCGCTGCTGCGTGCCGCCGAACGACGGCCCGAGCATTCCGTCCAGGCCGAACGGCAACCCCGAAATCGTATTCGCAAACGCGGGCGCGCACCGAACCTTCAGTTCCGGTGCGGTGATTTCATCGGTTCGATCGCCGTCGTACGCGACGAACGCCCGGCGCAGCAGCGCTTCACCCGAGCCAAGGCCGTTATGCACCACTTCGCGCCAGCGAATCGTCGCTTCGATGCCCGGATCGACGTCGCTCAGCGCGATTCCGCGATCGCTCATGAGCGGAGAAAGGGCGCCGACGTCACGAACCGGCAAATCGTTCACCGCCGTGCTGTTCGGCACGTAAATGAGCGAATCGAGCGCAGGAACGGTGATGCGCACGCGGCGCGCGGGGCCGTCGCCGCTGTTGCGCACGTGCAGAACGAATTCGATGTCCGCGCCTGCGTCGACGAGTTCATCCGGTTCGCTTCGCAGCGTGCCGATCGCGAAGTTCGGCTCCGCCGTCGTGACGATCGTGAGCGGCGCGAGCTGCACCGGCAGCATGGCGTCGGCGCTCAGAACGGATTCGATCGAAACGGGGTGCGCTTTCGCTAGACTTCGCAAGAGGCGCACGCCCAGACGCGCTTCGGCACTCGCGCCCGGTGCGATTTCGCCGAAGAGCAGCGCGGAACGCTCGCGCGTCGCGCCTTCGACGCTTTCCAAGCGCGCCTCGGGCGAGACGTACAAGCGCAAACAGACGTTTTGCGCGACGTCCGTGCCCTCGTTTCGCACGCGCACGAAAACGTCCACGAGTTGATTCGGACGAAAGACGTCGTCCTGCACCAGCGTAAGCGCGGAACTATGCCCCGAAAAGGCGGGATGCGATTCAACGCGCCAGGTCACATCCTCGAGCACCGTCTCGCCGAGTTCGCGCGTGTGCAGGCTCGCGCCGAGCCGCAGTTCGCTGCGGTCGGCATAAGGCGTGCGAACGCGCGCCCGAACGGTAATTTTTCGCGAGCCGTACGCCTCGATCGTGCCGAGATCGATGCTTTCGTTCTCGATGTCGAGCCGCGCGTTTTTGTCGAATGCGCGCAGGTCGTCCAACGCCGGGTCCGCATGCAGGTGCAGCACGGCATCGGTCGCGGCGGCGCTGCCGTCGTTGACGATCGTTATCGCCGCTTCGCATTCGTCCGAAGGCTGCACGCACATGCTGCCTTCCCGCGTCACGCGATTGCGGCGCGCTGCGAAGTGCGGCGTGGAACGGACAGCGAGGTGCGCTTCGAACTCGCGCCGGGACCCGCCCCAGTGCAGCACCGGCGAAACCGCGCAGCACCGTCATGTCCGCGAGGGGCGACGCGACGATCGCTTCCGCGGCGAATTCGACGCTTTGCCGAGCAGGCACGGCGCCTAGTTCGAATGCGGCGCTTTCTTTCTTCCGTTCGCGCACCGGCTTTCCGTCGACGCGCACGGATCCGCGCACGTGCACGAGCCCTTCCGGCAGCGCGTACGACACGCCGACGTTCTCCGCGGCCGTCGTTCCGCCGTTGTACGCCTGCAGCCGAAGCAGCACGCGCGCACCCGGCGACGCTTCTCCCGGTTCGATTGAAAAACCGGTCCGATCGTTCTCGAAATCCGCTTCCGCGCGAACGCACAGCGTTGACCGGTTCGAGATCGAACGCGGCGGTCTCTTGAGAAGCGATCTGCGCGCGGACTGCGAGGTTCGTGCCGTCCGGCAGCGGATCGTCGATGCGAACGCGGTATTGCAGCGTCACCGTTGCGCTCGCGGGCAGCGTGTGCGCGATGACGGGCGCGTGAACGTGATCGAACGGAGCGAGCAGATCGCGCTCGAGTTCGCGGCCGTTTACGCGCGCAGAATTCGGAACGTACGCGGTATGCTCGGGCACCGGAGCGACCACGACGACGTCGTGCGCGCTCGACTCACCCGCGTTGTGCACGCGCACCGTCACGGTTGCCTCGCCGCCCGGGCGCGGCTCGTGCTGACGCGACTCGATCGCCGCGGCGGTGAGCGCGTTGTCGAGCGTAGGACGGCTGCGGGCAACCAGGCGCACGATATTCGAGCCGACCGGTGCGAGCTCGAATGCGGCAACCGCCGCCTGCAGCTCCACCATCGAACCGTTTTCGATGGCGCCGGCGACGCTGTAGGCAACCTCGATGCGACGCTCTTCGCCGGGCGCGACGTCGCCGATGTCCGCACCGGCACGAGCGAGCAGCGGCGAGTTGCCGTGTTCGTCGTCCAGCTCGGTGCCGTCCAGTTGACCGCTTCCGACGAGATAAACCAAGCCGTCGGGTAAGTTGAATCGTACGCGCACGCCCGTTGCACTCGCTCCGCCTTGGTTGCGGAACGTGAAGGATGCGCGCACAGTCATTCCAGGTTCCAACTCGCGCTCAGGCGAAACGACGAGGGTTCGAAGCCCCTCGGTTATGGTCGGAGCTCCCGGCGTGAAAACGTCCGTCAGGGTGCGCATGACTTTCGGACCAAATTCGCCGCGGTACAAGCGGCACCTTGACAAACGTCTGACATCACGAAAGGTTTACGTCAACATGCTCGCAACCAAGGCCGATCGCATCGCCGACGCCGTGTCGCGGCTCGGATCGGAAAGCGCGTTCGAAGTCCTGGCTCGCGCGAAAGCGCTCGAAGCAGAGGGCAGGCGCGTCGTGCACATGGAGATCGGCGAGCCGGATTTCGACACGCCGGCGCATATCAAGGAAGCGGGCATCCAAGCGATCCGCGACAATTACACGCATTACTCGCCGTCTGCCGGCATCATTCAGTTGCGTGACGTGATTGCCGACTATGCGGCCAAGTTCCGCCACGTCGAACCGTTCAGCCCGGAAAACATCGTCGTGTCTCCCGGCGCGAAGCCCGTGATTTGGAACATCCTCAGCGCGATTTTGAGCCCGGGCGATGAGTTCGTGTATTTCGATCCGGCGTATCCGGCGTATGCGTCCTGCGCGAATTACCTCGGCGCGAAAGCCGTCGGCATTCCGCTGCACGAGGAAAAGAACTGGCGCATGGACCTGGACGAGCTGGAACGGCGCGTCTCGGACGATACGCGCGCGATTATGATCAACTCGCCGCACAACCCGACCGGCGGCGTGCTGACCAAGAGCGATCTCGAACGCATCGCTCAACTGGCGAAAAAACATGACTTTCTCGTGATAGCCGACGAGATCTACAGCCGCAACTTCTACGAGAACGAGTTTTCCTCGATCGTCGCGATAGCGGGCATGCGGGAGCGCACGATCGTCGTCGACGGTTTCTCAAAAGCATATGCGATGACGGGATGGCGCCTCGGATATGCAATCATGCCCTCGCAGCTCGCCAAAATCGTGACGCTCTTCAACAACAATACGTTTTCATGCGTGACGACGTTCGTGCAGCAGGCGGGCATCGCCGCGCTGCTCGGTCCCGACGAGCCCGTGCGAGAGATGAACGAAATCTTTCGCCGGCGGCGCGATCGCTTAGTCGACGGTCTGAACGCCATCTCCGGCATGTCGTGCACCATGCCGGAAGGCGCCTTCTACGCGTTTCCCAACGTGAAAAGCATCACGACCGACGACAAGGCGCTTGCGGCGTATCTTCTACAGGAAGGCGGCGTAGCGTGTCTGGGCGGTTCCGCGTTCGGCGCTGCGGGCAAGGGCTATCTGCGTTTCTCCTATGCCGCGTCGCTCGAAGACATCGACTACGCGCTCGCGCAGATGAGACGGTGCGTGCCGCAATTCAAGCGGTAAGCGCGCCAAAAAACCTAAGTCAATCGTTTAACCTCGTTCGCAAGTAGGAACGAATTCCGCATGCGAGACAGCCGCGCACCTTGGCCCGTTCTGCGGCAGCTCGAACGCGATCCGCTCGCGCTCGGCGCTGCCGCGCAATCCGACGCAAACCGCGAATGGCGAGCGCGCATAGAAGACGCGAAGCCGGTGAAGTCCGTCTGCCCGTACTGCGCCGTAGGATGCGGTCAGTTGCTGTACGTCAAAGACGAGAAAATCGTTCAGATCGAGGGCGATCCGGATAGCCCCATTTCGCGCGGACGTCTCTGTCCGAAAGGCGCCGCCACGCGCTCGATGGTGCAGAGCCCTTCACGCGAATACAAAGTCAAATACCGCCGCCCGTACGGGACGCAGTGGGAAGAACTCTCGCTCGACCAGGCGATGGAGATGATCGTCGACCGCGTGCTCAAGACGCGGCGCGAAACGTGGGTCAGCGCGGACGAGGAGGGCCACGATCTCAACCGTTGCGAGGGGATCGGCAGCCTCGGCGGCGCGACGCTCGACAACGAAGAGAACTACGTCATGAAGAAGCTCTACACTGCGCTGGGCATCGTGCAGGTAGAGAACCAAGCCCGAATATGACATAGCTCGACGGTTCCCAGTTTGGGAACCTCGTTCGGCCGCGGCGGCGCCACAGACTTTCTGCAAGACATGCAGAATTCCGACTGCATCGTCATCATGGGCTCCAACATGGCCGAGAATCACCCGGTTGGTTTCCAGTGGGCGATGGAGGCGCGGGAACGCGGCGCGCAACTCATTCACGTCGATCCGCGCTTCACCCGTACCAGCGCGATGTCGACGCTGCACGTCCCGATTCGTCCCGGAACGGACATCGCGTTTCTCGGCGGCATCATCAACTACATCATCGAAAACGACCGCGCGTTCAAAGACTACGTCGTCAACTACACCAACGCGCCGGTCATCCTCAAGGACGACTTCAAGGACACGGAAGATCTCGACGGCCTCTTTTCCGGATGGGACGAGGAGAAGCGCGGGTACGTCTTCGAGAGCTGGCAGTACAAAGGCATGGATCTGCACGGCGCGGCGGGCCAGCGCGAGGGTGAAGAATCGCTCGCGAAATTGGGCAGCTTCCCGCAGAAAGAAGATGCGCTGCGCCACGGCGAGCCGCCGCACATGGACAAGACGCTGCAGCATCCGCGCTGCATCTATCAGATCATCAAGCGTCACTATTCGCGCTACACGCCGCGAGACTGTCGCAAAAATTTGCGGCATCCGCCCGGAGCAGCTCGTAGACGTAGCGGAAGCGCTCTGCGCGAACAGCGGCCGCGACCGCACGGGCTGCTTCGCATATGCCGTTGCATGGACGCAGCACACCTACGGCGTGCAAATGATTCGCGCGGCCGCAATCGTGCAGTTGCTGCTCGGCAACATCGGGCGGCCCGGCGGGGGAATTTTCGCACTGCGCGGACACGCGTCGATCCAAGGTTCGACGGATATTCCCACGCTCTTCAACATTCTGCCGGGCTACATCGTCATGCCGCACGCGAAAGCGCACCACGATCTCAAACACTACATCGAATCGGAGGGCGCGAAGACCGGCTACTGGGGCAACCTCGACAAGTACATGGTGAGTTTGCTCAAGGCGTGGTACGGCGAGCATGCCACGGAAGAAAACGAGTACTGCTTCAAATTGCTCCCGCGCATCAGCGGCGACCATTCGGCGTACCGCACGGCGATGGGTATGGTCGACGGCAAGGTGAAAGGCTATTTCATCTGCGGCGAAAATCCCGCGGTCGGAAACGCGAATGCCGGTCTGCACCGCCGCGGCTTAGCGAATTTGGAATGGCTCGTCGTGCGCGATTTCAGCGAGATCGAAAGCGCGTCGTTCTGGTACGACTCGCCGGAGATCGAATCCGGCGAGATGAGCACCGATCAGATCAAAACCGAAGTATTTTGGATGCCGGCCGCGGCGCACACCGAAAAGGACGGGTCGTTCACCAACACGCAGCGGCTGCTGCAATGGCATCACAAAGCCGTCGAGCCGCAGGGAGACGCGCGGTCGGAGCTGTGGTTCTTCTATCACTTGGGCAAACGCATAAAGCAGAAGATCGAGGAACAGGACGAGCCCTGGTCCGATGCAATCCGGCTGCTCACATGGGATTATCCCACAAAAGGTGAGATTGAAGAGCCCGACGCGCACATGGTGCTGCGCGAGGTGAACGGGTGGGATGCCGAAGGGAAATCGCTCTCTTCATACGCCGAACTCAAAGCCGACGGCAGCACCGTCTGCGGATGCTGGATTTACTGCGGCTGCTACAAAGACGAGCAGAACCAAACCGCGCGCCGCAAACCGCACTCGATGCAGACGTGGGTCGCGCCCGAGTGGGGCTGGTCGTGGCCGGCGAACCGGCGCATCTTGTACAACCGCGCGTCGGCCGATCTCGACGGCAACCCGTGGAGTATGCGTAAAGCGCTCGTGTGGTGGGACGCGCAGAAGAGTCAGTGGACCGGCTACGACGTGCCGGATTTCGAGAAAACGAAACGGCCGGATTATACGCCGCCTAACGGCGCGCAGCGCGAAGAAGCGATCGCGGGCTGGCACCCGTTCATCATGCAGGACGACGGACTGGGATGGATGTTCGTTCCGAACGGCATCGTCGACGGGCCGCTTCCAACGTATTTCGAGCCGCACGAATCGCCGGTTCAAAACGCGTTGTACGGAACGCAAGCCAATCCGGCGCGGCAAGTCTTTCCGCGGCCGTTCAACCAGTACAATCCCTCGCCGAGCGAAAAACACGCGGGACTCTTCCCGTTCGTACTCTACACCTACCGGTTAACGGAGCATCACACGGCGGGCGGCATGACGCGCACAGTTCCGCATCTTTCCGAGCTCCAGCCGGAATTGTTCTGCGAGGTCAGCCCGGAACTGGCCGAGCTGCGCGGATTGCGCCACGGCGACTGGGCGACGATCTACAACGTGCGCGCCGTCATCGAAGCGCGGGTGATGATCACGAAACGCGTTCAGCCGATGCGCATGAACGGCACGGTGCTGCATTCGGTCGGCCTGCCGTATCATTGGGGATCCCGCGGCATCGTCACCGGCGACACCGTGAACGACTTGCTGCACATTGCGCTGGATCCAAACGTGCATATTCAAGAAACGAAAGGCTTGACGTGCGACGTCCGCGCCGGCCGGCGCCCGCGCGGCAAAGCTCGTCAACGCTTCCTGGACGACGTGCGCGCGGGCGCGCATCTGGAGAAGCCCGTATGACGACGTTCATCGATCTCACGCGCCTTCCGGCGCTCACTTCGGCGGATTCGGAAGCGGCGACGTACGGTGCCGGCAAGCAGGACCGAATGGGCTTCTTCACCGACACGACGCTCTGCATCGGGTGCAAAGCGTGCGAAGTCGCGTGCAAGGAATGGAATCAGCTGCCGCAGGACGGCTACGAATTCACCGGTATGTCGTACGACAACACCGGCGAACTCAACGGCTACACCTGGCGGCACGTCGCGTTCGTCGAGCAGTTCGATCGCACCGACGGCAAACCGCATCCGGAGCGCAAAGGGCGCTGGCTAATGGAATCGGACGTGTGCAAACATTGCACGCACGCCGGATGTCTGGACGTCTGTCCCACGGGCGCGATAATTCGCACGGAATTCGGCACGGTCGTCATTCAAGACGACGTCTGCAACGGCTGCGGATATTGCGTCGTGGCGTGCCCGTTCGGCGTGATCAGCGAACAAACCCAGGAAGGGACGATGGGAAAATGCACGCTCTGCTACGATCGCTTGAAAGCGGGAGACGAACCGGCGTGCGCCAAGGCATGTCCCACGCAATCGATTCAATTCGGTCCGGTTGACGAACTGCGCGAGCGCGCGGAACGCCGCTTGAGTCAAGTACAGAACCGCTTCGAGGGCGCGCAACTGTACCTTACCAACGACGGCGACGGCATCGGCGGCGGCGGGTCGACGTGGCTGCTGCTCGACAAACCGGAAGTCTACGGATTACCGCCGGACCCGGTCGTTCCCACGAAATATCTGCCGGAGATGTGGAAAGCGGCGGGGGTGGCGATGTCCGTGCTCGCCGGAGGAATCATTTTCGCAAGCATCGCGGGCAGCCGCCGATGATGATGCAAAACGCGCAGACGCTGCACGAGGAAAACGCGGGCTATTACGGCCGGCCCATGATCAAGCCGCCGGAGTGGACCGACCTGATCCCGACGTATTTTTTCGTCGGAGGCTTGTCGGGTGCGGCGGCTCTGCTCGGCTTTACGGAACGCATCGCACGCAACGATCGGCTCGCGCGCACGATGATTTTCACCGCTGCAGCAGGCAGCGCCATCAGCGGTTTCTGCCTGATAGCCGATCTCAAGCGCCCGGAGCGTTTCGCCAACATGCTGCGCGTGTTCAAGCCTACGTCGCCGATGAGCATGGGCGTGTACCTGTTCAGTGCGTTCGGCGGCGCCGCCACGATCGCCGCGGCCAGCGAACTGACGGGGATCCTGCGGCCGATCGGGCGGATCTTCGAAGGAATCGCCGCGCTGCTCGGCCCCGGAATGTCGGTCTACACCGCCGTGCTGATCGGCGACACCGTGGTGCCGGCTTGGCATTACGGAAGGCTGTCGATGCCGGCGGTCTTCGCGGCCACGTCGGCCGCAACGGCGGGCGCAGCCGGAATGCTGTTCGCGCCCGCGCGCGCGGCTCGCCCGGCGCGCCGTTTGGCGCTCCTCGGCGGCATCGCCATGCCGATCGCGCTCGAGCAGCTGCACGTCGAACTCGGGCCGCGTCAAATGGAAGCATTCGAACACGGTGAAGCGCGAACGTTCTCAAAAGCGGCGCGTTGGTTGAATCTCGCCGGATTGACGGCGGCTCTGTTCGCCAAGAACAGCGACGTCGCCGGCAAGGTCGCCGGCACGCTGCTGCTGGCGGCCGGCGCCGCAGAACGTTTCGGCATCTTCCGAGCGGGATGCGTCTCCGCAAAAGATCCGAGCTACACGATCGACGCGCAGCGTCGCCGCATGCGCGAAGAGGTTACAGCAGGCGCATAGCGCGCTTGACGTCGACGATCGTCTCCATCGCTATCGCCCGCGCGCGCTGCGTGCCTTCGTCGATGATGCGCTCGACCTGTGCGACGTCGGAGGCGTACATCGCGCGTCTCTCGCGAATCGGCCGCAGATAGGCGTTGAGTGCCTCGGCCAAATCCGACTTATCCTGAACGCAGCCGAGCGCTCCGGAACGGCATTCGCGATCGACGAGCGGCACGTGCGCGGACTTGACGAGCGGCCAGAGATGAAAAATCGGACAAATCGCCGGATTGCCGGGATCGTTCCGGCGAATCTTGTTCGGATCGGTGACGTATTTGCGGATCTTCTTCGCGGTCTCGTCTTCGCTTTCACCGATGAGAATGAAGTTGTCGTACGACTTGCTCATCTTGCGACCGTCGATGCCCTCGACTTCGGCCGCACCTTCGACGAGCATCGCTTTGGGTTCGACGAGGACCTCTTCGCCTTCGCCGTACAAGTAATTGAAACGGCGCACGACCTCGCGTCCGAATTCCAGGTGCGCGACCTGATCGCGGCCGACGGGAACTTCTTGCCCGCGAAAAACGGCAATGTCGCAAAGCTGCAGCAGCGGATATCCGAGAAACCCGTACGTCGCAATTTCCTGCCCGAGCGCTTCGATTTGGCCCTTGTACGTCGGCACGCGCTCGAGCCACGACACCGGCGTAATCATGCTCAGCAGCACCTGCAGTTCGGAAATCTCCGGAATCGCCGACTGCAGAAAAAACGTGGACGAATTCGGATCCACGCCGGCCGCCAGCCAGTCCAGAACCATCTCGTTTCGCGCGTTTCGAATGACTTGCGGATTTGCAAACCCCGTCGTATACGCATGGAGATCCGCGATTTCGAAATATGCGTCGGCCGTTTGACAATACGTCACCCACTGCGTCAGCACGCCGAAGTAGTGGCCGATGTGCAGCTGCCCCGTCGGGCGCATGCCGGACATGACGCGCGGACGAATGCGCGGCGTCGGCGGGGCGGTGGTCATCATGAACGCGCGATATTCGCGCGGACGTACGCGCGAGCCCCCTTCACTGCGTCGCGCGGCTCGCGCCCCAGCGCTAATTCGCAGGCGAGCGCCATCGCGAGCGCGCAGCCGGTGCCGCGCATGCGCTGCGCCAGGCGTGAATCGGCGAAACGCTCAACGCTTTCGTGCGTCACGAACACGTCGACGGGATCGCCCGGGAGATGTCCGCCTTTTACGAGGGCGGCATTCGCGCCGCAGTCGATGAGGCGGCGGCCCGCATCGGCCATGTCGGCGTGCGTTACGATCGTCATGCCGGTCAACTGCGCCGCTTCTTCGATGTTGGGCGTCAGAAAGGCGGCGGCGTGCTGCATGAACGCGCGAACCGCGGCGAGCGCATCGCCGTCGTAAAGCGATCCGCCTGCACTCGCGCGCATCACTGGATCGAACACGACCGGCACGCCGGACTGCCGCTGTAGGAATCGCGCGATCGCTTCAGCATTCTGCGCGTTGCCCAACGCGCCCACGCGAATCGCGCGTGCCGACGAAAAGCGTATGGCGTCGAGTTGTCCGGTCACCACCGCGCCCGGTAGCGCGAAGATCGCATGCACGCCTCCTTCGTCTTGCGCGCTGACCGCGGCTATCGCCATTTCGATTGCGACGCCGTAGTCCGCCGCCGTGCGCACGTCGCGTCCCAGCCCCGCGACGTTGCGCGGGTTCGTCGTGCCGATCGATACGACCAGAGGCGCGCCTGCCGTATTCACTCGCCGTTCCACGCGCACACGAGCGCGTGCGCCGCCGCGGCCGGATCGGCCGCCGAGGAAATTGCCGAGATCACCGCCGCCATCGCAACGCCGCTAGCACGCACATCCTGCAACTCCGCGGTAGTGATGCCGCCAATGGCGGCGACGGGCAAGCGCGTCTCCGAGGCAACCGCGCGCAACCCGGCGATGCCGATCGGAGCGCCTGCGTCGCTCTTCGAGGCCGTTGCGTACACCGAGCCCACGCCGATGTAGTCCGCATCGATCGTTTCTGCAAACCGCGCCTCTTCGGCCGAGCCGCACGAAACACCGAGGATGCGGTCCGCAAGCGCGGCGCGAATCGCCGGAAACTCTTGCGCAAGCGCGTCGTCTGGCCCGAGATGCGCGCCGTCCGCGTCGTAGAGCGGAACCGAGCGCCACGCGTCGTTGAGAATGAAAAGCGCGTTCCGCTCCCAGGTCATCGCGCGAATTATGCGCGCATGTTGCGGAACGATGCCGCCTTTCGCGCGGTACTGCACGATGCGCACGCCTGCATCGAGTATCGCGCGGCTTACCGCGATTGGATCGCACTGCGCGCTTTCGTTTACAATCGCATAGATGCCGTGCAAAAGCGCCGCACGCTGCGCGCGCGTCACGATCTTCGCGAGTTGCGCATCCGCATGAAAAGCCACGCATTGAACGCCAGGTACAGCACGAATACGACGACGACGATTGCGGCGATGCGGTAATTGTGACGCTGCATCGCGATCGGTACGAGAAACGCAAACACCATGGCTGCGGCCATCAGCAGCGCCAGAATCCGTTGAAACGGTACGAAACTCACTCTTCGAGCAGCAGTTCGGCGATGCGGATCAGATCCGTTTCGTTCGCGTACTTGATCTCGATGCTTCCGCCGCTCGCGCCGCGCCGCAAGGCCACCGGCGCCGCGAATTTGGTTCGCAGCCGTGCTTCGAAATCACGATCTTCCGGCGTGCCCCGGAGGCTTCGGCTTGCCCGGCACCGGCGGGCGACTCATCGCGGTGACGATGCGCTCGAGCGCGCGCACCGACAGGCCCAGCTGCGCGCTGCGTTTCGCCAGATCCACGCGCTGAGCTTCGGGCGCGGCCAAAAGGACGCGCGCGTGCGCGGCGCTGAGCGCGCCGCCGGCGATGAACGCTTTGATGGTCTCCGGCAATCCGAGCAGCCGCAGCGCGTTCGTGACGGCGGGACGGCTCTTGCCCAAACGCTGAGCGACTTGCTCCTGCGTGAAGTCGTGGGAGTCGATGAGTTCGGCGATACCGGCGGCTTCCTCCAGAGCGTTGAGATTCTCGCGCTGGAGATTCTCGATGATCGCCACTTCCAGGGATTCGCGATCGTCGCTCGTGCGCACGATTGCAGGCACCGTCGGCCGCTGCAGCACCGCGCAGGCGCGCCACCGGCGTTCGCCGGCGATCAGTTCGTAGCCGTCGCCGCGCTCCCGCACCAGGATCGGCACGAGCACACCATGCTCACGAATCGACCCCTGCAGTTCTTCGAGCGCGACCGGATCGAACGTTTTGCGCGGCTGGTGCGGATTCGGCCGAATCCGCTCCACGGGTATCTGCCGAATCGCATCCACGACCGGCGGCGCAGGCGCCGTGACGTTAGGGGCGGCCGGCAGCGCGGCCTCGCCTAGGAGCGCACCCAGTCCGCGTCCGAGCCCGCGTTTTGGAGCGGTGCTCACCAGGCGGCCGCCCGCGACTGCTGCGAGGCCTGCTCGAGCATCTCTTTTGCCAGCGACATGTAGGCCTGCGCCCCGCGCGACTTCAAATCGAACAAGATAACCGGCTTTCCGAAGGATGGCGCTTCCGAGAGCCGCACGTTGCGCGGAATCTGCGTCTTGAACATCTGCCGTGGAAAGTAGGCGTTCAGTTCGTCGAGCACTTCCATCGCGAGTTTGGTGCGGCCGTCGAACATCGTCACCAGGACGCCGCTGACCTGCAGCTTCGGATTGAGCGCTTCTTGCACGCGCCGGACGACGTTCGTGAGTTGCGAAAGTCCTTCGAGCGCATAATACTCGGCTTGGACCGGAATGATGATTTCTTGCGTTGCGGTGAGCGCGTTGATCGTCAGCAAGCCGAGCGACGGCGGACAGTCGACGAGCACGAAATCGTAGCCGCCGGCGATCGGCGCAACGACGCCTTTGAGACGGTTTTCGCGCGAGAGCGCCGACACCAATTCGATTTCCGCTCCGGCAAGATTAATCGTCGCCGGAATGATGTCGAGATTGTCTATTTCCGTGCGGCGCAGCACTTCATCGAACGACGCGTGATGCATCAGGAGGTCGTACACGTCGCGCTTGAGCTCGGATTTGTTCACGCCCAGACCCGTCGACGTGTTGCCTTGCGGATCGAGATCGATCACGAGCACGCGCTGCCCCATCACGGCAAGTGCCGCGCCGAGATTGACGGTCGTCGTGCTTTTCCCGACTCCGCCTTTTTGATTGACGAACGCGATGATCCGCGAGATCGGCCGAAACCCCCTAGGAAATTGGGCGCGCCTCTTGAGCGAAGAACCGCTCCAAAAGCGCGCGCAGCGTGGCTGGCTCATTGCGCTCCGGCTGCTCCGTGACCTGCTCGAACAAGTACTGCAGCGCGTCTCCGACGCGCTTGTCGCCGCGAAAGCCGCGCGCCGCCAAACCCATGCAAACCATCGTCTCAATCACCGCAGCGCCGTCGATGCGCAAGTCCTTTACGGAAAACGGCGGTTTTCGGGCGATTTCGGCGTAAACGCGCGCTTGAAACCGCTCGTTCGAATCGTCGCGCTTCGGTAAACCGCTGCCCGCGATGTCGGCTGCCCGCAGGGCGAACTGGCGATCCACCCGGTCGACGCCGATGCGCCGTATGAAGCGGCGAATCGCCGCGTCGCTGAGATCGGGGTCGGCGACGTACATATGCTGGCGAACGAGGTGCTCGGCGGTATCCGTGACCTCGTTCGAAAACCGCAGGCGCGCGAGCATCGAACGCGTCATGTCGGCGCCCACTTGTTCGTGCCGGTAGAAATGCGGCCCATCTTTGGTGCGCGGTTTTCCGATGTCGTGCAGCAGCGCCGCAAGACGCAGCGTCAAATCGCCCGCCGGCGCTGCATCGAGCGTTTCGAGGTTGTGCCGGTGAACGTCGTACGCATGCCACTCGTTCTGCTCGACGCCGACGCCTTCGAGCAATTCCGGCCACACGTGTGCGAGGACGCCCGTTGCGCGCAGCAATTCGAGACCGAGCGAAGGTTTGGGAGCCTGAACGATCATCTTGGTGAGTTCGTCGGCGATGCGTTCCGCCGATACGGACGCGACCTTACCGGATGCCTGCTCCATCGCCGCGACCGTTTGCCGTGAGGGTGCGTAGTCGAAGCGCGCAGCAAACTGCGCGGCGCGCAGCATGCGAAGCGGATCTTCTTCGAAGGCGCGCGGCGTGAGAATGTCTATTCGCCGCGCGCGGATGTCCTCGGCGCCGCCGTACGGATCGACTATCTCGCCCGACGGCAGCGCGCGAGCAATCATGTTCATGCGAAAATCACGCCGCGCCAAATCGTCCGCGAGTGGAACGTGCGGACCGCTCTCGACGCTGAAATCGCGGTGCCCCGAGCCGGTGGAGTGTTCGCGCCGCGGAAGCGCGACGTCCACGGTGCGCCCGTCGAACGTTACCTTGAATACGGCGAACGACGCGCCGACCAAATCGACGCGGCCGAGACGCTCCAAGCGCTCTCGCAGTTCGCCTTCCGGAACGCCCGTGACGACGTAGTCGAGGTCCTTGAGTACGATTCGCGCATCTTCGCTTTCGCGCCGCAGTTCGTCGCGCACGCGGCCGCCCACGGCAAAGAGCGTACCGGGCGGCACGACCTCGGCGAGGGCGCGGTCGGCGGGAAGCAGATCGTACATCTATCAGGCGCGGGTTCGCGCGGCATCGTAATGCTGCCTCGCGCTCGGGTAACCCACTAGAGCGTAAGGATGGTTACTTTAGTTGACTCGCCGCTACGACGGCGATCAGGACCGCGAGCATCGCGGCAGAAAACAGCAAGTGGCGAAGGGCGTCGGTCATCGGTTTCTCATCCCAAACCGTACTACCCGCACAGACGGCGCGCTATTGCTTTCGCCGCAAGTGCGCCCTAGGTCTTTTGGCCCAGTACGGTTCTTAATGTTTCTCGGGAAACTTCGGGCATGTCGAGTGCCTTAATGTTTCCCGGTAAACATCAGAGGCAGAGCGGGCGCTTCTCCGGCACGCCGGTACGGCGCGGAAAGCGTGGGGGTGTGGCCGCGATCTTTTCCACAAGCAAAACGCGCCGCTCTCCGTCGAGGCGCACTTCTTCCGCGACCTTCGCGCCGAGCATCGGCGCCGCATCCGCGACAGCCTCCCGCTCGCGATCGTCCATGCGCCCGCGCTGAAGCACCGCGACGCCGCCGATCCGAAGAAATGGAACCGTGAGCTCTAAAACCGTCGGCGCGCTCGACACCGCTCGCGCGGTCGCACAAGCGAAGCGCTCGCGCAAGTCCGCCTCGCGCGCCGCCTGTTCGGCTCGCTCCGGAATCACGCGCGCGCGTACTCCGAGTACTGCGGCTGCGGCCTCGAGAAAGGCGGCTTTTTTGGTCGTGGACTCAACGAGCACGATTTCTGCGCCGGTCGCCAGCGCGATCGGTAGAGCCGGCAATCCGCCACCGGAGCCCACGTCGATGAGCGGACCCGCAATAAATCGCGTAATGCTCAGGCTGTCCACAATGTGAGGAACTAGTGTTTCGGCGTCATCGGCGCCGCTGACGTTGAAGCGCCGGTTCGCATCGAGCAGCATTGCCCCGTAGTCCGCCAGAGAAGCGATGAGATTCTCCTCGATGCCGGCCCGGCGCAGAAGATCCTCGAGGCGGTCGCGCTCGTCCATTACCCGGCCGGCACGGCCGGACGACGCAGGTAGAGACTCACAATCGCGACGTCCGATGGCGTGACGCCCGGGAATCCTTCCGGCGGCGCCGAGCGTTCGCGGACGCCGCAGGCTCAACTTCTCCCGCGCCTCCCGGGAGAGCGCCGCAATCGTGTCATACGCGAACTCCGCGGGAATGGGCACGTCTTCGCTCTTTGCCGCCTTCTCGATCGCAAGCTGCTCCCGCCGGACGTACCCTTCGTACTTCACCTCGATTGCGACGCGCTCACCGATGAGGTCGGGAACGTCCACCATGTAAGTCGCCACATCCGAAAAGCCGAGCCTCGGCCGGCGCAGCGCGTCCGCTATGGTGGCGCCCCGCTCGAACGCCTCATCTTGGATCGCCCGAACGCCGATGTCCGTGGTCTTGGCGACCGCTATCGCGCTTCGCAGCATTGCCTGCCGCGCCTCGAAAGCGGCCCAAGCCTCATCGTCGACGAGGCCCGCAAGGCGTCCGACAGGCGTAAGCCGTGAATCGGCGTTGTCGTGCCGCAGAATCATGCGGTGCTCCGCACGCGAGGTCAGCATGCGGTACGGTTCGTCGACGCCTTTCGTAACCAAATCGTCGATCAGGACGCCGATATACGCCTGACTCCGCCTGAGGCGCAGCGGTTCCCGGCCTAACGCCGCACTCGCGGCATTGATCCCGGCTATCAGGCCTTGTGCCGCCGCTTCTTCGTATCCCGACGTGCCGTTGATCTGTCCGCAGTGATAGAGCCCGTCGAGCCGATGCGTCTCGAGCGTGTCGCGCAATTCCGTCGGGGGCACCATGTCGTATTCGACGGCATATCCCGCGCGAAGCATCTCGACGCTTTCAAGTCCGGGCAGCGTGCGCAGCATGTCGATCTGAACTTCGGCCGGCAGCGAGGTTGAAAAGCCGCCGACGTACCAGGTCGGTTCGTCCCAGCCTTCGGGCTCGATGAAGATCTGATGCGACGGATTATGCGCGAATTTGACGACCTTGTCTTCAATCGACGGACAATACCGCGGGCCGATTCCTTCGATCAAATCGAGGCCGTACAATGGCGACCGATGCAGGTTTTCTCGCACGAGGGCGTGCGTGCGCGCGTTGGTTTCCGTGATGTAACACGCCAGTTGCAGCCCCGCAAACACCGCGTCGCTGCCGTACGAAAACGGAAGCGGCGCCGCGCTGGGCGGTTGCAGTTGCATCGCTTCGACGGTGACGCTCGCGCGATCGATCCGCGGCGGCGTACCGGTTTTCAAGCGCTGCGTAGGAAAACCGAGCGAGCGCAGCGCGTGCGAAAGACCGACCGCGGGCGCTTCGCCGAAACGTCCTTCGGCTTGCACGACGTCGCCGCGAAACGTTTTTCCGCCGAGGAACGTGCCCGTCGCCAAAACGACCTGCCGCGCGTAATACCGCGCACCGCCGGCGCAGGTCACACCGCGAATGCGGCTCGCGGAAACGATCAGCGACTCGACCATGCCCCGCACGATGTGAAGATTCGGTTGCGACCGCAGCGTTTCGATTGCGATTCGCGCGTACGCCGGTTTGTCGGCCAATGCGCGGAGAGCGCGCACCGCCGGCCCCTTCGATTCGTTCAAAAACCGCGAGTGCACCGAGCACCGATCGACGATTCGCGCCATTTCGCCGCCGAGCGCATCGATTTCGCGAACGAGTTGGCCCTTCGCGCTTCCTCCGATGGAAGGGTTGCACGGCAGCGTGCAAATCCGATCGGGATCGCCCGTCACCAGCAGGGTCGGCACGCCCAAGCGCGCCGAGGCCAGCGCGGCTTCCAGCCCTGCATGGCCGCCGCCGACGATGATGACGCCGGCATCATCCGGACGCAAGGGTTCGTTCACAACGCTCTATTCTAACAGGTACGTACAAACGCACCTTTCGGCGCGTGGGCGCGCCGCAGCCGCTCGTCGAAAGTGGCGGCATGAACTTTGCGCCGCATCTCTGTGCCGTCCTGATGCTCGCCGTGCTGATGGGGCAAATAACCGATAAGACGACCGGGCAGCCGCTACGCAGCGTGCGCGTACAGATCCGGCAAGGTAGCTCGACATTGCAGGCGACGACCGATGCCGACGGCCGTTTCCGCATTTCGGGCGTGCGAACCGGCTCGCACACGCTGCGGTATTCGTCGGCGGACGTTCCGCCGCAGAGCATCGCAATTCGGGTGCGCGGTGCGCAACAGCGCGTATCGATTCGTGCCTGCAGTACGACGCTCGACTATAGACTGCGCGGGACCCGGCGGCGGTTAACCGGTCCTATTTTCCGATGCAAAACCGCGCGAAGATGCGGCTCACGAGTTCTTCGTTTGCCACATCTCCGGTGAGGTGACCCAGTTCGGCGAATGCACGCTGCAGCTCGCCCACGATGAGATCGCTAGGCTCGCCGCAATCCAGCGTGTCGCGCGCGTGCCCGATGGCATCGATCGCTTGCGCGACGGCGTCGAATTCGTTCAATGACGCGAGATGCGGCCGTTCCAGGTCGGGCAGTTCGCCGCCCCACGCGGCTCGCGCAAGCGATTCCCGAATACGTTCCAGCGTTGCGGAGTCGCGCGTCGTTCCGATGACGTCGATGCTTCCGTCGAGCCGTTCCGATCCGGCTCGTCCGGCGTCGGCCTTGTTAGCGAACACGACGCGCGCGCGGTTCGCGGTCCGATGCAGCAGCGCGAAGACTTCCGCCGATGGCGGCTCGGAGCCGTCGATCACGACGAGCGCGACACGCGCACCGGCGAGCGCGCGCTCCGTGCGTTCGATGCCCGCCGCTTCCAAACGGTCGGCATGACGCCGAATGCCCGCGGTGTCGATGAGCCGCATCTGCACGCCCTGCACCGCGATCGATTCCTCGATCGTGTCGCGCGTGGTCCCCGGAATCTCCGAAACCAGCGCGCGCTCTTCACCGAGCAGCGCATTGAGCAGCGAGGACTTTCCGGCGTTGGGCGGGCCGACTATTGCGACGGGCACACCTTCGCGCACGAGCCGTCCCGCTTCGCCTTCGCGCTGCAGCCGCAGCAAATCGCCGGCGATTCCATCCAGTTCCCGATGCAGCTCGCGGCGATCCGGATCGGGCACCTCGTCCGGAAAATCCACCGCGCCGGCGAGTTCTTCCAGCAGCGAGGCGAGCCGTTCGCGCAAAGCGCGCACCTCGTTCGCAAGCCCGCCGCCGAGGTTCGCTACCGCGGCCCGCGCCGCCGAACGCGTTTCCGCGTCGATCAGATCCGCGACGGCTGACGCCGCATGCAAGTCCAGTTTACCGTTCAAGAACGCGCGGCGCGTGAATTCCCCTGCCGTCGCGTACCGGGCGCCGCACGCGACGATCGCGCGCACGACTTCGCGCGCGACGACCGGGGAACCGTGCACGTGGAATTCGACGGTGTCTTCGCCCGTGTAAGTGTGCGGCGCGACTGAAAGGATCGCCAGGCCGCGGTCGAGCGGCGTGCCGCGTTCGTCGACTATCGTGCCATACGTTGCGACGCGGTTTTGCAGCGCGCACTTCGAAACGAACAAGCGCGCAGCGAGCGTCCGTGCATCCGCGCCCGAAACGCGAACGATCGCGATCGCCCCTTTGCCGGGAGGCGTCGCGATCGCCGCGATCGTGTCGTTCATCGCTTGCGTACGACGATTGCCAGGGACGTCGGCGAACGGAAGTTTTGCGGCAGCGTGCCCGCGCGCATCGCGTCGCGCATGCGAAGCGCGGTACCGCGAATTGCTTGTTTGCTGGAAAGATCGAAGTGCGCGGCCACGCGTTCTTCGACCGGAAAATCGTTTCCCGCAGCAACGATATCGCAGGAAAGCGCTTGAAAAATACCGGCGAGCTGAAACAGCGTGACCGGAAATATCTGATCCAATCCGCCATGGGGCCGCTCAAAAGCGTCGAGCCATTCCTTAAGCATCCAGCGCGCGGCAAACGGCGGCCACGGAATTTCATAGTGCGCTTCGAACGGCGCGCGATAATCGGGCGCGTACAAGCAGAGGAAGCCGCCGGGTTTGGTTATACGCAGCAGCTCGCAAATGATGCCCGCCGGATCGGGAACGTGTTCGATGAATTGGTGGCCGAGCACGACGTCGAAGCGGTTGCATTCCAACCCCGTTTGAACGGCATCGCCGAAGATCAGCCGCTCGCGCCAAGCCGGCGGCAGCGCGTAAGCATCGAGCTTCGCGTACCCGACGGACAAACGTTTCGGATCGTTGTCGACGCCGTACGCGTCGTGACCGCGTTCGAGAGCGGGAAGGACGAACGAGCCGGTGCCGCACCCCGCTTCGAAAACCGACGCGCGGAGTCGAGAAGTAGCCCGCGCCCAACGTCCGCTCCATCTCCCCGAAAAGCCGCTCGTGGCCTTCACGCGAGATCAGCCGCGGAAAGACGCGTTCGAGGGCGGCACGTTCGGAACCGAAGTCGCGCGCGCCGTCCTCGAGCAATGCCCACGCGCTTTGCTCCAGGTCGCCCTGCGCGTTTTTCACGACTCTTATTTCGGGAAGATGACGACGCGCCGTTCCGGTTCGACGCCTTCGGATTCGGTACGAACGTACTGGTTTTCCGCCAACGCGAGGTGGACGATCTTACGTTCCGAAGGAAGCATCGGATCCAAGCGCTGCGGTTTTTTCTCACGAATGCAGCGTTCGAGCGTAACCAGCGCGAGATTCTTCAGCTGGTCCGCGCGGCGGGCACGGTAGCCTTCCGCGTCGATCGTGTAGTATTTGCGGTTGCTCTTGACGCCGGCGTTCAGGATGTTGTTGAACACGAGGTTCAACGCTTCGAGCGTGTTGCCGTGGCGTCCGATCAGCATCGCGAGATCGGGCCCGTTCACTTCGAAGTATTCGCCCTCCGGCCGCGGCACATATTCGATCTCGACGTGCGGCACGCCCATTCGCGTGAGAATGTCTTCGAGCAAATCGCGCGCGCGGTTTCGCGGCTTCGGGCAATTCGGCTTTGACGCGAGGCGTTCGGGGAGCGTGGCCGTTCCCATTGCCGCGCTGCGCGCCTGCGGCGGGTGGCCGCCGTCTTGCGGTGCCGCCGCGCGGGCGGCGCGTGCCGGACTCACGATCGCGCACGTCGGCCGGCTGGTCTTCCAATTCGAAATCGTCTTCGAACATCGCTTATCGTTTTGCGCCTTTCTTTTTCTTTGCGGGCTTGGATGTGCTGCCGATCTGCTTGCGAGCACCGTTGGTGGCGACGGCCTTTTGCGGCTGCGCGTCTTGCGGAATGTCGGTGATCGCATGTTCGTTGTCGAGCACCGAGAGCGGCTGGTGATATCTCTTGAGCAAATAAAACTGCTGACCCATGGTGAAAACGTTGTACGAAAACCAGTACAGCACCATCGCCGACGGCCACTTCCACTGAAAGCCGAAGTACCCGAGCATGATCGGCGAGAACCACGCCATGAGTTTTTGCGTCTGCGCCTGCTGCGGATCGGTCGACGGCATCGTCGCGTAGCGCGAGAAGAGATACATCGAAACCATGTAGAGCAGCAGCAGCGGCAGGTCCGGCAACGCCAAGCTGGCCGCGAGCAGCGGCGCTTTCCAGACCGGCAGAACGGGCAAATGCTGCGTGAACGCAGAGCCGATCCACACCCAATGCTCGTTGCTGTACAGTTTTTTCTGCTGCAGCACCGCCCAGTAGACGCTGATGATGAACGGATACTGCACGAGCATCGGCCAGCAGCCGGCGAGCGGGTTCGCGCCGTTTTTGCGATACAGCTCCATCGTTTCTTTTTGATAGCGCTGCGGATCGCTCTTGCCGAATTTCTCTTGCATCCGTTTGAGCTGCGGCGCCAGCTGCTGCATCTTGATCATGGCCATGAACTGCTTGGAGTTGAGCGGCCAGAACACCAATTTCAGCGCGAGCGCGAAGATGACCAGGCTCCATCCGCGGTTGTGAACCACCAAATTGATGCCGCCGACCACGTAGTTGACGGCAAAAACGATGGGATCGAGCCATGAGGCGAGGATCAGGTGCAAAGGTTACCTTTCCGGGACCGGATCGAAGCCGCCGGGATGCAGCGGCGTACATTTGACGAGGCGTTTCGCGGCGAGAATACCGCCGCGCGCCAGCCCGTGTTTCGCGATAGCCTGCGCGGCGTACTCCGAGCAAGTCGGATAGAAACGGCAGGCGGGCGGAAGAAGCGGGGAAATCAGCCGTTTATACGCGCGCAGCCCAAAAACGATCGCGGGCCGCATCAGCCGAGGGCCCGGCGCACTTCGCCGCACAGATCGCCGTACGAGAGGTTGCGCGGCCGAAGGCCGGGCGACGATCAGCAGACGCATGCGCGTCGCGGGATCGAGCAGTTCTTGGAGCAAGGCTGAAAGGCGGCGGCGGAGCCGATTGCGCACGACGGCGTTGCCGACGTTTTTCGAAACCGTGATGCCGACGAGCGGACGCTCGTCGTGCGAGGCGCCGTCCGCCCGGTAGAACGCGAGATTCGCGGTCGCAGTTCGCCGGCCGCGCTGGCGCAGGCGGCTGAAGTCGGCCGTGCGGCGCAGGCTGGCGAAGGATCGCATCAGACCGTCAGGCGCTTGCGGCCCTTCTTGCGGCGGGCGTTGATGACGCGGCGGCCATTCTTGGTGGCCATTCGCTCGAGAAAGCCGTGCACGCGTTTGCGACGGCGGTTGTGCGGCTGGAACGTCCGCTTCATGGCGCTCGAAATCTCCTAGAAGAAAATGGCCGCGGAATGAGCGGCACACACAGCCACTTAGTATAGGACCCCGTAAGCCGGAGCGTCAAGCGCCGCGAGTCAAACCCCGCCCGCAGGCCCGCGCCGCGCCGGCCAAAGTGGGCGGCCGGGCACTCTCTCCACACGTGTGGAAAACGCTGTGGAAATCCCCTGCGCGGCGCACCCGCCGAATGAGCGAAAAAGCCCGGTTTTCCGCACGTTTTCCGGCTTGTCAAGAGCCGCGCGCCGCTTGGGGTGAATGCGCGAAATCCCGCGTAAAATGGGGGGTTTTTCACCTGTGGATAAGTGGATAAAAAAAGGCGCCGAATTTCCGCAGGATAGGACCCTGATTAAGCCAATTCCGGCGCCTCCCATGCTCGGGGTGACGCCTGGCGACTTTCGTCTGAGCGCCGCTCGAAATGCTACTTACTCACTCGACAAGGACGATTCAGGATGGCGCTTGTGGTTGGCAATCCGGACATCTCGAACGAACTCTGGCAATCCGCATTGGCCGCGCTGGAGCGCAAATTTTCGAAACCGATCTTCGAGATGTGGATCAAGCCGCTGCGGCTGGTTTCCCTGACCGGCGACGAGCTGCTTCTGGCGGTACAAAACAACTTCGCGCGGGATTGGGTCGAAAACCGGCTCAAGAGCCAAATCTCCGAGGTGCTGAGCGAGATTTTCGGCACCGGCGTGCTGGTGCAGTTCACCGTGGTGCCCGAAGCTGCCGATGGCGGCCACACCGCGGCCGCGCCTGCCGTTCCCGCTCGCCTCCGGAGTGCGCGCCCAAAACGATTTCCGGCCGGGAAATCTCAACTCGCGCTACACCTTTGAAGAGTTCGTCATCGGCAACTCCAACCGGTTCGCGCATGCGGCGGCGCAAGCCGTGGCGGCGGCGCCGGCTCGCGCTTACAATCCGCTGTTCCTCTACGGCGGCGTGGGCCTGGGCAAAACCCACTTGATGCACGCCATCGGCCATCGCGTGCTGCAGGATAATCCCGAAGCCAACGTCGTCTACGTTTCGAGCGAGAAATTCACGAACGAATTCATCATCGCCGTGCAAAACAACAAGACGGTCGAGTTCCGCAACAAGTACCGTCTGGTCGACGTGCTTACTGATCGACGACATCCAGTTCTTGGAGGGCAAGGAAGGAACGCAAGAAGAGTTCTTCCATACCTTCAACGCGCTGCATGAATCCGGACGGCAATTGGTGATATCGAGCGACCGTCCGCCGAAAGAGATTCAAACGCTGGAAAACCGCCTGCGCTCGCGTTTCGAGTGGGGCTTGCTCACGGACATTCAGCCGCCGGATCTCGAAACGCGCGAAGCGATTCTGCGTAAGAAGGCCGAGTCGGAAAAAATTCCCGTGCCCGACGAAGTGACCTCGTTCATCGCGAAAGTCATTCCCTCCAATATTCGCGAACTCGAGGGCGCGCTGATTCGCGTCGTCGCATTTTCGTCGCTCACCAAGTCGCCAATCACCGTCGATCTTGCCGCCGAAGTGCTGAAGAACGCGGTGGCGCAAGCGCCGCTGCGCCGCGTGACGATCGCATCCGATCAAGGAGAAGATTGCCAAAGCGCACGGCCTGACGGTCAAGGAGATGGACAATCATCGCCGCGATCAGCGTGTCGCCGCGCCGCGCCAAATCGCGATGTTCGTCTGCACCGAACTCACGGACTGCTCGCTGCCGCACATCGCGCGCGAATTCAACAAGAAAGACCACACGACGGTCATGTACGCCCGGGACAAGGTCAAGGAACAGATGCAGCGCGACGAAGCCTATCGCAACAAGATTCGATCGCTCATCGCGCTTTGTCAGAGCGACTAACACGGAGGCTTTCGAACGGTCCGGTCACTCCGGGCCGTTTTCTCTGCGCGCTTTCATTTGTACACGCTCTGCTGCACAGGGCGCACCCGGAAGCGTGGATAAGTGTCCCGCGGCGCGCGGGGGTGCAGATGTGTACGGCCGTCCCGGGGTCATGCACAGGTTGTGCGGGCCGAAAAACCGCGCAGTAACGAGAGAATCGGCGGTTGTTCGCAGAATACACCGCCTTACTACTAATACGGTTATCTTTGTAATTAAAAAAGAGCGGCGACGCGCCGGACGCGAAGTGGAGAACTCGTGAAGTTTACCTGCAATACGAAAGACATCGCCGGCGCGGTAGGTGCCGCGAGCAAGGTCGTCAACGCCCACACCACGGTGCCGATCCTTTCAAACGTGCTGCTCAGCGCGGAGGAAGGCAAAATCGCGGTGCGCGCTACCGACCTCGAACTGACCTTGCAGCACGCCTTCTCGGCGGAAGTCAGCGAGTCGGGCAGCGTCACCGTCCCGGCCAAACTGTTCAGCAGTTATCTAAGCAACCTGCAGGCGGGGCTTCTCGAGTTGACCGGCACGCCGACGCGCGCGAGCATCAAGGCCGAGCGCAGCAATTACGACTTCCACGCCCTCCCAGCCGACGAATATCCGCCGCTTCCGGCGGCCCAGCGCGGCCAGCATTTCAAAATCGGCGGCAAACGCTTTCGCGACGGGGTGAACGCGACGATCTTCGCGGCATCGAGCGAAGAAGCGCGCGGCGCGGTGCTGATGGGCACGCTGCTCGAAATCGAGGGCGATTCGCTGACGATGGTGGCGACCGACGGATACCGGCTCGCACGCTACCAAACGACGCTCGAGAGCGGCATTTCGGGCGCCGAGAAGTACATCGTGCCGTCTCGGGCGCTCGCCGAAGCCTCGCGTAACTTGGGCGGCTCGGAGAGCGTCGAAGTAACCGCGCTCGGCGCGCAGAGCAACCAATTGATGTTCGCAGGCGGCGACATTTCGATCGTTGTGCGTCTGGTCGACGGACAATATCCCAATTACGGACAAGTCATACCGTCGAAGTTCGATCGCTCGGTCACGGTCAATACGGCCGCGCTCATCGGCGCTCTTCGCCGGGCGGAATTGGTCGCGGGCGATCGCGCGAGCATGGTGAAACTCTCGGCTGCGAATCAAACGCTCATCGTAACCGCGAGCTCCGACGTCTCCGGCAACGCATATGAGGAACTCGAAGTCGAGCAGCAGGGTGAAGACCTGACCATTGCCTTCAACGCGCGCTATCTCGTCGAAATCCTCAACCACATCGATTCCGCGCAAACGGTCATGGAGTTTCTCGGGCCGCTCTCGCCCGCGGCAATTCGCCCGGTCGAGCCGCTCGAGAGCGCGCAGCAGCTCTATGTGCTGATGCCGCTGCGCCAGTAGTGACGCGCGCCGGCGCGCCGCATGCTGTTGAAATCGCTGCACCTTTCCAACGTGCGTAACTACGCGCAGCTCGAACTCGAGCCCGGCGCCGGCCTCAACGTGTTCGTCGGCCGCAACGCGCAAGGCAAGAGCAATCTTCTGGAATCGATCTCGCTGCTCGGAACGGGCAAATCCTTTCGCACGTCGCGCGAACGGGATCTCATCCGCGAAGGCTTCGAACTCGCCGCGATTTCCGGAGAGGCGCGCGTGCGCGCGGGCGACGTGCGTTTGGGATGCACGGTTGCCGCGACGCCTCGTGGAACGCGCAAAGTGTACACGGTAAACCGGCAAAGCCTGCGCTATGCGAAGTTTTTGGGGAACCTGCGCGTCGTGACGTTCGTTCCCGCGGACTTGCAACTGGTGAGCGGCGCTCCGGCGCTTCGCCGTTCGTTCCTGAACGGATCTCTCGCGCAGGAACAGCGGACGTATTACCACGATCTCGCCCGCTATCAGAAAGCGCTGGCACAAAAATCCGCGCTGCTGCGCAGCGGCGAGGAGCCGGACAACGAGCTGCTCGCGATTTACAACGAAACGCTGATTGACGCAGGGACGAAGATCATGCTCGCCCGCGAGCAATTCGTGCGAATCTTGAGCGCTGCCGCCTCACGCGTTCACGCGCAGTGGAGCGCGGGCGGCGAGCACTTCGAGGCGGAGTACCGCCCCAGCGTGGCCTTTGAGGTTCCGAGCGAGGAAAGCATCGCCGGCGCTTTTGGAGCGCAGCTGAAGGCGCTTGCCGCGCAGGAACGCGCGCGGCAGATGAGTCTTGCCGGCCCGCATCGCGACGATCTGGATCTGCGGTTGAATGGGCGTTCGCTTGCAGCATATGGATCGCAGGGTCAGCAGCGCACGGCGGTACTTGCGCTGAAAGTCGCCGAATACACGGTTATGCACGAACGCTCCGGCGAGGCGCCGCTGTTACTGCTCGACGACGTTCTTTCGGAACTGGATCCGCAACGCGCGCAGGCGTTCCTCGACGGCGTCGGCGGCTTCGAGCAGGCGTTCATCACCGCGACGCACATGCCGGAAGGGCTTCCGGACTCACGCCTTTACAGCATCGAAAACGCGCAAGTCCGACTTTGCGGCGCCCTCGGGGAGAGTTTGTGCTAGCAGTGCGTTCTCGCGCCATGAATTTTTGGGGGCCCCACGCAGCGGCCGTTCCCGTTGCACCTCGTGTGCGGAACGGCAGGCTCACATCCTGTTCGCTCGGGGGCGCGCAGGCTGGGCCGGAGCGCCTTTCAAAATGAAGCCCCTCGCGCGCGTCTTGACCGGGTGGAAACCCCAAGCCGAAGAAACTTCGGACCCGCTTTTCGTGTTGCAGAGTGAGTGGGCCGCGATCGTCGGCGCTGACGTCGCCGCACAAACGCGACCTGCGGAAATCGTTCGCGATTCCCTCGTCGTGGTCACGCGCTCCGGAGCGTGGAGCCAGCAGCTCGCCTTTTTGAGCGAGCGGGTTCTCGCGGCCGTGCAAAAGCGCGCGGGCATAACGATTCGAGGCCTGCGTTTTCGCGTGGGCCGTATTCGCGAGAATGCCGCGCCGCGCGGCGCACGCACCGGCCGCAACCCGCGCCTCAAAACGCAAGCGCGCGTGTTGGACGAAGCTCCCACGCTGCAAGCCGCGATCGAACGTTTTCGGACGGACGTTGCGGCGGCTCAGCGGGCGAAAGAGCGTGCCGGGTGGAAAGAATGTCTTCGGTGCGGCGCGCGGACTCATACGTCGTCAGGGTCTTTCTGCGTGCCCTGCGCCATCGCGCACGCACAGGACCGGGATGCGCAAGTGGCGCGGCTGCTGTTCGAGGCACCATGGCTCGGCTACCAAGGTATTGCGCCGCTCGTAAAGGGGCTCACGCCGCAAGACTACGAGGCCGTGCGTCTGCGGCTGCTTCGGCGCTGGAAGGATACGCTCGAACGAATCCGGCGCTCGGCCCGGCCGCGCGTGACGATGCGCGATCGCTCTATCGCGAGTTCGTACGTGCTGCTCAAGAGTCAACTCGAACCCGATCGCATTGCGCCGGCCGTCGTGCGCGATCTGCTCGGTGACGAGTTGCACGATATTTTTTACGGAAACGAGAACAGTTAGGAAAGAATGGCAACGAATTACGGCGCGGAACAAATCGAAGTCCTCAAGGGGCTCGAAGCGGTCCGCAAGCGCCCCGGCATGTATATCGGCAATACCGCGGAACGCGGGCTGCATCAGCTCGTGTACGAGGCGGTCGACAACGCCGTCGACGAAGCGCTTGCCGGATACGCGAAAAACATCAAGGTCGTTCTGTACAAGGACGGCGCGTGTTCCGTAGAGGACGACGGCCGCGGCATTCCGGTCGACGTGCACGCCGAAGAGAAGATGCCCGCAGTCGAAGTGATCATGACGATCCTGCACGCCGGCGGTAAGTTCGGCAAAGGCGGCTATAAAGTATCGGGCGGTCTGCACGGCGTGGGTATTTCGGTGGTCAACGCGCTCTCGTCACACATGACCACGCGCGTGAAGCGCGACGGGAACGTGTACGAAATCAAATTCGAGCGCGGCCTCACTACGCAAAAACTCAAAAAGGTCGGCAAGACCTCGGAAGACGACAGCGGCTCGTACCAATGGTTCATGCCCGACAAGGAGGTGTTCGAGGTCACCGAGTTCCATTGGGACGTCCTGGCAAAACGTCTGCGTGAACTCGCATTCCTCAATCGCGGGCTGTCGATCACGTTGCACGACGAACGCCAAGACCCGGTGCGGGAGCGCACGTTCAAGTTCGACGGCGGCATCATCTCGTTCGTGCAGTGGCTCAACGAGAAGAAGGATCCGATTCACCCGGAACCGATCTCGACGCACAACGAGCGCGACGGCGTTGACGTTGAAGTCGCGATGCAGTGGACCGACACTTACTCCGAGATCATCTCGTCGTACGCGAACAACATCAACACGATCGAGGGCGGCATGCACCTCACCGGTTTTCGCACGGCGATCAGCAACGCGGTGAACAGTTACGCGAAGAAACGCGGCATGCTCAAGGAATCCGAAAGCAATCTGTCTACCGACGACTGCATGGAAGGACTCACGGCGGTCGTCTCCGTGAAACTCGCCGAGCCGCAGTTCGAAGGCCAGACCAAGACCAAGCTCGGCAATGCCAGCGTGCGCAACATCGTGTACGGGCTGGTGAATGAACGCCTCGAGTTCTTCTTCGAGGAGACTCCGAAGTACGCGCGCGCGATTATCGACAAGTGCATGCAAGCGCAGCGGGCCCGCGAAGCGGCGAAGAAAGCGCGCGACTTGTCGCGCCGCAAGAACGCGCTGGAAGGTTCGGGACTGCCCGGCAAACTCGTCGACTGCAAAAACAACAACCCGGCCGAGAGCGAAATCTTCCTGGTCGAAGGCGACTCCGCCGGCGGAACCGCCAAGGGCGGACGCGATCCGAACTCGCAAGCGATTCTGCCGCTCCGCGGCAAGATTCTCAACGTCGAAAAGGCGCGGCTGGACAAGGTGCTTTCGAACGAAGAGATCCGCACGATGATCACGGCGTTCGGCACCGGCTTCGGCAGCGAGTTCGACGCGACGAAACTTCGATACCACAAGATCATCATCATGACGGACGCCGACGTGGACGGTTCGCACATCCGCACGCTGCTGCTCACGTTCTTCTACCGCCAGATGAAGCCGCTCGTGGAAGAAGGGTACGTGTACATCGCGCAGCCCCCGCTGTACGGCATCCGCAAAGGGAAAAAGCAGTGGTACGCGTTCAGCGACAACGAACTGCGATCGATCGTCGGCGAAGACGGTAAGGATTACGTCGTCCAGCAGTACAAGGGTCTGGGCGAAATGGACGCCGAGCAGCTCGCGGTGACGACGATGGAAGTCGGGAACCGCCGCTTGAAGCAAATCACGGTCGAAGATGCGGTCGAGGCCGAGCAGATCTTCACGGATTTGATGGGTGACAAAGTGGAGCCGCGCAAGCAGTACATCTTCGACTTCGCGAAGTCGGTAAAGAACTTGGATTTGTAAATGAGCCCCTCCGCGATGGAGGGGCTTCTTTTCCCGCTCGGGGTATAACTCGCAGCGGAGGGACGGCTTGCGCAAACGGATCGGTGCCGTGGCGGCGGCGATGCTCATCGTACTTCTCACCCTCGCGGCGATCTATCACAACGGCGCCGTGCGCTTTGCGCTCTCATCCATCGTTCCGCTTGCGACCGGCTACGACGTCAGCGTCGACGACGTGCGTCTGCAAGCCCATCACGGCGCACTCGTCGGCGTGCACGTCTCCCGGCACGGGCAGCGCGTGCTGGATGCCGCGCGCATTGACCTCTATTACGATTTGCGCGAACTTCTTCCGGGAAGCAAGCACCGCTTCGGATTGACCGCTATCGCGATCGATCGCCCGCACATCACGATCGTGCACAACCAGAACGGCACGTACAACATCGCAATCCCCAAGGCCGTAAGCGGAGGCACTCGCCGCCGCGGCGTCAACGGCGTGCCGCTCGATTTCACGGTGCGCGTTCGCGACGCGTCAGCGGCACTCATCGACGAATACCGGTTCTACAAGGAAAGCCGCCGCCAGCGCGTGGATCGCATCGACGTCGACTTGTCGATCGACTCGGCCGTAGAAACGCACTACAAGGCGACGGGCTTTCTCGAGGATACCGGCGCTCAACCCTTTCGTATCGCCGGCACGATAAACTATGTCGACGGGTATGCGCTGCACCACGTGCACGTGCGCGCGATCCCGATTACCGCCATCGGCAACTACTTCATCAACTCGACGGCCGCGCGTATCCTCGGCGGCACGGTTCGCAACTTCGATCTGCACGCGTGGGCTTATGGCGTCGGCCCGAATTCAAACGCCGCATATCACCTCTCCGGCAGCGGCTATCTGGCTGACGGCATGATGAACGTAAAAAGCCTCGACTCACCAATCGCGCACATCAACGGGGTCATCAACGTTTTCGACAGCGGCTTCGCCGCGCCGCGCGCGACCGCGATCGTCGGGCACATCCCGATCGTCTTTGCCGGCGGCATCTTCGACTTCGCGCATCCGCAATTCCGGCTGGGCGTGGACGGCCGCGGCGACCTGCGCAATCTGGGAGAAGTCGCCAGGTTCGCCGCTAACTTGCCGATCCACGGCGGCGTGCGCATACACGCGCTCGTCGAAGGCGACATCTCGGATCCCGTCCTGATGATCGGCTACGGCGGTAAACTGTTCAATTACGGCGCGGTTCCGATTCAAAACCCGCGCGGCGTGGTCGCGCTGTATCGAAACAAATTGATCGTGCTGCCGTTCCACGCGACGTACGACGGCATGCACCTGCACCTGCAAGGCATGCTTCAACTCGGCAAACAAGTGCAGAGCACGCTCGCGCTGCACGCAATCGGACCCTCGTCGCGAATGCCTTACCTCAGCGGCTTGGTGACCGACCAGCCGGTCGCGACGGAAGCGCTGCTGCAAGGAACGGACGTGCTCTTCGATGCACGCGGGTACCTCGTTTCCCTGGTGCAGCCCGAAAACGTCAACGGCTTCTACGACATCAACCGCCGCGGCGTCGGCACGTTCGGCCCCATCAGCGTAAACGACGGCCGCGGCGGATCGCTCGTCGCCGGATTCAGTCTCGATCGTCCGAACGGCAACAGCGCGTTTTGGGCTTCGGTACACGGCATGCGGCTGCATCAAGCGGTGCCGCTGAAGATGCCCGGCGTGAACGTGCCCGAGCTTCCGCCGATCGACGCGCACATTGCGGAAGCGAACGTCGCCGGCGCCGGCTCCGCGCGTGGAGTCGTCATCGGCGGCTCGGTATACATGTCGCCGGCAACGATTGCCGGCGTGCCGTTCGACACCATCTCCGCGCGATTCGCCGGACCGTTTGCGGCTTCACGCATCAGCTCGGTTCATGCGGACGGCCCGTGGGGCAGTTTCGACGGCAACGGAACGTTTGCGCCGAATTTGATTGTCGCGCGCGGCGGATATTCGGGCACGTTCGAGGGCCTGCGCACGTTCCTCGGCGGATTCCCGGTGCAAGGCGCGATTAGCGGACCGATGGCGATCGCCATCGCTCAAGGCAAAATTTTCGTTCAAGCGCAAAACGCGCAGTTGCGCAACGCGAACATGCACGGCATCCCAATCAGTGAAATTTCCGGAACGATGGCGTACGACAACGGCATCTTGCGCGTGTACTCCGCGCAGGCGCACGCCGCCGGCGGCACGGTGGTGGCGGCGGGAAGTTTCGCGACGCAGCCCAGCGCGGTTTCGACGCGTCTGACGCTCGCGACCACGACGCTCGATGCGGCGCAGGCCATGCGCGGCTTCGGCGTTCCGATCTCCGGCGGCAACCTGCGCGCGGTGGGCGGTATTGCACCCGGCAAAGCTATTCCCGACGTTGACGCGGGCGTCGTGCTGCACGGCGGACGCGCAGCGGGGTTCGGACCGTTCGCCGCGAGTTCCGAAATCGCGATTAAGGACGACGCGCTGCACGTTCGCGACACCGTTGCGGCCATCGGGCAAACGTACGCACACGTCAACGGCACCATGAGCGGCCTTGCCGGCGGCGCGCCGGCGTACGACATCGCCGCGGCCGTACCGGTCGGCGACATCGGCGCGATGTCGCAGCTCGTCACCGTGCCCACGCATAACGCCGAAGGGAGCTTCGGCGGGCAATTCGTGATTGGCGGATCCGGCGTTAATCCGCATGTGAGCGGCACGCTCGAGGTTCCCGTCGGAAGTTTAAACGGTTTGGGTTTCGCGGATGCGCGAGCCGACATCGACGCGAGCCGCACCGCCGTCGCCATCCGGCACGGCTTCGTTCGCGTCGGTTCGACGCAAGCCGATTTTTCCGCGGCGGTGAGCAAAACGGATCTGGCATTTTCGATGCGCTCGCCGCGGGCGGATCTAAGCGACTTCAACGACTACTTCGACACGGGTGACACGCTCGCGGGAACGGGCGCCGTTGCCGTGTCTTTCTCGCACTTCGATCGCTTGACGTACACGTCGGGAGACGTTGACATTCAGGGCTTCCGCTACCGGCGCTTTCCGATCGGCGACACGATGGCGGACTGGGCAAGCTTACGCAACGTCGTGCAGGGCAACGTGAACATCGGCGGCGAGCACGGCCGGCTGCGTGCCGCGGGCACCGTCGCCCTTTCGCCCGCCTCGCAGCTCGCGAAGCTGATCGTGGGATCGCGGTACGACATCCGCGGTACGCTCAGCGACTTCGATCTCACGACCTGGCTTCCGGCGCTCGGTTTCGCGCAACTGCCGATTACCGGCCGTATCGACGGAACCGCGCAAGTTCGCGGCTCCTACCCGCACATCGGCGTGAGCGGGAACGCGTCGCTGCAGAACGGCACGGTCGGTCCGGTCGCCATTGAAAAAGCGCAGCTGACCGCGCATTCGGCGGCGCACGATCGCATCGACGTCACGAACGTGCTCGTGACGCTTCCTGCGCTGCAGGCGACGGGCAGCGGCAGTTTCGGACTTTCGGCCGCCGCACCCATGAACTTCCAAGTGCATGCGGTTACCGACGATCTTCCGCGTCTGGTAGCGCAGGTTTCGAAAAAGAGTTTCGACGTGCGCGGTCACATCGAATCGACGCTCTCGGTGGAAGGTTCGTTCGGCGCGCCGCGCGTTTCCGCCGGCGTCGACGCGTCGAATCTCGACGTCTATGGGTTGAGCATCCCGTCGTTCGTCGGGATGGTGCAACTACACCGCAGCAGCATCGTGGTTCGAAATGCCGAACTCGGGCTGGCGCATGGGCGCGTGACGATTGCCGGATCTCTGCCGCTGCAGATGCGGCCGTTCTCGTTCGGCCCCGCGAGCGCGCCGATTGCAATGGACGTGAGCGCGAGCGACGTCGACCTCACGCCGTTCGGGGCGCTGCTGGGAAACGGCACGAAGATCGGCGGAGTCCTGACCGGACATCTGGGCGTTTCCGGTACCGCCGGCAATCCGCGGATGTTCGGGCAAGTTTCCGCGAGCGGCGCGACTTACGTGAGCGCGCTCGAAGTTACGCCGATTACGCAAACCGTCGCGCAGCTCACCTTCGAAGGCACGCATGCGACGCTGGACCGCGTCCATGCGGTGCTCGGGCGCGGCACGATCGACGGCAGCGGTTCGCTCAACTTCGGCGGCGGAATCAGTGGCGGACCGCTCGGCTACGCGCTCGCACTGCGCGCGCGCGGCGCGCAGATCTCGATGCCGCTTTTCGGATCGGGAACGTTCGATTCGACGATTTCGCTCGACCGCACGCCGGGACGCCTCGCGTTGCTCAAAGGCAACGCCGCCTTGAGCGATACCGTGATTTCCTTTAACTCGCTGCTCGCGCTCGGCGGCGGAACGCCGGGAAGCAAGAGCGCGGGGCCGCCGTTCAATCTTGCGTTCGATTTGGGCGTCACGGCCGGACGGAACGTGCACGTTCGCAGCGGAGGCGTCGGGCTCTTCGGTCTCGACATTTCGGGCCAGGGCCACGCGCATCTCGGCGGCACGCTGCAGAAGCCGACGATGTCCGGGCAGTTCAACTCGGCGGGCGGTACGCTGACGCTCATCGACCGCGCCTTCAAAGTACAGGAAGGGCGCGTGACCTTCAATCCGGCGAACGGAGCGTTGCCGGACATCTACGCCGTCGCAACGACGACTGTCACCAATCCGGATCCCAACACGCAGCGGAACCCCACCGGAAGCACGCAGGTCACCGCGAGGGTTTCCGGCACCGTGCCCCAGGTCAACATCGACCTCAGTTCGAGCCCGGGCGGCTATACCAAAGAGCAACTGATCGCACTGCTTCTGCCGCTGAACTCGCTGGCGGGTCCCATCCAGTTCACGGATACCGGCGTTATCCTCTCGCAAGGGCAGCTCGCCGGCGCGCCGGCGCCCGGCACCGGGGCGGCGCTGCCGAATATCTTCGAAGTCCGGCAGAACGGCACGGTGACGATCGGACAGGAAGCCTTCAGCATTCTCAACGCGCAATTTGCGAGCGGGTTGCTCGCACCGTTGGAAACGGCGCTCAGCAGCACGCTCGGCCTTTCGGACGTGAACCTGACCGTCGATTACGGAGGCAATCTCGGCATCAGTTTGCGCCGCCCGTTGTCCGGCGACTTTTACGCGGTATACGGAACCACGTTCGGCGTGCCGATTCGACAGACGTACGGCTTCGCTTACCAGCCCAACGCCTTCACGTCTGCGCAATTCACGATGTTTTTCCAGCAGGGGCCGACGCCGCTGTTCCTGAGTCCCGGGCAAGTGCTCTCGACGAATTCGCGCGCTACCGCCGGACAGGCGGTCCAGGGAACCAGCGGCTTCACCTTCCTGTTCCAACGGCTGTTTTAGCAGCACAATGCCCAGGCAAGGACACCTCGGCACCATCGCGAACAGGCGGTGCGGGTCGAAACGAAACACTGCGCTCGTGCGGCGCGTTACAGTCCTAACGCCACCAGCGTTGGAGCGATCGAACTCTCAAGGGAAAGAATTTTTTGATGACCTCAAGCCTCTGGCGTGCGCGCGGCGCGCTCCACCGGTGTGCGGGCCTGGTCCTGGCACTTGCTTCCATCTTGATGCTGATTTCACCGGGCACCGCGCGCTCCGCGACGGCTCCGAAAATCGTGTCGGTGGACGTGTCGGGCAACGTGCATGTCCCCACGCAAACGATCATGGCGGTCGTGCAAGCGCGTCCCGGGCAACCGTACAATCAGCAGGTGGTACAGGCGGACCTGCAGCGGATTTTCGCGCTGGGCTATTTCGCCGACCAAGCGGCGCCGCTCATACGCCAGCGCCCGGGCGGCATTGCGATCACCTACCGCGTGATCGAGAACCCCGTCATAACGAAGATTTTGTTCAGCGGCAACCAGCACGTCCCGGCGGACACGCTGCTCGCGCTGATGGATACATCGGTCGGCCAGGTGCTCAACATGAACACGCTGCGCAACGATTTCTTGAAGATCAATTCGTACTACGAACGCATCGGCTACAGCGGCCAGATCGCCTCGCACGTCAAGAACTTGAGCATCGATCCGAAGACCAATGCGCTGACCATCGACATTCGCGAGGGCCTGACCATTACGAACGTGACGGTCACGGGCGATCCGTTGCTGCCGGAGACGGTGATTCTTCCGGTTCTCAGCGCGCAAAAAGGCCAAGAGTTCTCGCAGCAGATGGAAGACGCGGATTACAACGCCGTGCAGAAGCTGTACGACAAGTACAACCTGATCGTCGGAAACGGCTTTAGCGAGGGCATCGATCCGACGACCGTCGACCAAAACGCCGGCACTGCGCAGGTCAAGGTCAACATCTACGTTGCGCGTGTCGGACTCGTGCAGATCACCGGCAACACCAAGACCAAAGACCAGGTCATCCGGCGCCAACTCGGAGAGCGTCCGGGCATGATTTTGACGAAGACCGGCGTGCAGCGCGATCTCGAACGCCTGAACAATACCGGCTTCTTTTCAAAAGTAGACGTGAATCCCAAAGCGTGCCCCGAAGAGATGAGCAAGAAAGACCCGGGCTGCGTCACGCTGCAATGGATCGTCACGGAGCAGAAAACCGCTTCCGCGTCAGTCGGCGCGGGATACTCCGGCGGTCTAACGGGTCAAGGCCTGTACGGCACCATCGGCTATCAGGACAATAACCTGCACGGCACCGGCAACGCCGTCTCACTGCAAATTGAGCGCGGCGCGCGCAGCTACGTTACGCAGGCGCAAGTCTCGGTCCCATACGTTGGAAGCACGGTACAATCGCAGAAGTGGAGCCTCGGCGGATCGATCTTCACCAACGGCTACACCTACTTCTATCCGGTATATACGACTGCGGTAGGCGCGGGCGCGATTCCGTCTCCGGCCCCGGGTGCATCGCCGGTTCCGATTCCCGTCACGCTGCTGCCGAGCGGAAACGCGCAAATTCTCAACGGCCTCGTTTCGACCAGCACCGCGAAGTCAGCAGGCGTGAACCTGAGCGTTGGACGCCGGCTTTCGGATTACATTACCGCGACCGTGCTCACCGCCGTCGAGAACGTGACGAACAGCACGACGGTGCCGTCGCCGTACTATTTCCAGAGCGCGCAGCCCAATATCGTCGTCGGCCCGACGCCCGGACCACTGAACAATTTGAACAACTCGACCGGCAGTTTCGGTATCGTCGCGACGTCGATTGCCAACATCAATACGGGAACTCCGTACCGGCTGAATCAGGTGACGTTCGGACTGGGCACCAATCCGGCAACGATGCTCGACGACATCTTCAATCCGCGCCACGGTGAAACTGCCTCGCTCAGCGAGACGGTTTCCACGCCGTCGATCGGGTCGAACTTCAGCTTCACGCAAACCACGCTCGACCTCGCGAAGTTTTTGCCGATCCTCAAAGATTCGACGCTCGCATTGCACGGGCAAGGCCGCACGTCGACGGGAGCGATTCCGCCGAGCAATCTGTACACGTTTTCCGATCAGCAGCTGCGCGGCTATGACAGCGTCTTCTACGGAACCGATACAATGCTCGGACAGATCGAACTTCGCAAGCCGCTGACCGCGGATCGCAAATTCGGCATCGCGCTCTTCGCCGATGAAGGCGGCTATCGCGTGCGCGGAGCGCAACCGCTGCTCGATCCGTACACCAACCGCATCATCGGCTACCCGAACCAATGGTCGTGGCGCGGTGATTACGGCATCGGCCTGCGATTCGACGTGCCGCAGTTGGGCTTGCACACGATCCGCATCGATTTTGCCAAGGGCTCAAACGGAACGCATACCAGCTTCGGCATCGGCCAAAGCTTCTAGAGGAAAATGAATATTCGCAAAGTCACTCGTTTGCTGGCCGTCGCGCTCGTCCTGACGTTCGTCGCGGCGCCGGCCGCCATTGCCGCCGATCTGACCGACGTTGGATTCATCGATCAGGCGGCGATCGGATCGCTTCCGCAATTTCAAAGTGCAAACGCGCAGGTCGCGAAGTACAAGTCGCAGCTCGATCCGCAGTTCGCCGCGGCGATGAAGCGCGCCAAATCACCTTCCGACCAACAGCGCGTGCAATCCGACTTTCAGCAGCGTTTCGTGAACGAACAGCGCCAGGTGCTCGGGCCGCTGTTCGGCCGCGCGCAAGCCGCCATCGCTCAAGTCGAGCTCCAACCGGCGCTTGTCGGTGATCGTCGACCGGCGCATCGTCGTTTACGGCGGTCAGGACATCACCAAAGACGTCATCGATCTCATCAACGGCCCCGGACAAGTCGTGCCGCCCGCGTCGGCGCCGGCGACGTCTTCAATCGGCTTCGTCGATCAGAGCCAGATCGATCAAGTTCCGAAGATCAAGAACGCAAACGATGGCTTCAATACGTGGGCGAACGATCAGCGCACCGCGGCGCTCAAGCAGATGCAAGGCGCCAAGAACGATCCCAAGAAGCAGCAGCAGATTTTTCAAAACTACCAGAAGACGCTGACGGCACAACAGGAGAAAGTGCTCAAACCGCTCGTCGATCAGACGCGCGACGCAATGGCGAAGGTCGCCGGTCAAAAGCACCTGATTCTCGTCGTCGATCGCTCGGACGTCATCTACGGGGGCACGGACATCACCAAGGATGTCCAAAATGCGCTTCAGTAAGGCGGCGGCGCTTTTGCTGGCCACGCTCGCGCTCGGTGCCTGCGCGCACCAACTCAAACCGGACGATCCGAACGTGCGCGGTATCGGCTACGTGCGCGTCGAGGACGTGATCAAGAAGCACCCGCTGTATCCGCAGCTGGCGCAGCTGCAGGATTCCATCGACGCGCTGAACCTGAAATCGCTCGGCGCTGCGGCGGTTCCTCGAACTGCCGCGCAAATCGCCTCCGAAACGCGAGAATTGAACCGCGAGTTGAAACAGGCGCAGGATCGCGCGAATGCGATCCTCCGGCAGAAGCAGGCGGATTACGGACAGCGCGAACAGGCGGCGATTCGAGCGGCGCTCGCGGCTGCGGACCAAGGCACGAACGGCAACGCGCCCGTCTCCGCGATGCAGAACGTGAGCGCGCAGCAAGCGCAGCAAGTCACGGCGCAGGCGAATGCGGATTTTCAAGCCTACCAGCAGAGCGTCATCGCACAGGACAACGCCGCGGTTCGTCAGATCAGCGGTCAACTCAGCGCGCGCGCGGATGCGGCATACCGCCAAAAGGCAACGCAGCTTCAAGAGAAGGAATCGCAGCTCGGGCTCGAGCTCTCGCAGCGCGACGCACCTCAGCGTCTGGACCTGCGGATGAAACTCGGCAATCTGGCGCTCTCCGATGCGCAGCGCAAGCAGTACCGCGATCAGACTCTCTGCGCTCGACACGCAGGAGGCGGCGGCCGTCGACGCGCAGCGCAAGCGCGATCAGCAAGAACTCGCGGCGTATCAAAAGCAACTGCGGGCGCACACCGCCTCGCAAATCGCCGCCCAGGTTGGCAAGATACGCGGTGAGACGCAAGCCAAACTGCAGAGTCGCCGAAACGAGGTGAGTCAGCAGGTCAGCTCGCAGCTGCAAGGCTTGCGCCCTGCGGCTATCCCGACGAACCTTCCTGCGGCAACTCGCGACAAACTCGCATCGATAGACAAACAGTTCAAATCGCAGTTTCAGGCGGACGCCCAAAAGACCATCGACCAATACCAGCAAACGAAATCCGATCTGGACGCGCAATACGCTTCGCTGCAGGGCGCAGACGGCGCCGCCACCGGGACGGCCAACAAGCAACTTTCGGAGACTTCAGCGGCAGCGCGACGATCTGTACTCCAAAATGGTGGACCAAGTGAAACGTGATGCCGGAACGGTTGCGGCAAAACGGGGATTGCAAGTAGTCTTCATCAGCGTAGTCGCCGCGCCCGGCGGCATTGACCTGACCGACGACGTGGAAAAGGACATCGAGAGCTTACATCAGTGAAAAAAAGCATCGTCATCATGGCCGCGCTAGCGGCTCTTACGCTGACCGCATGCGGTCAATCCAGTCCCGTCGGGCTGCTCGACGTACAGCGGCTTACGGCGAACTGGCCACAGTACAACAACGTGCAGAATCAACTGCTCGCGGATCAGCGCGCCATCGAAACCGGCAGCGGCTCGATGCAGCAGAAACGCAAGCAGGCCGCGCAGCTGCAAGCCAAATATGCAGCGCTGTCCAATCAGCTGGTTTCTCAAATCAAAGATGCCGCCGCCAAAGTGGCGCAGCAGAAGAGTTTGAAACTCGTGTTGACGCGCGAATTCATCGGATACGGCGGAACCGACATCACCGGCGACGTCGAAAAGCAGATGGGCATAACGGAATCCGCATCGCCCAGCCCGAGCCCGTAAGGCCGCGTTGCTCGGCACCGTTGCGCAACTCGCGCAGCGCGTCGGGGGACGCGCGATCGGCGACGGCGCGCTCTCGATTGCGCGCATCGCCGCCATCGACGAAGCCGGCCCTGATGCGCTGACGTTCGCAACGACGCCGGCGTATTTGCAGGCGGCGCTGAAATCTCGCGCAGCCGCCGTGCTCGTCGACGAGAGCATCGTGCAGACTGCGCCTCTCGATGCGTCCAAGCCGCTCATCGCCGTGCAGAGCGCACGCGTTGCGCTCATGCAACTGCTGCGCGCTTTCGATCGGCCGCGCAAACGCGGACCGTTCACGCATCCCAGCGCAGTCGTCGACGAAAGCGCGCAGATCGGGGACGGCGTGTACGTTGGCCCGGCGGCGATCGTGGGGGCGCGCAGCCGCATCGGCGACCACAGCGTCTTGGAAGCAGGCGCGTTCGTCGGCGAAGACGTCACGATCGGCAGCGGCGTTCTATTGCATCCCCACGCCGCGGTCATGGACGGCTGCGTCGTCGGAAACGATGCGATCGTACATCCGGGCGCCGTCATCGGCAGCGACGGATTCGGATACGTATTCGTCGGCGGGCGGTTCGAACGAATTCCGCAGGTCGGCAACGTGGTGCTCGGCGACGGTGTGGAGATCGGCGCGAATACGTGCGTCGATCGTGCGCAAACCGGAAGTACGCACATCGGCGACGGAACCAAAATAGATAATCTTTGCCAAATCGGGCACAACTGCCGCATCGGCGCGAACACCGGTATGGCGGCGCAAACCGGGCTTGCCGGCAGCACGATCGTCGGAGATTACGTGCTAATCGGCGGGCAAGCGGGATTCAAGGGACATATCACCATCGGTTCCCGCGTGAAGATTGCGGCGGGCGCAAAAGTGTGGGGCGACATCGCGGACGAGGCATTCGTAAGCGGCACGCCCGCGCGTCCCCATCAGGAAGATTTGCGCCGAGAGGTCATGCTTCGCGGCCTGCCTAAGCTGATCGCCCGTGTCGAGGCCCTCGAAAAGAAACAGCGCGAGTCCTAGGCAGGCGTGAGCGTGCAGTACCAAACGACGCTTCGCGAGGCGTTTGCGTTTGAGGGTGTGGGCTTGCATACCGGCGCGCCGTGCCGCGTCGACGTTCGCCCCGCTTCGGCGGGCACCGGTTTGCAATTCGTTTCGGGCAGTACGGTTATTCCGGCGCTCGCCGAGCACGTCGTGGAAACGGCCCGCGCAACGGTCGTCGGAAAAGACGGCGTCACGATATCGACCGTCGAGCATCTGCTTGCCGCGCTTTTCGGAATGGGTCTTGCGAACGCGACCATTCACGTCGACGGTCCGGAAATTCCGGTAGCCGACGGCAGCGCGAAAACGTGGGTGGAACTCATCGCACGGGCCGGAATCGCCGCGCAAAGCGAAGTGCGCGATCGTTTCGTTCCCGCTTCTCCGGTCTTCGTGCGTGACGCCGATCGCGCGCTTGTGATTCTTCCCGCTTCGCAATTCCGCGTGCGTTTTCTCGCGGATTTCGCGCCGCCGATCGGCACGCAGTATTTCGACGCGGAGATGACGCCCGAAACGTTTTCCGCCGAAGTCGCCTCCGCGCGCACGTTCGGGTATTTGCACGAAGTGCAGGCGCTGCTCGATCGCGGCCTCGCGAAAGGCGGAACGCTCGAGAATGCGCTCGTGTTCGCGCCCGAAGGACCGATGCAGGAGATGCGCTGGCCGAACGAGCCGGTTCGTCATAAAGTACTCGATCTCGCTCGGCGATCTCGCGCTTCTCGGCGCCTGGCCGCAATGCGAAGTGGTCGCGATCAAGAGCGGCCACAAACTGCACTGCATCGCGACGACGGAACTGCGCCGTCAGATTGGCGGCAAACTGCCGTCGGCGAAAGTGCGATAACGGTGCCGGAACTGGACATCCGGCAGATCATGGAGATCCTGCCGCACCGCTATCCGATTCTGCTCGTCGATCGCATCATCGAACTGGAGCCCGGCGTTCGCGCGGTCGGCTACAAAAACGTTACGGCGACGGAACCGATTTTTACCGGCCACTTTCCGGGAAATCCGCTGTTTCCCGGCGTCTACATGATTGAAGCGCTCGCGCAACTCGGCGGTTGCGTCGTCCTGGAACCCGGCGAGTTTTCGCGCAAGACTCCGTATCTTGCCGGCATCGACGCCGCGAAATTCCGCCGTCCCGTCGTTCCCGGCGATAGGTTCATGATGGAAGTGCGGCTGACCAAGCACAAACGCAATATCGGTTGGGTGCACGCCGAAGGAAGCGTCGACGGTCAGTTCGTGGTCTCCGCGGAACTGATGTTCTCGATCGCCTCCGATCCGCGCATCTTCGGTTTCGACGCGACGGTGCTGCACTCTTGAAAGAAAACGCTCCCGGAGACAAAGGGCGGAACCCTCCCCGAGGGCGCCGCGGGTGATCCATCCGACGGCTATCGTGCATCCCAATGCGAAGATCGATCGCGGCGTCGAAATCGGGCCGTACTGTATCGTCGGCGAAAACGTTTCGATCGGGCGCGGCACGGTTCTCCAGGCGCACGTCGTCGTGAACGGTTGGACGAGCATCGGTGAGGACTGCGAGATTTTTCCTTTCGCGACCATCGGCGCTTCGTCACAAGATAAGAAGTACAGGGGCGAGCGCGCTTACACCCGTATCGGCAGCCGCACGATCATTCGCGAATATGTAAGCGTGCAGCGCGCGACCGGCGAAGATCAAGTCACCGCGATCGGCGACGACTGCCTGCTGCTCGCCTACATGCATGTCGCGCACAACTGTATCCTCGGAAACGGCGTGACGATGAGCAACCTCGCGCAGCTGGCGGGGCATTGCATCATCGACGACAGCGTCGTGATTGCGGGCATGGCCGGATTGCACCAATTCGTGCGCGTTGGGCGATATGCGTTCATCGGCGGCGACAGCAAAGTAACGCGCGACGTGCCGCCGTTTTTCTTGGTCGAGGGAAATCCCGCGGCGCCGTACGGGCTCAACAGCGTGGGCTTGCGCCGCGCCAATTTCAGCGAAGAAGAGCGCGCCGAAATCAAAAAATTCTACAAACTGCTGTACGGTTCCAAGATGAAGCTCTCCGAGGCAATCGAGACGATGAAAGCGGAAGTGACGACGGAATCGGGCCGGCACATTCTGGATTTTCTCGAAGGCGAATCGCAGCGCGGCATTTTGCTGAAATAGCGTGCGCTATTTTCTTTCGAGCGGCGAAGCCTCGGGCGAACTGGCCGCAACGCTGCTGGCAGACGCCGTTCGCCGCATCGATCCGCAAGCGGAGTTCGAAGGTATCGGTGCTGCGCGAATGCGCGAAAGCGGCGTGCACCTGTGGCGCGATCATACCGGTTGGGCCAGCATGGGTCCGCTCTCGGCGGTTCCGCGTATTCCCAAACTGCTGCTCACGATGCTGCGCACCGCGCAGCACATTGCGTCCAGCAAGCCCGATCTGGTCATTCTCGTCGATTTCGGCGCGTTCAACGTCCGGCTTGCGGAGCGGCTGCGGGCCATCGGTTACGACGGCGCGATTCTCGACATCTTTCCGCCGGCGACGTGGCTCGATCGCGAGAAAACGGCGCGCGACGTTGCACGCATCGCCGTGCCCATGACGGCGTTCGCGCATCAACGCGACTTCTATGAGTCGCTCGGACTTCGCATCGCGTACTTCGGGCATCCGCTGGCCGGACAGTATGCGCTGCGTCCGCCGCGTCCCACGCCTGCGGCAGATGACGGCGTCCTCGCGCTGCTCCCGGGAAGCCGTTCCGGCGAGCTGCGCTACCACGTGCCGCGCCTTTATGCTGCGTTGCGCAAGCTGCGCGAACGGCGTCCGAATGTACGAGCCGTCGTCGGCGCGGCCGACGAACACGCCGAACGGCAGTTGCGCGCAGCCGCTCGGCGCGAGGGAATAACCGGGCTTACGTTCGCGCGCGGAACGCGCGAAGCCATTGCGCAAGCCGATGCAGCGTGGGTGGCGTCCGGGACGGCAGTGTTGGAATGCGCGCTTTCCGGCGTACCGGCGGTGGCGCTTTACGTCATTTCGCCGCTGCTGGTGAATCACGCGCGGCGCGTCTATTCCGGGCGCTTCATCACGCTGCCGAATCTGGTGCTCGATCGCGCGGTCATTCCGGAACTTCTCCAGGATGATGCCACGCCGGAACGCCTCGCGGACGCCATGGACGCCGTGCTGCGCGATCCGCTCGAGCAGTATCGCGAATTCGAACGCTTGCGCGAGGCGCTCGGACCACCCGACGCGCTCGAACGCTGTGCCGCGTTTGCCGTGCAGCTGGCAGCCGGTGCGGCATGACGATCACGATCTATCACACCTCCGATCTGCACGATCGCCGCGGCTTTGCCGCTCCGCTTGAAACGCTCCGCTCTCGCGAGCCGGGCCTGCTGTTCGATTGCGGCGATTCGCTGCGGGGAAGTCAAACGATCTATCACCGCAGCGAACCGATTATCGGGGAGATCGACGCGGCACGGTACGACGCGCAGGCGATCGGCAACCGCGAGTTTCATTATTTGTACGGCTTTTTGCGCGCACGGGCCGCACGGATGCATCACCCGCTGGTCTGTACGAACTTAGTCGATACGAAAGGGCGCGATCTGCCCTTTGCGCGATCGCTCTTGCTCGATCACGCCGGCGTGCGCGTGCACGTTCTCGGGTTGCTGATCATGCAGTATCCCGCCGGCAGCGCGTGGGAGCGGATTTTCGGCTGGCGGTTTCTCGACCCGATTGCGGTGGTTCGCGAGTTCAGCGCCGGTATTCCCGACGACGACGTACTGGTGGTGCTCTCTCACATCGGCCTTTCGCTGGATCGAAAACTCGCGGCGGCAGTGCCGCGTATCGACTTGCTGCTCGGCGGTCATAGCCACGATACGCTCGAGCAACCGCTATTCGTCGGTGACGTCCCCATCGTGCATGCGGGCCCATACGGAAAATTCGTTTCCCGTACCATGCTGGACCGTGAAGCGCGGCGCTGGCGCGTGCGCACCTTCGATCTGGTTCCGTTGCTGCGATGATGCGCGTGCTGTTCGTCTCCAACGGCCACGGCGAGATTGCAATCGCCGCGCGCATCGCGCTGGATCTGCAGGCACTTGCGCCCGTCGCGTGCGATCATTTGGCGCTCGTCGGCGATTTTCGCCACGCCTCCACGATGCGCGAGGTCGGCCCGCGCCGCTCAATGCCCAGCGGCGGCGTGGTGGCAATGGGGAACGTGTCCAACATCGCACGAGACCTGCGCGCCGGCCTGCTCGCTCACACGCTCGCGCAGCTGCGGTTCTTGCGCGGCGTGCGCGGAACGTACGCCTGCGCAGTGGCCGTAGGTGACGTGTTCGCGCTGATGATGGCGCGCGCGGCGCAAGCACGATCGACGGTCTTCGTAGGAACCGCGAAGAGCGTCTACGTCGCGCCGTACGGCCCGCTCGAGGAACGTGCGATTCGCGGCGCCGACGCCGCGTTTGTGCGCGACGTTCCAACGGCGCGGCGTCTGACCGAACACGGGATCGCCGCAGTTTCGGCAAATGCGATCGTCGATCTGTATTCCGCGGATGCGCCGCCTTTCGATGCGGCGTTCGATCCGTTTTTGGCAATCTTTCCCGGAAGCCGCGAGAGCGCATATTCCGACGCGCGCTTCATGGCCGCCGTCGCGCGCCTCGCGCTTGGGGAGGATCTCCGAGGCGGCGGCGCGGTCTCCATCGCGCCCGGCATCGATGCCGCGCGCATGTGCGGGCAATTCGAAGCAGATGGCTGGCGCGTCGTACGTCGGGATGACGAACTTGCGCCGTTTTCCCTTTGCGAAGGCGAGCGCGAAGTGCTGCGCTTTTGGACGGGAGCGCTTGGAACGTTGCTTCGGCGCGCCACGATCGTACTCGGCCAAGCGGGAACCGCGAACGAAGCGGCGGCGGCAATGGGAATTCCCGTCGTTGCATTCGCTCGCCGCAGCGAAACGAAAACGCCTTGGTACCGCATGCGCCAGATCGGGTTGCTGGGCGAGGCGATGATCGTGGCGAGCGCCGACGCGCACGAAGCCGCTTCCCAAGTGCGCGCTTTGCTGCGCGACGCACCGCGGCGCGAACGCATGGGTGCGATTGGACGCGAGCGCATGGGCGAATCCGGCGGCGCCGCCGCGATTGCCGCGCGCATTGCCGCGCTGGTAGAACCTTAGCATGCGGCGCTTGCTGCCGGCTGCTTTTGCGTTCACGTATTTCGTCGTGCCGCTTTTTCCGCCGTTCATCACGCTTACCGCGGTAACCATTCCGGGCGTTTCTCTCGTGCCGCGATCGTTCGCGGTCGCGTTGCTTGCGCTCATGGCGTGCGTTGCGGTGTACGCGGGTGCGCTGCTCTTGCGCCGTCCGGTCGAACGGCCGCGGACGCTGATTCCGCTGCTTCTGTGGCTCGGCGCGGCGCTCGTATCCGCGTTGCTCGGTTTCGATCCGGCGGGCGGCATGCTGTTCATCGGCATCTTCGGTTTGGGCGTGGTCTGGCATTTGGCGCTCTTACGGTACTACACGTATCCGGGCGTGAGCCGTGCGATTTTTTTCAGCTATCTCATCTCCGGCGCAGCCGCTTCGTTCGCCGCGGTCGTAATGGTCATCGCACGCGTTCCGGCGGACCAGTACACGATCGGGCATGGCCGCGCCATCGGCACGTTCATCTTGCCGGGTGAGTTGGCCGGCTATCTCATCGTCTTTCTGCCGATCGCGTTCGCCGTGGGGCGCGTCGCCCGCAGCCGCGCGCTGCGCACGCTGGCATGGATTGCGCTCGCACTCGGCGCTGCGGCGTTCATCCTTACGTTTTCGCGCGCCGGCTGGATGGGGCTTGCCGCAGCCATTGCGTTTTTCGCTTTTGCGCGCGGTACCGTGCGGCGCCGGTACGCTGCGCTTATCGTGCTGTGCGGGTTGGCCGCGGTGCTCGTCGTGTTCAACGTGCATCACGATCCGGCGGAAAATTACACGCGCCTATCGATTTGGCAGGCGGGCGTCGAAATCGTGCGGCGATTTCCGCTCACCGGCGTGGGACCGTTCGATTTCGCGCGCATCTATCCGCTCGTGCGTCTTCCGGACGGGGATCTCACTGCGTTTCACGCGCATAGTTTTTTGCTCACGATCTTCGCGGAAATGGGCATCGCGGGCGTAGCCGCCGTACTCGCGGCATGGTGGCGATTCGGCGTCGCGCTGCGCGATCGCGTGCGCTGCGCGAACGCTCGGAACGCGACCATTGCGCTCGCCGTCGCAGCGGGACTGGCAGGGACGTGGGTGCAAGGGCTCATCGATACCGTGAGCGTGGTCATATTCGGGCTGTGGCTGCCTTCGATGGCGCTGGCGCTCGCCGCCGCTGAATACGGATTGGGAGAGGAGGCGTTATGAAACCGCTGCTCGCACTCGGGCTCGCAGCGCTGCTGCTGGCCGGCTGCAATCCGCAGCCGGAACACCGGATCGATGCAAGCGCGGGTCCGTCCTCGACGCCGACCGGGCTTCCTCCGCTCAGAATCGTGGGGCGCGGTACCGCGCGGCAGCCCGTGCGCGTCATCGGTCAACAGTCGGACGGCCGCAAAACGTATGAGTTGATCGCGCGATCGTACGAGAGCCGCTCGGCGCAGAACGTCACCGAAGCAACGTTTCAGCAAACGAAGGTAACGTTCTACGACAAAGATGGTACGAAGCTGCAGGCGCAGGCGCCGCAAGCCCGCATCGACGACCGGCGTAAGCAGGTAATCCTGTCCGGTGGAGTGCATGCCACCACGAGCACGGGAGTGACGCTCGTTTGCGATCGCCTCGTGTACGACGACGCGTCGGGACTGCTGCACGGGACGGGCAACGTCCGCATCACCGGAACGCAAGGCGGCGAGCAGCAGGTCTTGACGGGCAACACGTTTACGTCCGACGTGAAATTGACCCGGATGACGATGAAGTAATGGGAAACGAAATCAAAATTCGCGATCTGGTCAAACGGTACGGCGAACGCGCGGTCGTGAACGGCGTGAGTGCGGAAGTACGGACGGGCGAGATCGTTGGTTTGCTCGGCCCCAACGGCGCCGGCAAGACGACGACGTTTTACATGGTCGTCGGTCTCGTCAAACCCGACGCGGGCACGGTGCTGCTCGAAACGCCGCAGGGCGAAGTCGATCTCGGATCGGCGCCGATGTACATGCGGTCGCGCCGCGGCATCGGCTATCTCGCTCAGGAAAATTCGATCTTCCGCAAGCTCTCCGTCGGGGACAACATCCGGCTCATCTGGGAAATGCACGGCGTTCCGCGCGAAGATCAGGAGAAGCGCCTGGCGCCGCTGCTCGACGAGTTCGGACTGCTCCAATTTATCAACGCGCGCGGCGACAGCCTATCCGGCGGCGAACGGCGCCGCGTCGAAATCGCGCGGGCGATCGCTACCGAGCCGGCATTTCTGTTGCTGGACGAACCGTTCACCGGAATCGATCCGATCGCGGTAGCCGACATTCAGGCGATGATCCGGCAGTTGCGCGATCGCGGTCTCGGCGTTCTGATCACGGATCACCAAGTTCGCGAGACGCTCGCTATCGTGGACCGAGCGTACATTCTGAACAACGGCAAGATTGAGGTTTCCGGCACCGCACACGACGTGCTCGAGAGCCCGATCGCGCGCCAGTTCTACCTGGGCGAAGGCTTTCGCTTGTGAGATTTGCGCGTCCGACGATTCTGGACCGGTATCTGCTCAGCGAACTCGCCGGTCCGTTTCTGTTCGGCCTTTCCGCGTTTACGCTGATCTTCGCCGCAACGCAAATCATTGCGATCGGCCGCATCGTCTCCGAAACGCACGCGCCGCTTTGGGCCGCCATCGAAGTCTTTCTTTGGCAGTTGCCCGGAATATTCGTGCTCGCGATTCCGATGGCGCTGCTGCTCGGTACGCTCCTCGCGATTCAGCGCCTCTCCGGCGAGAGCGAGATCACGGCAATGAAAGCGGGCGGCATAACGTTCCTGCGAATCGTGGCGCCGCTGCTCATCGCCGGTATCGTGATGTCCTTCGTTACGCTGCTGCTGCAGGAACGGGTCGTGCCGTTCGCGCGCGAGGAAGCCAACATCGTGCAGAACACCGTCATCAACAGGGCCAGCGCATTCGCGAGCAGTTTGAACGTATCGGCGCCGCTCCCCGGCGGCGGTTCGCAAATGACCTTCGCGCGCGCCTGCACCCAGAACTGCGAGGCGCTTCTGGGCGTGACGCTGGTACAGTACGACCGCGCCGGCAATGCGACGCGTATCGTGCTGGCGGACCGCGCCGTATTCCGTGCGGATCAATGGACGCTCGACAACGCGCGGATCTATGAATTTGCGTCGAACGGCGACGGCATGGCCACGAGTTCGACCACGCCCAGCATGCAGGTCGAACTGGGCGAGAATCCAACCGAGATCGTCAAACGAGCCGTGAACAACAATCCAGACGACATGAACCGCGCGGAAATCGCGCAGATTATTCGAACGGGACAGCTCGTCGGCGAGCGAGCTGAAGAAATACACGATGGTGTATCAACAGAAGCTCGCCTTGCCGTTTGCATGTTTCGTCTTCACGCTGCTCGCCGTGCCGTACGGAATTCGCTCCGTGCGCGGAGGCGGCAGCACGAGCCTGGGCTTCGGGCTTGCCGTGCTGATCGTCTTTATCTATTACATCGTCCAGACGGTGTTCTCGTATGTCGGCGAGGCGTATCTGCAGCTGGCCTTTCTTGCGGCGTGGATGCCGAACATCATCTTCACGATCATCGGCGGCCGCCGTCTCTACCGGGCAGCGATGGTGTAACGGATGAATCTCGTCGACATCCTGCGCGGCACGGGAACTGTGGTGTTCATCGTCGTGCTGGCCGGCGTCATCGCGTACCTGGGCGACCGCGTCGGACATCAAGTCGGGCGCAAGCGGCTCACGCTGTTCAACATTCGGCCGCGCTACACGTCGACGATCATTGCCGTCGGCACCGGTATGGTGATCGCCCTCATCATCACGCTCGTCGCGATTTTCGCCTCGAGTCAGGTGAAGACGGCTTTTTTCCGGCTCAACGAGATCAACGCGGAGATTCAGAAGGCGCAGGCGCGCGCGCAGGAACTCGAGCGCAAGGTCACCAGTTCGCCCGTCGTCGTCAATCTGAATCAGCCGATGAGCCCGACGATCGGTCACGTGCCGATCAACGCGCCGGAAGGGCTGCGGCGCGATGTGGTTCAGGAGTTTTATTCGCAGACTGTGGCATTCGTGAACCGGCAGTGGACGCGGCCGCCGTACAACTTGAAGCGGTTCGTCCCGCCGTCCAATCTTCAGCAGATTTTGAGCGCGCTTTCGAACAGCCCGCAGATGCAAGCGTGGGTCACGCAAAGCCCCGTGCTGCTCTTTGCGGTCGCGGACCAAAACCTGTACCCGGGAGACGCTATTCATTTCGGCGTGACTGCATATCCCGACCGGCTCATCGCGCCGGCGGGCCAGGCCATCGCGTCGCTGATCATTCCAACGAGCAAAAACGTGAGCGCCGATCTGGCGCTGGAGCAGGCTCAACGGCTACGTCGCGACGCAGATGGCGAGAGCGGGCATGCCGCCGTACTTCGCGGCGGACGTCAACGCCCAACGTACGCTGCCGACTTTGGCGCAGATGCGGCAAATGGTGCAGTCCGGCAGCGGCACCTACTTGATGACGGCCTTTGCGGCGGTAGACATCTACCCGCACACGTTTAACGTGCCGGTCGTCGTCACGCTCCAGAAGGCTCCGGGCCAGTGAGTCCGGTTCTCGGCATCGATCCCGGAACGCGCAAAGTCGGCTTTGCGCTGGTCGACGACGAGTGCTCGCCGGCGCTGGCTCGCGGAATCGAGCCGGTCGACACGCTGTTGGAACGCGTCGCGCCCCTGCTGGAAATACACCCGATTTCCGCGGTCGCGTTGGGCGGGGGTACCAATGCCGAACGGGTGGCACGCATGCTGCAGGAGCTCGGGGTGCCGGTGCACGTCATCGACGAAACCGACACGACCTACCGCGCCCGAGCGTTATACTTTGAGGAGCACCCGCCTCGGGGATGGCGGCGATTGCTTCCGCTTGGGCTGCAGTTGCCTCCCGGGCCCATAGACGATTATGCCGCAATGCTCATAGCAAGGCGCTATATCGCCCAGGGAGCGGAGCCGCAGAGCGGGGTATGAAACTGTAGGGCCGTCCGGCCGATACTAAGAAGTGCAAAGACTCCGCGGGAATCAGAGGAAGACATGCCAAGGTTCGCTCGTGTCGCCGCAGTAGTAGCGCTCGCAACCGCGCTGTACTGCCGCGCGTACGCGGCGTCCGCGCCGATCGCGAATCTCGACGGTGCGCGCATGTTCAATCCCGCATCGGAATCGCTGCTGGCGAATCTCTTCACTCCCGTCAGAACGCTCTCGCCGATCGCCGTCGCGTTGTTCCACGAACCGAACGCGATCGATCTTCCCGCGCTGCCGCCCCCACCCGAAACCGCGAGCGGCACCGGCACCGTCGCAGCCATCGACCTGCAGGCGTATACGGCGCCGGTCAGACTGCCGTCGCATCCGCTGGATCGACCATCGATAACGCCCGTCGCACCCGTGCAGCGCGCGCAGCTCGCGCAGCCGCACGTGCGCCTTGAAACGCCGCAAACGCAGGTCCGGTTCGGCAGCTACGCGCCGTACGCGCCGGCGCTGCAAAGCGTCAGCGAAAACGTGCAGGTGCCCGTGCGCATCGGCGGCGTGCGTTTCTCCGGGCTGCTCAGCGGAGCGCAGGCGCAAACCGGAGGCGCAGATTCCGTTCGCGCGATGCAACTCTGCGGTACGACGGACGAAGCCGCCGCGTGTCCGTACTTGCACGACGAGCACGCGCAAGCGTTCGCCGCAGGTACCGACTTCAACGTGCGCGCCGGCAACACGCAGGTGAATCTGCAGCTCTCGGGCACCGTCTCGCAAATAACGAATCGCGACGCGATGTACGAATATACGCCGCTGGATCCGGACACGAACCTAGATGCAGTGCACGCGGGTACTCCGGCGGACACATCGCTGCTCTATTATCCTGGGCTCACGGAGGTCGTGCGTCACGGGCTGAACGCGCGCGTCGCCGTGCCGGTCTCGCCGTCCGTCACCCTGGGGCTTCAATACGACACGTCGCACTATCAAGGTAATTACGGCCAGCTGCTCGCACCCGGACTCGACGCGCGCAAGGACACGTATCTCGGCAACGTAACGTATCAACTTCCGAACTCGTCGAGCTTGCTCACGCTTTCCGCGCGGCAATATCGTTATCAGGATTCGTTCGCCCCGAACTTCAATTTGACCGAAACCCGAGCCGACCTCAGTTTCACGGTGAAATTCTGACCGACGCCTCTCGTCGGTCATGGGTGAACCGCGTCCTTCTAGCTTTCGCCATCATCGTCGTAGTTGCGCTCGCTGCCGTGCAGTTCGCGTCGGATGGCGTTTTCTCGCGGGCAGGGGAACCTGTTTCACTTCCAGCGCACATTCCGGCGCCTCTCGGCGTGGAGATCTATCGCCGCATCGCGCGTATCTCGCGCGCGCCTTATGCCGATTCTATGCTCGCGCGAGCCGCGCTCGATCGCGGCGACATTTCAGCCGCGCGCCGCTATGCGGAGCGATTACCCGAATCGGCGACGCGCGACGACTTGCTGGGCAGTATTTCTCTCGCGCGCGGCGACGTGCGCGCCGCCCGGCAGTATTACGTGCGCGCGGGTGACGTCGAGGCGATCGCACGCGTAGTCGACGCGCTCGGGAAGAGCGACCCGGCCTCTGCGTACGCTTTGGAACTCGCCCTGATCCGGCGCTTACAGCAGACCGGAACGCATCCCGACGCCGTCGCGGAAGGCTACTGGCAGCTTGGCGTGCTTGCGTCGCGCGAGGCGAAACCCAAGGTCAGCCTGCGAGACTACGAGACCGCCGTTGCGCTCTCGCCGCTTTCGGAGAAATACTCGCTGTCGGCCGGCTATGCGGCCTACGACATGGGAGCGTACGCGGCTGCGCTGCGGCATTTTGCTCGCGTACTCAGCGTCGATCCGGCCAGTGCCGACGCATATGCGGGCGAAGGCATGGTGGCGTTTCATGAAGGCGATCGCGCGCGCGCCGCGCAGTTCGCACAGCGCGCTCGATCGATCGATCCGCACGCGCATTCGCTCGCAACGCTCCAATCGTATCTGAACGCGAAGCCGTGATCGTCGCGCTCGACATGCAGCTGTCGGTTGGTAATGCGACCGGCATCGGCGAGTACGTCGGCGGCCTGGCTCCCGCGCTTCGCTCGTGCGGCGTCGGCGTCGTCGAATTGTTCGAACCGAAATTCGATCCGTGGCGCTTCGACCGGCGCCTGCTTTGGGATCAGGTCTTGCTTCCGCGCCGAGCGCGCATTAGCGGTGCGGACCTTCTTCACTGCGCTTCCGGCACGATGCCGGTGCGCAGCCCGCTGCCCGCGGTCGTCACGGTCCACGACGTCGCGTGGCTGAAAGTGCAGCGGCACACGCGTCCGTATGCGCGCTACTATTTCGGGTCCTTCGCGCTGCGGCGCTACGCTCGCGCAGCGGCCATCATCGTCGACTCGGAGTTTTCGCGCAGCGAGTCTGCTCGAGGTTTTGAACGTGCCGGCGGAGCGCGTTTACGTCGTCTACCCCGGCGTTTCCGCGGACTATTGCAGGCTCGTGCGGCGGCCCGGCGGCGCCCGGACCATTCTCGTTCCGGGAACCGTCGAACGCCGGAAGAATTTGGAAGTGCTGATTCGAGCGCTGCCGCTCCTTCCGGACGACGTGCGTCTGGTTTCCGTCGGACCCGCCACACCGTATCGCGCGGAATGCGAGCGTTTCGCGCGCAATGCCGGCGTGGCCGACCGCGTCGAATTTCGCGGCTACGTCGATCGCACGCGCCTGCTCGAATTGTACGCAACCTGCGCGATGGTTGCGGTGCCGTCGCGCTACGAAGGGTTCGGATACGCTGCGGCTCAGGCGGTGTGCGCGGCGACTCCGGTCATCGTTTCGAGTGCGGCCTCGCTGCCCGAAGTTACCGGCGATACCGCTCAGCACGTCGAGCCGGAAGACGAACACGCGTGGGCGCGCGCGATTGCAGCGCTTTTGCGCGATGCGGATGCCCGCAATGCGCGAGCCGCGGCCGCGCGTGAGGCGGCAGTCGTCCGCTTCTCTTGGGATGCGGCGGCACGCGCAACGCGCGGGGTCTATGAAACCGCACTCCGAAGTTCGCGATAGGAGGGATTATGGCTGACTCACCGGTGCCCGTGCAGCCGGAAGGCGCCGCCGTGCCGCTCGGCGCGGACGAGCAGCGTAAGCTCGACGCGCAAGTCCAAGGGTACGTGGGCGATCTTGCGGTGCTCGACGCGCACGGCGACGATTTCAAAACGCGAATCCAAGCACTCGAGCAACTCGGCAACGCGGAGATTACGCAATCTGCGAGCGTCGCAAACCGTTTGCTCGACCGTCCGCTTCGCGCCTTACGCAATCCCGGTTCGCAGTCCGCCGACGTATCAAACGGGCTGAGCGATTTGCGCGCGACGGTTGAATCGCTCGATCCGTCCAAGGCGGAATTGCTCAAACCGCGGCGTCTGCTCGGCGTTATTCCGTTCGGCAACCGGCTGCGCCGGTATTTCGATCGGTATCAGTCCTCGCAAAGCCATCTCAACGCAATCATCGAAACGCTCTATCGCGGGAAAGATGAACTGCTGCGGGACAACGCCGCAATCGAAGAGCAAAAGACGCAGATGTGGTCGCTGATGCAGAAGACCGAAGCGATGATCTATCTCTGCAAAAAGATCGACGCCGAATTGTCGGCGAAGGTCGCGCAGCTGGAGACCGAAGACCCCGAGCGGGCGAAGGTCGTCAAAGAATCCGCGTTATTTCCGGTGCGTCAGAAGAGCGTCGATCTGCTCACGCAAATGGCCGTAAACGTTCAAGGTTATCAGGCCCTCGATCTCATCAAACGCAACAACGCGGAACTCGTCAAGGGCGTCGACCGCGCGACGACCACGACGGTGAGCGCGTTACGCACGGCGGTCGCCGTCGCGCAGGCGCTGACGAGCCAGCGTTTGGTGCTGGGTCAGATATCCGCGCTGGGCGCCACGACTTCCACGATGATCGAATCGACCTCGCAAATGCTCGGCGAGCAGGGCGTATCAATTTATAAGCAAGCCGCGGAGCCGACCATACAAATCGAGCAACTGCATCGCGCGTTCGAAAACGTGTATGCGGCAATGGATGCCGTCGACGAATACAAAAGCAAGGCCGCGGATAGCCTCGCGCAAACCGCTTCGGCGCTGGAAAGCGAAGTCGGCAAAGCGAAGGCGTATCTCTCGCGGTCCGGCGCGCCGCAGCTGCCGCGCTGAGCATGCCGATACCCGCGCAAGCGCAAGCGAGTGTCGATCGGATCCTCGCGCTGCTCGACGAAGCGGAAGCGCTGGAAGTGGATCGCGCGCCCGGTGAGGATGCGTACATGCTGCGCATGACGCGCGAGCGGTATCTGCCCGAGACGCTGGACGCGTACGCACGCGTTCCGGCGGCGCTCACCGCGACTCCGGACGCCGCAACGGGGCGCACGCCGGACGATCACCTTGCCGAGCAACTCGCCATTCTCGAACGCGCAACGGCGCAACGGCTGATGCGGCTTGCGGAACAGGGCCGAAGCGCGCTTTCCGAAAATGGGCGATTCTTGATCGATCGGTTGGGGCCGTTGGAGTCACTTCCCGAAGCGGCGGTGCTCGAAACGCGAAGCACCGGCGCGAGTGCGCGGCGATTTGCCGAAAGCCTTGCTGCCGGCGCGCGCCGCAATCGCGATCTCGTAAACGCGGTAGCCGCGAAGCTCTACGATGCGTTTCCGCTCCTGACCGAAGTCGATCGAGGTATGTTCGGCACGGGGCCCGCGAAACGCATCGCTATTACGGTTCCGCTCGGTAACGATCGGTTGCGCTACGCGGTGGAACTCGGCCGAAGCGGTGACGTTGCAACGACGTGCTCGAAAATCGTGCGCGGGGTCACGATCCGCAGCGAACAAGTTCCATTCGAAGAATGGGCGCGAGCATTGTACGAAGACTTGAGCGCCTACGCGCGCAGCAGCACGCAGGCGCAGGAGATGCTGCAGCATCTCGTCCGCTGACGAAAGGTGACGATATGAGTTTCTTCGGATTCGGTTCCGGCCCACGCGCTCCGCAAGCCCCTGCCGGCACGCCCGGAGCGCCGCCCGCGGTGACGCAAGGCGGCGTTCCGCAGGACGCGATCGCGCGTTTACGCCGCATGTCCGGAGACGGCGGGAAGCCGCTCTTTACGAGCGATCTCTCCGTCAGCGAGTTCGTGCTGCTCGAACAACTCGGCGTTAAGCCGATCGGCATGGTCCTCGGCAGTTCGATTTACCACGTCGGAATACAGTACGGCAATTGGTATCAGAACCAGGAACTCGCTTATCTGAGCCAAGCCATGTATCACGCGCGCGAACTGGCGATGTCCCGCATGGAGGAAGAAGCGACGGTGCTCGGCGCCGACGGCATCGTGGGCGTGCGGTTGAACGTGAACGCGTACTCGTGGGCAGAGGGCGCGCTCGAATTCACCGCGATCGGCACCGCAATCAAAGCGCGTGAAGGCGAGCGCTATCGCACGATGCACGGGCGCCCGTTCACAAGCGATTTGAGCGCCCAGGATTTCTACAAACTCTTTCAATCGGGGTACATTCCGGCCGAACTGGTCCTGGGCAATTGCGTGTACCACGTCGCACATCAAGGCTTTCTGCAGCAGCTGCGCACCGTCGGGGTGAACGTCGAGCTCACCAACTACACCGAAGCGATCTACGATGCGCGCGAACTCGCCATGAGCCGCTTGCAGGCCGAAGCGGAAGCGCACGGCGCCGAGGGCATCATCGGCATGCGCATCACGGAGCAGAGTTGGATTTGGCAGCCGCACGTCATCGAGTTCATGGCGATCGGAACGTCGATCGTGCGGCGTCCCGGCTACGCAGGCGACGGCACGTTGCCGGAAGCGCCGAAGTTCACGGTCTCGATGGACGATTGAACCGCTGCCGCCGTCTACATCTAGTAAATCGGCGAGCCGGGGGCGCCGGGCGCGACGCTGCCGTCGTCCGGTGCGAAGATGAGTCGTAACGGATAACTCGAGCCGCTGTCCGGAATCGTTTCGATCGTTATGCGTACGAACCCGCGAGCCGGCACGACGTACTGCCGGAGTTTGAAGCGTGAAAACGGCGGCACTTGATGCGACTGGATCAGCACGCCGTCGATCAGGTACGTCCCAGTCGCACGGCCCCCGCGCGGGTTTTCATAGATAGCGATCGGCTGCGGCTGCGCCGTCGGATTCTGCACCTTGATGACGAAGGATTGCAGCACGCCGTAATCGCCCGCGAGCGCTTCCCCTTGCATCAGATTGGGCAGCGGAATATGCCCGATGTCGAGTTGGAGAAATTCGTCCGTCGTGTTCCACAGCGTGCTGTAATGAAATTCCGGTATTTTATACACGCCGCGGGCGTGCGGGTGATCGCCGCCGAGCAGTTCGGTGCTCGAAAGCGCCTCCTGCGGCGAGTCGTCCGCATTCTGCGCGAACAGCGTGAGATGCACGGTGCTGCCGTTCAGCACGCGCAGTTGCAGTAAGTTGCAAACGATGTTTTTCGCCGGAAGCGCCTGCTCCGCCAAATTCAGCGTGCCGTTGCCGGGAATGACGATGACGCGGCCTTCGTTCTGAACCAGACGCTTCAGAAATTCGTACGTCGCGGTGTGGCCCGCGAGCATTTCGTTCGGATCCGGGCCGCCCGCGCCGCTGATGAATTGCACGATCGCCGGCTCGGACGACGTGTTCTGCGCGCGGAGCACGACGCGGCGGTTCGGCTCTCCCGCCGGATTGTAGTGGAAATACAGAAAGCGCGTCGGCAGCGTGCGCTTGAGGTCGCTTGCGAAGAGCACGCCGTTTTCCGTGAGCCGTTCCGGATAGTCGCTGACTGTCAGCGAGTCGGGCGTGATCTTCGGCGCCGCCATGTTTTCGACGCGTACGTGCGTCGTCGCATCGACGCTGAAGTACTCTTCGCCCTGGATGAGTACGGGAACGTTTACCGTAGTCACGTCGTCTTGCGCGAGCGGCTGCGAGAGTTGAACTTCGTCCGGCGATGCGACGATCTGCGCGCCCGGCCGCGCCTGGGCAAGCGCTATCGCGGCGGCCACTGCTTCTTGCTTGACGAAACTGGGGCTCGCCGGATCGCCGGTGATGCGAATGGATACGTTCTCGCCCACCGTTCCGGCAGGATACGCGACGCGCACCGGTACGACCGCCGACATGCCGCGCTGATCGGTGATTCCGACGGCCGTCGCGCCGGGCGATTTGCCGGTGAGCGTGACGGTTTCGTTCGTTTGATCGACCGCGGCGTCGACGATCGCGGGATTGAGCACGTTGACCGTCATCCGCCCGTAAACGGAGGACACGCGCAGCACCTGCGTCGCCCGACCGGAACGGCTGCCGCGGCGGGCTGCACCGTGATGGGCGGCGGCGTCGGCGTTGCCGTGGGCGTTGGCGTGGGAGTTGCGGGGATCCCTGGCGGAGCGGGCGATTGGCCTGGCGCAAGCGAGGCTGCGGGCGAAGCCGACGGAGTCGCCGTGACCGGCGCATTCGTCGCTCCGGGAGCGGGCGGGTTGACCTGGGCGCGCGGCACGGCTACGGACGCGATTACGCATCCGGCAAGCAGCGCTGCGGTAAACAGGGAAGAGCGCCGCGTCACGCGCTAGGCGATTTTGGCTTCGTTTCGGCTCACTGCGGACGCTAGCAGCGTCTTGTAGCCGACACTCGGAAACAGCACGGTGACCAAGTCTTTTTCGGCCCGCTCCACCGTGCCCTGTCCGAATTTCGGATGATAGACGATATCCGCGATGCGATACCCGGACGGGATGGCGCGTTCGGGCGCTTCGCCGCGCACGATGCTCGCCGTCTTGGTTTTCTCCCGCAGACAGTTGTCGCATGCGCCGCAGCCCGAGCGTTCGTAATCCTCGCCGAAGTAATTCAGAATGAATCGGCGGCGGCACGACGTGGTTTCCGCGTATTGCAGCATCATTGCCAGTTTACTTTGGTCGTACGATTTCTTCGTTTCGTAGCTCGCGAGATTGAGCACTAAATCGCGGTTCTTGCGCGCCCCTTCCGTGAGCGCGTATTTCGAGCGGCTGATCGTTTGGATGAAGCCACCCTTCTTGAGCAGCGCCAAAATGACTTTGAGTTTGGTGAGCGGCAACTGCAGAATCTTCCGAAGGTCGGTCATCGAAACGCCATCCTCTTGGGCTCCGAAAATCTCCAGCGTGCCGAAGACTTTTTGCACTTCTTCGATGTCGGGATACTTGCCGGTCAGGAAGTAATTTTGCACGCGCGTGTCGCTCATGCGGTAGATCAGCACGCACCTCGAGGGCAAACCGTCGCGGCCCGCGCGGCCCGCTTCCTGCGTGTAGGCTTCGACCGAGCCGGGCAGATCGTAATGCACGACGAACCGGATGTTCGGCTTGTCGATGCCCAGTCCGAACGCGTTCGTTGCGACGACTGCGCGAATATGCTCCGCCATGAACAATTCGTGTACGGCGGTGCGGTCTTGCTTCTGCAGTTTGGAGTGATAAACCGCAGCCGGAATGTCGAGCGGATCCTGGAGATACTTCTGCACTTCGAGCGCGTTCTTGATCGTCGCCGTGTAAATGATGCCGGTGCCTTCGAGTTCCGAAGCAAAGAGTCTGCTTGAGGATCTTGAGTTTGTCGGCTTCTTTCTCGGCGCGCCGCACGACGTAGATGAGATTCGGCCGATCGAAGCCTTTGACGATCGGTTTGACGTTCGGAATTCCGAGCTGATGCAGGATGTCTTCGCGCACGGCGGGCGTCGCCGTCGCGGTCAGTGCGAGCACCGTCGGATGACCGAGACGTTCGATGACGTGCCCGAGCGCCAAATAGGCGGGCCGGAAATCGTGGCCCCATTGGCTGATGCAGTGCGCTTCGTCGACGACGAACAGCGGCACGGTGATCGACTGCAGCAACTGCATGAAGCTGTCGTCTTCGAGTTTTTCCGGCGTGACGAACACGATTTTGATGCGCCGGCTGCCGATGCGCTCGAGCGCCGCGGCTTCCTGATCTTCCGAAAGCGTAGAGTTGAGCGCGACGACGTCGGTGACGCCGAGTTCGCGCAGCATATCGATCTGATCTTTCATCAGCGCGATGAGCGGACTCACGACGACCGTCGTTCCTTCGAGGAGCAAGGCAGGCAGCTGGTAGGTCAAACTTTTGCCCGCGCCGGTCGCAAAAATCGCAAGCGTGTCTTGACCCGACACGATGCGCATGACGACCTCTTCTTGACCGGGTTGAAACGATTCGAAACCGAACTTCTCACGAAGCGCAGCCCGCAAATCCACGACTCTACCTCTTCCTGCGAGCCCTGTGAAGCGCGCATACCCGCCTCTTTAGTAAAAAACCAAAGAAGCGCCGCAAACAGTATACCCCCCGGCAGGCTCCTCGAAACAGCGAAAAGTACTACCCAGAGTGTCCCTGTACCGTACTTGGCGTCCGAAGACGTTTCGCCGACTTGGTCGGGCAAGACGCCGTCGTTCGCACGCTCACCAGCGCGCTCGAAAGCGGCAAACTCGCCCACGCGTATCTGTTCTCCGGCCCGCGCGGTTCGGGCAAGACGTCCGCTGCCAAAATTCTTGGCGCGCTGCATCGATTGCGTGAACGGCCCGACGGCCAACGCCCGACAATACGTGCGAAAACTGTCAGGCGATTTTGGCCGGGACTGCTCTCGACGTGCTGGAAATCGACGCCGCCAGCAACCGCGGCATCGACGAAATCCGCGCGCTGCGCGACGCGGTGAAGTTCGCGCCGTCGACGATGCGCATGAAAGTGTACATCATCGACGAAGCGCACATGCTTACCAAAGAAGGCGCGAACGCGTTTCTGAAAACGCTCGAAGAACCGCCGCCCACGCGGTGTTCATTCTGGCGACGACCGAGCCGGAAAAACTGCCGGTCACGATTCTTTCGCGCTGTCAGCGATACGCGTTCCGCCGCATCGCGATTCCCGTCATGATCGAGCGCATGCGCGAAATTGCGACGGCGGAAAACATCGCGATCGACGACGCCGCGCTCTCCGCGATCGCGTACCGCGCCGACGGCGGGTTGCGCGACGCGCTCACGATGCTCGAACAGGCCGCCGCGTTCGCCGACGGCGCGATCACGCCGCAGACGATCGATCTTGCGTTCGGCGCCACCGGCCGCAATTACGCGGGCACGCTGATCGACCGGCTGATCGCAACGGATGCGTCCGGCGGTGCTGCAGACGCATCGACGATGCGAGCGATGCCGGCACCGACATGCAGGTGCTGCTGCGCGGGCTGATCGCGGAGTTTCGCAATTTGCTGGTCGGCGCGCATCGATCCGGCAATTGCTCTCGCGCGACCTCGCGCCCGAAGACGCGCGAACGCTGCCGCAGCGCCGCGCTAAGGACTGACGCAGGCGCAGATCGTGCGCGCGCTGCGGCTGCTTACCGAAGCGCTCTGCGACGGCGCGTTCGTCCGGCAATCCGCGGCTCGAACTCGAAACCGCGCTGCTGCGCTACGTGCTTGCCGCCGAAGATCCCGACGCTGGACGCGCTCGACGCGCGCGTTGAGCGCGCTGGAGGAAGGCGCGAACGGCGCGCCGTCGCCGGCGCCCGCAGCCTGCAATCATGCGGCCGGCGTCCGACCCGCGTCGCAAACCGCCGACACCGGCCGCGCACGGCGCGGGCCGGCCCGGTTACGATTCAAAAGGTGCGCGCGGCGTGGGAATCGATCGTCACGAAGGTCGAGACCGAGAAGCAGTCGCTGCGCGGCGAGTTGCGGCGCGCGATGCCGGATTCCGATCGAAGGCAACGCGCTGGTCGTGAAAGTTCCCACGCGCTTTCGGCCGAAATGCTCAGAGACAACGCGAAGCTGGTTCAAGAAGCGATCGCCGAAGCGCTCGGCACGGCGCTGCAGGTGCGATTTCAAACGGGCGGCGCTCCGCCTCGTGCAAAGGCGGCACCGCTGCACGAACGCGGCAAGCGTTCAGGCCGGCAACCGCAGAGCGGCGCGATTGCGGAAGATCCCGACGAACTGTTCACCTATCTGAACGAACGGATCAAATAGACCGATGAATCAGGCGCAACTGATGGCGCAGATGCGCAAGATGCAGCAAGAGATGGCAAAGGCGCAGGACGAGCTTGCGAACACCGTCGTCACCGGCGCTGCCTCGGGCGAGAGCGTCAAAGTGGAGATGACGTGCGATCACCGCGTCAAGAGCGTGAAGATTGCAAAGGAAGCCGTCGATCCCGACGATGTGGAAACGCTCGAAGATCTGCTCGTCGTCGCATTCAACGACGCGCTGAAGAAAGTCGAAGAAACGGCGCAAAGCCGGATGGGCGCGCTGACCGGCGGCATGAACATTCCCGGCCTCATGTAGATTGCCGAATCCGGGATCGCGTCGCCGGTCCGGTTCAAGCCCTGATCAACGAATTCAGCAAATTGCCGACCGTCGGTCCGAAAACGGCCGCGCGGCTGGTTTTTTATTTGCTCAACCGGCCGCGACAACGAAGCGCAGTCGCTGGCCGAAGCGATTCTCGCCGTCAAAGATCGCGTGCGGTTGTGCTCGGTCTGCTTTTCGATCACGGAAGAAGATCCGTGCGACATCTGCACGCGACGAACGGCGCGACGCGAAGACGATCTGCGTCGTCGCCGAAGCGAAAGACATTTTCGCGCTCGAACGCACGTCCGCGTACAAGGGCCGGTACCACGTGCTGGGCGGCCTGATCTCGCCGATGGACGGCATCGGTCCGCGCAGCTGCGCGTCAAAGAGCTCGTCGATCGCATCGGCGCGCGAACAGCCGCGCGGAGATCATCATCGCGACCAATCCGAACGCCGAAGGTGAAGCGACGGCGCTGTATCTTTCGCGTCTGCTCACGCCGCTCGGCGTCGCGGTCACGCGCCTGGCGTACGGTTTGCCGATCGGCGGCGACCTCGATTACGCCGACGAAGTCACGCTTGCAAAAGCGATCGAAGGCCGCCGCGCGCTGTAGACAGCGCGACATTTAAGCGCGGTGCAACGTTGTACGGAGAGAATTCGCACCAACGGAGTATCAAGCAATGGCACGCAAGTTTTTCATCCCACTCGTTAGTTCGCTCGCGCTCGGCGCGGGCATCTTGTTCGCCTCCGCTCCTGCGGCCGCGGCGTCGTATTGCCCGTCGAACCAAAGTTTTTTCGGTACGATCGAGCGCGTGAACGGCCAAATGCTGACCGTTCGCACGCCAAGCAACCACTGGGCCGACGTGCAAATCGATAGCGGCGCGCGCATTACGAGCGACGGCAGTTCGCTTCGGCCCGGACTTTCGGTCGGGGCGTACGGATGCGTCACACCCGATGGCGTGTTCCACGCGACCGCGCTATCACTTACGACGAATCAGCGCTACTACAACGAGCAGTTGAGCGGCGTCGTACGGCAAATACAAAGCAACGGCCGTCTCTTGGTTGCGCAGACCGGACGCGGCGAAGCGATCTGGTACGTTCCCGACGTTGACGAGTATCACGTCGGTCAGCGCATGAGTGCAACCGGTATGGTCGGCAGCAACGGTGTTTTTTACCCGCAGCGCATCAACGGCAACAGCACTGCTTACGACACCGACTATTCCAACGCACCCATAACGCGCACCGGCACCGTGCAGCGCGTGAACGCAAATTCGATTGTGGTCTGGGAACCGTCGAATCGCACGAGCGGTACGTGGATCGTGAACGATGCGGGGCGTTTCCGTAACGGCGAACGCGTCTCGGCGACTGGCACGGAAGATCGCACCGGCCGCTTCTACGTGCAGACCATCGACGTTCTGGGTTACTCGTCGGGCTGGTCGCGACCGGGCGTCGCGGCTATCACCCGAACCGGCACGGTACAGCGCGTCGGCGCCAACGCCATCATCGTCTGGGAACCGGCCAACCGCACGAGCGGCACCTGGATCGTGCCTAACGCCGGGCGCTTCCGCGTCGGCGAACGCGTCTCGGCGACCGGCACGCAAGACCGGTCCGGGCGTTTCTACGTGCGAACGATCAGCATTCTCTAGCAGCGTCGGCACTGGGGCGGCGAGATATAATTTCAGACCGCTCCAAACGCCGCAATGCCCCAACGTCATGCGCGGCGATTAAGAGCGCGTCTCGCGTAAAGTACTACGCCGACTGAGTATGAGAGAGCACTTGTTGCACGAGCCGCCGCGCCTTAGTTTTCGCCTCTTCTCTGATTTGGCGAACGCGCGCGAGCGGCTGGCCTTTCGGATCCGCAAGCGCCCAATCGGCGTCAATCTCCCGTACGCCTTGGACGTCGCAGCCCATGGTGATAACCATGTCCGCCTTCGCCGCAATATCCGGATCGATAAGCTTGGGCCGTGCGGACGAGATGTCGATTCCATCTTCCGCCATCGCTTGTACGACGACGGGCTCCGGCTTATCGGCCGGTATCGTTCCGGCGGATGCTACTTCGATACTGTCACCCGCAAAATGACGGACATACGCCTCGGCCATCTGACTGCGTCCCGTATTATGCCGGCAAACGAAGAGAATAAACGGCTTACTCACGTACCTGTTACGACTCCATAGGATTTTTGGAACTGCCGGGCCACGTTCACAAGAGTTAGCATAACCGGGACTTCGACAAGCGGACCGATTACGGCGGCGAATGCTTGACCCGAGTTGATGCCGAACACAGCCACCGCCACGGCGATCGCAAGTTCGAAATTGTTGCTCGCCGCGGTCAACGAGAGCGCAGTGGACGCGCCATAAGATGCGCCGAGCCGCTTGGCCATCCAAAACGAGACGAAGAACATCACGACGAAGTAAATAATCAGCGGAGCCGCAATAGTCAGCACGTCCAGCGGATGCTGCAGAATGCGTGAGCCCTGCAGGGCAAACAGCGCGACGATAGTCACCAGTAAAGCAACCAGCGTGAGCGGCGCGATGCGAGGAACGAACACGCTATCGTAAGGCTCGTCGCCCATATTTGGCCTCAGAACGCGACGGGTGAGAGCGCCTGCGGCAAACGGGATGCCCAAGTAAATGAGAACGTTCTTGGCAACTTCAGCCATGCTCAAGTGGATGGCGAGCCCGTGCAACCCGACGATGGGCGGAAGTACCGTGATGAAAACGAACGCATAGGCCGCGTATCCGAATACCTGAAACAGCGAGTTGAAGGCGACCAGCGCGGCCGCGTACTCACGATCGCCGTCGGCCAGCTCGTTCCAGACGATTACCATGGCAATACACCGAGCCAGCCCGACCAGAACCAGACCCGCGAAGAACGGTGCATTGTTGTGCAAAAAGAGCGCCGCTAGCCCGAACATTAATACCGGCGCGATTATCCAGTTTTGCACGAGCGATACGCCGAAAAGCCGGAGGTCGTTAAACACTGCCGGCAACGCTTCATATCGAACGCGAGCAAAGGGTGGATACATCATCGCGATCAGTCCAATCGGCACGACGATTGCGGGTAAGCGAAGCCCGACGACGCCGAGCGCGATGCCGATCCCCATCGCAATCAAGAATCCAAAGGGTGAGATAGCGGTCGAGAAAAGACAGGCGCGGAGCACGCGTCCGTGCTCCGGCTATCTTTTCGTGCCTCACTGTCGTCAACATTAAGCCCAATGTTTTTGCGAGATGAGTTTTCCGAAGTTCGCGCAACCTTGCCGAACCGTAGACGCGCGATTGGAAAAGAGGCTAGGATGCGCAGCATTCATGTTCGGCGTCGGTCGCACAACACGCCGCGTCGGCGTTATCGCGCTCTTCCATTTCCTCGTGCACCGTGTAGATTTCCCAACGGCGCCCATCGGGATCCGTTGCCCACACCTTTGGTTTGATTCGCGTAGCAACACGTCGCTTCGCGCTCGACCAGCGTTTCGAGTCCTGCCGATTGTAATCGTGCAATCGCGGTCTCAACTGCTTCAATCGTATCGACGACCACGCCGAAGTGCGCTCCGTACGGCGGTTTAACGCCGGCGATTCAAATCGAGCGCCAATTCCAGGCCGGGATTCTCGGTGACGAAGAGCGCGTAGTCGCCTCACCTCTTTCGCCGGCTCGCTGTTCAGCAGCGTGCGATAGAAGGCGATGCTCTTGTCCAAATCGGCTGTTGCGAGATTCAGATGCGTTTTCATGCCGGGAGCTTTCTGCGGAAAGGCGAGCGTGAAGGCGTCATGCAACCGCTGCTGAGCCTCTGAAGCGATACGATAGTACACCCATGTGCCGCGCCGCTCGCATGTGACGAGTCCGGCGTCACGCAGAATCTTTAGATGATGGGAGACTGTTGGCTGGTTTAGCGGAAGGCCCGCGGTGAAGTCGCACACGCACAATTCATCCTCGGCCCGCGTCAGGGATGCCAGCATCGCCAAACGGTGAGGATCTGCGATAGCCTTGAACAACGCCGCGGGCTCTTCAAAATCTCCGTGCGCCAGCCCGCTGGGCGGGCAACAGGGTTGCATCGACATACGTCGATATTAGTGCCTACATCGAAGATAGTCAATATAGCGGCCCGGACGGACCGCCACAACACCACCGGCGCAGTTTCGCATCGCAATTTAGAAGCGCCACGGCAACTCGCCCCCTTTGCTTCCGCCTGCGCTTTGTGCTACAAAGTGGATATGACGGACCTGGAGCGCGCGCTCGCGGACATCGCCGAGGTCCGCGAACGTCTGGGGCACGTACAGCGATTCCGCGGATACTCCGGCATTGCGGCTGCGGCATCCGGCGGCTTCGCCGTCGCGGCCGGCGCATTGCAATTGCTGCTCGTTCCGCACGTGCAAACGGTGCATCAGGGACATCTCTATTTCGCGTTGTGGTTTGCATGCTGCGCCGCGGCGGTGCTGGTGAATTACGGCACTATCGCGCACTGGTACGTCAACGACGCAACGGCGCGCGATCGATGGCAAACGGCAACCGTCGGCCTTTCCATGATTCCGGCGCTCGTGCTCGGAGCGGTGCTTTCGTTCGCACTGCTGCGCGCGAACCTCTATGCGTTCTTGCCGGGCATCTGGTATGGCTGCTACGGCGTCGGCCTGTTCGCTTCACGCACGATGGTGCCGCGCGCCGTCGTGCCTATCGCAGCCGCGTTCATGCTCGCCGGAATGGGATTGCTCTTTGTGCCGCCTTCAATCGCGCTCTCGTGGTGGGTATTGGCGCTCGGCTTCGGCGCGGGACAGACTGCAATCGGCGCGATCGTGATGCGCGAGCGTACGGTATGAGCGAAGCTCCGTACGCGCTCGGTGCGCTCGACCGCGTCTTTCACGAACGCGGGCGTTTGGGGATTTGCAGCGCACTCGTCGCAAATGCCGACGGCCTCTCGTTCACGCAGCTGCAGGATGCGTGCAGCCTCACGGACGGCAATCTCAACCGTCATCTCCACGCCCTGGCCGAGATCGGTATCGTCGAAATGCGGCGCATCACCGGCAAGGGACGGCCACAAACGCTGGTGCGCATCACGCGCGAGGGCCGCGAGCGGTTTCTCGATTACATCGATGCGCTGGAAGCCGTAGTGCGCGACGTTCAACGATCCCGCAAGCGCAAAGCATCGCCCGCGCGCACCATCCCCGCCAGCTCGACGTCGCAGTAAACGCCCATGACGTTCGCGCGCTTCTGCGCGACGTACAACAGCACGTCTTCGTCGCTTTCGCCTGTTTCCACGTCGTAGGTCGTCGTAATGCAGCGTCCGATCGTATCGCGAACGCGCACGACCGCGTCGCCGATTTCGATCGCGGCGCCCAAGAGATCGGATTCCGCGAACGTGAAGCCGGCGTCCGCACGAGCGTAAAAATTCGGACGCCATCGCCGCGGATCCAGGCGCGTCTCCAAGGCGGCTTCCACTTCGCCGATCCAACGGTCGAAAATCAGCGACAGCGGCGCATCGTCGAAGTAGTGCCGTTCCGGCTCCGCCTCCGGCTCGACGACCACGCCGCGACGCGCGGCCATCTGCACGGCGTCTTCTACGCGCGCAGTGGTGTGCAGCAGATTGTGCTCCTTGCCCCGGAAAGTTTTTCCGGCGCGCGCATGTCCCGTTCGCACCAGCAGCGCGCCCGCGCGATCTCCCGGAATGCCGCCCGCTTCGACCGGCGTCGACTCGAGCGGCTCCGCCGCCAGACTCTTCATCGGATAGCGCCAAATCGCGCCGACTCGGCCAAGATTCCGCATGCGCGAAAACTACCATAGGATAGCGACGAAATCCTCAAGAAAGCGCTTGAATGAATCCGGCGGGTGAAGCCTCACTCCTGCGGCCCTTGTCCCTAGGCGAAGTATTCGATCGCGCCGTGACGCTTTACGTGCGCAATTTGGGGCTCTTCACCGCCATCGCACTCGTGCTCGTCGTACCGGTATCGGTGCTGCGGTATTTCATCGGCTTGCACAGCGGCGGAGCGTTCGCGCAGGTGTTCGACCAACTGCAGCATCCCGGCAAGCTCCCCGTTCCGGATACGAGTGGCGTCGATGGCGCTTTGTCGATGGCGACGATTGCAGCCGGAATTGTGCTCAATGCGTTTACTATGGTGGCGATCGCCCGGGCCGTCGGCGCGCTCTACCGCGGCGAGCAGCCGCAGTGGAGCGCGTGCTATCTGTACGCGCTGCGCCGCACGGGCGCGGTGCTGCTTACGCTCGGGTGCGAGATCCTCGCGTTTGCAGCCGTCTTCTTCGCAGGCGCCGTTGCCGTCGGCATCGTGCTCGGTATCGGTTTCGTCGTGATGCCTTTCTCCGGCGTGCTCGGCGTCGTGGCGCTCGTCTTCGCCGGCATCGCCGCGCTCGCGTGGATTTGCATCGTCCTGCTCGTCTATCTCGCATTCGCGTTCGGTTTCGCGGCGCTGGCTGTCGAGGATACCCGCGCCGGAGGCGCAATGGCAAGCGGCTTCGCCCGTATTTTCAACCGCGCCGAACTGTGGCGCGGTGTGCTCGTGTGCCTCGCCTTCGTCGTCGTGTACTTCGGCATCTCGTTCGTCTCTCTGGGCTCCGGTGCGGTGCTGGAGTCGCTTAAGCTGCATGTGGTGTGGATCGCGATCGGCGCGCTGATTTCGTTGGTGGCCACTGCGCTCGTAGGGGTTATCGTGGCGGTGTATTACTTGGACGTGCGGATCCGGCGCGAGGGCTTGGACATGCACATGGAAATGGAACGTTTGCACCCGATCGCATCGGCGCCGTGACGCCGTTCGCGCCGTTCGGGGCGCGGCTTCCGCCGCGCGCTCCGGAGGCGCTCGCGCGCGAGATTCTCTCGCAAGCCCGTTTCCGCGTTCGCCTTGCTGCGCCGCAGCGTACGTGGTGGGATGCGGTCCAAGGTTGGATCGGCGCGGAATGGAATCGCCTCGTCGATGCCTTCGCGCATCACGTGCGGATCGGCGCCGGGACGAGCATCGCGTTCGGGGATCTTCTCGTCGCTGCAATCGTCGCGATCATCGCGATCGTTACGGTGAGATTGCTGCTCGGCATGGTGCGCGAAAGTTCCGGGCGCGGCCCCGCGCGGGCACCGGCGCACGCACACGCAAGCGCGCATGCGCTCCACGCTTTCGCGTTGCAAGCGGCGGAACGCGGCGCGTACGATACGGCCGTTGCACTGCTTTTCAATGCTGCGCTTACGGCGCTCGACGCGCGCGGAGTGCTTCGCGACGATCCGGCGCGAACGGTCAAAGAGTGCACCCGCGACGTCCGCGCGCGCGTTCCGCGCGCCGCATTCGCATTCGAGGTTCTGGCCCGCGGATTTACGGCTGCGGTGTACGCCGAAGATCGTGTTACGCCGCAGCATTGGGCGGATGCGGAGCGCGCGTATGCGGCGTTCGTGACTACTGATGGTCATGCCGCGTAGTCGCAGCGCGGAGCTCGCGATTCTGATCGTTGCGGTGCTGCTTGTCGCCGTGCTGGCGCTGCTGCGGTCGTCGCAGAGCGCCGCAATGCCGAGCGAGCCGTCGACCTTCGACACGGGCGCGAACGGCTACGCTGCACTGTATTCGCTGCTGCAGCAAGAACGTGTACCGGCGGAGCGCTATGAGTTTCCCGCCGCGCAGATCGACGGCCGCGGTACCCTCGTCATCGCCGGCGACGGCGCGCTTGCAGCGGCTGCGTCTTCGCCGGAGGTACCCGGCGCGCTCGATCGGTGGACGCGCAACGGCAGCATGCTCGTGATTTTGGACGGCTCCGTCTCGCGCGCGTCGCGCTCGGCCTTCGGGCTTCTGCCGCTGTCGCGCGCGCGATCGTCTGCTACCGCGCGTACGGGCTGCGCATTCGCCGCATCGCAGCGCGGCTTGACGATCGCTGGGACGTTCGGAGGCGCAGGCACAGCGGCGTGCGATAGCCGGCGGGCCGCGGTGTTCGCGAACGGTGCCGACGCGTACGCGATCGCCTATCGACGCGGCCGGGGCACGATCGTTTTCGTGGACACTCCGAGCGTGTTCGACAACCTGCATCTCTCCCAGCGATCGAATGCGCGCGCAGCGTATGCAGTGCTCGCCGGCCATGGGCCGGTGCTCTTCGACGAGCGCGTTCACGGCTACGCCGCCGGCCGGTCGTTTTGGGAAGTACTGCCCGTCGCGATGCGCGTCGCGATTTTGCTCGCGATAGCTGCTGCGGTACTCGCGATTGTGGGTGCGAATCTTCCGTTCGCGCCGCCGTATCGGGTGCCAAGCCAAGAAGAGCGGGATTCCGCGGCGTACATTGCATCGGTGGCGCGTATGCTAGAGCGCGGCGGAGCAGCGAACGAAGCCGTCGCACGCATTGCGGCGCGGTGCGAACGCGTCCTGGCTCCTCGCGCGGGGGGCGATGAACGGGCACGGATGTTGCTGCGCGAACTGCGAACACTCGAATCGACCCCGCGCCCGGGCACCAACGACGTGCTTCATGCCGGCCGCATCTTCGCACGCGTGCGAAAGGACTATGGATGCTGACGACGAGCGCCCACGAACTGGCCGAACGAATTACGCGCGGCATGCAAGGGATCATCGTCGGCGGCGATCGCACGACGTTCGCGCTGCTGGTCGCGCTGTTCGCGCGCGGCCACGCGCTGATCGAAGGCGTGCCGGGGACGGGAAAGACGCTCGCGGTGCGCGCGCTCGCGTCGCTGATCGGCGCGCAGTACCGCCGCATCCAGTTCACGCCGGATCTGCTTCCCGCGGACGTCGTGGGCACGACGGTTTTCAACCCGAAGACGGCGGAATTCAGCACGCGTCCGGGGCCGATTTTCACGAACGTTCTGCTTGCCGACGAAATCAACCGCACGCCGCCGAAGACGCAGTCTGCGTTGCTGGAAGCGATGGAAGAGGCGCGCGTGACGATCGACGGATCCCCGCTGACGCTTCCCGAGCCGTTCTTCGTGTGCGCCACGCAAAACCCGATCGAGTACGAAGGTACGTATCCTCTGCCGGAAGCGCAATTGGACCGGTTTCTCGTAAAGATCGACGCGACGTACCCGCACGAAGACCAAGAACTGCAACTGCTTGCGCGGGTGGCGGAGGGTTTCGACGCACGCGCGATCGAGCCGCAAAGGACTGCTCCGCTTGCGCAGCCCGCGGAGATTTTGCAGGCGCAGGCGCAAGTGCGAACGGTGCACGTGTCGGCGGGCGTTCAACGCTATGTGTACGCCGTCGTCGCCGCTACGCGGGCGCACCGTCGCCTCGCGCTTGGCGCCAGTCCGCGCGCCGGCGTCTCGCTCTTGCTGGCAGCTCAGGCGTCAGCCGCGATCGAGGCGCGCGATTTCGCGACGCCGGACGACGTGAAGGAGATCGCCCCGCTCGTGCTGCCGCATCGGCTCATCGTACAGCCGGAAGCGGAGATCGAAGGAGTGGACGCGCCGGCGGTGCTCGCGCAGATTTTGCAAGCCGTTCCGGTGCCGCGTGAAACGACTGCGTGACCGCCTGCGGATTCCGATATGGATCGCGCCGCGCGGCTATTGGGCGATTGCGCTCGCAGCTCTACTATTCGCCGCTTCGGCAGCCGCTGGACCGCTGTTCCGTATCGCTATTGCGTTTGCGGCGGCGATCGTTGCCGCGTTCATCGCGGACGCAGCGCTCGGCCCTAGCCGCGCGCGCGTAACCGTGGAGCGCGTGGAGCCGGGTGCGCTTTCGCTGCGGCGCGCAGGCATGCTTTCATACCGCCTGCGTAACGACGCGCAGATTGCGGTGCGCGCCGGCATCATCGAATCGCCGCTCTCGCTGCTGCAGTACGACGCGGACGAGGTTATCGCGGTGGTGGCGCCGGCGAGCGAAGCGCGCCTTGATCGCGCCCTAACGCCCATCGCGCGCGGCACCGCGGCACTTGGCGATCTCTACGTTTGGTATGAGAATCCGCTCGGGCTGCTGCGCAGACGCATGCGAGTGACGCAAGAGCAGGTCGTGCGCGTGTATCCCGATCTGTCGGCGGTCGAGCGTTACGGAAATCTGCGCATGCGCAATCGTCTCATCGAGGCCGGGCTGCGTCGCATGAGGCTGCGCGGTATGGGAACCGAGCCGGAAAGCGTCCGTGAATGGGCGGCAGGCGATCCGTTTCGCGCGATCGACTGGAAAGCGACGGCTCGGCGCGGCCGCGTCATGGTCGCGCAATACGAAGTGGAACGCACGCAGAACGTCATGATCGTTTTGGACGCGGGCCGGCTGATGACGCCTCGCGTCGACGAGCAGCGAAAGTTCGACTACGCGGTGACTGCAGCGATTTCGGTTGCGAGCGTCGCCGCGCTCACGAACGACAAAGTCGGCGTAATTGCCTTTGCGGGCGAAGTCCTGCGAGCGCTTGCGCCGCGGCCGGGCGGCCGATCCGGCAGCCGCGTTGCGGCGGCATTACACGATCTCGAGCCTCGTTTCGAAGAATCGGACTATGAGGGCGCGTTCGCCTACCTGCGAGCCCACGTGCACAAGCGCAGTTTGGTGGTAATGTTCACCGACATGGTGGATCCGGTCGCGCAGAGCGCGATGCTCGCGCAGATCGGAACGCTCGCGCGGCGCCATCTGGTGCTTTGCGCCTTTATGAACGATGCGGCGATCGAACGGCGCCTGGAGGCGAGTCCGGACAGCGCCGCCGACGCGTATGCGACCGCCGTCGCGCTGGAACTTCAAGACGAGCGAAGAACGGCTGCCGCCGTGCTCGCGCGTATGGGCGTCCAGGTGATCGACGTTCCGGCCAAACAACTCTCGGTCGCCCTCATCGATCGCTATCTGCACGTCAAGGCGCGCGGTTTACTCTAGTCGTTCGCGTCCGCAAACTGCGAAATACGCAAGCAGCCCAATCGCCGTCAGGATTCCGAAGCCGGCGCGAACGTCCGCCGGGAAACGCAGCGGCGAGAAGAAGCCTTCGATGATGCCCGCGACGCAAAGCATTGCGGTTACGCCGGCGATCAGCACGCCGGCCCTGGCGCTGTTTTGTGCGATCGCGTATTTTCGAGGCAGCCGCCCCGGCAGCACGACGCCCGCTGCCAAGAGGAGCCCCGCACCGCCGGCAATTTGGATCGCCGTGAGTTCGATGAACCCGTGGGGAGCGACGGTCGCCCAAAAATCCGCCGCGAAGCCCGCGTGCGCGAAGAGCGCGCCGAGCGCTCCGAGCATCAAAGCGTTGAAGACGATCAGATAAAGCGTTCCCAACCCGAGCGTCACGATGCCCGCCGCGAAAGCTCAGGAATGCGACGCGCACGTTGTTGGTGATGATCAGCGAGGACATCATCGCAGAAGCATTCGGCGTGAACGCAAAGTTCGAGTCGTGCAAGCTTTTCGTGATGTGCCCCGGGACGATCGACTCCGGCAGAAGCGCGTAAGCATTGGACGGATCCTTGGCGACGATGCCATAGGCGACTGCGGCCCAAAGCACCGTCAGGGCGATGCATAGGCCGATGTAGGGCAGCGATCGGCGAAACTCCGCGGGAAACGTTTGAGCGAAGAACCGCGCGATTCGCGCGCGTCCCGTTTCCACGGTCGAACCGTACACGTACGAATGCGCGCGCGCCGTGAGCCGGTTGAGATAATGTACGACTTGCGGATCGAATCCGTGGCCTTGCGCGTACGCGAGGTCGGACGTGGTCCACCTATACAGCCGGCCGAGTTCGAAGAGTTCGGCCGCCGGCAGCCGCTTGAGGCCGCCGCGCCCAGCGCGCGAAAGCAGTTCCTCGAGCCGTTCCCAAGCGGCCCCGCGTCTGCGCAAGAACGTTCGCTGCTCCATGTTAAGCAGCGCTTCGCCTTGGACCGGAGCTTGTCCTGAACGCGACGAAAGACGATTACTCGCATATGGATCGATCGGTCAGCGTCAGAACGCCCGAAAGTATTTCGTTCTCGTACGAGCTCGCCGGTCTCGGGAGCCGCTTCTTGGCGCTCGCGTTCGACATGTTCGTTCAGGTCGTGCTGTTCTTCGGGATTCTTTGGGCGATCACGCTGATCGCTTCGCACGCCGGCCCCCAGCAGCGTCACGGCGCACCCGGCGCGGGGGCGGCGGAGTCGTTCGGCATCGCAATTATCGTCACGATCGTATTCGTGCTTTTTTTCGGCTACTTCATCGCGTTCGAAGGCTTGTGGAACGGCGCCACGCCGGGGAAGAAACTGCTGGGAATCCGCGTAGTGCGCGACGGCGGTTATCCGCTCGATCTCGGCGCCTCCTTCATCCGCAACGTCATCCGAATCGGTGAATTAGCGCTCGCGTTCTACGCGGTAAGCGCCCTGATCACGCTGCTTTCGCCGGAAAACAAACGGCTGGGCGACATGGCTGCCGGCACGCTCGTCGTGCGCGACTCACGCGTGCAGCAATTGCACGCGATACTGGAAAAGGCCGAGGTACCCGAAGCGCGAGCTGCCATGCTGAGCCAAGACGAGCACGCGATTATCGATCGCTTCATCGCGCGCCGCTCCGCGATGGCGCCGCAAGCGCGGCGCGAACTCGCGTTCCGAATCGCGGATCGCGTGCGCAAACGCGTCTCGAGCGATTTGCAGCGCTTGGACGACGAAGATCTTTTGGAGCGCCTCAGCGTTTCTTCGTGAGCCGCGCGAGCAAATCGCGAGCGAAGATCATCGCTTCGTTCTTCGTGCTTTCGTACAGCGATTTCGCTTGCCCGCTGCTCATCTCCCGGCCGTGCTCGTAATAGAAGGTCACGCCTTCGCCGACGACGATCGTTCCAGCATAGGCGATGGCGCCTTTGATGGCGATGCCGGCGATTGGAATGAATCCTGAAAGTTCGCGCGCGAGGGAACGCCAACCGAATCCGCCGCCGATCACGGGCAGCAATTGCCACATGCGCTGCACGTCGGGATCTTTTCCGTATGCCGCCTCGATGTGCAGCAGCAGCATCATCTGAATTCCGGTGATCGCCATCATGTCGCCCGCGGATGCAAAAACGCCCATAACCAAGCCGATCACCGGAATATGATCGACGACGGCGCTTGCGAGTGCAACTTTCAGCGCGTTGTTCGCGGCGTCTCGCGTAAGCTTCGCGGCGACGCTTTCGCGCATCGGAGGCAGGCATCGCCCGACGGCGATCTCGATGCCCTTGCACAGATCGACGATGTGCGGAAAGACGCGGCCGCGCAGCGCATCCCGGGAAATGGCGGGGACGGTGTATTCCGCAAATTGGCCGCGCGGCGGGGGTGCGGATGGTCCTGAAGGCTGCGCGGCGTCGTCGACCGTGATCGCGATAATCGGCAAGTTCAGCGCGCGCAGCGGCGACATCGTCGTGCCCGAAACGTCCCCGCCGCGGCCGAGAAACAGCACCACGCGCGCTTCCGCGGCGACGGTCGCCTGCGCCATGCCGGGAACGATGGTTTCCAAGCATGCCGCGGCGTCGAGCGGAACCGAATCGTCGGCATGCCCGGACAGCAGAAACGTGCGCATCGCGGCGACCAGCGCGGGATCCCCGCAGAGATAGAACCGAAACGGTTTGCGCACGTTCGCGTGCACCGTCTTGACGTCGATGCCTTTGCGAACGAGTCGCAGGATGTCGCCGGTCGCCGCTGCCATGCTTCTTACGTACCCGCGGCTTGGCGCCGTGTTACACCGTTCGGGTGCTGTTCGCTCTGCGGGCTGTCCGTGTAATCCAAGTAGATGAGGCCCAGGAAGATTTCGAGCGCCTCGGCGTGCATACCGCGTGCGTTGGCCACGTCTACGATGCTGCGGTGGGTCTGATGGGATTCGCGAATGATCGCCTGCGGCGTCGTCTTCATGTCGGCGGCGACGATCGAGGCGGCGGTGAGTTCGCCCGGCGTCACGTTGTCGTGCAGCATGTCCAGGTAGCTCAGGTCGTCCACGTTCCAGCGCACGTTAATCGCCTTTTGCAGGGTTGAATAGCGCTGCGCCGAGCTCCCCAGGCCAAGCAGCGTGATGCGCGCCGAGAGCTGGCGAGAACGCGCCATGTTGTACAGCTGCGCCGCTTGCGATGCCGACACCGCGGCCTGCCCGAGCGATTGCTGCGCCTTCTGCATGTACGGCACGAGCGACTCGTAGTCCATCTGACTGATGTCGTTGAAGTAATTGAGATTCACTTGCTGCAGGCGCTTGATGAATGCGTCGAGATCGCCCAGCCCGTCATCGAGCTGCATTGCGGAGGCACGTCCCGCGTCGACCGCGCGCTCCATGTCGCCGTCGGCCGTGGTGAGATCGCTCAGCATCTCCGGATACGACGGCAGAATAGCGATCGTGTCCGAGGGAACGGGCGTCATGTGCAGCGGAGATTTCATTTGCGCGAGAATATCCGCGTTTTCTTTGAGCAGGCCGCTCGGAGTATTCGTCTTCGGGTCGAGCGAGCCGACGTTGTCGATTGCTTGCGATGAATCTTCCAGCGCGCTATTGATCGACCGCGCCATGCCGGACAGGCTGCGTTCGACCGCTTGCAGACGCGAGCCCGGCTTGATCTCGATGCGGCTGAAGTCGGGGATTTCGTATTCGATCGTCTGCAGACGGTTCTGCAGCGATTTGAGTTGGTTGCGGCCTTCGTCGTGCCGCGCGCCGATCTGCGCCGCGGCCTGCGATTGCACGCCGCCCGCTTGGGCAAGCTGTTCCTGCAGCGAGGCCAGATTCGGACGCGTGAGATCGACTCGCCGGACTTCCATCGCGCGCAGAGCTTCGATCCGTGCCTGCGCGGCGGCTTTGACTTGCGGGGAACCGCTCTGCGCGAGTTCGCCCAGCGTTTGTTCGCTGCGGCTCGTCAACCCCAATGCGAGCTGCGTCTGCCCTAGAGCGAGCAGCGCCTGCTGATTGTTCGGATCTTTCTTCAGAATGTCGCCGAGTTCGATGCCGGCGACGCTGTATCGCGCTTCGTCCAAGTCGTGCAGCGCCCAGACGAGTCGTTGCGGCGCGTTCGTCTTCGTCGGATCCAACTCCGGGTAGCCGAGCAGATGCGCGACGCGCTGCGCGCCGCCGGGGTGATCCTGGAAATACTTGCTGACGATGTCGTTGTGATCCGCGTCAAGCGCCATCAAATGCTGCTGCATCGAGAGCATCGCCTCGGGGTCGTAACCCGCGCGCGACATCAGGAGCAATCCGTACCGGTCGGCCTGCAGTTCGTCCAGGCGAGACATCTTCGCGATCGCACCCGCCTGCAAGAGGTTGCCGAAGTTGTAGATGAAGGGCGAAAACAGCGAGGCTATTCCGAGAAGCAGGCTCAAAATGTTCGCTTTGGTCTGCAAGGTCACGGCATGTCGCCGCTCGATGTGGCCGGTTTCGTGACCGATCACACCCGCCAGTTCGTCGTCGGACTGCACGAAGTCGAGCAGGCCTTCATTCACGTAGACGTATCCGCCCATCGTCGAAAACGCATTGACGTCGCTTTCGTTCAAAATTTTGATGTTGTACGGGACGTCTTTGCGGGCGGTCTCCGCCCAGAGCTTTTGCGAAATGGTCTGCACCCACTGGTTGAGCAGCGGATCCGTCTCCACGACGTTGCTCTCGACGATCTGCTGATCGTACGCGCGTCCCATCTCGATTTCGCCCTGCGTGGAAAGCGCAAGCGCAGGTGACGGGCACATGGCACCGAGCAATGAAATGATGACGGCGATCGGAATTATGCGACGAAGCATGACGTCAATTACCTCTACCCGCGAGGGCGGGCGAATATCATAGGTTCTGGCACTCCCAGAACGTTGGGCGCGGCTCCTGCGTTACCAAGCGTGCTCGAGGACGTTAAAGGATTATTTTGTGCACGGTTTGTGGATAAGCGCAAGAACTTGTGAGAAGGCTGTGGACTTCGCAGGCCGAGCTTTCCCCCATCCGAATCGGGCGCGTTGATGGCGGTATTGCGGGGCAGGGGATTGGGTCTGGAAATCGCGCTGGGAGGATGCGATTTCGAGGGCGCCCTTGCCGAACTGCAAAGCAAACTCGGCGAGCGTCCCGGATATTACTCCGGAACGCCGGCCACTGCCGCGCTCGGACGCACGAGCCTTTCCAACGAGCAGCTCGAGCGTTTGCGCGGCGTCTTGCAGCACCATGGCATCGCACTTGAGGCACTGTCCGGCGGTCTTGACCTTGAACCGCTCGCGACGGCGGCCGGGTTGCGATTCGCGGCGTTGGACGACGGTGGTGAAGAGCTTGCGCGGCGCCGTGCGCTGCGTCCGAAACGCGAGGTACATCTTTCGGACGCGGCGCGCTCGCTGGTTGCCGACTTCGCGGGCGCGCGCTCCGATATTGCGGATCGCCGCAAACGCGGGGAGGCAAGCGTACGCCGTGCCGCCGTCGCAACGCCCACGCCCGCCGCAGCGGTGCAGCCGGAAAGCGCGCCTGTCCCCGGCACGCTTTATCACGTCGGCACCCTGCGCGGCGGGCAGGCGCTCGCGCACGTCGGAAACATCGTCGTCATCGGCGACGTGAATCCCGGCGCGGAACTCGTCGCCGGCGGCGACATCGTCGTCTTCGGCGCGCTGCGCGGCGTCGCGCATGCGGGAGCGCAAGGCGATGCCTCGGCTCGCGTGCATGCGATCGAACTCGCGCCCACGCAGCTGCGCATCGCGGCGCTGATCGCCGCCGATGCGGGAGATCGCGGAGAAACGCCGATACACGCAGAAACGGCGTGCGTGCAAAACGATCGCATCGTCATCTATCCAAGGGAGAAAGCACCGTGAGCGCTCGCAAGATCGTTTTTACGTCCGGCAAAGGCGGCGTCGGTAAAACGACGACGACCGTGAACGTCGGCGCGGCGCTCGCGAAGCGAGGTCATCGCGTAATCCTCGTCGACGCGGATATCGGGCTGCGCAATCTGGATTTGGTGCTCGGCTTGGAAAAGCGCATCGTCTTCGACGTGGTCGAAGTCGTCGAGGGCCGCTGTCAGTTGCGGCAAGCGCTCATTAAAGACAAGCGCTTCGAAGCGCTTTCAATTTTGCCGGCGGCGCAAACGCGCGACAAAGACGCAGTCACCGAAGAGCAGATGGCGGTGGTGATGAACGACTTGGCGTCGATGTGCGATTACGTCCTCATCGATTGCCCGGCCGGCATCGAAGCGGGATTTCGCAACGCGATCGCCGGCGCGAACGAAGCCATCGTCGTGACGACGCCGGAGGTAAGCGCGATTCGCGACGCCGACCGCGTCATCGGCAAGCTGTCCGAACGCAGCCTTCCACTGCGTTTAATCGTCAACCGCATCCGTCCGGAGATGGTGCGCAGCGGCGACATGCTCTCGGTCGAAGACGTATGCGAGATTCTTTCCGCCGAGTTGCTCGGCATCGTCCCCGACGACGAAGAGATCATCGACACGACCAACAAGGGCGAGCCGGTCGTGCTCGCGGAGGCCAGCCGTCTGCGCGTGATTTACGATAAGATCGCGCGCCGCTTGGAAGGCGAGCTCGTTCCGTTCACCAATTTGGACAGTACCGGATTTCTCGGACGCATTTTCGGCGCGTTGAAAGCAGGCTAAGCATGCACGTCCTTCAGCAGTCCCAAGACGACGACGACGCCCGCAGCGCTGCCGCGCCGGTAAAATTGGGGCGCGCGATCGTCATCACGTCGGGCAAGGGCGGCGTCGGAAAAACGACCACCACCGCAAACCTGGGCACTGCGCTGGCCAAGCGCGGCGCAAGCGTCGTGCTGGTGGACGCGGACGTAGGCCTGCGCAATCTGGACATCGTGATGGGTCTGGAAAGCCGCGTGAAATATCACGTGCTGGACGTGCTCGAGGAGAAGGCCTCCATCGACGAGGCGCTCGTGCGAGACAAACATTCATCCAGGCTGCACTTGCTGGCAGCGGCGCAAACCCGCGAAAAGGACGAGGTCGAGACCGAAAAGATGCGCGCGCTGGTGGAAACGCTGCGCGAACGGTTCGACTACGTGCTGATCGATTGCCCCGCGGGCATCGAGATGGGTTTCAAGAATGCGGTCGTCGGCGCGCAGGAAGCGATCGTTGTCTGCACCCCGGAAGTATCCGCCGTGCGCGACGTCGACCGCGTCATCGGGCTGCTCGGCAATGGCTTCTCGCCGCAGCTCATCATCAACCGCGTGCGTCCGCAGCTCGTGAAAAAGGGCAAGATGCTCTCGGTCGAGGACGTGAACTCGATTCTGCGGCTGCCGCTTTTGGGCGTCATCGCGGATGAGCCGGACGTTATCGTCTCGACCAACAAGGGCGAGCCGCTCGCACGGCGCACCGATTCCCCGACGGCCGCGGCGTACCACGCGATCGCCGCTCGTGTCGCGGGAGAAGACGTGCCGGCGCCGACGGCCGACTACAAGGAATCGTTCGTGAGCAAACTCAGTTCGTTCTTCGGGGGTCGCCGCTGACGATGATCGACTTTTTCAATCGCCTGTTCGGGCGCCAAACCTCCGGTGCAACCGCGAAAGAACGTTTGCGGCTCGTGCTCATGTCCGATCACCTCTCGCTTGCGCCCGAGATGATCGAGGCGATGAAACGCGATTTGGTCGACGTGATTTCCAAGTACGTCGAAGTGGACCGCGACAAAATCGACGTGCATTTCGAACACGAGGAGCAGCGCCTCGCCATGCTCGCCAACATTCCGATTACCGGAGTGAACCGGAGCGGCGGCAACGGGTCGGGCACGGCGCAGAAGCGCGAGTCTCCCGCACCAGAAATACGCCCGTCCGAGATTGCGGAAGCGCCGGCGGTCGAAACCGAGGCATCGACGAACTCGTCGAACGGCAACGGTCAGCGTCGTCGCAAGCGCCGCAAGAGCGGCCAACATCAAAGCGGCCCCGCGCAAACGGGATCGCCTGCTCCGGCCACTTAAAAGCAAACGAACGAGCGCGTGCTAGGCGTGCTCGCTTGAAAGGGACAGCCGCGGCCATCTGCCGATAACTGATGTGGAATGGCCACCATCGCACTCCCGTTCGAGACGCGGCGCTACCTGCGCAACGTCAATTGGTATTTGATCGCGTCGGCTGCGGTGCTGACGATTTTTGGTTTCGTGGCGATTCAGTCGGCGGATTTGCACTCCGCCGGAGCAGCATCGGAATACAAGAAGCAGATCTTTTATTCGATCGTCGGCGTCGCGGTGATGTACCTGTTCTCACGGGTCGACTATCGCAATTTCCAGCAGTGGGCACCGTGGCTGTACGGTGCGAACTTGCTGATCCTCGCGTTCGTACTCAAGGGCGGACATAACGCGCTCGGCGCGCAGCGCTGGATCTCGTTGGGACCGCTCGGGACGTTTCAGCCGTCGGAGCCTGCAAAGCTCATTCTCGCAATCTTCATCGCTTGGGGATTGTGCAAGTGGCCGTTCTACCGTATCGAGGATATGGCGCGTCCCCTCCTCGCGGTTGGCGTTCCCGCGCTGCTGATCGTCAAGCAGCCCGATCTCGGAACCACGCTGGTGCTGCTCGCCATTCTTTCAACGCAGCTCTTTTTCGGTTTGGAAAAACTGCAGTACTTCATCGCGTACGCGGTTGGGGTAGTCGGCACCGCAGCTTTTACAGTCGGCACGAACTTCATTCTCAAGCCGTTCCAAAAAGCGCGATTGCTGGTTTTCTTGAATCCCAAGGCCGATCCGCAGGGCGCCGGCTACAATCTGAACCAGTCGAAAATTGCAGTCGGAAGCGGCGAATGGTTTGGACGGGGATTGCATCACGGCACGCAGACGCAATTGAATTTCGTGCCGGAGCACTCGCGGGATTTCATCTTTACGGTCGTCGCCGAAGAGCTTGGGTTTTTGGGCGCTGTCGTGCTCGTGGTGCTTTACGTCGGCCTGCTGTTCGGCGGAATTCAAGCAATGCTCGCAGCGCGTGATAAATTCGGCTTTCTGCTGGCTGCCGGAATCGTCGGCATGTTCGCATTTCACATCATCGTCAATGTCGGGATGACGATCGGCATCATGCCGATCACCGGAATTCCCCTGCCTTTCATGTCCTACGGCGGCTCGGCGATCATCACGAACTTTGCCGCGGTCGGCATGCTGCTGAACATCTACGCCCAGAAAGACGGCGGCATGATAGGTAACGCTTAACCGCACACCTGATAGACGGCGCCGAATTCTAACCGGGCGATCGGTTTGAACCGAGCGTCGTTTTCGAAAACGTGGCGATGCACCGGCGTATGATAGACGACGAAACACTCGCCGTTGCGCCGCGCCGCGATCGCTTCAGCCACGCGCGTAAGGGTCCGTTCACCGAATGGATTGTAGAGATACGCGACGAGATCTCCGCGCGGCAGCCGAAATGCCGAAGCGTCCGCGCGGACGATGCGCAGGTCTTTGCACGCAATCGGCGCTTGCGTTCGACGCCACCGAACGAGGTTCGCCCGAGCCGTCTCGCAGAGAGCCGACGAGACTTCGACGCCGATGACTTGCCGAAACCGGCGCAGGCTTGCGAGCATCACCACCCGGCCCATGCCGGCGCCGTAATCCACGAACGTGTAACCCTCGAGCGGTGCGGGCACCGCGTTCAGCAGCGCGCCGAACTGCGCGACCGGCGTTGCCTCGTAATGCGTCGCGTCGTCGATTGCCTCGCCGATGGCCTCGGGGTCGAGTTCGCCCAGAAAGAGCAGAGCTTCCGTCACGACCCCATGCTCGGCATCGAAGCGCTGGCCGCTGCGGCGACCGGAGGTGGTGCGCCGGAACGCGTCGTTCATCGTGAAGCGGTGATACCACAAGAACGTATAGGTGGGAATACCTACGAACATGAGCGTCGTGAACGTCCGCGAATCGAAATCCTGGTTCTCGCTGCTGCAGACGGGCGAGACCTCGCAAACGGCCGTAATGGCAATCGGACCCGGCGAGCAAAGCGGCCCCAAGCAGAACGAGCACCCAGGCAGCGAGCAAGTCCTCTACGTCATCGAAGGCGAGCTGTTCGCCGAGATCGGCGATCGTTCGTTCGTCATGCGTGCGGGCGACTCGACGATCGTCCGGCGGGACGTGCCGCACCGGTTTACCAACCGCACGCACCAGCCGGCGCTCACGTTCAACGTGTACGCGCCGCCGGCTTATTCAGGGAACTCCAGCAGGCTTGTCGCTCGGGCGCCGGGAACGTCTGGCCCGTGACCCGGCGGGGCCCGCAGTTATGGTCCGCTGAGGCCACAGTAGAGTTTTTTCCAGAGCGTCAGGGCTCGCTAGCGTACCCGCTCGAGCGCGGCCGCCGCAGGAAATCGCACGGATTGCGATTGGATGCGAGCGCCGCTACTCGCGGAGGAGTCACCGGCCGCACTTGGCGCCTGGGCTGCAAAGGCTAGGTACCTATTGTCGACCGAGCTGTTGATCTCGAGCGACCCGTGGGAAAATCGGGTCGCCATACTTGAGGACAAGGTCCTCGCGGAAATTTACATCGAGCGCGAAGAGCGAGTCATCGGCTCGATCTACAAGGGAAAAGTCCAGAACGTTTTGCCCGGCATGGGCGCCAGTTTCGTGGACATCGGCCTTGGCCGTAACGCCTTTCTTTACGTCGACGACATCAACAAGACGCCGCTGAACATAGGCGACGTCGAGATCACCCAGGGCCGCAGCGGCTGGACGATTAGCGAAAAGGTCAACCGGGGCGACGACGTCCTCGTCCAGATCGTCAAGGAACCGCGCGGGCTCAAGGGCGCGCGCATCAGCACGAACATCTCGCTGCCGGGCCGCTATCTCATCCTGATGCCGACCGGAAAATATAGCGGCGTTTCCCGCAAGATCGAGTCCGCGGACGAACGCAACCGGCTCAAAGCCGTCATGAAGCGCATTCGCCCGGAGGGCATGGCGACCGTCGTACGCACCGCCGCGGCGGGCGTGAGCGAAGCGGAACTCATCGCCGATCTCGGCGTGCTCATCCGCATGTGGCACGGCATTTTGGAGTCGTACAAGCGCGCGCCTTCGCCGTCGCTGCTGCACAAAGACATGAACTTGGTTTACAAAGCCGCGCGCGATTTCATCACCGCGGACGTCGACCGCGTATTCATCGACAGCGAAGACGAGTACAAGAAAGTTTGCTCGTTCCTCCAGCTGCTCGGCCCGCAGTATCTCGATCGCGTCGAGTATTATAACTCGGGCCGCTCGCTTTTCAGAGATTACAAAATCGACGACGAGTGGCAGAAGCTCATGAAGTCGAAGGTAAATCTTCCCTCGGGCGGATCGATCGTCATCGAAACGACCGAAGCGCTTACCGTGATCGACGTCAACTCCGGTAAATTCACGGGCGGGAAGAATCTCGAAGACACGATCGTCAAGACCAACGTCGAAGCGGCAACCGAAATCGCGCGGCAAGTACGCCTGCGCGACATCGGCGGCATCATCGTCTGCGACTTCATCGACATGAACGCGGAAGCGTCGCGCAATAGAGTGGTTGCGACCCTTGAAGCGGGGCTGCGGCGCGACCGTACGCGCTCGACGATTCAGTCCTTCAGCAACTTGGGGCTGCTCGAGTTCACGCGCAAACGCGTCGGAAAAGATTTGAGTTCGCAACTGCGCGGAACGTGCCCGACGTGTTCGGGCCTCGGTACCGTTTTGTCGGCGCAATCTATGGCGATCGACGCACTACGGAAGATTCGCGCGCACCAGCATGCCGACGGGCAAATGGTGCTCGTTGAATCGGCGCCGACGGTGGCGGCGCAGCTTGAGTTCTGGTACGAAGACGAATGCCGTCACCTCGCCGAGCAGATGCACGCGCCGATTCACGTGCGCGTCGATCCGATGCTCCATCCGGAGAAGGTTCGCGTGCGCGACGTCGGCCAGCGCAACCTCAACGGGGTGCTGCGCGTCGGCGACGAGCACGAAGTCGAATTGCTGCCCGGGCGTTTGCCGAATGCAACGTCCGCGGCTACGGTAATCGACGGACGCATCGTCGAGGTCGAGAACGCCGCGAACATGGCCGGTCAAACCGCGCGGATCAAACTGATCGACGTCGACACGGATTCCGCCCTGGCGGAGCTGGCTGCAGCTGCGCCCGGTGAACGGAAAAAACGGCGCCGCGGGCGTGGTGGAAAGCGCGACCTCACGCCCGCGGAGCAGGCGCAAGAGCTTCGCGAACTCGCCGAAGAGGCGGCGAAGTTCGGCACGTCGCGGCCGCCAATCGGCATTACAACGATTACCGAGGAAGAGGAGCGCGAAGACAAGGCCGTCGTCGCCGAAGAGAAAGCCGAACGCGCGCCTGAAGCGATCGTGATCGCCGAAGGCGAGGTCCGTGAGGGCGAAGGGCGGCATCGCAAGCGTCGCCGGCGCCGGCGCGGGCGCGGAGGTCTCGCGCAGGCCGCGCAAGCCGGTATTTCGGCCGAAAGCGCGCAAGCGCAGATCGAAACCGAGGACGAGGACGAGGCCGAGACCGAGACCGAGACCGAGGAAACGCGTCACGTCGGCCAGCCGGTCGAAGGCGAAGGCGGACGCCGCCGGCGGCGCCGCCGCCGCCGTCGACGCGGTCACGGCGCGCCTGTCGAGGGCGCGATTTCCGCGGCACCATCCGCCGTACCGGATCGCCACATCTTCCGCGTCGGCGCCGACGGGAGTGCGGAGCCAACCGGTCAGACCGCTCCGCGTGAGCCCGGCCGCGCGATCGCGCCGTGGAATCGTAAGGCACAGCCTCCGGCGGTCGAGCCGCCGCCGCCGCACCTTCGCGCACCGGAAGAAAACGCCAAGCCGACCAAACCGGCGCGCCGGCGCCGGGCGGTGCCGGAATCGAGCCGGGCGGTAATGGGCGGCGAGCTCTCGTCGACGCGAACGGCCGCGCTGCCGGCGCCGCAGCCGGCCGAGAAACCGAAGCGCACCCGCAAAAAAACTGCGGATGAGCCGGCGCCCCAAGCCGTCAAACCGAAGCGCACGCGAAAGAAGACGGCGGATGCGGGAGCCGCCGCTCCGGTGAAACGCACGACGCGCGCGCGCAAAGCCGCGGACGAGAATTCCGCAGCCGAACCTGCCGTAAAAAAGACGCGGTCTACGCGAAAGGCGTCCGGCGCGAAGCCCGCGGCGCGGAAGAAAAAGGCGTAGCGGGTGCGGGCCGGCCCGCGAAATACGCAGCATACCGTTGCTGCGTAGCTGCCAAATCGTCGCGACCGCGCAACTTTGCTCGAGCGAATTGCGCGATCGGTTCCGGTATGCAAAAATGCGCACGATCTTCCGACTGCAAGACGCGAACGAAGCCGTAGTCCACCAGTTTCTCGAGAGCCGCCGCGGCCTCGCCCGGACGCAGCGGCGGGAATCCGCAGACGTCGCGCGCGGCGTCGGCGTCGAACGCGCGCTCGAACACGCTCAAGCGATCGAGCAGCCTTTGAGCGCGGTCGTCCAGCATGCCATACGTCCATTCGATGACCTCGCCAAGATCCAAACGCGCATGCGGCATCGAAGCGGCGAGCTCGGATACCGAGCGCGTTTTCACGAGCGGCGCGACCAGATCGATCGCGAGCGGCAGATCTCCCAAGCGCGCGCACACGTCAAGGATTGCCGCGCGCTCGGCTGAGTCGAAAATGATTCCCGGTACGGCTGCGGCCGCCCGCGCAGCGAAGAACGCTCTGGCGTTTTCGCGCGTGAAGGGCGCGAGGTGAAATACGCGTTCGTGGGGCGAGTCGATCGGCGCTCCGCTCGTGGCCAATATCGTCATGCGCGGCGCTTCGGCAAGCAGCGCGTCGCAAACCGGGGCAAGAGCACTGCCGAGGCGATCGCATTCGTCGAGGACGACCAGACAATGCTTCGACGCGGCGTCCTGCAGCGTCGCGTGCACGAAGCGCGCCAGTTCGTGAGCGCTTCGTGCGGCCGTCACGTCGAAAAACCACGCGCCGTGAACGTACGCGTTCGTCAGGCGATGTGCAACAGCCAGCGCGCAATGCGTTTTACCGACGCCGGCGGGTCCGGTTAGGGTCGTCAGGCGGGAAAGAGCAAGGCTGCGCGCCAGCGCGTCCAGCTCGATCGCGCGACCGATCGTTGGTCCGGGCTGCGCCGGAAGATTTCCGTCGAAATGCGGCGATTCGTCTTCCGGGCGCGGCGTTTCGGCGATTGCGCGGTTTCCACCGGCCGATTTCGCCGCGTAGAGCGCGCGATCGACGCATCGTAGAAATGCGCGCCCTTCACCGGAGGCGGCGTTCGTATGCGCGAATCCGACGCTCGCGGTGACGATTGTATCCGGGCTTTCCGCATGGGGGATCTGGAGAGCCGCCACCGCGCGCCGCATCTGCTCCGCGATCAGCGACGCCGTTTCGAACGAGACGCCGCCAAGAATTGCGGCGAATTCGTCGGCGCCGTAACGGCCGAAAAAATCCGTTTTGCGCGACGCGCAGATTTGCGCGGCTTGTGCCGTTTGCGCCAAGCACGAGTCGCCGGCGTCGTGACCGTACGTTGCGTTGAATTGTTTGAAGCGATCGAGATCGAGAACGATGACCGCGAGCGAACTGCCTGCATCGCGCGCGCTTTTCCATTCCGCATGGAATCGCTCTTCGAACACGGCGCGCGTCGGCGTACGGGTCACCGCGTCGACGGTCGCCACGCCTTCCGCCCGTTCCTGAACGCCGGCCGCCAGGTAGAGGGCGCAGGTTTCCAGCAGATGGAGATCCTGCGCATCGTATGCGTGCGGCTTGTAGCTTTGAACCGACAGCACGCCGATGAATCGCGGCCCGAAGCGCAACGGCACGAAGATCGCGCTCGCAGTATCTTCTTTCGAAGCACCCGGAATTTGCAGCGGCACTTGATGCACGGGCAAATCTTCCGGCCCGGGCATCAGCAGCGCCTGGCGCGTCTGCATGACGCGATACGTTTGGGATTCGGGGAGAATCGGGACGTGCGTGTCGCGGACCATCATGCCGTGATCGTACGCGAACTCGATGTGGCCGCCGTCGTGGGACTCGAGCGCGACGAAGACGACCGAAGCGTCCACGAACTGTGCGAGCAACAGGCAGAAGCGTTCGAATAGGTCGGAAAGCGGCGCTCCGATCGAAAGCAGCTCGGCCGTCTGCCTAACCAGACTCGGTATCGCGACGGCCGCGCGTGCGTTCCATAGGCGGGGTATTCGGAGCGGGCCGCGCTCCGAACTTCCGCCTCCTTTAGCCTATCCGGCCTACTGCACGCCGCTGGGCGAGGGCGTCCCGTCGCTGTGCGCGATTTTATCGTTCAGGTACTGCACCGCGCGAACCAGCTGCGCGTCGTGCGTGGGGTCCCCGAATCGCGCGCCTTTGTTCTCGTCGACGGTGATATCCGGCGCGATGCCCAGGTGGTTGATGTCTCTGTTGTGCGGAGTCAGGTAGCGCGCATCCGTGATCTTGATGGCGCTGCCGTCGGGGAGCGGCAGAATCTCCTGGACGACGCCTTTGCCGAACGTACGCGTCCCGATAATCGTGCCGACGCCGCTGTCCTGAATCGCGCCGGACGTGATCTCCGATGCGGACGCCGTGTGGCCGTTCACCAAAACCGCTAGCGGCAGCGGCGGAATCGCGGTGTTTTCCGCTTCATACGTCGTGACGTCGGAGGCGCGCGATTCCACCGAAACGATCGGACCGGAGGCGATGAACTTGGAGCTCACGTCGAGCGCCGCTTCCAAATACCCGCCGCCGTTGTCACGCAAATCCATCACGATTGCGCGCGCACCTTCCTGCTGCAAACGATCGAGAGCGCGCGTGAGCTCGGAGCCCGTGTCGCGTCCGAATACGGTCAGCGCGACGTAACCGATTTTTCCGGGGAGCATCTTGTCGTAAACGGAAAGCTGATGTATCTCCGCGCGCACGATCGCGATGGGCTGCGCGAGCTGTTTACCCGTCGCGTTCGATGGTCAATTGCACTTGCGTGCCCGCTTTACCGCGTAAACGCGACGAGGCTTGTTCCAGCGTGAGTCCCTTGGTCGAAGCGCCGTCGATTGCGGTGATGACGTCGTCCTGCTGAATTCCCGCCTTGTCGGCCGGGCCGTCGGGCACGACGTTGCTCACGTCGATGTACTTCGTCTGCGCGTCCTGCTGAATCACGATTCCCGTTCCCGCGAACGAGCCGCCGTCCAGCCCTTGATTGAGCGCGGCGTATTCTTTCGGGTTCAGGAAGACGGTGTACTTGTCGTGCACCGAATCGAGCATTCCGGAAATCGCGGCATACGCGAGCAGGTGCGCGCTGACTTTTCCGTGAGCGAGACGCGTCGCGACGTCGACTTCATGTCCAACGGCATGCGCCGTGCGCGAAACGTTGTCGCTCGCAAAAATCGGCGGCAGAGAACCCTTCACGCCCGCCGTCATCAATTCGTGCGCCATCTCGGTGCGAGCGCCGTCGACGATGCTTTGCGCGTCGGTCTTCTGATAGAAATCTGAGCGCAGTTTGTCGTAGCTGAATTGAATCTCGGTGGCGTCGAGCGGCGAGAGTCCCGAAACAGCGGCCGCGGCAGAACCCGCGGTGGGAAGTTGAGCGGCTGCCAGCAGCAGAGCGGCGGCAGCGGCAAGGGCGGTGAGACGCTTCATAAACCTACTAACGTGTGAGACGCTTCAAGTATGCCTTGGCGGCGGCGAGTTGCTTGTCTTTGGCTGTATCGATGTCGGAAATATCCGGGCCTTGCGGAACGACGATATCGGGCTGAATGCCTTTGTGCTGGATGTCGCGGCCGCTCGGCGTGACGTAGCGCTCGGTAGTGATTTTCAGCGCTCCGCCGTTCGGCATCGAGAAGATACCCTGCACCACGCCCTTGCCGAACGTCTTCGTGCCGATGAGCGTGGCGAGTTTGTAGTCCTGCAGGGCGCCCGAGGTGATTTCCGATGCGCTTGCGGTGTAGCCGTTCACCAGCACGACCGCCGGCGTGGCGCCTTGCACGACGTTGCCCGTTGCGTATTGCGAATCGCGGTTTCCGTAGCGATCGATCTCCGTGACGATAACGCCCTTGGGAACGAAAAGGCTGGAGATGTCGACCGCAGCATTGAGCAGTCCGCCGCCGTTGTCGCGAAGATCGAGAATGGTGCCTTTCGAGCCGTGCGCCTTGCCGTCGAGCAGTGCTTTGCGCACTTCGGCCGCCGACGTTTCGCCGAAGTCGGAAAGGCGAATGTATTCGTACCCGTCTTCCATCTTTGCGTGGACCGTCGGCACGTGGATGATCTCGCGCGTTATGCGATATTGATGCGGTGCCTTGCGCTTGTACGGGTGCGTCGTGATCGTCACGACCGTCCCTTCAGGGCCGCGAATCATGCGCTCGACGCGGTCGAGCGTCATGCCGTGGATGGGCTGCCCGTCGATGTATTGCACGACTTCATTCCCGCGCATGCCCGCGCGAGCCGCCGGCAACCCTTCGATGGGCTGAACGATCACTTGTCCGGATTTGAGCTGATAGATGAATACGCCGATTCCGCCGAAGTCGCCGCCGTTGAGCTGTTCGTTCAATGCGTTGATTTGTTCGGGCGAAAGATACACGGTGTACGGGTCGTGCAGCGAGCCCAGCATACCGGCGAGCGCGGCTTGCGTGAGCTGATCGCGGCCGCTCTTTCCGAGGTACTTCGCATAGTGATCCTGAGCATAGGCGAGCTGCCCGTCGAGCACGTGCAGATCGGCGGCCGCATCTTGCGAACTTTGCGCCGCGGGCAGCGCTGCCTGAACCGAAACGTGCTTCGCCTTGAGCGCGGCGCGTAAGTAGCTTTGCAGACCGGCGTGCTCGCCTTGCACGAGCGACTGCGCGTCCACCGGTTTATAGTAGACGTGCTCCACTTGGCGGTAAGCAAGCCCGAGCAATTGCTGGTCGACCACATGCGGGCCGAGCACCGCGCCCACGTCGATCGACGCGACTTTCCCGGTTTCGTCCGCTTGATCGGCGGCGGCAACTGCAGCCGAACTGTCGGCGGCGTGCTGCGCGCGAATGTAAAACGCTCCCGCGAAGGCGATGGCTATCAAAAGTACTGCTGCGAAAAACCAGCGGAGTGCGGTAGACACCTTGAGCGAGCGATCCTTCTACATAAAGCGGGCGGCGAGTACGTACCCGCTTAGTACCCAGATTGCGCACCTCCGGTTTCGGCCGCGGCCGCCGGAGGAACCCCTGCCGCTAGTGCAGGTATGCGGCGGGATCGACGGGTTTGCCGTGGATGCGCACCTCGAAGTGTAGATGCGGACCCGTAGAGGCGCCTGTGGAACCGACCGCGCCGATTGCTTGGCCCCTCTGCACCTGCTGGCCGCTCGACACGAAGATCTGCGAGAGATGGCCGTATCCGGTCGCCATCCCGCCGCCATGGTCGATGAGGATGTAGTTTCCGTAGCCTCCGTACCAGCCGGCGGAAATAATCGTGCCGGATGAGGCTGCGGTGACCGTCGTGCCCATCGGCGCAGCAATGTCGAGGCCTTGATGGAACTCCATGCCGCCTCCGAAGGGATTGCGGCGATACCCAAACGGAGAGGTAATGGTGCCCGAGACCGGCCAGGCCAGCGCCCCGGGGGCGCTGGTGGTGCCGACGATGCCGGCGGCGCGCCGCCGCGCTTCCTCTTCGGCTTCGATCTCGCGCTGCCGCTCGACGATCAACGCCTCGAGCTGCGCTTCTTCACTGGCCGAGAGATCTTCGATCTCGGCAACTTCGCCCGCGACGTGCCGGCGCTGCGCGTCCGCGACGGCGACGAGATTCGCGCGTTCTTCCGCGAGCGTGTCCAGCTGATTTTTCGCGCGCTGCTGCGCCGCTTCTTGGCTTTGCAGCGTCGCCTGCGTGGACTGCAGATCGTCCTGCGCGGACGCGACCTTCGCTTCCGCGGTCTTGCGCGCGCGCACGGCGCGTTCGTTGGCCGCGATCAGCAGGCGCAGGTCTTCCCAACGTTCGACGAAATCCGTGAACGATTTTGACGCCAGCAGGACGCTGAAATAGCCCATGTCTCCGTGTTCGTACACGTCGACGAGCCGGCGTTTGAGGAGATCGTCGTGGAGTTTGAGCGTCGTCTGCGCCGCCGTGAGCTGAATGGTGTTCCACCAAAGCTTGCGCTGCGTGCTGCTTTCTTGCGTTGCGAGATCGTCGAGCCTCGCGCTCACGCCGGATATTGCCGCGTTCGTTTCATCCAGCTGCGCCTGCAAACCGGTAACGCGTACCGTGGCCGCGTGCAATTCGCCGCGCTTTTGGTGCAGCTGCTCGTGCAATTGCGCGGTTTTCCGGCGCTGTGCTTCGATGCGCGCGTTCAGGCTGGAAGGCATCGCCGTTGCGGGAAAGACCGTCGTCAGAAGCAGCGCCGCGAGGGCGCACCGAAAGCTCGCGTTCATTTTCTGCGTTTGTCCTTTACGTAAACGGAACCGCCGATCGACTTGGCGTAACGCTTGAGTTCGGCGGCGGATTCGCCGATCTGCGCGTAATTTTCGAGTTTGCGCTGGTCGTTCGAGACGATTGCGACCGAAAGCGACATGATCGGATACCGGTTGAGCGTGCCGCGCCGGTCTCGAGTTTCGATGAACCCTTGACGCAAGTCTTGCACCTTGTACAGCTTTCGGATGTCCCGATCGAACGTGTCGATGATCTCGCGCGCGATCTCTTCCGCGCGTTCGGGCAGCGTCACGATGATGAAATCGTCGCCGCCGATGTGGCCGACGAAGTCTTGCGTGGTCCCGCGCCGGCGGACGGCGTCGACTCCGCTGGAGGCGACGAGTTGAATGGCTTCGTCGCCGTGCGTGAAGCCGTACACGTCATTGAACGCTTTGAAATTATCCAGATCGAGATAGAGGACCGCGAAAGGCTCCTGGTCGTCGATGCGGCGCCGCAACTCCGCTTCGATCGCGAGATTGCCCGGCAAACGAGTGAGCGGCGAAAGCGAAGAGTCCACTTCGACGCGGCGGATCTTCGTCCTGACCCGCGCGAGCAGCTCTTGCGGACCGAAGGGCTTGGTGATGTAGTCGTCCGCCCCCGCGTCGAAGCCGGCAAGTTTGTCTTCGACTTCGGATTTTGCCGTCAGCATGATGATAGGAACGTGCGTGTTCGACGGATGGCGGCGAACCCGGCGCGCCACTTCGTAGCCGTCCATCGACCGGCATCATGACGTCGAGCACGATGAGATCGGGCTGCATCGAATCCAAGAATCCGCAGCGCTTCGTCGCCGTTCGCCGCGGTCGTGACGTCGTAACCTGCGAGGCTCGAGATTGGTTTGGATGATCTTGCGCAGATTGCGATCGTCGTCTACGACCAGAATGCGTTTGCTGGCCTCGTCGAAGGGGTTCACCGGACGGGAAGCCTCAACGTGAACGTCGTGCCGCCGGCGACCTCGCTGCGCACGTCGATCGTTCCGCCGTGCGCGCGCACGAGCGCGTGAACGATGTAGAGCCCGATGCCGCTTCCGCCGATTTTCGCCGCGCTTTGCGCTTCCGCGCGGTAAAAGCGATCGAAGATGTACGGAACGTCCGCCTCGGCGATTCCGATGCCGCGATCGCGAATGGTCACCGTGGTCTGCTCGCCGTTTGCAGACGCGGTGACGTCTACGTCGCCGCCGCCCGGCGAATATTTGAACGCATTTTCGAGCAGGTTGCGAAAGATGTCTTGCAATCGCTCCGGATCTCCCGACACCGTAACGCCGTCGCACCGGCGGCGGACCGGGTGCAGCACCGGATCGTGGTGCAGTTCGTGCAGCGCGCCGCCGATCAGCGCGTCGACCGAAACCGTCGTGCGACGCCGCAGCATCTGCCCCGAGTCGACGCGCGTGACGAGAAGCATGTCGTCGACGAGCCGCGAGAGCCGGTCGGCTTGCTGCTCCACAACGCCGAGAAATTCGTTGCGTTGCGATTCGTACAGCCGCGGGTTGGCGCGAAGCGTTGCCGTGTAGGCTTTGATCGCGGCAAGCGGCGTTTTGAGTTCGTGCGAAACCGTGCTCACCAGCTCGTTTTTGAGTTGTTCGATCTCTTCGACGCGATGCTTTGGAGCAAACGCGAGAAGCCAGCCTTCGATGGCGGCGCCGCGCTTGAGCGCAACCGAACGGGCATGCACGCTTACGGCTTCGCCGGCGGAGTCACGCAGCGCGAGGGCGTGCGTCTGCGGACCATCGGCGTTCGTGCAGATCGCGGATGCATTGCTTTCGTGCAGAAGCGACTCGACGTCGGAGCCGATTACACTTTCGGCGGAGTGGCCGAGCAGCGTTTCGGCCGCCGCAGTAAAACCGCACGATGTGACGGCGCTCATCGAGCTGGACGACGCCGTCGGCCGCAATCTGCATAACCGCGGCCAAGACCGCCTTGAGTGCGAGCAGTTCGTCGAGGAGATCGCGGTTTACGTCCGCAGATAACGTCCGACTGCTATCCACGAAGCGACGACGCCCACTGCTGCTCCCACACCGAACAGCTGCAGAACGAGCGGCACCGCGTCCACATGTGCGCCGCTCGAGTTGCAGCCACGGCAGTGCGAGCGCCAGCTTCGGCACGAGCATGCCGCGCGCCACCGCGAGAACCCCGACCGCGAGCAATGCGCCGAGCACGCCGTCGATGAGGCCTTCGCAAATGAACGGCAAGCGGATGTACATGTTCGTGGCGCCGACGAGCTGCATGATCGAGATTTCGCGGCGGCGGGCGAACACCGTCAGACGGATCGTGTTGGAAATGATGATGCCGGCAACGACGATGAAGAGCGCAATCAGCGCGATGCCGACGCGGCGCGCGACACCCGCGAGCTGAAGCAGCCGCTGCACGACGTCTTGGCCGTAATCGACGCTTTGAACGTTCTGCAGTTTGCGGATCGCGGCAGCGACCGCGGGCACTTCTTCGGGTTGCCGCACGCGAACGCGGAACTTATCCGGCAGCGGATTTTCGGTGAGGATCGACGTGTCGATCTGCCCTTTCATCCGGTCGCGCAGTTCGTGCAGGCCTTCGTTCTTCGGAACGAATGCCGTGGACAGGATGCGGTCGTCTTTCGCGAGCGCGGTGCGGACGCCGTCCATCTTGCGCGCGCGTTGCGTCGCGGCTGCATGTAGACCGAGATCGTGATTTGGCTCATGACGTCGCTGGCCAAGTGCGCGATGCTCGTCCGCGCGTACAGAAAAACGCCCGAGCAGAACGATCGTCACGGCGACCGTGCCGATTGCCGTCGCCTGCATTCCGGCGTTACGAGTGAAGTTGCGAAAAACTTCACCCAGAAAGAATTTGATCTTGCCCCAGTCCAAGGAAGTAATACCCTCGCTCTTCGTCGGTGACGATGCGGCCGTTCTCCAGACGAACGACGCGGCGGCGCATGCGATCGACGACCGCTTGATTGTGCGTGGCGACGACGACCGTCGTGCCTTTGAGGTTGATGCGGCCCAGCAATTCCATGATGTCGGTCGTGTTGGCCGGGTCGAGGTTGCCGGTCGGCTCGTCGCAGAGCAGCAATTTCGGATTGTTGACGAGCGCCCGCGCGATTGCCGTGCGCTGCTGCTCGCCGCCGGAAAGTTCGTCCCGGATACATCCGGCTCTTGTGGCGAGAGCCCGACCAAATCCAGGCAACGCGGGACCTGCCGCATCACGTCGCTTGCGTGTGCGCGCCCGTCACTTGCAGCGCGAATGCCACGTTTTCCCACACCGTTTTGTCGGTGAGAAGTTTGAAATCTTGGAATACCACGCCCAGATGCCGGCGAAGCGTCGGAATGCGACTGCGCCGCAGCCGGTCTACGCGGATGCCGTCGACGGTGATTTCACCGCTGGACGGAACCATTTCGCGATAGAGCAGCCGCAGGAGGCTGGATTTTCCGGTTCCGGAGTGCCCGACGAGGAAGACGAAGTCGCCTTTACCGATCTCGAGATCGATGCCGTCGAGGGCGCGCACTCCGTTCGGATACACGAGAGAGACGCCGCGTAATGAGATCATCGCTGCAAAAGGGTTTTTCAGAGCGCCCGTACGGATACCTCTGCCAATTATGAATTTTGACTTAACCGACGAACAGAAGGCCATCCGCGGGACCGTCCGAGAGTTCGCAGTGGAGCGCGTTGCACCGCGGGCCGAAGAAATGGACCGCGAGGAAGCGTTTCCATACGATCTCGTTACAGAGATGGCGGAACTCGGCCTGATGGGTCTGCCCTTTCCCGGAAGAATACGGCGGCGCCGGCGCCGACACGGTGAGTTACGCGCTCGCCGTGATGGAACTTGCGCGCGTCGACGCGTCCACCGCGATTACGATGGCCGCGCACGTTTCCTTGGGAGCAACCCCATTTTATCTTTTCGGCACGGAAGCGCAGAAACAGAAGTACCTCGTGCCGCTCGCTCAAGGAAAAATGCTCTGGGGCTTCGGCCTGACCGAGCCCAACGCGGGCAGCGACGCCGGCAACACGCAGACGAAGGCGCTGCTCAAAGACGGCAAGTGGGTCGTCAACGGCACGAAGGCGTTCATCACCAACAGCGGTACGGACATCACCGGCGGAACGACGATCACCGCGGTGACGGGCAGCCGCGACGGCGGCAAAGCGGAGATCTCGAATCTGATCGTCGAGCAGAACACGCCCGGCTTTGCGCGCAGTAAGAAGTACAGGAAGATGGGCTGGCGCGCTTCCGACACCCGCGAGCTTTCCTTTGTAGACGCGCAAGTGCCCGAAGAGAACGTGCTCGGCAAGCGCGGCGACGGCCTGAAAAATTTCCTCACTATCCTCGACGGCGGACGCATCTCCGTTGCGGCGCTCTCCGTGGGGCTTGCCCGTGGGGCGTACGACGAAGCGCTCAAATATGCGAAAGAACGATCGGCGTTCGGCCGCTCGATAAGCAAGTTCCAAGCGATTCAATTCAAACTCGTCGACATGCTCACCGAAATCGAGCACGCCGAGCTGATGGTGCTCAAGGCCGCCTGGGAGAAAGATGAAAAGCGCGAATTCGCGCAAACCGCGAGTTACGCCAAACTCTTCGCCGCCGAACTCTCGCATCGCGTCGTCAACGAAGCGGTGCAAATTCACGGCGGCTACGGCTTCATGGACGAGTATCCGGTATCGCGCATGTACCGCGATCAGAAGATCAACGAGATCGGCGAGGGCACGAACGAAGTGCAACGCCTCGTGATTGCGCGGATGATGGGATTGTAGACTCGTTTACATTTTGTTTGCAGAGTTTGATTGTCCGCTGCGGCCCTCGCAGTTTGCACGAAAAACGTAAACGAGTGCTTGTAGTGGCGAACTGTAGCCGCCATTGGGACACATCGCCTTATAGGCGCGGGGTGCGTCCCGTTCGGCGAACTGCGACATTTTCGGACAAAACAGGACGTTTTCTACAAAACTTCGTTCTTCTGAAAATGCGCAGTAGCGGTGAGTTTTCCATGGACGGAAAACTCACCAGCGGTCGCCGAACGGGACGCACCTCGTACCTATAAGCGCCATATCTTCCGTGTTCCGCTACGCTTGCACGACCGTCGCCCAGCCGGAGTATAAACCGCCGAACTCCTCCGCGAGCGTCGTAAGCGCGGTGCGCATTTCGGTGATTTTGAACGGGTCGATCGTGTCGTTCTTGCTGCATCGCACGGCGTTGACCGCATCGTCTATCGCAATGTCGTATCCGTGATCCGCCATGGCTCGAGCGAACGTATCGCGTTTTTCCGCGTCGTCGAACCGGATCGTGTGTTCGATCGGGCGCGCGCGTTCGAAGTCGTCGCCGGCGTCGAGCAGCGCTTGCAGCGCCTTCATGTCGTTTGCGAACGCCAGCTGATGTTCGTCGGGATAAAGATACGCGCTGTAGATGCTCCACGCGGGATCCGAAGCGGAAAGCGCGCGGTAGCGGTATTCCGCGTGAAAGCCCATCACTTCCGCAACGATCTCCGAAGCGTCGTCCACCGGCGGGCCGTAATAGTGAAAAGTGCGCATGCCGCGGCCGGTGACGCGCCCGACTTCGATGACGCCGCGCGGCCGGAACGCAGCAGCCAATTCTTCTTCGATATTTTGCAACGCGCGGTACTCGTTTTCGCCGGTCATGCCGTGTTCGTCCGGCTCGCGTAGCGCGACGGCGACAGTGTAGGCAGAGGGCTTCTCCGGCATCGGCGCTTGCGTTTTCAGCGCCAAATCCACCGCAATCGAGATCGGCGAGCCCTCCATGCGGGCGAAATAGGACGACCAGTCAGCCATGCGAGTCATGTTCCCCGAAGGAAGCACCGGTGCTTGCGGGAAGGCTCCGGTGCCGGGAACGTGCCCCGCAGGAGCATTCCATGTATCGTCGTTTTCTTGTAACCGTCGTTTTGGCGGCCGCGGCCGCGGCGCCGGCGCTCGCGAGTTTGACCGTAGGCGCGACCGCGCCGAACTTCAGCGCTCAGGCGTCGCTCGGCGGGAAAGTGTTTACGTTCAATCTCGCCGACGCCCTCAAGCAGGGCCCCGTCGTTCTCTATTTTTACCCCGCGGCATTCACGAAGGGCTGCACGATCGAAGCGCACACGTTTGCCGACGCGATGCCGCAGTTCAAGGCGCTGCACGCAACCGTAATCGGCGTTTCGCACGACACGATCGACACGCTCAACAAATTCTCGGTGAGCGAATGCCGAAGCAAATTCGCAGTTGCCGCGGATCCTTCGTTGACTGTCGCCAAACAGTACGACGCGGTACTGCCGCAGGCGCCGACCTACGCGAATCGCACTTCTTACGTGATCGCGCCGGACGGAAAAATTCTGGCCACGCTTACGGATCTGATGCATCCGCAGCAGCACGTGCAAAGCGCGCTGGCCGCGCTCAAGCAGTACGAGAGTCGTCGGTAAACAGTTTGGTTTGACGTCCGCGCGGTTTTGCCGGCTCCGCATCGAGCGCGGTGATTTCGCGTGCCGCCGTTTCGATTGCGGTCAGCTCGGGGAGTTCCGCGTCGGGCAGTGAGGCCAGCTCTTTGATCTTCCGCCCTTGCGGCAAGATGCGGCTTTCCATCGAGCCGACGGCTTTGTTGTACGCTTCGGTCGCCTTCTGCAAACTCGAACCAATCGTCGCGAAATGCGCGACGAACGCACGCATGCGGTCGTAGAGCACGCGCGCCGCCTCCGCTATTTTCTTTGCGTTCTCTTCCTGCTGGCGGTGCTGCCAGCCTAGTGCGTAGGAACGCAGCAGCGCCATGAGCGTGAGCGGGCTTGCGATGTAGACGTTTTTGCCGGCTCCATATTCGACCAAGTCCGGATTCTCGGTGCACGCGGCGCTCAGAAACGCTTCCCCGGGAACGAACATGACGACGAAATCCGCCGAGCCGTCGACCCGCTGATAGTTGCGTCTCGCGAGCAGATCGACGTGGTTTTTGAAGGCGGCGGCGTGTCCGCGCATCTTGTCGCGGCGGCCCGATTCCTCGGGAGCTTCCACTGCGTCGAGATACGCATTGAGCGGAACTTTCGCGTCCACGAAGATCATGGAATTTCCGGGCAGCGCGACCGTCATGTCCGGGCGCCCGCGCTCCTCGCCCACGTCGAACGTCTGCTGCTCGGTGTAATCGCAGTAGGCTTCCATGCCTGCGAGTTCCACGACGCGGCGCAGCTGCATTTCGCCCCATTTGCCTCGCGTCGTCGGATTGCGCAGAGCGGATGCGAGCTGTGAAGCCGCCGTTTCCATCTTTCCGCTGCGCTCGATGAGGCCGGCGATTTGCTCGCGCAGCCCTTCATATGCGCCGATGCGGTCTTTCTCGATGGATTTGACGAGCGCGTCGAATTCGGAAAGTTTCTGCTGGACGGGCGCGACGACGGCGGTGAACCGTTCGTTCGCGAGCGTCAGAAACGTGTCGCGCTGATTCTCCGCGATGCGCGCGCTCGTTTCATGGAGGTCGTTCTTGAGGCGTTCCGCAAGCGTTTCCACGTTCGTACGCTGCAGCGCGCGCAGCAGCACCCACATGACGGCAGCGCCGAAAGCCAGACCGGCGAGCAAGGCCAGAAGCGTCGAAAGCGAGAGCGTCACTCCAATGGTATTCGCTTCAACTCTTCAAATACTTGGCGAGAAAGGCCACCGTCCCGTTTTGCAGGCCGGACCGCGGGGTATGCGAAGCTTGCACCAGCTCGTTAAGGTATCGTCGCAGCAATCGTACGCGTCGAACCTTGGCGATTCTCGCGCGCGCGGCCGGCGCAGAACGCGCATGCAGACTATGTAGGAGGAAGTAATGAATCGCGGATCCTTCATCGCCTCGTCCGCTTCGCTCGCGGCGCTCGCAACCGCGAGCGGGACTGCAGCGGCGCAATCCGTCCCGGGAGGCAGCCATTTCGTCGAACGCGCCTCGGACTTCGATATGGCCGCGTTTCACAGCCTCGTCGGAAAACCGGCCGACGTGCGCATCGTCATCGAAGCCGTGTCATGGCATGCGGCGCTGCTCAACAACGTCAAAAACCTGCTGAACGGGCTGCAATTCGGTTACGGCGTCTCACCCGCCAGAATGGCGGTCGCGATCGCCCCGCACGGCGCGGCCAGCGCTCTGACGTACGGCGACTACGTTTGGAGCAAGTACAAAATCGGCGACTATTTCAAGTATCAGACGGCCGCGGGCGCCCCGATTACCTCGAACGCGTTCCTGACGCCGGCGAAAGCCCTGGGTCCTTCCACCGATCCGGACGATGAAAACGGCATGTACCAGGATACGTCGATTCAAACGCTGATGAAACGCGGCGTGATTTTTCTCACCTGCCACACCGCGGTCGAAGAACAGTCGCGCGGCTTGGTGAAAGCCGGAAACGCGCCGGCTGGCATGACCCCATCGCAAGTAGCGGACGACATTTTGACGCATCTGATCCCCGGAACGCACGTAGTGCCGAGCATGGTCGCGACGATCGCCGTCCTGCAGCAGCACTTCCACTATGGCTACATGACGATCGACTTCACCTAATGCGAACCTCGGCGCTCCTCGCTGCGGCGATCTTCTGTTTGGCGTTGGCCGCTTGCGGCGGCAACGGGTCTTCGCAGGCTCCGCCCGCGGCGCAGGCAACTTTCGATCCGCAAGCCGTGCCAAGCGATCGCGTCGGCGACCTCGTGCGCTACGGGCACGAACTCATCGTCAACACGCGCGCGCATCTCAAACCGTACGTCACCGCAAATATGGATTGCGCGGCTTGTCACGTGAACGGCGGAACGAAGGCGCGCGGCGGATCGTTCGTCGGCATCGCCGCGCAATTTCCGCAGTGGAATACGCGCGCCAAGCGCGTCATCTCGCTGCAGGACCGGCTGGCGGAGTGTTTCCTGTACAGCATGAACGGGCATCCACCGCCGTTTTACAGCCGGGAGATGGAAGCGATGGTTGCGTACGTCACCTATCTCTCCCGCGGCGCGAAAATCGGCAGCAAACCGGACCCCGCGGTGCGGTTAGCGAAAATCACAGCACCGCGAGCCCCGAATCCCGTGCGCGGCGCGCAACTATTCTCACAAAAGTGTTCGTCGTGTCACGGAGCGAACAGCGCCGGCTCCGCGGCGTTTCCGCCGTTATGGGGAAAGACGTCGTTCAACAACGGCGCGGGCATGCATCGCGTGACGACGATGGCGGGGTTCGTGCGGTACAACATGCCGCAAAATGCGCCGGGAACGCTCACGGATCAACAGGCGTATGACGTTTCGGCCTACGTGCTTTCGCATTCGCGTCCGAAATTCGACAAGCAGCGCGCCGTCGCGTTTCCGGCCACAAACGCGGGATACTTTTAGCGCATGCTTCCCGGGCTGGTCTTGTGCGCCGCGTTAGCCGCGGCGGCTTTCGCGTTGGGCCGCGCAGTTCCGATGGTCGGCGGTCCGGTGTTCGGCATCGTCATCGGCGTCATCATCGCCGCTCTTCGTAAACCGCCGCCGGTGGTTGCGCAAGGCATAGCGTTTTCCGCAAAACAGCTGCTTCAACTCTCCATCGTGCTGCTGGGCTTCAATCTCCAACTGCGGGAGGTGGTCGGCGCCGGTTTGCGCTCGCTGCCCGTCATGCTCGGAACGCTCGTCATCGTCCTGTGCATCGCGTACTTCGCCGGAAAACTGCTCGGACTGGATCGCGATCTTCGGCGGCTGCTTGGGATCGGAACGGCGATATGCGGCGGTTCTGCGATTGCCGCCCTCGCAAGCGTGATCGACGTGAACGAAGCGGATGTGGCGTATGCGATCTCCGCGGTTTTTTTGTTCAACGTCGCCGCGGTCCTCACGTTTCCCGCAATTGGGCATCTGCTCAGCCTCTCGCAGCACGCGTTCGGCTTGTGGGCCGGCACGGCGATCAACGACACGTCCTCGGTCGTTGCCGCCGGCTTCGTTTACGGCCACGCGGCCGGAACCCAAGCCGTCATCGTCAAGTTGACGCGGACAACGCTCATCGTGCCGATCGTGCTCTTCTATGCGGGCAAACGTTTGTGGGATTCGCGCGGCGCTGCGGGAGTCGACTGGATGAAAATCGTGCCGTGGTTCATTCTGTGGTTCGTCGCAGCCGCGGTCCTGAACACGATAGGAGTCGTGCCCCCGGCGCTGCACGCGGCGTTCGCCGGGCGTCGCGCTGTTTCTCATCGTGATGGCGCTTACCGGCGTGGGGTTATCAGCCGATCCAAAAGCGATTCGCGCCGCCGGTGTACGGCCGCTCGTTCTCGGAGGCATTTTATGGGCGTGCATCGCCGCGAGCAGTTTGGCGATCGCGCACCTCACGCATGCGACGTGAATGCGCTACGCGTAGGTGTCGACGTTGCGTCCTATGCCGCGAGCGTTGAAATACCGCACGACCGCAGTAACGCGCACGGTGCGCAGCGGACGGGTCCGCTTCGCGGGCGGCGCGAACTTCGGTTTGAGGGCCAGCGGGAACATGGTCCGCGCGTTATACCCTGAATTCGCGCGTTATGGTGCCGAGCGCTCCCCTGCAGCAACCTTCGAAAACGTCGAAATGATGTGATGCCGGAAGCGCTGCGCCAATTCCGGCTGATAACGCCCCGGTTCCCAGAGTACTCCGATGCTGCGGCGGCAAATGGGTTCGGTGATGCGCAGTTGCGGCGGCGCGCTTTCCGCCGGCGAACTTGCCGCGGGAATTATCGCAACGCCCAGACCGACGGCGACCAAACCGCGAAGCGTTGCGATTTCCTCGCCTTCGAACGCAGTCTTCGGCGCGAAGCCGGCTCGCGCGCAGAACGCATCGGTTAGGGTGCGCAGACCGTACCCTTCGCGCAGACAAACGAACGTGTCGTCGCGCAATTCCGCGAGGCGCACCGTTTTGCGCTTCGCGAGCCGGTGATCGTTCGGGACAACAAGGAACAATTCTTCGGAAGCGAGTTCGATCGATTCGATCCGCTCGCTGGTCGGCGGTACCGGAGAGACCAGCGCCAGATCGACGTCGCCCGCCTCTAATTCTTCGAGAATGATGTGCGAGGCGTTCTGCAGCAGCTGAAACCGCGCGCGCGGATGCTGCCGGCGAAAACTCGCGATCAGGTCCGGCACGACGCGCGTTCCGAGCGCATGCGCGAATCCGAACGCAATCACGCCCGCGTCGCGGTCCGCCAAATCGGTGAGTTCCCGGCGTCCCTCCTCGATGGCCCCGAGCGCGCGTTCGACGTGACGCAAGAACGCTTCACCGTACCGGTTCAGCTTCACCGATCGGCCGCGATGATCGAAGAGCGCGATGCCGAGATCGCGTTCCAGGCGGGCCATCGCCCGGCTGAGTGCCGGCTGCGTGATGGCGACTTCCTCCGCGGCCTGGGTCACGTGCTGGGTGCGTGCGACCACGCGAAAGTACTCGAGCTGCTGCAGTTCCATGGTACCGGCACTTATGCCTTAGAGAGCATGAATTTTCCTCGAAACCAGCATTGGAAGGCACCGGATTTGAGGGTACGATGAGGGTGCCCCGGCGCAACCCGCTAAACAGTGGGGTTCCGGGTTTTTCAGAGAGCTTCGAGTTGAGGGGTTAGGCGCCGGTGCCGGACACGATGGTTCAAGTTACGCTTCCGGAGATGGGGGAGTCGGTCACCGAAGGCTCCATCGTGGAGTGGCGCAAGAAGGTCGGCGATTTCGTTGCTGAAGGCGACGCGCTCGTCGAAGTGACGACCGACAAAGTCGACGTCGAGGTGCCGGCAACGGTTTCGGGCGTCATCAAGCAGATTCTCGCAAGCGAAGGAGCAACGGTCGGCGTCGGCGCGGTGCTTGCAGAGATCGATACGTCGGTGAAAAGCAACGGCGCTGCAGTTTCGCAGGCCGCACCGGAACCAAAACTCGTCATCGTCGCGCTGCCTGAAATGGGTGAATCGGTCACCGAAGGTTCGGTCGTCGAATGGCAAAAGCGTCCCGGCGATTTCGTGAACGAAGGCGATCCGATCGTGAACGTCACCACGGACAAGGTCGACGTCGAAGTGCCGGCGACTGCAGCCGGCGTGATTACGAAAATTCTCGCCGCGGAAGGCGCGACCGTGGCGGTCGGCGCGCCGCTCGCCGAAATCGACGCAAACGCTGCGCGCCCGTCGAACACTGTGAAAGGAAACGGCGCACCCGCGCGTCCCGCTCCGGTTTCGAAAACTCCTCAAGCATCGGCGACCGTGACCGCCGGCGGCGACGTGTATGCAACGCCGCAAGCGCGCCGCGCCGCACGGAAGATGGAGATCGACGTAGCGCGGGTGAAGGGAACCGGACCGAACGGACTCGTGCTGCGCAGCGACGTCGACGCGCAAGGTCCGGCGCTGCCGAAGGCCGCAGCCAGCGCGGCCGCGTCGCCGCAATTGCCGGCCGTTTCGGCCGGAGCGAAGGTTACGCCGCTCAAAGGGCCCGCGGCTGCGCTTACGGGCTACATGGAGCAGAGCCTCACGATTCCGACCGCCACCAGCTTCCGTACGCTGGCGGTCGACGTGCTCGACGCTCGCCGTAAAGAACTGAACGCCGCGATCAAAGCTGCCGGGCGCAGCGAAAAAATTTCATTCACGCACGTGATCGCATACGCGCTGGTGCGCGCGGCGCACGAACTGCCGTTCATCACCCATCATTTCCGGCGCGACGGCGATCGCCCCGTGCGCGTCGAGCCCGGCGTCCATCTCGGTCTCGCGGTGGACGCGGAACGCAAAGACGGGTCGCGATTCCTCGTGGTGCCGGTGATCAAGAATGCAGATGCCCTCGACTTCGCGCACTTCCGCGCAAAATACGAAGAACTCGTGGGCTTGGCGCGCGAGAACAAATTGACGGCGGACGATCTGCAAGGCGCTTCGTTCACCCTCACCAATCCGGGCGGCATCGGTACCGCGGCCTCCGTACCGCGCTTGATGGCCGGACAGGGCGCGATCATCGCTGCCGGAGCGATAGGCTATCCGCCTGGTTTTGCCGGCGCGAGCGAAAACGCGATCAAATCGATCGGCATCAGCAAGATCATGCAGATGACCTCGACGTACGATCATCGCGTCATTCAAGGTGCGCAGTCGGGCGAATATCTGCGGCGCGTCGATGAACTGCTGCAGGGCAAAGACGAGTTCTACGAGAGTGTCTTCGCTGGACTCGGCGTACAAGCCGGCCCCGCGCCGAAGGCGGCGCCGAGTGCCGCGATCCCCGCGGTCCAACCGGCCGCGCAAGCGGAAGGCGCCGCGCCATCCGATGAAATGCTGCGCGCCGTCGCAGCCGGCATGGCGATCGTCGCGGCATACCGCACGCACGGTCATCTCGCGGCGAATCTCGATCCGCTCGGCACGCCGCCGATCGGCGATCCCTCGCTCGAGCCCGGCAACTGGGGCCTCACGCCGGCATTGCAATCCGCGATTCCCTCATCGGTGCTGCGAGTGAAGGTGCCCGGCAATACGCTCGCCGACGTGCTGCCGCGTTTGCGCGACACCTACAGTTCGACGATCGCGTATGAAGTGGAGCACATCGCGAACACGGAGCAGCGCGAATGGCTTCGCGACGTCATCGAGTCCGGCAAGCATAAAGTGCCGCTTTCGAACGAGCGCAAAATCGAGTTGCTGCGACGCTTGACGCGTGTCGAAGTCTTCGAGCGCTATCTGCGAAAGACGTTCCTCGGGCAGAAGACGTTTTCGGGTGAAGGCCTGGACGTGATGGTGCCGATGATCGAGGAGATGCTCGAGTTGCTTGCGCAGGATGGCACGTCGCACGCAGTGCTCGGCATGGCCCACCGCGGTCGACTGGCGACGATCGCGCACGTCGTCAACATGCCGTACGAAGAGATTTTGACGGAATTCGAAGCGGCGCACGAGCGCGGCGAAGTCGGCGCGGACGACGTGACCGGCGACGTGAAATACCACCACGGCGCAAACGGCGTGTATCGCGGACGCGAGGGCAACGCCATCGCCGTGACGCTGGCGAACAATCCGAGTCATTTGGAAGCGGTCGATCCGGTCGTGGAAGGCATCACGCGCGCTCTGCAAACCGATCACGCGCACGCGATTCCCGCGCAAGACGCGCGCAAGGCAGCGCCGCTGCTGATTCACGGTGACGCCGCGTTCATCGGTCAAGGCATCGTTTCGGAGGTTTTCAACCTGCAGTCGCTGCCGGATACGAAACGGGCGGCACCATTCATATCATCGCCAACAATCAAGTCGGCTTCACCACCGATCCGCGCGATTCGCGCTCGACGCGCTATGCGTCGGATCTGGCGAAGGGCTTCGACGTGCCGATCGTGCACGTGAACGCCGACGACGTCGATGCGTGCATTTGGGCGGCGAATTTGGCCGTGGAGTTCCGCAAGCGCTTCGCGCGCGACATGCTCATCGAGATCATCGGCTACCGCCGATTCGGCCACAACGAGCAGGACGAACCGGCGTACACGCAGCCCGGTATGTACGATCGCATCAAAAACCATCCGACCGCGCGCGAGTTGTTCGCAAATAAACTCGTCGCGCAAGGCGCGCTCGGCAAGGATCAAGTCGAGGAACTCGCTGCGGAAGCTACGGCGCGGCTGCAGGAAGCGCACCGCACGGTCAAAGGCAAGCGCGACATAGCGGGCATGCTCGCCAAGATCGATTTGAAGGCTCCACTGGATGCGGCGCATTTGGAAAAAGTCACGAGAGAGCAATTGCTCGCCTGGAGCGACGAACTGATCGGCGCGCCCGAGGGTTTTTCCGTCAACAAAAAACTGCAGACGCAGTTCGAGCGGCGAAAAATTTCCATACACGAGAAAGGTGTGATGGATTGGGGCATGGCGGAAGCGCTCGCATTCGCTTCGCTGCTCTCCGTCGGTACGCCGGTGCGCATCACGGGCCAGGACACGGAGCGCGGTACGTTCAGCCATCGACACGCCGTGCTGCACGATCCCAAAAGCGAAACCGATTACGTTCCCTTGCAGCATTTACGAGGGGCTAAAGCCTCGTTCGAAATCCATAACAGTCCGCTTTCCGAGTATTCGTGCCTGGGCTTCGAATACGGCTACAGCGCGTCCGTTCCGAAAGCGCTCGTGTTGTGGGAGGCGCAATTCGGCGACTTCGACAACGGCGCGCAAATCATTATCGATCAGTTCATCACGGCGGGACAAGCGAAGTGGGGGCAGACGGCGCGCCTTACGCTGCTGCTGCCGCACGGCTACGAAGGCATGGGCCCGGAACACTCGAGCGCGCGTTTGGAACGCTTCCTGCAACTCGCCGCGGAAGGAAATCTGCGCGTCGCAAACCTCTCGACCGCTACGAACTACTACCATCTGCTGCGTCAGCAGGCGACAATGCCGCAACCCGTTCCGCTCGTCGTCATGACGCCGAAGTCGCTCCTGCGTCAGGAATCTGCAGGCGGGCGCATCGACGAGATGGCTTCGGGCAAGTTCCAGCCCGTGATCGACGATCCGAACGCCAAGGACAAGAGCGTTGTCGAACGGCTGCTTCTTTGCACGGGAAAGATCTACCACGATCTGGTCCAGCACGACTTGCACGCGCAGCTGAAGAAAACGGCAATCGTGCGCATCGAACTGCTCTCACCGCTGCCGTACATCGAGATCAACGACGTCATCGCGACCTATCCGAATCTCAAGAAGCTCGTGTGGGTGCAGGAAGAACCGAAGAACATGGGCGCGCGCGCCTACGTTCGTCGCCGGCTCATCGAGCGCAAGCGCGATACGCTCGAAATCGATTACGTCGGCCGGCCGTACCGCGCGTCACCCTCCGAAGGCTATCCCGGCGCGCACGCAGTCGAACAAGAGCGAATCCTCAAAGAAGCGCTGACCGAATAACATGCGAGCGTCCCGGCGGCAAGCGTGAGCGATCGGTACGAACGCGGCGAGCAACTCATGCGGCAGATCGACGGGGACTCGGTCACCGATAATTTGATCGCCCGCTATCAGGACTTGGCGCCCGACTTCACGCGCTATCTCGTGGAGTTCGCGTTCGGCGAAGTGTATGCACGCGAAGGCGATCTTAGAATGCGCGAGATCGTGGCGATAGCATCGCTTGCGACGATGGGCGGCTGCGATTCGCAACTCGAAACGCACGTTCACGGCGCGTTTCGCGTCGGCTTGTCGGAGTCGGAAATCGTGGAAACCGTATTGACGCTCATCCCGTACATCGGTTTTCCGAAAGCGCTCAATGCCATGAGCATCGTCAAACGAGTAGCGGACAAGCGCTCGGCGAGAAGCTGAACGCGCGGGCGGGTACATCACAGCATGGCGGTTTTTGGCCGTGCTTTCACGGCAGCACTAGCAGCAGCGCTCCTCGCTCGCGCGGGCCTGACGATTTCTTGGAATACGCGCGGTGCGGCCGCACCGCATGCCGCTTCCACCGCTCAACCGGTGCGAACCGCCGTCGTATCCGCCGTGCGAGGAACGCACGTGCTGCTGCGCTTGAGCGACGGCACGACGCGCCTTTTCTTCGCGAACGCTGCGCAGGCGCGCGAACTAGCCGGGCTCGTCGGTACCGTTATACGGTTCCGGCCTTCTACTCCATGAGTTTCATGGTGAAATAGGTCCAGCCCAGCGCGCTGGTTTCCGCTGTTTCCTTCAGGTTTGCTCCCGCCCCGTGTCCGCCTTCGGTCACTTCGTAGAAAAGATACGGCACGTGCATCGCCGCCAGTTTCGCCGCGAATTTTCGCGCGTGTTGCGGTCCGACGCGGTCGTCCTTTGTCGTGGTCCAGATAAACGGCTCCGGATATGCGACGCCGGCTCTGAGATTTTGGTACGGCGAAATCTTCTGCAGAAATGCGCGTTCCGCCGGCACGGAAACGCTGCCGTACTCGCCGACCCACGACGCGCCCGCTTCGATTTGTTCGTACCGCAGCATGTCGAGCAGCGGCACTTCGATTTGCACGGCGTTCCACATCTCGGGATGCTGGGTGAATTCAACGCCCATCAGAAGGCCGCCGTTCGAACCGCCGACGATGCCCAGATGGCGCGGATCGGTGATCTTGCGCGTCACGAGATCGCGTCCGACCGCGTAGAAGTCGTCGTAGATGCGCTGACGATGCGTTTTCAAGCCCGCTTCATGCCAAGCGGGACCGAATTCTCCCCCGCCGCGAATGTTCGCGAGCACGAACACGCCGCCGCGCTCCAGCCAGAGCTTGCCGGTGGTCGCGGAGTAAAAGGGCGTTTCCGATATTTGAAATCCGCCGTACGCGTTGATGACGGTCGGATTCATACCATCAAAGCGCATGCCTTTCGGGCGAACGATGAAGTACGGAATCTTCGTGCCGTCTTTCGACGTCGCTTCGTGCTGTTCGACCAGGTCGTTCGACGCATCGAACTGGGCCGGCAGGGCTTTCACCCGTTCCCGTGCTCCGCTCGATGCATCCGCCAAGTACAGCGTCGTTGGAGTGAGAAAGCCGCTCACGGTGAGAAACACCCGATTGTCCCGAATGTTCGAATCGACGACGTCGATTGAAGCGTTGTCGGGAAAATTCAGACGCCGCAGCGTCCATCGGTTCGCAGCCGCCGGCGAATAGACGAACGCTCTTCCGCGCACATTTTGATAGACAGTCAATACCAGGTCGTTCTTCGTGACGGAGACGCCGTTCAGCGACTCCCGCGCACCGGGCACGTACACGAGTGCCGGATGAAGGTCGGCGGGATGCGCGGCGGCCGCAGCGAGATCGACCGAAACGAGCGAGCCTTGTTTGAAGACTGTACCGTGTGCGTTCCAGTCTTGATTGAGTGAGAGCAGCAGTTGGTCGTCGACCAAGCCGCTCACGTCGAGCTTCATCGGGACGTTGAGTCTTTTCAACGCCCGTGCGCGTCACGATGTAGTGCTCGGTCTGGAAAAACGTCACGCCGCGCTCGACGAACGCCGCTGAGTGTCCGCTCCCGTCGTACAGCGTGAACGGATTCACGCTCACGTCTTGCGTCTTGCCGCGGAAAATTTCGACGGCTGATGAAAGCGGCTGTCCGCGGCGTAATCGTTTGACGACGTACGCGTAGCCGGAGTGCGTGAGCTGACCCGGCTGCCAAGGACGCGACACGAGCAGTGTGTCGGCGTCGACCCATGCGGTGGTCTGCTTTGCGCGCGGCAGAACGAATCCGTGCGGCGCGAAGCTGCGCGTTGAAAGGTCGAACTCGCGCATCGTCACGGCGTCTTCGCCGCCGTCCGAGAGCGAAATCATGCAGCGCCGTTCCTGCGGCTCGGCGCAGTCGGCGCCTTTCCACACCCAGTTTGCGTGTTCGCGCTTCGCGAGCGCATCCAAATCGAGTACGGTCGTCCAGGACGGCGAAGCGCTCCGGTAACTTTGCAGCGAGGTGCGCCGCCAAATCCCCCGCACGTGATTGGCGTCCTGCCAAAAGTTGTAGACGGCGCCGCCGAGTATTTGCGGATACGGGATGCGGTTTTCCGACTGATCGATGCGAAGCGCGTCCTGATAGAGCTTGCGGTAGTGCGGATCGCCCTGCAGAACCGGCAACGATCGCGCGTTTTGCGCGTGCACCCACGCCATCGCGCGCGCGCCGTCTTTTTCTTCCAGCCAAAGGAATGGATCGGTTCCGTTCATGCTCGCCGGCAACGCCCGTGCCACCGTTCTTTGCGCGGGCGCCGCCCATGCGGCCGCACCCAGCGCGAATGCCGACAGCAGCGCGGCGACGCCAAGTGTCCGCGACAGGTTTTTCACTTGGTCTACCTCCGCTCTTACCAGTCGAAAGATGCGAGGAGCGCCTCTATCGTGCCTGCACTGCGGAAGAGATCGGCGCTTTCGGACGGAACGAAACCTTCGCGCAAAAATTTTGCGAAGAGTGCCAACAATTCGTCGTAGTATCCGCCGGCGTTCAGCAGACCGATCGGTTTGCCGTGAATATGCAACTGCGCCCACGTCAGGATCTCGCAAAACTCGTCCATCGTGCCGTAACCGCCCGGAAGTGCGACGAATGCGTCGCTCAGATCCGCGATCAGCGCCTTGCGCTCGTGCATGCTGCCGACGATATGTAATTGCGAAAGGCCCGCATGCGCGATCTCCTTGCTGCTGAGCGCCTGCGGAATGACGCCGATCACTTCACCGCCGGCGGCGAGCGCCTCGTCGGCGATTACGCCCATCAATCCGACGCGTCCGCCTCCGTAGACGATTCCGATATTGCGTGAAACGAGATGCCGCGCGACGTTCGCCGCAAGAGCCGCGTAGACTCTCGCGGTTTCCGGTACGCGCGCCGCAAAAAATCGCCATGCGCCTTTCCATGACGCGCGCGTTTGGCGGGGCGCGTCCCGCAGCCTGCCGAAGGCGCGGAACGTGAAGAACCGCGTGCCCGATGACGGTGTCGTGCGCGTCATGCGCGAGCGGCGCCGCGCAGGCGTCATGACGATCGTCACGGGATTACCGCAGCGAGAGCTCGAGGAAACGGCGAAGACGCTCAAGCGTTTGTGCGGCAGCGGCGGAACGGCGAAGAACGGCGTCGTCGAAATTCAAGGCGACCATCGCGACAAAATCGTCGAGCTTTTGCAAGCGCAAGGCCGCGCCGTGAAAAAAGCCGGAGGATGAGCGAAGCGGACGTACGCGAGCCGCCCGGACCGGGCATGTGGGAAACGTACCGCCGCTTGCGCAACACGCCGCTGCGCGCGTTCCCAACGTTTCTGAGCGAACTGCAGCAAACGTACGGCGACGTAGCGGCGTTCCGCGTGCCGTGGCGCCGTTTCTACTTCGTCAACGATCCGGCCGCCATAAAAGACATTCTCGTCACGCAGCAGCACGCGTTCGTCAAGTCCGAAGGCACGCGCGCGATGCGCGAGCTGCTCGGCGAGGGGCTGGTGACGAGCGAAGAACCGTTGCACCGGCGCATGCGGCGCATCGTGCAGCCGGCGTTTCATCGGGAACGCGTCGCGGGATACGCGGAAACCATGCGCGAGTACGCGCGGCAATGGCGCGCGCCGCAAGGCGCGTTCGACATGCACGCGGAGATGATGGAGCTGACGCTGCGGATCGCCTCGCGCACGCTATTCGGCGTGGACGCCGGCGCGCAGGCGGATCGCGTCGGCGCGGCGCTGCACGAAGTGGTCACGGTATTTCCGGACGTGTTGGGCCCGTTCGGCGCAATAAAACGCCGGCTGCCGGTGGCACCGACGCGCCGCTTTCGCAAAGCGCGGCGCATTCTGGACGCCATCGTGCTCGAGTTGATTGCGGTGCGGCGTAAAAGCGGAGAAGACCGCGGCGACGCGCTTTCCATGCTGCTCGCATCGCGAGACGAAGAAACGGGCGAAGGACTCAGCGACGCGCAGGTGCGCGACGAAGTCATGACGCTGTTCGTCGCCGGGCACGAGACGACCGCGAACGCGCTGACGTGGACGTGGTATCTGCTCGCGCGTAATCCGAACGTCCGCGAGCGTCTGGCGGGCGAGCTTTCAACGGATGCGCAAACGCCGTATCTCGACGCGGTTTTGAACGAGTCGCTGCGTTTATATCCGCCGGCGTGGATCCTCGGGCGCGATGCGCTGCGCGAAACGCATACGCAAGGCTGGCGAATCCGCAAGGGCGCTACGGTGCTCATGAGTCAGCTCGTCCTGCACCGGTCGCCGCTCTTTTTCGACGAGCCCGATCGGTTCATGCCGGAACGCTGGCTGCGCGACCTGCGCCTGCCCGCCTTCGCGTACTTTCCGTTCGGAGGCGGCGCGCGCAAGTGCCTCGGCGATCAGTTCGCGTGGGCCGAGGCGCGGATAGAACTGGCGGATCTCGTGCAGCGCTATCGCTTCGAACTGGCGTCGTCCGCGGCGCTCGAACCCGATCCGATCATCACGCTGCGTCCTCGCGGCCCGGTCGTTATGCGCGCGCGCTTAGCTTAGCCGCCGCCGGACGCCCTCTGCCGGAACCGCTCGAAAGATCGCCATCCAGGCGATCTTTCTGCTTCTCTGCTTTTTTGCGACGGCGAAGCCTTGAAGAAACCATCCATGGTTTGCGCAAAAAAGTCAGAGATTCCAGCAGAGGACGTCCGACGCCGTCTAAGCTAAGCCTGTAACGGTTCTTAAGCCAGTACGAGCTGTTCGTCACCCGCGCCGGATTTGTGCAGCGCCTCGCGAATCATCTGCTCCTGAATCTCTCGCACGGCCCAGCGCGCCTGCGCGTCCGCCGAGAGTTTGTCGATCGGATCGAAGTAGAGAAACGCTTTTCCGGGTTTGACGCTGGGCGCGGCGTACACCGCGATGCCGTTGTCGCGGTCGTAGTACTCGTAGCTGTGCACGTCGCGCTTGCCGCCGCCGCCCGGCGCGTCGCAAACGAACGTCGGCGAGTTGAAACCGGCGGTGCTGCCGCGCACGAACTTCTCGATGTCGGTTGCGGTTTTGATGGTGGTGCGCAGCTCTTCAACGCCCTTGACCATATCGTGCATGTAGACGTAGTACGGATGCACGTTCACATGGCCCAAACGTTTGACGAGCAGACTGCATGCGTTCCGGCGTATCGTTCACGCCGCGGATGAGTACCGACTGATTGCGGACGAAGATGCCGCGTTCGAAGAGCATGCGCATCGCGATTTCCGTGATCCAAGTAATCTCTTCGGGCGCGTTGTAGTGCGTATGCAGGACGACGTCTTTGCCGAGCGTGCGCCCGCGATCGACGATTGAGGTCAGCGCGTCCAGCCACTCCTTGTGCGTGATGATTTTCATCGGCATGATCGCCGGGCCTTTGGTGGCAAAGCGCATGCGCCGCACGTGCGGGATGTCGAGCAGCGCGTTTCCGATGAGTTCGATGTTCTTCGGCGGCAGCTGATACGTGTCTCCGCCGGAGATCACGATGTCTTCGAGCTCGGGACGCTCCGAAATGTATTTGAACGCGTCCTGCCACTGCTTGGGCGTCTTCGCCAGTTCTTTCTTGTCGACGTTTTCCGTGTCCGGACCGATCGCGTACTGCGCGTGCAGAACCGGCAATACACCGGGCAAGTGTTCAGCGGAAGAAACAGCGCCTTGTCGACGTAGCGGTGAACGAGACCGGGAACGGGCGAGTCGTCCTGTTCGTGCAGCGAATCCAGCGTCAAGCGCGGATGATCCGGCAGCAGCGTGCTGGCGACCGGAATGAATTGCCGGCGAATCGGATCGTTGTACGGATCGTTCCAGTCGATGAGCGACATTGCGTACGGCGAAACCCGCACCGCCATCGGCGCGCGGCGGAAGCCGGTTTCCGCGTCTTTGATGAACTCGGAGGACGCGAGGCTCTTGATGGTCTCGAGCAGTTCTTCCGGCGTCTTGACTGCATGCTTCTGCTGCCACAAATGATCGAGAAACGTGGCTTCGTCCACGTCCTTGTATGCGGGAACATGGCGCCAGAACTCGCCTTGTTTGAGATTTTTGTACTGCAGCGTTTCCAGCTGCACCGGCGGCTTTTTGTGCTCGATCTCGTTCATGACAGCCTCTTAGGTCTCACGGCTCGCGCCGTATTTGGAGTTGAAATACCGGTGAATTTCGGGATGGTCGCGCAGCGTCTGCAGCGCGCACTCGGCGTGTCCGGCCGCGTAGCCGTTGCCGATGATCATGGTCACGTCTTTGCCCACGCCTTCCGCACCGAGCGCGGCGGCGGTGAACGACGTCGACATCGAAAAGAAATAGACGGTGCCGTTCTGTTTCGTGCACAGAATCGAAGCAAGTTCGGTTCCGGGAACGTTGACGCAGTTCACCACCAAGTCGGCCAGATCGGGCGCCGCGTCCGACATGCGTTGCGATAGCGAGAGTGCGTCGCGCGCGTCCGCTTCGATCAGCGCGTCGACGTAGCCGCTGCGCGCGAGCAGGCTGCGCCGCAGGCGTCTGTGCGTCCGGCGCTATCCCGATCACGCGGCCGTGCGGGCCGGCCTGCGATTTTGCTTGCGCGCAGGAAAGCATGCCCGATTTGCCGTCGGCGCCGATGACGACGACCGTCATGCCGGGCTTGGTCATGCGCCGCACCTGCGCGGGCGCGCCCGCTACGTCGAGAACGGCGAGCGAAACGTTGTCGTCGATATCATCCGGAAGCCTGGCCCAAAGACCGGATTCGAACAAGATCGCTTTGCCGCGTATCCAAACACGGCCCGTTTCCACGTCGACGTGCGTCACCGACTCCAGATACAACGGCGTGAGCGTCAACGAGACGAGCGACGCGATGCGGTCGCCGGCGCGCACACCGGCTTTGTCGCGCAGACGCTCGCCAATCTCGAGCACGCGCCCGATGAACATGCCGCCGCTGCCGGTGACGGGGTTGTGCTGTTTGCCGCGCTCGCGAACGATGTCCGCGATATGCACCGCGATACGCTCGGCGTCGCCGTCGCAGCAATCGCGAATCTGTTTGAAGGATGCGGAGTCGACGTTCAGCGTTTCCACGTCGCAGAGAATCTCGTTGTCGAACGCGACGGGCGTGTTGTCGATCTTGCGCGCGTTCTGCGGCATCGCCCCCGGCGGATCGATGACGCGATGCGTGCCGAGCGCATCGGCGCCGCGATTGGAAGCCACGGTCATTGAACCGAGATGCCTCCGCGCTCGAACGGCGTCGACAAAACGATCGTGGTCTTCGTGCGTGCCATGCCCTTCACGGATTTCAGACGCGAGAGCAGCGAGTCGAGATGACCCGTCGAACGCGTCATCACTTTGAGCACGAAGGACTCCTCGCCGGCCACGCTGTGCACTTCGAGGATCTCCGGCATGTCCGCGAGCGTGCGCGTGAACTCGTCGTAACTGCATTCGGGCGCCGTAAAACAACTCACGAACGCGACGAGTTCCAATCCGAGAAGTTTGCTGTCGAGCTGAGCGGAGTATCCGCGTACGTAGCCTCGCGCCTCGAGCCGTTTGACTCGGTCGTGAACGGCCGGGGGCTTGAGACCGACGATGGAACCGAGCTCGGCAAAGGTCGAGCGCGCGTTGCGCTGCAACGCGTCGAGCAGGCGAAGGTCGAGATCGTCGACTTCGCCGGATTCGATTGCAATATTCGCTCGTTTTTCCATATGTCCGAAAGAATCCCCGGTTAAAATACTATACCACCGACGATTTATTCGGGCAAGAGTTCGGGCTCAAGGGCGCCGAGGCGCTCGCTCGAAATGCGCGCCATGCGAAGGACGCTCGCCGCTCTCGCGCTTGCCGCCACGGCTGCCTGCAGCGGCCCGCATCAGGGCGGTGCGCCCGCTCAGAGGCCTCGCGCCGCGAATTCCCTCCGCTTCGATCTCGCCGCGGACCCGGCCAATCTGAATCCGCTGTTCCTGCACCAGGACGCGGCCTCGGTCGAGCAGCAAGTCGCACGCTTGGCTTTCCTGCCGTTTCTCGATCTCGACTCGCGCGGACGCTTCATACCTGAACTCGTCACCCGGGTGCCGACCGTCGCGAACGGCGACGTATCCGCCGACGGGCGCACGATTATCTACCATCTTCGTCCGAACGTGCGCTGGAGCGACGGCCTACCGGTGACCGCGAACGACGTGCTTTGGACGCTGCACGCCATCATGGATCCGAATACGCCTGTGCCGTCGCGAGAAGGGTACGATCTCATCGATCGGGCGTATGCGAAAAGCCCGCATACCGTCGTTTTTCATTTGAGACACGCCTGGGCGCCGGCGGCTACGACGTTTTTCTCCTACGGTTTCCGGCCGCAATTCGTCTTGCCGTCGCACGTTTTGAGCAAGCAGATTCCTCTGGCGCAGGCGCCGTTCAATGCCGCGCCGACCGTGGGCGACGGTCCGTTCACGTTCGTCTCGTGGAAGCGGGGCGAATCGCTGCTGTACCGTGCGAACACGCGGTATTGGCGCGGCACGCCGCACGTGCAGCGGCTCGACATCCGCGTGATTCCCGATCCGCAGACGAATTTGGTGATGCTGCGATCGGGACAACTCGACTGGAATCTCATCGCGCCCGTGCAGCAAGAAACGCTTTACGGCGCGCGCGGCGTTCGGTACGCATACGTATCGACCGCGGTCGTCGCCGGCCTGGTGTTCAATCTTTCACATCCGCCGCTCGACGACGCGCGTGTGCGCCGCGCCATAGCGATGGGCATCGATCGCCAAGGTATCAGCAAGAAAATCACGCTTGGGCGCTACCCGGTGACGAATGCGATCCAGCCGCAATTCTCGTGGGCGTACGATCCGGCCGTCAAAGAACCGGGATACGATCCGGCGCGTTCCGATGCGCTTCTCGATGCTGCGGGTTGGCGCCGGTCGCCGAGCGGCATGCGTGAGAAAAACGCCAAGACGCTCGCGCTGGTGTACGTGCAGTTCCCGGAGTCGATGACGGGCGTGCGCGTCGCAACGGCCGTGCAAGCGCAACTCCGCGATCGGGGCATCGCGGTCGAAATAAAATCCGTCAGCAACGCGCAGACTCTTTCTGCCTTCCTCGCGCGGCGGCACGCTCGCCGCGGGGCAATTCGACATGGCGTACGTTCCCTTCACGATGGGATCGGATCCAGACGATTCGTCGATCCTCGCGTGCAATGCGCCCTCGAACTACATGCGCTACTGCAGCGCGCAGGTCGACGCGTTGGAGAAGGCGGCGCTTCGCGCCGTTTCCACGAGCGTCCGCAAACGGATTTACGCCCGGATAGAACGCCTGGTCGCGCTCGACTTGCCGATCCTGTATTTGTTCAACGCCGATTACATCTATGCGTACCGCGCGCAACTGCGCGGGTTCGCACCGAACGCATTTCTGCCGACGTGGAATGCAGCGCAATGGTCAATCGCCTCATCGCCCGCTGGGTGAGACCAAGGAAAAGCCTTGCATGCGCGTCGTCGGCGAGCGTGTCGAAGGTCCGGCAGAGGCCAAATTTTCGCTGATACTCGGCTGCGACGAGTTGCAAGGCTTCGCTTCGGGATACAGCCGCAAGCGGGTAACGGCGCGCGCTTCCCGAATTTTTTGCGGCATGTTCGTCCGTGACGCGATAAGCTTCATCTTCGGGAACATCCAGATACCGCTGCTCGTCATCGCCGTTATCGTGACCATCGTCAAGCTGCGGCGCGCCAACGCCCGCCACGAGGTGATGAGCGCGGGCTACACGCTGTGGGGCGAGGTCCTGTTCTACTGCTTCGGGCTGGGCATGGTATACGCGTGGTACTTTCACGCATTCCAGGCGGCGCGCGTCGCCCCGAGCATCGGCTGGCAGCCGAGTCCGTTCGAGTGGGAACTCGCGTGGGCGGAACTCGGAATTGCAGCGATCGCGCTGCTTTCACTGTGGCGCGGTTACTCCATGCGCCTGGCGGCGACGCTCGTACCGGCGATATTTTTGTTCGGCGCTGCGGCGCAGCACATTCACTTGATGCTTGCCGCACACGATTACGCGCCGGGCAATGCCGGCACGATCGTGTGGTTCGGCGACATCGCGCTGCCGCTCTTTACGTTGCTGCTGGCATTTGTTTCGCGCGACGCGTACGAACGAACCGTCCGCCGGCACTAAGAAAACTGGCTGGTCACACGGCCTTTACCGCGGCGGTCAACGCGTCGACGGTGGCTTTTGCGTCGCCGAAGAGCAGGGCGGTTTTCGGATTTTCGAACAGCGGATTTTCGATGCCCGCGAAACCGGAGCGCATCGAACGCTTGAGCACGACGATGTTCGCCGCTTGATCGGCGTTGAGGATCGGCATTCCGTAAATCGGCGACGACGCGACGTTTCTGGCAGCGGGGTTTACGACGTCGTTCGCTCCGATGACGAGCGCAACGTCGGTGCGCGGGAACTCCGGGTTGATGTCGTCCATGTCGTAGAGTTGATTGTACGGAACGTTCGCCTCCGCGAGCAGCACGTTCATGTGCCCGGGCATGCGCCCCGCGACCGGATGAATCGCATACTTCACCGTCACGCCGCGTTTTTCGAGCTGATCGGCGAGTTCGCGAACGCTGTGCTGCGCTTGGGCGACCGCCATTCCGTATCCCGGTATGACGACTACTTGACTTGCGTACGCGAGCATGACGGCGACGTCGTCGACGGTCGTGCTGCGAACTTGCTGCGCGCCGCCGCCGGCGGCGGCCACTTCCGTTCCGCCCGCGGCGCCGAACGCACCGAACAACACGTTGGTGAGCGGACGATTCATCGCTTTGCCCATGAGCACCGTCAGCAGCGTACCGCTCGCGCCGACCAGCGATCCGCTGATGATCAGCAAATTGTTGTCGAGTTCGAAACCGGTAATCGCGACGGCGACGCCGGTGAACGAGTTGAGGAGCGAAATCACGACCGGCATGTCGGCGCCGCCGATCGGGAGCACGAACAGCACGCCAAGGACAAGCGCCGCGCCGAGCATTGCGAGGTACGCCCATTGCGGAAGCGCGCCTTGCATCACGATCAGCCAGCCGCCGAAGCCGACGATCGCCAGCGCGACGGCGGCGTTCACGACTTGCTGTCCGGGATACGTGATCGGACGCCCCGTCATCAACTCTTGCAGTTTGAGAAACGCAATGATCGAGCCGGCGACGCTGAGCGAGCCGATGATCGCGCTCAGCACGAGCGAAACGATGACGATCCACCCCATTCCGGTGTGCGGCGATACGAAATACTCGATCGTCGAAATGAGCATCGCGGCGCCGCCGCCCGCGCCGTTGAAGAGCGCGACCATTTGCGGCATCGCCGTCATCTTCACCTTGAGCGCGGAAAAGACGCCGATAACGGCGCCGATGACGACGCCGATGAGAATCGCCCACCAGCCGGCGGCGTGCGTGGAAACGAGAATTGCCGCGAGCGCGAGCACCATTCCGAGCATCGCGACGCGGTTCCCATGACGCGCCGTCGCGGGCGAACTCAAATAGTGCAGGCCGAGAATGAAAAGAGCGAACGCGAGGATGTCCGCGAGGTCGACGAAGGTGACTTGGCCGATCGCGGTCATTTCTTGGCAGTCTCCTTCTTCTTGAACATCTGCAGCATGCGTTCGGTGACGGCGAAACCGCCGAATACGTTAATCGTGCCGAGCGCCGTAGCGACGATCGCGAGAATCGTGAACAGCAGATTGGACTGAGCGTGGAACACGCCCGCCACGATGACGATAGCGCCGACCAGCACGACGCCGTGAATCGCGTTCGTCGCCGACATCAGCGGCGTATGCAGCGTCGTCGGCACTTTCGATATTACCTCGAATCCAACGAAGATCGCCAAAACCAAAACGGTGAGCAAACCGAAGAATTCCGTCAAATGGATCACGATGCTGCTCCTGCTCCGAGTGCGTCGAGCGTGGGTTTGTGCACGATTTCCCCGCTGCGGACGATCGTCGTGCCGCGCACGATTTCGTCGTCCATGTCCAGTGCGAGGGCGTTATCTTTCACGAGCACGCCGAGCAGCGCGTTGACGTTGCGTGAGTAGAGCTGCGAAGCATGATAGGGCATCGTCGACGGCAGGTTTGTTTGGCCGAGTATCTGCACGCCGTTCTTCGAGTAAACGGTTTGGTCGCGCTGCGTGAGCGCGCAGTTTCCTCCGGCTTCGGCCGCCAAATCGACGATGACCGATCCGGGACGCATCGCCGCGACCGCTTCTTCGGTGATGAGCACCGGCGCCCGCCGGCCGGGCACGAGCGCCGTCGTGATGACGACGTCGGACGCGCCGATTGCGTCGACCATGAACTGCCGCTGCTTGTCGAGCTGCTCGGGCGTTAGTTCCTTCGCATATCCGCCCGCGGCCTCGGCATCGACCCCGAGATCGATCTCGAGAAACGCTGCGCCCAAACTCTGCACTTGTTCCTTCACCACGGCGCGCGTGTCGTAGGCGCTCACGACGGCGCCCAAGCGCCGCGCAGTCGCGATTGCCTGCAATCCGGCAACGCCCGCTCCGAGAATGAGCACCTTCGCGGGCGGTATAGTTCCCGCGGCGGTTGTGAGCATCGGAAAGAATTTCGGCAGCGTGAGCGCGCCGAGCAGCACGGCTTTGTAGCCTGCGATATTGCTTTGCGAGCTGAGCGCGTCCATGCTTTGCGCACGCGTGATGCGTGGGATCGCGTCCATCGAAAGCGCCGTGATGCCGGCGTTCGCGAGCGTCTTGACGTATCCGGGATCGCCGAGCGGCGCGAGCAGCGCGAGCAGCACCGCGCTTTTCGGCATCGCGCCGAGAATGTCGTCCGCGGGGCGGCCAACGGTGACGACGAGATGCGCGTCGGAAAGCAACGCGGCCGAATCATCGACAATCGATGCTCCGGCCTGCGAATACAATTCGTCCGGAAATGCGGCGCGTTCGCCGGCGCCGCGCGCGACCTTGACGACGGCGCCCGCCTTTACGAGTTTAGCGACCGTTTCCGGTACGAGCGCAACTCGCGCTTCGTTCGGCGCCGCTTCACGAGGGACCGAAACGTTCATGCGGGCGCACGTTCAGCGCCCGTATGCGCAACCCTGCGGCCTAGTGCAGCAGCGGAAGCAGCAGCGCCAGAATTGCGGCAAACAGCGCCGCACCGCCGACGTGCACGACATGCTGCCGGTGCAGAACGCGATCGCCGCCGAAAAACGCGTTTAAAAAGTCGGCGAGAGAAATGACCAAACACGCAGCGACGGTAACGAGCAGCACGTCGCCCGCGCCGCGCAGCGAGGCCGCCAGCAGTATCGCACCGAGCGCGCAGTCGCGGACGCCGGTCGCGCGTACGAAGACGGCCGAACTTTTCTCCTCGATGGGCATGCCGAAGCTCTGCGCGAGCGGCGCGGGAAACGCAAGACCGAGTACGCCGACCGCGAGCAATCCGGCTCCGGCCGCGTCCGACAGAATCGCCGGCAGCGAGTCTGGGCCGATCACGTAATGAAGATCGCGTTGCGCAGCGTGCCGATTTTTTGAATCGATACTTCCACGACGTCGCCGTGCTGAAAAAATTCCGGCGGCGTGCGCGCGAAACCAACGCCGTCCGGCGTGCCCGTCGCGATGACGTCGCCCGGCTCGAGGGTCATGCCGCGGCTCAGGGCGGCGATGATGCGCGGAATGCGAAAGATCATCTGGCCCGTATTCGCTTCTTGCTTTTTCTGACCGTTGACGCGCAACGAGATCTGCAGACGGTGCGGATCGCCGATTTCCGCGGCGTCGACGATCCACGGCCCCATCGGACAGCTCCCGTCCAAACTTTTCCCCTTCAGCCATTGCAAGTGCGACCGCTGCAAATCGCGTGCCGTGATGTCGTTCAAGCACGTGTACCCGAAAACCGCGTCGAGCGCGGTTTCTTCGGTCGCGTCTTTCACGCGTTTGCCGATCACGACGGCGAGCTCGCCCTCCCAATCGTATTCGCGCGAAATCGCGGCTTGGAACTGCAGTTTCGCGTCGGGGTCCGCGATGGCCGTCGGCGCTTTCGAAAAGAACGTCGGGACCTCGGGAAGCTTCAGCTCTCGTCCCAAAGCGCGCGCGCCTTCTTTTGCGTGCTCCAAATAATTGCGCCCGACGCAAAAGATGTTTTTGCGCGGACGTACCGGTGCGGCCAATTGCAGATCCGCGACGGGAAGGCGCTCGAGCGTCCGGCGCTGCGCGCGATCCGCCTCGTCCATCGCTATGTACTCGACGAGTGAATCGCAAGCAATGACGGTGATGCAGTCTCCATCGAGAACGCCCGGGCGAACGCGATCGCCATCGTAAAAGCTGACGTATTTCATACAGCGCTACCGCCGTCGCGTTAGGTGCCACCCGCCGCAATGCCTGCACTCGTACGCGGTCAGCGCGTCGCCCATGCCGTTCGTCAGCGCCACCGCGCGGGCGTACTCCTCGGATTCGTACGCGTCTTTGGAACGGCAGCTGCGCTCGACGTTCGCGCCGGGATCGTCGAAGAACGCAATGCGCGGTTTAGGGCTGTGGGGACGGCGTCGGTTTGGCAAGTGCGCGCTTTACGGCGGCGTTGATGTCGGGTAAATGTTTGGCGCTCTCAGCTTGCCGGTGCTTTTCCTGCGCCTTGATCCGCGCGTACGCTTCTTCGGTCTCGCGTTTGGCGGCATCCACCATCTTCGTCGCGGCGCCGCTGTCATTGCCCCAGTTTCCACCTTTGGAGACTAGTGCGATTTGCCGCGACACGTTGTGCGTGTGCGGGTCGTAGTTGTAGTTCACGCGGAAAATCCCGACCTGTGCGGTTCCGTCGGGGCGGCGAATCCACATCTGCAGCGCGTTCCCAATCGTCATCGTGTCGAAGACGGAGTCGTGCGAGAGTTCGCCGCCCTTCACGCGCACGACCTGACCGCGTTTGTTGACTTCGACGAGAATGCTCGAGTGCAGCGGCCGGTTCGGCATATTGGGCGTCGGAATAGGCGCGGGCGTCGCGGCACCCGCGGCCAGGGCTCCGGCCGGCGCGGCGAGCACGCAGACCGCGAATGCGAACGCGCGCCGTGTAGAAATCTTCATCGTCGCCATAGTTTGGTACGAGGCGGCTTTACCCCGCCGGGGCTGCGGCGTCCGGGCGTCGAAGCCGCGGGCACCCATGTATCGCCGTTCCCCGCTCTTCACGTTCGGGCTCATTGCCGCACTGCTCGCCGCATGCGTCCCCGCTTCGGCAGCGCGCCCGCTGCTCGATTACCACCGACTGGACGCGTATTTCACGCTTTTCGCGCACGATGCAAACGTCCCGTGGAAGTCGGCGACGGTCCGCTTGGACACCTACACGAGCGCGCCCGTCGATTTCGCGGCGTATCAAGTGGATCCGGCGGATGTCATCGTCGCCGGCTCCAATACGCAGCCGCGCGCCATCGATACGCGCCGCCGCAGGCCGGTGGTCCGCTGGCGGTACACGCCGCCCGGGGGCTATCGATTTCAAAGTAACGACGTGCAGGTTCCGCTCGGTTCGCGCGAAGGGTTTTTCGTGATCGAAGCGCGGCGCGGAAACGTCGGCGAGCAGGTGTGGATCGATCGCACGCGCATCGGTTTGCTGACGAAGGAAACGCCCGGAGGCATTCTCCTGTACGGCGCGGATCTCGGCACGGGACGTCCGCTCGCGCGCATGCGCGTTTCGTTCATCGTCGACGGCCGTTTTACGGATCGCCTCACCAACGCGAGCGGAATCGTGCTCTGGCGTTCGAGGCCGCGGCCGGTATTCGCGCTTGCGCAATGGGGCGCGAGCGTCGCATTCGTGTCGTTCTTGCCGCAGGCGCCGCTGCCGGGAACGATCGTCGGCGTGAAGACGGATTCGGCGGTCGTGCACGGCGGCGACGAGCTGCACGTTGCGGGATTCGCGAGGTCGCGCGGCGGCGGACGTTTGCGCGCTTCGGGCGGCGAGGCATCCGTGACGTTGCGTTCGCCGTGGGGCGTCGCCGCGCAAACCGCGGTCCGATTGGACGCAGCCGGAGCATTCTCCGCGTCGCTGCACGTGCCCGAATCGAGCCGCGCGGGAGACTACAGCGTGATCGCGAGCGTGAACGGCGCGACCGCCGGCACAAGCGTGCACGTCGATGCCGACGCGAACGGCCTCTCGCTTTCGCTTGCGCCGCAATGCGAAGGCTTGGGATGCGATGCCGGCGCCGACATTCCCGTCGTCGTTCGCGCAATGCGCGGAATGCTGCCGGCGCAAGGGGTGAACGTCGACGTCGACGTCATACGCTCGCCGCACGTGTACGGCAGCGAAGCATCTTCGGATGCATGGGGCCTCTCCCGCTGGTACCGCGCCACGCTGCGCACGGGTGCGGACGGTCGCGCACTGATCGACATCCCACGCCCGTCCGACGGCCTCGCGTCGACGTACGGCGTGCGCGTCGGCTCGGGCGGTGCGACGGCCGATACGCGAATCGCGGTGCCGACCGCTCCGATTGCGCTGCGCGTCGAACTCGAACGCGACGACATCGGAAGCGGCACGCCGGCAAGTTTCGACGTTTTCGGAACGCGCGTTGCAACCGGCGCGCCGGCGCAAGACGTCATGGTGCGCGTGCAGCTCGTACACGGCAGCTCCATCCAGGAGCAAACCCTAAGGCTTGACGAGCGCGGGCGCGCGCACGGCGCATTTACCTCGCCGCAAGTCGGTTCTAACCTGGTCATCGCCGTCGCCGAAGCGGACGGCACGCGAGCCATGGACGCGGCACAAGTACAAGTGGAACCGCAGACGATGGAACTGCAGAATGCGCAAGGCAGCCGAAACGTCGCCGTCACCCTCGATCGCAAACGCTATGCCGCGGGTGAATCGGCCCGCGTCGAAGGATCGCTGCCGGGAGCGCAAGGCAGCGCGCTTTTCACGCTCGAGGCGGCCGATCGAACCGATGCGCGCGTCGTCAACGTTTCCGGCGGACGGGCGCGCGCTTCGTTCCGGATTGCGGATGCGCCCGGGGTTCTTGCCGCCGGAGCGGCGTTCGTTCGCGACGGCGCGCTGCAATGGAGCAGCGTTCCGCTTGCGGTCGATGCGCCCGGCCGGCCGATCTCGGCGAGCTTGCAACTGGACAAAAGCGCGTACGCGCCCGGCGCGACCGCGCTGGTAAAAATTGCGGACGTGCGGCCCGGAAGCGGCACCGCATTCGTGCGTATAACGAAAGGCACGCCGACGGGATCCGCTCTGTTCACGAGCGCGCCCGATCTGCTCGCAATCGGAACCACTGCGACGCAGGATACCGCCGTCGAAGGCGCTTCGTGGCATCCGTGGGTGGACTCGAGCGGCGTTCACGCGTTGATTCAAACGTTCGCGCGGCGCACCGCCCCACCCGAAGATCTCACGATGACGCAGGCCGACACTGCAAGCGTGTATTGGACGGTCGATCGCCGCAGCGGAGATTTGCTTACCGTGCCCGTTCCGGTTACGGCGGGCAAGTACGTCATTTCGCTGCTGAAAGTCGACGACGACGGCCGGGTGACCGCCGCATCCACCGATTTACTCGTCCAGTGACGGCGCATAAACTCATGCTGCTCGACACGTACGGGCTGGTGTACCGCGCGTTTTTCGCACTGCCTCCGCTCACCACGACGCGCGGCGTGCCGATCAATGCCGCCTACGGCTTCACGATGATGCTCAACAAAATCGTCACCGAAGAGAAACCCTCGCATCTCATCGCGGCATTCGACAAAGGTCTGCCGGCGCACCGCGTCGCGATGTATCAGCAGTACAAGGCGCAGCGCGATCAAATGCCCGACGATCTGCGCAGCCAGTTTGCGCTCGTTCGCCGCATCCTGGAGACGAACCGCATTCCAATCGTCGAAATCGAAGGTGAAGAAGCCGACGACGTCATCGCGACGCTCGCGCGCCAAGCCGAAGAGGCTGGGCGTCCAACGGTCGTCGTCACGGGCGACACCGACCTGCTGCAGGTCGTCGACGAAAAAACCACGGTGTTGATGACGCGGCGCGGGATCACGGACCTCGGGCGTTACGACATGGATGCCGTGCGCGCGCGTTACGACGGGTTGGAGCCGCGTCAGCTTCCCGATTACCGCGGTCTCAAAGGCGATCCCTCGGATAATCTTCCCGGCATCCCGGGCGTCGGTGAAAAAACGGCAATCAAACTGATCAAAGCCGCCGGGTCGCTGGATGCGTTGGTGTCGAAACCTGCGCTGGCCGGCTCCCCGAAACTGCAAAAGCTCGTGGAAGACTACGGCAGACAGGCGCAAGTGTGCCGCGACGTTTCCGTCGCGCGCAAGGACCTGAGCATAACGCTCGATTGGGACGACGCGCGCTACACGCCGGCAAGCAGCGGCGAACTCTACCGGTTGTACGGCGAGCTGGAATTCAAGACGCTGCTGAACAAACTCGACGTTCCGCTCGAGATGCCGCTGCTCGAGACGCGGGAGCAGATCCGCGGCCAATACCGCTCTTTCATTGCGGCGACGGACCCGCCGGAGTTTGTGGAACTCGCCCGCGAAATCGAAGAGTTTGCGAACGCGCATCGGATTGCGTTCGCGGTGCGCGCGGACGGTGAAATCGGAATGAGTTCGGAAATCGGGTTCGGCTTGGCTTTTTTGGCCGGCGCGCTCGCTCACGATCCGGTGAAGAGCGCGTTCGAAAAGGTGTGGCTCGGCGGGCAGCGCCTCGCGGCGCACGACGTAAAAGCGGTCCTGCATCTGCTGCGCGCTCGCGGCTTCGCGCCGCGAGTCTTCGCCGACGACACGATGATCGGCGCGCACCTGCTCAACCCGTCGCGAACGTTTGCGCCAATCGAAGACGCCGCGCAAGAGTTTTTGCAGACGTCCGTCGGCGAAGACGTCGCGGCGCACGCCGACGCGGTGCTGCAACTCGGCGAAAAGATTCGCACCGAACTGGCGCAGCGCGAGCAACTCGCGCTGTACGAAACGGTCGAAGTGCCGCTCGCGCCGATCTTGGCGAAGATGGAATGGACCGGCGTGCTTATCGATCCGCGCGAACTCGCTGCGCTGGCAAAGGAGATCGACGTTTCGGCCGAGCGTCTTCAGCGAGAGATTTACGAGCTCGCCGGAGAGCAGTTCAACATCGGCTCGCCGCAGCAGCTTGGTACGATTCTGTTCGCGAAGATGTGCTTGCCCGGCGGCAAGAAGACGAAAACCGGCTGGGCGACGGGCGTCGAGATTCTCCAAGGCCTCTCGCGTGACTATCCCATTTGCGCAAAAGTGCTGGAGTATCGCGAGGTCACGAAGCTCAAGAACACGTACGTGGACGTGATCCCGTCCCTGACCGACAAAAGCGACGGTCGCCTGCGCACGATCTTCAATCAGACTGCGACTGCCACCGGCCGCTTGAGTTCGACCAATCCGAACCTGCAAAATATTCCCGTGCGCGGCGATCTCGGACGGCGCATCCGTCGCGCGTTCGTGGCGCCTCCGGACGGCTTCGTGCTTCTGGCTGCGGATTACAGCCAGATCGAATTACGGCTGATGGCGCATCTTTCGGGTGACGAGGCGATGCGGCGCGCTTTTCACGAAGGACAAGACATTCACGATTTTACGGCGCGTCAAATCTTCAACGTAAACGCGCACGATACGGTCGACGGCAATCAGCGCCGCATCGCCAAATCGGTCAATTTCGGATTGCTTTACGGCATGTCGGATTTCGGGCTGGCGCAGCGTTTGGAGATCGGCCGCGCCGAAGCAAAGGAGATGACGCAAGCGTATTTCGCGCGCTTTCCCAGCGTGCGCGCGTACATTCAAAGCGTCATCGAGCAGGGCCGCGAGCAAGGGTTCGTTCGAACGATACTGGGACGCAGGCGTTACATGCCGGCATTGCGCTCGAGCAACTATATGCTTCGCTCCGCGGCGGAACGCGAAGCCACCAACGCACCGTTACAAGGCAGTGCGGCGGACATCATGAAGCTCGCAATGGTTCGTATCGACGGCGCGCTCGCGCGCGAAGGTCTGCGCGCGCGAATGCTGCTGCAGATTCACGACGAGCTGATCTTCGAGGCGGACGCCGGCCGGCTGCGGGAGATCGGGGCACTCGTACGCTCGGAAATGGAGCACGTCGCCGAATTGAGCGTTCCGCTCGCGGTGACGCTCAAGACGGGGCGAAACTGGTACGACGTCGAGGAAACGGATGATTTTTAGCACGCTCGCGCTGAGCGTTGCAGCCGCGGCGTCGCCGGCAGCGATGCCGGCCCCGCAGTCGCTTGCCGTGACGACGTTGCGCGCGCCTGCAGCGGTGCTGCGGGTTCAGGTCGCGCGTACCGAAGAGCAACGCGAACGCGGATTGATGTCGGTGCGGCATCTAGCGCCGCACACGGGCATGCTCTTCGTTTTCGATAGCGATGCGCCCGTCGCGTTCTGGATGAAGGACACGCTCATTCCGCTCGACATGGTGTTCGTCGCGCCGACCGGCATGGTTCGCCGGGTCTTCCCACGCGTGCCGGTTGTTTCACCGCAGCTCGCGGACGCGCGCATTCCGCTCGAGCAAGCTTCTGCGAAATACGTGATCGAGCTCGCCGGCGGGCGAGGCTGCGTGCGACGGATTGCGTCCCGGCGCGCGCATTCGCGGCCTTCCGCCCGCTTAACGCCATGCCGGAACTGCCCGAAGTGGAAACCATCGTCCGCGGTCTCAAACCGGCAATCGCCGGCAAAACCATTACTTCCGCGAACGTGTCTTTAAAGAAGGTTGCCGTCAGCTCCGGCGGGTCTGCGCTTCGAACGTGCAATTGCAGGGGAACGCATCGTATCGGTTACTCGGCGCGGAAAATACGCGGTTTTCGAGCTTTCTTCTGGCCGATCGCTCGTAACCAGCCTGCGCATGACGGGGCGCTTGGTCGTTCTTCCGGCGCAAGCTCCGGCTTATCCCTATACGCACGTAGAACTTCGCTTTACCGACGGCACCCGGCTGGCGTTTGCCGACGTGCGCCAATTCGGCCGAATGCGCCTCGTGGAGCCGGGCGAGCCCTGGGACGCCGAATTGGGCCTCGAACCGCTTTCGGAAAGCTTTACTCCGGACCGCTTTATCGGTATGCTTTCGGGGCGGACAACGCCGGTCAAGGTTTTTCTCCTTGATCAGCGGCGCATCGCCGGCGTGGGAAACATCTATGCATGCGAGGCGCTTTGGCAGGCCGGGATTCGTCCCGGTACGCCCGCGAAGCGGCTGAGTAAACCCGCCGCTGCGCGATTGCATAACGCACTCGTCGACGTTCTCCAGCGTGCCATCGACATGCGTGGAAGCAGCGTGGACGATTACGTCGATGCGGGTGGACTGAAGGGCGGATTTCAAAACGTTCTTTCGGTTTACGGACGCACCGGAAAGAGCTGCAGCAAATGCGGCGGCTCGATAATCCGGACGGTCATCGCACAACGCGGCACGTGGTGGTGCCGCAAATGCCAAAAATAAAGAACTAGACGTCCCCATAGGGGTCCCACACGGCGACAGTCAGTGTGGGGGCGCGCAGCGCCGGACAATGCGCGAATCGCATTGTCAACAAAATATGAAAGGTTAGGAACCACAACATCTCTACGACTGACATCGCTCCGGTGCAACACGAAGAAGAGGATCAACTCGCACTCGAGCAGCGCCTCTACGAAGAATCGCTCAAAGTCCTCGACGAAGGACAGGTTCTAAACGGAATCATCGTCGCCAAATATCAGGACGAATTGCTGGTGGACATCGGCGGTAAATCCGAAGGCATCCTGCCGTTCCGCGAACTCTCGCTGGCCATCGAGCCGAAAGAATTGAAAGTCAACGATACGTTGGAAGTCATGATCCATCGCATCGACGACCAGGACGGAACGCTGTTTCTCTCCGAGCGCCGGGCACGCGCGCTCAAGACGTGGGAGAAAGTCATCGAAGCGCACGATCGCGACGAAGTGATCGAAGCCACGGTGACGCAGGTGGTCAAAGGCGGCGTCCTCGTCGACCTGGGTATGCGCGGTTTCGTGCCCGCGTCTCAAATTCGCCGCCAACCCGTCGGCAATCTCGACGAACTGGTCGGCAAGAAACTGCGGCTCAAGGTCATCGATCTCGATCACAAGCGCCATCGCGTCGTGCTTTCCCAGCGTTTGGTTCTCGAAGAAGAACTCAACGCGAAGAAGCAGGAACTGCTGGGCACGCTCGAGGTCGGCCAGATTCGTGAAGGCGTAGTGGTGCGCTTGGCGGAGTTCGGCGCGTTCGTGGATCTGGGCGGCATCGACGGCCTGATTCACAATAGCGAACTGGGCTATGCCCGCATCAAGCACCCCTCGGAAGTCGTGAAGATCGGCGACGTCGTCAACGTCGAGATCATGAAGTTCGATGCCGAGGCGAAGAAGGTCAGCCTTTCGCTCAAACACGCGCTGCCCGATCCGTGGGACGAGCACGCGGACAAACTCTACGAAACGAACAAGCTCACCGCGCAAATCGTGAAAGTGACTCCAAACTATCTCTTGGTCGAGATCGTTCCCGGCGTGCTTGCGATGGTGCCGAAAGGCGAGTTCGATCCGGCCGCGCAGTTCAGCCCGGGTCAAGAGGTCGAAGTGACTCTCCTCACGATCAATCATGCGACCCGCCGCATCACGGCGTCGATTCAGCACGTCGCAGACGTACCTCTCGAGGAAATCGAGAAGTATGCCATCGACGAAGAAGTCGGTGCGCCCGTCGAAGCTCCGGCAGGGTAAGCGCTCGCTGGTAAGAGTAATAAGAGCCGTCGCTCTAGAAGCGTCGGCTCTTGTTCTTTATGCGCCATCTTCGCTGAGGGGCAACTGATATGGGTGCTGAGGACCATCTTCCGTGAGAGTGGGACTGACCGGCGGCATCGGTTCCGGGAAAAGCGAGGTCGCGCGGATCCTCGAGTCTTTGGGTGCATACGTCGTCGATACCGATAAGCTCGCCCGCCAAGCCGTAGCGCCGGGAAGTGACGGCTTGCGCCAAATCGCGCGTGCGTGGCCTTCCGTCGTTCGCGATGACTGTCTGGATCGCGCGGCGCTGGCGCAAATCGTCTTCAGCGATCCGACGGCGCGCGAACGTTTGAATGCAATCGTGCATCCGCACGTGCGGCGTTTCGCCGAGGAATGCGATCGGTATGCTCGTCCTGGGCAACTCATCGTGCACGTCGTCCCGCTGCTTTTCGAAAGCGACTACGACGAGCGCGTCGACGCGAGCATCCTCGTCGTGGCGCCCGAAGCGGAGCGTCTTCGCCGCGTAACGCAGCGCGATCGTCTGAGTGAAGAGCAAGTTCGGGCCCGAATTGCCGCGCAAATCGATCCGGAAGAGGCGCGTTGCCGCGCGACGTACGTCGTGGAGAACGCAGCCGGTTTCCCGCAACTGCGCGAACAAGTTCGTGAGGTTTACGACGCGCTGACTCGCCAGCGAGTGTAACCCGGAAAGGCGTAAGACTATGCGCGTACTGCTTTCCATTGCGGCGGCCGCCGCATTTCTCGCAGCGCCGCTCCAGAGCGTCGCCGCATCAACGCCAGTCAAGAGCGTCACGTATCGCACGTCGTACCACGAGATCGAGCCGAGGCCGAGCGCAGGAGCGTACACCGGCAGGATGACGCTCCGTTTCGACGGCGACGGCATCGTAAGCGGCACCTATCGCGATGACTTTTCCGGTGATCTGCATACGCTAACCGGCGGCATGCGTGGGAACAGCCTCTGGTTTTCAATTGGAATGCGCGGCGGCCGCCGTTTTAACGGAACGGTTCGCGCCGACGGCACGATCACGGGATCGCTGACGCTGCAGCGCGGTCCGGCCGTCTATCAGTTCACCGCCGTTCCGGGAAGCTAACCGCGCAAAACGCGGCCGGGGCGCGCGTTGGTGAACGCTCCGTTCATCAGCACGGCGCGGCCGTTGACGATGACGTGTTCGATTCCGGCCGGCAATTGATACGGCGCCTCGTACGTCGCGGTGTCGCGAATACACTTCAGCGTCGAAAACAACCAGGTCGGCATAGTTTCCGACGCTGATGCTGCCGCGATCGCGAAGACCGAATATGCTCGCCGGCAGCGAAGTCATGCGGCGCACCGCCTCCACGAGATCGAGCGTCTTACGGCCGCGAACGTACCGGCCGAACACCCGCGGAAACGTTCCAAACGTTCGCGGATGCGGTACGCCGCGGGCCGTGGGACCGTCGAGCGCCCGAATCGAAGCGTCGCTGCCCACGCAGCAAAAATCGGCGGAAATCACCGTAGCCACATCGTCTTCGCACATTTTGAAGAATGCGGCGCCCACTTCGAGGCGTTCTTCACGCAGCAGCCGCACCGCCGCGGCCGCGGGCGACATGCGCCACGCACTCGCGATCTCGTCCATGCGCATGCCCGCGACACGCGCGTTTTTCTCGGAACCGACTTCCGTAACGAGCATGTCGCGCCACTGCTCGCCTTGGTGCAAACGCAGATACAATTCGATCGACGCCGCGGTTTCCGGATCGCTCAGGCGTTCGAGCGTTGCGTCGACTCCGCCGTGTCTGGCTTGCGCTGGAAGGATCGTCGCGAGTTCGGTCCAGCTCGCAATATAGGGATATACGTCGCAGTACGCATCGAGGCCGCGTTGACGCTCGCGCATCGATGCGTTCCAGCGTGCGATGCACTTTGCCCCAATTCTTCTTGCCGGACGCTTTATGATGCGAGCACTGTACGAGCACGTCCGCGCGGCGGCCGATCTCGAGCGCTTCTTCGACCGCGGGGATCAACTCGTCGCCCTCGCTGCGTAAATGTGATGCGTAACGCGGTGCGTTCGCCTCGCGTGCAGCGCATGCCATGGCAACGAGTTCGTCCGTTCCCGCATACATCGACGGTGGGTAGATGAGCCCGCTGGAAACGCCAAGCGCGCCGTGCTCGCACGCTTCTCGAACCGCGCGCGCCTGCGCGAGTAGTTCTTCACGCTCGAGTTTCTTTTCGGAATCGCCGGCGGCGAGTTGGCGCGTCGTTCCCAAACCTACGAGCGTCGCGACGTTCAGCGCTACGCCATTCGCTTCGACCAGCCGGAAAAATTCGTCCAGCGTTCGCCACGTAACGTCCAATCCGACGTGCGCCGCGCTGCGGCGCACGCGCTCCAAACTCGGTCCGTGCAGCGGCGCGACGGACATTCCGCAGTTCCCGCCGATTTCCGTCGTTACGCCTTGCGCGATTTTGCCGTCGCAGCGCGGCAGCGCAAGCCAAAGTTCGTCGCTGTGCGAATGCACGTCGATGAAACCGGGTACGATGGTCTTACCGCTGCAATCGACGCGCGCCAGGGCGTCGCGTTCGTGCAAATCGCCGATCAGTGCTATGCGATCTGCGACGATTCCGACGTCAGTCGTATAAGAAGAATGACCCATGCCATCGATGATTGCGGCATTTTCGAGCACCGTCGTGATCAAAAAGTGATAGTCCTGTCCGCTGCTTCGTTTAACAGGCGGTCGAGTGGGTATTTAGTCCGTGACATTTCTCACTTCGAGGTGTGAAACTAGCATGGCAGTTCAAGAAAATTCCCAGGGGCCCGGCGGTGGCATGACCGTCCGAGAAGCAGGCAAGCGCGGGGGTGAACGCGTGAAGGCCAAATACGGCACCGAGTTTTATGAAGCGATCGGTCGCAAAGGCGGCGAGGCCACCAAGGAAAAGTATGGCCCGTCCTTCTACGAGGTGATCGGACAAAAAGGCGGTCAGAAGACTAAAGCGGAAGACGTCTTAACCCTATATCTTTCCACCGGGGTCAACTAATGGCAAAACCCACCAAAGGCGAGCCGGACGACAAGCAGCCGGGTGGCGAAATGTCCGTGCGTGAGGCCGGCAAAAAAGGCGGCAACACCGTGCGAGACCGGTACGGTTCGGGCTTTTACGAGGAGATCGGTCGCAAGGGAGGGCAGGCGACGCGCCAACGGCACGGAGTGGAATTCTACGAGTCCATCGGCCAAAAAGGCGGCAAGGTCGTCAAAGAAAAGTACGGACCTGATTTCTACGAGGAGATCGGTCATAAGGGCGGTCAGAAGGTCAAAAAGCTGATTGCCGAGGCTAAGAAACAGCTGGGAACGAGCGAGCCGGAAGAACGCGAAAAAGAGTAGTCTCAGCTTTACGGTCGCCACTCGTCCGTCGCGGTCGCCACATCAGCCCAAGGGGCGGATTAGCGACGGGGGCGCGCGGACGGGTCACCGCAAATAAAATCCACGGGTGAGGATGTCAAGGTCCGGGCGCTTCAACGCCGCCGCTGATTTTTCCGAGGCGGATTGAGTTTTTGTTGAAATCGACCGTGATATCGGCAACTTTCAGCGTCTGATCCCCGGTTCGAAACACGCACGGATGCGTAAGTTGCAGCAACTTCGTGGCGTTCACCCATTGCACGAGATCGGTGTCGAACGATTTGCTTATGCCGTCTTTCGGATGCAGCGCTTCGATCTGCACGTCGCCGGTCGCTGTAAAATCGAACGTTTGCGTATTCACCGAAACGTGCTGCGCCGCTAAGCTCAAATACGGCTTTCCTTTTTTATAGAGTACGCCGTTCTTCACGCCGTCGAGCGTCGCGAGAATTCCGTCGGGCGACATTTGCGCTTTCGTATAGTCGAACGTCCACGAGCGCGTGCTGATACGGTTTCCCGTCACGCGCCCGCCGCGCATCGTGATGGGCTGCGCCGCGGGCGGCGGCGGAACGTCGCGTCCCGCGAGGACGATTCCGGCAACGACCCACACGAACAGCACGCCGGCCGCGATCCAGCCGATGCGCTTCCAATTCCAGTTACGCACGGCGGCGCACCGCGGCTCCGACGGCGAGGACGAGTGCGTAAAGTGCTGCGAGCGCGTACATGACCGGGTTCGGTCCGATGCGCGCGAAAAGCGATCCGGGCGGAATACCGACGTTGCCCACGACGACGGCCTCTTTATCCAATTGCGTTGCTTCGATCCATGCGCCGGAGGGCGAGATGATCCCGCTCACCCCGGTCGACGCCGCCTGCAGCACCCACTCGCCGGATTCGATTGCGCGCATCTGCGCGATCTGCGCGTGCTGATACGTTCCGGAGTCTTTGCCGAACCACGCGTCGTCCGTCGGTATCACCAGAAACTGTGCGCCGTTCGCAATTTGCGCGTGCACCAAATCGGCGAACGCGGATTCCCAGCAGATCAGCGGAGCAAAGCGCATGCCGCCCGCATCGACGGCGGTGTTTTGCGTGCCGTGCCCGAAGCGGCCGATGAGCGACGCGTCCGGAAGCCAAGAAAAAAGCACCGGTGCCGGCAGCGATTCCGCAAACGGCACGAGCTGCCGCTTATCGTAGACGTTGATCAGCAGTCCGTCGGGCGCGTACGTATACAGCGCGTTGTACTCCTTGAGGCGTTCGTCCGACCAATGCCGGTCGAGACTTCCAAGCGTCAGCGTGGCGTGCATGCTGCGCGCGAGATCGGCGAACTGTTTTTGCAAGCGCGCGTCGGTCTGCAACTGCGCGGTCCAGAAGTGTTTTTCTACGGGCGACATCGCCGGCCAGTTGAAATAGTACGTGGCGTCGTCGAGATCCGTCGTGATGACGGTTTCGGGCCACACGATAAGGTGCGGGTGCAGCGGCGCGAGTTGCCGCGTCAATGCCGTATAACGCTCGACGCTGCGCGGAAGCGTTTGCGTATTCCACTTGATCGTTTGCGCGATATTGCCTTGCACCGCGGCGACGCGCATCGTCGGCACCGCGGCATGACGCGCCGGCCATGCGGAGTATGCGGCGTACCAGCCGGCGGCGACCACTGCCACGGCAATTGCGAGCGGTGTTGCGCGGCGATGCGCGATCGCATAAGCGATGTAGCCCCCTAGCAGCATGACGACGAACGTGACGCCGAACGAGCCGACGTATGCGGCGAAGACCGAAAGCGGCGTGGACGTTTGCGAATACCCAATCTGCGCGAACGGAACCGCGGCCACGCCTATCGACCGCAGCCATTCGAAGACGGTAAAGGCAGCGGCGCCCGCGATGGGCACGAGCCACGCGGGCGCGAGCTGCGCGGCGAGTTTCGTGCACAGTGCCGTCAGCGCGAAGGCGAGCGCTTCGACGAGCGCGGGGATGAGTACGACGGCAAATGCAAGCGAGCCGACGTACGAACCGACCGTATACGTGAACCACGAAAAATTTATTGCGAAAAAGATCGTGCCGGCGAACCAAGCCGCAAAGAATGCGCGTTTCCAGGAGAGGCGCTCCCACCCCCAGAACAGGGCCGCCGCCCCAAGGGGAGCAAGCCACGGTTGCTGAGTTTTTGGGAACGCTAGCGCGAGCGCGACGGCGCCGAGCATGCACAGGGCCATCTCGGCCCCGCGAACGGAGGTACCGATGTTCCGCAAACTGGTCTTCGTGCTTTGTGCTCTATCGCTCACGCTGGCTTCGTGCGGTCGTCAAGTTACGCCTAACCGGCCCGGAACCTCCGGAGAAGGCTTGCAGCCCGGGTACATGGAGATCAAGTTCAATACCTATCAGACGATGAATTTCAGCACCGTCTGGTACGTCATTGCGCTGAACACCGACGGGACGGGACGCCAGCCGTATCCTTTCAACGGCAACCAGCAGCAGAATTGGCTCGGCTACTCTTTTGAAATCATCGTGTACCAGCTTCCAGGGCAAACTGCTCCGAGCGCTTCGCTCGTGCAATTCATCACGCAGCAGGGCACGGGCGGCGGCACGATCAAAGTTCCGACGCAGCCCCTGACTGTGGCACCGCAGCAACTGCAGACTGATTTCGAATTGTAACGGCTCGCAAACGCAGTTCTGCCTCATCATCGATCGTCACGTCTTCAGCGGCCTCGGGCAAACCGGGTCGAGCGCGACGCCGAGTGCGTCGCCGTCTCCGACGTCTTCACCGAGCGCGACGCCGTCAGCGTCGCCGACGCCTCCCGCGGTAGCGGGAACTTGGAACATCAATTGGTTCACGGTCGCACCTGCCGGCGGACCGTCGGCAGGCGGTCAAGTGATCGATGCTCCCGGTCCGCAAGGCCCGAACGATCAGACGTGGCTTCCGCCCAACGGAACGTTCGACACTACCACGAACTTCGATTGGCCTTGGACTGCGGTTCCGCCGCCGGGCTGGCCGCAGGTAGCGGATCCGGCCGCGCAGATCGCCGGAGGCGAAGTGCTCAATTCGCCGTAACGGGTATAAAAGCGCCATGCACGAGACTATTGAATGCGCGCACGATTTGTGTAACTGCGGCGTGACGGCTGAAATCCAGGTCGAAGAGTACTGCAGTCAGGCTTGCAAGGACGCCGCTCAAAACGGTATCGAGATGGAGGCTTGCAACTGCGGTCACCCGCAATGCGACACGCCTTAAGCGCTAACGCAAGGGAGACTTCCGGAAGCGTCCTCCTCGGGTTAGGGCCCTGAATAATTAAAGCCGTTGAACGATGACGGGATGATCGAGCCGCCCCCCGTGTTGATTCCAAATCCGGCGGCATGCGACGGGAAAGCCAGCAGGTTCAGCGTTACGTTGACCGTGCGCGAATTTTCGTTGTACTGGACTTGAATCTCGTAGCAGTCGCCGATGATGCGGCTGTAGTAGACGCTTTTGTTCTCGATGCGGCCTTTGTTCTTCCAATCCAAATCGCCGACGAACTGCAGCCACGAGCCGTTGCCGAACGGCGTCGAGAATTGCAAGTTGGTCGTCGGGAAGCCCTGTCCCGGTCCGGGATTGAACGTGCCCTGCAACGCGACGTACGAACGGCGCGAAGGACGCGTGGCCAGCTGATAGCCGACGGGCTGCGCTTGCCCGTTGAACGACGTCGTGAAGTTCAAACTGAGGTTGTACACGTCGCCGTTGAAGATGCGCAGAATGTCCGCTGCGTACTTCGTGTTCGGGCTGTTCTGTAAATCTATAGTCGAAAACGGCACGGTGCCCGGCCCGTTGTAGTTCGTTTCCGTGTAACTGATGTTGTTCGCGATGTGCGATCCGATCGGCGTATTCAGCGTCATCTGCTGCTGAATGCTGGCTTTGAGATCGCCCGTCCCGTACGCGTACTGATGCACGGTCGCGTTTGCGCTGAAGTCGCCCAGAATCGAGTGGTAGAGCACCGGTCCCATCGTCAACCCGAGGTCCGCGCGCGCCGTCGTTTCCGGCGTCGATGGCTCGGTGTATTCACCGATCGTGAACGTCGGAGCGATCGGGAATAGGAAATGCGGCATGAAAAGATTCGGGCGTATCTGCAATTCAGGTTCTTTGTTTATGCCGTACGGCTGCTGCGCGAACGTTTTATCGAACGTAAGCATATAGTCGGCTGCGCTGTTCGCCCAGTGCAGTTGATCGTCGACCGAACCGGTCGAATTCTGGGTGAAAAACGATCCGTAGGTTGATTGGCTGCGCGTTAAACTGGCCGTGAAGCTGTTTTGCAGCGTCGTTCCCAAACTGCGCGTGTCCGAAAAGCCGAAGCCGTCGGAGGACGCCTGACCTGCCGTGCTGGAACGGCGATACGTATAACTCTGGTTTTCAAGGCCGTTTGCATGGGTGACCGTTGCGTTCGCGTTGCTGTTCGGCGGGAAGTTGACCAGCGGACCGTAGTTGCCTTGATACTGGTAGCCGAACTGCCCGCGCAAAGTCTGCGAGAAGTTTTCCTGATCTTGCGCGGAGATATTGTATTGCGTGCTGCCCTGCAGCCGGTTCGCAATGCGCTGGACATCTATGTTGCTCGTGCGCTTGCCGTTGCGCGGACTAATCGTTCCGTTGTAACCAAGGGTCGTGCCTTGTTTGGTGTAAAACTCGATCGTGTAGTAGCCGTAGTAATACTGGTCTCGGCCGAACCCAATCCGAGCGCGCACGAAGAAGCCCTGATACTGGTTGTAGCCGATCTCCGGAAAGAACTGCGGCCGGCGCCGTTCGTCGCTGACGCTGCGCAGCGGAATTACCACGCGCGGCAGCCAGAAGACCGCCGCCGCGCCCAGCCAGAGAACCGCCTTCGAGATCACGATGCGATCGCCCGGGATTACGTCGATGGTGCGGCCCGTAAGGTGATAGCCGGCGCGCGGCCGTTCACACGTCGTGACGCTGGCGAAGTTTCCGTGCGAAACGCCGTGCTCGTCGGAATGCAAGTCCTTGGCGCTGAAATACACGAGCCCGCGCTCCACGCCTTGCGAACTCTCGCCGCGCCCGTTGTACAAGTCCGCTTTTTCCGCAACCGTGTCGAACGTAATTTTGTCGGCGTACAATATGGAGTTCTTCGTGTTGTCGATGATGTACGGATTGCCGGTGACGGTAATCGTTCGAACGCCGTCGTAATGCGCGCGATCGCCGACGAGCACTTCGTTCTGATAAAAGATGTGGACGTTGCCGGTCGCGTCTCCGGGAACGCCCGCCTTCGTGCTGCCGGTAATTTTGTCGGCCATGACCGCGACGTAACCGGGGCGCAGCGTCGGCGCAGCGCTCGGCGCCGGGGAGGGTGACGGCGTAAGCTGCTGCGCCGGAGCAATGCTCGGGGACGCCGACGGGCGGGTCAGGAACACCGGCCCGGACGAAGCGCTCGGCGCCGGCGTAGGGGTAGGAACCGGCGGCGGCGTCACCTGCGGCGAGCCGGTAGGGAAGGGCGTCGCATAGGGCGCGCCGGGCGCGACCGGCACCGGCGAGAATGACGGTGAGGGGCTGGGCGACGGCGTCGTGGCTTGCGCTACCTGCTCATCCCGAAATGCAGTGCCGCACGGCCGGCCATTCAGAAGCGCGAGCGCGCGCATGGACTGCGCATCATCGAAGGTTTGCGCTCCCGCCGGAACGACGGCGCCGGTAAAGGCGAGCAAGCACGCCAGCGCGCAAATCGTGCGGCGAGTTCGCGGCCATCGCACCGCTTAGTGCTCTTCGCTCCAGAGAAGCCCGAGGCCGGCCGCGCCGAAAATCACGTTCGGTAACCACGCCGCCACGTAGGGATTCATGCGTCCGGTGCTGCCGAACGCGGCTGCTGCTTCGGTCATGACGTAATACACGAAGAACGCAACGATGGCCAGCGCCATTCCCATCGCGCGGCCTTTTTTTCCGAACCGAATCGCCATGGGCAGCGCGATGAGAACGCTCACGACGGCGGAGAACGGAAATGCGAACTTGTCGGCCAAATTCAACTCGAGGTTGCCGAGCGCTTCACCACCGACGCCTTGTGCGCGCAGTGCATTGACCTGCTGCGAGAGCTGTTTGGAGTTCATCGTGTACGCGTCGCTGTTTTGCGTGCTGAGGAATTGCGCCGCGCTCTCGCCGAGCGGCAAGCCGATGCGAAACTCCGGCGTCGTGGCTTGCGACGTTTCGTAGCCGTTCGCGTTGTAGTACGTCATGATCGCGTCCGTCAGTACGAGCGTCGCGCCCTCGACGTGCGCGGTTTTTGCCTGAATCGTTTGGTTGAAGTAGCCTCCGCGTCCGGGCTTGAAGATTTGCACGCCCGCCATCGTGCGTTCGTCGGGCAGCACTTGGCTTACGAAAAATACGTTGCCGGTGTCGGGGTCTTTGCGGAAGAACTGCGGTTCGACCGGCAGCGACGCCGTGTGATAGATGATTTGGTAGAACGTGCGCGTCGACAAATCGACGGCTTTCGGCGCGACGAACTCGTTCATGCCCCACGTGAAGAAAAACACGCAGATGCCGAAGGCGAACGGCGTGAGCGCAAACCGCCACAACGACACGCCGGACGTGCGGATCGCGTTGATTTCGTTATCTGCCATGAGCCGGCCCATGCCGAGCAGCGTTGCGAAGATCGTCGCGAACGGGAACGCCATCGGAATCGACTGCGGAATTCGAAAGACCACGAATCTCAGAACGAGAAACAGCGGCGCGTTCTGCGCGATGATGTACTTCGCGGCCAAGAAGAAAATGTTGAAGCCCCAGAACAAAAAGAACGCGATGAACGCGAACAAAAAGGGGCCGAGGATCTCGCCAAGGATGTACGAGTCCAAGATCGGCAGACGCAGTTGGCGGAGCAGGCCGCTCGGCGCAGTCCGCGCGCCGGTAATGGACGCCATCGCCCTTACGCTACGTGAAGGGGTTAATAGTCCCTGTAAGCGGAGAGGACGCGTGCGACGTACGCGCGCGTTTCGGCGTAGGGTGGAACGCCGTGATATTGATCCACCGCGCCGGGTCCCGCGTTATATGCGGCGACCGCGAGTTCGACGTTATTGTTGTAGCGTTCCAGCAGTCCGTGCAGATAGCGCGTGCCGCAATCCACGTTTTCGGCCGGATCGAACGGGTTGCCGATCCCGCAGGAAGCCGACGTGCCCGGCATGAGTTGCATGAGCCCTTGCGCACCGGCAAGGCTGATCGCCGACGGATTCCCGGCCGATTCGGCCATGACGACCGCGTTCACGAGCGCGGGCTGGACCCCGTTGCGCGCGGAGGCATCGTCGACCAGGCTCTGGATCTGCGCCGGGTTCAGGGCATGCGGAGCATAGGGCAAGTAGCCGGCGCCGCTGCAGCCGTAAAGGAGCCCCAACAGACAAGAGAGCCCGAGCAGTCTCTTCATGCGTAATCTGGCCTTTTCGTACCGTGTACGTACCCCGCCTGCGCAGCGGCGGCATCCTGAGCGCATCCTAACACGGTTGAAACGTTCGCCCTAACGAAAAGGGCCGGCGCGCTCGGCGCCGGCCCCTTTTCATTCAGCGATTGCCCTCAGGCGCGGCTCCAGGAACTGTGCACGCGCGTGCATTGCCAGTGTGCCGAGAACCGCCTGCGCAGCTCTGCGTGCGAGAACGCGTGGAAACGCGCAACCCGCAACACAAGGCGCAGAATTCGAAACTTGGGTTCAGTTTTGAGAACCGAGCGACGGCAGGAAAACCGGCGGCTCGGCGGGTCCATCATCATCATGGCTCAGCCCTCGGTAGTCCATTATACCGCGTTTCGCCTGCGAATTGTGGCCCAGGAAGCTGCGTATTTTTCCCAACAGGCAGAGCGGCGGCTTGCTTACCTCGCCAGAGAGCGCACTTTACGGACCGCGGCGTCGACCGCCCGGATGACCAGGTTCGGATCTTCCAGTTCGATATAGTGTCCGCTCTTGGGGGCAAACCACTGCTTCGAATCGCTCGAGAGCTTCAGCCACTGCGCCTGCGCGCGCGCATTGTCGCGTTCGAATCGTTCCGCCTCGGCTCGCTCTTTCGCAGGCAGATGGGCGACGTCTCCAAAGTGGTGCAGCGCCGTCAACACGTAGAGCGGTTTGCGGCCCAGACGATGAACGTGGGTTTTGAGATATCGCTCATCGGCCGGCATTTCGGCGCCTTCCGAAATGATTTGATTCCAGAGCGGTACCTGGGTCTTTGAAGTCCGCTCGATGTAGCGATTCAGTGCCGCGGAAAATGCCGGGTCCGGCATTTTTCGAAAGAACACGTGATTGCACGGAAAGGACTTAGAGGAGCCCGGATAGCTCTCGCGCGGCAACGGACGTCCGGCAACGATCGCGGCCCGGCATTTTTCAAAACCCGCCGTCATGCTGCGATCGAACGCATCTTCTTCGCGCTCGTCGCCGGGCGGCTGCACGTCTCCGTTTTCACCGTCGACGATCACCATGCCGGCGACCTCCGTGGGGTAGAGATCGAAAAACGTGCGGATGTCGTAGCTGCCGAATGAGTGCCCTACCAGAACGTACGGGCCGCCGATGCCGCCGGCATGAAGCGCCGCGTGGAGATCGTGTGCGATGCGCACGCTGGTGCGCGGCATTATCCCCGGATCGCTAAAGCCGCTTCCCGGCCGATCGTCAGCTGCACGCGCGCGAAAACTTGGCAATGCGCGGCTGGACGATTGCCCATGCCGGCGACCAATCCTCGAAGCCCGCATCGAACACCACCGTGGGCGCGCCGGCGCCTTCGCAGTTGAAATTGATTCCTCGCCCGTGAACGCTCACAATCCGCCCCGGCCGGGTGTAGATCGCATCTCCCGGCGCGGCGGCTGCGGGCGCGGCAAGCGCAAACATGGACGCAAGCGTGAGGACAAAGGCCAAACGGCGCAAGGGCATCTCCTCTCGTGACGCGATCGTGTCGAATGGCACCCAACACTTTCGCGCTCCCGCCGGCTCTATTACTATAGAACCGATGGATCACATGCGATGAACTGCGAGCAACCCGTATCGGCGGCTCTCGTCGAGGCGGCGATAAACGGCGGAACTCCGGAAGCGGACGAGCTGATACGCGTCGTATGGCCTCGCGCGTATCGCCTCGCGTTTTCGGTCGTGCGCGACCGTACGCTTGCGGAGGACGCGGCTCAAGAAGCTTGCGCGGTTTTGTTCCGTTCCATTCGCGGCTTGCGCTGCGTCGATGCTTTTGCGGTGTGGTTTTATCGCATCGCCGTTCGTCAAGCGCTTGCGGTAGAACGACGAAATGCATCGGCGGCGGTCGAGCCGGATGGAACGAGCGATTCTGCGCTGGAGGAGTCGTTGCTGCGCCTGGACGTTTGCAACGCGCTCGCAGTCCTTACGCCGCAGCAGCGCATCGCGATTGCGTTGTACTACTACGCCGAAATGAACAGCCGTGAGATCGCGCAGGTGCTCGGCATCCAAGACAGCTCCGTACGATTCCATCTCATGCGAGCGAAACGATCGCTCGAAAAAAGTTTAAGAGATCAGAACCGCGACGACGTCCGAGCCGAGGAGCCATATGGCGCGGCCTAATCCGGATCCGGCCTTGCGTGACGCGCTTGATTTTTCGGCGCCCGCAGTTCGGCTGTGCGCAATTCACGCTCGGGCGCGTTCCGCCGCGGTGCGCGAGCGGTTCACTCGCTTTGGTCTCGGAGCCCTTGTCTTAGCCGTACTGACGATCACGATGAGCGGGGTCGGGACAGGCGGTGCTGCGATCAAGACTGCTATGCCGCCGGCGGATCCACGCATTCCAACCCCGCTGGCATCTGCGACACCCCTGGTACCCGCTCCCATGCCTGCACCCGCGCCCACGATCACTTAAAGCCGGAGAAAGAACCGCTTAATGCTCAGACGTCGGCTCGACGGTTTATTTGATGCTGCCCAAACTCGGTCATGGCTCGCCGTCATTCTGATTGCCGGGCTGGTGCTGCGTGTAGCGTTCGTTCGAAGCCAAGGCTTCGCTACGGACGCCGGCGATTTTTCGACTTGGGCCGTATCGCTCGCGAGTCATCATCTCGCAAATTTCTACGCCTCGACGTCGTTTGCGGATTATCCGCCTGGATACTTATACGTGCTCTGGACGATCGGCGAGCTTTATGCGGCGCTCGCGCCTCACGGCAACCCCGAGCTGCTTGCCATTCTCGTCAAGTCGCCGGCGATATTGATGGACTTCATCGACGGTGCGCTGCTATTCGTGCTCGTCCGTCGCATCGCGGGCGACCTCTGGGCGATAATCGTCTGCGCGGCTTTCACGCTGAATCCGGCGGTGATTTTCATTTCGGCGGTGTGGGGACAGGTCGATTCGGTTGCGCTCGCCTTCGTCCTCGTAGCGATAATCGCTCAGTTACGGACGACCGACGGTGGAAAGGGAGTGCTCCGCGATACGGTCATCGCGTGGTTTGCCCTTTCGTGCTCGATTCTCATCAAGCCGCAAGCCGTGTGTTTGGCGCCGCTTTTTCTGGCAGCGGCTTTGTGCGCGAAGACCGGCTTGCGCACACGAATACTGGCGCCGGTGCTCGGCATAGCCTCCGGAGTAGTTTCGGCATACGTCATCGCGTTGCCGTTTCATCCAACCGCCGACCCGTTGAATGTGCTGTCGTGGCTGTACCACCAGTACGAAACCGGCAGCCGCGTATATCCGTACAATTCCGTCAACGCATTCAATTTGTGGACCGTCTTGCATCCGTTCTGGCAACGCGACCTGCAGCAAATCGGGCCGATTCCGCAGTACGCGTGGGGTATAGTTCTGGTCTGCGCAGCAGTTGTGCTCGTGGTATTTCGCTATGCGCAGCAACGGACGGAGCGTGCTTTCATCGAGGCCGCCGCACTCATCGGCCTGGCGTTCTTCATGCTCGCTACGCGCATGCACGAGCGCTATATTTATGACGGCCTGGTTCTGGCGATGTGCGCGATGCCGTTCGCGCGGCGGTACGTCGCCGGTGCCGCGACGTTTTCGATCACGCTGCTCGTGAATCTGTTCTACTCGCTGCGGTATCTGAGCGTGGTTACGCACGGTGTCGCCGGCGTGAATCAGACGGATATGTGGGGCGCCGCCGATCATCTCATATCACTCGTCAACGTCGGCGTGTTCTTCTGGCTTGCGTACACGTTTCTGGGGGAGGAGCACGTGCAATCACGCGCCGCACGACCGGCAAAGCGCGCACGCGGCCGTACTGCGGCCGGGAGCAGCGTAGGCTTCGATGCCAACGAGGGCCGTGCCGGTCTCGCTTGGCCGATCGATTACGTCGTCTGCGCTGCCCTCACCACGGCTTCATTCGTCATCTTGTACGTGCGCTTTTGGTTTCCGCCCGGGAAAATTTTCGACGAGGTGTATTTCGCGCGCGCGGCGGAGGAGTACTTGCACCGGCAGTACATCTACGAAAACACGCATCCGCCGGTTACGAAACTGCTCATTACGCTTTCGACGCTGATGTTCGGCGACAATTCGTACGGCTGGCGTTTCTTGGACGTGGTTTTCGGCGCCGCGGCAATCTGGCTGCTTTACGCCCTGCTGAAACGAGTTACGGGCTCGACGTTGTTTTCGGCTTACGGCGCGGGGCTTTTTATGTTCGACGGCATGCATTTCGTGCAGTCTCGGATCGCAACGCCGGAAAGTTTCGTCGTGGTGTTCGCGCTGCTCACCGTCTATACGTTCTATCGCTGGTGGATTGCTTCGCAAGTACCCTCGGAACACGACCCCGGCACGAGGCCGGTTGTTTTGCGCGCGATCGGAGCGGGCTGTGCGTGCGTGCTCGGCGTAGCGGCTACGCAGGTGCGATTTCCGCACGAATCGGCGCCGGCGAAAGCGATTGTGGCGGCATGCCTCATTGCGGGACTGTACCTGGTTTCGTGCTTTGTCATAGGGCCGCGCAAACGAACCACCGCCGGTTTATGGCTTACGCTGTTCGCATTTTCAATAGCGCTTCTCGTCGCGAGCAAGTGGTACGGCGTGATGGCGTTCGGCGTCGCCTTCACGATCGTGTTCGGCCTGTGGCTGCAACCGAAGGCCGGAGCGGCGCTGCAGCGGCTCACTGGTGCGGCGGCCGGGCCTTCGCGGTGGGGTAACCCGAATATCGCGATCGACGCCATTGTCGCTACAATCGTGTTTGTTGTGGTTACCGTGTATTTTGCCGCGTACATCCCGCAGTTCGTCGGGCTTTCAGACACCCCGGGTGCGCCGCCTCGGGCGTACACGGTGACCGACGTCGTCAATATGCAATACGCAGCATTCGAATATCACGACCACCTCGTCGCGACGCATCCATACCAGTCGCGATGGTGGCAGTGGCCGCTCGATCTGCGTCCGATTCTGTACTATTCGGAGTACGGCGGCCGCGGCGCGACAGCTACGGCCGCGATGATCTACACGCTTGCGAATCCGCTGATTTTGTGGCTTGGCCTGCTCACCGTTCCGCTCGTCGCATATCTCGGCTTGCGGGAACGAAGCAAAGGTTATGTGCTGATCGCGCTCACGTACGTCGCGCAGTGGCTGCCGTGGATGGGTTCGCCGCGAATTTCATTCGCGTACCATTTCTACGTGGATATACCGCTGATCTGCGCCTGCACCGCGATCGTAATGCAACGCTGGTGGATTCTCTGGCGCGACACGGGTCAGGCATCGGCCGGCAAATGGCTGATCGGCGGGTATTTCGGGGCCGCAACGCTGGCGTTTGTCTACTTCTATCCGATCTTGTCCGGGCTGACGATTCCTTCCGCCGCGTGGATGCAGCGGATGTGGCTTCACAGCTGGATATAGGGCTTACGGCGGGACAAAGCGGTTGAGAGGCTTCCGCGCGCGTAGCAAACTAACCACGGCGCGGGGCGCTCACTAGCGCCCCGTTTGGACTTTTAACCGGTCTTGTTACAAGTAGCGTGCTGCGGATCCATCGGTTTTCCGTTCGCCATGGTTCCTTGCAGTTTCCAATTGTACTCGGAATCGCTGACCTTCGTGATTGTCGACATGGCTACGGCACCGTTGGACGCGGACTTATCCGTCCACAGCAAAGTGTCGCCGTTCCAACCGGTAGAATATGCAATTCCATAGCCGCCGAAGTCATCGACGCTAACCTGCACGTATCGTTTTACGGACGCATCGTAAGTCGTGTAGCTTGTGGTGTTGACCGGTGTGGTGCGGTACGAATCAAAAACCGGCGCGACGTCGGTCGTTTTTATCCAGCGGTCGTTCAGATCCATCATTGAAGTCGACGTATCCGGACGGTCTTTGCCGCGCAGCGTCTGATGACACGTCCATGTACCGGCGAAGTACGACATCGCGCTGACGTCGGGTTTGGGGTTCGGAACGGGAGTGGGCGCGGCAGCGACTTGCATCGGTGCGAGCACCAAAGTGAACAATAACGCTAAAAGCAAAGGGCACCTTATCTTCAGAAACGCACACCGGCAGCGCTGCAAAGATCGTAGCACATCGAGCACATTTATGAGTGAGGCGGATGGCTGGACAATAACGCCGTACAAGCATACGGACGCCGCGGAGTAACATTCGGCGATTAAGGCTGTTATTACGTGGCAACCTCGTTTCGTCACGACGAGACTCGAGGGAGTAATCGATCGTAATGGCCGCGGTTGTCACAGCTCAACCAATTCCTTCCGCTGCTTGTAATGGCAACGCTGCTCGTTGCCGTGTCGCATCGAGCATCATCTGAATAACGTGGATGCACTCACTCGCCATGCGCAAAAGGGCTCGACATAGCGACGCGCGTAGAGGATTTTTGAATACTGCTAATCAGCGTGACTTTTTTAACGCTCTTCGCACCAGGAGGTAGCCTTGTTTGAGTCTACCGCAGCACTCTTCGGCTTGGTGCTCAGCGTCCTGCAAATTGCAGAGGGATCACAAGCAACAGTCCTCTCATTTCATATCGATTAGCGCGGTACCGGAGCCACGCTCAATCTCTTTGATCGTCGTGCGGCACGGCGCTCTTTGTGCACGATGCCGACACACCGCGAGTCCCGCTGCGTTTAAACAAGCCCGGCATGTTCATGCTGTCGGATACGCTGCGCGGCCTTATGCGCAGACGATCGGCCTGCTGCGTGCACCGCGGCTGGTGCCCTTTTCGAACGGGCTGAATCTCGTCTGAGCGGACGGAGGGTCACGGCGCGACCAGGCCTTCGTGTAGGCCTCTGCGCCCAAAACAATAGGCTGGGCATCCCCAGACGAGCGCCGGCCTCATCTAGGTCTGAGGCTCAGCAGGTTCCGTAGAGTCCCGTTTACTTCTGGAGTCCACACTTGCACACGGCACCCCACGAGCGTATAGTGGTGCAAAGTGGTGCTAAGTGGTGACCGAGGGAGGGAAGGTTGCACGCGGACCTGCCGCGCTTTACAGGCTATGTTGAGCACGCCCTTGACGACAAGGGCCGCCTCATCGTGCCGGCGCGTTTCCGCGAGCGGCTCGGCACCGGCTTCATCTTAACCATAGCCCCGCCCGACCAATGCCTCGCCCTCTACCCCGAGGCGACGTGGGCGGAGTTCTGCAACAGACTCGAAGCCGCTCCCCGAAAGGACGATCGCTTCAGACGGTTCGTCCGGCACCTGTTCGCACACACGGAAGAGGTTGCGTGCGACTCACAAGGACGGCTGTTGCTCCCCGGAGCCCTTCGTTCGTATGCAGGCATCGATCGGGACATCGTCTCGATCGGCTCGTTCACACGCGTGGAGATCTGGGCGAAGGAGCGCTACGCGGCGCACGCGGCGCCCGAAGGCGAGGTCGCCGATTTCATGGCGGAGTTGGGACTCTACTGATGCCGGAGTGGATCGATGGACCAGCATATCCCGGTGCTCTTCCAGCCGGCGCTCGAGTATTTGGCGATCCGGCCGGATGGGATTTATGTCGATGCGACGTTCGGCGCGGGTGGCCACAGCCGGGGGATATTGCAGCGCTTGCAGAGCGGCCGGCTCATTGCGTTCGATGCAGATCCGCAGGCGTCGCCGCGCGCAGCGGCAATCGCCGATTCCCGTTTCACGTTCGTTCCATCCAATTTTCGCGAGCTTTCGCACGCGCTGAATCGGCTCGGCATCGAGCAAGTCGACGGCGTGCTGTACGATTTGGGGGTTTCGTCGATGCAATTTGATGAAGCGTCTCGCGGTTTTTCGTTCCGCGAATCCGCCCCGCTCGACATGCGGATGAATCCGCACGCGGGCTCGAGTGCCTATGAAATCCTCGTCAGCTCCAGCGAGCGCGAACTCGCAGATATTTTCTTCCACTACGGGCAGGAACGCGCCGCGAGAAAAATCGCGCGCGTCATCGTGCAGCGCCGTCAGTCGGGCACCCTGCCGACGACGACGATGGAGTTCGCTCAAATGGTCAGCGGACTGCTGCACCGGCCCGGGCAGCGCGAGCGCATTCATCCCGCAACGCGCGTATTTCAGGCGCTGCGCATCGCTGTGAACGACGAACTGGACGCCCTGCGCGACGGACTCGATATGGCCGTCGACCGCCTGCGCGGAGCGGGCCGCGTCGTTGCCATTAGTTTTCATTCGCTTGAAGATCGCATCGTCAAGCACAAGTTTCGCGACGACGAGCGCCTCGAGGTTCTTACGCGCAAACCCGTCCTGCCCGACGAGGCGGAGATGGAACGGAATCCGCGCGCGCGCAGCTCCAGGCTGCGCGCCGCTCAACGGAAGGCGAGCTGAGATGGTAGAAAGCACCGCACTTCGCGCACCGCGAGCGAACGCACCCGCCGAAAAACCGCGCCCTCGCACGGCACGCAATGCGACGAAGCGCCGAATTTCGCGGGTCGCGCGCGCGCGTTACTCGTCGCTGATGCAGTTTTGCGCGATACTTACCGTAACGCTTTTCGGCGTCATGCTCTACGTTACGCTGACTGCGAGACTAACGAGTTTGAATTACGCCGTTGCGCGAGCCGAGCGCGATCGCGCCGCCTTGCAGTCGGAAACGGCGCGCTTGGACGATCGCCTGGCGGCACTCAAATCGGACGATCGGCTGGCGCGCGTCGCGGCAACGCTCCACATGCAAGATCCCGCGCAATTCGCGATGGTGTCGCTGCCCGTGCAGCGCATGGAACCGGTGCGATCGCGGCTCGCATTCTTTGCCGGCATAGCCGGACTCTTCGGCGCGAAATAGGTACGCAGCACTAACCGATGCACAAGCGGACCTTCTCGCGCGTCGGGCCCCGGCGGGCGAAACTGCTGTTTTACGGGATGCTGTTCGTCGCATTGTATTTGACGTGGCGCCTGGTCGACGTTCAACTCGTCAAAGGCCCAGTCTACGCCAAAGAAGCGCTCGAGCAGCGCAGCGACACCGTCGAGGTGTTTGCGCGGCGCGGCAGCATTCTCGATCGTCAAGGGAACGTGCTGGTTCGTTCGCTTCCTTCCGAGAGCGTGTATGCCGTGCCGCACGATCTCGCCGATCCGGATAAGGCTATCGCGCAGTTGCAGCCGGTTGTCGGCAAGATCGACAAAGAGACGTCGCAACTCATGCACGATCGCCACCTACAGTTCGTCTGGATCGCGCGCAAGGTTCCGCACGACGAAGCCGACAAGGTGCAAGCACTGGATCTTCCCGGAATCTCGCTGATCGAAGAAGATACGGGGCGGCGCGTCGACGTCGCCGGCCAAAGCGCTTCGACCCTTCTGGGTTTCGTCGGTATCGACGAAAACGGTCTAGCCGGACTCGAATACACGTTCGACGATCTGCTCAAAGGCACGTCCGGACGGATCACGATCGAAGCGGACGAATTCGGGCGCCCCATTCCGTTCGGTCAAGAGAAAATCGTCAAGCCCGCAAAGCCGGGCCTCTCGCTCGAACTCACGCTCGATTCGTATCTGCAGTTCGTCACGGAATCCGCGCTGGAAAAGCAGGTCAAAACGTATCACGCCGCCAGCGGCACCGCGATCGTCATGGATCCGTACACCGGCGAAGTGCTCGCGATGGCGAACTTCCCCCACTTCGATCCGAACGCGTATTGGAAGTTCCCGTCCGACGATTATCGCGACCGCGCAGTTCAGGATGCGTATGAGCCCGGATCGACGTTCAAACTCGTCACCGCCGCGGCCGCGCTCGAATATGGCCACACGCCGTTTTCCGAGCGCTTCCCCTCGCTCGGGCCGCTGGAAATCGGCGGACGGCGCATTTACAACGCAGTCGACGGCTTGACGCCCGACCCAGCAGGCGACACGCTTGAAACGATCATTGCCGACTCATTGAACGTCGGTGCTGCCGAAGTGGCGCTGCACATAGGCGGCTCCGCATTTTACAAGATGGAGCAGCGCGCCGGCTTCGGCCGGCCCACGCAAATCGGGCTTTCGGGTGAAAATCCGGGCATCGTGCCGGCGCCGTCCGAATGGAGCGGCAGCTCGCTTCCGACGATGGCGTTCGGGCAAGGCGTTTCCGTAACGCCGATCGCGATGGCGCGCTTCTACTGCGCGATTGCCAACGGCGGTGTGCTGCTGCGGCCGCGTATCGTGCGATCGATCCTCGACGCGCAGGGCAATCCGCTCTACACGTATCCGACCGAAGTCGAGCATCGCGTGTTTTCGCAGAAAACGGCCGAAGAACTTCGCGGCTTTCTGCGCGCGGTCGTCGTTCGAGGCACCGGCAATCCGTCGGCGCAGATTCCGGGCTACTCTACCGCGGGCAAAACGGGCACCGCGCAGATGGTGAAGGACGGCGAGTACGAGCCGGGCGCGTACGTTGCCTCGTTCATCGGCATGGTGCCGTACGAGCATCCGCGCTACGTCATTTACGTCAAGGTCGAGCGGCCGGAAGGCGCCATTTACGGATCCGTCGTGGCGGCACCCGCATTCGATGAAATCGCGAAAGCGGCCATGCTCCACGCGGGCGTGTTTCCCGCGATACCGGCGCCGAAACCGCCGCAAATTCCAAAGCAGCGCTTGGTCCGCTCGAAGCTCGCGGAGAATCCCTAGACGCATGGAGCATCAGGTGGGCGTATCGCTGGAGACATTGCTGCGAACGCTCGCTCAGAATACGCGCGTCGTCGGCCCGCGCGACAAAACGGTGACGGCAATAACGATCGATTCGCGTGAGGCGAAGAGCGGCGCGTTGTTCGTTGCGCTGCGCGGCGAACATACGGATGGGCACCGGTTTATCGCGGACGCGGTGGCGCGCGGTTGTGAAGCCGTCGTGATGGAAGACGCCGCCGAAGTTCCCGCTCACGTTGCGGCCGTCATCGTACCGGATTCCGCTCGAGCCGTTTCACAGCTCGCCGACGCATTCTTCGGGTCGCCGTCGCGCGCTTTGAGCGTTGCGGGCATCACCGGAACGAACGGCAAAACGACGACCGCTCACATGACCACCGCGATCATGAATGCCGGCGGCGTTCCCGCAGGAACGATCGGCACAATCGGCGCGCGCTTCGGCGAGACGGAATGGCCGCTCGCGAATACGACACCGCTTGCCGTGCAGCTTCAGGAACTGCTGGCGCGTATGCGCGAATCCGGCGCAAAAGGCGTCGCGATGGAGGTCAGTTCGCACGCGCTCGCGCTGCAGCGCGTGGCCGACGTGCACTTCAGCGTCGCAGCGCTTACGAACGTGACGCGCGATCACTTGGATTTTCACAAGACCTTCGACGCGTACGCGTCGGCGAAGCGTCGTTTGTTCGAAATGGCTCCGCGCTGCGTGCTGAACGTCGACGACCACTGCGGCGAACGCTGGATGCGCGAACTGCGCGTTCGTAAGCCGGTTCTCTCGTACGGCATTGCGGCGCCTGCGGACGTGCGCGCGCAATCTACCGACGTGCGCGCCGACGGCAGCAGCTTCGAGGTCGATGGTCAGCGCTTCGAGGTGCGACTCCCCGGCCGCTTCAACGTCTCGAACGCGCTGTGCGCAATCGGTATTGCGCGCCACCTCACAATTTCGGACAAGGACAGCGCGCGCGGCCTGGCTTCGCTCGAACGCGTCCCGGGGCGCATGGAACACGTGCGCGGCGGCGGCGTCGACGTCATCGTCGACTACGCGCATACGCCCGACGCACTCGAAAATTTGCTTCGGACGCTTCGGGAAACGGCTCGCGGCCGTTTACTGCTCGTGTTCGGATGCGGCGGAGATCGCGACCGCGGAAAACGCCCCGAAATGGGCGGCATCGCCGCGCGCTATGCGGATTTTTCGTACATCACGTCCGACAATCCGCGCACGGAAGACCCGCAGTCGATCATCGCCGACATTTTGCCGGGCATCGCCGGCGCGCCGCATGAAGCGAACGCGGATCGTCGCGCGGCGATCGAGGCGGCCGTCGCAAATGCGCAGCCCGGCGACGTCGTCGCAATCGCGGGTAAAGGCCATGAGGCGTATCAAATCGTCGGCTCGCACGTTCTGCCTTTTGACGATTTGGCCGTTGCTCGCCAAGCGCTGTCGCGCCGCGAGGCAATGCACCGATGAAACTGGCGCTCGAACGCGCCGCGGGCGCAACGGGGGCGCAAGTGCTGCGCGCACAGGATTTTCCGCCGGAACTGCGGGTCGTTACGGACACGCGTCAGTTGCAGCAAGGCGATACGTTTCTCGCGCTGCGCGGCGAGCGATTCGACGGCCATGCGTTTCTGAAGGACGCGCTGCTGGGCGGCGCGGCGGCTCTGGTCGTCGACGACGCTGCCGCAGTGCCGCACGATGCGCCCGCGCTCGTCGTGCGCGACACGAAGCGCGCGTTCATGGATCTCGCGCGCGCGGCGCGCGAAGCGTACACCGGCCGGGTCGTCGGCATTACCGGAAGTGCCGGAAAGACGACCACGAAACATTTTTTAGCGCAGCTCTTAGCCGCGTGGTTCGGCGCGGATCGGGTTCTCGCTTCGCCGGCGAACGAGAACAACGAAGTCGGCGTAAGCAAATTGCTGCTCGCGTGTTCCCCCGAACACGAGGTGCTCGTCATCGAGATGGGCGCGCGGCATGAAGGCGAGATTGCCGAACTCGTACAGGTGGCGATGCCGCACGTCGGCGTGCTGACGAACATCGGCGAAGCGCATTTAGAGATTTTCGGTTCGCGGGAACGGCTCGCGCGAACGAAGTGGGGCCTGTTTTCGCAAGGCGCGCAAGCGGTGCTCAATGCCGAAGATTCGGAATCCGCTTTACGCGCGCCGGCGTTGGAGTCGGCGCCGTTTTGGTTCGGAACCGGCGAACCGCGCCTGCCCGGCGTGTGGATCGTGGACGCCGCGACGCTCGCGATAACGAACGGCGATACGCAGCGCGTGAGCATCGACGTGCGGTTGCCGGGACGGCACAATTACCGCAACCTTGCTGCGGCGTGTGCCGCAGCGCTGCTGTTAGGCGTATCGCCGGAACGGGTCGCGCAAACGATCCCGGCACTCACGTTGCCCGCGGGACGCTATCAGAAGATCGCCGTCGACGGAAAGCCGCTCTTCATTTACGATGCCTACAACGCAAACGTAAGCGGCATGTCGGCCGCGCTCGACGCGTTTGCATGCGAGCGTGCGTCCCGGCGCATTGCCGTACTTGCAAGCATGGCCGAGCTCGGAAACGATGCGGCCGCCATGCACGAACGCGTCGGCGCGCACGCGGCCAAAAGCGGTATCGATGTGCTGCTCGTCGGCGGCGACTTCGCGCAGTGCATGGCGCAGGGCGCAATGGCGGGCGGTTTACCGCGCAATCGTATCGTGCCGTTTGCCGATAACCGGTATGCGGCGGATTGGCTGCGCGAAAACGCGCGTCCGGACGATGCGGTCTTGTTCAAGGGTTCCCGAAAATATCAAATGGAGGAAATCATCGAGGACTTGCTCGCGTGAGGAGCTTGCGCATCGAACGTCCGGAACTGCCGTCCGGCATCGTCGGAATTCCGGTGCGTACGCCGCTCGTGCACCCCGGCGACGATCTGATCGGGCTGATACAGCGCGCGGTCGACGGCATCGCGCGGCCCGGCGACGTTTTGGCGATCTCCGAAACCGCCGTCGCGATCGCACAAGGCCAAGCCGTCGGCGCAGAGTACGTGCGTCCGTCGAAGATCGCGTACGCGCTTTCTCGCCGTGCGGGCGCGTTAGCCACCGTCAGCCAGCCGGAGTCGCTGCAGATCGTGATCGACAAAGTCGGAAGGTGGAAAGTGTTGTACGCGGCTGCGATGCAGGTGCTCGGGCGCCTCGCCGGCCGCCGCGGCGCGTTCTATGAGATTCTGGGTGAGGCGATTACCGCGATAGACGGATACACCGGCACGCTGCCGCCGTTCGAGCGCGCCATAGTCTTTGCGCCCGCGAACCCCGATGCGTTTTCGCAATCGGTTTACGATCGCTGCGGCATCGCATGTGCGATCGTCGATGCCAATGACTTGGAGAAGGCGAAGGTTCTAGGCGCGTCTTCAGGCGTGAGCCGCGAAAACATAGAGCGCGCGCTCCTTTCAAACCCCCACGGCAACGGCGACGAACAGACGCCGATCGTCGTGTTGAAGTGGCGAGCCGACGGGCCGAATCCGCTGGTCGCGGAGCCCGGCTCATGAATTACGGATACGAACTCGCCGTCGTCGCCGCCGGATTCCTGATTGCTGGGCTGTCCGGCGCGGCCATGCTGCCGTTGCTCGCGCGCTTGCAGTTCCGGCAGCGCGCGTACGAAGACGCTCCACGGTCGCATCAAAAGAAAACCGGAACGCCGACGATGGGCGGCGTAGTTTTCGTCATCGCTCTGCTCCCAATGCTCGCTTTCGTTCACGATCCCGTCATGGTCGCGACCGTGCTCCTCGTAGCGCTGTGCGCGGCAATCGGTTTTGCGGACGACCTCATCGCCATTCGCCGGGGAAAGAACGCCGGCTTACGCGCGCGCACGAAGTATCTCCTTACCGCGCTCGTAACAGTGATCTACCTGTGGTGGATCGTTCGCTCGCCGGCGGTGCCCGTCGACGTCATCTTTCACATGAGCGGCTACGCACTCGGCGTTCCGCATTGGCTTTGGCTGCTGCTCGGGATTTTCGCCGTAACCGGGACGATTCACGCGGTGAATTTGACCGATGGGCTGGACGGCTTGGTCTCCGGCACCATCGTACCGCCGCTGGTCGTGCTCGGCGCTCTCGCGTGGCGAGACGGATCCGCGCCGGCAAATATTGCGGCGCTTCTCGGCGTCGGCGCGTGCTTCGGCTTTTTGGTGTACAATCGCCACCCGGCGAAATTGTTCATGGGCGACACGGGATCGCTCGCGCTTGGGGCGCTGCTTTCCGGCGTTGCAATTCTTACCGGCGAGATGCTGCTGCTCGTGCTGATCGGCGGTGTATTCGTCGCGGAAGCGCTTTCGGTAATCATTCAAGTTACGTACTTCAAACGCACGGGCGGCAAGCGGATTTTCCGCATGAGCCCGCTGCATCATCATTTCGAACTGTCCGGCTGGCCGGAAACGACCGTTACGACGCGCTTCTGGCTGGCTTCCGTCATTCTCTCCGGCTTGGGGTTGGCTATCGTCAGATGAGCGTGCACATTCCGAACTTTGCGAGCGGTGAAACGATTCTGGTCATCGGGCTGGGACGCAGCGGCGTCGCCAGCACGCAGGTCCTGCGCGAGCGCGGCGTGACGGTGTACGCAACCGATGAGAAGCCGCAGACGGATCTTGCAGAGCCGATCGCGCAAATCGAAGCGCTCGGTGCGTCGTTCGTCGCGGCGGACGCGTTCGATCCGCTCATCGAAAGCTCGACGGGCGCGGTGCTTTCACCCGGAGTCCCGCTCAACGGCGCGCTGGTGCGCCGCGTACAAGACGCAAACGTGCCGGTGTTCAGCGAAATCGAGGTCGCGTACCGCTTGTGCAAAGCGCCGATCGTCGCGGTAACGGGAACCAAGGGAAAGTCGACGACCACGTCGCTCATCGGGCACCTTTTCCGTTCGTGCGGCAAGACTGTTCGCGTCGGCGGCAACATCGGCAACCCGCTGATTCGCGAAGTGCTTGACGCCAAACCGCAGGACTGGGTGATTGCGGAGGTTTCGTCTTTTCAACTCGAATCGATCCGCTCGTTCCGCCCGCGCGTCTCCGTGATTCTCAACATCTCCGCCGATCATCTGGACCGCTACTACTCGATGGAGGAGTATGCGGAAGCGAAATTTCGCATCTTCGCAAATCAAAACGAACACGATTACTTCGTCGGAAACCTGGACGACGAGCGTGTGCGCCAACTGCATTGGCATAGCGGCGAAATACGAGTGCACGCGCGGCAATTGTGGTTCACGCTCGAGCGGCATCACGAGCACGCTTCGATGTTTCTCCGAGGCGATTCGATCGTCTACACGCCGGTGCATGGAGACCCGCGCCCGATCGACGTCTTGCGCGTGAACGAGATACCGTTGGCGGGCCGCCACAACGTGCAGAACGTTATGGCGGCGCTGTTGGCTGCGCTCGCCGCCGGCCTCGACCCGCAAGCGCTTCGCGATGCCGTTCATTCCTTTACGGCGATGGCGCACCGTTTGCAGCCGATCGCGGATTCGGGCGGCGTGCTCTTCGTCGATGATTCGAAAGCGACGAATCCGGGTTCGGTCATTGCGGCGTTGCAAGCGTACGACCGTCCCATCGTGCTCATCGCCGGCGGCAAGTCGAAAAATACCGACTTTACCGAACTGGGTCGCGTCATTGACGAACGCGTCAAGGCGCTGGTCGTCATCGGCGAAGCGGCCGAGGATCTCGCGGCGCACGTTTCGCGCACGCCTACCGACCGCGCTTCGAGCATGGGCGACGCGGTGCGCGCGGCTCACGCCCGCTCGCAGCCGGGAGACGTCGTCATTCTTTCACCGGCCTGCGCGTCGTTCGACATGTTTCGTTCGGCCGAAGACCGCGGAGAAAAATTTGCCGCCGCCGTCCAAGCGCTTTCGGAGCCCGCCACGTTATGAGAGCAAGTCTTGCAGCACCGCGTCAGCCTTCGTCGACCCGCACGCAGGAGCGGCGATCGTTCCTTTCAGCGCCGCCGGATACGCTGCTCTTCGCAGCCGTCGCAAGTCTCGTTGCCATCGGGTTGGTGATGATCTTCAGCGCATCGAGCGCGCAAGCATACGCCGATCATCACGACACCGCGTACTACCTCAAGCATCAGCTCGTCTATTTGATAGTGGGACTCGCGCTGGCCTACGCTGCGTACCGCATCGACTACCGCAAGCTCAAAGCAGTAGCGCCCTACGCGCTGCTGCTGTGCATCGCCGGTCTCGTTGCCGTGCTCGTTCCGCATCTGGGCGTTGCTGTGAACGGCGCGCGGCGTTGGATCGGCGCGGGGTTCGTTTCGCTGCAGCCCTCGGAGTTCGCCAAGCTCGGTCTGGTCCTGTATTTAGCCGCGGCCCTCTCGTCGCGCAGCGAACGAATCACCTCGCTGAGCAAAGGCTTGTTTCCGCTGTGCATTCCGGTCGTCATTATCGCGATGGCGATTTTGATGGAGCCGGACATGGGCACGGCGAGCCTCATCGTGTTTACCGCGTTCGCGATGTTTTTCGCGGCGGGCGCTCGAGTCGAACATCTCGCGCTCATTCTCTTCGTTACCGTTCCGCCCGTGGTATTGACTATTCTCACCAGCCCCTATAAGCGCGCGCGAATCTTCGCGTTCATCGACCCGTGGCGGGACCCGCAGAACACGGGTTTTCACATCGTGCAGTCGCTCTTGGCGCTCGGAAGCGGCGGCTTTTTCGGCGTCGGTTTGGGCGAGTCGCGCGCGAAGTTTTTTTATCTGCCCGAGCAGTATACCGACTTCATCTTCTCCGTTCTCGGCGAAGAACTCGGCTTGGTGGGAACGCTCGGCGTCATCGTGCTGTTCATCGTGTTCGCGTACCGCGGCATCCGCATCGCGATCGCGGCGCCCGATCGCTTCGGCTTTTTCTTGGCCTCCGGCTGCACGGCGATGATTGCTATTCAGGCGTTCGTGAACATCGGCGTGGTTACGTCGTCGTGGCCCGTCACGGGCGTTCCGCTCCCCTTCATATCATTCGGCGGCAGTTCTCTCATCGTGTCGCTCGTCGCCGTTGCCCTGATCATCAACGTCGGCCGGCACCGCAAAGTCACGCTGACGTAAATGGAAGTTGCCGGCGGCGTGACGGCCGACCTCGTGCGATTGGGAAGCTTTTGCACGCGCATGGGCTCGCCGTTCTTCGCGGCGATTCTTCGGCATGCGGCGGGTGCGTATGAGGACGATTCCGTCGTGCGCGCGCTACTCGACCGGCACGCCGGCCGATCCCGGCTGGGCTTGCGTTTGGGAGGTGCGGCGCACTACCGCGCGCTGCGCGGCGAAGCGCCGGCAATCGCCGCGCACTATCCGTCGACGAACGGCGATGGCGATGCGGACGCGGCGTGGGACGCGATCGTTCTCGATATTCGTGCAAACGTCGCGCGATACGACGAGCTGTTCGCACGTAACGTGCAGACGAACGAAGTGGCGCGCTCCACGCCGATCGTGGCGGCGTTGCTGGCGATCGCGGACGCTGCGCGGTTGCCGCTGCGAATTTTCGAGATCGGTTCGAGCGCCGGGCTCGTACTGAACTTCGATCGCTATTTCTACAGCGGTCCCGGGTGGAGCTGGGGTGCCGAGGGCTCGCAGCTGCATCTGCACAACGCGACGAAGTCCGGCACGCCGGGCCATCTCGATGCACCGCTCCAGGTCGCAGAGCGGCGCGGTTGTGATTTGCATCCGCTGAACGCGGCGGATGCCGGCGACGCCGATACGCTTCTGGGATTCATTTGGCCCGATCAGCGGGAACGTTTCGACCGGCTTCGCGCCGCCCTTTCGATCGCGCGGTCCTATCCTCCGGCGATTGCGCAGGCCGACGGAATCGCCTGGGCGCGTTCGAGCGCGCAGCCGCGCGCCGGCGCGCTTACCGTGCTGCTGAACACCGTCGTGACCGAGCATATGAATGCGGACGTGCTTGAACGCTTACATGGCGCCATCGCCGAGATTGGCGCGCAAGCTACGGCCGCGGCGCCGTTTGCATGGGTGCGGATGGAGCTCGCCGAACGCGCATACGAAACGCGTTTTACGCTGTGGCCCGGCGAGAAGTGCGAGTCGATCGCAAAGTCCGACGGGCATGCGCAAAACCTGGAGTGGAGCGGCGCGTGAACGTCGTGTTCACCGGCGGGGGAACCGGCGGCCATTTGTATCCCGCGATTGCGCTTGCCGATGCGCTGCGCGGACGGGCCGCGATTCGCTTCATCGGAACCGCCGATCGCTTGGAATCTAAAATCGTTCCCGAAGCGGGCTACGATCTCGTCACGATTGCAAGCGGGCCGTTGCGCCGCAGCATTTCGCCGGCCGCACTGCAGACGGCCGGCGTGAACGCGGTCGGTATCGTGCAGGCGCTCGGAGCGCTGCGCGCATTCGCGCCGGATGCGGTCGTGGCGACGGGCGGATACGTCTGCTTTCCCGTAGTCGCGGCAGCGCGCATTCTGCGCGCGATCGGGCAGTCGCACGCGCGGCTTGCGCTGCTCGAGCTCAACGCGCAGCCGGGTCTGACGAACCGCTTGCTCGCGCCGATCGTCGACGAAGTCTGGGGTGCGTTCGCGGACGCCGATCCGCGTTTTGCGGGAAAATACGTGCATACCGGAATTCCCGTGCGAGAATCGCTTTTTCATCCGAACAACCGCATCGAGGCGGCGCGCCGGCTTGGCCTCGACCCGAACCGCAATACGATTCTCGCACTCGGCGGCAGTCAAGGCGCGCGTTCGATTAACGAAGCGATCGCGGCGCTCGTAACGCGACGGGCGCTTCCGGACGACTGGCAAGTTTTGCACGTTTGCGGAGAGCGCGATTACGAGTACATGCACGCCGAAGAGCGCGAACCGTTCGAGAATAACCGCGTCGTACTCGTTCCGTACCTGCGCGATATGGCCGACGCATACGCTGTTTGCGATCTCGTCATCGCGCGCGCCGGCGCCTCCACATTGGGAGAATTGGCCGCGCTGGGGTTGCCCGCGATTCTGGTTCCCTATCCTCACGCATCCGAAGATCATCAGGCAGCCAATGCGCAAGCGTTCGACCGTGCCCGCGCGGCCGTCGTCATTCCCGATCGCGACTTGAGCGCGGATGCGCTCTGGTGGACGCTGCGCGACGTGATGCAGCCGGATCGTTTGCAGGCGATGCGCGCGGCGGCTCGCTCGCTGGCAACGCGCGATCCGCTGGCGACGATACTCGCACGGATTGACGCGTTGACGTCGCGAAAGACGGCCGCAGCATGACGTCCCTCGGCACGCTGCATTTCGTGGGCATCGGCGGCATCGGCATGAGCGCGATCGCTCGCATCTTGCTGGCTCGGGGCGAATCGGTCACCGGTTCCGACGTTTCCGACTCGCCGATACTCGAAGAACTGCGCGCGCTCGGCGCCACAATCGCGGTCGGACACGACATGAAGAACGTCAACGGCGCGCGAGCGGTGATCGTCAGCTCCGCGATCGGTTCCGGCAATCCGGAATACCGGCACGCGCAGGAGCGAGGAATTCCGATAGTACGGCGCGGCGAGATGCTGCGGCGGATCATGGAGGGGCGCAAAGGCATTGCGATTTGCGGCACGCACGGCAAAACGACGACGACCGCGATGACGGCGACGATTCTTCGCGGCGCGGGCGTCGACGCGAGTTTGGTGCTCGGCGGCATAGACGTGAACACCGGAACGAATGCGCACGACGGCACGGCGCCCTGGTTTTTGACCGAGGCGGACGAATCCGACGGGTCCTTTTCATTGCTCGAGCCGGCCGTCGCCGTAGTCACGAACGTCGAAAACGATCATCTCTCGTCGGACGCCGAACTGCCGAAGCTCATCGCGTCGTTCGATCAATTCCTGGCGCGTTTGCCGGACGACGGCGTCGCAATTGTGGGCATCGACAACCCGCAAAGCCGCTCCATCGCCGGATCGCCCCGCCGCGCGCGAACGATCACGTTCGGCATCGCCGAAGACGCGGGCGTTCACGCCGCGAATATTCGTTTTGCAGCGCTCGGTTCGCGATTCGATGCGATCGTCGACGGCGTCACACTGGGAAGCGTCGAACTGCGCGTGCCCGGCGCCATCAACGTCGAGAATGCGCTCGCTGCGATTGCGGTCGGACGCGCGATCGATTTGCCGTTCGTGAAGATCGCCAACGCGCTCGCCGGGTTCCGCGGCGTGCGGCGCCGCTTCGAAATCCTCGCGAACACGCCGGGGATGATCGTGGTCGACGACTATGCGCATCACCCTACGGCCGTGCGCGCAACCATTGCCGCTGCGCGGCAGTATCATCGCGGTCCGGTCTACGTGGCGTTTCAGCCGCACCGGTATACGCGCACGGCATATTTGGGCGCGGCGTTCGTCGAAGCACTGCGCGGCGCCGACGCGGTCTACCTTGCGCCGGTGTACGCCGCCAGCGAGCCGGAAATCGAAGGCGTCAGCGAACGCACCATCGGCGAACCGCTCGCCGCGTGCGGAACGAGCGTGCGGTACGTCAAGTACGTGCACGATTTGCGCGAACGTCTACGCAGCGACGCGCCGCCGAACGCTTTGGTGCTCATGCTCGGCGCGGGCAATATCACGAAGGTCGCCAAAGACCTCGCAAACGACGTCATGCAGCACGCCGAATGAGCGTCGCCGACGAGGCGCTTCACAGCGTTCTGCGGGCCGACGATCGCGCGCGGCTGCTCGAGATTTGCGGCGAACGGGTACGGTTCGACGAACCGCTCGCGCCGTATACATCGTGGAAGATCGGCGGACCGGCCGACGCGTGGATCGTCGTCGAAAGCGAAGCGCAGCTCGCAGAAATCATGCAGTTTTGCGGCAAGCGCCACGTGCCGTGGTTCGTACTGGGCAGCGGCAGCAATCTGCTCGTCGGCGACGGCGGAATACGCGGTTTGGTTTTGCGCCTCTCCGGCGAATTTGCGAACATCGTCGTTACGCACGACGATCGAACGGTGATCGTTCACGCGGGCGCTTCCGCCGGCATGGCATTGCTCACCGCAAAAGCCGCCTCGGCCGGCGCCGCCGGCATCGCCTCGCTGGCTGGAATCCCGGGAAGCGTCGGCGGTTCGCTGCGCATGAACGCCGGCACCGATCGCGAGATGGGCGATTTCGTGCGCGAAGTTTGGGTGCAGTCGCCGGCCAAGCCGCAGCCGCATCCGGTAACCGTGCAGTATTACTATCGTCACACTTCGCTCGCGCGCGACGCAATCGTCGCTCGCGTAACGCTGAAATTCGAGCTCGGCGATTCGCAACTGATCCGCGAGGAGATGCAGCACCGGCTCGTGCGGCGCAAGAACACGCAGCCCATCGCGTTGCCCAACGCGGGTTCGTGCTTTCGCAATCCGGAGGGCGACAAGGCGGCACGGCTCATCGAAGCGGCGGGAGCTAAGGGATGGCGGGAGGGCGGCGCGGAAGTGTCACCGCTGCACGCCAACTTCATCAACAACCTCGGCGGTGCAACCGCCAAGGACGTTGCCACGCTGCTGGCGCGCGTTCGCCGCACCGTTCTGGAACGGTTCGGTGTCGAATTGCAGCTCGAAGTGCACCTCGTCGGCGTCTTTATAGATGTAGAATGACAGCAAGAAGAAAAGCAAAAGTAGCCGTCGTGATGGGCGGCACGAGCGCGGAACGCGAGATTTCGATTCAAACCGGAACCGGTGTCGTGCGCGCGGTTCAGGAATTGGGATACGACGCGCAGTCGCTCGATTACGACACGCGGTTCATCGATGCGATTCGCGACCTCAGCCCCGACGCCGTTTTCATCGCGCTGCACGGCCCAGGCGGCGAAGACGGGCAAATTCAGGCCATTCTTGACTACTTGGCGATTCCGTACACCGGAAGCGGTATCGAAGCGTGCGCGCTCGCGATGGACAAGCACCTCACGAAAAGCTTTGCGCCGCCGAAGGCTTGCCGACCGCCGCGTGGGACTTATTCGATCTCTCGGGAGGTACGCTGCCGCTGCTTCCGGGATCGCTCGACCTGCCGCTGGTCATCAAACCGCGGTTCGAGGGCAGCAGCGCCGGCGTGACGATCGTCCGCACGCACGAGCAGTGGACGCAAGCGATGATCGACGCCGCGGAAGAGTACACGGAGATTCTCGCCGAGGAGTTCGTGCCGGGACGCGAGTTCACGTGCGGCGTGCTCGGGGAAGAAGCGCTGCCGATCGTCGAAATCGTGCCGAACCGCGACGAATTTTACACCTACGAAGCCAAATACGGCGCCGGCGGAAGCACGCACATCGTGCCCGCGCGAATCGACGACGATTTGGCGGCGCGCCTGCAAATGCTGGCGCTCTCGGTGCACCGGCTCGTGGGTCTGCGCGACTATTCGCGCACCGATTTTATCGTAAGCAAAGAAGGCCGCCCGTACATTTTGGAGATCAACACACTGCCGGGCCTAACGCCCACGAGCATCCTGCCCGACGCGTGCGCTGCGGTCGGCATTTCGTATCAGGCGCTTGTGGACCGCCTTCTCGGTTACGCCCTGGCCAGAGCGGGCGAACGGGTTCTCGCCCGGTAGCCGTCACTGGCGCGGGCAGCGCAACGTTGTGACGGCACAGAACGTTGTAGAGGATACGTCATGAAACCGCCTTCCCTACTTGCTCGCGCGGTCTTCGCAACGCTCGCGTGCGCCGCTTTGGTGCTCGCGTTTTTTAGCGCACCGCGTCCCGTTCCGGCTGCGGATCCGCAACCGACTCTACCGCCGTACCGAACGCTCACGCCCGTTCGACTGCTCGGCTACATCCGCCGCGTGTACCGCGAGCACCGGCCGCCGCCGTTGTACGAAACGTACACGCTGGTCCGCAAAGAAAACACGAATTACGGCTACGAAGATCCGCTCGGTACCTATACCGTGCACTATTGGGTTCGCAATACCGATCGCGCCGCGCTGATGCGCAAAGTTTTCCGCGACGATTACGACGGCGACATGACGTTCGACCGGCCGGCGCTCAATCAGCCGCGCGATCCCGGTCCCCCAACGGCCGATCTCTTCGAGCCGGCGCATCCGCAGCCGATTTCGTTCGTGCCCACGCCCGAACCAACCGCCGCTCCGCTCAAAACGATCGGTTCGGTCGTTGCTATCGGCGAGTCGGATTACAACGTGCCGAAGGTCGCGGTCGAAGGCAGCGAGCTGCACTTAACGCTGCAGCCCCGCCGCGACGCCGAACGCAACGTACTTCGCGAGATTTGGGTCGACAAAAACTCGTACATGCTCAAACGCGTCATCGCGCACGATCGCATGTTCGTCGAGCAGGGCCACACGTATCCGATGAAGGTGACGTACACGCTGGGTTATCTCGACGGTTACGTCGTGATTACGCACGTCGACGCGGTCGTGCTTCCGCGCACGGAGCGCAGCGGCGAAGAAATTGCCGACTTCGGCGACGAGACGGGCGATGCCGACAGTTTGACGATCGATTTCGAGGACATCACGTTCCCGCAGTCGCTGCCGTCGTGGTATTTCGACCCGCACGAATACGGTTCGCACTTGGCGGACGCGCCGCAATAGGTACCCGGAACCCCGCGGCAAGGCCAGGGGTTCCCCCGAGGCGCGGGTAAGAACGTCGGCCGGAGGAACCTACACTGTCTACCACCGGAATCATCGTCGATCGCGGGCTCGAGGGCGTCGTCGTCGGAAGCACGCTTCTTAGCAATGTCGAGGGCAAAGAAGGCCGGCTGACCTACCGCGGATACGACATCCACGACCTCGCGCCGAACGCGTGTTTCGAGGAAGTCGTTCATCTGCTTTTGTACGGCGCGTTGCCCACCGCGGCGCAGCTGGCGGCGCTCAAGAAAGAATTGGGCGCGCATCGCATGATTCCGGAACCGCTCATCAACGCGATGGAGCGCGCTCCGAAAAACGCATGGCCGATGGACGTGCTGCGCACGATCGTTTCCGGCCTCGCACTTTTCGTCGAGGTGGATCCGAAGGGCGCGCACGTTTCAGACGTTCACAGGGCGGTGGAGCTCGTTGCTAAGGTTCCGACGATCGTGGCAATGTGGGATCGCATTCGGCGCGGCCTCGAGCCGATAGAACCGCGTACGGATCTTTCGCAAGCTGCGAATTTCTTGTACATGTGCCGCGGTCAGGTGCCGACGGACGTCGCCGAAGACGCCATGGACACGTATTTGGTGCTGCTCGCAGATCATTCTTACAACGCATCGACGTTCTCCGGACGCGTGACCGCGTCGACGAAAGCGGACTTGTACGCCGCCGTAACGGCCGCTATCGCCACGCTTCAAGGCGAGGCGCATGGCGGCGCCGCCAGCGCCGTGGGCCGGGTGCTGCTGGAAATCGGCAAACCCGAACGCGCGGAAAATTACGTGCGCGAAGTGCTCGCGCGCGGCGAGCGCATCATGGGCATGGGGCACCGCGAATACAAAGTCCGCGATCCGCGCGCGCAGCACTTGGAGAACGTCGCCAAGAAGCTCAGCGAAATCACCGACCCGAAATGGTACAAGATCGCGCGCGCGCTCGAAGACGCCTCGAACAAAGTGCTTCAGGAAACCAAGCCCGACAAACGCATTTACGCCAACGTCGACTTCTACAGCGCGCCGCTGTTCTATAGCCTCGGCTTTCCCGGCGACGAGTTCACGCCGATATTTGCTTGCGGCCGCATCGCCGGCTGGACCGCGCACATTCTCGAGCAGCTCGCCGACAATCGCCTCATCCGCCCGCAAGCCACGTATTCCGGTCCGGCAGTGCATCCGTTCGAACCCATCGAGCGGCGCAGCGGTAACGGCACCGCGCATTGAGCGAACGGCGAGCGGGCGCCGTCGCGCGCACGACCGGCGAAACTTCGGTAGAACTGACGATCGATCTCGACGGCGGCCCCATCGAAATCTCGACCTCCGTCGACTTTCTCGACCACATGCTGCATGCGTTCGCGAAGCATAGCGCATGCGGGCTGTTCGTGCGCGCAACCGGCGATCGCATGGACAATCACCACGTCATCGAAGACGTCGGCATTGCGCTCGGGAAAGCCATTTCCGATGCGCTCGGTGAAAAGCGCGGTATTACGCGGTTCGGTTCGATTGTGCTGCCGCTCGACGAAGCGCTTATTCTCGCGTCCGTCGACATTTCCGGGCGCGCGTACTTGAATTTCCAAGTCTCGTTTCTCCGCGAAGATCTCGGCGATTTGCCGACAGAAATGATCGGTGAATTCTTTCGCGCGGTTGCCGACAACGCAAAGATCACGCTCCACTTGGTTCAAGTGCACGGCCACGTCGCACATCATGTGTGCGAGGCCTCGTTCAAAGCGTTCGCTCGCGCATTTGCTGCGGCGAAGTCGCTGACGGCCGAAACAGCGGTCCCATCTACGAAGGGCGTGCTCGACTAGGGCGCGCATGCTCGCGGTCATCGACTACGGCGGCGGCAACCTCGGCTCGCTGGTGGCCGCGCTTCGGCGGCGCGGCGCGGCTTTTGCGATCGCGGACGATCCCGAGACGCTCGATGCTGCGCAATCCGCCATCCTTCCGGGCGACGGCGCGTTCGCCGCGACCATGCAGGCACTGAAAGAACGCGATCTCGACCGCGCGATTCTGCGCCACATCGACGCGGGAAAGGCGTTTTTGGGGATCTGCGTCGGCATGCAGATCCTGTTTGAGGAAAGCGACGAATTCGGCTCGACTCGCGGTCTGGGCGTACTGCGGGGCCGCGTTTCGCGCTTCATTCGCGCCCCGCGCGTGCCGCATATGGGGTGGAATACGCTCGAACTGACGTCGAAACACCCATTCGTCGAGCGTCTGGGCGACGAACCGTTTGCGTACTTTCTGCACTCCTATCGCGCGCCTGTGGGGCCGGACACGATCGCCGCGTGCACCCACGGGGAGCGGTTTACGGCAATAGCCGGCCGCGGTAACGTGATGGGAACGCAATTTCATCCGGAGAAAAGCCGCCGCACGGGTGCTGCTCTGCTGGACAACTTCCTGATGCTCGCTGGAGAGGTATTCTAATGCTCGTCATTCCCGCAATCGATCTGCGCGGCGGAAAGTGCGTGCGCATGCAGCAGGGCGATCCATCGCGCGAAAAAACGTACGATACCGATCCGGTGCAGCGTGCGAAATCGTTCGTTTCAAGCGGTGCCAAGCAACTGCACGTTATCGACCTTGACGGCGCGTTTGGCGCCGGCGAAAACGAGGATGCAATTGCGCGCATCTGCCGGGCCGTCGACGTACCGGTGCAGACCGGCGGCGGAATTCGTACGCTCGCGCAAGCGCAGGCGCGTCTTCGCGCGGGAGCGGCCTACGTGATTCTGGGCACGCTGCTCGTTGAAGACGAGCGCACCGCCCGTAACGTCGTGCACGAACTCGGCGCGCGCGTGTTCGCCGGAGTCGATGCGCGTGGGGGCGTGGTCGCCGTGCGCGGGTGGCAAGAGGGCACGCAAGTCGATCGCGACGCGCTGGTCCGCCGGGTGTCCCAGTGGGGCATAGAACGCGTAGTTTTCACGGAGATCACGCGGGACGGCACCGGCGGCGGATTCGATTTGGACGCGCTCTCGCAAGTCGCATCGCTCGGTGAAATTCGAGTGACGGCGAGCGGAGGCGCGCACGGCCTCGACGATCTCCGCGCACTTCGTAAGAATGCCCCGTCAAATGTGGATGCATGCGTCATCGGACGCGCGCTGTACGAAGGCACACTCGATCTGCGCGAGGCGATCGAGGCGCTGGCTTAGCAAGCGGTTACGGCGTTCTACGCGGTTCGGGTCGCGGTGGGGGAACCGGAGGCCGCCCCGGACTCGGCGCCGGCGCGTGCTTCGGGATCGTCACCGGTGCGTGCGTCGGAACCGCCGCAGGATGCGCCGTCGCCATCGGACCCGCGCGAGGGCAGCGTCCGCCGCGGCCCCGTGGGATGCGGAATCCTATGCGGCGCGGGCGCGGGTGTCGGGGTAGGCCGCCCGAACTGCGGCCCCGTGTACAGCCCGATCAGGATAGGAATCGGCACGAAGTATTGCTGACCGTTCCAGGCGGTGTACACGGCGGTCACGGCGCACGACGGCATCCAATAGCCGTTCGGCGCGGGAAAATTTGCTTCGTACACGCCGCCGTATTGACTGCTCCACATGCCGTATTGAAAACCGAGATCGCACAGCCGCAATTCTGCGCTGCCGCCGGGCGGAGCGACGAGCGTGAAATGCATCCAATCGCCCGGATAGTACATCGAGGGGCCGTTCGCGTAAAAGCGATAGTCGAATTGCGACATGGCGGGCGCATCCGGCGGCGCTTGCAGCGACGTTTGAAAACTCCACGTCGCGGAAAATGCGTCGTTCGCGGTGGTACGCCCGGAAAAGGTCACCGTATGCGCACCGCGGCTCAATCCCATGCGCGGCATGTAGGTTATGGTGGAGCCGTCGAACGAAGCGGCGGCGGTCACGTCGGTGCCGTCGATTGCGAGCATCACGTTTTGCGGCGTTGCACTCGCGCTGCCCAGCGACGCCGAAATCGTCGGATATGCGGAAGAAACGTTCGTCCCCGGTGCCGGGTTCATATCGACGACACGAATTGCGGGAGTGGGGGTAACGATGCTCACGATACTCGCGCGCGCGTCGTAGCCGACGATTGCGCCCAGCGCTTGCGCGATGAAACGCAGCGGCACGTACGTTCGCATCGCGATGACTCGAGGCGGCGTATCGAGTCTTGTGTCGCGTCCGTCGACGACGGCGCTCTCGGATCCAATCGTAAGACGCAGCGTGTGCGCCGCACTGCGCGCCACGATTACGCCGCGGCTGGGATCGTAGCGAATGCTTGCGCCCAAAGCGGAAAACGTCGCGCGCAGCGGCAGAAGCACGCGCCCTTGCTCGACGATCGCAGTGACGTCGACGGGGCGGTCGTTCACCGTGACGGTAAGCATGTTTACTCCGTTAACGGTTCGTAGACGCGCCGCAGTTCCCCGGGTAAGCGCGTCACGATCTCGTAGTTAATCGTTTCCGCCCATTCGGCCCAATCGTCCGCACTCACCGCTTCCGCACCTTGCCTGCCGATGAGCGTAACCGCGTCTCCGGGTTTGGCGTCGAGCGCGTTTTCGAGGTCGATCATCGTCATGTTCATGCAGACCCGGCCGACGATCGGGCAGCGGCGTCCGCCGACCAGAAACGCGGCGCGGTTCGAGAGCAGGCGCGGAATACCGTCGGCATAGCCGAGCGGTACGACGCCGATGCGCGTGCGCTTCGGGCGCATGGTAACTGCCGCCGTATCCGACCGGCGTGCCCGCCTCGACGGCACGCACTGCGGCGAGCGAGCTCTGCAGCGAAAGCGCGGGCTGCAAGTCGAATCGCGCGCCGTTCATTGCGATCCGGGTCTGCGGCGATGGCCATAAGCCGTACAGCGCAATCCCGATGCGCACCATGTCCAGGCGGGTTTGCGGCCACAGCATCGTCGCGGCCGACGCGGCGATGTGTTTGAGCGGGCGCGCGTTCTTTTGCGCGAGCGTTTCTTCAACGGAGTGCAGCGCGCGGTTGAATGCGTCGAGCTTGTCCGAGCGTGAACGGCGAATCGAGTTCTTCCGCTGCGGCCAAGTGCGAGAAGACGCCGGTGAGTGCGAGGTCCGGCAAACGCGCGTAATCTGAAACGGCATCCGCCGCTTCCGCGGGGTCGAGACCGAGGCGCGTGGTGCCGGTGTTGATCTTCACGTGCACCGGAACCGGAGCGCCGCGCCGCCGGCCCGACTCGGCAACCGCGCGCAGGTACGACCCGGTGTTCCACAACGCCAGTTCGACGTTGCGCGCGCATACTTCGTCCAGCTGCGCACTTTCGATCGGTCCCATGACGAAGATCGGACGCGTCACGCCGGCATCGCGCAATACCGCTGCTTCTTGGAGGGAGTACACGCACAAGCGCTCCGCATATGGTTCGACGGTTCGCGCAATTTCCACGATGCCGTGCCCGTAAGCGTTCGCTTTCACCACGAAGGCGGTTTTTGCGGGAGCCGCCAAATCGCGCAGCGCTCGCGCGTTGTGCGCGATCGCGGCTAAGGAAACGCAGATGCGCCCGATCATCGCGCGCGAGCGGCGAATGCGACGGGCACGCCGAAAAACACCGTCGCCGCAAGGACGCCGACGTATACCGAAAGCGCGTCCGGAACCTTGAGCGCTTGCACGCTGAAGAGCACGAATTGCATGACGACGTACACGATTAAGCCGAAGATGAATCCGGAAATCGCCGGCTGCTTATCGATCGCGGGTTTGGTTTGCAAGATGTATGCATAGCCGATTCCCCACCCCGCCGCCGCAACGACGTTCATGACCAACCCGATCCACGCATACCCCGGCGACGCGAGCGCCGCTTTGCCAAAGGCAGTCGACGCGATGAATTGCCAAAGCGAGAGGATGCTCGCATGCGCGGGCAGTAGGCTTGCGAGGTAAAGAAAGACGTCGAAGCAGATTGCGCCTGCGACGCCCGCGGCGATGCCGGACAGCACGATGCGGCGCCACTTCATGGAAACGGCCGTTGCCATACGCATTTACGCTTCAAACTTAATGGCCGCGTAACCCTCTGCTCGGACCCTTTATTGTACGATAGCAGCACGATGCGACGGAACTATGCAACCGCCGTTGCGGACGTTGTTATTTGGAGCAGTTCCTTACTGCTCGCGGCCGTTCTGCTCTTCGTAATGCTGAACGCCGGACGCCACTGGGTGCATTAAGCAAGCAACGCCACGGCTGTTAGGCGGACGCCGGTTTTGACGGGGTAAACACACAGCGTGCCCGGTCAGCAATTCGCGACCATCCTCGCGCGAACCGATCCGTTCGACGTCGCCCAGGGGGTGGAACGCCACATTCGCGCGTTGTCCGGCGAGCAGGTACGTCTGTTGATCGAGAACGCTCGGCCGCGCCTGAACGATTTTTACGAGGCGGAATTCGTTCCGCTGTTGGACGAGCGTAGCGATGCGCGTTTGAAAAGCGGCTTCGCGCAATCCCTCAAGAGTAATTTGCGCGCAATTCCGCTTTTCGGCCCGGCGTTTTGCCAGGGCGTTATCTCCGGCGTGCCGGCCGATCGCGCCATCGGCCTGGGTGAAGAGGAGCACCGCCTGCGGCCTGTGCGCCCCGTCGCGATCGCCGTTGTCGCCCTGGCGCTCGTCATCGCGGGCGCAGCCGGGGAGCGGGTACTCAGCACAGCCAGATCCAACGCCCAGACGCCGGTCATCACCACGACGCCCGCGCCCTTGCAGTTGGAGACGCCGCGTCCGGTAGCTATCGCGACGGCCGCCGAAGAAACGCGTGCTCAGGCGACGTTGCCGCCGCGATCGCGTCTGCAAGCGTTGCAGACCGCCGTTCCGGTTACGGCGCCGGCGTTGTTTTCCCCGACTCGACCGGCTGCGCCGGAAGCGCGCCCGCGGACCCCGGCGCCGGGAGCCGGCGTGAAAACGATCGTGGTAGGTCCTCCGACGAGCGCGCCCTCACCGCAGCCGAGCGACGTGGACGTGAGCGACATGCCGCAGGCATACACCGACGCGACGCCTTTGCCGAAAGAAACGGCGCCGCCGGCGCAAGCCGCCACGCCGCTAGGCGTCGTCACCCCTACTGCTTCTCCCAGGCGCCGCTCATGGTTGCATCGCACAATTATGCACTTGGACCCGTTCAAGCCTAATCCGCGCCCATCAACTTCCGCCCACGGACAGCCGCTATGAAACTTTCGATCGTTGCGCCGCTTGCAGCCGCTGCCGCCCTGTCGCTGGCCGCATGCAATTCCGGCAACAACCCCACCCCGACACCCACGCTTGGGCCTACGTGCCCACTGCCCGCCGGGGTTCAGACGCAGCTCGTGTATCCCGCGCCGGGCTCGACGGTGAGCGCCTCGACCGTGAGCGAAATCGCGATCGGGTCAACGGCCGCGCTCGATTCGAGCCGCTATCAGGTCGTCATCACGGACGCGCTCTTCCCATATCCGAACTTCATCGCGCCCGGCGGCGCGCTGGCGGCGGCCTCACCGCCGTTCCCCTCGCCCAGCCAGACGCCGGCCTTCGGCAATCCGCAGTATCAGACCACGACGCTCAGCAGCGTCTTTGCGGCAAACCAGGTCGTGACGGTCTACGTGAACGACACCAAATCGGGCGACAACTGCACACCGCTTCGAGCTGGGCGCGTTCACGACCCAGTAGCCGGCGAACAGCCTCCCCGGGGGCGTCCAAAGGGCATTATCCCCTCACGGCACGGGTAACCGAAATCTCGAAAATGCGCTAGTGTTATCAGATCAGAGCCTTAATCTTTTCGTTCATGTTCGCGGGGCATAAACAAAGCGTGAAGTTTCGGCTTTTACCAAACCGTGACCGTTGACATTACGCCCTAAAGCCGGATGATTAGATTCCGACGTATAGCATGGATGCCAAGGATGGCCCACTGGTAGTCTGGAGAGCAGCATGGAGAATTGCCTTGTGTGTGGCAAGCCAGTTCGAGTCGAGTACCCTGGGTTGCCGCGCGCCCGTGCGCTTTGTGATGATGTTTGCAAGCGAATCTGGGCTGCTCAAACCGGCAAAGAATACATCAGTATGCAAGAATACGCCAGCAGGGTGAACGCGGCGACGAAACCTATCCACCCTACTAGCGCGTCGTAAGTCTACCTTAGCGGGTTATCGATTTAGTAAACAGGCAGACTTAGCAGATTGTCAGCAACGGAATCATTCGGTAGTGTCCGTATGTACGGACGCCGGATGGTCCCGCAAACGACGACTACACGAGTCCGGCGATCGCCGTCCACCGTGTAGAGTTCGTTTCCGCCGTTGATAAACGCGATGATGGCCGATAGAGTCATCGTTAGCGTTACGCCGAAGACGGTTCGACATTCCACGTCGGTGATTATGGAGTGGGGACCCTCTAGGTACACTCCTATTGCTTCCAGAGATTGCATTGAGCAAGACCTCCTTGTGACGTGTCGCACCCGGCGCTTGGGATGCGGGCGGAGTGCCCGCGCCAAGTCACCAGCGTTCCCACCGAGGCAGGAGCGCTGTCGGGGTACCGGCTTCCCCCGATTTGCCGTCCGCTGAAGCACTCATCACCTGCGGAAATCTCATAGTACCTCTGGACTGGTGCGGTCGGTAGCCCATTCTCCGAAGCCTTAGCTTTCGCTAAACGAAGCGGGCCCTTTTGCGTCACCGTCCGGTTCGTGATAATGTTGGAGCGGAGCCGGGGAATCTTATTTCATGCGCGGTACCAGCGCGCACCCATGGTTTCTAAGGCCAGGTCGGACACTTGTCACGATTCGGCGGCTCCAAAATGAATCGGGCTCATCTTTTAAGATGGGCCTGTTCTTTACGCGGCATTCTCCGTTTCGGTTGCGGCTATTGTGGCGGGCGGAACGTCGCCGATCCACCGATACGTTCGAGGGGCAATTTTTTGACCATGTGGCGTTGGGAGAGGTTGTAGCACGAGACATCAGTCGCTGAAAGCGGACTGTCAGCCCGCGTTACTGCGTTCATTGCCTGAGCGCGCTTCCATAATTCCTTTACGTGCATCGGGGTGCCGTGCGCTTCGTACAGAATGCGCGCGATGGCGCTCATTAATGAAGGCCCGCCCTTCGACCGTGGCGGAACGACATTCGGCGGTTCGATGCCTAACGGTAGCGGCTCGCCATTACTTGCATTCAGCGTGAGCCAGCGTTCGTCGGCGCGTAGCATGTCGAGCAGTACTTCTCTCTGCCTATCAAGGTTGGCGAGCGTTTCTCGAACTTGTGCTAGCCGATCGCGGACTGCTTGCTCGGTTAACATGGTCATTTCGGTTCCCTTTTGCTATAATGGCAATGGCGACGCCGGGGCCTCGATCCCCGGAGTTACGGGATTTCAGTCCCGCTTCTGTCCGAACCGCCGCCATCGGGGGCCCTGGGTCTGTCACCAAACTTCCCCAGGCCCCCTTACTTTATCATAACGAGTCTGCTCGCATCATAGGGGGTAGGCCCTATGTAGGACCTAATAGCTCCATAAAGTTTAGGTAAAAGAGGCGTATGGACAAAACTAAGGGCGTGGCACCATCCGGCGAACGCCCATATGAACGGGTTGACTTTCTACGCGACTTGTCTAAGGCGTCTAAGAAACTAGCTTCCGGGGATGATGCTTCGCTGGAAAGTGACGCGCAAGAAACTCCTGGGAAATCTGACCGCAAAGAATCGTGAACATCGGCTTGCCATCCTCGCGATGGTTGTAGCGGAAGCAATACTCGTCTAAGTAACCCTGAATGTGCTTGCGCGAGATATGCTTGTACACGCCGCGCACACTGCCACGGAAATGCGACCAGAAGCCCTCGATCGTGTTCGTCGAAACGCCGTCCGCATCGACGTAAACGCCGTCACTGTGCTTCACTAGTCTGTGAACGTAACCCCAATGCTTGAGGGGAACGTATTGCGGGGCTTCGTCTGTATGAATTTCACTACCGGGCTTGACTCGCTGCTTGATGGGCTGCGTCAACTCGAAGAATCCGCGCCGTTCTACGGGATAAGCCGCAATACGGCCACCACGCTCGACTAAACCCGCGATTACGATCTTGCCGGTTTCGGGCCCAACAACTTGCGGAAAACGCGCACGAGCCCGACGGTTCATGCGATTAACCTTCGGCCCGAAATACGTTTCATCGGCTTCTACTATCTTGTCGCCGCCGAGATCGTGAACGTCCTCTAGTAGCATCTTGCGAATGAGGTTGAACATGCGCCACGCAGTTTTATACGTAACGCCGGTTTCGCGCATGAGCTGCATGGCGGAAATGCCACAACGGGTCGCGCTCATCAAGTAGATCGCGTGGAACCACGTTTTGAGGCTTGTCTTGGACTTGTGGAAGATCGTGCCGGCCGTCGGATGCGTATGCGTTCCGCAGTAATCGCAGGTCCAGACCTTGGGGCGATTCTTGAGCTGGTGATGGGGGCGGACCTCGCCGCATTGCAAACAGTGGATATACAGTGCGTCCGCGTCCTCGGGGGCCCATAGCGGCTGCGGATAGAGAGACTTGACCAACCAGCGCATACACGCGATATCGTCCGGAAACTCGGATTCGAACTGCTTGAACGTGTACTTGCTGTTCTTGGGTAGGTTTAGGCTCGGCATAGGGCTCGCCTCCACCTACAGCGTATCATGGGTTACACGTGCGGTCAAGGGATAATGACCCGTCCAAAGAACTTGCAGTCTCCACCGGAGTCTGCTAAGATTCCATCGCTGGCACTCTATTGCTGAGAGTGCCAATCCCTGACAAATTTTTTGGAGGTTTACGTGAATCTCAAGCCTTTGGGCGATCGCGTGGTCGTAGAGCACGTCGAGCAGCAAGACAAGAGCGCCGGCGGCGTGTTCCTCCCGGACACCGCCAAAGAGAAGCCGCAGGAAGGCCTCGTCCGCGCGGTCGGTTCCGGCCGCACCCTCGACAACGGCACCAAGCTCTCGATGGACGTGAAGGTCGGCGATCGCATCATCTACTCGAAGTATTCGGGCTCTGAAGTCAAGGTCGACGGCACCGAGTACCTCATCATTTCTGAAAAAGACGTTCTGGCCATCGTCGACAAAGTTCCGGCCGGCGTTTAAGGAGTTTTGTAAACTACAATGGCTGCGAAAGAACTCGTATTTGACGAAAACGCGCGACGCGCGCTGGAGCGCGGCGCGAACATGCTGGCCGACGCCGTCAGAGTGACGCTCGGCCCCAAAGGGCGCAACGTCGTCCTCGACAAGAAATTCGGCTCGCCGACCATCACCAACGACGGCGTGACGATCGCCAAGGAAATCGAACTCTCGAACGCGTTCGAGAACATGGGCGCACAGCTCGTGAAGGAAGTCGCGTCCAAGACCAACGACGTTGCCGGCGACGGCACGACGACGGCGACGGTGCTCGCGCAAGCGCTGATCCGCGAAGGTCTGCGCAACGTGACTGCCGGCTCCAATCCGCTGCTGATCAAGCGCGGCATCGAGAAGGCCGTGGAAGTCGCGGTCGCCGAGATGGAACGCTTCGTTCAGAAGGTCGACACCAAAGAGAAGATCGCGCAGGTTGCGTCGATCTCGGCGAACGACAAAGAAATCGGCGACCTCATTGCCGACGCGATGGAAAAGGTCGGCAAAGACGGCGTCATCACGGTCGAAGAATCCAAGTCGATGAAGACCGAAGTCGAGACCAAAGAAGGCATGCAGTTCGACAAGGGCTACATTTCGCCGTACATGGTCACCGACTCCGAGCGCATGGAAGCGGTGCTTAGCGATCCGTTCATCCTTGTGACCGAGCGCAAGATTTCGGCAATCGCCGACATCCTGCCGCTGCTCGAGAAGATCGTTCAGGTGCAAAAGCCGCTGCTCATCATTGCTGAAGACGTCGAAGGCGAAGCGCTTGCGACGCTCGTGGTGAACAAACTGCGCGGCACGTTCACGACCGTTGCCGTGAAGGCGCCGGGCTTCGGCGACCGCCGCAAAGAAATGCTCAAGGACATCGCCACGCTCACCGGCGCGACGGTCGTCAGCGAAGAGCTCGGTCTGAAACTCGATAAAGTCACGCCGGATCTGCTCGGCAAAGCCAAAACCGTCAAGGTGACGAAGGAAGAAACCACCATCGTCGACGGCGCAGGCAAAGACACGGACATCAAGGGCCGCATCGAGATGATCAAGCGCCAGGTCGAAGAGACCGACAGCGACTTCGATCGCGAGAAGCTGCAAGAGCGCCTCGCCAAACTGTCGGGCGGCGTTGCCGTCATCCAAGTCGGCGCTGCGACCGAAACCGAACTCAAAGAGAAGAAGCATCGCATCGAAGATGCACTCAGCGCGACGCGCGCTGCGGTTCAAGAAGGCATGATCCCGGGCGGCGGTTCTTCGCTCGTTCACGCGGTCAAGGCGATCGAGAAGTATCAGCCTCCTTCGACGAACGGCCACGCTTCGACCATTGCCGACGAGAAGATCGGCATCGAGATCGTCCGCAAGGCGCTCGAAGAGCCGCTGCGTCAAATCGCGTACAACGCGGGCTACGAGGGATCGGTGGAAGTCAACCGCGTCAAGGGGGAGAGCTCGCCCAAGGGCTTCGACGCCATGACCGGCGACATCGTCGACATGTTCCAAGCCGGCATCGTCGAGCCGTTCAAAGTGACGCGTTCCGCGCTGCAAAACGCGGCGTCGATCGGCTCGCTGATTCTCACGACCGAAACGCTGGTCGCCGACAAGCCCGAGCCGAAGAAAGAGCCCGCGATGCCGGGCGGCGGCATGGGCGGCTACGACATGATGTAAGCCTCGGCGAAACATCGTACCGAGCAACGTCCCGTACATACGAAGAAAACGCCTCGCGGATTGCCGCGGGGCGTTTTTACACTATGGGCCGTTGGAACGAAGGGCCGTCGGCACGAACGCAATAACCCGTTCGTACTCGTCAAAGGAGGTTTGGATGCGACGGATTTTCCTGATGGCCATAGCTGCCGCAATTCTGCTCGGCGGGTGTTCCACCAGCAAGCGCGTGTATTCGGGCAACGGCACCACGGTCACCACGGATTCGAATCAGAAAACGGTCACCGTGCGCAGCAGCGAGGGCACCATGACGATGGGCAAGGGCGTCGTCGACGCAGCGAAACTCGGCGTACCGGTTTACGCCGGCGCGACGCAGGATGAAGGCGCGCTTTCGGTCACGGGCGAGCAGGGCTCCGCGCAAATGACCGCGTTCACCACGCCCGATGCATTCGACAAAGTGTATGCGTTCTACAAGAACAGCATGCCCGCTGGTTCGGAAAAGATGAAAGTCGAGCAAGGCGATTCGTCGATCGCGGAATTCGTGACGGGAGATGAGAAGCCGGGCGCCGTGCGCACGCTCGTGATGATCACGAAGAAAGGCGATAAGACTTCGATTGTGATCACCAAAGGCACCAACCGGCCGTAACCAGGCGTCCGCCGGCTCGCATATGGCGTCGGCCACCTGCATTCGAGTTTATGTCAGTGTACTGACCGGGCAAGAACGTAGCCGACCACTACTTTTTGTGAGGCAAGCAATCCATGAAGTATTCGAACGTTGTCTGTACCGCAGGTGCGCTGGGCTTGGCGTTTCTGCTCGCCGCATGCGGCGGCGGAGGCGGAAACAACAACCAGAACGCCGGCAACAATGCGGGGCAGAACGGCGGGAACAAAGGCTCGCAGCAAGTCAAGCAGATGAATCCAATGCACGTCGCTCACAACGAAATCGCCGGGCACAGCCTGCAGATCAACATGGGACAGCAGAACAATTCCGGACAAGCCGGTAATGCGAGCGTCACCGACGTCAACGGTGGGGTGAGCGTCGCCATCCATATCAAGTCCGAGCCGAAAGGCGCGACCGAACCGGCGCATATCCACCAGGGAACGTGCACGAAACTCAACCCCGCTCCGTGGAAACCGCTCAACCCCGTCGTGAACGGTCAGTCGATGACGCATTTGGCGGGCGTAAGCGTCGCACAGATCAAGAAGGGCAAATACGCCATCAACGTCCACAAGAGCGCTACGGATTTGAAGACGTACGTTTCCTGCGGCGATCTCACCCTATAAGTGAGTCGGATCCCCGTTTTCATAGTGGCCGCCGCATTGCTCGCCGCGTGCGGCGGCCGTCCCGTCAGCCAAATCAACGTTCTGCATGAAGCGCACAACGCCATGAGCCAAGATACGCTCACGGTTAATATGGGTGCGCTCAAGCACTCCGAGCAATGGGGCAGCGCGAGCATGGGTGACGAGAGGCACGGCATGGACGTCATCGTGCATCTTGATAACGAGCCTGCTGGTGCCAAAGAACCCGCCTACATCGCGATTGGCAACTGCACGCCGCCCTCCAGCAAAGCATGGCGAACGCTGGCTCCGGTCACCGGCGGTAAGTCAGCCAGCCACGTGGGCGGCGCGGACATCGGCGCGATAAAAAAGGGCCGGTATTCGATCGTCGTGGACGACCCGCGCGCGCGGACGGCCGTTTCCTGCGGCAACTTCCAAATTTAGCGCCGCGAGGGTATACTGTGAGCGAGGAGGCGAACGCTCATGGCCGACCGGCATGCAGTGGCGGCGCTTTCGATCTTGATGTTTCTGCTCGCGAGCGCGACCGCGCTACCTGCGCGGGCCGCGGGCAACACCAGCGATCTTCTGGCCGCAGTAAAAAACGTTTCGAGCGAGTCCGACAAGTTTCGCTCAATGATGGCCAATCTCAACGAAAGTCAAATCCACGTCGTCGACGCGCAAAGCATCATGTCCGCGAGCGCGCAGAGCGCTTATAAATTTGCGATTTCCAAGAACGCGTCGAGCATTGCGGATTTACGCGATACGTTGAATCACACGACCGTCACGGGAAGTGACGGGGTGCTGGTAACGTTGCGAAAAGTGTTGTTGCGTCAAAACGTGGCGGTAGATCGCGTTGTCGGCGTGTACGTCGGCGGAGACGGCCAAGTCACGCTGTTCTACCAGTAGACTACCAGTACGACCATTGCCCGCGACGGTCGCGTTCCGCGCCGTCACGCGTTTGCGAAAGAAGCGTAGACGTCAATGCGCTCACGTGCGCGGGTGGTTGCAAAGCGTGCATGATGCCGTAACCTTCCGCCAAGAGACGGTTTGCGCGCTGCTGCTGGGAGGCCTGATGTGCCAGTTCCGCCGCTACGACCAAAGCATTGGCGGCGCGCCACCGATCGTTGAAACGCTGCGCGGTCGACCCTTCCGTGTTCGCGCAATGCAGCGATATTCGCGCGGATTGTTCGGCCGCACGCGAAGCATCGGCATACCGATGCGAGGAAATCGAGTCCACGTTGCGCGCGATGGCTTGCACTGCGCGTTCGCCGCACGGCGTGTTGAACGTGGCTGCAGTACGCTTTTGGTCTACGTGCGCCGCGCAGCCGCTGACTCCAACGAGTGCAGCCAGCACGGCAATACGCAGCGCGCTAAAGGTGATAGTCATGGCGGTATAGTCTCCCCGTGGGGCCGTCCTTAAGGATTCCCGGGCGCTTGCTCGGATAAACCTTGAGCGCCCTTCGCCAAGAAGACATAGTAAATCGGAATTGCCGACAGGAGCGCTCCCAGCGACCACGCCGCGCCCTGCGGCGACGAAATATAGGTCGTAAGAACTACGCCGACCGTGATAAGGAAAAAAAAGGCGGTTGTGAAGGGGTGCAGCGGCGTGCAGAACTGCGGTGCCTTTCGCCCGGCGCGCCGATCCCGCGCGCGAAAGATAAACAGCGCAATCGCGGCTAGCGCGAAAAAGACGTAATCGATGCCGATCACGTAATTCAAAATTTGTGCGTAGCCTTTCAAAAACGTGATCGCGATTGCGAACGCGCCTTGCAGCGCGATTGCAATTACGGGAACGCGCGTTGCCGGATGCAGCCACGCGATCTGCCGAAAGAAGAGACCGTCTTGCGCCATTGCATGATACACGCGCGGCGACGTGAGAATTTGATTGCTCAAGAATCCGAGCGTCGAGAGCGCGATCAGCGCGGCAATGATCTGCGCGCCGCGCGCGCCCATGAACGCGCGAAGCACTTCGGACGCCGGCGCGTCGGTGCGCGTGAGGCCCGCCGGGCCGAGCACGCGCAGGCACACGACGTTGACCAGGACGTACAATACAATGACGCCGCCGACGCCCCACATCATGCCGAGCGGAAGCGTTCTCGCCGGTTTTTTCAGTTCGGCAGTCATGAAACTCGACGTCTGCCATCCGCTGTACGCAAAAAGTACTGCGATCATCGAGACGGCCATCGCGCCGAACAGACTGAGTGAAGAACCGATGCTCGGCGCTGCCGCAGTCGAGGCCGCCGGATGGGCGAACAGGCCGACCGCGATAAGCCCCGCGATGGCCGCGATTTTGAGCACCATGAAAAAATTTTGCACGTTGCTGCCTTGGCGCACGCCTAGGCAGTTGACAAGCGTAAACACGGCCAGCACTGCGAACGCAAGCAATTGCGGGCTTACGTTCAGTCCCGTGAGCGGTTCGAAATACCCCGCGAACGTCAACGCCGCCGCCGCCATCCCGCCGCTCTGCGAAACGAGCAGGAGCGTCCAACCGTACATGAATGCGATCGCCGGATGAAACGCTTCTCGCATGTACGCGTACAAACCGCCGTCGCTGGGGCGGCGCGCCGCGAGTTCCGCGAAGAGAAACGCGCCGAGCAGCGCGACGACACCTCCCGCAACCCAAACGCTCATGATCGCCCACCCGGCATGCACGCTCTGAGCGACCACGGACGGATTTCGAAAAATGCCCGAGCCGATGATGCCGCCCATGACGATGAGGCCGGCATCGAAAACGCCCAAGCGGCGCGCGAGCTTCGCCATACCGAGGACTCAGTCTCGGCAGCCGTCGATTCCTGTGGCAGCCAACCGATTGGGCGGGGCGGCAAGCGGGTTACGAAAACGGCATCTCAGCTCAGAACCGAGAGGATTCGGATCAACCACGCGCATGCTCCGGACCGTTTCGCACTAGCCTTTCGCCGCATCGTTCGTCCCCGCAGCGTGCATTTGCCGGAAAGGCGAATAGCTTCTACGGCGACGTCTTGCACGTGTCGATAAACAACGTCAAAGTCTACGACCCCAAAGCGCATCAAAAACAGCCGCACCTCACAGCAGATTCTGCACTAGAGAATCGCTAAGCCGGTTCAAAGCGCCGGCGCATGCCGTATAGGGTGCGCAGCAGTACATCCAGCACCGTCGCGTCGGGCTGCGCATGCCCGACGCGCGGGTGCGCGCCGACGAAAAACAAGTGGCCGTACGGGAATCCGAGCGATGCGAGCTCGTGCATGTAGCCGTCGATGTCGCGTGCGCGCCTGAAGGCGTACTCGCGATCGAAATGTTCGGAGTGCTCTTCGCCGCGCAGCAGTTCGCGAGAAATCGCTACCGCCTGTTCCGTATTAGCCGCTTTCAGGCGATCGCGCAGGATCGCATCGAAACGCTCGAACGCCGCGAAGAAGACGCGCCAGGCTTGGTGCACGCCGGCAACTCGATCGCAGCCATCTCGAAGGTACTCGCGGTGAAGGGCCGCGATTTCACCGCCATACGCGGTGTTTCGCGCTTCCGGTATCACGCGCGCCGCATCGGCAAGCGCGCGTCCGAACGCGCGCGCGTGCGCAAGTGTTTCGCGTCCGTTCAATTCCTGTACGCGCTGCGTTTTTGCAACGAATGCGGCGTAGAACGCATAGTCCTTGAGCGCGCGGCACCAAAGTTCGACGGGCTCATCATTCGCTTGATAGGGCTCGAGCACGTCGCGTCCCGCGACCAGGGTGCGCCGCTCGTACGGCGTGTAGCTCATCACGCGAAGCGACCATGCGGGCAAGATGAACGGCTCCTGGAGAAAGAGCCGGTGATAGCGCTCGGGTAACCGCTGAAACGGCGAGAAAAAGAACCGGTTGTCCAACCCGATGTGCGTCGTGACCACGAGAAGGCGGATCTCGGATAGTTCGGGATGCTCGGGAACGGCTACCGTGTGTACGCCGATGGCGCGGTTTTTTACCAGCGCGGCGTAGCGCGCGACGGCTTCATCGTAAAGCGCCGGCTGGCTCGGTTGCGGGATGTCGACGACGTTCATGCGGAATTCTCCACTTCGTCCAGCCTAGCAGACCATGGCTTTTCCGTGCGCGAGGCTTTCAACCGGAGGCGCACTAGGCCGTTCGACCTCGCGCTGTGGTGCTGCCGGTGCCGAAGACGCTTCGCGCAAAGTCGCGCACGATTGCAGAAAATGCGCCCGGCCGTCGCAACGGCGCGACGTGATCGCACCCCGGCATGACGATCAGACGTGCATCCGCTGCGCGCACGTAACGCCCCTCGTCTCGGCGGAAGAGCAGATCCCATTTGCCGTTTGCAATCAAGACGGGTTTTCCGTAACGCGCGAGCAGATCGCTGTAGCGAATGCCGCCCGCGAGGCGCAGACTTTCTTCGAAGACGCGGTGATTGAAACGAAACGGCGCAATGAGGTCTGCGACATCCTTCGGAAGCGATGCATAGAAAAGCGCTTTGAGCATCCTCTGCACGACGTCCTGCGGAAGGTATGCGGTGATGCGAACGGCGCCCCGGTACGCTTGATGCCGATATCCGACGATGTTGGTGCTGGAGCCCGTCAGCATCAGCCCGGCGCTGGATTCGCGGTGTTCGATCGCATAGCGCATCGCGACGTATCCACCGAGCGAGTACCCGACGATCAGCGGCGGTCGCGAGACGACCTGCTCGCCGATGTAGCGGAGAAACGCATCGATCGTCGCCGCATCGAACGGCAGGTTCGCGAGCGTTTCGTGGCCCGGAAGATCCGGCGTTGCTACGAAAAATTCGTCGCTCAGTTCGCGCGCGTGCGCGCTCCAAATGGCTCCGCCCAGGCGAATGCCGTGCAAAAAGACGATCGGCGGATTTGCGGGGTTGCCGTACGTGGTGATTGCCCGTGCGAATCCCGCTGGATCCACGCTACGGCACCGTCAGCAGCACTTTGATGGCGCGGCGCTCGTCCATTGCCGCGTAGCCCTCTGCGACGCTGCTCAGCGGCATCGACGCGTCCAGTACCGGCGACGGATCGATTCGACCGGCAGCGAGGCTCTCGATCAGGCGCGGAAGGTATGCGCGTGCCGGCGCGAGCGCACCGCGCAAGCAAAGGTTCTTCAGAAAAATCTCGCGCATCGGCGGCGTTTTCACGTTGTTCGGAACGCCCACGAAGCTGACCGTGCCTCCGGGGCGCGCGACGCTGACCGCGAGGTCCAAACTCTCTTGATTCCCGACCGCCTCGACCACGTGCGCCGCGCCGCCCTGCGTCAATTCGACGATAGCGCCCTGCGCGCCGGCGTCGTGCGAATTGTACGTGTGCGTCGCGCCGAAGCGTTTCGCGATCTCCAAACGCTTGGCATTGTGGCCGACGGCAACGATGCGCTCTGCGCGGATCTCTTTCGCCGCCGAAAGGACTCCACACAGCCCGACGGCGCCGTCGCCGACGATGACGACGGTCGATTCCGGCGTAGACTTGCGCACTGACGACGCCGTGATGGCCGGTCGCCATGACGTCGCACAGCGTGACGCTCGCGTCGCGCTTGACTGCTTCGTGCGCGATCGCTTCCGGCATCTTCACCAGCGTTCCGTCCGCATATGGAACGAGGACGTACTCGGCTTGACCGCCATTCTCTGCGTCGCCGAAATTCGTCATATGCACGCAAGACGTCTGCAAGCCGGCAAGGCAGAATTCGCACGTGCCGTCGCTCGACACGAACGGTGCGATGACCGCATCGCCCGGCCGCAAACTGCGCACGCCGGAGCCCGCTTCTTCGACCACGCCGATGAATTCGTGGCCGGTGCGATCCCCGGGCGTCCATTGCGTGACGCCGCGATAGAACCACAGATCCGAACCGCAGATCGCTGCGCGCGTTACCCGCACGATCGCGTCGCGCGGATCGCGCACGCGGGGATCGGGAACGGTTTCCAGGCGAACGTCGCGCGCGCCGTGATACACAGTTGCTTTCATAGGCGTTTAGACGATGTACCCCGAACCGGCGGTGCATGCTGACATTCGTGCTGGCCGCTTTGACCGTACTCAACAACGGTGCGTGCCTCGATTCCGCCAGGTCGGTGCCGCAGGGGCTCTTCGGGACCGAACCGGGCGCGGCAATCGTGAAAATCGACAAAGTGGTTTCGACCGCCGCTATGACGGACGGAGAGATCATCGGCTATCTGTACACGCGGCAAGACGACAGAACGTATCTGGGTCAGCGGCAGCAGGAGTATATGTCCGCTGCCGACAGGCTCGCAGATCAACCAAGTGCTTCAGTCCACGCACATGCCGGGCGCCACCATCACGACGTTTCCCCCCGTTCGGAAATATGGGGTAAAAACGTATTACACCGAGATTTTCCGGGTGCAGGTGCCGCCCGCCGCGACGGACCCGCTGCACATACGCTTGGATGACTGCGTGGCGTGGCCGGCGGGGACGGCCCTACCTAATCCGCTACCGCAATAAACCGGCGGGTTCCCCGGCAGGGCAAGCGAATTAGCAGACTTCGCATCTGATTGCTAAGCGCGGGGGTTATAGTCACCGATGGACCTGGTCGTACTGCGCTCGCGCGCAGTTTGGGAGCCCAATGCCGACGTCGTCATCGACGACGACGGCCGCACACTCGTCGTCCGCGTCGAACTGGCGGGCGCCGACAGCGAAAGCCTGCGGGTCTTCGTCGACGAGCGCTATCTCTTCATCTCGGGACGGCGCGCCGACACCGCCCGTCTGCGTAACGGCTCTTTTCTGCAGAAAGAAATTGCGGACGGCGAGTTCGTGAAAAAAATTGCTTTGCCGGTGGGCGTTCAGTACGACGAAGTCACCGCAACGTATGCCGACGGCATGCTCACCATCGCTCTGCCGGTTGCCGCTCCGGAGTTTTTGCCGGCGCCCCGCACCGAAATTCGAATGATCGTCAAGAGGATTCTCGCGTAGAATGACCCCGCAAGCCCAAAAATCGTCGCCCATCGTCGCCGCAAATCTCATCGGCGTTCTGCCGCTGCAGGAGGCGGTGCTATTTCCCAATACGGTGATTCCACTCGCGGTCGTGAAGAAGCCGGGCATTCAACTCGTCGAGGAAGCGCTGCGCGAGGGCAAGCCCATCGGCTTGACGGTGCTAAAAAACCGCGACATCGAAAACCCGGGCCCGAACGACGTGCACCGGATCGGCACTATCGGCACCGTGCAGAAAATGCTCAAAGTTCCGGACGGAACGCTGCGATGCATCGTTGCGGGACAGCAAGTTTTCAAGATCGAGCAATTCACGCAGACCGATCCGTACCTGGTTGCGGCGTACACCGAACTGCCCGACATCACCGCGCAGTCCGAAGAACTCGTCGCGATGCAGCGCAATCTTGCAAGCCTGTTTCAAAAACTGCTGGGATATTTGCCGCAGGCTCCGCGCGAAATGGAGATGGAGGTCCAAAACATTACGGACCCCAACCTGCTCTCCTATTTCGTCGCGTCGACCATGCGCCTGGAAACCGCCGATCGGCAAGCGCTGCTCGAAGAGCGCAACACGATGAAGCGGATGCGCAAGCTCACGATGCTGCTCACCAAGGAACTCGAAGTCGTCGAACTTGGGCACAAAATCCAGTCCGACATTCAGCGTGAAATGGAGAAGAATCAGCGCGATTTCTATCTTCGCCAGCAGTTGCGCGCGATTCAGGAAGAACTCGGCGAAGTCGATCCGCAGCAGGCGGAAAACAACGAACTACGCCAAAAAATCGAAGAAGCGCAGATGCCCGAAGACGTGCGCAAAGCCGCAGACCGGGAGTTGGATCGGCTCTCCAAAGTTCCGCAGGCAAGTCCCGAATACAGCGTCATTCGCACGTATCTGGATTGGCTCGTGCAGTTGCCGTGGAGCAAAGAGACGACCGATCACATCGACATCGTCAAGGCGCGTGAGATTCTCGATGAAGATCATTACGATCTCGAGAAGATCAAAGACCGCATCATCGAGTATCTCGCGGTCGGCAAACTCAAGAACCGCCTGACCGGCCCCATCCTGTGTTTCGTCGGCCCGCCAGGCGTCGGGAAGACGTCGCTCGGACAATCCATCGCGCGCGCGATGGGGCGCAAGTTCGTACGTCTTTCCGTCGGCGGCGTTCGCGACGAGGCTGAGATCCGCGGGCACCGGCGCACCTACATCGGCTCGATGCCGGGCACGATTATTCGCGCCATTCGCGATGCGGGCACGCGCAATCCGGTCATGATGATCGACGAAATCGACAAAGTCGGCGCGGATTTCCGTGGCGATCCGCAATCCGCGCTCCTCGAAGTTCTGGATCCGGAGCAAAACAACACGTTCCGCGATCACTATCTCGACATGCCGTTCGATCTCTCGCAAGTGCTCTTCGTTTGTACGGCAAATACGCTCGACACGATCAGCGGACCGCTGCGCGATCGCATGGAGATCATCCAGCTTTCCGGCTACACGGAACTCGAGAAGGTGCAGATCGCCAAGCGCTACCTCATTCCCAAGCAGCGCAAGGCAAACGGTTTGAGAGAAACGCAGGCGCAGATGAATGACGCCGCCCTGCGGCTCATCATCACCGATTACACGCGGGAAGCCGGCGTACGTAACCTGGAACGTGAGATCGGGACCGTGTTTCGCAAGTTCGCCCGCCAGATTGCCGAGAACGCGCGTTACAAAGGGCGCGTGAAAGCAGAGAATCTGGCGGAGTTTCTGAGCAAGCCGCGTTTCTACAACGAAGTGAAGAAACGCGTCGCATCCGTAGGCGTGTCGACGGGCATGTTCTACACGCCCGTCGGCGGCGACATACTGTTCATCGAGACCACCGTGATGCCCGGAACCGGCAAACTCGTCCTAACGGGGCAACTCGGGGACGTAATGAAAGAAAGCGCGCAGGCCGCGGTTTCGTTCCTGCGTTCGCGTTCCGGCGAACTCGGCTTACCGGAGGACTATTTCGCAAAGCACGACCTGCACATTCACGTCCCGGCGGGCGCTACGCCGAAGGACGGTCCGTCGGCCGGTATTGCGCTCGCAACGGCGATCACGTCGCTGCTGACGGGACTCAAAGTCGATCCCGACGTGGCGATGACCGGCGAGATCACGCTAACCGGCCAAGTCTTGCCGATCGGCGGCCTGAAAGAAAAGGTTCTGGGCGCAAAACGAGCCGGCATCAAGAAAATCATCTTGCCGCAACGCAATGAAATCGACGTGGACGACATTCCGAAAGAAGTCCGCGATACGATGTCGTTTGTGCCGGTGGAAGAACTCTCGGAAGTGCTGTATCACGCGCTCGGCAAGCGAATCATCACGCCGGTGGAACTGGGCGACGGCGGCCACGCCAACAACGTCGTCCCCATGCGCCGTCGCTCGGGCGTCAAACGTGTCAACGGCAGCGTCCGTCAGAAGCGGGGCCGCTCTTCACGGTGATTCTTTTACAGCGACAAAACGGCGTCGTACGCTGACGTCACTTCGAAACAGGTGTGTGCGCGCTCGTCGAATACGTTGAATCGCTCGATCGGCCGCGCGTAAACGTGCAGCGTGACCGTTTCGCAATCGCGAGCCAAGCACCGGTGCAGATGCACGTCGTCCTGGCGGTAATCGATTGAACCCGGCGGTAATTCCTCACGGCCTTCCAAACCGATTGCGGCGTAACCGGGCTGCAGGCCCGCGTCGGTGCGCAAGTAATTCTCGACCGCCATCGTACCGCGCGCAACGGTCAGCCAGCAGAGCGCTCCGCCATGGTCGTGAATGGCGCTGACGCAGTTCGGACGCCAGTGCAGCGCGAGAATTTCGAACAGATCGCTTTTGAACAGCAGCGTGCGCGTATAGTCGCGATCGGCATGGCGGGCTTGGGGCGCCGGAATTTCTGCGGCCGCCTCGCTTGATGCGCGCAGCCACCGAACCACTTCGCTGTTCGTGCCTTCGCCGGCTCGAACGCGCCGCAAGGATTCCGCTAAGTGAGTGATAGGCTCTCGAGCGATCATTTTGTGGCTGGCTTCGCCTCCGGATAGCGTTCTCCCATCGGCGCGGGCAGTGCGTCAAGCGCAGCCAGATCGCTGCTGCTCAAACGTATGTTTGCGGCGCCGATGTTCTCGCGCAAATGCTCTACGTGGGTCGTTCCCGGAATCGGCACGACGTTCTCATGCCGTTGCAGCAGCCACGCGAGTGCGACTTGCCCCGCGGTGGCGTTCGACTGGGACGCGATGCGTTCGATTTCCGCGACGATCGCGCGGTTGTGGTCGAACGTCTCACGCTGATAGCGCGGCAGCGTCGAGCGGAAGTCTTCTTTGCCGATATTCTCGCGGCGCAGGCGTCCGGTGAGCATGCCGCGGCCGAGCGGCGAATACGCAAGCAGCGCGATACCGCGCGCCTTGCACCACGGAAGTATTGCGGCTTCGATATTGCGTTCGAAGAGCGAGTATTCCGATTGCAGCGTTGCGATCGGATGTACGCGAGTTGCGCGCTCCAGCGTCGGAACGTCGACTTCCGAAAGGCCGATGGCGCGTACTTTTCCGGCTTTCACCAGTTCCGCCATAGCGCCGACGCTCTCTTCGATCGCTACGTTCGGATCGACGCGGTGGAGTTGATACAGGTCGATGACGTCGATCCGCAGCCGTGTCAGGGATGCCTCGCAGGCGTCGCGGATGTGCTGCGGCGTGCCGTTTCGTCCAAAATTGTACTGCGCGCGATCGCCTTCGACGACAATGCCGCACTTGGTTGCGATGACGACGCCCTCGCGGCGATCGGCCAGCGCTTTGCCGACGAGTTGCTCGTTCGTGAACGGACCGTACATGTCGGCCGTGTCGAAAAGCGTAACGCCCAGTTCCACCGCGGCGTGAAGAACGTCGATGCCGGCTCGATCGTCGGGCTGCGACATCGCCGATCCGTATGCCCACGTCAAACCCATGCAGCCGTAACCGATTTCCGAGACGGCGATACCGGATGATCCCAGGGCACGATCTTTCACTATGCCATTCCTCTATAGCGGCTTGCGAGCACGCCGAATGCGCGGATTTGTTCCCTTTCCCACGCCGAGTCCCGTCCCAACTCCCCGGCAAGTGCTGCGGCGACTGCGGGCGCTTGGTCGCGCGCGGCTTTCGCGTCCAGAAACAACGCGCGCGTCCGTCTTGCCAGCACGTCCTCGACCGTGCGCGCCATTTCCTCGCGTGCGGCGAACGTCACGCGTTCCTGCAGCGACACGAGCAGCGGCATTTCATAACAGTGCAGCCGCAGCCGTTCCGTCGGACACGGCACCGAGGGCAAGCGAGCTTGCGCAGCCGCGCTATCGATCGCGTCCTGCGCCATCTTGCGATACGTCGTCCACTTTCCGCCCGTAACGGAAACCAGGCCGGTTGCGGAGACGACGATTGCGTGCTCGCGCGATAAGCGCGCCGTGCGCGCGCCGCTGCGTTTCACGAGCGGCCGCAATCCCGCCCATGCGGAGAGCACGTCGCTTTCGAAAATCCGCGGACGCACGTACTTGTTGAGCGTAGCGAGGATGTACGAGACTTCCGCATCGCTTGCACGCGGTTCGATTTCGGGCGAGTCCACCGGCACTTCCGTCGTTCCAACCAGCGTACGGTCGTTCCACGGAATCGCAAAAAGCACGCGCCCGTCGCTGGTACGCGGGACGAGCAACGCGCTGCGCGCTTGCCCTAAAGCGGAAGAGGGCAGCACGACGTGCGAGCCGCGGCTGAACGTGAGCAGCGGCTGCGCCCGCGGATCGTCGATCCGCCGTACGGCGTCGACGAAAATCCCCGTCGCATTTACGACGGAGCGGGCAGAGATCGTGAAGCGATCGCCGGTCTCCGAATCGACGGCAACTGCGCCGCACAATCGGCGGTCCTGTGCGACGAACGCGTCTGCGCGAACGTAGTTCGCGATCGCGGCGCCCAAATCGTGCGCCGTCTGCGCGAGCGCCAGCGCCAAACGCGCGTCATCGAACTGCGCGTCGGTATACATAACCCCAGCGCGCATGCGACGCGTGTCGAGTGAAGGGATGTGTATGCTCGCCGTGCGAGGCGAGAGTATACGGCTGCGCGTGAAGCCGTCACCGGCGGCTAACGCGTCATAGGCTTTCAAGCCGGCTGAGAAATAGGCAAGATCGAAAAACCCGAACGCCGGAACGATGAAGGGCAACTCGTGCACCAGTTCCGGAGCGTTCGCGTGCAGACGCGCGCGTTCCAAAAGCGCCTCGCGAACCAAGCCGATGTTGCCCTGCCGAAGATAGCGCACGCCGCCGTGCACCAATTTCGTGGATCGGCTCGACGTAGCTTTCGCGAAATCGATCGCTTCCACGAGTGCGGTGCGATAGCCGCGCGCCGCCGCGTCCACCGCAGCGCCTAAACCTGTCGCTCCGCCGCCGACGATCAGCACGTCGAACTCCTCGGCGCGCAATCGTTCTATCGCGCGTTCGCGGTTCATCCGCGAGCCCAGTCACGCGAACGCTCGACGGCGGCGTGCCACGCTCGCAGCAGGCGATCGCGCTGAGGCGCGTCCATGCGCGAAGTGAAGCGCGCGTCTTCGCGCCAGTGCTCGGCAAGGCTGTCCACACCGCTCCAAAAGCCCGTTTGAAGCCCGGCCAGATATGCAGCGCCGAGCGCCGTCGTCTCGATGACGGCAGGCCTCACGACGGGCACGTCCAGGATATCGGCTTGAAATTGCATCGCGAGCGAGTTTGCGCGACCCGCCGCCGTCGACACGCAATTCGCGCAGAGGCACGCCCGAGTCGCGTTCCATTGCGCGGATGACGTCCGCGGATTGAAACGCCATTGCTTCAAGCGCCGCACGCGCGATATGTGCGCGCGTCGTTCCTCGCGTCATGCCGACGAGTGTGCCGCGAGCATACGGATCCCAATACGGCGCTCCCAGCCCGGCGAACGCGGGAACGAAATAGACGCCGCCATTGTCCGGGACCTGGCGTGCGAGGGCTTCAACCTGCTCTGAACTTTCGAACAGCTGCAGGCCGTCGCGCAGCCATTGCACCGCCGCGCCGGTGACGAACACCGATCCCTCCAGCGCATACGTAACCGCATTCGGGTCGAACATGAACGCGGGAGTCGTCAGCAACCCTTCGTGACTCGCTACCGCGCGCTTTCCGGTATTCAGCATGAGAAACGATCCGGTCCCATACGTGTTTTTTGCAACGCCCGCGTCGAAACCGGCCTGCCCCAGAAGCGCCGCTTGCTGATCGCCCGCAACGCCCGCGATAGGAATCGACGCGCCGAAGCGGTCGGTCGTTCCGAACGCCGCGGTGCACGGCAAGACTTCCGGCAAGACTGAAGGCGGAATACGGAATGCTTCGAGCAGCTCGTCGCTCCATCGCAGGCCGTGGATGTCGAACAGCATCGTTCGAGAAGCGTTGGTTGCGTCGGTGACGTGCCGTGTTCCGTTCGTCAGTTTCCAAATCAGCCAGCTATCGACGGTTCCGAATGCGAGTTCGCCGCGCGAAGCGCGCTCACGCGCGCCGCCGACGTTGTCGAGCAGCCACGCCAATTTCGTTGCGGAGAAATACGGATCGAGAAGCAGTCCCGTGAGTTCGGTAACGCGCGAGCCGAACCCGCGTTCGCGCAGTCTTTCGCAATAGCCGGCAGTCCGGCGATCCTGCCAGACGATCGCGTTGTACAGGGGTGCGCCGGTGAGGCGATCCCACAGCAGCGTGGTCTCGCGTTGATTCGTGATGCCGAGTGCCGCAACGTCGGCTGCGCCGGCATTCGCGCGTTGCAGCGCCTCTACCGCAGTCGCATATTGCGAGGTCCAGATTTCTTCGGGATCGTGTTCGACGCGATCGGGAGCGGGGAAGTGCTGGGTAATTTCGCGTTGCGCAAACGACAATACGTTTGCACCTGCATCAAACACTAACGCGCGCGAGCTCGTCGTTCCTTGGTCGAGCGCGAGAATGACGCGGTTAGCGGACGAAGATGCCTTCACCGCTCCGTACTTCCCCGATCTCGGCGCAAAGCGCCTGAGCGCCGCGCAGTTCCGTCTGAAATGCGGCGAGGTTTTCGGGAGGTAAACTGACCAGCAGACCGCCGGAGGTCTGAGCGTCGGATAATGCCGTTCGAAGCGCATCGGGAACCGATGCATCGAAAGACGTAAATTCGGCGTGATTGGCTATGTTGTCGCGCGTGCCGCCGGGCACGACGTCCAAATCGATGAATTCAAGCACGCGCTCGAGAAGCGGGACCGCCCGCGCGCTGATGTGCAGCGAAACTTTGGAGGCGCGCGCCATTTCGTTTGCGTGGCCGAGCAATCCGAAGCCCGTGACGTCGGTCGCGGCATTCGACCGAGCAGCCTGCATTGCGGCGCCGGCGCGATCGTTGAGCGTACACATCCAGGAAATCGCGTCCTGCATATCCGCTTCGGAAAGAAGGCCGCGCTTCATCGCAGTCGAGAGAATGCCCGTCCCGATCGGCTTGGTAAGAACGAGGATGTCGCCGGGGCGGGCATTCCCGTTCGTAACGATGCGCGCCGGGTCGATGGTTCCAATGACCGCTAGACCATACTTGGGCTCGGTATCTTTTATTGTATGCCCACCGAGAATCGCGACGCCGGCTTGCTGTGCGATAACGGCGCCGCCTTCGAGAATGCGCGCGAGAATTTCGGCGTCGAGCGTTTCGATGGGGAAGGTCGCGATGTTCAGTGCGCTGATCGGCGTGCCGCCCATGGCGTACACGTCGGACAGCGCGTTTGCCGCGGCGATGCGCCCGAAGTCATACGGATCGTCGACGATGGGCGTGAAGAAGTCGACGGTTTGGACGATCGCCAAATCATCGCGCAGTTTGTAGACGCCCGCGTCGTCGGCGGTTCCGTACCCGACCAGAACGTTCGCGTTTGCGGTAGGCGGTATGCGGCGCAGGACCTGCGCCAGCTCGGCCGAGCCGAGTTTACTCGCTCAACCCGCGCAAGAGGAAAGTTCGGTCAGCCTGACTTGCTTGGTCTTCACCTCCGCTACGTTGCACACGCTCTTTGCGGCGCCCTCGGGGAAAGTTTGCGTTGCTAACACGGTCGAGGCGCCTTGCATTTTGGGGGCCCCGCCGAAGGCGGGGGGCGCGGAGCGTAGAGCGAAGCGCCCTTTAAACATGAAAAAGAACTTGCTGTTCATCCCCGGACCCGTCACCGTGCCGGAGCAGGTGCTTGCGGCCATGAGCAAACCGCTCATCGATCACCGCGGGCCGCAGTTCGCCGCGCTCATGAAGCGTATCGATGAGGGCCTGCAGCCGATTTTCGGAACGCGGGAGGCGGATGTGCTGCTGCTCGGCTCATCCGGCACCGGCGGCCTCGAGGCGGCGATCGCCAGCACATTCTCACCCGGAGACACCGTCTTAGCGGCGCCGGTCGGCGTGTTCGGACGCCGCCTCATCGCGATCGCCCAGACGTACGGCGTGAACGTGGACGTACTCGAGACGGATCTTGGCTATGCTCTCGACTGCGATGCGCTCGCGGACAAACTCACAGCCGATCGGCAGCGCCGGTATAAGGGCGTTCTGCTGACGCAGAACGAGACGTCCACCGGCGTACAAAACGATATGGCGAAAATTGCGCCGATCGTGCGCGCGCACGGCGCAATCAGCATCGTCGACTCGGTGAGTGGAATGGGCGCCACTGAGTTTTTGATGGACGAGTGGGGATACGACGTCGTCGTGAGCGCGTCGCAAAAAGTCTTCGCGGCGCCGCCGGGAGTTGGCGATGGTAGCGGTGAGTCCGCGCGCGTGGACGACGATACAAGCCGGTAAAACGCCGCGATTCTATTTCGATCTCGTCAAAGCGCGAGAATTCGCCCGCCAGGGGCAGACGCCGTGGACGCCGCCCGTCTCGGTGCTCTTCGCGCTCGATGCAGCGCTGCAGCAATATCATGCGGAAGGCGCAGCAAACGTGTTCCATCGACACGAGATGTACGCGCAAGCAATTCGTGCCGCGTTCAATGCGTTGGGTTTGGGTGTATTTTCGCAGCCCGGCGCGCATTCGGTGACGGTCGTGGCGGGAAACGTTCCGCGCGGAGTGGACGCGGCAACGCTGCTGCGGAAGTTGCGCGAGGAGCGCGGCGTCTCGTTGTCAGGCGGCCAACTCGAACTCAAAGGAAAAATCATCCGCATGGGCACGATGGGCGACGTGTCGCAAACCGACGTGCTGGGCGCGCTCGGCGCTCTCGAAATGGCGCTGCTGGAGTACGACGTTCCGGTGCACGTCGGTGCGGGCGTTCAGGCGGCGCTGCGCGTATTTTTGGATCTGGACGGCGGCGCTAGACCCGATGGCGCGCAAACACCGGCTGCACCAGCGGACGCAGAAACGACGGCAGCGTCGCGATAATCGCGTCGTCGACGCCTGGTCGGGTATTGTGAGCATGCGCAACGAGCGCCGAGCGATGCAGATCTGCGCGGATATCGCGTGAGAGCGGAAAGAACAACGCGATGTAGAGCAGAATCCACACGGCCACGACGGCTTTCAGTAAACCGATCGCGCCGCCGGCCATCGCGTTGCCCAAACCGAGAACGGGCAGTTTCGCGACGACATTGAGCACGCGCGCCAGCAGCATCACGGCAGATGTACGTGATGACGCCGACGGCAAACATGCCGACGACATGCGCCGAGCCTGGCCCCAAATGGGCCCACTGCTCGCAGCGGCTCGTCAAATACGCCGCCGTAAAACCACGGCGTGATGAGCGAGAGCATCAGCGCGATCGCGCCCGAAATTTCCATCACGAAACCGCGCTTGAATCCTTTGAGCGCGCGATTAAGAGGATTGCGCCGATCAAAATATCGGGCCACGCCGGCATCACAAGCCTTACGTTCTCAGCGTCGACGCCGAGCTCGTCGCAGCGCGCTGAGCGCGCGTCGCGATTGCATGCGTCGGCCTCTTCGTCGGTGATCGTTGCGTCGCGTTTTTGCAGCGTGACGCGAACCGCCAAACTTTTCTTGTCTGATGCGATTTGCGCGCCGCGGTATTCATCGAACGCTCGTACGCCCGTGCAAAGTGCGCCGATGCTCTTCGCGATGTGCGTCTCCACGCTGGCGGCGGGCATTTCGAGATCGCACAGCAAGGCCAAGATCGCTGTATGTTGACGGATATTTCGACGGCGGACGGTAGAGCGGCCGGCGATACTCGGGAACGCGTTCGAGATAGATTCCGCAGCCGTACACCGGGAGACGCACGTCGAACGCCGTGGTGACGCGCGGATCGTTCGGACCCATGAACGCAATCTTCGCGCCCGTCGAGCAAAGATGGCAGCGGTTTTGCCGGGATGCAGACCGTTACGCGCGTCCGCGGTGTACTCGAAGTCTCGTCTGCCGGTGAGCGCGTGCAAGAGAGCTTCGGCGTCGCCTTTCAGCCGCAGGAAATGCGAGTCGCGCCAATCGGGTTCGTCGAGCGGCTCCGCCGCGAATCCGAACGCCGCCATCGGCAGTTCGAGCGGTTCGCCGTTTTCTTCGTAAAACACATGGCCGATTTCGAAGATGCGTGCCGGCGCGTCGAGACGTGCGAAATACTGCAGATGCGCGGGGCCGAGCGCGAAGCGCAAATAGCGCTGATCTTCGGAAAGCGGATTGAGCACTTCCACGGGTGGGAACGTCGGCGCGATCCCGGCCCGCGCGAGGCGCTCGAATACTTGCGCGCCGTGCAGCGCAGTACGTAACGATCTCGTGATAACCGAGCGCGCATCAGCGTATGAGCGATGCGCGTGCTCCAATTCGAAGTCGGTGCTGCGAATCTGATGTGCGCGGCAGCGCGGGAATTGCGGGCTCGATACGATCGTATCCGGCCATTCGCGCGACTTCTTCGACGACGTCCGCCGCGATCGAAACGTCTCGCCGCCACGCCGGAGGCGTGACGATCAGCGTGTGCGCATCTGTCGGTTCGATCGCAAAGCCAAGGCGATCGAGCAGTTCGCGCGATTTCTTCCGCAGGCAGATCGAAGCCCAGCAATCGTTTGACGTCGCGAAGCGCGAAATTCGATGCGGTTCGGTTCGTCGACCGTACGCCCTCTAGATGGAGCGGCCCGGCAGCGGCGCCTTGCGCGACAAGCAGCTCCGCGGCGCGTCGTGCGCCGGCAATCGCGATCGCGGTGGCAAGCGACTTTTTCGTGGCGGCTGCTGGCCTCGGTGCGGAAGCCGTGACGGCGCGCTCATCCGGCGAACGCGCGAACCGGTGAAGATCGCCGCTTCGAGCAGAATGCTCGTCGTCGTCTCGGTGACTTCGCTCGGTGCGCCGCCCATCAAACCTGCGAAGCCTTCGGCTCCGCGTTCGCTCGCAATGACCAAATCTTTCGTCGCTGAGATCGTGCTCTGCGCCGTCGAGGGTGACGAGCTGCTCGCCCGTCGCGGCCGTCGCGCACGATCAGATGTCTCGTTCGGAATCTTCGCGCGTCGTAAAAATGCAGCGGGCTGCCCGGTCTCGAGCATGACGTAATTCGAAATGTCGACGAAATTGTTGATGGGGCGCTGTCCCGCAAGCGCGAGGCGAATCGCGCATCCACGCCGGCGATGCGCCGACGCGCACATCCGTGAACTCGCTGCAGTGACGAAGAGCCTGCAATCCGGCGACTCGATCGTCACGCCGGCATCGCTCGCGTGCGTTACGGCGCACGTCGCCGCGAGCGCCGGCAGCCGCAGCGCAATGCCTTGATACGCGGCGAGTTCGCGCGCGAGGCCGACCATGCGACATGGCGTCGACGCGATTGCTGGTGACGTCGACGTCCAGAACGGCTTCGCTAAGCCGAAAATATTCGACGACGTCCGTTCCGAGCGCCACGTCGGGTTCGAGCTGCATGATCCCGTCTTCGAACCACTCCGCGGGCAGCGCCAACTCGTCCGCGGAGATCATCATGCCTTCGGACTCGACGCCGCGCATTTTGCGCCGTTCGATCTTGCAAATGCGGCAGCTGCGCGCCGATCGTCGCGACGCGGAATCGTTTGACCGGCGCGACGTTCGTCGCCGCGGTCGCGATCGTCAGCAGCGCTCCGTTGCCGACATCGATTTTGCCGACTTGCAGGCGATCGGCGTTCGGATGTTTTTCCAGCTGCTTCGATGCGTCCGACGACGACGCCGGTGATGACGCGGCCGCTCTTCGATCGCGTCGACCGGAAAGCCGATCTGCGCGAGCATGTCCGCGACTTTGTGCGGATCGGCCGGCAGGTCGACGTAGTCGCGAAGCCAGCCTAAGGGTACGCGCATACCGTTACTTCAGGCTTTCATAGCGCAAGATACAAAGAAAGTCGGGATCGTTTTCGTAAAAGCGGCGGATGTCGTCGACGTCGTACCGCACGAGCGCCATGCGCTCGACGCCGAAACCGAACGCCCAGCCCGAATAACGTCCGGATCGTAATCCATCGTTGCGCAGAACGTTCGGATGCACCATGCCCGAACCGCCGAGTTCGATCCATCCCGAACCGCCGCACATGCGGCATTGCGCCTCGCATGCGCCGTCGCCGCGGCAAAGCGGACACGTGGTGTCGACTTCCGCGCTCGGTTCGGTGAACGGAAAGAACGACGGGCGGAAACGCACCTGCTGATCGTGTCCGAACAGACTCGCGGCACATGCCGGTGAGCATCCCTTTGAGATGTCCGAAGTGCACGTCCTCGTCGACGAGCAGTCCTTCGATTTGCGTGAATTGAAACAGATGGCGCGCGTCGACGGCATCGCGGCGGTAACAGCTACCGGGGACGACGACGGCGACCGGCGGCCGGTGCTGCTGCATCGTGCGAATTTGCATGGGCGACGTGTGCGGACGCAGCAACAGCGTCCCCGTCAAGAAAGAACGAGTCGAATCCTTCGCGCGCGGGATGATCCGGCGGGATGTTGAGCGCGTCGAAGTTGTAATACTCCGGCTCGATCTCCGGGCCGAGCACGACTGCGAAACCGTGCTGTTGAAAGTAGCGGCACGCGATCTTCGATGACGCGGCGCACCGGGTGAATCGATCCCATCGTGCGGCGCGATCGCCGGAAACGTCACGTCGATGCGCGCGGCGAGCTGCGATTCGAAAGCGCGCAGCTTCGAGCGCTTGCTGCGCGCGCGCGAGCGCGCTTTCCATCGCCTCGACTGCCTCATTGATAATTTGCCGGCGTCGGGCCGCTCGCCGGCCGGCAGTTGGCCGATTCCGCGGCGCAGAGCAGTGATTTCGCCGCTGCGCCCGAGGAACGCGACACGCACCGCTTCGAGCGTTTTTTGGTCGGTTGCGCGCGGAAAGCGCGTCGTCGAAAGCGGGCGCGCAGTTCGGCAAGTTGGTCGTAGATGAAAAAAAGAAACATAAAGCGCCCGGTGGTATTCCGGGCGCTTTTCGACATTCTTCTTCGAGGCGGTGTCAGGTCGCTGGAGCCGATCCGGGATGCAGGTGCCGGTATATCAAATAGGCGCTGATCGATCCGGTGTCTTTGAAGAGTTTCCAGAAGAATTCGGAGGTCGCCATTGGGTCCGCGTGTCTCCTTCTCTATGACGTTTGGCTCCGCACGCCCGTGCGAATGGATGCAGTATAGCACGCGACTTTTCCACAGGGTAGACTTGACTTTTTCGACTCAATTCACTGCCTTGACAATTCGATAATAAAGGGTTTTCCGCTCAGCAATGCGGCCGCTTGGTTGCTTCATAAAGAGCAATAGCACCGGCCGTTGCCGCGTTCAAACTCTCGGCTTGGCCGCGCATGCGAATCGATCCCAAGCGCGTGCACAGCGGCTCCCAGCGGCCCAGACCGCGGCGCTCGTTACCGACGACGACTGCGCCGGCTGGGTCCCACGGAATGGCGTCGAGCGGCTCGCCCAACGCGCTCAACCCGGTTACTTCGCGGCCCGCGAGCAACGGCGCGATGCCGGTTGGATCGGCGACTGCGATCGGAAGTCGAAACAGTGCGCCCATCGCCGCGCGCACGACTTTGGGCAAATGCGGCTCCGCGCCCAGCGAACCTGCGATGACCCCGCACGCGCCGAAAGCTTCCGCGGTACGCAGCAGCGCGCCGACGTTACCGGGATCGCCAATGTCGGCCAAGATCAGCGTCACGCCGCGTTGCGCCACAATGTCGCCAGCGGCGGAAAAGCGAATCGGCGCGACGGCGACGATGCCGCTTGGCGTTTCGACGTCGGATATGCGACGCATCGCGCGTTCGTCGACGATGTAAACCGGAATGCCGTCGCGCTCCAACCGCGCCGCGAGCGGCGTCGCCTCGAACGCATTTTTCACTGCATAGATCGATTCGATCTGCAAGCCCGCATCGACCGCTTCTTGCGAGAAGCGTCGCGCCCTCGAACGAAAAGCGCGCTTGCCGTTTGCGGCCTTTTTTGGTCAAAGCTCGCGCGCGGATTCGATGCGCGGATTATGCGCGCCGAGTAACGTAGGCACGCAGCGAAATCATCGCGACGCCGGAGACGATTGCGGAGATCATCACCGCGACGCGGTCGTTGAAGTGGTGGGGCACGACGAACCTGAGCAACAGTACGGTGATGACGATGAAGATCGCAGCCCAGATGAGGAGCCAAAGCAATTCGCGGCCGATGGAAGATTGCGAACCTTGCACGCTTGCTTCTACGAGGCCCGGCGGAGGTATTCCGTTAATCGTCCCGCCTATGAGCGAACTGCCGCGATTGGCCTCGTCACAGGAAATTTACAAAGGCCGCGTCTTCCGCCTTCGCGTGGACACGGTCGAAGACGACGAGGGCCGCACGCACCGTCTCGACATCGTCGAGCATCCGGGTTCTTACGCCATTGCCGCGCTGCCCGCGCCCGATCGATTGGTGCTCGTGCGGCAGTACCGGCACGCGGCGGGCGCGTCGCTTTGGGAGATCCCCGCCGGTACGGCGGAAGCCCAAGAATCGTGCGAAGACGGCGCGCGGAGGGAGCTTCGCGAGGAAACCGGCTACGAAGCCGAATCCTGGGAGTTGCTCTGCTCGGTGTACCCGACGCCCGGGTATTGCACCGAACGCGTCACCCTTTACGCGGCCCGGGAATTGCGCGCGGGAGCCCAGCAGCTCGAGGAAGACGAACGCATCGAAGTGCGTGAAGTCACCTTTTCGGAAGCCGCAAGCATGCAGGCGAAAGGCGAGATCGTCGACATGAAAACGGTCTTGGCGCTTCTTTGGTTGGAGCGTCCGAGATAAATTAGTTTTTGTAAGAGTCGATAATCCATCTACGAAGTCGCCACGGAATGCGCTATTCTAGCGTTAATTGGCTGTGGCGTTTCGCCATGGAGGTAGTAGCGCGTGGATACACCGCGGGATATCAATGCGGTTCTAAAATATTTGCTCAGCGATGGCAAGGAAGCCGGAGTGTCGTCCGTGTTAGCACCCGAAGATGAAGCGTATCTCAACAAGCTCATTGCCGCGGTTCGCGCAGGCAAACGCGCCGTACTCATCGTCGAAGATTCGGATGACAAGCTCAAGTATATGTTCAGCAATGCTTCACGCGCCGAGGCCGTGAGCATGCTGGGCAAAGTCATCGAAGCGACCGGACGGCGTCTGGCGAACGGCGACGACTAACCATACGGCTGCAAAAATAAGCCGTCGATTTTACCATCGGGCGTCAACGTGAAATCGTAGCGGTATTCTCCGTTACGAAACTTCACGTCGAACACGTAAACCGTATCGCCCGACCGCTGGTAGCTCTCGACCGGGACGAGCGAGAGCACCGGCCCAAATGCTTGAAAATCAGACTCGCTGTACGACCTGGTCGCTCAAGTATTGACTAAACGGCGCGGTGAGCTGCGTGCGATCGACATCGACGCGCGCGAGGCGTCCGAGCCATTCCGTGGCCCGTCCCATGATGAGATTTCCGAAATGCGCCGGCGGCAGCGGCGCGATGATGTCCAGTATTCGGGTTGCCAGTCGCTCGGGCTGCACGGTATTTTCACCGCGCAGCCCGTTTGCGTTCGCGAGTACGATGACGGCCAAATGCTCCTCCGGCAGCAAGGCGTTCATAGCGTGAAATCCGGGCAGCTCTCCGCTCTGCCAAATGAAGCGCTGTCCGCCTCGCTGATCGATAACCCATCCCATGCCGTACTGAATGCCGCCGGGCAGCCCGTTCGGCGTCCACATCTCGCGAACGGAATCGACGTTGAGGAGCAGGGGCAACCCGACATCCCACTTCGCCAAGTCTTGCACGGTCGTCACCAAGTCAGCGGTTCCGAAAAGCCAACTCGAATCCCACGACCGGGCGCGCCGAAACTTGCCCTGCTCGCGCGTGTATCCCAGCGCGTGCTGCGGCGAAATTCCCTGATCCCCGACGAGAAAGCTCGACGTCATGATCAGCGGCTGAAAGATCTGCGTCGAATAAAAAATCGAGAGCGGCAGACCGCTTACGCGCTGCACGATGAGACCGGCGAGCACGAAATTCAGCGCATTGTCGTCGAACGCGGTGCCCGGGTGCGATTGCATCGGCATGCGGTTCGCGGCGGCGATTAGATTCTCGAGCTTCACCGGGCGCGTCAAGTCTGCCGCAATCCCAGGCGCGTTGCGCAGTTGCGGCAGCCCCGAGCTTTGCTGAAGCAACTGACGCAGCGTCACGTCCTTGGCCGTGGCGAGCTCGGGAACGTATTTCGTGACCTTGTCGTCCAGCGTCAGTTTTTTCTGCTGGGCGAGCATGAGAATGCCCGCAGCGGCGAACTGCCGGCTCAGCGATCCCGCGTAAAATTGGGTGCTGGGCGTGACGGCGCGCTTGGCTTGAACGTTCGCATCGCCGAACCCGCGAGCGTAGACCAGCAGGCCGTCCTCAACGACGCCGATGGCAAGGCCGGGCGTGCTGCCCGAATGAATTTCGGCCCGCGCGGCGGCATCGATTCCGCGCGCCTTCTCCACTGAAAAGGGCGGAGCCGTGGGGAGCGCGGGCGGCGGCGTCGGTTGAATCTGTTGCGCGATTGCGCTGGAGCCGAACGACGAACAAGCAAACACGAAGCAGGCAATCGCAATCCGCATGAGCCCGCACTTCGGTGCCTAGGCTCTTGAAGGCCTTGCTCGCCGTTCAATATGCGAGGTGCGCGTCGGCGACGACCGTGTTGCCTTCGAGCAGCGCCAGCTCGTCCATCTTGTGATTGACCGGCAGATACAGCGTGCCGCTTTCGCCGTGCATCGCGACCGTTCCGAGCATTTGCATGCGGCCCCCGTGCACGTACGCCACCTGCATGCCGGGACGCGGATGCATCACGACGACGTAATACCAGTCGCCGCGCGCTCCGTACAGCACCTTTGCGTTCATGCGTTGGTTACGGGGACTCATGAACACCGCGCGATCGACGTCGGTGCCTGCGCTTGCGAGGCGAGCGAGCGCGCGTTCGTCTTGGTGCATCGCCTGCAAGGCGGTGTTGCGGTCCACCGCGACCCACGTCGGTACGAGCGCGAGGACGATCGCTGCAGCGACTGCGGCTGCGAACGGATGCCACGTCAGAACGCGGCGATGCGCGGCATGCGCGAACGAGCGATCGAGGCGCGATCGTAACGCGGCGGGAGCCTCGCGAACGGGCTGCGCTTGTGCTTGCGCGAGAACGCAAACCGTCTCTTCCGCTTCTCGTAGTCGGCCCGCGCATACGACGCACCGCGCGCCGTGGCGTTCGACCCGCGCGCTCTCGCTCTCGCTCAACGAACCGAGCGCGTAGAGTTCCGCGAGATCGTCGACGTGATCGGTCATGCGCGCGGTTCCGTTCGCAAAGCGGCGCCGAGTTTGCGCAGCGCCAGCGCGATGCGGCTCTTCACCGTGCCGAGTGGCTCGCCTAGTTCTCGCGCGATCTCCACGTGCGTCTTTTCACCGAAATAGGCGAGAAGCAGTGCGGCGCGCTGATCGTGCGGAAGCTGTGCGAGCGCTTCGCGTACGCGGCGCTCTTCGACGAAATCGGTGATGTGCAGTTCCTGAGTCTGAGGCGCTTCGCGCCCGATGCGTTCGTTCATGCGTTCGCGGCGCGCCGCGGAGCGCGTGCGCGAGATGGCGTCGTTTCGAACGCATACGACCAAAAACGAGCGAACCGATCCGCGATCGACGGTATACGTTCGCGGGTTCTTCCACACGCGCACGAGCACGTCGTGCACGCAATCTTCCGCCTCCTCGGCAACGTGCAGCACACTGTGTGCGACCGAGTAAAGCAGCGAACCGAATCGGCGATACGCTTCGTCGAACGCCCAGCGCTCGCGGCGCGCGAATGCCTGCGCCAACGTCGTCTCGTCAGCGCCTTCGTCGGGCGCGGCGGCGGTTGCCATGGCTCGCGCTCACTTCGGTCACGTCTAAAGTACGCCTGCGCGGGCATGATTGGACTATGGACGTACCAGAAATGCCCGACTCACCGGAACCGCCCGACGAGCCGGACAAGCTGCCGGAGAAACCGGAACTGACGACCGGCGGAACGGGCACGCTGCCGCAGAAGGGCGTGCCGAACCCGGGCTTTACCGCGCGCGGCGACTAGCGCTTAAACGCGCAGCACTAAAACGGCGATGTCGTCGCGTTGCGGCGCGTCCAGCACGGCGTCGATAATCGCTTGCGCCGGATTCTCATGGTCGAGAAATGCGCGCGCGGCCAGCACGTCGTGCAGCCGGCGTTCCGCCGCGATGACGTCGCGGCCATATTCGATGAGCCCGTCGGTGAAAAAGACGAGGGTCGTCCCTTCGCTCAGAACCATGTGGCGCTGCTCGAGCAGCACCTCGTCGAATGCATCGCCCATCGGCGGCCCCGTGCCGTTCAGTGCCTCGATCGTGCCGTCGGCGCGCAGCGCGACCGGCGGTGGATGACCGGCGACGCTATACGTCAGTTCCCGCGTGCGGGGGTTGTACAAACCGTAGAGGGCGGTGATCATGGGGTGCGTGTGCTCGAGCGTGATTATCCGGTTCGCGCGCGCGAGCACGTCTTTAGGCGCATGCAGATCGAGCGCCGCGGCGCGTATCGACTGCCGCACGATGCCCATTGTAACCGCGGCCTCGACGCCGTGGCCCGCAACGTCGCCGACTGAAAGTGCGATGCGGCCGCCCTCGACCGGAAACGCATCGTACCAGTCGCCGCCGACCGCCTCGCCGTCGCCTGATGCCGCGGCGGAATAGGCGAATGAAAAGCGCACGCCGGCAACGTCGGGCAGCGACGACGGAAGCAGCGCCCGCTGCAGCGTCGTGGCGACGCGGTGTTCGCGCGCGAAAGAGTGCGCGTTCTCGAGTCCGATCGCGCCGCGCCGTCCGAGCTCGAGGGCGGTGGTGACGTCGAATTCAGTGTATAAGCGCGTCGGATCGTCCGTGGCGATTCCCAGCACACCGAATACCCGATCGCGAATGCGCAGCGGGACCATCAAACCGGAAGCGTACCCGACCTCGCGGTACACCTCGCGGTGACGGCCGTCCGGAATGACGTACGCGACCGCTTCATCGTCGACGTGCGGCAGCAACTGCGGCTTGAGCGTCGCGTAGACCGCCGGCGGTCCGAGGCGCGCTTCGTCGTTGTAGATATGAAGGCCGGCGAGTCTGCGCGAGGACTCGTTCTTTCTCGGGATCTCCGTGCGCGACGACGGAAACGCGCAAGCGGCCCCGGTCGTCCGGAATGTCGATCTGGCACCACGTTCCGAGCGAAGCGATCGCCAAGCGCGCGATCCGCTCGAGCGTCGTGTGCACGTCGAGCGTGGATCCGAGTACGTCGCTCGCCAGCGCGAAAAATGCTTGCTGCGCCTCCGCGCGTTTTTGTTTGTCGATGTTCGTGGCGGTGCCGAGCCAGCTCGTCACCCTGCCTTCCGCGTCTCGAATCGGGATCGAGCGGAAGAGAAACCAGCGGTACTTCCCGTCCTTGCCCCGGTACCGGCATTCATCTTCGAACGCTTCGCCCGTGGCGAGCGTGCGTTCGCGCTCCGCTTGCAAACGCGCGGCGTCTTCGGGATGCACGACGACCTGCCAGCCGGAGCCGCAGTTTTGTTCTTCGTTCAGCCCGGTGTAATCGAGCCACCGTTTATTCGCGTACGTTGCGCTGCCATCGGGCGCGTCGAGCCACACGAACGACGGGATCGCTTCCGCGATCGTTTGATAGCGGCGCTCCGCCTCACGGTTCTGCGTGACGTCGACGAAGACGCCGATACTGCCATGAACGACGCCGCCGGCGCTGCGCAGCGGCCATGCCGACGCGATGAGTTCGAAACGCGTACCGTCGTCGCGCAAGAGTTGCAACGGCGTGTCCAACACTTCGGTTCCGCCGTCGGCGGCGCGGTATAACGGCAACTCGTACGTTGCCAGTTCTCGGCCTTCAAGGAAATAGCGAACGTTCGGCGTGCCCGAAATCTCGCGAAACGCACGATTGCCTTGAACGCGATCGCAATCGCGATCGAACGCGATCGCGATTGGAATCGGCAGCCGCTCGAGGACGCTTAATAGCCCGAGGACATAGACCTCGAACCCGCGGGTCTGGCTTTGCATCTTGCGGTCAGGTTCGCGGCGGCCCGGCAAAAGCCGTTTTACTGAATCGCGAAGACCGGCACTTTGCCCCTGATGAGCGACACCTTAATGGTGTCATTGGCCTTGACTTTGCCGAAGTTCACACTGCCGGTTGCAGCAAGCGTCGTCTCCATGCCGTTGTCCATCTTGACGGTAAGGTGCTGCGAGTCCTGAACTTGTTCCACCTTCACGACATAAGTGCCGTCGGGAATCAGCGAGGCGCTGACGGTCGCTGCGATCCCGGTCGCCGGTGCGGTGAGTGAAACCAGTGCGAGAAGCAAAATCCGTTTCGTCATACTGCGAGAGTTTATCGCGAGTGCTTGCCATATCGCAATACGAAAACGGCAGCTGCAAGTCAGCTGCCGTTTTCTTTACGTTAAGACGCGGCCGTTATTTTCCAGCCGCTTGTTTTGCCACTTTGAGCAGAGAACCGAAAGCGGCCGCATCCGACACGGCCAGTTCTGCGAGCGCCTTGCGGTTGAGCGTGACGCCCGACTTCTTGAGCCCGCTCATGAAGACCGAGTACGTAAGGCCTTCCTTGCGGGCGGCGGCGTTGATGCGGCTGATCCACAGCGCGCGAAAGTCGCGTTTGCGGACGCGGCGATCGCGGAATGCGTACGCCAGCGAATGCAGCAGCGCTTCGTTCGCGACGCGATAGTTGCGCCGGCGGGCGGCGCGAAAGCCCTTGACGAGCTTCATCACCTTGCGGCGATGTTTGAGGCCGTGGAGGCCGCGTTTGATACGTGCCATGCGGTCGAACCCTCCTTACACCAGATACGGAATCGTCGGCGCCAAGCGTTTGAGATCGCCGGCGAACACCGGCTGATCTTTGCGGAACTTGCGTTTGCGCTTGCGCGTGCGCTTGCTCATGATGTGGCCGCAGCCGCTGAACTGGTGGCGGTGCTGAACGACGCCGTTCGCGCTGACCTTCACCCGTTTGGCGGTGCCACGATGGGTACGAATCTTAGGCACTGGTAGGCTCCTCCGTCTTCGCGGCTTCTGTTGCCGGCTTCTGGATATCGCGTTCTTTCTCGTGCTGCGACAAGAATTTCGGCGGACCCGACGGCACCGGACGAGGCGCGAGGATCATAAACATGTTTTTTCCTTCGAGCTTCGGATCGCGTTCGACCGTAGCGATCGGCGCCATGTCGACGGCCATTCGATCGAGCAGTTTACGTCCGAAACTCGTATAGGTTATTTCGCGTCCGCGGAACATGATCGTGACTTTGATCTTGCTGCCGTCGAGCAGCAGACGCTCCGCCATGCGGGCCTTCGTCTCGTAATCGTGCGTCTCGATCTTCGGGCGCAGCTTCACTTCTTTCAGTTCGAAGTTCTTCTGCTTTTTGCGGGTGTCTTTATCTTTTTTCGACTGCTCGTATTTCAGGCGCCCGTAGTCGCCGATTTTGCACACGGGAGGCTGCGCCGTAGGCGACACCTCGATGAGATCGAGGCCCGCGCCTCGCGCCCTGCCCAGTGCATCTTCGGTCAGCATGATTCCGAGCTGACTTCCGTCCTCGTCGATCACCCGCACCTGACGAATGCGAATCTGGTCGTTTACTCTGAGCGGTCGAGCTGATGAGAATTACCTCTTACAAAAAGACGTTGCCGTGCGCGGGCCCCCGTTTGCGCTTCGGCAAATAAAAATGGCGCCGCCGAAGCGACCCCATCCAGCGGTACCGGCCGGCGGCACCTCAGGTGAAGACCGGATCGCCCGCGGGCATCCGGTGAGGACCCTCGCGGGCCCTGCTTCGGCTCAGGGAGCATACCATAGCCCCCCGGGTGGCAGTCAAGGAAAGGTCGCGGAGGACCCGGGAAGCGGCCCACCGATGTAGCCGTGCATGCTCACCTACCGCGAAGGCGCCGCGGCCGACGTGCCGGTTCTCGCCCAGTTCTGGCACGACATGCTGATCGAGTCTCAAGTGGCGGGCAGCGGATTCGTGCCGGATTGGCGCCGGCGCCTTGAGTGGGATTTCTCGGCGCAACTGGCGGCGGGGACCGCAGCCTGGTTCCTCGCCGAGGACGCCGGCCATATCGTCGGTGTTGCCGCGGCGTTTTTGAGTCAAAACTCAGCCGGCGCGCTGCTCGACTCGCAAGCGACGCTGGCGGGAATCTACGTCGTTCCCGGTCACCGCCGCCGCGGAATCGCGCGAGAACTGACGCAGCGCGCTATCGCTTGGTGCAGGCAGCGCGGGTGCGTACGCGTTCGCCTGCAAGCATCGCAGGCCGGACGGCCGCTCTACGAATCGCTCGGATTCCGGACGTTCCGCGAAATGATGAAGCTGGATCTTCGTTAAGCGCCCATTTACGGCGCCGCTTCTTCGTGTAAGACCTTCCCGGTCTTGGGATCGATCTTGCGCTGCGCGTTGTCTTCGGTCGTGCCGACGACGATGCCGACTTCATCACGTATGGACGTGTATTTGTTGTGCGGCGCCTTGGAAGAACGCGGTTCGATCTGCCAAAGCACGTCGCCCTTTTCGCTCACGCCGAAGATGTTCTGCGGATAATCCTGATCCGGAGGAACGCTCAGTAAGAGCACGTTGACGCCGCCGATTTCGATGCGCTGCTTTATCGCGTAAGCGGGCAGGCTGGGGAATTGGCCGGTACTCATTTCGGCATCGTACCCGTGCCGCGATGGTGGCATGCATGATGACGTGGCGCGCGAGGCGTAGCAGAGTCGCTATGTTTGCTGCTGCACTCCTAGCCGCCGCCATGAGCGGCCCTATTACGCTTGTCGTCGACGCGTCGAAGGCTCCCACGCAAAACATCGTCCGGACGCACGAAGTCATTCCGGTCGCGCCCGGTCCGCTCACGCTGTATTATCCGCAGTGGATCCCCGGCGAACACGGCCCCGTCGGTCCCATTCAGAACTTGGCCGAGTTGACGATTACCGCTAACGGCAAGCCCGTAGCGTGGCATCGCGATCCGTCGAATATGTTTGCGTTCACGATGGACGTGCCGGCGGGCGCACAAAGCATCGAAGCGGATTTCACGTACCTGGGAGCGACGTTCGGGCATTACTCCTCGAACCGCTTGTCGTCGCCGAACATATTCGTCATCGATTGGAATCAGAACGTGCTCTATCCGTCGTACGGCACGAACGATACGACGCAGTTCGTTCCGACGCTCGTTTTGCCCGGCGAGAACTGGAAATTCGCAACCGCGCTGTACGATCCCAAGCGCAGCGGAAACACGGTAACCTGGAGCACGACGCCGCTCGGGCGTTTAATGGACTCACCACTGGATGCGTGCGTGAACTTTCGCAAGTGGAATCTCTGGAGCGGCCCCGCGGCTTTTCCCGGAACGGCATCGCTCAACGTCTGCGCCGACACGCCCGAAGAATTGGACGCGGACAATACGACGGTCGGCCATTTTCGCGCCCTGGTTCAAGAAATGATCGCGATGTACGGTGCGCGCCACTGGCACGATTACCACTTCCTGCTCACGATTTCCGACGTGATGCCGGGCGAAGGCGTCGAGCACCACGAGTCGAGCGACGACGGCGAGACGGGCGCGTATCTGATCGATCCGAAGTTGCTCGAGCGCGGCGGCGACTTGCTCTCGCATGAGTTCAACCACTCCTGGGACGGCAAGTACCGCATGCCCGATGGGTTGGTGCGCAGCAATTTGAACGAAGCTTACGACGATTCGCTGCTGTGGGTCTACGAGGGTATGACGCAATATTATGGAGACGTCATGTCGTACCGCGACGGGATCCGCGACGCGAAGAATTGGCCCGATCACATCGCCGCGGTCTACGCGAATTACGACAACGAACAAGGGCGGGACTGGCGCCCTCTGGGCGATACGGCAACCTCGGGTCCGTTTTTGTACGGCTCGCCGCGCGGCTACTATTCCGAGCGCCGCGGCGTCGACTTTTACTCGGAAGGCGAACTCGTCTGGCTCCTCGCCGACGCTGTTATTCGCGACCGAACGCACGACAAAGCCTCGCTCGACACCTTCGCGCGCGCGTTCTTCGGCGCGCAGAACACTGGCCCGATCACCGCTCCCTACAATCGCGCCGATGTTATCGCCGCGCTGAACCAAGTTGCGCCTTACGATTGGACTGGATTCTTCCATCGCTGGATCGACGATGTCGCCGTGCACCCGCCCGCGGGCTTCGAGCCGGACGGCTGGAAAATGGTGTACACGGACGAACCTTCGCACGACGTGCGCAAGAATAACTTCGTGTATTCGCTCGGCCTGGTAAGCATGGACGGCACGGTGAGCGACGTCCATTTCGGATCGCCGGCATGGAAAGCCGGTTTGGGCATCGGCGAAAAACTCGTTGCCGTGAACGGCCGCGAATACAGCGACGATCTGCTGTACGATGCCGTCAAAGAAGCGCAAACCGCTCATCGCCCAATCTCTTTGCTGGTCGAAAAAGACGAGATGTATCGAACGGTGGCGATTTCGTACTTCGGCGGTCCACGCTACCCGCATTTGGAACGCGTTAAAGGCGCCGCGGACAGGCTCTCCCAGGTCGTCAAACCGCTGCGAAAGATGTGAGCTGCAAGCCGAACCGCTCGTTCCACTTCGACTGCAGCTCCTCATCGACTCGATTGCCGGCGATCAAGCAGCGGCGCAGCCGAGGCATTTTGAAGCGCTCCGGATCGGCGAGCGCAAGCTGCGCCCGATAATCGTGCTCGCGCTGGAGTAATATCGTTACGTCAAGCTCGCGCACCAAATCCAAACGTTCGCTCGCGTCGAAATCCGCGTTGTGCGCAACCGCGGCCGATCCGCAAAGCCACGGCGCGGCGATCGCGCGTTCGAACCAATTTTCGTCTTCAACGTGAAGCGCGCACCAGACGGTATCGATTGCGCCCGCACCGAGCAGTTCTCGCATTCCGTCGCGGGCTGAATCGAGCGTCGCGTCGGCGGCTCCGGTCTCGACCTCCGATCGCGGCGCCGGCCCGGCTTGGGCGAGCGTGTCGAGACGCGCCCACCCCTCGCACTCTTCCCCGATGAGCAAAAAGCGCGTCTGCGGTTGCAGTTGCTCGCGCAGCGCGTCGATCTGCGGACGATACACGCGGTTGGCGACAATCGTTGCGGCGGAAGGCGCACGCGCCGCATCCAGAACGACCTCGGCGCCGATGCGTTCGAGCGCCAGAAGCGTAAAGACGCACTTGGCGGTCGTCGAGAGCGAAACGTAAGCGCGCTCGCCGCCGGCAACGCCGAACGCGCGAAGCACCGCGGCGTAGCGCTGCGAGTGCACGGCGACCTCGCGAAACGTGTAGTCCCGGCGGTGGCCGTATTCGTCGATGAAAACCAGTGCCGTTCGCTGTTCGCCCGCGAGCCGATCGATCAGATCAGAGGCTCGCCAGGGCATCCTCGAACACGCGAAGCAGCAGACTCGATTTCCCCATCCTCGATTATCAGCGGCGGTGCCAGCCGCAAAACGTTTTCGTGCGTGTCTTTTGCGACGACGCCGCGTGCGAGCATCGCTTCGGAGAGGCTGCGCGCCGGTATCTTCAGCTCGACGCCGATCAGCAAGCCGCGCCCGCGCACCTCTTTCACGAGCGGCGAATCGATCGCGCGCACTCCGCGCATGATTTTCGCGCCGGCATAGCGAGCGCGCGACGGTAGCTTTTCCTCGACGATCACATCGAGCGCCGCAATTGCGACCGCAGAACCCAGCGGGTTCCCGCCGAAGGTGCTGCCGTGTTCGCCCGGGCGGAAGAGCAGCATCAGTTCGCGGTTGGAAAGCACCGCGGAAACGGGGTAGTAGCCCCCGCCGAGCGCTTTGCCGACGACGAGCACGTCCGGTTTTACGCCTTCATGATCGCACGCGAAAAGATCGCCGGTGCGTCCGAATCCGGTTTGAATTTCATCCGCGACGAAAAGAACGCGGTGTTCCTTGCACAATCCCCACGCGCGTTTCAAAAACCCGTCCGGCGGAACGATGACGCCGCCTTCGCCTTGTATCGGCTCGACGAGGACTGCGCATGTATTTTCATTCACGGCTTGCGCGAGCGCCGCGTAGTCGCCATACGGAACGTGCACGAATCCCGGCGTGAACGGACCAAAACCGCGACGGTACTCCGGCGTGGAACTCGCGCTGATCGCAGCCGTGGTACGGCCGTGGAAATTATTCGTGAATACGACGATCTCGGCGCGATCGTTCGCTATGCCTTTGACTTCGTAGCCGTAACGGCGTGCGAGTTTGATTGCGGTTTCGACTGCTTCGACGCCGGTATTCATCGGCAGCGCCATTTCGTATCCGCAGATCTCCGTGAGACGCTGCAAGAATCCCGGCATGCGATCGTTGCGCATCGCGCGCGAAGTCAACGTTACTTTCTTCGCTTGTTCGAGTAGTGCAGCCATGATGCGCGGATGGCAATGCCCCTGATTTACGGCGGAATAGGCGCTCACGCAATCGAGGTACCGTTTGCCGGCGACGTCGTAGAGCCATACGCCTTGCGCGCGTTCGACGACCACGTCGAGCGGGTCGTAGTTGCGGGCGCCAAACCGATCTTCGAGCGCTATCAGTTCCTTCGAAGCATCCTGAACATCGTGCATGATTTTCCAGCGCGCCGAGTGTGTTTACTTCGGTGACGAAGGACCGCAGGGGCGCGAACGCCTGCGTTCCAGGAACACTTCCTCCTTTGGTTAAGGACGGTACGCTCGGCTACCTCTTTTATGAACGACCACGCAACGTACGATAGCGCACAGGAGCGGCTGCGCTGGTTTGTCCGCCGCGACGAGCGCGCGAGCGTCGGCGAACTCGGGCAAACGCTGGTTTTCGACCATGGCCGGCGCACGGAGCACGCCACGCTGCTGCTGCACGGTCTGTCGGCCAGCCCGCGGCAGTTTTTCGCAGTTGCGACTGCATTGCACGCGCGCGGACACAACGTTTTCATTCCGCGCCTGCCGCGGCACGGCCATCGCAATCGCTTGTCCGAAGCGCTCGCTTCGATGAACGCCGCGCAGCTGGAAGCGTGCGCGAACGATTCGTTAGCGGTGGCGCAAGGTCTGGGCGAACGCGTGAACGTTGCGGGATTTTCGCTCGGCGGATTGCTGACCGCGTACCTCGGGCAATTCAATCCGATCCATCGCGCGGTCGCGGTTTCGCCGTTTCTCGGCGTTTCGTGGATACCCAACGTGTTGCGGCTGCACGTCGCGCGATGGCTGCTCAAACGTCCGAACCGGTTCTTCTGGTGGGATCCGATCTTGCGCGAGCGCCAACTTCCCGAACACGGCTATCCGCGGTTCGCCAGTCACGCCATCGCGCACGGTCTTACGATAGCCGATGCGTTGCTCGAAAGCGCCGAAACTGTCGCGCCGTTGGCCGACGAACTCGTGCTCGTCGTCAATCCCGGCGATTCGGCGATCAACCGGCGCGCCGTCGCTCGGCTGTACCGGCGATGGCTGCGGCATAAGCCCGACGCGGTGACGATCCGGCGTTTGAGCGGTCTGCCGCCCTTTCTGCACGACATTATCGAGCCGAAACGCTACGTCGACGTCTCGCAGCGGGTAACGCCGATTCTCGTGGAACTCATCGACCGGTGAAGAGCCTGCGCCGCTGCGAGTGGCCGAAAAACGAATTGGCGATCGCGTATCACGACGCGGAGTGGGGCGTGCCGGCGCACGATGACGTCGTGCTCTTCGAATTCCTCACGCTCGAAGGTGCGCAGGCCGGGCTGAGTTGGGACACGATCCTGCGCAAACGCGAACGCTATCGCAAAGTATTCGCCGCTTTCGATCCGGGGCGGGTCGCGCGCTTCACCGATGCGCGCTGCGAGCGCATTCTGCAAGATGCCGGCATCGTTCGCAATCGCGCCAAAGTGTACGGAACCGTCACAAATGCGAAAGCGTTTTCGAGGGTACAGGACGCGTTCGGAAGTTTCGATGCGTACGTATGGCGCTTCGTGAACGGCGAACCGGTTCGGCGGCCGCGCCGAAGGACGTCGGACATTCCCGCGAGCACGCCGATCTCGGACGCGCTCAGCAAGGATTTGCGCAAACGCGGCTTCACCTTCGTCGGAACGACGATTTGCTATTCGTTCATGCAGGCCGTCGGCATGGTCGACGATCATTTGGTGACGTGCTTCAGGCGCCGCGCGTAAAACCGGCTCGCTCCTATACGGAGGCGCTGGAGCGCGTCCGCGAATTTCAGGCGCTCGACGACGAGCGCATCTTACCGCAAGCGCGAACGGCGTTGCTGGATCACGGCGCGGCCACGCCGCTTGCCGTCGTGCTTCTGCACGGATTCACGAACCATCCGGGCCAGTATCGCGAATTTGCGCCGCTGGTTCATGCGCGAGGCGCGAATGTCTTCGTTCCGCGCATGCCGGAGCAAGGCGATCGCGACCGCCTCACGCGCCGGATGTCGAACCTCACTGCCGAGGCGCTGCTGGCCCGCGCCTCGGCGGCCGTCGATGCAGCGTGCGGTTTGGGCGAGCGCGTCTGCGTGGCGGGTATATCGTCGAGCGGTCTGCTTTGCGCGTATTTCGGGCAGTACCGCGCAGACGTGGCTCGCAGCATCGCGATAGCCCCGGTCTTTGCCATGCTGAGCCTTGCGTATCCGATCAGTTACGCCCTTACGCGAGCGATGCTGGTGCTGCCCGACAAGTATCTGTGGTGGGATCCGCGCGCGAAAGCAAACCAGCGTCCCGCTTCAGCCTATCCGTGGTTTTCCACACACGCGCTGGCGCAGACGATGCGCATCGGTGAAGACGTCTACGCGCGTGCGCGGACGACCGCTCCTGCCGCGGCGTCGATCGTGTTGATGACGAATCCGAACGATCCGGCGGTGAACAACCACGCGACGCACCGCGTAGCGGTCGAATGGGACGACCACCGTGAAGGGTCGGCGGCAGAGTTTGCGTTTACTGATTTGCCGCGTAATCACGACATCATCGATCCGGACAATCCGCACGCGCGCACGGACGTCGTCTATCCGCGCTTGCTGGAATTCATTCTGGGAACGCCTGAAGGCCGCCCTTGACGCGCCGTTAAGGCGCTCATAACATTTTCCGGGTGATACTAACAGTTGTGCGCTGCTTTCGGAGGAGTTGAAAACTGCATGCTTCGTAAATTCGTATTGCCGGTGCTAGCCGTGGGCTTGCTGCTTCCGATGACCGCGTGCGGCGGCGGCGGGTCCGCCGCTTCGGGAGCGAACGGATCGATCACGGTAGCCGGCTCGACGGCGCTGCTTCCGCTGGTGAAACAAGCGGCAGTCGATTATCAGCAGAAACATCCCGACGCCAAAATCAGCGTGTCCGGCGGCGGCTCGCGCGTCGGCATCACGCAGGCCGCGCAGAAGGCGGTCGATATCGGCGACTCCGATATTGCCGCGCAGAACGAACCGAGCCTCGTGGATCATCAGATCGCCGTCGTCGACTTCGCCGTCGTCGTCAATCCGAAATCTGGGCTGAAGAATCTCACGACGCAGCAGATTCGCGATATCTTCAGCGGCAAAACGACCAATTTCAAACAAGCGGGCGGCGCGGATCAGCAAATCACGATCATCAACCGTCCGCGCAGCTCGGGAACTCGCGCGGTGTTCGTCAAAAACGTGCTCGGCGGTCAGGAGCCGACCGAGAGCGGGCTCACGCAAGACTCTTCCGGGACGGTCGCCACGATGGTCGCGCAAACGCCAGGCGCGATCTCGTATCTCGCGATGGGCTACGTCAAAGCCGGTCAACAGTCGGCCGTTTCGATAGGCGGCGTCGCGCCGACCGATGCGAACGTTCAATCCGGCAAGTATCCGTACTGGTCGTACGAGCACATGTTCACGAACGGACAGCCGAGCGCGCAGGTCGCGGACTTCATCAACTTCGTGAAAACCGATACGGCGCTGCTCGAGCAGCTCCACTTCATTCCCGTCGGTTCGATGAAGGTGAAGTAGTCGCGCGAGGTGATTAATTGTAATTCTTGACCCGCGGCCAAATCTGCGCGAGCGGCTCACGGATTCCGCGGCAGACCATGATCGGCAGGCCGTTCTCGTACGGCATGACGTAATCGGCGGTGAAGACGGCGGCGCGGCGCGAACTGCGAAACAGATGCGCTCCCGCTCCGCAGTCGCCGCCGACGTCGACGATCACATTGCCGGAATACCCGTGCGTCCCCCACAGGAAGTACTGGTTGTGGCCGCTGATGACCGGTGGTAAACCCCGACCGAAAAACGCGATCGCCGACGCTTCGCCGTAATTGCTCGCCACGATAACGGCCTGCGCGCGCTGCTTTGGCGGTAGCGCGTCGTAAACGTCCGTCACCGTTTGCGCGAGCTGCGGCCAGCCGTGCATGTCGGCCCAGTCTTGCGTCATCCACGTTTGCTTCGAGTGTTCCGTTACCGTCAAGCCTTGACCGATTTTTGGGCCGACTGCTTTGTTGAAAGCCACGAAGGTGTGCTCCGGCAAAATCGGCTCGACATACGGCAGCAGCGCAAGCCCGGAGATCAGGGTAACGGCAACTACCGCCCAGCGGATGCCGGACGCTCTGCGCGTCGCGGCTTCAATTGCTACAGCGCCCGCGGCAAAAAAGATCGGATAGACGTCGGCCGGATAGTAATGCTTGGCATGCGAGGCGATCATGCTTGCAAGCAAAACGGCATATCCGTAGCCGAGAAAGCGCGCCGATGCCGTTCGGAAAGTCCAAACCAATCCGGCGATCCAGATGAGGGCAAGCAGCGGATTCGTGATGATCAGCTCCGCCAGCGCGTATTGCGCCGGAGACAGCACGACGTTCTTTCCGAGTTGTCCGTTGCGAAGCAATTCCCACATCGGGAATCCGTTCGCAGCTTGCCAGAGGAAATTGGGCAGCGCGATGACGACTGCCGCCAGCACGCCCGCCGCAAACCACTTCGAGCGCAGTATTCGGCGTTCAGGCGTCAGCAACAATGCGACGACAAGCGCCGCCGCGAAATACAGCACGCTGTATTTGCTTTGCAACGCGCAGCCGATGACGATGCCGGTCGGAAGCCACTGCCGCAAATCGCCGCCTTTTGCCATGCGTACGACGTAGAGCGCCGCGAGCGGCCACAGCCACAAGCCAACCATGTCCGGCCCGACTTTCATGGCGAATGCGGCCAAAACGGGGCACAGCGTGCTTGCGAGCGCGGCGAGGGCCATTGCGAACGCGCCGCCGCCGAATTCGATGGCAAGCAAACAGACGACGTATGCCGAGGCGCCCGCAAAAATCGCGGCAACCGCGCGCAGCGCGAACAGCGAATGTCCGAATAGTTGCGAAGCTGCTGCCAGCAGCGGCGTCACGGGCGGCTGATCGACGTAGCCCCACTGAGGATGCATGCCGCAGATGATGAAGTACAGTTCGTCGCGGAAAAAGCCGTAATGCGGGTTCGCCAGCAGGTGGAAAGCGAACGCGAGGATCGCGGCGATTGCCGGAATACGGGTTTGCTTACCGTTCATGACCGTAGTGGTAGCTGAAGAACAGAGGCCGATGGCCGTAAACAACGGGAGCGGCCACCAGTAGCGGCGATGAGGCTCATGCGAGGGTCATACCGGATTCCGCAGGGATCGTCAACGGCCGCGGGACGAACGGGCAGAAGCCGGCCCGTCCCTTCGCGTCGAATTCGGCGGCGTGGAAAATGCGACGGCCGTATTCCTCGCCGATCTCACGGTGGCGCTCGTCTCCGCGAGTATTCTAGGACTTCTTGCGCGTGCCGCGCGCATCACGCCGATTCTCGGCTACGTCGTCGCAGGGATCATCATCGGTCCGTTTACGCCCGGGTATCACACCGCGGACGCATCGCTGAACGGGCTGAGCGAACTGGGGCTGATCTTGCTGCTGTTCAGCCTGGGCCTCGGGTTTTCACTGCGCGAACTGCGGCACGTCGGGACCGTCGCGATGATCGGCAACGTCGCGCTCATGGCGGTGTTCGGCGCTGCTTCCTGGGCCATCGGCGCGGCCATCGGACTCACGCACCCCGTGACGCTTGCGCTGGCGTTCACGCTGTCGAGCACCGCTATCGGTGTGGCGTTGTTGAAACTCTTCGGTTTGCTCGGCAAACAGCCGGGACAAGCCGCGATTGCGCTGCTGGTCGCGCAGGATTTGCTCGCAGTGCTCATCCTCGTCGTCACCACGACGCCTCCCGCGCAGCTCTCTCTGCTCGGCGCGCTGCTGCCGCTGGTGAAAGCGGCCGCGTTCGTCATCGTCGCTTTGGCGCTCGGCGCGACCGTGCTGCATCGAATCGTCATTGGGTTCTTGCGGCGCGCGCCGGCGGAAGCGATGATAGCCTTTTCGACCGCGGTCGCGCTGGTCGCGGCGTGGATCGGGCATTTGGCGGGACTTTCGTTCGAATTCGGCGCGTTCGTCGCGGGCGCCGTCACGTCGGAAGCCGCGGGAAGCCGGCTCGTGCATTCGATCGTCGCGCCGCTGCGAGAGCTCTTCGTGATGCTGTTCTTCGTGTCGATCGGAACGCTCGTGAATGTCGGCGCGCTACTCAATGCATGGCCCGTCATTCTGGCGTTCGGATTCGCGCTCATCGTTCTGCGCTTCAGCGGTTGGTACGCGCTGAGCCGGTTCGTCAATCAGCGGCGCGGCACTGCGATCGCGCTAGGCATCGCGATGGTGCCGCTCGGCGAGTTCAACGTCGTTCTTGCCAACAACAGTTTCCTCGCTAGACGGTTGAATGCAAGCGAGTATGGGATCGCAATCGGTGCGACGCTGCTGTCGATCATCGTCGCAGCGCTGGCCGCACGCATTGCCGCGCCCCGCCGCGCGGCGATCGATGCGGCAACCGAGTCCACCGAACGGGAATACGCGACGCCGCCCGCGATCGTCATCATCGGCTACGGGCGAGTCGGCCGTACCGTCAGCGCACTCTGCCGCCGTGCGGCGATTCCGCTCGCCGTGATCGAATTGGACGTCGACGCATTGCGTGCTGCGCAGCACGACGGGCTGGATGCGCACTACGGCGACGGCGCCGATCCGAATGCGATCGCGCGCGTGATCGTGCCGTCGACGCGCATCTTGCTCAGCACGATTCCCGACACGGCCGCGAATGCCGCAATAGCGGGGCGGTTTGCCGCGAACGCGAATCTGCGCGTGATCGCGCGGGCCGAACGCTTGCGCGACGTCGCCATATTACGCAAAGCCGGCGCGCAGGGCGTGCTGGTTCCCGAAGCGGAAGGCGCCTTCGGCTTCGCTCACACGGTACTCTCGGATTTCGGCGTGAGCGGCGAACGCATCGACGAATTGATTCGCGATCAGCGCGCCGCCCTCGCGTATCTCTAGTCGGGTCTAACGGGCTGCGTGCACCGGCACTTCGGCCGTCGTCGCGTCGATGTGCGCTCGCACGGCGTTTACTTCATCCGCGGGGAAGCCGCCGCGCCGTGCGTGTTCGCGAATCTCCTCCTCGCTTTGCGCGATGTAAACGCAATAGATCTTGTCGTTGGTGACGTCACTCTCGATCCACTGGATCGATGGCCCCATTTGCTGGAGGACGCTGCATGATTTGGCGGCGATACCTTGGAGTTGATCGGAAGTCAAACTCCCGGCGTTCGGAATATCACGCTCGATGATGAACTTCGGCATGACAACCTCCTTCGGAGTGCCCTAACGATACCTGCGCACGCCGCTTTTTTCAAGGCGTGCCGCTCGGCCTACTCCGGGTCGAACGCCCCAACCAAAATCATCTGCTCCGAGATCGCTCCGGCGCGGCGGAAGCGCTCGCGCTCGTCAGGTTGCGATTGCGGCGGCAGTTCGTTCAAAATCCGTTCGAGTTCTTCGTCGAACATCGCATCCAGCGATGAGGGCGTATATGCATCCGGATAGCGCAAGCGCTGCGCGAGCATTAACCGGTAGATGCGATCGGTCGCTAGGTCTTCCATATAGCCGTCGAGCAAACTCGCGCCGCGCCCCGCGAGCACGCCCTCGCGGTAGCGAATGACGGTGCGAACCGCGGCTCGGGTTCCCTCTATCGTTTTCGCACCGGCGCCGGCGGGAAGGGGCCGCAAATCCGGTCTCGGGTCGACGTTTCGAGGGCGCTTGTCCAGCTGGTTGGGCGCCGGGAATTGCGCGACCGCGACCGCATTCTGATCGGGATGGCCCGTCCACGCACCGTCCATCAAGCACGTCGCTTCGTTCTTTTTGTCGCGCGCGAGGACGTCCATGGCGCGCGCATTCAACTCCGCATCCTCGCGGCTTGGATACAATGCGGTCATGCCGCCGATCGCGAGCATTCCATGCTTGTGACAGACTTCCGGAATGATCTCACGCAAGCGTTGAAAGAACGGAACGTCTGTCGGGATCGTGTTCCGGTCGGGCAGCACCCAGCGCGGATCGGCAAGCGTATAGTGAATCAAACTCGCCATGTAGTCCCAGCGGCCGAGATTCAAGCCGAGCAGATACTTGCGCAGGTTGTAAGTGAACTCTTCGAGCTGATACGCGAGCGGATGTGCCTCGACCAGCGCCATGCACTTGATCGAACCCTCCGGCCAGCCTTTCGCGGCGATCGCCGCATCGAAAACGTCGCGCCACCACAGCGCTTCATCCGCCGATTCCGATTTTGGAATGTAGATGCACAGCGTTCGGTTCGCCAAGCGCTCCACGTCGAGCCGGTACACTAGCAAGGCGACGTCGAACAGCGAAGCCGGCGTCGGTTCGTCGTAGATCCCCGCTTGCGAAAGGTGCAGACCGCGCACGCGATTCCACACCACGGTGCTGCTCGGGACGATTCGCACGCCGGCGTTGCGTTTCGCGTCGACGTACGTGAGTTCGCCGTACAGCGCTTTCACGATGTTGTCGTGTCCGAGCAGCGTGTGCTCCCACGCGTTGACCATGGAATCTTCGAGGTCGAGCATCACGCCCGGCGCGCCCGAGTTCAGCATCTTTACCACGAGTTCGGCGTCGTCCGCCGGGCCCGTCATCTGGTTTCGCTGATCGGCGCACCACTCCGGCAGCGCGATGCGCCAATCGGTGGGACGCGCCTTCGTCGCGTAGAGATACGCCGGCAGGATGCCGTGGTGCGCGCGCTCCAGCACGCGTTGCCGCTGCGCCTTCAACTCTTGCTGTTGCCGCGCAAAGCGTTCGTGCAGCGGACGGTAGAACGCCGCGAACCCCGCCGGTAGATCGCGTTCGACGTCGAAGCCGGCGGGCGCCGTGTTCATGCCGGGCGGGCCGAGCGTTTGCATTCGCATTACGCGACCGCCGCGCCCGTCGTGTGCTCTTCGACTTCGTAGAACTGCTCTTCTTCGGTCGAGCCGGTCAATGCCGTCGTCGATGCGGTGCCTTCCGAGACGACGCGCGCGACGTCGTCGAAATAGCCGGTGCCGACTTCACGCTGGTGGCGCGTCGCCGTGTACCCGAACTGTTCGCTCGAGAATTCACGCTGCTGGAAGTCCGCATATGCGCTCATGCCGCGCTCGCTGAAATCGCGCGCGAGTTCGAACATGCTGTGGTTGAGGGCGTGGAAACCGGCCAGCGTGATGAACTGGAACCTGTATCCCATCTCACCCAGCGTGTCGCGGAACTGCGCGATGCTCCGCTCGTCGAGTTTTTTCTTCCAGTTGAACGACGGCGAGCAGTTGTACGCCAGCAGTTTTCCGGGGAATTGCGCGTGGATCGCGGCCGCGAACTTGCGCGCTTCATCGACGTTCGGTTCCGACGTTTCGCACCAGATCAGGTCCGCGTAGGGCGCGTATGCCAGTCCGCGCGCAATTGCCGCGTCGATGCCGCCGCGAATGCGGTAGAAGCCCTCCGCGGTTCGTTCGCCGGTGCAGAATGCTTTGTCGCGCGCATCGACGTCGCTCGTGAGCAACTGCGCCGCGTTTGCATCCGTGCGCGCGACGATGATTGTCGGCACGTCGAGCACGTCGGCCGCGAAGCGCGCGGCGACCAGATGCCGCACCGCCTGCTGCGTCGGGATCAGCACCTTGCCGCCCATGTGCCCGCATTTTTTCTCGGATGCCAACTGATCTTCGAAATGCACGCCGGCCGCGCCGGCCCGGATCATCGACTTCATCAGTTCGAAGACGTTGAGCGCGCCGCCGAAACCCGCTTCCGCGTCGGCGACGATCGGCACGAACCAATTCGTTCCGGTGCGGCCTTCACTGCAGTCGATTTGGTCGGCGCGCTGCAGCGCGTTGTTGATGCGTTCGACGACCGCCGGCACGCTGTTGACGGGATACAAACTCTGATCCGGATACATCTGACCGGCGACGTTTGCGTCCGCCGCGACTTGCCAACCGCTCAGATAGATCGCCTTGAGGCCCGCTTTGACCGACTGCACCGCCTGATTTCCGGTGAGGCAACCGAGCGCCGCCACCGGCTGCGGTTCGTGCAGAAGAGACCAGAGGCGTTCTGCGCCGGCTCGGGCGAGCGTGTATTCCACGCGCAGCGTTCCGCGCAGGCGCTCCACGTCGGCGCCGGCATACCGGCGTTCGATTCCGGCCCAGCGGGCGTCGGTCTTCCAGGACTGCTCCAACTTCGATACTGCGGACGCAACCTTCACGGGTGTCTCCTCTCGAGCGCAAGCACTTGGCCTGCCATGGCGCCTGATTGGACCGCTCCAATTGGATGGTAGCCTTTGTTTCTTTGGATGAGGTCCGAATGTGAGGGACAGGCTATCAAAGACGATGGGCCCCGTCAAGGGCCCATCCGGCTACGGCAGCGTGGGAAGTGGTAACGAGGGTTTACTAGTCAAATCGGGCTGCAGTTCCTCATGGCGCTCCGAAGCTTGAAGCGCGAGGCGTATTGCGAACTCCATCTGCGGATCTTTCCCGTCGCGGTAATCGTGCGGCGCGATGTCGACGTCGTAATCCGGATCGGTGCCGTAATTTTCGACTCTCCAGCCTACGTCTTTGAACCAAAACGAAAACTCCGGCTGCGTCGTAATCGTCCCGTCTACCAAGTGATGATACGGATTGATGCCGATCACGCCGCCCCACGTACGCTTTCCGACGAGCGGTCCGAGTTTATACAGTTTGAAGCAATGACTGAAAATATCGCCGTCGGAGCCGGCGAACTGATTGGTGATCGCAATGAGCGGGCCGGCGACCGATTCCGGCGGATACGGAATCGGTTTATTGCTGTAGCGTGAGACGTCGTAGCCCACGCGTTTGCGATTCAGCTTCTCCAGCAGCAGCGGCGAGACGTGTCCGCCGCGGTTGTAGCGCACGTCGACGATGAGTCCATGCCGATCGAACTCGGAGAGATAGCCGCGATGAAACTCGGAGAATCCCCACGGCCCCATATCGGGAATGTGTACGTATCCGATTTTCCCGCCGGTCTGCTCGTGCACCAAACGGCGATTGCTCTCCACCCACGCGCGATAGCGCAACTGCTGCTCGCTCGCGAGCGTTTTCACCGCGGCGCGGCGTTCGCCGCCGGCCGTTTTCACGGCGATGGCGACCTCTCGTCCCGCGGTGTTCACGAGCGCGCGATTCGGTGACGTTTCGCGCGTTAGCGTTTTGCCGCCGATTGCGACCAGGACGTCGCCTTCGGAAATGCCGAGCCCCGGTTCGGCAAGCGGCGAGTCGACGTCGCGGTTCCAAGAATCGCCGCGATAGATGCGCGTGATGCGCCAGCCCCCGGCGGCGTCGTCCCAAGCGTAATCGGCGCCCAAAAACCCGCGATTATACTCCGGGGGACGGCGAAGATCGCCGCCCATCTCGTACGCATGCGACGTTCCGAGCTCGCCGTGCATCTCCCAGATGACGTCGGAGAGTTCCGAACGCGTGCGCACGCGGGGCAGCAGCATTTCGTAGCGATCGTACACGCGGTCCCAATCGATGTCCGACATGTCTTCGACCCAAAACTGCTCGGTCTGCAGACGCCACGCTTCACGGTACATCTGCTTCCATTCCGCATGCGGATCGACTTCGACGTGCATGCGGTCCAGATCGATCCAGCCGCTTTTTCGACCGGCCTCCGGCGGCGGTTTTGTTTCGTCCTGTTCCTCGGGCAGATCGGCGAGCGCGTCGACGACGCGCAAGCGATCGTGCGACTGATACACGAGGGTGTGCCGGTCGTTGCCGAGCGCGATGTGCGAAACGTCGGTCGCTATGGTGGCGCTGCGCTGCTGCTCGAAGTCGTAAGCGATAAGCGATCCGCCATTGTCGGCTTCTTCCGCCTCACGATCTTGCGGTTTGATGCCGCGCACTTCGAATTTCGTGAACAGCGCGCGATTTCGAAGCGCGACGATTTGCCCGTAATCGCCCTCGTCGACCGGAAACGCCAGAATGCGGCGGTCGATGTCTTCGAAATCGATCTCGATGCGCGGCGGTTTGTCGGTTTTCTTTTTCTCCTCGTCGGCCGCTTCATGTTCGTGGTCGTGTTCGCGGTGCACCGGTTTGGGTTTGGGCCGAAACGGATTCGGCACGTCGCGCCGCAGCGTGACCAAGAACGGACGCTGCGCTTGCGGAAAGCTCAGATTGAATTGCAACGCGTCGTATACCGGGTCGAAATCGCGCGTCGAGATGAAGTACAGGAAGTTGCCCTCGGGATCCCACGCGGGACTTTCGTCCACGCGCATGCGGGGCGTGACGTCGTACGTTTTTCCGGACTTGCACTTGACGATTCGCACGATCGCCGCATTGTCGCCGCCGGGCCACCAGACGTACGCGAGCCAGCGGCCGTCAGGCGAAAAGGCGAGATCGGTGACGCGGTTTCCGAGGCTTTTGTCGAGCACGCGCACCGAACCGTCGTTGTCCAGCAGGCACAACTCGTAGCGATGATTCGCGAACGCAAGACGGTCGCTTACCGGCGAGCAGACCAGTTCGGTTACGCGGCCCAGGTCGCTGCGCGTGAGCAATTGCGGCGGTTGCGACGCGTCGGCCGCATGCAGCGCGATTTGCTCGTAGCCGTTCTCGTCGGTGACGGTGACGAAGCGTTTACCGTCGTGCATCCAGGCGATGCAGCGCTCGCGCACCGCGCTGCCTTTCCCATGATGCAGCGGCGCCTCTTCCCAAAACGGCATCGTGTACGGCTGGCCGCGCGCTATCAGCGCGAGAGCCGTTCCGTCCGGCGAGGGCGCGAACTCGTCGAGTTCATCGGAACCCTCGAGAAAACGGCGCGCGGCCTGCGGCGCTGCGGACGGAGCGGCAACCGCGATTTCACGAGACTCGTCGCGCAAGACGTCGTAGCAGAAAATCGCGCCGCCTGAGGTATACACGATGCGCTCGCCGTCCGTCGACGGAAACCGGACGTAATAGTCGCTGTGGTGCGTATGCCGGCGGACCTCGCCGCCGTCGAGCGCGCAGGAGTAAATGTTGCCGATGCCTTCGTGATCGGACAAAAAGTAAATGCGATCTCCGAGCCACATCGGAAACACCGGGTTGCCGCTGGGCAAACGCAGGCGCTCGAATTCACCCTGCTGCTGAGCGTCCGTCCAAATCTCACCGGCCGTGCCGCCGCGATAGCGTTTCCAGCGCGCGGAATCGGATTCGTTGCGTCCGATCGCGCAACGCCCGTCAGGGCCGGGATAGAACGACTTCATGTGTCCGAGCCCGATCTCGCGCAAGCTGCTGCCGTCGGCGGAAATCGCAAAACCGCGCGTTTCACGTTCGTACCACGCGCTCGGGTTGCTGACGAAGTACACTTCGGAACCGTCGGCACTCCACGCGCAGGCCGTCGCGACGGTGCCGCCGAGGAACGTGAGCCGCTGCGGACGGCCTCCCGCTGCGGGCATGACGTACAGCTCTGGGTTGCCTTCGTCGGTGGCGATGAAGGCGATGCGCGAACCGTCGGGCGACAGCCGGGGCGTCGAGCACGCGCCTTGCGTGGCCGTGAGCCGTACCGCCGTACCGCCGGCCGCCGGAGCACTCCAAAGATCGTCTTCGCAGGCAAAGACGAGGCGGTCGCCGGCAATAGTCGCGTAGCGGTAGTAGCCCTGATCCATAGCGCGCTCACAGGTTGGCGAGAGAACGCGGCCGTCCCGCTTGCACGGCCTATTACTTTGTGTTACAAAGTGATACATGGCGCACGTCGCGATCATCATGGACGGGAACCGGCGCTGGGCGGCGGCCCGAGGGGTACCGCTGGTCGAGGGATACCGGCGCGGAATCGTCGCGTTGCGCGAGGCCGTTTCGGCCGCCGTCGACGCAGGCGTGAGCGCCCTCACCGTATACGGTTTTTCGACGGAAAACTGGCGCCGCGACGGCTCCGAAATCGGCATGCTCATGCAGCTTTGCGCGAGCTTCGCGGCAGCCGAGAAGTCGGCGCTGATGCGTCAAGGCGTACGCGTGCGCATCCTCGGCGACATCGAACCGTTTCTTCTGCCCGCGCGCGCCGGTCTGCGCGATCTCGTACGCGCAACCGAAAAAAACCGCCGTCTCACGCTGAACCTCGCTCTGAACTACAGCGGCCGGGCGGAGATCGTGCGCGCCGCTCAACTCATCGCGCGAGACGTCTGCGGCGGACGGCTGGCGCCCGACGAGGTCGATGAGGCGGCGCTTCGTTCGCGTCTGTACGTGCCGGAAATGCCGGATCCCGATTTACTCATTCGCACCGGCGGAGATCTCCGGATATCGAATTTTCTGTTGTACCAACTCGCCTACACCGAACTGCTGACGCTTCCGATCATGTGGCCGGATTTCACGGCAGCGCATTTCACCGAGGCCGTGCAGTCGTACGGCGAGCGCGAACGGCGTTTCGGCGCGTAAGCTCTCCTCGCGCCGCTAGTGTGCGTCCTGTATCTCGTGGAAGTTCGGGCCGCCGGGATTGGCGCTGTTTACCATCGATTGGGCAATGTCCGGAATGATCGTGCGGCCGTTCGCGCGTTCGAGCAATTCGCCTAGTGCGTGCACGATGATTCCGGTGTCGGCCAACTGCTCGAGCGGCGACGTGAGTACCGGCGTCGGCGTTATGCGCTCGCGCGGAAGCACCGTCGTTCCGTAAGGCGTGAAGCGCGTCCCGGGAAAACCGGCGATGCTGCGAAACAAGAGTTCCGCGTACAATGCGTTCGCCCATCCGAAATTCGCTCGCGTGAACAGCCAATAGCCGTCGGGCCAAAAACTTTCATGAATCAAGCCGTCGCTCGAGTCGGTCTGCGCGAGCGTCGTGATGCTCTCCGATGTTTCCGACGACGAAGTCGCCGTCAGTGCGCGAGCGATGATCCCGAGCGGCCACACGAATCCCTGCGGCGTATGAGGACTTCCCAATCCTTGCGCATACGCTCCGCTGAAAAACCATGGATTGCGCGATGAAAGCGCGTACGCACGCGTGTTCAAATAGGCCGGATCGTTCGCCGAGCACCAATCGATATACGGCAGCGCGGTCAAATTCGGAATGTTCGCGTCGTCCATGTAGAGGTCGTGCCCGAGCCCGTCGGTTTCATACACGTACGCCCAGCCGCCGTACTTCGCATTCCACACGCGCCCGTAGCGCTCGATTCCGACGTAAACCTGTGCCGCCATCGACTGCGCTTCGTTGGCGAGATTACGATCTCGGTACCCGTCGAGCGCCAATTGCGCTGCGTCTTGCAAGCCGACGACGGCGATCGCTTCCTGCGGAATGTTGAACGGATATGTCGTTCTATCATCCGACGGCCGGAATGCCGACCAAATCATGCCGGTATTGCCGTTGTAGCTGCCGTTGAGCGTCACTCCGGGAAACGTATACTTGCTGCATTGCGCGTGCAACTGCTCGCAGCGGTACGTGTCGACGATTTTGCGAAGCGCCGCGTGCAACCGGGGCGTGAATAAAATACGGCGATTCGTTTCCGAATGGTAGACCCATGCGAGCAGCACCGGCCACGCGAGGGAATCGGCTTCCCACTTGCGTTCCCAAACGGAGTAGTCGGCGCGATAGGCGTTCGCATACGGATCCGCGAGCACGTTGCGCGCGTTGCGCTCGATTACGCCGGCGAAGCGCACCGAAAGAATAGGATACGTACCGGCGAAGCGCACGTACGGCAATGTTTGTGCCGACGAATCCCGCAGCCACATCGCCGGGATATCGCCGGTCTGCACGTACGTCGTGTCGTCCGCTTCACTGAAAAAGTCCGAGAACAGCGTGTGAAAAAGCGTTTGCGCCTGGATGGGGCGCACGCGGTGACCGGTGAGCGGAAGGACGAGCGGCTGCGCCGCCGCCGTTGCCGGCAGAATTGCGAGCAGCGCGCACAACGCCGCGCGCAGGGCGGCCTTCACAGCGGCGTTACGGCGACCGCGCCGAGCGATCCGTCCGCGCGCACGGGAGCGCGCAGCAGCAGGCGGGTTCCATCCGATAGCGTCACGCGATATTCGACGGTCGTGGCGCCGGCGGCCCTTTCACTGCGGAGAAATTCCAGCAGCGCCACGGCTTTCGGCGCGAATAACGTTCGAGCGCGCTCGCGCATTGCGGCGGTGACGCGCGGGTCTTCGTTTTCCGCGGGTCCGATAGCGGAGCCGGCTGTCGGTCTCAGCGCCGCAACCAGATCGAGCGCCAGCGGTGCGAGATCGACTTTGTCTGCGTTGCAAAGCATTACCGCTTCATCGCCGGTCGCCGGAATCAGGAACCCGAACGCGCTGTAGCCGTTCACGTTTCCGCTCGCATACCAAACGTCGGCGCCGAATCGCTCGTTCTGCATCAGACCGTAGTATGGTGCGGGCACGGTACGCATGAATCGCAAGAGATCCGGCACGTCGGAGCTGATTGCGGCCGCGGAAAACGCGTACGCAGGAGAAGACGGCGTTTCGCGCTGGAAAGCCATTCCGTCCCATGAATAACCGAGCGCCTCGCCCGCTCGATCGCCGTACCGCGTGTTTTGCAAATGCAGCGGAGCAATCACGCGCGTGTTGACGAAATCCTCGAACGGCTCGCCGCCGATGCGCTGCGCAATCATGCCAAGCAGGACGTAATTCGTATTGCTGTACGCGAACTGCGTACCCGGCGCAAACACGAGCGGCTGTGCCGCAACGGCGCCGACGAGCTGCGCGGGCGCGTACCACGCGTACGGATTGAGCGACGGGTCGTCGCTGTACGATGGAATGCCGCTGCGCTGCGCGAGCAAATCCCGAACCGTCACATTCCCGCCCCACGGGAACTCCGGCAAATACCGGGCAGCCGGCCGGTCAAGATTGAGTTTCCTGCGTTCGGCAAGCAGCAGAACTGCGCGAGCGGTGAACATTTTCGTCAGCGATCCAACGCGGTAGACCGTGTCCGGGCGTGCTTCCTCGTGACGAAGTGCGTCGGCCTCGCCGAATCCCCGTGCGTACACGATCCGCCCGTTTTGTGCGATACCCACCGACATTCCCGCGACGTGCTGCGAACGCATGACGATCGCGACCGCGTCGTCAACCCGTCCTTGGAGTGAGAACGCCAGGAGCAGCGCATGCATGGAGCGCACTTCCACATCAATGGATTTGCTCCGTCAATTTGAGGCTGGAACGCCGCGAGCGCTCGCACGCGCGATCTCGCGCGCTGAAGCGGGACACGGTGCCGAGTTGATCCGGCATCTGTACGGAAAGACGGGCCGCGCGATGACGATCGGATTAACCGGGCCGCCCGGCGTGGGCAAGTCGACGCTGAGTTCCGCAATCGTGCGGAAAGCGCGCGCGCTGGGAAAAACCGTCGGCGTCGTTTCCGTCGACCCCAGTTCCCCGTTCTCGCACGGCGCGCTGCTTGGCGATCGCATTCGTCTGACCGAGCACTTCACCGACAGCGGCGTGTTCATTCGTTCCATGGCGAGCCGCGGACATTTGGGCGGTCTCGCCGGCGCGACTGCCGACGCAGTGCTTTTGATGGACGCGTTCGGCTTGGACGCGATCGTCATCGAAACGGTCGGCGTCGGACAATCCGAAATCGAGATTGCGGAGCTTGCCCAAACCACGATCGTCGCACTTCAGCCGGGCAGCGGCGACTCGATTCAGGTTCTCAAAGCGGGCATCATGGAAGTCGCCGACGTTTTCGTCGTCAACAAAAAAGATCACCCGATGGCCAACCAGCTCAAACGTGAAATTCGCTCGATGATGGAGATGCTGGATTTCAGCGGCTGGGTGCCCGAACTCGTGATGACGCAAGCCACGAGCGGCGACGGCATCGACGAGCCTCTGGACCGCAATCGAAAAACACGTCGCGTATTTGCAGCGCTCGGGGGAGATGTCCGAGAAACGGCGCGAAGCGTTCACGCATCAGGTGCGGCAATTGGCGCTCGGCCGTCTGCAGCGTAAACTCGAACGCGAGCTCCAAAGCGAAATCGCTGCGGGCGTCGATCCCTATGCCGCCGCCGACCGCGTGCTGCAACGTTTCAGCGTGACCGCCGGGGATGACGACGAGCCGATCCGCCCCGCCCACGTGCGCGCATCGGTCAAGGGCTTGATGTAAGCGACCATTGCCAAGCGTTCCAGTACGGCGACGTCGGCGATGCGCCGCTGCACGATCGATGCAAAACGGCGGCGCGCCGCCGGATCGTACGTTGCCAAGCCGTTTTCTTCAGCACGGTCCGTCTCGGCGTCGCACAAGCGGCTGATATTGAAGCCATTCGGCGGGATCTGCGAGCACTCGAGAAACCATTGCGTGTCGGGATCCGCCGTCGTGAAAATCTCGGTAAAAAGCACTTGAAAGTTCCCGCCGAACATCGGTCCGCCGGCCGAGGCCGGAGCGCGGAACTGTTGCGGCGTATAAGAACGCAACGTGACGTCGATTCCGGCGCTTCGGAGTTGTTGCTGCAACTGCACGCCGATCGATGCCGAGGCGGCGATGCCGGACTCAAAAGCATATGTGAGTGAAACGCGCCGGCCGGCGAGCACGCGTTTTGCGTCCGCGGGCCGGTAGACCGCCGGCTCCGGCACCGCCGGATCGTATCCCCAATTGAATAAGCCGCGATTCGCTGCGTTCGTCGTCTGCGTCCCACGCGTCACGTTTCGGACGATCTCGGGCAAATTCAGGGCTTCGATGATTGCGTGCCGCGTCGGCAGACTCGCGACCGCTGGATTTGCTACGTTGAAAATCAACGCGCCGAACGCGGCAAAGGGGGCGCGAATAACTTGCACTTTCGAGATCGATTTGTACTCCGGCAGATGTGCGGGATCCGCGAAGAAATAGGCGCCCACTTCGCCCGTGCGCAGCTGATCGAGGATGGTGTTCGAGTTTGGTACGAACTTTAGCGTGATTTGCGCGATCGCCGGCAAACCCCGAAAGTATCCCGCGTTCCTCACCAGCGTCAGATGATCGCCGCGAACCCACTGGACAACGCGATAGGGCCCGGAGCCGATCGGCTGCGCGTTGAACGGAATGTTGTTGATATTGGCATAGCCGTGCAGCAAGTGCTCGGGCAGGATGCCGTAATTTTGATTCGGCGCGAAGAACGTTCCCAGAATCGGCGAGTACGGCGCGCGCAGTCGCACGCGAACAGTTGAGGGATCCGGTGCGCTCACCGAAACGATGCGATCGTACCCATAGCGCGACTGCACGTTGTTGTTCCGATCCATGATCGCGGCAAACGTGAACGCGACGTCGCGCGCAGTCAGCGGCGCGCCGTCCTGCCACCTCACGTTTTTGCGCAGGTGATAGATAATCGTGCGCCCGTCCGGGGAAATGCCGCCGTTCGAAAGCGACGGAACCTGCGTGGCGACGTCCGGCTGCAGACGCCCATGCGCGTCGATCGTCAGCAAATACGAGTAGACGAGCGGAACGATCATCAGGCTTGACGGCCCCTCCAACAAAAGTTGATTGAGGGACTGCGGCTCGCGAGGCTCAGCAATCACGAGGCGTTCCTCGCCGGTTGCCACGCCGCCCGAATTGCGGCACGAAACGAAGCCGGCGAACACCCCCGCAATCACCAACCATCGCATCGCCGCTACAAGCATTTGCACGTCTTCTCTACGACCGTCGCCTGAATCCCGGCCGCACGGAATCGGCGGCGGCGTGCCCTTTCTCACGGCTCCGACCTTGCCGCTTGCCTCCGGCTCAGGTTTCTTGGGAAAATACGTCGGGCACCGCGAAAGTGACCCGCCCGCGATAGATTGGGCGGTTCGCCGTGCAGGGAGGCACGCTGAAGCGTGCGGCCTCATAAAAAGGGAAGGCAAGTTTGGCCAAGATGATCCAGCGGCCCAGCGGTTTGGGCGCGCAACCGACCGACGAGTTCGTCCACGAGAAGGAACAGTGGGAGGCGGCCTCCGCCAAGGGCAAGCCGCGCCGCGGTCCCGGGTCGGGCGCGCTCGATCGTACGATTTCGGACCTGCCGCTCAAGACGCTCTACGGGCCGGAAGACGTCGCGCACCTGGACCTCGCGCACGACTTGAGCTATCCCGGCGGCTATCCATACACGCGCGGTATCCACCCCAACATGTACCGCGACCGTCTGTGGACGATGCGCCAGTTCGCCGGTTTCGGAAACGCCAAGCAAACCAACGCGCGCTATCATTTTTTGCTCTCGCACGGCCAGCACGGGTTGTCGGTTGCGTTCGATATGCCGACATTGATGGGCTACGATTCGGATGCGGCGCAGGCGCGCGGCGAAGTCGGCAAATGCGGCGTCGCGATCGACTCGCTCGCCGACATGGAGGCGCTTTTCGACGGCATCGACATGGGCGACATCACCACGTCCATGACGATCAACGGACCGGCCTGCATCGCGCTCGCGCAATATGTCGCCGCAGCGGAAAAGAAAGGCATTCCGCGCGCCAAGCTGGGCGGCACGATACAAGCCGACATTCTGAAAGAATACATCGCGCAGAAAGAATGGATCTTTCCGCCGCGCCCGCATATGCGCGTCATCGTCGACATGATGCGGTTCTGCCGCGACGAGATGCCGAAGTGGAACACGATCTCCATCAGCGGCTACCACATTCGCGAGGCGGGTTCGACGGCGGTGCAAGAGCTCGCCTTCACGCTGGCCGACGGTTTCGCGTACGTCGAAGCCGGCATGAAAGCCGGCATGGACGTGGACTCATTTGCTCCGCGTCTGTCGTTCTTCTTCAACGCGCACATCGACTTTTTCGAAGAAATTTGCAAATATCGCGCCGCCCGCCGCATTTGGGCGCGACACATGCGTGAAAAGTACGGTGCGAAGGATCCGCGCTCGTGGCAGCTGCGCTTCCATACGCAGACCGCCGGATGCAGCGCGACTGCGCAGCAGCCGGAGAACAACATCGTTCGCGTTGCGTACGAAGCGATGGCGGCGGTTCTGGGCGGCACGCAGTCGCTGCACACGAACTCCATGGATGAAGTGCTCGCGCTGCCGACCGAAAAATCGGTCGAAATCGCGTTGCGTACGCAGCAGGTGCTCGCGTACGAAACGAACGTCACCAACGTCGTCGATCCGCTCGGCGGCTCGTATTACGTTGAGTCGCTTACCGACGAGATGGAAAAGCAGGCCGAAGAGTATTTTCGGCAGATCGACGAGTACGGCGGCGTCATCGAAGCGATCGAGGCGGGATTCTTTCAACGTGAAATCGCCGATGCGAGCTATCGGTACCAGCGGTCGCTCGAAACGAAAGAACGCGTCGTCGTCGGCGTCAACGCATTCGAAAAAGAAGAGGATCGCGGCGACCTGGAGCTGCTCAAGATTACGGAAGAGATCGAACGCGGCCAGGCGCAAGCAGTCAACGCCGTTCGAACCGGCCGCGACCGGCAAAGCCTGCAGCGCGCGCTCGAACGTCTCAAGCAAGCCTGCAGCGATCCGGGCGACAACCTCATGCCCCACTTGATCGATTGCGTGAACGCGTATGCGACCGAAGGCGAGATCGTCGAAGCGATGGTTGAAGTCTACGGGCGCTACACGGAGCGCGCGGCATTTTGATGATTATGCGTACACAAACAGCGCAAGAGCGGCAAGCCGCCGCCGACACACTCAAGGAAGTCATGACCAAACTCGAGGAGGCGCTTCGCCTTTCACGCACGCTCGAGGAGGAAGACCGCCGGCGTAGGGAACGCTGTGGAGCGGCCGGGCGTGGCTAGACCGCTGCGCATCGTCATCGCGAAAGCCGGCCTGGATGGACACGATCGCGGCGCGAAAGTGATCGCGCGCGCGTTGCGTGACGCCGGCATGGAAGTCATCTACACGGGATTGTTCCAAACGCCCGAGCAGATCGTGCAAACCGCGATCCAAGAAGACGCCGACGGCATCGGGCTTTCGATTCTGTCGGGCGCGCACATGACGCTGTTCCCGCTCATCGTCGATCAGCTCGGGACGCAAGGTGCGGAAGACATCGTGTTTTTCGGCGGCGGCACGATTCCGCCCGAGGACGCGGACGAACTGCGCCGCAAAGGCGTGAAGGCGATTTTTACGCCGGGCGCGCCGCTGAGCGAGATTGTCGATTTCGTGCAGCGCGAGTGCGGGAAGCGTCGCGAGCTCGTAGGCTGACGGGCGATACCCCTCCATTCCGGACCACGCGCGACTTTTGCCATCCGTGGCAAAAGGTGCCCTGCCTCTTGCGCGCTTATCTACACGTCCGTGTTTAGGCGCGCAATTCACACGCTCCGGAATGAAGATGTACCGCCCCTCATCCTAGCCAACCCGCTCCTTGGAAGCAGATGATTCAAACGCAAACGGTTAGAACCAGAGTCGCTCCCTCGCCGACCGGCGACCCGCATGTCGGAACCGCATACGTTGCGCTCGTCAACCTGTGTTTGGCGAAAAAATCCGGCGGTGAATTCGTCCTGCGCATTGAGGACACGGATCGCGTCAGAAGCACGCGAGAGAGCGAACAGGCCATCCTCGATTCGCTGCGATGGCTCGGTCTAACGTGGAGCGGCGATCCGTTCCGGCAAAGCGAGCGCTCGGAGATCTATCGCGAGCACGTCGACCGGCTGCTGGATGAAGGCAACGCCTTCCGCTGCTTCTGCACGCCGGAGCGTTTGGAGGCGATGCGCGAAGCACAGCGCGCCGCAAAACAGCCGCCGCACTACGACGGGCATTGCTTGACGCTCACCGCCGGGGAGATTGCCGAACAGCAGCGGCTCGGGGTTCCGTTCGTCGTGCGTATGAAGGTGCCGCAGCAGGGCGTTTGCGTCTTCGACGATCTGCTTCGCGGACGCATCGAGATCGAATGGAAGAGCGTCGACATGCAGGTGCTCATGAAATCGGACGGCTTTCCCACCTACCATCTCGCCAACGTCGTCGACGATCACCTCATGGGGATCACGTACGTCATTCGCGGCGAAGAGTGGATCAGCTCCGCGCCCAAGCATCTCCTGCTGTACAGTTACTTCGGCTGGGATCCGCCGAAGATCTGTCATTTGCCGCTCTTGCGCAATCCCGATAAAAGCAAACTCAGCAAGCGAAAGAACCCGACCAGTATTCTCTACTTTCGCGAGCGAGGATACCTTGCGCAGGCGCTGCTCAACTTTCTGGGCGTGCTGATCGATTCGCGCAACGACGACCCCGCGCTGCTTGCCGTTGCGTCGCCGGCGAATCTGGTGGATGCGATGGCGGAGCACTTCGAGTTGGAACGTATTGCCCTGGGCGGCCCGGTATTCGACCTGAGCAAATTGAATTGGTTGAACGGCCAGTGGATCCGCAAATACGGCGCGCAGCAGTTCTTGGACGTGTTGAGCGATTGGGGCTTTACCTGGCCGCAAGCCATTCCGCAGGCGCAGCGGGTCCATATTGCCGCCGTGGCGGCGCCGCGAATCGAAACGCTGGCCGACTTTCCGCCGCTGATTGAGTTTTTGGTCGACGCTCCCGCCCTCACCCGCCGTGACCTCGCGCTGCCCAAACTTTCGGAGGAAGAAGGTAAACCGGTTTTGACGTCCGCTATAGATGCGTTGCTCACGCTCGAGGAAACGCAGTGGGACCAAGCATCCATCGGCGAGCGTCTGAAGGCCGCGGCAACGGAGAACGGACGCAAGTTCAAAGACGTTGCGCGTCTGTTCTACATCGCGATCACGGGAAGTCCGACCTCGCTCCCGCTTTTCGACGGCATGGAAATTCTCGGAAAAATCGAGTCGGTGCGCAGGCTGCGCGCGGCATTGGAGGCGTTGCACTAAATGCGGTTGCGAGCGATCGTTCTGGCGGCGGGCAAAGGCACGCGCATGAAGAGCGCAATGCCGAAAGTGCTGCACGAATTGTGCGGACGTCCGATGCTGTGGTACGTCGTTCGCGCTTTGCGTTCCGCGGGTGTAGACGAGGTCGTCGTCGTCACGAACGACGAATTGCAGCCGCGCATGGAGGAATTCGGCGTGCGCGGCATCGTGCAGGCCGAGCAGCTGGGCACGGGTCATGCGGTGCAGGTCGCGCTTGGCGAGCTGGAAGAGGAGCGCGACGGCCGGATCGTCATCGCGTACGGCGACATGCCGCTCGTGCACGACGAGATATTTCGCGGCGTCATCGGCTCGCTGCGCGAGCATGCAAACGGTACGCCCGCATTGGCGATGGTGACCGTGAAGATGCCGCTGCCATCGAACTTCGGGCGCGTCATCCGGCGCGGCCACGACGTCGAACGCATCGTCGAAGCGCGCGATGCGACGCCGTCGGAACTCGAGATCGAAGAGATGAATGCCGGGATCTATGCGTACCGGGAGGATGCGCTGCGATCCGCAGTCTCACGCTTACGCAACGACAACGCGCAAGGCGAGTATTATTTGACGGACACCATCGCGGATTTCGTGCGCGGCGGCGAACGCGTCGTCCCCGTGATGGCCGGCGATCATCTTCACGTTCTTGGCATCAACGACCGGGTCGAGCTCGCGGCGGCTCGCAAGGAAATGAACAAACGCTTGTGCGCGCAGTATATGCGCGACGGCGTCACCGTCATCGATCCGGACGCGACGTATCTGGAGCCCGAATTGACGATCGGTCGCGACACCGTCATCTATCCGAACAGTACCATTGGGCGTCTCTCGCAGACGGGCGAGCAGTGCGTCGTCGGCCCGAACGCGCGGCTTTCTAATGCGCGTCTCGGCGATCGCGTCACGGTTCGCGAAAGCGTCATCCTGGACAGCAGCGTGGGCGACGACGTCACGGTCGGCCCGTTCGCGCATCTGCGTAACGAAACGGTACTTGCCGACGGCGTGAAGATCGGGAACTTCGTCGAGGTCAAGAACTCGCGTCTCGCCGCCGGAGTCAAGGCGAGCCACCTCTCGTACTTGGGCGATGCGGAAATCGGTGAGGATACGAACGTCGGCGCCGGAACGATCACGTGCAACTTCGACGGCGTTCAAAAGAATAAAACGACTATCGGGCGCAACGTTTCAATCGGTTCCAATACGTCCCTCGTCGCGCCCGTTACGCTCGGCGATAATGCGTTGACCGGCGCTTCCGCCGTCGTGACGAAAGACGTCCCGGCAGGCGGGCGGGTGGCCGGAAATCCCGCCCGTCCGCTGCCGGAAAAACACTACTCCCGATATTGGTCACTAGCGGATAGATGTCGAAGCTGCCCAGTCCGGTCACGTAATCGTAACGCGGCAGCGCGCAGAACGCCGGATTGCAGCCGGTCAGCACGTCGTGGAAGCCGTAGATTTCCTGCGTCGGAGGCGGTCCCGTGCTCGTGCTTTGCGCGCTTGCGTGCAGTTTGTAAATCCGGTAGAAACGCGGCGCGCCGAAACCGAGCGCGTTCGAGTGATTCGTTTGCGCGATTGCATAAGTGCCCATCGCGAGCGGCGATGCGAGGCTCGTTCCGCCGACTTCATACTCGCTTCCGGCAGACCACAGCAGTGCGCCGGTTTCGAGCGATGCGTCCATGGCCACGTCCGGAACGCCGCGGAAGTTTCCGCCGTTCGAGCTGACGGGCTGCGCCCACGCTTCCCAATACGGCGAATATTCGAACTGGCTCACGCCGCCGCCGCCCGATTCCCATCCGGATTCGCCCTGGTACGCGCCGCTGGATTGTGAGATGAGATCCGTTCCGCCGACGGCCACGATGTACGGCGACGCCGCCGGATAACTTACGAACGGTGCGCCGGCGGGAACGCCGTTCGGCGTCCCGACGCTGCAGAACGCGCCCGTGTCGCCGGAGGACGCAAACATGGTCTGCCCGTGCGAGGCGCCTTCGAGCAGCACCTCATCGTCGAGCAGCATCGAGCCGTCGACATACGGAAACGCTTCGCATTCACCGAACGACGAATTGCCGAGTTTTGCGACGTCGTCCGTCACCCAATGATTGTATTCCAGCGCGATGTCCGAATCGGTCAACGACGTCGTGTCGTACACGTACAGGGTTTTCACGATGTGCGCGATGCCCGTCGAAGACGTCATGTCGAGCGTCCATTCGAGATCGCCGGCCGTGTCGGTGCTTGCCAAGCCCACCGGCTTGACGTACACCGTGGCGCGCGGTACGCCGAACTTGGTTTCGTTCACCCGCAGGTCGTTGATTGCGGGCTGCACGTTGCCCTCGGCCATGACGCCGATCGTCGTCGCACTTCCGGTCAGCGTGCGCGCGTCGTACGCAATGCGGAACGTGGCCGGATCGAACCAGCGCTGACACGGATTCGTGACGCCGCCGGTACAGGGCGTGACGTGCGGTTTTACGTTGAACGCTTGGAACGTGTTCAATCCCAGCACGGCGATGACGATACCGTTGAGCGACGCCGGCACGTACGCGGGCGTGCGGTTTGCATAATACGTCTGTCCCGCCTCGCTATACCGGTGCAGCGTGGTATCGAATGCAGTTTGCGCTTGCGCCGCGGTGCCGTTCGCGCTCACGATGAGGTTGTTCGGCTCGACGGCGATATTGGTGAAGCCCTTGCTTTGCAGATACGCTTTTACGGCGCTTACCTGCGCTGCGGTCGGTGCGTAGTTTGCCATGAACGTTGCGTCGCTGACGGCTTGAAACGCTGCGACCGCGCTTTTCAAACCGTTGGCATTGCGCAGTGCGAGACCCAGACGCACCGTCAGCGGCGTCGACGGCGAGAGCGCGCCGAGATCGCTCGCTTTACTCAAGACGAATGAAAGCGTGTGCGTAGCCGCCCAGCCCGTTGGTACGGCCGCGACGCTTTGCGCGGTGTCACCGGAATTTCCACCAGGCAGAGCCGCAGAACTTTGCGGCAGAACGCCTGCGCCATGTCCCGCGCATGCCGAAAGCAGCAAGGCGGCAGCCAGCGCCACGAACGAATAGTTTCTCATGCCTTTCCTCCACGAAAGTGCGGCATAGTTTACCCTGTTCGTCGATCAGATTACGCAGGGAACCGGCGAAACGACATACCGGAAATCAGGTAGGGCGCGGCGCCTGGTTCGCCGATACGATGGACGAGCGATGGTCGTATCACTAGCGGGCGAATGGGACATCTATCGGCGGGAGGAGCTGCAAAACCGCCTCGCGCCTGCTTATTACGAACGCGAAGTCGTTTTCGATCTGACGGCCGCGAAGTACGTGACGAGCACCCTCGTCTGCGAACTCATCGTTGCGCAAAGATTGCGAGGGGAACGGCAGTTGCCGCCGGCAAGGTTGGCGGTGCGCTCCGCATTCGTACGTCGCCTCCTCGCTGCGACCGGGCTCGATAGCGTTTTTCCGATCTTCGAAAGCGTCAAGAAAGCGGTGCAAACGTCTTGCGACGTCAAAGCAGAATCGGCGTAAGGGTTACAACCCGCTCACGCCGTTGGGTGAGCCGAGTCCGGTTGGGCGGTCGTAGCCCAGCGGCGCGATGTCGTGGAAAGCGCTGCGGTGTGCGTACGAATATGCCGGACCGCGCGGATCGCGCGAGAGCGCGTATGCTGCGGCAACGATTGGCGCGCCGACGCTGGTGCCGCCTGCTACGACCCAGCCTCCGGCAGTCGAATCGTAGACTGAAACGCCGGTTTGCGGATCGGCGATGGCTGCGACGTCCACCGTCGAACGCGTGCTCCTGCACACACTCTGCGTTTGCCACGACGGCTTCGATTCATAGAGACTGCAGCCTTGGCCCGTATACGCCCAGGCGGATTCGCTAAACGCGCCCGACCGCGGGGAAAGCGACGTTCCGCCGACGCTCGTGACGTACGGCGATGCGGCTGGATAGAAACTCGAAGCCTGATCGCCGGCGCTCACCGTAACGGCGATGCCGGGATGGTTGTAATGCACGTCGTATGCGATCTCGCCGGACCATTCCGGACCGTAGTAGCTGTTGCTGATCGCTAAAGGGTGAAGCGACGCAGCGCGATCGACGGCGGTCCCTAAGTCGTCGAACGACGGCGAATTGGCTTCGATCAGTCGAATCGAGCAATGCGGACAAATCGCGGAGACAACGTCCAGGTCGAGGGAGATCTCTTCGCTCCAGCCGATGTTCGCGAACGGATACGCAGCGGCTTGACCGCGTTCGTTGAGCTTGCGAAAGCAGCCGTTGGACGTCGTGCACGGCGGCAAACCATATGCGGCTCGGTAGATTGCGAGGTCGACTTCCGCCGTCGGATCGTCGTACGCGTCGACGATCGCCACCGCACCGCCCATGTTTTGCCAAGGCAGCGCGTACGCGGCGCGCAGATCTTGAGGATGCAAGCCGGGGAGCAGATTCGACGGCGTCGACGCATTTCTCACCGGCGGAATTCGTATGTTGAGCGCGACCGTGCAGTTTGCGCGATCCTTCTCGAACGTCATGTTGCACGCGAGCGTCGCACCGGGCAGCGCTTCCGGCGTATTTCCGGGAAGTGCTTCAGGCGTATTGCCGGGAAGCGCTTCAGGCGTATTTTGAAGCTGTCGCGAGTCGGTTTTTGGAAGCAGAGCACTGTGCGGGCCGCCGCAGGCCGCGACGCTTACGCTTATCGCTAGGGCTACTACTCCGAGAGGCTTCAACGAAACGGCTCCTCTGCGCGCGCGCGCGCAGCCGGCTACGCTTCTACCCACCCCCGACTGCTTGCTAACGCAACCGCTTCTCGGCGCCCGCTGCAGCTCGACTTGCGGCAAATCGATCTAATGTGCGTGTCGACGGTGTGCGGACTACGCGCGGTGCGATTCGCGATTTCCTTTGTGCTCGCGCCCTTGGCAAGCAACTGCAGCACTTCGCGTTCGGCCGCCGTAAGCGTCGTGTAGGCACTCTGCGCAGTCCCGATTGGCAACGCTTGCAGCATGCGCGCGATGCCGCCGAAGTGTTCGCCGCGCAGCCGCTCGAGCGCGGCGGCAAATTCTGCTTCCTCGGCTTGTCCCAATCGAATACGGTAAATTGCGCGCACCGCATGCGCGAACGCGCGCATCCTGCCGGTCGATAAAGAACGTTCGGCATCCGCAAGCAGACGATGAGCAGCCGCGTCGTGCCCCCGCAGCAGCGCCGTGAGTGCCAACGTCAGCCGTGCGCGAACGACGTGCTTGTTCGACGGAGAGCATGCTTCCAGACCCTGTAGGGCTTGCTGAAAATGCGCGTCTTGCTCGCTTTGCAGACCGGCGGCCGTTGCGTAGAGTGCCGCGTCTGCTTCGCGAAGCGTTCGCTGCTCGATCGTGCTCTGCTCGGGCGCCGTTTCCGCGATGGTGGCGTACGCGGCCGCGAAATCCGCCGCCCATGCGGCGCGGAGCGCATCCATCGCGACGAGCGTCGTCGCCCGCAAGCGCGGCAGCATCCCCGGCCGTTCGTGCAGCGCTTCGTCCAAACGCTCCAGCGCTTCATCGCTTCCGCGTTCGACCTCGATCTCGTATTTCGCAACCAGGCCGAAAAGCAGCGCGTGCAGACTTGCGCCCTTAAGCGCGCACTCGTTCAAGCGGTCCAGTATTTTCAGGCTTTGAATCGGATCGTCGGTCGTGTCGTACACGATCGTGTAGAGCACGCTGTACGCGCGCGCGGCCAACTCGAACAGGTTGTTTGCGAGTGCGTACTGTATGGCGCTTTCCGCGTACGCGCGCGCTTTTTCGAGCGACCCTGCGTAGCGCTCCACGTATGCGGCCTGCTGATACAGGCGCGCACGAGATTCGTCCGCTACGCTGCCGTCGGTCAATTTCAATGCCGCGTCAACCGCGCGTAGTGCGTCGCCGGTACGCCCCACGCGCAAATATCCGGTTGCGAGCGTTGCGAGCAACGGCGCGCGATAGCGAGCCTCGAGTGCGTCATCGGACGCGTACGGTTCCAAGAACGCGACGCAGTCACGTCCGAGGCGAACGAGTTCCAGCGCGTAGCGGTGCACGAGCCGCAAGCGAAGATCCGGTTCGTCTTTCGCGCCGGCGATTGCCGCGAGAAAGCTCGGCTCAGCGATCTCGAAACGTCCGAAGCTTGCGTCGATTGTGGCGCGAAGTCCGCTCACGAGAGCATTGCTGCGGCGCAACTCATCGGGCAGTACGTCCAGCGCCTGCGAGAGATTCTGCGCTTCGCCGCGCTCGAACAACGAGAATCCGTTGCGCTCGACGATTCGCGCGATGTCGGAAGCAGCCCGCGCCTTCGTGTACAACACCAGCGCTCCCGCCGCATCGCCGCGCTCGTAGAGTAGGGCGGCGCCGTCGCGCAACGCGGCGAGCCACTCGCGTTCGCCGGATCGCCGCAACTCCGCTTCTAAAAAATCGCGGAAAAGGTCGTGATAGCGGTAGTTGCCCCGACGCGGTCTCGTGCAGAAACGCGATTTTGGACCGCAGGGCAGCGAGAAACTCCCAGTCCGCGCCGAGCGCTTCCGCCATTGCATTGTCGAAGCTCGAAAAGATCGAACTGGCGAGCGCAAACGCGCGCTCCTCGGGCGTCAGAGCGGCGAAAACCTGCTCCGCGAGATAGCGGTACACCATTTCCCGCGTGCTGAAGGCCGCGCTGCGGAGGTCCCTTGCGTGGGTGCGGGTCCGAATTGCAATCGTCAGCGCAACCGGCCAGCCGTCCGTCAACTGGCGAAGCGCTTCAATTTCATGTAAGTCGAGGCTGGTGCCGGTTTGCGCGGCGGCTGCGAGCGCTTCTTCGGTCGTAAACCGCAAGTCGTCCTCGCCGACCGCAATGTCCATGCGGCCGTATGCAATCCATGTAGCGACGGGAAGGCCTACGTCGCTGCGCGCCGCGATGATCCAGTTAATCCGTTCGGTCGTTCGCTCGACGAGGTCGGCGAGCAGTGCGATCGACGCCGGGTCCGCGGCTGCGTAGTGGAGATCGTCGATTACGATCCTGCACACCGTTTTCTTTAGGTGCTCGGCGAACCAGTCCGAGAGCTGCTGCACCGGCTCCTCGGCCGCGAGCACGCGCTCTTGCATCGCCGGAAACGCCGCACTCGCGCTGGGCGCGACGGGTTCGAGCGCTTCGCTCAGGCGCCGCACGAATGCGAGCAGCGTGTCGTCTTCGCGCCGCACGTCGTAGCGAACCGCATCCAAGCGCGCCGTTTCGACGAAGTCGCGCAGCGCTATGCTCTTTCCGAATCCGGCAGGTGCGACGATCAGCGTCACGGGAAACCGCGTCGCGTACTCCAACCGTTCGTTTATGCGCGCGCGCATGGGGCTTGGCTACGTCAAGTCTTGCGCAGCTTCCCCCACGATTCGGCGCAGTTCGCTCACCAAAAGATCGAGATCCGATTCCCGCGTGCGATGGTTCGTAATGCAGACGCGCATGGCGCGCCGCCCGAAAATGGTCGTCGACGAGATCGCGGCGATGCCGCTCTGCTGAATCCTGACCACGCTTTCATCGGTAAGCGCGTCGATCAGCTCTGCAGGCAAGCCGGCTCTGCGCGGGCGGAAGCAGACGATACTGAGCTCGGCCGGCGCCACCACTTCGAAGGCATCGTCGTCGGTAAGCTTCGTCGCCAAATACTGGGCTTGATCGCAGTTGCGCTCGATGGCTCGTGCTAGTCCGCCGGCTCCGTGCTCCTTTATCGTGAACCACACTTTGAGCGCTCGAAATGCGCGCGACAGATCGGGACCGTAATCGGTGAACCACGGTTCGCCGGCGGCCATTCCCCGCTTCATGCGCGTGATGTACGGTCCTTCGCTTGCGAACGCCGCGCGCTGAGCGGCGCTGTCGCGCACGAGCACGCAGCCGGCGTCGTACGGCACGTGGAGCCACTTGTGAAAATCGAATGCGATCGAGTCGGCGCGTTCGATTCCGCGCAGCTTCGGCCGAAGGTTTTGCGAAAGGTATGCGGTCGCGCCGAATGCGCCGTCGACGTGAAACCACAGACGTTCGCGGCGCGCGATGCGGCCGAGTTCGAACAGCGGATCGATCGCGCCCACGTCGACCGTGCCCGCGTTGCCGACGAGCAGAAACGGATGCAGGCCGGCGCTGCGATCTCGGGCGATTGCCTGCGTCAGCGCATTCACATCGATGCGGTGGTCCGCGTCGATCGGAAGGACGCGCAAACTCTCGGCGCCGATTCCGGCGATTTCAAACGCTTTTCGAACGCATGCGTGCGTTGCGGCCGATGCATAGCCGACGAGGCGTTGCGCGTGCGGATCCAAGCCTCGTTCGCGCACCGCGGCGCCGAGCGCGTGCGTCCGCGCGGTCACCACCGAAGCGAAATTGGCTGCGGACGTTCCCATTACGAGCAGTCCGCCCGCACTCGAGGGCCAGCCGAAGAGATCGCAAAACCATCGGATGACTTGCCGTTCGACGTACACCGCGCCGTGATCGCGGCCGCCGACGTTGGAATTCATTGCAGCCGCGAGCATGTCGGCCACTATTCCGGACGGCGTTCCCGATCCGTGCACCCAGCCCCAAAAGCGCGGGTGAATGTTGCCGGTGGCATACGGTAAAATTGCGCGGGCGAACTCCGCGTAGACTTCGTCGAAGGAACTGCCGACTTCGGGCATCGGCGCAAGGAATTGATTTTTGACTTCGTCCGGAACCGGCGTCCAGACCGGCCGTTCGCGCACGTCGCGCAGATAGTCGATCGCGTCGTCGAGCGCGCGGTGCGCGCTGCGCCGAAACGCTTCCCAGTCAGCGGGATCCAACACGATCGATCAGCTTTTGAAACGCGTCGAAGATTCGTTGCGCGTGCGGCTGCTTGTAGCCGAACATAGCGGGATCGTCGCCCGCGTGCACGACCATCGCGGGGTCCGCTTCGAAAACCAGCAGCCGCCCATCCGCGTCGATCGAGCAATCGATTCCGAAATAGTCCAGACCGAGCGTCTGCGCCATGTCGCGCAGCGCCTGCTGAAGCGGCGGCGCGAATACGCGCTCGAAATTCTCGAGAAAGTGCGCTTCCTCATCGCGCATCCACGCCGTTTCTCGCATCGGCGCGTTATAGTAATGGATCATCCAGTCCGGAGAGATGGCCAAGTGGTACGGATACGGCACGCGGTCGACGGAGATGATGCGGTATTTCCGGTAGTATCCGTCGGCCGAGCGAAAATCGACGAACGGCATGACGTAAAACGACTGATGCGGCACGCGCTGAAGATAGGCATGGAGTTCGCCGGCGGTGGAAGCCCGGATTAAATCGCGTCCCGCCTGCGACCCCACGGGGCGAACGATCGCCGGAAACGGCGTTTCCGGCGCGCGACGTTCGAGTACCTCGCGGCGCACGCGCGCAGTCGCCGGCACGTGTATCGCGGGGATTTCCGCGAGCATGCGCGCGACCTCGACGCGATTCGCCGCCAAAATCTTGCGCGGGTCGTTGATGTACGGCAGCCCCATTCGGCGCACCAACTGCAGCGCGAGCGCAAGCGCTTCGACCGATTCGTCCGATTCGCCGATGGCTGTGAAGACCGCGTCTGCTGCCGGAATCGCAGCGGCCGCTGCTTGCGGCGGCGAAAGCAAGTACAACTTGTGCAGCGTCGTCGTGTTGCGATCGACGAGAAAATCGATCGGAACGTTGGCTTGCCAATCGCCGGGAGCGAGCAGCGCGAGCAGGCGGCGTTTTTCGTTGGGTGCGGATCGCGTGAACAGCGTCTTTCGTTCGAGCACGCGGCGCTGATGATAGAGCGCTTTGGGAATGTTTCCGCCAATCTGCTCGAGTTCGTACATTGCCGTGTGCGCGGCGGCGTCGGCGGGATTGCGATCGAGCACACGCTCGTAACAAACCCGCGCGTCGTCGAACCGCGCTTCGCGAACGTTGAGCGATCCCAGGCCGTTCAGCGCGACCGCCGAGCCGGGATCCAACGCGAGCGCGCGTTCGAATTCCGCCCGCGCGGCCGCTAATTCCGCGTTTTCCGCGAGAGCCGTCGCGAGATTCGCATGGAGCAGCGCGAGTTCCGGCTGCGCGGCAATGCCGTCGCGAAATGCCGAAATTGCATCGGCAACGCGTCCTTGCGCATGCAGAAGCACGCCGCGTCGATTTGCATCGATCGCGGCGGGAAGCGGTTCGGGTGACCGCTGCGCAGCGCAGATGGGCACTGACCTCCCGTGTATCAGTCCGGCGTCGTTGTCCTGGCGGTTCTCTGTTTGTTCTTCGGCGCCTATGCAGCGCGCATGAGATCGCGCGCGCACGCCGCCGAGGCCGGCATCGCCGCAGCGGTTCGGCGGGAGTCCGACGTGCTGGAAGCGGTGCGCGTGCTCACTGCCGCTTCGCGGCAATCGACCGACGCCGTGGTTGCAGCGCTCGACCGTACGATCCGCGTGCTCGACGGATCCGTGGACGCGGTGCTCGTGTTCGCGGCGGAAGGTGAAGAACTTGCGTGCGTTTATGCCGGGGGACCGCGCGCGGAGTACTTCGGAAGTTTGCGAGTGCGGCGCGATCGCAGCGATTCGCTCCCGGCGCGGGCTGCGCTCTGCGGCCATCGCGTCGAACTCGATGCAAACGCCCAGCCGATACTTCCCGCCGATCGAGCGGCCGTCGCAGTTCCGATGATCGGCGCTGCCGGTTTGACCGCGGTCGTGTATGCAGCGACGACGCACAGACGTGTGGCAAACGTCGATGCGATCGTGCGCGCCGTCGCGCAAGCGTCCGCACCGTACGCACTTGCAGCCGAACGCGAGATCGACCGGCGCAGCGCCACCTACGACGGGCTAACCGGACTCTACACCCCGCGCGCATTTCGCGACAAACTGCGGGAAGACGTGGCGGCTGCACGCTTGGCGCGGCATGCGTCGCTCGCGTTGTGGTTTGTGGATACCGACCGCTTCAAGTGCGTGAACGACACGCTCGGCCACGCGGCGGGCGACGCCGTGCTCGTGCGCATGGCCAATCTGCTGCGCGAGCACATGGTGCCGGAGCTCGACGTTGCCGCGCGCAACGGCGGCGACGAATTCTGCGCGATCGTCCGCAACGAGCAGAAGATCGCGGCAATCGAGCGCGCGCAGCGTTTCTGCGCGGCGGTGCACGCCTGCAACTTCGACGTCGGCATGCACGTCACGGCGAGCGTCGGCGTCGCCGCCTTTCCGTACGACGCCGCCGATGCCGGCGAATTGCTCGAGATCGCGGATGCGGCGATGTACCACAGCAAGCGTTCGGGGCGCGACCGCGTTTCTTTTCGCGTCACGCCGGGCGTTTTCGCAGTCTATTCCTGAGAAGCGGCTGAAAAGCGATTCCCGCGTGGGGCGCGAACATGCCTGACCGTGCTCGTCCCGCTATTCTCAATACTCGGGCGTCCCAACGCGCTCGACCGGGAAGTGACCGCCCTATCGCCACGCGGCGCTGATGCATCGCACGCCCGCACTGCTCGTGGATCCGCTGCGTGCCGCGGCGGCGCTGCATCTGCAGCAGTTCCGCACGCCGCTGTGGATCGTGATGATCGCGCTGCAGATTACGGTGCTGGCGTGGTTTTGGAACGCGGGATTTTCGGCGCGTTTGCGCGACAGGCTGCGGGCAGCCGTGCCGTCCGAGTTCGCCGTCCGGTTTTGTTTCGGCGCGCTCCTCGCAGGGGTCGATAAACTCGCGGCGTTCGTCCCGCAGGCGCTCGAATACCGTTACATGCGCATCCTGGATTTGAACAACATCCTCTTTCGAAGTTGGCTCGTTGAATGGATAGCCTCGACGCTGCTCGCGATGGCGATTGCCGGCTGCATCGCTGCCGTGGTCTTGTGGCTCGCCGATCGCACGCATCAGTGGTATCTCTACACCATCGCCGGCGTTATCGGTTTCACGCTGCTGATTTCTTACGTAAACCCGTACGTCATCGCACCGGCTTACTCGCATTTCGTTCCCGCGCCGCTTTCACGGCAGCTAAAAGCGCAGTACGCGCGACTCGAGGACGCCGGCGGCGCGAGCGTGCCCGTTCTGGAAGCGGAGATTTCGCGGCGTACCCACACGGACTCGTCGTACGTCATGGGTTGGGGCGGCACGCAGCGCGCGGTGATTTCCGACACGATGCTTGCCGGATCGACGCCGGCCGAAGTTCGCTATGCGCTGGCGCGCGCGGTCGCTTGGGTGTCGGCAAATACCGGTTTGCACGTCGCGCTCTTGCAAGGCGCGTTTATCGTCATCGGCGCCGCGCTGGCCGTGTTCATTTCCGATCGTATCGGTTTTCGGCGGGACGACGATCCGGTTTCGCGTCTGGCGCTGCTGGGCGCGGTGATGGGCGGCGTGTACTTAATCGCGGTGCCGTTCTACAACGGGTATGCCCGCAGCGTCGATCGCAGCACCGATGCCGCTGCCGTTGCGCTTACCCACGATCCCGCCGCGGCGATCCGCCTCGAAGTGCGCCGCACGGATGAAGCGCTCATGCCGCTTTGCCCCGACGCGTTCGCGTATTGGTATTTCGATTCGCGTTTGCCGCCGGGCACGCGTATCAGCGATCTGCAGGGAACGACGGATTTCTGCAGCGCTACGCAGCGCCGGTAAAGACGCTGCCCGTCACGCGCGTGCCGAGGTGGTGCGAGGTGAGCAGTTCCACCACCGTCGCGTGCGCGATGCGTCCGTCGACGATGTTCGCCTGAGCGACGCCCGCGCGAACGCCCAGTGCAGCCGCGCGAATCGCATTGCGCAGGTCTGCCGGAACGCGCGCATCTTCGGCGATGACGAGCGCTTCGGCCGGGGTGATCTCGGTGATCAGCGCTGCGGTTTCCGGATCCGAAACGCCGCCGAGGGCGTGAAAGAAGATGGCGCGAACCGCGTCGGTTGCGGCAGCGACGGCGCGCGCGACTTCGTCGGCTTCGACGATCGTGTCGCGCGGAGTAAAGACCGAGAACGTCGTCGGTTCGATGACGGGGATGTAGCCGGCCGACGTGAGCGTTTGAAGGATGCCGGTCTGCACGTTGCCGATGCCCGCGGGGGTTTGCGGCAGCATCGCCGCGTCCGCGCCTGACAGCCCCACGGCGGAATTGCCGCTGCGGTTGATGGCGCGCACGAGCGCTCTGCCTGCGCGCCGGGTCGGGGCAACGACGATTGGATGGACGCGGCGCTGCGTCAAGAAGACCAAGTCGTCAAAGAACGTCGTGCGGGTCGCGAAGGCCGTTTCCTCGTCCACGCGTACGACGAATGCTTTGCCGGCAAAACCGTCCATCCGAAGACCTCCGCTCCTCTAGTTTATCGACTTATTCCCCGCAAAGATAACGTTCGACCACTACGATTCGGCTCGGGCTCGATTATTGATCGATTGCATCGCGGCTTCCAAACCCTCGTTGAGCCATCGCTCCACGGCATCCGTGGCGGCTTCGATGAGCGAGGGCAACAGCAAGGTCTCTTCGGGAGTGAATGGGCTCAGGACGTGGTCGATGCTTTCCCGTTCGGGGCGTCCGACGCCGACGCGAATGCGTGGAAAGCGATCGCTCATCGTTGCGATGATGGAACGCATGCCGTTGTGGCCGCCGTGTCCGCCGAACGGACGCATGCGAATGCGCCCAAACGCCAGATCCATGTCGTCATAGATAACGAGCAGCGCTTCCGGCGGCGTGCGATACCACGACGCGATGAGCCGCAGCGGAACGCCGGAATTGTTCATGTACGACTGGGGCTCGACCAGCACGAGCTTGCGCGCGGAATCGTAAGCCTGGCGAGCGGCGTCTTTGGTTTTCCACTGTTCGAGATGCAGCCGGCGCGCCAATTCGTCGATTACCATGAAGCCGACGTTGTGCCGCGTGCGTTCGTATTTTGCTCCGGGATTGCCGAGGCCGGCCACGATGCGAACGGCCTCGGCGGTTTTTTGCGCTATTCCGGCGCTCCCGGTTCCGGTTTGCCGATGACTTCAGGCTGCGCTTGCTCCACGGCGGTGCCGGCTTCGGCTTCCTCGAGCGCGCGCGCGGTCTTCGACGATTCGACGGTCACGAGCAGCGTGTCCGGCGGCGTAAGGAGTTTGAAGTTGGGCGGCAGCTGCACGTCTTCGGCGTTGACGTGCTGGTGAATGCCTAAATTCGTCACGTCGATTTCGAAATGATCCGGCAATTTGTTCGCCGGTCCTTCGACGTCGAGTTCGTGCAGAACGACGTCCATGACGCCGCCGAGATTGCGCACGCCGTCGGCCGTACCGATGGTGACCAGCGGAATCTTCGCGTGTACGTTTTCCGTCGCGGATACGCGCTGCAGATCGATGTGGATAGGCTTGCGCGAAACCGGATCGATCTGCACTTCGCGCAGCAGCGCGGTCTCGAATTTCTTTCCGCCGAGTTTGAGTTCGATCAGGCCGCTGCGCGCGGCGTGATGCAGCAGGTCGCTCAGCGCGCGCTGCTCGACCGCGATCGATTCGCTCGATCCGTGCCCGTACAAAACGCCCGGGACCTTTCCCGTGTGCCGCAGCGCTCGGGCTTTCCCGGTGCCGCCGCCGTCGCGCCGCTCGATGGTAAGTGAAAGTTGTTCTGCCATGATCATCCTTATTACGAAACGACGACGGGTTCCGGCGCCGGTGGTGCGTCGCTCACGCTTTTTCCGGGCTCTTCGGTAAAGAGTTCCGAGACGGACCGGTTGGTCGTGATGCGGTTGATCGCGTCCGCGAACGTTTGCGCGATCGAGAGTTGCGCGAATTTGGGATGCTCGAGAATCGCGTCGGGGAACGGAATCGTGTTCGTCACGACCACGCGCTCGATGGGCGAATCCTCCAGTACGCGGATCGCATCGCCCGCGAAAATTCCGTGAGACGCGACGGTGTACACGTGCGTCGCGCCGCGCGCGAGAATCGCTTCGGCGGCTTTCGCCAGCGTGCCGCCGGTAGAAATCATATCGTCGACCACAACCGCGACCCTGCCGCGCACGTCGCCGACGATATCGGTGACTTCGGAGATGTCCGGCTCGGGGCGTCGCTTGAACACGATGGCGAGCGAGCTGTTCAAACGCTTGGCGAACAGTTCGGCGCGGTGCACGCCGCCCGCGTCAGGCGAGACCACGACGATGCGATCGTCGCAGAGCCCTTCCTTCTTGAGGTAGTTGCACAGCGTCGGCATCGCCATCAAATTGTCGACGGGTCCATCGAAAAAGCCCTGAATCTGCGCCGCATGCAAGTCCATGGTCACCATGCGCTTCGCGCCGGCGACTTTGAGCATGTTCGCGACGACCTTTGCGGAAATCGGTTCGCGTCCGGTCGTCTTCTTGTCTTGCTTGGCGTAGCCGTAATACGGCATGACCGCCGTGATGCGTGCCGCGGAGGCGCGCTTTAGCGCGTCGATCATCAGCAGCAACTCCATCATCGAATCGTTGACGCCGTTCCCGTTCGGCGCCTTGCAGAGCGACTGCACCACGAAAACTTCGGAGCCGCGCACGTTCTCGCCAATCTGCACGCGCGTTTCCTCGTTCTTGAACTTCGAGACGAGCGCTTTGCCGACGTGCAATTTGAGCCGCTTGGCGATTTCTTCGGCCAGCTGCTGATTCGAGTTACCGCTAAAAACTAACGGATTGTGGCTCAAACGGGAATCTCCAGGGTAAAGGCAGGCTCGGCTCCTGTTCCGGGGCTTCGGCGCCCAACCCTGGCGCGACGCGGCGCTGCAACCCGGCGAAGCCCCGAGCCTGTCGAAAGGTGTCGAATGCAGAAGTTCGAGCTCGTTGCGCCCTTTGCGCTCGCCGGCGACCAGCCGAAGGCCACGGAATCCCTGGGCATGGGCGTCTCGCGGGGCGATCGCGCGCAGACGCTGCTCGGCGTCACCGGCAGCGGCAAGACGCTGGCGATGGCGCGCGTCGTTGAACTCGTGCAAAAACCGACGCTGGTACTCTGCCACAACAAGACGCTGGCCGCGCAATTGTGCGCCGAGTTCCGCGAATTTTTTCCGAACAACGCGGTGGAGTACTTCGTTTCGTACTTCGATTATTATCAGCCGGAAGCGTACATCGCCCACACCGACACCTACATCGAGAAAGACAGCTCGATCAACGACGAGATCGAGCGCTTGCGGCACTCGACGACGCAGTCGCTCCTCACTCGACGCGACACGCTGATCGTCGCATCCGTTTCGTGCATCTACGGTTTGGGCTCGCCGTCCGATTACACCGACATGTCGGTGAAGCTGCGGGTCGGCGAACAGATGGACCGGGATGCCCTGCTGCGCAAACTCGTCGACATGCAGTACCGCCGCAACGATCTGAACATGGTGCGCGGCACGTTTCGCGTGCGCGGCGACACGCTGGAATACATGGGCGTCGACGAGGAGCTCATCCATCGCATCGAATTTTTCGGCGACGAGATCGACGCTATCAACGTGGTCAACATCATGACCGGAGAATACGTCGAGAGCAAGGACGAGCTGCTGATTTTCCCGGCCAAACACTTCATCACGCCGGAAGAGAAGCTGCGGCGCGCGGTCGTTTCCATCGAAGAGGAACTCGACGAGCGGCTCAAGCTGTTCAAGGACAACGGCAGGCTGCTCGAAGCGCAGCGCTTGGAAATGCGCACGCGCTACGACCTCGACATGCTGCGCGAAGTCGGCTATTGCAACGGTATCGAGAACTATTCGCGGCACCTCACCGGGCGCGAGCCGGGGTCGACGCCGTGGTGTCTGCTCGACTTCTTCCCGAAGGACTGGCTGCTCTTCGTCGACGAGTCGCACGCCACGCTGCCCCAGGTGCACGCGATGTACGGCGGCGATCGCTCGCGCAAACTCTCACTGGTGGAGCACGGCTTCCGTTTGCCGAGCGCGCTCGACAACCGTCCGCTCACGTATGATGAATTCGACGAGCACGTGAATCAGGTGATTTACGTTTCGGCCACGCCGAGCACGTACGAAATCGGACGCAGCACGCAAGTGGTCGAGATGATCATTCGGCCGACGGGTCTGGTCGATCCGGAAGTCGACGTGCGTCCCACGCGCAATCAAGTCGACGATCTGATGGAAGAGATCCGTCAGCGCGTAGAGCGCAAGGAGCGCGTACTGGTCACGACGCTCACGAAGAAGATGGCGGAAGATCTCACCGACTTTCTGATCGAGATGAACTTCAAAGTCCGCTATCTGCACAGCGAGGTGGACACGCTCGAGCGCGTCGCGATTCTGCGCGATTTGCGGCTCGGCGTCTTCGACGTACTGGTCGGCATCAATTTGCTTCGCGAGGGCCTCGATTTGCCGGAAGTTTCGCTCGTCGGCATTTTGGACGCGGACAAGGAAGGCTATCTGCGCAGCGGCACGTCCCTCATCCAGACGATTGGGCGAGCAGCGCGTCACGTCGAAGGCAAGGTCATCATGTACGCCGACGCGGTTACCGAATCGATGGCCAAAGCCATCGGTGAAACGCGTCGCAGGCGCGAACTTCAAATGGCTTTCAACCTCGAGCACGGCATCGAGCCGCGCAGCGTGCGCAAAGAAGTGCGCGACATCCTCAGCATGGTGGGCGCTACCGAAGAGGCGCAAGCCGACATTCGTCGTGAAAAGCTGCCGCGCGACGTTGCTATGCGCATGGCGTCCGAACTCGAAAAGAAAATGCGGGATTATGCCGCCAACCTCGAGTTCGAGAAAGCCGCCGCACTGCGCGACGAACTGATCGAACTGCGCAAGCAGATCGGCGGCAACGAATCGCTGCTCTTCCAAGGCAAGGCGCCGAAGATTTTCGAGCACGCGCTCAAGGAATTGGTGGGCAGGCTAAGAAAAATCGCGAAAACCGTTGGCACAGCGCGAGTTTTCGTTCGAGTTTCGAACTTTCGTCAATAAGAACATCACCTCGGTCGAGCAGATCGAAGTGCTGTTGATTTTGCGCGCCAATCCCGACCGGGTCTGGAACGTGGAAGAGATGAGCTCGATTCTGCGCAGCAGTGCGCAGTCGATCCGGACGAGACTCGACTCCTTGACGGCCCGGAAGCTTGCCGAGCAGGTGCCGCCCGGCGGTTTCCGCTACGCGGCTAGCGGACGCTTGAACGACATGGTCGAAATGCTCGCCGCGGAGTACGCGAGCCGCCGTTTCAGCGTCATCGAGCTCGTATTTACGCGGCCCGATGCGGCGCGTCTGTTTGCGGACGCGTTCCGCATCAAGGAGGACGACGAGGAGTAATGCTTGCCGCCGAAATCGTCTACGTACTCTGCACGCTGACGAGTTTGCTCTGCGCGGCCCTTCTGCAGCGCGGATACAAGCGAAGCGGTACGCGGCTGCTCATGTGGAGCGCGCTGTGCTTCGTCGGGCTCTTCCTGAACAACGCGATCCTGTTCGTCGACAACATCATCTTGCCGAGCACGATCAATCTCTCCATCTGGCGATTGCTGCCGGCACTCATCGGGGTCGCGCTGCTGTGCTACGGCCTGATTGAAGAGGAGACGGCCTGATGTACCTCTTCCTGAGCGGTGCGCTCTCGTTCGGGTTTTTCGCGGCGGCGGTATTCTTTTGGCGGTTTTGGCGGCGCACGAACGACCGCTTCTTCGTCATGTTCGCCGGCGCTTGGGTGCTGCTGGGCGTCGAGCGTTTCGTGCTCGGCCTGCTCAATCAACCGGAGCAACTCAACCCCGGCATCTACTTCATCCGGCTCTCAGCGTTCGTCCTCATCATCGTCGCGATCGTCGACAAAAACCGGTCGCATTCGAACCGCTAACATGGGGCTGCATTTGCGCGAACAGCGCCGCGACGACTCGCTCGCCTATTTGACGGCAACGCTGCCGCCGCAATCGAAAGCGGTTCGTGTATCGTACGCGTCGCGGACGGGTGCGCTGCTCCGGGTTGACGGCGTCACCGCGGGAGCGTACGATCGCGAGCACCACGACGTTGTGCTGGCGCCGAGCGATCGCGGACGCGAGTTGCAACTTGAAGTCGAACTCGAGGCGCTCCCCACCAACGGACTGCCGTCCGGCCCCGGAATCATCTGGAAGTATCTCAATGCGCGATCGCGCGAGCGGCCGCGCATGCGGCTGGAAGTGTGCGTTGCGCCGGAAGTGAATGGCGCCCCGCCATCGGCTTCCGCGCAGAATGACGGGCGCATCTCGTGTATCGGTCACAGTCACCTCGACGTCGCCTGGCTCTGGACGTACGCCCAAACGCGCCGCAAAGCGGAGCGCACGTTCGCGATCGCCTGCGACTTGCTCGATCGCAGCGAGTCGTTCGTTTTCGTGCAAAGTCAGCCGCAGCTCTACAAGTTCGTGGAAGAAGCGGACGCGGGGTTGTTCCAACGCGTGAAGAGTTACGTCGGCGAAACGCGCTTTGACGCCGACGTTGCGGCGTTCTGGGTCGAAAGCGACTGCAACGTTCCTTCGGGCGAATCGCTGCTGCGGCAAATGCTTTATGCGAACGCGTATTTCCAAACCCGCTTCGGCAAAACGCCGTCCATTGCGTGGCTCCCCGACACGTTCGGCTTTGCGAATACGCTTCCGCAACTGCTCGCGCATGCGGGCATCCCGTATTTCGCGACGACCAAACTGAACTGGAACGACACGACGAAGTTTCCGTATCCGCAGTTCGTATGGGAAGGTCCCGACGGCAGCAGCGTCGTCTCCGCGCTGATTCGGTCGTACGACGGCGGTGCGTACCCGTGGCGCATCCGGACCGCGCGCGAACGGCACGAGCCGCTCGTGCTCGGGTACGGCGACGGGGGCGGCGGCGTGACGCCGAAAATGCTGGACCAAGTGCGCGCGTTCGGCGAGTGGATCCATCCGCGCGCGTGGTTCGATCGGCTCGCCGCCGCCCGCGACGATCTGCCGGTTCATTCCGACGAGCTTTATCTGGAATATCATCGCGGCGTGTACACGACGCATCACGACGTCAAATTTCACAACGCGCTGCTCGAACGCGCGCTCGAGGAAGCGGAGGAGCTGCTGGCGTGGTGTGCTGCGGTTCACGCGCCGCGCGCCGCCGTCGGCCAGTTCATGACGCGCGTGCACGAATGCTGGGAAATGGTTCTGCGCAACCAATTTCACGACGTGCTTCCCGGAACGTCGATCGAGGCGGTCTATCAAGACGTTGCTTCCGAGTATACGCGCGCAGAAGAGCTGGTTGCGTCCGTGCTCGGCTCCGCGCAGTCCATGCTGCCGCGCGCGACGGCCGCGCTTCGGTCACCGCCGCTGGTTTCGCCGAAGCACGATGGCGATGTATACGTCTTCGCGAACGGGTTGCTCGAAGCGCACGTCACGCCGCAAGGCGCGCTCGTGGAATTGCGCGTTCCCGGCGGACCCAGCGTCTGTTCGCAAGCCAATGTGCTCGCGCTTTATCGCGACAAGCCGCGGCAGTGGGAGGCGTGGAACGTCGATCGCGGCTACGATCGCAGGATGCGGCGTGCTGAGCCGGGCGCCGCTCGTATCGAGGGCAACGCGTTGTACGTCGAGTTCCGGCTCGGCGAATCTGCGGCGCGCATGCGCATCGCGTTACACGAAGGCGAGCCGTTTCTGCGCGTCGATCTCGACGTCGAGTGGAGCGAGCGGCGAACGTTGCTGCGCGTCGAGAATTGGCTGCCGGTCGTGAGCGATAGCGTCACGTACGGTTCGCCGCACGGCACGGTGACGCGGAGCGCGCTGCACCGCACGCCGGATGAAATTGCGAAGTTCGAGGTTCCCGGGCAACGGTACGCGCTCGCGCGGGATGCCGGCGGTCGCGGAGTTGCCGTCTTTTCGCTCGACACGTACGGCTGGAGCGCGCGCACGCTCTCGAATGGCGGCGTGCACCTCGGGCACTCGCTTTTGCGCGGCACGACGTGGCCCGATCCGCAGGCGGATCTCGGCGAGCACCGTTTTTCATACGCCTTTGCGCCGTTCGACGGCGTGGGAATCGGTGCGCTCGAACGGGCGTGGCTGCAGTTCGCGCACGAACCGCGCGTACGGCTTTTCACGTGCGCTGACGACGCGGTGCTGGTGACGGCCTGCAAACCCGCACATGACGGAAACGGCGTAATCGTGCGCGTGCGCGAATGCGACGGAGCACAGCGCGACGTGTCGCTGCGGTGTGCGGCGCGCATGACTGAAGCGTCGCCGGCTGACGGGCTGGAGCGGCCTATCGAACGCGCGGTCGGCATCGAGGAAGAAACGCTGCAGTTCACGCTGCGGCCTTACGAATTGCGCACGTTTCGGGTACGCTTCTCCCATGCGTGAGATTCGAGCCGTCCTTTTCGATTTGGACGACACGCTGCACGACGACACGTACGCATTCACGACGGCCGCGCAGGAAGTGGCCGCCGAAGTCGCCGCCGAGCACGGCATCGACGCGCTCGCGCTCAAGCGCGCGTACATCGCTGAAGCAGAGGGATTTTGGCATCGGCTCACGGCCGAAGAACTGCGCACGAAGCTTTCGCAGTGGCGCAAGACGATGTGGGGAAACGCGCTCCGATCGGTCGGGCTCGAGGACGTGCGCTTGGCGGAAAGCAGCGCGACGAAGTACAACGTTTACCGCAAGAAATATTTCGCGCTGTTTCCCGGCGCGCTCGATCTGCTGCGCGAACTCAAAGCGGCGGACATGAAGCTCGGCCTGGTTACCAACGGTCTTTCCGAAACGCACCGCGAGAAAATCGCGTTGCTGCAAATCGCCGAATACTTCGACGCGATCTTTCTCGCCGACGAAGTCGGCATGGTCAAGCCCGATCCGCTGCTCTTCGCACACGCTTGCACGAAGCTTCGCACGGCGCCGTCCGAAAGCGCGATGGTCGGCGATCGTTACGAGCGCGACATCGTCGGCGCGATCGATGCCGGCTTGTTTACCGTTTGGGTCAACGTGCGGAACGAGCGCGTGCCCGCGGGTGCGCGGCCGCCCGACGTTATCGTGAGCAGCATTGCCGAAGTTGCGTCGCATTTGCTCGGCGAAGCTTCCCGGCATGCGACCTGAAGCCGGGCTTGCCGCCACGTTATCGCAATCACTGGACTTGCTGCGGCGCAACTGGGTGATCGTCGTTCCGTCGATCGTCGTGGGGGTCGCCGGCGCCGCCGCCGCGACCGTGCTTTCGCAGAGCGGCATTTTATCGTGGCGCTTTTTCGGCGACATGAACGAGCAGGGCCCGGCGGGATTCTGGCTCTTCGTCGGCACGATCGTCGCGATGGGTCTGCGGCTCGTCGCCGCCGTTATCGCGATTGCGTTTACCGCCGGAATGGCCGCCGGCGCCTGGACGCAAGGTACGGCGCATTTTCGCGACGGCGCGGCCGCGTTTCGGCGCAACGGCCTGCAAGCGTTTTTCGCCCTGATTCTGCTTGCGATTCTCGGTCTGGTCGCGGCCGCGCTGTTGGTGCCGACGTTCGGCGTGTCCGTGCTCGCCTATATGATTTTTCTGCTGTACGCGATGCCGGGCGTGCTCGTCGGAAACCGGGGCGCCACCGACGCCATCGTCGAGTCCATCGGCCTTGCCTGGCGCAGCTTCGGCGTCACCTTCGTCGTCGTTCTGCTCGTCATCGCCTTGGCGATCGCCGGCGGCTGGCTCGGCGACTTGCTGGCGCGCCTGCCCTTCCTGGGCGAGCTGCTGGGGTGGATCGTGATGGAGGCGGTGGTCGCCTACGCCACGCTGGTCGTGGTCGGCGAATATCTGCAGTTGCGCTCCCCGGCTGACCAGGCGCCCTAACCCGCTCGTCCGAATGTTCCCTTCGGAGCCCGCACTCTTGTTTCGGAGGTTCTTATGCAGTCTTCGGAAGACTTGGGCAACACGTTCACACGCGCGTGGGACCTGCTTTCCACGAACTGGATCATCATCGTTCCGGCAATCATCATCGCGGTAATCGCCGGGATCATCATCGCGTTGCTCGGCATGTTCGGAATGGCGTCGGCCGTCGGTTTCGGCAGCCTTGGAATGGGCGGTGCCGGCGTGGGTTCGCTCATGCTCACCGGCCTGATCATCGGCATCGTGATGTTGCTCGCGAGCATTTTGACGGTCGCATATACGACCGGCATGGCGGACGCGGCATGGCGCACCGGCAGAGTACGCTGGAAGACGGCGCCGCAGCGTTTCGGGAAGACGCCGGATCGATATTGGCGGCCGTTATTCTGCTGGTCATTCTCGGCATCATTGCCGTTGCGTTGTCGATACCGACGCTCGGTCTGGCGATGCTGGCCTACTGGCTATTCTTCATCTACACGTTTGCAAGCGTCAGTCGTCGGAAAGCGCAGCGGCACCGAAGCGCTCGGCGAATCCGCACGAATCACGTCCAAGAACTTCCTGATGACGCTCGCGATCGTGGTCTTGCTCGCGATCGCATTCATCATCGCGGCTTGGGTGGGCAACGTGCTGCACCACATCCCGTTCCTGGGCGCGATCGTTTCGTACGTCATCAACCAGGTCGTCGCGGCATTTGCCACGCTCGTGATCGTCGGCGAGTATATCAAACTGCGGTCCGGCGTAGTCGGAGTAGGCACCCCGCCGACCGCTACCCCGCCTGCCTGAAACATTTTCGGACGAGCGCGGGTTGAACACTCGGCATGCCACCTATCGACCCGGCTCGCAGTGATTCAGGAAAGTCCCCGGCCGGCAACGGGAAAGCCGTCCGGGGGCTTGATTCTATCGTCATCAAAGGCGCGCGCGAGCACAATCTCAAGAACGTCGACCTCGTTCTGCCGCGCAACCGCCTAATCGTCATTACCGGCCTCTCCGGTTCCGGAAAGTCCTCGCTTGCTTTCGACACGATTTATGCCGAGGGCCAGCGTCGCTACGTCGAGTCGCTCTCGTCCTATGCGCGGCAGTTCCTCGGCCAGATGGAGAAGCCCGACGTCGACTATATCGAGGGGCTTTCGCCGGCGATCTCCATCGACCAGAAATCGACCTCGCGCAATCCGCGTTCGACGGTCGGAACGGTCACGGAGATCTACGATTACCTGCGCCTGCTGTTTGCGCGCATCGGCATTCCGCACTGTTACAACTGCGGCCGCGAGATCAGTTCGCAGTCCAGCGAACAGATCGTCGACTCGATGATGGAGCTGCCCGAAGGTTCGCGCATACAATTGCTCGCGCCCCTGGTGCGCGGCCGCAAAGGCGAGTACACGAAACTTTTCGAGGAGATCGGCAAAGAGGGCTTCGCGCGCGTGCGCGTCGACGGCGAGACGAAGGAACTTCGCGAGAAGATCGTTCTGGACAAGAAGCGCAAGCACACGATCGAGGTAATCGTCGATCGTCTGGTGATGAAGCCGGACGTGCGCAAACGCCTCACCGACTCGGTTGAAACGACGCTGCGCCTCTCGAGCGGCATCGTGACGGCGCTCGTCGAGGATCCGGGCACGAAAGCGTCGCGCGAGCTGACTTTCAGCGAAGCGTTCGCGTGCGTGCACTGCGGACTTTCGTTCGAAGAACTGGCGCCGCGGCTGTTTTCGTTCAATTCCCCGTACGGCGCGTGTCCCGGCTGCAGCGGTTTGGGCGAGAAGATCGAAATCGATCCGTGGAAAGTCATTCCCGATCGCAGCAAGTCGATCGACGACGGCGCGATCGTTCCGTGGAGCAAAGCCATCGGCAGCGGGCGCTTCCCCTCGATGAACCCGTACTACTTACAGCAGCTCGAGCGCGTGCTGCGCAAGTATCGAGTCCGCGCGACGACGCCGATCGACAAGATGTCGGACGAGGTGCTCGACGTCATCTTGTACGGCACCGACCGCGAGCAGGATTTTTCGTACGAATCGAAAGCCGGAAAAGTTTGGGATTACCGCGCGACGTTCGAAGGCGTCGTCAACAACCTGCAGCGCCGGTATAGCGAAACGTCGAGCGATTACGTCAAAGAAGACATCGAGAAATTCATGTCCGCATCGACGTGTCCGCAGTGCAAGGGCGCGCGGCTGAAGCCGGAAGCGCTCGCCGTGACCGTAGCGTCCACGAGCATCGACGAACTCACGCGCATGTCGATCGAGCAGTGCGAACGCTTCTTCGCCGAGTTCCGTCCGAACGAGCGCGAAGAGCAAATCGCGCATCAAGTCCTCAAGGAGATCCGCGCTCGTCTGGGATTCCTCACGAACGTCGGCCTGAATTACTTGACGCTCTCGCGCTCCGCCACCACGCTTTCTGGCGGCGAATCGCAGCGTATTCGCTTGGCAACGCAAATCGGCAGCTCGCTCGTGGGCGTGTTGTACATTCTGGACGAGCCGTCGATCGGACTGCACCAACGCGACAACGATCGTCTTCTTGCAACGCTGCGCACGCTGCGCGATCTCGGCAACACGCTGATCGTCGTCGAACATGACGAAGACACGATCCGTACCGCGGACGTCGTCGTCGACATCGGACCCGGCGCCGGAGCGGAGGGCGGCCACGTCCTCACGGTCGGGTCGCTGGAACAAGTCATCGGTCACGCGGATTCTGAAACCGGCGCATATATCTCGGGGCGCAAATTCATTCCGATACCGAAACGGCGCCGCGAGGCGCGCGCCTGGCTCAAAGTCAAGAACGCCAAGGCGAACAATTTGCGCGGCGTCGACGTCGATTTTCCGATCGGCATTTTCGCATGCGTCACCGGCGTGAGCGGCAGCGGCAAATCGACGCTCGTGAACGAGGTGCTCGTACGCGCGCTGAATCAGCATCTGCACGGTCAGCCGGCCGCCGGAACGTACGGCAGCGTGAAGGGCGTCGATCAGCTCGACAAGATGGTCGTGATCGATCAATCGCCCATCGGCCGTACGCCGCGAAGTAATCCGGCGACGTACACCGGTTCGTTCGATCTGATTCGCGAACTCTTCTCCATGGTGCCCGACGCGAAGATGCGCGGTTACACGCCGGGGCGTTTTTCGTTCAACGTGAAGGGCGGGCGCTGCGAGTCTTGCCAGGGCGACGGCATCATCAAAATCGAGATGCATTTCTTGCCCGACGTGTACGTGCCGTGTGAAGTTTGCAAAGGGAAGCGCTACAACGCGCAGACGCTGGAGGTCAAGTACAAAGGCAAGACGATCTCCGACGTTCTCGAGATGCGGGTCGACGAAGCAAGCGCGTTCTTTTCGGCGATTCCGCGCATCCACAACAAACTCAGGACGATCTGCGACGTTGGCCTGGGCTACATCAAAATGGGGCAGCCGGCCACGACGCTTTCGGGCGGCGAAGCGCAGCGCGTGAAACTCGCGACCGAGTTGTCGCGCCGCTCGACCGGACGCACGTTCTACGTGCTGGACGAACCGACGACCGGCCTGCATTTCGCGGACATTCATAAACTGCTCGAAGTGCTGCAGCGCCTGGTGCAGACCGGCAACACCGTGCTGGTTATCGAGCATAATCTGGACGTCATCAAGACTGCGGATTACCTCATCGATCTCGGGCCCGAGGGCGGCGACCGCGGCGGCACGGTGGTGGGCGTCGGAACCCCGGAAGAACTCGCGCAGCACGAGCGCTCGTACACCGGTCAGTACCTTGTTCCGGTGCTGCAGGACGAGCGTGTCGTCGGCCATCTGCATCCGAACGCGGAGGCGGTCGATGCACTCGAGCGGGAGAATATGCGCGTGCTGGACGACCTCGCGAAGGGTGAACGCGTAGCCGTAGAAGCATAGCCACCGGGATGACCAAATTCTGGGTGGCGATGCTGGTGTGCGCGAACTTGGCGCGTTCGCGCGACTTCTACCGCGACGTTCTGGGACTCAAGCTCAAAGCCGACCAAACGCCGAACTGGGTCGAGTTCGAATTGAGCGACGGTTCCACGCTGGTGCTGCATCCGAAGACCGAACTGGTTGCGGTGCGTCCCGGTTCGCTGCAATTGGGCTTCACGGTGGAAAACGTCGATCGTTTCATCGCCGATTGCGCCGCCTTCAAAGTTCCGGTATTTCAAGATCCGTACGACGAGCCGTTCGGGCGCATCGCGATCATCGGCGATCCCGACGGCTATCCGATTCAGGTGATGAGCCCGTCGCGCAAACGCCGCGCCGCGGTATGAAGCAGAAGCAGCCGCAGGCGCGCGCGCACGAGTTGCGAGCGCTTATCGACGACGCGAACTACCGCTATCACGTGCTCGACGATCCGCAGATCGCCGATGCGGAATACGACGAGCTGCTTCGCGAGCTCGTCGATCTCGAAACCCGCTATCCGGAACTGCGGACGCCGGATTCGCCGACGCAGCGCGTAGGCGCCGCGCCCTCGGAAAAATTCGCGCCGTACGAACACCACTCGCCGATGCTGAGTTTGGGCAATGCGTTCAACGCGGAGGAATTGCGCGCGTTCGACGAACGCGTGCGCAAACTCGCGGGTGAAGACGTGTCGTACGTCGTCGAACTCAAAATCGACGGCCTCGCGACCTCGCTGCGTTATCGGGCCGGCGTGCTCGAACGCGGCGGCACCCGCGGCGACGGCCGCGTTGGCGAAGACGTCACGCCGAACCTCAAAACCGTCAATTCGATTCCGCTGCGCCTGCGCGGCAAAGCGCCGGACGAGATCGAGGTGCGCGGCGAAGTGTATCTGCGCAAGAGCGATTTCGAAGCCCTGAACGAAAAGCGCGTGCAAGCCGGTCAGCCGGTTTTCGCGAACCCGCGCAACGCCGCCGCCGGCGGCGTCCGGCAACTGGATTCGAAACTGACGCGCGCGCGGCGCTTATCGTTCTTCGGCTATTCCATCGGCGCGCTGCGCGGCGCGGCGGAGCCGCGCACGCAGTCGGAAGCGCTCGAGTACATCAAAGGCCTCGGCTTCGCCGTTAATCCGTACGTGCGCAAGTGCGACGCCATCGACGGCGTCGTCGTCTTCTGCGAAGAATGGGAAGCGAAACGCGACGACCTCGATTACGAAATCGACGGCGTCGTCGTCAAAGTCGACAGTTTGGCCTTGCAGGAGCGACTCGGCGCCGCGGGCCGCGAGCCGCGCTGGGCGATCGCGTACAAATTCAAAGCGCGCGAGGCGCGCACGAAACTGCTCGACATCGTCATCACCGTCGGGCGGACCGGCACGCTGAACCCCAACGCGGTCCTCGCGCCGGTCAAGATCGGCGGCGTGACCGTGCAGAACGCCACGCTGCATAATGCCGAGTACATCGCGAGCAACGACATTCGCGTCGGCGACACGGTTTTGGTCGTGCGCGCGGGCGACGTTATTCCGCGGGTCGTCGGGCCGATTTTGACCGAGCGCAAAGGGAATCCGCGTAAATTCGTGATGCCCGGCGTCTGCCCGGTATGCGGCGCCGACGTCGATCATCCCGAGGGCGAAGCGATGTCGCGCTGCACCAATGCGGCGTGTCCGGCGCAGGTCCTGGAACGCGTGCGGCACTTCGCCTCGCGCGGCGCGATGGATATCGAAGGCGTCGGCGACGTGATGGCGCAGCAGCTCACCGAACTGCGGCTCGTGCGAAATATTGCGGACCTGTACGCGCTGGACGAAAAGAAACTCGAGCGCGTTCCGCGCACGGGCGAGAAAACGATCGCGAACGTTCTACGAAACATCGAAGCTTCGAAGAAGCGTGGACTCGCGCGGCTTTTGACCGGGCTCGGAATTCGGTTCGTCGGCACGCAGACTGCCCAAATCCTCGCCGACGACTTCGGCTCAATCGACCCGATCGCGTCCGCGTCGCTCGAGGAGCTGCAACGCAGCGAAGGCATCGGACCGGAAGTCGCATCGAGCGTCCATCTGTTCTTTCAACAGGCTGCGAACCGCGACATGATCGAGCGATTGCGTGAAGCCGGGGTCGTGTTGACGGCGCCGAAGCGCGCGCGCGCCGCCGACGGGAAACTTGCGGGCAAAACGTTCGTGCTCACGGGCACGTTGCCGACGCTTACGCGCGAACAGGCGAGCGACCTTATCGTCGAAGCAGGCGGCAAAGTTACGGGTTCCGTGAGCAAAAAGACGGACTACGTGCTTGCCGGAAGCGACGCCGGAAGCAAACTGGCCAAAGCGGAGCGACTCGACGTACCGGTGATAGACGAGGACGACCTGAGGCGGCTGCTCGGCCGAAGTGGGTAGCACGGCAATATGCGCTACACGTGCCCCTGCTGCGGATACAAGGTCTTCAGCGGTCCGCCCGGCACCGAAGAAGTTTGCGCGATCTGCGGCTGGCTCGACGACGCGATGCATCTGCGGTTTCCGCTCTTCGACGGCAGGCCGAACGGCATCTCGCTGGTGGACGCGCAAGTAAATTACGCGCTCACCGGGTTTCCGTCCAATGCGCACGAGCGCGATCCCGATTGGCGCCCCATCGATCGCGACGTGGACGATCCGCAATCCGTGCCGGTCGATTTTGACGGTTTGGGCGAGCCGGAAGATTCGACTCGGCTCTACTACTGGCTTCCGACGTATTGGCAACGCGCTCAATAGTCATCGGCGTCGTTTCCGACACGCACATGCCGCGTCACGCGCGCGTGCTGCCGGCTGCGCTGCGCAGCGGACTGCAAGGCGTCGACCTCATCGTGCACTGCGGCGACATGGTGGACGCGATGGCCGTGCCGCTTTTTGAAGCGATCGCACCGCTGCAAGCGGTCGCAGGGAACAACGATCCGCCGGTGCTGCATCGCGAGTTCGGCGCGCGAAAAATTCTCCAACTTGGCGACGTGCGGATCGGAGTCGTGCACGGGCACGCAGGCGGCGGCCGCACCACGCCGGCGCGCGCCGAGAATGCGTTCAAAAGTGAACGCGTGAACGCTATTCTTTTCGGGCATTCGCACGTGCCGTACTGCGAGGTTCACGACGGCGTGCTGCTGTTCAATCCCGGTTCGCCGACGGATCGGCGCCGCCAGCGCGAGTATTCGTACGGAATTTTGCGCGTAACCGGTTCTGCGATCGAACCGGAGTTACGGTATTACGCGGACAAGTCGCCCTAACCGCTCCGATCGATCCCGCTGCGGAAGGGCTGCCGCAAGAGATTCGTAGACATCGCGTGCGACGACGCCGCGCGCGCGCCGCAAAGCAGCATGCTTTCCTGCAAGTCCGTGCCAGTACGCACCTGCGCGTGCTGCGTCGACCGGTGAAAGCCCTTGCGAGAGCAGCGTCGCGATGATGCCCGTCAGCACGTCGCCGGTGCCCGCCGTCGCCAGCGCTGAAGTCCCGGTTGTGTTGACGTGCATTGTCGTACCATCGTAGACGAGCGTCGCCTGGCCCTTGAGCAGCGTCGGAATTCCGGTGCGATCGACGAATTCACGCAACCGCTCGACGCGGTCGGTTTGCGCCACGCTGCCCTTTCCGGACAGGCGCGCGAATTCACCGGCGTGCGGCGTCAGCACGATGCGTTTGCCGCTAAGCGGCTCCAAGCGTTTCGCAAAGTGAAAGAGCGCGCTCGCATCGGCGACGATGGGCAGGTCGCATGCGTTCACGAAACCGCGAACGATCTCGCCGGTGCGTTCGTCGAGCGAAAGCCCGGGTCCGATCGCCACGGACGAGTTGTGCTTGGCAATATCCAGCAACGACTCGACGGCCTTTTCGGCGGGCGCCGATGCGTCGATTGTGACGACGACCTGTTCGATGAGATGAGCGCGCAATGCCGGTGCTGCGGCGTTCGTCGTCGCCACGGTTACATATCCCGCGCCCGCGCGCGCGGCAGCCATCGCGCTCAATACCGCGGCGCCGGGGAACTGCTCGGAACCGGCGACGATGAGCGGCGCACCGGAGCTGCGCTTGTCCGATTCGCCGGCGCGCTGCGGAAGCAGATCGAGCAGTTCGGCGTCGTCGAGTGCGGCGTATTCGCGCGGCTGCGCATCGAGGGCGGTTTGCGGAATGCCGATTTCGCCCAGCCACAAGTCGCCGGTGCACGAACGTCCCGGAAAAAGCAGCAGACCGGGCTTCAGCGCGCCGAGGGTCACCGTTGCCGTGGCGCGTAACGCGGGTTCGACAAGCGTGCCGCGTTCGCCGTCGACCCCCGGCGGAATATCGATGGCCAGGCTCGGAACGTCCGATTCGTTGACCGCCGCGATAACCGCGCGATACGGATCCGGCAACGGTAAGCGGGCACCGGTTCCTACGAGTCCGACGAGCACGAGTCCACAATCGCCGATGGCATCGCGTGCGGCTTCGAGCGATTGCGGAAAGGGCATGCGCACGACGCCTGCAGCGCGTGCGCGTTCTTCGGCGTCCCGCCGCGCGGCCGACGGATGCGTCGCGTCTTGCGCGTAGATCGTGCGGTCGTAACCTTGCAGCATCGCCAGCGCGGCGAATGCGTCGCCGCCGTTGTTGCCGGAACCGGCAAACGCAACAACGGTGCGCGAACGGGCATACCGCGCGGCGGCGTCGGCGATGCGTTCGCCCGCGCCGCGCATAAGTGCGACGTCGCCCACTTCGGCGCAAGCTCGTGCGTCGGCGTCGCGCATCTGCGCCGGCGTCAGCACCCGCATCTACCGCGAACCGTGTCCTTCCAGCACCACGACCGCCGCCGCCATCGAAGCCGTGTGCGTAATCGTGAGGTGCATCTCCGCGATTGCACGCGAGGCGATCAGGCGTTCCGCGTCGCCGTACAGCGCGAATCACGGGCCTGCCGCTGCGTTCGTGTGCTACGCCGACGCTTCGCCACGGGATCGCGTGACCGAAAGCTTTGCGCGTCGCTTCCTTCGCTGCAAAAAATCCTGCTAAACGCTCCGCGCGGTTGCGCTTGCGCAGCGCGTAGGCCATCTCTTCAGCGGTGTAAATCTTGCGGGCGAACCACGCGAGCTGCGCTTCCGCGAACTCGTAACGTGAAACCTCGGCCAAGTCCATGCCGATTCCCACAATCATGCGGGGCTCGTTCGCGGTCACGTCGAAAAGCACTGCCCGAGGATGGATACGAATCTTCGCATCGTTCCAATCAACGCCATCGATCCGGCGTTCCTTCAGCGGCTCGGGCTCTGCTTGGAGGAACGTTTCCTTTACCGCGCCGCCGTCGAACGCGCGCTTGCGGTTCCACGAAGCTCGGTGAACAGCGCGCGCCAGCAAATGTTCGTGTCGACGCTGACGACGAAGGTTCTGCGGCAATATCCGGACGACTCCGGCCTGCTGCTCGCGATCACCGATTACGATTTGTACAAGACCTCGCATCGCTTCATCTTCGGCGATGCCGACGAACAGCGCCGCATCGCCGTCGTTTCGTTGCACCGGTTGCGCAGCGATTTTTACGGCGAGTCTGCCGACGAGAACGTGCTGTTCCAGCGGACGCTCAAAGAATGCGTGCACGAACTCGGACACGCCGTCGGCCTCAAACATTGCTACAATGCGCGGTGCGCGATGTATTATTCGAATTCGATCTTCGAGACGGACAACAAAATGCCGTACTTCTGCGAGGTCTGCGAGAAGCGCAGCCGCGCGCGCAGTTAGGCACCGGCGCTTGCCTGGTAGGCAGGCGACCTAAAACGAGTTCCGGCTAAATAATCCGCACCTTTGGCCGTAGATTCGGATATGGGCGGCCGTGCCGTCCGCAGTTCGCGTTTGGTGCTTTTCAAGCCCGAGGTGCCTGTGATCCAAGCCCGTCTCGTTGCGTGGCGCGCTCAGTTGGGGCTCGTTCCGCGAATCGCCGTCGCTGCTGCAGCCGCCGTTCTCTGCGCGGTTCTGGCGTGGTATGGCGCGCGGTACGAAGGGTTCGAACTGCTGCTGCTGGCGATGGTCACGGTGACGGCCGCGCTCGTCGGCGTGCCGCTGGGGCCGCTTGTCGCGCTCGTCGTCGGCGCAGTCGACTACGAAGTGCGCCGCGAGCAGCATCTTCCGACGGCGATCGTAAACGGCGTGCTGCTCGGGGTTCTGGGCGCGGTGCTGAGCCTGCTGTTCGCGGGCGAAATCGTTCCAATCTCGCAAACGCAGGACGAATTTCCCGCGCTTCTGGGCGGCGGCCGCGTCGCGCTTCCGCGTACGGAAGCGCTGCAGAACTCGATCTCCGCGCTCGCTTCCGGTATCCGTGAAGTTTCGCAGGGCGACTTCACCAAGAATTTGGCCGTCTCCAACGGTGCGCTCTCCGATTTGGCGATCGCGCTGAACAAGATGATCTTCGGTATGCGCGAGTTTCTCGGAAGTTTACGGGAGAACGCGCAGCAGCTCGGCACCGCCGGCAGCGAACTGCAAGGCACGGCGTCGACCGCGCTCGCCGTCATCGAAGGCGCGTCGGTCGCGCAAGGGCAGTTGGACGAAGGCATCGGCGAGCAGTCGCGCATCGTCGAAAACGCGACGCACAAAGTCGCGCAGTTGACGGAGACGATCGACGCGATCGCGACCGCCGCGGAAGAACAGACGCGCAGCCTCGATGAGACGTCGCTCGCGGTCACGAACATGGCGACCTCGATCGAGCAGGTCACGGCGCAGGTCGATTCGCTCTCCTCAATCTCGACGGAAACGTCGGCGACCGCGCAACGCGGCGGAACGGCAATCGGCACGATTGTCGACGGTATGAACACGATTCGCACGACGATCGACGAACTTGCCGAAGATATTCAGCAGTTGGGCAGCAACTCGGACCAGATCGGCGACATCGTCAAGGTGATCGACCGCATCGCCGAGCAAACGAACCTGCTCGCGCTCAACGCTGCCATCGAGGCGGCTCGCGCCGGGGAACACGGGCGCGGCTTCGCGGTCGTTGCGAACGAGATCCGCAAACTGGCCGACGGCAGCGTGCAGGCCACCAAAGAGATTGCCGGACACATCCTTTCCACGCAAAACGTCATCAACGAAGTCGTCAGCGCAATGAACCGGCTCACCGAGCGCGTCGAGGAAGGCGTCTCCAGCACGACGTCCGCTTCGGGCGCTCTGCACGAAATCGTGCAAGCGGTGCTGGGCGCAAATCAGCAGATTAACGAGATTTCGTCGGTCGCGCGCGAGATGAGCAGCAACTCCTATCAGGTGATCCGTTCGATCGAGGAGATCACGCGTTCGGTTCAACTCAACGTCACCGCCACGCAACAGATGTCGGCGCATTCCGATGAGGTGAATGCTGCGTTTCGCAGCATTGCGGAAATTTCGCAGCAAAACGCGTCGTCGGTCGAGGTGCTGACGTACGTCAACAAGGAAGTCACGGACGCCGCGCAGCGCATGCTCGGATCGGTGACGCAGATGAACGAGTTCGCCGGCAGAATGGACAGCCGGCTTTCGCAATTCAAAGTCAATGAAATCGGTGTGGAGGAGCCCCTATGAGCCTGCGCGTTCGATTGCTCGGGACAATCGTCGGAGCAATCATTTTGTCGTTCATCATCAGCGCCGTCGCCGCGCGCCTGACGCTGCAGCGAGATTTGATGGATCAAGGCCGAACCGAAGTGACGGACGGCTCTAACGCCTTCTCCGGGTATTGGGATTCGCGGAAGGATCAGATTCGTCTGCTCGTCGCGCAGGACGCGGTTTCGGACGCGCTGCGCAAAAATCTCCAGACGCACGACGCACCCGCACTGCAGGACCAGCTCTCGAACATCGCGCGCACGTCGGGCCTGTCGTTTTTGACCGTCGTGGACGAGAACGGCAAAGTCGTCGCGCGAGCGAACGGCGGCGGCGGATCTCTCGCGAAGAACGCCTACGTGCAGCGCGCGCTGACCGGCGAAACGGTGAGCAGCGCAGCCGTGATGTCGTCGCAAGAACTGCAAGCCGAAGGACTGCTGCAGCAGGCGCAGGCGGCCGTAACGGATGGGGGCAAAGTCGTCGAGCACGTCAACCAAGGTTTGGCGGTGATTGCCGCGGCGCCGATGAGCGACGCGAACGAACGCACGTTGGGCGCGATTTACGGCGGCGTGCTGATGAACCACTTCTACGACTTGGTCGACCAGAGCACGCACGCGCTCGGCGGCCAGACCGCAGTTTTGGACGGCGACGCAATCGTTTCCAGCACCATCAGCGAACCCGACGGGACGCGCGTCATCGATACTCGCGCGAACCGCTACGACGCGCAGCACGTCGCGCGTGGCGGCGCCTGGATCGGTTCGGACACGCAGGGCGGAACGGAGTATCTCGCGCGGCTCGACCCGATTACGGACGACCAAAACCAGGTCATCGGCGCTCGCTGGTACGGCATTCCGATGTCGCAAATCACCGCGATCATCAATCATATGACGCAAACGTTCGTGCTCTGGGGTTTGCTTGCGATGCTGATCGCGCTGCTCATCTCCGTGCCGTTCGTTCAACGCATCTCCGACGCGATCGCAAAACGCAGCGCGCAAGTGAGCGCGGCCGCGAAGGACCTCGGCGTGACGATCGTCGGCGGCGAAGTGTCGGGCGATCACGTTGCCGCGACGCGGGCGGCGGTGGAGCGTGCCGGACAACTCATTTCGGATCTCTCAAGCGGCGAGGCGAACGCGAAGATCGCCGAATTGAAAGCGGTCAACGAGGAGCTGCACGGCGACATGGTCGTCATCGACACGCTCTCGCAAGAGATGAGCAGCCGTCTTCAAGACGCCGTCACTCGCGTCGCGGAGTTGAACGACGTCGCGTCGGGCCTCGATTCGCTCGTTCACGGAGCGTCGAAATAGCGGTGAACCGTGGCTGACGTCATTCTCTTCTTTTCGAGCAACACCGACACCATGATCGCCACCAAGGCGCTCAAGGACGCCGGTGTTTCCGCAAGGATGATTCCCAAGCCCGCGACGGTAAGCGCGGCATCCAACCTGTGTTTGAGCATCGACGGCGGATCTGAAGGCGCGGCCGTAATCGCACTCAAGACGGCCAACATCGCCTTGGGCGGCGTAGTGAAGTAGGGCTACGCTCGCAAAACGCGTGCATCGGCGAGTGTTATCTCCCGCTGCGCGCCGTCGTGATCAACGAACAGCGCTCCGCCAGTCGACAGGCGGAGCGCTGTTGCTTCAAACGGTTCGTCCTCGCCGTCGAGCAGAATGCGGTAGCGCGCACCGGGCAGATTCGCGGCCGCTTCCCAGTCCCGCGCGATTCGAAATGGATCGTGCAGCTGCTCGTACCGATCGTCCGCGAAGCGCAGCACCGCTTGCAGCACCGCGGCGCGATCGATGCCGGAAACGGCGTCGGAAAGATACGCCGGCGGCGGCGTTATCTCGGCGAGGGCGTCGGCGTCGTCGGGGCGCCGAACGTTCACGCCGACTCCGCACCCGACCCATGCGTACTCGCCGGTCACGCGCGAGATGCACAGAATGCCCGCGACTTTTCGCGGACCCATCAGCACGTCGTTGGGCCACTGCAGCTCGACCGGAATGTCGAATGCGGCGCACGCGTCTTTGACGACGAGCGCGATCCAAAACGGCACCGCCCACAGATGGGCAGTGGGCAGCGGGTCGGGCAGACCGATCGTGCAGAGCAGCGCCGTTCCGGGCGGCGCAACCCACGCGCGGCCTTTTCGGCCTGCGCCTTGCTCCTGATAATCCGCAACGAGCGTCAAACCGCGCGCCCGTTCTTCGCCGAGCATTCGGCCCATGTCGTCGTTCGTGCTGCCGGTCACCGCCACGCGCGAAATGCGGTTGAAACGCCCCACGCACGCTCGCTTCGCGCTGCAGGCCTGCTTCGCCCGCGGCCCGTATTCCACCGCGGTTATGGCAATCCAACGGACATTGATTTTGTGCAAACCCGACGCCGTTTCGCGCGGTCTCGTCGGTGAAATCGTCGCGCGCATCGAGCGCCGCGGTTACGTCATCGCCGCGATGAAGCTGATGCAACTCGACGGCGAGCGCGCGCGCAGACATTACGGCGAGCACGAGGGCAAGCCGTTTTTCCAAGGCTTGGTCGACTTCATCACCAGCGGCCCGCTCGTCGCGATGTGCGTCGAAGGCGAGGACGCAATCGCCGGGTGCCGCCAAATCATGGGCGCGACCAATCCGCTGGCAGCCGCACCGGGATCGATTCGAGCGGATTTTGCATCGACCATCGGCCGCAATCTCGTGCATGGCAGCGACTCGCACGAAAGCGCGGAGCGCGAACTCGGCATCTTCTTCCAACCGAGCGAGTTCGTTTCGCGCAAACACGATCTCGAACGCTGGATCGTGGAGAAGTAAACGATGGCGCTGGAATCGTTGCGCGGCGCGGGGCGCCCGATCATCGAGGGCGTGCACGCGCGCGAGGTTTTGGATTCGCGCGGCAATCCGACGGTCGCGGTGAGCGTCGCGACGAGTTTCGGCGCGGTCGAAGAAGCAATGGTTCCGTCCGGCGCGTCGACCGGCGCGCATGAAGCGGTCGAACTGCGCGACGGCGATGCGAAACGCTACAACGGCAAAGGCGTCATGAAAGCCGTCGCCGAGGTCAACGAAGTTCTCGGATCCGCCGTGGAAGGTCTGGACGCGACCGCGCAGCGCGAAATCGATCACCGCCTAATCGAAAGCGACGGCACGCCGAACAAAAGCAAAGCCGGTGCGAATGCGATTCTCGGCGTGTCGCTTGCCGTGGCGCGCGCAGCCGCGAGCAGTTTGTCGCTCCCGCTCTTCCGCTATTTGGGCGGCCCGTCCGCATCGACGCTTCCGGTACCGATGATGAACGTGATCAACGGCGGCAAGCACGCCGAAGGCGCGCTGCAGTTTCAAGAATGCATGATCGTGCCGATCGGTGCGAACTCCATGCGTGAAGCGGTGCGCTACGGCTCCGAAGTGTTTCACGCGCTCGGCAAACTGCTGCACGAACGGCATCAGCCGACGACCGTGGGCGACGAAGGCGGCTACGCGCCCCGCTTGGATACGCTCGACGAAGCGATGGATCTGCTCGTGCAAGCGATTACGCGCGCCGGCTACAAACCGGGTACCGATATTGCGATCGCGTTGGATTCCGCCGCGACCGAATTCTTTCAAGACGGCAAGTATTATCCGCTCACAAAAGATCGGGCGTTCGGCGCCCAGGAGATGGTGTCGTTTTATTCTGATCTGATCGCGAAGTATCCGGTGATTTCGATCGAAGACGGCCTTTCCGAAGACGATTGGGACGGGTGGGCGAAGTTGACGGCCGCCATCGGATCGAAGTGCCAACTCGTCGGCGACGACTTGTTCGTGACGAATACCGAGCGTCTATCGCGCGGCGTTCGCGAAGGCATCGCGAATTCGATTTTGATCAAGGTGAATCAAATCGGAACGCTGACGGAGACGCTCGAGGCGGTGGAGATGGCGCACAAAGCCGGTTATACGGCGGTGATTTCGCATCGCTCCGGCGAGACTGAGGATACGACGATTAGCGACATCGCCGTCGCAACCTCGGCCGGCCAAATAAAGACGGGCTCGCTTTCGCGCAGCGATCGCATTGCGAAGTATAACCGGCTGATGGCGATCGAGGAAGAGCTCGGGCAGGCCGCGATCTACCCCGGCGCCGCGGCGTTTGCGGGTGGTGCTTTGCGCAGCAGCACGCGCAGCGAAGCCGCAATCTGAATCGCTAGCACTACCGCGGCCGCGACCAGCGCGTAGAGCGCTGCGGTATTGAGCCCAGCGTTGCCCGTAATCCACGGGCCGTTTCGCAGCGTCAGCGCGACGCCGACTATCACGATCGCGCTGGAGAGGCCGCGCACCGATTCATGCATCGGCCGCAAGCGCGGCTGGAGGAACACGGCCATCGCGGACGCTGCCAGAAGCGCCGTTGCCGCGATCGTTCCGATGTACGCGTCCTGCCATGCCGGCGTGAGCGATGCGTGCAATTCGCGCAGCATTTCCGCGAGAATGGCGTCCAGCGGCACGCGATGGGGGCCGCTCGCATCGACCAGCACGAGCAGCGCAACGAAATTCGCGATAAATTCGATGATGCTCGATCCGCGAGGCATGGGTGCGAGCGAACTTGGTGCGGGCAGGCGCCGCGGATCCCAATCGCGCGTGCGCCGTTGCGGGACGCGTTCGCTGACCGCGAAGATAATCGTCACGATCGCGAAGATCCAGACGAGCGAATTCCATGCAGCGGAAAGCGCGCCGAAGAAGTGCAGACCATTGTGCGTCACGAGCGCGGCGACGGCGCCGCCGATGAGTTCGATCGCGACGACTATCGTTGCGACCGCGATCAGCGCCGACCAATAAAACGGCAGCAATTCCGGCCCGATGAGGTATTGCACGGCGTTGTAGCGCGCGGCAACCACGCGCGGATGACCGTATGCTTTCAGAATTGCGGCTTGCTCGTCGTCGGTAAGCCGTCTGCCCAATACGGACTCGCGCTCTTCGATTTGCGATTGCAAATCGTCGGCAATTTCCGCGGTGATGTCGCCCGCGGCGTTTTTCGGCAAATCCGCTTGTACTGCGTAGAGATAGCGGTCGAGCATGGTCATGGCGTTACGCCTCCAGGATGCGGTCGAGCGAGGAGTTGATGCGGTCGAGTTCGTCCGAAAGCCGGTGGAAGATCTCTTCGCCCGCGGGCAGCAAACGGTAGAAGCGTTTGCGGCGCTTGTTTTCCTCGCGCCATTCGCTCTGCAGCAGCCCTTGCGTTTCGAGCCGGCGCAGCAGCGGATAGAGCGTGCCTTCGTCGATCTCCAGACCGGCTTCTTCGAGCGCCTTGCGCAGCGTGTAGCCGTAGCGCTCGGTGCGGAGCTGCGAGAGGACCGCCAGGGTGAGGCATCCGCGGCGTAACTCGAGCCGCAAATTTTCGAAGAGGCTGGGCGAGGAACTACTCGTACCGTTTGTCATATACTGTGTAACGCATAGTATATGACACACACCCCGAAGTCAAGCCCCTCGCCTGCAAATTCGGGCGCCGTCCGCTACTGCTCCAGGACGTGCTTGTCGTTCGGGTTGTCGGCCGGCGTGGCGATGAGGTAGACCTTCAGCGGTGCGCGTCCGGTGGCCATGATCTGAAACGCGGTATTTCGGGGGATCGAAAGCACGGAGCCGGGTTTGAGTTGAAACGACGGATAGCCCACGGTCGCCGAGCCGTGTCCGCTCAAGATGATGAGCAGCTCGTCCTGTTTGCTGTACATTTCGTGCGAGGTGCGCCCGATGTACTCGGCGATGACGTCACCTGCCGGAGCGTGCATGATGGGCTGCGTCACCGTGCCGTTCATGTCCGGCTGCAACTGCGCGAACGAGGTCGACGAGTCGGCATACGGAGATGCCTCCTGCGCCAAGGCGGCGGCGCAAGCAAGAAGGATGGCTGAGAGCGCGAGCGCGCTTTTCGTTGCGATGTTCATAGAGATAAGGATACACCGTCGCGTGCTTTGAATACGGAGAAGCCGCGTGGGGCCCGTAACTCAGCGGTAGAGCGGCCGGCTCATAACTGGTTGCGCGTAGGTTCGAATCCTACCGGGCCCACTTGTGTTTGATGCTCGGCAGGCGGTGGAATGACGCAAGCATGCAAGGAATCGTCATTTCCCGCGCGCTGAGCGTTGTCGTTTTGGCCGGCTTCGTCGCGGGCTGTCATCCCAGCACGCGCAGCGCCGCCGGGCAGACGCCGCAGCCCGCGCAGACGAGCATGGCGCAAGCCAATTCCACCGCGCCGCCCGATCAGGCGATAACGGTGGGGCCGGGCGATAAGTATTTTGCGAAGAGCGATGCGCAAGCTGCACGGCGTGAATTTTGCGATATGGGCGAACGGACGTCCGATCGGGATCATCGATTGGCCCGGAAAAGCGCTGGACATTACGAAGGACATGCGCGGGCACGCGAACGTAGTGGTGGTGCAGTGGACGCGAACGCAAAAGAACGGCGCCGGAACGCTGACGATCGGAACGTCGAAGAAGAACGTGTTCACGACGACCGTCACGCCGTCGTCGCCGGCGAAGGGCCGCAATTCGAAGCAGTTCATCGCGCCGCAGGCGCCGGTCGGGCGATAACGCAGGCGTACGCGCGCGACGGCTTCGTCAAGATCAAAAACGTTTTCGACGCTGCATCGCTCGCGTATTACCGCGAACACATTTCGAGCGAGGTCCTGCGCCGCAACACCAACACCGAACCGCTGGCACATCGCGACACGTATCATCGCGCGTTCTTGCAGGTGACGAATCTGTGGCGGACCAACGACGTCGCGCGCGAATTCGTTTTCAACAAGCGTCTTGCCGATCTCGCGGCGCAGCGTGCTCGGCGTTGAACGCGTGCGGTTGTATCACGACCAGGCGTTGTACAAGGAGCCGGGCGGCGGCATTACACCATGGCACGCGGACCAATTTTACTGGCCGCTCTCGAGCGACCAAACGGTCACGGCATGGGTACCGCTGCAAGCGACGCCGATGGAGATGGGGCCGATCGCGTTTGCCGCCGGCAGCCACCGCATGTCGTTTGGGCGGGACTTGGAGATCTCGGACGAGAGCGAGCGCAGCCTGCGCGAGGCGCTGGAGTCGGGCCGATTTCGGGAGGTGAACGAGCCGTTCGAACTGGGCGAAGTCAGTTTTCACTCGGGATGGACGTTCCACCATACCGGGCCGAATGCGTCAAAGCAGGCGCGCGCGGTGATGACCGTCATCTACATGGCGGACGGCATTCGCCTGGCGGAGCCGACGCGCAAACAGCATTATCTGGATTGGGAAGCGTTCATGCCGGGAATTCAGCCGGGGGAAGTGGTTGACAGCCCCCTGAATCCCGTGTTGAATTAGGGTTTGTCACCCGCGGCGCCATCGTCTATCGGTTAGGACATCGCCCTTTCAAGGCGGAAAGACGGGTTCGATTCCCGTTGGCGCTACCAATAAAGCTGCGTATTTACGCCGCTTTGCTCATGACGAACGCTGTCCCGCCGATCTCGGTGATCTTAGGCATACGCCGGCCATCCATCGTGTAGCAGGTCCCTGACGGCCCTAAGTAGTGCGGCGGAGACGCCTCTCTTGCATGATTCTTGGCGCTGTTCCACGAGAGCAGGACCACACTGGCAATTCGAGGATGGAATCGAAGCGCACTCGACGCGAGCCGTTGGCTATGGCGAGATAGCGCGCGATGCGATCGGCGATATTGCGGGCGCAGGGTGGGACAGCAAAGTTAGTCTCCACCTCAGTAGCCGGATCTGACGATTTCGCTGTTGTTGTTCACGAGCCTGGTAGAGAATGCGGCAGCGCAGAAGATCCCACGCAAACGCGGCATCGTATATTGCGCGCGTCCGAAGACGCAGTATTAAATCATGATGCGTTGGCCGCCGCGTTGTGATATTAACCTCGATATTGTCTTGTGATTCCACGTAGCGCTTTATACTATCAGTTTCGAAAAGTCACGGCTCTTCAATAATTTCTTTAATGATGCCATAGGAGGCACCCAACCTCTTTTTGGTTTCTTCGTCTGGTTCCCAGTTCTGGCCCGACTTGCTGCCGCTATGTTTCTCCTGTGGCTTGATCGTTTTGCCTTGCGCCATCATCGCGAAATAAAATTTAGCATCGTCGCCGTCTGGCAAAGCATCGGCAATCGCCCGTTTGAGGCCAAGTAATGTGTCTCGCAAATTGCTAACTATGCCCATAAGGCGCTCGTCATCGGAACAACGCGCAGAATACACCTCGAGCAATGTGTCGTAGTACCAGACAACGCCACCTCGACCGGCTCGCGGATTGAAACGACTCCAAAGCTGTTCTTTAAAGTTCCTGTAGTCCGTAAGGATAGAACGAGCATTATGCAATTTGTCCGCGGCGCTTACTAGATAGACCGATTTGTCCGTGTTCACACGCAAGTGCTCGATATAGCACTCTTTGCGCTCTCTCCACAGTGGCTTTACAGTCGGATCGTCTGTAAGGGCATCGGAACACTCACGTACGATCTCGGCGACCCGATCTCCGAACCACCGTCGAATATCAGTCAGGCGTGCCTCACCGCCTTGATCCTCGGCCGCATCATGCAGTAAGGCAGCAATGGCTTCATCTTCGGTGCCGTCAGCATCGATGACGATTCCCGCGACGGACAGCAGGTGCCCGACGTACGGAATGCTTGTGCCTTTGCGGACCTGTTTGCGGTGAACTTCGTGTGCGTATACGAGCGCTTTATCGAGCCGTTCCGAATACATGACGGTAGAAGTATTGGGCGGATGTCACGCTCTAAACCTTCGTAGCCTATGGCTTGCTTCTGGGGCGACTAACGTCGAGCCGTACATCCAGGCTTAATCCGGACCAATGGAACCAAAGCCAGCATCTGCTCGCGCGCGTTGGCTGGCGTTCTGGATAACACAATCAGCAAGAGGCACTGCGCACGTCGGAATCAAAAACCCGAGGGGCATGCCGGGCATCGCTTACTATGCTTACTCGCCGCTGCGGTACTTCGAGCCGTTCGCCGACCCTGTGGCAGCGCAAACCCGCCAGCTGCAGCTGCAAGCACAGCATCCACCCCAGATGCCTTTTTTTGTGGCGCGATTCTACACGTTTGAAGCCGGCGAACGCGTCGTGTTCCGCAAAAGGAGTGCCCAGCGCAAGAAAGATGAGACAGGCACGGTCGTTGGCCTCGCTAAAAATGGCTTTTATTCAATACGATGCGACATCGACAAAGCGGTTGAGGAAGTGTCGCCGCCTTTTCTAGAGCCGGAAGAGTTTCCGCGTCGTGCAGTACGCATTGTGGCTAAGATTGAGGTCTATTGCGAACGAAGCACGCGTGGCGACATCTCCATCGATATAAGGGATCACCCGTGCAAGCGGGAGGAGTGGACGCGGTCATGGCCGATTGATCGGTTTGAATCCAGTTGCATGCATGGCTCCCCCTTGCGCTTTTCACTCACGCCGCTGGTATATGCGATTGGCGTAGGACGCGATTCGGTCGATTTGCACGGAAGCGGCCACTGCTGCACTTTGGAACAGCGGAATAGCATATACCCCATCACCGGCTATGCGACGGTATCGGTAGAGTACGCTGACGGCTTCTCACTGCGGGTGCTTTTTCTGTTCGTGACCCCGCTAGTCGGGCGCGCCTATTTGCCACATAGGCTTTCAGGCGCGTCACGCTGGTGCTCTAGTTCTAATTGTGCGCGTTGGCCAATTTAATCTATATTGGGTGCATTCTTCATTAGATCTTTTTCTTGTGCGCAAATGTCCCGATCAAGCTGCAAAACAACAGGTTGAACGCCTGGACTCAACAGCAAAGGGTCTGGGTGAACGCCGGTGACTCAAGAACGTTCCCGCCGACAAGACGGCATTCTAAGCCGTTGACGCGTTCCAAAATATTTTGCGATCTTATGTATCGATGCGTTCGACCTTTACTGACAAGTTGTACTCAAAGAGCTCAACGTCCCGAACCTTGCGACACGCGAGGATCAAATCATCAGATATCGTGCGAGCAATAATTATCCCACGAATGCTTTTGCCTTCACCGACGTATCCGTTGTCCTCGAGCCATGCCATGTATCGCGCGAGCTGACCCACTACGCGATCGTAGCCGCGCGATACCTTGAGTTCGATAACGACCAGATTATGGCGCGCATCGGTCGCTAGAATATCGACGTATCGGCCGCCCACCGGAAATTCAACGCCAGTCGCCCCGTCTCTCTCATACAGCGTCAAACCTTGCTCAATCTGGAAGAGATTGGCGGCCAGATAGTTCTTAAGATCGGCCTCGTAAGCAAACTCGCCGTCGGATAGACCCGTTTGCCCGCCTTCTTCGACGTCATTATCTTCGTCATCGACATCAAACGTATCGACCGTAGTTGTGCCGTCGGTTCGGACATAGATTGGCGGCGGATCATTCTCGGCATCGTAGAGCCTTAGCGTATTCCGACCCACTTGAAAGAAAAGATCGTGGCGTTTTGTGGCGTTGTAGTAAACGCGCGTGGGATTGTTCGTCGTTGCCGCTATTGTTTGCGCCTGAACGGTGCTCGGTTTCACCTTTGGGTATTTATGTCGAAACCATGCGGCAAGGTCGCTCTTAGCGAATACTTGTCCGGCCTTAATGGCTCGATCAGTGACGAACTCGCGAAAAATCTCTCTAACTGGACGGTCGTATATAGGCACGTTGAACCTTACCCTCGCTAGACATCGATATCATCCATTGGCATCTATTAGGCGATTCTGTAGCCCAGGCTAAGCCTTTTTTTCGCGATAATGTGATGAACGCCCGACCGTTGGAAGCGACTCCGGGGCACGGATGACCGAGCGCCCAGCGTCTACTTAAAGTTCTACTTACCGGCTGCAGTAGACCGCATCAAACGGCACTCGGCAATGGGCAAAAACGCCGAAAAATAGCGAAAACGCGTAGAACCTGCATCAGCCGGCAGTGCGGAGAACGGGTTCGATTCCCGTTGGCGCTACCAAAACAGCCGCGTATTTACGGGCGTTTCTGTTATTTAGGGTCCGCGGTGTTGCCATTGTGTTGCCCTCACCGATTTGCTCGTTGCCCATGAATTGGTGTTTTTCGAGCGCCGCCCTCACGCGGCCGTCGTTGCTGGCCCGGGAGCGACATGCTCCTCAACGATGAGTGAGTTAGCGACGCCGTCGTACGATGACTGTACAACGACGCCGATTGCTCCGAAGACGTTTCGGAATATCGTCGCGACGCGGTATGGCATGGGGGTCTTGGTATGAATTAGACGTCGGTATCGCCTTGGCTCCAAGGTTAGCGCGCCCGCGACACGGGTTGAATGAATTGGCGGCGACGAACCCGAGATTGTACCGGCGAGACGCTAGCGCGAACGGCGCTACAACCACCTCGACGTCTATTGCGGGCCCTGTGCCCGCATTACGAACGTTTCCATCGAGGCCACTAAAGATATGGAGCGGTCCCTGCGTTCGGTCGGGCAGATCTACATGGCTCTCTATTACACGACACGCTGCATCAACGTACGCGATCGCGCGGGCCAGCTGCCGGCGCAGATATGTGCGCGATCGCCTCGCGAAGTTTTACGGGCCAGACCAAAAGGCGGCGTCTCATAACGATCTCCCGAACGCGTCTCAATGAATGATGCCGTCGCGGACAAGCATTCGCGAACGTTGTTCGGCCATCGGGTCGATTCTCATGGCAATCGGCGGCCGCACGCACGTATTCGGCGGCGACGTCGTAGCCGCCCAATACTCATCGCAGCCATGCTATGTTGTTGTTATTTACGACCCGCCCGAGTCAACTTCACCTAAAGAACGAGCTGCGGTAAGTTGTCGCGAGGCCGCATATAAGTGACGTGCCCGAGGCGCGCCGTCCAACCGCTTATCTGCCGGTAGAACGCGTTGACGAGCGCCTACATCGCAGGTTCCTAGAAACCTCGCCGCTGGCGAACGGCGCCCGGAGATCTGCATCGAGAACCAGCGTTCGTCTTTACCGCGACGGCTCGCAGAGCCGCCTGATCAAGACGATAGTCACTCGTTCAGCGCTGCGCGATGACCCTGTGCTTCAGCAGCGCGACGATACATATACGCGCCGTGTCTGAGGCGCCCATAATAGCGCATACCACTTGATGGAAAATACCGCTTCGCAAATTCACTTGGACGAGTACGTCATTTGGACAAAATTATGAAAGCCCGTTACGAGCTGCTGGACGCGCCGGACGGGGACGTCAGCGCCCTAGGCTTCTAGAGGTATTGGTTCTACATGCCGGAGTCACACCAGATCGACATAGATTCCGAGGCGGCACGTCGCGGGTAAGACCGTGGCAGACGCTTCGTTGCCCCGAGGAGCCTGAGTATGGATACGACGCAAGCCGACAGCATCACCCAACGCGCCGCGGGCCGATGGCCGATCGCGCAAAACGTGTTCACCGCCCTACGGCAGAAAGCGCGTGACGCTGGGTTATATGAGACTTACGGTACCGATTGTATTCAACTGACGCATCGGGCGAGTGGAGCGGTCCTACTTCGACTCCGCGCCAATGGCTATATTGAAGTGCCATTCGATAGCATGGCGCAAAATCGAGCGTTGACGGGCAAATCGTTCCAGCGTTCCATTGTTGAGTCGTTGCAGCAAGCCGGCCTCCACATCCGCGACGATCAGGCCGGGACATGGCCGCAAATTCCGGCACCCGATATAGACTCAGAATCCCGGATGGAATCGGTGCACGCTCTTCTTATGCGCCTTGTCACCCGCGCGGACAGCGTAAAGAGCTGAAGCACGTTTCTACGGCCGTCCCCCGACCGTCAGCGAAACGTCCGGTGTCGTCACGGCGCCCCAAAGGCTCGGCTGCGGATTTGAGGCGTTTAGTGGCACCACGCCATGCCGTCTGGCCTCTCCTCGGCGTAGTAATATCGCAGGATCTGCGTGCAATATCTACGCACGACAACGCTTCGTCGATCCCAGTGAGAAGCGCGACAAAGAATCGAGTGCAGTGCCCGAAGAAGTCACACGCCAGGGCGACATGTGACGGAGTCTGCCGCTCCAAAAGCGAAGCCATCATCATGATCTATCGTTATGGTGAGATGACCTGGCCGCAGATTCGCGAGGCGGCCGCCCAAGGCCGGCTGGCCGTCGTCCCAATCGCAACGATCGAGGATCACGGTCACCATCTTCCCGTCGATACGGATTTGCGGCTTTGCACCGCAGTCTGCGAGCGCGCAGTCGAGCGCGCAGCCGATCGCGCTGTGCTCGTGCCGGCGATCAATCATGGGTACAGCCCGCATCATATGGACTTTCCCGGTCCGATTACGATCGGAGCCGAGACACTCATTCGCTACGGCGTGGACGTCTGCAAGAGTTTAGTGCATCACGGTTTCAAACGGATTCTCATCGTCAACGGCCACGGGAGCAACACGCCTTTCGTGGATATTATCGCGCGGCTGACGGTCGTCGAAACCGAAGCGCTTGCCGCCGGCGTAAATTATTGGGCGGCGCCGGGTGTACGCGAAGCCGCCGAATCACTTCGCGAATCGGAAAAAATCGGTGGGATGAATCACGCAGGCGAATTTGAAACATCGATCTACCTCGCGCTGAAGCCGGAACTGGTCGACATGTCCAAAGCAGTGCACGAACTCTCGCACCGCCCTAGCAAAAATTACTGGACGGATCTCATCGCCGGCGACGGCCCACTCGCAATGATGGAGCATTGGAGCGCGCTTAGCGAAAGTGGAGTCATGGGCGACCCGACCAAAGCGACGCCGGAGAAGGGCCACGTTCTGCTGAACGCGGCCGTAAACGGCATCGTGGAGTTGATCGATGAAATGCTCGCCCGCGCTCCGGCAGTTCGCAAAGACCACCACTAGCCTACTGATTTTTTGTCTCGCGCTGGCGGCGTGTACCCGTACGCACCACGCACTGCCTGGTAAGGGCAACCCGTGGACGCAGCGCGGAGTCCTGCGGATCGCAAGCGGCGAGACACCCGACAATCTCAACACTCTTCTGGGCACGCAAGTCGTCGATACGGACATCGGCATGTTGTGGGCCGCGTACCTGCTGCGTTTCGACGACCGCAATCAGTTCGTTCCCGAACTGACCGTTGCTGTTCCAACGCAAGCGAACGGCGGCATCTCCCGCGATGGATTGCGCATCACGTACCACCTGCGCCGCCGGGTAAAATGGCAGGACGGTGCGCCGTTCACTGCCGCGGATGTCATCTACACCTGGCGTCAAATGCTCAGTCCCCGCAACGCGGTCGTGAGCCGCGTCGGCTACGATGTCATCTCCCACATAGATGCGCCGAATCCTTACACCATCGTGGTGCATTTGAAGCGGCCGTCCGCGCCGTTCGTCGCCACGTTTTTTGCACCGGCGAATCACACGAATTGCATTCTGCCCGAGCATTTACTGAAACGCTATCGTGATTTGAATCACGCACCGTACAACGATTTGCCGGTCGGCACGGGGCCGTTCAAGATCGTCAAGTACGTCCCGGGAGTGCAGATCGAATTCGTCGCCAACGACGCGTATTGGCGAGGAGCGCCGAAGCTGCGCCGTATCGACTATCGCATCGTCCAGAGTGAAAGCACGCTGCTTACGCTCGTGCAATCCCATGCCGTCGACCTCGATTTTCGCGCCGATGAAAGCCAGGCGCCGAGTCTGCACGGAATCGCCGGCACGCGCATCGTGCTTACCCCGGAGACGCGCTTCGCCGATCTGGGCTTCAACGCGGGCAGCCCGATTCTAGCGGACGTGCGCGTTCGGCGGGCTCTCGCATATGCAACGAATCGCCAACTGCTCATCCAGAGGGTAATGCACGGCGTCGCGATTCCAGCGCATACCGACCAGCCTCCGTTTTCATGGGCGTACGATCCGCATGTCGTGAATTATGAATACGATCTGCGGCGAGCACGTGCGCTTCTGGACGCAGCCGGCTGGCCCATGGGATCGGACGGAATCCGCGTGAGGGGCCGCGAGCCGCTTCGGCTCGAGCTCGTGAGTTTCACCGGCTCTCCGACGATAAATGCAACTGAGGTGCTCCTTCAGCAGATGTGGCGGCAGGCCGGCGCCGACGTGTATATCAAGAATTACAATTCGTCGCAGCTGTACTCGACGCTGAGCGCGGGTGGTATAGAGCAGTCGGGAAAGTTCGACGTCATCGTCGAGAATTGGGCGAATGGCACTGATCCGGATGACAGCATCCTCGTGCGCTGCGACATGGCTCCTCCAAGCGGATGGAACGTCTACCACTTCTGCAGCAGAGCGCTCGACGCCGCGGAAACGACGGCTACTACCTCATATAATCGTGCCGTGCGAAAAGGCGCCTACGATCGCATTCAATCCATTTTGCAGCAGCAACTACCGTTTTTCGTGCTCTGGTACGTCCAACAAATCGACGTCGCCAATACAGACTTTCGAGGGTACAAGCCGGCCCATGCGGTGACGCCATTCTGGAATCCGTGGCAATGGTCGATTTGAGGCTACAAGTCGGCCAATAGAGCGCTTGCGCTTTACGCAAAACTCACGAAAAACGCACGGAAACTTGGCATTCGACGTGCCGTTTGGCTCAGGGCGGGCAAGCGAGCGCCGCCGATTACTTCATTAACACGCGCGAGCGCTTCTCGTCCGGCGTGTTTTGGCTTTTTTGCTAGGAGGGTTTGCAGTTGCTGGGCCGCGCCATGAACCTTAACGATCTCCGGTTACGCGCGACGAATTTGTTCGTCCTCATCACGTGGATACACGTGCCGGTCGCAATGCTCATCGCGCTCATCGGACGCAATCCGTGGCTTACGCCGGGCATCGTCGCGCTGGCTGTAGCCGTAGCTGCGACCGTCACCGCGCGCACGCTAAAAGACGGATTGGCGCTGCGCACGTTGATGGCGATCTTCATGACGTGCGGGCCGATTCTCTTTGTCTACGCCGGCCGCGGGCATAGCAGCGGCTGGTCGGGACAAGGCGACTGGCAGATCGACTACCACATGTACTTTTTCGCTATCTACGCGATGCTGACGGCCTACGTCGACTGGCGCCCAATCGCGGTTGCTGCCGCGCTTACGGCAGTCCATCACTTGATTCTGGATTTGGTCGTACCCGGCAACGTGTTTCCGGAAGAGGGCCTGGATCGTGTGGCCCTGCACGCAATCGCCGTTGCCGCCGAGTGCGGCGTCCTGTTCTGGATCGTCGGTGCGATCGGTTCGCTCTTCAAGCGCATTGACGGCCTCATGGATTTCATCACGCGCGAAACCGCGGATGCCCTACGCAAAGAGCAGGAAGAAAACAACGCGCTGCGCCGCGAATTGTCGCTTGCGAACAGCGGAAACTAGATAGTCGGGCCGCAGGTCCTAAGATCTTCGTGACCCGGCGGCGTGCGGCAAGAGTCTGCTAGCGCGCGGCGTATTCGGAATCATGAGACGCGGGTACGTTGCTGCATTCCTAACTGTTGTTCTTAGCGTAGCTGCCACTTCCGCGGCATACGCGCAATCGCCCCGGTTGCTGTCGCCCGAAGCATTCCACAACATGGTCGCGGTGAGCGATCCGCAGATATCGCCTGACGCAAAAAGCATCGCCTACGTGCGCTCGCGCGGCGATTGGAAACACGATCGCTACGACACCGAACTGATGCTCGTTCCGGTTTCCGGCGGCACGCCTCGCGTTTTGACCCGCGGGCGTTTCCACGTACACTCGCCGCGGTGGTCGCCGGATGGCAGTCGCCTGGCGTATTTGGCGTCGACCGAAGAGAAGAAGCCGTCGCAGATTTACGTGCTGCCGATGAACGGCGGCGATTCGCAGCAGATCACCGATGCCAAGGAAGGCGTCACGAGTCTCGCGTGGCGGCCCCGCGGCGATGCGCTGGCCTACGTAGCTGAAGATGAGCCGGCCGATAAAAAAGCGCTCGAGCATCATCTCGATGCGGTCATCATTACCGATAACGATTACCTCACGGAAAAGGCACCGCTTCCGGCGCATCTCTGGCTCGTCGGTGCCGACGGCGCGCATGCCAAACGCTTGAATTCCGGAACGTGGAGCGTAGTCGGAAACTCCGAGCCGGTATGGTCGCCAGACGGCGCGCGCATCTACTATCAGCGTCAGCCGGACCCCGTGTTCGCGCACTTCGTCGAACAGACGACGTACGTACACGACATGACGAGCGGGCGCGAGACTCAGCTTTCCACGAGCGTAACCTCATCGCCGAAGATTTCGCACGACGGGGGCACGATCGCACTATCGATCCCGCGCCACGGCAGTTGGTATCTGCAGCACGACGCGGTCGTGCGATCGCTCGCGACCGGCGCCGATGTATTCGACACGCGGTCCGTCGATCGAAACGCACATTGGTTTGCGTTCATGCCCGGCGACAAAACGCTCGCACTCGCCGTCGCCGACGGCGTACGCAATACGTTATGGATGGTTCCGCAGGCCGGAACGCCGGCGAAACTGGATCTCGGCGTGGTTGATTTCGCGCCCGGAGCGAGCGTCGGCAATGATGGATCCATCGCGTTCATCGGCCAGCGTCGCGATCGCTTGAGCGAAGTCTATTACCTCGCACCGGGTGCGCACGAACCGAAACAGCTCACAAATGAGAACACGTGGCTCGAAACGTATCGTGTCGGCAATAGCGTCGAAGTGCGCTGGCCCATCGACAACGGTATGATGGCAGACGGCGTGCTGACGTATCCGGTCGGCTACACCGCAGGGCGGAAGTATCCGCTGGTGCTCGACGTGCACGGCGGCCCGGTCGAAACCGCGACGTGGGATATGGCGGGGCTCGAAGGTGCGGAACTCGCGCAGATCCTCGCCGCCAAAGGTTATCTCGTCTTCCGCCCCAATTATCGCGGCAGCGACAACAACGGCGATGCATTTCTTCAGGCGATCGTTGGTGACGTTGCGAGTGGTCCCGGCAAGGACAATCTTGCCGGCGTCGAGGCGTTGCGCAAAATGGGCATCGTCGACGAGTCGCGCATCTTCGTTTCCGGCTGGTCCGGTGGCGGTTTGCAGACGTCGTGGCTCATCGGGCACGCGCACTTCTGGCGAGCCGCGGTCAGCGGCGCAGCAGTGGATGACTGGTATCAGCAAGCCCTGCTTGCAGACATCAACGAAAACTTCGCCGCAACGTTCTTCGGCGGAACGCTGCCGTTTACGCCTCAGGGCCGAGCGCAGTACCGCGCCGAATCGCCGCTTACGTACGTCGACAGCGTGCGCACCCCCACGCTAATCTTGAGCGACACGCGCGACCCGCGCGTTCCGGTCTCGCAAGCATATACGTTCTACCACGCGCTGCGCGATCGCGGCGTGCCGGTGCAATTCACCGCATTTCCGCGCTACGGACATTTCCCAACGGATCCGGTCGGCCGCGAACAAGTCTACAAAGCGTGGATTGGCTGGATCGAAAGGTGGACGAAGTAATGCTGCTCGCGATGACGCCGCCGGCGCATGTCTCGACGCTCACTTTGGCCGATCTGCGCAAATCCGTCAGCCTTTCGTCACCGCAAATTTCGCCGGACGGCCGCAGCGTCGTCGTCGCAGTCGGACGAGACGACTTCGAAAAGGACAAGATCGTCACGGATTTGGTGCTCGTCGATGTGGCGACGCACCGGTCGCGAACGCTCTTGCGTGATGCGACCGCACTCGGCAACGTTGAGTGGTCGCCCGACGGCACGCGTTTAGCGTACGTCGCGGACAAACAGGTGTATGTGCTGCCGATGAACGGCGGCGAACCACTGCAAATCACGCACGTGAAGACGTCCGTGGACGCACTCGATTGGCGCCCCGACGGCGAGTCGATCGCGTATACCGCGGATGTGCCACCAGCAAATCACGCGCAGATCGAGCGACACGAAGATGAATTCGACGTCGATGACAACGCTTGGACCGATCAAGAAGCGCCCGCGGACGTTGCTTTGTACGAAGTTTCGGCGAACGGCGGAAACGCGCGGCGCATCGGCAGCGGCTGGTCGGTCGGCGGTGGATTCACGTATGCGCGGGATGGGCGCAGCCTATTCGTCACGCGCATCACGGGGAATAAATCGCCCAACCGGTTCATGTCGCGGGAGATCGTGCGCGTTGACGCGGCAAACGGCCACACCATTCTCTTGCATCGGCTCTCGATGATGCAAACCGATCCGCTGCGTGGCCCTCACGGCGAAATCGCGTACGCATTTTCGAATCCGGCGGGCTTGATGCAAACGGAAATCGCGCTTGCGAACGCCGACGGAAGCAATCCGCACATGATTACCGGGCGTCTGGATCGCAACGCGAACGGCGCGGCGTTTATGCCGGACGGCTCGGTGCTCGTTCCCGCAAACGATGAAACCGGGCGCCGCATCTTTCGCATCGCGCCGAACGGTGCGGTATCGCACTTGCCGTTAGGCGCGTTGACGCCGAGCTTCGACGTAAGCGTGTCGCGCACGGGAGTGGTCGCCTTCGTTGCCAGTACGTGGAATCACCCGAGCGAGTTGTATGTGCTGCGCGCCGGTTCAGTTGCGCCTGTGCGGCTCACCGATTTGAATGGCTGGATTGCGCGATATAAACTCGGCGCCTCACACGCCATCACGTGGCGCACCGCGGACGGTCTGAGCGCCGATGGCGTTGTAACGACGCCGCCCGGGTGGCACCGAGGCCGGCGCGCTCCGCTCGTGCTGTACATTCACGGCGGACCGACCTCTTCATCGACGACCGCGTACTCCGGTTTCGTGCAAGTTCTCGCAGCTCACGGCTGGATGGTGTTTCAGCCGAATTATCGAGGCAGCGACAATCTCGGGCTGCGTTTTGCACGAACTACCGTTCCGCACATCACCAGCGTTCCCGGCAGCGACATCGAACTAGGTTTGGCGCAGGTGCTGCGTTCATATCCGGTGGACGCTCGGCGGCTCGCCGTTTCAGGGTGGAGTGAAGGCGGCCTCATGACGTCTTGGCTCATCACGCACGATACGCGCTGGCGCGCGGCAGTGTCCGGCGCGGCGGTCAACGACTGGGTGCAGTACGACGCAATGAGCGATTCGAAGGATTTTGCGCCGGTGTTTATCGGCAAATCGCCGTGGAGCAGCGCTGCGGAGTACCAATTGTACGAAGATGAATCGCCCTTGACCTACGCATCGCGCGTTCGCACACCGACGCTCATCTTGAGCGATGCGGGAGATTACCGCGTCCCCACGCCGCTGGCGTACGAATTTTACCACGAGGTGCGCGCAACCGGCACGCCGGTGCAGTTCGTCGTTTATCCGGTCGTCGGGCATTTTCCGCGCGACCCGGTGCGTGTCGAAGACGTTTTACGCCGCTGGGAAAACTGGCTGCTCCGGCACATATGAGGTTGTCATGCGTACGTGGGTGTTTGCCGCCATTTGCCTCGCGCTCGCCGGATTGGTGCTCGGCGAATACGAGTTGACGCCGCGTCCCAACAGCAATCGCGCTTTGGTGGCGGCGCTCTCGCAGGATCTGCGGTTCACGTACCATGCCTGCGTTCCGCTCGGGTGGAAGCCCGTGCCGGTGCATGGCACGTACTATCCCGGATACACTGCGGCGATCGCAAATTACGCGGAGTGGCTCGATGCGATTTGGAGAGGAAGCATCGCGAAACGCGACTTGCGCAATCCGGACGCGAAGACGGTTTTCGAGGTGCTCAACCATTTGACGCAAGCCGGCTTACTCACGCGCAAGGAATTCCCGCGGCGATACCGCTACTTCCTGACCCCGCGCGCGTTTGGATACTACGACGGTGCATCGGTGTACAAGAACAACCGCGACAGCCTTCCGTATTTGTGCTATTCAGTCATTGCGCCGGATCGTATCGTCTGGCTTCAGCGCATTCCGTCGCCGCGCGGCTGGGTCGCCGGAGCGCAGTGGTACAACGTGCAATTCGCATGGAAGCCCGGCGCGCGAGCGGGCTGGACGCCGGATACGTTCTTGCGCTCGCATAGCGTCGTGCTGCCGCCGGTCGATAGTCCGACATCTGCGAAAGTCTACTACTCCGATAACCAGTGGCATCTGGTCAACGTTTACGATCGCGGCTGGATGCTGCCGGCTCTTGGGAATGCGGCATCTCGGTAGCATCGGCGAAACTTTGGGCGCAACGGGCCCGTACGTTGTAGTATGCTGTCGATACTTTTTGCGCTCTTGACGATGGGGCCCGCGGCTCAGGCGGCGAAGCCGCAAGTGATGATCGTCGGCGTTGCGCATCTTCAAGCCAAGCGCGACCTGCATAATGCAACCTGGGGCCGAGACGTTTTCGACCCGCAAATGCAGACGCAAATTCGAACGATCGTTGCGCGCTTAGCGCGGTTCAAGCCCACCAAAGTGATGATTGAGGCGGAAGCGACGAATCCCGTCTACGTTCAGCGCTATGCGTCGTACCTTCGCGGTACGTATCAACTCGGCCCAAACGAAGACGACCAGTTCGGCTACCGCTTGGCAAAAATCGCTGGGCTGCGGTCGATAGACCCGATCGATTCCATCGGCTCGTTTCCGTTCGACTACGACAAACTCCAGGCCGCGGCGGCGGCGTACGGCGAGAAGCCTGCATTCGATAGCGCGAATGCGGGGCTGCAATCCTTAGTCGACCGGTCAAACGCGTTGGAACGTGAGAGCCGCCTCGTGGACCTCCTTGAGTATCTCAATACCCCCGAGGCGCTGCGTCTCAATGCGGCCTGGTATCTGGACATGGCCGCGATCGGGAACCCGCCGAACAATTACGCCGGTGCGGAACTCGCTGCGTATTGGTACGCGCGGAATTTGAACATCTTCGCAAACATCACGAACGGCTTGCGTCCGGGCGACCGCGCCATCGTGTTCATCGGCCAAGGGCATGCGGCGATGCTGCGGCCGATGCTCGACAACTGCAACATCGTTGAAGACCTCGATCCGCTGCCCTTTCTGCGCGGCACAGGGATGTAAAGTGGGCCTGGCGTTCGTGGACTAAGTCTGATAAACTAAGTCTATGAAGATCGTGAACATGCACGAGGCAAAGACGCACCTTTCCGCTCTCGTGCGGGACCTGCGCGATGGCGCAGAGGCAGAAATAGTCATCGCCTTGGCCGGGGAGCCTGCTGCGAAGCTGGTCCCAGTGGACGTCCCCGCGTCTCGTCAACTTGGGCCCGATCGCGGCCTCATTTCAATTGCCTCCGACTTTGACCGAGTCGACGCCGACATCACAGCGCTGTTCGAAGACGCGTAGTGCGCCTGCTGCTTGATACCCATGCGTTTCTGTGGGCCGCTGCATCCCCTGAGGATCTCCATGAAAGCGCACGCACTGCTATCGCGAATAGCGCTAATGAGATCTATGTGTCCGCCGCAGTCGCTTGGGAAATTGCAATAAAATCGGCTCTCGGCAAGCTCGTCGTGCCGAGCGACCCGCCGGCATGGTTTCCCGCGCGCGTACGTTCCCTGGGTTTTCAATCGCTTCCGATTCAGGCCGAGCATGCTCTCGCAGTCGTCGCCCTTCCTGATTTGCATCGCGATCCATTCGATCGAATCATGATTGCGCAAGCGCAGCTCGAAGGGTTGCTCTTGGTAACGCGAGATCCGAACATCCGAAAATACTCGGTGAATATTCTTCCCGCGTAAAAAAATGAGGGTGCGGCCAACGTAGCCGCACCCTCGATTTTCATGCGAGATTACGAGCAGGGACCGCCGGTCTGACTCGTGAGTTGGTTGTTCTTCGAGCGAACCGTCTTGTTCCAGCAATAGCCGCTGCTGGTATGCGCCGTGTACGTTTGGCTGCTGCTTCCGTTCGACGGCGCGTATCCGCCCGCAGCGAAGAAGGTCAGCGTATCGGTTGAGGTCACCGTGTTGGATACTTGCGAACTGAACGGCTTACCATCGCCCGCGACGTGCGCCATGCGGTTTTCGATCTTGCCCTGATTTACCGTGGTCAGCTGCGTGGCGCTGCCGTCGGGATTCGCAGTGTAATCGTAGATCAGGCCCAGCGGCCACGTCTTGTCAGCATGCACCCATGACCGGTTGCCGTGCGCGGACGTGGTCGTGGTATCCGATGTGATCTGCGTATTCTGCTTGATGTTTTGATCGTAAACTGCACCATTGCCCGTAATGTTAACCTGCTGCGCGTTGACGAACGAGATCTCCTGATGCACCTGCGTTTCCACGCGTCCGTCCGCGGTATTGATGTATCCGTCAATCGATACCGGGTGCGATGCTTTGATCGTGACCGCTCCGGTTCCATTTCCTTGCGAATCGATCTTCACGTTGTTGATGAGCGAAACCGACGGCTGTGCCGGCGTCGAGTTGCTGATGATGCCACCCGTAATTTGTTTCACGTTCGGGTCGACATACACCAGCAGCGCGCCGTTCGCGGCGAAGTAATTGCCGTTGTTGAACACGTTCACCGTGATCGTGTGCGGCTGGCCGTTGCTGAGCAGCGCTGCAAACGGCGTCAGGTTCACGCGATACGGCTTGAAGTTCAGCGTCTCCACGCCGGGAATAGGACGCCAGAGATACGGATCGATGCCGCCCGTGTAAATCCACGGGTACACCGGCGCGACGCCGGCGGGCTGTCCGTCGATGGCGACGTCGCCCTCGCGGAACGCAGTGTTGCCGCAATTGTTGAGTGCCGCCGCCAGGTCGTTCGGGAAGCACGTGTACCAGAACTCATCGCCGCCCTGCGACTGCAAAAAGACGTCGAGGTACGCTGCGCGCACGTTGGTCGGCAGCGTGTACGTGGCGGTCAACGGCTGGGACGGGCTCGAGATGTATTGGTTGTCGCCTTGCGGGCCGCCCGAAAGCGGATAGACCGCATCGGGAACCGGCGGCGCCGGATGCTGCGCGTTCGCGGGATAGAACGCGAGCGTCGCACTTGCGGAGATGATGCCGGTATACGTGCTGTTCACGAGGTTGCCGAGCACGACGAGCCCGGTCGAAGGATTGCGCAGCACCGCGCTCAGATCGGTAACGTCGCGCTCGACGTGCCACGACGGCGAAACGGTGCTCGACGGCTCGGCCGTCGTTCCGAAATAGACGTTCGTGCCGCCGATCCACACCGATGCGGTGCGATCGTACTGGCGTCCGGCCGTAACGTTGAAATCTGCGCTGAATACCACTTTGGCCCACGGGCCGGGGCAGCTCGCCGGCGGCGCGTAGGGGAACGTCGGCGAGGTGAAGTTCGTAAACTGGAAGTCGGAAAATGACTGCACCACGCACGGAGATTCGTTCGGGCGCGGCACCGGCGGATCGGCGGTAACGACGGCCGGCGAAGTATTGGATGCGGTCATCGCTTGACGCATCGTGCTCGCGCTTGCGCGGTCGGCGCTGCGTTCGATGCGCATTGACGCGCCGCTCGCGGACTCTGACGATGCGGTACGCGCGCCGCCTTTCGTTTGCGGCAATACACCGTTTCCGGAACTTGCGCCATGCCCGCTGCATGCGCTTGCGAAAAGTGCTAAGGAGATTGCGGCGAACGCTCGGAGGCGCAAAGTCGTACAGGAACTCACGGACACCCTCCAACGGAATGGAAGCTGGCAAGACCGCGTTCGTTCGCGTTCGTCGCGCTATTCCGTTGGGGGCACGCGCCCGCTTGCTACGGGCCGAACTTGACGTTGTTGGGCGTTGCGATTCGGGTGATGTCGCTCACGATGGCGTGTGCACGGATCTGCTGCCCCTGTTGGTACGCGCGGCGAGCACTCCGGCGCAAGCCATCGGTCTGAGCGGCCACGATCAGCAGCAGAATCGCGAATGCGGGCAGAAACGAGAACCACAGTGCGACCGCTTCGAGGAACCAGTTGTGCGAATGATGCGTAAACATTTTCGCGATCCTCAGTGCTGCTCGAACACGACGTCGTTTATTGCGACATTCGTTTGATAGACTGTCGTAATCGGCATCGGCCACGGCACGAACGTGCGGAATGTGAATGTCCGCATGCTGAGACGCGATGACGGTGAACGCGCCTTCGGACTTGTACGACTGCGTCATCGTGATCGAACCGCCGTTCACGTACTTCCATTCCATGCGCACGATTGCGTAGGACGCCGGATCGACGAAGGCGTCTTCCTCGCGCACGTTTGACGGCGTTTTCTTCGTCATCTGCAGTTCGAGCAGCGGCGTGTTGTCGACGTTTTGAACTCCGGCGCATGTGACGTTCCAGTCGCGCTCCCAAGATGCGGGATCCGCAATGTCGGCGAACACGTGTTTTAAGCCGCTCGCATAGCCCGGAACTCGATCGAAGACGACTTCGTAGTTGTTCGGACGTTTGAAATAAGAAGTGCCGTCCAAGTGCAGACCGAGGAACGGAAAGTTCAACATCCGTACGCGCACGTGCACTCTGGCCTGGAAACTGAGCAGCGAGGGGTTGCGCTGCAGAACCTGCCGGAGCACCGTTTGGGCGTCGGTGGGAGCCGGCGTCTGCGCCGGTGCCTCGCCTTGGGCGGCGAGGATGATGAGTGCGGCCAATCGGGCGGCCGTCAGATATTGCTGTTTCATGCGGCCAGCGTAGCGAGCCGCGCGTCCGGTCGGCGTCCGGTGAACGTCCGGCGTCTACGCCGGTTTTACCTCAGAATGTTTCGCGGATGTCGAACGTGTGCTGGAGCTGCGCAGCCTCGATGAGCGTGCGCGCTGCGGGCGATGGGCGGAGTAGGACCAGCGGCGTGAGGCCGGCTTCTTTACGAGCGCGTTGGAAGCGGACGAGCGAGCGCACCGCAGACGTGTCGATGCTCTGCACGCCTGCGAGATCGAATGCCAGCGGCTCCATATCGCCGTACTTGTCGAGTAGGTGGTCGAGCTCTTCCCGTCGCGTGACGTCGTATTCGCCCTGCAGATTCACAATCGTCGGATCGCACACACTTGCTATTTTTTGCACGCAACGGGCCTGCGTCAAGCATCTAGCGGCAGGTTCGTCACCGCCGCAGCACAAATCGCGCACGTCGATGCGAGACGACAAACGCGCGGTTGCATTCATTGCCTTAGCGGGGCTCGCACTATTGTGGGGATACAATTGGGTCGTGATGAAAATTGCGGTGCAGTATGCACCGCCGATTGGATTTGCGGCGATGCGCCTGCTCCTCGGCGCGCTCGTCCTATTTGCGGTAATGCTCCTTCTGCGCAAATCGTTGCGCCCGCAGGCACCCCTCGCATTCGTGTGGATCGGGTTGTTTCAATCGACGCTCTTCGTCGGACTGGCGACGTGGGCGGTTTTGCTCTCCGGCGCGGGAAAAGTTGCGGTGCTTTCTTACACCATGCCGCTGTGGGTCGCTATTGCCGGCGGCCCGTTTCTGGGTGAAAAACTTCGCAAAACGCAGATCGCCGCGCTGGCCGTCGCGATCGCCGGCATCGTCATGATGTTAGGCTTGTGGCAAGCGCACGCGTCGCTGTTTGCGGACGGTTTGGCGCTGCTCTCCGGCGTATCGTGGGCAGTCGGCGTGATCGTCACCAAACGCTTGCAGCAGGCGCGCAGCATCGACGTTCTGAGCCTAACGACATGGCAGATGCTTTTCGGCGGCATTGCGCTCGGCATTGCTGCGCTGATCGTTCCGGAACACGCCACGCACTGGACGCCGGCTTACATCGGCGCGTTGGCGTACAACGTACTCGGCGCAACGGCGCTTGCGTACGTGCTATGGATCTTCGTGCTGCAGCGTTTGCCGGCACGCGATGCCAGCATGGGAACGCTGGCGAATCCCATCATCGGCATCGTCGCGGCATGGCTGCAATTGGGCGAAACGCCGAATATCTACGAAGCGACCGGGATGGGGCTGGTGGTCGTCGCGTTAGCCGCGCTTGCGCTGCAGCAGCAGGGAGTTGCCCACCACAAATAGGCTCGACGCACCCATTGCGCCGGCGGCAAAAATCGGATGCACGATGCCCACCGCGGCTAACGGCACGAGCACGATGTTGTAGGCGAACGCCCAGAACAGATTTTGTTTGATCGTGCGCAGCGTCGCGCGCGAGAGTTCGATGCCCGCGGCAACCGCGCGCGGATCGTTCGAGAGCACCGCGACATGTGCGGTTTCTATCGCGATTTCCGTACCGCCGCCCATCGCCAGACCCACGTCCGCGCTTGCAAGTGCGGGCGCATCGTTGATGCCGTCGCCGACGAATGCGACGCGTGCGTTCTCATTGCGAAGGCGAGCGACGATCTCGGCTTTACCTTCGGGCGAAACGCGCGCGTGCCAGCCGTCGAGGTGCAGCCGCTCCGCCAAGTCTTGCGTGGGCGCCGGTGCATCGCCGCTCACGATTTGCACGGCGATGCCGTCGGTTTGCAGCCGCGAGACCGCTTCGAGGGCTTCGGGCCTAACGGCGTCGCCCAGGTCGATTGCGCCGAGTAACGAGCCGGCGTCGGCAACGTACACGCGCGTGTCGTCCGCAGCCCCCAGACCATCGCTGCCGATTCCGCGCGCGGCGAGAAACGCTTCATTTCCAACGTAAAACCGGCGACCGTCGATCGTACCGGCAATGCCGCCGCCGCGCTGGGCGACCACGTCGGTTGCAGACGCGCTCTGAACGATCCGGTCGTGCGCCGCGCGGACGATCGCTGCGGCGAGCGGATGGGTCGACGCGCGTTCCAAAGCGGCAGCCGCGGCGAGAACTTCAACATCGGTGCGATTAGCGGCCGGATGCACCGCAAGAACTTCCGGTTTGCCGATCGTCAGCGTGCCGGTCTTGTCGAACAATACAGTGCGCACCCCACCAAGCCGCTCGACGGCGTCGGCGTCGCGGAAGAGCAAACCGCGGCGCGCCGCCGTTCCAACCGCGACCATTATTGCCGTCGGCGTTGCCAAACCGAGCGCGCAAGGGCACGCGACGACCAGCACGGCAACTGCGGCGATGAACGCGTGCGCGAGCGGATGATGCGCTAGGAGCCAGCCGGCGAACGTCAGCGCCGCAATCGCGAGAATGCTCGGAACGAATACGCCGGCGGCGGAATCGGCTAAACGCTGCACGCGCGGCGTGCTTCCCTGGGCGCGTCGAACGACTTCGACGATCTTAGCGAGCGTCGTGCCCGCGCCGACCGCTTGCGCGCGAACGAACAGCGCGCCATCCCCGTTGAGCGAGCCTTGTTTCACGTTTTCGCCGGCTGCGACGGCAACCGGAATCGGCTCGCCGGTCAGCATCGAGGCGTCGATTGCGCTCGTTCCCTCGACGACGACGCCGTCCACGGGAATGCGTTCGCCTGCGGGGACGAGCAGCTCTTGTCCGACTTGCACCGAATCGACCGCGATGCTGCGTACGGTTCCATCCGGTTCGCGCAGCAGCGCAAGCATCGGACGCAAATCCAAAAGCGCGCGAATGGCGCGATTGCTTCGGCCGCGCGCCGCTGCTTCCAAATATTTTCCGGCGAACACGAGCGTGACGATGGCACTCGCGGTTTCGTAGTACGACGGCTGTGCGGAGAGCGTGCCGTAGATCGAAAAGCCGAACGCGGCGGTCGATCCCAGCGAAACGAGCGTGTCCATGTTCGTCGTCCCGTGACGCAGCGAGGCGAGCGCGCCGCGATGAAATTCACCGCCCACGATCGCCCACACCGGAAGCGTGAGCGCGAACATCACCCAATCTTTGTACGGAAACGTGGCGGGCGTCATACCGAGCGCCAGCGTCGGCACGAACAGCACCGCCGCGAAGATCAGCAGCGCGCGTTTACGCCGGACTTCCGCATCGCGCCGGCGAGCATCTTCGTCGGGCATGTCGTCGCGTACGACGGACGCGCCATAGCCGGCCGCTTCGATCGCCGCGACGAGCGCTTGCGTTGCTACGGCGGCGTCGTGCGTTACGGCGGCGCGCTCGGTCGCCAGGTTGACTTGCGCTTCGGAAACGCCCGGCACTTTGCGAAGCGCGCGTCCGACGTGGGCGACGCACGATGCGCAGGTCATGCCGGAAACCGCCAGCTCGGTAACGACCCAGACGGGCGAACCTGTCGTGGTCACGCCAGTTCGTAGCCCGCTTCGGTGAGCGCCGCGCCCAGATCAGGGCGTTCGATCGGGCGCTCGGCATCGATCCGCGCCGTCCCGGCTTTCAGATCGACCTCGACCGAACGGACGCCCGGTACGGCCGTCAGAGCTTGGGTGACGTGCCGCACGCAATTTTGACAGGTCATGCCCGTCACACTAATGGTCTGAATCATGTTCCTTGGTTTACGATGGTTGCGGGACGGCCCCCGCATCAGCTGGAACCCTCCCTTGCGCAGGCGCGTTGCATTCAGGCAACGGTCTGCCGATAGATTGTTGTATAGGACAGCTTTGAAAGCGAGGTTTCACCCTCCCATGCATTGGCGTTTACGCCGTTGGGCTTTGGCGATCGCCCTCATCGTTGCGCTCCCGGTAACCATTGGTGCGGCTCCGGCCACGAACCCGTCGGAAGATTTGCGGCAGAGTTACGAACTTCTGACGACTACGTATTATTCGAAGGTTGATGCGCAGCGATTGCTCGACGGCGCGCGACAAGCGCTGATTGACGACGCCTCCAAACACCACGCTCACGTCAGCGTTCCCGCGGTTCACGACGCCGGCAGTTTGGACGGCAACGTCGACGCCTTGCTTTCATCAATCACGCGCGTCGGGTCGGCGCTGCACCTCTCGCAAACCCAACTGACGTACGACGCGATCGACGGTATGGCGAAATCGCTCGGCGATCGGTACACCACGTTTTTCACCCCGGAAGAATATCGCCAGTTCAACGACGCGCTCGATCCGGAAAAGATTTCCGGCATCGGCGTGATCGTGCGCGCAGATGAAGCCAGCAAATACATTCAGGCGGAATACGTCGTCCCGGGAACGCCCGCGGACAAAGCGGGCCTGCAAACCGGCGATCTCTTCGCGAGCGTCGACGGCAAATCGCTGAAAGGCCTCACTGCCGACCAAGCCAGCGAAATGCTTCGCGGTAAACCGGGGTCGATGGTGCGCGTTCAAGCACTTCGCGACGGCAAAGCGCTTGCGACGATGAACATTACGCGCTCGGAGGTGCAGCCCCCCACCGTCATCTACAAGATGCTTCCGCAGCACGTCGGGTACATTTACATCTTGGCGTTCGGCCGCGACACGCCGGACGAATTCGCGCTCGCGCTGGATCGCTTGCAGAAGAGCGACGTGCGCGCGTACGTCATCGATCTGCGCGACGACGGCGGCGGGTATGTGAATTCCGCGCTCGACATCAGCTCGAAGTTCATCAACGGCGATCCCCTGCTCACGATTGAGGAGCGCGGTTCGCATACCACCACCGTGGATGCGGGCGTCGATGCGCTGCCGCGCAAACCGATGGCGATTCTGGTGAACCGCTACACCGCTTCGGCGTCGGAAATCACCGCGGGAGCGCTGCAGGACAACGGCGTCGGCGTGCTCGTGGGCGAGAAAACGTTCGGCAAAGGCGTGATGCAGTCGCTCACGCCGCTGCCCGACGGGGCCGCCATCAAGATTACGACGGCGCACTATCTGACGCCGAAAAATCACGACATCAACCTCAAGGGCATCGAGCCCGACTATGTCGTGATGGAGAACAAAGACGCGCGCTTGGGCGATCTGGGGCACGATGCGCAGCTGCAAGCCGCCATTGGCATTCTCACCAAGAAAATCGCCGACGCGCGAAACTAATCCATTCGTTTAACGAGGCGGACGCGGGTGCCGCCTCGTGAATACGAGATGTCGTTCATCAGCGTGCGCATGATGATCGTCCCGAAGCGGCTCGCTCCGCCTTCTTGCGGGTCGCTGCCGCTGCTCTGAATCTCGATTTGCAGTTCGCGCTCCGCAAAAGTGCATAAAACGGAATAGCCGCCGCCGCGTTTGCTGCGGCTATGCTCGGCTGCAGTAATGAGCGCTTCCCCTGCTCCCGTCGCAATGTCGGCGACTTGGTCGGCAGAAAAACCGCAGAGCTTCGCAAAGCCCGCAATCGCCGAGCGCGCAAGCGCGATGCTTCGCGGGTCGCTGGTAAACGTGCCATGGTAAGTGGGCGGCAATGTAGCATGAGTTTAGCGAAAGCCGGGCGTTCGCGAATCAGGCCGCCGGCTCCATCGTCTAGGGCCGGGAGGCCTGCCCGCGGCGCCTACGCCGCCCTCGCTGTGCCGCCAAGCGAGGCGAGCAATATGGCGTCCGTCCCGTGCGCTTTCGAATGTGCGTGGGTACCCTCTGGCAGCACTTGCAGAAAGGGCTTCGCACATGGCTCTAGAGGACGACAGACCGCAACATGAAGGCATCGCTGCGGCGGTAAAGCAGCTCTCGGAAGATCTCGGATTACTGGTTCGCAAAGAGCTCGAACTTGCGCGCGCCGAGATGACGGACAAGGCCAAAACCGTCGGCGCCGGCGCGGGAATGTTAAGCGGTTCCGCCGTCACGGGCCTTCTTACGTTAGGTTCGCTGACGGCATTACTCATCATTGCAATTTCTCTCGCATTGCCGACGTGGCTTTCCGCGTTGATCGTTACGGTCATGTGGGGTGCCGTTACTGCGGTTCTCGCACTTGCCGGTAAGAACAAAATTCAAAACGCCGGCCCGCTCGTGCCGGAGCAGACGATACAAAACGTCAAGGAAGACGTCGAATGGGCGAAGGACGGCCTGAAATCAGGGAGAGAGTAGCGATGAAAACATCACAGCTCCTGGCCGGCCTCGGGTCGGCGACGCTAGCCCTTGCGCTCCTCGGCGCTACCCCGCACGCGGCCAAGCCGGCGCCTCATCACACGTCTGCGTCACATTTGATCACGATCCGCATGGATCTGGATTTTCGGCCGCACAAGCGCTCTTCATTCGGAAAAATTCGAGGATACGATCCGGCGGAAGTGCACGTTCACATGGGCGACAAGATTCAATGGGTCAATCCGGATGACGAAGCGCACACCGCAACGGGTATGGCGTATACCGGGCAATCAGCGCCCGCGAATTATAAGTTCCAGGGCGACTTCACGAAACCGCACGGACGCATCATCGATGCGAGCGAATGGAGTACGGGCAACGTACGCGCACATGGCGGTAAATCGCCCGTCTTTGTCGCGAAGCGCGTCGGACACTACTTCTACGGCTGCGGTTATCATTTGGGCGTCGGGCAGATTGGCGTCATCGTCGTAGGACCCTAAGCGAGATCCTACGGCTGCAGAACGAGAAGCGCGAACGTACCGGGCACCACGTGATAACGGTCCCGGTACGTCGTTGCTTTCGGATTGATCAGCAACTTCGCCGTTACCAAAAAGACATCACCGGTGGTTGGATCGAGCGCCATCGTGCGCGCTCCCGCTTCCGTTTTTGCATTTTGCGCGAGCGCGAAGTTGTCCGGCGCAGCTTCATGAATGACCGTAAGCGTTGCATCTCGGCCGTTTGATGCGAACGCGAGGTTGCTATTCGGGTCGAAGCGTGTCGCGTCGGTTCCCGCACCGGTCGCGATGGTCGTCACGACACGTCCCGTGTCCGCATCGACGATACCCATCTGCCCTTCACATGCCGTGAACAACCGGCGGTTCTTCGTATCCATCGAAATACCCGACGGGCTTTGACACCTTCCAAGCGGCCAGCGCGCGTTGACGGCGGCTTTCGCCGCGTCGATCGCAACGATTTCGCTCGTGCTCTCCAAGTTGTCGTACACCATGCCGCGGCCGTCGGCAACGGCGAATTCGGGACGGCCGTTCAACGGAATCGTGGCGACGACCGCGTTGGTCTGCGCGTCGATGACGGTGGCGTCGTTTCCGCCTCCGTTAAACGTAAGAACGCGTTTGCTGACCGGTTCGTACACGATCGCGTCGGGATTCTTCGCGCTGGTATGAATTGTCGTCTGCGTTTTCAACGTGCGCAGATCGAAGACGGTTACCGTACCGTCGCGCCCGTTTGACGTAAAGCCCTTCCCGAGTTCTTGCGCCAGCGCGATGCCGTGCACGCCCGGCGTGTCCGGAATATCGCCGAGCACGTGGCCGGTGAGCGGATCGACAACCATCACGTGCGTGCCGCGCGAGATGAATAAGCGCTTTCCCGCGGCGTCGTACGTGAGATAGTCCCAGCCGCCATCGCCGCCCAGCAAGAACCGGTGCGTCAGATGGTAATTCGGCGGCGTTTGCGCGGCGCCAAGCGCGGTCGCGGCAAGCGCAAGCACGGCAGCAAGTACGATCTTCATCACGCACGCTTCGACCGTTCGGCAAGCGGCCCTGGCGCCGGGAACTTAGTGAACCGCGATCGGCACCATGATGCTGTTGCCCGCTTCATCGTGAATCACTGCCGAACACGTTCCGGGCCCGATCGGCTTCACCGAATACGTGGCGGCAGCCTCGCCGGATGCCGCCAGTGAAATCGATGCAATGCCCTTGCACGTGTCGCGCTCGGAAAAGGCGGCGACCTTCGCGCTGCTCAGCGCCATGAAGAGATGCGACTCGGCGTTGCTGTCTATGCTGACGCTCTGCGGCGTGGCGCTTAGCGGATTGCTTGCGGCAGGCGCGGGCGCGGAGATCGCCGCTTCACCGCGGCGCCATTCGCTGCCGTCGGTGAACGTCACCGACTGCACGTGACAGGTAATTTTCGGTGCAACGAATTGCGGCAAGACGAACGCCTGGCCGGCACCGTTCGTATAACGGTGCGTAATCTCTACGCCCGGCGAAAACGTGCCGACGTCGCGAATGACGAACGTGTCGCCGTTCGAGTTCACCGCAAAATTGATGAGATTTGCAGTCTTCGACGATTCGTTCGTAAACTGAATTTTGATGCCCGAACTGCTGGAAGCAACGGGCACGCCGAAGAGCGTTTGCGTGTTGTTGTTATTGAGCATCGGACCGCAGGCATTGACGACTACCGGCGCAGTGCCCGCGCCTTGCGCAAAAACGGCGGGCGTCATGGCGCCGAAGAGCGCCGCAATTGCGGCCGCAAACAAGCATTTGTTCATTGCTGCACCTCGGTCATACCGTACCATACTTTCGACGATCGACGCACCGTCTTGCGGCGATAATAGGAACGGAGCCGTGCACGCCTAAGCACCCGGGATGCGATATGCTGCCATCGCTTGCATTCTCGCGGCCGCCCTTGCCGGCTGCACGATGGTTCGTGCCGCACCTTCTGCGCCGGCTGCACCCGCCGATAGTGCGGTGCGCGGCGACCGCGCTGAAGGCTGGCTTCAGCAGAGCCGCTCGCCGGTACTCGCGCGCAACGGCATGGTTACCACGAGTCAACCGCTCGCGGCGCAGGCGGGGCTTCGAATTCTAATGCAAGGCGGCAATGCGATCGACGCTGCCGTCGCAACGGTCGCGACATTGAACGTCACCGAACCGATGATGGTCGGGATGGGCGGCGACGTTTTTGCGATCGTCTACATTGCGAAAGATCGTAAGTACTACGTTCTGAACGCGAGCGGCGTGGCGCCGAGCGGTGCAACGGTCGCGCATCTCAATGCACTCGGATACAAATACGATCCGGCAAACTGGGGCCCCGGTTCCGGCATGCCGCCCGGTGGTATACTCGACGTCACCGTGCCGGGATCGGTATGGGGCTGGGATGAAGTGCTTCGGCGATTCGGCACGATGAAGTTCGATCGCGTGCTTGCTCCGGCAATCGAGTACGCACAGAACGGGTTCCCCGTCTCGGAGCGAATCGCTCACGATTGGCGTTTGCCGAACGCACTTCCGCTCCGCGGATGCTGCACGCTACTCGATCCGGATTCCGTGCGGACGTGGTACGTCAACGGCGTGCCGCCGCGGGCGGGACAGATATTCCGCAATCGCGATCTCGCGCGCTCCTTTCGGCTGCTGCAGAAATACGGGCGCGACGTGTTTTACCGCGGTGAAATTGCACGAGCAATCGTTGCGAAATCGCGCGCGCTGGGCGGAACGATGACGCTTTCCGATCTCGCGCATTATCGCGGCGAATGGGTGCGCCCTATTGATACGCCCTATCACGGCTCGCATTTGCTCGAGCTGCCGCCGCCGTCGCAAGGATTCGCAGCGAATGAGGCGCTGAACATCTTGGCCCAATGCGTGCCGAAATTGGTGCCGGGCGAATCGCTGGCCTCACTTGGACCGGCGAATCCGCAGTACTGGCACTTGCTGGTCGAAGCGAAAAAACTTGCGTACGCCGATCTCTATCGGTTCAACGCCGATCCGGACGTCGTACACGTTCCGGTCGCGAATCTCGTCTCAGCGCAGCACGCTGCGTCGATGTGCTCGAAGATCGATCCGAATCGCGCCTCGACACCGGCCGCGCCCGCTGCGGATACCGGCATCAGCGATACGATCGTGCTCTCGACTGCAGATCGGTGGGGCAACATGGTTTCGTGGGTCAATAGCAATTACGACGAATTCGGTTCGGGTATCACCGTGCCGGCTTACGGGTTCATTCTTCACGATCGCGGCGGGTTGTTTACCCTGGATCCGAAAAGTCCGAACGCGATTGCTCCGCACAAGCGCCCGTTCAACACCCTTGCGGCTGGATTTATTGCGCAAGGCGGACGCCCGTTGATGACGCTCGGTCTCATGGGCGGCGACATGCAAGCGCAAGGGCACGAACAAATCGCCGTCGACGTGATCGATTTGCACGCCAACGTGCAGCAGGCCGGCGACATGGCGCGGTTTCGTCATTCCGAAATCTCGAACGCGCTGTATTTGGAGTCGCCGCTTTATCAGCTCGTCGGCGCGCGTCTGAAAGCCATGGGTCATAACGTGCGTTCGAGCGATCGGGCGCCGATGGGCGGCTATCAGGCGATCATGGTGCTGTCGAACGGCGCTTATGCAGGGGGCTCCGATTTCGGAAAAGACGGCGAAGCCGTTGGCTGGTAGGAGCGCGCGGTCGTGCGCTCAGTAAGCACTGCGCGAATGCGGACTACGCGGCCTACCCGCCACGGGGCCTATCTTCAGTGATGCGGTACGAGCAAGAACCCGTGCGGGATACCGTTTAGCGTCCCCGTCCCCACGATCTCGCCGCTGTCGTTGACGTCTTGCGCGTTCGTCAGTACCCACTGCGAGCAGCTGGCCGGAATCAATGTATTGAGATCTTTTAATGTCCCGGAGACCCACACGAAGGCGCGCGAGGATTTCGTGCCGGCGTAGTTTCCGACGACGACGTCGGCGTTATTGATGGCATTGCCGATGATCGATGCGTATTGCTGCGCAACAGGCGAATCGATCTCTTGTGCACTGCTGCCGTTCGAAACGAACGTTGCCGTATTGTTCGTGTTCGTTATCGGGGAGAAGCCGACGACGTGCCCGGCATCGTTCATATCTGTGATGGCGCTGCCATCCCCGTAGATCGTGCCGGCGGGACCAACTTCGTCTAGGGAAAGGTTCGACGACGTCGCGATGCCTTTGCCGCCTGGATAGTAAAAAGGCGCCAGTGTGCCTGCACAGCCGGGTCCCCCGTTTTGGCTGAATCCGCCGAGCGCGAGGAAGCCGCTATTATTGATTGCCAGCGAGAGTGCCTGAGGCAGACCTACAGGCGGCGCGCTAACGGAAAACTCCAGCGCGAGTGCAGTGCAAAATCCCGCAATGCCGCTTTGGTACGTGATCGCCGCGACGGTTCCGGCGTTGTTTATGTGCGCATCGCTGATCGCGAGGTTCGGATCCGTTCCCACGTTGAGTGGCGTAATCGTTCCATTCGACTGGTATTCGGCAAAGGTGCTTGTGCTAAAACCAACGGCGACGCCTGCGTCGTTGACGTCGTCCAGTTCGCTGCCCGGATACCGCGTGAGGCTTCCGTTGCGGTAGAAGAATACGCCGTTTGCAACGTTCCCGACCACCGTCCCCGAGCTGTTTATTGCGCTCGGTTGGACGTTCGCACCCAAATCGACGAGATCGTAGAGCGCCGGAATAACAGAAGAACCGCTGTGCGCAGCGGGCGCGCCGGCATTCGGCGCCGGTTGGGTGGACGGAAGCGATCCGCTTCCGGAACCGCCGCCTCCGCAAGCGGCAAGGCTGAACACCAACAAAACCGCCGGTAGCGATGGCGATACTCGCATAAAGACTCCTCGCGGACGCTGCTTTCGCAAAAATCATGCAGCGACATCAAGGCCGGAGCATCGCCCAGTCAGGCACACATCGAGGGGACTTTTGGGTACTTGGGCTGACCTCCGTAGTGCTTTCGTCCGCCTGGGTACAAACGCCGCAAATGTCGACGAACGCGCTCGGCGCAATTGCAATCGTCCTGATGATCGCCATGGTAGTGACGCGAGTCGCGCTTCTCGCACGCCGCGGTATCGCAGCGATGAAGTTCGGCGGAACCGACAAAACCGATTTCGTAATTCTGCCTTTCGTGCTTTTTTATCTCTACCTGGTATTTGCGGGCGCGCTGCACTGGCCGACGGTGATACATTCGACGCTCTTTACGGTACCGTCGCTTTCATGGATCGGTGTAGCTTTATGCGCTGCGGCGCTCGTGCTGATGCTTGTGACGCTCGTCTCATTCGGCGCGAGCTTCCGCGTAGGGATCGACACGGAACGACCGGACAAACTCGTCACGTCGGGCGTCTTCGCGGTCACGAGAAACCCAATCTACGTCGCATTCGCCTCGATGCTAATCGGCGAGTTCTTGATACTTCCAAGTTGGATTCTGCTGCTTTACCTGATCGCGGGCGGAGCGCTTTTTCACCGGCAAGTCTTGCGCGAAGAAGCGTATCTAAGTCTTCACTATGGCGAAGCGTTTTGTAGTTATTGCCGGCGCGTGCGCAGATATCTCTAACGCACGCACCGCAAAGGTATTACGCCGCCGGCCTCGTTGTTTTTACGGCATGCGAAGATGACGATCCCGACGAAGGCGCACCTTGTCAACGACGGTGATGGCGGCAGCGGCCTAGCCGGATCGATCAGCGACTTCAATTTAATCTCTGATTCGTTCGCGAAACGCTAATTCGTGCCCGTACCTCGGCAATGCGCGCCGCCGATGGCGGATCGCGCGAAGCGTCATCTTGCACAAAAGTGATGGTCCGATGCCGAGCAGCGCATAGACCGAGAACCCTTCCGGCGTCGTTGCATTTTGCCGCATGAAACCGAACCGTTCCAGTAGGCGCGCGCCCTGAGGCGAAAACGCAACGGCACAAATGTTGGCCCCGAGCGGAGCCTTCGAGCGTTCGATTCCGGACCGCAGTGCGCGTTTCATCAATCCTCGCAACACGGCGGCGGATCGGTGTTCGGGGCGAATGACTATACCGGAAACGTACCAGTACTTGCAGCCCCGGACGTCATCACGCGAGTGGAAGTCGTCAAGCGCGAGCGACCATCCTCCGCTCAAGATGCGCGCAAAGGCGCCGCGATGCAGAGGCCATGAAGTAATTCCTCCAACGACGGCGCTCTGAAAAAGCAGCACGTGAACCGCGTCCGGATAGCGGCGCCACCAGCGCGCGTACGCCTCGAATTTTAGCGCGCCCTCACCGTAAAGCGTGCGGTTGACGTGCCAGAGTTCCTGCAGCCGCGTTTCATCGCGAACGGGTTCGACCGTATATCCCAGGGGAAGGCGCTCGTGCAAGAGCCGCGCGGCGATCGCGGCAACGCAGCGGAGTGACCCGGCAAGAAGCGCGCGTGAAAGGCGGTTTACGTTAGCACTTTCCGGGCGTGTCGGCGCCGGGTGGACAGAAGTCCTTGCCGCTGTCCGTCGTCAAATCGCCAATCGACGCATCGCTTTGGAATCCGCGGCCGTCGGTGTAGAGTCGAGGAACGAGGTAGGTGCATACAATAGCGGGCGCGCTGTACGTCATGATTTGATCGCTCATTGCCACATGATACAAGGGAAGTGACCTTTCGCCATGATGCCGCTGTCCGTGCCCGTTGGCCCTAGCACGGTCCGGGAACGCGTCCGCCGGGCGCCGAGCGTAGGTCATTCATACTACCGCGTGATGGTCCGATATTCTTACGGCACTCCCACGGCACGACCGCGACGTACAGTACGCATGCGAAGTGCTTTCGTGAAGGAGTTTCTACTATGCGAACCCTCAGCCGAAACCTCAACCTCTTGGCAGCCGTAGCGTTTTTCGCCAGCGCGGCACTGCCGTGCACGGCACAGACTCCGCCGCCGGGCGACGCGACTGCCGCCGATCATCCCGCAAACGACCGGCCGTCCGCCGATCAACAAAATCATCGTGATGCGCGTGCCGCTCAACAATGGATGCAATGTCGGTAGTAGCGGCCAAGCGCTTCCGTATCAGCCGGCGCCAAGCCACCATCTGGCTCATGGCTCCTGGAATGTTGTCGTGATAGGGTGAGCTCATGAAAAACACCATCGGTCACGCAATGCTCCTTAGCTTTGCGACGGTTGCGCTGGTCCTGTCCAGCTCGCAGCCAGGTGTCTCCGCGATGCCTACGCCGATTCCCGGCGGCGCAAATCAACTTCGAGGCGTAAGCGGAAGTCTTTCGTCTACGTTATTCAACGGCAAAATTCGGATCCGAAAGATGGCGTTACGGGCCTCCACGGCGGCCGAATACACGCCCGCGGATGGCCAGCGCGGAATAGTGCTGTCCTGGTTAGTTTCCAACGGCACAAAGTCAGAACGCACCGGCTATTTTGCGGCATCGCTCGCCGATGCAGACGGCGTGGTCGTCAATGGTAAGCCGGTGACCGTGTACAGCGCATACTACTCGCTGCAACCGGGCGCGGCTGCGCGGCAAACTATGCAATTCGTATTACCGGCCGCTTATTCACCGACGAAAATTTTGCTTGTCGATCAGGGTGGCCCGGCCGGTCCGGCCTTTCGCATCGAACTGAAGAGCTCGGACATTCCGTCGCCGGCCGCACCTTAGCGTCAACGGCGGTAGATTCGTTGTTCTTGCGGAGAGACGAGCGCTGAAAACGAGGAAGACTAATGCGTAAGACATTTTCTATTGGGATCTTTGCGTTCGTGCTGCTGCTCCAGTCTCAAAGCTGGGCCGGCTCCATGGGCAATGGCTCTGCCACCAGCGGCATGCAAGGCGTTAGCCTTCAACAATTTCGCAATGAATCCGACGCGAAGAAGCATTGCCCGGGCGATACGGTTGTTTGGGGTAGCAGCGCAAATCGCGGCATCTTTTTCACGAGCGGCGCCGGCCCTTATTCTTCTAGAGCCGGACAGCAAGTGCGCATCGGCGGCTTCTACGCTTGTGAGGCTGATGTGAAGAAGGCCCCCCGGTTAAAGATCAATTCCGGCGGCTGATCGCGCCGGTTGAAACCTAGGGCAAATGATGCGCCGGCAACAGCAGTTCGCTTGGACCGCAGATGGGCTGTGGGAGCTTACGCCTGCTCCGGCATGGCTCGCCGGCGTCAAACGCATTGATGGGTCGTTGATCCGTTTATAGCGAGTCTACACAATCAAAGTTGGACTGCAGCGGCTTTCGTAGGCGTTCGCCAAATCGTGAAGTTCGTGCTTGGCGTCGCCCGTGAACGCCGGTGCATGCATGAGCGCCATGCAAGAAATGTCGAGGTCGGCCAGTGAGCGGATGGTGGGCGCGGTCACAGCGGTAAGAGCGGTCGCACCAAAGCGATCCTCTGCCTGCATCGCCGGTTCGATTAGACCGTTTTCGGTCACGGGCGCCGTTCGGCCCGTGCACGTAAAGAGGTCACCGGCAAATAGAGTGCGCGTCGTTTCTTCGTAGATGACCCCGGCGTCCCAACCGTGGGGAACGTGTGGCGTCGCGATGTAGCGAATGCATTTGCCGCCTAAATCAATCGTTTGCGAACTCTTCATGGGACGCGCCGGGCGGATCGCCTGATCGTTGACCGAGACCATGACGCCAATTGCGCCGTGCGCTACAGTTGAGGCCGGTGCTAGTGAAAGCCACTCGTTCATCGCGCCGCATTCGTCCGCTTCATAGTGGCCGAACATAATCCATCGCAATCTCGATGGCGTCAGGACTTGTGCGACTTGTTCGGCGACCACCGGAAATAACGCCCGCATGCCGGTGTGAAATAGCAGCGGTTCTTCCGCGTCGATCAAAAACTGGTTGAACACCATACCGGCCTGTGGAACGTATGTCGAAATGCGGTAAATCTGCGGCGCAATCTCATCGAGGCGTGTTTCCATACGTCAGCACGTTCGACGCTTCGTCGAAATGGCCTTAATTGTCGATAAGGCAAGCAATTGGAAGCAAGCGGCATCGTCACGCTTTGGACATTGTCCACGCGGTCAGTCGAAACGACCATGAAGGCTAAGCGCGGAGCCGCGGACAAGCTAGGCTGTCCGAAAAACCTTTGAAGAAACAAGCCACGGGCGATTAGCTCAGCTGGGAGAGCGCCTCCCTTACAAATAGGCTTTCGCTATTTTGGCCGCTTCGAGAGAGCGCCGTTTCCTCGCGAAATGGGTGCTTTTTTGTGTCCCTGAGTGCCGTTTAGTGATCGCAAATGCAGCGAAATGCACCAGCGACAAGGGTAGAAACGAGGGTCAAGAAAAGGTTTCGGCGCTGCGAGTTTGTTAGCCGGTCATGAAAAGAGTGAACCACGCTAAGTCAGCGTTGTGCACTCAAAAACTTGTTGTGCCATCGCTCCCGCCTGCGAAAACAACGCTGGCAACAAGCGGTCGGCGCCATTCACTTCATAGCGTTTCATTGCGGTGTTGGTAACACCATGATCTATAGTATGGCGCCGATGGCGCACGTGCCCAAGCTGCTCAGAATAGTCAGCGTCTCTCGTGTGCGGTTCAGTCGGGTGCGCTGGGGACGCGCATGGTACGCTCCGCTGTGTGTGACGCCTTTCCCTTTCCGACATAATCAAACCAGGCGTGAAACATCACAAATGTCGCGTCATTACGGACGCGCGTGACGTAAGAGTATTTTGCCTGTCTCGATGGCAGATTGACAACCCGCGCCATTTGTGATTCACTTGGTTTGTTTTTCAAACTAATTTGAAGTGGAGACGTACTCTGTGGACCCCGAAGAGGCACAGCAGCATCTCTTAATGGTCGACACCATTCTGAGGCGCAACGATACACGATCGCGCGCCGCTGCAGCCGCATATATTTTGTGGGGCGTGGGAAGCGCGCTGTACTACGTCTGGTTCATTCAGGCGTTTCGCGCGTTTCTCGGAATCTGGATCTTTAACGTCGCCTTTGCTGTGACGCTTGCAGCACTCGCGGCTAGCGTGTGGACGTTTCGCCTAGGTGTTCGAGATCGCGTGACGGTCGCGGATCGTCAGGCTCTCGCAGCCTTTGCGGGCGTCACCGTCGCCATGGTTCTGCTGAAATTGATATGGAATACAAACGGGCTGGTGCCAGGCCCGGCATACGGCATCGTGTGGACATTTGGTTTCGCGGTAGCGCTTACGCTGCTCGGTTCCGGCGGCCAGCCAATCCTATTCATGGGCGGCATCGCGCTTTTCTGCGGAATTTTCTTCGGTAGTTTGGTTCCTTCGCAACTGGCGGTCGTATTGTTCTTGGCGAATCTCACCGGCATAGCCGGACCCGGCATCTATTTTGCGTTGCGCCGTAGTCGTTGATGGATGAAACTCTTCTGTCGAACATCCGGCTGTCAATCATCTCGGAATTGCTCACAAGCACGTGGGTTTCATTTCCCGAGCTCCTTAAGGCAACCGGCGCCACGAACGGAAACCTTAGCACGCATTTAGCCAAACTCGTCGACGCCGCTTATATCCGCGAAGACAAATCCATTGCCGGCCGCAGGCCGCTCACGAGATATAGCATGACGCCTGCGGGACGGCGCGCCTTCTTCAACCACTTAGAGGAACTAGAAGCGATTGCGCGCGCAGCGCGCTCCCATAAACGTCGTCGATAATCGGCAAAAGGAATCATGAATATCATCATTCGATCGGCTCTAGCCACATCGCTCAGTTTTCTCATCCTCGCCGCTAAGGCGAACGCAGCGCCACCAGCAACACCGCCGCTGGTGCCATTTTCTGTGAGCTTCAACCACTTCGACCATCACTGGTTCGAATGGATGCCGAACAACCGCAAATACGAAGCAATCGAAGCAATGGTTTCCGATGCATCGGACGGCAGCCATGGAATCATCGTTTTCGAAACCGAACGGGCAGCGCCGAAACGGCAAGTATTTTACACCAACGACCGCGCTTTTGCCGCGACCGGATTTGCGCTGTATCGCGACATTTCCTACCAAGTTGACGGCACAGCCACGGCGCCCCTAAGCATGCATGTGCATCTGCTCGACCGGGACGGCGCCCCTGTAGACTGGTCGATTTCGTTCGCATCGGGTTCGGCTCTAGAATCCAAATACGCCGGCTTAACGAATCAAAGCGGGCATAGCGGCTCCCGGCTCTTCATGCTGTTCTATCGAGAAAAAGACGCTATAACAACGGACAATCATCTCACAATCGGCTCAACGGATTACACCCTGTCCCCAGCGCAGATCGCAAAGCTCCCGTTCGGGCCCGCATATCACTCGAATGTCTTTATCGCAACGCTTCCATACGGCAGCGAACACGTTGCGATCCCTGACGCCGGTCATTTCAATCTCGGAAACGAAGTATATGCAAAGACGCAGAATCCCGATGGTTCAATCGACTGGCACGCTCGCCCGTATCCCGGACATGCCGTTACGCTTCACTTAGTCAACGGAGGGATCAGGACGTATGCGGTCGAGTCGTATGGTCACAGGTTTGCCGTGACGTTCTCTTCCGCGCTGACACCGCGGCCCGGCGCTACATGCTCGTTTTCCTTTTCGTTCGACGCGTTCACGAATCTCATGCACGGTACAATCGCAGTTGCGGGGTCCAACTCCGCGCCCCGGGTTGTGTGGATCATCGATTCGGCGTGGGCGAAAAATCGCCGTTTAGTCACAGAGTATTCAGGCCTTACGCCCTCAGGCTACACGTTCGACTTTAAGACGTTGCCGTAACCGAAGTTGCACGTTACTGCGAGCACGCTGAGGCGTTGAAAGGATGCGCCCGAGGTACAACGACAATCGAATTGTGCATTCGCCGTTCGCTAAAGCCGTGAAACAAACTGCGGCTCTGAACGTTGGCGATATTCTTGAGGAGCGCCGATCGTTATCGGCATGTTCCAATCGCTGTACGTTTTGACGTACGCGTCTTGCATGCTGATTGGAGCCGCCGCCGCGCCGTCGGTCTCATACCATTTTCCTAATACCTTGAGGACTGCTCCGGGTGGCCTGAACCATCGCCCGTAAGTCGCGAACGTGACACTCTTGACGCAGGCGAGCGAGACGGACCCGCGCCCCGAAAGCCGCCTGCGTTTCAGGCTTAGCAACCGCGCCGGGACTCTGCGGGGACGGGCGTCTGTTACCCTTCGAGCACATCACAGGCTCGAGTCGTCCGGCGACTCGTGCTCATTGGAGGTAGCAATGATATTTACTCCAGTAATTTTTGCCTTGGCGACAATCCTTAGTCCTCAATCCAAAAACGGCGCACCAAATTCGATCTCCAAAGCGAACGCGAGCACCGGGTACGATCGTTACGGCTTCCCCATCCTCAAGCCGGGACTCTGGCTCGTCACCACTACCGTCAGGGTACCGAAACTAGTCTCGGAAGGGCATCGCTACTGCGTGCCGCAGGCCGATGCCGCGCGAAACCTGATAGTACAGTTTCTGGCAGCACAGCCGGACGGAGGCTACAAATGTCAGCTTTCGGGGGGCGCCAACGGCTCCGGCAGCGCATCTTGTAGCAGACTCTCGCAATCGTACACGGGCATGACGACGATCGCGAATCTCACGTGGACTGCCATGGCGAACCGCCTGCAGACGAGCTTCCAAACGAACGTCGTCGGCAACGTGAAGTTCAGTTCAGCCGATCCGCGGCAGCCCTCGGGTGAAGTGCCGTTTGATGAAATGATTCTCGGCTGGTATCAAGGGTCATGCATCCCCACACCCCAGCCGACCGAGACAGCGACACCACGCTAGCGACACCACGCTATCGATGACATTCAACGCTCTTTAGTTGCGGCGCTCGCGCTGAACAACGCGCGCTAGGGCTGCATGAATCAATGGCGTCTGCGCGCCCAAGCCACTATCTGGCCCATTGCTTCTACAATGCGGTGCTGATACGGTGAGTGAAGCTGATCCGGGTTGGTGGACTGCGGCAGCCACTTCATTTAAGAAGGATAACCACCAGCGCGAGGGCCAAAGGGCAGTGCAGACGTCGCGTGACGAAAAAAGTCCGTCTGAACAAGCCACGGGCGATTAGCTCAGACTGGGAGAGCGCCTCCCTTACAAGGAGGATGTCGGCGGTTCGAGCCCGTCATCGCCCACCACTTACCACCTCTATGGATTTGCAAGAACGCACGTACCGAGTTCATCACACCAGCGCCTCCGAGAGCGGCGGCATCGCCGTCGTGACGATGGCCGGCCCGAGAAGCGCAACGCGCTCTCGCTCGAACTGATGCGCGAACTCATCGATGCGTTCCGCGCGATCGGCGCCGATCGCGCCGTTCAAGTCGTCATCCTCCGCGGTGAAGGCCAGGCCTTCAGCGCGGGCCACGATCTGCGCGAGACTGCAGTGCCGCGACGTCGCCGCCTACCGCGAGATCTTCGACACGTGCGTGGAGTTGATGGAAACCATCCAGTCGATTCCCCAGCCGGTCATCGCCGAAGTCGCAACGATCGCGACGGCCGCGGGATGCCAGCTGGTGGCAACGTGCGATCTGGCGGTTGCCGCGCAAGAGGCGCGATTCGCCACGCCCGGCGTGCGCATCGGCCTGTTCTGCACGACGCCGATGGTGGCGCTCTCGCGCAGTATCGGCCGCAAGCGCGCGATGGAGATGCTGCTCACGGGCGACTTCATCGATGCGGCCACGGCGGCGGAATGGGGCCTGGTTAACCGCGTTGTTCCCGCGGACCGGCTGACTGCGGAAACGCTGGCACTTGCCGGCAAGATCGCCGAGGCAAGCCCCGCGGTCGTCGGCCTCGGAAAGCAGGCCTACTACGTGCAAATCGACCTCGAGCAAGGCGCCGCCTACGGGTATGCTAAGGAAGTCATGACGCTCAACGCCATGGACGGCGACGCGCAGGAGGGTATCTCTGCGTTCGTCGGACGGCGGAAGCCCACGTGGCGGCAAAAAAGACATTCTGTTAATATTTAGGTATAAGTCGACCTACGCGAAGGGGTCTGCGGCAAGGCCGCTAAACGAACGGGTACTCCGGCACATCTGTGGGCAGTGTCGCGAGGATTACAATAAAAGCGTCGCCCACACCCGGTATGCGGGAAACCGCATACGCGACGGCAGTGAGGGCTCGCTTTCGGCGGGCCTTCCTGTTTTTTGCTCGAAAGGCGCCAGCCCGTGAACCGGATCGATCCTCGAACGCGCTTTGCCGCGTTCTTGCTTTTGCTGGCGCTCGTCGCGTGCGCTTTTCGTTGCCGTCAGCCGCGTGCGCATCGAGCAGCAAACGCGCCGCGTCGAGATCGCGATGGACTACAACGATTTCCTCGCGTTCGCGCGATCGTACAACTATAATCCGGCCGCGTTTCTGGTCGAACTGCGCCGCGCAGGCTTGACCTCGCTGGCGCTGACCGAAGAACTGGGCGGCTCGCTCACGGGCTCGACCAGCAGCGATGCATACCGCCATCTCCGGCCTCGGCCTGCTCGACTCCGGCGCGCTTAGCGCCGGTTGCCGAATCCGACGCTCGCTGCACTGGTTCGCGAGCACGCGTGCGCCCCGGCGCCGTTTATCTGCTCGTGTACGACAAACCGACGTTCGAGCGGTACATGCGGCAGTTGCCGCTGCATTTCGAGCGCTCGAGCATTCGCGTGCTGCACGCGATCGGCGCCATACGTGATCGCGATTGCGCACGCAAATCGATTACTTCAACACGAGCACGCTCGGCATTCCGGCCGATCAGATCGCGCTCGCGCGCAGACTCGGCTTCTTCATCATTCCGCGCTTTCAGAACGACGAGCGCCTGCAGGACGGGCAGATCGCCGCGATGTTCGACGACGTGCACGCCGGCAAATGGGTTTCGACCGTCATTTTTTTCGGGCTGCGCAACCAGGTGCTCGGATTTCCCGATCACGTGCGGGACACCGCCGCGGTGTTCAAAACGCACAAGTCCGTCGAACTATCGGCGAGATCGAAACCTACGACGCGAGCCAAGTGCAGAAGGGTAACGTCGAACTCGCGCGGCTCGATTCCCGGGCGCACCGTTCGCGTGCAAGCGATCGGCAAAGTCGAACTGGACAAACTGACCGTCCCGGAGATCGTCGCGCGATACGAATTGGGCGTGCGCGAGCGAAACGTGCGCGTCGTCTATCTGCGCCCGTTCCCGCACGAATACAACGGCCTTTCGATCGAACAGACCAACGTCGAGATGGTTCGCCAGATCGCGACCGATCTGCGCGAGCACGGCTTCCGGCTCGGGCGCGCCACGCCGATTCCGCTCTATCGCGGCAACAACGCGCATTCGCAGTCGGCATCGCTGCACTTGCCGTTCCGTCGATCTTCGTGCTGCTGCTCGGCTGGTACGGCTGGTACCGTCCGTCGTGGGCGATCGCTGCGTACGCGCTGACGATCGCAGTGTACGTCGGCGGCTACGTCGTCGCATCACGATCTGCTCGGCCGCTCGATCATCGCGCTTGCCGGAGCGCTGCTCTTTGCGACCGCGGCGTTCACCGTGCTCGGTCCGGCGTTTTACGAAGAGCCGACGCCGCGCATGGGCGCGCAGATCGTGCGCAGTCTGCGCTGGACGCTGATTGCAACGGGCGTCGCGCTGCTCGGCGCGCTCGTCGTCGTCGGCATCATGAGCTCGCCGCTGATGATGGAAGAAGTCGAAGCGTTCCGCGGCGTGAAGCTCGTTCTGGCGCTGCCGCCGCTCATCGCGCTTGCGCTGTACCTCTTTACCGATCGCTTCGACTCGGGCATCGCGCAGTCCGCGCGAAGCGTTCGCCGCGCCGATCCGCATCTATCAGCTGCTGCTGGCGTGCGTCGTGCTCGGCGGCGGCGCGCTGGTGCTCGTGCGCAGCGGCAACCAAAGCGACATCGCGCCCTCCGCACTTCGAACTGTCGCTGCGCCATCACCTCACCGCGCTGCTCAGCGTGCGCCCGCGCTTCAAAGAGTTCGTCATCGGCTTTCCGTGCATGATGCTGCTGCCGGCGCTGCGCCGGCGCGATCGGCGCGCCGTGGGCATTCTGCTCGTCGCTTGGCATCGGCATCGGCATCGGCGACGTCATCGACACGTTCTCGCATCTGCACACGCCGCTGCTGATCTCGATCATGCGCGTGTTCAACGGCCTGGTGCTCGGCGTCGATCATCGGCGCGATCGTCATCGCGCTCTACCGCCGTTCGCGCGTCCGCGGCGTCGTGCCGAGTCACGTTCGCAAAGTCGGGCGACGTGCGCGTTCCTGCTCTCGCGGCTACTACGGATTCGGAAACCTGGGCGATGAGGCGCTGCTCGAAGTAATCGTCTCGCAACTCAAGACGCGCTATCCGTACGCGCGAAATCGACGTGCTTTCCGCAACACCCGGAGCAGACGGCGCACGATCTGCGCGTCGAAGCAACGCCGCGCTGGGACGCGAAAGCCGTCCGCCGCGCGATCGATCGCGCCGACGTCGTGCTCTCCGGCGGCGGCGGTTTGCTGCAGAATGCGACCAGCCTGCGCAGCCTGATCTATTATGCCGGCATCATTCGCGCCGCCGGCGCGCGCGAACCGCAAAGCGATGATCTTCGCGCAGTCGATCGGCCCGCTCGACTTTTGGGGCACGCGCGCTCGTCAAAGATTGGTGCAAAGGCGTCGCCGCGGCGACCGTGCGCGACGCGCGCTCCACGCAGTTGCTGGCGTCGCTTCTGCCCGCCGGTACGCGCGTGGAACAAACCGCCGATCCGGTGTTTCTGTACGACGCGCCGGAAGAAGACTCGATCTCTCAGCCGAAGGTCTCGGTCCGCAAAGCGATCCGCTCGTCGTCGTCAGCGTGCGCAAAGCGACCGGCATGAAGGACCGCCTCGACGTCGTCGCCCGCGCCGTCGACCGGCTTGCGCAAGTGCACGGCGCGCGCGTGGCATTTCTGCCGCTCGGCGGCGCGCCGGATGCGGAAGTCTCGACGCTGGTCATTCGCAAATGCAAGACGCGCGCCGGTGCTGCTGCCGGAATGCTCGCTCGCAGCGCGCGGCCAACATCATTCGCCGCGCCGACGCCGTCGTCGGCATGCGTTTGCACGCGCTGATACTCGCCGCGCGCTACGCCGTGCCGTTTCTGGCGATTCCGTACGATCCGAAGGTGGCGGCGCTGTGCGAAGATCTGGCGTATCCGCTGCCGCCGCTTTTCACGCTCGACCCGCCCGGCCCGAAGCCGCGAACCGGAGCGATCGATGCGCTGGTCGACCGGTTGTGGACGCGAGCGCGACGCGCTTGTCCGCGCACTTGAGCGCGCGCGGCGAGCGCCTGCGCGCGCTCGCGCTGCGCGAAATTTCGAGGTCTTGCGACGCAGCTGCTCGCGCGAAAAGCCGTCGTCCCCATGAGCGATAGACCGTCGAGCGCGACTACCGCGAAACCTGAATTTGCCGAAGACCGGCTTTCCCGATGAAAGCGGATCTGCCCAAACGCGAACCGGATCGCGTTGCGTGGTGGCAGGAGCAGCGCACCTACGAGCGGCGCTTGGAGCGCAACACAGGCGCACGAGCCGTGGATTCTGCACGACGGGCCGCCGTACGCGAACGGCGACCTGCACATGGGCCATTTCCTGAACATGGTGCTCAAGGACGTGTTCGTCAAGATCGCGCTGCTCGACGGGAAGTGGGCGAAGTTCGTTCCGGGCTGGGACATGCACGGTCTGCCGATCGAACTCGAAACGCTCAAGCATCTGAAGATCAAAGATTTTCACGCAATCGATCCGCTCGAACTGCGCAGCAAGTGCAAAGAGCGCGCGCTGCATTGGCTCGACGAGCAGCGCGCGACTCGCATGCGCATGGGCAACTTCGGCGATTGGGACGCATCCGTACCGCACGATCGATCCGTCAGTTCGAAGCGACGATCGTCGAAGCGCTGGCCGATCTGGCCGCGAACGATCAAATCTACAAAGGCCTGCGTTCGACGCTGTGGTGCATCCACGACGAAACGGCGCTCGCCGAAGCCGAGATCGAGTACAAGGACAAAGTCTCGCCGTCGATCTACGTGCGTTTCGCCGCCGATGCGAAGCAGCGCCGACGACGTCATTGCGCGCTTCCGCCGGCACGGCGAGCATGACACGAACCGATCTCGTTCCTGATCTGGACGACGACGCCGTGGACGCTGCCCGCAAACGTCGCGATCGCGCTCAAGCCGGATGCGCAGTACGGGCTCTACCGAGCTCGGCGACGAAGCGTTCGTTGCTGGCCGAAGCGCTCGCGCCGCAAACGCTCGGCGAACACTTCGGTCAAGCGCGAGAAGCTCGGCACGCGTATCGCGGCGAAGCGCTCGGCGGCTTGACGGTGCGCCATCCGTTTCTCGATCGCGATTCGCAGTCGTCGTAACGGCGGACTACGTCGATTTGGAAACCGGAACCGGCGCCGTGCATACCGCGCCCGGTCATGGCGCGGACGACTTCGAAACCGGCATGCGATACGGTCTGCCGATTATCAATCCGGTCGATGCGCGCGGCGTTTTCACGGAAGAAGCCGGGCCGTACGCCGGCATGCACATCTGGAAAGCGAACCCGAAGATCGTCGAGGATCTGCGCGAGAGCGGCGCGCTTTGGAATGCGTTCGAGTACGACGCACAGCTATCCGCACTGCTGGCGCTGCCACAATCCGGTAATTTTCCGCGCGACGGCGCAATGGTTCATCGCGATGGATCAAAACCGCTTGCGCGCGCACACGATCGACAACATGCGCGGCGTGGCTTGGACGCCCGAGTGGGGCGAGAAGCGCATCGAGCAGATGCTGGAAAAGCATCCCGAATGGTGCATCTCGCGCCAGCGCACGTGGGGCACGCCGATTCCGGCGGTCGTCTGCACGGCGTGCAACGAGTCGGTTCTCGATCCGCACGTCGCGCGCAATGCGGCTAACGATCTTTCGCGAGCAAGGCGCGGACGCGTGGTGGCGCGATCCGGTAGAATCGTTTTTGCCGGCGGGATTTCGCTGTCCGAACTGCGGCGGCACCGCGTTCGAAAAGGAAAAGAACATCGTCGACATCTGGTTCGAGTCGGGCGTCACGCATTTGGCGGTGCTCGGCCAAGAACGGCTTGCCGTGGCCGTGCGGATCTCGTGCTCGAAGGCGGCGACCAATACCGCGGATGGTTTCGCAGTTCGATCGTCACGGCAACCGCCATCAAAAACGCGGCGCCGTACCGCCACGTCGTGAAGAACGGCTGGGTCAACGACGAGCACGGCCGTCCGATGAGCAAATCGCTCGGAACCGGCATCGACGCCAACGATGCGATGCAAAAATGGGGCGCCGACGTTCTGCGGCTTTGGGTCGGCGTCGGTGGAATTCGTCGACGACGTGCGCTTCGGCCCGAACGTCATCGATCAGGTCAGCCGCGTCTACCGCAACATCCGCAATCGTGTGCGCTTCATGCTGAGCAACGTGGACGATCTGCGGTCCGCGGACGTCGTGCCGCGCGATCGGATGCAGTGGTTCGATCGGCTCGCATGCGAAGTTACCGACGGCTGGGCCGCAAACGTGCGCGAGCATCTGCTGGCGTATCGGCTTCACGATGCGTATCTGGAAATCATCGATTTCGAAGGCGAGGATCTTTCGAGTTTTTATCTCGACGCGCTCAAAGATCGACTCTACTCGAGCGGTGCCGATGCGCCGCGCCGGCGCAGCGCGCAAAGTGCGATCCTGCACATTCTGGAGCGCGTTCTCGCGGTCGTCGCGCCGATGCTTTCGTTCACCGCGGAAGAAGCATGGCAAGCGTTGCCGCAGGACTTGCGTGGGGAGCGGCGCAGCGTTTTCGATCTCGCAGCTCGCGGCGTCGAAACCGCCGAGCGATGAAACGTCCGATGCGTGGGCTTTGCTCAAAGCGCAGCGGACGCTGATTGCCGCGCGCGAGGGCGAGCGCGATTTCGAATTGCAAGGCAAATTCGTGCTGCCGACGCGCTGGTACGAGCGCCTTGCGCCGCACTCGGATGACGTGCGCGAAGCCATGGTGCTTTCGGCGCTGACGCTCGAGCACGATCCCTCGCTCGGCGCGGAGAAGATCCGCCACGAACTGGCGCCAGCAGATGGAGAAAAATGCGCCCGCTGCTGGAAGTATTTGCCGCTCGGCAGCGATCCGCAGCATCCATCGCTGTGCGCACCGTGCGCGGAAATCGTGCGCGCGATCTGATCAGCGCCGGCGCGGACGCTTGGGCGGCCTGTCGGATGCGCGAATGACGGTGAGCGGCTTTCCGTCGATTTCGAAAAGATTGAAGGCTTTGATCGCCGCGTCGGCCGACGGTTCGTCTGTGACGTTGACGTACGCATAGCCCTTCTTGCGGCGGCTGCGGCGATCGCGCGGAAACGTCACGTCCGCATCGCATGCGCCGAACTGCCGAAAGAGCGCGAGCAGGTCGTCCTTGGTCGCTTCACGCGGATACCCCGCGACGAACAATCGAATCATGTACGGGCTTCTCCCAGAACGCTATCGCGAAACGCCGGCCACGCACCTGCTTCGATGGCTTCGCGCGCCTCACGCATCAGCGCGTTCAGCACGTAAACGTTGTGATATGACAAGAGCCGCGGACCGAGCATTTCTGCGGATCTGAACAGATGCGCCAGATACGCGCGCGAGTAGGTCGTACAAACGTAACAGCCGCACTGCCGAATCGACCGGCGTGAAGTCCCGCGTATACGCCGCGTTTCGAATCGCAAATTCGCCCTGCCGCGTCATGGCGCGGCCGTTGCGGCCGCAGCGCGTGGGATACACGCAGTCGAACATGTCGATTCCGCAATCGACCGCCATGAGCACATCCCGCACAGTGCCGACACCCATGAGGTAGCGCGGTTTGTCTTCAGGCAGCAGCGAGGCCGAAAGCCGCGCGAAACGATACATTTCCTCGCGCGTTTCGCCGACGGAGAGACCGCCGATCGCATACCCGGGCAGGCCGAGATCGACGATCGATTCTGCGCTGCGCTCGCGCGCGGCTTCGTCGAGGCCGCCTTGCATGATTGCGAAGAGCGCGGTGCGATCCGGTTGCGCTCGTGCCGCTGCGCTTCTCCTCGCCCACTCCGCCGACAGACGCACCGATCGATCGACCGCTTCGGCAGAAGCGGGAAGTTTCACGCACACGTCGAGCTGCATCGCGACGTCCACGCCGATCGTTTCCTGAAACGCGAGCACGTTTTCAGGCGTGAAGCGATGGGCGCTGCCGTCCAAATGCGAGGCAAACGTAACGCCGTCGTCGTCCAGCGTCCGCCGGGACTCCAAACTGAAGACCTGAAATCCGCCGCTGTCGGTGAGAATCGGGCCGTGCCACTGCATGAAGTCGTGCAGGCCGCCCGCTTCGACCAGCAAATGCAATCCCGGGCGCAGCCAAAGGTGATATGTGTTCGCCAAAATGATCTGCGAATGAGCGCTGCGCACTTCGTCCGGCGTCAAGCCCTTCACCGTTCCCGCCGTCCCAACCGGCATGAAGGTCGGCGTTTCGACGTTTCCGTGCGTGAGTCGCAGCGTGCCGCGCCGCGCGCTCTCGCTCGTGTTGTGAAGCGTGAAGATCGAATCGGTCACACCGCGCCGCCGCGCAAAAGCGCTTTCGCGGCCGCGTATTCGGGCGGCGGTTCCGACTGGAATTCCATGTCGCGTCCGCTGCGCGGATGCCGGAACGACAGGCGCCACGCGTGCAGCGCTTGGCCGGGAAGATCGAAGCGCGGATCGGTTTTACCGTAGATCGGATCGTTGACGAGCGGATGGCCGAGTGCCGCCATGTGCACGCGGATCTGATGCGTTCGCCCCGTTTCCAACCGAAAGAGCACTTCGGCAGTATTTTTCAAACGTTCGCGTACTTCGTAATGCGTGACGGCGGGTTTTCCGTCCGCCGTAATTGCGTAGCGCAAACGGTTTTGCGGATCGCGGCCGATCTGCGCCGTCGATCGTGCCTTTGGCGTGTATCGGGATGCCGGCCGCAAGCCCAAGATATTCGCGCGAAATATAGCGCGCTTTCATCGCTTTGCCGAGCGCGCTGAGCGCCGCATCGGTCTTTGCGACGACGAGCAAGCCCGACGTGTCGCGGTCGAGCCGGTGAACCAGCCCGGCCCGCACCGCTTCGCCCGGAAGCGATGCGACGTGAGCAAGCAGCGCGTTTACCAGCGTGCCGCTGGTCGCGCCGTGCGCCGGGTGCGTCACCATGCCCGCCGGCTTGTCGACGACGAGCACGTCGTCATCCTCGAAGACTATCGTGAGATCGATCGCTTCAGGATCCACCGCGAGCGGCGGCCTTTCGATGAGATGCGCTTCCAGCACGTCTCCTTCGGCGACCAAATGGCTGCCCTTCACGGCTGCGCCGTTCACGCGCACGTCGCCGCGGCGCACCGCTTCCGCAACGAGCGACCTGGAAAAGCCGGTGTGGTGCGCGATGAGGACGTCGGCGCGTTTCCCGGCTTCGTCAGGCGTGACGACGACGTGCAAGGCTCGCGAGGATGAGAAGGATGACGCCGATCGTGATGCACGCGTCGGCGACGTTGAAAATGTTGGGCCAGATCCGATAGAAATCCACGAAATCGACGACGTAGCGGTAATGCACGCGATCGAGAATGTTGCCGATCGCGCCGCCGAGGATCATGCCGAAGGCGATGCGCACGAGCAGCGAATGCCGCGCTTGATCGCGGAACGAGTACCAAAAGATCAGCAGCACGATCAGTGCCATGAGGATTAGCAAAAACGGCGACGAGCCGAATAAGCCGAACGCTCCGTGCTCGTTCTGTTCGTACGTCCACTTCAAAAGATGCGGGATCACGAAACGGCTTTCGCCCGGCAGAAAATGCGCCGCAATCAGATGCTTCGTGTACTGATCGAGCGCGACGACGATCGCCGCTACTCCGAAAAGTTGGACGGCCTCAAAGCTTCGGCTGCGGGACAAATTGATAGAACCAGCCGGCGATTCGTAAGAACGAGTTGGTAACAAGAACGACTCCCGTTGCGATCATGAAGGCTCCCGCGGCAAATTCGATCGCCGGCAAGAAGCGCTTGATTCGATTCAGCGCGGGCAGAACCGCGCCAATTGCGAGGGCCGTTACCAGGAACGGCACGGCCAAGCCCATGGAATAGACGAAAAGCAGCCACGCTCCCTGCCAAACGCCGTTCGCCTGCGAAGCGAGCGCGAGAATAGCGGCAAGAATGGGGCCGATGCAAGGCGACCAGCCGGCGGCGAACGCGAGGCCGACGATAACCGAGGCGACGAGCGACCGTTGGCCGGTCTGTACCTGCACGCGCGTGTCCCGAGCAAGCAGCCGCCACCGGAGCACGCCCATCATCTGCAGCCCCAGCACGATGACGATGACACCGCCGATGCGCGAAATCAGCACCTGATTCTCGCGCAGCGCTCCGCCGATCGCGCTCGCTGAAGCGCCGAGTGCGACGAAAACGAGTGTAAATCCGGCGATGAAAGCGACGGCGTGCGCGACCACGCGCGCGCGGGCGTCCGCAGTGAGCGCGCCGCGCAGTTCTTCCACGCTCGAACCCGTGAGGAACGATAGGTACGCCGGAACCAGCGGGAGGACGCAGGGAGAGACAAAGGAAACGAGCCCCGCCAGGAAGGCGATCCCGACGGTGAGGTGCGCACTGGCCACACCGCTCATTTAGACGGTGCCTCGCGTTGTCATGCCTGCCCCCGAAAGTGCTTATGCAACAGTGGTTTACCTACCCTAACATTAACCCCATCGCGATTCATTTGGGTCCGATCAGCGTTCATTGGTACGGCATTTCGTATTTGGTCGGATTCATTGCGGTCTACTTTTGGATGAGCCGTCCCGCGGGGCGCCGGCGCTTGGGTCTGACTCGCGAAGAGATTCAAGATTTTCTCGTTTACGCGCTCGTCGGGGTGCTGGTGGGCGGCCGCACGTTCTTCGTGATCAACGACATGATCAGCAAGCACGACGCGGGCAGTTACTTCCAAAATCCGATCAATTTCATCGCGGTTTGGAACGGCGGTATGGCGTTTCACGGCGGCCTCGTCGGCGTCATCATCGCGATCTTTCTGTTTTTGCGCAAGCATCCGGGGCTGACGTACAAGGTGCTCGGCGACGAAGTCGTGGTGCTTCTTCCCGTCGGCATCACGCTTACGCGTCTGGTAAATTTCATCAACGACGAGCTGTGGGGCGACATCTGTCGCCCAAACCACCCGTGGTGCATGGTGCCCGGAAACACTTCGGATTGGGGTTACGCGCCGCGTCATCCCTCGCAACTGTACGAAGCGATCCTCGACGCGCTCACACTGCCGATCGTGCTCTTCATCTATAAGAAACGTCCGCCGGACGGCGTCGTCGGGTGGTCGTGGTTCACGATCTACGGCATCACGCGTTCGATCGCCGAAACGTGGCGGCATGCGGACTTCATGTGGCACGGAATCACCGGCGGGCAACTCTACGCGCTGCCGATGATTCCCATCGGTCTCGCCGGCGTGTATTTTTGCTGGCGTTCGCGCATCCGAACCGAGGACCGAACGGCTTGCGAGCCGGGCGCGAAGGCGCCGGTGAAGACGTCGACGACGTGAGCGTCGCCGGGCGGTACGCCGAACTGCGTGCTGCGGTTCCGGCCGGCGTCACCATCGTCGCCGTCACGAAATTTCAGCCGCTCGAAGCGGTGCGGGAAGCGCTGGAAGCGGGCGTTACCGACATCGGCGAAAATTACGTGCAGGAAGCGCGGCGCAAGTTCGAAGCGCTCCCGCCCGATTCCGCGCGCAAGCACTTTATCGGTCACGTGCAGAGCAATAAGGCCCGCGCCATCGCCGCGGCCTTTGACGTCGTGCAAAGTGTCGATCGAGCCGACGCAGCGGCGGCGCTCGCAAAAGCGGCAGACGCCCTGCACAAGCGATTGCCCGTTCTGCTGCAGGTCAACGTCTGCGCGTCCGACCGTTTCGGCTGCCCGCCGCGGGCGTCGGAGCAGCTCGCGGACTTCATGCGTTCGCTCCCGTCGCTGGATCTGCAGGGCGTAATGGCGATCGGACCCATAACCGAGGACCGCTCGGAGATCGCCGCATCCTTCGACCTGGCCGCGAAGGTGTTCGGGCGCGTGGGCGGCACGACGCTTTCGCTCGGCATGTCCGGGGACTGGCCCGTCGCCGTTGCCGCCGGCTCGACGATGATTCGGGTCGGAAGCACTATTTTCGGACCAAGACCGGCGCGGCCGGTGTCGAAGAACGCCTTAACGCCCTCACCGTGAGGTGGCCTAATGAGTATGTTCAACAAAGTGCGCTCGTTTTTCTCGATGGATGACGACGCCGAGGAACTGTACGGGGAAGAACCCGGAGCATCGCGCAACGTGGTGCCGCTCGACCAGCGCGCCGCGCGCCGCGGCGGAACGGAAGTCAGCGTTTACGCCCCGCGCGCTTTCGCGGACGTGACCGAGATTGCGGACGCGTTGCGAAACCGCCAAGTCGTCATCGTCAATCTGCAGAACGCGGATCGTTCGCTGCTTCAGCGCGTCGTCGACTTCACGTCCGGCGTCGCGTACACCATCGACGGTAAAATCCAAAAACTCGCCGAGGCGATTTACCTCATCGTTCCCGCAGGCATCATGGTCAACGCGCAAGGTCTGCGAGATTCTATGAGCGCGGACGGCTCGCTCGATTTTCTTTCGAACAGAGGGTAGCCCATGCAGAAGATCACGCCTATCGACATTCAGCACAAAACTTTCAAGAAGGCGCTGCAGGGCTACGATCGCGCGGAAGTCGATCAGTTCCTTGACGAGCTGATCGAAACGCTCGAAGACGACGCGCAGCACATCGCGGCGCTTCAAGCGGAAATCAACGATCTCAAGGAACGCATCAGTCATTTCAAAGCGATGGAAGAATCGCTGCAGAATACGCTCGTGCTCGCGCAGCGTACGGCGGACGAAGTGAAGGCGTCCGCGCACAAGGAAGCGGACCTCATCAAAGAACGGGCGCGCATCGCGGCGGAGCGTGAAATTTCCACGTTCACCGACGCCGCCGCCGATGCGCGGCGCGAACATCAACGTGCGACAGAAGACTGCGGAAAAGGCGCGCAGCGAACTGCGCAGTTTGCTGATGACGCATCTCTCGCTGCTCGATAAAACGCTGACGCCGGGAACGGCGCTCCGGTGCGCGAGGAGACGACGCACAGAGAAGAATTCCCCGCAACCACGGACCTAGCGGACACGAACCGGATTACGGTGTACTAGACGCGAACGCCCGGCATCATGCCGACGATCGCAGTTTTGCCCGGTGACGGCATCGGGCCTGAAGTCACGCGCGCCGCGGTGCGCGTGCTCCACACGGTGCGGCCCGACTTGGACTGCCTGGAAACGCCCATCGGCGGCGACGCGTTGCAAGCCGGGAAACCCGCGCTTCCCGACGACGCGCGTCGACTCTGCGAGCGCAGCGCCGGCATTCTCTTCGGTGCGGTCGGCTTGCCGGAATACGACGGCAAACCGCTCGCGGAGCGGCCCGAGTACGCGCTTTTCATCTTGCGCCGCGATTTCGAACTCTATGCGAACGTGCGCCCGGTTCGCGTATTTTCCGGTTTGGAAGAAGCCTCGTCGCTGTTGCCGCAGCTGGTCAAGGGCTTGGATCTGGTCGTCGTGCGGGAATTGACCGGCGGCATCTACTTCGGCAAACCGAAAGAGCAGCGCACCGGCGAAGGCGGCGTTGAAGAAGCCGTCGATACGATGATTTACCGCGCCCCCGAAATCGAACGGATCACGCGCGTCGCCTTCGAACTAGCCCGCAAACGGCGCAAGCGGCTGACGTCGATCGACAAGCAGAATATTTTGGAGACGTCGCGGCTTTGGCGGCGCGTCGTGGATCGCATCGCGCCAGAGTATCCGGACGTGCAACTGGAACATTTGCTGGTCGACAACGCGGCGATGCAACTCGTGCGCCGGCCTGCGGAGTTTGACGTTCTTCTCACCGAGAACATGTTCGGCGATATCCTTTCGGACGAGGCCGCTATTCTGACCGGATCCATCGGCAATCTGCCGAGCGCGAGTTTGGGTACACAGATGACCGAATTCGGCCAATTCGGTTTGTACGAACCGATCAGCGGATCCGCTCCCGACATAGCGGGACGAGGCATCGCGAACCCGACCGCCGCGATTCTTTCGGCAGCGATGCTGCTTCGGCACAGCTTGCGCGATGAGGCGGGTGCGCACCGGATCGAAAAAGCGGTCGAAAGCGCGTTCGCACAGGGCGCTCGTACGCGCGAGCTCGCGCCCGCAGGAAAGGATTTTCTCTACACGCAGCAATTCACGGACGTGGTCATCGCGCAACTATGAGAGACGCCGCGCTGCGTGCGCCGGTTCGGGCTGCGGCCGTCGGGATGTATGCGCCGCAGCGATTGATCACGAACGACGATCTTTCGAAAATCGTGGAGACGTCGGACGAGTGGATACTGCAGCGCACCGGCATTCGAACCAGGCATCGCGTGGCCGAAAACGAATTCGCGAGCGACCTTGCGGTAAACGCCGTCGAAGATTTACTGCGCGCGAATCCGGAAGTCGACGTGCGGTCGATCGACTTCGTGCTCGTTTCTTCGACGACGCCGGACTACGTGTATCCGAGCATCGCCGCGATCCTGCAGGATCGCTTCGGAATGCTCAAGAGCACCGGTGCGCTCGACATCAGCGCTGCCTGCGCGGGATTTTGCTCGGCGCTCAATCTCGGCGCCGCGCTCATCGCATCCGGTCAGGCGCGCACCGTGCTGCTGATAGCAACGGAAGCATTGACGCGCTCCGTCGATTACACCGATCGTTCCACCTGCGTGCTTTTCGGCGACGGCGCCGCGGCGATGCTGATCGTGCGCGACGAGCGCTGCGCGCTTTCCGGAATGGATTCCGGCTCGGACGGCAGCGCGGGTCCGTCGCTGTACCGCACCGCCATGCGCGGCGACATCGGCGGCGTGCAGGACGGCAGCGGATTTCTTCGCCAAGTCGGCCGCGACGTGTACCGCTGGGTGCTCGAAAACATTCCGGCGACGATCGATCGCATTCTCGATCGATCCGGGATGAGCTTGTCGGACGTCGACTGGTTCGTGCCGCACAGCGCCAACATGCGCATGATCGAAGCTTTGTGCAAACGCATCGATTTTCCGCTCGAGCGAACGCTGACGAGCATCGCTGAGTACGGGAACACGTCTGCAGTCAGCATTCCGCTCGCGTTCATTCCCGCGGTTCGCGACGGCATTGTGAAAAGCGGCGACCGTTTGCTGCTGATCGGATTCGGAGGCGGATTGGTGAGTGCGGGGGCAGTGCTGACGTGGTTGTGAAAACGTGCTACACGAACGGCGCGGGACCGACTACGTCGCAGGCGCGTGCCAGAAGATCCGCGACCGATTCGCGAGAACCGGCCGCGGCAATCGCCGCGAACTCCGCGTCACCGAGCGCGCTGCGCACGCCCGACAGTTTCGCGGCATAACGCGTCTCCAAAACCGGCGGACGCGGGACGCGGCGCTCGAGGCGGTACGACTCGATGAAGCCGTGAATGCGAGCGGCGTCCAGCATGCGGCCGCTGCCGGCCGCAAAAAAGACGACGGCGTCCATGCATTCCGTGAAATGTTCGGGGTCGTCCGTGAGAATGTCGCCGCAGATCGCGAGCGCTTCCTGTAAAACGCCGGCTGCCTCGTCGCGGCGGCCGAGTTCCGTCGCATAGACGCCCAGCCAGTACAGCCACACCGCTTCCTGCTGGCGCGCGCCCAACGAGTGCGCCGTTTCGACGCTTCGGCGGCTGAGCGTATACGCGTCGTCGTTGCGTCCCTGCGTGTAGGCGAGTTGCGCCATGTTCCCGAGGATGATGCCCTCGATGCCCTTCTTGCCTGCGCTTCGCGCGCTCGCCAGCGCCTGTTCCAGAAGCTCTTGCGCGCGATCCAACCGGCTCGAGTCGAAATTGATCAGCACGTTCGCCAAATTCACGCGCATCAGCGATGCGTTCTCGGAGTTGAGTTCGTCGTAAATCGTCGCGCTCTCTTGATACGCGCGTTCGGCTTGATCCGCGTCCCCGAGCGAAAGATGCGCGTTGCCGGCGGCGCCGAGCGCTTGCGCGGTCAAGCGGCGATCTCGCGTTTGCCGCGAGAGCTCGACGGCAATGGACGCGCTTTCGAGTGCGAGCACCGGATCGCTGAACAAAAGCATGCACGCATTCGCAAAACGAATCGCTGCCCGGTGCTCGACCTTCATGGCCTCTTCCAGCGCGATGAGTTTTGCGAGGTACTCGCGTCCGGTGCGAAGCTGCGTGTAGTGGAACCAGTAGTGCGTGAGGTCCTCACCGATCGTGACGGCCGTTTCGAGGTCTTGCCCGTCGAGCGCCCAATCGAACGCGGCGTAGACGTTGTCGATGTCGAGTTTGAGCTGCTCGAATCCCACGTCGTATCGGCCGGCAACCGGATTGCGCGTCACTTGATGCGCGAGAGTGCGATAATACGCCGCGTGGCGCCGTGCGAGATCGTCGAGATAGGCCGGAGAGGACCGGCTGCGTGCGTAGACGCGTCCGGTTTCGAGCAGCCGGAATCGCTGGCCGTACGTACCGGCTTCGGTTTGCACGAGCGATTTGTCGACGAGGTGCCCCATCAATCCTACGACTTCGTCGTCGCCCAGGTCGTCCGCGCTGCAGATCGACGCTGCCGCGTCGAGTGTGAACGTCGTCGGAAAAATCGCCAGTCGCGCGAACACGGCTTGCTCCGCGGACGAAAGCATTTCGTAACTCCAGTCCAGCATCGCTCGCAGCGTCTGGCGTCCGGGCAGCGCGCCGCGTTCGCCTTCCGCCAGCGTTTGAAAGACGTTTTCGATCCGCCGCGCGAGATCCGCCGGCGAAAAAACGCGCAAGCGCGCTGCCGCGAGTTCGATCGCGAACGGAATTCCGTCGAGATGTCCAACGACTTGCGCGAGTTCGGCTTCGCATTCGGAGAACGAAAGATGCGGCGCGACGTCTTGCGCGCGTTCCCGGAAGAGTGCAGCGCCTGATCCTGCGTAAGCGCCGGAACCTCATATACCGCCTCGCCTGCAGCGGCCAGCCGCTCGCGGCTGGTAGCAACAATCCGCAGGGTCGGAGAACTGCGCAACAAATCGGTTGCAACGCTTGCCACCGCTGCGACGACGTGTTCGCAGTTGTCCAGGATCAGTAAGATCGTTCTCTCGGCAATCGACTCGACGAGGTTGCGCAGCTGCGTCTTGCCGGCCGTTTGCGGCGCGCCGAGCGCCGCGGCGATCGATCCGAGCACGTCGGACTCGTTCTTAGCGCTCGTCAGATCGACGATCCATGCACCGCCGCCGAAATGCGCTGCAGTTGGGATGCGGCACGAATCGCAAGACGCGATTTGCCGATGCCGCCGGGACCTTTGATGCAAATCAAACGGCGGCCGGCAAGCAGATCGCCGACCCGCTCCAATTCGCGTTCGCGTCCGACCAGCGGCGAAAGATCGTGCGGCAGATTTCCAAGTGCGAGCCCGCCGGCATGCGGCGAGGGCGCAAGCAATCCGGGCTGCAGCACCGCAAGCGCGAGTCCCGCCGACTGCGCAAGCGCCATAACTGTTTGGCGGTCGTCCGCGTCAAGTTGCTCGATCGATGCGGCGAGCAGCAAAAAGCCGACGAGTTCTCCGCGCGCAAGCATCGGGCAGGCCATCGCGCCGCCCGTTTGTGCGGCATACTCGTCGGCATTGACCGGCGCCGAAGCGGTGCGCAAGTTCGTTATCAGCACATCGCCGGACGTTACGTCCGGCGGAGTTTGCACGAAGGACGACGCCGCGGGCCGGTATTCTCCGCTCTTCAAATACACGGCGCTTCCGCCGCCGCCGACGCACTCGTCGATCGCTGCGACGATCCGGTCGAGCAGTTCGTTTGCATCGCGGAAATCCGTGACGGTTCGCGCTAGGGTGAACAGTTTTTTCCGCGCCTCTCGCCGCCGCTTCGTGAACGCCTGTTCCACGGCGCCTTCCATGCGCTGGTGAATGGGGCGGAACGCAAAGGCGATGAAGATTGCGACGGCGAGTTCGGAGAGCGTGCTGGCTGCACGGGACGCGTGCGAAAGCATGTGCGCGACGTCCCATTCCGCGAGCGTGAGAATGAGGACGATGCCGAAGGTTACAAGAGCATACAGAGCGGCTCGCATGCGAGCGCTCGAACGGTCTTGGGCGAGCAGCGCACTCGACATTAGGCCTCCGTACGTTCTGAAATTCGAGCTTAGGTACTTTAGGCCCCGCCGTCTAGGCACTTTGTAAGGTGCCGTCTTGCCGTTGCGCGAGTAAGCTTACGCTTAAGTGCGCAACTGGGGGACTGCAGAATGAGACGACCTGCTCTCGGACTCGTCATCTCGATACTATTGCTTACGGCTTGCAGCGGCGGCGCGTCTTCGCCGAGCTCGACGCCGCCTATGACCAATCCGAGCACGCCGCCGACGACCAACCCGGGGCCGCCGCCGCAAACGAGCTCGACGCAAGTCATCGAGTTTCCCTCGAGCGCAACGCTGCTCGGCGGCTTGGCTTTAGGTTCCGACGGCAACGTGTACTTCAGTACGACGACCGAAATCGGCGTGTTCTCGCCGAAAACCGGCCGGTACACGTTGACGGCGTCGCGCGTCCCCGATACGTGGCCCGTCATTCCGACCCTTCAGCCGCGGGGTGCCGTCGCCAGCGCCGACGGAGTCGTCAGCGCGATCGCGATGAACGACACGTCCTCACCTGCGCCGCAGCAGGCGATGACCGCTGACACGTTCTGCTGCACGCCGGCACTCGTGCGTTTGACGATCGCGAACGGGTCCTTTACGGAGAACTACGGCCCGCCGAACGACGTCTTCGAGGACGTGACGATGACGCCCGACGGGACTCCCTGGGTGACTGCGAATCAGCCGACTCCGGCGGGGTTGCTGGGCTTCATCTACACCACGAAAGCCGGCTGCTCCACGGCGCTGCTTCCCGATGCCATCAATAGCATCACGCTGGGCGCGGACGGGTTTATTTGGCTCGCGAGCGATCCGCAATTGAACAACACGACGGAGTCGCAGATCTTTCGCGTCGATCCGTCCAACGGAAACGTCGTGCACACGTATCGGCTCGGAACCGGTTCGCTCGTAACCGGTTTGACCGCCGGTCCCGACGGCGCGCTGTGGTTTACCGACCAGGGCTTGAACGAGATCGGACGGCTCGGCAGCGACGGAACCATCAGCTACTTTTCGATTCCGACGGCTGCGAGCGGTCTTGCGGCCATCACCACCGGATGCGACGGCGCGCTGTGGTTTACGGAACAGCAGGCGAACAAGATCGGCCGCATCACGACTGCCGGTAAGGTGAGCGAGTATGCCGTTCCGACGCCGAATGCGGGCGTCGGCGACATCGCGGGCTGCCTCGGCGGCGCGATTTTCTTCACCGAAAAGCACGCGATTGGTGAGGTCGTCGTCAAGCCCTGACGGGTCACACGCGGGCGGAAGCCGCGTAAATCTCCTTGCCGTAATAATCGCGCATACTTAAACGCAACAGCGCGTGCTTGTGCGGATGCGCGTTCGTCCACACGCTTTCCCAGCGTTTGAGCGCGTCGGCTTTCATCGCGCCCTCGGCGTCTTCGTCCATCGAATACAAATTGTCGACGTCGACATAAACGAACAACGTCCGGTCTTTCACGTCCGTTCCCTGCACGATGTCCTTGTACTTCGTTTTGAGCGTCGCGACGGCGTTCTGCTCTTTTGCCAGCGCCGCATCTTGCGGAGTCCCCGCAGGCTGCGAGCACGCGGCGAGGGCGCACGCCAAGGCGGCGATGGCAAAGGAGTCTGCGAAGCGATGACATAGCCTGGTAAAAATTCGGCCATAGCCGCCGTCTATCATGCGTGCATGGATGGCATTGGATGGGCGGCCGGCGCGATGAGCGCCGCAAGAACGCGGCTGGACGTGGCGGCCGAAAATCTGGCGAATGCATCGACGGACGGCTTTCGAAAAACGGACGTGCGCGGCTTTCTTTCGGCGGCGGGCATCAGCATGCGAACCGAGCGCAGCGCGGTGCAAGGGCCGCTTAGGCGCACGGGCCGGTCGTACGATCTCGCGATTGCGGGCAGCGGTACGTTTCGCGTTCGGAACGCCGCCGGGCGCGTCTTCGCCACGCGCAACGGCGCTTTTCGACGGGACCGGTTCGATAGGCTCGTCGACGACGCGGGACGCGTGCTGCTGGGAACGCGCGGGCCGCTTTGCGTACCGGACGGCGCGCAGATCGACGCGAGCGGAACCGTTTCTCGCAACGGCGTTACGCTCAACCGCATCGCGCTTCCCAACGGCTCGAGCCTGCGGACCGGCTTCCTCGAAGGATCGAACGTCGACGCTATCGGCGGGATGATCGACGTGCTGACGGCGCAGCGCTCGTTCGAAACGGCGCAAAAAGTGCTCTCGGCGATCGACCAAACGCGCGAACGCGCGGACACGCAAGTCGCGGAGTTGAAATAGCCGATGAACAAAGCTTGTACGCTGCAGCGAGCGGAATGGCCGCGCAGCAGCAAAATCTCGAAATCATTTCGGAAAACCTTTCCAATGCCGACGTTGCCGGCTTCAAAGGCGCCGCAGCAACGTTTACGGACGTCGCGTCACCTGACGGCGGAACGCTCGGAACGACGGCGATTGGAACGCACGCCGTGTTCACGCAAGGCAAACTGATGCGCAGCGGCGGGCCATTCGATCTCGCAATCGACGGCGCCGGGTTCTTTGCGGTAATCGACGCGCGCGGACAACGGGCGTACACACGCAACGGAGAGTTCGCGCGCTCGGCAGACGGCACGCTGCGCAACGCCCAAGGCTGGCGGCTCGAGGGCGTGGAGATTCCCGCAGATGCGCTCACCGCGACCGTTTCCGAAGACGGCACGCTCACCGTTACGACGCAAAAAGGAAAGGCTGCACGCGGACGCATTCGGCTGACGGAATTCGCCGCGCCGGAGTATTTGGAATCCGCGGGCGGCTCGCTCTTCTACGCGACGCACGAATCCGGCAAGCCGCGCAGCATCGAAGCCGGCTCGCCTGACGGGCCGTGTATTCGCTTCGGTATGCTCGAGAAATCGAACGTGACGATCGTCGACGCGATGATGCAGATCCTTGCAACGCAGCGGGCGTACGAAGCAAACGCTAAAGGCGTACAAGCAGCGGACGAGATGATGCGCATCGCGGACAATTTGCAGCGATCGTAGAACGTCTCGCCTCTATCCTGTGACTGCTTGCCGAGGTCTTCAGCCAATGCGATCATAATGCCCTCGGGGCCGCGGAGATAAGACGAGCCGGTACATGTCCTCGTCTTGTGCAATGTCGCTACGAGTCGGCATCCAGCTCGGACGCGCTGATGCGTGTGGCAGACAACCTCAACGACTTTGACAAAAGCTTTAGCCTTCAACCGCTTTTCGCATATATCGAAAGGTGCTCTGCCTGCGTCGCCTCGCGTTTAGTGTTGTGAAAGTTGGCAGGTAATATTTTCCAGTGGTCACCGCTCGCGAACAGTAGGACACTCGCGATGCTCAGAGACGATTCCTTTTACAGGTCCTGACGGGATGTCGATCCGTGAGTGGACGATAGCGAGCAGTGCGCTCGGCGTAATCGTACGAACGCTTTGAATGCTGAACGCGACGCTGCTGGCTTCGTACGGACCGTGAAAAATCTTCTCGTGCAGTCCCACGACCGGCACGCCGGCCTTTTACGTGCATCCCGAGCAAGTTAGTAAAATCGACATCATCGGTGCACCACTGGGCGAAGGCTTCGCCATCGCCCTGTTCCCAAGCATCGCTCAACGCAGTGAACGTTGTCTGCAGTTGTTCGGCTGTCGTGTCGTCCATAAGGCGGTTTCCTTTTGATGACGATCCGGTAACAATCGGACGGTAGCATCCCCGTATGGAATACGTTCTCCGCAGCCGTACATTTCCCGCCGGCAACACCGCCGCACGCTTAGTTCAGCCGCTTTTTGTGTGCACCGCAAAAGGTGTTCAGGCAGCGGATGAGATGATGCGCATCGCGGACAATTTGAGCCGTGATTAGCGCACCTGCGCAGCGCGTACGCGCCGAGTTCGAGGCGTTGATGCTGGAGCCGATCTTGGAGCCGATCGAAGCGGCGTTCGGCGAGTACGGCGAGATCGCGGTGCAATCGTTCGCGCAGACGCTGGCAGGGACGCTTCCGGCATGACGCGTGAGGCGCAGATTCGCGAGCTGTTTCCGCTCGTAAAGAAGATCGCGGGGCGCGTGCACCGGTTGCTTCCGGGCAGCGATCGCGGCGATCTCGTCGGCGAGGGAAGCCTCGGGCTCATTCGAGCGGTCGATTCGTTCGACCCGGCGCGCGGCCCGTCACTCGAACAATACGCCGCGCGAATCATTGCGGGCGCGATGCTGAACGGTTTGCGCAAACTCGATCCGGTTTCCGAACGCGTGCGCCGCGAAGTGCGCGAAGCCGATCGCGAACGCTACGCGCTCGCAACGGAGATCGGCGCGCTTCCGACGCAGCAGCAAATGGAAATGCGTCGCCCCGCGCTTCGCCGCGCGGCAACGCATGCGTACCGCTATACGCCGCTTTCACTCGACGGACCGTTGCCGCCGTGCGAGCGGCTTTCCGGCGATTGGTCGGCCGATCCGGGCGCGATTGCGGTTCAGCGCAACGAGTGCGAACTGGTGCGGGCGGCTCTGCACCGGCTTTCCACGCGGCATCAGCGCGTCATCGCGCTGCACTATTTCCGCGGCAAAACGCTTCATCAAATCGGCGAGGCGCTCGCGATATCGCCGCAGCGCGCTTCCCAGCTGCATCAGGCCGCAATCCGAAATCTGCGCAAGGTGCTGCATGGCGCGTATTGATCCGGATACGAATCCCGCGGTCTACGTGCCGGTTCCGCAGAGCCGCGCGATTCTGCCTCTGCTGCCCGACGACGAACTGGAGACGCCGCCGCTTCCGCGCGAACATCCGAAGTGGGTCAAGGACGCGCTGGCCGTTTCCCAGCGCGCACGCCGCATCATCGCGCAGCTCAAACCCGTCGTTATTCGCGTGCTGACGTTCTGGGACCATCAGGTGCGCGGCATCACCGTCGGCGGACGCGAATTAACCGTCGACGTCAGCGGAAGCTATCGCGTCGAGACGTGAACTCGGCGATAAGCGGAACGCGCTAAGCGAAACATCAGGATCGCCGCGAGCAGGCAAAGCACGGCGGCGGCGAACGGAGCGGCAAACGCGAGCACGACAATGGCCGCTGCGCTAATGTCCTCAAAAACGCTGATGAACGGATTGGCGATTCCCACGGTGGTGGCCGTCGAGACGACGCGAACCGAAGACGTAAACGTGTGAATGCCGAGCGCGTTCAACGCGCCGATCACCATTAAACCGATGAGTGCGTCATGACTCTGCGGATGCGTGACGCCGCCCGTGAGAATCGCCGCGGCCGCAGGTTTCGTAACGACTTGCGCCACGTGCAACACGTGATCGAGGAACGGAACTTTCTCGGCGAGCACTTCCAAGAGCGCCATACCGACGAGAACGAGGGTCACGACGGTTGAACCGAGCCATGCAAAGGTTGCGGGCGTGTGAACGTAACCGAAATGCACCGCAATCGATACGAGCGCGAGGGGAAGCAAAGCACGGATTCCGGCGCTCGTAGTGAGCGCATAAGCTAAGGCGTACTGTGCCGCACTGTCCATCCCCCTCTCCCTTGCGTGCTATGGCCATCGAAGCATAGCACCGCGCGGTCTCGGAACCGTCCCGCGGCTTCTGCATGAAGCGAGCGAGCGCAGGGCGAACTTCCGCACCGACGAGGTATCTGATGCGCAAGGTTTTACTCGCCGGCATTGCATGCGTGGTGCTGTCGGCATGTTCGCAAGGAGAGCGCGCCGACGTCGGATCTGCGGCTTGGACGATGTATCAAGGCGCATCCGATCGGAACGCGGTCATCTCGCGTCCAGGCTTCGCCGTTAGGTGGAAGTTCGACAGCGGTGCAAAGATCAACGGCGGATTGGCGCTCGCCGGTCAGACGCTGTTCGTCGACACGTTCAAGAACGATCTCATCGCGTTGGACGTGCGCACCGGCGCGGAGATCTGGCACGCGCACGCGCGCAACGTGCTGATGTCTACACCAGTTCTCGCGAACGGACTTGTATACGTCGGGTCGGGCCGGGACGGATTTTTGATAGCCAAAGCCACGCATCAACCCGTGATGTCCGCGCGCGCCGGCCACATTTGGGGCGAGCAGAAGGGCGATGATTTCCTCGCAATCGATGCCGCGACCGGAGCGGCGCGGTGGTCGTACCGCACGGTAGGTCAGAACATGCCTTCGCCGGTGTTGGAAGCCGGCGCAGTGATTTTCGCCAACGGCGACGGACATGCATACGCGCTGAATGCCGGCTCCGGAAAAGTACTTTGGACGCAGCTGCTCCGCGGCATTTCTACGATGGCCTCCGCTAATGCGGGAGGCGGCCGCGTCTTCATTTCGACGTGTCATTATCGCAGCGAGCCGACGCCATGTGAAACGGACGCTTTCGATCCGCGCACGGGCACGCTGCTCTGGACCTCGCCGTATGGAAACGCCGACGCCGCGCCCGCGTATGCGGCGGGGCGTGTTTTCGTGAGCGGGTTGATACGGCATAGAACCTATTTGGGCGGACGCGGCGTCGTCGCGTCTCTGGATGCTCGCACGGGCCGGCCGATTTGGATTTATCGCACGCCGACGATCGGCGTGTTGACGGCGGTCGGATCCGGCGAGGTCGCGGTCGCGGGCACGTATGGCGGCGGCACGTATTATCAAGCGATCCCGACGCAAGACGAATTCATTGCTTTTGACGCGCGCACCGGGCGAATTCGTTGGGTGCACCGGTCCATGGCGCCGATCAAAATGAGCGCAATCGTCAAAGACGGAAAAGTCTACGTCGGCGATACCGCCGGAATTTTGTACGTACTCGATGCAGCGAGCGGATCAACGCTGAACATGACGCTGTCGCGCGAGCCGTTCTCTACCTCGCCGCCGGTGCTCGTCGGAGAGACGCTGCTGTTCGTAAACGGGCAAAGTGTTTACGCCGTTCCGCTTTCACAGTTGCCGGTAAAAGGCGGGCTATAAAAGCGCAAGCGCTTTGCTAGAGGCGTTCCAGCAAACCGTCAAGGAGTGCGGCAAGACGCGGCGCGGCGCTTTTTGCGACGTCCGTCACTTCCGAGTGCGATGTTTCGGGGGCCGCGACCGCGTTCGTGATGAGGCTCACGCCGAACACGTCGAGCCCTTTGGCGCGCGCGGCAATCGTTTCAAGTACCGTCGACATACCGACGGCGTCGGCACCGATGGCGCGCAGATAACGCGCTTCGGCCGGCGTTTCGTACGTGGGCCCCATGAGACCGGCGTATACGCCTTCGCGCAAATTCGGGTCGAGCGAATGCGCGAGCTTCCGCAGCGTCGGACTGTACGCGTCCGTCATGTTGACGAACGGGTTTGCGATGCCGGAACCGACGAGCGGATTCATGCCGGTGAGGTTGATGTGATCGCCGATGAGCATCAGGTCGCCCGCCGCAAACTGCGGGTTCAGCGCGCCCGCGGCGTTCGTGAGCAGTAACGTCTTCGCGCCGCGTTCGGCTGCGATTGCAACGTTGCGCGTAACGTCTCGCGCGGCAAAGCCTTGATAGCCATGCACGCGTCCCGCAAACGCCAGCACGCGTTTTCCGTGCCAGCGGCCGATGAGCGCGTGGCCCGCATGGCCGGCCAACTGCGCGACCGGCATGCCGATCTCCGCATACGCGACGCGGCTGAAGAGCGCGCGCTCGGCCCACTCCTCGCCGCCGAGCAGCTCGGAAAGGCCGCTGCCGAGCACGATGGCCGCGTCGAGTTCGCCGATTTTATCCACGGATCGACAAATCCGAGCCGGTCATTTTTTCCGGAACCGGCAAATCCATGATGCGCAGCAGCGTCGGCGCTACGTCGCCCAATTTACCACCGCTCCGAAGCTTGCCGTTCGGACTATTGCCCACCAGGAGCAGCGGAACCGGATTCGTCGTGTGCGCGGTCAGCGGGTTGCCGTCCGCGTCGATCTTCTCTTCCGCATTGCCGTGATCTGCCGTGATGACCAGCAAGCCGCCGGCCGCGAGAACGGCATCGCTCAAACGCTGCAGACACCCATCCAGAATCTGCACGCTCTCGATTGTCGGCGCCCACTTCCCGGTGTGGCCGACCATGTCCGCATTTGCATAATTCATGATGATGACGTCGTACGTGCCGGCTTGGATCTGCTCGACTGCGTAGTCGGTGATTTCCCTCGCGCGCATCTGCGGAGCCAAGTCATACGTCGCCACCGTGCGATCGGACGGGATGAGTTTGCGGTCTTCGCCTTCGAACACGTCTTCGCGTCCGCCGTTGAAAAAGTACGTGACGTGCGCGTACTTCTCGGTTTCCGCCAAGCGCAGCTGACGCAGCCCTTCGCGCGAAACGATTTCGCCGAAGGTATCGAACTGGGGCCGCGGCCCGAACAGCACCGGGTTCGCAAACGTTTCCTCGTACTTCGTCATCGTCGCGAAAACGAAATTCTGGAAGCGCTCCACCGGGAACGGCACGGGACTTTCACCGCTGGGCGCCGGCGAAAACGCCAACGTCATCTGACGCGCGCGGTCCGGGCGAAAGTTGAAGAAGATGCACGCATCGCCGCTTCGCACGGGGCGCGGCGCGCCGACGATGGTGGGCTGCACGAACTCGTCGTTTTCGCCGCGCGCGTACCCCGCTTCGAGCGCTTGCAGCGCGGTCGCGGCATGAAAAGGCGCCTTCGCAAGCGCGATCGCGTCGTACGCAACCTGCGTGCGTTCCCAACGCTTGTCGCGATCCATCGCATAATAGCGGCCGATTACCGTTCGCACCGCCTGGGATTCTCCGACTGGTTCAACTCGTCTTGAATCTGCCCCAGATACTTCGCGGCGGAGCGCGGCGGCGTATCGCGGCCGTCGAGAAATGCGTGAACGGCGAAGCGCGAGCCCTCCGCGTGAGCGCACGCGATCATTTCCAGCAAGTGATCGAGCGAACTGTGCACTTTGCCGTCGGAGACCAAGCCCAGGAAGTGCAGCGTCCCGCCGCCGGCTTTGACGTGATCGATGCAGGCATTGAGCACCGCATTTTTTGCAAACTCGCCCGATGCGATATCCGCATCGATGATCACGACGCCTTGCGGAACGACGCGTCCGCTGCCCAAATTCATGTGGCCCACTTCGCTGTTGCCCATGATGCCCTTGGGTAAGCCGACGTCTTCGCCGCTGGCTTCCAGCATCGTCCACGGATACTTTTCGAAAAAGGCATTCCAATGCGGCGTGCGAGCCGCCGCGATCGCGTTGCCGTGCGTTTTTTCGCTGCACCCCCACCCGTCGAGCACCGCGAGAACGATGGGGCGGTAGTTCATGCGTCTCCCGTAGCCGCAGCCGCGGCGAGCGCGTAGAAACTCTCCGGATCGAGTGAGGCGCCCCCTACCAATCCGCCGTCGATGTCAGGCTGCGCGGTGTACGCCGCCATGTTTTCGGGCTTCACGCTGCCGCCATAAAGAATCGGAACGTCATGCAACCCGCGCACGCATCCGCGAATCGCGCGCATGACCTCGTTCGCCTCTACGGGATCGCAGTTATGGCCGGTGCCGATCGCCCAAATCGGTTCGTATGCAAGGACGACGTTTGCAATCGCATCTTCGTCGAGCCCGTTCAGCGCGGCGCGGGTTTGCGCCAGCACATGACTTTCCGTCGCGCCTTGTTTGCGGATTTCTAGGCTTTCCCCGACGGCGACAATGGGCGTCAGCCCGGCTGCTATCGCAGCCGCCGTCTTCAACCGCACGGTCTCGTCGGTTTCACCGAAATACCGGCGCCGCTCGGAGTGACCCAAAATAACGTAGGCCACCCCGATTTCTAGAAGCATCGGCGCGGATATCTCGCCGGTGAATGCACCGCTGCGCTCCCAGTGCATATTCTGCGCGCCGAGTTTTACGCGTCCGCCGCCGCCTTGCGCCGCATCCAGTGAAGCCGCGACGGTTTGCAGCGCGGTGAACGGCGGGCACAGCACGAGGTCGACATCGGACGGAATCGACGCCGCCGACGGCATGAAACGTGCGACGAACGCGGCGGCTTCCACATTCGTCTTGTTCATCTTCCAATTTGCCACGCAAATGCGTTTCCTCACCAGCGCTGATCCTCACGCATGCGCGCTTTCGCGTCTTCGAGCGCCTTGATGCCCGGCAACTCTTTGCCTTCGAGGAATTCGAGCGTCGCGCCGCCCCCCGTGCTCACGTGAGTGACGTGTTCCGCAAATTTGAGCTCTTCCGCAGCGGCCGCGGCGTCGCCGCCGCCAACGATCGTGGTCGCCCCTGCTTGCGTCGCCTTTTTCATGGCCTCGCCGATTGCGCGCGTGCCCTCACGATACGGCGTTTTCTCGTACACGCCCATCGGCCCGTTGAAGACGATCGTCTTCGCCGTTTCGATCACGGTGGCGTATTCTTGCGCGGTTTTAGGTCCGATGTCCAGAATCATCTGATCGCCGACTTGCGGCAGATCTACGGCGTGAGCGCCTTCGTCGTTGTCGAAACTCGTCGATACGATCGCGTCCACCGGCAGCAGAAGCGAGACGTCGCGAGTACGCGCGAGATCGAGAATCGCTTTCGCCGGTTCCAGATCGTCGTCGCGCAGCGATTTTCCCACGTCGACGCCGCGGGCGGCAAGAAACGTGTTTGCCATACCGCCGCCGATGCAGAACGCGTGAACCTTTTCCATCAATTTGGTGAAAACGCCGACTTTGTCTTTGACCTTCGCGCCGCCGATGACGCACACGTACGGTTGTTCCGGATCGTGGATCAGCTTACCGAGTGCGGCGATCTCCGACTGCATCAAGAACCCGGCAGCACTCGGAAGGTAGTGTGCCACCGCTTCGGTGGAAGCATGCGCGCGGTGCGCCGTTCCGAACGCGTCGTTGACGTAAAAGTCGGCAAGTTCGGCGAGTTTACGTGCAAAGACCGGATCGTTCTGCTCTTCTCCCGGATCGAAGCGTACGTTTTCGAGCATCACGATGTCGCCGTCGTGCATGCCGCTTATCGCTTGATGTGCGGCCGGGCCGACGGTATCGCTCGCGAACGTCACGTCGATGTGCAGACGGCTGGAGAGCGCGTTGGCAACCGGTTTCAGCGAGTACCTCGCGTCGGGCTTTCCGTCCGGGCGGCCGAGATGCGAGCAGACGATCACCTTCGCGCCATGATCGGAAAGATAGCGCAGCGTTTCGAGCGAGGCATCGATGCGCTTGTAGTCCAGGATGTCGCCCTCTTTCATCGGGACGTTCAAGTCCTCGCGCACGAGCACACGCTTGCCCTTGACGTTGATTTCCTTGAGCGTGCGAAACGGAAAAACCATGACCGAACTCTCCTACTTCACGTATTTCGCAATCCAGCCGACCCAGTAACGGTACACGTCGACGGTTCGCACGGGATCCCCGGGAAAGTGACCGTGAACCGGCCACTCGTAGAATTCGACGGGAACGCCGTTGTCGTGCAGCGCGTGATAGAACGCATACGACTGCGCCGCCGGGACGCGCACGTCATACGTGTCGGAAAGAATGAGCGTCGGCGTCTTCACGTTGCGGTAATACGTAAGCGGAGAAACCGCGCGATACGTTTGCATCAGGTTGCCGGTGAAGGGCGAGCCGGGCATCGACAGCCGATCCGCGCCGATGTCGTCCGCGAGCGAATAGTCGTATACCAGATCGTCGACTGCCGCGCCCGCGACGGCGCACGCCCAGCGACGATCCTGCGTGATCAGCCACGACGTCATCATGCCGCCGTAAGACCATCCCGACACGCAGATGCTGCGCGGATCGATCGGCACGGTGCGCTCGACGGCACTAACGCCGGCCAAGATATCGCGTCCGGGGCCGCGCGTTGCATCGATGTAAATCGCGTGCTGATACGCGTTGCCCAGATTGTCGCTGCCGCGATAATTCGGGCGAAGCACGAACCAGCCGCGAGCCGCCATCACCTGCGCCAATTCGTCGAAAGTCGTTGTCGATGCGCTGGTCGGTCCGCCGTGAATCAGCAGCACGAGCGGATAGCGCTTGGACCGCTCGAATTGGGCGGGATACGTCAGAACGCCGTCTTCGTGGAAGCCGTCGTTGCGCCAATCGATCGAAGTGACGTTGCCGAGCGTTTTTTCGGCAATGGCGGCGTTGTAGTCCGTCAGCCGCGTGAGCTTTCCGGATGCGGATCGGTAATAAATTTCTCCGGGATGGTGCGGCGTCGTGCCGACGAACGCGATGGCTCCGTCGCGCGCGATGCTGCCTGCGAAGTCGCCGATGGCGTTGACGTCGCCGAGCTGCAGGCGCTGGGCGCGCCCGGTGCGAGAGACGCGCCAGAGAACGCTGCGCGTGCCGAAGTTTCCTTGAACGAGCAATGCGGACGAGTTCGGATACCACGCGTAGTTCGTCGTGTTCGCGTCCAAACCGATGCGCGTCAGATCGAAGCCGGTGCCGCGTCCGGTCGAAAGAAAGATGTCCGCCTCGTTCATTGCATCGCCGCCGCGCGCATAGGTGTACGCAATGCTGCTGCCGTCGGGCGAATATCGCGGGTTGAATTCGAAGCGCGTGCGTCCCGTCAGTCCGACGCTGCGTTTCGCCGCGACGTCGAACTTCTCCACCACCGAGCGTTCGGCATCGCCGAGCAATGCGTTCGGCAGGCGAACGTAGAGCAGATACTTCGCATCGGGTGACCAGGAGAGCGTCGATTCCGCGTCGCCGGCCGCGACGCTCCACGTTCCGCTCGTCAGGCGGTTTTGCGTGCCGTCGACGTCGATGAGCCATAGATGCGCCGGCGGGAACGGGCCCGGATCCAGATACGCGTTATCGGTGACGCGATACGCGTCTTGCCAACGCGCAATGCCGGTACGCTGCGGCACTTCGTCCGACGCGAGATACGCCAGCGCTTTGCCGTCAGGACGCCACGCGAACTGTTCGACGCCCGTTTTGGAGTGCGTGAGTTGCAGCGGCTGCGCATCGTGCGGAACCGTCAGCCAGATCTGCGCGTGCCGATCGGTATCGTCCGCGAGGAACGCGATGTGCGAACCGTCGGGCGACCATGCTGCGTCGTGCACGGTGCGATCCGTCTGGAGCGTATGCTGCTCGCGCGATTTGACGTCGAGCAGCACGAGCCGCGAGTTGCGCCGGTCATGCTCGAGGTCAACGCCGGAGCGCGTGAACAACAGCGTCGTTCCGTCGGGCGAGATGCGCGGCGACGAAACGCCGACGATTCGGTAGACGTCGTCGAGCGTGAAACGCGAATCGGCGGCGTTGGAGACGCCGCCGAGCAAAAGAGCGGATAAAATGACGTGAAACAACGTTATACGCCGGCCGGAATCTTCTCCAGCACCATCGCGGTCAAATCCGCGAGGCGGCACGAGTAGCCCCACTCGTTGTCGTACCACGCGGCGATTTGCACGAGGTCGCCGTTTGCGCCGGTCAGTCCGGCGTCGATTATCGAACTGTACGGCGAGCGCTTGAAGTCGCTCGAGACGAGCTCCACGTCCGAATACCGAACGTACTCCTTCAAGTCGCCGTTCGCGGCGTTCTTGAGAATGCCGTTGAGTTCGTCCTTGGTCGTCTCTTTCTTGACTTGCGCGACGAGATAGATCATGGACACGGTCGGCGTCGGCACGCGCAAAGCAAACCCGTCGAACGTTCCCTTCACTTCGGGAATCGTCAGATACAGCGCCTTGGCCGCACCGGTCGAAGTCGGAATGATGTTCGTTGCGGCGTTGCGTGCGCGGCGCAAATCTTTGTGCGGCGCATCCAGAATATTCTGGTCGTTCGTATACGAGTGAATCGTCGACATGAAGCCCTTCACCCAACCGAGGTTGTCGACGATCGGTTTGACGGCCGTCGCCAAACAATTCGTGGTGCAGGACGCGTTGGAGATGATTTGATGCTTTTCCGGATCGTACTGCGCGTGATTGACGCCGAGGACGACCGTGATGTCTTCACCTTTCGCGGGCGCTGAAATCAGCACTTTCTTCGCGCCGCCCCCGTCGATGTGCGCGCGCGCCTTGCTCGCGTCGGTGAAAAGGCCCGTCGACTCGATGACGACGTCGACGCCGAGATCCTTCCACGGCAACTTGCCCGGATCGCGCTCCGCGAGCACGCGTATTTTCTGCTTGTCGATAGCGATGGTGTCGCCGTCCGCCGACACGCTGCCCTCGTACTCTCCGTAATTCGAGTCGTATCTGAAGAGATGCGCGCATTCTGCGGCGCTCGTCAAATCGTTGACGGCGGCGATTTCTATGCCGGGGTGACGCTCGAGCAGCGCTTTCGCGAAGTTTCGTCCGATGCGGCCAAAGCCGTTGATGCCGATACGCATAAGCTCTCCTTACGAGTTCTTCAGGCCGGTTTCCCTCGAAGCCGCTTGGCCAATCGTGCGAGCGCCATGAGCCGGCTATTGACCGTCGGTTTGGCGATCGGGGGATTGCAGCGGCGGCCCAGTTCGGTCAGACTTTCGTCGGGGTAACGCAGCCGCAATTGCGCGATTTCGCGCAGTGCGGGCGAGAGATGCTGCAATCCGTACGCGCTTGCGAGATAGTCTATGGTCTCCCGATGTCCGGCCGCCGCCGCCGCGGCACGCTCCAGGTTCGCCGCTTCGGTGTTGACTATGCGGTGGATGCGGTTCTTGGTCTCCTTGAGCGCCCGCACGTCTTCGAGCCGCAGCACCGCGCCATGCGCGCCGATGATCGTGAGCAGGCCCACGATGGCCTCGAAGTCCTTGTAGTACAGCACGAACCGGTGCTTTCGATACATGCTCTTGGGCGCGTCCGCGACCGCGCGAAGCATCCACGCCAGACGCGTTGCCTGCGCTTCTTCGGGCAGCACGAATTCAACGTGGTAACCCTGCACGCCGCCCGACACCGAACCGCACGCCAAGAACGCGGCGCGCGCTTCCATGACGCGATCGCAGCGGTGCACGGGTTTTCCCGGCGTTTCACGCAGCTCCGGCGGAAGAGCGATGCGGTACGAGGGAACGCGCCGCAATCGCGTGCCGGCGATCTTTTCGATGTGATGCGCGCGCAGCAGCGATCGCAACAGCCGCGCAACGGCATTTCGCTGCGTGACGAAGTACTGCGGAGTCTCGCGTGCGGCCGTACAGTGCCAGACCGCGAAGAAGAGCCTCGCGGCAATGCGCCGCTTCCGGAATCTCGCGCGCGAGCGCGTCTTTCGTATCCGCCGAAAGGCTCAAATCCACTCCGGCGGTTCGTCTTTGCGCTGATCTAAAATCTCGTAGAGATCGGCGGGTTTGAGTCCCGGCATCATGCGCAGCGGCACCTCGCGCACGCGCACGGTGACGAATTTCGAAGCGTAGTGTATCTCCAAGACGTCGCCCGGTTTGACCTGATAGCCGGGTTTGAGCTCCTTGCCGTCTTTGGTGATGCGGCCGTGCACCAAAGCCTCGTGCGCTTCGGAGCGCCGCTTCGAGAGCCGCGAAACTTTCATGAACTTGTCCAGACGCATAGGCTGTTCGCAGTACTGCGCCGGACGGGAGCGGTTCCCTCGTCTGGCTAAAGGTGGCCCGATGGCGCAAGCTGCGGCAAGTATCTTCGACGAGAGCCGTCCGATGTGGCGGCTCTTTCTCGTGTTTCTCATTCCGCTCATGCTGAGCAACGCGCTGCAGTCGGCGTCTCAAACGGTGGCAAGCATCTACTTGGGACGTCTGATCGGCGTGAACGCGCTTGCTGCAGTATCGGCCGTCTTTCCGATCATTTTTCTGCTGATCTCATTCATCATCGGTCTCTCGAGCGGCAGTACCGTGCTTATCGGACAAGCGTTCGGAGCGAAGAATCCGCATGCCATGAAACGCGTCGCGGCGACGACGCTGACGGTCAGCTTGCTGCTCGGCGTCGTTCTCGGCCTCATTGGAGCGCTGGCGACGCGACCGATGCTCGAGCTCGTGCGAACGCCGGCGAACATTCTCAACGATTCCGTCTTGTATGCGCGTATTCTTTTTGCCTCGCTGCCCGTATTTTTTCCGTACATCGCGTACACGACGTTCTTACGCGGTATCGGCGATTCCAAGACGCCGTTCTACTTTCTGTTCATCAGCACGGCTATCACGATCGTGCTCACCCCCGCCCTGATCCTGGGATGGCTCGGGCCGCGCTGGGGCGTCGAGAGCGCCGCGGTTGCGGGGGTGGTGGCCAATACCGCCGCGTTCGTCGCGTTGCTGATCTACCTAAATGCGATTCGTCATCCGCTGCGTTTCGACGGCGAAATGCTGCGCGATTTGCGCATCGACTGGCGAATCTTGGCGACGGTCGTGCGTATCGGCGTGCCGACCGGCATTCAAGTGATCATGGTGGCGCTGGCGGAAATAGCGGTGATCTCGTTCGTCAATCATTTCGGGTCGCGAGCGACCGCGGCATACGGTGCGGTCAATCAGATCATCGGCTACGTGCAGTTCCCGGCGATCAGCATCGGCATCACCGCCTCGATTTTCGGAGCGCAGTGCATCGGCGCGCGCCGCGAGGATAAGCTGCAAAGCGTCGTGCACTCCGGCGTCGCGTTGAACTATGCAATCGGCGGCGTCCTCATCGTGCTGTGCTATGCATTTGCGTGGAACATTCTCGGATGGTTCATCACCGAGCAGCAGACGCTCGATATCGCCCACCAACTGCTGATGATCACGCTGTGGAGCTATTTGCTCTTCGGAAACAGCTCGGTGCTCAGCGGCGTCATGCGCAGCAGCGGGACGGTGTTTTGGCCAACCGCGATAGGCATTTTCGCGATTTGGGGCTTCGAAGTGCCGGCGGCGTATCTGCTGATGCGCCGCTTCGCGCTGGACGGCGTGTGGATGGGCTATCCGATCGCATACTTCGCGTCGCTCTGCCTCCAGTTGGCGTATTATGCGTTCGTGTGGAAGCGCAAGACGCACGAACGCTTGATCTGAGTTTGAAATGAAACGGGCGCCTTGCGGCGCCCGTTTTTGCTACTTGCGGCAGTAGCCGTGCACTTTCGTGCCGGACTTCGTCTTATAGCCTTTGACCCAGTGTTGACCCGCGGGACACGAATGCATATGCTTGCCCGTCATGGACTTCATCGAGGAATGCGCGAAGGCGCTTTGGCCGGCAAACGTAAATGCCAGCGCCATCGCCGCTGCTAAAAGACGCGGATAAAAACGATTCATGAGAACCTCCATTGGAGAAAGAGGATGCCCCTCTACTTGGGCGGCAGCCTCGCGCGCGCCTCTAAGCCCGCTTCTTTTCCTTGGGCGTCACGCACGTTCCGAGGCGCGGCAAACGGTTACCGGCTCGCTGAGGACGTCCGCCGCACTCTCGTTTACTTGCGGGCGCGCGGCGATGACTTTGCGCGCTTCGAAGCGCATTTTGCGCGACGTCGTACCGACGCTTTCAATCCAGCCTTCGGCTTCGACGTAGTCCCCGGCGTAGACTGGAGCCAGAAACTCGACGCTGTCGTACGCGACGAAGAGGCCCTCGTCGCCGTCCATGCGGATGAGCAGCTCCGTGGCGACGTCGCCGAACAGCGCGAGGATGCGCGCGCCGTCGACCAAGTTTCCGCCGTAGTGTGCGTCGTGCGCGCTCATGCGAAGCCGGATTACGCTGCTTGCGTCTTTGCCAGTTGCCACAGTTCCTCGAGTTCGTCGATGCTCATGTCGGAAAGCGATTTGCCGTCTTTGGCCGCCCGCTGTTCCATGAAGCTGAAGCGTTTGTAGAATTTTTCGTTCGCCTCGCGCATGGCGGTTTCCGCGTCGATGCCGATCGCGCGTGAAAGATTCACGAGCGTAAAAAAGACGTCGCCGAGCTCTTCCCGCACGTGCGGATCGTCTTGCTTCTCGCGCCTGGCTTCCGCGAGCTCCGTGAGTTCTTCGTGCAGCTTGTCGAGAATGTCGCGCGCGCCCGGCCAGTCGAAGCCGACGCGCGACGCCTTTTCCTGCATGCGCTGCCCGCGCTGCAATGCGCCGAGATGTTTGGGAATACCGTCGAGCCGGCTTTTGCGCTTTTGACCCGTCGCCTCTTGGGCCTTGAGTTTCTCCCAGTTTTTCCACTGCGAGTCGACGTCTTCAATCACCGCGTCGCCGAAAACGTGCGGATGACGGCGCACCATCTTGTTCGAAAGCGCGTCCACGACGTCGGCGACGGTGAACTTGCCGGTTTCGGAACCGAGCCTGCGCGTGAAAGACGATCTGCAGCAGCAAATCGCCGAGTTCCTCGCAAAGCGCCGCTTCGTCGTTTTGCTCGATCGCGTCGACGACTTCGTACGTCTCTTCGATGAGATACGGAACCAGCGTGCGATGCGTTTGCTCGCGGTCCCACGGGCACGACGCGCGCAAGCGCGCCATGATTTCGATCAAATCGTCCCAACTGTGATGCGCCGATGCCGGCGGCAGCGGCACGAGCGGCATCGTGATGGAAGCGGAAAGCGTGGCACGCGGCATGCCGGGCACGATTTCCGTGCGCACGCGCCGCCGTTCGAGCGCGCGCAAAAGCGGCGGCAAACCCGGAAAGTCTGAAAGCGGATTGCCCAGCACGCCGATGCCGATTCCGTCGTCGCCCGAGACGCGCTCGAAGACCGCGTCGGCGAATTGCTCGATGATCTCGGTGCTGCCGCGAACGAGCAGCGGCGGATCGACGACGAGATCGCGCACGATGACGACGCCGTTTTCGGCGAGATATCTCGTCAAGTCCGGCGGCGCCAGCAGCGTCACCGCGCGGCCGATGCGGCGCAGCGCTTCAACGCTTCCGAGCGTGAGCAGTTGCGGGTCTCCCGGTCCGAGTCCGACGATGCGCACGAGCATGGTGCTCGCTGCTTCGCTACGAAAGCGCAAGGCCCCGGGTCGGATCCCGAGGCCTCGCGTCTCCATGTCCCGGCGGCGTTACTTGGTCGGCGCCGCGGTTGCCGTCCCGGCGTTCGGCGCGGCTTGCGTCGCTCCAGGCGGCGGCGTGGGGAAGAGTCCGTCGAACCGGTGATCGTCGATCTGAATTTTCGCGCTGCTTTGCAACTGTTGGTAGAACGGCTGCAGCAGCGGCGACTCTTGCTGCTGACGCAGCATCGTTTCGATCTGATCGTGCGTGCTTGCGAGCGTCGCCTTCTGTTCGGGTTTGCGCTCCTCGACTTGGATGATGTGATAGCCGTACGCCGATTTTACCGGCTGGCTGATCTTACCGATCGGCGCGCTGAACGCGTACGCATCGAATGAGGGCAGCATCGCGCCTTTGCGGAACCAGCCCAGCTCGCCGCCTTTCTCGCGGCTTCCGGGATCCGTCGAATACTGCTTGGCTTCGGCGGCGAAATCTTTGCCGTTCTTCAAGTCGGCTTCGACTTTTTGCGCGGTCTTCAAATCGGGGACGAGTATGTGACGCGCGCGCGCTTCCGCCGGTTTGTCGAACTGCGCGTGGTTCTTGTCGAAGTAGTCCTTGATTTGTTTCTGGCCGATCGCGATGTTACCGCCCACCGCCTTGTCGATGATCAGCTGGCGGCGAATGAGATCCTGAACGTCCTGTTCGCTCAGTCCGCGAGCGGTGAGGAGTCTGATTCCACTGATCGCCCGGATATTGCGCCTTGTACTGGTCTTCGACTTTGTTGATCTCGTTTTGGCTGACCGTGATGTGATGCTGCTGCGCGTATTGATCGATGAGCATGCTCATCACCAGGTTTTGCAGCACGCCCCGCGCGGCGGGGCTGCCTTCGAGCTTGCTGTCCAGCTCGCCGTGAGAGATGCTCTGGCCGTTCACGGTAGCGACTGCACCGCCGCCTCCGCCGCCGCCGCAAGCGGCGAGGGAAACGGTGAGCAGTGCGGTGACAATACCCGCTACGAGCCGGTGGGCTTTCGACATTCTACGCTCCAAATCAAGGGGAATAACCGCCGCCCGATTCGCTCTGTGCGCGCTCGGTCCTCCGTAGGAGGATTCCCCTTTGCGGCGTATTGGCCGACGCGATGCTGAGGGTCGAACTTTCGGGCGACATCGATCTCGCCGTCAAGGACGAACTGCGCGAACGGCTGGATGCGGCGGCGCAAGAGTCCGACAGCATCGACATCGATCTCTCGAAAGTCGAATATGCCGATTCGACGGCGCTGGGGCTCATCATCGGTCTGCGCAACAAATTGCGCGAGCGCGGCGGAACCGTTCGCCTGGTCGCGCCTTCCGTGCGCATGCGCAAACTGCTCAATTACGCCGGCTTGGACAAGGCGTTCGAGGTAGTAGACTAATCTCCGCAACGCGCTACATCGCGAGAAGTAGGCCGCGCAGCAGCGGCATCCAAATTTCTTCCGCGCGCTGATTGGTCCGAAGCGGCGGCAAATCCACCAACACTTTGCCTTCCGCGAAACGGAAGCGGTTCTTCGTGAGCGACTGCAGTTTCGGAATCGCGCTGGGCTGCAATTCGAATCCGGTTCCAACGCCGAGCGTAAGGCGTTTTTCATCGACGACCACACGCGTGACGTGCTTTTGCAGCGCTATCGTGCGCAGCTTCGTGAGTTCTACGAGATTTTCCAGCGGCTGCGGCAGCGGTCCGAACCGATCGCGAACTCCCGCCGCGATCTCCTCCACGTCCGCGCGGCTGCGCGACTTCGCGAGCTGCTGATACACCGCGATTTTCTGCGAAACTTGCGGGATGTAGTCGTTCGGCACGTAGGCGTCGATCTTCACGTCGATGACGGCTTCACGCTGCTCCTCGAGCGCGGCTTGCCGGCCTTTTCGCTGCGCGATCGCTTCCGCGAGCAGCTGACAATACGTATCGAACCCAACCGACGCGATAAAGCCGGACTGCGCCGATCCCGAGCAAGTTGCCCGCGCCTCGGATCTCCAAGTCGCGCATGGCGATCTGCAGGCCGCTTCCCAAGTGCGTGAATTCGCGAATGGCTTCGAGCCGCGCCTTCGCCTCTTCCGTCAGCGCCTTGTGCGCTTGATAGAGAAGATACGCGTACGCCTGATGATTCGACCGGCCGACGCGGCCGCGCAGTTGGTAGAGTTGCGCGAGACCGAATTTATCCGCGTCGTTTACGACGATCGTGTTGACGTTCGGGATGTCGATCCCGTTTTCGATGATCGTCGTCGAAACGAGCACGTCGATGTCGCCCTCGATGAACGACTGCATGATCGGCTCGAGTTCGTGCTCTCGCATTTGTCCGTGGCCGACTGCTACGCGCGCGCGCGGAACTAGCCGCTCGAGCGCATTCTTGACGGCGTAGATCGACTCGATGCGGTTGTGCAGGTAATACACCTGTCCGCCGCGATCGAGTTCCGCAGCGAGGGCATGCTGGACGACTGCGTCGCTTGCCGGCACCACGACCGTCTTGATGGACATGCGGTTTTTGGGAGCGGTCTGAATCAGCGAGAGATCGCGCACGCCCATCAGCGACATGTGCAGCGTGCGCGGAATCGGCGTGGCGGAGAGCGTGAGGACGTCGACGCTCGCGCGCAGCTGTTTGAGCCGCTCTTTGTGCATCACGCCGAATCGCTGCTCCTCGTCGACGATGATGAGGCCGAGGTCCGCGAAGGCAATGTCTTTCTGCAGCAGCCGGTGCGTGCCGATGACGATGTCGACCTTACCTTCCGCGACGTCGCGAACCGTCGCTTTCTGTTCCGCTTTGGTTTTGAAGCGAGAGAGCTCTTCGATGCGAATCGGGAAGCCCGCGAAGCGGGCGCTGAAGTTGCGGTAATGCTGGTCGGCCAAAAGCGTCGTCGGGACGAGGATGGCAACCTGTTTTTTGTCCGCAATCGCTTTGAACGCCGCACGGATCGCCACTTCCGTTTTGCCGTAGCCGACGTCGCCGCATACGACACGGTCCATCGGGCGCGCACGTTCCATGTCGCCTTTCACGTCGACGATTGCTTTCAACTGATCCGGCGTCTCGTCGTAAGGGAACGCCTCTTCGAGTTCCGCTTGCCAAGGCGTATCCTCTGCGAACGGGTGCCCTTTCGCGAGCTCGCGCTCGGCGTACAACTCGACCAAACCTTCGGCGATCTTCGCCAGCGATTCGGAAACGCGCGTTTTCGTGCGCGCCCAATCCGCGCCGCCCATTTTCGAAAGGCGCGGCGTGCCGCCTTCGCCGGCGCCGTACTTGGTGACTTGGTGCATCTGCGTAACCGGCACCAGCATGCGATCGGTTCCGGCGTACTTGAGATCGAGATAATCTTGCGTCGCGCCCAGAATCGTTTCCGTTCGCAGGCCTAGATATTGGCCGATGCCGTGCACCGCGTGGACCACGTAATCGCCGACTTTCAAATCCGCGAGTGTGACGGGCACGCCTTCTTTGACGGCGCGCATCTTGACGCGCTTGGCGGGTTGTCCGTAAATCTCGCGATCGCCCAGCACACGCAGGCGCAGATCGGGAATCGTGAATCCCGCTTCGATGCTGCCGTGATCGATGAAGACGCGCCCGTCGCGCGCGCCCAAATGCATGTGCGGGCCGGCCGTCCGATGCGCTTCCAAACCTGCGGCGCGCACGACGTCCGCGGTGCGTCCCGCGCCGGAGGTGACGAGCAGCACCGTATCGCCCGCTGCAACCCATTCGCGCAACGCTTGCGTGAACAGTTCTATCTGCCGGTTGAAGTGATCGGCGGGCTGCGCTTGGAGCACGCCTGATTCCGCTGCGTGCGGCAGCCAGTCCAGCGAATGCGCGCTCTCGATTCCGCCGGGAAATATCAGTGAAGGGCGGCGTGCGAACGCCGGCGCCAGATCGGCAAGGCGCGGATACGGCGCCGAGACTTCCGCGAGCAGTGCCTCACTGACGTCGTCGTCGCGAACGGACAACTCGCCCGACTCGACACCCGCGAGCAGCACGCTCTCTTCGCGCGATCGCTCTTCGTCGAGCGCGCGTTCGATCGTGCCAAGCATTCCGGGCTCATCGATGACCAGCGTTGCGCGTTCCGAGAGATAGTCGAGCGCCGTTTCGCGCTCGTCGAACGCCAGCGAAAGCCAGGGTTCGGGAATATCGGCGCCGGATTCGAGATACGCGCGCAGCGCTTGCGCCACGTTCCGCGGCCCGCTGAAACGCTCCGCGATCCGCGCGCGCAGCGAGTCGTCGCGCGGTATCTCCGTCCACGGAATGAGTTCGAGCGATTCGGCCGCGCCCTCGCTGCGCTGCGATTCCAAATCGAAGGGACGTATGCTCTCGATCGTATCGCCGAAAAATTCGATGCGCGCCGGCTTGTCGGCGCAAGCCGAAAACACGTCGAGAATGCCGCCGCGTACCGCGTACTCGCCCGCCGCGCTGACGACGTCGCAGCGCCGGTAACCGAGACGATAGAGGCGCTCAATCGTCGCGTCCCATCCGGCGTCTTCGTTGAGCCGCAGCGTGAAGCGGGCGGATTGGAAGAATCTTCGCGGCGCGACGTATTGGCGCAACGCGTTGAGCGGCGCGAGAACGATGCCCGGCACGCCGTCCGCGAGCTCCGCGAGCAGCATCATGCGCGCGCTTCGCTCCGACGGTGATTCTATCGCACCGACGGTGTCCTCGCGCGAACGCAGCAGCCGCACCGTGCGCGGTTCGTCCTCTTCGAGGAAATACAGCAGGTCGGCAAACATCCGCTCCGCGACGTCCGCAGTGGGAACGGTCACGAATATCTGGCCGCCCAGCGCGCGATACAACGATGCGACGAGCGCCGCCCGCGCCGCCGGAATCGTTTCATGCAGGGCATATGCGCCCACGCCGCGTCGCAGGAGTTCGAGCGCAGATGCAAGCGGGCGGCTGGAAGCCGGAAGCGCGCGGACCAGCGGCCCAGCCACGGTTCGGCGGGAGGCAGTCGAGTCCGCGATGAGGGTGGTCACAGCCTTACGATGATAACCGGTGGGCGCAACCTGTTCGCGGACCAGGGGTGTTTTTAGAATTAGCAGTCTTGACAATCGAGTGCTAATTTTACTATTTTTCTGTCCAGGAGGTCTTTCAACACTATGACGAGTCTTGTGAATCGTGACCGCTCGGGCGAGAACGGCTTGCTTGCTCGCCCCTTCAGCGATCTGTGGAACTTCGATCCGATGCGGGTCTTTTCGGGCGCCCAATCCTACGGGATTGAGATAAACCGGACCGAGGGCGGCTACACCGTCGAGGTCCCGGTGCCCGGCTACAGGCCGGAACAAATCGAAGTCACCCTCGAAGACGGCGTGCTGACCGTGAAGGGCAAGAACGAGCGGCGCAGTTTCAGCCGTGCGTTCACCATACCGGAGGACGTCGATCACGAGGGCATCGACGCCAAGGTAGAGCACGGGATGCTCACGCTGACGCTGGCACTCGTGCCGAAGGCGCAGCCCAAGCGCATTTCCGTGAAGAGCGCTCCGTAGTAGGCGCCACCACCCGCAGTCAAAAGCCGCGCCGCCGTGCGCGGCTTTTGCGTTACTATTGCGTCATGCTACTTCTTGCAGCGCTGCTCGCCGCGCCGTGCAACGCGCACCCAGCGTACGCGGTTCAACCCTCGGTTTCGCGCGTTCGCGTGACGAGGGCGCCCGCCGGCTACATCGCGTCGGCTCTCATTCACTTCACATTGCGCAACACGGAACCGGCGCTGATTCCAGCAGTGGATCCGGGCTTGCTCGAGCACGTGCAGGGACATGCGATCGTGGCGCAGCGCGTCGTGCGTTCCTCCGGCGGCACGGTTCGAGCCAACGGCTCGAGCGCCGCACAGGCGCGCAGCCGACTGAATCAAACGATTGCGCGAATGCGCGCGGACCTGCAGAACGAACTCACCCGCGAAGAACGCGCTTACGATAACGTCACGGCGAATGGGGCGTCGCAAAGTCAGGGACCGGCGTACGGATTCCCCGGCGGTCCCGACGTGCATTCGCCGTGTGCGCGCCCAGGATGAGCAGCGGAATGCCGATCTGCACTGCGACGATCGTCATGCTCAGCGACCGCGGCAGATCGGTTGTTGCGTCGGCGTAGTAGCGCACGCCGATCAGCAGCGATGCGGCGATGAGCGCCCACGCTGCGCGTGACGGCCACGCGAGAAATGCGAGCGGAACAAGCCAAACCGCGTACCACGGATACGGATTCGGGATCGCGATCCAGAGTGCGAGCGCCCAATACGGAACGGCGTTTCGCGCATCGAGTTTCACGATCCAGGGCGCGGCGAGCAGAGCCGCGATCGCAGCGGCCGTCAGCGGAATCGAAATCGATTGCACGGAGAATTGCGGAAAGTAATGCCCCGCCGGCGCCAGATGCGCGCGGACGCCGTACTCGAGCGGAATCGCGAGCGCCGCTACGGCCGCGATACCCAGCGTCGCGCCCGACGCAGCGCTGCGAAAACGCGGCCGATCGTTCCACGATGCAACTGCGAGCGCGGCTGCGGCTGCGGCGCCCGGCGCTTTGATCAGCGCAGAAAGCGCCACGACGAGTGCGCCGGAAAACGGGCGCTTGGAGGCAACCAGTGCAAAGCCCGCGAGAACGATCGCGAGAGCCAACACGTCGTTGTGCCCTTCGGCGGCGCTCCATACCGCTAGCGGATTGAGCGCGATGCCCGCGGCGGCCGCAAGGCGCGCGGACGTTGAAAAACCGGAAAACGCCGCATATGCGAGCGGTGCGCACGCGACCAGAGCGGCGCACGCAAGGACGCGGAACGCCCAGAGCGTCGCTGCGGCGCCGAGGTGAAGAAAGAGCGCGACGATCGCGTGCGAGAGCGCCACGAATGCCGGTCCGTACACGCACATCGGCGGCGGATTACCCCACTGCCACAGCATCGCGTCGAGGAGCGGATCACGAAGCGCGATGCGCGCATGCGAATACGCACTGATGCCGTGCATCGCCATGTCGCCGTATCCGGCATAGGCGTAGACGTCGCTGGAAAATACGACGGGAAAAGTCAGCGCGGCGGCACACGCCAGTGCGCTCGTCGCGGCGATCGCGGCAACGCTGCGGCAACGGCGCAGCGCAAGCACGTACCCAATCGACGCTATCGCAATCGCGATCGCAAACGCGATCCACATCTGTGCGCCGAACTGCTGCCAGTACGTGACGACGACGAGCGGCTGCGCGCGATCGACGGCGACGTCCGCGGGCGCATGCCGCAGCATAACGGCGCAGAGAGCCGCACCAGTAAGAAACCCAGCCGGAACCAGCAGCGCTATGCGCATGCTGGACGCACGCGTGCGGGTGCGGTGACTTCCGCCGCGGCGAGCGCCATCACGATCCACCATTCCGCGCCGACCTTCGGATAGAAGACCAGCAAGTCCACGATCTGGTGCAGCGCGAGCGCGAGGCTTGCGGCGAAGGCGGCAATGATGAACGGCGATTCCATCTGCTCTCGCGCGAACGTCGCAATCGACACGTAGACGAGCCACAGAGTAGCGGCGATCAGCGGAATGCCGCCCTCCGCTGAGAGCTTGCAAGTAGAGGCTGTTCGCATGCGTGCGCACGCCCTGCAGGCCCGTCATCGGAATGTCCAGTTCGAAGTTGCCGGCGCCCACGCCGAACACCGGGTGCTCGCGCCACAGCGTTATCGCGGCGCGCCAGAGCTCCGGCCTGGTTCCCACGCCGCCCGCGGGCGACGAATCGGAATTCCACAGGCGCAGCACGGCGAGCGAATGCGTCACCAAAGCCCACGAGAACAGCACGGCCAATCCCGCCGCAATACCGGCGGTGATCGGAACGATTGCCGCGCGCAATTGCGAGCGTGAAGCAAACGCAACGGCGAGAATGGCGATTGCCGCGCCCGCGAGCCCGCCGCGCGAGAACGTCAGAATGTCGGTGCAGATAGCGGCGAACAGCGCGATGCGCGCGATGCCCGAACGTTCGCGCACAATAAATGCCAGCGCGAGCGGAATGGCCGCATCGAAGTAGCCGGCGAGCTGATTTGGTCCCTCGAGCGGACCGGTGATGCGCGGCAGCGTGTGTCCACTGACGAGGAGCACCGACGTCGAACCGGTTACTTCTTGCGCCAGCGCAAGCGCGCATACCGCGATCGTCGTCACGAATGCCGCGTTCGCGAGCGCGCGGCGGTCGGGATCGAGCCGGTACGCGGCAACCACGGCGCAAAAAATCAGCACGTACTCGGCGACTTTCAGCGTCTCACGAATGACCGGATCCGGGTGCGCAGCATGCACGAACGAAATGAGCATAGCGCAGAGTACCAGGATGCCTGCAACCAGAATGCGCCACGGCGCCTTCTCAGCCAGCGGCGCGAACGCGTCCCGATACGCCGAGAGTCCGAGCAGCACGCCGAGCAGCGCCGTCTTCTCCAGGGTGATCTCGGTTCCGAACGCCTCCTGATAGAAGGCGAAGGGAACCACGGCGATCAGCACGCACGCGCCGTAAGCGGCTTTGCGCATCGTCAGCAGCGTCACGCCGATGAAGAAGGCGGCGTAGAACATCAGACCGATCGCATCGAGCGGCGGATACGCTGCCGGGCCCGGCTGGAAGTGGAGGAAATGCACCACGGCGGGCTTCGGTGCACGGGGAGCGAAATCCATGCCGCAATGGACGAACAGGCGATGCGCCGGTGCATCGAACGCAAGCGCGACGGCGCCGAACTCTCGGCGCAAGAATGGGATGCCGTCATCGACGCGTTCATGAACGGCGAGGTCGATGAAGCGCAAATGGCCGCGCTTTGCATGGCTTGCCTGTGGCGCGGCATGTCGTTCGACGAGGCGTACGCGCTGACGCGCGCGATGGTCGCAAGCGGGGAAACGATAGCGTTCGACGCTGCCGCCGGCATCGTCGTCGACAAGCACAGCAGCGGAGGGGTCAGCGACATCGTGTCGCTGGTTGCGGTCCCGTTAGCGGCTGCGGCAGGCGCCCGAGTCGCCAAACTTTCGGGGCGCGCGCTCGGACACACGGGCGGCACCATCGACAAACTCGAAACCATTCCGGGGTTCAACGTTTCACTTCCCGTGCACGCGTTCGTCGAGCAGGTGCGGCGCATCGGCTGCGCGATCGCCGCGCAGACGCACGCGCTCGTTCCGGCTGACAAACGCATCTATCATCTGCGCGATCACACCGGCACGGTTCCGTCGATGGGGCTCATCGCGCCGTCGATCGTGTCGAAAAAGATTGCGGGCGGCGCGCACGCCTTCGTCTTCGACGTGAAAACCGGCCCCGGCGCAATGATGCGCGAGCGTCAGCAGGCACGCGAACTGGCCGACTGGCTCGTCGAGATCTCCGCGCGTTTCGGCCGTCGCGCGACAGCGTTCGTGACCGACATGAGCCAGCCGCTCGGACATTCGATCGGTACGGGCATCGAAGTGATCGAAGCGCGCGAGTTCTTGCGCGGCGGTGCGGATGCGCGAGTGCAGGAGTTGGTCTTCACCATCGCCGGAACGCTCGTCGCGGAATACGGAGAAGGCGATCCGCACGCGCTCGTTCGCGATGCGCTGCAGAGCGGGCGCGCGTACGAGAAATTCCGCGAAATGATTGCCGCTCAAGGCGGCGACGTCGCGGCTTTCGAAGCGATGGGACTGGGCGAGGCGCTCGAGATTCGCGCCGCGCAGGACGGCTACATCGCCGCGGTCGACGTCGTCGCGCTCGGCAATGCGGGCCGCGCGCTTTCGGAAAACGATCCGTTCGGCGGCGTACAAGTGGCCGCGCGCATAGGCGACTACGTCGAACGTGGAGCGGTGCTGCTTCGCGCGTACGGACGAAGCGCTGCGCGCGCCGAGGCGCTCGACGATGCGTTTAGCCTTTCCGCGGACGCGACGCAGCCGCCGCCTCTCATTTATGACACGGTGCGCAACGCGGTTACGAGCGCTCGATATCCGCTATCAGGTACAGTGGGCGCGCTTTGACTTCGTCGTAAATGCGTCCGATGTATTCGCCTAAAATGCCGATGCCGATCAGTTGCACGCCGCCCAGGAACAAGATCACGACCATGGTCGATGCCCAGCCGCGCGCGTATTCGGGCGTGCCGAGACGGAACAGCCGCGCGATGATGATTACGACCGCATAGATGAACGCGGCGGTGCTCGCCGTGAAACCGAGATACGATGCAAAACGAAGCGGCACGTCGGAGAACGACGTTATGCCGTCGATCGCGAATTTGAGCATTTTCGAGACGGGATATTTGGTCGTGCCGGAGAGGCGTTCTTCGCGGTCGTACTCGACGCCGATCTGGTTGTAGCCCACCCAACTGACCATGCCGCGCAAAAAGCGGTGGCGTTCGCGCGATCGCTTGAGCGACTCGACGACGCGCCGGCTCATCAACCGGAAATCACCGGTATCCAGTGGAATGGAGACGTTCGTCAGCCGCTTGATGATGCGGTAGAACAGACCGGCAGTGAAAAGTTTGAAGGCGCTCTCGCCTTTGCGCGTGCGCCGCACGGCGTATACGACGTCGTAGCCGGCGCGAAAGCGATCGATGAAGTGTTCGATGAGTTCGGGCGGATCTTGCAAGTCGCCGTCCATCAGCACGACCGCGCGCCCTTGCGCAATATCGAGGCCGGCGGTCGCCGCGATTTGGTGCCCGAAATTACGTGAGAGGTTCACGAGCACGATGTTGCGCCGGCGCTGCATCTCTTGACGAACGGTCGCGAGCGTGCGGTCGCGGCTTCCGTCGTTCACGATAACGATTTCGTAAGCGCCGATACCGGGCAGCCGTTCGACGATGCCGCCGATGCGCTCGAGCAACGCCGCGACGTTGCCCTCCTCATTATACAAAGGGACGACGATGCTCAAGTCGATCGCACGCTCGGCGGTGGCGGCCATGCGGCGGCACGTTCAATTGCGTAAAGAGTCTTGCCTTCGCGCAGGAAGGGAACGGCGCGGCGTGAGAGGAGCGTTCCCTACAAACAGTCATGAAAAAGTCGGGCGGCGTCGCCGCGCTCATCGGCGTCTTGGTCCTCGTGTGCGGCGTGGTCGCATGGGAGTGGTACGCGCATGTCGGCGAGCGGCGTGCGCCGCAGCCGGTTCGGGAAATCACGGCGGCGACGCCGGTCCCGACGGCAGCACCGAGTGGGTCGCCCGGGCCGGTCGTCTACGTGCCGCAGACGCAGCCGGCCTCATCAACTGCGCCCTCGGCCGCGCCGGCCAATCAGACGGGGGCGTCCGCCGCACCGCAAAACTCGCCCGCGCCGTATACGACGGGCAGCGCACAAGTCACTCAGCCCCCGATGGTTGCCGCCACGCTTGCGCCGCATGTGGTCGTCGTCAAGCCGATTTTGGAAGCGCCGAACGCGCCGCCGCGCATTCTGGCGATGTCGCTCAGCACGCCCGTTGCGCGCAGCGGTCAAGTGGTCTCCGGAACCGTCGAGACGAGTTCGAACGTTGCCAGCGTGGAGGCGCGTATCGCCGGATACTCCTCGGCAATGCACAAAGTGGGTGTCGGCCGCTTTGCGATGACGTATCGAGTGCCGTACTTGCCGTTCTTTTTACACCGCACGTATACGATCGAAGTGATCGCGCGAAATACACGCGGCGACGCCGTTCGCAGTGCGGTCCCGATCACGATTAGGTAAGGATGCTGAAACCGTTTTTCGCGAGCGTCGCGCTTGCGGCCGCTGCGCTGCTATTCGCGCCCTCAACCGTCACCGCACAACAGACGCCGCTGCCGTCCGCAACACCCTCAGCAGCGCCGTCGATTTCGCCGTCGCCGACGCCAACGCCATTACCGAGTGCGACGCCGCTGCCTACTCCGCTCGCGCTTCCACCGGATGCGCCGCCGCAGATTCTCGCGGTGGAGGTGAGCGATCCCGTTTTTCACAGCGGCGAAACGGTTTCGGGAACCGTGATTACCTCCACGAACGTCGCCGCGGTCGAAGTGCGTTTGGCCGGACACAGCATCCAGCTCTCACGCACCGATTACGGCGTGTTTCAAATGGAGCTACACCATCCCGCACGTGCCGTTTTTTCTGCGCAGGACCTACACGGCGCAAGTCGTCGCAAGCACGCCCGGGGGCGTGACCGCCGAGCGCGACCTCACGATCTCATTTCGGTAACGACGTATGTATCGGCCCCGGCGGCGGGGTCGGCAGATTCGGGAACGGCGCCGGATTGTACGGCGTCGGCATAGTTTGCGGGACGGGCATCGTTCCCGCCGCGGTTTCATCGCCCCAGCGCGAGACCGTGCGCGTAAACGCCTGCACGTCGGAGTCGCCGATGCAGAGCAAGTAGGGCTGCTGCTCGATGCCGTTCTCGCCGACTTGCACCGATTGCGTCGAGCCGCGATCGAAGAGCACGTGCATGACCGTACCCGAATTCAGCCGCATGACGGTTCGATAATGCAGCGCGTCGATGCGATCGAGTTTATATGCCTGCGGATTCCACCCGCTTTGATCGGTCGTCATGTATACGTTGTTCGTGACGCCGGTCGTCGGCGGAACTTGCACGGTAACGGCAACCAGCACGCTCTTGCCCGCAACCGTTCGGGAACACAGCCCGGGATTCGGCTTCGGCGCCAGTTCCGGATTGGGCTGGGCGGGCGAGAGTGCGATTGCGAAGCGATGAACGGAATCCAGATCGCCTTCGGGCGGCAGCTTCTTGAGCGAAACCTCGATCTTCGTCACCGTTCCGTCGGCCGCGAACGTGACGCGCGCGTAACGCGGCGGCACCGCCGGACCGTTCACGATTACGACGTTCGGCGCGACTTTGAACCCGTCGCCCGTCGTGAAGAAGACGTAGCCCTTTTCGTAATCCAAAATCTGCGCCGTCACGACGGGGCCGGTTGCGGCGGTTGCCGCAATGCACAACACGAGCGTGCCGAGCGCAAACGAAGCGCAGAAACTTTTTCATCACTGCAACACCTGGATGACGAACTCGGGACTCCAGCCCCGGCTGCCGAAATTGAAGTAGTACGCGCGCGAGAAATCGATCGACGTGTGCGGGTTTATCCGCACGCGCAGGTCGGCGGTCACGTCGTACGGCGGCTCGCCCAGATAGTACTGCCCCCAAATGGGATTGCCGACCACGTCGAGCGGCGGCGGCGAAAAGTAGTTCGGAATCGGCTTCGGAAAGTCGTCGTGCCTGCGCGCGAGGATCGAGGCTGAGACATTGCCGCCGTTCGTGTACGTGACGTCGAGCGAGAGATCGCGAAACGTCGCCATGCCTTGGAATGCGGCGTAGCCGGGATACGCAACGCCATTGACGACCGGAACGAAGGGCCGGTACACCAGCGGCTGCAGAGCTGCCGTAGTAGTCGCCGAGATTTTCGACGTCGTAGCCCAAGAATGAGATGAAATGCGAGTCGAACATCTTGCTCAGCGAAGCGCGCGTCGTCGTGGTGTCGACGTGATGCGGGCTCGAATACCACTGGCGGTTTTTTTCGAACGATAGGTTGAGATAGTAGTTCTTCGTTTCGACGTAGCTGTTTCCGAGTTTGAACGAGGGGACGTAGGCGACGAAGTCGAGGTTGTGGTTCCAAATCGTCGTGTACGGCGCGCCCTGCAAGAACTGAAGCCCCTTGCTGTCGTGCACGTAGCCGATACCGTATTCGAAGTGCTCGTAGACCGGCGTGTGCCCGATGCGGTGGTCGAACGTTTGCGCGCTGAGCGTCATCTGGTACGGGTGGTCGATCAGGGAGCCGATGCCGTGGTAAACGCCCGGCGGCAGCAGCGAAAAATTCGTGTCCTGCACGCCGAGCTGCAGAAACGAGCGCGGCAAAGCTTTCGTCGCTTGCAGAATCGTATACTGGCCGGCCGCATCCGGCTGCGAGAGCCAGTGCTGATTCGTGGCAAGTTGCGTGAACGTGCGCACCTGGAACGTCGGCGAAGGCTGATCCGACAAAATCAAGTTCCAAAACTTTTGCGGACGCGTCATGGGGTTGACGGAAAAGACCGCGTAAGCTTTGCTGCCGCTGACGTGCTGCTCGAACGACAAGTACGTTTTGTTGACGGTGTCGTACCGGAAATGCAGCGCGCTGATTGCGTTCGCGCTGCCGGCCAGTTCCCATGTTGCATCGTAGTTCGCGCCGGAGAGCGAGTTCTCGCCGAGGTGACGATCCGTCGAGAAGTTGACGTAATACGACGGCGTCGGAACGTACGCGCCGAGCCCGTTCGCGATGTCGATTCGGTTTCCGGCGAAGCGCACGAACGAACGCGCGCCGACTGTCGCGCTATCGCCGGTCAAGAAGGGCTTCGCGTCACCCAAGTCCGGAAAGAAAAACGTATCGCCGGGCATTTCGCGGCCCTTTACAGGGTGCGCGAAATCGCCGTTGAGGAACGTCCAGCGATCAGGCTCCGTCGTGATCGGCACGAAATAGATGCGGTTGAAATCCAGAAAATCCGCGAGCGCCGCTCCGTCTTGCGATCCCGAGGGATCCTGCACGTGCACGTGTCCCGCAAGTACGAAGCGATTGAGCTTTAGATCCATCGAAAACGCGTCGCCGTCCATCGTCATGCCGTCGCTGGTCGTGACGCGCACGTTCCCCTCCGCTTCCAGCAGAAAGCGATCGTAATAAAAGTTCACGTTTTTCGCATTCACGGCGATGATCGTTTGCGCGCGCGCATTGGCACAACACAGGAGCGCTGCGGCGAAAAGCGCCGCAAGGAACGCAGCGGATTTGGTGAGCAGAAGTCGAGGCCTCCGGATTGCCTGCAGGCGATTCGCGGCGCGTGAGTGCGTGCCTTGCATCCTGTACGAAACGTAAACAATCCAGCGTTCGTTGGAGACTTTCTGAAGGAAGGCCAGTTCCATGCGGGTTTCGAAAACGCGGGTTCTTAGATGACCCGATTTGTGACAATCGTTCTCGATTCGGGGGGTGTGGGCGCGTTACCGGATGCGAACGCCTACGGCGACTCGCCGGGCGCTAACACCCTCGGAAACGTAGCACGCCGCGTCGGCGGTTTGCATCTTCCCAATTTCGAGCGCCTCGGGCTGGGCCGCTTGACCGATTTGGCCGGCGTTGCTCCGGCGGCCGAACCCGCGGCCCGGGTGGCGCGTCTGCGGGAACGGAGCAAAGGCAAAGACACGATCACGGGCCATTGGGAGATGGCAGGGATCGTCACGGAAGTCCCCTTCCCTACGTATCCAAACGGCTTCCCCGCCGAAGTCGTCGACGAGTTCGCGGCGATTACCGGCAAAACGCCGCTGGGCAACAAAACCGCATCCGGCACCGAAATCATCGAGGAGCTCGGGCCCGAGCACGTCGCGAGCGGGAGGCCGATCCTTTACACGTCGGCGGATTCCGTCTTTCAAGTCGCATGTCACGAAGAGGTCGTTCCGCTCGAGCGCCTGTACGACTGGTGCGAACGCGCGCGCGCAATGCTTGTAGGACCGAATGCGGTCAATCGGGTGATCGCCCGCCCGTTCGTGGGGTCGCCGGGCGCTTTCGTTCGTACGGCAAACCGTCGCGATTACGCGATCGAGCCCCCGGCCAGCATCCTCGACCAGCTGGCGGGCAAGGGCGTCCCCATTCACGCGGTCGGTAAAATTTGCGATATCTATTGTGGTCACGGAATCGCGAGTTCCGTCCGTGTGGCCGACAATCAAGATGCTATGCACAAGGCGTTCGATTTGCTCGAGCGCGTCGAGCAGGGATTTATTTTCGTGAATCTCAACGATTTCGACTCGAAATACGGCCACCGGCGCAACGTCCGCGGATACGCCGGCGCGCTCGAAGCGCTCGATGCGCTCCTCCCGCGGTTGGAGTCGCTGCTGCGCAGCGGCGACGAAGTCGTATTCACCGCGGATCACGGGTGCGACCCGACGGCACCCGGGAGCGATCACACGCGCGAGTTCGTCCCGTTCGTTCATCTGAGCGGTCGACCGGGCGAGGACCTCGGCGTGATCGAGGGCATGGATTACGTCGGAAAGACCGCCGTCGCGGCATTTGAACGGGTGTTATGCAAGTAGTAAACGACGACGTCCGCATTATCGCGCTCGACGAATTCCGCCGGCTCGCCGGCGAGCGTGCCGTGCCGATGTCGTGGATTCTCGCGAAGCGCGCGTTCGACGTCATTGCCGGTGCGGCACTGACGATAGTTGCGCTGCCGATCATCTTGATCGCATCGCTTGCAATCGTCGTCGTCGATCGCGGCGCTCCGTTCTACAGTCAAGAACGCATCGGTCTGAACGGCCGCCGGTTCCGCATGTTCAAACTTCGCACGATGGTCGAAGGCGCGCACGACATGCGCAGCGATCTCCTTCATCTCAACGAGTTGGACGGCCCGGTCTTCAAAATCAAGAATGACCCGCGTCTGCATCCGCTCGGTTCGTTTTTGCGCCGCACGAGCATCGACGAGTTGCCGAACCTCTTCAACGTTTTGCGCGGCGACATGTCGCTGGTGGGTCCGCGGCCGCCGCTGCCCAGTGAAGTCGAGCATTACACGCCCTATGCCTTGCGCCGCCTCACGGTGCTGCCGGGTATCACGTGCCTTTGGCAAATCGGCGGGCGCTGCAGCGTTTCGTTCGACGACTGGATGCGGCTCGACAATGAATATATCGACACGTGGTCGCCGCTGGGCGATCTCGCGATTCTCGCAAAGACGATTCCGGCGGTAGTCCGGAAGGACGGCGCGCATTAAAGCAAATCTTCGGCTCGTCGAGTCGCCGAAACAGACGACTGGCGCTGCACTGGCGGGTTCGGCGCTCTTCGTCATGGCGGCAACGCTCGGCTCGACGGTGCTCGGCTTTGCGCGCGAGGTCGTGAATGCGCGTTACTACGGTACGCAATGGGAAATGGATGCGTTTCTTGCCGCGGCCGTCATTCCGGTCATCCTCTTCGGGGTTTTCAACGGAGCGCTGCTGAGCGCCCTCGTTCCGACGTTTTCCATGTACATCGTGCACGGAAGCGACGACGAAGCATGGCGCCTCGCGAACACGATCATCAACGGCCTGTTCGTCGTGCTGACCGCGTGCGCGCTTCTGGGCTATTTGTTGGCGCCGTACTACGTACCGATGATCGCGCACGGTTTTCCGGCCGCGGAAATGGGCGTCACGATCCGAATGACGCGCTGGCTGATGCCGAGCATCGTCGCGGTCAGTTTGTCCGGGGTGCTGAGCGCCATTCTCAACGCGCATCAGCGTTTTCGCACGGCAGCGCTTACCGGTGTTGCGCTCAACGCGGTCACTATCGGTTGCGTCATTCTGCTGCACCGCGACCTTGGCATTTACGCCGTCGTGCTGGGCACAGCGCTCGGGTTGTTTGCGCAGATGCTCGTTCAGGTGCCGGCGCTGCTGCTGACCGGACGATACCGCTTTACGCTCGACGTGCGTCATCCGGGTTTGCGGCGCATGTGGGACTTGCTCGGCCCAATCGTCATCGGCGGCGCCGCCGGACAGATCGCGCTTTTCTTCGATCGTTATTTTGCCTCGACGCTTTCTCCCGGCTACATGGCGGGAATGAATTACGCGACGAAACTCGTCAACTTCCCGCAGCAGATTTTCGCCGCGGCCATCGCAACCGTCATCTTTCCGCTGCTCGCCTCCCAGTTTGCGCGTGCAAACCGGAATGCGGTGGGCGAAAGCGTGACGCTGGGATTGCGGCTCGTGAACTGCATCACCATTCCGAGCGTCTGCGCCTTGATCGTGCTGGCATACCCGATGGTGCAGACGCTGTTCGAACGCGGCAACTTTCATACGACGTCGACCGAGCTCTGCGCCGGCTTGCTCCCGTATGCGGCGATCGGTCTGGTCGCGCTGGCAGCGAACGTCGTGCTCACGCGGTGCGCTTTCGCCTGTAAGGAAGTCAGTTGGACGGTCGGCATCAGCGTATTCACGGTCGTGGTAAACGTCATGCTCTCGCTGTTGTGGCTGCCGTCGCTCGGCGCGCGCGGTTTGCTCCTGGCGAATTCGGTCAGTCAGTCGATGCAGGCGGTCATGCTGCTCGCGCTCGTCGGCCGCATCGTGCCGCGGCTGAACTGGCGCGTCCTGGGCATCTCGGCGCTGAAGGTTTGCATCAGTTCCGCCGTCATGGTTGGAGCGCTGCATTGGATCGCGGCGCTCGGCGTGCATCCCGCGGAATCGTTCGTTTCGCGAGCGTGGTTCTTGTTCGGGCAAATGGCCATCGGCGCGCTGGCCTTTATCGCGGCGGCGCGTGTGCTCGACGTCGAAGAAGTCACGCTTGTCGCGCAACTGATCGTGCAAAAGTTTGAACGCAACTTGCCCAGCCCGCCCGAGAATCGGGAGGCGCCGATCGCGTGATGGCTGCCGCAGTACCGTCCGTCGAACGCTTTGCCCAGCCGGTGCGCCGCGCGCTTCAAGGCGACTTCATGCGCCACGGCGCGCTGGTTTTCGGCGCGACGATGGCCGGAAACGTGTTGAACTATCTGTTCAATTTCGCTTTGAGCCGCCGCCTTGGCGTTGAAGGCTTTGCCACGCTTTCTTCGCTCGTCAGCTTCATCATGGTGTTCTCGATACCGGCGTCGATTCTGACGCTGATCGTCGTGAAGTACACCGCGACGTTCCACGCCGCCGATGATTCCCAGCGAGTCCGGCGTCTTTCGCAAGTACTGCTGAAGTGGACGAGCATCGCCGCGGTCATCGCTTTCGGAATCGGCGTTTCGCTCAGCGGCGAGGTTTCGGGCTTCCTTCGCATTCCGCGCGATGCTGCCGTACCGCTGTGCTTGGCGATCTTGGCGCTGAGCTTCATCACGCCGAGCGTTCGCGCGATTCTGCAAGGCGAGCAAGACTTCGTGCGCTACTCCATCTCGATGGTGCTGGAGATCTTCCTCAAAGTGCTGATGGCGGTGGCGCTGGTGTACGGCGGATTCGGCGTCACCGGCGCGATGTTCGGCTGGCTCGGCGGCATCGTCATCGCGCTCGCATACACCGTTTGGGCGGTTATGCGCAAACACGGATCCGTTCCGGGCAAAGACGTGCATCTTTCGCTGGATGTGCGCCGCCTCGTTCGAACAAGTGCCGGCGTCGGATTGGCCAGCGCGCTGCTGATCGTGCTGAGTTTCATGGACGTCATGCTCGTCAAGCATTACTTCGATCCGCATCAAGCGGGGCTGTACGCGGCCGTGAATTTGACCGGCAAGGTCGTGCTGTTTCTCGCGGGATTCGTTCCGGCCGTCGTGCTGCCCAAGGCTATCGCGAAGACTACGCGCGGCGAAAATGCGCTTCCGATGCTGCTGCAAGCGATGGCCGTTACTATTTCGCTGTCCGGAGCGGCAGCATGCGTGTTCGGCGCGCTGTCATACGCCGTCGTGCGGGTCATAGCGGGCCACGACTTCGTCTCGGCTGCGCCGTACGTGTTTCAATACGACGTTGCGATGGCGCTGCTCGCCATCGTGACGGTGCTGGTGAACTACCGGATCGGTATTCACCGCTTCGACTTCCTCTACGGGCTGGTAGCCGTTCTCGTCTTCGAAGTCGGCTCCATCGTGGCATTCCACAACTCACTCTGGGATGTGATTCACATCCTGCTCTTCGGAAATGCGCTTGCGATCGGTGCGTGCTGCCTCGGCTTGGGGCGGCGCGGCACAGTCCCCACGGCGCACGGGGTTCCCGAACATGCTTAGCGGTAAGCTCTCCGTCATCATGCCGGCTTACAATGAAGCCGAATTCATCGAAAGCAACGTCAGGGAAACCGTCGAAACCCTCTCGTCGTTCGGATATGACTTCGAAGTCATCGTCGTCGACGACGGCAGCCCCGACTTCACGCATCTTTCAGCGCTACGCGCGCGCTTGCATTACCCAAATCGCGTGCGGGTCGTGCGCTACGACGACAACCAAGGCAAAGGCAACGCGCTCATCTGCGGCGTCTCCTATGCGACGGGCAGATACATCGCTTTTCTGGACGCGGATATGGATCTGCATCCGCAGCAGTTGCCGCTTTTCCTGGAACTGCTCGAAACGAAGAATGCCGACGCCGTGATCGGTTCCAAGTGGCATCCGAATTCGAACGTCGGCTACCCCGCGCTGCGGCGCCTCTACAGCCGCGCGTATTACGCGCTGATTTGGCTGCTGTTCGGTCTACCGGTTCGCGACACGCAAACCGGCATCAAGGTCTTTCGATCGGACGTGCTTCGACGCGTTTTTCCGCGCGTGCTCGTGAAGCGCTTCGCGTTCGACATCGAAGTGCTGGCGAATGCCCAGCGCCTTGGCTATCGCATTACCGAAGCGCCCGTAACGCTCGAATTTCGGCGGAAGCTCGGGCGCATAAAAGCAGGCGACGTCTATCGCATGTTCCTGGACACTCTCGCGATCTTTTATCGCATGAAGATTCTGCGCTACTACGACAGCGCCGATTCGGGCTTCCGATTTGCGGAGCCCGTGGGCATGCGTGAGCTCGATTCAGCGAACTCGCGCCGGCGAGCGCTCGCGACTTCGACTTGGTCTAACGAAGCAGTGAAGGACCTGACCGAGCTCGGCGATCGGTACGGTCGGTCGTCGTATTACTGCTGCCCGGCCTCGGTGACGCGATGACCGCGAGCTCGCTGTTGCGCCGCCTCGTGGAGTCGCGACCCGATTTGGACGCGGTCACAATGCTTGAGCCGGTGCGCGAATACGCGAGCGCGCTTGGGATCTTTCGAGACGTGCACCAGTTGCCGCTGCTTTCCTCGCCGGTTGCAGCGGTTGCGCCGTTGCTGAAGTTGCGCGGCAAATACGACGTCTGCGTCGTCCCGTTTCCCGCCACGCGCTGGCAGTACGCAGCGGTAGCAGCGCTGATCGGCGCGCGCCATACGTACATCCACGAATACGGCGGATTCTCGCACCTCTTGGCTTCGCTCACGCGTCGCGCGACGTTCGTCCCGCTGCGCGGCGGCCACCGCGTCGCCGAAAACGATCGTCTCGCTTCGGCGATGCGGCTCCCGGGCGGTATGCAGCCGGAGTATCTCGTTCCGGCGGCGTGGGCGGCTCCGCGCGCGTCCGGATTGGTCGGCATGCATACGGGTTCGATGATCTACAAAGGGAATGAAGCGCGGCGCTGGCCGTTCGAGCGCTTCGTGCAGCTCATCCGCGAGCAGGCGCTGGAAAAAAACCGGCGGGTGCGCGTATTCATCGGCCCCAATGAAGAGCGCGATCGGGACCGCCTGAGCGCCGAATTCGGCGACGCAATCGAGTTCGTGCAACTGCCGCTCGCGCAAGCAGCGCGGGCGCTGAGCGAGTGCGAGGTTTTCGTCGGCAACGATGCCGGGCTCGCACACCTCGCCGCGGGCTTAGGCGTGAAGACCATCGCGCTCTTCGGCATGACGAATCCGCTTCGAGCAACGCCCGTCGGGCCGGCGATTGCGCTGCGCCCGTCGGCTTGTCCGGCGTGTCACGACGAAGGTATGCGGGATTTTCGGTGCGCGCTGAAGATTGAATACCGTTGCATGAACGACGATTTCCCGGCGGAAGCGGTTTCGCGTGCCGTCGACGCCGCCCTGACAGGTCCGCTTCCCGTCTTCGAGCCGGTCCCGGAGTCCGAATTCCGCATGTACGGCCGCGCGCGCCAAGCGACTTGATGACGAGCAGATTCAAAGCCTTTGCCACCATGAACGGCGTCGAGGGCCAAGGTGGTACGCCCGGCGTGTCGGGCGGCGACGTGCGCCTGATGACCATCTTGAAATTGCTCGGCGATCGCGTGGATTTCACGCTGAGCACGACGCCTATGGGCCGCGAACTCTGCCGTTTGAACGGCGTGCGCGCAAACTATCGCGTCATGCACACGAGCGACAAGCCGGGGATTCTCGGCAATCTCGAACGCGTTATCTCGAGCTGCGCCAACGTACCCAAAGAGCATTTCGATCTCGCGTATTCGGGCGGCGAACATCTGTATGACGTGCTGCCGGCCGCGTTGCTGCGGATTTTTCGGCGCGTGCCTTGGGTGGCATTGGTGCACTGGGTGGAAGAGTACCCTTGGCGCGACAAACGCGGCGGGACACCCCCGCTTCACCGGTATTTGTACTGGCTCAATCGCGTTGCCGCAATGCTGCTCGTGAAATGCTTTGCAGATCGCGTGCTCGCCGTTTCCGAATCGACGAGAGTGAAACTCATCGCATCGCGAGGCTTCGCTCCGCAGCGCGTCGGCACGGTGCTCTGCGGATTGGATCTTGCTTCGGCCACCGCCGTGCGCGATTCGACCGCGCCGAAAGTCTACGACGCGATCTTCATGAAGCGCTTGAATTTCGGCAAAGGCGTCCGCGATCTGATCGAGATTTGGGACTACGTCGTGCAGGCGCGACCGCAAGCGCGGTTGCAAGTCCTCGGCTCGGGACCGCCGGGGGTCGTCGACGAAATTCGCGGCCTCATCCAAGCGAAGGATCTCTCGAAGAGCATCGATCTCGTCGGCGTCGTGCACGACCCTGCCGAGAAACGCTCGCGACTTGCAAGCTCGTCGGTATTCGTGTTGCCATCGCATGAGGAAAACTGGGCGATCGTCATCGGCGAAGCGCTTGCGTCGGGTTTACCGGTCGTGGCGTACGATCTCAAAGAAATTCGGCCGCTGTGGGGCGAGCGCGTGCAGTGGATTCCCCTCGGCGACACCCGCGCATTCGCGCAGCGAGTGCTGGACCTGCTCGAGCGGCCGCGCCGGGTACCACTCGATGATTTTTTGAAGAGTCTGGACTGGAGCCGCATCGCCGAGAACGAGTACGCGGAGATGGCACGATTCGCGCGAACGTAATGCGCGCGGCTGTTGCGAACCGCGAACGCCTGGGAAGCATCAGCGGGCTGGCCGCCATCGCCATGATTGCGACGCTCGCTTTCGGCAGCGGTCTCATTCTCGGCGACAGCGATGCGCGTTTGCATCTCGATCCGCTCAAATTCATCGCGCAGTCTGCGATACAGCTGGGATCCGACCTCGTTTCTTGGTTTCGACGGCGGATCCGAGCAGCTGTACCTGACACCCTACACTTGGCTGTATGGGCTGCTGGCGCTTATCCACGTTTCGCCGGGCTTCTCGCAGCGCATCGTGATGTTCGCGATTTATCTGGCATGCGCGTGCGCGATGTACTGGTGCTTGCGAACGATTCCGCCGCGCGTCGGTCGTCTGCCCGCGCTTTTCGGAGCGGCGGTCTTCACATGGAATCCGTATGTCGCTTTCAACTCGCAGGGCTCATCGGTCATGCTGCTTTCGTACGCAGCGTTGCCGCTCCTGATCGCCCTCCTGTACCTCACCGTTTCGGGCGCGCTCGATCTCTACGTCGGAGCGGTGTTCATCGCGATAACGGTGTTTTTTGCCAGCGGCGTGAACCCGCCGCTGCTGGCAATCGACGTCATCATATGCGCCGCGTACGCAGTCGTGCTGTTTCTGACGTTCGCCGGCCGGCGGCGGGTTGCGGCCAAACGCATCGCCGCCATAAGCGTGCTCGGCGTGCTCGCGACGGTCGTGGTAAATCTGTACTGGATCGTCCCGTTTTTCGATTACTTTCGCACCGTATGGATTGGCGGCGTGCTGGTCGAGCCGCAGAGCATGCATAATGCAGACACTTCGTTCTTCAACGTACTGCGCGGTTTCGGGCAGTGGGCGATCTTCCAGGGTGACGACCGAGGTCCATACTATGCATGGGCGCCGCCGTTTGCTCAAGGTTTGTTCTACGTCATCGCTTGCGTGGTGCCGGCCCTGGCGCTCCTTGCGCCCGTGCACAAGCGGAATCAAAACGCGACCGCCGCGCTGTTTCTCCTTACGCTTGCAATTTCCGTGCCGCTCGTTGTGGGCGATTACTCCGGCGCGATCGGCCCCGCATTGACGTCGCCTGCCTATACGTTTCTCTTCGCGCACGTTCCGGGATTTCAAATCTTCCGCTCCGTGTACAAGTGGGTTGAGGGCGTGGAATTCGGCGTAGCCGGGCTTTTCGCGCTGCAGGCTGAAGCGCTTCTCGCGCTCGCGCAGGCGTGGGACAGACCACGCTGGGGCGCCGCGCTGCGAGCGTGGACGATTGCAGGCGCCGTCGGCTTGCTGCTCTTCGGTTTCTCCCCGATGCTCTCCGGGAAATTCAATCGCGCGGAAGAGCCGATACCGGCATGGTTTCACAGCGCGAAAGCGGTTCTTGGACCGGCGCAGGACTCGCGCGTTGCGCTGTTTCCAAGCCAGTATCTGGAAACGTACGTCTGGGGCGATCCGATTTACTACATCGAACAGGGCTTCATCCCGAACGATTTGATTTACGGTTATCTCGGCAGCGCGCCGAGCGAAGGTGCCGACGCGTGGCTCAAGCGAGCCTATCGCGACGCACGCATGGGCGATCCGCGCGCCGCGGATATCTTTCGCTTCTTGAACGTCGGTCAAATTTTGCAGCGCGACGACTTCCGCAGCGAAGCCGACTTCTCGTTCGGCGGCGCGATAGTGCGAACGAACACGTCGCTTTCGCATTACATTGCCGCTCACGTTCTGGGCGCTGCGCCGTACCGTTCGATCGGCGCGCTCCGTTCGTACGATCTCGCGCAGCCCGTTCCGCTGCTTTTCGGCGCGCGCCGGTCTGTGATATCCGGTGACAGCTTGCGCCTTTTCGCGACCAAGGCGGATCCGGCGTTTCTCGCACGTTCGGGCGTTGCGATCGACGCGGACGGTTTGACGGTTGCACAGTTGCGTGAAGCGCGCCGCGACGGCGCAGCGCTCGATCGCAGCGTCGCGCGCGACGTGGCCGCGCTTTCCTTGTCCGCAGCGCATATTTCGACGACCACCACGCCTGATGGAGTCTGTCGTGCAGCTCCGCGATCGGGCCTGTATCACGTGTCGGTCGAAAACGGCGGAATTCCCCTGAAGTCAGGACGCCTGCGCGTGCATATCGATCGACGCGCCATCACCGTCGTGCGCCGCGGATCCGGATCGTGGCTAGATTTCGGCGACGTTCGCCTCGCGCGCGGCAAGCACGTCATTCACATGGATGCTTCCGTTCAGCCGGGTTTTCTGCAAATCGTGCCCAGCGCGCTGTGGCGCGATCGGGTCGATGAGGTGGCGCGCATGTCGGCGCGCGGATCGTCACAGGTGCAGGCTGCGCAGCTCGCTCGCCGTGCGTAACGACGCCGACGCGTTCATTCCCGCGAAGTTCGCGATTGCATCGGCAAATCGCACCGGCATCGTTCCACGCGTGGCGAACGGCGAGTCCGTCGAGCTGCCGGCATTCAATGGGCGCGGAACGGCAACGACGGATCCCGCGCTTCTGCCGAAAGCTTGGTACGAGCACGCGCAAACGTTCGATTGGAACAGAGGTGAGGAGATGTCGTGGACGCTGCTGGCGCGTTCCGCGGACTTCAGCGTCTTCAATCCGAAAAATCGGCAAACGCGCGCCGTGCTGAGAATGCGGTTCTCCGCGGTCGGTTCGCGCGTTCGCGTGCGCGTTTTCGTGAACGGCCGGGATGCAGGCGCCGCGATCGTGCGCGGCGCACCGCTAGCGTTGCAAATGCCGGCGCAGCCGTCGCATTTTGCCCAATTCGTGCGCTATCCGCTCCCGCTAACCGTCCGGCTAGCGTTGAAGCCGGGCGTGAATCGGGTGACTTTCATGCTGACGGGATCGCAGGGCATCTCGACGCAGCGCATCGCGGAACGGAGCATCGGTAAGCCGATCGTTGCACTCGCCGGTATTCTTGGCAGTCCGGTCTTTCTCGTCAGCGGCATAGGCTCTGAAAAAATGTCCGCGGCGCTTCCTGCGCCGGCCGTTCGCAGATCGCGCGGGTCGTACGTGTTCGTTGTTGGAAAACGCCTGGGCGCGATTACGATTCCGCTTTCGACGTCGTTAGCCGGCGATCCGCATCTCGTCGGTCGTATCGTGCGTTCGGGTAAGAATGCAAGAGCGTGGCTTCTTGTCTGGACCGCTTCGCGCTTGCGTACCGGACTCGTTCGCTCGCATATCGTGCCCTTGCCGCCGGGCGCTTTCGACTATTCGATCGCTCAGCATCTTGCGAATTCGTTCGATGATTCCGGCGCACGAATTGCCGGTGCGTCCCTCGTCTTGGAAGACGGCCGGTTCATCGCCACCGGCGTCGGCATCACGCGACTGACGCTTGCAAACGGTTCAAACGCGCCACCGAAGCGGTTTCCCACTGTGTGTCTGAAAACGCGGCGCGAATCGCCGGTAGCGCTTCAAGCGGACGCGTGCGCTGCGACGCCGCCGTTCATCCTGGTTTTCGGCGAATCGTATCATCCCGAATGGAGTGCGAGCTTGGACGGCCGCACGCTCACGCACGTGCAGGTGAACGGGTTCGAAAATGGCTGGCTCGTGCCGAGCCTTCGATCGGGTCAGCGCATTTCGCTCGCCTTTCTCGCGCAACGGCGGTTCGACCGCGCGTGCGCCATCTCGATCGCCGGCGCCGTGCTGTGCTTGCTGGTATTGTTTTTCCGGCGGCGGCGAATCGTCGTATGCGCGTAGCGCTCTGCGCCTTTGCGGTATTCGCATGCGTGTTGCTGTTCGGAGCCGCGTTCCTTCCTGAGGTGCCCCGAGAGGCGTTTGCGACCGCTGCGTACGTCATCGTCGTCGCGCTTGCAGTGGGTGTGCTTGGGCTTGCGGCCGTCAAACGTGAAAAAGAGTAGACCCGGATACGCGCTGTCGGCCGCATGCGCCGTCATTGGCCTTCTTTTTGCATATCACGTTTGCCGGAACGGCATACCCGCTTTGCGTCACGATTGGCAGTGGCCGCTTACCCGATCCGAGTTTTTCATCAGCATGCTGAACTCGGTGAGCGGCTGGATCGCGTCGGGGTTCGGACAGCCGCAGACCTATCCGAGCAATTACGTCATCGACATTCCGCTCACGCTTTTTGCCGCCGTTGCCGGCGCGTACGGAGCGCTGATCCTGACGGCCTTTCTGATTGGATTTGCGGTGAGCCGCGGAGCCGCCGCAGTCTGCGAAGCATTCGGATCGGCGATATGGCCGGCGCTCATCGCCGCTTTGTTTGCAACGTTCAACCCGTGGGTTTACACGGAAGTCGTTGCCGGCCACATGCTGATGGTGCTTTCTTACGGCGGGTTACTGTTTTTGCTGGCGGCGCTGGTTCGCGAAACCGAGCCGCGGACCAAAGCGTGGCCGCTGCTGATCGCGTTTCAACAGTTGCAACTTTTTGCGGTCGCGATCCTGGCGCTCTTGATCTTCATGAAACAACGCAAAACATATCGCGCTCTAGGCGTCGCCGTGCTCTTGAGTTTGCCGATTGCCATCGGCATGCTGCTCGGCGCGCGCTCGCTGCTCGCTACGCCATACACGCTGAGTTGGCAAGCAACGAACTCGGTCGCGTTTCCGAAAGCGCTCGTGCTGCTGGGCTATTTCTCGCCGTATGCCGATCGCATCGGCTTGCCGCTCGTCGTCGCGATGTGCGCGGTCGCTGCCGCCGCGCTCTGGGCCATTCCCGAGTCGCGTATGGCAAAGTCGACGCTCTGGGCGGCAGTTCTCGGTATTGCGGCGGCGCTGTTCTCGGCCGGCGTGAAGGGGCCGCTGCAGCACGTGTACGCGTCGCTCGTGGTGCTTTCACCACTGACCGGTTTTTATCGCGAACTGTACGACGTGCTGGCGGTTGCGGCGATCTGCTACGTGGTGCTTCTAGCGCAGGTGCGCCACCCCGCCGCGATCGCCGTCGGCGGCGCAGCCGCGGCGACATTGGCGGTGCTGTGGTTCTTGTACCCGCCTTCGGCGTTATGGCTGAACGATCGCGCGATCGCGCACGCACGGGTCGACGCGCTTCCCGGCGCGCGGTACGCGCTGTTTCCCGCGTATCAGCCATTGACGTACGGCGGCCAAGGCAGCGGCGTCGATCCCGACGCGCGGTATCGAGCGAATGGAGCCGCGCCGCTGAACGAGTATCTCGCAACGTATCCCGCGGTGAAAGCGCTTTCCGATTTTGCACTGCGGGGCGACTCGAGCGGTTTGGCCGATCTCGGCGTATCATTCGTCGCGTGCCGCCCGTACTTGGAAACGAGCCGCGTTGCCGTGTTCGCGCTGCGAGGTAATGCCGGTTCGCATCGCACCGGCTGCGGCGCGCCGCTCAGGAATTTCATTCCGCTCGTCGCCCTGGGCGCCGTACCGCAGATTACCGGCGATCCGGCGGAACTTGGCGCCGGTGACGTATTTGTCGGCGATGCGCTGCAGGGCACGGTGATGCCCCCGACTGCCGCGCGGTCGTCTGCCGATCCCTCGCACGGCTGGGTCGACGCGCGATCGCTTTTTGCGACGAATCCGGAGCTTGCGCAGGGCGTGGGCGGCGTCGCGACTCAATCGCAGGTGACGCTTGCGCTCGACAAGTCGCCCGGTTCGTTCATCCTTGCCTATGTCGACGGACGGCTTTTCAATGGCAATGCGGATTTGCACGTGCCGCAGCGCCGCTATTCGTGGATAAGGATATCGCAACGGCAGGATTGGTTGCGCTGCTCGGGCCTATGCGTGGTTGCAGCGGTTTCCGCGATGCGGCGAGCGCCAGCCCGGGCAGCAAGACGGCAAGCGTGGCGAACTCTCGCGTCCCGCCGGCCCTTGCCATGGCTGGCGACCGCAAGCGTGCCACCGGGAAAAGCCGCTGTTCTGCGCCTCAATGTGCGCTATAATGCCGGATGGCAGGCTTGGTCGCCCGGCGGGCTGCACACATCGCACGTGCGGCTCGACACCATCGCGAACGGCTGGATACTCCCGCAAAGACGCGTCACACGGCTGGTCTTTCTGGTACACGTGCCTTCGCTGGTGCAAGCGCTGACGGAGATTCTGTCTTTAGCAGCGCTCATTTGGTTATTCATGAAACCTCGCGAATCGAACGAGCAAACGAAGTGATGGGTGTAGCACAAGAGCCGAAGACGCAATCGAGTCACTTGAGCGAGCGGTACAGCTGCGAATATCGCTACTCCGTGGCTGACGCGCATCGCATGCGTGAAGCCATTGCCATGATTGGCCGAGGGAAGCGAGTCTTGGACGTCGGTGCGTACGACGGTCAGCTCACGCAGCAGATTGCGGCGGCTGGAAACGATGCCGTCGCGATGGACGCATCGGAACGAGCGCTCGAACTTGCAAAAGGCCGCGGATTGCAGACGGTTCACGGCGACGTTACCGCGAGGTGGCCGGTGGCCGACGCGGCGTTCGACGCCGTCTTCGCCGGCGAAATCATCGAGCACGTGATCGATACCGATTTTTTTCTCGATGAAGCTCGCCGCGTCCTCAAGGCGGGGGGCACGCTGATCATTACAACGCCGAACATTGCGTCGCTTGCGCGGCGCGTTCTGCTGCTGTGCGGCGTGAGTCCGTGGATCGATACGGCGCTCCGGCGCGACCAAGCCGGTCACGTCCGGTATTTTACGCGTGCAACGCTCAAGCATCTGGTCGAAGAGCACGCCTTCCACGTCGAGCGCATGGCAGGCGACTTCGTCAACATAACGTCGAGCGGTAAAGGCAGCGCGTTCCTCGCGTCCGCTTTTCCTCAGCTCGCACGCTGCATCGTGCTCTGCGCGAGAGCCCGTTAGGCCGTGCTGCGAGTTTCCTTCGTCATCGGAACGCTCAACGAGATCGGGCGTCTGCCCCGCGCCCTCGAGAGCATCCGAAGGCAGAACTATCCGCACGATCTCGTCGAAATCATCGTCGCGGACGGCGGTTCCAACGACGGTACTGTCGAGTGCGCTCGATCGCACGGGTGCATCGTCGTCGACAACCCGCTGCGCAGATGCGAACCCGGTATTGCGATCGGCTACGCGGCAGCAGGCGGCGACATTGCGGTCGTGTTCGCGGCCGACAACGCGCTGCACGATGCGGAGTTCCTCAATCATATCGTGCGGCCGTTCGGCGATCCTCGCGTTTATGCGGCGGTTCCGCGACTGGTCAGCACGGCGGATGATTGTCTGACGACGCGGTATCTAAACGATTTCACGGATCCGTTCAATCACTTCTTGTACGGCAATGCGGCATCGCCGGTCACGTTCAAACGCAAATATCGCGTCAAGCACCGCGGCGACGGCTACGTCGTGTACGATTTTTCCGCGGCAGAACCGCCGCTCGTCGCAATGGCCCAGGGCGTCACCATTCGTACGGGTCTTTCGCGCCGAAGCGGGACCGAAGAAGACGACGTGGCGCCGATTTCCGATCTGCTCACCGAGGGCCATGACATTGCGTACGTTGCCGACGCGCTCGTCGAGCATCACACCGTCGCAAGTTTACGCGATTTCGTCCGTAAATTCGGGCCGCGGATCGGCAAGCGGTTTTCCGAGCGAGACCAGCCGGTGTGGAATCGCGCGCAAACGTGGAGTTCGTCGCGTAAGCTTCGCGCGTATCTCTGGCCGTTTTATTCGATTTCGCTCGTTTTTCCGGGCGTGGCCGCCATTTACGGCGCAGTGCGCGACGGACGGCCGACGTGGCTCTATCACCCCGTCGTGAATTTTGCGCTGGGCATCGAGTTCTGGCGCCAATTTTTCAAATGGAGATTCGGCACATCGTGGAAATAACGCAAAACCTTTCGCTCGGCGACGAGACGACGGTCGACGAGAGCGCAATCGTCGGTTTGGTTGGGCGCGCAGGGCCGGCGGAAGTGGCGATCGGCGCGCACTCCAGAATTCGTTCGCATACGGTCATTTATGCGGGGGTCGTGGCGGGCGAGCGTTTTAACACGGGGCATGGAGCGCTGATTCGCGAGAACAACCGCTTCGGCAACGACGTGAGCGTCGGAAGCAATGCGACGTTGGAGCCGGGAAACCGTATCGGAAGCGGTACGCGAATCCATTCCGGATGCTTTCTCGAGAATGTCACGCTTGGCGACGACGTTTTCGTCGGGCCGAACGTCGTATTCACGGACGATCCGCATCCGCCGTGCGCCGAGTGTACGGAATTCGTCGGCGGCGCGACCGTCGGCAAGGGCGCGGCGATCGGCGGAAATTCCACGATTCTACCGGGAGTCACAATCGGCGCTGGTGCGCTCGTTGGTGCAGGCAGCGTCGTGACGAAAGACGTGCCCGACGGCATGGTCGTTGCGGGAAATCCAGCACGCGTCATCAAGCCCGTCGCCGACGTCGTCTGCCGCGCGCAAGCCGCGAAAACCGCGAGCGGTTCATGAACGGTGCGTGCTTAGGCGTCGCCGTCATCGGCGCCGGCTACTGGGGACCGAATCTCGTCCGAAACTTTTTCAATTCGCCGAATTGGGAAGTGGTCTACGCAGTCGATCGCGATGAGACGCGAATCAATAAGGTTCGCCGGCAGTTTCCAAGCGTCGAGGGCGTACGCGAGATCGGCCTTGCGCTTGCAGATGAACGCGTCTCGGCCGTCGCTATCGCCACGCCGGTAGAAACGCATTTCGATCTCGCAAAGGCGGCGCTGCTTGCCGGCAAACACGTAATCATCGAGAAACCGATGACCGAAACGGCGGTGCAAGGCGAAGAACTTTGCCGCATCGCCGCCGAGCGCGCGCTGACGCTGATGGTCGACCACACGTTCTTGTACACCGGCTCGGTGGAACTGCTGCGCCGGCTCGTCGAGCGTCACGAGTTCGGCCGCATCCTGTACTTGGATTCGGTTCGCGTGAATCTGGGATTGTTTCAGAACAACGTCAACGTCGTCTACGACTTGGCGCCGCACGACGTATCGATTTTCAACTACGTGCTGGGCGAATATCCGGTTTCCGTGTCCGCGAACGTCGCGCATTGTATTCACGAAGATATGGCGGACGTTGCGTTTCTTACGTTGCGCTACCCGTCCGGAGTGCTCGCGCACGCGCACCTGAGCTGGCTTTCACCGGTCAAAGTGCGCCGTCTGACGATAGCCGGCCGCAGCAAAATGGCGATTTGGGACGACGTCGAGCCGAGCGAGAAGGTGCGCATCTACGACAAAGGCGTCGAAACGAATCCCGATTACGAATCCAGCGCGCGGCGCATGGTCTCGTATCGCACGGGCGACATGCACGCGCCCGCCCTCGACGCAACGGAAGCCCTGACCAAAGGCATCGAGAATTTTTACCGTGCAATCACTGCCGGCGAGCCGGTGCGATCTGCCGCGCAAGACGGCTTGGCGGTCGTACGCGTCCTGGAGGCTACCGATAAATCGATAGCAGCCGAGGGCGCCACCATCCAACTTTCAAACGGAGTACTTGCTTAAACATGGAAACCCGCATCAAGGTGCCGTTCCTCGATCTCAAAGCGCAATACGACACCATCAAGGACGAGATTTGGCCGGCAGTGCGCGAGGTCGTCGAGCGAACGCAGTTCATTCTCGGGCCGGCCGTGGAGCAATTCGAAACGAATTTCGCCGCATACTGCGGTGCGTCGCAGTGCGTCGCGACCGGATCTGGGACGGATTCGCTGCATCTCGCGCTGCTCGCTGCGGGCGTTGGCCCGGCTGACGAGGTGATCACGCAGGCGAACACGTTCGTCGCGACGACCGAGGCTATCGCATACACGGGCGCGCGCGTCGTCCTCGTCGATGTCGCGCCGCCTTCGTACGCGATAGACGTTGACGCGATACGCGCCGCCATCACCCCGAAGACCAAGGCAATCGTTCCCGTTCATTTATTCGGCCAGCCGTGCGATTTGGACGCGATCTACGCACTCGCAAAAGAAGCGAATCTCGTCGTCATCGAGGACGCCTCGCAAGCGCACGGCGCGCAGATTCGCGGCCGCCGCATCGGCGATCGCGGCATCGCTTCGTTCAGTTTCTATCCCGGCAAGAATCTCGGCGCGTATGGCGAGGGCGGCGCCGTTACGTGCAACGACGGAGCCTTTGCGGAGAAGATGCGAATTCTGCGCAATCACGGCAGTTCGAAGAAATATCTGCATTCGCATATCGGCTACAACTACCGTATGGACGGCATCCAAGGCGCGGTTCTCGACGTCAAACTCAAATATTTGGACGAATGGACCGATGCGCGCCGCAAAGTCGCGGCGCTGTACGACTCGCTGCTCGCAGACATTCCGAAGCCCGCGGTTCCGCAGGACGTCAAACACGTGTACCACATCTATCCGCTGTTCGTGACCGGCCGCGATGCATTCCGCGCGAGGCTCTCGGAGGACGGCGTCGACACGAACGTGCACTATCCGGTGCCATGTCATCTGCAAGAAGCGTTTCGCTACCTCGGGTATGCCGAAGGGGCTTTCCCGCACTCTGAGTTCATGGCGAACGCGGAAGTGTCGTTACCGATGTATGCGGAGATGACGGACGAGATGGTTCGTTACGTTGCCGCCGCGGTGCGCCGGCACTACCGTTGATGGATCCGCGCGAAATCGAGCGCCTGAAAAACACGTGGGACCATCTTGGGAAGGTCGACCCGATGTGGGCGATTCTTACCGCCGATCCCGCCAAACTCGGACACGGATGGGATAAAGACGAGTTCTTTGCGACGGGCCGAAATGAAATCGATGCGCTGGTCGACGAGTTGCAAACTCGCGGCATCGCGGTGAAATTTGGCGCAGCGTTGGATTTCGGTTGCGGTCTGGGGCGTTTGACGCAGGCGCTGGCTCGGCATTTCGAACGGGTTACCGGCGTCGACATCGCGCCCTCGATGATCGAGGGTGCTCGGCATTTCAACGCGTTCGGCGAGCGCTGCGACTACGTCGTCAACGATCGGCCGGATTTGCGGCTGTTTGAAAGCGGCTCGTTCGATTTCGTCTACAGCACGCAAGTGCTTCAGCATATTCCGGTGAACATGACACGCGCGTACATCGCAGAGTTTTGCCGCGTTGCAAAGCCCGGCGGCGTTATCGTCTTTCAGTTACCGGAAGCGGTACCGTTGAACGCGCGGACGCGGCTTTTTCACGCGATCATGCCGCTGCTGCTGCGCCTGCTGCCCGGCTTCGCAATTCGCGCATACCGCCGCCTGAAATACCGCAACGCCACCCCCGAAACGATTGCCTCCCTTCCGCGAAACATCATGGAAATGCACGGCTTGTCGAAGCAGCTCGTCACGGAACTTCTAGCGCAATCCGGAGCAAAGGCCGTGTACGTTCGGCAAAACACCGAAGTCGGCACGACGTGGACGAATTGGCAGTATTACGCCGTTAAAAGCTAACGGCTGCGCGGCATTACTTCAGCCGGCAATACGTCGGCGGTATCGGACGTGGGCCGGCGGCGTGCAACGTCGCCGCATCTTTGCGCGCCGCCGTCGAAACACCGGATCCGCTCAACGTAAACGCGTAGACTTTACCGGATAAATCGGCGACGAACAGGCCTTGCGTCGTCAGGACCGGACCGCCGTGGAAATTTCCGGCGGTTTGGTGCGACCACAGCGTATTTCCGGTTGACGGGTCGAGCGCTTCGATCGTGTCGTCGATCGTCGCAAACGCCAAGTCCGGGGTGGTCGCGACGTACGAGGAGATTGGATAGTTCATCGTGCGCTGCCACTTTATTTCGCCGCTGGGCGAAAGCCCGTACAGCGTGCTCCCCGGCGGAGGTCCGGTGTTCGACGGAAAACTGTGAAAGCCGCCGCTGATGATGAAGGTCGAGTCCGTGTAGCCGGGCGTCATGTGGCCGCCCAACTCGTCGGCGACGCCGAGGTTTTCTTTCCAGAGAACGTTGCCCGTCAGCAAATCCACCCAATACATGTAGCCGCTCTTTGCGATGACGTACCCGGTCGTGCCGAGGACTAGTACGCCGCCGCCCACGTCGTCATCGTGATTCGCAGTGGCGGTTTGAACGAACCACTGTTCTTTCAGGCCGAGATCCGATGCAACGATCGAATTCGCCGAAGGCGGCGAGGTGACGCACGTGTTGCCGGTTCCGAAGATCAAACGCGTTCCGTCGTAGCTGAGCGGACCCCAGACACCGCCGCCATCCGGGGCCGGCGGCGCAGTCAACCAGATCGATCCGGGCGAACCGGTTTTCTCATCAAACGCATACACGCCGCCGGCATGGCAGAATCCCGCGTCGCCCAGTGAGACGCCGGCATAGATGACGCCGTTCACCGCAACGGGCGAGCCTTGCAGCGCGCCAGGCACGCGCTGCGTCCACAGCATGTGACCGGTCAACGGATCGAGCGCGGTGAGTTGCGACGGATAGTCGTGCTGACCGACGAACAAAATCCCGTCGTAGATCGCGGGCGTCATCTCGGTCCACTGCCCCATTTGATCCTGCCAGACGATCGCGCCCGTTTTTGCGTTGAACGCCGTTAGTTCACCGTTTTCGTCGGTGGTGTAAAGCAGTGCGCCGTACAGAATGGGACTCGCATTGAACGGCGCGTTCGTGGAGCTTTGATAACTCCAGGCAAGTTTTAAGTCCGAAAGCGTCGAGCGGTCGATACCCGTGGGATTCGGTTCGAAGCCGGTGCGCAGAATGTCGTGCGCGTACGTCGCCCAATTATCGCTCGGCGTCGTTGACGGAACCTCGAAACTCGGATCGGGATCGGAAGGACCGGTACCCGGAGGAGCGGTTGCCGTCGGATGGCTGGGCAACGACGGAGACGAGGCGGCTCCCCCGCCGCCGCCACCGCAGCCGGCGAACGAGACGGCAAAGCACGCAAGGATTCCGGCGACGGCATACCTGTTCACCGCGGAAAGGTTGGCGGCTCGAGCGTCCTTTCCTACGATTATTTTCCCAGGCAATTCTCAGTTTTGCGCCAAAAAAACGCGCCATGCTCGAGCGAGTGCCGACGAAATTCGAGGATGCGTTTTTGATCAAACCGGCGGCGTTCGCAGACGCGCGCGGGCTGTTCAAGGAGAGTCTACGTGCGCACGAAATACCGCGCCCTCGGCATCGCCGACGAGTTCGTGCAAGACAACGTCTCGTTTTCGCGCCGCGGCGTGTTGCGTGGTTTGCACGGCGATCCGCGGATGAGCAAACTCGTGCAGGTGCTGCGCGGAGAGGCGTTCGACGTCATCGTCGATGCGCGCAAGGAATCGTCGACCTTCGGGCAGTGGGAAGGCGTGCACCTGCGTGCGCAAGAGCACGTGCAGATCTACATCCCCGCCGGTTTTCTGCACGGCTTTCTCGCGCTGAGCGACGACGTGATTTTCACATACAAGCAAAGCGCGGAATACGATCCGGCACAGGAAATCGGCGTGCGCTGGAACGATCCGGATCTCGCGATCGCGTGGCCGCTTACCGGCAATCCGGAACTCTCGCCGAAAGACTTAGCGAACCGCGCCTTCCGCGAGGTCTTCGCGTGAGCCGTTAGTGCAGCTCGGATATTTACGATATTTGCGCGCTGCGGTAGCGCAAACCGGTGAGTTGCTCCTCGGCCATCTCCACCCCGATTCGCCGTCCGGCAACGGGCGCGTGAAAATCCGTTCCGCCCGTCACGAGCAACTTGCGCGCCGAAGCGAACTCGCGAAGCATCTGCTGAGCGTCGGCGTCCGCCGTCGGGTGCACGACTTCGATGCCGTCCGCGCCGAGTTTGTAAAGTTCCTCGAGATGCGCCGCTTCCCGCAGACGCATGGGGTGCGCCACCACGGCAACGCCGCCTGACTCGTGGATCAGCTCGATGATGCGATCCGAACTAAGCCGCTCGAGCGCGATGTAGCCGTCGCCGTCGTCGGCGATGTACCGGTCGAAGGCCTCTTGCACCGTCGTCACATGCCCTTTGGCGACAAGCGCCCGCGCCAAGTGCGGACGTCCGAGCGAACTCGCGGCCGCCGCTTGCGCTACAACGTCTTCCATCGCGATTGCAATGCCGAGCACGTTGAGTCTGGCAACCATCCCTTCCATACGGCGACGGCGGTCGGCTCGCTGGGCGTTCAACGCTTGCAGCAGCGGCGAGCCGTGGTCGTCGATTCCGTACGCGAGAATGTGCGCGGTGTGCCCGTCGTAATGCGAATCGACCTCTAGTCCCGGAATGCAGCGCTCGCGAAGGTCGTCCGGCACCGGATATGCGTCCAGGCAGTCGTGGTCCGTAATGCTAAAAAGCAGTAAATCGCGTGCGCGAATTTCCTCGAACAGCCGTTCCGGCGCCCAGACGCCGTCGGACTTTGTTGTGTGCAGGTGAAGATCGCAGAGCACGACCTTAGTGTTCGGCCGCACCCGCCGATAACATGTGGGTTGACGCAATCTTGGCAGGCAGTGCAGCACACGATGGTATCCACGCCCAGGGTCTCTCGGGTACCCTGCGAACTGATTTCACGATGACCCCCGCGGTGAGAGCGGACCAAGACGCCTATCTGGACGACTTGGAGGCGCAGTCCGTTTACATTTTGCGCGAGGCTTTCGCCTGCGTGGAGCCGCTGTGCATGCTCTGGTCCATCGGCAAGGACAGCACGGCGCTGCTCTGGCTCGCGCGCAAGGCATTTTTCGGCCGCGTTCCCTTTCCGCTCGTCCAGCTCGATACGGAGATGGAACTGCCCGAAGTGTACGAGTTCCGCGACCGGATCGCCAAGGAGTGGGATCTCGATCTTCGCGTGGAGCTGTGCCCGCCAGAATCGAGCGTCGATCAAACGTTGCCGCCGGGCGCTCGCGCCGCCGCGCGCAAAACCGAAGGGCTCAAACAGTTGTTGCAGCGCGATCGGTATCGCGGAGTCTTGCTTGGCATTCGCCGCGACGAACAAGCGACGCGAGCCAAAGAGCGCGTGTTCAGCCCGCGCTCGTTCGGCGGCGATTGGGATGTGCGTCACCAGCCCGCCGAGTTCTGGAACCACTACACGACGGACGTCGCCGAAGGCATGCATCTGCGCATCCACCCGCTGCTGCACTGGACGGAAGTCGACATCTGGCGTTATCACCAGCGCGAGAACATTCCGTACGTGGCGCTGTATCTGGCAAAGGACGGCAAACGCTATCGTTCGCTCGGCGAAAAGAACATTACGGTGCCCATAAACAGCAACGCCGCGACCCTCGAAGCGATCATCGCGGAACTCGAAGCCACGCGCGAACCCGAACGCGCCGGCCGTTTGATGGATCACGAACAGGAAGATGCATTCGAGCGCCTTCGCGCTTCGGGGTACATGTAGATGTCGCGCGCGCTCAAGATCGTCATCGGCGGACACGTCGACCATGGAAAGTCGACGCTCATCGGACGTTTGCTGCACGACACCGATAGTCTGCCGCCCGGAAAAGCGGAAGAACTGGAAGCGCTCAGCCGCAAGCGCGGCATGCCGCTGGAATGGTCGTTCGTGCTCGACGCACTGCAGACCGAGCGCGATCAGGCCATCACCATCGACACCACGCGCGTCTGGTTCACGTGGAACGCACGCCGCTACGCGATCATCGACGCGCCCGGGCATCGCGAGTTCGTGCGCAACATGCTCAGCGGCGCGTCCGAAGCCGATGCGGCGGTGCTGGTGGTCGACGTCGTCGAAGGCGTCAGCGAACAAACCAAACGTCACGCGCAATTGCTGCACATGCTCGGCATCCGTCAAATAACCGCCGTGCTGAACAAAATGGACGCCGCAGGCTACGACGCGGCGCGTTTCGAACAGGTCGCACGCGAAACACGCGAGATGCTGACGGCGCTGGACTTGCATCCGCATTCGCTGATTCCAATCTCTGCGCGCAACGGCGAAAATCTGAAAAACCGCTCCGCGAACATGTCGTGGTACGGCGGCCCCTCATTGCTGGAAGCGCTCGAGCAGTTCAATCCGATGACGGCGATGATCGACGCGCCGCTACGGCTTCGCGTACAGGACGTGTACCGCAACGATGGTTCGCGCATCGCGGTCGGCCGCATCGAATCCGGAAGTATTGCGATGGGCGACAAGGTGCTGCTCTCGCCGATGAATTCCGCGGCGACGGTGCGCACCATCGAGCGCTGGAGCGCGCCCGATCACCCGTTGGCGACCGCCGGCGAATCGATCGGCATCACGTTCAACGAACCGGTCTTCGTCAATCGCGGCGACGTCGTCAGTCACGCGGATCGGCCGCCCCAGCTCGATTATGCCTTCCGCGCCATCTGCTTCTGGCTGGACGAAACGCCGCCGCAGGTTGGCGAGCAGCTCACGGTTCAATTCGGAGCCACGACGGCTCGCGCCGTTATCGCCGCAATCGAGAGCGTCGTCGATTCATCGTCGCTGCAGACCCTCGCCACGGATACGATTCCGCGTTACGCGATCGTGCAAGTGCGCCTGCGTTCCACGGCGCTGATTCCGCTCGACAATCACGCGTCGATGCCCGCGTCATCGCGTTTGGTTCTGCTGCGCGGACGGGATGCAGTCGCCGGCGGAGTCGTCAGCGGCGTGACGACCGGAAACGCGCCGCAGAACATCTACCATGCGGATCACCTGATTTCGCGCGAGGAACGCGAGCGCCGCAACGGTCATCGCGGCGCAGTCATCTGGCTGACCGGCCTTTCCGGCGCCGGGAAATCGACGCTTGCCATGGCGCTCGAACGCGCGTTGTTTGCGCAAGGCGCGTCGGTGTACGTGCTCGACGGCGACAACGTGCGCGCAGGCTTGAACGGCGACTTGGGCTTTTCGGCTGCGGATCGCGCGGAAAACATCCGCCGCATCGGCGAGGTAGCCGCGCTGTTTGCGGATTCGGGCTCGATCGTCATCACCGCGTTCATTTCGCCGATGCGCCGCGATCGCGACATCGCGCGAAAAGCGGCGGGCGAGCGCTTCCACGAAGTCTACGTCAGCGCCGACGTGCGAACGTGCGAACTCGCGACACGAAAGGATTGTACAAACGCGCGCGCGCCGGAGAGATATCCGAATTCACGGGCGTCTCCGCGCCGTACGAGGCGCCCGATGCGCCGGAGTTGACGCTCGATACCGCCGGGAAGTCGGTCGATCGCTGCGTCGATGAATTGGTCGCATACGTCGCGGCGGCAGCGGGCTTGCGCGAGGCAGTTCGAACGCAGCGGCGATGATCGCGCTCTCGGTCGTCCTACTCGGGTTTTTCATCGGCCTGGTTTCGGGCGCAACCGGCATCGGCGGCGGAACGCTGCTGGCGCCGTTTCTGATGTTCGTGCTGAAAGTCGATCCCTTCGTTTCGGTCGGCACGGATCTCTTCGTCAGCGTCGTCACCAAAGCGCTCGGTTCGGCGATTCACAAACGCTCGAACAACGTCGAGATGCGCTCGATGACCGCGCTGGCCGTCGCGGGCGTTCTCGGCTCGCTGGTCGGATTGGCGGTTCTCGCGTTCTTGAAGCTGCACGCGGACGTGCATTTGGCGCAGGGAGCGCTGCGCCGCGGCATCGGAATCGCGCTGTGCGTGTGCGCGTTCGCCATTGCGTTCGCATCGAAGTTTCGCTCGGGGCACGAGCGGTTCGACAACGGCGCCTCGCTGGGCGTGATGGGCTTCGTCGTGGCCGCAATCACGGCGATAACCGGCGTCGGCGTGGGTTCGCTCAGCGTGCCGGCGCTGTACTTCATCAAAGGTCGCGCGAAGATTCAAACGATCGTGGGCACGAGTTTGATGTACGCGACGATCGTTACCGCCGTCGCCGCAATCGGACATATCGTGCTGCGCGACGTGAACTTTTCGATCGCAGGTTTGCTGCTCGTCGGTTCGCTGCCGGGCGTCGCGCTGGGAAGCACGCTTGCAACGCGCGCCGCTTCAGCGCTCAGACCCGTCATAGTGGCGCTGCTCGTCCTATCCGGCCTGCGCCTTATCGCCTAAGGAACCTCTGATTAAGAGATTCCTAGTTTCGCTAAACTACTTGGTCTCGAACGTCTTGACGTTCTTCAGGCCGGCGTCCTTGAACGTTTGCTCGACCGCGGGCGCCTCGGCCTTGTCGGCCTTGTAAACGACGACGCTGCGCCCCGCCTCGATAGCGTCGTTATAGTTCTGCACCTGGTCCTGCGGAATCGCGTATTCGGCGAGATGGTCGATGATGTGCGGCTCGGCAAAGAATCCGACGTACCGCGTGTCCGAGCTGATGTTCGGAACTTGCGGATCTCCGAAATTGGTGAGGATCGATTCGCCGCCGACGATGACTTCGTGCTGGACGTCCGACGTCGGATGATCTTGCCCGACATGCATGAACGTGAGCATGGAGTCGTGATGCGTATCCGTCGGAGCATCTTTCGTGATGACCGCGATCTTATCGCAGTTCACCGTCTCCTGGGCGCACAGGGAGTCCTCGAGGTGCTGCGGATCCGACGATTGCGCGATACCGGTGACCAGATGTTCAGCCATTGTTCTCCTATAACCGTTTCGACAGCCTCAGGGTGACAGAGTCGGCTCTTTTGGCCTGAAGACTTTCACGTTGCGAAGTCCTGCCGCGCGGAACGCCGATTCCGCTTTCGCCGCCTCTTCCGGCGCGGCTTTGTACATCACCAAAGTTCGCCCTTCCGAAATCGCGATGTTGAAGTGCTCCGCCTGGTCCGGTGGAATCAGCGGCAAGCCGCCGAGATAATCCGCGACCGCATGATGCGAGCTCGCCGAAAAGGACGCGCCCGAACCGCCTATTCCGGGCACGCTGGTGCCGCTCGAACCGGTCATGATGGTGCTGCTGTTCGAAAGCGAGCGCGCGCCGGCGGCGTTCCCGGCGTGCGAGGCACCATGCGCGGACGATTTGCTCACCATAGAAAGACAGGTTTGGTCGAGGGCGCTGTCCGCCAAAATTTCCGTTACTTTCGCCGCGTCCGCCCACGGCGCGATTCCGGTGACGAGGTATTCGGGCATTAGGACTCTCCTTACGCCATCGCACGCACCGCCCGCGCGAGGCGTTCGATGCCCACGCGGATTTTTTCCGGTGTCGAGTGCGAGAAATTCAGGCGCATGCCGTCGACCACGTCGCGCTGAGGATAGAACGACACGCCGGGAACGAACGCCACTTTCTGCTCGGTAGAAATGCGCAGAAGTTCGGTCGTGTCCACATCGCGCGCGCGTGCCCACATGAACATGCCCCCTTCGGGATGATTGAACTGCACGTTCTCCGGCATGTATTCCCGAAGCGCCGCATGCATCACATCTCGCCGCTCGCCGTAGACCTGAACGATCGTAGCGAGATGGCGCTCGAACGCTTCGCGCTTGGAAACGTATTGCAAAAAGATGTATTGCGCGAGCGTACCGCTTTGTAAGTCGGCGCCTTGTTTGGCGAGAATGAGTTTCTCGCGAACCTCCGCGTCGTGCATGGCCAGCCAAGCGATGCGCAGGCCGGGCGCCATGATTTTGCTGCCCGTACCGCTGTAGATAACCGTTCCCTCGCGCGAAAACGACGAGAGCGACGGTAGATGCGAACCGGTAAAGCGTAATTCCCCGTACGGGTCGTCTTCGACGATAGGAACGCCGAAGTGCTCGCAAATTCGCACGATACGCTCCCGGCGATCGGCGGCGAGCGTTCTGCCCGTCGGATTTTGGAAATTCGGAATCAGATAGACGAACTTCGGAAGCGGCTGCGCGTGCGCGAGCACGTGTTCGAGCGACTCCGGAATCACGCCGTCTTCGTCCGTGTCGGCCGTGACGTACCGCGCTTGGTACGCGTCAAACGCCTGAATCGCACCCAAATACGACGGATTTTCCAGTACGATGTGATCGCCGGGATCGACGAGGATTTTCGCGAGCAAATCCAGGCCTTGCTGCGATCCGTTCACGATGATGACGTCGTCCGCGTCGTACGCCGTGCCGATGTGCCGCGTCAGACGTTCGGCGACCCAGGTGCGAAGTTCCGGAATCCCGTCCGTCACGCCGTATTGCAGCGCGAGCGAACCGACGTCGCGCATGACCTCGCGCGTACACTCGGCGATTGCGTCGGTCGGGAACAGTTCGGGCGCGGGCAATCCGCCGCCAAATGATATGACGTCGGGTTGCTGAGTGACCTTGAGCATTTCACGGATGGTGGACGCGCGCATGCGCGCGGTGCGCGCCGCGAATCGAGCGGTGCGCGATACGGTTGCCATACGTTAAGCGTATATTCCCCGAAATCGGGGAGGGGCCCGCTTACGTGATCGTCGTCATGGGCGGCCCGCCGATCGGCGGACGCGGTCCCGCGCCCGGCGCGGCGGGCGCTGCCGGAGCCATGAAGTGCGTCTCACGCACGAACGCGAGAATCGCTGCGCCCAATCCCACGAGGCACACCAGCCCAATCACGAGGTGGCCGATCACCGGCACCATTCCCGCCGCTGCGATGACGACCAGTCCGAGAATGAGCGCCCCCACGGGCGAGGGCGTCGTATGCGGCAGCATCAGTTCGTACAAGCGCCGTCCGATCAGCATGCTCAGCGCCGCGTATCCGATAAGCGTCGCGGCAAACACCGCGAGCAGTTCGACCGGAATGAGCGGCCATCCGATGAAACTGATGAAGAGCAGCACTGCGATCGGAATGATTGCAACGAGCGCGATGACGCCGACCGCAGCGGAAAGCCCCGGATGGTGTTCGACGCGATCGAGCGCCGCGCGAACGCGCACCGGGAAGATCAGAAACGCGACCAGCACGATGACGCTGTACGCGAGCCACGCGGTGAGGCGATGATTCTCGCGTGCGATGCCCGACCTTACTTCGAACGGCACGAACGGCACGTAGGAGCCGAAATTCCCGTCGATCTGCTTTTGTTCGCCGGCGATCTGCGCGCCCGGTTCTTTCGTAAGGGTTCCGCCTACGACCGTGACGTCGCCGTCTACCGTTCCGGCGACGTCGGCGTTGCCGCCGATCACCGTTACGTCGCCTTTCACCTCTTCGTCCGCGGGAACGACGACGTTTCGGCCGATCGCGGTGATGCCTCGGTCTATCGTGTTCGCGGATGCAACGCCGAACGACGCGAGAAGTGCGACGGCGAAAAGGCTGAAGACGAGCGGAATACGATACTTCATGACGCAGACTCCGAAACGGACACGAGCCGCGCGGCGAGGCGCGGGCGGATTACGAAATAGAGGAGCGCGAAAGCTGCAGCGATTGCGACGTCGACGACCAGAACGCCCACGCCGAACACCGCGAGCGTGGGAGCCAGCGGTGCGACGCCGTGCGAAAAACTTTCCGACATGGCGTCCGAGAAGAATCCCAGGCGTGCCAGTGCGCCGGAAATGGCGCCGGCAACTGCGGCAGGAGGGGTTCCCGTCACAGCCATGGCGAGAACGGTCGCGACCCATGCGGCCGCGGAATACAGCACCAAAAAACTCCACACGGGATGTTGCCGGGCACGCGGAGCCGGGCGCGAGCGCGCTTCAGCCATCACGGCGAACGTGAAATTTTCCGCAAGTTCGAACGTGCGCGTCGTGGCGAGCAAACCGTCCACCACCTTGAGTTCTTCGAGCAATCCTCGGCATGACGCGCAGGTCTTGAGATGCGCGGTGATTGCAATCATCGCACGCGGGGGCAGCGTGCCTTCGACGTACCGGTCGAGCAGCGGCTCACAGGACGAGCAGCGCATTGTGCCCTCCTTTCTCGGCACGCCTCGCCGGAGCGCCGACGCTCGTCGTGTTCGCGCATCTTTTGCGCGAGCGCGATCTTGCCGCGGTGAATCAGCGTTTTCACGTTGCCCAACGAAAGGCCGAGCGTGCTCGCGATCGTGTGATATTCCATGTTGTTGTAGTAGCGCAGCGTCAGCACGGTCCGCGTCCGTTCCGGAAGGTCGGCAAGCGCTTCCCGCAGCTCGCGCTCCGCTTCGTCGCGAAGGATCCCGCTTGCCGGATCGCAGTCGCGCGAGAGATCCGGGAGCGCATTTTCGAGTGTTTGATCTTCCGGCAGTTCTTGCGTCGGCACGCGGCGCTGCGATTTGCCCAGATGCGTGCGGACGACGTTGCGCGCGATTTGGTAGATCCAGGTGGAGAACTTGCCGAGCGCGGGATTGAACGTGTCCAAGTGCGCGTATGCCCGCAGGAACGTTTCCTGTGAGAGGTCGGCGACGTCCGACGGACTGCGGACTCCGGCGCTGATGAAACTTGCGATTCCACGTTTGTAACGGTCTACCAAGACGGAGAAGAGCTCGCGCTCGCCGTTACGGACCTGCCGCACCAGAGCCTCGTCGCTCTGCTCTCCGATCTCCATGCTCCTCTAGATTCGGGTTCTTGCGGCGTTCTACCGCCGGGAGAGGCGTTTGTTACAGGGCGGCCAAGGAAGGGGCGTGCCTGCGCTACACCGCGTGCTCATTTTTGGCGGCTCCGGCCAACTCGGCGGCGAGATTCGCCGGCTCTGGAAAGACCTCGAACTCATCAGTCCCTCGCATGACGAGGTCGACATTACGGACGCCGCGACGGTTGCGGCGGCGATCGCCCGCCATGCCGCCCGACGCGGTCGTAAACTGCGCGGCCTTTCACAACGTCGAGCGCTGCGAGGCCGAACCGCAGAGCGCGTTTGCGATCAACGCAATCGCGGTCAACGCCATGGCGGAGGCATGCGCCGAGCGCGGCACGCCGCTGGTCACGCTCAGCACCGACTACGTATTCGACGGCGAACTCGGCCGCCCGTATACCGAAGCGGAGCGACCGCGGCCGGTCAGCGTGTACGGCGCCTCGAAGTACGCAGGTGAACTCCTCACGCTTCGTCTGCAGTCGGCCGCGTACGTCGTGCGCACGTGCGGCGTCTATGCCACGCGCGCGAGCACCAGCAAAGGGTACACGTTCATCGATCGCATCATCGCGCAGGCGCAAGCCGGAGAACCGCTGCGCATCGTTCGCGATCAAACCGTATCGCCGACCTATGCGCCGCATCTCGCGGAAGCATTGCTGCGTCTGCTGCAATCGGGCGCGCCCTACGGCGTGTATCACATGGTGAACGAAGGCGCGGTGACGTGGTACGACTACGCGCGCGAAGCGTTGCGAATCGCGGGTATAGCGGATGCGGTCGAACCCGTCAGCTACACGGAGTGGCCGTCGAAAGTCCGCCGCCCGCCGTTTTCAGCGCTCGAGAACGCGAAGCTGCACGACGCTCGGGATACGCTTACCGTCGTGGCGCGAGGGCGTCGCAGCGTATATGCTCGATCGTCTTACACGTCCGTAAGCGGAACGGCGAGCACCGCTTGGCCGTTCGCGAAGAACATCGTGTCGCCGACAATCACCGGCGGCGAAGTGGAAAACGGCTGCAGATACGAGATCGTGTGCAGGATGCGTCCGGTTTTCCGGTCGATGCGGTAGAAGACGCCCGCCGTATCACCGAAATACACCACGTCGCCTTTGACGACGGACTCATCTTCACGTTTCCGGACGTGTGCACGGTCCACAGGAGTTTGCCGGTTCGCTCGTTCAGCGCGATAACGCGCGTGAGCGTTGCCGATCGGCTGATACAGCACGTCGCGATCGGAAACGCCGGCGATCTGGCGTTCTTGTGAAGCGACATACGTATACGGTCCCGGCGGCGCTTCATACGTCCAGCGCGTCTTCCCGCTGCGTTCGTCTATTGCGGCGACCGTAATCTGTCCGCCGGTGTGAAAGCGCGGATCTTCATCGCGCGAAGCGTTCACGAACACCATACCGCCGTCGACCGTGGGCGCGCAGTCGCTGCCGCCGTATCGATTCGTCCACCGCGTCTCCCCGTCGCGCACGTCGATGGCGCGCGTCTCGCACGTGTACGGCGCGTTATGGCACGAACTCGTGAATGCGACGCCGTCGACGACGTTCATCGACGCCATCGTCGGAACGCCGGGCAAAGGCGCGGTCCAGCGCGTCTTTCCGGTAGCAAGATCGAATGCGTAGGTGTGAAGATCGCCGTTTGCGAGGATCGCCGTGTCGCCGGCTATCGCGGGCGAGGGCATGTTCTCGCCCACCGTATGCACTTTCCAGAGCAAGTGTCCGTCCGCGGTCGAGAAGGCATACACGTCGTCGCCTTCCGGCCGTCCCCATACTTGCGAGATGTAATCGTCGGGTTTCAGGAAGCCGTCCTTGCCGCTGCCGACGATCACGATGCCTTTTCCGACCACCGGCGTAGACATCAGGATGTTGTCCGCAACGGCGCTCCAGCGAACGACGCCGGTCCGCTCGTCCATCGCATAGAGTTTTTTGTCGAAACTCACCGCGTAAACGACGCCGCCCGTCACCGCGAGGCCGCCGTTGATCTTTCCTCCCAGCACCGTCGTCCATTGAACGCGAAGGCCGGGGCTCGCGAACACCGCGTTGTGCGTCGGATAGCGCTGGTACATCGGCCATCCGTCGTCCTGGACGGCCGGCGGCTGCAGCGCCGACGGCTCCGCGTGGGGCGTGCGCAGAAGCAGAACGGCGGCGACCGCTGCGGCCAGCGCGGTCACTACAAAAGGAAGTCCAGGCGGCCGGCGTTTCATGGGGCGATTATTCGCTTGAGGAGAAACGGGTGCATTCCCGTAAATGAAGCGAGATATGGAATTGCACATCGACGGGAGGCTGGTAGAAACCGCACGCGAGCTGGCGGGCGCTATCGCTGCCCCCGTGAACGACTTCATCGCCGCTCATTCGACCGTTTCCGTCGAGCGCGCCGTGCTGCGTCTGCTTGGCGTGGACGGCGTTGGCGGCGAGGACGTGCCGGTTCCGAATCTGATCGTCGACGCGCTCGACGACGCGAATCGCGCGCGGGGAGCCGCCGTCGCGTTCGGCCGCGGGCTCGCGCAAACCGGTCTCTCTCCGGCCGAGCTCGGCGTGGAAATCGCGTCGGGAGCTTTGCAACTGTCCACGTTTTCCGGCGTTCCCGAAGAAGCGGCGCGCGAGATCGTGCGGCGTTACGCGCGGCGCGCGCTCGATCGAATTGGGGAACGGCGCGAGGAGCGGCGCGAGCTGTTGGCTCGCCTCGCGCAAGAGCCGGCGCCGCTGCTCTACGTCATCGTTGCAAGCGGCAACATCTACGAAGATCGCACGGCTGCCGTTGCGGCGGCCGAAGCCGGCGCGCAAGTTATCGCGGTGATCCGTTCGACCGGGCAATCGCTGCTGGACTTTGTTCCGTTCGGTCCGACGACCGAAGGCTTCGGCGGCACGTATGCGACGCAGGCCAACTTCAAGATCGTGCGCGAGGCTTTGGACGAGGCCTCCGAGCGGCTCGGCCGCTACGTGATGCTCACGAACTACGCAAGCGGTCTGTGCATGCCGGAGATCGCGACGATGGCGGCGATGGAGCGCCTCGACATGCTGCTGAACGACTCGATGTACGGCATCCTGTTCCGCGACATCAACATGAAGCGCACGTTCATCGATCAGCACTTCAGCCGCATGCTCAACGCCTATTCCGGCATCATCATCAACACCGGCGAAGATAACTATCTCACTACCGCCGATGCGGTGGAACAAGCGCCGGCCGTGCTCGCCTCGCAGTTCATCAACGAAGAATTCGCGCATCGCGCGGGTATGCCGGACGAGCAGATCGGCCTCGGCGACGCGTACGAAATCAATCCGGATTTGCAGGACGGCTTTCTGTACCAAGTCGCGCAGGCGCAGCTCGCGCGTCAGATTTTCCCCAACGCGCCGCTCAAGTACATGCCGCCGACCAAACACATGACCGGCGACATTTTCAAAGGGCATCTGATCGACGCGATGTTCAATCTGACGTCCGTGATGACGCGCCAGACGATTCATCTATGCGGCATGCTCACCGAAGCGATTCATACGCCGTTTATCGGCGATCGCGCGCTCTCGATCGAAAATGCGCGCTACATCATGAACACGGCGCGGCATTTCGGCGACGAAATCGCGTTCAAGCCGGGCGGCATCATCGAACGGCGCGCGCAGAGCGTTTTAGCCGACGCCGAAAAACTGCTGCGGCGGGTTGCGGATCAAGGATTGATGAACGCGATCGAAGCGGGTCTCTTCGCGGACGTTTCGCGCTCGCCGGACGGCGGACGCGGCTTCGACGGCGTGTTCGAGCGCGCGCCGCAGTATTGGAATCCGTTCGAAGAAGAATTGCAACTCGAGCCTCAGGCGCCCAAGGGGAGTGCACATGTTACAACGCGTGCTTAGGCGCCATGAAGAGAAGGGGGCCCCGCAGCGCGGGGGCCGCGCAGTCCAGGACGGAGCGCCTTTAGAATGACGCAGCTCGTCAAGCCCTACGGCGATACGATGAACGACGGCAAAGTGCAGCTCTCGTTCACACTGCCGGTGCAGTGGAGCGAAGCCGCCGACGAAGCCGCGCGGCAGTTGGCGGTAAAGATAGGCTTCACCGACGTTCAAGTCGTCGAAGGCCGGCCCATCGCATCCGGATTTTCATTTTTCGTCGTTTACGGCAGCACGCCGCACGCGCTCGACTTTTCGACGATCTCCGCTCCGTCGGCGAAGACGCACGCGATGTCGATGGAGGAAGTCGATGCGTTCGTCGCCGAGCGCATCGGGCGTAAACTCCGCGTCGCCGGCGCGTGCATTGGTACGGACGCGCATACCGTGGGTATCGATGCAATCCTGAACATGAAGGGCTACAAAGGCGACTACGGGCTCGAACGCTACAAGATGTTCGAAACGTATAATCTGGGCAGTCAGGTGTCGGTCGAGGAACTCGTGCGATTTGCGAAAGAAAAACGGATCGACGCGCTGCTGGCTTCGCAGGTCGTCACGCAGAAAGGCAGCGACGTGAAAAACTTCACGGCGCTCGTCGAATTGCTCGAAGCCGAAGGTTTGCGCGATCGCATCGTGCTGTGCTGCGGCGGCCCGCGCGTGACGAACTTGATGGCGACGGAACTCGGTTATGATGCCGGTTTCGGACGCGGAACCGTCCCGAGCGAAGTTGCGGCGTTCATCGCGACGCGCATAGCCGCGCCGGCGCACTGAACGTGGGCGATCGGCGCAGCGTTCTGATCACCGGCGCGTCCGGCTTCATCGGATCGCACTTGACGGACGCGTATCTTGCGCAAGGCTGGATCGTGATCGGCCTCGACAATTTCGTTACGGGAAATCGCGCAAATTTGGCCGATGCATTCCGCTCGCCGCATTTTCGGTTGTTCGAGCGCGACGTCACGCAGCCGCCGCGCACCCTCATCGACGAAATCGCTCGCGATTGCGGCGCTCCGGACCTCGTCTTGCATTTTGCCTCACCCGCAAGCCCGGTCGACTACGCGCAGTTGCCGCTCGAAACGCTGGACGTCAACAGCAAGGGCACCGAGTTCTGCGCGCGCGCCGCGCTGGAATGGAATGCTCGTCTGCTCTATGCCTCGACCTCGGAAGCCTACGGCGATCCGCTCGAGCACCCGCAGCGCGAAACGTATTGGGGACACGTCAATCCCGTCGGCCCCCGTTCGTGTTACGACGAGTCCAAACGCTTCGGCGAGGCGCTCGTCATGGCGTTCGTGCGTTCGCGCGGCCTCGACGCGCGCATCATCCGCATCTTCAACACATACGGCCCGCGGATGCGCTCGGACGACGGACGGGTCGTTCCGAATTTTATTCTGCAGGCGCTGCGCGAGCAGCCGCTGACCATTTACGGCGACGGCTCCCAAACGCGCTCGTTTTGCTACGTGGACGACTTGGTGGCGGGAATCATGGCGTGCGCTGCCTGCGGCGGGGCGCGAGGCCGCGTGGTGAATCTGGGAAATCCCGAAGAGTACCCGATTCGGGAGTTCGCGCGCATCGTCGCGCAAATTGCGAACGCGGAGTTGCGCACGGAATCCAAACCGATGCCGCCGGACGACCCGACGCGCCGTTGTCCGGACATCGCGGTTGCTCGGCAACTGCTCGACTGGGAGCCGAAAGTACCACTGCGCGAAGGGCTGCGCCGCACGATCGAGCAGATGCGGGCCGCGCTCTGCCAGGCGGAAGCGCGCCTGACGTAAGCGAAGAAACCGCTCCATGCTGCCAGAGTCTGCTGGCGTGGTTTACCGGGAAAGAGCCGAACCGCCGCAAGTACCCGCGCAAGCGGAAACCGTACAGAGCGACGTTTTCGATCGATGCCGGTGCGACCCAAAAGCCGGCCATCGGACTCGACATCAGCGGCGGAGGGTTGTGCGTGCTTACGCAAGAGCCCGTCGGAAAAGCTGAATTCGAAATACGGGCGACCATAGAATCGCGCGTGGTTCGCGTGCGCGCGAAGTCGGTCTGGCAAGACACCGTCACGCATCAAGGCAAGTCGGTGTGGCGGTACGGCATGCGGTTCACCGGAATCTCCGCCGACGATTGGGACGCAATCATCCGCTATACCACCGACAAACCGATCGAAGAGTCGAACAAAGCGCAGGAAGAGTTGACGACGGTGCGCATGACGCCGGACGACGCGAACCGGCTCCTTCCGACGCGGCTGCAGCAGCGCTTGCTGCAAATGCTCGTGCAGCGCCGGCGGCTTGCTCCGCTCAAGGAAAATCAAACGCCGCTCGTGCAATACTTTTACTCCGGCGTGACACGGCACGAAGGCAAGTTGGTGCACCGCCTCACGATTCAGTCCAAGGTCGTGGGCATGGAAGGCGACGAGATGTTCGAAACGCGTTTCATGTTCGACGACGGCGGCGAAAACATCAGTATTTACTAATTATTCGATGCTGATCATTGCGGTGCCCTCGGGGAACGCTCATGCTAGCACCATTTTCAGGCACCATGCGGTTTTGGGGGCCCCACGAAGCGGGGGCGCGGAGGTCAGACCGAAGCGCCTTTCAAAATGAAAAAAACAGCGCTCATCACCGGAATCACCGGCCAGGACGGTTCGTACCTGGCCGAATTGCTGCTTGAAAAAGGCTATCGCGTCGTCGGGATGACGCGCCGCACCAGTACGGACGTGCACGAGCGAATCCAGCACATCTTCGACGACATCGAATTCGTTTCGGGCGACGTGCTCGATCAGACCTCGATCACCACGATCGTCGACAAAGTGCGTCCCGCGGAAGTCTACAATCTCGCGGCGCAGTCGTTCGTCCCTACGTCGTGGTCGCAGCCGGTCCTTACGGGCGAATTCACGGCGCTGGGCGTAACGCGCGTTCTTGAAGCGATCCGCGCCGTCAATCCGAAGATCCGCTTCTATCAGGCCTCGAGTTCCGAGATGTTCGGCAAAGTGCAAGCCGTGCCCCAGAACGAGCAAACGCCGTTCTACCCGCGCAGCCCGTACGGCGTCGCGAAACTGTACGGCCATTGGATCACGATCAACTATCGCGAGTCCTACGATATGTATGCCGTAAGCGGCATTTTGTTCAACCACGAGTCGCCCCGCCGCGGTAAGGAGTTCGTGACGCGCAAAATCACCGACGGCGTCGCGCGGATCAAACTCGGCCTCCAGAACGAACTGCTCATGGGCAACCTGGATGCCCAGCGCGACTGGGGCTTCGCCGGCGACTACGTGCGTGCGATGTGGATGATGCTGAACCAGGACCAAGCCGACGACTACGTCATCGCGACCGGCAGGACGCACAGCGTACGCGAGTTTTGCCGCATCGCGTTCGAAGCCGCCGGCTTGGGCTCGTACGAAAACTACGTTCGCATGGACGAGCGTTTCATGCGTCCGGCCGAAGTGGATTTGCTCATCGGCGATCCGTCGAAAGCGAAACGCGTGCTGAGCTGGCAGCCCGAAGTGTCGTTCGAGCAACTCGTCCAGCTGATGGTGAAGGCCGACCTCGAGCGCCTGCGTCCTCTGGCAACCGTTTAGGCACGGGCGGTGATGCGTGCGCTTGTCACGGGCGCAACCGGCTTCGTCGGCCGCTATTTGGTCGGCCGGCTGGCTGCGGACGAAGCGATCGTCTTCGCGGCCGGCGGCCCGCGCGAGGCCGGCGCGGATTTTCCGCTCGATTTGCTCGACGCCGATTCGTTGCACGCTGCATTCGAAATCGCGCAACCGGACGTCGTTTTTCACTTGGCTGCGCAAGCGTTTGTTCCGCAAGCGATCGAAGCGCCCGCGGAAACGTATGAAACAAACGTGATCGGCACGGCGAATCTCTTGGCCGCACTGCGGGCATGGCGCGATCGCTGCAAGAGCGACGTGCGCGTGATCTTCGTCAGTTCGGCAGAAGTGTATGGTGCGCAGCCTCAAGAAGCCATGCCCATAACTGAATCGCGTGCGCCGAATCCCGCGAATCCGTACGCGGCGAGTAAAGCCGCAGCGGAAGCGCTGGTGCTCGGTGAGGCGCGCACGTTCGGCGTCGACGCCGTCATCACGCGCGCATTCAATCACATTGGACCTGCGCAGAATGAACGTTTCGCCGTTCCCGCATTCGCGGCGCAACTCGCGCGTATCGCCCGCGGCGCCGAGCCGGTGCTGCTGGTCGGTAATCTGCAAGCGCGGCGAGATTTCTTGGACGTGCGCGACGTCGTCGACGCCTACGCGCAACTCGCGCGCACCGGCCAAACGGGCGAAGTCTACAATGTGTGCAGCGGCGCAGCCGTCAGCATGCGCGAGATATTGGGTGAACTCGTGCGCATCGCGCACGTGCCGGTGGAAGTGCGCGAGGACCCCGCCCGCATGCGTCCCGCGGACGTGCCGGTTCTGTATGGAAGCAATGAAAAACTTCGCAGCGCCACGGGCTGGTCGCCGCGCATACCGCTGCACAAGACGCTGCAGGACGTCTATGCGTCGTTCGACAAGCTGAACGCGTGACCGATCCGAGAAACGACGAACTGCAAGCGCTCGTGTTCAAAAACCGCGGCGCGCTGCTCTCCATACCCGCGCTCATGCTGGCGGCGTTCGGCAAACCGAGCGCGTTCGGCGTGACGGTGGGTTTGCCGATCGCGCTTGCGGGCGAACTGCTGCGCTGCTGGGCCGTGGGCTATTCCGGCGTGACTACGCGCGACGATCGTGTCGTTGCAGCGGAATTCACGACCGCCGGGCCGTACGCGTACGTCCGTAATCCGCTCTACGTCGGAAATTTCATCACCGCCGCCGGCTTCGCGATCGCTTTCACCGGTGCGAACACCTTCACCCGGAAGATCGCCTTGATCGCCGCGTCGCTCGGCACGATGGCCGCGGTTTACACCGTCATCATTCCGCACGAAGAGCAGTACTTGCGTTCGCAGTTCGGCGAGCCGTACGAACGGTACTGTGCGTCGGTGCCCCAAATCGTGCCGGCACTCGAGCCCGCCGGAGAGCAGCAAGGCAGCTGGAATTCCGACGTCATCGCGCAGGCAGAAAAAAACACGTTCCTGACCTTCGGCGCGATGCTCGCCGTGCTCGCGCTCAAGGCGCTGAAGAGTTGAGATGACGCCGCGCGCGCGGCTCGTCACGGCGCTCGTCATCGTCGCATTCGTTGCGGCGCTGGAGTTCTGGGGTGGCATGCGCGCGAATTCACTCGCGCTGTTGACGGATGCGGTGCACGTCTGCATGGACGTCTTCGCACTTGCGATCGCGTTGTTCGCGCTGCTTGGCGCTCAACGTCCCGCCACGTTGCGCAAAACGTTCGGCTATGGCCGGCTCGAAATTTTGGCCGCGATGCTCAACGCGACCGTGCTGCTTGCAGCGACCGCGTTCATTGCGTACCAGGCGATGCAGCGTTTCTTCGTTCCGCATCGGCCGGAAGGCGCGCTCATGAGCGCGATCGCCGGCGTCGGTCTGCTGGCGAACGGCACGGTTGGCCTGATGCTGGTGGGACACGGAAAAGAAAATTTGAACCTGCGCGCCGCGCTCTTTCACGTCGCGGGTGACGCGCTCGGCGCGTTTGCCGTCATCGTGGGCGGCGCCGTTATCGCGTCCACCGGTGCAGCCTGGATCGATCCGGCGCTCGCGCTGTTCGTTGCGGGCATCATCGTCGCCGGCGTCGTGCGCGTGCTCCGCGATGCAGCCGACGTGCTGCTCGAAGGCGTGCCGCGCGGCATGCACGTTTCCGAAGTTCGCGACGCAATGGCGTGCGTCGCAGGCATCCAAGCGGTGCACGATCTGCACGTCTGGACGATTGGGAGCGGCGCGCTCGCGCTTTCCGCGCACATTCTGGTCAACGACAGCCGCGTCAGCGAAGCGACGGTGATGCTGCGCGAGATCGACGAGGTGCTTCGCGCGCGCTTCGGCATCACGCACGTCACGCTGCAGTTCGAGTGCGAGAATTGCCAGCCGGACGAGCGCATCGTCTGCACGCAGTCTTTGCCGCAAGGGGAAGCAAGCGCCCACCGACCTTAGTCGCATCAGGAACGCTCGCGCACTTCCTCGAATCGTCCCGGGCTATGACTTCGACGAACTCCAAAGCGGTAGTGCTGGCAACGGCGCGCACGCCGTTCGGCCGCCTGGGTGGAACTCTCGCCCCGCTGGAAGCAACCACGCTCGGCGCAGCCGCGGTGGTTGCAGCGATTCAACGCTCCGGTATCGATCCGGCGGCGCTCGAGCACATCATCATGGGGCAGGTGCTGCAGGCGGGCGCCGGCCAGAATCCCGCGCGGCAAGTCGGATTCAAAAGCGGTCTGGCCAAGACGGTGACGGCGGAAACCGTCAACAAGGTTTGCGCTTCCGGACTGCTCGCGGTCGTGAACGCGGCGCGCTTGGTGAACGAAGGCAGCAATGAAGCCGTCGTCGCGGGCGGTATGGAGTCGATGTCCAACGCGCCGTACATTTTGAAAGACGCGCGCTCCGGTTATCGTTTCGGCGACGGCCGTCTGATCGATGCGATGATTCACGACGGCCTCTGGGATTACTATTTCCCGATGACGATGGCGACGCAAGGATCGAAAGTCGCCGGCGAACTCGGCCTTTCACGCGAAGAACAGGATCGTTTCGCGTACGAAAGCCATCGACGCGCCGCGCAAGCGCAGCAGAGCGGAAAACTTGCGGAAGAAATTGTGCCGGTCCGCGTCGCAAGCAAAGCGAAAGGCAAAATCGTCGTCGACAAACTGCCCGAGCCGGCGCGCGCGCGCGTGCCCGTCGCTGCCGGAAGTTCCGCCGCCGCTGCGGATGACGTGTGGGCGCACGAGCCTTCGGCGGAATTTACGCTCGACTACGCGCAGTGGGCGCCGTTCATCACGGGCGAGGCCGCGCATACCACGCTGGACCGCGACGAATCCGTTCGCGCCGACGCGAGTTTGGAAACGATGGCGAAGCTCAAACCGCTCGAAAAAAATGGAACGGTTACCGCGGGAAACGCGCCGGGCGTCAACGACGGCGCGGGAGCGGTCGTGCTCGCGAGTGCTGAATTCGCGCGGTCGCACGGAGTCAAACCGATCGCATCGATTCTCGATCACGCGACCGTCGGCTGGGACTCGCCGTATATCGCGCTGACGCCGGCGATGGCGGCGCAGCGGCTGCTGGCAAAAGCCGGCCTGAGCAGCCGATCAGATCGACGTGTGGGAAATCAATGAGGCGTTTTCGGCGGTCGCGATCACTTCGGCGCGCAAACTCGGACTCGATCCCGAGGCGATTAACAAATACGGCGGCGCCGTCGCAATGGGTCATCCCATCGGCGCATCCGGCGCGCGTTTGGTCGGCACCGTGATTAATCAGCTGCGGGCGCGCGGCGGCGGTCTCGGCGTCGCGGCGATCTGCAGCGGCGGCGGGCAGGGCGACGCGCTGTTGATTCGCGTTGACTAACGTTCCCCTAAAACTCGCGATCATCGGCGCCGGGCAAATGGGTTCCGGCATCGCTCAAGTTGCAGCCATGCACCACCACTCGGTGGTGCTGGTCGATCGCGACGAAAAGTTCGTCGAACGCGGCGTTGCCGGCATCGAACGCAACTTGGCGCGTTTGGTCGAAAAAGGCCGGCTCAGCGAAGAACAGCGCGGCACGGTTCTGACGCATATCCGCACGGAACTCGCGATAAAAGACTTCGACGTCGACATCGCGATTGAAGCGGCGACCGAAAATCTCGAACTCAAGTCGGAGATCTTCCGGCGGCTCGATCAATCCACGCCGCCGGATGCGATCCTCGCGAGCAACACGTCGTCCATCTCGATTACGACGCTCGCCGCCCAGACGCGCCGGCCCGCAAACGTGATCGGCATGCACTTCATGAACCCGGTGCCGGTCATGCAGCTCGTCGAAATCATTCGCGGTTTGGCAACCTCGCAAGCGGCGTTCGACTTCACCGAAAAACTCGCGCGCGATCTCGGCAAGACGCCCGTGGAAGTGCGGGACTTCCCCGGTTTCGTTTCCAACCGCGTGCTGATGCCGATGATCAACGAAGCGATTTACGCGCTTTTCGAAGGCGTCGGCTCGCCTGAAGCGATCGATACCGTCATGAAGCTCGGCATGAATCACCCGATGGGTCCGCTGCAACTCGCCGACTTCATCGGTTTGGACACGTGTCTGGCTATCATGGACGTGCTCCACGAAGGTTTCGGCGATACGAAATACCGTCCGTGCCCGCTGCTGCGCCAATACGTCGCCGCCGGTTGGTACGGAAAAAAATCGGGCAGAGGCTTTTACGCCTATGAGTGACGCCGTCGCAGCGCAGCCGGCGGCGTTCGACCTAACAGACGAACAGCGCCAGGTTGGCGACCTGGCCGCGGAGATCGCTCAGCGCGAGATCGCGCCGCACATCGCGCAGTGGGATCGCGAGCACACGTTTTCGCGCGGCCTGTATAGCAAACTCACCGCCGCGGGAATTATGGGTCTGCTCATCCCCGAAGAATTCGGCGGCGCGGGCGCCGATTACGTGTCGTATGCACGCGCAATCGAAGAACTCGCGCGCGTCGACGCGGGGACCGCCGTAACGGTGTCGGTGCACTCGATGATCTGCATGGCGATTCTCAAACTCGGCAACGCCGAGCAGAAGCGCGCGTACCTGCCTAAACTCGCGCAGGACGACACGATCGCCGGCTTCGCGCTTACCGAGCCCGACGCCGGTTCGGATGCCGCGAACATCCGCGGCACGGCAAAACGCGTACCGGGCGGCTACGTGCTGAACGGCCGCAAACAATGGTGCACGAACGGCAGACTACTCGACCGTCCTGATGGGCATGTTTCGAACCGGCGGAGCCGGCCCGAAAGGCGTGAGCGCGTTTCTGATCGACAACGACTTGCCCGGCGTCGCCGTCGAACGCGTGACCGAAAAGCTGGGCATTCACACGAGCAACACGTGCGACGTCGCATTCGATAACGTCACCGTTCCCGAAGCCGCGCTGCTCGGCGAAGAAGGCGGCGGTTTCAGCAACGCGATGACGGCGCTCACCGGCGGCCGAATCGGCATCGCGGCGCAAGCCTGCGGAATTCTGTCGGCATGTTTGGACGCGTCGGTGAAATTCGCTCGAGAACGCGTCGCGTTCGGCAAACCGATCGGCGCGTTTGAAGGCATCGCGTTCAAGATCGCGCAGATGGGGACGGATCTCGATGCTGCGCGTCTTCTGACGTATCGGGCCGCGGCGCTCTACGACGCGGGAAGACCGTTCGCGACGGAAGGCAGCAAAGCCAAGTACTTCGCTTCGACCGCCGCGCGCAAACACGCCGCCGAAGCGATTCAAATTCACGGCGGTTACGGCTATACCACCGAATTTCCCGTCGAGCGCTACTATCGCGACGCGAAGATCACTGAAATCTACGAAGGCACGTCGGAGATTCAGCAGACTCATCATCTCGCGTGCCTATTTGGGAAAATTGTAATACCCGTAGCGGTCAGGTTTGTCGAACATGCCGCCGGACCACCGAAGCGCCCCAGCAGCGAAGCATTCACGACCTCAACGTAAATCGAAAGACGAGTCGCAAGTATATATATGAACCTGATGGAGTATCAGGGAAAGGAATTGTTCCGGCGTGCCGGCATTCCCGTTCCCCGCAGTCAACACGTCACTACGGCCGATCAAGCGGCGCGCTATGTCGGTCAAAATCCCGGTAATTGGGTCGTCAAGGCGCAAGTCTTGATGGGCGGACGCGGCAAAGCCGGAAAGATCCAGTTCGCGAAAACTGCGGACGAAGCGCGCGCGAAAGCTTCGGACATCATGGCGACGCCGATGCCGCCGAACCGGCAAAACCCGAAAGGCGAACCGATCAACTCGCTGCTGATCGAAGAAACGCTCGCGGTCGCGAAAGAAGCATACGCGGCCATCGCCATCGATCGCACGACGAAGAAACCCGTCATTATGGTCAGCGCCTTCGGCGGTATGGACATCGAAGAAGTCGCCGACAAACATCCCGACTCCATCGCGAAAGCGTTCGTGGATGTCGCGGGCGGGTACTGGCCCTACATCGGCCGCGATCTCGCATTCAAGGCGAACCTCGATCCCGGCTATCGCAAAGCGCTTCCGTCGGTTCTTGCCGGGCTGTACGATCTGTTCTTCCGCTACGGCGCAAAACTCGTCGAGATAAATCCCCTCGTGCTGACCGAAGACGGCCGCGTGATAGCAGCCGACGCGAAGGTGGAACTCGACGACGACGCGCTCTTCAAAAATTCCGAATTCAAAGAGTGGCAAACGACGCTGCCGCTCGACGAAGACGAAACGCTCGCGACGAAAGCCGGCTTGGGCATTCGGAACTTTCGCCGCTTCGAGGGCACCGTCGGAACGATGGCCAACGGCGCGGGCCTGGCGATGGGCACGATGGATGCGGTGAAGAATGCCGGCGGCGCGTTCGCGAATTTTCTCGACGTGGGCGGCGGCGCTGACGCCGAACGCGTGCGTAACTGCTACGAACTGGTGATGAATCACACGGACGCGAAGGCGTTCTTCATCAACATCTTCGGCGGCATCACGCGCTGCGACGAAGTGGCCAAGGGCATCGTCGAAGCGCTGCGCACGACGACTTCGCGCAAAGTGCCGCTCGTGATCCGCTTGACCGGCACGAACGAACAAGAGGGCCGGCGCATTCTCGCCGACGCAGGCATGACGCCGGTGGAAACGATGGACGAAGGCGCGGCCGAAGCCGTGAAGCTCGCGAAGGGTTGATATGTCGATTTTTCTAGACAAGAACAGCAAAGTGATCGTGCAAGGCATCACCGGCGGTGAAGGCTCGTATCACACCGGACGGATGCTGGACTACGGCACGAAGATCGTCGGCGGTGTGACGCCGGGTAAAGGCGGTCAGAAGTCCGCGCACGGTTTGCCCGTGTTCAACACCGTGCAGGAAGCAGTCGACGCTACCGGCGCGACGCACACGTGCATCTTCGTTCCGCCGCCGTTCGCCGCGGACGCCTTGTTCGAAGCGCACGCTGCCGGCATCGGATTCGCCGTGTGCATCACCGAAGGGGTGCCCGTGCACGACGTCCTCAGAGTAGTCGCAGCCACGCCCGGCATGCGTATCATCGGACCGAACTGTCCGGGGCTCATCTCTCCGGGCAAATCCTCGATCGGCATCATGCCCGGGCACGTCTTCAAGGAAGGCAACGTCGGCGTCGTGTCGCGTTCGGGGACGCTCACGTACGAGGTCGTCGATCTGCTCACGCGCGCCGGCTTCGGACAGTCGACCGCTGTCGGCATCGGCGGCGATCCCATCATCGGAACGACGTTCGTGGACTGCTTGCGCGAGTTCAAGAACGACTCCCAGACGGAGGCGCTGGTGCTCTGCGGCGAGATCGGCGGATCCGACGAAGAAGACGCTGCCGCCTTCATCAAAGAGCACATGCCCGGCGTGCCGATCGTCGCGTTCATCGGCGGCCGCAACGCGCCCCCGGGCAAATCGCTCGGCCACGCCGGCGCGATCATCTCCGGGAAATTCGGGACGCCGCAAAGCAAGATCGACGCCTTCAAGGCCTCGGGAGTTCCGGTGGCGGATCGGCCGTCGGAAATTCCGGGGCTGCTGGCGCAGCGGATGCCTGCGAACGTCTGATTCCGTCACGGCCGGCACCCTTTAGGCGTACACACTACGTGTGCGCCTTTTTCTTGGCGCTGCCAGGACTCGAAGCAACGGCACTGTAAGGCGTTGCACAAACAACTCGTCCCCTTACGGAGGCACTATGCCACAATCGAAGAGATTCCGGCATGTGTTGGCAGCCGTGGTACTCCTCGTCGCAATGCTTGCCCAGGGAACATGGGCACTGGCGGGCACGACGGGCGGTATCAGCGGCACCGTCGTGGACACCGAAACGCAGGCACCGATCGCGAACGCGCGAGTGACTGCAGCCTCACCGTCGCAGACGGCCACGACGCAGACCGACGCAACCGGTCACTTTACATTTTTATCGCTTACTCCCGACACGTACACGGTGTCGGCCGACAAAGACCAATACGATGCCATGAGTCAAGCCGGCATCACCGTATTCGCGGACGCGACGCAAAACGTTGCGATCGCGATGCACAAAACGCTCAAAACCATCGCGCGCGTCACCTCGAAGGCCGCGGGCAGTTTGGTGAAGAGCGGCACGACCGCCGACGTCTATTCCGTCAACTCCGCAACGCAGGACAAAATCAATGCGCTCGGCGGCGGCGGAAATCTCAATAGCGCGTATGCCGCGGTCGCATCGGTTCCGGGAGCGGTCATGCCGCTCAATCAAGCCGGCTATTTCCAAACCGTCCACATTCGCGGCGGCGACTACGATCAAGTCGGCTACGAGTTCGACGGCGTGCCGGTAAACCGCTCATTCGACAACTATCCCTCCGGGCAATTGTCTTCGCTGGGCATGTCGGAACTGCAAGTCTACACGGGCGCGACGCCCGCGAACTCCGAAGGCCAAGGCCTCGCCGGTTACATCAATCAAGTCATCAAGTCCGGCACGTATCCCGGATTCGGAACGGTGACCGCGGGCATCGGCGCGCCCGTGTTCTACCACAAACTTTCCGCCGAAGTCGGCGGCGCGACGCCGAACCGCTTGTTCTCGTACTATCTCGGGATCGGCGGCTACGATCAGGACTTCCGTTACATCAGTCAAGACAACGGCATCGCCTACAGCGATCCGTATTCGGGTTACGGTCCGGTCGTAGTCGGGCTTACTCCGGCCGCCGGCTGCAGCGATCCGAGCGCCGTCAACTACACGGAATGCTACGCAAACTACAACGTCAACGGCAGCTATGCCGGTCCGGGCGGATTCTTACTCGGGCCGTACAACTGGCTCGCGCCGTCGAGCATCTTCGACCGCGACGTCGTCGTCAATTTGCACTTCGGCATCCCGCATCACAACGATTCCGGACGCGACGACGTACAGCTGCTCTGGGATTCCGGCATGCTGCTCAACGGCTTCTACGAGGCCGTGAACGACATTCCGGGCGGCAACGCGGCGTTCTCACCAAACTCGGACGATCCGGGGCCGATCAGCTACATCGATTCGTACCAGTGGAACGGCCCGGTCGGCACGCTGTTGCCGGCCAATCCGTCGCAGTACGTCTCGCCGTATCTGTATCCGGCTTCGCCGCCGCACGCGCCGAACAGTTTGAACGTCAATCCGAATCAGCGCGATTCGATCTTCAACAATCAGGAAATCGTCAAACTGCAGTACCAGAAGAACTTCGGTTCGGATGCCTACTTGCGGCTCTACGGCTACACGTACTACTCGGACTGGTTGCAGACGGGTCCGGTCTGCGCGTACCTGAACTACAACTGTTTCGTTTCGCCCGATTACGAACTGAGTTCGCACACGCGCGGCGCGTCTGCGACGTTCGCGGACCAGCTCAACGCGCAGCATTTGCTGACGATCGAAGGCAACTACACGACGGCCGACTCGATTCGCGACAACAACACGCAGATGTTCAACGGCGGCGGGAGCCGCAGCCTGGGCGCGATCTTGGTGAGTTCGGCCAATCCCACCGCGGGCTACTGCTACAATACGGGCACTGCGACGACGCCCGGCGGCACGACGTTAGCGCCGGTATCGTGCGATCAGAGCAACGCCTCGTACATCCCGTGGAGCTGCTTGGCGGACTCGACGTGCGTCAGCCCGCTGCAAGCTGCTGCGCCGGGCTTCACCTGCGGCGGTGCGCCGTGCGCGTATCTCGTTGCGGAAAACAGCCTCTACGCAACCTACAACAAGGTCGTGCCGAAGTTCAGTTCGGTTTCGCTGCAAGACCAGTGGCGTCCGAACGACCGATGGCTCTTCAACCTTGGCTTGCGTGAAGATCGCTTTGAATTCGACGGACAAAGCACGGGTCCCAACGACCCCGCGCGTCAATTCTGGTTCAACGCGTTCAACCTCGACAATTGCGTCGCGGCCGACGGCTTCACGCTCGTGAGCGCGACCTCGCCGGGCGTCTGTCCTGCGGGAACCAGCGCGGCGCAAATGTCGAACCCGTCGAATCAGGTTAACTCCTACAACGTGTTTCAGCCGCGCGTGTCTGGAACGTACACGCTCAGCCCGAACACGGTGCTGCGTTTCAGCGCCGGCAAATACGTCGAGCCTCCGAACACGGCGTACGAGCAATATAATACGCTGCAGGAAAACCTCGCCGGATATCTGGGTCCGAAATTCTACAAATTCGGATTCACGACGCCGGCACACGCAGTGCGTCCTCCGACCTCGGACAACTTCGACGTTTCGTGGGAGCAGCAGCTGAAGGGCGGATGGTCTTTCAAACTCACGCCGTTCTATCGCAAGACGAAAGACCAGATCCAGAACTTCTTCCTCGATCAAGCGACGGGATTCATTTCCGGTTTGAACGTCGGACGGCAAACCAGCGAAGGCGTGGAGTTCCAACTGCAGAAGGGCGACTTCAACGCGAACGGTCTTTCGGGGCTGGTCTCGCTGACGTACACGCACAGTGACATCAACTACGGCACGCTTTCGAACGGCTCGACGATCGTTTCGCAGATCAACGGCGACATCCAAACGTACAACGCGTACACGTCGTTCTGCGCGGCGAACCCGACCGATTCGCGCTGCGGCACGACGAGCAGCGGCGTTACCGCAGCGCCGTGTTACGTCGCAACCACGGATTCGACGGGTGCGATCACGGGAGCCAATCCCGCAGCGTGCGGAAGCGCGGGATCGTACGCGAATCCGTACTGGAACGCGCCGGTTCAGAACCTGCTCAGTTCTAGTGCGGCCTATCCGACCTACGATATCTTCCCCGGTTCGATCGGCGGATCGGCGGACTCGTTCGCAATACCGTATGCGGCAACGGTCGTGCTGAACTACAAGCACGACAAGTTGGCGATTACGCCGAGTCTGCAATTCCTCGCGGGCAACCGGTACGGTTCGCCTGAAACGACGCCGGGCATCGACCCGGCCGCCGGATGCTTCGCGCTCCCGGGCAGCGCGGCGACGGATCCGCGCTACTCGTACGGCGCGCCGGGCGGCGCTCCGTACGACGCGATGTCGTGCCCGAGCGCCGGGATCGTCATTCCGAATCCCTATACGCACACGTACGATCAACCCGGCGCTTTCGTGAATCCGAGCCAGCTGATGATGAACTTGCAACTCTCCTACGACGTCTCGCCGAAAGTGACGCTCGTCGGAACGTTTGCTAATATCCTCAACCGCTGTTTCGGCGGCTCGAAAGAAGCCTGGACCGTGACCGATTCCAACGTCTGCAGCTACGGAATCAACAACAGTGCCGGAATCGTCGAGCCGGTCGGAAACGTCTACAATCCGGGCGCGACGATTCAGCCGTTCGTGCAATATCCGTACGAGCAGTATCTAGCGCCGGTGAACGTCGACGCCACGTCGACGAAACAGCCGTTCAACTTCTACTTGGAAGCCCGCATCAAGATGTAGGGCAATAGGAGCAACCGCTGCCATGAGGGGCGTCGCCGGTAGGCGGCGCCCCTTTGTTCTCAGCAGAGTCTCAGAGGATTAAGAATGCGTGAAAAGAAGCACCCACTAAGTCGCGGGGGAGCGACTTCTGTCCGCATGCCCCCACGGCGATATCACCCAAGGCCTCTCTTAGAGGAGGAACCATGCCAAAAACAAGACTCAGGCATGCGTTCGTGGCCGCAACGATCATGCTGGCGATGCTTGCCCAGGGAACATGGGCACTGGCGGGCACCACCGGTACCGTTTCGGGCACGCTGACTGACAGCACGACCGGCAAGGCTATCGCTAACGCGAAAATCACTGCCGTGTCGCCGTCGCAGTCCGCGGATACCACGACCGATGCAGGAGGGCATTTCGGCTTTCTGGCTCTCGCCCCGGACACGTATACCGTGTCGGCAGAGAAGGACGGCTATGCCCCAGTCTCCACGGCGGGCGTAACGGTCTTCGCAGACCAAAGCCAAACCGTGGCACTGAGCACCCACCCCGAACTCAAAACCATCGCTCGCGTCACTTCGCGTGCCGCGGGCAACCTCGTGAAACCCGGCGTCACGGCTGACACGTACAGCGTGAACAGCGCCGGCGCTCAGGCGGCTGCGGCCCTCGGCGGCGGCGGCAACCTGGACAGCGCCTACTCGGCAATCGCGTCCGTTCCGGGCGTGAACGTGCCGATCGGCGGTGCGGGCTGGAACAACAACGCGGTATTCATCCGCGGCAACCAGTCCTTCTTCACGAGCTTCGAATATGACGGCGTCCCCGTCAACCGCGCGTTCGACAACTACAACTCCTCGACCGAGTCCAATCTCGGGCTTCAGGAGCTGCAGGTGTACACGGGCGGCGGTCCGGCCTCCAATTCGTCGGCCGGCACCTCGGGCTTCGTCAACCAAGTCATCAAGACCGGTACGTATCCGGGCTTCGGCAGCCTCAACGGCGGCATCGGAACCCCGGCGTACTATCACTCGGCGCGTGTTGAAACCGGCGGCGCAACGCCCAACCGGAACTTCAGTCTACTACGTCGGCATCAGCGGATACAACCAGGGCTTCCGCTACCTCGATCAGAGCGACGCGGCCTCGCTGTTCCAGCCGGGCGGCACGTTCGACTTCTTCCCGCAGTGGACGACCATCGTCGGCGCGACCGGCACCAACGGCCGCGGCGTATGGCCGCTCTGTAATCCCGGAACGAACGTCAGCTCGATCGATCCGGCCAACCCCGTCTACGGATTCAACGGCGGCGGCAGAGGCTCGTATGCGGGTCAGTGCTTCATCGACACTCCCGCGGCAGCGCTGTTCGGCAATCTGGCCAGCATCGCCGACCGCGAAGACGTCGTGAACCTGCACTTCGGCATTCCGCATCGCAACGGCCAGCGCGACGACCTCCAGCTTCTCTGGAGCGCATCGGCAATGGATACGGCGTACTACAGCAGCCCGAATGATGCCGGCGGCCTTGCCGCTTACACGCTCGCGGTTACCGGCTCGCCGTACGATCCGGTTGCGAACTACCCGAGCTACATCGACGCGACGCAAGACTACAACGTACCGTTCGGAACCAACATCCAGCCGGGTGGGACGCCGTTGCCGACGATGCAGTACTTCCAGCCCTCGAGCCCCTCGAACCGTGAGGCGCTCGCGCAGGTCCCGGCCGATCGCCGTGACACAATTCACAACGACACCGGCGTCATCAAAGCTCAATACACGAAATCGCTCGGTTCGAACGCGTATGCCCGCTTATTCGGCTATACGTTCTTCTCCGACTGGACGCAAGCGGGCGCGAATATGGCGTTCAATTGCTACGTCTGGGGCATCGGCGGTCCGAATGACTGCGGCGTCGCGCAGAACTACGACCTGATCACGCACACGGGCGGTGGCGAGCTGCAGTTGGCAGACCAGCTGACGGCAAAGCACTTGCTCCAATTCACGGCCAACTACACCACCGCAACGGTATCCCGCTTCAACAACTCGGGCTACATCTTCGATAGCCCCTTTGTGTACGGCGGTTCGTTCGTCGGTTTGGTTAGCCAAAACAACGGCACGTACACGTGTTACGATCCGTCGACCGGATCGAACGTCGACGCAAGCGGCAATCCGATTGGATGCCGCCCCGGCAGCGGTTCTCCGTTCTGGAGCGTCGCTGGTGCGGGTCCGTATCCGACTCCTCCCGCGGGCTCACCGGCGGCGGTGAACGGTGCGCAGTGGATCTCGCTGCAAAACGGCTCGACCTACGGGACGTACAATACGGTCAAACCGAAGTTCCTCTTCACCTCGCTGACCGACGAGTTCCGTCCGAACGACAAACTCGACATCAACCTCGGCCTGCGTTGGGACCGTTACCAGTACGACCTCCCGGCACTCTCACCGGGCACCGGGTTCTACGCTCAAATCGAGAGCGCGGACGTGTGCCAAAACACGACAACGGGAGCCGTTCTGACGACCCCGCTGCGTCCGGGTCAAGCCCCGCCGGCGCCGGTGTTCTACACCGCCGACTGCACGCACGACCAAAACGGCGCTCCGCTGACCGGCTATGCACATCCGTCGTTCAGCGCGACCTCGCCGTCGACGTACCTGCTGCAGGCGCTTTCACCGCGTGTCTCGTTCAGTTACACCATGGACCCGAGCACCGTCGTTCGCGGCGAAATCGGGCGCTATACGGAACCGCCGATTTCGGCGTCTCTGCAGTACCTCAACAGCTCCGGTAATGCGCTGACCGTGTGGAACGCAACGCTTCCGCTCGGCTTCAACTCGCCGTTCCATCCCATTCCGCTGATGTCGGCTATTCAGTCCGACCTCTCCTTGGAACATCAGTTCCACGGAACGGATATCACGGCGAAAATCAGCCCGTTCTTCAACTGGACGAGCGGATACCAACAGCAGGCCTTCATCGGCCCGAACTTCGTGACGCAGGTCCCGGTCGGGTCGTTCCGGAGCTACGGCGTCGAAGCCTGCCCTTAGCAAGGGCGACTTCAACCGGGAAGGTCTTTCCGGCCAGGCCGCGCTCACGTATACGGATGCAAAGGTTCGCTACGAGAGCACATTCTTCGGCAAGAACCAAGTCGCGGATGCCAACGCAGCAATCTCTCAGTTCAATTCGCTGACGAGTGCGGGCGGCGGCGCTCCGTGTTACACGGAGTACGATCCGACCAACACTACCAATCCTGCAGGGCAGCCGACGTCGTGCAGCAATCCGCACGTAGTTACGAATCCGTACTACAACATGGCGCAGCAGTCGCTGCTCGATCCGTCGGGCTGGTATGCCCCGGGCGGCACCGGCCTCTCGCCAACGAATAACACGACGACGGGATACTTCGACGCGCCGCTCATCGGTTCGTTGATCCTCAACTACAAGCATAACAACTGGGCCATCACGCCGAGCTTCCAGGTCTCTGAAGGCTCCTCGTATGGCGGACCTTACGACACGACGGGTCTCGACCCGCGCGCTTGTCAGTTGAACTCGGCCGACGCCGGCATCACCGCCGTCTCGCCGACGACCAACCCCAACCAGTGCGACTATCTGGCGCTGCGCTCGGGCAACATCTCGCCCTCGCCGGTTGCCGGACAGTTGTTCGTGCCGAATCCACAGACGGGCTTGTTTGCGAAGCCGGGTCAGTTCCGCGATCCGTGGATCGCGACGTTGAACCTGCAACTTCGCTACGACATCTCGCCGAAGGTAACGGCACTCGCGACGCTCGCCGACATCTGGCACAGATGCTTCGGCGGCAGCAGCGAACCGTGGACCAAAGCGCCGTATGCGCCTAGCGCAAACGTCTGCAACTACGGTTCGAACTTCAGCTACGTCAGCAACTTCTACAACGGAACCAGCCCCGCTGACGCAGCTGCGAACGGTGCCGCGGCTCAGTATTGGATTCAGCAATCCTATACGCCGAGTCTGTTCGGGTCGGCCGGCAACGGTAACCCGTGGCCGTTCAACGCCTACTTCCAACTCCAGATCAAGCTCTAGGTTCGCTAGCGCGAGATTCCTGGAAACGGAGCGGAGCGCCCCTGCAACGCAGGGGCGCTCTTTTTTTCTGCCGCATGTTGCAGCGGATGAAAGCCGGTTATCTGTGCGAGGATTGCGAGATTGCGATTTGGCCGACGACGACGCGTTCGGAACTGTCGTGGCTCAAAGATCGCATCCACGTCGTGCGCGAAGTCGCGAAACATTCGCACGGCGGACTCGAGGGGTGGATGACGGAGGGGCTGGATTTTCTGAACGATCACTCCGGCCACAGCGTGATCCTGGTCACGAAGAAATGAGCGGTTAGTCTCCTTCGGGTTCGTTTTGCCGCTTCTCAGCCTCGAGCAGCACCTCGAGTTCGGGAAGGACGAGCTGGTCCTTGACGCGATTCGCCGCTTTCTTTGCTCGAATCAGCCCTTCGAGCGAGAGCACGAGGACGTCACGCTCGTACAGCGCCATCGTTTGCGCGAAATTTTTGATTTCCGCGTAGTTGAAAAAACCGCCGACGTGAGCCAAAATGTCGACGTTGCCCGCATCTGTTTTTAGCGTGAAATTGCCCCCGTTATACAGCGTGTGCTCATCGAACGGGAATGCGATGGCCTCATCCGTGCCGGGAACGCGCAGTTTCGGATTCAGCGGCCTCAATGCTTGCACGAGTTTCGCGATGTTCTCGCGAGTGTGCGCATAGGCGATGTCAAAGTCTTCCGTTCTGTATGCCGAGCCTTGCGCCGCCAGCGCAACTCCGCCGATGATGACGAAGTCGATCGCGTTATCGGTTAGAGCCTCTACCAAGACGCGATTATTGTCGACGATGACGGTGGGCCTTTCTCAGCTCCTTCGTGAAGGCCAGACTCTCCGACAATCGCTGCAAACGTTCGGTGGGCGTCAAGGCGAGATTCTGCTCAGTCAGCGTGAGATCGATGCCGAACTCCCTCGCTCGTTTTACGGCGTTGCTATCGCCCAAATCTGCAATCGTGATGCGTTTCATTTCGTGTCCTGTCCGTGATTCTAACATGGGTTGTATGCAAAGAAAAAAGACCGCGGGAGGGGCGGTCTTTTTCTGTTCCGTCGAATGACGAAAAACTACATCGGAACGCGCAGCCGTTGACCCGGCTCTATCGAAGGTCCGGCGAGATGGTTCACCTCGCTGATGCGATCGATCGTGTCTTGCACGTCGCCGGCGCTCGCCGTGTGCGCGGATGCGATGCTCCATAGCGTATCGCCCGGACGCACGACGACCGTTGCGTAATGCTGCGGCGTCGCGGCGTAGAGATGCATGCTCGAAAGCGCCGGAACCGTTACCATCAAGCTGAGCGCGGCCAGCGTGATAATCGGCATCAAGGTGAATCGTCTGCGCTTGCCCACCGTCGTACTCCTCACTATATGTTGGGCCGAACGTCCGTTTGGTTCACTAGCGTTCCTATATGTTGGGCCAAACGCCTGTTCGTCCCCTAGATTTTACCATAGCCGCTTCGAGCGCTGTCAATAGGTGTCTCGAACATATGTTTGCCTTACCGGCCGTTTTATGCTACGGTTGTAAAGCGAACGCATGCCATACGCATGGCATTTTTTTTGTAGCGGGGAGGACCGATGGAACAGACTACAGAGCGTCAGCAGCGCATTCTCGAGGTGATACGCCAGTTTACGGCCGAGCGCGGCTATCCGCCGTCCGTGCGCGAGATCGGGGAGCGCGTCGGGCTTTCGTCCTCGTCGACGATTCATGCCCACCTCAAGACGTTGGAGCGGCACGGCCTTATCAGCCGCGACCCCACCAAACCTCGCGCCTTGCGCAGCGAGTTCCCCTCGGGCGGCTCACCGGCGCCGGCCACGGTCGTCATGCCGGTCATCGGCAAAGTTGCAGCCGGCGTGCCGATTACTGCGCAAGAAAACGTCGAGGGCGAGTTCGTGCTGCCGGCCTCGTTCGCGCGCGGATCGGAAAACTTCATGCTGCGCGTCCAGGGCGACTCGATGGTCGATGCCGCAATTCTCGACGGCGATCTCATCCTCGTGCGTCCGCAGCGCAGCGCGAACAATGGTGAAATCGTCGTGGCGATGCTCGACGGTGAAGCGACCGTAAAACGCTTCTACAAAGAAGACGGCCGCGTACGCCTGCAGCCGGAGAATACGGCGATGGAGCCAATCTACTCCACCGATGTCACTGTCGTCGGCCGCGTCGAGGCCGTGGTTCGCAAGCTGTAAGAGCATCGCCGACGCGCCGTCCATGGCGGCGGTGCGCGAGGCGTTGCCGTGGAGCCTAGCCGGACTCGTTGCCGGCCTCATCGGCTTCATGGTGGTCGTGCCGGTGCACGGTTCGTTTTTCGGCAGCCTGCTGCGGCGCATTTCGCTTGCAGAGCTGCCCGCCTTCGGCGTTATGGCATTCGCGCTCGCCGGCATTTTGCCGTACCGTTTGGCGGTCCATCTGCGGCTCGCGCGATTCGTCGTGGTAACTGCTGCAATGCTGACGTTCCTCCTTGCGCTTCCGCGTTCGATCGCGCTTTCCGACCCGCTCGCATACTTGCACCGCATCGGCGAGAGCGGATTGTTTTTGGCGATCATCGTTGCACTCGCGGTCGTCGGCGCGTGCGCCGGTGTGCGTCGTTTCGTGGACTCTCCGGTTCTCGCCGACGTGCTCGGATCGAGTATCGTCGTGGCCGCCGCCGCCGCGCTCTTCGCGGCGCATTTCTCGCTCGGCAACGAACTAATCGGCGCGCTCGCGCCGCTGGGAAAGCTCGGTGACACGTATCTCGCTCTGCTGATCATCACCGTGGCCGAAACGCTGCTGTGGACGATCGGCATTCACGGCCCCGCTACGCTCGCGGCGATCGTAACGCCGGTGTATCTCACGCTGCAGTTCCAGAATACGGATGCGTTCAGTCATCACCGGCCGCTGCCGCACATCGTCGTCGTCTCGCTGTTTTTGTTCGTTTTTCCCGGGGGCGCCGGCGCGACGCTTCCGCTCGCCGGGCTCCTCGCGCTCAGCAAAGTGGATCGTTTGCGAAAGATCGGGCGCTTGACGATCGTTCCGTCGATCTTCAATATCAACGAGCCGCTGATCTTCGGGCTGCCGCTCGTGCTCAATCCGTTTTTGGCGGTTCCGTTCACGGTCGTGCCGGTCGTCCTCGCGACGGTCACCTATCTTGCCGTTGCTCACGGCTCGTCGCTCGGCCGGCCTTGTACATCCCGTCGAGCCTGCCGAGTTTTATCTCCACGTACCTTGCGACGTTCGACGTGCGCGCGATTGCGCTGGTTGCCGCAAACATCGCCATCGCGACGATCATCTACATTCCGTTCGTACGCGCGTACGAAGCGCACGAACGCGCGCCGGCCGCCGGATGATCGTCCACTCGTTGTGCGCGCGCTTCGGCATCGACGGTGCCGTGCGCGAGGCCGCACTGCGCGCCGAAGAGCGCGTGCGGGACGTGCGGTACGATGCGCAAACCCGCGTGAAGGCGAACGTGATCGCGGCGTTTCTCGATGAAGGAGTGAACGAGAGCGACTTCGCCGGCTCGACCGGGTACGGCTACGACGATGCCGCGCGAGAACGGTACGAGTCGCTGCTTGCGCGCATCTTCGGTTGCGAACGCGCGCTCGCGCGCCTTTCATTCGTAAGCGGCACGCATGCGATCGTTACGGCGCTCGCGGCGTGCGTCCCGCCGGGCAAAACACTGCTGAGCATTACCGGCCGTCCCTACGATACGCTGCGCAATGCGATAATGCAGGCGCCGCACAATTTGCTATCCGCGGGCGTCGGCTATTGCGAAGTGATGCTCGCGCGCACGCCGTCTGCGCACGACGATGCGTTCGATCTCGACGCGATAGCGGCGGCGCTTGCGGATCCCGCCGTCGCCGCCGTATTCGTTCAGCGATCGCGCGGCTACGCGCCGCGTCCCTCCGTGAACGTCGCCGCATGCGAACGCGCGTTTGCGTTCGTGAAATCGCTGCGCCCCGACGTCGTCATTCTCGTCGACAACTGCTACGGCGAGCTCGTCGAAGAGCAAGAGCCGACGCACGCCGGAGCCGATCTCGTCATGGGCTCGCTGATCAAGAACTTGGGCGGTACGCTGGCGCCGGCGGGGGGCTACGTGGCGGGTCGCGCGGGCTTGGTAGAACGCGTCGCAGCGCGCCTGTATGCGCCGGGTTTGGGAGATGCCCTCGGGCCGACGCTCGGCTTGGGCCGCGCGTTCATCCAAGGGCTGTTTCTCGCGCCGCTCGTCGTCGAACAAGCGCTGCGCGGGCTCGACTTCGCATCCGCACTCTTCGCCGAACTCGGTTATCCCGTCGATCCACAGCCGGGCTGCCGCCGAACTGACATCGTGCAGGCCATTCGGCTCGGCGATCCCGATCGGCTCATCCGCTTTTCGCAAGCGTTACAAAGTGCGATGCCGGTGAATGCGCGCTTTCGTCCCGAACCAGGCGCCGTCCCCGGCTATGTGGATAAGGTGATCATGTCGAGCGGCGCGTTCGTAGGCGGCGCCACTATCGAACTCTCGTGCGATGCGCCGCTGCGAGAACCGTACGAAGTATATCTGCAAGGTGGTATGATCGCGGAGCACGCAATGCTCGGCGCGCTGCGAGCAGCGCAGGCATTGCCGGCAAAGGTACCTTTCAACTAGCCACGAACGGATATTGCCGCAGTGACGACAGAGCAGTCCGGGTCCCCGCAGCAACGGCGCTTCTTTCGCGCCTCGGTCGACTTTCCGGTGACGGTCATCGTTCCGGGCTGCGGAGCTCGTCATGTACGGCGGCGCCGTGGATTTAAGCGGCGGCGGTTTGCGCGTCATCACCAAGAATGATTTGAGTTCGGGACAAAACGTGACGCTGCGTTTCACGCTTCCCGATAGCGGTCACGAGATGATGGTGCGCGGACGAGTCGTCTTGTCGTTCTTCGATGCCGGGAAACAGCAGTTCGCGCACGGCGTCGCGTTTACCCAAATAGCAGCGGCCGATCAAAGCGCAATCGTGGAATACATCCACGAACTGCAGCAGCGCGCTCGCGCTTAGTCGTTCCCGCCTTCGCCCAAAAAGCCGTAGAAGAAATATTTGTTGCCGTCGGACGTCGTGACGACGATCCGCGTTTCTTCGAGTTCGGCTGCCGTTATGGTCTTGCCGATCATCGTTTCGAGAATCGTCTGCGCTTGCAGAAATTCCGCCTCGCGCAGTGCGTCGGGCTCAACCTCGATGAGGTGCAGCAACTCGTCGATCCTATCGTTCATCCCCGCCTCAGCGCCCGGCTCGAATATCCTTAGCGTCACTTACAGAGTATCGTCCGGTGTATCAGAATTGTTAATTACCCGGGATGCGTGTCCTGCGCCGCAAAGGCCTGCGCGGTAGGGCAGCCTTGCTGCCCGCAAGAAAGTGATGCCGCCATGTCCGCCTCTTATCTCTTGGAGGTCCTCAGCGGGCCCCTGGACGGAAAAACCTGGACGTTCGATGACGAGATCGTCATCGGCCGCGACGAAACGCTCGCCGATGCGTGCATTACGCTGGACCGGTACATTTCGCGCCGCCACGCGCGGCTACGCGCGCAAGCCGGCACTTTGCTGCTCGCCGACCTGAAAAGCAGAAACGGCACGCGGATCGACGACCGGCCGGTCAGTGACGAACAGCCGCTCGAAATCGGTGCTCCCTTTCAGGTGGGCCGGACGGTGCTGCGGGTTACCAGACGCTAAAAACCATGCAGCTCGTGACGGCGGCTGCGCCCGCTCGAGCGGCACTTGCCGCTCTGCCGCGCCCGCTCGGATTCGTACCGACCATGGGTGCCCTCCACGCGGGACATCTCCGGCTCGTGCAGGCGGCGCGTGAACGATGCAGTGCGGTTGCCGTGAGCGTGTTCGTCAATCCGATGCAATTCGGGCCGGGCGAAGACTTCGACCGCTACCCGCGCGACGTCGAGGCAGATCGGCGCAAGCTCGATGCGTGCGGCGTGGACGTGCTGCTGGCGCCCGACCTGGAAGCGATGTATCCGCCCGATTTTTCTACGTCGGTCGACGTCGGCGATATGGCGAAGACGTACGAGGGCGCAATTCGTCCGGCGCATTTCCGCGGCGTCGCGACGGTCGTCGCGAAACTCCTGAACATCGTTCGCCCCGACGTGCTTTTTCTCGGCCAGAAAGACGCACAGCAGACGGCCGTGCTGCGCAAAACCGTTCGCGATCTGGATTTTCCGCTCCGCGTGGAGATCGTTCCCACCGTGCGCGAACCGGATGGGCTCGCGCTTTCGAGCCGAAACGTGTATCTTACGCCGCAGCAGCGCGCCGCGGCCCCGTCGCTGCATCTAGCGCTGGAAAGAATGCTTGCGGAATTGCGCGCGGGGAGCGATGCGAACGCTGCTCGCGGGCGCGCGCAAAACGTGCTCGACGCCTGCGCGTCGCTCGATTATCTCGACGTGGTCGACATGGACACGTTCGCACCGCAGCAGCATTTGCACGCGCCGGCGTTCGTCATCGGTGCCGCTCGTTTCGGAACGACGCGTTTGCTCGACAACTTGCTCGTCCTGGGAGATCGCGATGACGGCGTTTGACGGCGCGCGCATTCTGCTATGCGTGACCGGCGGCGTCGCGGCATATAAAGCCGCCGCGTTAACCAGCACGCTCGTGCAGGCAGGCGCGCTGGTGGACGTCGTCATGACGGCGGAAGCCGAACGCTTCATCGCTCCGCTCACGTTCTCGTCGCTGACCGCGCGTCCCGTGTACACGTCGCTGTGGGACGCGCCCGAACGCATTCCGCACATTCGTCTCGTGCGCGAAGCGCGCGTCGCAATCGTCGTGCCTGCCACCGCGAACCTTCTCGCCAAACTCGCGCATGGAATAGCGGACGATCTCGTGACGACGGCGCTCTTGGCCGCGCGCATTCCGATCGTCATCGCACCCGCGATGAACGATGCGATGTACGGCAACGAAGCGACGAAGACGAATCTTCGCACGCTGGCCGAGCGCGGCGTTACGTTCGTCGATCCCGACTCGGGATTCTTGGCCGAACGGGAGCGCGGCGTAGGGCGCCTCGCCTCGGAAGAGGCGATCCTCGGTGTGCTGGAAACCGTGCTCGCGCGTACACAATCGCTGCGAGGAACGCGCGTCGTCATCACCGCGGGCCCTACGCGCGAAGCGTTCGATCCGGTTCGGTTCGTCAGCAATCCGTCGACTGGCGCAACCGGCATCGCCTTGGCGCGCGAGGCGGCGCAGCGGGGCGCGGACGTGACGCTGATCCTCGGTCCGACCGATTTAGAACCGCCCACGGGCGTGCGCGTCGCGCGCGTAGAAACCGCGCGTGAGATGCTCGATGCTTCGCTCGAACACGCTTCGGGATGCGCGCTTTTCATCGCATCGGCCGCGGTATCCGATTGGCGGCCCGAAACCGTGCAAACGCAGAAGGTGAAGAAGACGGACGCCGATCTCACCGTGACGATGGCGCGCAATCCGGACGTTTTGGCCGCAGTCGCCGAACGCAAAGGCGAAGCGTTCCTCGTCGGCTTCGCCGCCGAGACGCAGGACCACGAAGCGAACGCGCGCGAGAAGCTGCAGCGCAAGAAGCTGGACGCGATCGTCGTGAACGACGTTTCCGGAAAGCGGGCGTGGGGAGCACAGCGCAATTCGCTCACCGTTCTTTGGGGCGCGCACGGCCGTCGCGACATCGGCCAAGCCTCGAAAACGGTGTTGGCGGCGCGGCTGCTGGATTGCATTCACGAGCTTCGGAGCGGTAAGCCGTGCTCTTGACCATCGACGTCGGGAACACGGAAACCAAACTCGGCGCCTTTGCGATGAACGGCTCGGAGCTGCTGCAGTTTTGGCGCGTCACGACCGAATCGAAACGCACGGCGGACGAATACGGCGTATTTTTCGCGCAGCTTTTCGCGACTGCGGAGTTGCGCGCTTCGGACGTCGAAGCGGTCGTGATTTCCAGCGTGGTGCCGAAGCTCGACCAAACGCTCGAACACGCGTGCAAGCGCTATCTCGGGTGCAGCCCGCTGTTTTTCAAATCGCATCGCCAAACGCTCATGCCTATTCTGACCGACCGCCCGGGCGAAGTCGGCGCGGATCTCGTCGCTGCGTCCATCGGCGCGCGCGAGTTGTACGGTTCGCCGCTCATAGTCATCAGCTACGGCACGGCAACGGTGTTCATGGCCGTTTCGTCACGGGGCGAATACGAGGGCGTGGCAATCGCGCCGGGCATCAACATTTCCATCGACGCGCTCGTTGGGCGCACGGCGAAGCTGCCGCAGATCGCGCTCGAAGCACCCGGGCGCGCGATTGGAACCGACACGATTTCGGCGCTGCAATCGGGCATCGTCTACGGATTCGTCGGCCAGACCGAGGCGCTGGTTGCGCGCATGCGCGCCGAGATGGGCGTGGACGCCAAGGTGGTTGCGACCGGCGGCATGGCGGACGTCGTCGCGCGGCACACTGCCGTCGTGCACGCGGTCAACCCGCATCTGAGTTTGATCGGCCTGCGGCTGTTCTACCAGAAGCGCGATCCCGGCTAAGACCGTAGGCAGGGGCGGCGGGCGCCGTGCTATACTACGCACCGTATGAATCCCCGGACCGTCGAGCCGCTGATCATCGGACCGCACGCTATCTGGCCGCCGCTCATTCTGGCGCCGATGTCGGGCGTGACCAACCGCACCATGCGGGCGCTTTACAAGCCCTTCGGTCTGGGCTTGACCGTCACCGAATTCGTCTCGGCCAACGCGCTGCAGTACGCTTCGAGCGCCAAGCGCACGATGGAGATGATCGATCAGCACGGGCTTGAAAAGCCGGTCAGCACGCAGCTCTGGGGTGACGATCCGGATGTGATGGCAAAGGCCGCAAAAGTCGTGCGCGAATGCGGCGCCGACATCGTCGACATCAACTTCGGATGCCCCGCACCGAAGATCACCAAAATCAACGGCGGTTCGGCGTGCCTTCGCGACGTCGACCGGTGCGAAGCCATTATGCAAGCGGTCGTGAACGCCGTCGATTGTCCGGTTACGATGAAGATGCGGCTGGGCTGGGGCGAGAGCGACTTGGTGTACGTCGACGTGGCGAAACGCGCGCAGAAGGTCGGCGTGCGCGCCGTCACCTTGCACGCGCGGACCGCCAAACAGTTTTATAAAGGCAGCGCGAACTGGGAGCACATCAAGCGCCTCAAGCAGTCCGTTGACATCCCCGTCATCGGCAACGGCGACTTGGACGAGGCGCATCAAGCGATGCAGCGCATGCGTGAGAGCGGCGTGGATGCGATCATGCTGGGACGCGCGACGCTCGGCAATCCGTGGCTCATCTCGCAGATCCGCGACCTCATGGAAGGGCGCGACGCGCAGGCGATGCCGTCGCCCGCCGACCGTTTGCGCTATGCGATTCGCGTGCACTATGCCGTGATGATCGAAGAGTTGGGAGAATCGCGCGCCGTGCCGCAGATGCGCAAGCATCTGGCGCTGTACCTCAAAGGGATTCCGGGCGCTGCGATGCTGCGCGAGCGCATCATGCATCTCGATCGGGCGCCCGACGTCGTCAACGTGGTCGAGGAAACGATCGCGTCGCTCGAACGCGCGGTGGCGGCGTGAAGGTTGAACTCGAGCCCGCCGGCGGGCAATCGCTGTACGACGAAGCCTACGAAAACTATAAGAACTACGTGAATCCGCCGCTCGCGCGGGTCATGAAACTTTCCGGCAGCCCGGTGGAAGTGCGCGCGCAAGGCTGCACCGTGTGGGATCAAAACGGCAAGGCGTATCTCGATTTCGCCGGCGGCTACGGCGTCTTCACGCTCGGGCACAGCCATCCCAAAGTCATCGCGGCGGTAAAGGCGCAGATGGAGCTGATGTCGCTGTCGGGCAAGACGATGTTCAACATCATGCTGGGCCGCGCGTCGAAACGGCTGGCGGAACTGGCGCCCGGCGATTTGCAGATCTCATTCTTCGGAAACAGCGGCGCCGAAGCCGTCGAAGGCGCGATAAAGCTCGCGCGCAAGGCGTCGGGGCGAACGAAGATCGTCGCGACGAACAACGCGTACCACGGGAAGACGCTGGGCGCGCTTTCCGCGAGCGGGCGCGACTACTTCAAAAGCGCGTATGCCCCGCTGCTCGAGGGCGTCGCGCACGCGCAATACGGCGTGGCGGACGGATTGGAAGAACTGCTCGCCGACGCTGCAGCGTTCATCGTCGAACCCGTGCAAGGCGAAGGCGGCGTCAACGTTCCGCCCGCCGGGTATTTGCGTGAAGTTCGTGCGCTGTGCGATCGCACGGGCGCGCTGTTCGTCGCCGATGAAGTGCAAACCGGTCTGGGCCGGTGCGGCATGCTGTTCGGCTGCAACCGCGACGGCGTCGTTCCCGACGTCATGACGCTTGCCAAAGGCTTGTCGGGCGGAATCATACCGGTCGGCGCGTACATTGCGCGCCCGGGCGTGTGGAACGCGGCGTACGCAAAAGATCCGGTCATGCATACGTCGACCTTTGGCGGCAACGAACTCGCATGCGCCGCGGCGCTCGCCGCGATGGACGCGTTAATCGAGGAAGACTTGGTCGAGAACGCGCGCGCGCGCGGCGAAGAGTTGCTTTCCGGCGCGCGCGAACTCGCACGCAAATATCCCGCCGTCGTCAAAGAAGCGCGTGGTTTGGGACTGCTCGTCGGCGTCGAACTAACGAGTGAAGGCTACGGGGGCTGGATCATTCCGGAGATGGTCAAGCGCGGCGTTACGGCCGCGTGGACGCTGAATATGCAGCGCGTGATTCGCCTGGAGCCGCCGCTCGTCGTCACGCAAGGCGAAGTGGAACGGGCTTTGGATGCGCTCGAAGCAGGGCTGGCGACTGCCCAAGAGAAGCTCGGCGCACTCTAGCGGAATGCCGTACGTCGAAACATCCATCGTGATTGCCGCTCCCGCTCGCGTCGTCTACGAATTGGCCAAACAACAGGAACGCTTTCCGGACTTCATGCCCGACGTCGAAACGGTAACGGTGCTGGAGCGCCATCCCGATCATCTGCTCACGCGGTGGAAAACCCTAGTCGAAGAAGCGCCGATCGAATGGGTCGAGGAAGACCGTTTCAACGACGCCGAGCTTCGCATCGATTACAAACTGCTCGAGGGTGATTTGGACAAATTCGAGGGCGCGTGGACGTTTGCGGAAAACGGCGGAGAAACGCACGTCGTTCTGGGCGTTGACTACGATTTCGGCGTTCCGACGCTCGCGGAGCTGATCGGCCCGACGCTCGAACGCAAAGTGCGCGAGAACAGCGACATGATGCTCGCAGCCCTTAAGCGCGAAGCGGAGGGTGCAGCGGGCGCACACGGGGAGAGCGTACTGTGAACGCCTGTAACATGCCGAAATTCTGTTTCGTCGTGCATCCGCTCTCGATTGACGATATCGAAAGATACGAACCGAGTGCCAAAGGCAAAGGCCCGGCAATCATCCGCAAGATCATGGAGTGGATGCCGCCGTGGGCCGCCGTCCACGTGACCGGCGTGCGCACGCCCGACGGACGCGAGACCGAAGGATGGTTCGTTTCCGCCGCGCTGTTTCCGGAACAGATGATCGAGTTTCCGCGTGAAGAGGTCTACAAACGGATCGTTCGCGCGATTGAAATCGGTGCGGAATTGGGCGCCGAAGTCGCCGGGCTCGGCGCGTTCACCGGCGTTGTGGGCGACGGCGGCGTCACGGTCGCCGAGCGTTCGCCGATTCCGGTAACGACCGGAAACTCGCTGACAATCGCAGCGGGCATCCAAAGCCTATTCCGCGGCGCCGAAGAGATGCAAATCGATGCGAAGGACGCAACGGCGGTGATCGTCGGCGCAACGGGGTCCATCGGATCGGCATGCGTCCACCTCGTCGCGCCCAGAGTCAAACACGTCGTTCTCGTCGCGCGCAACCAAACGCGCCTTGCGAAATTTCACGAGTCGGTCCGCGACGATCTTCCGTGCAGTTCATCGGCGACGACGGATATCTCCCAAGCCGTTCGCCAAGGCCGGCTGATCTTGACCGCGACCAGTTCCACGCAGGATGTGATCCAACCGGAGGACTTGCAAACCGGTGCCGTCGTCTGTGAACTTTCGCTTCCGCATGACGTGAGCCGGCGCGTCGCGCAGGACCGGCCCGACGTCTTGGTTACCGAAGGCGGAAACATGCTCGTGCCGGGAAACGTGCGTTTCGAACGCGTGCGGGAACCCGGTTTGGATTGGGATACGAATTTGCCGCCGCGCACGGCGCTCGCGTGCATGAGCGAAACGATGGTGCTCGCGCTGGAGAACCGCCTCGAGTGTTACACGCTCGGCCGCGGTATCGAACTGGGCAAAGTCGTCGAAATTGCGGAGATGGCGCAGCGTTGCGGCTTCACGCTCGCGACCATGCGCGCATTCGATACCGCGATCACGCCGGAAAGAATCGCCGCGACGCGTGCTGCAGCGCAAGAGCGCCGCAAGGTCTTCGCATGAAGTCCGTCGTTTCCGTATCGCTCGGAAGCAGCACTCGCGATCATCGCGCACAGGTACGTCTCCTCGGCGAAGACTTCGACATCTCGCGCGTCGGGACCGACGGAAAGCTCGATGCGGCGATCGCCAAAGTGCACGAACTCGACGGTAAAGTCGACGCAATCGGCTTGGGCGGCATCGACGTTTATCTGTATGCCGGAAAGCACCGCTATGCGCTGCGCGACGGTCTGCGTTTGCTCGAAGCAGCGAAAACGACGCCGGTGGTCGACGGCAGCGGCCTGAAGAATACGCTCGAGCGGGAAGCGGTGCGCTTCATACAAGAGGATTTGGGCATCGATCTGAAAGGCATGCACGTGCTCATGGTCAGCGCGCTGGATCGCTTCGGCATGGCGCAAGCGCTGGTCGATGCGGGCGCTGACGTGCTCTTCGGCGACTTCATCTTCGCGCTCGATCTCGACAAACCGGTCAAAGGGTTGCACGAGTTCGAGGAAATGGCGGAAAAGTATCTGCCGGATGCGTGCAAACTGCCGTTTCAGTTTTTTTATCCCACCGGCAAGAAACAAGATCGGCCGCCGCAGCCGAAGTATCCGCAGTACTACCATGACGCGGACATCGTCGCCGGCGATTTTCACTTCATGCGCCAGTTCATGCCGGACGACATGACGGGCAAGATCGTCCTCACCAACACGGTCACGGAGAACGACGTGGACGAGCTGCGCAAACGCGGCGTGAAACTGCTGGTCACCACGACGCCCGATTTTCAGGGCCGCTCCTTCGGAACCAACGTGGTCGAGGCGGCGCTCCTGGTGCTGCTCGGAAAGACCTGGTCCGAGGTCACGCCGGCCGACTACGAGCGTTTGCTTGAGAATCTCCATCTGCAGCCCCGCGTGCTCAGCCTGAACTAGCGGGCCCACGATCGGCTGCCACCTTTGCGGCAGAGGGCGGGTTCACGCATACATAACCGGGATGTGGGGAAAAGCAGCAGGCCAGTACCCCGGGCATTGCGAACCAACCGCGCCAGCGCCCCCGCTTTAGGGGCGCTTCATTGCAGAGGCCGTCCGGTTTTGGCCGGACGCCTTCATTACTGAGGGTCCGTACTTGAACGAGAAAGAGATCGTCCTTACCAGAGAGGGTCTGGAAAAGCTCGAGCGTGAGCTCGACGATCTGAAGACCATCCACCGCAGGGAAGTCAACGACCGCATCCGCCAGGCCAAAGAGTTCGGCGATCTCAGCGAAAACGCGGAGTACGAGGACGCCAAGCAAGAGCAGGCCTTCATCGAGGGCCGCATCCTGAAGCTCGAGTCGATGATCCGCAATGCGCGGCTGATAGAAGAGTCCGATTACGCGGCGGGTGAAGTGCACCTCGGCTGCACGGTGAAGGTGAAAGACCTCAAGACCGGTTCGAGCCACGAGTTTTCAATCGTCGGCTCCGCAGAGGCAGATCCGGCGAACCACCGCATCAGCAACGAGTCGCCCCTGGGCCGCGCGCTCATGGGGCACAAGAAAGCGGAAACGGTCGACGTCGTCACGCCGCGCGGCACGGTCAAGTACAAAGTCGAATCGATTAAGAGCGGCGGCATCGCCGCCCCGAAAAAGGCCGCAAAAAAGGCTTCTTAGTCAGAACCCGCCGTACCCATTTCCAGGAGCACTCGAAAACCCGCATCCGTGCGGGTTTTCTGTTGCGATGCTTTTTCGAGAGAACAAGTTTTGAAGCAGCCATCCTGGCCGGTTCGAAAAAGCCCAACGCTCCTGGAAACGGATACGACGGGTGCCTGACTGTTCGCTGAGAACTATTGCGCGATGAACGAGGACCTGGGAAAGACCGAGGCGGCTCTCGTGCAGGCTCGGCGCGACAATTTGGCGGCAATGCGGTCGCGCGGCACCGATCCCTTCACGCAAACGCGCTATGCGGTCGACGCGGCGGTTCTCGAACTGCTCGAAAAATATGCGTTCTTGGAAACGGGCCAGCGAGCCGAAACGGAAAACTGGTCGCTCGCCGGCCGCATCATGTCCAAACGCGACATGGGCAAGACGATCTTCGCCGATTTACACGACCGAACCGGGCGTCTGCAGCTCTACGTTCGCAAAGACGAGATCGGCGATGCGGCGTTCAACGATTGGAAAGACCTGGATATCGGCGATTTGGCGGGCGTTCAGGGGTTCATGTTCCGCTCGCAAAAAGGCGAGCTCTCGCTGCACGTGCGCAGCTTCGCGGTGCTGTGCAAATCGCTCTATCCGCTGCCCGACAAGTGGCACGGTTTGACCGACGTCGAAAAGCGCTACCGGCAGCGCTACGTCGACCTGATTGTGAATCCGGAGGTGCGCGACACGTTCGTTCTGCGCAGCCGCATCATCGCCGAAATGCGCAGGTTCATCGACTCGTACGGCTTTTTCGAGGTCGAAACGCCGACGCTGCTGCACGTGGCGGGCGGAGCCGCGGCGCGTCCGTTCATGACCCACGTGAACGCCCTCGATCAACTGATGCAGATGCGCATCGCGACGGAACTCAATCTCAAGCGGCTGATCGTCGGCGGTATGGAGCGCGTCTACGAAATCGGACGCATCTTTCGCAACGAGGGCATCGACACGACGCACAACCCCGAATTCACGATGCTCGAACTCTACGCCGCGTACTGGGACGTCAACGATATGATGGCGTTCAACGAAGCGCTGATCGCGCACTTGGTGTCGACCAGCACGGGCGGCAGAGACGAACTCGTCATCGGCGAGCATACGATTTCGTTCAAGCGGCCGTTCGCGCGGATCGAATATCTCGACGGCATCGCACAGTATGGCGGCTACACGCGCGAACGATTGCTCGATCCGCAGGGCGCCGCGGAAATTTTGGCCGATCTCCGCTTGCCCGAATCGCCAACGCATGGGCACGCGCTCGACAAGATCTTCGAGCGCGTTTTGGAACCGCACCTCACCCAGCCGACCTTCGTGACCGGCTATCCGGTGCTTATTTCGCCGCTCGCGAAGAGACGCGCCGCCGATCCGGACATCACCGATCGGTACGAACTGTTCTGCGCGAGCATGGAGATCAGCAACGCGTTCACGGAACTCAACGATCCGGACGACCAGCGAATGCGCTTCGAAGCGCAGGTCGGCGAACGCGCAAAAGGCGATGAGGAGATTCCCGAACCGGACTGGGATTTCGTGCGCGCGCTCGAGTACGGCATGCCGCCGACGGCCGGCATCGGAGTCGGCGTGGATCGGCTCGTGATGCTGTTGACCGGTCAGCAGAGTATCCGCGACGTCATTCTGTTTCCGCTGCAAAAGCAGCACGGATAGCCATGCAACTGCTCAAGTGCGCTCACGAACCATGCACGTGCAGCGTCGACGTCGGCGCGCAATACTGCTGCAGCGCATGCAAGGAAGACGCCGCCCAAACCACTCCGCCGAGCGCGCATAACGGCTGCCGCTGCCGTCACACTTCTTGCGAAGCCAGGTAACACAAGACGCTCCGGCGTCCGTGCTCTTTGCCGCTAGGGTCTTGTCACAATTGCAGGCAGCGTTGGGGTCATTCGTGAAAACCGCCTGATAACCGAGCTTCTTCGAAAGGAAACGCCGTGTATAGACGGGCGTGGATTGCCGTTTGCCTCTGCGCGCTGCTCGCGCCGGCTTCCGCGCGTGCGGATCAGGCGCAACTCTTTCTCGGCGCGACCGCGTTTACCGGCGTGCATAAGGATGCGTCGAGCGTCATCAACAATGGCTACGTCGTTGCGCTGCCGCTCTATGCGTTGCGTGCCGAACGCAAGCAGTTCGAAGCGCTCGTCGAAGACGCACCGCCGATGCATGTGGCTCTGCCCGGCGCGACGTACGGCGTGCATACGGTAAGCGTCGGATACGCGGATGCCGTGGCCCGCTATTGGATGCTCGGCGGCCGGCTCGGTGTGGGTTTGGGCGACTCGCTGTACGTTCACGAGAACGACTACGGAAACGGATCGTACGCGGGCGTGCGCGCGGCGGGGACGCGATACGAACTGCTCGGCGCGCTTCCGCTTTCGCGCGGGCAGCGGGTGGTAGCGCGATTTGCGCTCGCGCCGGACATGCACCAGCGGTTCATGCAGTGGGCGAACGGCTTGCGGCCGTTCGACGATTTCGGCAGGGCTTCGCTCGTCGACGCGTCGGTGCAATTCGAAATGCCGCGCGGCGGCCGACATACATGGGTCTTCGGAGCGCGGTATCTCAACTATGCTGGAGGTAATTATCCGCCGTATTGGGATCACGCCGAAGACCGCACCGGCGTCGTCGCCGCGTTCGCGGCGTGGGGCTTCGCGTTCGGGCGTTTCTAGGCGAGCGTCCGGCTATACGGGGTGTGCAACCAACGGAAAGTTGCCGCGGTTTTGGGCAATATGGATTTGACGAAAACCTACCCTCGCAGCGTGCACGAGAAGATGCTCGGCGTCGTGCAGCTGCCGCGGACCATCGACAAAGGCAAAGCGAAAGCGTACGGAAACGTCGGTGAGTACAATTACGACTGTCCGATGGACCAGGCACTTTTTGAGTTCCTCGGCGTGGACGGCGATGAACTGCTGGCGGTAATCAAGAACGCGAAGAGCGATGCGGAAATCGAGGCGTACGGCAAACAGTTCGTCGACCGAAAATCGCCTGACGAGATCGAGCGCTGGAACGATGAATGGCTGACGCACAAACCGGAAGGCTCTTCACTGGAATACTTCCTGAAACTGCGCAACCAGGTTGCACCGGATCGCACGGACGTGACGAGTTGGGCGGACCTGTTGGATCTGGACGAGAAGCGGACCGTTCCGCGCCGCGACACGGCGAGCGTGTAACGATTATTCGCGCCGCCGTTGAGTACGACGGCACGAATTTTTGCGGGCTGCAGTTTCAGCCCGCCGTACGCAGCGTCGCGGGCGAGTTGGAGCTCGCACTTTCAAAACTGCTGCGCCACCCCGTGAAAGTCACTGCCGCCGGCCGCACCGATTCCGGCGTGCATGCAACCGGACAGGTCGTCTCGTTTACAACCGAGGCGGCCTTTCCATTCGATCGTCTGGCGATCGCGCTGAATACCTCGCTGCCGCAGGACGTGAGCGTGCGCGACGTCGCAGTCGCATCCGAGCGTTTCTCCGCGCGCTTTTCTGCAGTCGAGCGCGCGTACGTCTATGCGATTTACAACCGGCGGGAAACCTCGGCGCTGCTCGCGCGGTACGCCTATCATGCGTGGCAGAACGTTGACGTCGTTCGTTTCGCCGAAGGCGCGCGGCACGTGATCGGCGAGCACGATTTTCGCTCGTTTTGCGGAGCGCTGCCCGAGAGTGGCCCGACGATCCGTACGGTGAAAAAGTTGGACGTGCGGCGCGACGGAGATCTGATCCGCGTCGAAATTCGCGCCGACGGGTTTCTGCATCGCATGGTCCGCACGATTGTCGGCACGCTCATCGAGTGCGCAACGGGGCGCCGCGAGCCTGCGGACGTCGCGCAAATTCTTCTCGCTCGCGAACGCGCTCGCGCGGGGCTTACCGCGCCGCCGCAAGGCCTCTATCTGGCAGGCGTTCGATACGCCGACGGCTACGATTCGTTCAAGGAGCCGCCGGTCACCGCGTCGTTCGTGTAATCGCACCGCACGAAGGTCATCGCGTACGGATTGCGCTCGTCCGGTTTGCACGCGCCGATGATTTCACGCACGCACTTACGCTGCGGCGGCACGTAGTACACGTCGCCGTCGACCTCCGCGTCGATTTCCGTGACGAACGCGGTGTCGACGTACGGCGCAAATTCGTTGAAGATCGCGGCGCCGCCGATAACGGCGATTTCGCGATCGCCCGCAGTAATCTCGAACGTCTCGTTGACCGATCGCGCGATTTCGGCGCCGGCCGGGGAATACTCAGCGTTGCGCGTCAGAACGATGTTGCGCCGCCGCGGAAGTGCCCTTCCGATGGCTTCGAACGTCTTGCGCCCCATCACCACGGGCTTGTCCAGCGTCAGGCGCTTGAAATGCTTCAAGTCTTCGGGCAAGTGCCACGGCAGAACGCCGCCGCTGCCCATGACTCGGCGCCGGTCGTGTGCGACGACGAAGATCACGCGCGGACGTCGCACTATGTTTAAACGGCGACTTGCGCGCGAATCGGCGGATGCGCCTCGTAGCCTGCGAAGACGATATCTTCGAAGCGGTAGTCGAACAGCGAGTGCGGGCGCCGCTTGAAGACCAGCACCGGCGGGGCAAGAGGATCGCGCGTTAGTTGCAGCTGCGCCTGCTCGAAGTGGTTGCTGTACAGATGGCAGTCGCCGCCGGTCCAGATGAATTCACCCGGCTCCATGTTGCACTGATGCGCGACCATGTGCGTGAGCAGTGCATACGACGCGATGTTGAACGGCACGCCCAAAAAAACGTCCGCGCTGCGTTGGTAGAGTTGGCACGAAAGCCGGTTTCCGGCGCTGTAAAACTGAAAAAGAACGTGGCACGGCTGCAGCGCCATCTCCCCCAAGTCGGCGACGTTCCAAGCGCTGACGATGAGCCGTCGCGAATCCGGGTTGCGCCGCAGTTCCGCCAAAACGTTCGAAAACTGATCGATCGTGTTTCCGTCGGGCGCGCGCCACGAACGCCACTGCGCGCCGTATATCGGCCCCAAGTCGCCGTTGTCGTCCGCCCACTCATCCCAAATGGAAACGCCGTGCTCCTTCAGCCAGCGCACGTTGGTGTCGCCGCGCAAAAACCACAGCAGTTCGTACACGATCGATTTCGTGTGCAGCTTCTTCGTGGTGAGGAGCGGAAAGCCGGCATGAAGATCGAACCGCATTTGATAGCCGAATACGCTGCGCGTCCCGGTGCCGGTGCGATCGGTTTTTTCTACACCGCGTTCGATGATGTGGCGGAGGAACTGCTGATACTGTTGCACGTCGGGATGGCCTATTCGCCGCCGGCGCGCGCCGGTCCTCAAAGTGAAGGGCGGTCCCATAACGCAAGCGACACCGATGAGAGACTAATAGCCCAGCCGTTCGAATAACCCGAGCAGCGCAATGCGATCGGTCCGCGTCACCGTGGATGCGAGCGTCTCGCCGACCACGCGATCGACCTCGTCGAGCGCTTCGTCCAGGCGTTGCCGTCCCGATCGCGTGATCGATATGTAAGTCGCGCGCGCATCGCGTTCGTGTGAAGCACGCTCTACGAGACCGATTTTCGCGAGCGGAAGAACGGCCCGCGTTACGCCGGAGGGCGTTAGCTGCAAGCGGTTGGCCAGGTCGACCGGCCGAAGCCGGCCGCCGACCACGGAAGCCAATTCGTTCAGGATGACGAAGTCGGTGAAGCCGATGCCCGGCAGGACGGATTCGACGCGCTTGCGCAGCCAAGCGTCTATGCGAGCCTACGCCCAAGGCGATAGCGACGTTTTCGGTGAGCATGGCAGACAACATACTTGACTAGTCAAGTACTTGTCAAGAAAATTCGTGCGCAAAGTGCTTGACCCGCGCGCGAATTTCCCGTAGACTTGCCGGGTTATGCGGACCTACCAACAAAAGACCGCCGAAACGAAGCACGACTGGTATATCGTCGATGCGGCCGGGCTGCGTCTCGGCACGCTGGCAGTGCGTATCGCGCGCGCGCTTTCCGGCAAGCACAAACCGACCTGGACCCCGCACATCGACGACGGCGACCACGTCGTCGTGATCAACGCGGACAAGATCGAACTCGGCGGCAAAAAGTGGGACAACAAGGTCTACTACCGCCACAGCGGATATCCGGGCGGCCTGAGCATCGAAACCGCTCGTCAGGTCAAAGACAAGCATCCGGAGCGTCTCATCGAACGCGCCGTTCGCGGCATGCTTCCGACCAACCGCATGCGCAACGTCCAACTGAATCGTCTCAAAGTTTATACCGGAACGGCTCATCCGCATGACGCGCAGCAGCCGATGCCGCTGGCGTAGGAGTTTACGTGAACGAAAATTTTCAAGGCACCGGCCGTCGTAAGCGCTCCATCGCGCGAGTTCGCATCTCGCTCGGTCAAGGCGTCATCACCATCAACAAAAGACCGATCGATGATTACTTCCCGCGCCAGACGCTGCAGCAAATCGTGCGCCAACCGCTCGACGCGACGCAAAGCGGTTCGCGCTTCGACATCGACGTCAAAACGCAAGGCGGCGGGCCCACCGGACAAGCCGGCGCCGTTCGGCACGGCATCGCTCGCGCGCTCGTTTCGATGGACGAATCGCTGCGCGAAGTGCTGCGCAAGCAGGGTCTGCTGACTCGCGATCCGCGCGAAAAAGAATCGAAGAAGTACGGACGCAAGCGCGCCCGCAAACGCTTCCAGTTCTCCAAGCGCTAATGAAACCGAAAAGAGCCGCCGAACGCGGCTCTTTTTTGTCCTACACGCTTCCGCTCGACGCGGCACTCATCGTTTTGGGCGTCGTTGCGGCGCTTTGGCGTCCTTCGCCGGAGTGGGTCGAGCGGCGGTTCAGCAACGGCTACTATCCGGCATGGCAGCATTTTTGGTCGGCATTCACGCCGTCGTTGCCGTTTGCGCTCGGCGATATAGTCGTGCTGGCCGGCGTCGCGATCGTCGTGGCGGCGCTGATTTTTGCGCGGCCGTGGTGGCGCGCGCTCCTCGGCATCGCCGCGGTTGCCGGACTCTACGCCGTGTGGTTTTACGCCGGCTGGGGTTTCGGGTACGACCGCCCGCCGGTTCAAACCCGCGTCGTCTACTCGCCCGCCCGATTGAATTCCGCGCACGTGCTGGCTCTTCGGGCGCGTGCAATCGCCGAAATGAATCGTCTTGCACGGGCTGCGCATGCGCAGCAGCGCGCAGACGATCTCGACATCGAGCAGTTGCGCGCCGCCTGGATGCCCGTAGTGGAACGCCTGGGCGACGGCTGGACTCCCCGCGTTCATGCCGCCAAATCACCACTTGCCGGCTGGTTCATGGACAAGAGCGGCACGAGCGGCTTCACCAACCCGTTTACGCTCGAAACGCAGCTCGCTCCGGATCTGCTGTGGTTCGAGCGCCCGTTTTCACAGGCGCACGAGTGGAGTCACGTGGCCGGGTTCAACCGGGAAGACGAAGCAAACTACATCGCCGTGCTGACGTGCCTGCGCGATCCCGACGTCGTCGCCCAGTATTCGGGCTGGCTCGAGCTCTTTCTCTACCTGCCGCAGAAAACGCACTATCGCCGCGCCGAGTTTACGGCCCAGGTATGGGCGGATTTCCAGGCCATACGCGAACGCAACGCCCATTTCGTCAACCTGGACCTCTCGCGGTTCTCGTGGCGTGTCTATAACCGCTATCTGAAGAGCAACAACGTGGCCTCCGGCGTCCAAAATTACGACCAGGTCACCGACCTCATGGCCGGGATCCCGCTCGATCTGCAGGGGCTGCCGGTCGCCGCGGCCAAGGGGACGGCCCGGTAAATCCCTTGGGTTTTGGGGTGGGATTTGATCGGGTATACCACGTGTGATGTTCGACAGCCAAAACACTCAGCGTTTAACCGACCTCGACGCGCATGAAAATGCGATGGCGCTCCCCATTGCTGAAGTGGTCTCGCAGCTCGTCGAGATTTTAGGCGCCACGACGGTCGCGGTCATCGGCGGCGTCACGGAAACGCGCGCCGTCCAGCAGTGGACCACCGGGCGAGAACCCCACCACCCGCACGTACTGCGCTTCGCCCTGCAGATAGCCACGATGATCTCTTCCAAAAACGGCAGCTGCGAGGCTGCTCGCGCTTGGTTCCAGGGAAGCAATCCTCGTCTCGAGGACGGAATCCCCGCCGTGATGCTGCGCAGCGAACCGCTGGAAAACATTCAAGCGCCGCTCATGAGAGCCGCGCGCGCTTTCGCCTCCCGCTGACCCGTATCACACCTGCAACGCCATCTCCGGCGCAGCCGCCAATGCCATCTTGAACGCGTCTGCGCTGCTTGAGAGAATGGCGGCATGGTATTACGCGCCGGCGCCGTCGTTCACGAACCCACCCTCCGGGGCGATTCCGTGCATGTCCTCGGCGACGTAGATGAATCCAATTCTTCCGAATTGGAAGAAGTGCTCGCTCGCGTCGTTCCGCTCGGCCGCAACGTCACCATCGATTTGACTCGCTGCCGATACATCGGATCGGCGGCATTGCGGCTTCTGCTCCGCGCAAGGCGTAACGCGCATGCCGATTTCGGCACGCTGGTGCGTCCCGAGAGCCTGGCCGATCGCGTGTTGCGGGTCGCAAAGCTCGACACGTTTTTGAGCGTGCAGCAGGTCGAGGTGGAGCAGGCCGACGTTTATCACTCGGACGAACCGATCCGCGTGGTTGCGCTCGAAGGCGAATGGGATCTTTCCCGCGGCGCCGAGCTGCGCCGCAAATTGGATCGCGCGAGCCGCGATCCGCGCGTCGTGCTGGATCTTTCGGGTATGCAACTGATCGACTCCAATTGCATGGCGATGATCGTCCGCATGCGAACGCAGCGCGTGGCAAAGGGATATCCGTCGGCACCGCTGGTCATTCCGCACCGCGGCGTACGAAAACTCTTCACCATTTCCGGTTTAGCCCAGTTGTGGAGCATCTTCGATACGCTCGATGAGGCATTTGCGGCACTGCAATAATTCGATAACACCGTCGTTGCTCTGAGGACATGGCCGCTGCTTATCGTAGCGGCATGTTCGACGTAGCCGGACCCCTGGCAAATGCGCTCGCTCTTTCGCGCAACGGTTTAGCCGACGCCGCAACCGGCACCGCTCGCGCGCAGACGCCGTACGGTTCGCCTCGCAGCGATGCCGCGATGGCCGGCGCTGCGGAACAAGCGATCTTTCAGGAAGCGCTGCTCGACGCGCTGCACGCCCGCCTTGCCGAAATCAAGAATGCCGCACATGGATAGCCTCGGGTTATTGAAAACCGCGGCTTCCGGCATGGATGCGCAGCGCGCCGTCCTCGATATCGAGGCGCGCAACGTCGCCGCTGCCCAGGCCGCAGGGCCCAAAGGTTCGCCGGAGCGGCTCGTGCCCGACTTTCGCGTCGTGGAAAACGACGGCGACGCGCCGCAAGTTCTGGTTTCCGGATCGCACGTGCAGCGCGGATCGAGTGTCGACGTCATTACGGAAATGGTGTCGGTTCTGAACGCCGCGCGGGCCTACGAAGCCAACGCGTCCGTGTTCGACATCGGCAAACGTTTGGCCGAACGCACCATCGACATGGGCAAACTATGAAGGTCGAAGTTCTCGTGCCGGACGTCCCCTTTGAAACCGAACGTCGCGCGCCTGCGGGCAATGCGGTGTTCGGTAAGGTGCTCGACGATGTGGCCGCGGTGCTGGATAAGGCGGACGCCGCGGAAAACGCGTTCGCGGCGGGATCGGGCGATCTGCAAAATGCGGTGTACGAACGCGCGCGTGCGGACGTCGCGCTTTCGGTCGCGACTGCGGCTGCGGGGCGTACTGCACAGGCGCTTGAGTCGATTCTGAACATGCAGGTATAAAGCGTGGACGTTCTCGCCGTTCTCGCGCGTTGGAACTCACTGCCCGCGCGGACTCGCGCTATTGCTTCGTTTGCGTTCGCCGCGGCTGCCGCAGTTTCGATCCTTGCGGGCATCGTAACGCATCCGCAGCGTTCGGCGCTGTTCGCGAGCGCGTTGCACCCCGAGCAGGCTCTCCGAAGTTGAAGAACGGCTCGCGAGCTGGAACGTCGCATTCACGCCGGTCGCGGACAACGTGCTCGTCCAAACGGGACGGCGGAACGATCTGCTTCTGCGCCTTTCGATGGCGGGCGTGCCCCACGCGCACATCGACGCCTCTGCGGACGTTCTGGGAAAACTCGGCGCGCTTACGCCGCAAGCGGTCATCGACGCGCAAGCGCGCGACGGTCTCGCCGGAGACATCGAATTGGGGCTGCGCGGAATTCAAGGAGTGGAAGACGCGCGCGTGATCGTGGCGCCGGCGAAACCGGCATACTTCGCAGACGACGGTTCACGCGATGCTAGTGCCAGCGTACGGCTGCAGCTCGCGCCGAACTCGCGGCTCTCGGCGGACGCGGTGAACGGCATTCGCTCCTTCGTCGCCGCAAGCGTGCCCGGGCTGGACGAGCGCCGCGTCACGATCGTGGACGATCGCGGCGTCGCGCTGGGGGACGGTTCCACCCAGGATGACGCGGGCGATATGCAGCGTTCTCTTCAAACCGCGCTCGACGCGGCGCTCGGCGCGGGAACGTCAATCGTTCGCGTGCACGTCGAATACGACCGTCGCGCGATTACGAGCAAAGACGTACGGCGCGCTCCGCTTTCGCCGCTGCCGATTAGCGCGACCATGCAGGACGAACGCTACGACGCTGAGGGCAAACGCTACGACCGGTCGGACCAGCAACTCGATCGCGGAAGCGAAACGCGCGAGGTGGCATCGTCCGCCGCGCCGGGACGCATTGCGCGCATTTCCGCAGCGGTCTTCGTGGACGCCGCGCACGGCATCGATCTGGAACAAGTGCGCGAACTCGCAACTGCGGCGCTTGGGCTGGATCCGCACCGCGGCGATACGATCGAGGTTGCCGCGATCGCCTTTGCACGGGTACCTGCGGTGCGCAAGGACGGCTGGTGGCTGGCATACGGCGCAATCGTACCGCTCCTTCCAACGCTTGCCATCGCCATTGCGGCACTGGTTGCACTGAGTTGGGCTCACGGGCCGCTCACATCGCTGATACGAACGATCGCAGAGCGCGCAAGCATTACGCGCGCGGCGCAAGCCGCACAAGGAATTCCGGCGGCGCGCGTTCGGGGAGCGCTTGCGAACGAACCGCCGCACGCCGCCGCGGCAATCATCAGTGCGCTGCCGGCTGCTACAGCCGCCGCGGTTCTCGATATGTATCCGGAACACGAGCGGGCGGCGATTATCCGACGCATGCAGCGGCCTGCATCGCCGCTGCTGTCCGACGCGGAGAGCTTCATTGCCAATGCCTGAAAACTTTCGCACCTTAGCCGAATTGCTGGGGCCCGCTCCATCGGAACGCGTTGCCGATTCACCGTGCGATGAGGATGACGCAATCGCCGATTGCGGCACCGAAGATACGGCCGTCTGGGGTGAGGAAATGGCCGAGCTGGCGCGAGAGGTGCGGCTGTTTCGCGCGCACGTCGCGGAAGCAGTCGACGCGGCGTTGGAAACGCTGCTCGCCGATATCGCCGCCGAGGTTCTGGCACGCGAATTGCTGTTGGCACCGGTAGACGTTCAGCAAATCGTCGAGCGCGCGGTTCGGCGTTTCGACGGTGAACGAACGCTTCGCATACGCGTGCATCCCGATGAGGTGCAACGGGTTGAATCCGAGGTACCGGTCATTGCGGATTCGACTCTGCGCCGTGGTGACGCTGCGATCGAGTTATGCAACGGCAGCGTCGACGTCTCGCTCGGCGTGCGGCTCGAAGCGGTGCTGCGCGCAAACTCGTGATTGCGCGCGGAACGGTGCTCGGCGCTGCCGGTGGTCTCGTGTCGGCTCGGCTTCCGGGCGCGGTCGTGGGCGCAGGCGTACGACTTCGCACTTCAAGCGGCAGCGTTGCCGGCATCGTAACCGCGCTGCGAAGCGAACGAACGTTGATTGCCGCATACGATGCACTCGAAGGCCTTCGCGTCGGCGACGACGTGTATGCGCATCCCACGGCACTGATGATGCCGCTCGGTATGCCGATCCTCGGCCGCGCGATCGACGCCGCAGGCACGCCTTTGGACGGCGGTCCGCCGATACGCGGACGCGCGACGAGCGCTGCGCTCCATGCGCCCGAACCATCGCAACGCAAAGCAGTTCGCACGGCCTTCTGGACCGGGATCCGCACGGTCGATGCGCTGCTTACCGTCGGGCGCGGAGCGCGCATCGGCATCTTCGGACCGCCGGGTTGCGGTAAATCGACGCTGCTGCACTCGCTGATTCACGCTTCCGGAGCCGACGCCGTCGTCGTCGGTTTGGTCGGCGAGCGCGGACGCGAAGCGGAGGAGTGGGTGCGCGTGTGTCCGCCGCACGCATGCGTCGTCTGCGCCACCAGCGATCGCAGTCCTGCGCAGCGCATCCATGCGGCGCGCGTCGCGATGGCGCAAGCCCACGCGCTGCGCTCGCGGGGTTTACACGTCCTGCTCGTTCTCGATAGCCTTGCGCGGTATGCTGCCGCGCTGCGCGAAGTCGCATTGGCTTGCGGCGAAAGCGTCGGCCGAGCGGGCTATCCGGCAAGCGTCTTTGCCGAACTCGCGCGTTTCCTTGAAGTGGCGGGCGCGTGCAAGCGCGGTTCGATTACGCTGGTGGGAACCGTGCTCTCCGACGGTGACGAGCGCGATCCGGTCAGCGACGCCGCGCGCTCGCTGCTCGACGGGCACATCGCGCTTTCACCGAAGCTCGCGCATGCCGGACGCTTTCCCGCAATCGATCTGCTCGCGAGCGCCAGCCGGACGATGGGCGAGATTGCGGACCCGGTGCATCTCGAGCACGCGAGCGCGGTTCGCCGCGCCGTGTCGGTGCTGGCGCAGAGCGAGGACGCGCGCAGCCTGGGCATCGCCCCGACCGACGCGTTCGCCGTCCGCGCCATCGCCGCGGAACCCTACATCGACCGGCTGCTCCGCCAAGGCAAGCTGCCGTCCTCGCCCGCACAGACGCTATCGGCGCTCGCCGCCGTTGCCGATATCTTGAGGTAAGCCATGGACATCAGCACGGATATCGCCGCCGTTCGCCAGCGCATCGCCGAAATTACCGGACAAAGCCTCCTGCCCGCTCCGCCGGTTCAACCGTCCGGCTCTTTTGCTTCGATGGTGTCGGCTGCGATGAACCCGGAGTCCGTCGCAGGACCGGCTCCCGTTCCACCGCAGCGCATCGCACAGCTCGTGGGCGCAAATGCGAACGCCTGGGGCGTCGACCCCGCGCTTGTAAAGGCCATCATCGCAAACGAGTCGGGATTCGACGCAAACGCCACGTCGAAGACCGGCGCGCAGGGCCTGATGCAGCTCGAGCCGGGGACCGCCGCCGGCCTGGGGGTTGCAAACGCTTACGATCCGGCGGAAAATATTTCGGGCGGGACGCGTTACATGAGAGGCCTTCTGGATCGTTTCCATGGTGATCTGCGCCTGGCAATTGCCGCCTACAATGCGGGGCCGGCGGCAGTGGAGAAGTATGGCGGAGTTCCACCCTATGCCGAAACGCAGGCCTACGTCGACAACGTACTCGACAGTTATCAGCGGTACAAGACGCAGTAGCATCATACTGCTGCTGGCTGCAGCTCTCGCACTTCCCGCAATTACCGCGCGCGCCCAGGCGCAGTCACTTTCCACGGTGCTCGACGCGCGTAAAACCGCGCTCGCCGCGATGCACGTGCACCAGCCCAGGAGCCTCGAGGTCATCGGCATCGTTACCGGCGGCGGCTTGACGGGCGAATTTCATACTTGGCAAACCGCGGACGGCAAAGCGCGCTTCGAAGAAGATTACGGGGTGCGCAAAGAGACGACGCTGCGCATCGGACGCAAAGAATATGTCGTGAACGAAAGCGACGACGTGCGCCAGTCTGCATGGGCTACTGCTGCAGCGGCAGCTGACCGACGATTTCGTGGACGACGACCGCTTCGTCACTCAGCCGCAATACGACTCGTACATCGGACAAAAGCGCCTTCCGGATGGGCGTTCGGTCTTCGAACTCGTCGTCGCGCCGCCCGGCGGCCAGCCGGAAACGGTCGATTTGGACGTGAAGACGCTGATGATCGATCGCGTCAGTTACGACGAAGAAGACGGAATCTCGACGCAGGATTATTACGGCTATAGGCACTTCGACGGCATCGTAATGGCCGAGCGCGAAACGGATTCGAACGGCGATCATGCCTACGACGTCACGCGGATTGCAAACAAGGTCTACGTCGATCGGCCGATTGCGTCTTCGTTGTTCGAAGTTCCCCAAGGCGCGGTGGTGCAGAACGACAAGCCGATTACGGTCCCGCTCATCGAGCGCCAAGGCCATTATTACACGATCGTTCGCATCGGAACGCACGATTACACGTTCTTGGTCGATACGGGAGCGCAGTCTATCGTGCTCGATTCCCACGTCGCTTCGCAATTGGGTCTGGAGACCGAAGGGCATCTCGAGGTGTCCGGCGTGCAGCGAGTCGGCGGTATGGGCATAACGCCGCTCAAAAGTCTGCAAATCGGCGGCGCCACGCTGCCGGTGCACGTGGCGACCGTCATCGATCTGCACGGCGTCACCGGCACGTTCGACGCCGACGGCGTGCTCGGATATCCGTTTTTCGCGGCGGCGGAAGTGACGATCGATCCCGTGGCAAAGACGATGACGTTCGGGAAACCCGGCGCACTGCAGGTAAAAGGTGAGCCGATTGTGGTCGACGCCGACCGGCAACTCATCGAAGTGGACGGGAAAGTGAACGGCGCGCAAGGGCGTTTTGTGATCGACACCGGCAACAGCACCGAACTCTTGCTGTTCCAGCCGTTCCTGCACTCGCATCCGTACCTGGTGCAATTCGGCGACCGGCATTTTGCGAACGACTACGGCGTGGGCGGCGAGGTTCGCGCCGTATCCGCGATCATCGACGAACTCGACGTCGGGAATTATCGTCTCTACAACAGAAACGTCAGCCTCATGCTGAGCGATCAAGGCGCGTTTGCCGACCGGTTCGACGCCGGCAACATCGGTATGGGCGTGCTGCAAAACTTCATCGTGACGTTCGATCTCGCGAACGCGCAAATGTACCTCGAACGCGACGCTGCTTTCGACGACGGACGCTATCGCGCTCGCCTCGATCACTAAGACACCGCTCCGCAATAATTCCGAAGCAGCCTCATCACGCGGCGCTCCTAGCGTAAGTGCATGACGATTACGGAGCAGTTGCAGTTCAGCGTTCTCACGGCGCCCGTCGCTACACTCGACAGACGCGTGCTCTCGCAGGCTTGGTATTCCGCGCTCTATCCCAGCGGCGCTTCACGGGCCGAAAAGTCGCCGCAACCTCCGAAAGCGCAAGAGCGTCCCGCACCTGCCCCGCGCGCTCGTGAACGAAAGTCACGCGCGCGTTTGGACGAGCGGTTCCTGCGCTCCGCATTCGGCCGAGCCGGCAAAAGCATCGAACCGCTCGGGGTTTGCTCCGCTCGATCGGCGCGCGCCGCGATCGCCGCTCGCACGCAAGATCGAACGCACGCTGCTGCATCCGCGCGCGTCGTCGAGAAAAACATCGTTTACTATCCATGCATCGCACGGCCGGATTCATGTGTTGCTGCAGAACCGGCCGCGCGGTCTGAAACTCATCGCCATTTGCCCGCCGAATGCGCGTTCGTACGTCGCGGCGGCGCTCGCTCAGGCGCGTTACGCGCTCGCGCTGCGAGGCATGGCGCTCGATGCGGACGTGCGCGCGGAGATGCCATGCTGATTTCGAACGCGGCGTCGCGGGCGCTGGATGAGATCGCCGTGCGGGAACGCGACGTGCTGCAGGCGTTCGCGCCGGGCGCAATACCGGAACGCGCAGACGTCTCCGCGCCGCCGTCGTCGCAACCGGTGCTCGATCCGTTGTCCGCCGCACCACCGGCAGATGCTTATTTCATCACGACGGACGATCGCGGGCGCACGCTTTTCACGCGCGACGGTCAGTTCAGCATAGAGAACGGAACGCTCGTCGATCGCCAAGGCCATCCGGTGCTCGGTTACGCGCACGATGGAGCGCCTCTGCAACCGCTGCAAGTCGATCCGGTCGACGCTTCGCTCGGCTTTTCGACTAACGCGGCGCTGCAGCCCGACGGAGCCCTCACGTACGAGCGAAGCACGATCGATCCCCGAAACGGCCGAAGCGAACTGGTGCGAGCGATCGCGGGGCGGCTCGCGCTGGCACGGTTCGTGCCGGGAACCAAACTCGCGACGGTCGACGCGCAACATGCAGCCGCGCCAACCGGAATCGCCCCGCACATCGGACGCGCGGCCGACGGCAACTTCGGCGCAATTACGCCCTTCGCTGCGCAGCGCAGCGGCATTGACATCGACGCGGGTTTGGAGCGTTTGCAGGAAGCGTATCTTGCGCTCGATGCGATTCGCGCTGCCGGCAAAGCGCAAGGCGGAGTTCAGAAAACCGCGATGGATTTGCTGAAGTGACGGTTCTCGGATTCGAACGCCAAAGCGAAACGATCGCGGGGCGGCGGATTCGGCGCGCGCGCTTCGAGCGACGGTCTACGCTTCCGGTGTCCGCGGCATGCCTGGTCGCAAACGGCGTGCGTGAAACGCTTGGCGCGCTGCTCGCGACGCCCGTTTCGTTACGGCTGCTCGAGCCGGCAATCCCCGATCCGGCGGCGTGGCGCGCGATTTGCGACGGCGCGCAACTCTACACCGCGCGCGGATCCAATTGCGACGCGGCGTTCGTGCTGCGCCCGCGCGACGCGGTCGCGCTCGCCGGCACCGCTTTTGGCGAAGAGCCCAACGATTCGCGGCAGTTGTCCGCGGTCGAACAAGAGGTGCTCGTCCGCATGCTGCAAGGGCTCGCGACCTGCTTGGCTCCGGTTTGCGGCCGCGATCTTCAGCCGCTCGAACGCATTCTTGACATAAACGGATTCACGACCTATTTCGAGCTGCTGCTCGAACGGCCGGCGTCTGCGCGGATCGGCGTTGCGCTCTCGCGGGATCCGGTTTCGCGAGGCGCCGGAAACCTGCGCATCGAGGACCTGCTGCAGGTCGAAATCGAGGTTTCCGTGCAATTCGCGTCGGGCGCCCTTCCGGCCGCCGCATTTCTGGACTTACGCCCCGGGACCGACGTGCCGATGAAAACAAGGGTAGGGGAACCGGGCCTGCTCAAACTTGGCGGCGCCGTGCTTGCCCGCGGTGAATGCGGAGTCTCGGCGACCGAAGCGCACTGATCGTGACTGCGGTCCGGTAAAGGATACGATACGAGGATGATGGCCGAACAAAAGAAACCGATGGTTGCGGATCAGCAAAACTTGGATTTGCTGATGAATGTGTCGCTCGAGGTGACGGCGGAGCTGGGCAAATGCAAATTGTCGGTGTCGGACATACTCAAACTCGGTACCGGCTCGATCGTTGAACTCGAGCGTCTTGCCGGCGGCCCCGTCGATCTGCTCGTGAACAGCAAACTCGTCGCGCGCGGCGAAGTGGTCGCCATCGACGAGAATTTCGGTGTCCGCGTCACGGAGCTGATCCAGAAGCCGACGTAGCGCCCTCACGTTCCGGCAACATCCGCGCGCTACCGTGGCGTAATGGATGGACTGCTTGCCATTGCAAACCACGCTCGCGCCACGCTGCCGCTCGACACGCTCGCCGCGCTCACCATCTTATCGGTCGCACCGTTTTTGCTCGTCATGTGTACGTCGTTCGTGCGCATCGTCGTCGTGCTCTCGCTCGTGCGTTCCGCAATCGGCGCCGCGGCGCTGCCGCCCAATACCGTTTTAACCGGTCTCGCGCTCGTTCTCACACTCGTCATCATGTCGCCCACGCTCACGCGCATCTCGAATGAAGCGGTGCAGCCGTACTCCCAAGGCCGCATCACGCAATCGCAGTTCATCGACCGTGCCGCCGGGCCGCTGCGCGCGTTCATGCTGCGTCAAACTCGCGCGGCGGATATCGACCTTTTCGAGCGCGTCGCGCACGGCACGCCGGGGCCGTACGGCAAAACGCCGATGCTCGTTTTGGTTCCTGCGTTCGTCGTGGGAGAACTGCGCGACGGATTCGCGATCGGATTCGCGCTCTATCTGCCTTTCGTCGCGATCGATCTGGCCGTTGCGTCGATCTTGATGGGCCTCGGGATGTTCATGCTCAGCCCGCCCGTCATATCGTTGCCGGCCAAACTGCTGCTGTTCGTGATGGTCGACGGTTGGGCGCTGGTCTGCGGAGGCGTCGCCGCGAGCTTTAGATAAGAGGTGCGCTGACATGCGCATAAGTCAGGCGCTCGCGACGCAGCGGCCGTTTTTTTCCTTCGAGTTCTTTCCGCCCAGGACCGACGAGGCGTGCGCGCATCTGCTGGAAACCGCGCGAACGCTGCGCGAATTGCGTCCGGCATTCGTTTCCATCACGTACGGTGCGGGCGGTTCCACCCGGGCGCGGACCGTCGAACTTTCCAAGCAGATACAAAGCGAGATCGGGCTCAACGTCATGGCGCACGTAACGTGCGTTGCCAGTTCCCGCTCGGACCTGCGATCGGTCTTGAACGACCTCGAGGCGGCCGGCATCGAAAACGTTCTCGCGTTGCGTGGCGACCCGCCGCGCGAAGCGCCGGCTTCCAACACGGCGCCGGCCGCATTCGGCCACGCCGACGATCTCGTCGCGATGGTGGCGCGAAACTACCATTTCTGCATCGGCGGCGCCTGTTATCCGGAGAAGCATATCGAGGCGGTGAGTCTGGCAGACGATCTGCAGTACCTCGTGCGTAAAGTGGATGCGGGAGCGGAATTCCTGATCACGCAGCTGTTCTTCGATAATGACAAGTATTTCGAGTTCGTCGATCGAGCGCGCCGAATGGGCATCTCTGTCCCGATTCTGCCCGGCATCATGCCGATCACGAACTACGAACAAATTCAGCGGTTCACGGCGATGTGCGGGGCGACGATTCCGCCAAAATTGCTCGCCGAATTGGAGATTCGTCGGGAAGAGCCCAAGGCGGTGGAAGAACTCGGCGTGGCTTTTGCTACACTCCAGTGCACCGATCTGCTGCGGCGCGGCGCTCCCGGCGTGCACTTTTACACCTTGAACAAATCGCCCGCAACGCGCGCAATCGTGAGCGCGCTCCTCGCAGCGACCGCGTGGAGGTCGTTCATCAACAGGTAACGTCGCGGCAACGCCGCTCCGGTAGAGTGCGGCCATGGCGGCATTCGACGGGCTGTTGCGCGAAGCGCTGGTAATTGCGGCGCTGCTCTGCTTACCCGTGCTGTGCGTGGCGACGCTGGTTGGAACCGTCGTGGCCGTATTTCAGGCGGCTACGCAAGTGCAGGAGCAAACGCTCTCGCTGCTGCCAAAGCTCATCGCGGTCGGCGTTACCGTCGCCGTATTCGGCGGTTTTGCGATGCACGCGTGCGCGGCACTGTTCACGGACGTTCTCGCGCAAATCCCGGCGCTCGTCGGCGCGTGAACGCAACCGCACTTCTGGTCTTCGCGCGTTGTGCGGGCTTTATTTTTCGCGCGCCGGGGTTTTCGCATCCCTCCGTTCCGCCGCCGGTGCGCGCGGCATTCGCGCTCGTGCTTGCACTTGCGGTCTTCCCCGCCGTACACGCCATCCGCTCGCCGGACGGCGCCGCGTTCGTTGCTGCCGTTGCAGCGGAGATTGGCATCGGCGCTGCAATCGGTTTTGCGGCGTCGGTGTTGTACGACGGCGCCTACGCAGGTGGGCGCGCGCTCGACGATTACGTCGGTATCCGCGGCAGCGTCCCGAACGCGCAACTCTACGCGGGCGCCGGTTTTGGGCGCGTCTGGTCGCTCGTCTTTACCGCGGGTTTTTTTCTGCTCGGCGGGTACCGCGTGCTGATCATCGCGTTTTGCCGAAGCTTCGAAAGCGTGCCGCCGGGCACTGCCATTTCGGCGCACGATTGGTATGCCTATGCGCTCGCGCTCCCGGCGAGCATCATCGAAGCGGCACTGCTCGTCGCCGGACCGGCGATCGCGATGGTGTTCGTGGCGCAGTTTACGCTCGGAGCGCTCACGCGCGTCATTCCCCGCTTCGCGAGCTTCACGCTGTCTTTTCCAATCGTTTTCGGCATGGCGCTGATTGCGACGATTCTGGCAGTCCCGCTGCTGTTCGCGCAAAGCGCGCTTCCGTGGCTCCGCGTTCCTTTTCTTGCGCGATAGATGGCCGGCGAAAAGCAATTCGAAGCGACGCACTCGCATCTCGAACGCGCCAAACGCGAGGGCGACGTCGCGCGCTCGCAGGAACTGGGCAACGTCGCCGCTTTCGCGGCCGCGTTGGGCTCGGTCGGCGTACTGATTGCGCCGCTTGCGTCGGCGGCGCGAGGCGCGCTGATCGCAGCGAGTGCCGGGCGAGTCGACGCGGCGTCGTGCGCAACTGCGGCCGCGCTCATGCTCGTGCCGATTGCAGCAGCCGCGGCAGCCGCGCTCGGCGCGAACGTCGTGCAAAGCGGCGGTCTGCGCTTGGCTGCCGTTTCGTTCAAAACCGAACGCCTCTCGCCGGGCGAGAACCTCAAGCGCATGTTTTCTCGCGAAGTCTGCGGTTACGGCCGCGCGAGCGACGATCGCGTTCGTCTGTGCGGGAGCGGCGATCGTTCCGGCGTTTGCGGCAATTTACGCGTCCGCGCTGCACGCGGCCGGTTTGGGCGGAGCCGCAACGGCGGCGTGGAGCGGAGCGCTGCGCGCCGCAGCCGCCGCATGCGCGATAGGCGGCGTTTTTGCGTGCGCGGATTATGGCGTGCAATTCGCGCGTTGGCGTAAGCGGCTGCGCATGTCGTTCGAAGAACTGCGGCGCGACAGCAAGGAGAACGACGGCGATCCGCTCGCGCGCAGCCGGCGGCGCGCGCTGCACCGCCAAATCGCGCGCGGTTCCCTGCAGCGCGTGAAAGATGCCGCGTTCGTGGTGACCAACCCGACGCACATCGCGATCGCTTTGGAGTACCGGCCGCCGCAAGTCCCGGTGCCGCGCGTGCTGGTGCGGGCCACAGACGACGCGGCTGCGCGCGTTCGCGATCTTGCATCGGCGTATGGCATTCCGCTCGTTGAAAACGTGGCTTTGGCGCGGCAGTTGTACGCGTCGGCGAAAGCGGGCGACTTCATTCCGCACGAAACCTACGTTGCAGTCGCGGAGATCGTCGCGGCGCTGAGCAAGACGCGGTAACGTTGCGGCAATATCGCGGTGGGATGCTGAGGGCAAGATGAATCGCGCTTCGACCTATGCTTTTGCGGCGCTGTTGCTGTGCATCGTGGCGATTCTCATCGTGCCGCTCCCGCCGTTTCTGCTCGACGTGCTGCTGGGCGTGAATGTCTTCACGTCGGCGCTGGTGTTGCTGCTGAGCGTGACGATCGAGGAGCCGCTCCAATTTTCCGCATTCGCTCCAGCCCTGCTCATCGCGACGCTTTTCCGATTGTCGCTAGACGTGTCGGCGACACGGCTGATTCTTACGCAAGGCCATATCCCGGGTGGGGCGGGCGCGATTATCCCGGCGTTCGGCGAGTTCGTCGTGCGCGGAAATCTGGTCGTCGGGCTCATCGTCTTTGCGATTCTCGTCACGATTCAGTTCATCGTCATTGCGAGCGGATCCCAGCGCGTCGCGGAGGTCGCGGCGCGCTTCACGCTCGACGCAATGCCCGGAAAGCAGATGGCGATCGATGCGGACGTCCACGCAGGCGTGCTCGATGCGGACGGTGCGCGCCGCAAGCGCGAACGCGTTCAGAAAGAAGCGGATTTCTACGGCGCGATGGACGGCGCCGGAAAGTTCGTCAAGGGCGACGCAATCGCGGCGCTCATCATCGTGGTGCTCAACCTCACGGGCGGTGTCGCCGTCGGCGTATTCTACCACGGCATGTCCGCCGTCGACGCGCTGCAAACGTTCGCGCTGCTCTCCATCGGAAACGCGCTCGTGACGACGCTTCCCGCGTTCCTGATCTCCACGGCAATGGGTATGATGGTCACTCGCGTCGCCGCGGACGGTTCGCTGGGATCGGATCTGGCGTCACAACTGTTTGCGCGTCCGGAGATACTGCGTGCGGCGGGCGCGCTGCTGCTCGCGCTTGCCGCCGTTCCGGCTTTGCCGCGCCCGGTTTTCATCGTGCTGGGATTGAGCGCGTTTGCGGGTGCACATGCAGCGCAAAAACGCAAGTCGTTTACGGCGGCGCTCGCGCAGCACGAACGAGACGCTGCTAAGCGTCAAGCGATCCGCCGTCCGGAGATGGCGCTCGGGCTCGTCGGCGTCGACGCGGTCTGCATCGAAATCGGCTCTAATCTCGCGCACTTGCTTGCATCGCCGCTGGCGGACGCGCTGCTCGACCGCATCGGCGAAGTCCGCCGCGCACTTGCAGCGGAGATCGGCATCGTGCTTCCGGGCGTGCGTCTGCGCGACGATTTGACGCGCGATCCGAACACGTATGCGATTCGCGTGCGCGACGAACTCGCCGGCGAGGGCACATTGCAACTCGATCGTATGATCGCCGTTGCGGAAGACCCAATCCTGGAGCAGATCGACGGCGAAGCGGCCTTCGAGCCCGTCTACGGATTGCCCGCGAAATGGATCGATCCCGCGCAGCGCGAGCGCGCGTTGGAACGCGGCGCGCTCGTTTTCGACGCGATCTCGATCGTCGGATCGCACTTGGCAGAAGCCGCGCGCTCGCACGCCGGCGCGTTGCTTGGGCGTCAGGAACTTCAAACGCTGCTCGAACATTTGCGCGCGACCGTGCCGACTGTCGTGAAAGAGATCGGAACGGAAGCGCTGCCGCTTTCCGCCGTGCAGAAGGCGTTTGCGCTCTTGCTCCGCGAGCGGATCTGGCCGCGGGATCCCGTCGCGGTCCTCGAGGCAATGATCGAAGCGGCGCCGGCGAGCCGCGATCCGCGGGATCTCGCCGAGGCGGCTCGGCGCGCGGTCGTCCCCACGCTGCTGCGGCGGCGCGGGGTCGACGAACTCGAACCCTTGCTGCTCGATCCCCAGTTCGAGCGGAGCCTCGGCGATTCGCTGGACCCGCAGCTGGCCTCGCGCCTGCGAGACCATGCGCAAGTCTACCTCGCGCAGATGCCGCCGAGCCGCGCTGCGCTGGTTTGCACGACGGCGGTGCGGCCGCTCATCGCCGACTTTCTGCTGCGTTCGGGGGTCAGGCTGGCGGTATACAGTTATGGCGAAATCCCCGCAGAAACTCGCCTGACCCCCGCGAGTATCCTTAAGGAAGAATCGTTGGCGGCTTAGCGAACACCCCGCAGGCCCATTTGACCGTCCCGTCCGGGACTGTTAGACTTCTAGGGTTTGGCCCGTCCTTGTGGCGGGTGCTGCTTTTTTCCGCGGTACACATGAGCTGGAATAGATATAAGAATCCGATCAAGGCGCTGGTCGTGCTGGCGATCCTCGCGCTCAGCCTGTGGGCGATGCTGCCCATTCAGAAGAAGATCCATTTGGGTCTGGACCTGCGCGGCGGCGCGCATCTGCTGCTCCAGCTCACGCCGACCGAACAGGTCAAGACGATAACGCCGGAGATTCAGGCGGACACGATGCAGGTCATCGATCGCCGCATCAACGGCCTGGGCGTGACGGAGCCGCAGATCGCAAAAGTCCGCTCCGATCGAATCTCGGTCGATTTGCCGGACGTCAAAGATCCGGAAAAGGCGGAAGCGGCGCTCAAGCAAGTCGCGGTGCTCGAGTACAAGATCATGCCGGACAACGTCCGCGTGGCCGCGGATGCTGCGCTTGCCGCGTGCAACGCGAATCCGAAGGACAAGAAGGCCTGCGATTTCGTGAACATCGGCGCGTACAAAGCCAGCGGGCCGGTCGTGTACAGCGGTAAGGATTTGAAGTCGGCGCAGCCTGCGTTCGACCAAAGCAATAACCCGGACATCATCTTCACGACCAAGGATCCGAAGAAATTCTACGACATCACCTCGAAGAATCTCGGCCGTCCGCTCGCGATGTTCTTGGACAAACACTATCTCTCCGCGCCGACCATTCAAGGCCCGATTTCGGATACGGGTCAAATTACCGGCCAGTTCACCCAAGACCAAACGGCGTCGCTCGCTAACGACCTCAACGCCGGCGCGCTGCCCGTCGGCATCGTGATCATCGAAAACGACACGATCGGGCCGACGCTCGGCAACATCGATCTCGCCATGTCGCTGCGGGCGTCGATGCTCGGTCTAGCGCTCGTGCTGCTCTTTATGATGTTCGTGTACCGTCTGCCGGGCTTTTTGGCCGACGTCGCTCTCTTGATTTACGTTGCGATGATGCTCGGGCTGCTCGCAGCGGCGCACGCGACCCTCACGCTTCCCGGGATCGCGGGCTTCGTGCTTTCGATCGGTATGGCGGTCGACGCGAACGTCCTGATCTTCGAGCGCATCAAAGAAGAATTGTGGGCCGGCAAGACGATGCGAGCGGCGGTGCGCACCGGCTTCTCCCGCGCATTTACGGCCGTGTTCGACAGCCATTTCACGACCATCGTCGGCGCAGGCGTCCTATTCGAACTCGGTACCGGCACGGTGAAGGGTTTTGCGTACACGCTGTTCTGGGGAACCGTCTTCTCGCTGATCACCGCCGTCTTCATCACGCGGTTTTTCGTCGACGTGCTCGTCGAGAACAACGTCGCCACGAATCCGGCGCTGTACGGCGTGAAGCGGGACGAAGTCGGCATCTTTGCAAAGGCGGGGGCTGGAGCGTAAATGTTTTTCCGCAGACTCAACTGGAACGTCGTCAGCTGGTTTCGCACGGTTTCGCTGATTTCTTCGCTGATTATCGCGGCGGGTATCGGCACGATGATTTGGCACGGATTCCAGGGCGGCAACGGTTTCCACGCAAACAAAATGCTGCAGCTCGGCCTATCGTTCACCGGCGGCACTTCGGTCGACGTCTCCTTCGCGCAGCCCGTTCCACTCGATAAGCTCACGCACTTCGCTTGGGCCGCTGAATCTCACCGACGAAACGATCCGCAGCGTCGGCAACCCAACCGGAAACGGCTATGGCCGGTATCAAATCGAAACCGAAACTGCCCTCGGCAACAACACGCCCCAGCTCTGGCAAGCGCTCAACAATGCCGGAACGGTGGATCGCGCCAAGTCGCAGATTTCCTCCGTCGGCCCGACGCTCGGCCGCGAATATCTCACCAGGGCGGTCGAAGCGCTGATCATCGCGCTCGGCATCCAGTTCCTGTACATCGCGTTCCGTTTCGGTTGGAACTACATCTTCGGTTTGGTCACCGTGATCGCGCTCGTCCGCGATGCCGTGATGATGATCGGGATCTACGCGATGGCCGGCAAACGCGCCGACGACGCCTTCCTTGCCGCGGTGCTGACCGTAATCGGTTACTCGGTCATGGACACGATCGTCATTCTCGATCGAATCCGAGAGAATACGAAGCTCATGGCGGGCCAGTCATACGATAAGATCGTCAACACCTCGATCTTGCAGACGATGACGCGCTCGTTCAACACGCTCGCGACCGTCGTCATTACGCTGGTCGCGCTGCTTGCGCTGGGCGGCACGTCCCTGAAGAGCTTCGGCTTCGCGCTGCTGGTCGGTATCTGTTCCGGTGGTTACCACTCGATCTTCTTTTCTGCTCCGCTCGTGCTCGGTTTCCGCAAACGGCAGACTCGATGCGGCGGCGCGCAAGCGTGCCACGGGCGCGGCGGTGGATCGCACGCGCTCGGCGCGCAGCGTCGCTGAAAGCAAAGCTCTCGGGGCGCACGGCGGGGCCGCGCGCGAAGACATCGTTGCCGCGCGCAAGGCGCGCCGGCAAAAGGCTAAGTCAACGCGTCCAACCGACTCTTCGCCGGTGCGCTACAAACGCAAGCGCGGCGATGCGGCAGCCGGAACGACGATGGTCGAATCCGCGCCGGGAACGTACGAGGAAGAGATCGACCCGCTCGACGCGCAAGCCGCAGGTTTGGACGAGGCGGCGTTCGAGCAAGGTCACGAAGAGATCACCCTCAACCTCGACGAGTTCGAACCCGAACGCGAGATGCCGCCGCACGATGCACCGGCGGAGCACCGCGAAGAGTAAGGCGCTTCCACCTCCGACCCGCTCCGAGGCTGCCTTCGAGCGCCTCTTGGCGGAGTTCGGAACGGCCGCGCACGACGCGGTTTCCGAGCGCGGCTCGGATTTCGTCGAGTCTATGTTCGCCCGTCAAAAGGAATTTTTGGCGCGCGATGATTTTGCGGGGATCGGCGAGCGTGATTCATTTCCTACGAAAGTCGTCGGCGTTTCGTTCGAAGGCCGGCAGGATGCAGTCGCGGGATTGCTGCCGGGGCAGCCGCTCGAACTGGTGCGGCACCCGGATAATCCGGTCGATCCGAACGCCATCGCGGTGCACTACGGCGCCCTGCAGATCGGCTTTCTGCGCAAGCAGATCGCCAAGCATCTCGCTCCGCTGATCGACGGCGGCGTTCGCTACACGGCTCGCATCGAACACGTTACCGGCGGCGGCCCGAGTGACGCGGACGGGTCCGAGAAGAAGTTCCGCGGCGTCAACATTCGCGTCGAGCGCGATCGCGCGCCGAGGCCCGATGCCTTCGCCGTTCAGGCGCGTGCAGCCGCGGATCACGACGCATTACGTAGGGCGCTGATTGGCGACGCGCACCCGCACGAAGCGCAATCGGCACTCCTCGCGCGCATCGACGCGGGAAAGAATACGCTCGCAGTCTTGGGGACGGGGCGCGGCAAGTCGTTCTGTTTTCAGTATCCTGCGGCGTATCGCGCGCTCGAATCCGAACAAAAAACGCTGGTGGTGTACCCGCTGCGCGCGCTGGCGAACGATCAGTTCGAGGCGCTGACGCGGCGTCTCGACGGTTTCGGGTTGCGCATTTACCGTGCCAACGGCGCTATCGGCGCGGAGGAACGAACGCTGCTGATGGAAGCCCTCGCAAGCGGTGCGTGGGACATCGTACTGGCGACGCCGGAGTTTCTGCAATTTCACCGGGACGCGTTCGCTGGCCGCAGTGCGCCGTCGTTCGTGGTGGTCGACGAAGCGCATCACATCTTCGAATCGAAGCACCGCGCCGCGTACGGACAGCTCGGCGGAACTATTGCGGGGCTCGGTTCCCCGCAGGTGCTCGCCCTCACCGCTACGGCCGGCGACGACGCTTTCAATCAGATAACTTCAGACCTTGCCATCGATGCATGGGTCATCGATCCGACGGTGCGTGAAAACTTGCGCGTCGTCGACGCGCGAGGAACGAAAGACAAACTCGCGTATTTGGTTCGCACGTTTGAAGAGCCGGGCAAAGGCATCGTGTACTGCAACTCGCGGAGTGAGGCTACGAAGACCGCCGACGCCCTGCGAAGGCGCCTGCAGAACGACGTCATGTTTTATCATGCGGGCATGCCTTCTCCGGAACGGGCGGAAGTTGAAGGCCGCTTTCGCAGCGGCGAAGTGCGCATCATCGTTGCCACCTCAGCATTCGGTGAAGGCATCGATTTGCCGGACGTGCGCAACGTCGTGCTCTATCATCTCAACTTCGACTTCACCGAGTTCAATCAACAGGCCGGCCGCGCGGGCCGCGACGGTGCGGATGCGAACATTCACTTGCTCTTCGGCGAGGCGGATCGGCGCATCAACGAATTCATCATCGATCAAGAGGCGCCGACGCTCAACGTGCTGCGCGAACTGTATAAGGGCATGCGCGCCATGGCGAGGGATGCGACGCTGCGAATGACGTTCGCGGATATCGCACGTACGCTCGATCTGGACAAGGCCAACGAACGGACGGTGGGCACGGCAGTTCGCATTTTCGAAGACGAGCGACTGCTGGAAACCGGCATCGACGACGACGGCCGCTACATACGCTTTTTGCCGGCCGCCGGTAAGGTGGATCTGACCAAGAACGAGCGTTTCGCCGAAGGCGAAGCCGCACGCGAAGATTTTGCGAGATTTTGCGAACTGATCTTGACTGCCGGTACGCAAACGCTGCAGCGAATCATCAACCGCCCGATCTATCCCGAGCGCGTGGAGCTGCGCCGCTGAGCCCGATGCTGGCTCGCGCGCTGCGCGAAGGGGACACGGTGGCGTTGATTGCGCCCGCGGGTCCGCTTTCGAGCGAAGAAGAATTCGTGCGCGCCGAGCAAGCCGTTCGTTCGCTCGGCCTCGTTCCGCGCGTCGCGCGCAACGCACGAGAGCGACGCGGTTATCTGGCGGGATCGGACGAGCAGCGCGCGGCGGATTTCAACGAGGCGGCGCGCGATCCGGCCGTACGCGGCATCTTTGCCTTGCGCGGCGGCTACGGCACGATGCGGATATTGGACGCGATCGATTACGCCGCTCTCGCGGGAGATCCGAAGGTCGTGCTCGGCTACTCGGACCTTACGGCGCTGCTCAACGCGATTGCGCAGCGTACGGGACTCGTCACGTTTCATGGCCCTGTAGCCGCGCTTTCCGAATTCAGCGAGAATGAAACGGCTTGGCTGCGCGCGGCCGTGATGTCGGCGAAACCAATCGGTGCACTTCAATGCGCGCAAGGCGCCGCAATCGTCGCCGGCTCCGCGACCGGACGAATCTGCGGCGGAAATCTTTCGCTCGTGACGGCGCTGCTCGGAACGCCGTACGAGATCGACACAACGGATGCGCTATTGACGATCGAAGAAGTCGACGAGGCGCCGTACCGAGTGGACCGCATGCTCACTCAGTTGCGCCTGTCGGGCGCACTTCATCGCGCGGCGGGGATTCTCGTTGGCCGCTGCGCTCGCTGCGATGTGGATGAAAACCACGCGTACGCCGCAATGCCGCTTGCGCAAACGCTTGCCGATCGGCTCGGCGATCTCGGCGTTCCGGTGCTCTCGGACCTGCCCATCGGACACGACGGCGAGCAGTGGACGCTTCCCATCGGCTTGCCCGCGCGGATGGAACGGTCGGGAATCGTCATCGACATTGCTGCCGTGCGGTAGCGGAGGGCTCCATTTCATGCGCGCGTGAACCTTTTTTGAGCGATACTGGGACGTATGGAACAAGCGTGGGTTGTGACCGGCGAAGACGAGGTCGAAGCAGTTTTGCGAAGCGACGTGTTGTGGGCCCGTCCACTCGGCGAACGCGTTCCCAAGGCGATGCAAGGAACGCCGCTCGCAGCAATTTTCGACCGGCTCGTTCGCATGAACGACGGCGAACGTCACACGACGCTTCGCAATGAAGTCGAGGATCGGCTGGCTACGTGGGATCCGGAACAGGTCGCCGCGATTGCCCGGGATGCCGCGCTGCGCGTCGCGCCAAGCGACATCGCCGGGTACTCCGTCGCAACGCTGATCGGAATTCGCGAACCGGAACGCGTGCTTCCGGCGATTCGCGACTTCGCCGGCGCGATAGCGGCCGGTGCAAATGATGAAGCCGTCGCCAAGGGCAGCACGGCCACGCAGGCGTTGCTGGATGCGCTCCCGAGCGGCCTCGATCGCGACGAGGCTGCAAACCGGCTCGGCTTTCTTTTCCAAACCTACGCTGCGACGGCGGAACTCATCGAAAACCGGCTGAACGCGCGGACCGATGCGCCGGCGCTGCTGACCCGGCGATATGCTGCCGCGGATTTGGAGATGTTCGGAAAACATATTCGAAAGGGCGATGCGATCGTGGTGTTGCTTACTGCGCCGCGGTTTCATTTCGGCGCCGGCCGGCACGCGTGTCCCGGACGGCAAATCGCGGAGACGATTGCCGGCGCTGCCGTGGCCGTCATTTCCGCAAATCCAGACCGAATATCCGTCTGATTTGATCGCTGCCTTCGCTCGAAATGCGCAAGGCGCGGTCGCTCGCGTTGCGCATCACCCACCGGTTGCGCAAAAACGTCTCGAGCAATGCGGCGCCAAGTGCTCCCGCAACGTGATGCGTGCGTTCCGTCCAGTCCAAACACGCGGGTCCAAAGCGGCGGCGTTCGCGGCGCAGGGTTTCCACATCGATGCCCAGTTTCACGAAAAACACTTCGCCGCGTGCGGTCAGGTGAAACGCATTTTCGCGCAATCGGATGCAGCGATCCCCGACGAGCGTTTGGGTGAGGCGCACGCCGAGGCGCCCGGCAAGGTGATCGTAGCACGAGCGAGCTTCGCGTAGCCGCTCCATCGAGGTATGCTGATTCAGCGAAGTGACCTGAGCGGCCGGAGCGATCGCTGCCAGCGCCTCCATCGCGTGCGCAACGTGAGGCGACGCCAGTCGAAACAAGCGCCGGCGGCCGGCAGTGCGAACGCAAAGCAGGCCGCCGGTAACGAGCTTCGCGAGATGCGCGCTGGCGGCTTGAGGCGACGAGTCGCCGCGTGCAGCGAGTTCCGACGCGGAGAGTTCGCCGCCGTCGAGCAGCCCGAAAAGCATCTTCGAACGCACCGGATCGCCGATGAGCGCGGCGACCCGTCCCAGTTCCGGAAGCATGCCTCGAGTTTAGCACATCGACGCTTAAGCGTCGCGTGAACTATCGATCCATACTTGTCCAGCTCGGCAGCGCGTGTTAGCCGAGCGTGTTACGCCGCGACGTGAACAGTCACGGCCTTTTGCGAGGGAATCGGCACTTCCTTACCCTCCGCACGAAGTTCGGTAATGCGATAGGCAATTGCATCGCTCAGCTTTCGGATTACGTTTTCTTCGCTGTCTCCGACTGCGTAGATGCCCTCGATATCGAGCACGTATCCGCCGTAGTTCTCTCGTCCTTTTTCAACGACAACGGTGTAATCCATAGTGGCGGTTCCTCACTTTAGGCCGAGGCGCTTCTGGAGATTATGCCATGAACCCTTGGACAATTGATGGCCTGAATTCCCCGACACGGTAATCTTATCGCCATTCGCCGGATGCTCCGACTAGCGGTGGCACCTACGCAATGACGCGTGCCGCCTCGGAGGCGTCCGTTTCGGCGTAGAAGCGATTGTGCGTTTCGGTCACGTGCGGCGCCCACGGATCGACTTGAGCGGCGCTTACTGGGAAGTGCACCGTCGGTCCGGCTGCATCCGCGTAACTCGATCCGTCGAACGGCTCGAATTCGCGGCTCTCGCGATGCGCGACGACAAGAGACCCGACACTCTTCGCGGCCGCATTTGCCGCCTTGCGCAAGCCATCGTCCAAACGCGCGTCGCCCGCTAGCGTATCGTACAGTTTGATTGCTGGACGGTCGGCATGCCACGGCATGTCCGGCGTGGCCGCCGAGAAGCGTACCATGCCCTGCACCGACGCTGCATCCTCGCGGATAGCCGCAACTTCGGAGCGATCGTTTTTTCGCGCAGCGATGCCGTCGTTGAGCGCTTTAACCGATGATTCGACGCTGCGCATTTTCGCGCTGTCGAGATCCAGTACGTCAAAGGCGGCGGCAGGTCCCCACGTTTGCCCGTCTGCGCCGTATTTCTGATGCATCACGTCGCCGACGAGCGCTTTGCCCATGGCGTGCGAATCGCTCGCGTTCTTCGCGATCGCATCCGCGACATCGCTTGGCACGCCGGGCGACACCATCGTTTCGGGGCTGGCTGCCAAGTACTGCACGCCGGCATGTGAGAGCGCGTCGGCGAAGCCCAGCGAGGCCATATTATACGAAGTACAAAGGAGTATATCATTTCGTCACGAAGGCGGCGCGAAACTAGGAGGCGCGCGCGATGCTGCGACTGGCCTTTACCTCGAGCGCTTTTCGGCTCCATGGCATAAGTCGACCGGACATTCCCGTCATTATCGATGACAGCGACATGTCCATCGCGCGCATACCAACTCTATGGCTTGTGTACGTCGCTACAATCCCCGGTAAGACCCGCAGCCCAAGGACTTGGCTGGCGTATGGAACGGGAGTTGTCGATTGGTTGCGAGTTTGCGATGCAAACGGTTGGAGTTGGGAAACCGCTACGGAAGAGCAGGTGGCTGCATATCGAGACAATGCTATTTCGGAAGAGAGCAGACTTTGTCGAGCGAGTCCTGGATCCGAAGTCGATTAATCTTTATCTCACAAGTCTGTGCCCGCTTCTACAAGTGGTGCGAAGAACGCGGCTACGTTAAGGAAAGCCCTTTCAAATATGTTCGCTCAAACCGCGGTAAGCACGGTTTGTTGGCACATATTAATTCCGAGCGCGATTCATCAAAGACTCCTAGTTGCGTTACCCGAAGTCAAAGGAAAAACTCCTCGATTCTACACCGTCGGCGAAAGACGAAAGATCCAGTCACTCATGGGAACCCGGGATAGATTGTTCATGCGATGGGCGCTTTATACCGGGATGAGGATCTTCGAGATCGTGATGCTGGCGTTGAGCGATCATCCCGCACCAGGATACGTACGCTTCTGGAAAATGGCGAAAATTAAACATTCTCGGGAAAGGCGGCTACAGGAGAGATGTTTGGGTTCCATCATTCATTTTGGATGAGACGTGGACCTATATACGGTTACATCGTTCAAAGATACTTTCGGAGTGCAAAGCGCGGGGTGGTAAAACCGGCGAATCGGCGCTCTGGCTGGGTCGTTGGGGAAGTAAGCTCACTGAAGCCGGCGCGAGAGTAGCTTTCAATGCAGCGCTTGAAGCAGCCGGTATTACCGACGGCGTGTTTCACGATTGCAGGCACACCTACGCTATTACCACTCTCGATCGCCTGATGTTGAAGTCTAGCGACCCGAAGGCGAAGTCGCGTAATCCCCTCGAGGCGTTGAAAAAATTGCTTGGGCACAAGCATCTTTCGTCGACCGCGATCTATCTGCAGGCGCGAGAACAGTACTTGGAAGACCTCACGGACGATGACATTGAGGCGCCCGACAGTGTCTAGGGCCCTAAAACGCCACAAGGCATTCGCCGTTAAACTTCCCGCCAAGGGCTATGATCATGCAACAACATGGGCTTTCCTGGATCCTCACACGGCAACACAATGCACATTTGATTTCAGCAGAATGGCACAAGAAGCTAGGTCCGATCGTGCCGGACCTCATGGATGCAGCAAAGCGCCTTGAAGGTCACCAAAACCGCTCCGTTAGGGGTCGGAGCGCTGTATTGAATTGGTTGTTTGAATACCTCGTTAAAGCGAATTTAAAACCAAAAGCGACAGATCTCACCGATCAGATCCTTGTCGACGCAGTTAAGTCGCGAGGACTGAAAGGGCATGCGCCCAGCGTCGTCCACGGAAAGTTAAGAAGTATTGTAAATGAGGCACTGCGTTTACAAAACGTGCAGTTAAAAGACGATTTACGATCCCTTCGCCCCTGAGCGTTTAGCAGCACAACATAGTGAGAGTTTGTCGAGAGAACAACGCGAAGCAATCCTCCAGGCCGCAATGATTGACGTTAGGCGGATCTGGGATGAATTCGAGCGAGCGCGTTCGGCCGAGGCGACGAGTGCTATGACAGTCCGTCGCTAAAATTGCCACTGAAAATGGCGGCTTTCTTCCGATTATAGGCTATGGGAAAAATTACAAGCGACTAAAGAAAACCAAGGCGATGCGCGCATTGTGGGCATTGAAGGCCCGCGAGCGCCGTGCAGGAAGACCCGCCGACGTTAGGACGTTTGATAGATGGCTTTATGCCACCGTTGAATCACTTCTGCCGTTTCTCATAGTCATCGCATATAAGCTCGCGGGAAACGTGTATTCGCTTTTGGAGAGTAAGCGCGATTTGTTGCGTGACGTGGACGACGTTATCCGAGGATCGCGATGCGCAGTTAGTTTCTACAAACCTAGAGCACGCAGAATATTGACGCACATGCTTAATCCGGCGGGTCGATTCTCGGTTCCCAGCCTTATCAAACAAGTGCTTGCAATGACAGATCCTTTGGTCCCGCTCGTGCCGGAAGCGATGAAGAACCGGTTGTTTATTTGCTTTAACCGTGTTGGGAACAGCAAGGGAAAACCACAGACGCTCAAGTCGACGCCAGGCTCAATGCGCCGATGGTGCCAACGACATAATCTCATGAACAAAGACGGAACGCCGTTAACGTTCACTCTCGACATGTTGCGTCCGACGAAGATCAACGACGTTTACGAGGACTCCGGTGGGGATCTGCTTCTGGCGTACAAGGTAGCGAATCACAAGGTGCTCTCCACAACGTATGATTACCTGAAGGGTATACGCGCAGCCGATCTCGATCGAAAGTCGATAGCTGACGCTCAGGGGCAGACTCTTTACAGCATCCACCGAACGACGCGAAAAACACTCCCGAGACGGATCGCAGAAATCAAAATCTCGTGAGGAAAGGGCCAGAGCTGTCGAGCGAGACTGTCTTGATCCAACGGACCCACCAAGATACACGGAAAAAGACCTGTGCCCGGAGTGGATGTTCACACTCGCCGATCCGCACCTTGCTGTACCGAATGATCCGAAATATGTCGCGAATATAATACTTGATCGAGATGCGTTCCTTGAGGCACGTGAAAGGATCGACGCAACTCGTTTTGCTCGGTATTATGCGAACAAATTGCGGATCATCGATCAAGAAATTCTACCAAAATTATCCCCAGATGTAGTAAAAGAAGCCACAAAGATAGCGGCTGGTTTACCGCTGCGGATGGAGATATACTAATGGACGCTCAAGTGCAAAGCGAAACTACGCGAGGTCCCGCGGTGTCTGCTCGGAGCTGTTTCAATGACGATGTTTGGTATCTGCCCAACGCTGTAGTTACATCAGCAAGTAATCATATTCATTGGAAGGTGCAACTCGGCGAAGGTCGATGTCTAACAGATCCAATACACGAGAAGATACTTTCCACGTGTAAACAGATGCTGTACTGCATGCTTAAAGGCGATTACGGATTTTACAAGAACGCGCGCTGCCGCACCGTGTTTGGGACCTGGAGCGCCCTAAGGCCATTAGTGGTGTGGATGATTGCGCAAGGTCTGACCGCGTTTTCGGAGATGGATGAAAACCAAATAGCAGACTTACAAGGCAAAAGTCACGTCAAGTGGGTTGTCCGAGAGCCGCCAAGGCCGATTACTCTTCCCTTTAAAAGTGCTTGTGGCGCTGCGCGATAAGATTGAAGACCAACCTCCCATTAAGCCTCATGTAATGATGGAAATCCTGACGCTACCGTCCACGGCGCAAAACGAGTGCAAGACGCCTGCGATCCCAGACCATATTGCCATGCCGTTATTTCGAGAGGCGCTGGAATTCATTGAGGCAAATGCGGATTTTATTTGTGAAGTCTACGCGCAAGATTGGGAAAGCCGGCGTGTTCACTATCGGGCTACCGCAAAGGCTGGCATGACGCATGGCGCCGGCGCGTTGCGTGTGAGTCGCGAACACTTCGAAAAATATGCGTCATGCGACGTCATTCAGGCCGGTAGCCAGATCTATGCAATTCGAGAGATCTCGCAAGTGAACGAAATGGTAACCCTACTGGAGACTGCCTGCTTTATCGTAGTGGCCGGGTTCGTTGGCATGCGCATTAGTGAGATCGGCTCATTAAAATCGGGTTGCCTTTCGGTCCAAAAGAGCAATCGCGGTCTAACATTACTTACCGTGCACGGCCTTCTTTTTAAGACTTCCAGAGAAGAAGAGGGTGTCCCGTGGCAGTGGGTCGCCGGTTGGGACGGGCCAGAAAATGTGGTCCGGAAAGCGATCGAAACGCTTGAGCGGCTTCGTCGCGCAGAAAAGTGTGAGCCAGCATCGAGTAGATATTTATTTACCAGAAGTCACGGCCGCTTTGTGGATGGAGACGCGAATCCCCTGAAGAGCTCCTACTTTACTGCGCGAGTCAATAAATTTGCACGGCTTTATGACATTGAGCCGTGGCATTTTACGCCTCGCCAATTTCGACGCACCTTTGCACGGTGGGTAACGCGAAAGGACCCGAACGCGTTGCTCGCGCTTCGTCGTCACTTTGCTCATGTCTCGGTGCAAATGACGGAATTCTATTCATTCTGGGATAGTGACCTAGTCCAAGAAGTGTTAGACGCGGATATTGAGCAAGACTATGAAGCATTGGACGAGATACTTGCCGCGGATCATTTGGCGGGCCAAAAGGGCGAAGAAATTCTGTCTCGCAACTACCGATTCCGTGGTGTCGCCGGAGAGGAAGCGCGGGAAGTCTATATCCGCGCCGAACTTGCGCGTCCGGCCGATGAACAGCTGATCATTATGCGTCACGATTACGGATATTGCATTTACTTAGACTGACAAGGCGGCCTGCGGCGGTGAACGCTGGCGCATCGGTATTGACACGTGTATGGGATGTTCAAACGCCGTATTTACGAAGCAGCATGTGCCTTTCTTAGTGCGCCAGAAGGAAGCGCGGCGTTCGATTATAGGCGCGCCAATTTTTAAGACGCTTTCAGTCCGAGCTCAGACCGACGCACAAAATGGACTTGAGCGCGTAGAAAAGCTGCTGATCGATCTTACGGGGGCGGCCTAGTGACGAAGAAAGAGCAAACGTTGCGCAATCTCAACGCGGCTTTGTCGCGCCTAATGAAAGGAAAACCAACGAATGAACACAATCAGAAAAACAAGAGCCAGGTTTCTGTAGCGGCGGTGGCCCGAGAGGCAGGCGTCAAGCCCGTCACTGTTTTTAGATACCCATCTGTATGCGATCGTATAAGGGAATTGAAAAAGCGATCGAAGAGTGCCAAGAGAACAGCAACCCGCGTCGCGAATGCGGCGGCTGAAAATCGTGAGCTAGAAGGCAGATTCGGTGTCTGATCGATCGAAATATGGAATTAACGGTTAGTCTTTCAAAATATGAGCTGTGGCGTCCGATCCGAATATCGCGGATATCGTCGGAGCCCGTCTATAGTGCGACCCGACAAGTTGCACAGCGGATACGCGAACATTAGTCAGTGCAGACGAAAGCATAGCAGCCGTGCGTGATTTGAGCGTCGGAATTCTCATAATCGGTTCCCTCTTATGGGACCCGGACAAAAAGCGCGTTAATTGGCGCAGATTCCCGTCTAAATATGAACGCTCAACGATATGTATGGACTCATACCCGTTATGGGCGAACTTCTAAGGGGCGAGAATGCACCCATACGATGGTGTTCTCGACGTCGGCCGCGCAGAGCACCGCCGTCGTCGTACCCTGTCAAAACGCGTTGAGCTCGTTCGATGATTTACGCCAAGAATCTCAACAACTCGCAGTTGCCGAAGGGCTTGGCGAAGGAAAAACTTGGAAGGACTTCGGAGCGGTTGGCATTCTTTCGAACCCGTGTTCACCCGAGGCGCAAACGCTGCTAGAGCCGTGGTCGAAGTATTTCCGGGAGCATTTCAACATTGACTGCAAAGTAACAAGGGTGAAGGGCGCCGGCGAGGAGCCGAGTCTACAGAGTGATGGCGTGCTTAACGTTGCATGGCCAAAGTGCATACGAACGCAGGAGTCAAGCGCATACGATATTCTGCTCGCCACGGCCAATGCGCCAAACCTAAACGGAGACGATTCCTATCCAACGGCGGAGCAGATTGCGGACCGGTTCACCCAGCAGCAGTACATCACATATTTCTCTGAAAACGTGAAGGCAGATATTTTCACCGCCGACGATCCCGAGATTTGGTCTAACGTCACAACATGGAATCCGGATTGGATATCTGTTGAAGAGCGCGTCTGCATTGATGCGGCAATTACAGCTCGGCAATCCGGCGCCTAGTATCGCCGAGCATTCTTTCGCCCCGTAGCGACCAAAAACCACTAGGAGAGGCGGATGAGGCGGTTTCCTAGGAGTTGGTGAAGTCATCTACCTCTGTCCGCTGCAAAGAAAGCGTTGCATATGAATTGGGTGTTTCAATCGAATCCGAAATTGTTTGACCTTTCGAAGGCGCTCGACGAGCGATCTGCGCACACACGACATTGGGCGATGAATCAACTGCGCTCGGAAGTCACGCCCGGTGACCGTGTCTACTTCTGGCGCTCCGGCGTGGATGCGGCTCTCGTTGCCATCGGCAGAATTACTTCGCCGGTGTACGAACGTGAAGGCAACCCGTTTGGTCGGTGGGCCATCGACGTCGAATATGAGTACAAGATTCAACCTACTCTAAGCCGTGCTGAGGTCCTCGCCGACGATACGCTGACGAACGTGCGTGTTTTCAAAGGAGCACAAGGCACCAACTTTAAGATCGATGCAACTCAAGCGGCTGCGCTCGACAGACTTACTGATCAGCGGCGTGTTCGCATTGAGGGCCCTGTGGGACCACCGCCCCCCGACAGATCCTATGCGCGCGGTGACGGAAGCTCTTCGTCATGTGCATACTACAAACGTTCGCGCGATCTCAGGTTTCATGGCCGACATGGACCCAACGCATTTTGAATGGCTGGTCGCTGCCGTCTTTGTGCGCGCTGGATATACCGACGTTGAAGTTACGCCGCCCAGTGGTGATCGCGGCATCGACGTTAAAGCAACGGCACCGGGAGTTGTCCCGATTCGCGTCTTTATTCAGGCCAAACGTAAACCTTCCGTCGGCAGCCCCACTGTAACGCAACTACGTGGTTCTTGTCCGTCTGGCTACAGTGGCATACTCGTAACGTCAGGCACTTTTACGGACGAAGCATACGACGAAGCAGCAGACAAGACGAAACATAATCAAATCACCTTAATCAGCGGGAAAGAATTCGCGGAGCTCCTGTTGGACAATGGGATCGGCACGCGACGGATACCATTGGAAACCCACTCGTTAGCGCTGGATGAAATAACGCTCCCGTTCTTACAGGAAATTGTCCAAGTGCCGGCAGAAGCGACTGCTGACGCAACGGCTCTGCGTCCATAGCAAGAAAGTAGCAACTCTAGATGGGCAGATTCCAGACGATCTCCGATCTAGGCAAACCGTCATGTTTTTGAACTGGCCAACGGCGGGTTCGTGAACTCTGCAATTGAAGCGGCGGCTCCAACGGTCATCGCTCGTGCTCATTGCCGAATCTCTGTCAGATCAGCTTAAACATCGTGCAGTTCTTCGATCAAAGCAAGGTCGCCGATTAAACTTCCGGCCGGCGATACCGTTGCCGTATGCAGGCTGTTGAACGGTGCACGCTCCGGATCGCCAGGCGATGCATAGCGCAGCGTATTGTACGCGGCTTCGAACTGAGGATCGTTCATGATGCCAGCTTTATCTGCTAGATGGAAAATCGGAGCGGCGCCGGTTGTGGACATGAGGCCACCCGATTCGTCAAAGTCCAGCAATCCGAGGCCGCGGATATGTGCGAGGTCGGCAAAAGTGTAGTGCAATTCGCCGAAGCGCAACGAACTATGGCGGAACGACGACAGCAATGCGTCGCGGGAATCGTCGGGATAGAGGCGCGTCAATAGCTCCTCTCGCGCGCGGGCTTCCCGCGACGAAACCCGAATTGGTCCCGTCTGCAAAAAGCTAATGAGGGCGAGCAGTCGCACCTGGCGTGGGGTGAGATCGCGTATCCGCTCGATGGCAATGCGAGCGGCAAGCGCTTCGAGCGATTCGTCGGGCGCTTTCAGCCGCTCGACGACAACGTCCGCTAAAACGTGAAGCTGCAAGCCATCGTCAGTGTCCATCGCTGTCGCAAAGGCCTCTTGCAGGGCGCCGGTTACTTCGGGGAGTGCGAATAACACATCGAGTCGCGATTCGTCGAATTGACGCGCGTGCTCGAGTGCATCCACGCGCGCATCCAGGAGTACAACGAATCTTCGCAATCGTTCTTGCGCCGTTTCCAAATCGGAGCCGAAAATGAGATCATTGGCGCCGCCGCCGAAGCGTTGGCCCAAGACGCGCACGAGCGCAGGTCGCGCGCGGCGCGCGATCGTGCCAAGGCCAGCATCAAGTGCCTTGCTCGCGAATATAATCGACGGCAAGCGAGACGATTTCCGGTGGAACCGGCGGCAGGCTCATGGCGTAGTCGATTCACCTTCAGGGTGGTAACTTACTCACGTTCGCTCAACTCTGCAGCTCATTATTGGGGACCCGGACCTGAACGGGCCGCTTCCGGTATAATAGCGTCAAGTCGCGGTTCCATCACATCTCGAAGTCTTGAAAGCGCATCGGCCGCCCAGTTTGCCAATTCGGCGATCTGTGTTGCATCGTTCCGGTTAATGTTCTCCCGGACTAGCGTCAGTAACCTTGTTCATTTCGAGTCTTCGAAAAGGTTCGCGATCTCGTCATTCGACGCGTCGAAATCGTCCGCGATTTGTATGTTTTTTCCATCGACGCCCAATTCACGCTTCCGATGCGCCTTATCTGCTTCGCCTTTTGGGGACTTGGAATCTTCGGGCAAATCCCACAATTCGCGCTCGCTCTTGACGTACGCGTCAGAGTTTCCGTAGACGCCTTTCAATTCACCGGCAAATGACTTGCCAACCCGACGCTGCGTTTTATCGTCTTCCTTCATCCTATTGCGACCCGTCTGCGGTTGTGATGCGACAATAATCAGCGGCTGGAACGTCCCAGCATGGCAAGAAAATTAATTCCTATAACTGAGTTCGTCCGCGGTCGGAACCCGGTCGCGCGTTGGCTGTCCATCTCGCCTGAGGACGCCTTCCTCGTTCCAAATGCCTTCAACCCGGTCGCGTACGCCGGAGGTCGTGTGGCATAGGTCGTTCCATATTTCGCTGGGTGTCAGGAGATCACGTATTCCGACAACTAGCTCTGAAAATCTCATGCCTGCTATTACCTCGTCTGATATGCATGGTTTCGCCGTTCCCCGACCGAGCCGGTTCGACGCCGTTTCCGCCGATGAAGGCCCTGGCCTGGCCTAGTTTGGTCGTAGTAACCAGTCTTCGAGCTCTTCGTACAGTGTGGGCCACAGCGCCGTGCCGATCTTCCCGATTGCGGTTCCCTCGTCGGAATACATGCGGGTCAGCAGCTCGCTTAGCATCTCGTTCATAGGAGCTGCAGTACCCGCAACAGCGCCAGACGGGACATCGCGGCCGGCCGCACGACGATTAACCATTGAATCCCCGCCACGGTTGTTCCGCATGGTTAGTCATTGTCCATGTGTCAACGCGAATTTCGGCTTCTAGAAGTAGTAATCCCAAACGGAGCATCGGCCCTACTGCGCGCGCCGCTGATCAGCGGCACGGTCCAAACACTCTCGTGCCCAATTAGGTTCATCACGCACGTCGTCGTGCAAGCGCTCGAGTTCAAGATCTGCCCCGTCAATGGGTGATGAGCGAAAAAAATCAAACAAGTTAGCGTAAGCGTGCCCGGGTTCGTTCCTAATTTCCGATTGTTGCGATTCGTCGTTCAATTTTTGTCACCTCACATTTACGTGCTTATGCGGTCTGGCCTTTTCATCGTCTAACTTCGTGCAGCAGCTTCAGAAATGCCACGTAGGCCCGCTGTTCCTGTTTGCATGCACGAGACAATGCGCGAGACCATTGAAAAGCGGTTAAAAAGGCAACCGAAACGCCGGCAAGCATGACGCCCCAATGTGGTAGCAGTCGCGCAGTGGCGCACTCATAACCTAAAAGTAGAATCGCCAAGTTCGTGACGGCGTAGATCGGAAACATGGGTCGAAACGGAGCTTTCATTGCGAGTCACCTTTCGGACGCTCTGAGGCGCAAAGGCATTCCGCTCGACCGGCGTAGTTTTACCGCTCGCTGGATCTCGTATGAAACGATACTTGCATAGCGCGACAGCGCTTGTCGTTGCTCCGGCACGGACCACGCGTCGATGAGGCGTGACACTTCGGCTGACTTCGCAAATACGTATCGAATGTGCCCATCGCTGAGCAGTTTCCGGTTTAACAGCTTCTGTCGATTAAACAAAAGCCATGATGCCAGCTTAAGGTTCTCAACAGCGACCGTCTTGAATCCCCTGTCATTCCAAGGCACTTAGAACGTTCCCCCGATGGAGCCCCGAGCTAGTGCCTTGCGCTGGATTTCCCCAGGCCGGTGAATTGGGGCGTTATTACACGCCATATATGGCGTGGTGCATCCCGAGTTCCTTCTGTACGCTCGCCTGGTGGCGGACCACCAGTACAAGCGGGCTCTCAAACGTCTAGCCGCCAACATTCGGAAGCGGCGACGAGAGCTCGGCCTAACGCAGGAAGACGTTGCTCATGCGGCCGACATGGCGGTTCGACATTTTCAAAAGCTCAAGGACGCGGACGTTAACGTCACGCTGCGGACGATGGCGAAAGTTGCGCGTGCGTTGAAAAGCGAACTACGCGAGTGTTCTAGCCCTTGAGTTGCCCATTTGCCGCTGTCAGTTCAAATTACGTTTGAGGACGTGGAGCGGCTTGTAACGCACTTGCGACGTGGGTCCCCTGCCGGGCTATCGGCATCGCTTCCATATTGACACCGTAAGTACTGTTGAAACCGGCAAGTCATTCTGTGTCGTCGTTGCGCATACGCGCTTTTCGCGCCAATGTAGATTCCTTACGGTTAATTTCTTTAAAGCGTGGAGTGAGATTTTCCGGATACTCAAAGTCGGCGGTAGGATTTCCCGTATATCGTTCGCGTTCTTCCGGCGTGTAGGATGGATAAACGCTGTAGCGCTGCAAATTGATATGTTCTTCCAAGAGAAACCGACCCTCTATTGCAAAGAACATCGGATCAATCTCAGCGCGCACAACGTCCGCCAGCCAGTTTGCGGCCCGGGTAGCCTCGTGAATGCGCTGATAACAATCATTCTGCCAATACTCATACAGCGATCTAAGTTCTTCTCGTGTAGTCTTGAATTGAAGAAACCGCTCGCCGCGGTAAAACTGATCGCCGCGATAGAAATCGTCGCGGACGCAAATCGAGTTGAGCCATGAAGCGCAGTGCCGCTCCTGCGAGCGTCATGGAAAACCGGCGTAGCGCCGCCTCAAGCTGAGGGCGTCTCCCGAAGAACACGGCAGCTTGGACACGATCGCGAAACTCGATCACGTCATTTACGATATCAGTGTACCAGCCGGCGTCGCCTGTAATGCGTAGGATGTCCAATCTCGCCACATTGATAAGCGGCACTTAATGACCGCCTCGTCGATTAGCGTGGAATATACCAGATCGCTTGTGTCGCCAACTCGATCAATTTGATCTATCGTCAGGTGTTCGTTTACCCACAGTTCATGCGCTGTTTTTATGGCATGGAGCCTTTCGATTGGGTAATCTGCTCGCAGGACTGGATCGTCTATGATTCCATGATCGTGGCGGCAAAGTAGGATAAGGTTGCTGTAATCATCGCGCTCGACGGGCGTCAATGGGCTGTCGCCACGTGGTCCGTCCGGGCTATCCGCGACGATATGAGCCTCGTGTCCTACATTTGCAGCGTCGCCGCCCACGGAATCCATTGTTAGCCGACGACGGCAGTTTTCGAATGAACATCGGCCAGCGGCGCGACCCCATAACAATCGACGTGAGCGTTCTGTTACAGCCATTGCGAACTCGGGCTCTGCGCGTTTTTAAGCTTGCGCCGGACGAAGCTTCACGGTGACGTCGCGGCCGAGCTCGACGACGAAATTCGTCAGCCGCAATTCCGGATAAACGCGCGATATCGGCCGGCGACAGCGCCAATTCTTCAACTAACTCATCAAGTCGGCCGGGCGAACTTTCGCGAAGGGCAGCGATCGCATTGGCGAGTACGCGCGGATGCTCAAAGGGTACCTGATCTTCAAAAGGCTCGCGCTCCCGCCAACCACGTCGGTTGCGGTTAATCCATAACCGCTTCGCCTGGTCTTGGGGAACCATTCCCAAGCGCTCACTGCGTCGAAGCATCGCGGCGACCGAAGCCTTCCACTGCGGTTTTAGCATCAATAGCGCATCGAGCGACACGAGTGGTACTGATCGTCGGAAGGTTAGCTCAGGCATCAAGAAAGCACTACCAAAGTCAAAAGCCTGCTGTTCAATGATTTTGTGGGTTTCAGGATTTGCTTCTACGAAGCGCTTATCCACCGCGCGGTGCAGAACTAAATGTCCAATCTCATGCGCAACGTCAAGCCGCTGATGGCTCGGGCTTACATCGCGACAATTGATAACGATGAACGGTCGACCAGAGCCAGACCACTGGGAAAAGCCGTCTATCGTATCGCAGCGTACGAGTTGCGTGATCACAACGATTCCATGGCTTTCGGCTAGACGAACTACATCAGAAATAACGCCGTCCCCCAAGCCCCAGTGCCGCCTAAGCGCAGTAGCAGCCTGCTCAATCTGGGTGGGCTGTATCTCGCGAGGATCACTAGGCGGGTGAAAATCGGGGATGTTTATCTCCGGCATGATCACGTGTACGTCGAGCACATCGACGAGATGTTGTGCCCACGCCATCTGCCTTACTGCGGCTAGACGATGTTTTGGTCGTGTCTTCGAGCGGAAATCGCGAAAGAACAGGGGACGAAGCGCTGGTTGTATTCCTGGACGCATGAAGAATGCCAACGGCAACTCAAGCGCGGTCGCAATACGTGCGGCGGTCTCCGGTCCCGGATGAGCCTTGCCAGTCTCGTATTTGTGCAGTAGTTGTTTCGAAGTGCCGACAATCGACGCCAGGTCCTCTAGCGACATTGCGCGCGCTTCGCGAGCCTCCGCAATGCGCGCGAAGGATGCGCTGGCATTTTTCATGCGCTGGTGTGTACGTCGTTTGGAGCAGTACGCTTCTTTTTGTCGAGGCTGCACGTCGCGTTTATCCGCGACGATTTCAACGGGCACCGGTTCACGGAGCGTGGTCATAAGATCCACAAATCCCTCGGCGTAATCACCATGGCCATCGGGAAAGCGAATGTCGATGTACTGCGGCTCTTCAATGGCGCCTGGATCGAATACAATCTGGATTTCTGCAACAACCTTTGCGAAATTAAATGCGAGCTGTCTTCCGTGTTCGTACATGCGGAACAGCGTAGGCGCAGGAACCTGGCTGCGCGCCTCCAGCCTTGCGAGTCGTGAGCCGTACGCCGGAGTCTCCAGTGACGTATAATACGTCGAGCCGTGAGGATGTCGTTCTGACTGCATGGTAACGCCGTCAAGCGTTAAATCGAGCAACGCGTTTTGAATGTCGTGGTAGCGGTCCTGGCCCAACACAGGCCCGATGTGGTAGTCCGGGCGGTAACGGGCCTTTACGTGCGCGGCGGTGCTACGGCACGCTGCGATTATTGCGGTCGCGATTGCAGCCTGGTGGGTCTTGGGGAACTGCGCTTCAAACAGCGCGAGCATCTCTTCCTGGGGCATGCGCCCTCCTCAAAAACGTCAACCCGTGTCTTTTAACGCACTTTTTTGCAAAAATCGTCAACTGTCCTGCTGGTTTAGTCGCTATTTGTCTACGTCGCTTCGCCTCGTTGGGCCCCGGCAGTGGAATGGGGGGCCTTAGTTGGCATCGTCGCCTCCCGGCGCGCCGAGGCTGCCGAACGAGACGGACGCACGAGCCAAATACGAATACAGAGCGACACAGAGGTTGACGGCGAAGGTCGCGTCATCGCGTTCAGAGACGTCGAATCCTTGATGAACCGGATGCGACATCCACCCGTTGGCTGTGCGGATTAATTGCCCTAATAAGGCAAACGGATCCGAAGCGCGCCGCCTTTCGCGTAGTTGTCCCGCGATTCGATCGATGTAGGGAGCAAAATACTCACCTTCGTTACGTTTCTCGCCCAGCGCGCCGCCGACGGCTTCGGTTATTCGCTCAAGCGCTGTACGAGCAGTCGCGACCGCTTCACCGTAGCGACCGTCGGAAAGGAATCGCGAAGCAGCCTCTATCAGCTCGGACGCATGGGCCCAGTTTCGACCTGCAGCGGGAGGCGGCGCTGGCAGTTCGATAATTCGAACCGCCGCGCTACCAATCGCGCCCAATGCGCGCGTCCACACATCGCGCGGCACCTGCAGTGGCGGAATAAAGTTTGTAGTGTAGCGTCCTAGATTGCCATCACCGGCCGGTGTTCCGATCGCGCGCAAATCGACGTTGAAATGCGGTTCTTTGCCCGCACGAACGCGTTCGATTCCGGCCACTTGATGATCTGATAGCGGAACGATCAGTTCCGCCGTGCCTCTTGCCACAGATTGAACCGGAATCGCGATCCCGCCGCCTTCACTGGACCATTTCAACATGCCCTCAAATAACAGCGGATAATGCTTCGACTCGTGCACAATCTGCACGCCGATGTGTAACATCGGCCCAAAGGCGCTACGAGAGCCGCGCACACGCGCGGGGTCCATTTCAATAATGACAAGCGGAGCGCCAGGGCGATGCTCGTTGGAAAGTCTCGATTCGCATTGAGGTGTCCAAACCAAAGAGAGGGCCCGTAGGTGGGCCCTCGCGAGTTATTTATTTTTTAAGGCATCGGATAAGGTATCAAAACCTTCGCGTTTCAGATAATTGCCCAGCTTCATGTCGTTGCGCGCGCCGGGGGCGAAGATCAGGGTAATCCTTACGCAAGGTGCCTATTAGCGTATCACTGCGTTTGCGATGAATTTCGCCGTTGACGTCGCGATGGCGATCGATCGAGACCCGGCTGTTGCCGTTTCCCCATGGGGCGTTCTCCTTTGCCGCTGTGCGGCCGAAGGAGGCGGGCGAAATCGGGAGAACGCGAGGCCCTGGATGACTAGGGATCGCGGCCGTTTCGGACGGCCCGCCTCTGGTGATAAAGCGACGGCGTTAGGGCGCCGTCGCTTCCTTACTTTCGGGATAGTTTTCCACAGCCCTAGCGGGGAACATACGTTCGGACACAAAATCTTGTGGTGTTAGGTGGGGATAGGCTGTGAATAGGGGCGAACGAACGTGAGCATGAGCGGGCGTGATGGTCTGTACCTTGCGGACCTCTTTGCGGGAGCCGGTGGGATTACTGAGGGCTTTCGCCGGGCCGGGTTCACTCCGGTGGCCGCGGTTGAGTTTGACCGCTGGGCGGCACAAACGTACGCGGCGAACTTCGGCGACCACGTGCTCGCGTGCCCGATCGAAGACGTCGTTGTCGATCATCGCGACGGTATGCTCACATGGAGCGGCCGAAACGTCGCCGGCGAACCATTAAGTTTTGAAACGCCCGAAATTGACGTGCTGGTCGGTGGGCCGCCCTGTCAAGGTTTTTCTCCGCTCGGGCGCATGAACGATTGGGATTACGATGATCCCCGGAACAAACTCTGGAAGCACTACGTACGAATACTCGATACCCTCCAACCCAAGGTCTTCGTGATCGAGAATGTGCCCGAAATACTGAAGTCGGCGGAGTTTGATCGGCTTCGTAAACACGTAAAACGTCTTGGGCACGGATACGATCTCGCTTACGGCGTGCTCAATGCCGCCTTTTTCGGCGTGCCACAAACCCGCAAGCGCGCAATCATCATTGGCAGTCGTATCGGCGCGCCCACTCTACCGCCCGAAATGTCGAGCGCATGACAGTGCGGGACGCTATCAGCGATCTACCGCTCAAAACCCAACGGCGAAAATTGGCATATTGGCCGCAACCCACTTCCCATGTCGGTCGAACGATATAAATGCGTACCGGAAGGCGGCAATCGCTTCGATCTGATGGAAAAGCGCCCCGATCTTACGCCGAATTGTTGGAAAAAGAAAAAGACTGGTAGCACGGATGTATTCGGACGCATGAGGTGGGACGAGCCGGCACCTACCATCCGCACGGAATTCTTTAAGCCCGAAAAGGGCCGATACTTACACCCACAAGCTCACCGCCCGATCACGATTCGAGAAGCGGCGCGCCTTCAGACCTTTCCCGACGAGTTTATCTTCGCCGGGTCCAACGTGCAGGTCGCAAAGCAGATAGGAAATGCCGTCCCCGTAAAACTTGCCACCGCGATTGCGCGTCACGTGCAATCATTGCTTGGTCGCCGTGTCAAGAAACAAAAGAGAAACATCAAGCAAACAGCAGCAGCGCCTAAACCGCGCATAAGCGATCGAGTACGCCTGCTCGATTTTCTGATGGCGCATCCCGACCAAATTTTTGACAACGAGTCATTGCGAAGGATGCTTGGGGAAGGAACGAACAGACAGTTGGACTCGTCGGCTTCGCTCGCTTCGAGAGGCGCAGTATGGTGGCTATACGGTTCTCAGTCACCTTGATCGCAAGGAACTTAAGCCAGGTCAATACATTTTCCCAAAACAACCGCGACGCGAAGCAAAGAAGGGACCGCGCATATCGGGGAGGGTGCGCGGTGAGGTGCTGCACCGTGACGCGTATACGTGCCAGGCTTGCGGCCTTGCTCGTGGCGAGCGTTACGACGACGGCCGCGCGGTCAAGTCTACATGTAGCACACAATCAGGCGCATTCTCAGGGCGGAAAGCCAACCGTGGAGAATTGCTTTACATTGTGTTCGAGATGCAATGAAGCGGAATCCGATATCGGTCCGGATCGACCTGTCCTTTCAAAAACCATGGCTCAGGTGCGCCGACTTCCACGCCACGAGCAGCAACAGATCTTCAGTTTTCTACTCTCCGTGTTCAAAGATGAATAAATCTGAACAGATGGCGCGAGTTCGTTCTCGGGATACGCAGCCTGAGCTGCTCTGTGCGCCAACTTCTATCGTCGCAGCATGTGCGCTACCGTCTGCATCGTCGGGATTTGCCGGGGCGACCGGATGTGTACATAGGACGTCTTCGCTTGGCGCTTTTTGTTAACGGGTGCTATTGGCACGGGCACGACTGCCGTCGAGGCGGTCGTCCAAAGACCAATGCCGACTTCTGGAACACGAAGATTGAACGCAACAAAGTTCGAGATGCTTCGGCGCGGTCGGCATTGTCGAGCATGGGTGTAGAGAGTTTGACGCTATGGACGTGCGAGATGAAGCTTTCCTTTCGTCTGTCACGCGATCGCGAAACGATATCGGAAAGCGGTAAGGTGAACGAATTTCTTCCAAGGCTTTCGTCAGCTCGGGAGTCGTTTCTAGCAAAAATAAAGGCTGAAATACTTTGGATAAAGCCACTCGATAAGGTAAAAGAGCGGATTAGTAAGAACCTTCCTTCCCAGGTCCTCGGTGCGGTGAGCATTGCCGATGTCGACAACGCATCATCGATTCGCATAGCGTGGGAATGGGCGTCCCGCTTGGCGGGCAACTTTGCAGCGGAAGAACCGCGGCAAGATTCGGGAAGCTCTTCCAGTTCGCGGTTCGAGATTTTTTGCAAGAAGGCTTTCACCTAGGCAGCGACCTTAGGCCCGGCGATTGGCAATGGAAAACGGAGTATCCGGTTTCGCACTTTGATCAGTATGCTCACTTGGACGATATTCGTGAAGCACTTGAACGCGATAAGGAATTGCGAACGATATTCTCCGAGCAGTACCTTGTCGTTCCCGACATTGTTGTATATCGCAGTGCGGTCTCCGCTAAATCAGTAGGGCGGAGCCCGGACTACGATAAGATCGCGGCGCTTTCTCCATTGCTTGATGACGCTCAACTGTCGCGTAGTCATCCGCTGCTTCACGCCAGCGTGTCGTGCAAGATAACGATGCGATCAGATCGTGCGCAAAATAGTCGAACCGAAGCCTTAAATTTGATTCGCAATCGCAAAGGGCGTGTCCCGGCAATCGTGGCGGTGACCGCAGAACCGCTACCGACTCGCCTCGCTTCCCTTGCGCTTGGCACCGGCGACGTTGATTTCGTGTATCATGCCGGGCTACCTGAATTGCGGGAAGCTCTTGCAGTCGTCGGCAATGAAGATCAGCTCGATATGCTGAACACATTAGTTGAAGGTCGTCGCATCCGCGATGTCGCTGATCTCGTGCTTGATCTTCTCATTTGAGACAGGGGGAATATGGCGGGCGATAAAACACCTAAGGATAGCGGCACCGGTGGTCAACCCTTAAACGAGCTACAACAACGCGAGGCTGGCGGTGACAGTCCGGGAGCCCATCTCGATTTTCACGGGCGCATCATAGAACATCTCGGCCTACAGATGTACCAAAGCCCGACGGCCGCTATCGCAGAACTTGTTTCGAACGCGTGGGACGCCATTCTACAAAGGTACAAATCACGCTACCCGACACGCTCGGCGACGATGCCACGATCGTGATCAAAGATTTCGGGAACGGAATGACGCTTCAGGAGATAAGAGAGCACTACCTCAAGGTAGGCCTTAAATCGACGCGGATCCAATCCTGACGAACGCAGCCCGCTGCTTGGTCGCGCAATACTTGGAAGAAAAGGCATTGGAAAATTTGCAGGCTTCGGCATTGCGCGCAAAATCATAGTCGACACGATTAGTCGGAATACGGGTGAGCACACGAAATTCGAGCTCTGATTATGATCGAATTCGCGGCGCAGGCGATGAATACGTCAATATCGCTCCCCTTGAGATACCCGGAGCTGAATACGAAGGGCCCGACCAATCCCGTAAAGAGCAACACGGTACTACGATTACTCTTGCGGATTTCAGCATCTCCCGACGACCTCCCGGAGACCAGATGCGTAACAGCATGTCGCGGCGCTTTAGCTTCGGCGCGACCATTTCTGATTTCGAAATATTTATAGACGACGTGCCGTACTTGCGGATATCGATTCTGACGGCGTTCAGTTTAGCTTTCCACGGGACTACGAAGAATCTGAGCGCCCCTCAACTTTGGTTCGCATCGACGGCGAATGGGGTGTGGAAAGACTCTCCGATGGCAACGATATTAAATGGCGTTACCGGTTTTACACCGACACAATAAGCGAAAAGGAGCTCGCCGGCGTTGCTGTCTTTACGTCCGGTAAGGTTGCACAGATGCCGTTCCTTTTCAATCTTGCCGGTGGCCTAGGCGGTCAGCACGGAGTCGCCTACATGGCGGGAAGAGTGGAGGCGGACTTTCTAGACCATCTTCCGCGGGACATCATTGCGCCCGAGCGTCAACGAATCGATTGGGAGGCGCAGGAGGCTTCCGTACTGCTCGAATGGGGACAAAGCCGAACCAAAGAACTGTTGCGTATTTGGCATGATCGACGCGGTGAAAGGCGTCGTCAGCGTTTAGCATCACGAATGGCAACAATAGAGAGCGAGCTCGCGTCAATGCAAGGACGTGAGCGTCAGCCAATCGACAACATTGTGAATAACCTCGCGCGCATGGAGAGCATAACGGATGCGCAATTCCTTGACACGGCGCGCTCGCTGGTTGTCGCTTGGAAAGCAGGTCGTCTCAAGGATTTGATCGAGAAAATAGGCGATGCTGAAGCACTTGACGAGGCTCAAATGCTTCAGATACTCTTGGAGGCAAACGTCTTAACTGATCTCCAAATGGCAGAGGTCGTCCGTACCAAGATAAACATTGTTCGCGAGTGGCGCAGGCGAGTGGAGCGGCGCGACGTCGAAACTTCTCTTCGCGACTATATTGCTGAACATCCCTTTTTGATATCGCCGCGCTGGAACACGTTTGCCATTGAACGACGCGTAAATACGATAATATCGGATGCCGCCGCAGAATCTGGAATAGAGACAGACCCGGCGTACCGGGGCAGAATCGACCTCATTATGTCAAGTAATGACACGCTGCTCGTGATCGAGTTCATGCGCCCAGGTGTGACACTCGATCGCGATCACGTCCAGCGCTTTCAAACGTATATTGCGGAAATTAAACCCGCATTGGCTTCGAACAATCTACTTCCGCTCAAGAATGTTATTGGCTATCTCGTGGCCGACAACACAAATCGACGACCGGCAGTAACACAATTAATTGCCGATATGTTGAAGAACGAGCAATACGTCGTTACATGGAAGACGCTGTTAGATATGGCGGAAGCGGAATGGTATGATCAGATGGAGATATTAAAGGACCGGTCAGGTGATGAAACGCGTATTCAAGACATTGCAAGGGATATAGAAAGACCTACATTGCCAAATGGTCTTGACGACGTATAGTTAGAACGTTTTAATCGGCACGTCGGCTGGATAGCGCGTCCCGGGCAGCACGCTCCGCTGCTATGCGAACGAATTCGGAGATGCCCAGCTTGGCGGCCGACGCTCCACGTACGATCAGGTCCTTTTGCTCTGCTGAAACCTTTATCTCAATGCGATGCCGAGTCGTCGCGGAAGGGCTAGGTTCGCTGCGTTCCATGCGCGTTCGTTCATCGCGCAATGTGTTCGCCCTGCGGCATGGGCGCGCCCAAGAACATGAGCCGTCTACAGTTTCTATACGGAGACTTTTTGGCGCCGGTGGACTGACGACCGGCGTTGTACGGGCCGGTGAATCGCTCAGACTCACCGCTTCTCATTACGAAATTAAATCACGACGAGCTTCGGGAACGGCGCGCGCGGTGCCGTAATGGGATACGGCCAGTCGCGTAAGTTCGCATTATCATCGAACGCGTTATCCAAATGCACGAAGCCGCCTTTCAAATCGGCTACGCCAAATGATATAGTTTGTATTTTATATAATTGGCCAGGCATTGATTTGCTACTACCCCGTCGATTTTTCGATTGGCATCCTCCGGATGCGCCTGCGCGTGCAACTTTACGCCGTCCGCAATAGCCTGCGCGATCTTCGGCATGGGCATGATCTGGTGCGCGCTGTCCGCTTCCAGACCGCCGCCGTCGCCGGCCCCGTGATCGGTGAGTTCGATCCAGGTTTGCTGTGCGCCGGAGTCTCAGCGTTGTCGAGCACGTGCGCCACGAACTTGGCGAGATTCTTTTCGGACGCCATGTCGTGCGGCGCATCGATCGACGCCTGGCCGATTCCCCCGTCCGCTACGCTGAAGCTGTCCGTGCGCAGCACGCCGGTTCCCACCGACGTCGTGTCTTCGACGGTGTACTCGACGCGCGAATCCTTCGCGCTGGTTTGCAACGCTTGGCGAAGCGTGACGCCTTGCGATTCGTCCAAATTGTTGTCGCCGTCGCGATAGATGCCGAATTCGACGCTTCGCTGCGCCGGCCGGCGAACTGATTCAACCACAGTACGAGCCCCTTACAGATGTGTGTGTCGTACGGGGCTTTCACGACGAGGCTAAAACTTGAAATAAATGAACTGCGTCGTGGGCGGCTGATACCGGAAAAACTGAAAAACGAACAGCAGCGCCGCGAGCGCGGCGCTCTGCACGGACAACGAAAAATACACTTCGGCACGCACGATCGGGCCGGCCAGCAGTTGCGGAAAAACGCCAGGTAGAGCGCATCCATGGGTCCGCGCGCATGCCGGGGAGCATTGCTATGGTCGACGTGGCGAAATTCGTGTATTTGAGCCTTCCCAAGAAGGCGAGGTTCGCGGCGACGCCGAGCGACAAAAACAAGCGGCGGCGCCGATCGCCCGCTCGAGCGGCAACGCAAATGCATAATCGCTCACGGTGAGCGCAAGCAGGAAAAGAAGGTACCATCTGTTCCAACTCGCGTAGAAGACGTAGCCGGCGACGAGCAGCACCGAGATGGTCGCGATCCGCGAACAGTTCAGGCCGTTCGAGCGCGACGTATCTTCGCTGCGGCCCGCATACACCGGATCCGGATTCGGCCGACGAAAAATTTGCGCGCGGATTGCCTGCATTTCCGCCGCATTTGTTTCAGCCGGTTCCGAAATAGTGCCGCCGGCAGCGTTTATGCGCAAACGGGCAAGGGTTTCGCTTCGCGGATGCGCGGCGAATGGAGTATGCGGGATCGGACCGTGCGGATGCCACTGCTTGCGCGCGCGCTGCCGCATTCGCGAGAAGTTCGCGAACGTCGTCGCCGACTTGCAGCCGAGGCAGGATCGAGGGCGCGCTCGTATTGGCCGCTCACAAAAATGGCGGCGGCCGCGGCGACGACGAGTAAGACAGCGAAAGCGAGCATGGTTAGTGCCCGCAGCGAGCCGTTCACTTCGGCCAGGTCTGCGTCGGCGCTACACCGCAACTCCTGCACGAGCCCCGAGGGCACCGGCCACATGCAGCGAATCGGAAAGCGCTGTGTCGCAATACGTGTACTCGATGTACCGGGTCGGAAAAACCGTTCCGCCCAAACGGCAGATCCTCAAGGACATCTCGCTGAGTTTCTTTCCGGGCGCGAAAATCGGCGTGCTCGGTTTGAATGGCGCCGGTAAGTCTTCGCTGCTGCGCATCATGGCGGGCGTCGACACGGAATTCGACGGAACCGCCGAGGCGATGCCCGGCATGTCGATCGGCTATCTGCCGCAAGAACCGGTACTCGATCCCGACAAAACCGTGCGCGAAACGGTCGAAGAAGGACTGGGCGAGATTCTTGCGGCGCGCAATCGTTTGGAAGCGGTGTACGCCGCATACGGCGATCCGGATGCGGACTTTGACAAGCTCGCAGACGAGCAGGCGAAGCTGGAAGCCGTGCTCGCCTCCCACGATGCGAACAACATGGATCTGCAGCTGGAAATCGCCGCGGACGCCCTGCGCTTGCCGTCGTGGGATGCGAAGATCGCTCCCCTTTCGGGCGGTGAAAAACGCCGCGTCGCGCTCTGCCGTTTACTGCTGTCCAAGCCGGACATGCTGCTGCTGGACGAGCCGACCAATCATCTGGACGCCGAAAGCGTCGAATGGCTGGAGCAATTCTTGCAACGCTTTGCGGGAACGGTCGTTGCGGTTACGCACGATCGCTACTTCCTCGACAACGCGGCCGAGTGGATTTTGGAGTTGGACCGCGGTCATGGCATTCCGTGGAAGGGCAACTATACGTCGTGGCTGGAGCAGAAAGAAGCGCGTCTCGCGGCGGAAGAATCTGCCGAATCGGCACGTCAAAAATCGCTCAAACGCGAGCTCGAATGGGTGCGCACCAATCCGAAGGGCCGGCAGGCGAAGAACAAGAGCCGCATCGCGCGTTTCGAAGAACTGAGCAGTTACGACTACCAAAAGCGCAACGAGACGCGAGAAATCTTCATTCCGGTTGCGGAACGCCTGGGCGATCGCGTCATGGAGTTCGACGGCGTCCGCAAAGCGTACGGCGAAAAACTGCTGATGGACGAGGTCAGTTTCCGCATTCCGGCGGGCGCAATCGTCGGCATCATCGGTCCGAACGGCGCCGGCAAATCGACGTTGTTCCGGATGATCGCCGGCAAAGAGCAGCCGGACGCCGGAACCGTTTCAATCGGCCCAAGCGTGAAGCTGGCCCTGGTCGATCAAACGCGCGAGTCGCTCGAAAACGAGAAAACGGTCTTTGAAGACGTCACCGGCGGATTGGATTTGCTTACGGTGGGGCGCTTCGAAATGCCGTCGCGCGCTTATCTGGGTCGCTTTAATTTCAAAGGCGCCGACCAGCAGAAGAAAGTCGGTCAGCTCTCAGGCGGCGAGCGCGGGCGTTTACACTTGGCGAAGACGCTGGTCGCGGGCGCCAACGTGCTGCTGCTCGACGAGCCGTCGAACGACTTGGATGTCGAGACGCTGCGCGCGCTGGAAGATGCGCTCGGCGAATTCGCGGGAACCGTTATGGTGATTAGTCACGACCGGTGGTTTTTGGACCGCATCGCTACGCACATCATCGCTTTCGAAGGAGACTCGAGCGTGTATTTCTTCGAAGGCAACTATCACGAGTACGAGGAGAACAAGAAAGCGCGCCTTGGCGAAGAAGCCGCGCGCCCGCACCGGCTTCGCTATAAGCCGTTGACGCTGCGCGCGTAGACCGCTACAAGCGCGCGGAGCGCTTTTGCTGCTTGGCGAAATACATCCGCTCGTCCGCAATTTGCAGCAGCGTTTCCGCGTCGGCCGCGTCGTCCGGATACAAACTCACGCCGATCGTAATACCCACGCGATGCTGCTTGCCGGACGAATGAAATGGATCCGCAAACGCGCGTTCCAGCTTGCTCACCATGTGCATTGCTTCCTGGCGCTCCCCGATGCGCCGGACGAGAACGCCGAATTCATCTCCGCCCAAACGGCCCGCCACGTCGATCGCGCGTACGGCGTTCGCGATGCGTGATGCAGCCATGTGCAAAATCGTGTCGCCGGTGTGATGGCCGAAGGTGTCGTTGATCACTTTGAACCCGTCGAGATCGCCGAATAGCAAAGCGACGCGCTCACCGCTTTCCGCGGTGTTCATCGCTTCTTGGAGCGTGCGCATCAGACAGGCGCGATTCGCTATACCAGTCAGCGGGTCGTGGTCCGCCGCGCGGCGCGCCCGCACCAGCTTCCGCGCAGCGCCTCATTCGCAGCGCTCGTTACGCGCAAACGATTGGCGACGACGACCACCGCGCAAAGCGCTAAAGAGAGAATGAGCGCATCCGCCAACGGCGAAAGCGCGAGGCTCCGTCGTGGCAAGGGCAATCCGTGATCGAGCAAGCCGAGGGAAACGCCCGTGACGAACGCCGTGGCCAGTGCCGCATATTGGCGCAGATAGTACGCGATGAACAAGATCGGAACGACCGCCAGCGCGCCGACATGGATGTTCGCCGTAAGGTACGCCAGGACGCCCAGAGCGGCCAGCGCAGCGTAGGCGACTGCGAGGATGCCGAGGTGTCGTCCGTAGGGCAGCTGACGTTTCATCTACCGCCATTGTGCCTGAGTCCGTCCCAAAGCGGCAATAATGAGGACCTAGGTCTTTGGGCACTCGTGAAGCAGCGTGTAGCCGTCGGAAGTGGTGTGCTGGACGACGTACTGAACGAGCGGAGGCTCGCTTGATTCTTGCTTCGGCGGCGGAAATTGGAACGTTGCGGGGATGTTGTCGTGCCCTTTGATGAACGGGTCTTCGGCTTCGCTCTTGTAGTAAAACGGGTAGTCGAGGTTCAAACTTTGCTCCGAGCCGTCGGGGAAGTGAACGATGATGGACACGTATTCCCACACGCGGCCTGTCCGCGGATCGGTCGTCGGATTGTCGTTCGGGGCGAAATCCACGTAGCCGCAAGGTTCGTGAGCCGCCGGTGCACCGCCGGTGCCCTGCCCCGTTCCGGATTGGCCGGTCCCGGGACCGCCCGGCCCGACGCCGCCGGTGACGGCCTTGGCGACGGTGCTCGTGCCCTGTCCCTGTCCGCCGGTTGGAACGTGGGTGACGGGTTTCTTATGGAAGTGTGTGTGGACACGCGGCCGAGCGGATGCAACGCGCCGAACGACGTGATGCTCCGCGGGCGCCGCCGGCTTGACGATGCGCGGCTGTACCTGCGTTTGCGCGACCACCTTCGTATGAACGATGGGTTTCGGCGTCGGGCGCGGCTTCGGCGTCGGTGTCGCGCGGTGCTCGATGCGCGTGATCTTCTCGATCGTGATGCGCTCGGGTTCCGATGGTATCATCGCGCCCCGCATGGGAATTACGATGATTGCGATTTCTATGACCGCGATGGCGACGGCGAAGGCAATGACGAGCCGCCGGCGGTTCGCTTCCTTCGATTCGCCGGAAAGGTCGCCGAGGAACGAGGAGAGCCACCCGCGCTGGGCGGGTGACTCTCCCGGTCTGAGGTGTTTCGACGTCGTGGTCACCAGCAGGTTAGGGTTGTTGCGGATTCACTCCGTACGTTTCTTTGTACCATTGATCGAATTGCTCTTGAGTCGGATAGTAGCCGTATTTTTTGTAGTACCAGTCGCGGTATGCCGACTGCCGGCGCGCGACTTCGTGCTGCTCCGCCCGTCTGTCTCGAACTTTGTGGTTGTAATTCGTAACGAAGATCCCGGCTGCGGTGCCGAACAGAATGATGTTGCGGGTACTCGCGGCTCCGTTTGCTAAAGCCGGTGGCGTCGCGGCGAGCCCGATAGCCGCGGCGAGCGCGGCGGCCAAAGCTCTCTGCTTCATAAACCGTCCTTTCATCCGCTCTGACTCCTTCCCACAGAGAACGAAAAGGCAGGCTGGCGCGTTTCAAGGAATCCCTCTGCCCCGTGGAAGTTCAGAGCTATATACGAGCGATCCCGGATTTTCCGATTCCCGGGATCCTTTTCCGTGACATTACCCCACTTCTCAAAGACAAGCAAGGATTCAAGGCCGCGATTGACTTGTTCGTCGACACGTACAAGGATCGCCGAATCGATTACGTGGTCGGAATTGAAGCGCGCGGCTACATGCTGGGAGCCCCGCTGGCGTACTCGATCGGTGCCGGATTCGTGCCTGTTCGTAAACCGGGCAAGCTTCCTTACAGTAAACTGAGCGAATCGTACGCGCTAGAATACGGAACCAATTCGCTGGAAATCCATGCGGACGCGCTGGGCAACGGCGACCGGGTGCTCGTCGTCGACGATCTGCTGGCTACCGGCGGAACCGCCGCCGCGACGCGGCGGCTGTTGGAGCGGCTCGGCGCGAAGATCGAAGGCTTCGCCTTTCTGATCGAACTCGAGGCGCTCAAAGGGCGCGACGCTTTGAACGGCGTGGACGTTACAACGTTCATCACGTATTGAAATCCGGGAGCTGCTCTATGGGTTCGACCCGTTCCGCTTTGATTTTTGCAATCGTCATTGCCGTGACTGCCGGGGGGACGGTGGCCGCTCGCGCGCAAACTGCACCAGCCTCGCCGGCCGCCTCGTCGGAGCCATCGCCTCCGCCGCTGCCCTCGCCGCAGCCGGGGCCCGATACTCCGCAGCGCCATAAACTCGCGGTGCAGCAGTTTTTGGCGTGGCAGCAAGGCCAAATCGATCGGACGCTGTACGGCGACCAAGTGAACAGCGAACTCAGCGACGAGATGCTGGACCGGGGAACGAAAACGCTGGCGAACATGGGTGCCCTCCAAAGTGCCGTATTTTTGGGCACGGCACACGCCAAAGGGACCGACGTCTACGTATACAAGATGACGTGCGAGCACGGCTCGGTTAACATGGACTTTGCACTCGCGCCCGACGGAAAAATCTCCCTGATATTTTTCGAATAGGCCAAACAAAATGGACGCGGCGGCTGCGCTTATGGCATGATGGACGCAATACTCATGACGATAGCGGAGCTGGTTCAGAAGGTTCGGACCTACGACCCGTCGCTCGACGGGTCGTGGCTTATGCGCGTGTACGATTTGGCGAATCGCGCGCACGAAGGGCAGCGCCGCGCCTCGGGCGAGTCGTACATTGAGCATCCGCTCGCCGTCGCAGGTATCCTGGCCGACCTCGAGATGGATCGGCAAACCGTGGCCGCCGCTCTGCTGCACGACGTCGTCGAAGACACGAGCATCACGACCGAACAAGTCGAGAGCGAATTCGGCGAGGAAATCGCCAATTTGGTGGACGGCGTCACCAAACTGACGCGAATCCCGTATCAGTCGAAGGAAGAAGCGCAGGTCGAAAATCTGCGCAAGATGTTCATGGCGATGGCCAAGGACATCCGCGTCATCATCATCAAGCTCGCCGACCGTCTGCACAATATGCGCACGCTGGGCAGTCTTACCGCATCCAAACAAGTTGCGATCGCGCGCGAGACGCTCGACATCTATACGCCCATCGCGCACCGCCTAGGCATCTGGAAGATCAAGTGGGAGATGGAGGATCTTTGTCTCCGTTACATCGATCCGGAAGGTTATCGCGAGATCGTCGAGCGCGTCGCCAAGACGCGTAAGGAACGCGAGAGCGGCGTCGACACCGTCATAAACCGGCTGAACGAAGAGTTCGAACAACTGGGCATCAAAGCCGAGGTTCACGGGCGGCCCAAGCACTTCTATTCGATTTACACGAAGATGAAGAAAGGCCGCGACTTTTCGACGATTTACGACTTGTCGGCGATTCGCGTCATCGTCGAGTCCGTCAAAGATTGTTACGCGGCGCTCGGAACGGTGCACGCTCTGTGGACGCCGCTTCCAGGGCGCTTCAAAGACTATATCGCGATGCCCAAGCCGAACATGTACCAGTCGCTGCATACGACGGTCGTCGGCCCCGAAGGCGAACCGCTCGAGATTCAAATCCGCACGTGGGAGATGCATCGCACGAGCGAATACGGCATCGCGGCGCATTGGCGGTACAAAGAGGGCGGCAAGGCCGATCAGTTTGAGAACAAACTGTCTTGGCTGCGCGCGCTGCTCGAATGGCAGAAAGACATGCGTGACTCGCGCGTGTTCATGGAGAACCTCAAACTCGATCTGTTCGATTCGCAGGTCTTCATTTTTTCGCCGCGCGGCGACGTGTTCAGCATGCCGGCCGGCGGCACGCCGCTCGATTTTGCATACAACGTGCACACCGACGTCGGCAATCACTGCGTCGGGGCGCGCGTCAACGGCCGCATCGTGCCGCTCGACCATACGCTGCAGAACGGCGACATATGCGAGATTCTCGTCAACAAATCCAGCGGGCATCCGTCGCTCGATTGGCTTTCGGTCGTCAAGACCAGCAGCGCCAAACATAAAATCAAGCAGTGGTTCCGTAAGGAACGCCGCGAAGAAAACGTGCTGGCCGGGCAGGAGGCCATCGAAAAGGAACTGGCGCGCCAGCATATCTCACTTGGCACTCTGAGCGGCGAAATCATCGAACGCATCGCGAAGCGCTTGAATTACGCGACGCCGACGGATCTTTTCGCCGCCGTCGGGTTCGGCGACGCGTCGGGCGCCTCCGTGGCCAACCGCATCAAGGACGAACTCAAGAGCGACAACGTCGTCGCGTTTCAAGCGATTACGCGTCCACCGTCGGTTTCACGCCGCGTCGCGCGAAAGACCAGCGGCATTCGGATTGCCGGCGTGGACGACGTGCTCGTGCGGTTGTCGAAATGCTGCAGCCCGGTGCCGGGCGACCCGATCATCGGGTACGTCACGATCGGAAAAGGCGTCTCGGTGCATCGCGCCGACTGCCCGAACGTCGCGTACATGACCGCGACGCCGGAGCGCATGCTGGAAGCCAGTTGGGTCGGCAAGACGGAGTTTACGCACGCCGTCGACATCGAGATGGAGGCGCTGGACCGGCCGCAATTGCTGCAAGACGCGATGGCGGTGTTCGCGGAACTGAAGACGCAGGTGAGTTCCGTTACGGCGCGCGTCAAGCGCGATCGTCACGCGTTAGTGAGCCTAACGGTGCAAATTCGCGACCTCGATCACCTGCACCAAATTCTGCGCAAACTCGAAACGCTCAAGGACGTGCGCCGCGTCTACCGCGTGACCAAACGCGAGGCGAAATCTTCGTAGATCGCTGGCTTCTGCTGCTGGGAGCCGCTTTCGTCGGCGGCGGAATCAACAGCGTTGCGGGCGGCGGAAGTTTCCTGACATTTCCCGCTCTGCTCGTTGCCGGAGTTCCGGCGATTCCGGCAAACGCCACGAACAATGCCGCGATGTGGCTAGGCGTGCTCGCCAGCGCGCGCGGCTATCGCGAAGAAATACGAACCTATCGCTCGCAGATCGGTCCGGCGATTGCCGTGAGTTTGTTCGGTGCGGCAGGCGGAGCCGTGCTGCTGTTGCACACGCCGCCGAAGATCTTTGAGCGAATGATTCCGTGGCTGCTGCTGTTCGCGACGCTCATTTTCGCGGTGAGCCCGGTCATTACGCGTTCCCGGAAGCCCAAGAACGTGCATTCGCCGTGGCAGCTCGCCGCTCAATTTTTCGTCGCGTTGTACGGCGGCTATTTCGGTGCGGGCATGGGCATCATGATGCTCGCGATCCTCACGTTTTCCGCGCTGCCCGACATGAACGCGATGAACGGCGTGAAAAATTTGCTTTCGATCACGATCAACGGCATCGCGTGCGTGCCGTTCGTCATTGCCGGCGTCATCGACTGGCGCATCGCATTGCCGATGGCGCTCTTTTCGATGGCCGGCGGTTATTTCGGCGCGCGTTTTTTCCGCCGCGTGCCTTCGCATATCACGCGCATCATCGTGCTGGCGATCGGCGCCGCGATGAGCGCCTACTTTTTTGTGCGCTAGGAAGCGCTCTTAGTGCGTCGGCGCGGGAACCGAGACCGGTTCGACTCCGTGTGCTTGGCCGTTTTGTCCGCGCTTCTCACGGCGACGCTGCACCCACGGCTCGACCTTGTTCGAGGCCCAAAGATAGAGCGTCGGAATGACGATCAGCGAGAGCATCGTGGAGCAGAGGAGGCCGCCGATCACGACGGTTCCAAGCGGCGCTTGCGTTTCGCTTCCCGCCTCGATGCCGGCCGCGATCGGGAACATGCCGCCGACGGTTGCAAGCGTCGTCATCAAAATAGGGCGTAGACGAAGGGGGGCCGCGTGCAGCACCGCTTCACGCGCGGAAAGTCCGCGCCTGCGCAGTTGATTCGTGAATTCGACGACCAGAATCGCGTTCTTCACGACGATACCTACGAGCATCAGTAACCCGATGAACGCGGTCAAGCCGAACGAACGCTGCGTTATCAGGAGCGCGAGCACCACGCCCGCGAGCGAGAGCGGCACCGACATCATGATGATGACCGGGTGCAGCAGCGATTCGAACTGCGAGGCCAGCAGCATGTATATCAACAGCACTGCCAGGATGACGATCATGCCGAGGCTGCTGAACGTTTGGCTCTGCTGCGTGACCGACTGGCCGAACTGCCAGTAGTAACCCGCCGGAAGCGTCGTAGTGTTCATGATCTGCGTTGCCGCCTGCACCGCGTTGCCGAGCGAGGTATTCGTCAAGTCCGCGTTGATGTCGATCTCGCGCTGTTTGTTCTGACGTGTGATTTGCGAGGGACCGACGCCGGTTGAAATCGACGCGACTTCACTGAGCGGCAGCGTGGGCAGCGAATAGGATTGGCCGGGCGTTGCCGTGGAGGTGCTCGTCAGAGCGGAGCTGCCGGAGCTGCCTCCCGAGGCGCCCGAGGTGCCGGACGATCCGACCGCACCCGATCCCACGCTCGCCGTAACCGGAATCTGCAGATTTTCGATCGTCGCTAGAGAGCGGCGTTGATCCGAAGGCAGCTGCACGATGATGGGATATTCCGTGCCGTTGATTTGCATGAACGAAGCCGTGCTGCCGCTCGTCGCGGTATCGATCGTCTGCGCGATGGATTGCGTCGAAAGACCTAACTGCGCGGCCAGGGATCGATCCACGGAAATATTCAGCAGCGGCTGCGACGGCGTAATGCCGGTGTCCGGACGCGTGAGGCCCGGCACCTGCGCGAGGCGCGGAATGATTTGATTCTGCGCGATGTTGTAGAGCGTCGTCATGTCGGGGCCGTAAACTTGCATATCCAGCGCGTTTTGGCCGCGCGAGATGATCTGCGACACGATATCGATCGGATGGCCGAACGCTGCCAAGCCCGGAATGGGCGGCCCGAAGATTTTGCGCATTGCAGCGAATTTCGGGTTCGGTTTTGCACGCGCCGCTGCGCTGCCGCGGCGGCCGCCGAACGAACCGTTCAGTGCACCTTGCCACTGCGTAACGAACTGCGCGGCGCCCGAACTCGAGATGTTCGGCTGAAGCGTGATCGCCATACTGGCGATGTTGGACACCGACGTGGAAACCAGATAGCCTTGGCTGCCTACTTGCGATCCGACGTCGAGTACGCGCGGGTCTCTACGCATCCGATTCTCGACGTCCTGCGCGACTTTGTTCATGACGTTCAGCGCGGTACCGTTCGGCATGCGCAAATTGAATCTCACGTAGCGCGAATTCGTCGCCGGGAACATTTCGGTCGAGACCGCACCGAGCCGCAACGCCAGCAGCGTAGCGACGAGAACGATGGCGGCGCCCGCGAAGATTTGAAGCGGATGGTCGACTGACCACTCCAGGCGCCGGCGATACCAGCCCGCGAACCGCTCGTAGCCCTTGTCGAACTTCGCGACGAACCGCGCGTATGCGCCTTTGTGATGACCATTCGTATGCGGCTTCTCATCGTGCAAGAGCAGCGTCGAGAGCATCGGAACCGTCGTCAGCGCCACCAACAGTGAGATCGCCACTGCAACCATGACCATCATGGCGAACGGTTTGAAGATGAGGCCTTGCAAGCCCGGGATCAGCAGCAGCGGCACGAACACCGTGATGACCGTAATCGAAGAGGCAAGCACGGCGGTGAAAATTTCCGTTACCGCGCTTTCGGCCGCTTCCTTCACATGCTGCCCGCGCGACATGTGCCGGTAAATGTTTTCGATGACCACGATTGCATCGTCGACAATCAGGCCGACGGCCAGCGCCAACCCTCCGAGCGTCATCGTGTTCAGCGAATAGCCGAACATGTACGCGGCAAAGAGCGTTCCCATCACGGAGATGGGCAGTGATATCGCGACGATGAGCGTCGAGCGCCATGAGTGCAAGAACAGCAGAATGACCAGAATCGCGAGCGCCGCGCCGTAGAGAGCCGTGTGCTCGAGCGCGGTAACGGCTTGCGTGATGAACCCGCGCTGATCGAAGACCACCGCCATTTTCATGCCGGGGTAGCGCTGTTCGATCTGTTTGATCTTGGCGTAGACGCCGTTTGCCGTCTGCACGACGTTGGCATTGGGCTGCGCGATAATCGACACGCCAAGTGCGGGCACGCCGTTCAAGCGCTGAAAACTGCGCTGCTCTTGTATCGAATCGGAGACGCTGGCTACGTCCTTCAGAAAAACCGGTGCTCCGTTTTTCGTCGTGACGACTATGTTGCCGACTTGCTGCGCGTTCTGGAAGAGTTCGTTTGCCTGGATCTGATATTCGTTGTTGGCGATCTGAACGATGCCGGCGGGCAAATTCAAGTTTTCTTGCCCGACGCGTGAAACGATTTGGCTGAGCGTGAGGCCGTAACCCGACATCGCGTTGATGTTCGGCTGAATCATGATCGCGCGGACTTGGTCGTTGCTTATGCCGACCGATGCGACGCCGTTTACGCTGGAAAACTCGTCCGACAGCGTATTCGTCCACAAGTCGCCGAGATTGCGCAGCGTCATGTTCGCATCGGTCGCATAGACGCGCACGACCGGCAACTGATTCGGATCGAATTTATTGATCGTCGGCTGGGAAAGATTCGGATCGTTCGGCAGGCTGCTCCAAATGCGGGAAACCTGCTCCTGCACGTCGACTGCGGCCGTGTCGATATTCGTGCCGTAGTAGAACTGTGCGCTAACTTCGCTCGTGCCTTCCGACGAGGTCGAGTTGATTTGCTGAATGCCCTGCACGCGGCTGACCGCGTTTTCGATGGGCCGCGTTATCAGCGTTTCCATCTGCTGCGGTGCCACGTTCGTGTAGTTCACGGCGACGGTGACGACCGGCGGGCTGAAACTCGGCAAGAGATCGACCGGTAACCGGGGGAAAGCGAAAAGGCCGAGCACGATAATCGCGGTTGCGATCATCGCCACGGTGACGCGACGCGTTACGGCAAAACGGGCAATCGGCATGAAGTGGAGTTGTAATCTCTTTCCAGACCCGGGTTGTTCAAACCATCCCATGCGCTGTTTAGAGAGAGCTGAGAGGCCACTGTCAGCGACCTGGCACGCGTGGGTGCGTGCCGCGTGCTTGCCCACGCCGTGACCCCATGATATACTCGGCCGGTCCCGGCGATGCCGGGTCATTTCCACTCTGCCCGCCGCTCCCGGTGGGCCGCCCCCCACGGGGTGTCCGCAGAGGGCTATCATGGCTGTAGACTACGAAGTCACTTATATTTTGCGTCCCAATCTCGAGGAAGCCGAGGTCGCGGAGCGCAGCAACGGAATCGCCGAGCAGCTCAAGGGTAATGGCGGCGAGATTCTCAGCAGCGAACTGGTGGGCAAGAAGCGCCTGGCGTACGAAATCAACGACGTGCGCGAGGGCATCTACACCGTGATGCGGTTCCGCAGCACCACCGAGGCGGCGCACGAGCTGGAGCGCCAGCTCGGCCTGAACGAAGATGTGATGCGCGCCCTGCTCATCAAACTCGACAAGCACGCCTTGGCCGCCGAAAAAGCGGCACCGCCGGCGCCGCCTACGGCCTAAACGTCCAGAAATGCCAAGCCTATGGCATAGCGGCACGCTAGCCTTGGGCTGACCCGCACACCGAAGTTCAGAAAGAGTAGTGCACTATGGCGGCTTCTTTTAACAAGGTCATATTGGTCGGCAACGTCGTCCGCGATCCGGAGATCCGGTACGTCGGCTCGGGCGCGGGCGTCACCAAGTTTTCGATCGCGGTCAATCCCAACAAGCGCGACGCAAAGCCCGAAGACACGCTCTTCGTCGACATCGTCGCGTGGGAGAAGCTGGCCGAGACTTGCAACACGTACCTGAAGAAGGGTTCCAACGTGCTGGTCGAGGGCCGCCTCGTGATTCGATCGTACGACGACAAAGAAGGCAACAAGCGCAAAGCGACGGAGGTCGTCATCAATACGATGCAGATGCTCGGCTCGCCGCGCGACCGTCAAGACGGCGGCGGCAGTGAATCATTTGCCGGCGCGGCAGTCGGCGGCGGCGGCCGCGTGGACGACGGATTAGACGAGGAGATTCCGTTTTAGGACCTCGTAATTCTGTCAATGTCAAGATAGACCGGCAAGAACGCCAATTCTATCTGCCTATACAGGGCTTTTCGAAGGCTCGGTCATTTTTGACCGGGCCTTTTTCTATGCCAGCCCTATGTCACTCGGATGGCGCATTATCGTCAAGATGACAGCGTTATCACGCTCAAAATCGTGCTCGTCTAAGCGTCGACCGTCGTTTCAGCCGTCGGATCTTTACAAAATCCGCGTTTCGGTTGCCGCAACGGGCGAGCATATTCCTTTGCTCGTTGACGCGCAGACCGGCCTTCCGATCGTGCGACCGAATCAGTTTGTGTTAGTGGTACGGCGGGACCGATGTCAAGTAGCGACCCTGAAAACTGATCTTGCCGCGCTTTCCGTTGTGCTGGCTTGGGCGAAGAGCGTCGCGTTGGATCTACACGATCTTTTCGATCGAGGAGCGGGCTTGGAGCAAGCACAGCTGGTCGCGCTGGTTGAGGCACTTCGGAGCGATTACCGCAAGCAGTCACAGTCGAAGATTGTGCCACTGCACCGCGGACTTGTTTCCGCAGGTGTTTGGGCAAACCGTATCGCCACCGCACGCGATTATGTCGCGTGGAACCTTGGCAACACGCTTGCAAAATGTGAGCCGGGAACGCTGCGTTATCAGCACATTCGCGAACGCCGCGAAGAGTTGATTAGGGCGTTCGAGGGGCGCATGCCACGCGTTCGCACGAGTTCTGGCCGCAAGGGCTTAGATGCAGTGCTGAAGGCGAGACTTTTTGTAGTGACTCGGCCCGATGCCGTGGAGAATCCGTTTCAGACCACCGTGCGAGAGCGTAATGCGCTCATCATGGACGTTTTGCAAATGCTCGGCCTTCGGAGAGCCGAGTTACTGAAACTGCGGACGGCGCATTTTAGACCTGGTCCGAAACCTGCGCTCTTTGTCGAACGCCGCCCCGACGATCCGGACGATCCGCGGTTAGACCAACCGCAGGTAAAGACGCGAGATCGGCAACTTCCGCTGGACCCGGCTCTCGCAGAACGAATCCATCGTTATATCACCGTGGAGCGACAACGTATTCCTAATGCGAAGCGATCGCCATTCCTGTTCTTGTCGCGTTCGGGCAAGCCGCTTTCGCTGGCCGGTGTAAATAAGATTTTCGAGCAAATCTGCAAGTGGCACGGTGAGTTCAAGGGGCAACTATCGCCGCACGTTCTTCGCCACACCGCGAACGACGATCTTTCGGTCACCCTTGAAGAGGCCGGCTGCGATGCCGAGGCTGCGAGGGCCGTACGCAATTACCTCAACGGTTGGGAGCCGAATAGCGCGCAGTCGTCAACCTATACTCGCCGGTTCGTTGAAGGAAGGGCGCAAGAGATTTCTTTGGCGCACCAGCGCCGGATCTTCACGAAGGTCGGTGAACAATGAGCGCATCAAAGCGATCAAACTCATTCGACCGCATTTCAGGTATTTATGAGCCGTTGTACGATATGGCGCGACGGCTTGTTCCGGTTGAGAGGCTTGTGTGGCGCGTGCCATCAGTCTCAGGCGGACGGCTCAAGAGCCTTAACTGGGGCCGTTTCCCGCAGATCCCGCGCTACATAGCCGAAGCGATTGTCGCCTACATGCGACATAGTGTCGCAACGAAATCACCGGACCACTGCCTGGGCACGTTCAATAGTCTCGTGCAATTCGCCGAAACAATGGTGACGCAGAGCGACCATCATGAGATGCGAACTCTGCTTCTGCTGCATTTGGCGCGCATACGTGGTATCGCTCAGGAGTGGCGTTACCACTACGTGCGCGATTGGTATAGATGGTGCTTCGACCAGAACATTTCCGGGCTCGACGAACCAGAACTACTGTACGAGTGTGGTCTCGCTCCGAATTCCCGGCAACCGCAAGGGCGAAGCCGGTGCTTTCCGAAGACCCGGACGATGGTCCGCTGGACGAGATCGAAGAAATTGCGTTACGCGCTGCCCTTCAACGCGATAGCGACTCACTTGTGGAGCGCACGCTGACCTGGATGTTCTTGGCTTTGGGCTGCAATCCAAAGAATCTGGTTCATTTGCAAGAGAGCGACCTCACATCGATCACAAGCGAGCAGCATACGTATTTCACCCTCAGCGTTCCGCGTATCAAGAAAGGCGTGCCACCGCGGGCAGTACTGAAGCCGCGCAAGATGGATGCGTTTCTCGCGGAACTGCTCAGACAGCTTATCGAGCGCAACGCGACACTGAACATTCCCGAAGGCTTTTCAAGGCCGCTTTTTGCCCGTGCGACGCCGCGGCGGGATTGCGTCGGCACCGATATCGAACACTACGCGTATCACTTTACATCACATGATCTCAGAACGATTCTTGCATCCTACGTGGAGCGCCTAAACGTTATCTCGCATCGCACAGGGCGACCACTGCGAATTACACCAAGGCGATTACGTTACACGTTCGCCACGCGAAAGGTCCAAGAGGGTTGCTCAATGGAGGCGTTGGCGGACCTCCTCGATCACTCAGACCTTCAGAATGTGATCGTTTATGACGCGGGTACGTCGATGGCCAAGCACCTGGACGAGGCACTTGCAGTGTCGCTTGGGCCGCTGGTGAACCGGTTCATGGGGCGGGTCGTAGCGCGTGAATCCCAGGCGTTCAATGGCGGCGGGCGCATTAAGGCCGACACCATGGGGCGCATTAAAAACATTGGCACGTGTGGCAGCACATCGCTGTGCACGCTCTTTCCACCATTCTCGTGCTACCTTTGTCCCGTTTTTCAACCGTGGCGCAATGCACCCCATCGTGAAGTGTTGGCGGATCTGATTAAGCAGCGCGATGCGCGAGTCCAGGTGAGTGGACGTGTCGACGATCGCATCGCGAAACAGTACGATGAGATTATCCTTGCCGTCGGCCAGGTTGTGGCGCAATGTGAGGGTGCTGCATGAGACTTGCATCCGCAGCCTTACATGAGCCCAGAAAGCAGCTTGAGGCGTTTATCGACAAGATGCGTGCGGCAGCGCCCTTTGGCAAGGTTGACTGGGATAACGCTATGTGGGACCTACGGACTGTCTTACGCGGGCGGGTAAGCGTCTTCACAAGCGGACGCGCGAGGTGTTGTGGTTCACCGAGCATAGGCCGACCGGAGCGACGCCGGCAGTCCGCTTTTGCTGCGCCGTTCGTAGACTTTGCAAAGGCGATAATATGTGCGCGGCATTTAAGATCTGCGCAGACCATTGGCGCGCATCGCGTTTCAGTACGGGCAGAGCGCTATCTGTACGACGCGCTTAGAAAGGACGGTCTGCTGAGATCCGTGTTCCCTGCAGCACCGCCATTTCGTGTGGGCGGAAGATGCTGCGAGGAGACGCGAAAAAATCAGCAGCGCATACCGCGTGAGTCAACGGCTGGAGGAAATTGCAAAGTCTCGTCGACCAGCACGCCATCTCAGGGCTGCGCATACAGTTCCGCTCGTCGATCCCGAAAAGTGAAACAGTCTGTCATTGTCAGCAAGATGCCCACACGGGAAACGCTTGAGGCACTCGCCGACATTTCGGCATCGAACGACGTGTATAACGAGCGTGGAACGTTGATTTGCATGCGCATTGTCGATATTCTTGCCGCGACCGGCTTTCGCATAGGTGAAGCGCTGACGTTACCTTCCAGCCCGATCGTTCGGCGCGGCGATAACATTGGGCTTCGTTATTGGCCGGAAAAAGGCGGACAGCTACGCATAAAAACCATCAGTTCCGTGCACCGTGATCTGGTTGAACGTGCCGTCGCTGATTTGACGGAGGCATGCGCGGAGGCCCGTCGTCTGGCTCGATGGTGCGAGGAGAACCCTAGTCGGGTGGCACTTCCTAAAGGGCTGCCAGAAAACATGACTTCTGCGGATTTTGCCACGCTCTCGCTGGATGACAACCCATCGCAATGGCTTCGCGTTCACAAAGTTCCGTACCGGCGGCAAGATAGGAAGATCGCCTTTGCCCGAAAAGACCTAGAACGTGCGCTCGATTGCGCTGCGCGATAATCGCCCACTGGTCCGTACAACGTACGGACAACAGCACTTGTCGAAATCGCTTATCGTGGTGTTTCTGAACGAGATGCATGCGAAGCGCAAGACGAATAGGTTTGTCTCCATCGGCGTATCATGGTCGGTAATATCCGACTTCCTCGGTGGGCGGGAAGAGCATGGATATCGCGGTGTCTTCAGCCGGTTCAACGTGCGCGATGAATCGGGCGACTTCCATCGGATTACCACGCACCAGTTTCGGCATTGGCTCAGCACCATGGCAAAACGTGGCGGCTTGTCAGAGGTCGAACCCGCGCGGTGGATGGGGCGGCGACGTCTTGCCGACAATCGTGCGTACGATCATCGAACGCAACCTGAACGCGCTGAAGAGGCGCGCGCACTGATCCGCGACGGTCGCGCAGCAGGTCCCGTTGTTGACACGTATAGGTCTCTTCCACCGGCTGATGGTGACGCGTTTCTCGACGCACACGTTAACGCGGTTCTGACCACGCCGTATGGAATGTGCTTACATGACTACGGACAGGGGCCTTGCGAGAGGCACTTTTCGTGCGCCGGTTGCGGAGAGTCGCTTCGCCGAAAAGGTGATCCGGAAGAGCGTGCTGCCCTCATAGCAACGCTCGGACGCACTCGCAAGGCGTTGGACGCAGGTGAAGGTCGAGGCTGCCGACGGCACGTACGGCGCATCAAATTGGATCGCGCGAAATCATGGCCTGGAGATTGATTTAATTACGATGTTAGCCGTTGACGATGACAATGCGCATAGCCACGGAGATCGAGTGCGTATTTGGCCACAAAACAGTAGGAAGCGGGACAATCATGGCTCCTAGACGCCGGCGTAGAGTGCCGAAAATGTCAGCGGAGGACAAGCAGCGGGTGTTCCACGAGTGGACGCGTGGTGCCGGCACGAGCGCAAAGGACGCCTCACGTGGGCGCGGCTTGAAGAGATATCGGGATTTACGCGTCAGGCGCTATCAAGTCATTCGGATATTGTTGAGCAATACGGCGTCGCCAAAGCTATCAACCGGCCTGACAAAACGCGTACTCCGTTACCAAAAACGACTGACCAACGCGTACTCGACTCGCAGTGCGAGGTTGAGCGTTTAAAATCGATCATCAACCGTTACGACGAGCGATGGGCGACATATGCGCGCAATGCCCGCCCTACTCGGATATGACTTGGAGCGCTTGGAGGAGCCCCTTACGCCACCCGGACGCGCAGATTTACGGGTAGCGCGGCCTCCTGTGCAGAAGCGAGGCGGCCATGGGCGTCTTTGATGGACGGGGATTTTCGTGTCGTCGAGTGGTCGAACAGCGGCAGCCTGTCTTGGAGGTGTATCACGAGAGTGATGGCGACTGGCAGCTCCTTTGCGGGGGTAACGAACACGAGGACGACAGTCAAATTCTATTGCTACATCCCGCCCACTTGGTCGAGAAAGATAGTGCGCTCGCACAGGCTTGCGGATTTGCCCCTTGGCTTCGTCGCTACGCGCACTTCACCGAACGAGCCATGGAAGTGCGCGCCGATCGAGGACGAGGACGATGAGGAAGAAGAGTGAGAGCCGAGAGACGCTATTCCAGTTTACCGCGAAATGCTTGCAGAACGGCCAAACGATCCGGTACTTTGGTTCGATCTCGGTCTCGCGTACAAACGACTCAAAGATTGGAGTTCGTGTGTTGAGGCGAACTCGAAGGCGCTTGAAATCTCGCAGAGCGCCGGCGATCCGGCTTGGTGGAATCTCGGTATAGCAGCGACTGCTCTCAGAAACTGGGATCTTGCACGAAAGGCTTGGCGCGGATACGGCCTGGAGATCGATGACGGCCCAGGGCCCGTAGTCTGTGACTACGGTTCTACGCCCGTTCGTTTACCAAACGACGAAATTGTATGGGGACCTCGAATCGATCCGGCCCGCGTAATCGTAAGAAACATTCCATTTCCTGAGAGCGGCTTTCGGTGGGGTGATATCGTTCTCCACGATGGTGCTCCCAATGGTGAGCGCGAAATGAATGGCACGGTGTATTCGGTATTCGATGTACTTGAACGCTGGAGTCCGTCAGAGATTCCAACACTAGGCGTTGACGTGCACTGCGATTCCATCGAAGATTCCAAGGATTTAATCCGCGCATTTGAATCCCACGACTTCGGTGCGGAGGACTGGTCTACAAATGTCCGCTATATCTGCAAGGACTGCAGTGAAGGCCGCCCAGGGCATAATCACGTCCCCCGTGACCCTGGACCGAAAAGGTCGTTCGCTTTGGCGAGCCCCATGGGCGCTGCGTTGCAGTTTCTACAAGAATGGTGCGCGGCGTCTCCACACTCCCGCCGATTCTCCAAGCCCGTACCCATCGGCTGAGGGACGTTGAGTAAGTTGACAAAAATGCTCTACAGAACCGTTTTAGCGTTTTAGCATTTTAGCGTTCTAGCGTTTCAGCGTTCGAAAAGTGGAAATGATCCGTCGCGACCAATAAAATGTGCGAAAAACGTCCTGTGTTTGCAGGGCGTTTTTGCATTTTCTATCGTAGGCGTGCAGTTAAATTCGCTACCGCCCAAGGTTCGGCGGCCCGCGTAATTCACAGTCTTAAGACTCTTAGTCGTTTAGGGTCCGCAATCACGTCAAATCGCACGATGCGCTTGTCTGCGACTTGCAGAACGATGGCAAGCTTCAAATTACCTTCTGAGGAAATAACGATTCCCGGACTACCGTCAATTTGCGCGACCCGCCCGCGCAACGCGAAGGCACGGAAGCGAGCTGCATCCGACACGACGGCAGGCGCGCCTTCGACTCGCTGTGACGCGGCGGTGGGCAGAACTTGAGGATCCGCAATCCGTATCACGTTTGGGTCTAGCAGCGCCATAAGGCGGCCAGTATCCCCTTCCCGTGCAGCATGTAAAAATGCTTCCGCCACCTGGCGTGCGTTCGGATTGTCTTGGCGTACAACGGGCGATCTTCGACGCACGCATGCGCGCGCCCGGCTTGCGAGTTTCTTTGCGGCCACAGGCGTGGTGTTGAGAATATGCGCGATCTCTTTAAACGGCATTCCAAACGCGTCGTGGAGAACTACTGCAACGCGTTGAGGCGGAGTCAACTCCTCGAGAACGATCGTGAATGCCGTGACTAGCTCGGACGCAAGCAACGTTGTCTCTTCGGGCTGGCTTGCGTCAGGGGTTGCAATCTGCGGCAACTCACGCTCCTCTTCCGGAATCTCGCGCCGTCTACGTAAGACGTCAACGCAAATCCGCGCGGCGACGGTAGTCAACCATGCCGGCAGATTTTTGATCGTCGTTGTGTTGGTGCGATCGTATTTGATCCAGGTCTCCTGGACGACGTCTTCGGCTTCTGTTTGCGAGCCGAGGATCCGGAACGCGACACAAAGTAAATGCCGCCGTTCCACCTCAAAATGCCGCAGCCGTTCCTCTTCTAATCGTTGCACTACGTCAATATCGACAATGCCAGCGACGTTCCAGCCAAGGCGAGGAAGAGACCGGGAAACGCGACGTTGTACAGCACACCTGCGCGAATGTGGAACGCGATGGCCCCGATGAAAAAGACTACTAAGCCCGCAGCCGCCGCCGTTCCGATCGCGGGAACCCCGAGAAGACCCGCAACGAGCCCGAAGGCGCCCGCCGCCTTTAAAACAGCGAGCGTGGGAATCCACGAAGGCGGCACGCCGACTTCATCCGATGTCTTGAGTACGAACGGAGCCTTCGCCAGATCAGCAAGACACGCACCCACGTTTGCGAGAACTGTGAGACCTCCAACGGCCATGTAAAGCTGGTTCATCATGGCATATGACGGCAAGTGGCGGCAAAAGGTGACCTGGGCGAGGAAAGACTCCGGACACCCCTCCTAGGACACGAACTCGAATTTGCTCCATGGAGGTTCCGTACGACCTACGGCCATTCGCTTGCGATTCCAATAGTGACCGTTTACTGGTGAGATCCGGCTCTTCCGGGCACAAAGCTCGCCTTAGTCACCAGTTAATGTGAAATGCGAGCAGAAACTACCAATTAGCGTGAAACTCTTCTAAAAGGTGAGGCAACGCCGTTTTAGCGTTCTGACGTTCTGAGGTTCTGACGTTTTCGCGTTGTAATATCACCGAATACACGAAAAAAAACGCCCCCTTACGTTCGGGGCGTTTTTTGTCGCTTGATACTCATTGTGGCTCGGCCCGACGGATAGCGCGAAGCTCTTCCAGAATGGAATCGAGTGTCTTTGTGATTCTGTCGTTTGACGCGCCGTCCGAAGACATCGAGTCCAACGCCAATCCGACGCCGTGCGCGAATTGCCCGAGCGCATCCACTTCGTCTGGTGCGTATGCTTGGCCGCCGGCTCGCTTGACGTTCTAGCGTCTCGATTGCCCAATAGTAAAAAGCCCTGTTTACGGGCTTTTTACTTTGTGGCTGTGGGTTAGTGCGATGTCGCTAATAACGCACGGAGCTCTGCATTCTCCACATGATCAAATGCGGCGCACGCGCGATCGATCAGATCGACTAGATGCTGCTCTTCAATCGGATCGATTTTGCTGTGATCGGTGTGCGCACCGTAGAGCACGAATCCCGCCATCTGCTCCCGCACGACCAACGGGATGGCAACGACTGGCGCATGGCTGCCATGCGGAACGTCGGTGCGTAACCAGCGCGCCTCGCGAATTTGGAGCGGTGAACGCGCGGAGCGTAAGAAACGCACGAGCTGATCGTCCGCTTCCAGGCGGGCGGCATCCGCCTGATGCCAACCGGCAGCAGCAACACGAGCGTATTCACTACTGCCGTTACGGCGAAATAATGCCGCCGACGCCAGTCCCAAAGCTTCGGGCGCCTGAATCGCAAGGGCTTCCTCGATTATGCGTTCATTCGAAGCTAGAGCCAGTGAGGCCCCTAGGCGGCGCAGGTATCGAGCTGCGTCGTAGCGCGAACGAAACAACGTTCGCTCCACGACGGTCTCGATGCGCCGATGCACCGTATTCATGACGAGCGCAAGCAGGATTGTCGCAATCGCCTGCAACGCAAGCGCCGTTCCGGTCTCTGTAAGGTAGTGTTCGATGAGCCAGTCGACGCCCGCTATTGAGGCACCGAGTGAGACTGCTGTTGCAGCGAAAACCGTTGACTCGATTCAGTACGAAAATTGGATCAATGTCACTGCTCTTGACAAGTGCATACGCAGTGCACGCCGGGAATTATGGCAATTGCTGCCGCTCCGAATCCCGCCCACAATCCAAATGCGGTTTCGTACCCCACAATAGGAACGCGAACGGCGATCAAAAACATTGCATACACGAGGTAGCATAGGCCGAGGACCATTCCGAAAAGCGCCAGCCGAATCTGCATCTGCATGCGGCCCGCGCCCTCGCGATGACGGGCGATGAGAATGCCTGCTGCAATCAGCAGCGACGCCGCGGAGAAATACGCCATCACCGACTCGCCCCAAAAGCTGCCGTGGAGCGTTTTCGGATATTCGTACACCTCATTCGCGATGAGAAAGCTTTCAGCGGCAATGGCCACCGCAAACGCGATGCGGTCGGCACGAACGCGCCATCCTAGCACGCTATCGTCCGGGAAGCGAAGGGCAAAAATGATTAATGCCGGCCAAAAGCCGTTATGCGTCAAAAGCGTAGAGATCAAATGAATCGCGTCGCTGGCGGACGTCGATATTGGTAGGCCTCCCAGGAACGAGTCGGCGGAGTTTAGCGACGCTAAGAACAGTGAAAACGTCATCCATCCCGGACGAACAGTGACAAGCCACGCGGCGATTACGATTGCGCACGCGGCGAATGTCGCGTCCGTTACGCCGTAGAAGCCTAAAAACTTCTGCGCCAGCGTAACGTGGCCGTGATCGTAGGCAAAGAGCGCTATTTGATTAGCGATCTGAGTCGAGATAACAACTGCCCCCAGGAACCACGAAATAAGCGGCAGCAGGCGCTTCGACATGGCGTAGTCTTCGCGTCGGCTTTCCGATCTACATCGCGTCGGGCTGACAGGGGCCCAAGGTCCTCTCGAAAGGACGCGGTAGTTAAGGTGAAATCCCCCGAAGACCGCTAGTTCGGGCGAAATTCGCCTAAAAGGTGAGACAACACCGTTCTTGTGGTTGGCGCGAGTTCGAGGCGAGATGGGGGGCCGTTTTGGCCGGAAATCCACAATTATCCATGGCCGAGATTCCGGCCGCGGGCGCTAGCGACGAACGCTTCGCTCATGGTGGTTAGGGTCGTTCCATAAAAACCAGTGCGATTTGGCGCAAACAATACTGCCTCGGCCGGCGTCTTTTAAAGTATGGACGATAGGGCGTCGCTCTGCGACTTAGCGAGAGCGGCTTTAAGCGGAGAGCAACAGGCTTACGAGGCGCTGGTTCGCGACCTCTGGCCAAACGCATATCGTATCGCATGGTCGATCCTCGGAGACCGTTGCGCGGCTGAAGATGCCGCGCAATCCGCATGCGCCGCAATTTGCGCCAAGCTCGGCGACCTTTCCGACGTACGCGCTTTTGTCGGGTGGTCGTATCGGATCATCGTATCGCATGCGCGCGATCATGCGCGCGCCAGATCGCGCCGTGAGCGGCGAGAAACGATCGGTTACGAAACGGCCGTCGCCGTCGCAACGCACGAAGACCCAACGACGCAGCTCGACCTTGAAGCTGCCATCGGCAAGTTGCCTGAACCGCTGCGGCTTGCACTTGAACTCCATTATTTCATCGGTCTGACAACGAGCGAGGTTGGCCTCGCACTGGGTGTACCCGCCGCGTCGGTGCGCTTTCGGTTAATGATTGCGCGCCGTCGTTTGCGTCCGCTCCTCTACGATTTAACGATGCACTCATCGGCACGGGAGACTTTATCATGAATGTCGATCAAAAAATCGAAGCTGCGCTGCAACGGCGATTTACGCGCGCCGCCGTTCCACAATGCCCGCAAAGCGCGTGGAGTGCAACGACGTCCGCACCCGTTCGGCAACGTCCTCGATCGCGCAGTTTCGCCTACGCATGCGCAGCACTTGTTATTCTTATAAGCGGCGGCGTTGCAGCGCAAGCCTCAGGTGCTTTAGGCGCCGAGTACGCGCATCTTTTTACTTTCAATGGCTCGTCAAAACCGTTACCGCCGCTCATCCACCGTGCGGATCGGTTCACCATGGCGCAAGCGCAACAGCGCATGCCGTTTTCTATTGTCACACCGGTTGGATTGCCGCCGGAGACGACATTTCAGTACGCGCACGTAATTAGCGAACACCCCCTTCCGCGCGTTTCGCTGGTTTACCAAACGCAGATCGGCCCTCGGTATTATCGTATCATCGTTAACGAGACCACGGAGGCCAGCGGCCCAGCCGTCGCTCACGCTGAGGCAGAATTTAAAGGAAATGATGGCCGCATGCGTCATGAAACGTGGACGATTCCCATGCGCCGTTGGAAGCATGGAGCAATCTTCATGGAGATGGTGACGCCGGGACTACCTGGGGCAATAGTCGATCGGATCGTTCGCGAAAACACGCTCTAGACACCTCACACGCTAAAGTCGATCGGAGAACCGCGTTGTTCGTTTTCTCACTGCTTCTTGCCGCGGGGGCGCCGCAGCCGGCGCCGGACGCCGGGATCGCCGCTCGCATCGGCGCCGCCGTTACAAAAACGGTCGAAGCGCAGCATCCGGTCGGAGGCGCCGTCGGCGTAGCGAAAGACGGCAAATTAATCTACGTCGCCGCTTTCGGCGACAGGGACCTGTCAACGCGTGCTCCTGTGGACGCGGCCACACACTTCGAAATCGGCTCCGTAACCAAGCAGTTCACCGCGGCTGCCATCCTCCAACTCCAGGAACGCGGGAAACTGAGCATCAACGACAAGCTCTCGGCGTATTTCCCCGCGTTTCCGCACGCCGCGGAAATCACGCTGCGGGATCTGCTTTATCAAGTCTCCGGTCTACCGGATTACCTTCCGGACAACGATATGGCGAAGTCGTTTCGGACACCGGCGACGTTGATTTCGATTGCATCGCTAGCGACGAACCTGCATTTCACTCCCGGGACGAAATGGCAGTACAGTAATACGAACTATTTTCTGCTCGGCAACGTCGTTGCGAAAGTATCCGGTCACACGTACGAACAGTACGTCCGGGAGAATTTGTTCGGCCCCGCCGGCATGACGCAATCTGCGTTCGTCGAGGATGAACCGAACCTTACGGATGTAGCGAAAGCGTATTGGCGCGGTGAGGACGGTAAGAGTAAGCTAACTGAAGCCCCGGAGATTCCCGAATCGTGGGCCGGCGGCGCAGGCGCGATCGTCTCGACGATCCAGGATCTCGTGAAATGGGATACGGCGCTGACGTCGGGTAAGATCGTGAGCGCGGCGGACTATACGCTCATGTCCACGCCCGGAAAGTTGAATAACGGCAATCCGACGACGTACGGCATGGGATTGGGCATCGACCCGATCTTTGGGCACAAGCGGGTTTGGCATAACGGCGGTACGCTAGGCTCATTTACCATGAACGGCACCTATCCCGACGATCATATCGACATCGTCGTGTTTGAGAATAGTGTGGACAGCGATCCGGCCGGCGTTGAAGTTGCTGCATTGGGCGCAATCTTCCCGGAAGCTCTGGCTGCATCGAAACGCGCCGCACCGGGCGAAGATCTTTCGTTTCGTCCGCGCATTCTCCACTATCTCGATGAAACTCTGAAAGGAACCATGCCCGCAAGTGAAATGTCCGCTCAATTTGCGAGTATAGCAACGCGGGATACGCAGCAGCGGTTTGCCGCGATGTTTGCTCCGTTTGGCAAACCGACGGCGGTTATTTTTCGCGGAAAACGACTCAAAGGCGAGGACACCGCGTATTCGTATCGTGTTGAGTTTGCGAAAAACGCAATCATGTTCGTGGTCGTATATAACCCGAAGACCAAACTCGTCGACGGTATTGGACTTCAACCGGCCCCCTAGTGTGCGCACTGCCGCTACTCTATTAACTTAAGGATAACGCGCTACTACCACGTGGATCCAACGCGACAGTTTTACGGACGCACTTGCATGTGAGCTGTCACTGTGGCGTTGTCGAGGCGACGATGAATCAACGACGCGGTTGACATCATGTCTAACGCGCCTTGCTCTGCGCTATTGTCCGAGCGCTCGAATTCTTCTCGCGACACGTAGCATAGTCAAAGTGACATTGCCGGTATCGACCGGTTTTACTCAAGGCACTCGGATCAAATTCAGCGCGGCATGCGATCGCCGCGCGGCCGTATCGCCGACTCTTCGCGCTGGTCTTCGCGGCTAAGCCGCAAATAACGGATCGGCCCGAAAGCCGGCAAGCCAAGCCGTTCGGGAGTTTGCATCATTTGAAGAGGCCGCGGGCGCAAGAGTTGTACGAGCGAATGGTACAGAAACCCTCAGCATGAGCAACTACCGAGATGAGTTAGCTGGAGCGGAGCGCCAAGGAAAAGCCGCCCACGATGCGATGGAAGGATGGGTTAACCGCCCACTGGATGCGCCGGACGTTCCCGGCGAAGTGTTGGAAGGATACGCGCGTGAACTGCGTGAGAGCCGAGAACGCTTGAAACGGCTCATCCGCGAGCAGGGCGTTCGGGACGACATCGAAGCCGCGCTCAAATCTAATGAACAATATCATCGCTCACTCGGATTGAGCATTCGGGATATCCCGGACCCCGCCGACGAGGAATAACGTTGGATGGCGGTGCCAGGCGATTATTCGCGCGGATCGTCTGAGACTGTATCCCCTTCGCCGACGAGTGCGTCCAATCGCGCGATGACGTCGTTTCGAAGTGACGCGACAGCGGCTAACATCGATTCTATCCGGTCGCCTGCGTTGCGTTCGAGCCCGTCAAGCGCCGCACCCACCCCGTACGCTACGCCTTAAGTGCGTCAATTTCGTCCGGTGCAAAGCGCCTCACCGCTCCTTTTCGCACCGCACACGAGCAAGCCGAGCAGCGACCCACGCCCAAACATCGGGAAAGCATATTCTCCGGCAAGAGCCGTGTGGTAACGATCCAGTTCCATCGCGTCGTGCCAGGTGCGCATCGCGAGGATTGCGGGTCGTGCAGATCGGTTGCGCCGGTCCCGTTCTCTGGTTATAGCTTGCGCTGCCGCGCGAGGTGAGCCGGCAACGTAAGGCAAGCCGAATACAACCGCGATGCGCTAGAACACTCTAAGTTTCAGGATCGATCCTCGTTTTAAACTTCCATCAGCATGAAGCGCAGATGACCGAATACACGAGCGGGCGCAGGCTGGAACCGGCAATATTGTGCAACTGTCCGTTCCCACCATCCTTCCAAAAAGCATATGCTATTTCGTTGAGCCCGTCGCGGTAGCCGACTGACACGCCCGATTTTTCAGCATAGTGGTAAGGGGGCTGATTCACCGAAGTCAATGCGTATCTCGACGTGATTCTGCTCCACGATTGCAAAACTCCCGCGGAATTGGAAAACTGCACGTAGCCGGTGAAGAGAACATCGCTGTCGGTCGGGATGTCTTGTTTGACAAGTTTGCGAGCAAAAACGCAGTCGGTAGCATAGCCGCCTGGAGGCACGAGTTCTCGCAGCGCGCTCGTGCCAGGCAGGTTCGAACCGCCCCCGCCGGACCACGCGTAGGGCCCGAATATCCTTTGGGCGAGGGCCGGCGCGGACGGCATCACGGCGCATCCCGGCCCGCTCGATGCTGTATGTGGACCGGCTTGCGCCTTCGATGGGACTCCCATCGGCGTAAAACAGAGGGCTGCAACGAAAAGCGCAGCCGCAAATTTCAGGAAGACACGCTTGAGTTTCATTGTCGAACTCCTTGTGCACAGATTCTAGGGCTGCAGTGTCCCGACGGCGTCCCGGCGCACATCGAAACAGGCGCAAACGACCTGATCGTGCCCGAAGTTCTGCCGAGCGCTCGCTCGACGAATGCCTAACGAGGCGCCTGCCGCGCTTAGGGGAATATGACCTGCTCGTGAAAACCGGCATGATAGCCCTGTGCATCGCGTGCGAACGCTGCTCGGTGGATCGCTCTGCATGACGCCGGAATGGATCAGCGCAATTGCGTCCATCGTGACGATGGTGGTTATCGCTGCATCGGCGATAACTGCGCTTATGCAGCTTCGCCATATGCGCGGCAGTAACCAAATTGAACTCATTGCAAATTGGACTGAAGCGATCGAGGGAGAGCAATTCCAGCGCGCGTTTGCATTTGTAAGCAGGGACCTGACGAGAATTCTCTCCGACGCGGAGGCAGTCCGCAGCCTTTCTTGGAGTCCCGTTCCTCCCGAACTGCAGCCAGTACGAACCGTAGCAAATCATTTCGAATCGATCGGTTCGTTTGTGCGGCGAGGAATTATCGAAGCGGACGTCGCTTGCGATCTGTGGGCATTAGTCGTTACGCTTGCGTGGGATGCCTCGGTTCCCGTCGTTACCCACGCGCGCTATATCCTGGCCTCCGATGCGCTTTGGGAAAACTTCGAATACATGGCAGCAATTTCCAAGCGATGGATCAATACGCACCCAAATGGCACGTATCCCAACGATCAGCCACGCATGCCCAAGGACGACTCGCTCCTGAAGATACTCGGCTAGCGTGGGTGAGTGGTCAAGGTGGTCGAACAAAACGGCTGATCGCCTTTGAAGTCGTGCTATTTCGCGGCTTTCCGGCTTTACATGCGCACCGAAGGTACAACGTGCGCCTGTACTGGAACCCTTCTGGTTGGTGCAGTTGCGATTCGCCGCGGACCGAAAATTTTTGCGCGACTCGTATGAATTTTTGTCGCGCTCCCACAAACATGGGATAGAGCTTAGTGAAGTTACGGTCTGGTCGAATCTCAGCGGTAGCGCTGCAACGGTGTGCAGAAGAGGCATCTCGCAGCGGGTTTTGCATTCGGAAGCGGCCCTCTGCTATACTTCGGGCAGAGCGCGATGAGGCGCGACCGGTCCGCGGAAAGGTCAGAAGACCGCTCATCCTTCGTCATCGGCATCACAAACGAACTTCTGCCTGCAGATGCGGACGTCAGGCGTACTTCAAAGGAAGTTCGTATGCCTACTCGTCAGCTGCCGATTCGGCCAAACGTAGCACACCTAAAGCACCAACTGCAGATTTACTTAGCGGGCAGCGTGCCGGCCTTCGGCATGTCGTGCAGCGTCTTCGCGAGTTTCATCCACGCTTATCCGGTCTTACCGACGCACAGATTGCAGCTACGCGGCTGAAATTGAGCGATGCGTATCTCGCAATTGCGCGGGAATACGGTTTTCCGAGTTGGGCAAAGTTGAAAGCATTCGTCGAGGGCGGCAATCCTGCGATCTTGAAGTTACCGGCACATGAGCGTATCGGCGATCCGGATTTCCGGCAGGCCGTAGATTTCATCGATGCGGGCAATGTGGAGGCTTTACGCGAGCACATGCAACGGCATCCTAGTCTTGTGCGCCGGCACGCTACGCTTTATGGCGGCAACTACTTTCAGACTCCCACGCTGCTAGAATTCATCGCAGAAAACCCATCGCGCCGCGGCGTATTGCCCGAAAACATCGTTCCGATCGCTCGCGTCCTTTTAGTTGCGGGAGCCAGCCACGATCGTTCTGCGCTGGACCGCGCGCTGGCGCTCGTTGCATCCAGTAGCGTGGCGCGGGCTAACGGCGTGCAACGCGCGCTTATCAACGCCCTATGCGATTACGGGGCTTCACCGGATGCCGCGATGCTCGATGCGCTGATGTATGGCGAATTTGACAGCGTCGATGCGCTTCTCGAACGTGGCGCCAAGATGAATCTGATGGCGGCGTCCGCTCTAGGTCGCGTGGAGAAGATACGCAGTCTGGCGCGAAATGCCGGCGATGACGAGCTGAGGCTAGCCCTTGCGCTTGCAGCGCAGCATGGACGCACGGAGACAGTGCGAACCCTGCTGGAAGCCGGAGCTGATGCTGCGAGCTTTACGCCTCCTCCCGGACACTCCCACGCGACACCGCTGCATCAAGCCGCTCTCATCGGAAATGAAGAAATCGTGAAGTTGCTGTTGGCGCACGGCGCTCGCCCCGAGGTGCGCGATATCCTGTATGACGGCACGCCGGCCGGCTGGGCCCAGCACAACGGATTTCGCGACCTAGCTGCATGGCTGCGAAAATCTCCAGCAGCAGACGACAACTGACGGCCGTGGGCGGGCACTGGAAAAACGGCCGTGGGCGGGCACTGGAAAAAAGGCCATCTCGGCGAAGGCAATCGGCAGAAGCTCCTTGCGCTAGGAAGGGAGGTCCGATTTGGCCATCCGTTTCACGGCATTTCTTCAGGCTGCACTCCTGCTTTCAACCGCGGCGGCGACGCCCCAGGCGCACTACGATGGCGACATTCACAAAATTCGCCACGTCGTCATCATCATGCAAGAGAATCGTTCCTTCGATAGCTACTTCGGCACGTATCCGGGCGCCGATGGAATCGCGATGCGCAACGGTATTCCAATCGCGTGCATCGCAAACGTTCATGGAAAACCGTGTGTCCGTCCGTACCACGACCTCAATGACGAGGACACGGGCGGCCCACACTCCGCCAAAGCGGCGGATGCGGACATCGACCGCGGCAAGATGGATGGCTTCATTCGCGTGATGTACGGTGCGAGAAATACCGGCGGCTGTCCGACGGATATTCCGACCTGCATCGTCAAGGGGCATGAGGGCACCGTAATGGGCTACCATACCGGGCGTGAATTACCGGCGTATTGGTCATACGCGCGGAATTTCGTGCTGCAGGATCACATGTTCGCACCGATCCGATCTTGGAGCTTGCCCGCGCATCTCTATATGGTTTCCGAATGGGCGGGACGCTGCAAGAAAGCGAACGAAGCAATGAGTTGCGTGCCCGACCGCGCGTACAGAAGTCCGGACGAGCGACCGCGGGACATCATTCCGCGCAACTATTGGATTCCCGGACGGCCCTCGTACCCATGGACCGATCTCACGTATCTGCTTCACGCGCACCACGTCTCGTGGGCGTATTACGTCATGGACGGTTTTGAGCCGGACTGTGAAGCCGATCAGCAGAGTTGTCACCTCAAACCGCAAAGCGCGCGCACCCCGGGAATTTGGAATCCGCTGCCTCACTTTACCGACGTCAAGCAAGACGGCCAGCTCGCAAATATCAGAGATACGTCGCAGTTTTTCCGCGATCTCAAGGCCGGATCGCTGCCATCAGTCGTGTGGCTCACGCCGTCGAATCGCTACAGCGAGCACCCGCCGGGGCTGCTCAGCACCGGGCAGGCCTACGTAGTGGGTCTTATCAACGCCATCGCGCGTAGCAAGTACTGGGATTCAACGGCGATTTTCGTGAGCTGGGACGACTGGGGTGGATTTTACGATCATGTCGCTCCGCCGAATGTCAATTTCTTTGGATACGGCTTACGCGTGCCGGGACTCGTCGTGAGCGCGTACGCGCGAAAGGGATACGTCGATCACCAGACTCTCAGCCATGACGCATACGTCAAGTTTATCGAAGATGACTTCCTAAGCGGTGCGCGGCTTGATCCGAAAACCGACGGCCGTCCGGATCCGCGAAAGAGCGTTCCCGAGGAGGGCCCCCGACTCGGAGATGTACGTCGCGACTTTGACTTCACGCAGTCGCCGCGACGACCGCTTATTCTTGCGGGCGGCATCGAGGGGCCTTACAAGCCCGGATACACCGGTGGACCTTAGGCAAAGCCCAATCGTTCGCCAAAGAAATGCCCTGCATTGCGCGGCGCATTTTCATTTACCGGATTTGTCTCCACGGGATGCCCGGTGCCGCCGCATGTTATTTCGACTTACGTCTATTGAGAACGTATTGCACTGACGGACTGATCGGCTTATCGCTGCGATGAATACAGCCTATCCAACAACAAGGTCTGCGCTTTCCCTCCTTGAGATGCGTGCGCACTCTCTCGACATGTTCCTCGCGCGTTTCCGCTTTCTTGACCGATATAACCCAGCATATCCACTCATTGCGGGCGAGCGGCGTCAGACTCTGCCATGCTCCAAACGCTTCGGAGTCGGCAAGCAGCGCCTTGCGCAGATCGTCCGGTACGTTGTGGACCACGCCGCCGGCGATTTCTTTTTTCGTACTGCTCATTTATGTGACTCCGTTCAGACGCCTTATAACCTAGCCACCCCAACCGTCATCACGGTCTCTTTTCTCATGCCATATTCGTCCGCCTTCGGGAGGAGCCTTACGTTGTAAAGCGCCGCCGGTATTCGGCGGGAGCGATTCCGTAGCGGCGTTCGAACGCACGCCGGAACGTATCGTCGCTCGTATAGCCGACGGTTTGGGCCAAATCGTTCATGGGATCCTCGCCGTTGACGAGCAGCCAACGCGCCTCGTCCAAGCGAAGCTCTTCGACAAAGTCTGCGGGCGTCAACCCGAGCGTGGCTTTGAATTTGCGCGCAAAGTGTCGCGGGCTTAGGTCGACGCGTTCGGCGAGCGAATCGAGTGTGAGATCGCGCTGGAGGTTACCGCGAATCCACGCGGTCAGATCGCCAAAGTGCGCCTTCGTCTTCGTTTGCGCAAGAAGCGGCTGTGAGTATTGCAGCTGTCCGCCGGAGCGTTTGAGGTAGACTACGATGTCGCGCGCAACCGCCAGTGCGAGCTCGCTGCCGTAGTCTTCCTCGACGAATGACAGCGCCAGATCGATGCCTGCCGTTACTCCCGCGGAGGTATAGAATTTTCCGTCTTTGACAAAAATCGCATCGGCGTTCACGCTCAGTTTTGGCCAGCGGCGCTGCACCTCAGCCGCATAGCGCCAGTGCGTCGTTACGTTGCGTCCGTCCAGTAAACCCGTATCCGCGAGAGCGTAAATTCCGGTACAGACCGATGCAACGCGCCGCGCGCTTCGCGCTTGTTCGCGCAAAAATTTCGTGACCGAGGTTCGTGTCTTCGGGTGCAAACGCACGCCCTTACCGCCCGGGACGATTATCGTGTCGAACAAACCGCCGTCGGCAAGTGCAGTATCTGCATAGAAGCAGACTCCCGATTCGCTGGTAATGCGACCGCGGCGCAGCCCTACCACGACGACGTCGTAGGCTGCCGGTTCGCGGGCTAAGAGCTGGTTAGCGCTGGAGAACACGTCCGCCGGCCCGGCCACATCCAGCGTTTCAACGGCGTCATAAACCAAAATTGCAATTCGTCGCACTTTCATATCCGCACTGTAACGCCGGATGGCGACGTCCGCAATGGTCTCGAACCGACCTTTCAGGACGTTATGCTTGGGACGCGGCTTTGGCTGCGCGCGCAGCTACGTCCGATATGCCCAGGCGCTCGCAGACCGACGCAAATGCGGTGGTTGGTCCGTGCCACTGCAACTGGTCGACGCTGTCAAAGAGCCTTGCATCGGTTCGAAGCGTCGCAAGTTTCTTGAAAAGCAAGGCGAGCGTGCGATGTGCGCCCAGCACTTCAGGTGGGAAATCCTCGATCTTGCCATATCGAATAAGCAAAGACGCCGCCCCTTTTGCGCCGATTCCCTTAATGCCGGGATATCCGTCCGCAGCATCGCCCACGAGGGCCAGATAATCGGGGATAATTTCGGGGTCCACCCCAAATTTCGATCGTACTGCAGCGGCGTCGCGAATGGCCTTGCTCTTGCGGTCTACTTGCACGATCCGATCTCCTCGAACGCACTGCGAGAGATCTTTATCCGGCGTCCAAATGCAGATCTTTTGCACGCGAGGATCGCGCGCGGCGATCTCGGCGGCGGATGCCAGCGCGTCGTCGGCCTCGAGATCCACCATCGCCCAAACCGCGACGCCCATCGCCCGCAACGCGTCCTCGAGGGGCTCGAACTGGGCCAGCAGCGCCCGCTCGACCCCATCGCCCGTCTTGTATCCGTCCCAGAGTTCGTTGCGAAAAGACTCGATGACGTGATCCGTTGCAACCCCGACGTGCGTGGCTCCCTCGCCAATCATTTGCAAGACGGTATTGAGCACTCCCGCGACCGCACCGAACCGGGCGACTTTATCGGTCTTGGCGCGGCGCAGGCCGTAAAAGTGCCGGAACAGCTCGTACGTTCCGTCAATCAGGTGAACGATCACGAGTGTAGTATGCGATAGCGCATGTAAATCACTCCAGTGCCGACGCGCCGCGTTTCGAGAAGCTCGAGATTCCGCCGGAAGGCCGGCCGGAATGCCGGTTTTCCGCCGCCCAAGATCACCGGATTGACAAGGAGCACACATTCATCCACGAGGCCGGCTTCGAGCGCAAGGCCTGCAAGCTCGGCGCCGCCAATGGTGATGTCGTGTTTCGAGTTCCGTTTGAGTTTTCGAACGGACTCGAAGTCGAAGTCTCGCTCCACTCGCGTGTTCCGCGTCGAAGCGCGCATCAGCGATCGTGAGAAGACGATCTTCTCAGTCTTCTGCCAAATTCGTGCGAAGTCGCGGTGTTGGGGCGGATAAGTCTGCACCGGCGCATCCCAATAAGCCATTGACTCGTAGAGTCGCCGCCCATAGAGATACGTTCCGACGGGCCGCAACAATTCATTGACGAGCGGGTGTACTTGATCGGGATCGCCCCAATCGAACGCTCCGGTTTCGTCCTCAATATATCCGTCGAGCGACGTATTGGTGATGTAGATCAACTTGGACATACGAAAACGTCGGCCTTTCGTTACCGGCCTAATAGTCGCGCCAGAGCATTGCAGAAATTCTGCCTTGGTCTTGGAAGACGTCGATGACGTCGCCGATGGAGTCGATCTGCACATTATTGACGACGAGTTGATAAACGAGACGTCTGCCGCTCTTCGTCGTGATGTATCCGCCGAACGCTTGACCTTTGAGAACCATACCGCCGGAGGCGGCCGCGCCTACGTACGTGCCGGTCTTGGCGTGAACGCGCCCTGCGGCTCCCGCGAGCGTCGGGTCCTTTTCGAAATCTTTGACCGATGCGAGCGAACCGTCGATACCCAGAATGGGCAAGTCCTGATACAGCGTTGCATAGGCTGGACGCCGTTGCATTTCTTGCAGCATCCGCGTTACAGCTCGGCTCCTCGCGGTGGTGTCGCCGCCGCCGCTTCCGTCGACGAAGTGATAGTCGCCGGAGGGGATAGCGAAGTGGTCTGCGAGATTTCTGCGTTCGACGGCGAGCGCAGCCGGCATGCTGTTCGCACCGCGCGTCAGACCGAAGAGCACAAGACTCGTGTCGGCACCGATGTTATAACTGATTTTGAGGACCAACTTCGCGTCTTGCGCGTAGGTCATTCCCCGCAGCATTGCCAGTTGATTCGTTTCGCTATACTTCGGGCCGGGCGGTAACAGCTTCGTCGGGTTCTGTTCTACGGCCGGGGCTTTGACCGTTATGCCGGCCTTGCGCAACGCTTCGACGAAGACCGTGCGCGCGTAGTTCGACGGCTGCGTAACGCGCACGGTTTGCACGAGCGTGCTTCCACCGGTGAGCGGCGGCGTGAAATCTATCGGCAGCTTGCCTTCGATTCTCGCGGTGCAGCCGGGAACTCCAATGCATCGGGGATACTGCGGATCGATTTTCAGCGTGTCTTTCGATTTCGGGGCGCCGTTGCTCAAATGACTGTCGATTGTAAGCGCGGCGGAAATTGGGCGATGCATGACCGTAGTTTTGGAGCCGACGCGGCCGCCTGGTGTAATCGTGACATCCACGACGTCATCGTTTACGAAGATCGGCCGGACTTCGAATTGCCCGCGAAAGTCGAACGGTTTGAAGAGCCGATCGTCGACGATTACGTCGCCGTCGATGCGCGTGACGCCGGCGGCTTTCACCGCACGAGCTAGCCGTTCGTAGCCCGCAAGTGGATTAGGCTTGGTCAGAATTGCATTGCCGAGGCTGTCTGCTTCGTTGTGATCCCAGTCGCTGACCGCTATCGATCCATCCTGATTCGTGCGGCCCCCCATTGTCAAATCGCCTGAGGCGACGACAATCACGTTTCCGTGAAGCACGCCCCCGGCGACGCGACCGCTGCGGTATACCGCGGTGTCGTACCGATGGCCCGGGCCGACCGCGTCGAGTAACTGACCGACGCTGAACACTTTACGCACCGAGCCGATGAAGAATCTGCGCTCAGGGTGCACGTCGATGAGCACCTTCGACCCATCGAGCACGCGAAGTCCCCATGTCGAACCCTTGTACAGAGGTTTGGTCATGATGGATCGGATATCTGCAGGCACGGCAGCGCGCGGAGCCGGCACGCCGGCGATCGTCGTCGCGGTTTTCAAAACAAGCGCAATCAACGTTGCTGCTGAAATCGAGTATGTTAGTGGCCGCATGAACCCACGTTACAGCCTTTTCCCGTATGGTGCAAACGCATCGATGAGCGCGATCTTAGGGTCCGTAGAGGCAGCCGGTACGAAGGCGCCGCCGAACCTGCTGCGTCTGCGTCTCGGAATTGGGTTGGAAGAGCCGCAACTTCCCATCGACGATCTAAACCAAGCGCTAACGGCTGCGGAGTAACCTCAGACGGCTCCAACTTTCTATCGAGCGACGAGAGGCGGCTTGAAACCGCACGGCACATTTCACAGGGTTCGAGCCTCCTTACTACAGATGCCAAACCAAGACGAACGCCCGGGCGCGCCTCGTTGGGCTGAGGCCGACGTGATACACTCGGCGCGTCTGGGTGACGCGGCGGCTGCCGAAGCGCTTATCGCAACGATCTGGCCATCCTGCTTCCGGCTTGCCGCAAGCGTCATAGGCGACTGGAATCTAGCCGGCGACGCCGCACAAGAAGCGTGCATAATCGTGCATCACCGTTTGGGGACCTTACGCGATCTAGCAGCCTTCGACGCATGGGCCTACCAGATCGTTATACGCGAGGCGCGGCGCGTTGCACGCCGTCACGGCGACCGCCAACTACCGCGGCCGCTGCATAAACTCTCGTTGGATGACACCATCGCGCTCGACGTGTGGCGCGCTCTCGCGCTATTGACTCCGACGCTGCGCGAGGTGACGGTGCTCTACTACTTCGACGACCTCAAAGGTAACGAGATTGCCGCTGTGCTCGGCATTCCGCATGCCACGGTCCGCAAACGGCTTACCAGAGCGCGAGAGCGTTTACGCGAACTGCTCGGCGATTATCATCACGACAACCTGAACCACGCGGAGGAACAGCAACATGCACTCTGAGTTTTCATCGCATGCCAAGCGAGCGCGAGCACAGCTCCCGGCGCCTGACGCCCCGGTGAGCAGCATCCTAAGCCGCTCCGCGGCGCTCAAAGCAAAACAAAAGGTTCGCGCCATCGTCCTTACGTGTGCGATATCGCTAGCAATGGTCGGTACCGCCGCGGCATTCGGAGCGCAAGTTTTCAGCGGCGTGAAACTGTGGCTTTCCGGCGACAGCGCAACGATCGTCATTCATTCGTTTGCGGTCACGCGGGAACCCACGTTTGCAAATGTGCGCCGGATCGTTTCCAACGCCACTTTCCCGATCACGCTGCCGGTTGGGTTGCCGCCGGGGACGCACGTCCACATGATTATGTACGCACCGGCGAATCGCCCGAACGTGATAACGATCATGTACCGAAACGATCACGGGTTGAACGCCGGCTTCAGCATCTTTGACACCAAAGCGATCGCCTCCGGCCCTCCGCCGATTCCGGGATATACTTCGGCGAATGGGGTTCATTGGACCGTGGGCGCTGAAACGGTATTCGGCGGCACGGAGGCGCGCAAATACCTCAACCTGCCGCGCATCCAATCTGCGATGGCCGCAAGTTCGCCGGAAAAATCGCTCGCAGCGATCGAGCCGATGCTCTCGAAAGCAACGGTGCTTGGCGCAAACCCCGATCTCGGGCGGATCGCGGCACGGTATGCGCCCGCGAGCGGGAACGCCGTCGTGTTGGGCTCTTTCTTCGTGAAGTCGATCCCGGCGCTAGCAAAAAGCGGCAAACCGCTTATCGGTTCGAACACGACGCTCCTCACGCACATTCCGTCCGTAAGCGGTGCGCCTGATTACAAACACGCGACGTTGCAGTTCTCGCGAGACGTCGCGCTTGCGCCGCAGGGTGTTAAGGCGGTAGCAGCGGTGATGCGGTACGGCCGCATCGCGCCGAACTGCGTGTGCTCGATGGTTGTCGATCGCCAAGCCTCAAACACGTATGACGTTTGGAGCATCCCGAGCGGGCGTAGCGCAACGAAGTACGCCGTCGACGCACATTCGCTTAAGGTGACTGAATTGACGCAATAGATTCATTTCGATGCGCCTCTGCCAAGAACCGGAGCGGCGGTCAAGAGCGCCCGAAATTGCGAAAGCGCCCTGCGCGAGCAGGGCGTTTCGTAATTTTAACCGTAGTGTGCGCCGGACACCGATCTCTAGCTGTACGAGAAACGGAGTGCTCATGCATCGCTGTCTCACCGCCCTACTTCTCACCGCGCTTCTCGGCGCCGCCATGCCATTGAACGCGCGGGCATTTGGGATCGAGGACGTGCTGGCCGCGCCGTTCGTGGACAATCTCGTCGCCTCTCCCGACGGTACCGTCCTCGTGTGGAAAGTCGATGCAAGCGGCAGGCGCAACCTGTACACGAATGCAGGCGGCAGCATCCACGCGCTCACGCACTACGGCGCAGACGACGGCCAAGACATCGACACTCCCGAAATTCTTCCCGGGGACGACGGCGTCGTCTACCTGCATGGCGGCGTCCAAGACAACGCAGGTGGAGAAAATCCGAACCCGGTACAGCAAGTGCCGCCGCCCGATCGTGCAATTTTCATCGTTTCGATTGCGGGCGGGGAACCGGTCAAGGTTGCGGACGGCAATGCCGTATTTCTTTCGCCGAAGGGCGATGCCGTTGCGTTCACCACCGTACAGGGCCAACTCGGTGTCGTCTCGCTGACGAAGAACGCTACGGGTTTCGCGGCCGGCAAACCGGATGTGTTGCCGATTCGCGGCAGCGCTTCCGATGTCGCCTGGTCTCCCGACGGAGCGAAGATCGCCTTTACGAACTCGCGCGGCGATCACTCTTTCATCGTGATTTACACACCGGCGCAGCATTCGTACGTGTACGCGACGCCGGACTTCACGCAGGATGCGGCGCCGTCTTGGTCGTCCGATAGTTCGCGCGTTGCGTTCGTCCGTACGCCGGGCGCGATCATCGGTGAAACGGTCTACGACATGGCGACGTTCGATTCCGGCGGGTCGTCCAGAACGCCATGGTCTATCTGGGTCGCGAACGCGAAGAGCGGCAGCGCGCGAAAGATCTGGACGGCGAACCCCGGTGTGGGTCACGCGTTCTATCCGACGATGAGCGCGGCGCAGCTGTGGTGGCTGCGCGGCAACACAATCGCTTTCCCGTGGGAGGGCGACGGTTGGCAGCACATTTACGCGATCTCCGCTGACGGCGGACGCGCGACGCGCCTTACGAGCGGCCAGTTCGAGGTCGAGACGGTGGCGGAGTCGCTCGATAAAACGCATTTGCTGCTTGCAACGAATGAAGGCGACCTCGATGCGCGCCACATCTGGAGCGTCGGAGTCGATGCCCGGCCGCGTCAGCTTACCCGCGGTCCGAACAATCAATGGTATCCGACGCCGGTCGAGCACGGGGGACTTGCGTATGTCGACGCGGGCTATGCCGCGCCGCCCGTGGTGACGATCGCAGGCAATCCCGGAAAAACACTTGTCGCGGTGCGCACGCCGTCGAACTACCCGCAGACGCAAATGGTGCGTCCTAAACTGATTACCTACAAGGCGCCGGATGGCCTGACGATTCACGCGCAGCTTTCGTGCCGCACGCAGGCGCGAGGCGAATGCCGGCGATCGTGTTCGATCACGGCGGCCCACCCCGACAGATGCTCGGCGGGTTCCATTATATGGAGCCGTACACGCACCTTTACGAGATGAACCAATATCTCGTGAGCAAAGGCTTTGTCGTACTCTCAATCAACTACCGCCTGGGCATCATGTACGGGTACAAGTTCCGGAACCCGCCGCATGCGGCGTGGCACGGGGGCTCGGAATATCAGGACGTCCTCGCGGGCGCGAAGTGGCTGCAGAGACAGTCAAACGTCGATGCAAACCGCATCGGCATTTACGGCTTGTCGTACGGCGGTCTCTTGACGGCACTGGCGCTCGCGCGCAACTCCGACATCTTTAAAGCGGGCGCCGACTTCGCCGGTGTGCACGATTGGACGACCATGTTTGATCACGATTACGGTCACCCCGTGGGAACACCGGAGCAGCGCCACATCGCGACGATGTCGACGGCCGAGGGCTATCTCAACAAGTGGAAGTCGCCGGTCTTCATCGAGCAGGGCGACGACGATCGCAACGTACCGTTCTCGCAAGGCGTCGATCTGGCGGCGAAACTGCGAGGGCGCGGCGTGACGGTGCAGACGCAAGTCTTTCCCGACGAGACGCATGAGAATCAAGTTTGGATGCACTTGGTGGAACAGTATCGGTCAGCCGAAGCTTTCTTGGCAAAGTACCTGCATCCGGTGCAACCTTGATGCTCGCCACGATTGCGCTTTCCGTCGCGCTGCAAAACGCCGTGCGCGCGAATAAAACCCCGGCCGCCGAGATCGCGGTCCAGCGGTCCGGCAGACTCATCGTCGATGCCGCCTACGGCATGGCAAATCTTGCTCGCCAAACCCCGGCAACGACACAGACGCAATTCGAGATCGGGTCCGTCACTAAGCAGTTCACCGCCGCTGCCATCCTGCAGCTCAAAGAACGCGGTAAACTCAAGCTCGGCGATCCGCTCGGCAAGTACGTTCCGGAGTATGCGCGCGGGAAGAACGTCACGCTGGAGCAACTGCTCTGGCAGGTCAGCGGCATTCCAAATTATACCGAGGTCAATCACTTCGTCCACATCGCGGGCAGCACGCCCGGCGGAGTCGATCCGGCGATTGCACTCATCGCAAACAAACCGCTGGATTTTACGCCGGGATTGCGGTTTGAGTACAGCAACACGAATTATCTGCTGCTCGGCGCGGTGGTCGCACGCGTATCCCACATGCCGTGGCAGACGTACATCCGCAAAAATATTTTCGGTCCTGCGGGAATGACGCACAGCGCGTTCATTGAGGACGAGTCGCATTTGCCGGCTCTTGCCACCGGCTACCAACGTGGAAAAAGCGGCCGTCCGGAAGTAGCGCCGCCGTTGCGCGGCGCATGGGCGGGTGCCGCGGGCGGCATCGTTTCAACCGCTGCCGACATGGCAAAGTGGGACGCTGCATTCTTTGGCGGCAGGATTGCCGACGCGCAAGATGTGGCTCTGGCGACGACGCCGCACCGGCTATCTTCCGGAAAGTCGACTGGTTACGGTTTCGGATGGTTTATCGATGAGGAAGCGGGAGAGCCGCGGATCCAGCACAGCGGCGGCACGTTCGGGTTTGCGTCGGTGAACGAATACTTTCCGAAGTTTCACGAGTTCGTGATCGTTCTCACCAGCGTAGCGGGACTCGATCCGGCGTTTATCGCCGATCAAACGATCGATGCGCTGCACCCCGAGATCGCGGCGGCGGAAGCGAAGCCGGCAAAGGGCGAGGAGCCCGCAATTACCGCGCTGGCACGTCAATGGGTACACCGCCTGCAGACCGGTGATATCGATAGATCGCAGCTCTCTGCAGCATTTGCCAAGCAGATGTCACCACGCATGGTCGACGATATGAAAACGAGCCTCGCGCCGCTCGGCGGTGCAACTTCATTCGTCTATCGAGGCAAGACCAAAGTTAACGGCGCTACTGCCTATCATTACAGCGTCGGTTTCAAAGGGGCTCGCCTGGACTTAACGCTTGCGATCGATAGTCAAGGCAAAATAGCCGCGCTCGACATGGGAAGCGAGTAAGTTCGACGCTTTCACTGACAAGGCAGCCACATCGGCCGTCGGCAGCACAGATCGCGGCACCAAGGATCTCGCATACCGCTTTGTCCTGCGCCATTTTCGAGGGGCGCAGCGACGGTCGCATGCGCTTCGAGTGCCTGCTTAGCGATAGCGACGATCGCTTCGACGTGTGCGCGAGTCAGTTCATTGAGTTTGGATGACGCCAGTGCCGCGTTTCCTCTATGGACGACATGCCCGAGCGTTGCCCGCGCAAGTGCCTGCGCGTCGGTTGGTGTGCCGCGCGCCGGCGCCGTCCACATTAGGCCCAGTTGTTTGACGAAGCGCATCTGCAAGTTGCGGCGCACGACACCGTCGTGCATTTCGCGCGGCCCCGTGAGTTCGCCGAAGATGCCGGACTCCGCCCAAGTGAAAAGGTCCGTGATGTTCATGGTGGCGCGGCCGGGGTACTTCGTCTGCAAGTCGTCGATACGCTCGAGCGTAAGCGGCGAGAAGATCTCTCTCAGCGCCTGATCCTGGGTCTGTGCCGCTATCTCTACGACGGGAACGTCGTGACGATTAGGCGGATTGTAAAACCAGGTCTGGTTGTTGTCGATTGACGACATCTCCGAGTACGTCGTCCTCGTGAGAACCGCTGCATTGAAGCGCCATGCCTCGTCGGAGAACAGCCAGCGCTCGAGCAGCTGCCACGCCTGGCGTTCCTGTGCGTATGGCACCGCTGAAAGCGCTGGTTCTTCCTTCGGATCGCCTTGGGCGCTTCGCGAAAGATATTCCGCGCCTATCGTGTCCGCGGGGCGCGTCGCGCAAAGCGTGTATTGCGCTAGCGGCATGACAAATGCAAGCCGCGCCTGATCGAAGGGCCTGCCGCGGAACGGAAAGCGTGCGTTGACCGCGTCCATCACGCCGTGCCACATCTTCAACTGCGTGCCGCACCATGCCAGCGGCTCGTTCGTGAGATCGTACATTTCGATGCGCGGGTCGATCGAATGGCCGTTAGCGAAAGCGGCAGCGTCTTCGTCGGAAGCGAAACGCTGCATCGGATTCGACCAGCCCGACGCCCAACGCCGAAGCGTCGGAATTTCTTGCTCGGGCGTTTTTGCACCGGGGATGTACTTGTAACCGTAAGCGATCGCGTAATAGTCGTACGGACCGAGCGTGGTTTGTTCGTAATCCCCGTTGCGAGCGCCCTTTGGCCACAGGTTTGCGACCGGCGTGTACTCCATCACGGAGCTTGCGATGCCGTACTTCTGGGTAAAGGACTTGCTTTGCAACTGCGAAGCGGTATATGCGAGTGAACCCATGAAGTTGTGCTGCAGCCCCATGTCGTGTCCACTCTCGTGCAACACGATGGCAAGTTCGAGCTGTTGGTTGAAGGCGTTCTCATTCGCGCTCGTGTCGGGCAGACCGCGTGCCGGCGCAATGAGAAACCGGTAAAGAAAGCCCGAAGCGGCGCCGCCGGTTGCGTCTACGTTGACTCCGACGTTGATTTCCTCGCCCGTGCGAGGATCCGTCACGAGCAGCGCTTCCGCACCGTACAGTGGCTGCACGTTCGCGACCCACCGGACGACGTTGTGCCGGATATCTTCGGGATCCCAACTTGGATCGGCGGGCTGATCCTGCACTTGAATTGCGTTGAGGATGCCGGCTCGTGCGAAAGTCTCTGTTCCACGCGAGCAGCGCTGCGCGAACCGTGTTGCGGTACTCCTGCGGAATGGTATTGCTCAGGTAATAGACGATGGGGTGCGTAGCGTTCGACGGGCGCGCCGGATCTTGCGGCGCGAAGTTCCAACGCGTGATGTACTGCACGTTGCGCGTTTCCAAGTTGTCGGTCGTGAAGTCCAAGAGGCCTTGTTCGAAATATCCGACGCGCGGATCCGCGATACGCGGCATGTAGCCGTCGTGCGGCAGCGCGATGAGGTTGTACGTCATCTGGACCTCGAGGCTGCGCGCGTCGGGCGAACTATCTATGAGATTCGGTTTTTCGGACCACCACGTTTGCGACACGCGAAGCACGTCGTTTTCCGGGAACGCCTTCGCTTCTTCGAAGAACGAGCGATCCGTGTCGAGGTGATAGCCATGCAACGGATTGGTAATGACGTTATCGAACGCCGCCGAAAAATTGGCGACGTCCGACAAGAACGGCGTCGCCGCGACGACGACCGTATCGGCATCCTGCGCGGCTATCGGCACTACGGCGATGACCGATGACGGCATCGATTGCTGCGTATCGAAATCCTGCGCCGTGTTCGGAACGACGCGCGCATACGTGTTCGGCCAACGGATCACGACTTGGTCGTCCACGCGATCGAATCGTAAGATGCGCGCAGGCGCAACGTACGGCTCGCCGGGCGCGGGGCCATATCCGCCCAGGCCCGTGGCCGGCACGGACGTTTCTATGAAATCTGCTCCGAGCTGGGTCTTCGCCAGCGCGAAATAGACTTTGCCCCCTTTTCTTACGATTGGTATCAACCCGGGCAGCACTTGCGCGCCTTTGACGAAATCGGCGTAGGCCGGCGGCGCGGAGTCTTCAGGATTCGGAGACGCAGATGTGTTCGCAGCGCGCGCCGGCGTTGCGGCGAAAACAGCAATGCCCGCACATAAAAGCACGGAGCAAATCGGAATCTTCAACATAGGCGTGGGCCTCATTGTAGGGGCGAAATCTGCCTTTAACGTAGTGCGCCGCGCGCCGCACGGGGAGTGCCTTTGGAACCATCCGGAAGCCTGGCAAAACGCGAGCAATAGAGCGCTCGATCGCGGAGCGAGCGCGAGGCCAACTCTGCATCGAGGCGAGGGATATACGGTAACGAATCCTCGGCGGATGCGTCTTTTTGCAGTCGGCGCCGTCGTTGCGCTCACGCTATTAACGCCTGGCGTTGGCCCCAGCGCGGCGGAAAATCCGCTGATGCAACCCAGTACGCTTCCGTTCGGCGCGTTGCCGTTCGACCGCATCAACGACAGCGATTATTTGCCGGCGATTGAGGCCGGTATGCTGCAGCAAATCAAAGAGGTTGACGCTATCGCGAATAACCCGGCGCGGCCCACTTTCGATAACACGCTGGTCGCGATGGAGAAATCGGGACGGCTGCTCCATCGCGCGATGGGCGCGTTCACTGTGCAGGTTGAGACCAACAGCGATCCGGCGCTGCTGCGCGTACGCCAAGCGATCGCGCCGGAGTACGCCGCACATCAAGACGCGATCTACCTCAATCCGAAACTCTTCGCGCGCGTTCAGGCGATTTACGAGAACGTCGATCGGCTCAAGCTCGATCCGGAATCGCGCCACCTCGTCGTAACGTATTACCGGCGCTTCCTCCATGCCGGCGCGGATCTTCGCACTGCAAAGCAGATGCAGCTGCGGCAAATCAATCAGCGGCTGGCAACGCTGCAGACCGCTTTCGAACGCAAACTCCTTGCCGGGACGGCCGCGGGTGCGCTCATCGTGCGTAACAAGAGTCAACTCGCCGGCCTGAGCGACGGTGCCATTGCCGCGGCGCAGCAGGCGGCAACGACAAAGGGCGATCCGGGCGGCTATCTGATTCCGCTGCAGAATACGACGCAGCAACCGGCGCTCACCCTTCTGCAGGACCGCGCGACACGCCGGGACCTCTTCGAAAATTCATGGACCCGCACCGAGAAGAACGATGCCGACGACACGCGTTCGACCATCGCGCAGATGGCTAAGCTGCGCGCTGAAAAAGCAGCGTTGCTCGGCTATCCGGATTTTGCAGCGTACCAGCTCACGCAAGAGATGGCGCAGACGCCGGCGGCCGTTCAGACCTTCCTGCGCGGGCTGATCGGCCCGACGCGCGCCGTGGCTGCGGAAGAAGCCTCGGAGATTCAAGCGCAGATTGATAAGGACGGCCGGCATTTTCAGCTCGAGCCGTATGACTGGAACTATTATGCGGAGCAGATTCGCAAAGCGAAGTACCACGTCGACGATAACGAAATTCGTCCGTATTTCGAATTGAACGATGTGCTGCAGAACGGCCTTTTCTATGCCGCCAATCAGACTCTACGGCATCACGTTCAAAGAGCGCCGGAACATTCCGGTTTGGCAGCCGGACGTGCGGGTGTTCGAAGTCTTCGACAAGAACGGCGCGCCGCTCGCTTTGATGTACTTCGATTTTTTCAAGCGCGACAATAAACAGGGCGGCGCATGGATGAGCTCCTTTGCTGATTACTCGTCGCTGCTCGGCACAAAGCCGGTCGTCTACAACGTCGAGAACATTCCAAAGGGGGCGCCGGGGCAGCCAACGCTTTTAACGCTCGACAGCGTGAGCGGCATGTTCCATGAATTCGGCCACGCTCTGAACGCGTTTTTCGCCGACGAAAAATATCCGACGCTCTCCGGCACCGCGAAACCACGTGACTTCGTGGAATTCCCGTCCCAATTCAACGAGCATTGGGCGCTTTATCCCTCGGTACTCCGGCATTATGCCTTCAACTACGAGACGCACGCGCCGATGCCGCAAGCGCTTGTGGACAAGATGGAGCGCGCCGCGAAACTCAATGAAGGGTATTCGATGGGTGAGAGCTTGGCGGCCGACGAGCTCGACTTGGCGTGGCATTCCCTGCCGGCCGGTGCTCCGGTGCAAGATGTCGACGCCTTTGAAACGCACGCGCTCAGCTCGTCGGGCACGGATTTCCGCGACGTTCCGCCGCGCTATCGTTCCACGTACTTCGCGCATATTTGGGCAAGCGGTTATGCCGCAGGCTACTACGCGTATATGTGGAGCGAAATGCTCGACGACGACGCGTACCAATGGTTCCTCGACCACGGCGGACTTACGCGCGCAAACGGGCAGCGCTTCCGCGATATGATACTCTCGCGCGGAGATTCGCAGGACTACGCTCCGATGTTTCGCGCATTCTACGGCAAAGATCCGGATGTTGGTCCGCTGCTGAAATTCCGGGGTTTGCCTTCGCGAACGGCGCACACGCTCGGCGGAATGGCCTATCCGGTGCTGCCCAAGCCCGCGATCTTACCGCTCGGGTCGAGCACGAACTGCCACGTCAGCGTTTGCCCGCCCGAGAATGTTACGTTGTAATTGTAGAGTGTTCCCGTAGCAATCTTGCTGCTTCCCAAATACACGATTTTCGCGATTGTGCCTAGAGGTTTGAGTTGGGCCGCACTCTGTGCCAGAACTTCGGGCGTCAGCATCGCATTGACCTGGGGCGTGTACTGCGACCGATCCAACTTGCCTTGAAGCAACGACGAAAGCGCTTGCCGGAAGCGGCGGGTGATTGCGGAATCCTCGGCGCTTGCGGCGGTTGCCGGTGCAGCGAGGTCCGGAAAGAGCGTGCCGACGACGATGCGGTTTACGCGGTAAGTGCCGAAGTCGAAGGCATCGCTCAGCACCACCCACGCAACATGTTGCGCCGGAATCAATTCGGTTTCGGTTTCATAACCGGGCACGCCGCCGTGATGGCCCACAAGTTGCAGATTCTGCCAATGCACCATGTCTACACCCAGGCCCTGCATTCCATTTTGGCTCGAGAGCGGATTCGCTTGCATTTGTTCAAACGTTGCCGGCGTAAGCAGTTTGCCGTTCAGCAAAGCGATGTCGAAGCGTACGAGATCCGCGGCCGTCGATACGATGTCGCCGCAGCCGAAAAGCCACGTCGGATCGTACGCGGGAGCGCTCTTGCCGGTTGCGCTCATGTAGCCGGGAGCGACCGGAATACCGGCGCCGGGATTTCCCATTGTCGTCTGCGTCATGCCGGCGGGCTCGAAGATGTACCGGCGGTCGTACTGCGCGAGCGGTTCGCCGCTGACGCGTTCGACAATCAGGCCCAGAACGACGTAGCCGGTGTTGCTATAGGCCCATTTCGTTCCCGGCGCCGACGTCAGCGGACGCTTTGCCGCCATTGCGAGGATGGCTTGCGGCGTGGTCGGGCGGGACACGATGCCGTTCTGGAACGCATAGTCGGCGTAGTTCCACAAGCCCGATGTGTGCCGCAAAAGTTCGCGCACCGTGATCAGTTTCGCATACGGCGCGTTTGAAAGGTACGTTGCGACCGGCGCATCGAGGGCGATGCGATGCTGCTGCACGAGTTGCATGATCGCAACCGCGGTGAACATCTTTGTGATGGAAGCAATGGGAAACCGCGTGTCGGCGGAAGCTTCGCCGAAGCTGACGATCGTACACGATGCGCCCGTCGCGCGAGACCGCGACCTGCAGGGCTCTGGTCTGAAGCGGCTGATTCCCGACCAGGTGCACCAGCTGCGCATCCAGCGATGTACTCGACGGCGCCGGCGACGCGGCCGAAACCGCCGCTGCAAGTAAGAGTCCGTGGATCATCCAGCCTAAACGCCTTTTCTAACCGCGCACCGGCAAAGCCGTCGGCTTCGGATGGGGCCGAGATTTCTCAACCGGGCGCAATGCAGGCTTTGCTACCGTAGCAGCTTTCGGCGCGGGCCTAGCGACGGGTGCAGCGGGATGCACGACCGGTTTCGCGAGCGGTGCAACGGGATGCACGACGGGTTTCGCGAGCGGTGCAACGTGATGCACGACCGGTTTCGCGAGCGGTGCAACGTGATGCACGACCGGCTTCGCGAGCGGTGCGACGTGATGCACGACCGGCTTCGCGAGCGGTGCAACGTGATGCACGACCGGTTTCGCGAGCGGTGCATTGCGATGCACGACCGGCTTTGCAACAGATGCATTGCGATGCACGACCGGCTTTGCAACAGATGCATTGCGATGCACGACCGGTTTAATCGCTGTTATGTGGATCGGTGCGCGTTTCACGGCGCGATAAACCGGGTGCGCGGCGGGCGCGCGACGCGCTGGGAGGGAAACGATCTTGGGACGTACGCGGGCGATCGATCGGATTTGGGTCTGTTGCTTCTGGAACGAAATACGTCTGACGTCAGGCGCCTTTGCTGCCAACCGAGGTGCAGCAAACGTACGGGAAAGCACGATAGGATGCCTTACGGCTCTCGCCGATACGTAATGCAGATTTGCCGAAGTCGGAACAACCGGAACCGAGCCGCGAAGGAGTACGATTCGCCTGGCCTGTTGTGGACGCAGAACGACGCGACGCCTGAAACTGCCGCTGCGCCACGCGCTCAGCGGAACCATAGTTGCGCCGCCGTAATACCGAGCGTTCGTGTAGTAGTTGTAAACGTTCGTGATGTTCGTGGCGCCTGACAGGCCGGTCGGCGGATACGAATAGTTCTGCCCGTACCAAGGCTGATATTGCTCGCCCGGTGCAAGCGGAATCCAACCGATGTCGGCATTGCTCGAATTGCCGAGAAAACCGCTCAGGCCCCCCAAAAGATTTCCGACATTGCCTAAAGAACCGCCGTTGCCGCCGCTCAAGAAAAATGAAACGACCGCGGGCAGCCACGCCGAGGCGAGGCTCGCCGATGAGTTCTGATATTGATATGCCGGAGGCTGCCAGAGCCACCCGCCATAGTTTGAATTATTGAACCACGAGCCGTAGTGCGAGGTCGTATAGCCGTAGGGAGCGTTATCGACCCACGTGTAGCCGTATCCCGGTTCCCACACCCATTGCCCGTTCTGATACGGTGCGAAGTTCGTTTGGCTTTGATTATTCGGAGCCCACGCGTATCCGTATCCCGGCACGTTTTGCCACTGTCCGTAATTTGCTAGGTTTGCGTAACCGGCAAGCTGCGGCGAGATATACGGATTTGCGTTATAAGCTGAGACCGTCGCTTGATCCCGCGAGATATTGAATTGATCGAACGAATCCATTCCAATCGCGTTTTGCAGCCCGACCGAAGAACCGTTCGCCACCAGCGTGCTGCCGGGTGTGAGCGTCTGCGAACCGTTGGCAGTAGCGATTGTCGCTGCTCCGCTGCGTACGGTTACGAGTGTCTCGCCGTTACTCAGTACCGTAATGCGGTAGTCGCCGCTTTGATTCGGCCGAACGGATAACGCGGGCGTATCGATTTGGGGATTGCCGTCCGCACCTTGCAGTTCCGCAAGATCGACGGTGCCCGCCGCGCAGCTGCGCCTCGCGCGAACTCGGGATTGAGGTTGATGAGCCGGACTTGCGTGTTGTTCGCTAGCCGCAGCATCGAGATGCCGTCGAATTGCACCTCTGCATCGGAACCCGGCCCTGTAGCGATGTAATCGCCCGGAACCAGGACCGCGTTCGTTGCAGCGGCCACTTGCGCACCGCTGTCGCCGCGAATGATGACGACGTTGCCGGAGGCGAGGCTCACGCTCGCTACACCGGGAGCACCCGAACTAAACGTTTGCGCGCTTGCCGGCATTGCGTCGCCCAAGATGCCGGCCAACGCCACGCCCGCCACCGATACGGAGAGAATCTTTTGAAACGATTGCATTGTGGTTGCCCTCGATGAGGCAACGCGAAACGCCGCTCAGGCGTTCCGCGCAACGCAAGAGGACCACACGATCCCTTGGTTCGTCAACTCAAATAAGCGTGAAACCACGCGAGCGTGCGGCGCCAGGCGTTGGACGCCGCGCTTGCAACGTACGATTCCCGTGTATCGTCGAAGAAAGCGTGACCCGCTTCGTCGTAGATTTTCAAGTCGTGCGGCGGCGTTACATGCGAGAAAAAAGCCGTCACGTCGCGCGGAGAAATCGAAGTGTCGCGTGCGCCGTAACTGCCCAGCAGCGGCGTCTTGATTGCATTCGCTTGGTCGAGGATAGGCTCGACTGCGCCGTAAAATGGCGCGGCTGCTGCGAAAATGCTCGTTGCGACGACTTCTTTGAGCACGATGCCGCCGCCCATGCAAAACCCGGTAATGCCGATTTTTGCCTTGAATGATTGCGCGGCGATCCAATCGTGCGCGGCGGCGACATCGGTCGGCACGAATCCCTGCTCGTTCATCTGTTGCGCGAGCGGACGAAACGCCGAGATATCGGTTGCGCCGTCACCGTTCGCGGGGTTGAGACGGCTGTACAATGCCGGCGCAATCGCGATGTAACCCGCCTTCGCGAAGCGGCGCACGACGTCGCGCAGTTGCGAGTCGACGCCCCAAATCGCTTGAATTACGACGACGCCGGGGTTTGCGGCATGCTTCGAACGGGGCTCCGCGGCGTAGGCCTGGATCGGTCCGCCCGCAGCTGGATGCAACTGCGGGCGCGACGCGGAGATATCTGGATCGTCTTCGGGCACGACCGGCGGATGCGGTTTGCCGTACTCCTGACCTTGCGCGAGTGCGGGATGGCCAAGCCCCGCAGCCAGCGCCGACGCGGCAACCGCGAATCCGCGCCGCGAGATCGCGGCTGCAGTGGAACGTTGCGGGTCGACGACAGGGTCACTCATTGCCAACCCTATTGCGCCGTCGCCTTACGTCCCCTTCTCGCCGCCTGCGTAGAAGATGATCTTGAAAATCGCTTGGGGGACGGTAATGAGCGTATTCGGGTCGCCGTAGGCGAAATAGAACTCTTCCTGCCTCAGGCGCAAGTGATAGGCGACTGAGATATTCGAGCAGACGCCCTCGCAATTGCCGCCGCCGTTGGGCTGAGGCGGGAAGCCGATGACGCGGCGCAGACCGACCGCGAACGACGAGTTCGGCCCGAGCTGATACGCGTATGAAGCGCCGTCGAACCATTGAATATTCGATGCCGCGCCCGGAAAATACTGAGCGGTGTCGTCCAGCGTCAGGGTTACGTAGCCCCGTTCTCCCAGGCGCATAGTTGAACTGCGGAACCAGGTATCCAAACGGCCCGCGCCATAGCGCCCGGTATTGAAGGCAATCGTTGTGGGCGTAGACGACGATCCGTGCGTCGGGAAGTTGTTGATGTTATTCTGCATGCCGCTGTGGTAAGTGATCGATGCGCCGGCATTTTGCGAAATCGGTGTGACCACGCCGTCGAACGGCGATCCCGCTGTTATTCCGGAGCTGGGGAGGCGCGAACTAAAGAGCCAGTAATTCGATCCGGTCGAGAGTTGCACGTCGATCGTGCTCTTCGTGAGAAAATCGATCAGAGCGAAGTTGTCGCTTTGGCCGATTCCGCCCGGAATACCGTTGTACGTGGTGCTCTTGTAGCGGTCGACCTCGCCGTCAATGCCGACCGACGAGAGGAAATCGTTCGGCGAGAACGTCCAGATCCGCGCTGAATAAACGGCGTATCCGGCAATTCCCGGATGCGAATTGAATCCGTCTACGGGATTGAACAGAGCGCCGGTTTTCCGCACCGATCCGTAGAGCGCGAAATGCTGGTTCGACCATCCGCCGCCGGCGTCGATCCACCCGGCTTCAGCCCCGTCAGTAACGGCCGTTCCGGATTCGCGCGCATAATTTGCGTACAAAGAAAGGTGCTTGCCGTTGTACCAGCTCACGCCTATTTGATTCGAGTCATCGACTAACCCGGGCAGATTGGCGCTCACGTGCTGCAGCGAACCTCTCCAATGATTGTCCGTCGAGGTATAGTCGATCGCACTCGCCGCATCGCTACGTCCCACGCGGATCGCGTCGAACGCCGCAAACCCGAAATTACCGTTGCGGCCTTCAAAGGCATAGCCTTCGCGGGGCGTCGGAATTGCGGGCGTGTAGAGCGTCGTTCGGAAGCCATTGCAAACGTCGCAGTCGAAATTGCCGTAATACGCGCTGGCTTGCGTAAAGAACGGCCGCACCTCGCTAAAGATGCGCTGATATACTGTGGGCGAAATTGACTGCTGGTCGAGTTCGACGTTGGAATAATCGGGATGGAACGTTCCAAAAAATGCGGCGGTCTGCGTCACGGGAATCGAAAAATCGAGCCCCGTGCGTGAGGTAGAACCGCCGATGGAGGGCGCGCCCGCAATGCCGAGCGCGTACGGTGCGATGCGCGGTTTCGGAACGGGCGCACGTGCCACGACCGGAACGGAAACCGAGGCAGCTCGCGCCGCATCGTCGGGGTTCGTTTGCGCGCCGTCGTACGACCACACGTTGAGTTCGCCGGTGGAGCGCACATAGCGCACGAACTGCATGCGCCACGTCCCGGCGTGCGCTCCGTGAACGACGCTCATCGGAATCGCCATCGTCACCGTGTAGCCGGCGCCTTCAATCGCGCCGCTCGACCGCCAGTCTGGTGCAAAGGCGGAATTTTCGGAAGACGCTTCGTTGTGTGCGCCGATCGGGTTGGATTCGAACTCGTACTGAAATCCGCCCGGACCGGTTGGCCAAAGATCCACCCAGACGGCGTCGTCGGGCCAAGCGATTCCCCCGTTGATGTTGCTGCCGCCTGCGACCAAGTCGTTGCTGTGCTGTGAGGCGATTACCGGCTCGTGCTGCACCGCATCGAACCGAACGTAAAGGTACTTTCCGTCGGTCGTAATGTGAACGGTCGTGGGGTCCGTCGCCGCATGCGCCGTGGGCGACGTCCCATTGCAGGGTTATAGGCGCAGTCTGGGTCCAGGCTGTGGAGGCAGTCGTCGGGGCAAGCGGCGGCGCCGCCTGAACCATGGGAACGCTCAGATTGGCAAGCATAGGTATCTCCTAATTCCTTAAGAGATACTAGCAGCGGCCTGAGATTGTGTCAACTAATATTTTAGTTTAAGGGCGGTCCCGGCGGCAGCGCCGCCTCCTGCAGCCCCAAATAGAAAGGTACGCGGAATACGCGTACCTTTATGCTAGCCTGCTGCGGCGACAGGCGGCTTTGAAGTCGGGTTTGGTTGCCGACATCGTGTTGTATCCCGTGTACGTAAACATGTTGTTGTTGTTGCGCACGGTTTGGCCGTGACCCAGTTTGCCGCTTGAAACCCACATGTCACGAGAAGTTTCAACGTTGCCGCTCATCGTCCACATGCCGGTAAACGACGACGGATCGTTCGAAACGCCCGCCGAGATGTAGCGATTGTTCTTGCCGTCATACGTCGTAGAAGTCGTACTCACGTACGCCGTTTTCATACTCCCTTGCTTCGGCGCCTGAATCGTTTGATGCAGAACTCCAGAATCAAACGTGTACGTAATCGTTGCCTTCTGGTTTTGGTGTCCCGGCGGCCCGCCCGTACACGACCACGTGCCGACGTAGTATTGCAGAGCGGAGGTTCCGGAGCTTGACTGCGCCGCCGCCGGAACTGCGGCGATGGCGAAAAGTGCAAGAAACGCCAGAGTTTTCATTCGAAATCCCTACCTTTCCGACTTGCACGTTCGGCGGTTGTCAGCCGCTTCCGCCGTGACATTCGGACCTGCAATTTGTGGCAGCCGGGCGAGCGTGGGCACGCCACCGCACGTTCGCAGTTACTTTCAGCGCGCACGTTGCAAGGGCGCAGGCGCCGCACTATCGCGTTCAAGCAATTGCCGCGGCCAATCTTCTGTGTGCGTATGCCGTGAACACGCTAGCGCCCGTTCTTCAGACTTTTTTTAGGCATCTCGCCGAAAGTTGAGTTCGAGGAGGCCGATCCAATGACTGAGTGCGATATATTGAAAATTAGTCAACGGCTTTGCGAGCGCGGGTTTCTGAGGTGCGTCGGAATCGACGACGGGCTGCCAAGATACGAGCTCACGATAGCCGGACGCCTCGCACTGCTGCGCTCCGCCGGAGGCTAAAGACGCAAACGGCGTCTGGCTGAGAACATCGCGCCGAGTGCCGGTTGAATCGGTGCGAAAGCGGAGAGACCAATGTTTTTGTGGACGTCGTCGTAAATCGCTTCGATCCCGCCCCGCATGAAATACGTCTCGTGCCAGAATCCGGTACCGCCGGAATCCTTCACGAAGTTTTGCCACCAGATTTGGTGCGGTTCGCTTCGCGCCCATCGCTCCAACGAATCGAAATCGCGCCAATACTGGCGCATGCCGGCGTGCGGCGGAAAGAGCGAAAACAAAAGGTTTTCGTGCAAAAGTAATCCGTTCGGCCTTTGCGCCACGCTGTTTTGAATCTTCGGGCCGAATCCGAAAAGCGTTTTCAAGCCCGCCCACGTGCGCACGCGCATTCCGAGATAGATCACTACGAGATCGGGATATGCCGATAGATCGACGGTCAAGCGTTGAACCGGTGGCATAGCATGCTCTCCTCATTGACCTGGGTGGTACACGCGCTCGGTATGCCCGCGCAACTCGTCGGGATAAAAGTACACTTCGCGCAGGTTGCCGCTCGCATAACGCGCGGCTTCGTCATCGAAATGCGGCGAGTCCGGATGTCCGCTCTCGCCGCCGGCAGTGACCGCAACTGCGCGCACGCGTTTACCGAACTCGACGATCGCAACGAAACTATTCCCGTCGGTTCCGTACCAACGTTTGGTGTTGCGTCCGGCGCCGCGTAAAACGCGGCGAGCGAGCCCCAAGTTCCCGCAACGAACGGCACCGGAATGCTGGCTTTGCGATCGTCGAAGTGCGGCGTTATGCTGTCGTCGAGACGTTGAAAACGGTTGATCTTACCCCACCGCGTTTGCCACGTTCCGAAATCCGCGGTCAAGCGATCCACCGCCGCTGCAAGCGCCGCGAGTTTCGCGCTATCGGCCGTTGCAAGCAGTGCGGCGCGCTTGCTGGTGCCTGCGGCTTTCGCGAGCCGGTTCGCCCAAAAGATCGCGATCGAGGTCGCGACGGAGTCTGATCCCCAGCGATCGTTCCAATGGCGAAGTACGGCCATCGGGCCGCGCAGTTTTGTTTTGAGCGGATCGCTCGACGGGACTTTGTCATATGCCTGTGCGAGCGATGGGACGAGGACTGCGAACAGCGGCAAATGCGGATCGAATGCATCGCGGAGCAGCCGCTCGAGCGTAAATGCGCCTGCGTTTTCAAGCAGCATCCGCGCATGAATGCCGCGCTCGTTTTCGCCCGCCGTATCCATGTAGCGCGCGAACGCGCTTCGTTTCGGGCTGTCGGGCCCCGCAGCGGAGTATGGCCAGTCGTTCGAGTTGAAGACCCATCCCGTCGCGGGATTGAGTACGTGCGGGTCGGCGTCGAGCGGAAGCACCCCGTGCCAATCGGTAGCGGGGTTGGACCCGTCTACCGGCTTCGTATAATCGAAGCGATCGTCGCGCCGTGGAATGAACTGCGGATGCATGTACGCAATTTCGCCCTTGTCGTCCGCGAAGATCGTGTTGTTCGACGAATTCGCCTCGAGCTCCGCGATGCGCTTGTAGGATGCGAAATCCACGGCCTTCGTTCGCAAGTACGATTGCTCGAGCGCGCGAATAGGCCGGAACATCAGCGCTTCCGCGATCCATTTTCCATTTTTTGCCGCAACGATAGGCCCGTGGTGCGTGCGATAGACGGTGAACGCCTTCGACGCCATGCCGCTCGGTACGCGATACCGTATCGACACTGACGACACGGTAACCGATCGTAGATCCGTCCCGTAGCGGTAATACAATTTGCCGTTTTTACGGACGATCGTTTCGGCAAATTGATCGACCACGTCTGCGCCCGTCGACGTATGCATCCAGCCGATATGACGGTTGAAACCTTGATAGATGAAGAACTGGCCCCATGTGACTGCGCCGTATGCATCCAGCCCTTCGTCGCTGCTCATCTGCAGTTCCGAACGAAAGTAAAACGACGTGTGCGGATTGATCAGAAGCAGGGTGTGATGGTTCGCGGTCTTTGCCGGTGCGATGGCGATGCCGTTGGAGCCCTGCGCATCCGGAACCGGAGCATTGGGATTTTGCGAATGCGAGCGCATCCCGATGCCGGCGCCGCCGTAAAAGGCGCGTAAATCATCGAGCGATACGTCCTCGATATCTCCGCCGATGCTTCCTTCGGTGAAGCTGAGCGCCATCCAGGGTTTGAAATGCGTGATCACTCGCGGGTGAACCGACGGATGCGTTTGAAGATAATAATTCAGTCCGTCCGCCCACGAGTCCATGAGCCGGCGCAGCCAGAGCGGGCTTCGCGCGTAACGTGCCTGCAGATCCCGGGGATCGGTCCAAAGGCGCTGGCGCAGATCCTGAAAGATCGCCGATTGCGCCTTGCGCTTCCGCCATTCGACCGAGCGCGGTAAGGTAATTTGTTTCAACGCGGTTGAAGTCGTCCTCGGCCTGCGCGTACGCCATACCGAAGACGGCATCGGCGTCGGTACGCCCGTGTACGTGCGCGATACCCCACTCGTCGCGTACGATAGTTACACTGCGAGCTTGGACCGCCGGGTTCGACGGCGTTATCGCCGGGGGAGCAGCCAAGACGGCTCGCAAGCAACAGCATCATCAAGCGCATAGCGCACAGATTCGCGCCAGGCGCTCTATCTCAGCCTCTCGGGCCGGCATGCGCTCGTCACAGGCGCTGTTCGTACGTCGTTGCCTTAGCGAGGTAGCAGCGATGAATACCAGCCTCGGACGCCATCTCTATGGCTTGGCGGCGATTACTTTGGGCATCTGCACGCTGATATGGCGCGATTTCATTTGGCAGATCGAACCGCCCGGGGCCTTTGTGCATGTCGGCGCCATCATCGATTGCGCCGGCGTAGTGCAGATCCTCGGCGGCATCGCGATTCAATTTCGACGTAGCGCACGCGCCGGCGCGACCGGGCTCGGTATCGTCTACGCCATTTTCACGCTTCTGTGGCTGCCTTTGTGGATTCGTAAACCGCTTGTCTTCGACTATTTGGGAAATGCCTTCGAACAATTCGCGATGTGCACGGGAGCGCTTGTGGTTTACGGGGCAAAAGCTGCGCGCATCGGGTACTACGGGTTCGGCGTCAGCGTCATTTCGTTCGCGGTTTATCAGGCTGTGCACCTCGACTTCACCGCCGAGCTCGTTCCAAAGTGGATTCCGCCCGGGCAAATGTTCTGGGCGATTCTCACGACGATCGCATTCGCTTTGGCCGCAGTTGCCTTACTGACCGGTTTGGAGGCGTTGCTCGCCGCTCGCCTTACCACGCTGATGCTCGCCATCTTCGGCGTGGCGATCTGGGTTCCGGCGACGGTGCTTCACCCGCGCAGCACGTCCGATTGGGCCGAACTCGGCATCAATTTCGGCATTTGCGGCGCGGCTTGGATCGTTGCGAACTATATCGCGCTGCGACGAAAAGCGCCCGCGCTCGGCGTCGCTCGTTCCTAAGAGGCGTTGTTGGGCCGGTCGGTTGGCGGTGCCTGCGGGTTGAACGGTACGTGATAAGCTTGTGGGAGTTAAACGAAGCGTCGGACGCGAAACGCACCCATGCGGCCATTTTTTTGGCGCGTCATGCTGCCGCACGTTTGAGCCAAAGGTCCATGCATAAATCCCACGCAAAACATCCGTATCAGACGGGGGACGTGCTTTCGTGATTGCGCCATTCTTGCTCGGTGCCATGCTGACGGTAAACGATATCGTCGCACAACATCCGGTGAACGGCAGCCCGCCGACCGCTTTCACTTGGGCGCCCAACGGATCCGCGTACGTATACAGCGTCGCAGGCGCTCGTGAAGGCGATTCACCCGTACTCCGGCTGCATGACATGCGAACGAACCGGGACCGCGCGCTTTTCAAGGCCGCCCCCGAGCAGCGCGGCTCACGTTCGCGCGATATCGCGGAAATCGTGTGGTCGCACGACAGCCGCCGCATCGCGCTGATCGATGCCGGTACCCTTGACGTCATCGATCCGGTGAACGGCCGCGAGGAGCGCCTTGTCGCGAATGCCGACGATCCGCAGTGGGCGCCGGACGACCGGCGGATCGCCTACGTCCACGAAAACGATTTGTGCGCGGTGGACCCCGTATCGCGCCGCGTCACCCAATTGACGACCACAGGTTCGCCGACGCGTATCAACGGCGACCCGGACTGGCTCTACAGCGAAGAAATGGATGTGGAGCACGCATATGCGTGGTCGCCGGACGGCATGCGCATCGCCTATCTCTCGTTCGACGAATCGCCGATTCGCCCGTTTCCGATCGAAAATTACGTGCCGCGCATCAGCACCATCGAGCAGCAACGCTATCCGTTGGCGGGAGACAAGAATGCGCGCGTTTCGCTCAACGTCGTCGATGTCGCGTCGCGGCGTTCGCGCATGCTGTACGACGGCGGGCCGCGCGATGAGTACGTTCTTTCATTCACGTGGTCGCCGCGAGGCGGCGTCCTGCTCGATCAAATAATCGATCGCGCGCAGAAACATTTGCGCTGGTTAGCCTTTTCGCCGAATGGCGCGTCGCGCACCGTCACCAGCGAATCCGATCGGAGATTCGTCGACGTCGAGCCGCTTCCGAAGTGGTCAACGGACGGGCGAAATCTCTTCCTTCTGTCCGAACGCGGCGGGCGACAGTCGCTGTGGCGTATCGACGTCAAAAGCGGTGCAGCACGTCAAATCACCGGCGCGTACACGGTGCAATCGATTGTGCGCTTAGATGATGCTTCGGACTATGCGTACGTGGAAGCGTACTATCCGACGAGGCGCGACCGATCGCTTCTGCGGGTTTCCCTTGCCGACGGACACGTCGACAACCTCACGCCCGGCAGCGGAAGCCACAACGTTGTTTTTGCGGAAAAGTCGCCGAACTTCATCGAAACGGATTCCGCCTTGAATGCGCCGCCGGTCATATCGCGACGGGTTCTTGGACGCGCGTCGCATGCAGAAATCTTTCGCACGCCCGATCTTGCACGCTTCAATCTCGGAACGGTGCGCGCGTTGGAAATTCCGTCGCAATGGGGACCGCTGGACGCGACGCTCGTCGTTCCCGCAAATTTCGATGCTGCGAAACGCTATCCGGTCATATTCACGCCGTACGGCGGACCGATCGGCATCGGCGACAATGAAAGCGTGAATCGTTGGGGCGGCCTCTTTCCGTATCTGCTCGCACAGCATGGTTTTCTTGTGTTTACGATTTCAGGACCAGCGTCGAACGTCGATCGCGCTTCCGCCGAACGTATGTTTTACCATCGCATGGGAGAGATCGCCATGGCAGGACAGCTCGCCGGCGTGAAATGGCTCGAAAAGCAGCCGTACGTCGATTCTTCACGGCTCGGTCTTACCGGATGGAGTTACGGCGGCTATCTGACCGCGTTCACGATGACGCATGCGCCCGGCGTCTTTCGATCCGGTATCGCCGGCGCGCCGCCGGCTGACTGGCATTTTTACGACACTGCGTACACCGAACGGTACATGGGATTGCCGGCGCAGCAACGGGCCGCCTATCGCGCGACGTCGGTTTTGCCGTCTGCCGCACGACTCGATGGCTCGCTCCTGATCTTGCAAGGCACGTCGGATGATAACGTGCACCTGATGAACTCGCTGTCGCTGCTCGATGCGTTCATGCGCGCGGGTAAGCACGTCGACTACTTCGTGTATCCTGGCGAACGTCACGGTCCGCGCAAGATCATGCATCGCAGGGACGTCTACTCGCGCATGCTCGATTGGTGGAATCGCACGCTCAAATAAACCAGCCGACTGGGTAATGCTACGCTTTTGCGCGTTGGGGACGATACCTTAGATCATCGATGGAGGCTCTAATGGCGGAAAAAGTACGGATCGTTCCCACGGCCGATGGCGGATACATGATAAGCGGCGGAGATTTTGAAGTCGTTTGGCAGAGCGGCAACGTCGTGGCGACGCGTTCCGTCGTATACCTGTGTCGCTGCGGTCAATCGAAGAATAAACCGTTTTGTGACGACAGCCATAAAAGGACGGAATTTCGGTCGCGCGAGGGAGACGAAACAGCTCATAAGGGTTAGGTGCACCGCGGCGGAGCTCAAGGCCACGCGCCGGGATCGGCCGCTACGGGGAGCATCGCTGCCGGCGTCTCCAATTTCGTTACGTAAGACGACCCCTCGGAATGTGATATCACTGCAATTGACGGGTTCGAGATCGGCGGCAGTATGACGCTGTGCTCCCGGAGATACGAACCGGGCGCCCATGCTCCGACCGCGACGACTCTCCATTCAAAGGTCGTACGCGTGCGCGATGGCCTGACGTCCTCAATGCGCAGAACCCGATTCGGGAGAATTCGCGAATAGCAGAGATACGGCAGACGGTCTGGATTATTCTTGAAACTGTCGTCCTCGAAGTAGTAGGGCATCGCGTTCATCGTCAAACGGTAGCGGAACGCGCCGGGAACGCGGACCTTCAGAACCATTCCGGCCCGCACTAGCGCATCGAGGACGTCGTACGCGGTGCGTACATTCGCATCGGAAAGCCGGTCAACCGGAATGGCGCCGAGCCACGCAGGGTGCAACCACACGCCTTCCTCACGATATTCCGACGTGTAACCCGGATAATAATAGCGGCGTATAACGGGTACTGGATTCCATCCCAGCGGAACGCAAGCGTGATACTGCTCCGACAGATCGCTCTGGAGCGTTTGCATGACGACTCGAGACGCCGGAGAACACCCGTTCAGAATGCCGCACACAAGAAGCACGCCTCGCAAAAGTTTTAACGCATCCTGGTATACTTCTGCTATGCGTTTATTTCGGCAACTGCTCAGCGTGCCCACACCATGATAACTCATTCGTTCGGCGGGTCGTGACGCGCCATGGAAAAGGGGCTCCTACAACCACTGCTCCAATCCGACGCCGACTACAGTGCCGTTCGGATCGAGGCCAAGTGAGTACGACATCGTGCCGCGATCGAACGTGGCGCGATAGTAGTAACTGAGCACGGGCGGGCGCGGATCCGAACCGACCAGTTCGAGGGAACGTAGTTTTCCGAGGCGCCGGCCCAAATCGACGTATTGCGCAGCGATCACCCCGTGCACGTATCTCGCGGTGTCCTCGCGCAGAGGAATCGACGAAAACTTGCCGGAGAGCGCTTCCATAAGATAGAGCTTGGCGCGCGCGGATTGCGCGGCGTTTTCACGCAGCGCCTTTACCGGCGGGGCGACGAGCTTTACACCGTAGAGCGTGCTGGCGATTTGATGTACGACCGGTGCAGGCTGAAAAGAATCGCTGTTTCCGAAGACGACGATCGCTACGCCGTCGTTCGGAAAGGTGTAGTTGTCCGTGATGAAGCCCGGAACGCCGCCGCTGTGAGTCGAGCACTTCTCGGTGCAAATACGTGCCGACGCCCAGTCCGAAACCGTAGCCGGTCGACGTTCCGTCGGTAAGCTTTTGCGCCGTGGACATCATCCGGAACGAGTGAGGCGACACTACGCTTCCCGAGTCCAAAGCCGAATCCCAACGCGCAAGGTCGGAAGCGCTCGTGTTCAGGCCGCCCGCGGCCCACGCCCAATCCCAGTTCCAATCGATCGTGTGCAGCACCGGCTCGAGCGGAAGCGTAGAGTATCCCGCGGCCGCGTCATGATACACAAAGAGCGGATTCCAAAACGTCATACTGGAGAGATGCAGCGGGCGTACGATGTGCTGCATGACGAAATCGGTATACGATTGACCCGTAATCTTCTGAATGACAAGTCCGAGCAGCACGAAATTCGTGTTGCTGTATTCCCACCGTGTGCCCGGCCTGAACGCAAGCGGTTTGGAAGCGATCGTCGCTACGATATGCTCGGGCGTGGTCGGCAACTTCGACGCGGCATCGAAACTCTCGAGTTCGGTGTATCCGGGAATTCCTGACGTGTGCGTGAGCAACTGCCGTAACGTCACTTCGCCGGCATGCGGCGCGTTCGGCAAGTACTTCGAAAGTTTGTCGTCGACGTTCAACTTGCCGGCCTGCGCGAGCAGCATGATGGAAGCGGCCGTGAACTGCTTGGTGATCGAGCCGATACGAAACGTCGTTGCCGCGTCGACCGGCACGCGGTCGTCCAGATTGCTCCAGCCGAATCCTTGCGCGTAAACGACTCGTCCGTGCTCGGAAATTGCGACCGAGATTCCGGGCACGTTCTGCTGCGTGAGCGTCTGCCGCGCTATTGCGGCAATACGGTGCTGCATCGCGGAATCGATTGGGCGCGGCCCTGCTGCCACCAGACTCATGCAAAAGAACGCGACGGCAATAGACTTCACGGCGAACCCTCCATGCGACTCCGGTTCTGCGTAGAACGATCCGAGCCTTGAGCCGCGTGGAGATCGATCACCCAGTCGTTGCATCGCATGAAGTGCCCGCGTGGATACTCAAAAGTAGAAGCGCCCTCGTTCGTGAACCCGGCCTTCCTACAGACGGCATTCGATGCCGCGTTGTCGACCGCTGGATATGCGTGCATGAAGCGATGTATTCCCTCGGCCTTTGCGTAGGAAACGATCGTGCGAGCGGCTTCGCTTGCGATACCGCGGCCGGCGTACTCGGGCATCACCATCCAACCCGTCTCGTACATCTGCGCGCCTTTCCAAGTGCGTTCCCAGTAGCCGATGCTTCCCACGATGATAGTGCCGCTATCGATGCGAATGGTGAACATTCCGCCAGGGCCCGAAAAATTGGCATACCGTTTTTGACGTGCGAGAATCTGCTCGGCCGTTTCCACGCCGCCGAGATGCTCCATCATCTGCGGATTTCCGAGCGTCATTTGCAGCACAGGCAGGTCGGCGTCGGTCCAGGCATGCAACTCGATGTCGGTCACGATGATTAACCTCGAGCGCGAAGGTTCCGCGAGGCGGCCTCGTCTCCCGCAGGCAGCGTGCATTACGGCGCATAATTTTTGCAGCGCATGAAAAGAACGACGATCGCCGCCGCATTCGCCCTGACCGGTATCTTCGCGCTCCCGGCCGCCGCACAAACCCCGTCGATGAAACAAGTGCTGCAAGCGGCGTTTTCGATAACGTCGTACGGCAGCGTCGCAATATCGCCGGGCGGCAACGCGGTCGCGTACGAAGCAACGACGCGGCCCGGCGGCTTGAAGAATCCAATGCCGCAAACGGCGCTCTACGTCCAAACTGTGCCGGGTGTCGCTGTGCGGCTGACGGGCGGCAACGGAAAGGCGTTTTTCGAGGAGTCCGAGCCCCAATTTTCGCGGGACGGTGCGCGCATTGCGTTCTTGTCTAATGCGGGCAACAAAGAGCAGGCGCAGATCTATCTTGCGAATTCGGACGGCTCGCACGTTCGGCAGCTGACGCATCTGACCGGCGCCGTGCAATCGCTGCGCTGGTCGCCGGACGGCGCAGATCTCGCCGTGCTCTCGATTGCGCATCCGCACCGAAAATCGGGCGCTCTTGCTGCAGGAGCGCGCAAAGTGGGCGTTATCGGTTCGGTAATCGACGAGCAGCAACTCGCCGTCGTGAACACCTCGACGGGCGTGCTGCGCGAACTGACGCCCGCCGATGCGTATGTCTACGAATATGGCTGGGCGCCGGATTCGAAGCGTTTGGCCTTCACCTACGCATATGGAAACGGCGACAACAATTGGTGGGTTGCGCGCTTGGCGACGATCGATCTCGAGGCGCGCCGTCGCGATCTGCTTCGTCCAAAATTCCAAATCAACGATCCCGTTTGGTCCCCGGACGGCCGGAGCATTGCCGTGATCGGCGGTTTGATGAGCGACTTCGGCTCCGTCGGCGGCGACGTTTATCTTGTCGACCCGAATACGGGACGCACGCGCGACGTCACGCCGAACATGCAGCTGAATGCGGCGTCGCTGCACTGGACGAGCCCCTCGCAGTTGCTCATGACGGCGCACGATCTCGGATCGCTGATGCTGTTCCGCTTGAATGTTAAGTCTGGGGCGCGTCAACCCATTGGGTATACCGGCGAAACCGTTTACCGCTGGGATGCAACCCCCAGCGGAAGGAACATCGCCTTTGTCCGCACGTCCTTCTCGCGTCCGCCGGAGGTCTGGATGGGTGCGCCGGGTGCGGCGAAGCAAATCACGCACGGCAATGCCGGCGCCCCGCGATTCTGGACCAAAGCCGTGTCGCTGCGTTGGATCGACGGAGCGTATCGTCCGCAAGGCTGGCTGATTTATCCCCGCGACTTCAATCCCGCAAAGCGCTATCCGATGATCACGATCGTCCACGGCGGTCCCAGCTCGGAAAGCTTGCCGACATACACAAACACGACCATGGCGGCGCTCACCAGTCACGAGTACTTCGTATTGGAACCAAACCCGCGCGGAAGTTACGGCCAAGGTGAAACGTACACCAGCGCAAACGTGAAAGATTTCGGCTACGGCGACTGGCACGACGATCTCGCCGGGGTAGACGCAGCAATCGCGCACGCGCCGATCGACGCCCATCGCCTAGGCTTGTGGGGCTGGAGTTACGGCGGTTACATGGGCATGTGGGCAGAAACGCAAACCAGGCGTTTCAAAGCGATCGTTGCCGGCGCGGGCGTCGTGAATTGGCAGTCGTACTACGGTCAAAACGACATCGACCAGTGGATGATTCCGTTCTTCGGCGCGTCCGTGTACGACGATCCCGCAGTGTATGCGAAAAGTTCACCCATTACGTTTATCAAAAACTCGCACACGCCCGTCCTGATCTTGCAAGGCGAGCGTGACGAAGAGGTCCCGGCGCCTCAAGCGTTCGAGTTTTATCACGCGATGCAGACACTCGGCGTACCTTCGAGATTGGTCGTGTATGCTGATGAGGGGCATGGTCCGCGCAAGCCGGCGAACCAAATCGACATTTTGCAGCGCACCTTGAACTGGTTCGGAAAGTACCTGAAATAAGCGCCGCAATTCGTGGTTATGCTGTAAGTATGTGGCCGCAGCCGATCGTTTTGCAGAATGAAATCGTGCGCCTCGTGCCGCTGGAAGCGGCGCATGGCGATGCGTTGAAGCAAGCCGCGAGCGACGGACGCCTTTGGGAGTTGTGGTACACGACGATTCCGGAGCCGGGTGAGATGGCCGCCGAAATCGAACGCCGCTTGAGCTTACAGCGTCAGCGCTCGATGCTGCCGTTCACCGTCGTGGACTCTCGCAGCGATCGCATCGTCGGACAAACGACGTACATGAACGTCGATCCGCAAAACCGCCGGCTGGAAATCGGCTCGACGTGGTATGCCGCAAGCGCGCAGCGAACGGCAATCAACACCGCGAGTAAATTGTTGCTCTTGACGCATGCGTTCGAGAACTTGCAGTGCATTGCCGTCGAATTCCGCACGTCTTCGTTCAACTTCCGGAGCCGGTGCGCGATAGAGCGCATCGGCGCCAAACTCGACGGTGTGCTGCGCCATCACATGCATCACCGGGACGGCACGCTTCGCGATACGGTGGTGTACAGCATCATCGCGCCGGAATGGCCGGCGGTGCGGCAAAATCTTGCGGCGCGGTTAGCGCACGGGAGGGAGCGCGGCTAACGCAGACGCGATGTCGGGATATCGGCTGAACGAGTCGCAGGTGATTACTACGGTCGCGCCTCCCGCGAATATGGCGTAGCGCCCGCTGTACTCTTGCTCCTCGCGCGTGACTGCCCAAACGCCGGGAAGCACTTGCGATCGTTGGTCCGTAACGCTACCTGATTTTGCGTATCGCGGAAGCGTCGCAGGGGTGTATGCGTATCTTAGGACGTTGCCGACGGCGTCCACGGAGAACGTCCCGCTCCCGTGACTGCCGTCGCGCTGCAGCGGCGTGAACGCGTAAGTGCGCGAGTCCAGTGCCTGATACGAATACTCGCCGATGAACTGCGGATCGAACGGCCGGTGAAAAACGTCGGCCGGATTCGGATGTTCGTACTGATTTTCTACTTGCGCTATGGTCCGCGCATCCGCGGGTTGCCCTCCCGTCATATCACGAATCACGCGCACCTTGACGGTGCGGCCGTCTTCGCTCGCCACGGCGAGCACCAGCTCGTCATGACGATGCATCGGTCCGGCATGCACGTCGAAGATGCGCGTCATTCGATAGACGATCGCGCCGCGTTCTTGCGTCAGGGCGTGCTGCGCGATCTGCGCGACCGCCGGCGGAGGCAACACGAGCCGGACGAAGGCCCCGGCGGATCTAGGTCGCGTCGCGCACGTTGCGCTTCGTCTTGTCGATTCCGGCCTTCGCTTCCTCAGTCACTTCGCGCGCCACCGAGCCGGCTTTTTCGCCCGGAGTCATCACGTCGCCGAAGGCGGTGCGTCCCGCTCGCTCCGCGTCCGCGTTGCCGCGATGCGCGCCTTCTTTGATTGCGTCGCCTACGTCTTGAACGGTTTTCTTGATTTCATTTCCCATAGTGTAAGCAGACTACCCCGTGCCCGAATCCCGATAACGCATGCAGGGCTCACTTGCCTGGGCTCATTCCCAGCGATCGACGATTGCCTTCGCAAGCCGGCCGATGAGCAGTTGACCGGAATTGTCCGGCGTCCAGCTCTGGTCCTGATTGTCGTATGTGAACGCCGAGATGACGATGGGGCCGTTTCGCGCGTACACGATCGCCACGTCGTTTCGCGCGTCGTTCACCGCGCCGGTTTTGTTTGCGATTTCCAAGTTCGGCAAATAGCGCGGTATCGCGTCGCGATCGGTTTGATTCTTGAGCATCGCCAGCGCCGCTTCGCACAGCTCGCTTCCTAAGCGTGTCGCACGTAGCGTAATGCTGCATGACCGAAGCCATTTCGCGGGCCGTCGTTTTTCCGAGGCCGAACGTTTTTTGATCCGCCGGCACCGGGCCGACCGGCGGCATGAAGACTTTCTTGTACAGCCAGGTGTTCTTGAGTCCGAGCGATTCGATTTCGTCGTCGATGTTCCGCAGACCGATACGATCGATGACCAAATTCGTTGCCGTATTGTCGCTTACCACGACCATCATCGTCAGCGCATCTTTGAGTGTGACGGTGAGCGGCGTATCGAAAAGACCAAGTACTCCCGATCCGCCGACCTGATTTGCCTTCGTCAAAACGAGCTGGTCCGCAAAGGAGGCCCGGCCGGCTTGTATTTGCTGCAGCGCATCGTAGAGAATCGTGAGTTTTATGACGGACGCGGTCGGAACCGGCGTGTCGGCATTCAGCGCAACGGTTTTCGCCGTGCGCAGATCGGTCGCGTAAAGCGCGACGTGTCCGCGGTATCCTGCGGCAATCGCCCCGAGCTGTGCATCGAGCGCGGCGTCGTTCTGCGCCTGCGCCGGTGCGAAGAAAGCGACTGCCAGAACGAGTGCAAGAGTGCATCGCAATATCATCCTACGTTCGTTCGCCGACCCCACGCTTGAGGTCCCGCATAGCCCACTTTCCGAACACGACGTCGGGGTAGCGATCGACCAAGAGGGAGAGCAGCCGAATGGCCTGCGTTTGTGCGTCGTCTCCGGGAAGTTGCTCAAACGTTGACGCGAGTTCCCAAGCGGAGCGCGCGTAGTCCGGATCCGCGCCGCCGCGCGAGAGCGTGAAGAACCGCTGCTCGAGATCGAGCGCCGCCTGCAGCTGATCCGCCGGCGCCGCACTGCGCACGAATCCGATCGCGTGAATGAGTGACGTCGCGTCTACGACTGCGGCGGACGGAGAAGGCGGCGCGCCGGCCCACCGCGGCCACGGCCGCACGCCGATTCCGCGCACGAGATCCCGCGCCGCGTTCTCGCCGAACGGCGTGCCGGCGTAACGATCGCGCAGCTGCTGCAGCACGTTCAACGCACGGCTTCGCGCATCGTCGCCCGGCAGTTCTTCATAAAGCACGGCCAGATTCCAAAGGGTTGCCGGCAGCCAAGAATCGCGCGGGAAGCGCGTCCCCCAATCGTCCACCGCATCTTCGACCAGCACGGCGTCGTGCGAGATCGCGTCGGGTTTGCGACGTGCGTGGTGCAATTGATCTTTCAATGAGAATATCGTGTGACGAATGCCGAGCGGGCTGAGCTTCTCGCGCCCGAAATATTCGTCCGCGGGTGCCAGTTCGGAAAGTGAAACGGGACCGCTTGAAGCGATCCCGTTTGAAGATAAAGTACCGAACGCTGCGAGCGTTGCCAGAGAAAGCGCGAACACCAGGCTCGTCCTTGTCATCTCTGGACCATGATCTTTCGCGGGCAACCTCGGCTGCCATGGCAGCCGGCTGAGGGCCAGGTCGCTTAGCCGCCTGCAATGGCGCCGACCACGAGAAACGGCTCTGCGCCGCGTCCTACCGCATCCGGAAGCGGTGCGTCGGGCGAATCGTGTGAGAGATCGCGCTCGCACGCGAAAAACCGGATGAATGCGCGCCGCTTTTGCGTTGCAGGGTCGCGCATCGTCCCGAGCAGCATCGGAAAGCGCTCCTCTATGGCGCCGAGCACAGCGCGCTGCGTGGGCGTGCCGTCGAGTTCCACCTGCAGTTCGCCCGCGATCCTTGCGAGCGCGCGAAGATGCGCGGGAAGGACAACGCGGACGGTCATGCCCAACGGTATCGCCGCCTTACGGAAGCGTCTGCGCTTCGACGGAAAGCACGGCCGGCAAATCGCGGACGATCGCCTTCCACGAATCGCCTGCATCCGCCGACGCATACACCTGACCGCCGGTCGTGCCGAAATAGACTCCGCACGATTCAAGCCCATCGACCGACATCGCGTCGCGGAGCACGTTCACGTAGCAGTCCCGCTGCGGTAAGCCGTTCGTGAGCGCTTCCCACTCGTCTCCGCCGCTGCGGCTGCGATACACTTGCAGTTTGCCGTCGAGCGGAAAATGCTCGGAATCGCTTTTGATCGGGACGACGTAAACCGTTTCCGGATCGTGCGCGTGAACGTCCACGACGAACCCGAAGTCCGTCGGGAGATTTCCGCTGATTTCACGCCAAGAGTCGCCGGCGTCGTCCGTCCGCATCACGTCCCAATGCTTCTGCATAAACAGCACGTTCGGACGCGACGGATGCATTGCGATGCGGTGCACGCAGTGACCCACCTCCGCGTCGGGATCGGGAATGTACTCCGACTTCAACCCGCGATTGATCGGCTTCCACGTTTTGCCGCCGTCATCGGTGCGAAACGCGCCGGCCGCGGAGATCGCGACGAAGATGCGCTGCGCGTCCGCCGGGTCGAGAACGATCGTGTGGAGGCACATGCCGCCTGCACCGGGCTGCCACGACGAGCCCGTGCTGTGCGTGCGCAAGCCGGCCAGTTCACTCCACGTGCCGCCGCCGTCGGTCGACTTGAAGAGCGCCGCATCCTCCACGCCGGCATAGACGGTGTCGGGATCGGACAGCGAGGGCTCGATATGCCAAACGCGCTTGAATTCCCATGGGTGCGGCGTGCCGTCGTACCACTGGTGGGTGCCCGGCACGCCGTCGTACGCGAACTGGTTTCCGACGGTTTCCCACGTCTTTCCGCCATCTTCGGATCGCTGCATGACTTGCCCGAACCACCCGCTGGTCTGAGACGCGAATATCCGGTCCGGATTCGCCGGCGAGCCTTTGAGGTGGTACATTTCCCAACCGGCGAAATGCGGTCCGCCGACGTCCCACTTTTCGCGTTTCTCGTCGGACGTCAAAATGAATGCGCCCTTGCGCGTTCCTACCAATAACCGTACGCCGCTCATGCAAGAACCTCCGAAGGGGGCCGTCTTTGCTCTTGGGCGCCGCCTCCCTTCGCGGCGGAAGTTGCAAACTCGCCGGCGCGCGAAAGGGGCTTTATGCGCAAAGTAAATTCAAATACGCTGGAAGAATTTCAATGGTCGTCGCCAAAGGGAAAATTCGTTGCCTCCGGCAGAGAAGTTTCCGAAGCGCTCGGACGCGATCCGAAATCCACGGATTTGATGGAACGCCATCCATTCGACGTGGAGATCCTACGCATACCGCCCGGCAAAGCGGCGTACCCGTACCACTCGCATAGCGCGCAGTGGGAATTCTACCACGTCATCTCCGGCAGCGGATCGGTTCGGCACGCCGAGGGTGCGACGCGGGTCGAGACCTGCGATGCGTTCCTTTTCAAACCCGGAGAACCGCATCAAATCCTCAACGACACGGCGCAAGACCTCGTGCTCTACGTCGTCGCCGACAATCCGATCGGCGAAACGCACTACTATCCCGATAGTGGGAAGTGGGGCGTGCCGATTCCCGAGCGCCGCGTCCTGCGCTCCGAGCACCTGGACTATTTCGACGGCGAAGAGTAGGCCGCGCGGCGCGCTTGGCGGCTCGAAGATTTACCACTTGCACAAAGGCGCCTTCGCGCGGCTATCCAACCGGTGGACCAACCCACCGCACGTGAAGAGGACGTAACGAACGATGGCTGATCTCCGCGATTTCCTCGAACTCTCGTATGGCGAACTCGAGGAGATGAATCTCGAGGCAAAGCAGCAGCGCAAAAACCGGGCGAAGGCGGATAAGGTTCAGGAACAGCGCCTCAAGTATCTGACGGACGAAAAACGCATAAAAGCCGTCACGGTACTCTTCAGCGATCTCGAAGGCCGCCTGCAGATGCTGGATTACGACAAAAAATTCTTGCTCAAGTCGCACGACAATCTCACGTTCGACGGCTCCTCCATCCGCGGTTTTACGGCGCAGCGCGAAAGCGATCTGCGCTTGTTCTTGGACTGGAGTTCGTTCTATTGGGCGCCCGCGGACGTGTTCGGCCCCGGCAAAGTGCTGGTATTCGGCGAAGTCGAAGATCGCGAAGGCAAGCCGTACACCGCCGACGTGCGCGGATTGCTGAAAACCTATTCGAACGAGTGTTTCGAGAAGCACGGGTACACGCTCAACGCCGCAAACGAAATCGAGGGATTTCTCTTTCAGGGGCTCGACGCGGAACGCCGGTTTCACGAAACCGGCAAGTTCGACTACGTCAACACCGGCGGTTATTATCATTCGTTGCCCGGCGACCCGCTGCGCACGTTCATCGACACGGTCGCCGAAGTACAGCGCGCGATGGGCTTTCAAAACGAAAAAGATCACCCCGAAGTGGCACCCTCTCAGTTCGAAATCAACTATTCCTATGGCGAAGTCGTCTCGGCGGCCGATCAAATCCAACTCTACAAACTGATTTGCCGCCAAGTCGCCACGAAATTCGGCATGACGGCGAGTTTTTTGCCCAAGCCCGTCGTCGGCGTGAACGGCAGCGGCATGCATACGAACGTATCGGTCAGCAAAGGCGAGAAGAATCTGTTCTGGGAACCCAGCGGCGAGGAAAAACTGAGCGATTTCGCTTGGAAATTCGTCGACCGCATGTTGACGCACGGCAACGACGTGTGCCTCATGCTCAACGCGAGCGTGAATGCATACCGCCGGCTCGACCCGCATTTCGAGGCGCCGAACCAGATCAAGGCCTCGGCGGTGGACCGCGGATCGATGGTGCGCATTCCGATCGGCAACGAACGCAGTTCGCGCATCGAAGTCCGTTCCGTCGGCCCCGATGCCAACCCGTACCTCGTCATGCTCTCGGTATTCAAGACCGGCCTGGACGGCAACATCTCCGGCGAGAGCAACCTGCGGCAAGCGGAGCATTATTTGCCGGACAACATCTACGATGCGCTCTCGAACTTCCGCACGTCGAAGTGGACCGCGCACTTACTGGGTGAAGACGTGAAAACGCGCTACGCCGATCTGAAACAAGCCAGCGCGGACCGCTGCCCGCGTCTGCTCGGAACGTTCGTGAAACCGCAGGAAGTGCAGTATCATCACGAAGTCTACAATCAGTACCTGTGGAATCTGTTTTAGCGTAGCGTTCTGCTGCGGCTAAGTAGCCGTTGCGGTCGGGCTTGGGCTCGGGCTGGGACTTCTACTCGGTGTAGCCGTTGGGACGGGAGCCATTGGGCCCGCCGGAATGCCGCCGTTCGTGTTGCAGGCCGAAACAGCGGCCAGCACGCAAGTCGCGATCAGCGCGCAGAACAACGCCTTCAGTATTCTCGCCATGGCTCAGGTGGGCTATTTGTGGTCCATGAGGGCTTTTCCCGCCGCTGTTGAACATGTCGCGCCAATGCGAGCACGAGCGCAAAACGCGGCCTCCGTCGACAGCGCACGCGAACTGTTTCAGGCCGCCGAGTTTACTTCCGCCGCGGCGACACTTCGCGCGCTTCTCGAGCAAAGGCCGGACGCCGTCGATGCGGCTCTACTCCTGGCACGGATTGAGATGCGCCTCGGCGAGCCGGCGGACGCGCTTGCAACGCTGACTCGATTCGGACGATTTGCGCGTAAAAGCGCGAAACCGGAACTGACGATGCTCAAAGCGGTGGCGTTCGCGCGTTCGGGCGACGCTGCTTCCGCGCGAACGCATTTTCGTAGCGCGCAAGCGCTCATTGGGCCGGACGATGCATCCTACCCGGAACTGATCTATCAAATCGCCGCTAACGAATGGATGGAACGCCGCCTCGATAAAGCCGAAAAGTTGCTCGAGCGTATGCCGGAGGTACGGACTAGCGAGATCGATTTGCACGCGCGAATTTTGCACGGGGCGATAGCCTCGGCGAGCGAAAATCTTGCCGCGCAGGGCGCCATTCTGCTCGATGCTATACGGTGCACCGACGCCGCGGGCGCGGACGTTTATCTCTACGGCATGCTCGTGACGCAGATTGCGTCGCTTGCACTCGAGTCTGCCCAGCACCGCGCTGCGGGACGCCGCAATCGAACGCGTGGAAACGGTAAGGTGGACAACGGATATTGCGGATCTTCACTTTCACGCTGCTCGCGCGATAGCGTGGCGACACGCTTTGGACGGCGATGAATTCAGCGCTTTTCGCCGCTTGAAAGAAGCGCTCAACGCAGCGAATTCGGACGCGTGGCGCGTCGCCGCGCTGACGGATCGCGCCTACCTTGCCGCGGTGCTCGGCGAGCGGCGCTGGGCCGCGCAAGAGTTGCGCGACGCGCACGACCTTGCCTCGAAGATCGACTGGGCAAGCGTCGCAGGCGAGGAGAAACTCGCTCTCCCCGTGCTCGCGGAGCTTTTCGCAGGCCGCGACCCTTCAGTCGCCATCGCCTACGTGACGACGTTCAAGAAGCTCGATAGGAATTTTCCGCGTATTCTTTCGTCTCGGCGCGATCGGCGGGTCGACGCGCTCGAAGCGTTTTCGCTCGGGCGCGTGCAACTGGCGCTCGGCGAACGCCGCGAAGCGCGGCGGCTGCTCGAAAACGCGTGGTCGATTTACGATACGCTCGGGATGCAGTGGCGCGCGGGCCGTGCGGCGCTTTCGCTCCTAGAGATCGACGCAAAGGGCCCTTGGCGCCAGCGGGCGGATCGGGCGCTCGAGCACTATCCGCGCAGTTGGCTCGTCCGTAAGGGGGTGACGCCGGGGGCTGTCGTCGCTGCCGCGCACCACGCTCCGCAACTGACGCCCGCGCAAAGGACTGTTTTGGACTTGCTTCTGGAGGGCCGCGGCACCGACGAAATATCGCGAACGCTGGGACGCAGCGCGTTTACGGTTCGCAACCACATCAAGGCGATTTTCAAGGCGTACGGCGTCACGTCCCGAGCGGCACTCATCGTTAGAGCTACAAGAGGCTAGGCAAACTATGGTACGCCGCTCCTTCGCCGCCTCTTTTGCCGCAGTCGCGCTTCTCTTTACACTACTCGCAGCATGCGCCGGCCCCGCCTCCATTCCGGTGGAGAGTGCAGCCGACACGGCGGTGATCCAAGAGTCCGCCAACACTTGTGCGACGACGTACACGGTTCACCGCGATGGTACCGCTCAGCGCACGGTGCAAACGTGCGGTTCCGGCACGCTGAACGAAACGCTGCCGCCTAGCGTGACGTCGAAGCTTTTCTCCGATCTGCAATCCGCGCAGCCGCTCGGAGCGCTGCCGCGAGCTCTCACCGTCGACACTGACCTCATCATCGCGTGGAATGCACAGCAGACGCCCAATATCGAAGGCGCCGGCACCAACGTTATCGAGCAATCGCTGCTGGGTGACGTCAAGACGATCGAGCAAACCTTTCCAGCTCAATAGAGACGTCGTCGTCACGGCGGGAGCGCACGCTTGGCCATGCACCAAAGCGCCGATCCCGCATTACCTCGGCGCGCGTAAAGCTTTGAGCAGAAGTATGAACGTATCGCGCAGACATGCCGAGATTTGTTCTCGGTATGACTTCCCTTGGTACGGTTTTACGATTCGCCGCAGTTGCGGCACTTTCAGCGACCTTCGCCGCATGCGGAGGCGGGCAATCCCCACTCGACATCACCCCTGCTACGACGACAACCGGTTTCTCTACCGCGAGAACCGCGCAAACGACGACTGCTGCGGCCGCGCCGGCTCTGACGCTGTCCGGCAACGTCATCAGCGCGGATATCTACAAAATCGCCGTCAAGACGACGCATCCGAGCTGCGGCACGATGTACGTCTACTACAACAGGAAGACGACGAAATTCTATCCGTACATCGGCTATCCGATCAAAGCCGGTATGCCGATTCAAGCTTCGGGTGCGGGCGCGTGCACGAACCGCGGTTCGCTAAACGCAAACGCAGTGACGTACACGGGCGCGGCGACGCCGCCGGCTTCGGCTACGCCAGCGCCGAGCGTGTCACCGCCTCCCGTACCGGGAGCCTTGACGCCGCCCGGCACGACGGCATTCATGCCGAGCAGCTGGGGCGAGATCAGCGCGTTCCAAGTCTTCGACGAGACTTCGAACGGTTTCATCACGCAGACCGCAGACTTCGAATGACGGATGGCGCTACACCGCCGTGTGGGGTTCGCGGTGGAACATCGGCACCGCGTGGAACAAAAGTAATCCGTCGCTCGAGAGCGGCTACTACAATGCGCTCGAAACCGATCCGAGTTACACCGGATGGGGTGCGATCGGCCATAATCTTGCTTGGTGGAATGCGAATCATCCCGACTGGGTGTTATACGCGTGCACGTCCGCCGGAACGCCAAGCGCGAATCCGGCGTACGTACCGGGACTGAACACGAACATTCCGCTCGACATTCACAATCCGGCCGTCGTCCAATATCAAGTTCGCGCCATGGCGAACTATGCGCACGCGATGGGCTATCGCGCGCTCGCGATCGACGAGGCGACCTTTTGGCAAGCCGATGCCGGCGCCGGCTCCGGTTCGTATGGCTGCGGGATTCGCCAAAACGGAGCGTGGGTGCAGCGGTACACGGGCGTAAACGATCCGAACTGGGCCGCCGACGTCGTGCAATGGACGAAAATCGCGCATAGTCTGCTTACGACGGATCCGGCGCTTGCGAGGTATCATCTCAAGCTGATCGTGAACCATCCCGCAAGCGGATTGTCGGCGAACGAAACGGCGCTGTTGTCGAACGTCGATGCCGATCTGGACGAAACGGGCTATAGCGATTACGGCCGCTACCAGACCACGACCGCCAATACGTTCGTCATGCGTACGAATTGGGCGCAGTATGCGCAGCAACACGGCACGGCAATTTTGATGAACGCAAACTGGGGCCGCGTTGCCGTCACCGCGCCGCGCTTCGACTATTCGATCGCGACGTACTTGATGGGCAATCTGCAAGCGGAGTCGATCTTCGTCTCGCCTTCGGCGGGATACGGCTTGGAGCAGTGGCATTCGGAGTATCAGACTGCGATCGGAGCGCCATGCGGAACCTATTACGGCGGCGCTTCGTACGACGCGGCAAATCCGAGCGTCTACTACCGCCGCTTCGGCAATGCGGTGGTGGTCGTCAACGCAGGCTCGGGAACGTCGAGCGAGGTGGCACATCTGCCCGCCGGACACACATATACCGACCTCGCCGGCCGTCCCGTTTCAAACCCCTTGACGCTCGCTTCGAATGACGGATACGTACTGCTCACGGCCAACGGCTGTCGCTAGACGGGTGTTGAAGGCGGCCCTCGCGGGAATCGCGGGGTCGCTCGGCCTCGCGCCTCGCCAAAAGGGGTAGTCACGGGCTTGCCGAGCCTGTATACTCGAACCTGTTTTCCAAACGGAAATCCCCGCCCGCGGGGTAGTGGCGCGCGTCAGGCGCGTCACTTCGCTAGGGTCGCTATTCCTCGTCCCGAGATAGGGCAGGCTAGCGGCCGTCAACCACCTAGTGAAAGGACAAGAGCAATGGCTAGCACCAAGGCCAAACGGGCCGTTAAAGAGCGTCGCCCTAAGCGTAAAGCGTGCAATTTTTGCGCCGAGAAAGCGCTCGATATCAACTACAAGGACGTCGCCCGTCTCAAGAAGTTCGTTTCGGAACGCGGCAAAATTCTACCGCGCCGCATCTCCGGCAACTGCGCCCGCCACCAGCGCCTGCTCACCGTCGCAGTAAAGCGCGCTCGCGTCATCGCATTTTTACCGTTCGTCACCGAATAGGCCATGAAGCTCATTTTGCTCAACGACGTAAAAGCGCTCGGAAAGAAGGGCGCCTTGGTCGACGTAGCGGAGGGGTACGCGCGAAATTTTTTGCTGCCCCGCAAGCTGGCGGTCGAAGCGAACAAGGGCGCACTCACGATGCTTTCCGAGCAGCAAAAGGCCAAGGCAAAGCGCGAAGCGCAGATGCTGGCGGAAACCCATGAGATGGCCAAGCTGTTGGAGAGTAAGCCGGTAGCCGTACGTGCGAAGGCCGGCGGCAACGGCAAACTGTTCGGCACGGTGACGAACGCGGATATCGCGGACGCGATCACGCAGACGTTCTCTCTGTCGGTGGACAAGCACAAGATCGAAGTGAAAAATTCCATCAAAGCGCTGGGAGTCTACCCCGTAGAAATCCGGTTAGGGAAAAACGTCGTCGCGAAGACGACCGTCAGCGTCGTCGCAGCGTAGCCTCGTCATGGCCGGAGCGGGCGAAAATCCGTATCTCGCGCGTTTTCGCCGCAAGTTCGGCAGCGAAGACGAGACGAGCCGTTATGTCTCGGCGCTGTATGACGTTCTAGCGAACACCATCGGCTCGGACAAGCTGGTGCTGCGCGCCGGGAAGATGAACGCGCTCAAACTGATGCGTTCGACCGCGCTGCCGGACCGCATCTGCGCGCTCGCGCGTTTGGTCTTCGAGGATCCGACGCTCGAACGCGTTACGGGGCGAGCGAATTCGCGACGCGTCATTTCCGAGATCGAAGAACATCTGGCGGATCTCATCGCGCAGAAAAACGTCGAAGATTCGATCGAGCGCCGCATCAACACGAAAATGATCGAGCGCCATCAAGAATACTTGAAGGACCTCAAACTCGAAGCATTGCGCGAGGACACCGGTCCCGAAACGCCCGCGACGCAGAAGAAGCTGGAGGAACTGCAGCAACTCGATGCTCGCGGTCTGGCGGCGTCGGCGCTGCAGCTGCTGCGCCCGCAATCGCTCAAGGAAGTGGTCGGACAAGAGTCCGCCATTCGCTCGCTGCTGGCAAAAATTTCGTCGCCGTATCCGCAGCACGTGATCCTCTACGGGCCGCCCGGTGTCGGCAAAACGACCGTCGCCCGTTTGGCGCTCGAAGTGGCGAAGAACCGCGCCTACACGCCTTTCAAAAAGGAAGCGCCGTTCGTCGAGGCAAGCGGAACGACGCTGCGCTGGGATCCGCGCGAGACGACGAATCCGCTGCTCGGCAGCGTGCACGACCCGATCTACCAGGGCAGCCGGCGCGAATTCGCCGAGGGCGGCATTCCCGAGCCGAAACTCGGCTTAGTGACGCGCGCCCACGGCGGCGTGCTCTTCATCGACGAGATCGGCGAGATGGACCCGCTGCTGCAAACGAAGATCCTCAAAGTTCTCGAAGACAAGAAGGTCACGTTCGAATCGTCGTATTATGACGAATCCGCGTCGAACGTTCCCGAATACATCAAACGATTGTTTCGCGCCGGCGCGCCGGCCGATTTCATTCTCATCGGCGCCACGACGCGAGAACCGGAAGATATCGACGCCGCCATCCGCTCGCGCTGCGCGGCCGTGTACTTCGAACCGCTGACCCAGCATCAAATCGTGAGCATCGTCAACGGCGCAATCAAACGTCTGCGCGCGAAAGCCGCCCGAGGCGTCGCACCATTGATCGCCTCGTACACGATCGAAGGGCGTAAGGCCGTGCAGGTCGTTGCGGACGCCTACGGGCACGCGCTGTACCGAATTGCCGGCAGCCGCGCGAAGGTAGACGACGCGAAGCACGTCACTATCACCGAAGACGACGTGCGCGACGTCGTTCAGGCGAGTCGTCTCGTACAGCATACGACGGTAAAGGCGCGCTCGACGCGCGAAATCGGCAAAACCTTCGGCCTAGGCGTATTGCACTATTTGGGCAGCATCATCGAAATCGAAGCGGTCGCCTTCGGCTCCGGCGCGAGCGGCAAAGGCACCGTGCGTTTCAACGACGCAGCCGGAGCAATGGCGAAAGACAGCGTGTTCAACGCGGCTGCGGTGCTGCGCGCGGTAACCGGCTTGGACACGGCGAATCACGATTTGCACATCAACGTGATCGGCGGCGGAAACATCGATGGACCCTCTGCGGGCCTGGCGATTTTCCTCGCTCTGTATTCTGCGCTCACGAAGACGCCGCTGCCGCAGGACGTTGCGATCACCGGCGAGCTGTCGATTCAAGGCAAGGTTCGTCCGGTCGGCGGTATCGTCGAGAAGTTGTATGCCGCAAGACAGGCGGGCATGCGCGCGATACTCGTGCCCAAGGAAAATCTTCGAGAAATTGACCGTACGCTCGCAGGAATCGACGTCATTCCTATTACGTCGGTGGAGCAGGCGTTCCGCGCGCTTTCTCTCCACAAGAAATCCACAAGGCGAGTGACGCGCGGGCGGCGCAGTACTTCCGCCCGCTCATGAGCATAACGAATCTCCCGCTGGTCGACCGAATTCCGCCGCAAAACTTAGAGGCGGAGATGGCGTTGCTCGGCTCGATTCTCGTCGATCGCGAGATCATGGGCATCGTGAACGAGATCGTGCGCCCGGACGATCTGTACGCACACGTGCACGAGTCGATCTACGCGGTGCTTCAGCATCTGTACGACCGCGGCGAACCGCTCGACAAAATTACCGTTGCGGAAGAACTCAAACGCCGGAGCGAACTCGAGAAAGTCGGGGGACTCTCGTACCTCAGTTCGCTGATGGATACGGTGCAGACCGCAGCATCCGCGGCGTACTACGCGAAGATCGTGCGCGAAAAAGCAGTTCTGCGCGGTCTGATTCACGCCGGAACGCGCATCACTCAACTCGGCTTCGAAAACGAAGAAGACGTCGACGGCGCGCTCGACCAAAGCGAGCAAATGGTTTACGACATCGGGCGCCGGCAAATGCAGGGCGAGTTTACGCCCGTGAGCCGCTTGCTCAAACCGGCGTTCGAACACATCGACAAGTTGTTCCACAACCGCGGGGGCCGCACCGGTTTGACGTCGGGCTTCGCCGACATCGACGAAATGACGACCGGTTTTCAGCCCGGCAACTTCATCATTCTGGCCGCGCGACCCGGTATGGGCAAGACCTCGTTCGCGCTGAACATGGCGGTCGCAGCATCGCGGGAAGAGACCGCGCCCGTCGCGTTCTTTTCGCTGGAGATGTCGAACGACGAGCTGGTCCAGCGTCTGATCTGCGCGGAAGCGGAGATCAGCATGCACGACATGCGGCGCGGCAACATCAAGCCGCACCATTGGGAGAAGATCTCCGACGCGATGGGCGTGCTCAACGAGATGCCGATCTACCTCGACGATTCCGGCGGGCTTTCGGTGTCCGAGATTCGCAGCCGCTGCCGCAGGCTCAAGTCCGGACAGGGACTCTCCGCAGTGTTCATCGACTATCTGCAGTCTGGTGCACCCGAGCGTGCTGAGCCGAGGCGCGAATCGCAACGAAGAGCTTTCCGATATCTGCCGCACGCTCAAGATGACGGCGAAAGATTTGGGCGTGCCGATCGTTGGGCTGGCACAGTTGAACCGCGGCGTCGAAGCGCGCACCGATAAGCGGCCGCTTCTGAGCGATCTGCGCGACTCGGGCTCGCTCGAGCAGGAAGCCGACATGGTCGCGTTCCTTTTCCGCGAAGGATATTACCACAACGAAGCCGCGGAGCCCGACTTGACCGAATTCATCATCGCGAAACATCGAAACGGGCCGACGGGAACCGTGAAATTGCGCTTTCAGCGCGAGTTCACGTTGTTCCGGCCGTACGGCGACGCGACGCACTACCCGACGCCGTGAACGGCCTGAAGCTCTCGCACCTCAGTTTGGGCGTCAGCGATCTCGCCGCGTCCGAAACGTTCTACCGCGACGTTTTGACGCTGCCCGCCGAGCGCGTCGGCGACGACGTTCGCGTGCAATGGCCGGATTTTTTGCTCGTCATCACGGAGAAGCCGCCGGCCGATCGCAGCAAGTTCCATTTCGGCTTCCGCGTCGGCAGTGAAGCGGAAGTGGACGCGTGGGCCGAGCGCCTGCGCGCGCACGGCGTGCAAATCATTTCGGGACCGGCGAGCGGCGACGGTTTGCGTCAACTCTTCTTCCTGGATCCCGACCAGTACGTCGTCGAAATTTACGCCAAATAGCTTCGCGCGGCAAGCGCGCGCAGATCGTCGAACGCGTAGACGACGTCATCGAACACACCGGAGTCTACGTTGATCCCCTGCGGCACAAGACCGCGATATGATGCTTCCCAGGCGGCGACGTGCACCGCGGCGAGGGCTTCGGAGTCGCTCGCGACGCCCGCGCGTATGGTAAACTGCACGGACGCCTTTTTCATTGAAGGACGGTATTGACCCTCACGTAAGGTCATACTCTATCGTCCTTGGTGAGGAATCCCGATGCAAGCACCGCCGACAAACCTTCGACGAGCCAAGCAGTTCGCCCAAGAAGCCGGAGTAACGGTAAGGACGCTGCACGTCTACGACCGTCTCGGACTGCTGCGGCCCGCCGCGCGCTCCGCTTCCGGTTATCGCCTGTACGGCGAGGCCGAACTCGAACGTCTCGAACAGATTTTGGCGCTGCGCTTCGTCGGGTTTCGACTCGAACACATCAAGGAGCTTCTGCAAGGTCCGAAGTGGCCACTCGTCGCCGCTCTACGAATGCAGCGCGAGATCATCGCACAGCAACAGCGCAAACTCGACGCCGCGGCGCAGGCTATCGAACGTGCGGAATCGGCGCTCGACGGCGCCGAATCGGCAGACCGGTGGCAGATCCTCCTGAACATCATCGAGGCGTTCAAAATGGAAAACGAATGGAGCTGGACGGAAAACTATTACAACGAGGAGGCGCGCGAAAAACTCGCGCAGTACCGGAACGACACGCCGAAGGAAGTCGTGGAGGAAGGGGAGCGTGATTGGGCCGCGCTCATCGCCGAAGTCGAAGAGGCCGCCTCGCGCGACGAGGACCCTGCGACCGAAGCTGCGGGACAACTAGCGAACCGCTGGTGCGCCCTGGTGCGCCGGTTCACGCGCGGCGATGCCGACGTGCAGCAAGGCTTGAATCGGTTGTGGTCCGATCCGACGCATTGGCCGAAGAATTTCAAGAAGCCCTGGAGCGACGCGGCGGACGCGTGGATCAAACGCGCTATGACATCAGCGCGGCCCAGTCCTGACGGCTGATCCGCAAGTCATCTTCGTTCATCTGCGCGAGCGGTTTTTGCGGAAGCCGCTCGCGCTCGCACAGGTCGCGCGCAGAGGTTTCCACGTACAGCAATCCCGTCGCCAGCTCTCCGCGGTTGCGGGCCTCGTTCATGACGCGCAGTGCTTCCATGCGATCCGACGCGTCGTAGTCGCGCTCGAGCTTGCGCAGCAGCACCCGGTTTCCGTTGTCGAAGGTTATTTCCTGAACCGTTCCGGGTTCATAGTCTACCGTGATTTCCGTACTGCCGGCGATGAAGTCCGCGGTGTGCAGTACCGCGTGATGTTCCTTGATGTAGTTGTAACTCTTCGTCGATCCTTCGTGATCGTTGAAGGTCACGCACGGGCTGATGACGTCGAGCACCGCGATGCCGCGGTGCGAGAATGCCGCCTGAAGCAGCGGGATCAGCTGTTTTCCGTCGCCCGAAAACGATCGCGCAACGAACGTTGCGCCCAGTTCGACCGCGAGACCGCAGACGTCGATCGTCTCGAATTCGTTGACTTGCCCTTTCTTGAGCACCGAACCGCGATCCGCGGTGGCGGAGAACTGCCCTTTAGTCAACCCATAGCAGCCGTTGTCCTCGATGATGTACGTCGCGTCGACGTTGCGGCGGATCATGTGGCAATACTGTCCCAGGCCGATGCTCGCAGTATCACCGTCGCCGCTGATCCCCAGCACCATAAGCTCCCGGTTCGCGACCTTCGCGCCGGTCGCCAGCGACGGCATCCGTCCGTGGACGCCGTTGAAGCCGTGCGCGCGCTCGACGAAATAGGCAGGCGTCTTCGAAGAGCAGCCGATGCCGCTCATCTTCGCAAGCTTGTACGGATCCACGCCGTATTCGTAGAGCGCCTTGATGAGATGGTTGGTTATCGAATTATGCCCGCAGCCGGCGCACAGCGTGCTCGCCGCGCCTTTATAGACGTCGCGGGGTAATCCGAGGACGTTCACGTTCGAATTCATTACGCGGGCACCATTTTCTCGGCTGAAAGGATTGGTTCGGTAACGGCGCGAGCGTCGATAGGCACGCCGTTGTAGTGGCGTACCGACTGCAGGCGTTCGAGAAGATGCGCGGGCAGTTCGGTGCGAAGCAGCGCGTGCAATTGCCCGTCGCGATTCTGCTCGACGACGTATACGCGATCGTGGCGTTCGATGAACGCGGCCACGTCTTGCGAAAACGGCAGCGCGCGTACGCGAAGGTAATCCATTTCCAGGCCTTCCTCGCGCAAACGATCGCGCGCCTCGATCACCGCATGGTGCGTCGTGCCGTACGCCAGAATGGCGACGGGACGGCCGGCTTCGTCCGAAAGAGGCTGCGGAACGAACGTTCGCGCCGTTTCGTGCTTGCGCGAAAGCCGGTCGAGATTGCCGCGGTACACGTCGGGATTCTCGGAGTAGTTCGCCTGTTCGTCGTGACCGGATCCGCGCGTGAAATAGCCGGCGAGCGGATGCGCCGTACCCGGAAGCGTGCGGTAGGGTATGCCGTCGCCTTCGACGTCGCGATAGCGGCCCCACGTCTTCACTTCGTCCAGTTTGGCGGCGTCCAGAATTTTACCGCGATCGAACGGCTTTTCCGGATACGCAAGCGGCGCCGTCATCCACAGGTTCATGCCCAGGTCCAAGTCGCTAAGCACGAACACGGGCGTTTGAAAGCGGTCGGCCAAGTCGAACGCTTGCATCGAAAACTCATACGCTTCCTCGACGGTGCCCGGCAGCAGAACGATATGCTTCGTATCGCCGTGCGAGAGCGTGTAGGCGAATGCGACGTCGCCTTGCAGCGTGCGCGTCGGCAGACCCGTAGACGGCCCGGCGCGCTGCACGTCGAAGATCACGCCCGGCAATTCGGCGTAGTATCCCAGGCCCGCGAACTCCGCCATCAGCGAAAGCCCCGGACCGGAGGTCGAGGTCATCGCGCGCGCTCCGGCCCACGTTGCGCCGAACACCATACCGATCGCCGCGAGTTCGTCCTCGGCTTGCAAGATTGCGGCTTTGCGCGTGCCGCTCTCCTTGTCGACGCGGAAGCGGTCGCAGTATTGAATGAAGGACTCGCAGAGCGACGACGATGGCGTGATGGGGTACCACGCCGCGACCGTGCATCCGCCCATGACGCAGCCCAGCGCGGCCGCGCTGTTGCCGTCCATCAGCAGCAAGTCTTCGGTCTTGCCGCTCATCGGCTGCAAGCGGTAGAGATCCGTCTTGGTCAGGTTCGCCGACGCGAACTCCGAACCCACACGCACGGCGTCCATATTCGTCTGCACGGCCTTGGGTTTCGTTTTGAACTGACCGCGGAGCGCCGCCTCGATCGTGTCGACCCCAATGCCGAGCAGATGCGCGAGCACGCCGACGTAGATCATGTTCGTCAGGTATTTGCGCAAGCCGCCGTCGCTCACGTGCTCCTTCGCGAGTTTCGCGAACGGCACGGGGTAATACGTGACGTCCTCGCGCGCCGCATCGCCCGTTACCGCGTATGCCGCTTCGTGAACCACTACGCCGCCCGAGCGCACGTCACGCACGTCGGCGTGCCAGGTCGTCGGATTGAGCGCGACCAGTATGTCGACGTCTCTGCTGCGGCACCGATATCCTTGCGGCGAGACGCGCACGTCGAACCACGTGGGCAGCCCCTCGATGTTGGACGGGAAGACGTTTTTCGGGGCAACCGGGATCCCCATGCGGAAGATCGCGTTGGTCAAAACGAGATTGGCCGACTGACTTCCGGAGCCGTTCACCGTCGCAGCGCGGATGGTGAGATCGTTGGCGGTGTTCACGCTAATCTATTCGGGAAACCACGCCTTCTTTCATGTACGAGCGCGAAAGCGCGACGTACTCGGCGGCGCTGCCGTCAATCCAGCGGGCTGCCTCACCCTCGATGGACTTTTTCACTTTTGCAGGCGATCCGGCAGCCAGCACCCCCTCCGGAATCTGCGCTCGCTCGCCGACGACGCTGCCGGCGGCAATCAGCGAGCGCGATCCGACGACCGCGCCTCCCAAAATGACGGCGTTGCTGCCGACTAAGGCAAACGGCTCGATGCGGCAATCTTCCATCACGGCGCAGTGCCCGACGGTAACGTCGTCTCCGACGATCGTTTCGCCGTGCTCGCTCACGTGCAGGACGCAGTTGTCCTGAATCGACGTGCGAGCCCCGATGCGGATCGGTCCGTTGTCGCCCCGAAGCACGGCCCCGAACCAGATGCTCGACTCCTCCCCGACTTCCACATCGCCGATCAGCACGGCCGTCGGTGCCACGAACGCCGACGAATGCATGCGGGGGCGTTTCCCCCGGTATTCAATGATCATTTGGCCCTCCGAAGGAAACCCCACATTCGTATGCACCGCCACAACACCCCGCTGCGAGGCGTGAAGGCGACCCCGCGGCCCAAAACCGGCGATCCGAACTACACGGCCGTGAATTATGCGTATGCCGGCAAGACGGGTCACATTCACGAGGTGGTTACCGTCGGCGGGCGAGAGCTGGCCAAGGTCGGCTTCGACGACAGAAAGATCGTCTATTACTATCTCGACGATCTCGACCTGGACCGCTCGGCCAAGCGCGGAACGTTCCATGACACCGATCGAGGGTAGGCTACCGTACGTCGTAAGGGACACTTTACATATACTTAACACATGCAGCCTTGAAGTTGGTCCCTAAGGCCTAAACTTAGCGCTCGCTTAAACGCCGCTAAGCGGTATAATAACTCAGGGTAAACATCCACACCAAGCAAGCGCGTCATGGATGGCGCTGGGGGAGAAATCGCGGTGCAAAATCGTCTTATGCGAGGCGCTCTTTTCTTTTTGGGCTTAGCCCTCGCAGGCTGTTCTACGCAAGGATCGCAGAACGTTCCGCAGGGCGGGGTCACTCGCCCACCGAGCGGTCCGGCGCTGCAAGCGCCCGCCCTTCGGCGGCCTATGGACGTTTGGGGCGGTCCATCCGGACTGTTCCGCATGTTGAATTCGCTTTTAGGAGACTCCGCGCCGACGATCGGGGGGAGGACGCTCGCGCACTTCTACGTCGGCGTGCGTGAGATCGACGCTATTCAAAACGGACAGAGCGTCGTGCTCGGTTCGTCGTCGACGCCGTATCAGATCGACTTGCTCCAGTATCAAAACGGCAGCGGCGATTGGATGACGCAGACGAGCGTTCCGGCGCAGACGTACACGCAACTGCGCTACGTTTTCGACGTCGGCAGCACGCAGGCGGTTTTCGCGGACGGCAGCACGATGCCGGTCCGATTCAACGCCGGACCTTCGCGCAGTTCCTCGGGTGAAGGCGCGTCCACGTCGACATCGGCCGACTCGACCTATGCGAACGCGGTAGACGTCGTCGTGAACACGCAGCTAACCGTGCAGTCCGATTCGGATACCGTGGCGGCGGACTTCAACCTCGCCGAATCGTTGGGTCAAGCGCCGGGCGCGCTGGTCGTTCGTCCGGTGGTCTCAGCCGCAGCCGATCCGGGTCAAATCAACGGAACGGTGCAGAACGCTAACGGCAACGGCGTGCAAGGCGCCACCGTGGTCGCGTACGGTTCCAACGGCGCCGCGGTAAATTCCACGGCGACGGATGCGAGCGGCGCGTTCAATCTCCATGCGCTGCCGGCCGATACATATCAGACTCGTGATCTATAACAATTACACGAACGCGGCCGGCTACCGGACGAACGCGTCCGGCCAGACGTCGAACGGTTCGGTCAGCGGACCGTCGGTTTCCGTTACTTCGGGAAGCACTGTTTCTGCCGGAACCATCGGCGACTAATCGGGACGGAGAGACACAAACATGAAGCGTACAGCTTTACACCTGTGTGCTCTAGCGACGGCGTGCACCCTAGCCGCGTGCGGATCCGGTTCGAATCCGAATCCGCCGGCGCAAGTGCCGCAGTCGGGCCCAGGTTTGATACGGCCGATGGACGTCTGGGGCGGACCTAGCGGTTCGCGACTGAACGTTCTGCTCGGCGACGCCGCGCCGGATTTGGGCGGCAACAAACTCCAGCATCTCGATCTCGGCATAAAAGAGATCGATGCAATCGACAACAGCGGACAAACCACGGTACTGGCTTCGTTCGAAACGCCGCGCGTCGTCGACGTGCTTGCGCACCAACGCGACGACGGCGAATCCGTGGCCGACGCGAACGTCAGCCGCACCAGTTATCAAGAGTTACGGCTGGTGGTGGACCTCAGCTACAGACTTCGCCAAGTTCAGCGGTGCGCCGCGAGTGCCGGTCAACTTCCTGGTCAACGTGGCCAGTGCCAGCAGCGTCAACGCCGGCGTGACGACGCTCACGACGAGCGACGGACCGGGAGCGGTAGACGTGCTGGTGAAGCAGGCGTTTTCCATCGCGGACGGTGGCCACCAATCGGTTCGCATGGACTTCAATGCGTTCGAATCGCTGACGCTCGACCAGTCGGGAACGCTCCTCGCGCGACCGACGATGTTCGTAGCGCCCGTCGACGAGATGGGCAGCGTGAGCGGCCGCGTGCTGGACTCCAGCGGGAATCCGGTCCAGAACGCAACGGTCGCGGCGATCGCGCCGGACGGTTCGGTCGGCAATACGGACTGGACCGGGCCGCGAGGACACTTCAGCATCGGCACGCTGCGTGCCGGAACGTATCAGCTCGTCGTCTACAACGCGTACACGACGGCTGCCGGACGCGCAGTCACCGCATCGGGGGTTAGCAGCGCCAACGCCTCAATGCAATCCATCTCCGGGCCGAACGTTACGGTAACGGGCGGCAAAAACACTGCTGCAGGCATCATCAAGGACTGATCGACGATGCAAAGCATAATTGCGGTAACGGGTACGCAGGCTGCAGAACTGCTGGAAGGCGCACTGGAGGCGGATCGCCGGGCAAGGCGTGACGATGCTCTGGAGCTGCTGGCAGGCTGCGCGGAGTGGCCCGCACCATACAACGAGCAAGGACTGGTACTACGCGCCGACGTGCTGACCGCGCGCGACGCCATCACCGGCCTTCAAGAACTAGCCGCACACGCGGATGCGTTCACCTCGCCGGACGGGCGGGTGGCATACCTGATTGCGTCGGCACGCGCCTACATGAAAGCGCGCAACTTCGATGCCGCGGAAGCGATGCTGGATAGCGCGCAGGGCGGACTCGAAGCCGCAAAGGGCGAGCGCCGTCACGAACTCGCATACGCTCGTGCGCGTCTGCAGTGGAATCGCCGCGAATACGATCCGCAAAGCGAGCACCTCGCATTAGCGCTGCGCTCGGCGGACCCCGCGATTCGCATGAATTCCCTGAACCTGCGCGGTTGGATGCATGCAGGTCTGGAAGACTATCGTTCGCAGTTGCGCGATCTGCTCGGCTGCCTCGAAATCTTCAAGGAACACGGTCATCTTTGCGGTCTGGCCAGCGTCGCGACGTCGCTGCAGACGGCATCGGTAGCCGGTTGGGAACTGCACGACCCGGATGCAATGCGTCAAGCCGAAGCGGCGTTCGACGCGATTGCGTGGACGCCGGACATCCAAGTCCACCGGTTCCTGTGTCTGCGCTCGCTGGCGTGGCACGCGTTCCTAGCGGGCGACTCGGCTCGCGCGCAGTGGCTCTTCAAAGACTCCAAGGACGACGCGCCGACGCCGGCGTGGAAGGTCATGGCGCACGTCGATCGGGCTTATGTTGCGCGCATCAACCGCAACGAAGCGTGGGCGGCGGAAGAGCTGCACGAGGCGCACGGCCTGGCGCGCAAAGTCGAGTGGCATGCGACTCGCGACGAAGAACGCATGGCGCTCATAACCCTGGCGGTGCTCTTCGCACCGATCGACCTGGGACACGCCCAGCGCTACGTTTCGACCTACATCGAATTGGGCGCCGGCAACCTGAACTCCAGCGTCGAAGCCTCGCACGAACCACGCCGGAACACCGCGCATCAGAAGTATGCTGCGGGCCGCGTTCAGGCGATGCTCGGCAACAAAGCCCTCGCGATTCGGGCACTCGAGGAAGCGTACGAGATCTTCACCCAGATCGACCACGACTTCCGCGCGGCGGTCGTCTCGCAAGCGCTTAGCGAACTCACCGGTGATGCCAGATGGCTGGACAACGCTCGCGTCCACGCGGCGAAGTTCCCGAAGAGCGCGCTGGCTCAACGGTTGAATCAGCACGACGAGCGCAAGGAAGGACCGGAACTCCAAGGCTTGACGCCGACGCAGCGACAGATTGCGATCGCGCACTGCCAAGGCTTGGATAACGCGGAACTTTCGCGGCGCTTCAGCCGGAGCACGTTCACCATCGAAAAACAACTCGAAGAGATCTATGCCGCCTTCGGCGTGCGATCGCGCGCCACGCTGCGCGACGAATTGCATCGCCGGGGCATCCTGTGACGCCGCTGCTTGCAGCACTCGCCGGAGCGGTACTAGCACTCCTCGTGGCGGGCGCCGTCGCGGTCTTTGACCGCCGGCGCTCGCTGCGGGCGCTCGTCGAAAAGCGCTACAGCGTTCTCGAAAGCATTCCGGACGCTTTTCTCATCGTCGATCGCGAGTTTCGATTCACGCACGCAAACGAGCGCGCTGAAGATCTCTTCGGCCGCAGCGCGGGCGAACTGGTTGGGTATCGCGTCGAAGACATTCTCGACCCGCTCGCATCGGAGCTGCTGCCCGAGATGCGCCGCGCCGCCGAAGCGGGACGCCCGATCGAGCGACTACAGTATTTTCCGGCGACGAGCCGCTGGATCGAGATCTGCATGCAGCCGGCGCGCGACGAAGTGCTCGTGTATCTGCGCGACATTTCGGAGCGTAAGAAAGCCGAACTCAGCGCGCTGGACAAAGAACGGCGTCTGCGTTTGCTGCTCTCGCAAATTCCGGCGGTGCTCTTCACCGTCGATCTCGACATGAACATCACGTCGGTCGCGGGCGCCGCGCTTAGTCAACAAGATCTTTCGGAAGATAAACTGGTCGGCGCACCGTTCGACGCGCTGCTCGCCGGCCACGAACAACGCCTCGCATCGGTGTCGGCGGTGCGACGCGTACTGGCGGGGGAGGCCGTTTCCTACGAAACGCAACTGCGCGATCGCTGGCTGCAGAACGACGTCGAACCGCTTCGCGACGCACAGGGGAGCGTCGTGGGCGCCATCGGCGTTATGCTGGACGTCACGGAAGTCCGCTCGAGTGCGGAGCGCTTCGCGCAGCTCGCCCGTCAAGATGTGATGACGGGGCTGCCCAATCGGCTCGCGCTGGAAGAGCGTCTGCCGGAGCAGGCTCGACCACGCGCTGCAAAATCACGAGTCGGTCGCGGTGCTCTTCGTCGACCTCGACCGCTTCAAGACGATCAACGACACGCTCGGGCATCGCGTCGGCGACGATCTGCTGCGCGCCGTTTCAAGCCGCATGCAGACGCGCATCGACAATCGCGCGACGATTTACCGGCCTGGCGGCGACGAGTTCGTCATCGTCATCGACGGAATCAAACACAAACGCACGGTCGCGGCCATTTCGATGGAAGTGCTGCAGGCGTTCGCCGAACCGTTCGACGTCGAAGGCCGCGAGCTGTTCGTCACCGCGAGCCTTGGAGCGAGCATCTTTCCGCAAAATGCGCAGACCGCGGACGAACTCATCGCATACGCCGACTCGGCGATGTATCGCGCCAAAGAGTCCGGGCGGAACAACGCGAAATTTTACGATGGAACCATGCACGCGCACGTGCTCGAACGCATGGGCTTGGAGCAGGATCTGCGGCAGGCGCATTTGCGCGGCGAGCTGCGGCTGCTGTATCAGCCGATCGTCGACATGGCTTCGCGGCGCATCGTCGGCGCGGAAGCGCTGCTGCGCTGGCAGCATCCGCTGCTCGGCGAACTCTCGCCGCAGACATTCGTGCCGATCGCCGAAGAAACGGGCGTCATCGTCGAGATCAGCCGCTGGGTGCTGCGCGAAGCTTGCGCGAACGCGGCGCGGATGCGGCGCGAGGGAGCCTCGGATTTCCGAATCAGCGTGAACCTTTCGCCACGCGATTTCTACGAACAGGATCTCGCCGCCACGCTCGCCGCCGTGCTTGCGGAAACCGGTTTGCCGGCGGACGCGCTGGATTTGGAAGTCACCGAGAACGTGGTGCTCAACGACATGGCGCTCGAGACGCTGCAGCGGATCGCGAACATGCACGTCAACGTCGTCGTCGACGACTTCGGCACCGGCTACAGCTCGCTGCACTACATCAAGCGTTTGCCGGTCAAGGCGATCAAAATCGATAAGAGCTTCATCGACGACGTCGCGATGGATCCGTACGATCAAGGCATCGTCAAAGCCATTACGACGCTGGGCAATACGCTCAACCTGCGCATCATCGCCGAAGGCATCGAGTCGGAATCGCAGTACGAGTTCTTACGCTCGCTCAAATGCGAGCACGCGCAGGGCTATTTCTTCTATCGCCCGCAGACGTGGAGCGCGCTCGTCACGATTTTGCAGCGTAGCGGTGAGGTGAGTACCGGCGCGCGCGTGATTCCGCTGTACGGCTAGGACGCAAGACCGTTACGTCGCCGAATCGGCACACGACGGCGAGCCGTCCTCGCCGGCGGGCTGCGACGACCCGCGGTAACAAGGTAAGTTCGAAAACGCGATTGCGCCACTCGCCGGCATACACCAGGTAACCGTCGAACGACGCGGGCTCCTCGAGATTGGTCGCGTTGGGATACGCCAACGCCATGTGGGCGAACCACTCGTCGTGCGTCATGACGGGCGCTCCGTGCGGGACGCATTCGAATGCGCGCGCAACGAGATTCGGATTTTGCTCGTGCGCCGGCGCGAGGTAATGCGCCGGGTGCATCGGATTGAAGGCGACGAGCACGACCGTGCAAAGCGCAACCGCGGCGACCCACCAGCGCTCCGCTTTGCCGCGCTGCAAAACGGCGATACGAACGAGCGCCCAAGCGGCGCCGAGCAAAAGCCACGGCGCCCACAGCAGTTCGTAGTGGAATCCCATTCGCCAAACGAGCGAATCGCTCGCGAGCAGCACGCCTACCAAACCTGGAGCCGCAAGCCACGTCCAGCGAGTCAACAGCGGAAGAAACGCCAGCGGCGCAAACGCTTCGAGCAGGTACGTCAGGCGGCCCAACGTGAGAACCGACGATCCGATCGCGAGCGGATGCGTAAAGACCGCAGCCGCCGTTTGAATCGGGCCGTTCGCGAACGGATAGCGGTACAAGTGCGCCGGCGCCCACCCGCCCACGCGCGGCACGACGACGAGTGCATAGAAAAGCAGCGCAGCCGCGCAAAGTCCGGCAAGTCCGAACCCCGCGGCACACAAGTGCAGCGGTTCGCGCGGCTCACCGAGCAGCAAGCCCTGCTGCGAGCTTTGCCGCCGCTTCACGACGCCGATCGTGCCGAGTGCAGCTCCGGCGACGAACATATCGACGCTCACGTCCTCGCGAATGAGCGCCAGCGCAAACGCGCACAGCGCAAACCAGCCCCAGCGCGCGCGATCCGCAGACCAAAAAAGCGCCAGAGCGAGCACGGGGTAGAACGCGAGCTCGTGAAACTCTTCGAACGCAGCGGACAGAAGCGGCGGATAAACGAGCGCGAGAACTGCGGCGCGCGCCGCCCATGCGTCGCCCGCGTACGATCGCACGATCGCGGCGAGCGGAAGTGCCGTCGCGCAAATCAGCAGCACTTGCACGATCTGAAGCGAGAACGGCGAGCGCGTCAGCGCGACGACCGGCCAGAGCACCGCCACAATCGGCGACCAGTGGAAGTGAAAGTGCGAACCGTGCTCCGGTCCGTCGCGGAACGCCGAGAACGCGTTCAGCGCGATCTGCGCGAACGTTCCGGTGTCCGTCCCGTACGTCCACACGTTCCAGCGCACAACCGCGAGCGCCGTCATCAAGAGTACGGCCAGCGCGACGGCGGCGAGCGGACGGCGCATAGCAGCCTATTCGCCGCCCGGCAGGTGGGTCATCCGCCGCCCCGAACCTATGCGGGTCCATTTGCGCCGACGTAGCTCAGTTGGTAGAGCAGCTGATTCGTAATCAGCAGGTCAGCGGTTCGAGTCCGCTCGTCGGCTCCATTTGCATATGAAGGTCCCCATCGCGCTTTTGATCGCGCTGGCTTTTCCGGCCGGCGCGGCGCATACTGCACGGCTCGACGATCTCGCGGGAATCATCGTCGTTCCGACGATCGTAAACGGCAGGGGTCCGTTCCATTTCGTGCTCGACACGGGTGCCGGCGCGATGGTCGTCACGCCGCAACTCGCGAAAACGCTGGGGCTGCGTCCGGGCGGTACCAACACGGCAACCGGAATGGGCGCGAAGACGGTGACCGTCCAAGACGTTGAATTGAACAGCGTCTCCGTCGCGGGCGCGACCCAGCCGAATGTTCGCGCCGTCGTCATTCCATTGCCGCCGGGCCTGACCTACCAGGGATCGTATGGAACGATCGACGGAATCGTCGGCTATACGTTCTTGCGGCATTACGCCGTAACGCTCGACGTCGCGGGGGGCCGCGCAACGCTGACGCCGAGCGCGAATTTTACCGCGCCGGCCGGAATTCGTGCCATACCCTTCACGTACGCCGAACGCGGAATTCCGGCGATACGCGCAAGCGTCGAAGGCGCGACCGGCCGTTTTGAGGTCGACAGCGGCAACAACGGGGACGTCATTCTAACGCGAGAGTTTGCGCAACGCCACGGCGTCGCGCGCCGGTATGCGAACCGCCGAATTGCGGAATACCAAGGCGTCGGCGGAAGAGTGACGGCGCAACGCGTTCGCCTCGAGCGCATGACGGTGGACGCGAACACCATGCATTCCGTGGCGGCGACGATTTCCGATTCCAGTCTGCTAAAGCATGACCGACTCGACGGCAACATCGGATACGGAATTCTTCGTCAAGTCGTCATCACGCTCGACTATCCGCGTGCGCGCGCCTATTTCCAACCAGGGCGACGCTTCGACGCGTACGCCGCAACGTTGGGTACCGGCTTGGTGTGCGACCGGACTGCGGACGGTCGGTTTGAAGTTCTGCGGGTGCTGCCGCAGACGCCCGCTGCGCGCTCCGGCGTGAAAAGCGGCGATGTGATCGTTGCGATCAATGGCCGCAAGAGCGAAGCGCTGAGCAACGCCGGCTACGCCGCGCAAGTCGGAAGACCGAGTGTGAGATACACGCTTCTGCGCGCCGGCGTTCAACGCACCGTGACCGTGAGGTCGGTTGACTTGCTTCCGCCTGTAACTCGCTAGCCGCTAACGCGCCGTGATCGTCGGGTAGCATACCGACGAAGAGAAAAGCTTAGTAGTAACTGCGAAACGGGTACTCTTCCAGCGTATGTCCGACACGCTCTTCCGCATCACCGTAGCAAGGTTCGACGGCAAATTTACACGCGACATGCGCGAGCATGTGGAAGAAACGCTCAAACGCGCTCGCGGAACTGACGTACTCGTCATCGATCTCAATAATGCGGATTTTGAAGACGCGTCTTCGCTGCGGTTCGTTCGGGACGACTACTGCACGCAAGTCACGAAGCCGCAAGTGCGAATTCTAAACGGCGGCGATGCGTTGAAGTGCGGCCGCATCTCCGAAAGGGATCGCGAACGCGTGCAAATGCTGTCCGGTACGCGCTGTTTGTGCCCCGGCAACATCCCCGGCGTTTTTTGGGAAGACGTCGTGCTTCATGCCGCCGACGTTCGCGCTGCGAGCACGAGCGACGGCAAGCAGCGTCTCACTGAGTTGGTGCCGGCAATCGACGCAAACGTGCGTTTGTTGCTCCCCTCAGCACGCGCCGAGCACGACGGCGAATCGTTATGGCAATGGAAGAACGAGAGCCGGCACGTTCAAATTCAACCAGGCGCGGCTGCCGGCGTCGTCGAGATCTTCGAGGATGGCTCGTACGTCGCCGTTCGCTCAATGAGTATTCGCGACTCGACGCCGCGCGAGATTGCGATGGGTATCGTGGAGTTTTTAACCGCGTAACGCGCCGGGTTTGGCGTCTGCAAAGAGCGGTGCGAGCGCAGGCCGGTACTGCAGGCACACGATGATCCACAGAACGAGAACGACAATCGGTGCCGGTAACGCGCTTTGCGCCATCGTCAAGTGAAACGCGAAGTCGTTGTAGAGAAATGCCGCGAGCATGAACAGCGCGAGCGGAACGTAGCGGTTCAGCAGCAGCAGCACGCCGAAAACGAGTTGCGCGGCGCCGACGAACATCGACCAGTGCGAATGCACGAACGCATCGTTGAACGTTCCGGCAAGCCCGGGAAGCGGCGGCGGGTTGGTGATGATGAACGAGAGGATGCCGGCAAACGTGAAGACGAGTCCGAGCAAGATCCGGGCGATGGTAGCAACGATTCTCATGGCGGTCCCTCCTTTTCGTTAGGACGTCGAACCGCGTTCGTCAAAATCGACACGCTGCGGCGCGCCGCAGCAGTAAATTCTTGTCGCGAGCGTTTTGTGCGAGCGCCGCCGCGCGTTCGAACTCCTCGCCGGCCTCGTGCAAGCGGCCGAGCTTCTGCAGCAAATCTGCGCGCACGCTGGGCAGCAGGTGATACGACTTGAGCGCGGGCTCCTCGAGCAGGACATCCGCGATTTCGAGTCCCGCGGCAGGGCCGAATGCCATGCCGACCGCCACCGCGCGATTTCAGCTCGATGACCGGCGAAGGCGCGATCTCGGCGAGTGCGTCGTAGAGCGCGGCAATCCCGTGCCAGTCCGTCTGGTCGGGCATCGCAGCCCTCGCGTGACACGCTGCAATCGCGGCCTGCAGCGCGTACGGCCCCAGCGCTGCGCGCAGCTTGCGCGCGCGAGCCAGCGCGTCGAGTCCCCGGCCGATCAGCAGCCGGTTCCATTTCCCGCGATCTTGATCGAGCAGTAAGATCGGCTCTCCCGACGGTGCGACTCGCGCGCGCATGCGCGATGCCTGCAGTTCCATGAGCGCGACCAGGCCGTGCACTTCAGATTCGTCCGGTACGAGTTCGGCAAGCACGCGGCCAACGCGCAGCGCATCCTCGACGAGTTCGGGGCGAAGCACGTCGTCGCCGGCACTGGCAGCGTAGCCTTCGTTGAAAATCAGATAGATGGCTTCGAGTACCGCCTCCAGCCGCTCCGCGCGCTCCGGACCGGCGGGCACTTCGAGCGGTACGCGCGCTTCCGTAAGCGTGCGCTTTGCGCGCACGATGCGCTGCGCGATCGTCGCCTCGGACGTTAAGAACGCGCGCGCGATTTCCGTCGTGCTCAGCCCGCCGATCAGACGCAGCGTCAGTGCGACGCGCGCCTGCGTCGATAGCACGGGATGGCACGCGGCAAACATCAGTCGCAGCATGTCGTCGTTGATTTCTTCGAACACGGTCTCGTATTCCGAACCCGCCTCTTGCGTTTCCATGTCGCGCCCCAGTTCGTCCGCCTTGCGTTCGAGCGTTTTGTCGCGACGGATGGAATCGATTGCGCGGCGTTTTGCGGCGGTCGTCAGCCACGCGCCTGGATTGCGCGGGATGCCTTCCTGCGGCCACTGCGAGAGCGCCGCGACGAAAGCATCCTGCGCAAGATCTTCGGCTCTGCCGACGTCGCGCACGATACGCGTGAGGCCGGCGATCAGTTTGGGCGATTCGATGCGCCAGATCGCATCGAGCGTGTCTTTAAACAGAGCTCACTTCATGGATCTCGCAGGTCGCGTCGCCGACGAGATCGAGAAACCGGCGAATCCACTCGAGCGCTTCATCGCGATTCGAGACTTCGAACAACGCGAAGCCGCCGACGAGTTCCTTCGACTCGGTGAAAGGCCCGTCGGTGACGGTGTCTTTCCCGTTCTTGCGCGCCACTTTGAATTCGACGGATCCCGGGATCACGCCGCCCGTGTCGACCAGTACGCCTTGGGCTTTCATCTCGCCGATGAGCGCGCCCATTTTTTCGAAGTCTTCCTGCTGGGGCTGCTTCATCGTCGCCGGATTGTGCGTCAAGATCGAGAGCAGCCTCATTGCGCGCTTCCCCGTAAGCGTTGCTCCTGTTCGCGAATTTCGGGCGCGAGCTCCTCGCCGAAGTCCTCGGCTTCGAAGATCTGGCGGATTTCGATCTCGTCGCCGTCCTGCATCGGTACGTGCGAGAACCGCGCGATGACCTCTTCCTTCGACTTTGCCTGAACGATCCAAAAGCCGGCGATCAGCTCCTTCGTCTCCGCGAACGGGCCATCGATAACGGTGGCCTTTCCGCCGCTGAATTTCATACGCGCGCCTTTGGACGAGGCCTGGAGCCCTTCACCGGCGAGCATGACGCCCGCTTTGATGAGTTCTTCGTTGAAACGGCCCATTGGGGCCAGCTGTTCGGCGGTCGGAATCGCTCCGGATTCACTCTCTTTGGTGGCTTTGACGAGAACCGCGAATCTCATGACGTCTCTCCTTCGTGTCGTGTTCTACCGGTACGTCGAACGGAAAAGCCGGGATTCGACATCGAGCCGGACTTTATGCCGGAAGGCCGGCGCGGGCCGGAACGCGCTCGGTCTTGATGAGACGCGAACGCGAAAGCTTATCGTGCAAGCAAACCCTGGAGAACGGGCTCAGTATTATCACGATCGGCCACGTCACCGCGAGCAGCGCGTAGCGTCCCAGGCTCTGCAAAAAGCTGGGCGAGCGAAAGTCCAAGCGTACGACTCGAAGTCCGGCAATGAGCATGCCGGGCGTCTGCCCAATCAAACCGACCAGGAGCGCCGAGTACAGCGCCAGCCACTCGGGGATCGCCTGCATCGAGCCCGCATGGAGCATCGCGCTCTCGTACAGCGCTCGTCCGTCGAACACGATATGCGTCTTCGAACCGGCCTGCGAGGGCGCCGCGGCCGCTGCCGCGCTCGCATCAGGGTGCGAACCCAAGAAGACGGTCTGCACGATCGCCGTCACGATGATCAGATCCAGCATGGTTGCGGCAAAGCGTCGCCACCAGCCGGCGCAGTCGCTTTTGGTTACCGCGAGCAGTCCGGCTTCCGGCAGCGCGGGCGGCTGCGCACCGGCTTCTTCCACAAACCGTTCCTCGTGAATCAGGTACAGGTTCGTCTGGATGAAGGCGCGGAGCGCTTCGATACGCGTCGTCTCGTACGGAGTCGAGCCTATCCACTCGCCGAGCTTGAAGACCGAGTCCCCGCGTACGTCCGTGAATTGCTGCGCGAACATTTGATAATCGATCTTGCGCCCGAAATGGCCGAACGAAGCGATGGCGATGGCGCGCGTCGCCGAATCGAGCGAACCGCAGCACAACAGCCCGATGCGATCGCATGTCAATTCGATTTTACGAAGCCAAGCGCCGAACACCAGTGAAACGATGACGTTTTCTTTGCCGTTGACGCTGAGCAGCGAGGTCAGACGCGTGTGGCCGGCGGCCATATGGCCGAATTCGCGTCCGATCATGAACGTCAGTTCGTCTTCTTTGAAGTGCTCGATCCAAATGCTCGAGATGACGATGGAGTACGGCTCGCCGAACCCGACCGCGAGCACGGGCACGTGGTAGTCTTCGCGCACGAAAACCAGCGGCATAGGCAATCCGAGCGCCGCCGCGCAGCGTTTGACGATGCTGAAAACCTGCGGGTACTGCGACTCGTGGATGCGCACGCTGGTTCCCACAAGGCGTCCTCGCGCAAGCGTGACGTAGACCATCGCGATGACTAGAAAGAACGCGACCTGCGATATCCCGACTTCCTCGTGTATGACGAAGCCAATCGCGGCTGCGGCGGGAAACGCGAAAATCAACGTCAAGTACAGTGAGAGCCGCTCGCGCGGAAACGTGAGCGAAAGCGGCCCGCGGAAGAGATCGCGCACGACCGTCTTCTCGTCTTTTAGTTGCTCCCAGTCCTGCGGGATCGACGCGCGCAATGACAGGCGTATGGCATCCGCGTGAGCAATGCTGTCGCTATGGCCGTTACCCTCGAGCCCGTCATCGGGCTCGCGAAGGACGAGTTCACGCACCCGCTGCCTCCGCCCCTTAAATGGGCGGGCGGTAAACGTTGGCTCGTACCGCATTTGCTGGGGTGGTGGAACGGTCACGACGATCGCCGGCTCGCCGAGCCGTTCGCGGGCGGCCTTGCCGTCACGCTCGGGCTGCTTCCGCGGCGAGCGCTGCTCAACGATGCGAATCCACATCTCATTTCGTTCTACCGGTGGCTGCAGCGCGGTCTGGATGCGACGACGACCGGCATCCGCTTCGCGAACGACCGCGCGGTCTACGCGCACAACCGCACCCGGTTCAACGAGTTGATTCGCGAAAACCGCATGGAAAGCGCCGAGGCGGCAGCGTTGTTTTATTATCTCAATCGCACGGGCTACAACGGGTTATGCCGGTTCAATGCACGCGGATTTTTCAACGTTCCGTTCGGGCGCTACAAACAGCCGCCGTACCGCGAAGATTTTACGCCGTACAAACGCGCGCTCGCGCACTACGAATTCACGCAGGGCGACTTCGAGAACATGCCGCTGCAAAGCGCGGATTTCGTCTACGCCGATCCGCCGTACGACGTCGAATTCACCGCATATTCGGCGGGCGGATTCACGTGGGACGATCAAAAGCGCCTCGCGCGGTGGCTGGCGGCGCATCCGGGGCCGGTCGTCGCGTCGAATCAGGCAACGCCGCGAATTCTGCGCCTGTACCGCAAACTCGGTTTTTCGATTCGCGTCGTCGACGCGCCGCGCCGCATCAGCTGCGACGGCAATCGCGACGACGCCAAAGAAATGGTCGCCGTGAGGAATCTTTGATGGGCATGCTGTTTCCGGGAAGCATCGGCACGAAGACCGGTTCCACGCTCGAGGTCAGCGTCGAAGCGGTGCTGCTCAACAACAGTCTACGCCGTGCGCAAGCAGCAAATCGTCGGCAGCAAACCGGGCGGCGGACGCCACAAAGCCGATATCGTGGGGATGCGTCCGAACGGCTCCCAGTTTCTCGTTTCGCTCAAGTGGCAGCAGACGACGGGGAGCGCCGAAGAGAAGATTCCGTTCGAAGTGATCAAACTGCTGCACGCGCTGCGCGAGAACCCGTCGGTCTTCGACAAGGCCTACATCGTCGTCGGCGGCGACGGCTTCACCGCGGGACTCGTCGAGTTCTATCTTTCCGACGAGTTCCGTTCGTATATCCGCGACTCGCACAAGATCGAGATCCTCACGCTGAACGACGTCATCACGCGCGCGAACCGCGGCGCCCTTTAGTCTGCGGTCGCAGTATCGAATCGTTTAGCCCGCCGGGACGAACACCAGCGCCAATCCGTCGATACAGTAGCGCAATCCGGTCGGCGGCGGACCGTCGTTGAAAACGTGACCGAGGTGTCCGCCGCATTGACGGCAGTGGACTTCGGTGCGGGGATCGATCAGCTCGTAGTCGGCGCGCGTCAAGAGCGCGCCTTGCAACGGACGATAGAAACTCGGCCAGCCGTCGCCGCTGTCGTATTTCGTTTTCGAAGAGAACAATGCGAGCGCGCACCCGGCGCAGCGGTACGTTCCGGCGCGGTGCTCTTTCAGCAATGGGCTGCTCTCGGCCGGTTCGGTCCCGTTCTGACGCAAGATGAAGTAGCGGTTGGGGCCGAGCAACTTGCGCCATTCCTCGTCCGTGTGCGTGACGGGATATGCCGGCGCGGCTTTTGCGCGTCCGAGCGTTGCGGCGATAGAGGCGGCGCCGAAGAACCCCGCCGCGCGCAGCCAACCCGCGCGCGTTACAGTTTTACGTGACATGCGACACCGTGCTTCTCGAAATAGCGCTGATGATAGTCTTCAGCGCGATAGAACTCTTGCGCGTCCGCGATTTGCGTGACGATCGGGCGCGAGTGATTGCGCTGTTCGGCGGCAAGCGACGCTTCGGCTCACTCTCGCTGCTGCGGCCCGTGCGTGAATATGGCGGAGCGATATTGCGATCCCACGTCCGGTCCTTGGCGGTTCGCCGTCGTGGGATCGTGAATCTGCCAAAAAATGCGCAGCAGATCGTCGTAACTGACGCGGTCTGCATCATAGCTGACTTGCACAGCCTCCGCGTGGCCCGTGCCGTCGCCGCAAACCTCACTGTAGCTCGGGTTGCGCGTATGACCACCGGTGTAACCACTGACGGCATCCAAGACCCCCGGAACTTGACGGAAGGCCGCTTCGACGCCCCAGAAGCATCCGGCGGCGAACGTTGCCGTTTCGATCTTGCTCATACACTCAAGGAACGCCGCCCGGCGGCGCTTGGATTCACCGCCTCAGCGCGAGTTTTTCGAACGGCGCCAAAACTGCAGGCCCATGGGCATCGCCGACGGCGTCATCGGGTCGAGATCGTAGCCGGTCAAGTTCTTCGGAACGACCGCGCCCAGGCGGTTCGAATAGAGAAAAATCACCGGCAGATCGCGGCTCGCGAGCTGCTGATAGCGGTCAAGCGCAGCGCGCGAGCGCGCCGGCGAGGAAGCGGTACGCGCTCTCGCGATCGCTTCATCGATCTGCGGGTTGCTGTAAAAGCCGGCGTTGTAGCCGCCGTTCGAAACGGTTTGCGTCGAATAGTAGAACTTGTAATCGTCGGGATATGGCTCCAGAACCACGCCGCGCAGCGCAAGTTGGAAGTTGCTGTGATGCAGATCGACGAAGAACGTTTGAATCTCTTCATTGTCGAGCGTGCAGCCGATGCCGACGGCTTTGAACTCCGCCTGAATCAGTTCCGCGATGTCCGCGGCAACCGCGTCCGTAGCGCCGCCCGTTTTTAGGCTACTTGCATAATGACGCCGTCTTTCGATCGAACGCCTCCATGCAAATGCCAACCGGCGGCATCGAGCATCTGCGCGGCGCGTCGCGGATCGTACGAATATACTCGCAGCGATCGGTCGTAGTACGGCGAGAACGTCGGAATCGGGCCATTGAGTACGTCCGCCTGACCGCTCATAATGCCCTGCGTGATGAACCTACGGTTGATGGCGTACATCAAGGCCTGCTTCACGTGCGGATCGTGAATCCATGGGATCGCCGGATCGTGGTAGTTCGGCAGCAGCAAGAACGTAACGTTCCACGGCCAGTTCACGAACTTGTGATCGCCGCGAAGGCGATCGTGCACGCGCCACAGATTGGGTGGAATGTCCGTCACGTCGATCTCGCCGGCGTCGACTGCGGCGTAGAGCGAATCTTGTTGCGGATAAACGCGAAAGGCAACTTCGCTGAGATACGGTTTCGGCCCCCAATACGTGGAGTTTCGTTCGAGAATGATGTACGAATCGGGAACGTTGCGTTTGATGCTCCACGCACCGCCGGTTACCGGATGTTGCGAAAACTGCGCGTCCGCATTGACGAACCGCGCTTCCGCCTCGGAACCGGGCGGGTATTTCCCGAGCACGTGCTCCGGCAGCAGCAGCGTGTCGTTGCGCGAGAGCGCGTTCTCCAGAAACGGCGGCGACGGGCCGCTCAAACGCAATTCGACCGTGTACGGGTCGATCGCCCGCACGGAACGCAGCAGCGTGAAATCGCCGCTTTTGCTCTGGATCAGATGGGGATTGCTCTCCAGCAGGATCGTGAAAACTGCGTCCTTCGCGGTCATCGGCGCGCCGTCTATCCAGCGCGCGCCGCGCCGCAAATGCAGCACGTAGCGCGTTCCGCCATCCGTCACGTCGACCCGGTACGCCAGGCTCGTCGACCAGCGCGGCTTCATATCCGGGCCGAGATCGATCAGCGGCGTGTAAATCAAATCTGCGATCGTAGTCGCCGCCGAGCCGATGGTGACGTATGGGTTGAATCCGGCGGGACCGGCGATCCAACCCGCGACCACCATGTCGGCATTGCTCGTTTCGGCACTGCGCGCTCCGCAGCGCGGCGAGCAGCAGCGCGAGCGAAATTGCTGCGCAGCGCAGCGCTCGACGGCAGATCACGGCCCGTCCATTGCGCGATCTTCGCGCTCGCGCAGCCAGTCGCCGACGAAATTGAATGCGCAGACGCTGAACAATATCGCCAAGCCGGGCGGTAAAATCAGCCACCACGCGCCCGCGAAGATGTCGCTCTGCGCGCCGGAAAGCAGATTGCCCCACGACGGAATCGGTAAGCGCACGCCGATGCCGAGATACGAAAGCGCCGTTTCTGCGAGCATCGCGCTCGCGATCATGAACGTCGTCGTCGTAATGATCGTTCCGACCGCATTCGGCACGACGTGGCCGAAGATGATGCGGCGATCGGTAGCGCCGATGGAGCGGGCCGCCTCGACGAAGAGCCGCTCTTTGAGTGAGAGTACGTCGCCGCGCACTAATCGTGCCGGCCCGAGCCACGACGTCGCGCCGATGACGAGCATGAGGGCGAGCAGATTTCCGTGGAACATCGCGGCAAGAAACAGCAGCAGAAACAGCGTGGGAATGCTGAGCAGCACGTCGACGACGCGCATCAGCAGCGTATCGATCCACGACCCATAGTAGCCGGATACCGCGCCATAGATCGTGCCGATACCCATCGCGACGATCGCCGCGACGATACCGACGCCCAGCGTGATGCGTCCGCCTGCGAGCAGGCGCGCCAGTTCGTCGCGGCCCAAGGCGTCCGTGCCGAGCCAGTGTACGCCGCCCGGCGCATCGTACGCGTGCGTTACGTCCGTTGAAAACGCACCAACGTGGAGGAGCGATGGACCTGCCGCGCAGGCCACCGCCGCCAACGCGATCCAGCCCAGCTGAGGGCGGCAACGGGCGTCACGCGAATGCGCCGCCATTTCGGAGCTTCCGCCGTTTCGTCGACGGGAATAACGATCGCGGCTTCAGTCATAGCGCACACGCGGATCCACGACGCCGTACAGCACGTCGGCGCACAAATTGCCCGCTATCACGAGCATCGCGGTAATGACGGTCATTCCGAGAAGCGTCGCGTAATCGCGATCCGTGGCCGACTGCCAGAAGAGCTGCCCCATTCCGGGATACGCGAAGATTTGCTCTGTGATCACCGCGCCGCCGAAGAGCGCCGGAACCGTACCGCCCAGAAGCGTGATGAACGGAATGAGCGCATTCCGCAACGTGTGTTTGAAAAGCACGCGGCGCTGCGGTAAACCTTTCGCAATTGCGGTGCGCGCGTAATCCTCGCGCAATTGTTCCACCATGCTGCCGCGGATATACCGGCTCCAGCCGGCCATCGAAACGATGGCGAGCGTCGCGGCCGGAAGTACTAAGTGCGCGATGCGCGATGGCCAATCGAACGCCGCCGTGTCGATCGTTTGCAGGCCGCCGACGGGCAGCCAGCGCAGCGTCACCGCAAAAACGGCGATGAGTATCGTTCCGAACCAGAAAGTCGGCATCGACCACGCCATGAACACCGCGACCGACGCCGTGCGGTCGAATGCGGTATTGCGCCGGTACGCTTGATACACGCCGAGCGGAACGGCCAACAGAATCGAAACGCAAAGAGCACAGCCCATCAGCAGCAGCGTTTGCGGCAAACGCCCAGCGATGAGCGCGGTTACGGGCTGCTGACGAATGTACGAAAAGCCGAGATCGCCGTGCAGCAGTGCACCCAGCCAAATCGCGTACTGTTGCGGCCACGGGCGGTCGAGTCCGAGTTCGTGCGTGATCGCGGCGACCTGCGCCGGCGTCGCTTTTTCACCCGCAAGCGCGAGCGCCGGACCGCCCGGCGCGAGATGTATGAGCGCGAACGTAACGATCGTCACGCCCACCAGCGTCGGAATCGCCAGCAGCAGGCGCTTAAGGACGAACGTGGTCATTCATGCCGCTACCAGCGATAGTTGCCGATTGCGTCCCACTGATACGGCTGCGTGCCGTCCCAAGCGAAGAAGATCTCGCCGATCGCGCCAAGTTCTTTGCTGACGTCGAGCGAGGCGGTGATTTCGTCCGCCGGGGGATAGCCGTTCGGTCCTTCGGCGTCGGTTTGTCCGCCTATGCTGATGGGATCGCTGCTGCGCGAAAGATAGCGAAGGCGATTGTACGAGCCTCTGAGCAGCACGCGGACTTGCGCGGCGGTGGTAGGTTTGCGTCGCATCATGCGCCAGTACGACATCGGCTGCAGCACGCTCACGAACCGCGCAATCTGCGGAAACGGATATTTCTTGTTGTTCAAATGTTCGAGGTAGGGATCTTCGACGTTCGCCGCTACCAGATAGTCGGGCCCGAGGGCCTGCCGCACCGACTGCGCGTATTTCCAAAGCGCATCGAGACCTTGCGGATCGTCGCCGAGAAATTCGTCGCCACGCTCGACGTCGATTGCGACGCCGGTCAGCGGCGTGCCCTTGGCGGTGCGGTAATACGCGCTGCGCACCGTCGCGCCGACGTCGTCGTAGAGTGTGTCGCGCGGCACCGTCCACCCGATCGTGCCGATACCGTGAGCGGCGAGCCCGTCGATGATTGCGTCGATCGTTGGCTTCGCTTCAGGCGTAATCTCCCAATACGCGCCGTACGCGGTGCGCAGTTCGACGTAGTGCAAGTGCGCTTTTACCGCTTGCGCGACGATAGCGGCCGGATTGAGATGCTTGAAGTAAATTTGATCGAGCGGATTTCCCGTAAAGTACAGCCACATTGCCGTGCCTGATGCATTCGCGACGGCCGTTCGCGGCGGGGCGGGCATCGTGCGTACCGGGCCGAGTGCGACGGGCAGCGCGATCGGCGCGGTACAATTCGTACCGGTACGAAACGCCCGGCTGCACCGCAGTGTCGCGGAACGAAGAACTCGGGCCGGCAATGACCGCTAACGTTTTTCCGCGTCCTGCGGCGTCGAGCCGCACGACCCGCGTCATTTTGCGCTCTTGCGGAAACCAGCCGATCTGCACGGCGTACGGCCCGAGCGCGCGCGCGATGACGCGCGGTCCGCGCCATGTGCGCGTGTCGGTTCGCAGCACGATAGGCGCGAACGCCGGTTGCGTGGAGTGTACGTTCATCGTCAGCACCCCCGCATGCCGCGCGTGCAAAATCGCGGAAGGTTGGCCGTAGCGCAGGCGCGTCTGCCATTGTACGAAACCGTCGCGTGAGGTCCAGTCGACGTTGCCGCCGGCCATCACGCGCGTCGGTTTTCCTTGCGCGTCCCAAAACCGTGCGATGACCAGCCAGCGCGCGTTCCCGTCCGGATCGAATCCGAGCGGACGCGAATCGAGCGTCATGCGAACGGCCGGTTTGCCCCAGTATACCGGACCAGTGGGCGTCGCCGTCGGAATCGGCGCGGGCGTAGGCGTGGCTTGCGCGAGCAGCGCGGCGATGACGGCGAAAAGCGCGGATTTCATATTCGACTCTTCTACAAAGAGAAGGGGCGATGCTTTCGCAACGCCCCATTTTGAGTTTCCACGGACCGGACTTACATCCTCACACCTGCGTAGAAGTAGAACGTTCGCGGGCTTTGCGAGTAGTTCTGATAGATCAGTTGGCCAGGCGGTCCAACTACGCCGGACTGCGGTCCGTCGAATGGCCAGCATCCCGTTCCGTTATATGGAGCGTAGTACGGGTCTCCGTTAGTGCACGGTGTCGTGTCGGTCGTATTGTTGAAGAGGTTGCTGACGGTGAAGCCAAGCGTGACCGTCGGCTTCGTGCCGAAGTCTTTGTAGACGTTGACTTTCGTCCACCACCAGCCGTGCGCGACCTGCTGCTGGCAGACGTCGAACAAGCCTGTGTTGGCGTTAGCGCACAGCGAGCCATTGGGATAGAAGAATGTGTCGCCCTGATAATACACGAGCGGATCGAAGTGGAAACCGTTCGAGTGGAAGTCCGCTAAGATCGTTCCACTCCACAGCGGATTCGCAGAATCCCGCAGCCGCAAACCAGAATTGATGAGGTAACTGGGCAATGGGAAATTTATGTATGCCGCTGACAAACTCGTAGACGTCGTCCAGTAGTTGTCGTACGTTGCCGATAACCAGAACGATGTGCCCAGCGGCGCGTTGTTGATGTGGTTGAGCGCGAATTCGACGCCCATCGTGTTATGCTCGCCGTTGTTCGTGAGGATTGACGTTTTGGGGAAAAATGGTTTGCAAGCGGTTCCGCCAGGAACGAACGAGCATGGTATACAGCTGCTGATGACCAGCACGTTGCAGCCGGTTTGGAAAAAGCCCAAGAACGGCCTGAATTGGTTGTAATAGTTTGTCGTCTTGTTGTAATAGGGGCCCACGCGCATCGTTGTGTTGTTGCCGAAGTTGTGTTCGTACAGCAACTCGGCTGCGTGGTTCTGCTGCGGCGCGAATGACGTTCCTGGAAGGAAGGGATTTCGCGCGGTGTTTCCTTGATCGAAGCCCGTATAGGCGGCGAGGGCCGAGGTGTAGACGTACGCGGACGCGATGAAGCTCGTGGTGTCCCCCCAGGAAAACTTCACGTCGTCGTTTGGCCCGAACGCGTACGTTCCGTTGAACGTCGGATCTATCGCGTGTGCCGTGTATCCGCCGCTGTAGACGTTGCATGTTATGCCGGTCGGACAGACACCGTTGCCCGTGGCGTAGAGTTGATCGGCCGGGAACGCGTAATGACGCTGAGCGAACGTCACTCCCGGGCTAAGCAGCAGTTTGCCGATGTGAATATCCGGATTGAAATACGCGATTTGTTCGTTCGTCGGATAGTCTGCCTGCTCCGTAATTGAGGGATAGAGCAGCTGGCCGTTAGGCGGCGTCGTGTACGCAGCGGTGTCGTAATAGTTGAAGGTGTTGTGGTCCAATTCATGGCTCACGCCCGCTTTCAACGTGAGATGCTCGCTAAGCACGTTCGTGTAGTCCGCGGCGACTTGCCAGATGTTCGAGCGCCGATTGCCCCAGAATACCTGAATGCCGTCGCCGGACATGCACAAGTCGAACGGATCGCCTACCGGTAACTGTACCGGTGATCCGGCCGTATACGGATATGGCGGACATGTCGCGCCAAGAACGTTTTGCGACCAGCTATACGGAGCGCCGGGATTCTCCAGCCCCGGGATGTTTGGATCGGCCATCGGCTGATCGAAGATATACTCGTTGTAGTTGTCCGCGATTCGGAAATTCAGCGACTCGTGTTCGCTGAAGTCGTGGTTCCACTGGATCTTGCCCAGGCCGCCGTAGTGATGCCAGATATTTCCTTGACTGTTGCCGAGGGCACTCCATTGGATGCCGAGCGGACACGTCTGACCGTTGCCGGCGGTGCCGCCTGTAGCGTACGTGCCGTTGGCACCGAACGCCGGGGTTGCACCGGGACACGGCGCAACGGCAAGCGGCAGCGGTTCTCCCTGCGCACGCGTGAGGAAATAGTTGAAGTCGAAGTCGCCGAGGTCATTGGTCGCGACGATCTGGAAGTCGTTTTTCGCGTCGGGATGGTAGTGGAAGTTGCCGGCCCAATTACGTTCCTTCACCGGTCCCGGCCCATCGCAATAGCATTGGGGAAAGACCACGCCGGGAAACGAGTATTCGCCGTAGTCATATTGATTCGCCGAATTGACGCCCGTGAAGGCGAGGTAATACGAAAAGCGGTGGTTCGGTGATGCCCACCCGCGCTCGAAGCTGAGGTATTGGTTCTGCTCCGGCGTACTTGCCGTGAAGCTGAGCGTGGTAAAACCCGGGTAGGTTCCGGTTTTCATAACGGAGTTGAAGTATCCGGTACCGTTCACGGCACCGGCGCCGGCCAGACCGCCGGTATAGAGTTCGACGTTGCTCAGCCCGGTGTTCGAGACATTCGTCGTGAAAAATCCGACGATGCGATCCTGAATAGGAATTCCTTCGAACTCGTATCCGAGGTCCGTGACTTGACCGCCGCGGATGCGCGGCTGAGAGTTAATCGTTGCGGTGACGCCCGGCGTAATAGCCATCCACTGGTAGATCGTCTCGAGCGTGTTGACGGGGTTCGTTGCCGCCGTCAGTTGCGCTCCCGATACCGTGTAGACGTCGCTGGTCTCATTCGGCTTGACGAGGTTGGAGGAGCCGCTCGCGCGCACGGAAGCGATCGTCTTGAGTTGACTTTGAAGTTGCTGGTTTACCCGTTGCGTTTGGTCTTGCGCGACCACGACGCCCGGAACGGATGCTGCAGCGTACCCTGACTTTTGGAACGAAACCGTGTACGTGTCGGGAATCAAATTGAGAATCGAGTAAAACCCATGCGCGTCAGTCGTCACGGATGCACTCTGAGAAGGAGAAGCGGCACTTACTTGCACGTCCGCAACAGTCTTGCCGGAAGCGTCCGTCACCGTGCCGGTGATGTTACCGGTATTGCCCGCGATTGCGGCTTGCGGAATGGCGATGCCGACGAACAGCAACGCCGAAGCCAATACTGCTGCCGGAAATCGGGGCGTCCAAAGACGGAGATCTTTCATAGGTGTTTTCTGCTCCATCGGGACCGCGGCGTTGTTCCATGCATCCCGCCCCGGGCCCCAGATAAAAGAAAAGCGACCGACGCGGCCCCGCGCTCGTTCGCTACGTGTATTTGCCGTAAAGGTCGCACCGACTCCTGCGTGAGTAAACCGGACGAGACCTCGCTTGCTTGTTTTTGAAGGAAAGAGGGCGGCGCTTTCGCACCGCCCTCCTGTTTGAGCCGAACGGCTTCGGTTTAGAAGTGGTAGTTCAGGAAGAACTCGACCGTTCGCGGATTCTGGGTTTGGTTTTGGTAGATGTAGCCGACGGGAGCGTAAGTTCCCGACTGCGGCCCGTTGTTGCTGAAGCAACCGGTGCCGATGCCGGCCGGTGCGTTCGAGTCCTGCCCGTTAAAGCACGGAATCGTGGCGCCGTCCCAATCGTGCAAGTTGTCCGTGAGGTTGATCACGCGTACGCCGACATCGTACCGCGAATTGAGCTCCTTGAGGATCGTCGCGTTGACTTTCCAGTAGCCCATCCCCTGGCCTTCGGGCGCCATGATCGGCGGCATCGTTTGGTTGAACGTTGCCGCGTCGCTGCCGCAGCTGTCCGGCTGCGAGTATTGGTCGTACGGCAACGGCGCACCGCTGGTGCTATCGCGATCGATGCATCCGCCGGTGTTGTAGAAGTTGCCAAACGTGTAATACGCGTCGGGGATGAAATGCAGGCCGTTCTTGTGGATGTCCGCCACGAGCGTCGCAGAGAACGGCGCCGCGAGCGGGCTGCGCACCATCACGCCGCGCTGCGTGAAGTACGTATCGATGGGATAGTTGATGAACGCAACTTGTCCGAAGCTGCTGACCTGCGTCCAGTAGTTGTTCAACGAGGCCGAGAGCCAGAACGAGTTGCCTATCGGACCGTTTTCGACGTGCGAGAGTCCGAACTCGACGCCGAAGGAACGAATCTTCAGGTTATTTGCCAACTCCGGCGGCCCGTATTTCGGTGCCGGGTCGAGCGCGATCAGTGGCGAGTAACTTGCCAGGTAGTTGTTGGAGAAGCGGTAGTACGGTCCAACCTTGAGCGAGGTGCTCGGGTTGATCTGATGCTCCCACTGCAGGTCGAAACTCGTGTTCACCTGCGGTTTGTTGCTCGGCGTTTGCCCCGTCGAACTGATGCAGAACGGATTGTACGTGCACGATCCGAGCCGGTAGACGAACTCCGTGCCGATGAATTGCCCCGTGGTCGAGTACGACCAGCGAGTACGTCATTGGCGCCGAAGCGGTACGTGCCGAGCAAGGAAGGCGCAAGAAAACTCACTCTCGAGCGGCCGCCCGGGATGCCGTTCGGCTGCTGCGTCGTGGTGAAGTTCGGCTGCGCCGGGATGCCGTATGACAACATCGAGAAACGCAGGCCCGGTTCGATCGTCCACTTGCCGATGTTCATCGAAGCCTGCGCGTATGCGTACGGCGCGTGCGCCGGAATGTCGGTGTACGAGTTCAAGCACGAGAACGAGAACGTCGAGCCGCCGCATGGCGCATTCGGATTGTTCGGGTTGTTGAACCAATTCAGATAGCGGACGTCGCGCTTTTGGTTGTCGTACTCTTGGCCCACGCCGGCTTTGATGGTGAGATTTTCGTTCGGGGTGCTGGTGTAGTCGAGCTGGGCGTAGTAGTCGTTCCCGTAGCGGTTCTGATAATAGTCGCCGAGATCCATCGTGCATTCGCGGCCGGTGGCCGTGAGCGGCAGCGGCGATCCCGCCGCGTACGGATACGACGGACATCCGCTGCGCGGTGAACCGAACTCGGCAAGGTTCGGGTCCGTCAGCGGCTGATCGAAGATGTACTGGTTGAAGTTTTCCGCCAGACGCAGGGCAAAGCTCGAGTGGCTGTCGATGACGTGGTTCCACTGCACTTTGCCGATGCCGGAGTAGTGGCCGAGGAAGTTGCCCGAACCGTTCGAGAGTGCCGAAAAGTACAAGCCGCCGGGGCAGGTTTGCCCGTTCGGTGCGACGCCGCCCGTTGCGCCGGTGCGATTGGTGTCGTCCGCAACCGCGCCAGGGCACGGTTGGAGTGCGAGTAGCGGCGCCGTCGGCGTTCCGGAGTACAGCATGTAGTCGACTTTTTCGTTGTACAAGCTGTTTTGATACAGGAACTGGATGTCGTCGCGCTGGCTCGGACGATAGTGGAAGTTTCCGATGACGTCGCGCGTGTAGATGTAACCCGGATTACTGGACGATATGCCGACTTGCGGAAGTGTAAACGAAATCGTCCCGTTGTTGAAATCGTTCTCGGAATTCGCGCCGTCGAACGCCAGGTAGTAGCTGAAACGCCGGTTCGGCGTCGCTCCGCCGTATTCGGCGCGCGCGTAGTGGTTGAATATGGTCGTCGTGAGGCCGAGGTTGACCGAACCGAACGCCGGATACGAACCCGTTTTTATGACCGAGTTGATCACGCCGACGCCGTTGCCCGCATTCTGCGCGGACAAACCGCCGGTGTAGACTTCGACGTTTCCGATGCCGAGGTCGGTCAAGTTCGTCGTGAAGTATCCCGTCATGCGTTCGGTGATCGGAATGCCGTCGAGTTCGTAGCCGTTGTCCACGTCGTAGCCGCCGCGAATCGAGGGCTCCGCCGGGAAACCGCCGCCAATCGGCGTGACGCCCGGAACGGTGTTGAGGTATTCGTAAATCGTATGGTGCAAATTATCGCCGCCGGTCGCAGCGTTCAGCTGCGAGCCGCTGACGTTGTACACGTCGGTGCCTTCATACGGCTTGACGAGGTTGCCGGCTGCGCGCGAACGCACCGATGCAATCGTCTTGAGCTCCTTGGTGAGCCGCATGTCCAGTTTGAAGACGAAGTCTTGCTGCACGGTCACGCCCGGTTGCGATGCGGGCGTGTATCCCTGCGCCTGGAACGAGACGGCGTAGGTGTCCGGAACCAGCGCCTGCAGCGAATAGAAGCCCGCACCGTTGGTCGTGGTGGACTGAGTGCCGCTGCCGGCAGCCGCGGTAACGTGAGCATCCGCAATCGGTGCTCCGGTCTGCGCGTCGCGAACGACACCGGCGATGGTGCCGGTCGTGCCGGCGATGGCCGACGTGGGGGCGCAGATCGATGCGGCGACTGCAATACTGATTGCCGCCGCTCCGACCCGCCACCAGCGTTGGAGGTGTTTCATAGATATGTTGTCAGCTCCCGTAGGCCGCTCCGGCGTTGCTTCAGATGCATCCCGTCGTGGCGGCCGGACAAACGAAAAACGAGCGGCGTGTACCCACGCACGTTCGTTGGAGACATATGCGGTCAACGGCTCTTTAATCCTGCGGACGAAGCCCGCATTCTAGACCATCGTTTTCGCAAGTCCTCGCGGAGCGTCGCTTTCGACGTAGCGCGCACGCCCGACGTAAAGGCCCAAAACTTGCGCGGCCACGAGCCACGCCAAGGTATTGAACGCCTCGCCGACGACAGGCCCCAAAAGGGGGATGTCACCAATACGGCCTCCTATCGTGTATCGAAGGCTCTCCGCCTGCAGGGCCTCGACCAGCGGGCGATTCACGACATTACGGGACACGTCGTCGACGATGCCGATGATCGCGCAGGACGGATCCAGCATTGCCGCGCTTCCGTGACGGAACTCGCCCGCCGAGAACCCCTCGGCATGGATGTAACTGGCTTCCTTCAACTTCAGTGCGCATTCGTTCGCAACCGGCACACCGTATGCAGTGCCGACGATGACGACGCTTCGGCGCCGGGCGATGCGCTGGGCCGCGTCGTGAACGGTTTCGATTTCGCGCCCGTCGAGCCAGCCGCGCACGTCTTCGGCCGTTTCTATGAGCGTCGCTGCGCTGCGCGCATGGGAGCCGGACATCAGCCCGGCCGCCCACAGCAAAATCGCCGCGGTTGCCGTAACGCTCTTGCTCGCGGGCACCGCTATCTCGGGACCTGCGCCAAGATCGATCGTCAGGTTTGCGCGGCGGCCCAAAATCGAGTCGGGTGTGTTCGTGAGGGCGATCAGTTCTTTCGGCGCGAGTATGTCGAGTGCGTCCAGTAAATCGGTCGAACGGCCGCTTTGCGAACACGCGATGACGATCGCGTTGCGGTACGCGACGTTGTCGAGCGGCGCTTCGGTCGCCGGCAGCGCGTGCGCGCGAATGCCGCGCCTGCGCAGCGCCAGCCCGCCCAGCTGCGCCATGAACAGCGAACTGCCGCTGCCCAAAAGCACGACGTCGCGGTCTTTGATCGCTCGCGCCAGCGACTCCGCCTTGTTCGAATCGGCAATCGTTCGCCAGACGTCGGGCTGTTCGCGGATTTCCCGTTCGAAGTGTGCTCCAAGCATTACTGAGTGGCAAGTTCCGAGAACACGTCGCCGCGCACCTTTGCAAGCGCCGCCCCGCCGCTCGGCTGCTGTTCGCCCATCCATTGGTTGATCAGCAGCGAGAACGTGATCGCGCCGTGCGTGCGCGTGCGCACGAAGCCGGAGATCGTGCGCACGTGGCTGATGCTGCCGGTCTTGGCAAAGACTTGCCGCTCCGCAGGCGTCTTGAGGAACGAATGCTGCAGGGTTCCGCGCACGCCCGACACCGGCAGCGCATCCAACACGACGTCGCGATTCGGGCCGTTCCAGTCGTACTGGAGAATCGCGACCAGATCCGAGGGCGTGATGCGATCGTATTGGCTCAGGCCCGAGCCGTCGCCGATGGTGACCGTGTTGGGATCGACGCCGATCGATCGAAGAAAGTTCTGTTCGAGAAGCATGCCGTGATCGTCGGTCCCCGGTTCGCCCGCCTGCACGACGCCGAGTTCTTTGAGGAACAACTCGCCCATCAGATTATCGCTGGGATACCAGAAATCGGCCAGCAACTTCGGCATTTTTTCGGAAGCGTGCGACCATAATACCGGCGCCGCGGCGGGCGTCTTGCCGTCGTGCACGCCTCCGTTTACGGTAATGCCGTGCGCTGCCAGGGCGCGCGCAAAAACGTCGCCCGCATAACTCTCCGGATCGGGTACCGCGGGGTTGACGTCACCGGATTCTTTCGCGCCGAACGGGTAGCTGCCGTCGATCACGATCGTATCGGGTTTGTTCCACGGCCGCGAAATGTCGGAAGTATCTTTCGATCCGGCAGCGCCGGTTACGAGTTCGTTGTCGATCGTATAAGCGCTCGACGCAGGCCACACCCGCAACTGCGCGAGCGAGCCCGGCGTCGCGCCGGGCGTAAACGTCATATGGACGACGCCCTCTTCCAACTCGAGCGCCGTGACCACCGGAGCGTAATAATACGGAAGGTCGTCCCACGACCAGCCGTAGCCATAGCGCTGGTTGTCGTAGCGCGACGCATCCGTGATGAGCGCGCCGTCGACGCGTTTGATGCCTTGCGCGGCCAGCGCGGCAGCGGCGCCGTCCAAGTCTTGCGCAGTCAAGTGCGCGTCGCCGCCTCCGCGCAGATAGAGATTGCCGGCGATGACGCCGGCTGCGGGTTCGGCGTCGCTCGCGACGCTCGTGACGAAGGCGAAATTCGTGCCGAGCCGCTGCAGTGAAGCGGAACCGACGAGCAGTTTGAAGTTCGACGCCGGCATGAACTCTTGCGACGCGTTCTGCGAGTACAGCGTCGTGCCGCGAACCGTGTCGCGTATCAGCAAGCCGACCTGCGCGCCGCGAAGCGCCGGAGCCGACAAAATGCGCGCGATCGATCGCGCAAGCGCGGCAATCTCACTCGGCTTCCACGGAACGCCGCCCGGCGCCGGTTTGGGAAGCGGTGCCGCGCCGAGAAGCAAACACGCGCAGACCAGCGTTGCCAGCGTTTTACGCATCGCAGTCGCCCCGTAGCACGTCGTCAACGGACTCGCGCCTGGCAATGAGGCGGTGCGTTCCGCCGCGCACCGCGACGACGGCCGGGCGGGTGAAGCGATTGTAGTTGCTGGCCATACTGTACGTGTAAGCTCCTGTAGTGCACATTGCAAGCAGATCCCCCGCGCGCAGATCGCCGGGCAGCTTGGCGTTGCCGAGTCGATCGTTTTCGCACGTTCGTCCACAGAGAACGGTTTCCGTGGCGTTCGCCGGTTCGCGCGAAGCCGCAACGACGTGATGATATGCGTCGTACAATGCGGGGCGCGGATTTTCGTACACGCCTCCGTCGACGATCGCGTAGGGGCGGCCGAATTCGGATTTTGCCGCCATCACGCTGTAGAGCGAGGTTCCCGCATGCGCGACGAGCGCGCGGCCCGGCTCGATGCCGATTCGCGGCCGCGGTATTCCCAGGCGCTCGGCATCCGCCGCGACCGAACTTGCAATCGCGGAGAGCGTCGCCCGCAGATCGAGCGGCGATCGCTGGTCGGGGTGCATCTGCACGCCGAAGCCGCCGCCTACGATCACGTGTTTCGAGGCAAAGCCAAGTTGCGCGCAATGCGCGGCGCGTTCCATCAGCGCCTGAGCGTTTGCGACGAACGCGTCGCGCTCGTAGATCTGCGAGCCGATATGCGCGTGCAAACCCATGAAGCGCAAATTCGAATGCGCCTTCAGCAAGGCGAGCGCACGGGGCAATGCATCGGGATCGAAGCCGAATTTCGTTTTGTCGCCGCCGGTTCGAACGAACTCGTGCGTATGCGCTTCGATGCCGGTGTTCAGGCGAAGCAGCAGCGCGATCGGACGATCGCCGCTGCCGCGTTGCGCCAGGCGCTCGAGTTCGTCCTGATTGTCGACGATGATTCGCCCGACGCGCCCTCCGGCGGCCGCGTCGAGTTCCTCATCAGTCTTCCCGCAGCCGTGCATGCTGATCCGCTCGGCGGGAAACGCCGCGCGCTCCGCAGCCGCGAGTTCGCCCAACGAGCAGACGTCCAGATGGAGCGGCGTATGCTTGAGATGGCGCGCGAGGGCCACGAGCAGCAACGCCTTGCCGGCGTACGCGACTTCGATATCGTGCGGTGCGCAGGCATCGCAGAATGCCGCAATAGCGGCATCGAGCACGTCGTAGTCGATTGCGACGAGCGGCGTGCCGTACGTACGCGCGAGCTCCGTCGCACGCGCGCCGCCGATTGCAAGCTCGCCGCCGATCCTGCTGTGTCCCGGCGCAAGCGTCCCGTCCCAATGCATAGATTTTTTGACTTTGCCGTTACGGGAGCCCGATGCCTGCCGTCAAATGAGTGCACGGTGATGAAAGAACGCGCGGTCGAGAACCGCATCGAAACGTATCCGCATTGGAAATTGCACGAGTGGGCGCCGTCTTTGCCGCAAGGAAAAATCGAGCGCATTTACACGCACTGGTCGGCGCACGATTATCACTCCGTTTATCCGGCGTATCATTTCTGCGTTACGTCGAACGAAGACGGCGAACTGCTCGTGGTGAACACGCACGACGTCCGCGAAAACATGCGGGACGTCTACAAGTCTCCCGACGATCCGTATGCCGCGCATACGCGCGGGCGTAACTCCTATGCGCTCGGCATTTCCATCATGGCGATGGAAAACGCCGCGCCGCACGACTTCGGCGCCTATCCGCTCACGGAAAAATTGATCGACGGCCTTTGTCTGCTCGCCGCGAAACTCGCGAAGTACTACGGCGTGCCCATCGACGCCGAGCACGTCATGTCGCACGCGGAGGCGGCGTTACACGACGGCTATTTCGGCACCGCGCCCGAGGAGCGTTGGGACATCGCTCGTCTCGCTGCGGACGGCCGCCCGCTCGTCCCCCAAGACGGCGTCGATGTGGGAAACGAGCTCAGGCGCCGCATGCTCGCATTTTTTGCCGGCCTCGAATAGGCCGAGTGTCTCGGCTTGTGCCGACAGCAAAGCGGCCGTAAGATTGCGGGGTAGGAGGGCCCTTTCCATGAACCCGACCTCGCAACAAGCACCGCCGCAAGAGCATCTCATCGCCGTCGCCCATTATTTGATCGACTGCGTGGCTGCACAAAGCGGTCCCAACACCGATTTTGGTGCCGTGCAGCCGAAACCGCCGACGCCGCATGCGCTGCAGTCGGTCTGCGAATTCTTACAGCAATCAGGTTCCTAGCGCGACTTCGACGCAACCTGCCGTAGAGAGCGCCTTCGCCTTCAACCGACCCGCGTTGAATGCGGGCGCGTTCTCTTGCAGCGCCGCGGCGACGTACTCGTCGTGCGTCCGCCGGTCGTGAGGCCGCATCTCGACTACGAGTTCTTCGCGCAAGCGCGCGGCGGATTCACTGAGCAGCCCCGCACGTTCGTACGCATGCTCGCGAACGGCGAGCGCCGCAAGGGCATCCAGTACGAGCGCGATCCACGAACGCTGCTTTTCGCGTTCCCATAGGCGCAGCGCTTCGATGAAGTCGCTCTTGGCTTCATCGAAACGTTCCAGCGCGAATTTCGCTTGCGCCATCGCGTAGTGTGAGAGCGCGATGCCGTAGACGTGTCCGAGCGTACGGCGGATATCGTAGCTTTCCGTCACCATCGCGAGCGCCTCCTCGTAGCGTTCTTCTTCGAACGCTACGCCGGCCAGATGGTACAAAACCCAAGCGATGCTCTCCGCGCCGCCCAGCGCGCGGTAGATATCGAGGCTTTCGCCGAGCACCCCGCGCGCTTCGTCGAAGCGGCGCAGCGATGTATATTCCGCTCCGAGATTGTCGAGCGCCCGCGCCGTCTTCACGTCGTCGTGCGCGCGCCGCGCACAATCTAGCGAAGCGGAAAACGCTTCGCGCGCTCGTTCTACGTCGCCTCGTTCGTGCGCCACCACGCCGGCCGCATGATGCAATTCCGCCATTGCCTGCTCGTCGAGATTTGCGGCGCCAGTCTCGAGTTGCAGCAGCGATTCCGCGTGCGTGACGTCTCCGAGCAGCGTCGCAAGCACGGCAGCGGCGGCGTGACAGCGAGCGCGCACGGAGTCATCTTGCGCGTGCAACGCGAACCTTTCCATCCACTGCTGCGCTTCGGCATACGATCCTCGGGTCAGCCAATAGCGATATAACGCGAGCGCGAACGGCGCTCCCCATAACGCGTTGCCGCCGTCGGCAATCTGCAGCAACGCCGCAATGTTTGCGCGTTCGTCGTGCAATGCATCGAGCGCCGTACTCTGCTGCGGACCATGCAGTTTTCCAGCCAGCCCCTCGATGTGCGCGCGATAGTACTCCACGAACGACCGCGCGGCATCGGCGGCTTCCTCATCGCTCGTGTGCCGCAGCGCGAATCCCCGCACGCTTTGGTAGAGCGCGTGGCGGCGCCCGGAATGGGCATCGAACGAATGGCCGAACGATTTTTCGAGAAGCGAAGCCGCGCCCTCGGCGCACACGGCTTGCGCTGCTTCCACCGTCCAGGAATCCGGAAACACGGTCAGCATTCGCAAACAGCGGCTTTGCTGCGGCGAGAGAAGTAAATCACTCCACGCGATCGTGTCGTGCAGCGTTTTATGATGGGTCGGTCCCGAGCGTTGCGTTCCGCTCGGCGATGACGTATCGCCGTGTAATGCCTGCGCGATCGCGTGAAGCGGTAAAATCGTGCAGCGCGCCGCGGCGAGCTCGAGAGCCAGTGGAATTCCCTCGAGCGCAACGCAAAGCTGGTCGAGCGCCCGGACGTCCGCGGCGGCGTCAGGCCCTCCGGCGGCGGTGACGCGATCCGAGAGCAAACGCCGCGCGTCGGAAAGCGGCAGCGGCTCGATGCGCACGAGAGCTTCCCGCCGATCTTGAGCGGCTCGCGCGAGGTCACCAGTACCGAGAGGTTCGGACAGCGCGCGAGCAGTTCTTCAATGGCGTTGCCCGCGTCTTCCACCAGATGCTCCGCATTGTCGACGAGCAGCAGCACCGCGCCGTCCGCGATGGTGCGGCACAACGCTTCGGCCGCAGCTTCCTGCGGCTGGCGTCGCACTCGCAGCGCGGAAAGAAATGCGTCGAACATTTCCGCCGAACTGCGGGCGCCGGCGAGCTGGACGTACCACGTCTCGTTGCGATCGCCGCGCGTTCCGTGCGCGTAATGCAGCGCGAGGCGCGTCTTTCCGACGCCCGGCGCTCCGCAAATCGTAATGGTGCGACGCGACGCATAGAGCGTGGCCAGTCGTGCAATTTCGGTTTCGCGGCCGATGAACGGATCGGACTCGTACGGCAGATTGTGGGTACGGCGAACCGGCGGCGCACTGCTCAGATTTTCGTATAGACGCGCCGTTTCCGCGTCGGGTTCGACCGCGAATTCCGCGCGCAGCTTCTCCGCGAAAGCGCGATACGAAGAGAGCGCGCCGGCGCGATCGCCGTAATTCACTTGCGCGTTCATCAGCGCGCGCAGCGCGTCTTCCCGAAACGGATCCACCGCGAGCAGGCCGCGCGCATAATCTGCGGCTGCGGCGTCATTCTCGAGCAGGGCGGTCTCCATCGCCGCAGCCAGCACTGCGGCGAAACGCTCGCGAACGCGATCGCGGAATGGAGCCAGCCATTCGTCTTCGACACGCGTCATCAATCCGCCACGATAGATTTGCAGCGCGCGTGCTGCTGATTCCGCGGTGATCGCCGGCTCCCCGAGCAGCCTTTCGAGTTCCCAGACGTCGCACGAAACGCCACCGCGGCGCAGCGAGAGCGTCGTGGACGTCACTTCAAGCGCCGTGCCTGCTGGAAGAAGGCTTTGCAGGCGGTGCACGGCGCGCCGCAAGTTCGCGCGCGCGGCGCTTTCCGTTTCATCGGGCCAAAGCGCGAACGCGGCTTGATCCCGGCGGACTGCCGCAGGATGCAGTGCGAGAAATGCCAGAATTGCCGGCAGACGCGGAAAGCCGGCAAACGACACGGCACGGCCGTCCACGAACAGTCCGGGTTCGCCGAACAGGCGCAATTCGACCGTTTGCACTGCAATGGCCATCGAGAGACCTCGGCCTTTAGCATACTGCATGACGCACGCGGGCGTCTGCGGCGGGGAAGCGAGCGGCTACTTCGTAAGCGTGCGGAGTTCTTCGATGCGCGCCACGGCGCGGCGCAGATGCGGAATGACGATCGAACCGCCGACGACGAGTCCGACGTTGAGCGCGTCCAGCAGTTCGGCGTCGGTCATTCCGAGCTCTACGCATTGGCCGAGATGATACGTAACGCAGTCATCGCAGCGCAATACGAGCGATGCCACGAGACCGATGAGTTCTTTCGTTCGCTGCGGCAGCGCGCCGGGTTCGTACGCGCGCGCATCCAGATTGAAGAAACGTTTGATGCCGAGATGATCCGAATCGAGGATATTCTCATTCATCCGCCGCCGGAACTCGTTGAAGTCGTGAATGCTGTGAACGTCGTCCGGCATGCGGACCTAGCGCGCCGGCGCGAGCGGAGCGAATTGCGCGAGGAACCGTTCGACGAGCGGAAGCGCTACGCCGGCGTCCGCAAAGCGCCGTTGCAACCCTTCCGGCGTTGGAGAAGGCAGAACGGACATGAATACCGCGGGGCCGTTCGTGCTTCGAACGTCGACCTGTGACGCGCCGGCGGGAATGAGCGCGGTCTCGTACGGTGCCAGCAGCGCGGAGCCGCCGGTGCAATGCAATTCCAGGCCCGCTCCGAGCGCCGAAAGAATCAACGGGCGGTTGCGCGTGCTCAACGACGCAGCCGTTTCCGTCGCGGTGACGCGCTCGACCAGGAAATGCGCGTCCGCGATCAATGCGGTTCGCGAAAAGCCTTCCGCGGCATAGGTGAGTTCGTCGAGCGGCTGTTCCGACGTCGACGCGCGGTAGTCGAGGACGTCGGCCGCTTTTTCTAAATGCAAAGGCCGCGGCCGGCCGTCCGCGCCCAAGCGATTCCAATCGTACATGCGGTACGTCAAATCACTCGCCTGCTGCGTTTCGTACAGCGTAATGCCCGGACCGATCGCGTGAACTCGTCCCGCGGGAATATAAAAGGCGTCCCCGGCCTTCACCGGAACGCGACGCAAGATTTCGCCGAGCGTACCGTCGGCCACGCGCCGTTCGTATTCATCGCGGCTGGTTTCGCGCGACCATCCCATCACCAATTGCGAACCCGGCTCCGCGTCCATCACGTACCAGCATTCGGTTTTTCCGTTCGGCTGATGCTCGACGCGCCGCGCGTACGCATCATCCGGATGGACTTGAACGGAAAGCCAGTCGCGCGCAGTAATGATTTTCGTGAGCACGGGAAACATGCGCGCGGGATCGATTTCGCCGAGGAAAGCCGCGCCCATACGCACGCGCAGACTGCGCGATGCTCTCGCCGGCCAGCGGCCCGTTCAGCACCACGTTCGCGTCCCAGCACTCCCACGACTCGCCCCACGTTTCGGACGGATCTCCGTATTTTCCGTAACGCTCGACCAGCGCGCTGCCGCCCCAAATCGCAGCGGCGAGTTTGGGCTGCAGGAGGTACGGATAGAGTTGTGCGTCCGGCATGGTGCACGACTGAATACGAGGCGCGGGCGCGCGATTCCCCGCAATGGCGGGCGCGTTACTAGAGGTTCGCGGGTTCGCCTCGTTCGACGATCGCTTTGAAGCGCCGCAGATCTTCGGCGACGGCGCGTTGCGGATCGTCGCCCAAGATTCGCGCCATCGACGCGCCGATGTAACGCGCCGGCGGCGCGTATTCGAGTACGACTCGCACTTCCGTCGAGCCGTCGCCCTGATCGAAGTGCACCGATCCGGCGTGATGAATCGCCGAACCCGGCAAGGAGCGCCAACCGATGAGCCGACCGGGCACGTCGTTGATGATCTCCGCTTCCCACGTGACGCGGCTTCCCACCGGCGCGCGTACGCGCCAGCGCGATCGGCGGTCCGTAAGCGTCGTCACTTCCTCCACGTGTTCCATGAATTGCGGAAGCGTGTCGAGCCGGCGCCAAAAGTCGTACAGTTCGCCTGCGGGCCGCGCAACGGAAATGGATTGCTCGACGCGCACGCCCGTTCCATACGGCACGCTCGCCGCGGGATTGTAGTACTCGCCGCGCCGGCGGTTCTTCGCGGTGTCGACGCCGAGCGCGCCGTAGGCCGGACAGAAACCCGTGAAGCCGCGGTACAGGAATGCCGCCGATGCGGCGCCGGCCGCGGCGCCGAGCAAACCGCGCCGGCGCACGCCGACGAACGCGAGCAAGCCGCCGAGTCCCAGTGATATCCAGCGCTCGATTGCGCCGACGTTCCTCGCGTCGTGCATATGCCACACTCTCCTGGTCGCATTATCTCACGAAACCAGATGCTCTATGCGCCTTCGGGGGCCGAGCGGCCGCCGCGCCGAACACGTTTGCCCGTGCAAATCTACATCGGCATCGGATCGAATCTCGGCGATCGGCAGGCAAACATTCTGGCTGCTTTGCAGCGGCTGCGCGCGCGCGCCGATGTCGTTGCCGTCTCCGCGTTCTATGAAAGCGAGGCTGCCGGAGGCGCCGAAGGGCCGCCGTTTTTGAACGTAGCCGCGGAATTGGAGACGCCGCTGGATTGCGAAGCGTTCGAGCGCTTTGCACGGGACGTGGAGAGCGCGGTCGGCCGCTTGCGATCGCGAAAACTCGCTGCGCGCCCCATCGACATCGACGTCCTCTGGACGGACGGCTACGTGCATCCGCAGTTACGCGAACGGCGCTACAACCTCGTGCCGCTTGCCGAGATCGCGCCGCAGCTCGATCTGCCTGCGGTGAACGCGCAGGCTAACGGCATGCACCGCCGCGCGCGTTCGCTGCACTTCAATGCGAACCGTCAGGAGGAAGCGCCCGACGTACGGCTTTCGCTCAGCCGCGTCGGCGTGTCGAGCGTGCGCCGAATCGTGCATTTGAACGTCGACGGAAAAGAGCGCGTCTTCAACGGCGAGTTTTCCATGGTCGCCGATCTCGCCCCGCATAAAGCCGGCGTGCACATGTCGCGCTTCAATGAGATTTTGGAAGAGGCCGCGCTCGACGTGCTCGCGCGGGAAACGCAGCCTGCGCGCATCGAGCGCCTCGTCGAGGCGATCGCCAAAGAGATCGTGCAATCCCAGCGAGCCGTTCGCGCGGACGTTCGTCTTCGTGCCGATTTCGGCTTGGAGCGATGGACGCCGGTCAGCGGCAAGCGCGGCGAAGAAACGTATACGCTCGTCGGCATCGCGCATGCCGACCACGAGGGGACGCGCCGCGTGATCGGCGTCGAGGCGGAAGGCATGACCGCATGCCCGTGCGCGCAGCTGATGGTGCGCGAGCACAGCATGCACGAATTGCTCGAAGCAGGCTTTTCATCCGCCGACGCGGAGCGCGCGCTGGACGCGCTTCCGGTTGCCACGCACAATCAACGCGGTCGAGGCAGCGTACTCATCGGCGTACAGCCTGAACATGCCGATGCCGTGCGTGCCGAAGATCTGGTAGAGATCGTCGAGAATGCGATGTCGAGCGAAACCTACGATCTGCTCAAACGCCCCGACGAGTTTTTCATCGTCAACAAGGCGCATCATAATCCGAAATTCGTCGAAGACGTGGTGCGCGGCATTCTCGCCAGCGCGCTCGACATGTACGCCGATTTCGGGGACGCAACGTTCGTATCGGCGACTCAAGTCAATTACGAATCGATTCACAAGCACGATGCGTTTGCTGAAGCCTCCGGGACGTTCGGCGAATTTCGCCATGAATTGCGCACGGCCGAATACGTCACGCAGAAGACGGAACTCGCAACCTGGCTCCGGACGCGCCCGTCGCCGGTTTTGATGTAGGCCGGCGGAACCGCCGCCGCTGGGACCGAAGCCTCATGACCCTCGACGCTCGATGCGTACGATAGAGCGGTCTGAGTGAGGCCGGGATGAAACACCTCTTGCCGCTTTCGGCGTTTGCGTTCATCGGAATCTTCGCTTTTGCGTGTGCCGCAGCGGTTGCGGCGTCCGGGTTGAGCGCCGGCGAGCTCCACAAGCTTCGCGCGATTCCGTTCGCGGTGGTTCCCGCTACGGTTCCCGCGGGTTTTCACGGTCACGTGACCGTCAACGCGTCGAAGCACGCGTACACCGTCGTCTATACCGGTCCGGGCGGCGCGACGATCCGTATCGCCGGGAACCGGCGCGGCACCCGGTCCGCTTCCGGAGCGGCAGCCACGGCGCAGCCGCGCGGCCTGTTTCAAAAGTTGGCCGGAGCGTTTAGCCATTTCGGACACAAAGTGGAGAGCAACGCGTCTTCTCTGCACGGTGCCGGCGGCCAAGCCAGCCGAAACGCGAACGCGGATAACGGCAAAGCCGGTGAGGAACAGGAAGAAATGACCGCGGTTTCCGCCGATTCCCCGCTGCTCGGACCCGTGAATTTTCAGCGCGCCGGAAAGTGCCTGAGCGGCTACAACGATCCGTCGAAAGCTGCCATCTCCAACGCGTCTTTCACGGTGGCCGCATGTAATCTGCACGAACCGGACGCTTTGATCCGAGCGTACCGTTCACTCGAGCGCGTCAGCCAGTAGTCCCCTTGTCGCGAAAATATTTCGCGCCTGCGGTTTTGCTGCTCTCCCTTCTACTGCTGCTCAACGATGCCGCGGCGTTCCGGCTCGATCTGTTTTTCGAATGCCTCGCGCGTCTGGGCATGCTCGTGCTGGCTGCGTTGATGCTGCGCAAATGGCTGGCGGAGGCGCGTTACGAAGGACAGCGCAGATTGCTGTTGTGCGGACTGCTCGGTCTCTCACTCGACGTTTACTGGCAGCTCGCTTACAGCGGCGCGTTTCAATGGTTTGCGATGCTTTTGAAATTCGCGGGTGTGGCCACGGGTCTGATGTGCTTCATCGCACTCACCGCCTCGTTCGGAAACGGCGCTCGCGGAACACGTTTTCGCGTCGTTCTCAGGCTCGTCGCTCCGCTCATGGGCCTTGTCGTCTTCATTGCGGGTGTCGCGCTCGGGTTCGGTTGGATGGCCCACTGCAGATCCGGCGCGGGCGGATGTTACGTCGACGACGCGTTTTCGATCTGGAGTTATCGCGCGTACTTTATCGCGGACTCCACTGCGCGCTTGCTCATCTTTGCCGCCGCGCTTGCGGCGGTCATAACGTCGCCGGAGAACCGTCAACGGCTGCTGCTCGTTGCAGTGTCGTGCATGCTGCTCGCCGCCGGAACGGCAATCGACTTCACCGTGCGGCTCGCGACGGTGCCGCCGGACACCGTATTTGCCCTGCAAGTGCTCGATGCGATCTTGACGCTGCTCTTCGTGCTCGGCATGTTCGTCGCCATTACGAAAAACCGGATGTTCGACGTGGCGTTCTATTTTAGTGGCGGGATTGTGTATGGCGCAGTATTCGTGCTCGCGCTCATCGTGAACTTGGCGATGCAGCGTATTCTGCTCGCCGCTGCAGCTCGCCGTACTGGCCGCGCTCCTCGCGTTCGCCGTCGGAGCGCGATCGTATCTTGCGGCGCACCGCCAAATGCGCCAGATCGCGATCTACGCCGTCGCCATGGCGCTCTTCAATAGCGCGTGGATCTGGATAGAAGGCAGCGCGCACCACGGTGCAGCGGGCCGTGTCGAAAAACTGCTTGCGGGCGTTCCGAACGCCGGCCTGTTCGTCGACGTGGCGTTTGCGGCGTTCACGATGCTGGTCTTGAGCCGCACCGAGGAAACGCTGCGCACCGCGTTGCACGTGCGAATCATGTCCGACGTCCAAAAGCGTTTGGAGCGTCTGCGGCATTTCAAGGAGAGTTTACCGTTTTTCACCCGCGCGGCGGAGTTGGAGCGCATGCTGGTCGAAACGATCACGGCAACGATCGAAGCGCGGTACGTGCATCTGTTTTTGCATCGCGATTCGGCCACGTATGCGTCGGCCGCTTCGTATCCGCCGAGCGCGCAGCAACCGCTCACCGTGGACGTCGACCGGCCCTCGGACTTGCGTTGCGCGCAACGCTGCTGCGCCAGCCTCCCCCCGAGCTGCTGCATCCACGATGCCGTACTGTATCCGCCGATGCCGGTCGCCGGAAAGCTGTTCGGTTTTTTCGTGCTCGGCCCAAAAGCGTGCGAGCACGGCTCGGAATACTCGAAACCGGAAGCGAAAGCATTGTACGCGCTCGCCAGAGAAGCCGGCGCTACCCTTCACGAACTTCGGGGGCACGCATGACACGCTGGACGTTTCCGATCCTCACCGCTCTCTGCCTGGTATTGGCGGCGCCCGCGGCTCGCGCAGATCAGCACTCCGAGGACGCGGCAATGGGTCGCAGCGTCTACCACGATCTCAAGAGCAAGGACCAAATCGTCTCGAATTCTCCATACAACGCAATATTGCAGCGCGTTGGAAAGCGGGTAGCCGCCGCAGCCGGCCCGCAGTGGTACGTGGAGCGATTCTACGTGATCCGCGGCAATCAGATGAATGCGTTCTCGGCGCCGGGCGGATACGTATTCGTCAACGAAGGTCTGCTTCGGAATGCGGACAACGCCGACGAGTTGGCCAACGTCCTTGGACATGAAACTGCGCATCTGGTCCTCGGTCACGTAAGCGCGCGCGCCAAGCAACAGCAGCGCCGGAACTTTCTCTATAACATAGGGCACATTTTCGCGAAGAACTCGCAAGGCTCGCAAAATACCTTCAATGTCGCTACGCAAGCCGGCAATTATACGTTTCTCGGTTTTACGCGCGATCAGGAATATCAAGCGGACGCGTACGGTTCAACATTTGCCGCGCGGGCCGGCTACAATCCGTGGGGCGCGGTGTGGTTTTTCGATGAAACGGAGCGCATGTACGGCGATGCGGGATTCGAGCAATACGTGCAGCAGCATCCCTCGACGAAGGATCGCATAACGCGGCTGGAGGCCTATTTCAAAGCCTATCCTCGGCTCTTCGGACGGTGGAGTCGCCGTCTGACCAACCGCGGCGGCCTTCCGGCGACGTAGGGCCCGGCTCGCCCAAAGAAGCAGCGCGCTCGAGGACTTCGATGCGCGCTTTGAGCGAAGGGTGCGTCGAGAAGAGAAACTCATACCAAGCCGGCTGTTCGTCTTCTGCCAAGTTTTGATCGCGTAGTCTGCGGAACGCAGACGCGCCCACTTTCGGTGCGCGAGTCGTTTCCAATGCGAAGCGATCCGCGGCCCATTCACGCGAACGCGCAAAAGCGCTGATGGCGGGGCGGAGTGCCTGCGAGAGCAGCGTTGCCCAAAGTTGAATGCGCGCTAGTTTTCGAGCGTCGGCTTCGGAAGCGTGCTCCGAGCGCAGAGCGTTCTCGATAAAGAATGCGCCGAACATGATCGCCGTTGCAACGCTTTGACCGAGCGCGATCATCCGCCACGTGTCCTTGGAAACATAGTGCCCGATCTCGTGCGCGACGACGAATTCAATCTCTTCCTCGGGGAAGTGTTCGACGAGTGTGTCACCCAGCACGATGCGATGCGTATTGCCGATGCCGATGACGAACGCGTTCGCTTTTTTCGTCTGCTTGCTCATGTTCATGCGCAAGATTTCCGCGTCGCCCACGCCGAAGCGCGCCGCAAGCGCCCGAAGGCGGCGTTCGAGCGGGCCGGTGACCGGCTCGTACGTATTGAAAAGCGGCATTACGTACAGCGGGATGACGACGTTCGCAACCAACAGCAGCGGGAACACGCCGATGCTCGCGACGGACGGCCACGCATCCGGAAATTTGCGCAGCACCGCAGCGAGTCCGCCGGCCAAAAGCGAGGCGACCCCGCCGCCGATTGCGCTTTGTTTGACGTGATCGCCAAACCACGAACCGATCCGCTGTTCGCTCAAGCCGTACGATCGTTCGATGGCATAGCCTTCGACGAAGTCCACGGGCAGTTCCGCGATGCTCTCGATGAGTGAAACCTCGGCAACGAACGCCATCGGCCGAAGCCAGACCGGCATACTCTTCACGCTTCGCTCCAACGCCGCACCGGCCGGGCCGTACGCAAGCGCCGCGCTTCCCGCGAGCGAGCGGGCGATACCGCCCATCATGAGCGCGCGTCGAACCCGTCCGTATTCGGCGGCGTCCGGGCGCCGCATCTCCGGGGGCGCGCGGAAGATTCGCAGCGCTTGCAGGGCGCGCGCCGCCGTATATCCCGCGGTGCATCCGGCCGCGATGCCGAGAAGATAGTCGCGTGTCTTCATGGTACTCCGTTGCAATGCAGGTTCTGATCAACGCGCGCGTTTACTGCTACGACCCGTCCACCCGCTCGTATTCCCGTCGCGGCGGATTGGTACTCGACGGCGAACGCATCATATCGCTCGATCCCGGCGATGCCGGCGCGGGCGTCGAGCAAATCGACATGGACGGGACCGTCATAGTGCCCGCGTTCGCTGATTGTCACGTGCATCTCACCGATACGGGCTACTTTTTGGACGAGAGGTTTCTGGGCGGCGTTCGATCGTATGACGAGTTTGCGCGCGCGGTGAGCCGCATTCCGGGCGGCGCATTCGTGTTCGCGGGGCAGTACGACGAAAGCTTTTGGAATGACGGCCGCCAAGCCGACGCGCGTGTGCTCGAACGTTGTTTTCCCGACGCGCGCGCGATGCTGGTACGCGTCGACGGCCATTCGTGCATCGTCAACCGCAAGACGTTCGAGTGGCTGGGCATTCCGGAAAACTTGCAAGGCGTCGAACGCGACGTTGACGGGCGGCCCACCGGAAAACTTTTTCTCGAGGCGAATTGGCGCGCGCAAGCGCGCTTCATGAAGGCGCTGCCGGAAAACGTCCGCCGCGACGCAGACCGCCGTGCAACCGAACTCGCGCTTTCGCGCGGCTACCTGCACATGCACGTCCAATTCGTGGGGTTGGAACGCGACCAGTATGGGTTCGAGATCGACGCGCTCGGCGATCTGCCGAAGGCAAAATGGTACCCGAAAATCTGCGAGCCGGATCCGGCCTTGGCTCGGGAACTGGGTTTGCCATACGTCGGCGGCGACGTATTTTTGGACGGCTCCATCGGCAGTTGTACCGCGGCGGTCACCGATCCGTTTCTCACCACCGGTTCCTGCGGCGAATTGAAGTACTCCGACGACGAATTATACGTGTACTTTTCGAACGCGGAAGCGCTGGGCATATCGGCGGGCGTCCACGCCATCGGCGATCGCGCCATCGAACAGTGCATCGCTACGTGGGAACGCGTCTTGAACGGAAAACCGAGCGCGCGGGGAAATCGACACTTCATCGAACATTTCGAGATCGCGCGCGCGGAGCACATCGAGGCATGCGCGCGCATGGGCATTTACCTTTCGATGCAGCCGCAGTTCGATGAATTGTGGGGCGGTGCGGGCGCGATGTACGACGCGCGGCTCGGAACCAAGCGCATGCGCACTATGAACGCCCTTGGGCGCATCGAACGCGCCGGCGTGGTGCTTTGCGGTGGCGACGACAGCCCGGTGTGCGCATTGTCGCCGCTGGAGGGCATGCAGGCCGCAGTCGATCATCACGAAGAATCGGAACGGTTGAGCGCGCATCAAGCGCTGACCATGTATACGTATAACGCCGCGCGCTTGGCGCACGCCGAAGCGTGTACCGGTCTGCTCGCGCCCGGATATGCTGCGGATTTCGTCGTGCTGGATCGCGACCCGCTGGACGGCGCGCGCTTTGCGGACAGCGCGGTGCTTGCGACGTGGTCGGATGGCGCGCCGGTATACCGGAGCAGTTCGGGTTGAGCCGAATGTTTTACTGCGCCCGCGGCTGCCGGTCGATCGCGCCTTCGGTTCGCGGCCGAATGCCATGCGCAGCTCGTCTTTCGCCTTCTCGAGCGTGCGTTTTTGCTTCGCGCTCACGTTTTTACCGCCGCGATTGATGAAGAAGGTCAACATCGACATTGCGGAGCGGAACGGTTCGGCTTTTCTGCGCGTGCTGCGCTCCGCAGAGCGCTTGAGCGAGCGTGCGATGGCTTTCGGATCGCTTTGCGCGAACACGCCTTGCTCTAAATCGAGCGCGTCGCTGCGTTCCATGACTTTATGCGACCATTTACGTGCAGGCATGCGAAGATCGTACCCACGAGAACGCGCTTAGATCAGCGAAATGGTTTCCTTGGGCTTCGGGCGCGCTTCGATTGAAGCGAGCAGTGCGTCGGCCAATGTGTCGCAGACCGGGTCGTCGATTTCTTCGACGCGGCCTTCGTCTGCAAGGCGTGCCTTCGTCGGATCGATTGGGATGCGCGCCAGCACCGGCGCCTGGGCCAAATCGGCGACTCGATCCGCGTACGACGGCCCGAAGACTTCATACTTGTTGCCGGTATCCGGCGCCACAAAGTACGACATATTTTCCACCACGCCCAAGATCGGTTTCTTGAGTTGGTGTACCAGATTCGCGGCTTTGCGCACGATCATCGTTGCGAGTGCCTGCGGCATCGTAACCAGCACGACGCCGTCGACCGCCAGCGATTGCAAAACCGTGAGCGGCGCGTCCGACGTTCCCGGCGGCAAATCGATCAGCAGAAAATCCAAATCGCTCCAAAGCACTTGCTCGTAGAACTGACGGATGACGCCGGAAAGAATCGGTCCACGCCAAATCATGGCCGTGTCTTCTTTGTCGGTCAGCAAGTTGGAACTGACGACTTCAATAGCGCTGCGCGACAGCGCCGGAATCATCAGCGGTTGCGCGTTGCCTTGCGGCGTCTTCGGGGCCGAGGGATCCGCTTCGATCACCAGCGGTTTGCTCAGACCGAACAGTTTGGGAATCGATGGGCCCGTGATGTCGCCGTCCAGAATGCCGACGCGCAGATGCTTGCGGCGCAGACCGAGCGCGAGCAGCGCCGTGACCAGCGATTTGCCGACTCCGCCCTTGCCCGACATGATCGGGACGACGTGTTTGATGCTCGCCCGGCGCTTGAATTCACCCGGAGCGCGACGCAGCGGTGCCCGGTCCTCGGCGGAGATGTTTGGCACGAAGCCGGAAAGACGCGCCTGCGTCAAAGCGGCGACGATCGGCTCGACGCGCAGCCCATGAGCCTTCGCGCCCTGCTCAATCGTTTCGTACTTGTTTACGCCGCAACCGGCGCAATGAAGCCCGAACCGGCCGAGAACGTCGGCGGCAATGGGCAGGTGCGCGACCAGCTCGTTGATATTGGTGCTCGGAGCGATCTCCATCTCGATGTGGGGCATGAAGCAATCCTTCGCGATGCGAACGACACCTTACTATGCGAGTTTCGTCGCTGGAGGACGTCCTGCTGGCGGCCGCTTACCTCCATTTGCCGGCTCGGCGTTTGCGTGCGCTGGTGCGCGGTGAAGAAGCCGCGCTGCGCGAATGGGTCGCCGAAGATACGGCCCGTAAGGTCACGCACGCGCGCCATCAAGCGAAAACCGCCGCGCAGCGTCTGCGAAAACTCGGCGCGCGCCTCGTAACGATCGCCGAAGACGCGTATCCCGCTGGGTTGCGCGATCTCGACGATCCGCCCGCTTTCCTTTGCGTGCGGGGCGCGCTGCCCGCCGGCGGTTTGGCGATCGTCGGCACGCGCACGCCTCCGGCGCAAGCTGCGGTGTTTGCGCGCGATCTCGGTTCGGCGTGCGGGTCGCCCGTAGTGAGCGGTTTGGCAGCGGGCGTGGATGCGGCCGCGCATCATGGCGCGCTCGAGGCGGGTCTCGCGACGGTCGCCTACGTCGGAACGGGGCTCGGCATCACGTATCCGCCCGAACATCTCACGCTGGAAGAAGAGATCGTTTCACGCGGCGGAGCGGTCGCGAGCGAACGACTCCCGGACGAGCCGGTGACGAAATCTGCGCTGGTGCACCGTAACAGACTGCAGGCCGCGCACGCCGACGCCACGGTGCTCGTTGCAAGCGAAATCGACGGCGGCGCGATGCAGACGATGCGCTTCGCAAAGGACCTCGGCCGTCCGCGATTCGTTTTGGATGCGAAGGGTGAAGCGGAATATGCCGGGAACGTGCAGGCCCGCGCGGACGGCGCAATCGCGCTGCCGTTCGACGTGAAGGCCGCGCTGAGGATCCTGCATGCAAACCTTCGATCTCGTTAACCGCGCGCAAGCGGTGCTTGCGGCAGGCTGCGACTCGCCCGTGCGTTCGGGCTGGTCGGTCGGCGGCGCTCCGTTTATTCAATCGCGCGGCGCCGGCGCCTATGCGTACGATGAAAACGGCGACCGTTTCATCGACTACATCATGGCGTACGGTCCGCTGCTCTTCGGACACGCGCATCCCGCGCTGACATGCAATTTGGAAGAACTCGCGGGTGGAGGCGCCGTGCACGGCAACACGCATCCGGAAGAAATTCGACTGGCCGAACGTATTCGAGCGTATTTGCCCTCGATGGAGCGCCTGCGTTTCACCAGCACGGGCACTGAAGCGGTCATGAGCGCGATTCGCGTCGCCCGCGCTTTCACCAAACGCAATCACGTCGTCAAGTTTGCCGGCAATTACCACGGACATTTCGATCTTGCGCTTTTGAACGCCGGTGCCTCGGCGCACACGGGCGATGCAAAGCGCGGCGGCATTCCTGAAGGGGTGATGCATGACGTGTCGGTCGCGCGGTACAACGATCTCGAAAGCGTCGACGCGCTGGTTCGCGGACGCGAGCACGATCTTGCGGCGATTATCGTCGAGCCGATCGTCGGCAACATGGGATACGTAACGCCGGTTCCGGGGTTTCTCCAAGGCCTGCGCGAGCGCACACAGCGCTATGGCGCCCTGCTGATTTTCGATGAAGTCATCACGTGGCTTCGTTTCGGGCTGCGCGGCGCGCAAGGGCGCGCCGGTATTTTCCCCGATATGACCACAATTGGAAAAGTCATGGGAGGTGGATTTCCCATCGCGGCGTTCGGCGGCCGGGAAGACGTCATGCGTGTATTGGCGCCGCTCGGCGCGACTTTCACCGGAGGAACGCACGCGGGCAACCCATTCTCCGTCGGCATGGCGCACCGCACGCTCGATCTGCTTGAAGCGCATCCGGAATATCATCCGTACATGGACGCGCTCGCATCGCGCCTTGCCGCCGGCATCCGGGAAAGTTTCAGACGGCGCGGTTTGCCGTATGCCGTCGTCCAGCAAGAATCGATTGTCGACTTCAAATTTCGCGCCGGTCCGCCCGCCCGCAACTACGACGACGCGCTCGCGGCGGACAAGGACCGGTATGCGCGGTATTATCATGAAATGCGCAGGCGGAAAATTTTGCTGCCGCCCTCGCAAAACGAAGTGATGTTCGTTTCGACCGCGCATACCGCCGCGGACGTCGATGAGACGATAACCGCTATCGATGAAACGCTCGACGTTCTTAGCTAGCACGCCGCTTGCCGCGGCAGCCGGGACGTATGCGGCCGCAATGCCGCAACCGAGCACCGTCGCGGCGCAAGTCCGCGAGGAGTTTCTACACGCGTGGAACGGCTACAAACGCTTTGCGTGGGGCGCGGACGAAGTCGCGCCGCTGAGCGGAAAGCCGAAGAATTTCTTCGTGCCCGGGCACTCGTTCGGTCTGTCGATCATCGAAGCGATGGACACGCTGTACGTCATGGGCCTGGACGACGAACTCGCATCCTGCGTGGAGTGGCTGCGCTCTCACCTCGATTTCGACGTCGACGCGAACGTCCAGATGTTCGAGGCCGTCATCCGCATGGTCGCGGGTTTGACGACCGGCTACTACGCAACCGGCGAGCGGTTTTTGCTGCAAGGAGCAGTGGATCTGGCGGATCGGTTGCTGCCGTGCTTCACGAAGTCTCCGAGCGGCGCACCGTACCGGTACGCGAACTTGAAAACGGGTGCAGTGAGCGATCCGAAGTCGAATTTGGCGGAGATCGGCTCCAACGTCCTCGAGTTCGGAGACTTGACTCGGTTGACCGGAGATCGTAAATATATCGAAGCGTCGATGAACGCGTTTTCCGCGGTCATGAAGCGAAAATCGCCGCTCGATCTGCTGGGCACGTCCTTCCACGTCGAAAAGGGCGAATTCATCGGTTCCGATGACGTCGCGCCGGACGAACCGGTCGATTCTTTTTACGAATATCTCTGGGGCGGCTGGCAGTTGCTGGGCATCGCGCAATGCCGCGAATGGTACCACGAGTTGACGCGCGCCCTGCTCGAATACAAAGTTACGCACGTCGACGGGAATCTTTGGTTCAAAACGGTCGACTACACGACGGGGCTGCCCACTGGCGATGCTTCCAGCAGCGAACTCGCCGCCTTCTACGCCGAACTCGTCGCGAAAGGCGGCGATCGCGCCGTCGGCGAGGCGTTTTACGACTCTTGGACGCGCGCGCTCGATCGATACGCGCTCATTCCGGAAGTTCTCTTCTATCCGGACCTCTCGATTATCGATCCGCGACATTGGCTGCGCCCGGAGTACCCGAACTCCGCGTTCGACCTCTGGTTCCTGACGCGAGATCCGAAATACCGCGCCACGGCGTACCGCTATTTTACTGCGTTACGCACGCATTGCCGCACCGCGAGCGGATATACCGTCCTTACCGACGTTCGCACGCGCCCGATGACGCAGGGCGATTATTTTCCGGCGTACGCGTTTTCCGAAAATTTCAAGTACCTCTACCTGATGTTCGCCGACGCGCCGCGCTTCGACGCGAGCGGCTATTATCTGAACACGGAAGGCAAAATTTTGCGCGGAATGCTGCGCGGCGGAAAGCCGGCGCACCTCACGCAGTAAACGAGCGAGGCCCCGCCGGGACGCGAGGCCATCTCCTATGAAGCGCAAAGCGGGGATGGGGGAAGCGGATCGGGCATTGCGTTGGCGCGCGGGGAGGCCGGTCCGCTTCCTATTACTATTATGTGCGAACCGGCACCGGATAAACGACCGGACTGCGTAAACCTTTTGCATCTACGGAACGCACGCCGAGAATAAAGTTGTCTTTGCTGACCGGCACTGTCGCTTCGGTGGCACTTCCGACGTTCTTCGCATACTGCCAAACCGGCGAGCTCGTTTCGCGCCAGACGATTTCGTATTGCGAAGCGCCCGCAGCCGGCTTCCACCGAAGCGTCGAGTCATTGGTGAGGTGAGCGGTCACTAATTCCACCTGCGACGGCGCGTCGGGCCCTAGCGCAAGCGCCGCCAACGCGGCGACGTTCATGCGGGTGACTTGCGCAAGATACTCCGGGTCGACGTATTTCGGCAAGTCGCCGTATTGAACGCCGGCCTGCACGCGCACGTCCTGGTGCTGGTGGCGGAAATCTTCGTGAATTTCGACGAAGCGGATCGCGGGAAAGCCTTCCGCGGTAAACGATTCCTGATCGCCACCGCGCAAAAACCGGTCGGCGCGGTAAATCAGCACGCCGTGCATCGGCGGAACGTAACGCTCGCTCGCCGCCTTTACGAAACGAGCGAGTTCGCGCGACGGCGAATCGTTTTCCGAACCAACGAGATTGACGACGGCGTCTTTGGCTCCCAAGGGCAGCGCCTCGCTGAAGATGCGGACTTCGTTCAGGTCCGGAGTCCGGCGGGCGCGTTCGGCGTGCCGATGATGTCGTTGTTCAGGTCCGCCGACGACGTCGGTGCCTGCCGCCTTCATCTCCTTAGCGAAGTGTTCCGAACCCCACAACCCCAGTTCCTCACCGTCGAAGACCGCGAAAACGATCGTTCCGCGAAATTGCGTCGACGCCATGACCTTCGCAGCCTCGATGACCGCCGCCGTTCCCGAACCGTTGTCGTCGGCGCCCGGCGCGTCACCGCGTCCGTCCGTGCATTTGCCGTTGCAGTCGTCGTAGTGGCTCGACATGACGTACGTAGGGCCCGGAACCGAGCCTTTGAGCGTCGCGATAATGCTCGACTCGATGACGTCGCGCGGCGTTCGTTCGGTCTTCGGCTGCGTGAAGGTGTCGAGCGCGACGCTCATGCGGCCGCCGCTCGTTTTAGCGATCGCATCGAATTGCGCGCGGATCCAGTCGCGCGCCGCGAACACGCCGCGTGTGGAGGAATGAAGATCGTCGGAAAAATCGTTGCGGGTTCCGAACGCAACGAGCCGGCTGTCGGTTTGACGCAGATCGCTCGCGGAGACGGCTGCCACGAGCGCCTTGATGCGCGGATCGATCGGCGGTTGCGGTATGGAGGCATAGCCGGCGGCGCGTGCGACAAAGCAGCTCGACGCCAGCGCGGCGACCGTAAATGCGGCAAAGAGGCGGCGAATCTTCATAGCCGCCTCATTTCATTGTATTGCCGCTCTTTCCTGATGGTAGCGGTATTTTGGGCGCAGATACCGGCCCAGCACGACCTCCGTGCCACGGCCCGGAATGGAATGAACCGCGAAAATGTCGGTGCAACGGCGCATAATCGGCAAACCTCGTCCGCGTTCGGTAAGGGCGTCGGGTAAGGCGATGTTCGAGGCGGGATCGGACGAGAAGCCGGGGCCGGAATCAACGATCGTTGCCAGGATTTTGTCATCTTCGATTTGACAACGCACTTCGATGACGTCGCTGGTGCGCGAGTGCTCGATAGCGTTTGCGAGCGCCTCGCCTACGGCAAAAATGAACTCTTGGAGTTCCTGACTGTTTATCTCGTGACTGCCGGCAAAGGACAAGACTTGGTGCCGGACGCTTCGGCTAAACCGCGCGTTCGGCGGTATGCGCACGCATAAGCGGTGCCCGCCGGATTCGCCCTGTCCGTCGAGTGTCTGGCCATTTGAAATCATCGTCCCTTACCAGGGGCAGTTTACCTCGCCTCCAGAAAATTAAACTGTCGATGGGCGCGTTCGTGTACATCCTTCGCTGCAGCGACGGCTCGCTTTATACCGGCTGGACCGACGATCTGGATCGCCGCCTGGCGGCGCACGCGCAAGGCAAGGCCTCGAGATATACGCGGTCTCGGCTTCCGGTTCGGCTGGCCGCCTGGTTTGCACTGGAAAGTTCGACGACTGCGCGCAGCCTGGAGGCGCGCTTCAAGCGATTAACGCGGCGGGAAAAACTCGCGGCTCTTGCGGCGCGCCAGGCGTTCGGCATAACGATGCACAACGCTCGCCACCGTCATGACGACGCACACTCCACCGGTCGGCGAAGAACTGCGAAACCTGCTGGACAAGGCGCGCACCTCGCAAGCGCGCATCACCACGTCGAAAGGCGACATGGTGTTCACCTTTTATCCGGACGACGCGCCGCAGCATTGCGCGGCGTTCATCAAATTGAGTGAGAGCCGGCTTCTACGACGGGCTCGACCTTTCATCGCGTCGAGCCCGGCTTTGTGATTCAAGGCGGCGACCCGTCGGGAAATGGGACCGGCGGTCCGGGTTACAAGCTGAAGGCGGAGTTCAACGCCCGTCCGCACGTGCGCGGAACCGTCGCGATGGCGCGCGTCGGCAAATCCGGACTCAGCCGGTTCGCAATTCTACATTTGCCTGGACGACGCGCGGTTTCTGGATCGTCAGTACACGGTGTTCGGGCAACTCATCGACGGCTTCGAAACGCTCGACGCTATTCGCGCGGGCGACGCGATGACGAAGGTGACCATCGAACCGCGATAATTTCCGGAAGCGTTACAGGTCGGTTCCGGCTACGCGTCCATACACCAGGCGCGATATCTGCGCGATGCCGTCGTAGGCTTCGCCGGGCGCATCCAACCCGCTCGTATAGACGGCCAGCACGTACGGCGAGTCGCCGAACGGATCGACGATAGCCACGTCGCTGCGCGAGCGGCTCAGTTCGCCGGTCTTGTTCGCCACCGGCGTGCCGCGCGGCACGCCGCGCGGAATGGTGTCGCGATCCGTTTGCCCGAGCATGATGTCGATCATGCGGCGGCACGATTTCGGCGAGGCGACGGTGGCGATCTCTTCACGCGTGCCGCGTTCGAGTTCGAAAAGCAAATGCGCCATGTCCGCGGGCGTGGTGCGGTTGTCCATGTGGCGCAAAATTGCGCTCGATATCCAGAAAATGCCGTTTCAAATGCGTGTTGTGCAATCCGGCGTGCCGCGTAACCGCATTGATGCGGCCGAACCCGAAGTGCGTGATGAGTAAGTTGCTCGCGGTGTTGTCGCTCAGTTGAATCATCGGTACGATCAGCTCGCGCGACGGTGAAACGCTGCCCGTCCGGCTGCGCTCGCCAGAAAATCGGAACCACCGATCAGCTCCTCACTGCGAAAAGTGATGCGCTCGCTTCATGACGGCGGGGTCGCGTTCGGCAGCCTTGAACGCCGTGAGCATGATGAGCATTTTGATCGTCGACGCGCTTGGAAACGATACGTTCGCGTTGTACGAGGCGAGCGGCGCGCCGAACGCCATGGTGTGCGCGTAAACGCCCACGTTACCCGGGATGCTCTCGATTGCCGGCCGCAGCAGCGCGTCCAGCGGCGCTTGCGGCGCGAACTGCCTGCGGTAACCGACAATGCGGCGATCGAGCCGAATAAGAACGCCGAGCGCTTCATCAAGACCCCGTTCCTTGGTAGTGCTGCATCCCGATTCGCCAAAATCCGTACGAGACCGCCAGCCAGCCCGCGCCGATCAGCGGAGTAAGCAGTCCGACTTGCGGTGAGAGCGCGAGTCCGGTTTCGGCTTTGTGCAGGAGAAACGTCGCCGGAAAGTAGTTCATGAAAGCGAACGGAAAGACGAACGACAGAATGATGCGCACGCCGCGCGTGTAGATGCTGATCGGATAGCGCGTGAACTCCTGTTCCAACGACATGATGACCCAGCGCAGCGTGTCTACGCGTACGAACCAGAACGAGACGGTCGCGACGGCGAGCGAGATGCCCAGATCGATGAGCGCGCCGCCAAGGATGATGAACGGCACGAACGTTATGAACGCCCAATCGACGTGGACGCCGCAATAGCGCGTCGCGATGACGAAATAGGCGATGGCCAGCACCAGTCCGTCGGGAAAGATCTGCGAGGGAACGGTCAGCGTCTGAAAGAGCGCGTCTTGGGGCCGAACCAGAAAGCGGTCGAACCGCCCTTCGCGCACGTAGTCGGGAACGTTCACGACCGTGAAGAAGAAGGTATTGTGGAACTCGTGTGCCAGCATCCACAGCGCGTACAGGAACGCCATCTGTTTGAAATCCCAGCCGTTCATCGACGGAAACTGGCGCAGCGTCACCCACAGCGCGCCGAGTGCCGTACCGTGGTACACGATTGTGAAGCAGAGCCACATGAAGAAGTTCGCCCGGTACTCGAGCATCGTCAAGAAATTGATGCGCCAGTATTGATAGTATGTGGCTAGCACTGCCGTGAAGTTCACGCTGGAGCGCGAAGTTTCCGTTCGTCCGCCGTACCGGTTGGACCTGACTGCCGACGCGCTGCGCCGGCTGGCCGCGAACGTCGTGGACGTCGTCAGCGACGAGGGTGTGTATCGCCGCGCCCTGCGCGACGAGCGCGGAACGAATCTCGTTGAAATTCGCCAAGCCGAGCCCGCGCGCTCTCTCGCTGCGCATTGCCGGACGCGGACGCGGTTCGTTGGGTCGCGACCGTGGAGCGCATGGTCGGCACCGGGGTGCGTCTCGACGACTGGTATCGGCGCGTGCGCCCGTTTCCGTGGCTTGCTTTTCTCGCGCGCGAACTGCGCGGTCTTCGGCCTCCGCGCTATCCGTCACTTTGGGAGGCGCTCGCACATTCGATCGTTTTTCAGCAGATCAGCATTCACGCCGCCGCGTCGATCATGCGCCGGTTTATCGAAGCGGTGGGAGAGCCGGTCGACCACGCGGGCCGCGCGTACTACCCGTTTCCTGTCCCGCAACAGCTGCTGGCGTGCGCCGACGACGCGCTGCGCGGCGCCGGTCTGAGCGCAAACAAGATCGCGCACTTGCGAAGCGCTGCGCAAGCGATCGCTTCGGACGAGATCGCCGATGCGCAGATCGAAGCACTGCGACAGCGAACAGGCGGCGGAACGGCTGTGCTCGATACGCGGTATCGGCCCGTGGAGCGCTGCGGTCGTGCTGCTGCGCGGTTTCGGCCGGCTCGACGTATTCCCGATGAAGGATTCGGGCGTCGCGCGAAGTCTGCGGATGCTCTCGGGCAACCCGCTGCTGGACGCCCATGAACTGCTCGAAGGGCTCGGGCCGGTGCGCGGGATGCTCTACTTTCATCTGCTGCTCGGCCGCACGCGCAACCTCGTGCCGTCCGGTGCGGATTAGAGAGCCTATGAACGAAACCACGCCACGCACGTTCGACGTGCAGCGATCGGCGCAGCGGTATCACGCTCGCCATGGATGGCTCGATACCTACCATTCGTTCAGCTTCGCCGACTACTACGATCCCGCCAATTTGCATTGGGGCGCCTTGCGCGTCTTCAACGACGACCGCATCGCGGCCGGAACCGGTTTCCCACCGCATCCGCATCGCGATATGGAGATTCTCACGTACGTCTTTTCCGGCGAGTTGGAGCATCAGGACAGCATGGGCAACAGCGGCGTCGTCAAACCCGGCGGCGTGCAGTTCATGAGCGCCGGCACGGGCGTACGCCACTCCGAGACGAACGCGCGCAAAGACTCTGACTTGCATCTCGTGCAGATGTGGGTGCTGCCGGGAACCACCGGCGCGCCGCCGACGTACGGGCAAGCCGATTTCACGCGCAGCGATCGGCACAACCGCTGGCTCGCGGTAGCGAGCGGACATCGCGCGATTCCCGCGTCTATTTCACTCACGCAGGACGCGGCACTGCTCGTCGCGCGCCTGGAAAGTCATGAATTGCGGCACACGTTCGAGCCCTCGCGGTACGGCTTCTTGTTCGTCGGTGACGGCGAAATCGAAGCGAACGGCGAGCGCCTGCAGGCGGGAGACGCGGTGCGCATGTACGCCATCGAGCGTCTCGATCTGCGCGGCAGCGGCGAGGTCGTGCTTTGGGACTTACCCGCCTTGAATGACGACGCGGCGTGATGCGGCGCGCCACACGAGCGTCGAGAGGACGCTGAAGAGCCCGAGCCACAAGATCTGCACGAGCAGGTAGCGCCCATACTCGGGCGGCCGGATCGCACCGACGTAAATGAGCAGCGGCGTCGAGTAAATCGCCGCGAACGGCAGCGCGAACACGACGCGCCCCAGAACGCCGGGAAAGAACGTGAGCGGAATGATCTGCCCGCTGAGCAGATCCGAAACCCACCTCACGATGCAGCTGGATCGCGAACGTCTCCAGCGTCCAGAACGCGATTGCGTTCATCAGAAAGTTCAAAAAGAAATTGACGAGGTAGCCCAGGAAGAACGAGAGCAGGAACATGCCGAAGACCGGCGCGGGCGGCATGTCGATGTGCACGAGCAGCAACGCGAAAAGCACCGACGGAATAACGAGAATCGCGTGCAGCACCGTCTGGCCGAAGCCGTCGCTGAAGAAATAGAACGGCACGCTGATCGGCTTCATCAGGTCCGTTGCGATCGTGCCTTCACGCACCTTTTCACGGATGAGCCGCGTTCCGTCGATCTCGAGGATCAGCGACATGAGCAGCGCCACGGTCGCGTACGTAATCATCGAGTGCAGCGGCAGGTTCATCGGCGCGGCGTTTTGCGCGTAGAGCGCCGTCCAGAGCGAGCGGAGTAAATACACACGCACGACGAGCGAGCCGACTTCGGTGAAAACCTCCATGCGGTACGTCGCTTCGCGCGCGAACGCTTTCTTCGCGAATTCGGCGTACGGCTCGAGCGCTATCATCCCGGTGGAACGATGAGGTCGTGCACTTCGTACGAACCGTCGCCGTGTTCGAAGCGCAATTGCCAGTCGTCACGCGGCGGCGCGGGGAAAGTCGCGTTGAAATACGTCGACTGTTGCGGCGCGATGCTCGGAACCCCGCAAAACTGCGCGGACGGCGCGATGTCGTTGCCTCCGTCGCGCACGAGCACGAATTCCCCGGGCGAACACTGCATGGCGTTTTTGCCGTCGTTCGTGATCGTTCCGGATACGACGAGGCCGACCATGGGCGCGCTGCCCGCGCTCGTTTTCATCGGAGCCGGAACCGCTTGGAGCGCCGAGAGAAACTGCTCCTTCGACAGCGTTCCGCCCCCGTGCGACTGCTGCGCGGCGCAGCCCGCGAGTACGGCGAGCGCTGTGATGAGAAAGACTGCGCGCACCTATTTCTTGCCCTTTTTTTCGCGCGCGATGGCCGCCTCACGGCGAAGGCGCGCTTCTTCCAACTCGACGAACATGACGTCCACGACTTTCTCCACTTCGACGTTTTGCGCCGGAGGCGGTTCCTCGGTGCGTTTGGGTGGTTTCGCAGGCGCGGCCTTTTTCGGCGCTTCCGCGATCGGCGCGTCCTGCGCGTGGATCTTCCGCAGGAATTTCGAGTACGTCTCGGCAGCGCGCGCGCGGACTTCCTCCGACGCATCCAGGTTGAAGACGTCCGTAAAAAACGTCTTGCCGACCTCGCCGACCGTACCGTTCTCGGCGATGGTCTCGCCGTTGCGGACGAATCTCGTGCGCGGCGATGAAGCAGCCCGGCTCGATGGTCGCGCCGACGACGTACGCGCCCGGACCGATGATGCAGCTCTCGCCGATGCTCAGCGGAAACTGCATGACGCTGCCGCCGCTCGACTTGAGCACGGCATTTTCCATGACGACGGTGTTCGCTCCGATGGTGACCGGCGCGCCCTCGGCGGTGACGACCACGCCATACAGAATCGCGCAGCCTTCCTCGACGGTTACGTCGCCGCTGAGCACGGCGGTCGGTGCGACGTAAACGCCCGCGTGGACGTTCGGTTTTTTCGTTCCGCTTGAAATCAGCATGCTCTTCTCGTTACCGTGAGGTGGGCGACGGCTGGTCGAGGCTCGCAAGGCCTTCCAGGTAGATTCTTCGGATAATGGATTCCAAATCCGGCTCCTCGATCGTCAGGTCGCGCAGTTCGAACCGCTGCGTTGCCTCCTGGATGAGTTGATCGGGGCGAACGTGGCGCCGGTCGAACCGGTACCGGACCGTGACGTGCTCGTTGGAAACAATTTCGGCATTGCGCAAACCCGGGTCATCCGGCGGCGCGGTGAACGTCAGCACCAGCGTGCGATGCGTGCCGTACTCTTCTTTGATGCGCTCGATACCCCCGTCGTAAATCACCGTGCCGTTGTCGATGATCACGATGCGCCGGCACAGGCGTTCGACGTCGGCCAGGTCGTGCGTCGTGAGGATCACCGTGGTTCCGCGTTCCTCGTTGATGTGACGCACGAATTCGCGTATCGCTTCTTTGGCGATGACGTCCAAGCCGATCGTCGGCTCGTCCAAGTACACGATACGCGGATCGTGCAGCAGTGCCGCCGCGAAATCGCCGCGCATGCGCTGCCCGAGCGAGAGCTGCCGGACGGGCGTGCGAAGGAACGGCTCCATTTCGAGAATGCGCGTGAACGTCTGCAGATTCGCATCGTACCGCTCGCGCGGGATGCTGTAGATGGCGCGCAGCAGTTCGAACGATTCCACCAGCGGCAAATCCCAGTACAGCTGGCTTCGCTGCCCGAAGACCACCCCGATGTTGCGCGCGTTGCGTTTGCGATCGCGGTATGGAACGATGCCGGCGACCTCGATCGTGCCCGACGTCGGAACGAGGATTCCGGTGAGCATTTTGATCGTCGTGGACTTGCCGGCGCCGTTCGGCCCGATGTAGCCGACCAATTCGCCGGCTTCCACGTCGATGTCGACGTCTCGCACCGCGGCCTTCTCTTCGTAACTGCGCGTGAAGAGCGTGCGCATCGCTCCCGCCGCACCCGGCAGACGCTTGACCGAGCGGAAGACCTTGTTCAACCCCCGCGTGCGGATGATGGGCATCGTGTCCTCTTTACTCCAGGCCTCGGGCGGCCCTCGGAGGGAATAGGTTGGCGTGGTCATTACGATCTCCAACCGCTACGGATGCGGCGCCATTGCGATAGCGCATCTGGTCGCGGACCGCCTCGGTTACGCCTACGTCGACGACCAGTTGCCGGTGGTGGTGGCCAAAAGGCTAATGACCTCGGCGGCGGCCGTCATATCGGCCGAGGACGCCGCAAAAACCATGAGCGAGCGGATGTTGCTGGCGCTGGAATCGGGAACGCCGGAAGTGCGCGGTCAGGCGGCGGCGTCATTCGACGAAGAGTGTCTGTACGAAGTGCAGGAAGCCGTTCGCGAGTATGCGTCGCACGGGAATGCCGTCATCGTCGGACGCGGCGCGAACGCTATACTCGGCCGGCGCCCCGACATTCTACGCGTCTTCATGCACGCGCCGCGCGACTGGCGCGTCCACCACATCATGGACGGGCACCGCGTCGACGAGAAGACGGCCGCTTCCGAAGTCGAGCGTATCGACCGCGCGCGGGGCGAATACATGCGCGTCTACTACGGCGTGGCGTGGACGGATCCGGAGAACTACGATCTCTGCATCGATACGTCGACGTTCGCACCTGCGGCCTGCGCCGAAATCGTCGTTCGCGCCGTCCGGCCGCAATGATCGAACGCACGCTCCCGCGCCGCCGCATCTCGCTCTTTTCCTCGCTGCAATTCCGCGATTTCCGGTTGCTCTGGTTCGGCCTGCTCATCTCCAACCTCGGCTCGTGGATGCAACTCACCGCTACAGGCTACTTCATCGCGAAGCTCGCGGCGGATCCGCATACCGCTTCGCTCTACTTGGGTTTTCAGGGTTTGGGACGAGCGATTCCCGTGCTGCTGCTCTCGCCGGTTGCGGGGCTCGTCGCGGATACGTGGCCGCGCCGGCGCACGCTGTACTGGACAAATACGATCATGTCGCTGCTGGCACTGATTCTGGCGGTGTTCACTTCGCTGGGGTGGATGAACATCGTCGGCCTCATCCTGATCAACTCGGCGAATGCCGGGGCGATGTCGTTCGACTCACCGGCGCGCCAAAGTTGGGTTCCGCTGATGGTGCCTCGCGAATACATCGGAAATGCGATTGGGCTGAACTCGGTCGCGTTCAACGCCCCTGCTGTGATCGGACCGGCCGTCGCCGGCGTGCTGATCGCGTCGATCGGTATCGCCGGTTCGTTCTACGTGAACGCCGTCGCAACGATGGCGGTCGTCGTCGCGCTGATGTTCATGCAGCCGGCTCCGCCGAGCACCTCGATCCGCGACGAACCCTTCCTGCATTCGGTCGCGCAAGGTCTGCGCTTTCTATTTCAACACAAAATTCTGGGTGCGGTGATTACCGTGTTCATCGTCACGGCGCTGCTGGTGCGTCCGTACAGCACGCTGTTGCCCGCATTCATCGTCAACACGCTGCACGCAAACGCGAAAGGGCTCGGCGTCGCTATCGCGGCAACGGGCATCGGCGGTTTTGCCGGCGCGCTGCTGACGGCTTATCTCGGCGCTCGCGAACGGCGCGGCGTCGTTTGGGCCGCTTCGGCGGTCGTGATGTCGTTTGGCGTCTTTTCCCTCGGCTTCATTTGGAATCTCTGGGTGACGCTGCCGGTGCTTTTTCTGATCGGCACGGCGACGCTCACCTTCCTGGGAGCGTCGAACACGCTCATTCAAACGCTTTCGCCGGACGACGTGCGAGGCCGCGCGATCTCGGTCTACACGATGGTCGCGCTTGGATTCGTGCCGGGCGGAGCGTTAATCGCCGGCGGGCTCGGCTCCGTGCTGAATCTGCACACCGCTTTCTTCATCGTCGGCGCGGCCAGCGCGGCCGTGGCGTTGTGGTTCTGGATCACGCGGCCCATCTTGCGCACCGTCTGATCGCGGCAAAAAAAAAGCGCGCCGCTAGCGGCGCGCTGCATAAAAAACGCCGGAGCGTTTATTTAGGCGGCGGCTGCAGCCTTCTTCCGGCGGGATGTCTTGCGGCGACGGGTCGTCGCTTTACGAGTGGTCTTGCGAGCTGCTTTACGGCGCGTCGTCTTTTTGCGTCCGGCAGATTTCTTGCGTCCGCCGGCTTTTTTACGTCCGCCGGCTTTTTTACGGCCGCCGGCCTTTTTGCGTCCGCCGGCCTTTTTGCGGCCACCGGTTTTACGCGTGCTCTTGCGGCGCGTCGCTGACGACTTCTTCGCAGCAGATTTCTTGCGGCGCGGAGCCGCTTTCTTAGCAGCGGCTTTCGGCGCCGCTTTCTTCGTACGTTTGACTGCCATTTCTAGCTTAAGTCATCCTTTCTCCGGCTGACAAGCAGCCAGGGTTGTTGACTCTGTTATACACAATTACCGGCGTAAACGCAAATTTCAGTCATCGAACGATCGTGTGAGGACGATGCGAATACAGGTTGACGACGCGACCATCGACGTTTCGAGCGACGGATCCGGCGATCCGATCGTGCTGATCCACGGCTTCCCGCTAACGCGCGAGGTGTGGGATTCGCAGGCCGCGCAGCTCGCTGCGCACGCGCGTGTGATACGTCCGGACATGCGCGGATGCGGACGATCCAGCGCGCCGGAAGGGCCGTATTTGATGGAAACGCTCGCCGGCGACGTTGCGGCGATACTTGATGCGATCGGTGTCGAGCGCGCCGCGATCGTCGGTCATTCGATGGGCGGTTACGTTGCAATGGCGTTCTGCCGGATGTACGCAGAGCGGGTGACGCGACTGGGTTTGGTGTGCAGCAGACTCGCCGCCGACACGCCGCAAGCCGCAAAAGATCGCGAAATCTCACTCAGCGCGTCGAGCAAGAAGATCGCATCGACGCGATCGTGGACGCCTACGTGCCGCGAGAATTTGCGCCGGCAGCGCTTGAAGAGCGCTCGCCGATCGTCGCACACGCGCGCGCCATCGCAAAAGAAACGAGCGTGAAAGGCGCCGCCGCGCTACTTCGCGGAATGGCACAGCGCGTCGAATCGTACGACATTGCCGAAGATCTCGACATGCCGGTGCTCGTGGTGGCCGGTGCCGCCGATCGGATCGTGGGGGTGGCGGAAGCGCAAGAGATGGTCCGGGCGTTCCCTCGGGCCGAGCTTCGGGTGATGAGCCGCAGCGGCCACCTCCCGATGCTCGAGGAACCGGACGCCCTCGGAGACGCGCTTCTCAGATTCGCGCGCAGCGGCGGATCAGGTTTATAAGGAAGAGGATGCCGAGGATGACCGCGGCCGCGACGGCTGCCGTGAGGAGCAGGGGGATGACGAAGTGCAGGACGGCTAGGATCACCAGGATGGCAACCACGAGCAGTACGATGCGCAGGTAGACGTTGAGCATGCCTTTTGCGGCTCCTTCGGGTGTACTTCTTTCATCTATCTACCGATAGTATCGGTAAGGGTTTCGGGCCGCTTCGGCCCGCTTCAAGGAGGACTCCATGGACGTCGGCGCGCTGGCGAGCAGCATGATGCTCTCGAACACCGCATCCGCGATTACCACCGGCGTCATGAAGGACGCTCAGAACCTCGAGAAAGATCTGGTATCGCGGCTGTTCGGCTCGATCGGGCTCGGAACGGGTGTAGACGCCTACGCTTAGCTGATCGCGCCGGGAAGGCGCCGCGCTGCGTCGAACGTTTGTTCGTTCACGCACATGGATCCGATTTTCGAAAACCTCCATCCGGACGTCGCGTCGTGGTGCGACGCGCATTTGCGCGAGCCTACGGTGCCGCAGCGTGCCGCAATACCGCTCGGCCTGGACAAGCGTAATCTGCTGATCTCTTCGCCGACCGGAACGGGCAAAACGCTCGCGGCGTTCCTGCCGGTCATCTCGCGGCTCGCGGACCGCCGAGATCGTGACGAGCTGCATGCGCGCACGTTCGTACTCTACGTTTCGCCGCTGCGCGCGCTCGGTTACGACGTCGAACACAACGTTCGGCGCCCGATGCGCGAGATTGGGCTGCTCGAACGGCCGAACACCGAACGCGCACGCCTGCGGCGGGGCCGCATTCGCGAAACGCATGCGCGAACCGGCGTGCGGACGGGCGACACGCCGCGCGAAGAACGCCGCTTGATGCTTTCGCGGCCGCCGCACATCCTCGTGACGACGCCCGAATCGCTTTCGGTCATGCTGGCGATGGAGTCATATCGCAAGACGCTCGCCGCCGTCGAGACGGTCATCGTCGACGAAGTGCACGCTCTTGCCGGGAACAAGCGCGGCTCGCAACTCGCGCTGCTGCTCGAGTCGCTCGAAGAGATCGCGCCGCGAGCCCTTCAACCGGATTGGTCTGTCGGCCACTATTAGCCCGCTCGATCGCGTCGCACAGTTCCTGGCCGGCACCGGGCGAAGCTGTGAGATCGTCGACGCACGCGGGTTACGCTCGATCTCCATCGACGTGGTGGCGCCGTTCACCGGCGCCATGGCGCCGCTGCCCACGATTGCGCGCACGGCCGCGGACTTGAGCGAACGCGAACGCTCGACGCTGGTCTTCACCAACGTTCGCAGTCAAGCCGAGCGCGTCGCGCACGACATGGCTGCGTACGTCGAGCCGGATGCGCTCGAAACGATCGACGGCGAGCAGCGCGAAAAAGTCTACGACGCGCGGATCGGCATTCACCATTCCGCGCTCGAACGGAGCGTGCGCCATCGCGTGGAAGCGGCACTGCGCGCCGGAAAACTTCGTACGGTCGTCTGCAGTTCCAGTCTGGAACTCGGCGTAGACATCGGGTGGATCGACCGCGTGCTGCTGATCGGCGGCGCCCGCGGCATGACGGCGGCGCTTCAGCGCGTGGGGCGCGCGGGACATCGGCCCGGTGCGGTAGCGCGAGGCACGATCATCGCGCAAGATCGCGACGACATCATCGAAGCAGCCGCGACCAAGCGATGCATCGCCGACGGCGTGCTGGAAGAGGCGGCGATTCCGCAAGCGCCGCTCGACGTGCTCGCGCAGTGGCTCGTCGGCTTAGCCTGTTACGATAGGCGCGTACCGCTCGAACAAGCGCTGTGCATCGCGCGTCGCGCGTACCCGTACGCGGATTTGCAGCGCGACGATCTCGTGCGCTGCGCGCAGTACCTTGCGGGCGCGGGTGCCGGTCCGGACGAAGCGCACGTGCGACGGTTGGGCTTCGACGGCGAAGCGCTGTACGGGCTGGGGCGTGAAGTCTGTTCCGCGTTTTTCGAAAACGTCGGCACGATTCCGGACGAGCAGCATGTGACGGTCCGCATCAAGGGCGGGAACGCGGTAGGACGCGTCGAGGAAAGTTTCGTCAACGACCTGCAGGTCGGAGACGTCTTCGTTCTCAACGCGAAGACGCTGCGCGTGAAAGAGATCGGCGCGAGCGGAATCGTCGCGGAGCCGTTCGCGGGCCGGCCGACCGTACCGCAGTGGAGTTCGCATCTCAAAGGCATTCCCGTTCCGCTCGCGCGCGAAATACACACGCTCCGTAACGGCGTCGCGGAACGGCTGCGAGCGGGTGAACCGGGGCCTGCGCTGGAGTGGCTGAAAGTTCGCTACGGACTGCGAAGCGCGGAAGCCGCGCACGTCGTTCGATACATCGCGCAGCAGTCCGCAATCTCTGCGATTCCTTCGGAGCGAAAACCTATCGTCGAAATTTATCGGATGGACCGGCGCCAAACCGCAGTGTATCACACCGGCGCAGGACGCCGCGTCAACGAAACGCTGGCGCGCGTCGTCGCCGCGCGCGTCTATTCGCAGATTGGCGCAAACACGACGCTGACGACGGATGACGGCGGCTTCATGCTGACGCTCCCTCGAGGCAAGACGCTGGCCGATGAGGCTTGGGCAGCACTGCTGCATGCGGAGAACTTCGATCGCGATTTGCTGGCGGGCTTGCGGTCCTCGCATCTGCTTCGCAACTTCTTCCGGTATGTCGCGAACACCGGGCTGCTCGTTCTGCGCCGTGCCGGAGGACGCGCGCTGCGGCGCGGAACGCTCGCGTGGAATAGTCAGAAGATTTTCGAGCGCCTCTACGCCGCAGATCGAAAGTTTCCGTTGCTGCGCGAAACGTTTCGCGCCGTCACCCGCGATGTGCTGGACGTGCCGGCTGCGCACGAGTACGTCGATGGAATCGAGGGCCGCCCGCGCGTGCTGCATCCGCTCGCGGCTTCGCCGTTTACGTTCGGTATTCTGACCTCCAGTTTCGGCGATTCCGTGATGCTCGACGATCGCGCAAGCATGGTGCAAGCGCTTCACGAGCGCGTGCTCGAAGTGCTCGGCGAGGGCGAGGCAACGGCGGTATGAACGGCGCACCGCGGCCCGCCGCGTCCGTCGTGCCGCTGCTCTGCGGCGCGAGCGCGGCCGCACCGGGCGTGCTGTGGCTGCACGAAAGCCGCGCAATCGTTGCGGCGGACGTGCACTTTGCGTACGAGCACGTCATCGGCGCGGCGCTCCCCGCCTGGAGCACCGCGGAAATCGTCGCCTCGCTCACGATAGCGGCGCGAAGTTTCCAAGCGAACGAAATCGTTTTGCTCGGCGACGTCATCCACGGCAGCCGCATGAGCGAGGCTGCCGCGCGGTGCGTGCGCGACGCGTTGGACGTGCTGCGCGGCATCGCGACGCTCACAATCGTTGCCGGAAATCACGAAGGCCGATCGCGCGGTGCGGCGGTGCTGGGTGAAACGGTGGAATCCATCAGACGCGACGGCTGGCTTTTGCTGCACGGCGATCGTCCGCCTCAGGGCGTCGATAGTTTGTTCACGCGCAGCATCATCGGACATTTGCATCCGAGTCTCGCGCTGCGTGCGGGCACCAGCGCGCCTGCGTTTCTGGCTTCCGACAAGCTGATCGTTTTGCCGGCCCTCACGCCGTACTCTCGCGGGCTCGACGTTTGCTCGGAAGCTTGTGCGAGTGCGCTGCTCCCGTGGGGTGTATCGCCGCGCGATCTCTGCGTTGTAATCGCCGCGGGCGAGTTGCTCTATCCGTTCGGTCTGCTTTCCGAACTGCGGCGTGTCGTGAACGCCGATGAAGGTGCGCTAGTGCGCAGAAAACCCGGACACCGCGGCCGGCAGCCATGACGGGTGCGCGAAAATCAGCGCGCTCCAAAATAGCAGCAACGACCCCGCGACCGGCACCGCGGCGCGCCCGCCGCGGGACGTCTTCTCGAAGATCATCAACGCGGTGAGCGCGGCCATCCACCACAGATTCGCAAAACCCGCGGCAAAGCCGATCAGCATGAGCGCCCAGCAGCATCCCACGCAGAAGAGCCCGTGGCGCGTTCCCAAGCTGAATGCCGCCGCCGGACCACGCCGGTAATAGCGAACCAGAAAATTCGACGGAAGGCGGCACGCGCGCAGACACGCGTCCTTGAGCGGCGTGAACTGGAATACGCCCGCCGCCGCAAGCACGGCTCCGCTGATGAGCCAGGGATGCGCGGCCAGCCATGCGACGCGATCGACGGTGCGATGCAGCGCGACGTCGCCCGCGAATGCGAACGCTCCGAAAACCGACCACACCAGAACGTAACCACCGAGAAACAGCGTAATCGCCGTCGCAGGGCGCGCCTGTCCCGATGCTGCGATTGCGAACATGCGCATGAACGGAAGGCTCGACGGCAGCATCATCGCCGCAATCATCACGAGCCAAGCGACGAGGAACAACGCGAGCGCAACTGCGCCAGGAGGTCCGCGCTCGATCAGCCGATCGTGATGCAGAAATACCGCCGAGCCGGAAACCTGCGCGGCAATGGCAATGCACCACGCGACCAGAACCGCGGCGGGAATTGCAATCGGCAATCCCGCCGGGCGCGTCGACTGCATGCTAAACGCTATACGTGATGTTGTAGTCGCCCTGTATGGCGTTGCGGCCCTCGAACGACCAGGCCCAACCCTTGCCGTACTTCGTCGCATCGACGCGGTGATAACTCGCTTTCGAGACGTATGCCGGAGTGCCGGGTATCGTCGAAAAAATCGAGTCGCGCAGCGTCGTCGCGGTGCCGTCCGGTCCGTGATACGGCGACATGGATGCGCTGATGTACGTACCGGCCTTGAGTTCGCCCGCGCCTCCACGCACTTCGTGCGCGATCGGAACGCGTTCGAGTGCGACGATCTCGCCGACCAACTGCGCGAGGTCCGCGAGCGGGCCGCCGAGTTTGCCGGTATACGCATCCGTCAACGCCTGCACTTGCTGATCGGTCGCCTTGTCGTCGACGAGCACGATAACTTTCCAGCTTTTCGGCGTGAGCACGTTGCCGGGAATTTTGCTCAGAAAAATCATCGAGAGACCGCTGACGTCGACGCCCGCGATCTCGCCGCGATCGAAGTGATAGGCGACGAACGCATCGCACGTGCCGTTGTCCGGGTTTTCACCTATCCAACACGGACAAAGGACGTCGCACGAGCACGCCTCGAGAAGCGTGCCTTGGAGAGTGTAAATGGACGACTTTACCTGTTCCCGGCCGCCGGGCTGTACTGTTGCCATGGCATAATCCCCTTCAGAGTATTAACCGAGGCCAACAGTATACTGCCGTACCGGGGCGGCGGTAACGTCTGAAAGTCCCCATATGCGGCGCGGTGGCCGAACGTAAGAAGTGGAGCTTTTGCTCGTCCGCGAAGTCTGCCGACACGGCGCCGGCTAGCAGTGGTTATCGCGCTGATGCGAGCACATCGAGCATGGAATAGATTGCACCCACGTGCGGAACGGAATCGATGGTGCCGGTGCGCAGCATCGCCCGAACCTCTTCCAAAGTCGCCAGTTCGACGGCAATGTTTTCCGTGACGTCGAGGTGCTGCTCGCGCGTTTTTGACGCATCGCGCGCGAAAAACAGATGTGCGACGGTATCTGCGTTCGTGGGGTCCGTGACGAACGAGCGCACGAACTCCACGCGCTCGGCGGTGTAGCCGGTTTCCTCGGCGAGCTCGCGCACGGCCGTTTCGTGCGGAGCTTCGCCTTCGTCGATCGCTCCGGCCACGAGTTCGAGCAGCACCTTTCGGACACCGTGTTTGTACTGACGCACGAGCACGACGCGGCGATCGGGCGTCAGCGCGAACACGATCACGTAACCGCGGCTCTCGCGCACGAAGTAGTCGTCGATGACGGTTCCATCCGGCAGTTTGATCCGGTCGCGCCGTATTCGCAGATATGGGCTGTCGATGACGTAAGAGGAAGCCGTGACCTGCCAACCAGGATCGTCCATCGCCGCGCCACGTTCGCACGGCGCGCGGCGGGTCCCCGCTTCAACGTCGCGTAATGAGGCCCGCGATGAGCAAAATCGTCGTCATCGGAGGCGGCACGATGGGTGCCGGGATCGCGTTCGTCGCGGCGGCAGCCGGCTTCGACGTCGACCTCGTCGAACCGGACGTCCCCGCCGCGGACCGCGCCAAGCAGCGCATCGCGCGCGATGCCGAACGCGCCAAACTGCCGGACGCGGCGGCGCGCGTGCAACTGTACTCCACGCTCCAAAGCGGCTCCCAAGCCGATGCGGTCATAGAAGCGGTGCCGGAACGGCTCGATCTCAAGCGCGAGATCTTCGCTCAGATGGCGCGCACATTCGACGCCGGTACGCTCTTCGCGACCAATACGTCCTCGCTTTCGGTCGGCGAGATCGCGGAAAGGGTTCCGAACCCGGAGCGCGTGGCGGGTCTGCATTTCTTCAATCCGCCCGCGGCTATGAAATTGGTGGAGATCGTCCGCGCCGAATGCACGAGCGACGAAACGCTCGAACGCGCGCGAGCGATCGTCGAGCGCTTCGGAAAAACGGCCGTCTTGACTACGGATTCACCGGGGTTCATCGTGAATCGCGTCGCGCGGCCGTTCTATTTGCAGGCAATGCGTGCTTACGCCGCAGGCGTCGCTCCTTTGGACGATCTCGATCGGCTTGCGCGCGGCGCCGGCTTTCGCATGGGGCCGTTCGAGTTGATGGACCTGATCGGAATGGACGTGAATCTGGCCACCACGGAATCCGTCTACGAGCGCACGGGCGCGGAGCGGTTCGAACCGCTGGCGCTGCAGCGTCAATTGGTCGCGCAGAACCGGCTCGGAAGAAAAACCGGAGCCGGGTTCTACGATTACGCGCAAGGCGTGCCGCAGCACGACGATGCGGTGCCGGTACCGTCCGCGGAAATGGATAGCGACGAACGAATCGTCATCATCGGCTACGCGGGGCTAGCCGTCGAAATGCACGACCGCCTCGCAAAACAGTACGCGAGCGTAGATCTGTGGGAAGACGAAGAGACGCTCGACGAGATTTCGCGCGACGCCACCGTCGTTTTCGACGTAGGCGACGGCGCTTCCGATCGCGGTGAGACGATCAAGATGCTCGACGGCGAACTGCCGCCTGAAACGGTTCTGTTCGCCGACGCGTACGCCACCGATCTTCGAAGCCTCGCGACGCGTTTGGAACATCCGGAACGCGTCGTCGGTTACGGCATTCTCGCGTCGCTGGAGAATCAGCGTATGGTCGAAATCGTCGACGCCGACGAAACCTCGGACGATGCGCTCGAACTCGCTCAGGAGCTCGTTCGAAAGCATCGGATGCGCCGTCGTTTTAGTCGAAAACCATGCGGGGCTGTTTCTTGGCCGAACCGTGGGCTCGATCGTGAACGAGGCGGTGTGCGTCGTGCAGAATGAAATCGCAACTCCGGAAGACGTCGATCTCGCGATGCGGCTCGGAACGAACTATCCGCGCGGCCCGATCGAATGGGGGCGAGAGATCGGCGGCGACCGCGTGCGCCGCATCCTGCAACGAGTGGCGGCGGAAGATGGCAGTGCGTTCGAGCCGAGCCGCGCGTTGTGGGTTCTCGACGTGCAGCCGCAAGAGGAAACGGCGGAAGAGAACGACGCGTATCCGGGTTTGAGGCTTTAGGTGGAGAGAGAAGTTTGGGTCGTCGATGCGGTGCGTACGCCGATCGGACGGTACGGCGGCGCGCTTGCCGGCGTGCGTCCCGACGATTTGGCGGCCGCCGTTTTGCGCGCGCTCGTCGAACGCACGGGCGCCGACGCTTCACGCATCGACGACGTGCTGCTCGGTGCGGCAAATCAGAGCGGCGAAGACAATCGCAACGTCGCGCGCATGGCGGCGCTGCTCGCCGGTTTTCCCGTCGAGGTTCCCGGAACGACCCTCAACCGGTTGTGCGGCAGCAGTTTGCAGGCGATCAATTCCGCCGCACACGCGATCGCGTGGGGCGATGGCGAGGTGATGATCGCGGGCGGCGTGGAATCGATGACGCGCGCGCCCTTCGTGCAACTCAAAGCGGAGCGGCCCTACGAACGTCCACCGCAGCTTTTCGACACGACGATCGGCTGGCGCATGATCAACCCGCGTATGAAAGAACTCTACCCGCCGATATCGCTCGGCGAGACCGCCGAGAAGGTCGCGGCGCAGTACGGCATATCGCGCGTAGAGCAAGATCGGTTCGCGCTCGAATCGCAAAGGCGGACCAAAGCGGCGACGGCGCGGCACGCGTTCGATGATGAGATCGTTCCCGTGGGAGACGTGCGCGTCGACGAACATCCGCGTCCGGATACGACGCTCGATGCGCTTGCGAAGCTCAAGCCTGCGTTCAAGAAAGACGGAACCGTCACCGCCGGAAACTCTTCCGGAATCAACGACGGCGCCTCGGCGCTGCTGCTCTGCGAAGCCGGCGCGGCCAAGCGCCTCGGTTTGCGGCCGATGGCGCGCGTCGTCGCGTCAGGGGTAGCGGGCGTGCACCCCGACGTGATGGGCCTTGGCCCTATACCGGCAAGCCGCAAGGCGCTCGAACGCGCGGGCCTGAGCATGCGCGACGTCGACCTCGTGGAGATCAACGAAGCGTTCGCGGCTCAGTCCATCGCGTGCATGCGCGACCTGGAAATCGACGGCGCAAAGGCGAACGTCAACGGGGGCGCAATCGCACTCGGGCATCCGCTCGGCGCGAGCGGAGCGCGGATCGCGACGACGCTGCTGCACGAGATGCGCCGCAGGCGCGCGCGTTACGGTTTGGCGACGATGTGCATCGGCGTCGGACAAGGCATCACGACGATTTTCGAAAGGCTGGAAAGCGGAGAATGACCGCCACTGCACCGAGCATCAAAACCCAACTCCTGATCGGCAAGGAGTGGCTCGACGCGCAAAGCGGCGGCACGTATGCCGACGTGAATCCGGCAACCGGCGCGGTTCTCGCCGACGTCGCGAATGCGGACGCCGCCGACGTCGATCGCGCGGTGAAGGCGGCCCGCGCGGCATTCGAGCGCGGCAAATGGGCGACCATGGCTGCATCGCGCCGCGCGAAAATCATTTACAAGATGGCGCAGCTCATCGCCGAGCGCGCGAACGACTTGGCGCTGCTCGAAGTTCGAGACAACGGAAAAACGATCGGCACGGCGAAGGGCGAACTCGGCGCAATCGTCGACTGCTTTGAATTTTACGCCGGTGCTGCCACGAAAAATTACGGAAGCACGTTGCCCGCACCGATGCCGGGATACCTTGCGTACACGGTGCGCGAACCGGTCGGCGTCGTCGGCGCGATCGTTCCGTGGAATTTCCCGCTGCTGCTCGCGTCCTGGAAGGTGGCGCCCGCCTTGGCCGCGGGGTGCGCCGTCGTGCTCAAACCCGCGCCGTCCACGCCGCTTACGGCAATCGAACTGGGCAAGATTGCGCTCGAGGCGGGATTACCCGAAGGCGTTCTCAACGTGCTCACCGGTTCCACCACGAACCTGGGCCAAGCGATCGTCGAGCACCCCGGCATCGACAAGATCGCGTTTACCGGAAGTACGGCAACCGGCAAGCGCGTTGCCGCGACGGCCGCGCAAACGGTCAAGCGCGTAACGCTGGAACTGGGCGGCAAGTCGCCTTCGATCGTATTCGACGATGCCGATCTGACGCAAGCGGTGAACGGCGCGTTGTACGGTATTTTCTACAACGCCGGGCAAACGTGCGAAGCGCGCTCGCGCGTGCTGGTGGACGAGCGAATCGCGGACGAATTCATCGCGCAATTTCGCGACAAGGCGCTCAAGCTGCGAATCGGCAACCCGGAAGATCCGCAGACGCAAATCGGCGCAATAACGATGCGGGAGCAGTTCGAAAAGATTCGATCGTACTGCGAGATCGGTGCCTCTGAAGGTGCGACCAAACTTTTCGGCGGCGAGCCCGCGCAGCTTACGAGCGATTTCGTGCGCGGCTGGTTTTGGAATGCGACGGCATTCGAAGCGCAGGCCGGCCATCGCATCGCGCGCGAAGAGATCTTCGGCCCGGTAGCCGCGTTCGTGCGGTTCAAGGATGAAGCGCATGCCGTCGCGCTCGCGAACGACTCGGAGTACGGATTATCCGCCAGCGTTTGGTCGCAGAACGTCGGCCGTGTGAATCGCGTGGCGGCAGCGCTTCGCAGCGGCACGGTCGCGATCAACACGCCGTACGCCGTTTTCCCCGGCGTACCGTTCGGAGGGTATAAACAATCCGGTTACGGGCGCGAACTGGGGTACGAGACTGTAGCGCTCTACTCGGAAACGAAAAGCGTGTTGACGTACGTGGGCGAAAAACCCATCAATCCATTTGGAGCTTGAGCCATCGAAGCGCTGAAAATCGGGGAACGTTACCAGACGACGTATGGGACGCTGTGGAAGGACGGCACGTACTTTCCTCGCGGTACGAGCGTGCTGGTCGTCGGGCTTCATCTCGAAGAAGGCTTTTGCGTTCGTTTCCCGGCGGAAGTCGAGGGCGAGTCGTTGGAGACGTGGGAAGATTGGGGCGAGTGTGATTTCCTCGCGGAGGTGGGGAGCATCGAAGAAATCGCGCCGGTTTCACAAGCGATGCTCGCGGAGGCACGCGAGGTTCTTCGCGATGCGGAAGACGGCTGTCACCTGCACTTGCACGAGGGCGACGAGCCGCAGAGTTAGCGATACTATCCACAAGGTGAGCGCGCGCGCGCGGAAAATTGTGACGGCGGCAGCGGTGCTACGATCCGCGGCCGCTTCTTCGTTTTTTGAAAAGGATTGTTTATGAAGGTACGGGCTTTGGTTTTTGCGGCGATGGCGGCCGTGCTGGCAATGCCGTCGCTCGCGCGCGCCGCCGACAACGCAGGCACCATCGCCGGAAGCGTGCACAACACGTCCGGCGCGCCGATCGCCGACGCAAACGTCATAGCGAGCGGAGCGGTCACTCAGCGCACCTCGACCGATTCCTCAGGCAAGTTCGCGTTGACGCTTCCGGCCGGATTCTACCGAATCGACGTGAGCAAAGGCGGCTACCTCGCAGCCACCGAGACGGATCTCACCTTACTCGCGGGCGCGACGCTGCCGGTCGACATCACGCTGCAGCAAGCGGACCTCGCTTCGCTCAAGACGATTGCGCGCGTGACCAGCTCCCGCTCGCAGCTCGATCAACACCGGAGCCGCAGCAATCGCGATTGCCGGACGTCAAGAGTTCGCAAATCTTGCGTCCCCGCAGATCAACGACGTCGTCGAACGTATTCCCGGTGCGGACATCGAGAAAGGCTCCAGTTCGCCGAACACGAGCTTCACCGTGGCCGGCACGCAGGGCTATGAAACGCAAGTATTGATCGAGGGCCATCCCGTTTCGATCGGACGCTACGGCGTCTGGTTTTCTCAGTTCTTCAACTCGTTCATGGTAGGTAATGTCGAGGCGCAGCTCGGCCCCGGCAACACCACGCCGTTCGCGGGCACCGCGGTCGGCGGCACGATCAACATCACGACGCCCGCGTATACGAAGAACGGCGCCTATCATTTGGTGACCGGCGAAGATTCGCTCGCCGGCAGCTACACCAACGCGCTGTACAGCGGCAGCAGCGGTAAACTTTCGTACATGGCGGGGCTGGGAACGGCCGGCGTGAACACGCCGTATACCGGCACGTACGGTTGCGTTTTGGATGCGACGAACAAAAAGACGTGGAACACCGCGGGCGCGCAAGGCGTCGTCTCGTTCTGCGGCGACCTGGGCGGCGGGCAGTTCAACAAGGCGGAACTGCTCAAAGCGAAATGGGACTTCTCGCCGAGCACCTCGTTCGAATTCGGCTTTATGGGATCGCAGGCCGGATACAATCCGCAGGGCAGTGCGTACGGGTTGCTCGCGCCCAATACGACGGTTGCCAACTGCATCACGGTCGGCAGCGGCGCATCCGTGCACCAAGAATGCACGAATCCCGCGTACGCCGGCATGGCAGGACAGAAAATCAACGGTCTGTTTTTCTATCCCGGATCGGCGGTATCGAACAACATGCCGCTCTTCACCGCGCAGTTGCGCACCGCCCTCGGCAACAATACGCTGCTGGTTCGACCGTACGGCGGATCGATCACGCGCATCATCGACGGCTCGGGCGAAGCGGACTACGGCATCTGGTGGTATCCGAAGTCGGATCCGAACGCCGCGAACGCGTGCTCGAACGCGAGCTTCGGCAAACCGATCGTCACGCCGGGTACGGGTATGAACGTCTGTCAAGACACGCCGTACACGACGGTGGAAACGGACAAGCTGCGCGGCGCGACGCTGTCGTTCATCCATCCGATGGGCTTGGATCAGCTCACGTTCAACTACGACTACCACAGCGATGAAACGTACGCGATCGCCGGCAATCCGAATCAGGCGGGGGGCTTACCGCCCGCCGTTCCCGACACGATGGAGAAGTACAACTCGCTTTCGCTCACGGGCGATTTCGCGCTGACCGAACGCTTGACGCTCAAAGCCGGCGCGTATCAAAACTGGTGGTATCTGAACGGCTGGGCGCCGACGCTGAACGGTGCGAAGGGAACGATCGTTCCGTTCACTCGTACCGTCGGTTCGTTCGATCCGCACGTTGCGCTCACGTATCAACCGCATGGCGGCGAATCGATTCGTTTGGCGCTCGGCACGTCGACGACGTTCCCGTACGCCGGTATCGTCAGCGGTACGGCGTACACGACGCCCGGCGCAACCGGTACCGTCGCGCTTAACGGTAAAAATCCGCTGCTCTCGCCTGAGAAAGCGTACGAAGCGGATCTCGGTTTCGACAAGCGCCTTTGGGACGGCAGCATCGTGAGCCTCGATCTCATCGACACGCAGGTGCACAACGTGTTCGAGAACTCCTCGATCGCTGTCACCGGCGAGCCGTACAGCGTCATCTATCAACCGCTCAACGCAGCGAATCTTTCCAGCGAATTGGCGATGCTGACGTGGCGGCGCGAGCCGCTCGCCGGTTGGGGTTACCGGCTTTCGGTAACCGCAGATCGCTCCGTTCCGAGCGGCATTCCGATCCCCGCATCGCAGAAGAGCTATTCGATTCCCTCAAACGGCGTGCAGCAGTGCAGCGACGGCGGAAGCGCCGTGTGCATCCCGTATCTCAAAGGATATGCGGCGCTCGAATATACCTTTAACGATCGGACGTTCGCGCACATCGGCGTGAACTACCAAGGCAAGAACAACACGTACTTCCAGCCGCCGTTCGCGATCTGGGACGCCACGCTGCGTCGCCCGATTCCCAACACGCCGCTAAGCGTCCAGGCGTCGGTGTACAATTTGTTCGACACCAACACGTTCGGCGGTCTCGTGACGCCGAACGCCGGAACGCCGCTCGTGGGCGAGAACGGCACCGGGCAGTACGGCACGTACACGCAGTCGGTACCATTCCCGCTGCTTCCGGTGCAGCCGCGCACGCTGCGCGTGCAGCTCGACTACAACGTCGGGGGCCGGTAAGGCATACCATCACTCCCGAGACCGTACCACCGAGCGCGTTATTCCCGCGCGGCGCGGAAGAAGTGTTCCGCTTTATTCGAAACGAGCGAGTAGTATTCGCGGAACAGCGCGGCCGCGACCGTCCCAGGCCAATGCGCGGGCAACAGCGTGCTCGGTAAACCGGGATCGATGTACGTGAATTTGCGGTAATCGTGGACAAGCCACATGCGCTCCACGAAGGCCTCGTCATCGCGTAGCGTGCGCCGCGCGCGCTCCTCATGCAGGCGCGGTTCGTAGCGCCCGATGAACTCGCGGTACTGCTCGGCAATTGCCGGCAGATTCCAGCAGCGTTCGAGCAGTTCGCGGTCGGTGTGCGGGCCGCGATACTCGCCGACGAACAGATCGACGGTGTCGAGCACCTGATTCGCTTCCGCCGCGCCGCGCGCGGCTTCGAGCGCGTCATTGGGCGAGACCCACGTGGACGCCGACAGCGGCGCCCAGCCGAGCACGAGCAAATCTTTGCGCAGGCCGTCACGCCCCTCGCGCCGGCTCTCGGCGACCGAGTACGTGAGCATTCGCCACCGGCCGTCCCACTCGACGACCGGACCGTAGATCCGCGGACTGATTGCCTCGACGCGCCGACGGCCTCGGTCGGTGAGGCAGTAATAGGAGCGATTTCCGCGTTTGTCGGCGATAAGCCAGCCTTGCCGGGACATGCGAGAAACCGCCTGTCGCACGGCGGCCTCGGAGATTCCGAACTCCCCCATAAGGCGAATCAGACCCCCGACCCAAAGCTCGCCTTTGGCCGTCGGATCGCGGTGGACGAAGTCCCCGAACAACGTATAAATGAACGAATTGGGGCGCGTTACCGCGCGCTGCTCAGGAGCGAGCGCCACCTTCACGTCTCCTTGACACGCGCATCCGGGAACGATAATATGACACTATTCTCACGGTACGGTGATTTTCCGTCATGGAACCAAGCGGCCCATGACAAGAGGAGTTTCCATGGCGCGCATTTCCACCTTCGACGACTGGATCGACCTGCTCCAGGAATGGCAGAAGGACATCGGGCTGAACCAGGAGCTTATCGATCGCTTTATGCCCGGCTACCAGTTCGAAGCGAAGTACGGCGAACTTACCGGGCGTGAAATCTCGTTCGGCGACTTCAAGGGCGAGCGCCGCTGGGAGAAGATTCTCGAGATTCCCGATCAGCGTATGCGCGACGCACTGCTGAACATGATCGTGTATCAGGGAGACACCGAATTCGCCTCCAACGAGCAGCAGCGTTTTCTCGTCAACAACGCTCCCAGCGAATACGATCTGGCTTCGCTGGTGCGGATTATGGTGGAAGAAACCCGTCACGGCTATCAGATGTGCCATCTGCTCGTGAACAACTTCGGCCACGACGGCAAAATCGAAGCGCAGAAGATGCTCGAACGCCGGGCCTTCGGCAAGAAGAACCGCCTGCTCAACGCGTTCAACGACGACGTTACGCATTGGCTCGACTTTTTCGCCTACACGAATTTCATGGACCGCGACGGAAAGTTTCAGCTGACGATGCTTTCGCATTCCGGGTTTGCTCCGCTCGCGCAATCGATGGGCCCGATGCTGCGCGAAGAATCGTACCACATGGGCACCGGCATCTCGGGACTGCGCCGCATCGCGCAGGCGAACGTCATTCCGGTCGAACTGCAGCAGAAATACTACAACAAATGGATCTCCGGTTCGCTGGATCTTTTCGGCACCGACCATTCCGGGTCTGCGCAATGGGCTTATACCTGGGGCATCAAAGGCCGCGTCGACGAGGACAAAGCCGGCGAAACCGTCGACAAAGAACGTTTGAACGAGCGCGCTCGCGGCCAGTTCTACGAAGAGTGCGAGAAGACGATCGAGCGCGTGAACGCGGTCAACGCCTCGGAAACGAAGTTGTACATGCCGGACATCCGGTTCAATCGCAAGATCGGCGCGTACGCCGGCCAGTACTGGAGCGTCGACGGCCGCGAGTTGACCAAAGAGCAGTGGGACGCGTACGTTCAGAACGTTTTGCCTACCGCTCAAGACGACGAGCAACTCAAAGCGTATTTCAAAGATCCCTCGTGGATCGCACCAAAAGGTAAAAGTGAGGCAGCGTAGCCATGACAACGACGGAAAACGGTCTTCGCGCGGCTGATAGCCGGCAAACCCCATTCGGACGTGAAACCCGCGCGTTCGACGGCAAACGCGTTATCGACTACTCGAAAGACGGCCACGTCGCGGTCATCGAGATGAACGATCCGCCGGCAAACACGTACACGCACGAGATGATGCGGCAGCTGGACGAGGCGATTCTCGACGCGCGTTTCGACCAGGACGTCGAAGTGCTCTTGATCACCGGCAAAGGCGAGAAATTCTTCTCCGCCGGTGCGAACATCGGCATGCTGAACAGCGTCACGCCGGAGTTCAAATACAACTTCTGCCTGCACGCGAACGAGACGCTCTCCCGCCTGGAGCAAACGCCGAAACTGGTCATCGCGGCGCTCAACGGCCACTGCGTGGGCGGCGGTCTCGAGATCGCCATGGCTTGCGACATCCGCATCGCGCGGCAAGACGCCGGCAAGATCGGCCTGCCGGAAGTTGCTCTCGGCGTACTGCCCGGAACCGGCGGCACGCAGCGGCTGGCTCGTCTAGTCGGAAAATCGCGCGCTATCGAACTAATGTGCACCGGCCGCACGTACAGTTTCGAACAGGCGCAGGAATGGGGCATCGTCAACGACGTTCTCGAGGGCGACGCCCAGAGTTTCCGCGATCAAGTGCTGACTTACGCCAAGCAGTTCACGACGCCGAACAAGGCGCCGATGGCGATCGGCCACATCAAGCGCAGCGTCCAGACCGGCATGGAACTGCCGCTCAACGACGCTCTCGCGCTGGAGCGCGATCTCCAGTCGCTGCTCTTCAAGAGCGAAGACGCGAAAGAAGGCATTGCCGCTTACAACGAAAAGCGCATGGCCAAATTCAAGAACCGGTAGGGCAGCCGCGAACGCTTGGTCGAAAACCCGCCGCATGTTCAGCATACGACGGGTTCTCGCTTGCGCCGCCCTAGCCGGCTTGATCGGTGCGGCGCCCGCGCCTTCGCCTGCGAAAAGCGCAGACGCGCAATTTCAAACGCTGGCGCACGACTTTTTCTACTGGGGCTTCAAAGAATCGCCGACGCAGGCAACTGCCGTCGGCGTTCATACATATGACGCGCAGCTCGACGACATGTCGCAAGCGGCGGTCGCGCGCCGGGATGCGACGATCAAATCCTATCTCGCAAAATTTGAGGCGATCGATCCGTCGGCGTTGACGCCGGACGACGCGCTCGATCGAACGCTCGTTATCGACGCAATCCGCGACCAGGTTCTCTCGACCGACACGCTTCAGGATTGGAAGCACAACCCGGACATCTACACGGGGCTCGCCAGCGGTGCGCTCTTCCTACTGATCTCACGCGATTTCGCGCCGCTTCCGGTGCGCATGCGGGACGCAATCGCCCGCGAACGCGCGATACCGGCGATGCTCGTCCGCGCGAAGGCAAACATCGTTTCGGTGGACGCGATGACGCAGCAAATCGCCGCCGAACAGGCACAAGGAAGCGTCGGTTTCTTCGCACAGACCATTCCGCAGGCGTTTGCGCCGGTGCATGACGCCGGACTGCAGGCTCAGTTGAAAACGGCGAATGCCGCCGCGATGGCGGCGCTGAAGAGCTACGCTTCGTGGATATCCGCCCTGAAACCGCGCGGCACGTTTGCTATCGGCAGTGACGCGTACGAGAAAAAGCTGCAATACGAAGACGCGCTCTCCATGCCCGTGGCGCAGTACCTGTCGTACGGCGAAAAGGCTCTCGCGCAGACGCGCGCGCAATTCATCGCTACTGCAAAGCGAATCGATGCGAAGCGGACGCCGCAGCAGGTATACGCTTCGCTTGCTAAGGACTATCCGCCGCCATCGCAGCTGATTGAGCAAAGCCACCAGCGATCTCACGCGGCTGCGCGCATTCGTGATCTCGCATCATATCGTGACGATGCCGTCGGACGCGAGCATCAAAGTTATTCCCACGCCGCCGTTCGAACGCGCGTTCATCACCGCCGCGGAAGATTCGCCGGGCGCTCTCGAAACCGTCGCGACGCAGGCGTATTACTATGTGACGCCGCCGAACAACGCGTGGCCGGCCGCACGCACCGCGGGCTTCATGGCGCAATTCAACGACTATCAGTTCCCGATTATCTCGGCACACGAAGTGTATCCGGGGCACTTCACCAACTTCGCAATCGATCGGCATTTGAAACTCAGCCTCACGCGCAGACTGCTGAGCAGCTCGGAATTCGCGGAAGGCTGGGCGCATTACGGCGAGCAGATGATGGTCGATCAGGGTTGGGGCAACGGCGATCCGCACGTTCGGCTGGCGCAATTGGAAGAGGCGCTGCTGCGCGAGTGCCGGTACGTCGCCGGGGTGAAACTTCATACTGCCGGATGGAGCGTCAAACAAGCGGAGCAGCTGTTCGAGAGTCAATGTTTCCAAACGCCTGCGGTGGCGCTGGAAGAATCGATGCGCGGAACGCAGGATCCGATGTACGGATATTACACGCTGGGCAAATTGATGATCCTCAAATTGCGCGCGGACTACAAAAAGAAACTTGGCTCGGCGTTCACGCTCGAGAAATTCCACGACGCGTTCCTCGCGCACGGCGATCCGCCGATTCCTTTGGTCCGCAGGATGATTCTCGGCAGCGCGGACGACGGCAGACCGCTCTAGAGCATGAGCAAGTTCGAGACGTATCTGGCGCTGATCGCGGTCGTGCTGGCGAGTCTCTCGGTTGTGAGCATCGGCGGCCGGCCGCGGCCGGTGCTCGCGTTTGCGGCAATTGCGCTTCTCGCGTTCGTCGCGTATGCGCGCCTTCGCCGCCAATTGACTAGCGGCAGGAAACAACAGCGCACGTTCGATGCCTACGAGCGTGCGCTTCGTATTCAAGAGAAGCGGGACCGGAAGTACGGCGGCCGTTAACGGCGCGCGCTTATCGCTTCGTGCACGTGTCTTTCCAATTCGCGGGCTTGCCGTTCATTACGCCGGAAAACGTGAGCGCGTACCGCGTGAACGAAGCCCGGTCGAACGTCACGCCCAGCCCCGGTTTGGGATACTTCGTTCGAAACGCGATATGCGCGAGCCCGGTATCCGGAGCTTCAAGTACCGACGCGCTGCCGGTGGGTTCCACGTCGATCACGCGCCACACCCGATTCGTATACGACATCAGATCTTCGCTGGAGTAACCCTTCGAAGTGTTGACCGTTCGCAGCCACTTCCCCCCGATGGCATAGGAGTACGTTGCAGTATACGTGGTTTGCCCGCTGCCGGCGTTCGAGGTGCAGTTCCATGTGCCCACCAGATAGCTCATCAACCGCAGCGGATCGGCGGCGCGGATCGGCGTGGCGCCGAGAAGCGTTGCCGCAAGGCCGCACGCAAAGGCGATTCTTAAAAGCGTTCGCATCAGAAGGATCCTCCTCACCGATTCGGTTCCCCGGTTATCGCCCGACGCCCTCGCGTTCCAGCATGATGCGGTAGATTTCTTCGACGCGGCCAATCGTATCGATTTCGGACGCCGGCTTGTCGTCCCGAACGCGAACGATGCGCGGAAAGCGCAACGAGAAGCCGCTTTCGTGCAGATCGCTGGGCTGAATGATGTCGAACGCGACCTCGAGCACGATCTGCGGCTCGACCAGAATCGCGATGCCCGCGCGGCCGCGATTGTGATGCTCCAGAAACCATTGCGTCAGCTCCGCGATCTCCGCGTCGGTCAAGCCGGAGTACGCCTTGCCGATCGTCAGCAATTCGCCGTCGTCGCCGCGCACGGCGAACGTGTAATCCGACAGCACTTTCGCGCGTTTTCCGTGTCCCCATTCGACGGCAACGACGACGACGTCGAGCGTCGACAAGTTCGCGTTTGAGTTTGAGCCACCATTTTCCGCGGCGGCCGGGATGATACGCCGCGTCCGTGCGTTTGAGCATGAGTCCCTCGTGTCCGGCGGCGCGCGCGGCTTCGAAATGCTCGTGCAGATCGTCCGGCGATGGCGGTTCCCCAAGCCGCTCGAATCGCGCCACCGAGACGCGATCGCGCGGATGACGATTTCCGCCAGCCGTTCGCCGCCGTTCGATCAGCGGCTCGATCGATCAGAAAATCGTCACCGGCGGCGAGCATGTCGAAAGCCATGTACGCTACCGGGATGTCGCTGAGCAGTGTGCGCATCGACGGCCTTTCGCTGCAAGCCGCGCCTGCAGATAGCGAAACGGCAGCACCTGCGCGCCTCGCGCTTCGCCACGATCTCGCCGTCGAGCATGAACTCGCCGGGCATCGCCGCAACGGCTGCCGCAATTTCAGGATAGGATCGCGTCACGTCGTTGAGCGTGCGCGAAAAGATGCGCACGCCATCGCGCGTCTTATGAATTTGCGCGCGGATGCCGTCGAATTTTTCTTCGGCGATCCAGACGGCTTCGCGCAAATCCTTGTAATCCGATCCGTACTGCAATCGGCGTTGCGAGCATGAACCCGATCGGCGAGCCGTAGGCGACGCGCAATGTCGGCGAGCTCGCCGCGCTCGCGCCGCAAGCGCCACGGCGCCGATGTCTCCCGCGGCCATCGTGGCGCGGCGTACCGTCGTGATGCGATCGCATCGAATGCGGCAGCGACTGCGTCGATGATAAGCCCTTCCCGCAGGCCGATGCGCAGATCGCCCGGTCATGATCTTGATGACGTACGTGGCCTCGACCGCGATCGGTGCATGCGCGCAAAATCCGCTCGCAGATCGCCTCGCGCTTTCTGCCGGCGGCTTTCCCGGCGGATGCGGCAATCTGCTTCGAAACGCGCATACAGCCACGCGGGCGTGAGGACATCGGTAAATAGCGCGAGGTGCATCGGCGGCACGCACGAACGGCCCCAGCGCCGCGCCCAGATCTCCGTGTTCGCGGTACGCCGCGGCAAGCTGACCTTCAGCCACGCCCCATGCGTCTTTTGCCGCCTGAACGATCGTCCGCCATCCGATGCCCAGACTGCGTTCGTCACGCGCGGCAAACGGATTGCCGGTAAAAAAACGCGCGGCCAGCGCGAAGATCGCCGTCGGACAAGTCGCGCAAATACTCGGCGAGAATCGCGATCTTTTCGAGCTTTCCCGGCCTTGGCCGCGATCGCCGCGCAGGTCTGCCCGAACCGGATCATGGAATGGACTTACCCATGGTCACGGCATTTATTCTCATCAACGTCGAGCGCCCGCGCCTGAAAAGCATCGCGGACGATCTGTTGGCCATCGAGGGCATTGCCGAAGTGTACAGCGTCGCGGGTCCTTTCGACATCATCGCGATCGTGCGCGTCAAAGAGCACGAACAGCTCAGCGATCTCGTGACCGAAGAAATCGGCGTACTCACGGCATCAACGATACGGAAACGCTCATTGCGTTCCGATCGTTTTCGAAGAAAGATCTCGGGCTGCTCTGGGACATCGGCGTGGACTAACAGCAGCGTCAGAAGAGCGCGAGCTGCTGCGTGCTCTTCCAAGTACTCCGCGTTTACGCCCAACGTGCGCAAGCGGTAAACGAAATCGCGCCGGCCGTGGTTGAGCAGAACTTTCTTCGGCTGCGCCAGTTCGATGTACCGCAATAGAGCCGGATAATCGGCGTGATCCGAAAGCGCAAACCCGCGGTCGACGCCGTAACGGAACGGTGCGCTGCGGTCCAGCGTCCACCCGGTGAGTATCGCGGTTCGCACGGCTTTGCCGCGCAGCGCTTTCGGCATGCGTCCGCCGGGCGGCCACACGACCGCGCTGTTCCCGTCGAAGTGCCCGGCGTCGTAGCGCGTGTACGCCGGCAGCGTAACGCCGCACGCGTCGATAGACGTCGCAGATGGTTTCGACGGCGCCGTGCACGGTGACGGCAAACCCGGCGTTTCCGAGAATCGCCACCGCTTCTTGCGCCTTGCCGAGCGAGTACGCGAAGAATACCGGAACCGCTGCGCATTCGAGCGCGTCGCGCGCGAACGCCGCCATTTCTGCTGCGACTTCTTCGCGCGGCGGAAACGCATAGTGCGGACGCCCGTACGTGCATTCCATCAACAGCACGTCGCAGCGCTTGACTTCGGGCGGCTCCGCGGTCAGGCACGGGTCGAGTTTGAAGTCGCCCGTGTAAACGAAGCGTCCCGCTTCGCCTTCGATGAGCAGCTGCGAGCTTCCGAGAACGTGACCGGCCGAAAAAAGCGTGAGTCGGTGTCCGCCGTCGCTCCACGGCTCGTTGAATGCGTGCTCTTCGAATTCCACGGGCGGCCGCGGCGGCTTCGACCGGTTCCAGCAATGAGGTTTGCCCCCACGCGCTTTCGCGCCGCGCGAAGCGCGCGCGGCAGATGTGCGCGGTGTTCGGCGTGGTGACGACCGTCGCGTGCTCGCGCGCATGATCCGAATGGCCGTGCGAGACATAGCAGCGATCGCGCGAGCGCATCGAGTCGATCCACAAGATCGCAGCGCTTCAACGTAGAGCGATTTTTCGGTCAGCGGAAAACACGGTTCGAGCATCAGGTTCGGGCGGTTCAAAAGCGCAGCCTCCGCCGCGTGCAGCCTTTACGCGGGCTTTTCGGTTATGATGGGCACTACGTCTATACGCCCGTTCGAGGACATCTGTATGGCACGCATCTATCGAGAATCTGGCCGACACGTTCGGCAATACGCCGCTGGTGAAGCTGAACGCGCATGGCCAAGGGCTTGCCCGGCACGGTCGCCGTGAAGATGGAGTCGTTCAATCCCGCCGGCTCGGTCAAGGACCGCATCGGCGTTTCGATGATCGAGGCTGCCGAGCGCGACGGCACGCCTGCGGCCCGACAGCGTCATCGTCGAACCGACGAGCGGCAACACCGGGCATCGCGCTGGCGTTCGTCGCTGCGGCCAAAGGCTATCCGGTGATTTTGATCATGCCGGATACGATGACCGATCGAGCGGCGCAACCTGCTCAAAGCCTACGGCGCGCAAGTCATCCTCACGCCGGGCGCCGAGGGCATGAAGGCGGCGATCGCCAAAGCCAACGAGATCGTGCAAAGCAACCCCGCGAAGTATTTCATGCCGCAGCAATTCGAGAATCCGGCGAACCCGGAGATTCACCGCCGCACGACCGCCGAGGAGATTTGGCGCGACACGGACGGCGCGATCGACATTTTCGTCGCTGCGGTCGGTACCGGCGGCACGATGACGGGCGTCGGAGAAGTGCTCAAGGGACGCAAGCCCGGCGTGCAGATTATCGCCGTCGAGCCGGATGCATCGCCGGTGCTCTCCGGCGGCCAGCCGGGCCCGCACAAGATCCAAGGAACCGGCACGGGCTTCGTTCCGAAGGTGCTCAACACGGAGATCTACGACGAAGTCTTGCGCGTTACCGACGCCGACGCGATCGCAACGGCGCGGCGCGCGGCGCGTGAGGAGGGCATGCTGGTCGGCATATCGTCGGGAGCGAACATTTGGGCGGCGTTGCAAGTGGCGGCGCGCCCCGAGTCGAAAGGCAAGCTGCATCGTGACGATCGGATGCGACACCGGCGAACGGTATCTCTCCAATCCCGTCTTCGCCGAACAGGAAGCGAATATTGTCGAAGCGGCCCTCGTATAGCACTGTGTAGCGGCGAACCTCTGTAGAGTCACGCGCGGCGGTATGGTGGAGTCGTTCCACCATGTCGCCGCTTGCGCGGTGGACGCCCAGCGCAACGTCGTTTTCGCCGCCGGCGATCTCGACGTGCCGGTGTTTTTGCGTTCTACCGCCAAGCCGTTCATCGCCGCGGCGGCCATTGCCGCCGGCGCGCGCGAGCGGTTCGGCCTGGAGCCGCACGAAATCGCGGTGATGTCGGCATCGCACACCGGCACAAACGTTTCACGTTGACGCCGTTCGATCGATTCTCCGGAAAATCGGCATGGATGAAAGCGCGCTTCAATGCGGCGTCGCATCCGCCGTACAACGCGCAGGCCGCGGACGCGACTTGCGCGATGCCGGCATTGCTCCCAGCGCCGTGCACAACAACTGCTCCGGCAAACACGCGGGAATACTCGGCGCTGTGCAAACTGCTTGGAGCCGATCCGTCGACGTATCTGGAACCGGGAAACCCCGCGCAACGGCGGATTCTCGACTTGTGCGCGCGCCTTTCGGACGATGCGCGTCGAGGATTTTCCGATCGGCGTCGACGGCTGCGGCATTCCGGTCTACGCCGCGCCGCTGCGAAATGCGGCGCTGTCGTTTATGCGGTTCGCGACGCTCGACGCCATCGACGAGCGCGATGCCGCAGGCGCTGCTCGTCGTTCGCGACGCCATGACTGCGCATCCGGAATACGTTTCCGGAACGGGCGAGTTCGACACGCGGCTGATGCAGAGCGCGCGGACGGGCGATTGCGTGCAAGAGCGGGCGCTGAAGGCGTTCACGGCAGCGCATTTATCGCCGCGGGCGTGGGCTTGGTTTGCAAAGTCGTGGACGGCGCCTCGCGCGGCGCGCGCTCCTGCAGTGCTCGCGGCGATACGCGCTATGGGGCTCATGGAGCCGTCGGCATATGACCGAAATTGCCGACTTGGAGCGGCCGGTCGTGTATAATCGAGCGGGGCGCGCCGTCGGCGAGGTCGCGCGCCTCGAGTACCGTCGCCGTCGAAAAAGCGAGTACACGATCTAAAGTGTCTACTATCTGCAACTGTTGCGCGAGCGCGTGCTCGTGTTTGACGGCGCCATGGGCACGCAGCTCATGGCGCTCGAATTGACCGCCGAAGATTTCGGCGGAGCGCAAGTATCACGGCTGTAACGAAGCGCTGGTTCTGACGCGTCCGGACGTCGATTCGCAGCATCCACGAATCGTATCTGGACGCCGGAGCGGACGTCGTCGAAACGGACACGTTCACCGCGTCGCGGCTGAAACTCGACGAATACGGCCTGGGCGACCGCGTCGCCGACGTCAATCGCGATGCAGCGCGCCTTGCGCGCGCGGCGTGCGATGCGTATTCAGCACGCCGCAGCGCCCGCGCTTCGTTGCCGGATCCATGGGACCGACGGGAATGCTGATTTCGTCGTCGGATCCGGTGCTTGTCGAAGACGACGTTCGAGGAACTCGCCGGCATCTACGGCGAGCAGGCGCGCTACCTGGTCGAAGGCGGCGTCGATCTGCTGCTGCTCGAGACGATGCAGGATCTGCTCGAACTCAAAGCCGCGATCGCCGGCATCGTTCGCGAGTTCGCACAACGGCATGCGCCGCGTGCCGATTCAAGCGCAGCCGACGCTCATCACCGAAGGCCGCATGCTGCTGGGCACCGATATTCGCGCGATCTGCGCAACGCTCGGTGCGCTGCCGGTCGACGTCATCGGGTTGAACTGCTCGACCGGACCCGTCGCAAATGCGCGACTCCGTTCGCTATCTCGGTGAAACATCCGACCGCTACATCAGCGTCATTCCAAACGCCGGCCTGCCGATCATGGGTCCGAAAGGCGAAACGATCTATCCGGAAACGCCCGACGAACTCGCGGCGGAACTGCCGCGATTTCGTACGTGAATTCGGCGTCAATGCGGTCGGCGGATGTTGCGGAACGACGCCGGCGCACATCACCGCGATCGCAAATGCCGTGTCGAGCCTCGCGAAAGAGGGCGTGAAAGGACGCGTCGCCAGACGAAAAGCCGGCGCAATTCGTCGCCTCGGCGATGACGGCCGTAGCCCTCGAACAAGAACCGCGTCCGCTGCTGGTCGGCGAACGCATCAACGCGCAGGGTTCGCGCAAACTCAAGCGGCTGCTGCTCGAAGACGCGTACGACGATATCGCCGTCCTCGCGCGCAATCAGGTCGAAGGCGGCGCGCACGTACTCGATGTGTGCTGTGCGCTTACCGAACGGGCGGATGAAGACGAGCAGATGCGCACCGTCGTGCGAAAGCTCGCGCAGTCGGTCGAATCGCCGTTGATGATCGACTCCACCGAACCGCGCGTGATAAAAGCCGCGCTCGAGAATTATCCGGGGCGCGCGATCGTCAACTCGGTGCATCTCGAAAGCGGCCGGGCGAAGATCGATTCGATTCTTCCGATGGTCAAAGAGCACGGCGCGGCGGTCGTGGCGCTCACGATCGACGAAACCGGAATGGCGAAGACCGCGCAGCGCAAGCGCGAAGTCGCGCAGCGCATTTACGACATCGTCGTCGGCGAATACGGCCTCCCGCCCGGCGCGCTGATTTTCGACGATCTGACGTTTACGCTTGCAACCGGCGATGCGGAATATATCGATTCGGCGGTCGAAACGATCGAGGGCATACGCGCGATCAAAACGGCCATGCCGGGCGTGCTCACCTCGCTCGGCGTGAGCAACGTCTCTTTCGGTCTCAAACCTCACGCGCGTGCGGCGTTGAATTCCGTGTTTCTGCATCATTGCGTCGAGGCCGGGCTCGACCTTGCGCTCGTGCATCCCAAAGAGATCACGCCGTACGCGGAACTGGACGGCGCGCAGCGCGAACTCTGCGACGATTTCGTCTTCAACCGCCGGCCGGATGCGCTGCCGCGATTCATCGAGCACTACGAATCCGATACCGCCGCCTCGAACGCGGCGAAGGCAAGCGGTCAGCCGAAGGACGACGATGCCGCAGCTCCGCCGGAAGTTCGCATTCATAATGCGATTTTGCGCCGCCGCAAAGACGGCATCGAAGAGAAGATCGACGAAGCTTTGCAAACGCGCGATGCGGTCGGCGTGCTCAACGAGATTCTGCTTCCGGCGATGAAGGAAGTCGGCGACAAGTTCGGTGCGGGCGAACTCATTCTGCCTTTCGTGCTGCAGTCGGCGGAAGTGATGAAGAAGGCGGTCGCGCACCTCGAGCAATTCCTCGAAAAGAAAGAAGGCGCGAGCAAAGGCAAAGTCGTGCTCGCGACGGTTTTCGGCGACGTGCACGACATCGGCAAGAATCTGGTCGGCACGATTCTCTCCAACAACGGCTACACCGTGTTCGATCTCGGCAAGCAAGTGCCGATGAACACCATTTTGGAAAAGGCCGTCGACGTGCAAGCCGACGCAATCGGGCTTTCGGCGCTGCTCGTTTCCACCAGCAAACAGATGCCGGTCTGCGTGCACGAACAGGACGTCGCGCGGTCTGAAGTTTCCCGTCCTGGTGGGAGGCGCCGCAATCAACCGCGACTTCGGACGCCGCATCTCGCTTCTGGACGAGGGCAAGCGGTTTTTCGAACCGGGTTTATTCTATGCGAAGGACGCATTCGAGGGATTGCAGATCATGGAGTCGCTCGGCGACCCGCGCAACCGCGAAGCCTTGCTCGAACGCTCCAAGAGCGAAGCCTTTGCGCTGCGAGATCGCCAGCGCGCGGCCGTTCCCAGCGCAAACGGCGAGATTGTGTACTCCGCGGTGAAAAGCGAGACCGCGCCGATACCCAAGCCGCCGTTTTGGGGCACGCGCGTCGTCAAGGACGTCGATTACGCCACGCTGTGGTCGTGTTTCGATTTGCGAAGCCTCTACCGGCTTTCCTGGGGCGCGGCGAATACGAAGGGCGAGGCGTTCGAAAATCTCGTGCGCGACGATTTCGAACCGCGACGGCATCGGTACGAAAAACTCGCCCTCGAAGAAGGCTTGCTCGAACCGCGATTCGTCTACGGGTACTTTCCGGCGGGCGGCAGCGGAAACGACGTCGTCGTCTACGATCCGCCAGGATGCCTCGAAAGAAATTGCGCGCTTCACGTTCGTGCGGCAGGCGGGCGGTGAACATCTTTCTCTTGCCGACTACGTGCGCGAACCGGAAAACGGGCGCGGCGTGGATGTCGTTGCGCTGCAAGTCGTCACGATGGGAACGCGGGCATCCGAGCGGACGGAAAAGCTGCAGCGAGAAGGCTGAATACAGCGAATCGTATTTCTTGCACGGCTTCTCCGTGCAAAGCGCGGAAGCGCTCGCGGAATACTCGCATCGGCTGATTCGTAAGGAACTCGGCTTGGAAGAAGAGCGCGGAAAGCGTTATTCGTGGGGCTACGGCGCGTGCCCGGACTTATCGCAGCACGAAACCGCGTTCAGGCTGCTCGACGCGACCAGCGCGATCGGCGTGGCGCTCACGGAAGCGTTCCAAATCGTACCCGAGCAGTCCACCGCGGCAATCGTGCTGCATCATCCGAAGGCCGCCTACTTCAACGCGGCCGCAACGCGGGAACTTACGACGGCGTAGCGAGGATCTCGGCGAGCCGTTCGAAGCTGGTTTCCCAACCCGTCGCGGTATTCGCGCAGCCCTCGGCCGTGGCGAAGCGTTCCTGCCGTAATGTCACGCGCGTACCGTTCGCGGTAGGTTCCAGCGTGTAGGTTACCGTCGTAGGCGCCGCCGGCGTGCCGGCAAGATGCCACGTGTGAACCAGGCGCGTCGGCGCTTCGATTTCGAGGAATTCGCCTTCCAGCGTGTACGGATTTCCGCCGCCGATTCCGCTTGCGGTCCAGTGTCCGCCCACCCGAACGTCTCCCTGCCATTCGCGCGTGTCGAAAACTCCCGGCCTTACCCACCAGCGCGTAATTTCATCCGATGCGAGCGCGTCGAATACGCGTTGCGGCGGCGCGGGAAGCTCCGCGGTCGTTACGAGCGCGCCGGAGAGCCCGTGCAATTTGTCGAGCATCGACGTCCAGCCGTGCGCGTGATTCGCGCGCGATTCATCGGAGGACAGGCGCTCGTGCGTGAGTATCAGTTCGCTTCCGGATGGATGCGGATTGAATTCGACGGTCAGCAGCGTTTCGTGCTCTTCCGCCGGACTGGCTTCTTGCCACCGCCAGGTCATCGAGAGCCGGCGGCCCGGCACGACCTCGCGGTACGTTCCATAGGCGACGTACGCTTCGTTTTCGGCCGTGCGCATATCGATGCGGTATGCACCGCCGACCCGCACGTCCATCGCGACGTCGGCCACGGTCATACCTTGCGGACACATGAACTGCGCAAGCTGCGGATCCGTCCAAGCCTCGTAAACTTGCGCAGGAGAAGCGGCGTAGACGCGGCGGATTACCAGGGCCGGCACGCTGTACGTTGTCATAGCGATTTACTTTCTCGTTTTCGAACGATGCGCCAGAAGCGCGTCCAGGCGGTCGAGCGAGGCGTTCCAATAGGCACGCTGCTTGTCGATCCATTTCGATGCCGACTCCATCGCGCCGGGTGAAAGCGTGCACTGATGCACGCGTCCGAAAATCTCCCGGCGAAGCAAACCCGACTCTTCGAGCACGCGCACGTGCTTGGAAACGGCCGGTTGCGAGATAGAGAACTCGGCGGCGATTTGGCCGACGCTAAGCGGGCGGTGCGCCAAACGTTCGACGATGCGGCGCCGCGTCGGATCGGACAGCGCGGCGAAGACGCGATCGAGCGGACAACTATTAACCATAAGGTTATATAACCATACGGCTAAATATCCGCGCCGTCAAGAGCGCCGGCGTTCTCGGAGATCGCTAGGGCGTTGCCGTGCCGGTGCCCATCGGCACCGGGTCTTGCCGCCGTTCCACCAGCGCCGAGCGCAGCATCGTTATTGCGGTGTAAATGACGACCGCGGCGACCAACCAGCGCAACGCGCTGACGTTCAACGATTTCACGATGTACGCCGCGGCGAGAACGCCCGGTACGCCGCCGATGGTCAGGCCGAGCGCCGCGCGCAGTGTGTAGGCGTCGAACTTGATGAAACGCCAACTGGCGACGGGCATCAGAAACGCGCAGGAGCCCATCATGATGGGAAATGCGGCGATCGGGCTCATGCCCAGCAGCGCGACCATGATCATCGCGGGCGCATACAACCCGATGCCGATCGTCATGAGCGCGCCGAGCACGAAGTTGCCCGCTATGCCGATCCCGAGCAGCGTGCCGCTCAGACCGAGCGCGTTTCCGCCGCCTTGCAAGACGTTCAAATTCTTCATGATGAAGAAGATGCCGGCGGCTACGAGCGCCAGGCCCATGCCGATTTGTACGTACCGCCTGGGCCACTTCGCGACGACGCCCGCACCGAGCCAGGCGCCGGCGATCGATGCTGCAATGAGCAGCACGAGCGTGAGCGGCGCGACGTTGACGATTGCGATGAAGATCAGGGCTTCGGCGATGGTCGGCAGTGCGTGGCCGACGTTAAGCGTGCCGGGAATGCGTTCGTCCGGGACCAACTTCCAAAACTTGAACATCGACGTCGTCGGCGCGAACGAACCGATGCCGAGCGTATCGAAAAAGTCGGTGATGAATCCGACGCCCAGCTCGAGCGGTTTCGGCAGCGCGAATCCGCGGCGTTTCATCTCCGCGGCCCAAACTGCGATATAGACGACGGCGAAGACGCCGAGCAGAATGAGGAGAATCGCGTGTACGCTCATGGCTTCCCTTACGCTGCAGCCGGCGTGCAGACCTCGCCGAACACCGTGTGCCCGCCGACCATGGTGCCGATGACGGTGAACTCCTCATCCCAAAACGACAGATCGGCGCGAAGCCCCGCGCCGATGCGTCCGAGTTCGCGGTCGAGCCCGAGCAGTCTGGCCGGCGCGTGCGTCGCGGCGACGATCGCTTTCGGGAACGGCAGTTCCGTGTAAGCCATATAGTTTCGTACGCCCTCATCCATGCGCAGCGCGCTGCCCGCAATCGTTCCGTCTTCCGCGCGCATGACGCCGCCTTCGATGTGGTAGCCGGGTCCGGCGGGCGGCATGTTGTCGGTGGCGATGACGATGCGGTGACCGAGCGTGCGATGCAAAATGTCGACCATCACCGGCGCCACGTGATGGCCGTCGCAAATGACCTGCACGAACGTGCGCGTGTCTTGAATGAACGCCGCCAGGATCGACGGATCGCGATGGTCGAGCGGCGGCATCGCATTGAACGCGTGCGTGAGCGAACGGAAGCCTAGGCCGATCGCAAGCATGCCTTCGCGGTACCGCGCGGAGGTGTGGCCGGCCGAACAGATCACGCCGTGTTCCAGAAAGACGCGCGCCGCGTCGGTGGCGCCTTCGATTTCGGGTGCCATCGTGACCATCACGCAGGCGCCTTTGCACGCTTCCACGAGCGCCCGAGCGTGATCGCGGCTCGCCGGAATGACCCACTGCTGCTGATGCACGCGGCGGAATTTCGAATTCAGGAACGGTCCCTCGAAATGCATGCCCAGACAGCGCGCACCGCGCGGAACGTCTTCTTCCAGTTGATGCGCGGCTTCGACCACCTCGCCGGCTGCGTGCAGCATGGATTCCCAAGGCGCCGTCATGATGCCGGCAACGAAACCCGTCGCTCCCTGCCGCGCGTATTCGACTGCTGCGACCGGAACCGCGTATCCCTGGTCGCGGTTGAACAAGAAATCGCCCGCGCCGTTCGTGTGCACGTCGATGAGCCCGGGCGCGATATGCGTGCCGGGCGGGAGATGAAAATCGCTGGGTCCGTCGGCTGCGAGGATTTCGCGGATGCGTCCGTGTTCTACGGCGATGCGTCCGTATGTGGAACTTCCGTCGCCGTGCGCAATGGTTGCGGGGCCGAGGGTAAAGCGGTCGGTTGTCGGGGAATCCATAATGCCGGAAACGTTCATTCGCTCTTCGTCTCGCCGGTCCCCATGAGAGAGCGCGGAAGCAAGCGCGAGAGCAAGCCTCGGCGCCGTTGGCCGGACGGCTCCGCTGTTTTCACGCGCGTCCCCGGCTGCGCGCGCTGCGCGCGCTCCAGCCGCTCGAGCCGGGCCATGTGCTCCTCCGCGTGTGCGGAAATCGTCGAGACGAGTGCGTCGAGCTCGTTCCAGCCCGCGGGTGCGCGGCGTTCGCGTTTCGCTTGCGCGTATTCCAGCGTCGACACCGTGAACGTCCGCTGGACGGGTATCGCACGTTCGCGCAGGTACTGCTGGGCGAGTTCCACGACGTGCCGGCGTTCGGACGCCGTTTCGTTGTCCGCCAGCGTGTGCGCGAACATCATCGGCTTGCCGAGTTGCGCGACGCGTTGGTACAGCGCGAGTTCGCGATCGGACAACTGGCGTGAAAAGAGGCAGAGGACTTCGCTCGCCGCGCGCGCTGCGACCATGCACACGTCTTCGAGCGTCGAATCGCCCGCGTCGAACGCGGGGGCGTGCACCAGTACCAATTCGCGCGGCAATTTCCAAGGCGTGAGAATGAGTACCGGATTTCGGGTTGCTTCCTCGAGCGCCTACTCGATTTCGATTTCGAGCCAAGACCCGTCGGGCTGCAGCGCAAATGCGCCTTCCTTCCGCCGTAACGAACGTGCACCGGAAATGCGATCGCGCCGGCTATTTCATCTGCGAGCACTCTGCGTCCGGCAAACGCGTTGATGAGACTTGATTTGCCGCGGCGCAACGCGCCGAGAATCGCCACGCGCCAGCGCTGCGGGCGCAGACCGCGCTCATACGCTTCGCGATCGAACTCCTGGTCGACGTGCGCGCGGCGCACTGCCTCGGAGCCTGGGTCTGCCACCGCAATTTCTTCGCCGCGCGCGAGAAAACTCTCGACGCGTTCGTCGATCGCTTCGACCAGGCGCTGCATCTCCGTCTTGCGCGCATGCATGTCGCCGATCGCGCGGCGCGGATCTCCGCCGAGCGCATGCGCCTGCAACGCGCGATCGATGCTGCCCACGGCGCGTCTTGCGCATGCGTGAGGGCTTCATCGAGGGCCGCTGCATACGTTTCTGCGATGCTGAGATCTTTGCCGCGATTTGCGCGGCGAACGCGGTCATCTCATCGCGAAATTGCGGCCAGATGGTTGAGCGAAGATCGGCGGTGAGTTCGCGCTTCATGTACGATCCTTGCGGTGCGGAGGAAAAGCGCGTCGCGATCGCGTGAACCAGCGCGATCGCAGGACCGCCGATTGCGTCCAGCACGATCGTCGCGCAGAGCGCGGTTGCCGGATCTTCCGACCACGAGCTGCCGGTTCCGCTCGCGCCGAATGCATCCGCGGCGGCCTGCCCGAACAAGAAACGCACAGGCAAGCGTGCTTGCACGGCCTGCAGTTCCCGCTCGTAATCCGCGTACACCGCCGCTGAAACTTCCGACGCGAACAACGCGACCGTCTCGCCGAGCGTGCGATCGACCAGGATGTGCAGCCGCGCACGATCGCGCAGCCGCGCGACGTCCGCCGTGTCGAACGCCTGCGTGAGCGCGCGTTCCGATTCTTCGGCGAGCATCTCTCCGCGCTCGCGCACTGCCGATGCCATGCGCGCTGATGCTGCGAGTGCTTTCGAGCACGCTTCCCGCGCGAACGCTTGCGACTGCGCCAGCTCCGGCTCCGCCGATGCGCGCCGGCGCTGGAGTTCTTCACGGCCAAGCGCGAACATGGCAGCGTCGCGATCGATGGTTTCGATGCTGTCGTTTGCCGCGAGCGCAGCACGGTCCCGAGCACGCCGCAGCCGCGCGCGTCCGCTGTTGCGCACGAGCGACGCATCGAGCGCCTCAACGAATCGCGGAAAACCCGAACGTTCGACCAATGCAGCATCGTTTCGCAGCGTTCCCTCGACGTACCGGCGTGCGGAAAGCGCGTACACGTACGTCCCCGGTGCGTGCACTGCGGCGAGTTTGGCGATGCGTTCGTATGCCGATTCCCACGCGGATTTGCCGTCGGAAGTCTGATCCCACAAGTCGATTTTCGTCTGCACGACGAAAATCGTGTCCAGATGCTGGCGGATGAAGCCGAGAAACGATGCGTCGCCCTCCGTGAACGGCTGCTGCGTGTCGATGAGATACAGCACCGCATCGGCGTTCGGCAAGAATTGCAGCGTCGCGCGCCGATGCGCGGGATTAATCGAAGCCAGGCCCGGCGTGTCGGCAACGCTGAATCCGCGCCGCAGAAACGGCGAGTCCACCTTGACCAGCACGCGTGAAGGCGCGTCTTTTTCGTCCTTGACGGCATCGTGCAGCGCGCCGGCGTCGCCCACACTCGCAGCGACGGCTACGAACTGCGAGAGCCGATCGAGGGGGATGCGTTCGACGCGCCGGTCTTCATGAAAGGCGTAGGCTTCACTCTCGGGCGCGTACTCCAGTTCCGTGATCGTTGCGGTGGACGGATTGATATCCGTCGCCAGCAAGCCTACGATCTGTTCGCGCGCTCCGCTCTGCTCGAAGCGGAACTTCCCCAGCAAGGCGTTGAGCAGAAACGACTTGCCGCTCGAAAATTCTCCGACGACGGCAAGAAGAAACGTCGCGCGTTCCAACCGTTCGCGCGCCGCAGCGACGTCTTTCTGCTGCTCGGGCCCGACGAGCGCTTCCAGTGCGCGAATCTGCTCGAGAACCGCTAAGCGAGTCTCGTCGTATCGCGCGAGAGCCTCGCGGTCGATCAGCTGCGTATGAGCGCGAGCGCCTCGTCCCGGTGCTGCTCCATGAGGGCCTTGGTATCGCCTTCGACGTTCAGGCGCAGCAGCGGCTCGGTATTCGACGGACGAACGTTCATCCACCAGTGCGGATACGAAACCGTCACCCCGTCGAGGAAGTCGATCTGCGCGTCCTTGTAGTGCTCCTGGATCTCTTTGAGTTTCGCCGGAATGTCCTTCACGGTGCTGTTGATCTCGCCGGAACGAAAACGAGTATCGATTGGCGCAATCACTTCACTGACCGGTTTGCCCGCTTCGCTGAAGAGTTCCAAACATTGCATCAGCGCGATCATGCCGGAATCGGCGTACCAGTTCTCGCGGAAATAAAAATGGCCGCTGTGCTCGCCGCCGAAAATGACGTCCTCTTTGCGCATCGTCGCTTTAATGAGCGAGTGGCCGACTTGCGAGCGCAACGGGATGCCGCCGTTCTTTGCGATGAGTTCCGGCACGCTGCGGCTGCAAATCAAGTTGTAGAGAATCTTCGTGCCGGGGTGGCGTTTGAGCGTATTGAGCGCAACGAGCGCCGTTACTGTGCTGCCGTCGACCAAATCGCCTTTTTCATCCACGATGAACATGCGGTCCGCATCGCCGTCGAACGCCGCACCCAGATCGCAGTGATGTTTGCGCACCGCGGCCTGCAGATCGGCCATATTCTCGGGTTCGATTGGGCTGGCCGGGTGATTCGGGAAGTTCCCGTCGAGTTCGAAGTACAGCGGCACGATTTCGCACGGAAGATGCTTGAAGACGTGCGGAACCGTTTCGCCCGCCATTCCGTTTCCCGCGTCCACGGCGATCTTCAACGGTTTGATCTTCGATGCGTCGATGAACGAAAGACAATGCTGAGCGAAGTCGTCGAGCACGTTCACGTGCGTGATGCTTCCGGCTTTCGCCGCTTTCGGCGGAAGCGTGCCCGAAAGGATTCGATCGCGGATCTCCGAGAGGCCGGTGTCGAGCGAGATTGCCTGCGCGCGGTCGCGCGTGAATTTCATCCCGTTGTAGTTCGCCGGATTGTGCGATGCGGTGATCATCACGCCGCCGTCGTAACCGAATTTTCCGACTGCGAAGTACAGCGCGTCGGTCGATACCATGCCGATATCGACGACGCCGGCGCCTGCTTCGCTTGCGCCGCGTGCAAACGCGTCAAACAGCGTTTCTCCGGACGGCCGCATGTCGCGTCCCACGGCGACGGTTTTCGCCCCGAGCAGGGGAACGAAGCAGCGGCCGATCTGATATGCAACGTCTTCGTTAAGCTGAGCCGGATAAATGCCGCGAACGTCGTAACTCTTGAAAATTGCCGTATTCAACTGCGTTTGCATATTTTTTTCGTTTCGGAGGTGCGGTTGCCTGGACCTAGGAGGCCGGCCGCTCCTATATACCCGGTAGGCGCCAAGGCATGATACGACTGCCGCGCCTGCCCCGGCCGCTATTGCGCGGCGCCGGCACGCTGACTGCGACCGCCATTCTCGGATTCGCGCTCATCATCGCGGTCACTGGCGCACTCGTCACGCGTCAGGCTATCAACGTGTCGTTCGCCCAGCAGATGCAAATCGAGCGGGCGCAGCTCACGCTCGAGCGCATGCTGAAAATTCAGCCTGGACGAAGAAAATTACGTGCGAGCGTACGTGATAACGCGCGACCCCGCGGACATCGATTCCTACCGCGCGACGAGCTCGCAATTCGACGGGGAACGCGCCATCCTATTCGGCATCTTGCAGCGCGAGGGACTCGCCGACGCGCTGGGTGCGCTCGAAGATTACGAGATGGCCCACCGCGACTGGCACGTCGAAGTCGCGGATCGCATGCTGGCGCGTCCCGGCGCGGCCGTGCGTGAGTTGGAAAAGCGCGGTAAAACGCTGATCGACTCTCAAAGCGACGCCGCGCGTTTCATCGAAATGCGCCTGGACGGGAAGAATCGCGAAGTCCTCGCGTCGACGCAAGAGCAGATCAACAACACGCTGTATCAGCGCATGATCTGGCTGGTCATCTTCGGCCTCATCGCGATTTTGCTCAACGGTTGGCGCTCGCGCCTTACCAGCGCGCTCGAAGACGAACGTTTGACGACGCAAACGCTGCAGCGCGCCTTCCGGAGCGAACACGTGCCGCTTCCGAACTGCCGCATCGGCAGCGCGTACGGCGCAGCGAGCAGTCACTTGGCGGTCGGCGGCGACGTCTTCGACGTGCACCGGCTTTCGGATCGTCTCGGACTCATCGTGATCGCCGACGTAAGCGGCAAGGGCGTCGACGCGGCAGTACTCACGGCGTTCATCAAATTCACGATTCGGGGCATCGCGCTGCGGCGGCGCGATCCGGGCTTCATTCTGCAGGAATTCAACCGGGCGTTTCCTCGCACGGTGGGCAACCCGTATTTGTTCGTCTCGATGTTCGTCGGCATTCTGGATACGTGGACGCTGCGTCTCGATTATGCGAGCGCGGGCCACGACATCGCGTTCGTTCGCCGCGGAAACAACGTCGAACAACTCGCAGTCACCGGCCCGGTGCTCGGGGTAATGGAAGAGCCGTTCGAGGTGAAGACACTGTACCTGCAGGACGGCGACACCGTCGTGCTTTCGACGGACGGACTCACTGAAGCGCGCGACGCCGACGGCAAGTTTCTCGAAGTTTCGGGAGCGATGCGGTGGATCGCGGAGGAGAGCGGCGATCCGGCGCACGTCGCGAACCGGCTCATCGAACGCGCTCGCGCGTACTCGAATCAAAAGATGCGCGACGACGTCGCGGTTCTCGCAATACACGTACAGCGGCCTACCGCGCTTTCGGACAAAGGCGATTCCGAGATCGGAGACGCCGGCTCCGGCATAGAGGCGGTCGCGGATGTTTAGGCGGCTCTTCGTCGCGTTCGTGTTTTTCGGCGCTGCGGTGGCGGCTGCGCTTGCGCAGCAGTGCCACGCCGAACGCGGCATGCAGATTACGCTCTTCGGCGGCGTGGACGATCCGGACGTGCTAGTCTGGGATTCCCGCGATCGCCTCATCAGCTATGGCGCCGGATCTGCGGACACCCGAAAATTCTTGCTTCCGCACGCTCTTCTGAATAGCCCCGGAACGCGCGCGGTCGTTCAAGTCTGTATTGGGGGCGCGGTTCATTCGAAATTCCGCATGGATTCCGACGATGCGGTGGGCGTGCTGATTCTTAGCGGTAAGTATCGCGGACGCTACGGTTGGGTGAGTTCCTCCGACGTTCGCGGCAAAGGGATTCCGGAGGCGCAAGAGCCCTGGTGAGCGGACGGAAACACGCGCAGCGCGCCTGACGCAGAACGTACGATTTCCATCGAAATGCCGTAGGCACGCTCGAGGAGGTTACACTGCAGCACATCCTGCGGCGGCGCAAATGCGAGCAGTTCTCCGCAGCCCAGCAACAACAGCCGATCCGCGAATTGCGCCGCCTCATTCAAATCGTGCAGCGCGCACACGACCGTCTTTCCGATCTCGACCTGCGCGCGAAGCAAATGCAAAATGTCGCGCGCAACGCGAACGTCCAGGTGGCTCGTGGGCTCGTCGAGCAGGAGCACCGGCGCTTCTTGCGCGAGTGCGAGGGCGATCCAAACGCGCTGCCGCTCTCCGCTCGAAAGCGTATCGAAGCGCGCGGTGTTCGAACGTTTCCACGCGCACCGCACGCAGAGCGCTCGAAACGGCATCGCCGTCGCGCGTTTCTTCGCTCCACTGCCACCAGCGATGGTGCGGATAGCGTCCCATCGCGACGACGTCGCGCACCAACAGCCGATCGTTGAAGAGATCGTCGCTCGCGATGTGCGCGATAAGCCGTGCGCGTTGCGCTGCGGAGAAAGACGAGAACGATCGGCCGTTTACGCGTACGGCTCCGCCGTCCGGGGCGCGCACGCCGGCAAGCGTGCGAAGCAGCGTCGTCTTACCAACGCCGTTCGCGCCGAGGACCGCCACGAATTCGCCGCGATGCACCGTAAAAGAGGCGCGCGACACGAGGGTTCGGACGCCCGCGCGCAGCGTGAGATCCGAAACCGCGATCATGCGGCGGCAGCTCGCTCTGATCGCAGGTACATGTACAAAAACGCGGGCACGCCTACGAACGCGAGCAGCACGCCGATCGGGATTTCCGTCGGCGGCGCGATGGAGCGGCAGAGCGCATCCGCGGCCATGGTGAGCGCCGCGCCGATGAATGCAGACGCGGCGGCGACGTACCGGAAATCCGAACCGACGATGCGCCGCGCAATGTGCGGAACGATGAGGCCGACGAAACCGACCGTTCCGGATAGCGTTACGGCGCACGCCGTGAGCAGGGACGCCGAACACAGAATGAGCCACTGCGCGCGGGAGACGTCCACGCCGACGGACGCTGCGCGGACGTCGCCCAGCCGGAGCGCGTTCAACGCCGGAACGCTCACGGCCGCGAGAACGAGACCCGCGAGCGCATACGGAAGCGCGAAGCCGAGATCGCTCCATCCGCGGCCGGCGAGCGAGCCCGCGAGCCAGCCGATGATCGCCGGGGCCGCATCGGTGGACTGCAACCGCGTGAGCACCAGCGCGATAATCGCCGAGAAGAGCGATGAAAGCGAGACGCCGGCCAGGATGAGCCGCGTCGCGTCGATGCCGCTGCCGCGTCGCGCAAGCGCGGCCACCAGTAGCGCCGTTGCGATGCCGGCGCCAAATCCGAGCGCCGGTACCGCCGCCGGTGCGACGCCGGCGGTCATTGCGAGCACGATAGCCACGGCTGCGCCGGCGCTGACGCCCGTCAAGAACGGATCGACGATCGGATTGCGGAGTAAACCTTGCAGCTGCGCGCCGGCGACGGATAGCGAGACGCCGACGAGCGCGCCGATTGCGACGCGCGGAAGGCGCAATTGCCAAACGATGGTCGCCACGTCGCCGCCGTTGCGGGGATGCGCCAATGCGGCGAATACTTGCGCGAACGCAAGCGGCGTTCCACCGGCGAGCAGGCTCGCGAACATCGCCGCGCACGCGATGCCGAACAGCACCGCAAGCCGTAGCGGCATCTTACTTGCTCGAAACCTCGACTTGGAACGAGCGCCCCGGCATGGGAAATCCGCTTACCGCCGCATAGCGTTCGTTGCCGAGATTATAGCCGCGCAAATTCAAGCGCAGATCGCGCCCGATGCGCAGCCTCGCGTACGCGTCGACCGTCGTATACGCAGCCGGCTGGTAAAACGGCGGCTGTTCCGGATCGACGAAGCCGCGAGCGCCTGCCGCGCGCAGCCAAACGCCCCATGAATCGAGTAGCGCGTTCGAACGCGCGGTGTAATCGAGTCGAAGGTTCGCGCCGATCACGGCTTGATTCGGCAGGCGAGTTTGCGTGTCGATGTTCTCGGCTCGATACAGATCGGTCACATTGAGCGAGGCCGTGAATCCGTTCGAGGGCTGCGTGCGGATATCGAGCGTCAAACCCTGGATGGATGCGCGAGCGATGTTGCATGGCTCGTAGACGAAACTCGACGGATCCGGCGCGCACGTCGATCCCGCTTTCACCGGCGTGGGTACGATGAGATCGTTCGTGCGGTTCGCGAACCACGCGATGGACGCTCCGCCGAGCAGCCGTGAATCGTCGATCGTCAAGTCCGCCACTTTCGCCCGCTCGGCCGAGAGCGAAGGGTTGCCGTATCCCGGAAAATACAACTCGCTCGCGTTGGGAGCGCGGAATGCGGTTGCGACGTTCGCTTTGACCGTTGCTTCATTCGAAAATCGCACGAGCACGCCGGCCGATGGAGAGAATTCGCCGCCGAGCGAACCGTCGCGCTCCGCGCGCAAGCCGTAATAAAAGCCGCCCCACTTCGTAAGGCTCTTTTCTTGTGCATATGCAGCGGCTTGCGCCAGCGCGTCGACGGAGATCGGTCCCCCGGCGTCCGATCGGACGGCGCCGCGGGCGAGATCGACGCCGTACAGCAGCCGTTCGTTCGAGCCGGACACGTCGTTGCGCGCGCTGAAGTCCAGCCGATTTTCGGTGTCGAGCGAAGGCACGTTTTGAAAACAGTTCGGATCGGCGGACGGGTCGCATGCGAAGGTAATCTGCTGCCGCGTTCCGCCGAACTGCACGGTGGTTTCGGATTGCGCCGTTTTGTGAACGGCGGAAACGCTCGCGTTGCCGTTTACGTCGGTTTCACGAGACGACGGCGATTCGAACCCGAACGCGCCCGGCGCGCCGACGTGGTCGGACGTCAGTCCCGCGCGCAGCGTCACGTCGAACGTGCCGACGCGCCGCGATCCGCCGGCGTGTATCGACGAAGAAGCGTAATCGCTGTCGGGCCGCACCCCGCCGCCCGGCAAACCGAAAGCGTCGGCTGCGAGCACGCGCGAGATCTGCACGTGCTCGGTGTCGATCTCCAGACGGCGTGCCCCGAACGAACCGTAACCGATTGCGGCCGACGGGCTTGCGGACCGCTGTGTGATCACATTGATGATGCCGCCGATCGCGCCGGTTCCGTAGAGCGTCGAACCGCCGCCTTCGACGACTTCGATACGTTCGACGCCGGTCGTCGGCAGGTTGCCCAGTTCCACCGAGTTGTCGAACGATCCGGGAGCCGGAAGTCCATCCACCAAGACGAGCACCTGTGCGGTGCTGCTTCCGCGAATGCCGTAGTTTTCGCTCGCGCCGAGCGCGCCGTACGCGAGCATGTTGACTGCGGGAACAGATTCGAGGGCCTCGGCAACGGTGCGGTAGCCGTAGCGGACGATTTGATCGCGCGTGACGACGTAGGTCGTGCGCGTGGCGTTGCGCAGCGTTTCATCGGCGCGGTCCGTCGTGAAGACGTGCGCGATTTCCGGCAGCGGAGACGGCGATGGTGAAGGCGTCGGGGCAACGGCAACTGCCGTGCACAGCGCGCACGCCGAGAAGAAGAGCATCGTGCGACCTTTCCTTTGCGCGAGGTGGTGTGCGGCGTTTACGCTGGTATCCTGACTCGCGGATCGTTGCCGTTTGCCCGTGCCTTCCCACCGAAGTAGTGGCATTCGGGCGGCTCCCCGCATACAGTGGCGCGACCGTGCCGGCTTTGCACCGGCTTCCCGCGCGAAAACGCGAACGTCTAGGTTCCCACGTGCAGGCGGCCGTTCCTCGTCCTGTGAACCTCGCAGACTCGTGCACCGAAAACACGCTGCCTTCGCGCTCGTGCTCACGCTGGCCGCGCTTGCGGCAGGCTGCTCCTCGACGTCGCACGCGCCATCCGCGCTCGCCGCAAGTAACGGCGGCATCGTGACGCTCATGCCGTCGTTCGCTGAAGATCTCTGCGCGATCGGCGCGCAGTCGCAGCTCGCCGGCGTTTCGCAATACAGTGCCGGAACGCGCTGCGCCAAAGGCGTTCCCGCGGTGGCGAATTTCTCTTCGATCGATGCGGAGAAGATCGTTTCTCTGCATGCGCGCGTCGTCGTCGGCATTCCGGCGCAGCGGCCGCTCACGGCCTCGCTTCGCCGCACCGGCATCGCCACTGTTTTTCTGAACGACGATTCCTACGCCGACATCTTCACCGACATCCGACGCCTAGGTGCGTTAAGCGGACACGATAAAGCGGCGCGCGCGCTGATCGCGAGCCTGCATCGACGCACCGCTCGGCTTCGCGCGTCGGAACGCGAGGCGGTACGGCCGCGCGTGTTCGTCGTGCTGCAAGCGCAGCCGATTTGGACCGTCGGTCCGCAGTCGTATATTTCGACGCTGCTGCGGCTCGCCGGCGCGCGAAACGCCGTCACCCGATTGCCCCGCTCCTACGCTCAGTTCAGCTCGGAGGCGTTGCTGCGGCTGCAGCCGGACGCAATCGTCGCCGGCGGCGATACGCAACTCGGATCGCTCCTGGATCGCGAGCCGTGGCGTTCGCTGCGCGCGGTACGGGGAAAACACGTATTCATTCTTTCGGATCCGGCCGTCCTGGAGCGCCCGGGCCCGTACTATAACGAGGGGTTATCCTGGCTCATCGAACATTTGCGGCCGCTGACTCGGTAACGGCTGCCCGCGCGGTGCTCGTCGCGGTCGACGTTGCGGATCCGAGGCGACCCATCGATCCCGAACTCGCCGAATTCGAAGCTCTGGCGCACGCCTCGGGCGCGCAGATCCTCGAACGCGTCGTGCAGAAGCGCGCTCGAGTCGACCCGGCCACGCTCGTCGGCAGCGGCAAGGCGCGCGAGATCGCCGATCTGGCGAAGGATCTCGGCGCGACCTTATTGCTCGTGCTCAACGATTTGCGCCCGCGTCAGCGGAAGAATCTGGAAAAGATCGTCCCGCTGCCCATCGTCGATCGCACGATGCTTATTCTCGACGTTTTCGCGCAGCACGCACGAAGCCGCGAAGGCAAGCTGCAAGTGGAGCTCGCGCAGCTGCGCTACCGGCAATCGAATCTGATCGGCGCCGGCGCTGATTTATCGCGCTTGGGCGGCGGAATCGGCACGCGCGGTCCAGGTGAAACCAAACTCGAAATCGATCGGCGCCGGATCCAGCAGCGCATCAGCGTGCTTTCGCGGCAGCTGGAAGAGGTTCGCCGGCAGCGCGCGACGCGACGCGCCGCGCCTGGTCGCGAACCGCTCGTCGCGCTCGTGGGATATACGAACGTGGGAAAGTCGTCGCTGTTGAATCGGCTGGCGCGATCCGATGCGCTCGTCGCGGACCAGCCGTTCGCGACGCTCGATCCGACGATGCGCCGCGTCTGGCTTCGCGCGAATGTTTACGTTCGAGTCGTCGATACGGTCGGGTTCATCACCGATCTTCCGCGCGATCTCGTCAGCGCATTTCGCGCAACGCTCGAAGAGGCTCGATGAAGCGGATCTGCTCGTGCACGTGGTGGACGCGGCAAACGCCGATTGGCCGCGGCAGATGCAAGCGGTAGATGGAACGCTTCACGACCTGCACTTGGAAACCAAACCGCGCTTGGTGGTGTTCAACAAATGCGATGCGCTCCGCCAAGAACCGGCACATCCGCCGGGCGCTTTGTGCGTGAGCGCGCGCACCGGAACGGGCATTCGCGAACTCAAAGAAGCGCTCGAAAAGGTCTAACGTGGAAGTACAAGCGATCGACCGGGACGGCATCGCCGGCGTGGCGCGCGTCATCGCGCCGCACGTTCGCAAAACGCCCGTTCTGGAGCTCGACGGTGCCCTGCTCAAACTGGAGCTGCTGCAGCACGCCGGTTCCTTCAAGACGCGGGGCGCATTCGCGAACTTGCTGCTGCGCGACGTTCCCGCCGCGGGCGTGGTTGCGGCGTCCGGCGGAAATCACGGAGCTGCAGTTGCGTACGCCGCGATGCGTTTGGGGGTTCCCGCGAAAATTTTTGTGCCGAGTATTTCTTCGCCCGCGAAAATCGACCGCATCCGGCGCTACGGCGCGGAGGCTCGTCGTGGGCGGCGATCGCTATGCCGATGCCCTCGCCGCAAGCGAGGAATGGATCGTCCGGTCGGGCGCCGTGCCCGTTCACGCATTCGATCAACCGGAAACGTTGCTCGGTCAGGGAACCGTCGGAATGGAGATCGCGGATCAAGCGGCTGACGTGGACACCGTGCTTGTCGCGGTCGGCGGCGGCGGATTGATCGGCGGAATCGCTGCGTGGTTCGCCGGCGGGACGAAAATCGTCGCAGTGGAACCCGAGGGCGCTCCGACGCTTGCGATGGCGCTCCGCGAAGGCAAGCCAGTCGACGCGCCGACCGGCAGCATCGCCGCCGACTCGCTTGCGCCCCGACGCGTCGGCGAACTGGTATTTCCCATCGCGCAAAAATACGTGGACGGCGTGGTGCTCGTTTCGGACGAAGCGATTCGCGCTGCGCAGCGTGCGCTCTGGCACGGCGCAACGATCGTGGCGGAGCCGGGCGGGGCGGCGGCCTACGCCGCATTGCTGTCGGGCGGTTACAAGCCCGCTCGCGGCGAACGCGTCTGCGCCGTCATAAGCGGCGGAAACAGACTCCGCCGTTTCGCTATAATCGCAGCGATGCTTTTCCGCGCCTTCGCTGTCGCCGCCGCGCTTGCGCTTTGCGCGGGATGCGCCGCTCATCACTATGAGGATGACGACTTCGTGGCGTCCGCTGCGAAATTGCGTCCGTCGGTCGTACTGCTCTCGATGGACGTTCCGGCGGACAACAAGCACGAGTCCCCCGACACCGAGTACGCAACCGGAACCGTCGTTGCGAGCGGTCGCTGGGGCAGCGACATCCTCACGGTCGAACATGCGATCGAGGGCGCGTGGAATTTGCGGGTCACGATCGGCAACAAAAATAAAGCGCGCGGAATCATCGTCGCAAAAGATGCGGATCTCGACGTCGCGCTCGTACGCACCAAGCGACCGAATCTGCCGGTCGTAAAACTCGGATCGGCGGCCGATGCGCAGCCCGGGCGAATGATCGGGCTCGTCGGCTATCCGATTCCAGATCAATTCGACGATGAAGGGCTGGGTCTGGCGACGTCGCTGAACTCGGGCCGCGTCTCGTCGATGCGTGAAGACGCGATAGAGGTTACGCTGCAGATCGTACCGGGCGAAAGCGGCAGCCCGGTGTTTCTGTCGGACACCGGCGAAATCGTCGGCATGGCGGAGTCGCGTTTCGACGAAGAGCGTTCGATCGGATTCGCGCTCCCAATCGACGACGCAAAGAAATTCCTGCACAAGCACGACGCGAAGCACGGACTGTAGATCGATTACGGCAGATGCGCCTTTTGCCGCTCGATGAGCGAGCGGTCCCCAACCCACTGTATCGGAGGGATTTCCAGCCAGCGCGCGAGTTCGTTCAAATGCGCACCGTATTGTACGCGTAGACGCGCGAAGTCTTCCCACGCGATCTCCTCGTCCCGCAAAATGTATCCGGCCTCGCGCAACTGCTCGCAGGCGTGAGTAAATTCGTGCCGCTCCACGCCGACGCGGCCGTTTTCCGAAGCGACCGAGAAGCGGAAGTACGATGCGAAATCGCTCGTCAGGTGACGGCCGAGCTCGTACATGATCCGCGCTTGGCCGACGCTTTGCGGGTTCTGCATCTTTGCGGGATCGATGCGTGCTCATCACCAGTGCGGAGGCGTCCATCAGCGTTCCCAAGGTTCCGACCCAAGACTCGTAGTCGTGACTCGAGCGAAACATCACCAGCACCGGATATGCGAGGTGGCTTTCCATGATTTGCGCGGTCCACGTTTGCGCCTCGCGAAATACCTGCGCGACGTCCGCGCGAATCCCGGCATAGCCGTGCACCTCGAGCAATCCCACGCCGCTCGGGGGGACGCCCGCGCGTGCGCCGATCGTAACGACGAACGTTTCCCGATTTTGAAATGCGCCGAAAACGGCGAACAGAAACGACGTGACGACTGCTACCACGCCGAGGCCGCACGACGCGGCGACGAGCGACATGACGCGAGCGAACGTCGAAGCGGCAACGATGTCGCCGTATCCGATCGTCAGCAGCGAGGCGCCGGCGTAATAAACTGCTGCACCGAACGTCAAGTCCGAAGGGCGCATCTGCGCTCGAACGCCGTAGAAAAACAATCCCCAGCCGATGACCAGCATTGCCACCCAGACGATGAGAATCAGCACCAGGTGAAACGGAGCGAACGTGCCGAGGAAATCTTCGCGGCGATCTTCGTCGTTGCGAAAAAGCCGGTAAGCGATGCGCGGCCAGATTCGCCAGGTCCATCGCATCAAATACCAGCTGACGCGCAGCGTGGTATTCTCGGCGCGCGGAACGATGACGCCCTGAAACACGTCCCGCAGCGCGACTGCGACGACGAACAGGCCGCCGGCAGCGGCGGCGATGTTCTGCGCGCTTATGGGGCGGTGCTCGACCCCGGCGTCGGCGTTTCCGCCGGAATCGGCGTAGCCACGCCTGCAGTCGGCGTCGGAGTCGGGGGCGGCGGTGCCGTCGGGCCGCCGGTGAGCGGCATGATGCGCAGATAGCCGATGCTCGTCGTCTTGTCTTGGTGCACGGCCGCCTCTGCGCTGTTTCGCTCGTATCCCGGCGCGCTCGCCGTTACGCTCTGATGTCCGATCGGAATGTTCGAAAGCGTGAATGCGCCGTTGGGATCGGTATAAGCGGTGTACAGCGAACCGACTGAAACGAGGACGTTTCCGACCGGGCGGTTGTTGGTGGCATCGAGAACGCGGCCGACGATCGTTCCGAACTGCTGCACGCCGACCCCGTTCGGGTTGCTGCAGCCGCCGCCGTTTGCGCCGAGGCTGAGCAAAAAGACGAAACCCAAAACCCACAATTTGCGCATAAGCCTACCTTCGCGATAAACGCTTCGTCACACTCGCGCCGCTCGGTGCCACTTAAGTAGCACCCTTGCGCCGGCCTGCCGCGGGTAGGTGTTCGTTAACGCTTGTGAAAAATTTCACAAGCGATGACTCCCTATGGTCCCGTAGCGATTTTTGTGGCCGTTGCGTTCGTAGCGGCCCTGGGCTTCAGCCTGTTGCCCGGTTTGCTGGCGCAGCGCAAGCCCAATCCGGAAAAAGAGCAGGCGTATGAGTGCGGCGTCGAGCCGACCTCCAGCGTTGCCGGGCGCTTTCCGATCAAGTTTTATCTGATTGCGATGCTCTTCGTCGTTCTCGACGTCGAAGCTGCGTCGTTCTATCCGTGGGCCGTTCAAATGCACGCGCTCCGCATGTTCGGATTGCTCGAAATGGTCGTCTTCGTGGTGGTGCTCGCGATTGGATACGCGTATGTGTGGAAAAAACGAGGCTTCGAATGGAGATAGGGCCGGGGCAGTTTTTTCTTGCCAAATTGGACGAGGTCGTACGCTGGGCGCAAAGCTCGAGCGTGTGGCCTCTCACGATGGGTCTGGCATGCTGCGCCATCGAGATGATGTCCGTCACGTCCGCGGAGTACGACATCGCGCGGCTCGGCTCTGAAGTCTTTCGTCCATCACCGCGCCAAGCGGATTTGATGATCGTCTCCGGCCGCGTAGCGCAAAAGATGGGGCCGGTCGTGAAAAGGCTCTACGATCAAATGGCGGACCCGAAATGGGTCATCTCGATGGGCGCATGCGCGAGTTCGGGCGGCGTTTTCGACAATTACGCGGTCGTTCAGGGCGTCGATACGATCATTCCGGTCGACGTGTACGTTCCCGGGTGTCCGCCGACGCCCGACGGGTTGCTCTACGCCGTCAACCTCATTCAACAACAGATCCGCGAAGGCGGCCGCGGCGGCCTCTTCAGCTCGAGCCTAAACTAACGACCACGCCAGTTAAAGAATAAGAGTCTTTCATGCCGAGTTCGCAATCACCGCCGCTTCTGGGCGGCGCGATTGACCCCACCGCCGTGCGCCCGCCCATCGACGACGCAAGCATCGAACGCGTCGATCCGTCGCGCGTGCACGCGCGTTTGGAAGAATTGCGCGCCGAGGGTTACACGATGCTGCTGGACGTCGGCGCCGTCGATTATCCGGCGCGCGAACCGCGTTTCGACGTCGTGTATCACTTGCTGAAGATGCCGGTTCGCAAAGCGGCACTAGCGGAAGTCGGCAAACCGCAGCGTTTCCGTTTGCTTTGCGGCGTGCCCGCGGAGAATACCGTGCTGCCGACGGCATGCGACTTGTGGAAGTCGGCGGATTGGGCCGAGCGCGAAATCTACGATCTGTTCGGCATCAGCTTCGAAGGTCACCCGGATATGCGCCGCATTCAAATGCCGAACGACTGGGAAGGCTATCCGCTGCGCAAGGATTATCCGCTGCGCGGTCCAGCGCGCGAGCGTTCGCCGCGCCCGGCGTTTGCGCTGAAGTCGAATGTCGACGCCGGCACGCCGCCGTCCGGAAGAACGCTCGAAGCGCTGCAGGCGCAGATCGCAAAACGGCGATCGAACGGCGCGCCTGGGGAGGATTCAAAGTGAGCGTTTCCGCGACGCCGCTCACGCCGGAACTCGTTTCGCGCGATGGCAATGCCATGGTGCTTTCCATGGGGCCGCAGCATCCCTCCACGCACGGCGTGCTGCAAATCATGCTCGAGATCGAGGGCGAGAACATTGTCCGCGCCGAACCGGAGATTGGCTATCTTCACACCGGCATCGAAAAGAACTGCGAGAATCAGTTCTGGTCGACCGCGCAGACCAACGTCGAACGCATGGACTATCTCGCGCCGAGCAACAACGCGTTCTGCTACGCGTTGGCGGTCGAGCAGCTGCTGGGAATCACCGATCGAATCCCCGAACGCGCGCAATTAATTCGCGTGCTCAATGCGGAGCTTACGCGCATCGCATCGCACTGCGTCTGGCTCGGCACCGGCGGCATCGATCTCGGCGCGCTTTCGGTTTTCTTTTACACCTTCGACCTGCGCGAAAACATTCTGGATCTGCAAGAAGCAGCCGGCGGCGCGCGCATGCATCCTAATTACATCCGCGTCGGCGGCGTCAACGGCGATTTGCCCGACGGCTACGCCGAGCGTCTGAACGCGCTCATCGAAAAGTTCCCCGGACGCATGCGCGATCTGCGCGCGCTGCTTCAGGCGAATCCAATCTTGCAGGACCGGATGATCGACGTCGGCATCATGACCCCGGAAGAAGCCGTGCAGTGGAACGTCACGGGCCCGAGTTTGCGCGCCAGCGGCGTCGCATACGACGTGCGCAAAGCGTATCCGTATTCCGGCTACGAGACGCTGACGTTTGACGTTCCGACGCGCGAAGACGGCGATTCGTACGCACGCTTCCTCGTGCGGCTGGACGAAATGGAAGAATCGATGCGCATCATCAAACAGGTTCGCGCGAGACTGCTCGAGACGCCCGGACCGGTGATGATCGACGACACCAAGGTGGCTCCGCCGCCGAAAGAAACGATCGCCCTTTCGATGGAAGCGCTGATCCATCACTTCAAATACATGACCGAGGGCTTCCGCGTTCCGCCGGGAGACGTCTATCAAGCCACCGAGAGCCCCCGAGGCGAACTCGCGTATTACATCGTCTCGGACGGAGGCAACCGCCCCTACCGCGTGCGCACGCGCCCGCCGTCGCTCTACAATCTGCAAGCCCTAAAAGGCATGGCGCCGGGGAATCTCATCGCCGATCTCGTCGTTATGATCGGTTCGCTCGACCCGGTTTTCGGCGAGGTCGACAGATGATTACTCTGGCCCTCGTCGCGCCGACATTGCGCCGTAAAACCGCTGGCAGTTTTTCCATCCATGGAAAAACTGCCGCTTCTCTGCTTTTTTGCGTCAACGAAGTTTTGAAGAAAACATCCTGTTTTGCGCAAAAAAGTCAGAGATTTCCCGGCGCAACGTCGGCACGCCGCGAGCCGGCGAGAGCGGTCGGTTCATCTCGCCGGCGCATAACCGGCCAGCGCGCTGCCTCGAAGAGAATCGCCGATGCGAGTTTGTAAATAATTATGGATTCGAGAACCGAAAATTTTCCGGCGTTGCTGGAACGCCTGAAACCGCAATGCGAAGAGATCGTCGGCCGGTACGAGCATTCGCGATCTGCGCTGTTGCCGCTGATTCATCTGTTTCAGGAGCACGAGGGGTACGCGAGTGCGCAGGCGCAGCGCGCGGTTGCCGAGATGCTGAGCCTTACGCCGGCGATCGTGGAGTCGACGGTGTCGTTTTACACGCTGTTCTTCCGCAAGCCGGTCGGAAAATACATGCTGCAAGTATGCCGCGGGCTGGCCTGCGCGATCAACGGCGCCGAGGACGTCATGGCGTATTTCCGGGAGAAACTCGGCATCGGACATCTGCAGACGACGGACGACGGCCTGTTCTCGTATGAAGAGGTCGAATGTCTCGCGGCGTGCGACCGGGCGAGTTGCATGCAAGTCAATCTCGATTTCGTCTACGATCTGACGCCGCGAATGATCGATGAGATGTTGGACGCCATGCGCGCGGGCACGTATTCGACTGGGCCGATGGCGCAAACAGATGCGCCGTCGCGCACGTGGAAGGTTCTTCAAGATACGCAAGTCTCGCAGGGCGGAAAATCGGCGGGCGCGATCGACCAGCCCAACCCGAACAACGGCGCGGGCATCGACAAAGACGGCGTGATCGTGATCGATCGCATTTTGGCGCAGCAGCCGAGCTTTTCGGGTCGCACGAAGGAGCGGCTCGCGAACGTCGATTCGTCCATCACGACGGTGCTCGATCACGAGGAATTGCAGTAATGCCGGTCACCAAAGTCCTCACCGCCGGGATCGGCGAAGCCGACCTGCGAGATATCAAGGTGTACCGCGACCGCGGCGGATACGAGCAGCTCGAGCGTGCATTCAGGAACATGAAGCCGGCGGACGTCCTTGAGGCGGCCGACAAGTCCGGGTTGCGCGGACGCGGCGGCGCGGGGTTTCCCACCGGCCGCAAGTGGTCGTTTTTGCCGAACAACGACCGGCCGCGCTATCTCGTGTGCAACTGCGATGAGGCCGAACCGGGCACGTTCAAAGACCACATGCTGCTCGAAGAAACGCCGCACTTGGTGCTCGAAGGCATCCTGCTCGGCGCCTACGGCATCGGTTCGCACCACGCCTACATCTATATACGCGGCGAGTTCAAGCGGGGCGCCGAGATCTTCGACGAGACGATCGCGCAGGCGCGCAAGGCCGGACTGGTGGGCAAGAATCTCTTCGGGACCGGCTACGACCTGGAAGTCACGGTGCATCGCGGCGCCGGCGCGTACATTTGCGGCGAGGAAACTGCGCTGCTCAATTCGCTCGAAGGAAAGCGCGGCGAGCCTCGTCTGAAACCGCCGTTCCCCGCGGTCGCCGGCTTGTATGGTATGCCGACCGTCGTCAACAACGTCGAAACGCTCGCCTACCTCGTCCCGATTCTGGAAAAGGGCGCCGAGTGGTTTGCATCGGTGGGAACCGAACGAAGCAAAGGCTACAAGATCATTTCCATCAGCGGCCACGTGAAGAAGCCCGGCAACTACGAAGTCGCACTCGGCACGCCGGTTCGCGAACTCATCGAAATCGCCGGCGGCTTACGCGACGGCCGCAAACTGATGGCGATTCAGCCCGGCGGCGGTTCGTCCGCCTGTATCTTCGAAGAACATCTCGACTTGCCGTACGACTATGAGTCGCTGGCCAAAGCGGGAACGATGCTCGGTTCGGGTGCGATGGTCGTGATGGACGACACCACCGACTTCGTGCGTGCCGCTCACAACATGGTGCGGTTCTTCGCGCACGAATCGTGCGGACAGTGCACGCCCTGCCGCGAAGGCGGCGACTGGCTCGAAACGGTGCTGCATCGCCTGGTCGATGGCCGCGGCGTACCGTCCGACATCGACATGCTTCTCCGCGTCGGTCACCAAATCACCGGCATCAACTTGTGCCCGCTCGGCGATTCAATCGAACCGTTCCTGTTGTCGGTGTTGAAGCGCTTTCCCGAACAATTCCAAAAACGCGTTATCAGAGAGACGGTCCCATTGTGAGCGCGTCACGGGCAACGTCTCGCCTCGCAACCGCTGAAAGCGGCGCGCCGTTCCATCCGGAAATCTCCGACTTTTTTGCGCAAACCCGGATGGTTTCTTCAAAACTCCGTTTTCGCAAAAAAGCGGAGAAGCAGCGATTTTTCCATGGAGGGGAAAATTGCGAGCGGTTTCAGGATGGAACGGCGCGCCGCTTTCGCGCGATAGGGAGTCGGAATGCCGGATAACGACCAACCGCAGCTGATAACCGTCACCATCGATGGCGTAAAAGTGCAGGTGCCGAAGGGCACGCTGCTCGTCGAAGCGGCGAAGCTGATCAAGCGCGAGATTCCGGTGTACTGCTATCACACGAAGATGGGCCCGGCCGGACTTTGCCGCATTTGTTTGGTTGAAGTCGAAGGCATGCCGAAGCTGCAGATCGGCTGCAACACGGCGGCAGCGGACGGCATGGTCGTGCACACGGAAAGCGCGAACGCGGCGGAAGGCCGGCGCGCGGTGCTGGAATTTTATTTGAAAAATCACCCGCTCGATTGCCCCATTTGCGACAAGGGCGGCGAGTGCGATCTGCAAGATTACTCGATGGCCTACGGGCAGGGCTTTTCGCAGAGTATCGATCCGAAGGTTCCCAAGCCCAAAGCGGTCGATTTGGGGCCGACGATCGTGCTCGACGAAGAGCGCTGCGTCGTGTGTCAGCGCTGCGTCCGTTTCGACGACATCATCGTCGGCGAACGGCAGCTCGTGCTCAAAGACCGCGGCGTCAAAGACATCATCGCGACGGCGACCGGCGACCCGTACCGCCACAATTTTACCGGAAACGTCACGGAACTCTGTCCCGTCGGCGCGCTCACGTCCAAGCAGTACCGCTTCAAGGCGCGGCCGTGGGATTTGCGGCGCACGACCACGTCCTGCACGCAGTGTCCCGTCGGATGCCAAATGCACGTCGACGTGCGGCACGGCAAAACGCAGCGCACCATGACGGTAACCGGCGACGATGCAATCTCGGACTGGTGGCTGTGCGATCGGGGGCGGTACAACATCAACTTCTACGACAGCCCAGCGCGTTTGACGCAGCCGCTCTATAAGCAGAACGGGCAGTGGATGCAGATCGGTTGGGACGACGCGCTGCAGTTATGGGCGACTGCGATTGACGAAGCGGCGCGAGCGAATCCCAAGACGGCCGGCGCAATCGGCGGCGGCCGGCTTACGAACGAGGAAGCCTATCTGCTCGCTCACGTGCACCGCGCGAAAGGCGTGCAAAACCTCGATTGGCGTGCGGGGCGGCAGCGCCAAGCCGCGCCGGGCCGGGGAAGCGGCAAGCTGCGCGATCTCGAATCGGTCGACGCGATCGTCGTCATCGGCGAATCGCCGGCGGAACGCGCTCCGGTGATGGATCTGCGCGTGCGCAAAGCCGCATCGCGCGGCGGCGCAAAATTGATCCGCGTGGGTTCCTTCGACGAACCCTATCCCGCTGCGATTCCCTCCACCGACGCCGCCGAGGTGCGCGACGCGCTCAAAGCCTTGCCGCAAAACGCGAAGCGAATCGCGATCGTTTGGGACGGCGTCGACTTGTCGCTCGGGAAAACGCTTGTCGAATCGCTGCCGCAAAATGCGGAGGTTCTCACTTACATCACGGGCGAGCAGCCGAATGCGCGCGGGGCGGAACTCATGGGCATGCTGCCCGAGAGCGGCGGTATGGACACCAGCGCGATGCTGGCCGCTGCGCGTGACGGCGGAATCGCGGTGCTTTCGATTCTCGGCGCCAATCCCGTGCTGCACTATCCGGACATGCAGTTCGTGCGCGAAGCGCTCGAAAAAGTGCCGTTCGTGGTAGTGAGCGATTTGTTCATGACCGAAACTGCGCAGCTCGCAACCCTGGTGCTGCCTGCGAAGGGACCTTTCGAAAAGACCGGTACGACCACGAACATGGCGGGGGACGTGCTTCCGGTGAACGCCGCGAAATCGCTGGATTCGCCTCCCGGAGTGCTGTCGGATCTCGAAATGATTGTCGGCCTCGCGCAGCATCTCGGCGTCGCGCTGCCGTCCGCGGAAGAACTCGACGAAACGGTGATACGGCGTTTGGCGGCGCAGCCCGAAACGTTCACCTTCGGAGATCAGCGCTACGCGAGAATCGCTGCCGGCGAACTCGGGCGCGCTGCGAGGTTTGACGAAGGCGAATTGCGCGTCGTTCTGCAGCAGCGTATCTTTGCCGGCGGCGGCACGAGCGCGCACGACGAGCGTCTGACCGAGTTGCGGCCGCTTCCTGAAGCGGCGATGTCCGCGCAGGACGCATCGCGCCTCGGCGTGACGACGGGCGACTACATCGACCTGCAGTGCGGCTCGACGGTGATGCACGATCTGCTCGTGGACGTGCGTCCCGCGATACCGCAAGGCACCGTTGCGCTCATCGACGGATTGCCCGACGCTCCCGGCGAACTGCTTCCCCGACGGCGCTGCCGCGCAGGTCGCGAACGTTCGCCGCGCGGATGCGGCAGTTGTACGCGAACCGCTTGGGGCGGCGCGATGAGCCACGCTTGGTGGACGCCCGCCGCCGGCATTTGGTGGATCGTGCTGGTCAAATGCATCGTCCTGCTGTTCGTCGTGATCACGACGTTCGCGTACGCCATGCTGTTCGAGCGCAAGGTCATGGGCTGGATGCAATTGCGTCCGGGGCCGAACCGCGTCGGTCCATGGGGACTGTTGCAGCCCGCGGTAGACGCAGTCAAATTGATCTTGAAAGAAGACCTGACGCCCAAAACCGCGGATCCGCTGATCTACCGCCTTGCGCCGTTCATTTCGCTGATTACGGCGTTTTCGGTCTACGCGGTCATTCCGTTTTCGCAGCCCGCACCCGGCAACGTCTGGGCCATAAGCGACGTCAACGCGGGAATTCTCTTCATTCTAGCGCTTACGTCGATCGGGATCTACGGTATCTCGCTGGGCGGATGGGCGTCGGGATCCAAGTATCCGCTGCTCGGCAGCGTGCGCGCAACCGCGCAAATGATCAGCTACGAACTGGCGATGTCGATGTCGCTCGTCGGCGTGCTGATTCTCGCGGGTACGACCTCACTAGTCGGGATCGTCAACGCGCAAGCCAAACTGTGGTTCGTCATTCCGCAACTCATCGGGTTCTTCGTCTACGTCATTACTGCGGTCGCGGAAACCAACCGCGCGCCGTTCGATTTGGTCGAAGCGGACGCCGAACTCGTCGGCGGGTTCAACACCGAATATTCCGGGCTGCGCTTCGGATTGTTCTTCATCGCCGAGTACATCAACATGCTCACGGTATCGTGTATCGCGACGCTGCTGTTCCTCGGCGGTTGGAACGCGATCGGCGGCCTTACGATGATTCCCGGCATCGTGTGGTTCCTCATCAAGGTCGGCCTGTTCATGTTCTTTTACATTTGGTTGCGCTCGACGTTTCCGCGTTTCCGCTACGACCGCCTCATGGCGTTCGGCTGGAAAGTGCTGCTTCCGGTCGCAACGCTCAACCTCGTCCTGACGGCCGTCGCCGTCGCGATTTGGGGTTGATATGATCGCAGTGCTTAGCGGGGCGCCCTCGGGGAGTGCTTACGCGATGCTTCCGCGCGCGGAGTGCCTTTACAATGCGTAAAAATCTTTACAACGTCGGTGCGCTGCTCGCGGGCTTGGGCGTCACGTTCAAGTACATGTTCCAAAAGAAACCGACGATTCAGTATCCGTCGGAGAAGAAGAAACACGCGCCGCGCTTCCACGGGCTGCACGAATTGCGCCGGTACGCGGACGGCAAAGAACGCTGCATCGGCTGCGAACTCTGCTCGAGCGTCTGTCCGGCGAATGCAATTACCGTCATCGGCGCGGAAAACACGCCGGAAGATCGCCGATCGCCGGGCGAGCGTTACGCGGCGCGCTATGAAATAGATGAGTTGCGCTGCATTTTTTGCGGCATGTGCGAAGAAGCGTGTCCGACCGACGCGATCGTTCTCACGCCGCGATTCGAGATGTCGGATTTCCGCCGCGATTCGCTGATTTACGCCAAAGATCGCCTCATCGTTCCGCCGGAAGCAGGCGTCGGAACGCCGCCCGACGATCGCCCCGGCGGCATTCCCGCCGACCTCGGAAGCGTAGCGGAAAAGAAATCGACCGCCGATTGGCGCGACGGCTACGACGCCACGTGGCGCGGCCAAGTGCTCAAGACGCAGAAGAAAGGCCTGGCCGAGAATTGATGATCGAGTTTTACATTCTCGCGGTGGTCTTGGTGGCAAGCGCGATCTTCGTCGTCACGGCCCAAAAGGCGGTCTACAGCGTCGTTGGGTTGCTCGCGCACTTCGCGGCGCTTGCGATCATGTATTTTTCGCTTGCCGCGGAATTCTTGGCCGTCATTCAAATCATCGTGTACAGCGGCGCGATTCTCATGCTGTTCGTGTTCGTCATCGCGCTGCTCTCGAGCGGCGTCGCGCCGTTTAGCACGGGGCCGAACCGGTTACCGAAGATTGCGGTCCCGGCGATCTTCGGCGTGCTCGTGATTCTCGGCTTTTTGATTTATGCAGCCGCGCATGCCCCTTCGGTGGGTCCGCACGTCGTCGCGGCGGGTACGTCGTCGGCCGCCGGACCGGTCGGCGCGGCGAACGTTTTCGGTTCGGTTGCGGATTTCGGGAGGGCGCTGTTCACGACGGATCTGCTGCCGTTCGAAATTACCGCATTCATTTTGATGGTCGCGGTCATCGGCGTCATCCTGCTCGCGGGCGACTCTGCGCCGTACGTGCAGTCACGGCGCCGCGCGCGCATCGTCGAACGCGATATGCGCGAGGCCATTCTGCGCGCAGGCGAGGAGTAACATGCCGCATGCATCGCTGCTCCCGGTGGCGCTCGTCAATTACATCAGCCTTTCGCTCGTGATCTTCGCAATCGGCGTCGCCGGAGTCGTGCTGCGACGCAACCCGCTCGTGATGCTCATGAGCATCGAACTGATGTGGAACTCCGCGAACCTGTTGTTCTTGGCATTCGCGCGCGCATGGCTGAATAATGCGGGGCACATTTTCGCCTTCTTGGTGATCACGGTCGCAGCGGCGGAAGCGGCAATCGGTTTGGCCATCGTGGTCGTCGTTTTTAGGGCTCGCGCGAACGTCGACGTCGACGAAGTCGCGTTGATGAAAGGCTGAGGATGCTGCTTTTTGTCATTTGGCTGGTTCCGCTGCTGGGCGCGATCGTGTGCTGGGCACTGGGTCCTCAGCTCAAACGGTTCGCCGGTGTCGCGGGAAGTGCGGCGATCGCGGTTTCGTTCGTAGCGGCGCTGGCTTCATGGGGCGCCGCGACGCAAGGCTCGGGTTCGCAATTGGGCGCGCATCAGCCGCTCTTCTCGTGGATGCACGGCTTCGATTTCGGACTGCTGCTCGATCCGCTCTCGTTCATCTGGGTGCTGATCATCACGGGCGTCGGGTTCCTCATCCATCTGTATTCCGTCGGCTACATGTGGAACGACAACGCCGTCGCGCGGTTCTTCGCCTATTTGAATTTCTTCGTGTTCGCGATGCTCACGCTCGTGCTGTCGGACAACTTCGTAGGCCTTCTCGTCGGTTGGGGTCTCGTCGGCTTGGCTTCGTATTTTCTCATCGGGTTCTGGTTCTTCAAGCCTTCCGCCGTCGCTGCCGCGCGCAAGGCGTTCGTCATCAACGTCGTCGGCGACGTCGGCATGATGTTCGCGATTTTCATCATCGTCTCGAAAGCCGGCTCCATCCGTTACGCCGACGTCTTCGCCAATCCGCACGCGCTCGATCCCTGGCTTTTCTGGACCTGCGTATTTCTCTTCATCGGCGCGGCCGCAAAATCGGCTCAGCTGCCGCTGCATACGTGGCTTCCCGACGCGATGGAAGGTCCGACTCCTGTTTCCGCGCTCATCCACGCGGCGACCATGGTTACTGCGGGCGTGTATTTGGTCGCGCGCTGCGCGCCGCTGTGGACGGCGTCGCACGATGCGCAGACGCTCGTGGCGACGGTCGGCTGTTTGACCGCGCTCGCGGGAGCATTGCTCGGTATCGCGCAGTGGGACATCAAACGCATTCTGGCCTATTCGACGATGTCGCAAATCGGCTACATGATCATGGGCGTGGGCGTCGGGGCGTTCAGCGCGGGCGTCGCGCACTTCTTCACGCACGCATTCTTCAAAGCGTGCTTGTTCCTCGGATCGGGCATCGTCATCCACGAACTTTCCGACGAGCAAGACATTCGTTTGATGGGCGGAATGCGTACGCGCACACCGGTCGCGTTTTGGTCGATGGCCGCGGCGGTGCTCGCGATCAGCGGCTGTCCGGGCTTCGCCGGTTACTTCAGCAAGGATCAGGTGATCTACGGCGCGCTCGAGCACGGATACGTGTGGATGTGGGCCGTCGCGCTCATTACCGCGGCGATTACGGCGTATTACATGCTGCGGCTGTTTTTCGTGGCGTTTTTCGGCGCATATCGCGGCGGCATGAATCCGGCCGACGTCGGGATCGAAACGGAGGTCGCGGCTTCAGGGGCGGCGATCGCCCACGATACGCACGAACCGCATGCGGAAGATCGCTCGCATGCGCCGGCTTGGATCATGGCGGTCCCCGTTGCTATTCTCGGGTTCTTCTCGTTCGCGGCCGGATACATCATGATCGGTCCGGGCTCGCCGTGGGCGCGGTTTTTCGATCGCTCGTTTCCGCACGAAACGCTGCCGCCGGCGACGATCAGCGAAGGCGTCACCACGATTCTCGCGGTTATCATGCTCGTCGTCGGCGCGGCAGTTGCGTGGCGGCGTTATGCCACGCGTGAGGCCCTGCAAAACGCGCCGGCGCGGCTCAAACGCGAAAGCGAAACGCTTCCGGCCATTCTCGTTCGTCTCTACTACTGGGACGATCTCATCGACGCGCTTTTCGTGCGTCCGTCGCAAGCGCTCGGCGAGTTTTTCGCGCGCTGGTTCGACCCGCACTTCGTCGACGGCGTCGTGCGCGAAATCGTGCTCACGAATCGTTTCCTGGGCTCGCTCGTGCGCAGCTTCCAGACCGGACTGCTGCGCGCGTACGCCCTCATCATCGTTTTCGGCGCTGCGTGCTTCGCCATCTACTACGCGTTGGAAGGAGCGATGCGCTAGATGTCTCTCGTGCTGATTCTGCTTCCGATTCTCGCGGGGTGCGCGCTCTTTCTCGTACCGCGCACGGATCGCGCGGTGAGCCGCGCGACCGGCTGCGTCGTTGCCGCCGTCACGTTCTTCTTACCGCTCGTGGCCGGCGGCGACGGTACGTTTGCCGCGCGGTGGCTTTCGCGCCCGTTCGCCGCGTCGCTGCATTGGTCGTGGGGCGGACTCGCCTTCTGGATCGTGCTGCTGCTCGCGCTGTGCGCGTTTTGCGCGGTTCTCGCGACGAACATGCCGCAAACGCGTACGATGGTCGCGCTTTTGCTCATGCTCGAGGGCACGATGATGGGCGTCTTCATGGCGCGCGACATTCTCGCGTTCGCGCTCTTCTGGGACCTCATGCTGATTCCGCCGTTCTTCGCCTTGGTCGGCTGGGGCGAGCACCGCGACACCGCCTGGCGCTACTTGATCTACAACTTTTCCGGCGGTTTACTGCTGCTGCTCTCGACCGCCGCCTTCGGCGTGTTGTACGGCTCGACCGACGTCATCGGTTCGTCCCATCAACTGATCGGGTCTTGGGCACCGTGGGTGTTCGCGGGCTTCGCCGTGGCGTTTGCGGTGAAGACGCCGCTGTTTCCGCTGCACACGTGGATGCCTGCCACGTACGCAGATTCGCCGCCGGTGATGGTATCGCTGGTGAGTTCGATTCAGTCGAAGGCGGGGCTCTTCGGGTTCCTTGTCATCGGGCTGCCGTTTTTCACCGATGCGATGAGCGCGTGGAAATGGATTTTCATCATCGCCGGCCTCGTCTCACTGCTGTACGGCGCATTCATAGCACTCGTGCAAACGGACGCGAAGCGCATCGTTGCGTATTCCTCGCTTTCCCACTTGGGATTGATCGTTTTGGCGATCTTCAGCCGCAACCCGATCGCGATTCAAGGCGCTTTCATCTATATCGTGGCGCACTCGCTTTTCAGTGCTGCGCTGTTCCTCATTCTCGGCTACATCGAGGAACGCGAGGACACGCGGTCGCTCGTGCGTCTGGGCGGTCTGGGAAGAGCGAACCCGAAACTTGCCGGCGCGTTTACGATAGCGGCGCTCGCGGCGCTGGGATTGCCGGGCCTCGCCGGATTCGTCGGCGAGATAGTGATCTTGACGGGCGTGTTCAAGAACGGACTCTTTTGGCCGGCGCTGATCGCGCTCATTCCCATCGTTCTCGCGTCGGCGTACATGCTGCGTCTGCTTCAGGACGTCATCAACGGCCCGGTCCGCGAGGACATTCCCGAGCGGCGCGATCTGACGTGGATCGAAGGCTTTGCGGTTGCGCCGCTGCTGGCGGCACTGCTGGTATTGGGCGTATACCCGCACGCGGTTTTGAACGCGGCAAACATGAGCGCGGCATCCGCCGGTAGCGCTCGCGTAGCCGGTGCGCGGCTCGGAATGGAGCGAGTTTCGCAATGATTTCCAATCCATACACCTGGGCCGATTGGAACGCCGTCGCGCCGCTGTTCATCGTCGGCGGCGTCGCCGTGCTCGTGTTGCTCGTCGATCTCGTGATGCGCAAAGCAAACGGGTGGGTGTCCATTTTACTCGGCATCGCCGGTCTGGCCGCGGCGGGTGTCGTCGCCGCGCAAATCTACGGCCTTTCACACGACGCGTTCAATGGCGGCTTCGTGCTCGGCGGCTTCGCCGTCGTGCTGCAGGAGGTCATCGTCATCTCCGCCGCGTTTTCGCTTGCGCTGTTCCATGCAGCGCAGCGCCCCGACCGGATGGGCGGCATTGTCGCGCTCGTCCTCTGGGCGGCGAGCGGCGCGATGCTGATGGCGGGCGCCGCAAACCTGATGACGGTATTTTTGGGTTTGGAGTTGCTTTCGCTCGCGCTGTACTGCCTGTGCGCGATCGCGAGC
>CAWCIZ010000004.1:0-314863 GCA_963795855.1 Vulcanimicrobiota bacterium
TGTTTTGGATTTCTTGGTGAAGACGCCAGTTCGAGAGATTCGCGCCTTCGACGCAGATTGGTTCCACGTACATAACGCCTTCAGGTCCCCGGGAAGATTGGAGTCTTCCGAGCTTGGCAAGACGAAAGCTGCCGTATATCAGGGAAGATATGAGAATTTTCGACTCGGGCTTTCAATCGGACCGAAATTCATTGATCGGTCCGATGAAACGGCCTTGCGAGGCGTCACATTCGCCTTCGTGTGCGTTGACAAGGGCTCGTCGCGATCCGCGATCTTCGATTTATTAATTGCGCAAGGTATTCCGTTCATTGACGCTGGAATGGGGCTTGATCGTAAGAGAGGGCCGATCAACGGAATGCTTCGAATGACGCATTACTCTGCTGAATCAGGACCACAGACTCGCGACAAAGGTTATGACCCGCTTACGGATCGCCCGGACGACGTTTACAGAACAACGATTCAAATCAGCGAGCTTAATGCGTTGAACGCATCCCTCGCCGTCATTCGGTTCAAACAACTTCGAGGTTTCTACTACGAAGAAGTTTCTGACGTAAACCATTTATTTGAGATACGCGATCTCAAGATAGCAGGCGGAGAATAACGCATGGCAAGATTTGTGTTGCAGCATGTTCACTACATGCCAACAGAAATTGCGCCTGGTGTCCTTTACGTCTCCGAGGAATTTCGCATTGCTATCCACCTATGTGCTTGCGGATGTGGGGCAAAGATTAAGACGCCACTTGGGCCGACGGAATGGTCTATTACAGAGACCGATCGAGGTCCGAGTGTTTGGCCGTCGATAGGTAACTGGCAACAAACTTGTCAATCCCACTACGTTATTTCGCGCGGCGGAGTTAAATGGGCCGGCAAATGGACCCCCCAGCAAATCGCCGCTGGGCGTCGCCGCGAGGAGGAACGGCGACGCGAATATGAAGCGACGTATAATAAGAAGCGTGGAGTCTTAGGACGGTTCTGGGATACCGTGAAGAACCTGCTTCGATTGTGAAACCTTTTTCAATCGAGAGGTAGCGGCCCCGAATTAACATGACGTGACTGCAAGAGGTGAGTATGAGTAAGGACCCGCTTTTCATCGAGCAACGCGATGATGGAAAATATGCGATAAAACGCGCAAACGCTGACCGTGCAAGCGATGTGTGCAGCACTCAGGAAGAGGCGATCGGTCGCGCAAAGGAATTAACGAATGGGCCGATCCACGTGGAGCGCGTGCGGAACACGAAAGTTGGTTCGCCCGATAAATGGCGGCGCATTTAGTTCTTTCCCGGCGACGCCTAAGCTGAGTATGTCCGCGTAGTTAAAATGGAAAATGGGGATTTCTCTCCAGAGTACGAACCGTTCAACTTCGATGCGCACGCGCAGGAGGCGGTTAGCGCGTACTTAGCCGTACGAGCGCTATATGAAGATCTGGCGCGAAGCGTTGAGCACATACTCCGGGAATGTCTTAAACAGAACCATATACATGTCAACTGGGTCAACTCGCGTGCTAAGGATCCAGAAAGTTTCAGACGTAAGGCGGCGTCACCATCGAGTGATGATCCTGCAGTACCCAAATACAATGATCCACTTCGCCAAATAACCGATCTGGCCGGCGTTAGGGTAATTGCTTTTTTTAAAGGAACGTTGCCTGAGATCGACCAGATCATTAGCAGCGAGTTCGATGTACTAGAGCGTTCCGACAAGACCGAAGCGCTGATCGAAGAGGAGCGCTTCGGCTACCAAAGCATTCACTATCTAGTGAAATTGAATGTCCCCCGACGGGACTTGCCGGAACACCGAGATTTTAAAGATGGCATCGTCGAGATTCAGGTTCGCACAATATTGCAGCACGCGTGGGCGGAAATTGAACACGACATACAATATAAGTCGACCGTAGTAATCCCCGCCGAAATTAAGCGGCGTTTTATGGCGTTGGCGGGGTTGTTGGAGCTCGCCGATCGGGAATTTCAAGACATCCATGTTGAAGATCAGCGGATTACGCGTGAAGCGCGCGAGAGCCTAACTCGAGGCGATCTTAACGTCGAAATAACACCCGATGTGCTTGAAGCTTACTTGAACGAAAATCTCGGGACGGACCGGCGGATGACACCTACATCGTACGAGTGGGCGGCCCGTGTTCTAAAGAGCTTGGGATTCGGGACTCTAGCACAAGTAGCGAGTTGCATTGATGGATACGATGATGACCAATTGAGCCAGATTGCGGTAGCTTACAAGCAGGGGCAAACAACGCGCTTTGAACACATGCTCCTTGCTGGCATGGGAACTGTGTTCATTGAGCGGCATCCGTTCAGCAAAGAGCCGTGGTGGGAAAGCGTGCAAAGAGAATATCTTGAGAAGTTTCGAGCACATCAAATCCCTGTTCGGCAGTATGATCCACTTTCGCCATAGCGAAGGCCTCCATAGATCGGATTTATCCGCGAAGCCACCAAAGCGGATCGTCTTTTCGCACGTCTTGAATCATGTCGCCGGGTTGCGGCGGAGGCGGCGGCAAAGAACTCGTGCGCCGTTGGGGAAGCTCTTCGTCTATGCCATTATGGAGAGGGCGGTTGATGACGCTTGGAATTCCCAAGAGGGATCCAAAGAACTCTACCAACGCCTCAACGATTTTCTTCATGATGGCTCCTTTTAGATTCTCCTCTCTCTCGGTAAAGATATCAAACATTACCCTGAGAACCGGTTTCTGCCGCCGGGGACGCGTGATTCGAGTACCTGAGAGTAGCCGTTGGACGGCGGACAAACGGCGACTCCGATTTCGCGCTAAGAGCTCTGCGGTTCCGCGGCTCTGGACAGCTCTCGCAGTCCACAACCAGATCTCTATTACGTGGTTGTATGGACTTCCGTGTTGATCCGTCGAGGGTTAAAGACGTCGGCCGCTCCTTTCAGCGCGGGATTTCCGCGTTTAGCGCGATAACCGGTTGAACCAGAATGGGTTTCCACACAGATCCACTTCCCTGTCCATTGGACCGCGCCCCCACTGCCCACGAACTAATCTACTGGAACTGGACTTCCGACCGGCGCGCCGTGGTTCAACGCCACACACGCCAACCGCTGGTTAATATAATATCGTCACAAGCGCGAGTGGCGCACGCGTGTCAAACGCCTAGAGCCATCGTCTATCGATCATGCTAGCGAAGATTCCGAGTGCGCGCTGTTGGGAACTTCGACGCCGATCTGTGGCAATGGCGTATGCTTTGTCAGGAAAGGAATGGTCGAGCGCATTGAGAGCAGGGTTGGCCTTTACTGCGGACCTCATCGACTTCCACTTGGGCCAGACCGAATTTAATTCGTCGATGATGAATATCGGAATCTCGCAATTCGTGCGACATTTTATTCCGAATGCATCGCGTTCTTCGGCCGTGGCTTCGGGCGGCGCAGTGCGCGTAAACTTCCAAGAGTATGATTCTGGAAAGTTAGATTGCTCTTCCGCCATCGTTGCAAAGAGATCTTTGAGCGTGCTGGCGTTAACAAGGCCGACGACGATGGGTGCTGCGCCTGCGAGTGACTCTAAAGCGTCACCTTGAATACGAGATTTGAGCGTCCGGCGCCAAAGTACACCAACCGCATCCGAAAAGTGGCCGGCGGCATATAGCGCGACGAGCCCATTGCACCAGGTGATCCCCGATAAGCGTAGCGCTTCACCGATATCCCACGCGACGAACGGACCGGGACGGAGCTTCTGATCAATATACCGGCGGAGCATCCGTTCCGCGTTAGCGGCGCGTCGAAGTTTCGACTTGGACTTCAGTTTGTGCACTTTGGCAAAGTTCGACGCGAGGGTGAGCATCGACACGGCCTTTCCCCGCCCCACTAGTTTGCGGAGAAATGTTGAAAACCGGACACCATGTAGCAAATTTGTCCCCGACATCCTACGGGTTCCGGGCATTGTTCCGCTTTCGAGTTGTCATCCAGCGCTTCGTTGGCGGGTTTACCGGCGCATTTCCTGCGCGCTTAAATCATGACAGGTTTATATGCAATCTGTCATCTTGCAGAGTCAGCCAAACGCCGCTATGCTCAGCCCAGGCAGTGAGGGAGATCGAATGATTACAGAATGCGACTTCCCGCACCGAACTCAACGGGATACGCTTACGATAGGTGAAGCCGCGGAGCGCCTTGGTATAACAATTGAGCTCGCCAGAAAAGCGGCTCGCGCTGGCGACCTTCCAGCGATCAAGTTTCGCGGGCGGTTTCTGATCCTTCGCAAGCAATTCGATCGGATGTTAGAGCTCGAGGATGTCGCTGACGCTTCTGCTTTTGACGCCGCGCAAAAGGCCTCGCACTAACAGCGAGGTCTCTTATTATGTCGCGATACAGCGAGAGGAGATAGGACCAACAACTTAGCTGACGTGTTTGTCGCCTTAAACCGGCCTACGACAGGCACGAAAACTAGAAAGCCTTTACGACTGGAATCGCAAGGCTTTCCTTAGGCCGGTACCGCGACTGTTCCTGAAAAGAGAGGCGCGGAACTATTGAACCTGTCCATAGGATAGCACCTAGGGACGAGGAGGGCAACATGCTCCCTCAACTAGTCGCGCTCCAAGCGCGAATTAGCGACGACGTAAAGCATGGCGCTGCCCATGCTTCGGAAACAGTTCAGGCTGCGGCCAGCGCGTATGGGCGTTAGAAAAGTCGGGCCTAATCGGCGCAGCGTTACGGGTCACGTTCCAAGCAAGAAGAAACCAGGGCTTGTCGCGTTCGAATCAACGCTCGAACGCGATTTCATCATGCTTCTTGAATTCGATCCAGCGGTAAGAACCATAGCCGAACAGCCTATACGGGTCGTATATGACGCCGGCAGCTACACGCCGGATTTTTATGTCGAGTTCCATGGTCGTCATGCGCAACCACTTCTAGTAGAAGTAAAATACCGCGATGACCTCTTCACGTCATGGAAAGAGCTGCATCCGCGGTTCAGGGCGGCAATGCGATACGCTCGAACCAGCGATCGCCGTTTTAAAATTCTAACGGAATGCGAACTACGAACTACGCGGCTGCGGAACGTAAAACATCTATGGCGGTACCGCACACTTGAAGTAGATCGGGAGCTGATGTGATCGTATCGTCGCGGATCTGAAAGTTACCGGTCCAACTACTATCGAGCAACTTCTGGAAACCATGCGTATCCAAGTAGCCGAGCGAAATGCAGTAATACCGGTAATATGGCATCTAATCGCGATCACCGTAATATCTGCGAACCTCGATGACCAGGAGCTGACGCTGCAATCCATGATTGCAATTCAGCAGAACGAGTCAGGCCAAAGTTGATTGCGCGGCCTGACGGTTTAACGCCAGACTCGCAGCTCGCGTCGCTCATGGAAGTACCTACTCAGGAATCGCCGCAAGATGAAATGCCCGAGGCGGCAGATCGCCCAGAACTCCCGCCTACACATACTATTCCGATACGCGAATGGGAAAAGGCCTGCGCACGACGTGACGCGATCCGAGCGGCCTTTGAAGCGGGTCCTCCGTATTTGCCTCATCTTCGCGAAGCGAGCGAAAAGACCGGTTGTAGCATCGCCACCCTCTATCGCCATCTTAACCGCTACAGCTACACTCGAGATACGCGTTCTCTTCTCGATCGCGGCAAGGGCGAACCGCGCCGCTCACGTCTGCATCCCAAAGTTCTGTCTATCATTCGCGAAAAGTTCCAGACGCGCTTCCTATCGGTGGAAAAGCTAAAGCCCTCAGAGATAAGTTTCGAGGTACGCGCGGAGTGTTGGCGGCAACAGTTACCTCTTCCTCACGCAAACACCGTTCGCAACCACATCCATAAAATGAGGGCGCAATTGGGTGAGCGCCGCGTTCAAATGAAACGAGGAAATAAGAAGATGGCTGAAACGATGTTTACCCCACGCCACGGCTCTTTCAATGAACACGACAGGCCAGGCGAGCTTGTCCAAATCGACCACACCAAACTTGACGTGGTACTTGTTGACGAAGATCAGCGCCTGCCCATTGGGCGCGCGTTCATCACAGTTGCGCTCGACGTTGCAACCAGAATGGTTATTGGATTGTGCATCTCATTAGACCCAGTGGGAACGCTGTCGACTGGCCTTTGTCTGTATCACGCGATGCTTCCAAAGGATGCCTGGTTGAAAGAACGTGATATCAACAACGTGTGGTCCAGCGTCGGAATGCCCGAGGCACTGCATTTTGACAACGCCAAGGAATTTCTCGGAAAGACGGTCCAACGGTTTTGCGAAGCGAATGATATTCGCATCGAGCATCGCCCTCTTGGCGTGCCGCATTACGGAGGCCATATCGAGCGACTCATCGGGACACTAAATCGCGCAATCCATAAAATTCCCGGGGCGACGTTTGCGAACATTCAGGAGCGCGGTGATTATGATTCCGAGGCATATGCGTGCATGACACTGCGAGAATGCGAAACGTACGTAGCAGAATGGATTACTGGGACGTACCATCGCCGAGTCCATGCTGGCTTGGGATGCACACCGAACGCTGCCTTCGATAGGGCGATGAACTCACCCGATAATCCGTGCTTCGGTAAGCCACTGCCGAGCGATTTAGAAAAGGCGCGGCTTGATCTCTTGCCATGGGAGTACCGCACGGTACAAAAGACCGGCATCACGTGGGACAAGCTCGTGTATGTCGGAGAGGTTCTCGGCCCGTATACGAATACTACCAATCCTGACGGCACAAGTAAGCAGTTCATCGTCGCTCGCGATCCGCGAATGATCAATCAGGCGTACTTCTTTGCGCCTGATGTAAACGAGTACTATGTTCTAAAGCTTCGCAATCCGACGAGGCCGCACGTGAGCAAATGGGAATGGGACGAACTGCGCCGGCGTCTCCGCAAGGACGGAAAAGCGGACGAGGACGAGGATGCGATTTTCCAATCTCATTTCAAGCAACAGCAGATGATCGATGCAGCGGTTTCCAAGACGAGGGGAGCGAGGCGCGAAAGAGAGCGTAAACGGCATCATGCGAAGGCCGTCATATCAGAACCGCCACGTGCCGCAGAACAAACAGAGTGGGAGACAGACGTAGAGCCGCTCGAAGGAGCGCGAGCATGGTAGACAATTCGGGCGACGATCTCAACCACCTTACCGGCGAGGCTGCCGCGCAGGCGAAACTCGATAACGATACGAGGATCGCTTTAGTCCGAGAGCGCTTGTGGATTCCTACGAAGCATACCCTGCGAATTCATCGCCGACTCGAATATCTGCTGTCGCATCCAAAGACGAGCAGTATGCCGAATCTGTTGCTTGTCGGTCTCTCGGGAAGTGGCAAAACCACCCTCATAGAGGAATTCTTGGCTCGACATCCTCGTTATGAGGACGAGGCGCAGGAATGTTCGCGTATTCCGGTCGTCTTCTGTAATGCGCCGCCCGAGCCTGACCTCGGTGGTTTTTATAATGCGATCTTGGGCGGCATGGATCTCCCCGCAGATAACAAGCGCATCGACATGCGTCGTCTCCATGTCGAAGACATGCTTGACGCCGTCCATGCGCAACTGTTAATCATGGATGAGATTCAGCAGTTTCTCCTGGCTGGCACCAAGATGCAGCGCATCCTCCTGACGGCGCTCAAGAGTTTGAGTAATGCCCTGGACATCCCGATCGTTGCGGTTGGTACACGCGAGGCATTGAGCCTATTCGGAGAAATCGACGCACAAATCGCGCGGCGGTTCGAAAAGGATGAAATCCCCAAGCTTACGTTCATCCGCGAATTTGCCCGATTACTGAAGACCTTTGAAACCCTTATCCCGCTAAGGAAACCGTCGAACCTCACAGAGCACAGTATGGCGCTCCGGCTGTTTGAAATGTCACGCGGCACCATCGGCCGGCTTGCCAGGACACTCTCGGAAGCGGCAGTCTTCGCAATCGAGGACGGCGACGAGCGAGTCACTCTAGAGATACTGAAGAAAGTTATGACAGCGGAAATCTACGGGTCCGGCGATCCAGCCGCATGAGCGGCCGCAATAAGTGCCATAGCCTTCTGCTGGGACATACGGCACCGCGCGACGACGAGCTGTTATCGTCATGGCTTGTTCGGCTCGCTGCGCAAAATCGGATGAAGCTGCACTCCTTTTGCAAGATGCTCTGGCCGGGAGCTGCGATTTGGAATCGCGACATCGATAATTCTGTTACACCGGAACTACTCGGTGTACTGGCGGAGCGAACGGGCGTCGACCTGAAGCGGGCAAGTGAGACCGCACTCAAGTCCTACGAAGGGTTCATCTTCGAGAAGCACAACCCAAACGGGACGACAATCTGGATATTACCACTGGGAATCTACCACAGAACGCGCCTTCGATTTGGATTGCACTACTGCCCCGATTGCCTCGACCAAGGGATGGTTTACTACCGTAAGATTTGGCGACTGGCGTGGAGCGTCATGTGCGTGGAGCATAACAGACCTCTTCTCGATAGGTGTAGGTGCGGCTCCCCCATCGTTTTTCATCGTGGCGACCTCGGCGATAGTCAATCGGTCGGCACAGAGCTCGGGCTAACGAAATGCCATCATTGCAATGCTGACCTGAGGCGCCTTCAGGGCGGCGCGTGCGATATTTCGCTGACATGTGCAGCGCTCGAAACTCAAAGGACGTGTATGGCAGCCCTAAGAGATGGCTATATCACGGTAGCCGCTGAGCGCATCGAATCGGTCTTGTTCTTCGCAGGCTTTAGACAATTGCTCCAAATTCTCGCGCACGGTCGGCTCGCTGTACAACTAAGAGATGCAGGCGCTCCGTGGCGACGTTCCCTACCCGACGTCTCTTTCACAAGCGGCCGAAATTCCAATGTTGAGCGGCTTGCCGTCGAGGATCGAACCGTGCTAATGGCTCTAGCGGGCGAGTGGCTTTGTGACTGGCCGGGATCATTCGTTACCAGCTGCAAGAAAGCCGGTTTGACCGCGACGGACATCTGCCGCAACATGCGTTACGTGCCATACTGGCTAGCAAAGGTCGTCGACGAGCATTTCGGTTCAGGGACGTATAGTCCGTGTATCGATGAAATAGCCAGTGCAATAAGTTATCTGCGCAACCGCCAAGAGCCCACCACGAAGACGTCGGTGTCTAAGATGCTTGGAAGAACGGACGTCTTTCGAAAAAGACACTCCACTTTCTACTGGATGAGCCACAAGACGACGTTTCATCAACAATCAAAGCTGAAAGTAGGTGACGCGATATGGACTCAATATTGCCGTTTCATGCCAAACCAAAGCCCGATGAAATATTAAGTTCCTGGATTATTCGAATCGCCAGCGCGAATGGGCTCGCCCCCGAGTCTTTGACGTCAGAGCGCTGGGATCGCGATCTTGACTCGAATCCAGCGAAATCACTGCTGCGACGGTTAGCAGCTTTGACTGGCGCGACAGTCGCGGCAGTCGCCGCGACGACACTTGAATCCTATGAAGGGACCCTGTTCGAATCACGGTCGGACAGTTCGCTGCCGCAATGGATTTTGCCGCTCGGAATCTTCGGCGATAAACGACGCGGCTATGGTATGCAATTATGCGCTCTATGCCTCGAAGCGGACCCGTATTTTAAAAAGGCCTGGAGACTGGCGCTTAGCGTCGCATGCTGTGAGCACCGGGTACTGCTTCGGGACCGTTGCGCTGGCTGCGGCAGACCAATTACCTATCACGACCTTCCGCGCGTTCGAAGAGCTGGACGACTGCAACCGCTCATGGCATGTCCTGGTTGCAAAAGCTTTTACACGAACTCGAGCGGACTCGTAGCTGCTGCGCCCGACATCCTTGAAGCGCAGGGAACGCTGAATGACGCCATGGACTGCGGATTTGCAACAATCAATTCTGAGCCGGTGCATGCGTTGCTGTTCTTTCAAGGCCTCCGTAGCATGATTGGCACGATGATTACAGGTAAGCGGAGTACGGGCTTGCGCGCTGCTATTTCCCAATCCGGAACGACTGTAGCGGCGGCATCGGGTTGGCGTAAGGGCGAGCGTTTCGAATTTCTCAACGTGGAAAAGCGCGCCGAGATCTTACATTTGATTCCGCGCTTGCTGGAGGACTGGCCACACAAGTTTGTTGCTGCCTGTCGTACAGCACGAATTCGTCGGTCCGATTTGCTGAATGGATACCGTTCGGTGTCGACTATTCCGTACTGGTATGCGTGCCAGATTTCTAAAATGACCAAGGCGCAATATAGGATGAATAGCCAAGAGATTTCGGCAATACTACGCTATGCTGAGTCCCAAGACCGAGAACCGCTCGAAACGCTTCGTTCGCTATTCGGAAGCATGGGCAATCTAGGTAATCAGAAGCAACTATTCGCTAATGCCCGAGCACTAGGCTGGTGCAAAGCGAGCTGATGTCGGAGGCCAACGCCATAACCGGTAAGCTCCGTAAGTGATAAAGGCGAGGCGGTTCCCCCCGCCGCCACGTTTCATTGAGCGCCTTGAGCAGCGCAACGCGGGCCCTCCGAGTGCCCGCGCGAAACCGTCAGATTTGCAAGATGCCAGTGACCTGGCAAAGATCTACGAAGCGGCTATATTGAACAAGTGGCCGGTATGGCCCGGTCCGGTCAATACGCCGACGTAGTCGGCGCCACTAGCGCGGCGACAATCGTCTCGAGCACTAACGGGCCAGGTCCTGCGGCGCCGAAAGGCGTCGGCGCCGCCTATTATATAACCATGACGAAATTTTTCCGGCAGCCTTCGCACCGTCAATGTCCACCATCGTTCGACGCTGGGCACTAATGAAACCATGAACGCTTCAGTTCCTTCGCCGCGACCGATCTATGAAGTCATGGTAGACGATGAGCCACCAACCTTTGCGACTATCGATGCTTTGATCGAAGCATGGGGCGATACGATCCCTGATCTCGTGGCCCAGATTTTAGACGTCCCTCTCGGCGTAAGCAGAGGCCTTATGGATTTCCCGGCCGTCAAGGTGCGACGCATCCGGTAAGGGCAAGTACGCGGCAATCTTAGCCGAACGCATCACCCATGGCAGACAACAGCAAGAAGCATACGATCGCGCGTGCCGATCTGTACAAACGCGTATGGGCGACGCCCATTCGTACACTCGCGACAGAATTCGGAATCTCGGACGTTGGTCTACGCAAAATCTGCAAGCGACACGATATTCCGATTCCTCCGGCGGGACACTGGATGAAGGTACAGTTCGGAAAAAAGGTCCGTTGCATTCCGCTTCCGCCCCGAAGGGCCGATCAAAACGAACACATTGACATTACGGAGACACCGCCGAAATTCGGCGGTGTGGAGCTGCCATCTGAAATACGCGAGGCAATTGAACAAGAGCGCAGCGCGGAAGAGCCGATTGCCGTTCCTAAATCCCCCAACCCGCATCCGATTGTTCAGGCGTGGGGACCAGCGAAGCAGCCGAGTTTCGGACCACCATCGTTTACGCCCGCTGCTGAGGCCCGGAGGCGGCGAATCGCCACCGTGTTTTTTCGGGAAATCGAGAAACGCGGAGGAAAGATTGTCCAAGACGGTCTCGATCTAATTGTAACAATGTTCGGCCAAAGGTTCGAGATCACGCTCCGAGAAAAACTGAAACAAATGCACGTGCCTCTGTCCGACAGCGACAGGCGCCTGGGCTGGAACGTCGACCGCGGATACAATACGGAGTTGCGACCTTCAGGGCTGCTTCAATTTCGAATTGACACGTACATAACCGGGGTTCAGCGCGAGTGGACGGAATCCGAAAGTAAACCACTCGAAGGGCGTATTCGAGTCATCATTATTGGGCTGTATCTTGTTGCTGCGGCACTGAAAAGCCAGGCCGAGGAGCGTGCCGAGCGGGAGCGGCAGTGGCTCATTCAGGAGAAGCGCCGTTTAGAGGTTGAGGAGCAGCGGCGAAAAGAACGCGAGCGAGTCAAAGTGCTCATTGATGAGGCGAACGCATGGGAAAAGGCAAATAGAGTCCGCCTGTACATTACGGCTAGAAAAAGTATTCTACGTGATGCTAGCACAACTGATGAGTGGGTTGAGTGGGCAAACCGAGTTGCGGAGTCTATAGATCCGCTTACATCAGCCTCGGCACACGGTCCATCGCCCCTAGAGGAGGACTGATCCGGCGGGCTCGTTACTCGCGCGCTAAAAAAAGGCGATTCCACCTCAACAAAACACGTACTTCGTCAACAACGCACGTGCATGAGGTTGCACCACCGCTGATCACATCTTACGATTTCACAAGACGGATCGTTCGGTCGTTCCCATGGCGAACTTTACCCCGGCCTCCCCCGGGTAATCCCGTCACAACAAGCCCAAAAACCACCGCATCAAGATCCTCAAGATTGCATTTTAGATCGCGAGCGACGTCCGCTTTTGTTATTCCCTCGCTACGGAGCATTTGAAAAACCTTTCCAAGAACGAGCGACATTTCTGGTGACGCTGGCTCCGGCTCATCGGTGCGGTAGCCTCGCTGAGACATTTCAACACACAGAGTGCGATAATGCCAATCCGAAATTAAGCTTTAGGGCGTGAAGGCGATACGCGAGCGCTGCTACGGAAACAATCCATTGCTTCTTCAATTGGATCAGCGCGCTTAAACTTGGAAACACCGGGGCCCGTTCCAATATACTGCTGCGCGGCATTAAGAACGCCGAGGCGAACCGATTGGCTTCATGCTCGGCTTGTTTGCCGTGCACGCCGGCCTCTCGGTGCAGCACTAAATGTCCCAATTCGTGAGCGGCGTCAAAGCGACTATGTTCAGCGGATTTCAACGTATTCAAAAAGACAAATGGAGTCGCGTCTCTCCAGAGTGAGAAGGCGTCGACATCGGTACTCTCCGCCATCGAAAACACGCGAACACCCTTCGACTCAAGCAGATGGACGATGTTACGTACGGCCTTTTCCCCAAGACCCCACTCATGCCGAAGGGTGATAGCTGCCGTTTCCGGGTCCTCTTGTCGAAGATCTGGCAAATCACAAGGCGGCAATGCGAAACGGCGTTCCATCCAGTCATGAAGCAGCATAGCAATTGCGCCCGACGCCAACGCGGCCTCACGCGTAGATGCCGTCATTCGAGCCAACGAGCGGAAACTGGCCGTCTCCGCGGTTGGCTCATGCAAATCGTCTCCGAAAAAGAAGTCCACCGGAAAGGTTAACGCTTCCGCAAGACGCGCGGCCGTCTCGGCCGTCGGACTATACTCGCCGCTTTCATAAGCCGAGATGGCTCGCAAGATCACACCAGCACCTTCCGCAAGGCGCGTTTTACTGTAACGTCGCTTCTTGCGGGCCACGCGAAGACGGGAAGGATTAAACATTTCGCTAGGCCCGGCGGCGTATGTCGATGTCCACGTCCGGACCGAAGTCGGGCTCGAATGTCTTCCTGTAAGCATCTCCATCAAACGGAATCACCGGCAAGATGATTCGCTCTTTCCAGCCGACTATTTGGCCGCTTTCGATGAACACGGGCAAAGAAAGTTCGGATCTGATTTCCTGAATATCGTTGTGAAAAAGCAGCGTCCAAGTGGCTATGTTACTGCCATCGCGGCTCGAGCGCACGGGCGCCGGCGCTGGCAAATTTGGAAAAAGTGCGATCTGTGTTGCGTTGGACGTAACATAGACTTCCGTGCACGGGCCCTTGGTGTGCTTTGTGCTAGGTGTTTCGCTCGGGATTCCAGTGCTTTCGTTGCCCGAGGAAACGCAAATCGCGATCGTACCGTTGGGATTGACCGTGGTCGGCAGCCCGTTGTCGTTATTTCGATGCCATCCCACCGCAACCAAGTGCTCGCGGAGCGCGCGAAGGGTATCGTTCCACTGATAAAATCCGTGAGCGATCGGCGCATCGTTGAGCGTCCTCGATATGCGCGATACATGGCCGGCGCGCACCGCCTCGAGTAGCGGCGCAACGCTCAAGCCCAGCCGTGCTAAGGCGATATGGACCTCACGCGGGTCCCACCAGACTGCCTCTTGCAAAGTGCAACTCCCGGGCGACAACGCCCATCTACCGATTATGCTACATCATTTGATGTTGAAAAACAAGTAGACGGCTCGTTCCGTCCTCGCAGCGCCTCGGGAGTGCCGGCGCCGAGGCAATTCCGCGCACGAAAGCGCACTCCTAGACTTCCGCGGCGAGGCTCGACGGAGCACCGTATCGCCTTCGTGGGAAAATTCAAGAGGGTTTTACGAACGCGTGAGGCGGCCTGAGGGCCGATTTCGACGGAGAAAGGAATAGCGTGCCGGATCCGATTGGTATGACGGCAGTACAGGAGCCGTGGCGATATGGTTTTGGCGAGGAAGGCGATCCGATCGACAGTGTCGTTGCGATCGCGTTCAAGTCGGGCGATTTGGACGCCGTGCGTGAGATGTTCCGAGACCTGGCCATTGCGATCCGATTGCACATCCCAGAGAAGGGAGCGCCGCATTATATCGTCATGGCTACCGGCGGCGTTGCGCAGGCCGCAGAGGTGCCATCGAATATTCTTTCGCGGCTCGGAGGCATCATTGAAGTAACTACCGTGCTGGAAGCAGGCGTCGATCGATTTCAATTACCGGCTTCGCTGACAACTTGCGCTTTGATCGCAAATTTGATCGGCATTGAGCCTGCGACGTCGTATGCGGTCCCAATGGCGTACGCTGCGGCTCCCCTCGCGCCTGCGGAAGTCGTAGCTCGTGACCGCCCGCATCAATCCACTGATTAAAGCTATGGCCTCGTTAATTAAAGCGCAGATCGAGTGGGTCGGTCACTATACGACATCGCCGACAAGCCATGGGTGGATGTTTCGCAAGCAAGCCGGCTGATATTCATGACGCTGTCGGTAGAACAGGCGCGTGCGGCGTTTCAGAACGCAATACCGCGTGGCCGCGACGAGTTTGAGAAAAAGGCCCGCGATCGGTTGCGAACCATCGCTTACGAATCAAATTATCCGCAGAAGTATCCCATCGAAGTGCTTGAAATGGCGCAGGCGGAAGTGCGCCTTCGGCACGAAATGGCGGCACATCGCGTAAAGCAATTGCTTGACTCTGGCTGGCGGCCACATTCCGAATACGTGAGTGCGATACGCGCAACCTTCATCGATATGTTCGCTGGATTCGACCACTGGAAGAAAGATCCGTCGTCTGATTTGTATCACCGCGTGGAAACGGCATTTAGAGAGGTCGGTCGCCACGATGAAGATCAGCAGTTGAGGCATCGCCGTGCTCTCGGTGAGGTTCAAGTAGAAGCGGCAAATGAGGCGGTTTCGGACCTCGAAATGCATGCAGGAGTACTCATGCCTTTGGTTGCCGCGTCTATAAAAAGCGACGGTTTTCCGATAATTACGGCGCCAGCAGAAGTGGAATGGAAGTACGATGTGTTTATTAGCCATGCGTCCGAGGATAAAGCGTCGTTTGTAAATGCATTGGCAAGCGCCTTGCGCGAGCGCACAGTTAACGTGTGGTTCGACGCATTTACCTTAAAATTGGGTGATAGTCTACGCGAGACGATTGATGAGGGTTTACGCACTTCGCGGTATGGTATTGTCGTGCTCAGCAAAGCGTTTTTTGCGAAGCAATGGCCGAAGTTAGAGCTTGACGGACTAGTGGCGCGTCAGACTGGGGACGGGCAGAAAGTGATTTTGCCTGTGTGGCATGACACCTCATATGAAGACGTTGCTTCTTATAGTCCTATACTTGCGGGGCGCCTTGCCGCGAAGTCTGCAGACGGCTTAAAGAAAGTGGTTGATGATGTTCTGGAAGTGATTCGCTAAAGTGGCGGAAAGCAAAAAACCATATGGCTAACATCACGGAGGCTCAGGAGTCGCCTCCACCTTCGATGTCGTCCCACGTATAGGGATTTCCGAAAAGCGAATATCCCTGAATAAGATATTGCGGGATATCACTGTTCTCCGGAATCCACGGGCAAGCAAATAACTTTCGTATTTCCGACTCCTCGATGGCTATCTGCGGCGGAACGCCGTGCTCGCGAAGCCGGTCTATGTATTTTTCCAGCATATCAATGGTCACGTCCAACGCCGAGTCGCGCTTGCTGTAGGCGTGCCATAAGCGTGCTTTCGGAGACCGATCGAGATGGACGTATGCTTCGTCAACGAACGCTATTACCGCTTCAGTAGCATGTTTTATAAGGTCAATATCGGATTTGATTTCTGCATGCTGAGGCAGCCGGGAGAAGCACCGTTCAGCTAGTTGATAATATTCGTCGATTTCCTGAAGAAGCCCAAGCAACGATGCGGCGTCTTTATGTGGCTTCACGATGCGGCGAACGAGCACGGCTGCAGCCTCGCTAAAAACCTTCACCAGGTCACCGCCGACAATGCCGCCATCGTCGTCGATATAGGGATGACTCACTAACGCCCACAACCACACTTTACGTATTTGTCGAAAATCTCTAAGCTCGACGAATGCGTCCCACAAAATTTCAAGGTCACGGCGCCATTTTTCACATTTCTGGTCGTTCACCGACTCCACGTCCTATTGGAGTGACGCACTTTAGACATTGTCAACACGGTCATAGCAGTGCGCGTCGTAATCTCACCTCTGCGCCTCATCGGCCCTTTCGATGCGGCGACTGTATATCGATGCTAGAAAGCCTCACGCTTTACATAACCAGGGCGTCCGGCGTCAACGTAACGGTATTGCTCAATCGCTCCGAGCATACGCAATGTGTCTGCTTCCAGCGGTATATTCGCAAAGCGATTGTGAAAAGCAACCAAAGGAGGATACCGCTCACTGCTACCCACAAATTCACGACGATTGTAATAGATTACGGCACTAATCCGGCGATTGCGCTGCGGGTGGAATATCCCGTCGGCGTCGCGGGACGCACCGTGTGACGTCGCGGTGTACCAGAAGCGTTCGGTGCCGAAACAGGCATCCTCAACGGTATCGACGTCCAGCCACTCCCCTACGGTTCCGTCAACGACGACAACACCTGCGCCCTCGGCAGGTAACTGTTTTACTGCATCTTTAATTGAGCGGCGCACGCGCTGCGTCTGCGTTTCATCGAAGACGTACCCCTGCTGCATCACGCCTATGTGGGCCCGGTCGCCTCGCGAACGTCCCCCGATCGCGGCACGTATGCCGTGCGCATCGAGCACACGTTTACCGCGTCCGCCGCTCGCGTGAAATTCCGAGACCATGGCTTTTATTGCTTTACCAAGCGCATGCACATCAACGTTAGGTTCTACGTCCTCCGCATCAACATGGATTCTGTATGGCAACGGCAATGTAGCTAGTTGACGCTGCAATTCCTCAATAACCGCGTTTGTATGTCGGACTTTGGCTTCATCGCGAACCTGCTTCACCTCCCACCAGGTGTGCGGCGAAGTGGCTGCACTGAACTCTGGACAGCGGCCGTTCTTCATTGTCGGTTCGAACGTGATCTCGGCACCCGCACGTGCGAGGCGCGCAGCAAGGTCGAGCTCCGTGCGAGCCGATTGGATCATTTCATATTCGGTATTGTGGAAGCGGCGCTCATACTTCCCCCACGCACCCTTGTCCTCAAGCAGCGTTAGATCCGCGATGATACCGGCCCAGAATGCATTGACATAGTCCTCGTCGGCATCCTGGCACAACAGAAAAAGTAAATAATTGTCAATTCGCGTGCCGGTAATTTTTTCAATGAACGCATCGTCATAAAACCGGCGAAGCGGCGGAACGCGTTCAAGCGTTGCCTGCGCCCGTTGGAGCAACGTCGGGCGATCGTGGAGCTCCCAGGTCTTGAAGCGTTATGACATTACTCATAAAAAAGTGCTCCACCGCGGCCACGCGAATCGGGAGAGGGGTCGGGCGGCATAGGGCCCGCGGTCGCCCAGGATGCGGGACAGGTTGGTTATATTCCGTATCTTGTCAGTATGGTGAATATGGCGTATATTGCCTATGGGCGAGTATATCACCCCAGGCTGCTTTTCGCACAAGAAAGGTCAACAACTCGGCCTATGAATCCCACCGAGGTCGAATTCGCCGTCAAAGCGCTGATCTCCAAGCCGTATGACCCTGCGACCTTTGCATATGATCTAATCGCCATCTACAACACGCCGAAGATCACGGTGGGCAAGCTTAAAAGTGGCCAGACCAACGTCGCTACAGCGCGGGGTGATCTACTCTGGAAGAAGCATCTGTTCTTCCGTCCGGCCGCGTCTACTGATGACGTGGCGGCCGTCGCCGACGCTTTGGCTTCGGATGCGCTGACGAAAAAATATAAGCCGCGCTTCGTCCTCGTTACTAATGGTGAACAAGTCCACGTGCGAGACCTTACACTGGACGAAACGTGTAATACCGAATTTGCTCGCCTAGATGAGTCGTCGGATTTTTTGGGGCCACTAGCCGGCTTCGAACGCCGCGCCGCTGCCGTCGAACACCCGGCGACGGTGAAAGCGACCAAACGTCTCGCAAAACTTTATGACGCGATTCTTGCGGCCAATCCGACGTGGAGCGACGGCAATCACACACATGAGTTGAACCTGTTTATGACCCGTATCCTTTTCTGCCTTTATGCGGAAGATACCGGCATCTTTGATACGCCGCAGATTTTTTCTAATACAGTCGCACAGTATACGAAAGAAGATGGTAGCGACGTCTGCGCCCCTGTTAGATCGCCTGTTCCGTGTAATGAATGTCCCCGAATGGAACAGGGCGCCGGCTATCCCCAAGATCGAGGCTCGCTTTCCGTTCGTAAATGGCAGCTTGTTTGAGGCTACGCTCCCGATACCAGAGTTCAATCGTACGGCTCGGCGGCTCTTCCTCGAGTGTGGCGAACTCGATTGGAAAACAATCAACACGGACATTTTCGGTTCGATGATTCAAACGATTGCCGAGCCGGGGTCGCGAGGCGACCTAGGCATGCATTATACGAGCATTGAAGTTGCCCGGCTCTCGTGGAGAGTTTTAGATTGGAAATCACGCCGCGGTTTCCCGCTCATATGCGGCGGGAGAGCGGTAGCCCAGAGCTGAGTGGCGACGATGCCGATTGTACCAGCCCTCGATGAAGTCGAAGATAGCAAGTTCGGCTTCCTTATGCGTGCGGAACCGGTTCCGATCGAGTAGTTCGCATTCGAGCGTCGCATTGAAGCTCTCGCACATCGCGTTGTCGTAGCAATCACCAACTGAACCCATCGACGGACGAACTCCAGCTTCCCGGCACCGAGATCCGAAAGCAATCGAGGTGTATTGCGTTCCTTGATCGGAATGATGAATGACGCTTTCGGGCCTACGACGTTCAATCGCCATGTTGAGCGCATCGAGTACAAGTTGCGTGCGCATGTTCGAGCTCATTGCATAGCCGACGATTCGGCGGCTAAACGCGTCGAGAACGACTGCAAGAAACAAGAACCCGGCGTAGGTTGGGATGTACGTGATATCAGCAACCCACAGTTTGTCTGGTGCGTTAGCGATGAATTTTCGATCGACAAGATCCGGTGCGGGTCGAGCATCTCGATCACGCACGGTCGTCCGAACGCCCTTACGGCGGCTTGCGCCTACGAGATTTCGCTCGTTCATGAGTCGCGCAAGTCGGTCGTTGCTCAGGGTAATGCCCTCGTCTTTCAACTCGGCCTTGATGCGTGGTCGACCGTACGTGTTGCGAGAGCGTCGATGAATTGCCTCGATGCGATCACCAAGTTCAATGTCGCGCCGCGCTTGCGCTGACGGTGGACGATTGAGCCACGCATAGTACCCGCTGGCGGAGACCTCCAGAACCCGGCACATCGTGGAAATGTGGAATTTGGCCTGGTAGCTCTTCACGAGTCGGAAGATTTCTTGGGGATCACGTCGGTCTCCCGAGCAAACCAGGCCGCGGCTTTTGACAAGATTTCATTCTCGATCGTGAGTCGCTTGTTTTCACGTCGAAGTTTCGAGAGTTCTGCTCGTTCTTCGCTGGTCAATCCGTCGGTGCGCTTGCCAGTATCGAGATCGACCTGCTTTTCCCAATTGCGAATCGTTTGTGGTGCAAGCTCGAATTCGGCGGCCAACTCATCTATGCGGCGACCGGTACGCAGCAGTTCAAGAACTTTATGCCGGAAGTCCGGCGGGTAGGAGTGCGGACGCTTTTTGCCCATTGGTGGACCCTTCTCCGCCAAAGCGGAAGTGTCCACGAGAGCCGGGCAACTTCACTTGGCATTGGATATCACTTTTATAGTGGGTCCTATTTAGAGGCCATCGATGAGGTCCTCGATACAACGAAAAAAACGATCATCCACATCCCCAACGTTAACTCCGCGGAAACGCCGATGGAAAAGACCCGCCAAGTCGATACCATGCTCGAAAAAATGGCTGGCGGCGACTCGAGTTTTGTTGAACGCAACGCTACCACGGGCTTCTATCACGTTACTTGCCCGGACGGCCGCCTACTAAAAGTAGCAGATCTCGTCGACGATAGCCCTTATCGCGAACAGGTGCTCGAAAGTTTGCGCAGCGTTGAGCATCGCGAGGACTTGGACCTGATCATTGCGTTAGGTATGGCGAAGGAAGGCTTCGATTGGGTGTGGTGTGAGCATGTCCTGACGGTAGGCTATCGCAACTCGATGACCGAGGTGATCCAAATAATCGGTCGAGCGACGCGCGACGCCGAGGGCAAAACGCATGCACAGTTTACGAATCTCGTCGCAGAACCGGTCGATGACCGCGCCGTTGTGGTAGACGCCGTCAATAACATGCTGAAGGCGATCTCGTGTGCGTTAATTATGGAGCAAGTACTTGCGCCAAACTTTAACTTTCAAACTCGAACGCCCGATGCTGCCCCTGAAGTCCCCGGCCCGGGCGTTCCGATCGAGATTCGTGGCTTGCAGGAGCCGTCAACCGACCGGGTGCGCGATATCGTACAAGATCAGCTCGATGAGTTAAAGGTACACGTCCTAAATGATCCGCATATCCAAACGGCGATTATCCATCCTGACGCGTTTACGCCGGCGGAAATTAATACGGTGCTTATTCCGCGTGTTATCGAACGCACGTATCCGGAGCTAACAGACGAGGAAGCGAATCAAGTCAGGCATGCACTTTTGCTTGACATTAATTTCAAGAACGCGGTCGCGCCGGATCCATCTGCTCCAGGGACCGCTACAGCAGATGAAATTGAAACGCGGCGCGAAGGTGAAAATGTTCTCATCAAGCTCGCAAAAAGATTTGTCAACCTCGACGAGCTGTCCATTGACCTGATCGACAGCATTAACCCCTTCGAACACGCCTACGAAATCTTGGCGAAACATCTTGATGAGCGCGTGCTGCGCACAATTCACAGCACCGTAGTCGCCGGCCGGTTACCCATGAGTGATGAAGAAGCGGCGCAGTTGTGGCCGTCCATAAAGGCATTCGTTTTCAGCCGCGAGCGGGAGCCGAACCTCAACGCACAAGATCCAAGGGAGCAGCGCCTCGCGCATGGTCTCGCGATCATCCGCGCTGCCAGGAGGGCAGCTGAACGTATGAAGGACAGAAGCTCGCCCTTTGCGGCAATTTTTGCGGAGGACGATGAACTCGGATTGCTCGCTAGTAAGCGTTCCGCTCCCGGTTCTTCGACCGAAGACGAGATAACCGTTGCGCAGTTTGAAGCGATTAATGCTTTCGTCGACGAGAATGGGATTCTCCCGGGTTCGACCGATGGTGGGCGGGAACCAGGCCTGAACGAGTATACTCTCGAGGCGTATCTCGATGCATTCCGCAACGGCATTGCGTACCATAGTCTTCTGGCCCCACACGATCGCCATGGATTGCTCACGAAATCCGGCGCTAACCGGATGCCGGCTACCCTGTCCGAAATCATCGCGTCGAACGATCCGCTCCTCGAATCCGCCGAGCAGATTTTTGCATTGCATCATGTTGCCGCTGCAAGCTCCTCGAAACTGAAGCCAGACGAAATCGCTAAACGGCGACCGTGCGAGCATTTCGAGCAGTACGCCCCGATTTTTGCGATGTTGAACGCGGAGCTCGCGAGCGGTCTGCGCATTACGAAACGTTTCGAACGCGAAGGGAGTATTGTTCCCGGCGCTGCCTTTATCCTGAATGGAATCATCGCGTATGTAGCGGACGTAAGCAGCCCGCAGCGGCGTGGCAAAGAAACCGACGCGCGTACCCGAGTTATCTTCGACAACGGAATGGAAAGTAATCATCTTCTGCGCTCGTTCGCGCGAGTGTTGTACGAAGATGATAACGGCAGACAAATAATCGAGGCGGCGCCGTCCGTCGCTGGACCGTTGTTTACCGGCGCTGATCCTGTGGGTGGCCCTCTTTTTACAGGGGAGGCGCAACGTGGCAGTCCGGAAGATCGCTATACCGGCAACATCTACGTCGTCGAAAGCCTATCCACTGAACCCAGTATTGCAGCGCTCCGCGGCCGTCTTTTCAAAATTGGCTTTACTACGCAACAAGTTGAAAAACGGCTTGCGACCGTTCAAGTCGATCCGACGTTCTTGCTCGCTCCCGTCCGCATCGTAACTGTATTTGAAACGGTGAACCTCAATCCGAAAAAACTCGAGCAGCTGATTCACCATTTCTTTGGCCATGCGCAGCTTCAAGTTGATGTGTTACTCGGTCGTAAGGTGACCCCGCGGGAGTGGTTTGTTGTTCCTATCGAACTGGTGCGCGAAGCCATAAATCGCATACTCGATGGAACAATCCTGAACTATCGCTATGACCATATCAGCCGCAAGATTGTGCCGCGCTAACCCGCTTCAGAGAGCAAAACTATGAGAACGTTCAGCAAACGCAGAGAACCCGAAGTTGGCGCGACAGGTGGCGCTCATAAAAAAGCCACATACACGCTTCCGCCGGACGTGTTGAGCGCGATCGAAGAACACTGGCGGTTCCATCAAACGCTCGCCTCGCGGCTAGCGGATAGTAAAAGCGAGTACGTAGCCGATCTAATTCGCCGAGATGCAGCCGAAAAGGTACGAACGGGAAGAAAACGCTAGGGCGAAGGGACGCAAAGTGGACTCAAATTTCGCTCTCTTAATCGTTTTCGGCGATCTCGCGGTTGGTACAAAGAAACTTGCGGCAAGCACAATCTACAAATATCTTACAGATGGGCGGGTGTGGTTTGTGGCCCGGAAACCGAGCTTTGCAGAAGCAGGGATGCCAATAGTATTTTACCAGAGCGGCATGGGCTTCCGAGGGACAGCCGTCCTAGAATCGATTACACCGGCCACCGATAACGATATTAAGAAATACTCAATGGTTCCACTATCGATGTACCGATTTAAAGTGACACTCCGCGATTTCGAAATGTTTACTTCGCCGGAAGATGCGCGGCCGCTTCTTAAAGCGCTTTCGTTCGTTGCAAACAAGGTGTATTGGGGGCACTCCTTTCGGATATCGCCGCGTCGGATACCGATGAGCGATTATCGGATGATTGTGGATGCGGTGCAACAAAGTGTTTGACGTGGGCGTGTCTTTTAAGCCGCACGCCCCCGCACCGCCTTAATAATTCGATCGAATCCCGGAACGTTGTTCCGTGTCACATAACCTGACTGGGCGGAATTGGCTCGCAAGTAATCATACTCTGCAAGCTGTGGAACCGCTTTGCGAAGGGCCGATTCCGAGCGCATAAGCAAAATTTCTGCACCTCGCTCCATCGCCGACCGAAGGTGCTCGATGACAAATTTCTGGGATGGAACGGTGCAGAGCATTTTATAGCTTTTTGAGTGATACGGAAAATAGTCCATCACTAACAAGTTGTTTGCCAGCTGCCCTTGATCGCAATAGTTTAGGAGTTCCCTCAGGTGGCGATTCCAATACTCACCCCCAGGACTGTTCCGAAATGCAGGATCGAGAAAGAAGAAAGGGTAGCGCAGTGGACGCTGGGCGAAGTTATTCCGGTACGCATCTTGTAACGCGATGCTGTTTGCGTGCCACCAATCATCGTTGAAGGTTCCGTTTGTTGCCGGCGGCGTGTAGCCGGGATTGAGATAAATCATCACAAAAGGCGCGTTCAAATCGCCGATAAAGGGGTCCGGCAATAATTGCAGCTGATACCCATATTCACGGCGCTCCACTTCGTTTAGGCTCGCATTTGCCGCGAGCACCGCGTCACGGTCTTCTGGCAGCACGTACGGTGGCTGCTTTGGTAATCTCGTCCAGGGATTTTCCATGCTCCCTCCGCTGGAAGCGCGTGGACCTTGAACATACTGCGGTCGCAGCAAAAACGCAAACTTTTTCAAGAATTGAATTGCGTGTTCGCAAATCCGAAATACGAGATGTAAAAATGCATATTAAGCCGTCTACGTATATGTAACAAATGTGGTTGCTAGGTCGCCCAATTTTGGCGTTTCAACAGAAGGTACGCATGGGCCCATGCGCCGTAATTGACGAGCGCGCCTTGAAGCAACGGCCCCTCGTCCGAATGCATGAGGAACCACATCGTGTCGAGGTCAAATATGTCCATCGCACTCTTTAGTGCCCGCACATATAGCGAAGAGGACATATCGCTAGCAGGTGGATGGTGCTGGTGCAATCACCTCCTTGAGTACGCCTTCACGATAAAGCCAAGGGGAGACGAGGATGGGGCGGTCCAATCCTTGCAGCTGATGGAAAACGCATGCCAAGGGAGTCGCCGGCGAAAAGATGCACCCCCATGGGTGAGGCCCCTTTTGTGAATTCGAGGTGCCCCTTTCGATATCTAAGAAGTCGGGCGTATATGTATTCAGGATCGCTGAGCAGATTATGTACGTAGGCAAAAGCGGCAAAAAACCGCGGGCTACGCAAACGCCTCCTCGAATATCACCGTATCTGCGGTCGGCAATCTTTCATGGGCGGACCGCGAACAACATGCTACGTTAACGCGCAGATTATAAGCACGCGAGCAGCGGCGATCAAATAAATGTTTACATCCTAAAGACTAGTGAATTCGAGGCGATCGAGCGCGAAATGATTCATGGCTTCTGCCATCCGCCATGGAACTTGGACTGGTGCGAGACTTGTGGGTTCAAAAACAAGACAGGCTTGGTCTATCCTGCCGCCACCCGGCTCGCATCCAAAAGTGCAAAAAGCGATTTGAGAGTCTGCCGGACAAGATTTCTGGCATGACTAATTATTTACGAGCCCCGATTTCCAAAATAAGGCAGGTGGTACACGATAATACCGGTCCGTTACCTTTTCGTAGTACTCAGCTGATGCTTCGCCTTTTGCTGGATCGTATCCGATAATCAAGCGCTTCTTGATTTGCGGGCCGCCAGCGTGTGAAATCCCATGCAAAAAAGTATCTCTTGAGCCGATGGAATCGTGATTCGCATTCAGAACCACCGTTATAGCCCAGGCACCATCCCCGCCGGTAACCGTGAAGTCGGTCGGTCGAGCATTCGCCGTAGGAATGCGCTCTCGGATCGTTTCTGCGAGTTCGTCGCGCGAATCAGTTCCCAGCGCCAGGAGATCACAAACTGCGTGTGACCAGTTCGGCTGCCCGCGGTGTGCGAGGCCCCTGATCAAGTCCTGAAGTTCTGTCGGAACAGCCTGGTGCGGCGGATCTGCACTTGTGCGGCGTACATAATGGTCGTCCAGCACGTCGGTGTATCCGCTCGGAACAAGCGTCGTAATATCTTCCTCATCGACCGGCCATAAGTCATTATGCGTAAGATACAAGCCTAACAGGTCGATCTCGTCAAACGTTAGGATCCGTTCATCGGTGAGCGAGCTTAAACGCATGCGCATGTACTGCCGAAACTGTCCGGGAAGATTCAGCGCGTCGCCGATGATCATGAGATCCGTCAAGGAGATCACCCACGTTGGTTCTCCTGTCATATAGCCGTGTCTCTGCATCGCGGCTGCTGCCGTGCCCAGTACGCCCACGGTATCCAACGTCACGACCAGCCGCATCAGCTCGCGGATTTTCCCCGCCAAAGTAAGTGCTACCGTTCCGTGCTCGTCCTCGAACGTACGGCCACCCTGCGCTATGTATGCTTGTGTGCGCAGAGACTGATTGTGTCCTTCGGTAATGATGTCAGCCACATTCGCATCCAACCTCCCCGCGCCACCACGTAGCGCCGGCGGAGTAAACGCGCCAGCCTTCCCCTCGATAATAAAGACGGCGTCGTCCGCCTTACGTACGACGTCGCCTTCAACGCGTTCGCCTTCGGATGTATAATAGGCGCCGATTACACCATAACCGCCCGGCATCAATTGGTTGAGAATACGGTCTGACTCTTGTTCGACCCATTTGCCACGATGTGCTACATACGTGTGCCAGAAACCGTGGGCAGCTCGACGCGGTAACGTCCGGATTGATGAGGTCCTCGATACCGCCCTGCATGGACGGAAATAACAGGTCCAGGTTGGGGACGAAATAGCGGCCATCGCCAATCGCTAGAATTGGCTTCTGTCTAAGGATGCTGAACGGTGAGGGCAAGAGCGCGTGCTGATCCGCCTCGCCGCGTCGCAGCGCAAACGCGCCCAGGATTCGTTCCACGTTTGCAAGAGCGCGCCCGGCGCCGGCCGCAAGTCGATCGGCGGTGAACGAGAAATATTCGCCGAGCATCGCAAAGTGAAGATCAACGTCCTCCTGGTTGTTGATTGACTTGGCGTCATTTCTGAAACGGGTGAAGTCGTCAGTACGCATCCGATACAGTGCCGAGAAGCACGCAATAACGTCTTCGATTTCGAAGCCACAACCATTAATGAGCTGCGCAGTGTATGTACCAAACAGACCGCGCAGAATTTGCTCCTGATGTACCTGGTAGGCAGGCACACGCATCCGAAGACCCGTCAGCCGCAGGCGATGAATCAGCTCAGCACGATCGTGAGCGTCCGTCGCGAGACGTTGCTCAGTGAAGTAGTAGCCCTCTATGTTGAAAAACAGGGCGCCAATGCGGTCGAAGATGTCTTCGACAACTGCGCCGGTTACCGGATTCGTGAATTCCGCATCCGCTTGTTCACGCCAATACACAAGTGCTGCGTACTCGGCAAAGGGCATCTCGTACGAGCCCGATCCGATGTATCTGGTGGCTGCCTTTGCTACGAGGTTACCAAGCATTGGAAGCGCCGCATAGCGTAGCAACTCGGCCTGTAATTCGTCGGCTGCTGCGTCGACTTGCTCGCGTGTAACGGGCGGGAAGATCTGCTCTACAATGTCGGTATCTTCATCCGTGGACATAGCATCCACAACAGCCGCGTGGTGCGCAGCGTTGCTTCAGAAAGGCTTGTTCGGTCGACCGCGTCCCTCTCTCCCGTTTATTCACAAGGATACTGGCGCTTACTTTTCACCAAAGGGGCACGCAGCAACGTGCCCCTTCAGATCTCGTACTCTATTTGTTTGCCTCGCTCGCAACCGGCGGTTCTTCGGGCTTACAGGTGACGGTGATGCGGTTACCGATGGAAATGTCGCCGATGCTAACAAGCGTGACGTGCTTTTGGAGCAGACGTACCGCGATGATCATTACGAGCGAGAGGAGGAAGGTTGCGGACACCACGATTGGTGCCTCCTTGAATAAAACGAACGAACGTCGAAGGTCTGAGGTTCGTCCCTGATGTCCCGAGGCTATCGGGACGATCTTACTACCGTCGATGAAATCGACGGCGGCTCGCGCGTAAACGGGTGAGCCCTTACAGGTAGTGTACCATGCTGACGCAAGCCGCTACGAGCGGCGGTTGAAGCGTAACGGTGGTTCCCCCGGCTGCTGAATAACGATGGTCTCGTAGCGGGCGTCCGTAATCGTGCCAATGAGGCGATTGGCGATGGGCTCCAGACCGCCGCGGGCATCAAAGTGAAGGTCGACATCGAGCAACAGCCAGAGTGGCGTGCAAGTTGCGGGATAGCGCTCCGCCTTCTGAATCTTTTTCTGGAGGCGTTCGAGGAGCGTTCGTTCGAGCATGTGACGTCGGCCATGAAATGCCGGCAGCTCAATGGGGCGCGCCGTCTGCGCGTTGCACGGTTTGTACCGCACCCACGCCTTGAGCGCACGGAGCAGCGGAAACTGCTGCGCTTGGACCGTGTGCGCCGGCGTATCGCCATCGATTGTATGGGACAGCGCGACGATTTCCGCGGCGAGTGCTTGGGACGTAAAAGTGCGGTCGAGGTCGTCATCCGTCAGGCGATCCAAACGGATGACGAACATTCCGCCCTCGAAGACTGCTCGAAGGCGCGCATCGTTGGCTGTTGCGGCATCGGCGAGAATGTTTGCGTCGTCGATGGCCAGGGAGAAGCGCGTAGCCGCCGGGTCCATCACCATCGCTTGTTCGATGAACAGCTTGCGGCCATCGCGGAAGAGCACTGTAATATCGGGTGCGTCGCCGCGCACGATGTTTTGGACCTCGCTCGCGAGCCCGAGATCAACCAGCATTGCAGCAGTAGCGCGGGCTTCTACGAAACTTGTGGCATACCAAGCGGAGCCGGGCTTTCGGAGCTCCGCCTTGCGGGCGCCGAGAGGAATGCCGTCGATGACCACATCGTCGATTCGGCGATCCCGCTCGACATCGGTCATCCGCATACCGATGGCCCCGACCGCGCTTGTAAACATTTCGCGAATTTCGTCGCCAGTGTGTTCCGTGAAATGCTTAGGTGTACGGGCCACAGAGCTGAACCGTTCGATGCGTCGGACCATAGGCCCGCTGCAACAGCGCCAAGACCCATGGGGCTTTACTTAATTAGTCGATTTGACAGCGCGTTGCTTAGTGAACGAGTGTTTCATGGCGCTCCGAGTAAAAAAGCATTACAGCATTGACGCAGTATTAGATACGGGCGCAACTGGGCGAGGTTGGATACGGATCGGCCCTTTTAGATACAGATCAAGCGTGTTTAGATACAGCAAGGCAAGCGGGCCGAGCCATCGTCCCAATGCGGACACAAAACATCGAGAACGCCTAGCTGACTAGCCCCAAACTGCGACGCGCCACGTGCCGAGCACGATACTCGTCCACTACATCTGCCATGGCAGTTTATGAACGATAGCGCTTTCCCGAATATTCCCTAGCGGCGTTGTGCAACGAATTGCGCTTGCCGCGTGTCATGCTTACATAACCAACCGACATGATTTCACTGCCACGACTAATCATCGACAAATCTGCGCTTCAGATGTTGCGCGCGGACCTTATTGACGAGCTTACTAAGTGGCTCACGCCGGTTCTGACGCCGACGCTGCTGCGCGAGATCATCGGCAACCTCAGTAAAGAGCACACGCCCCGGAAGGGCAAAATGCCGCCGCAGGACGTACTACGAGCGCTCGCGCGCAAACTCAAGAGTAGCGGCGCGGCGATTCCCGTCAGCTTTACGAAGCTCGCCCTCAACGACATTCTCGGTGATACGATCGAGATGAATGGCTTTTCCGTTCCTGTGGATTCCACTGCGGGGAACGTGCACGCAAAGGGCGGCATGCTGATGGTCGATGGAACGCTTCAGCAACAGATGTTCGCGCGGTGGGAGGCCGGCGACTTTTCCGATGGTGATCGGGTCATGGCGCATGCGTGGCGAAGCGGCGTGGCTCAAGTGGACTACGCTCAAATCAGTAAGCATGCCAAGACGTTCGTCGCGAAATACGCAGACGGTGCCAAGGCGATTGAGAACGTGATTGCCGCCGTCGATGTCGCGTTGTGCGATCCTGATATGGACACCCAGCTGTATCTTATGGCGCTTCTTCTTGCGCTGCTGAAAGGACGCCCCACCGACGCAGGAGTGTTCGGTCAAACGTTCTTAACAAGCCCCGGCACAACGCTGCGCACTTTCGCGCCATATGCGAGCGGCGTATTGCGCGTTTATCTCGTCTTCGCGGCCTGCGTTCGGCTCGGAATCGTGAAGCGTGACGCAAACAGCGTCGCCGATCTACAGTATCTCTTTTACACACCGTTTGCTACGGGCTTTGTATCGAACGACGCGTTGCACCAGCGGTTGTTTCCTGCAGCTGCGGGAAAGGCTGCGTTTATCAAAGGCGACGCATTGAAAGCGGATTTACAGCAACGCAAAGCATGGCGTGACTCGCTGAGCTTCGATGAGTGGTCTGCGCACCGCGCTCAGTACGGCATTTACCCGAAAGAATTTCCAAATTCGCCTATCAACGATATTTGGGCGCGGACGTTGGCACCGGGATTTGAAGCACCGAGGCCGATTGAGCGGACAGAGCCGGAACGATTGAACAGTATTAACAACGATCCGCAGTTCCGACACATGGTTGAAGCGATGCGGCAATTGCAAGAAGAGTCACGCGCTCGAAAACGCCCTGAGACCACTGCTTGGCCCTTCGGTGCTGTCCCGGAGGATCCAACGCCGATGTAGCAGAGACCAGAATTCGAAGTTGGATGTCAGGGGCGCCGCTGAAGTGGTCCCAAATGGCAGCGGCGCCGCACAGTTAGTATTCAATCTGCCCGCGTCAACAGTCGAGAGGTGTCATTCGTCCAGTCATGCGCGTGAATAAAACGGAGGTGACGATGCTTCTTGGTCGCAGCGCGCTTGGCGAGTTATCTATAGGAGACGGGCGTAGCCATTGAGCTCCGAGAGCACGCGTATTTGCGCAGGCACCATGAAGTTGTGGCGCATTTGGATGATGTGTTCGTGACCAGGTGGACCAAAATAGAATAGGTCAAGGATGGCGCAATCGTCGCGGTCAGGGCTCGGATAGCACTCGCCACGTTCAAATATGCCGCGCAGGCTCTGGATGTTCGCAGTCTTCGTCGTCCCAAATGATCTGTTTTTGAGCGTTGGTCCTTAGGCGCTCCAGAAGCCCTTCCGCGCCGGGAGCGGGCTTGAACTCGATTTTCGAGCGGTATGTAACCCGATCTCGATCCCGGGTGATTTCTGGGTGAAGGTCGGCGGCTTCATCAATCATCACGTCGACCTTTATCAGGCGCAGCCTTTTCTACCTTATCGCGATCGACCAATCCCGGACGTCCAAACGGATCGTGATCATTCAGGCCAGATGTGATCCGGTCCCGCGCGACCGTGCCAGGCCTTTCAAAGTCCGAGGCCTGAGCCGTCGGACTTGTCGGCTCTGTGTCGCCGCTATTCTCTGTCATCGTCTTTACCGTCTTTACCGCTTGCATCGCTGGGTTTCCAACCTTCGGTAAGTGGGTCGCGCCCGACCGGGCCCGGCTTTTCGAAGTCTTGGTCGTCGCTGCCGTTCATCGTGTTGTCTCCATGCATGCGAGATTTACGGTACCATTCGCCATAAGACGTCCGGAACACTTCGTGAGCGTAGGTGTGTTGCGGGGTGCCGTCGCGACAAGAATTAGGAAATTCGTTAGCAACAGCGAGGCGCCGACCACTATTAGTAGCGTTGCAACGAAAATAAAACGACCTTTGCGCCTGAGGATAGGAGTGAGGCCCAGCGTTATCTCTTGCCATGCTTCGATCATCCGGCGCGCGACGCGTCCGCGATTCGCAGAATCGGCCAACACGGGGACGGAATTAAACATCGTAATCGCTGGAATGTCGGTTTCTATCGGACGCAGGGACTGTAAAAGCAGAATAAGGCTTGCAAAAAAGCAAATCGCAGATACAACCAACAGTGGCGTCAGTACGACATGCAACCCGCCTGTGAAGCCAGCAAAGAGCGCGAAAAGGCTCGCGCCACCGCCGAGGAGCGCAACGAGTTTCTGCGCCTTATCATCTAAAGTGTCGTAAGCGCTGTGTTTTCGATCGTATAGATCGCGAGCGATGTCCAGTAAGAGCGTCGCCGTTTCGTGCGAAGTAATTCTACCGCTCTCAGCACCGAGGTCCTCGTACGTCTTTCGGCGCTCAGCGGGTGACGCAGTTTCTTCAGTCGTGCCTACGTCAACTGCGGATAGATATCGGTAGCCCACAAGTGCGCCGACCACAAGGACAACGCCGGCAAATATCCACTGAAGCGTCCACATCGGAATTACAGGATTTCGCCGGCATCGTGTGCGACTGTAAAGCGTTCCACGACTCGACTAGGTCCAAGCCCTTCCCCCGCGTAGGTGTAACGCTGCGATGCGTCGGGACCGTGTGCGGTAAGAGGTCCCGTTTGTTCTATGCGCACGCCGTCATCGGTTTCATACTGCGCGATGATAGCGGCAAACTGTGGTCGCTGCGTGCGAAGCGCCGCCCGTTCGTATAGCAAATTTACGGATAGTCCCCCGTCGCCGCGCGTAACCGTTCCAAGCCGGGCAATATCGGAGACGTTGCTCGCGAAAATGCGAACTCGGTTCGCCGCAAGATTCGTCTCGTTCCGCAGCGTGCCGGAGAGAGACACCTCATTGTTCCCCCCATACTGCGTGTCTACACGAAGCTGGAGACGTGGCAGTTTCACGCTTTGTTGTTCGGTCGGCCGTTCAAGGACGGCGAGGTATTGATCGACATAACCGGGCCGCGGTCCGATCGATACGATTTGCCAACCGTTTTCCATTCGTTCGTAGATCATCGTACGAGCTTGCTGCTCGAGTGGCTCGTTCCCCGTCATATTCAACTGTATGGGAACAAACTCGTACTCGTAGCGTCTTTTCACGTCAACTCCCTCGATGGCGGCGATAAATGCGATAAACTCGCGGGCAATTTCGTCAGGGTCTTGAATCTCAAATCCGGCTTCGCGCGCCTCGCGTGCAAGTTCCGGCCGCCACAGCGCCGGCATCGCAAAGATCGGCGGCCAATTCTTGTGGTGCGGGCGTCGACCGAATTCCGCAATCGCCGTCGCTCGCAGGCGTCGAAGGCTCAGTTTCAATGAGCGATCAGATCGCATGATGAGGACATCTAAAACGTCACGGTGTCGGCGGTTGATGTAATCCGGGCGATCGGGTTCCGTCGCCCCATGGAGTCTATGCGCAATTTGGATATACGGATCGAGCAGTGGCACGCGAAGCGGCCCTGGCAGGCCCAGAACGGTAAGCACGCTTGCCGTCTCAAACGTCACCGGTGTTTCGTAGTTGGCGTCGTTGAGGTCAACGTCTAAAGTGCCGAAGGCACGGCCTTTGTATTGTATTCGAACCTCGATGCGATGGGCGTTTGCATTTGCTAAATAGAGCGTCGTGCCGCGGACGAATGTGAAACCGTCAAGGCCTAGTTCAAGAACGCGATCAAATACCGATAGGAGATCTTCGCCTTCCGCGACGATACCAATGTCGACATCACCCGATGCACGCGCTCGAATGCCAAAACGCAGTTCCATCGCCATGCCGCCCTTTGCAATATAAATCGGGATGATGCCGCGTTCACGTGCACGATCAAGCAGCGCAAAAAGCAGTTCGCTCTTGACGCGCTGCTGTAAACGCGCCGGCGTAAGGCCATGTTCATGGGCGTAGGCGTTTATGCGGGAGAATAAATTACCGACGTTACCCGGCGGACGAAGATTGCGTCTCTCGGGGCGCAGCGGATCAGGCATTCATCAGCTCGTACGGCAGCGTGATCTTGCGTTCGCGCGCATCTCGAAGTGCATCCGCGAGGACGACAGAATCGCCCAGCGCCGCGATATCAAGAAGCGTTCGCTGTGGGGTTGTCACTGGAAGGCTGTCCACATACGTCACTTCATGCGGCTTCAGGTCAGCGCGGTGTACGACTAGCGACCGCGGCAACACCCTGTTGATGCGAAGGGCGCTGGGGACCGTGATATGGGTGTTGGGCGGATTAGCATCGGACAAGTGGTGGAGCCGCAGCGCCGTGTAGTGTGTCAGCGTCCCAAAGACTTTGGCTCGTGCTTGGGGCCACAGTACGGCCTCCCAAAGGTGCGCATTCTCGGATACTGTGGGATAGCGAGCGAGCCGATAGACTCCTCGAGAGACGCGCGTAAGCGCTCCCCGCCTGGCCGCCTTTCCTAGCGTAGTAGCAGATACGTCCTCTTCGGCAGCCTGGGCGGCAGAGAAATAACCGTCCTGACCCTCAGCCAACTCGTAGAGGCGGTTGGCAATCACTTCCCGCGGCATTGCACAAATTATACCATAAAGGCTGGTTATGAGCACCGAACCTAACGCCAAGCCAGCCATTAAAGGTTGTTTTGCGCAGAAGCCGACCTGCGAGTTCCGTCTTGGGCAGAGCCGATGGCCGCTAGTCGGGTTTTTCGGCCGGCCGTAAGGGACCCGCAAGGGGGCGACGGGCGGTGTGGGCATCACTCGACCCGCCTAGCGGGGGGTTGTGCTACGTAACCCCCTCCCAGCAACCTTCGCTTGGTTCGCGGTACGCCCTTGAACTTGCCTATGAGGCCCGGCGAATGGGGACGACTGTCTGCCGCTGCTTGTCTTCAAGAATAGCGTTTACGCTGGAGCGCATGGTCTGCGCGTCCACACATATTTGTCGATAATGCCCCGAACGCAAAATCTACCAGCGTTGTAGCTGATCTTGCTCTTTCGTGAGCTGGGACCGCAAATCGTTCGCGGTCTTCAGCCACGCACTCAAGCGGCGTTCGAAATTCTGTCCGTCACGAACTTGAACAGGTTCGCTGAGCCGCAGTCGATTTGCGCGCTCGACGCCTTCGCCAGTGCGAGTTCGACGTGTACTTCCCGAATGACGTGCAGAAGGCTGACGAGCGCAGCTGGACGCACGAGCAGCACATCGCCCTCGCACTTGATACCACCTCGAAGCCGCGGCGTTTGCCGTCGCTGACGAGGAGCGTATATTGTGCCTTGCGTTCACGCTTGGCGCTACTGGCCTGCCGAATGAACCCTGGTGTTATCGTTAAGTCTCAATACGAGCTGGGTAGCGAAACGGATTTCAAATGCCGCCCTTTCAGAGAAACCATAGTGAGGACGCGAACTGGTGCCCGCGCAATGCTCGGCTATTCGTTCCGCAAGGTTGAGTCCGTCGGCGCGTTCGATAGTATCACGACGCCTTGGCCGCTCGAATAATCGACGGCAAGAGGCCTTGTGCCAATCCTTATCGCTCGATGAATGGGCGGGCGCGGCACCGGATCCTGCATGAACGCACCAAAAGTTTGAGGGACGCGGCGCTAACTAACGATTTGCGGTGCCGCCGCATCGGTTATGCCATGGGCGGCTTGAATTTCCAGCGCTCTCGCGACGGCTTGTGAATCCTCGTTAGCGTCAATCTCGACGATCTTGCCCCATCGCATTTTGATGACGTGAACGCCGTGGTTCTCGTACGGCGATCCGTCGGCGAGTGTGTCCGCGTTCGTCCATCGCACAATGATCGTGGTATCGTGCGGAAGGCCGAACACCCAGACATCGCGGACAGTCAGTTTCATGGTTGGCCCGCAGCGTTCGAGACGTTGAAGCCACCGACCTAGAGCGTTACGGTCATGCCGTGTGCCACCGAGCGCATGGGAACCACCAAAGCGGTGGACGACATTGGGCACGCAATCTTTCAGCAAGGAACCAAAATCGCGCTGATTGACGCGTTCAAAATTTTGCTTAGCGATTCGCCGAACGACGGCATGGTATGGATTAAGCATCAACGTGATAGCTCCATCTAAGAGCCGTATCGGCGGCATCGGGCGCTTGCGCCCGTCCCGTATGCACTTCGCCGTATGCGGTCTAGGGACCAACAGAGGGGTCCCGACTGTTTACTTGCGTTTCCCGCAAACGCAAGATCAGGTTCATCTTCAGCTCGCCGTCTACAACACCGCCCCCGTGAAACCCGTGACGCCGATAAAGGGCGGTCGCATGCGCGTTGTGTGGAACGACGTCCAACTGCACTTGGTTGATCGATTGCGAGCGTGACCATTGCACGACCGCGTCAACGAGAGCATCGCCGATGCCCTGACCGCGAGCAAACGGCGCGACCCACATCGAGATAAGTTCGACGACTTTTTCAGAGGACGGCTCAGTGGCGCTCACGATGCCGGCAGGCGTATCGTTCAGCAAGGCGAGGAGATTGAAAGGAACCTCGGTCAATCGCCGGCGCCATCGTTTTTCGGTGTGGCGGTCGGCTTGCCACTCCGACAACGTGGATCCGTAAGCGTAGGGCGCTGCGCGGAGCGCCCGCAGCCGCATTTCGCGCCAATCGCGCCAATCGTCGGGACCGAGCGCCCTGATTGAGATCATTTCCACGCCGCCGCGCGCGTCTCGCCCCGCGCTTCGCTCGCTTCGTCCCACTCTTGTTATATTGACCAGGCGGCGCGCACTATACTGCTCTTGATGAAACAATTCGCAGTGACGCTCGTGCTTCTGCTTTTGGTACGACCGGATTTGGTTAGCGCTGCAGGATCGCAAAGCGGCGCAGTGTTAGCGCCGCTGGAAGCATTCGCAGTGAAATTCAATTCGGGCGACGTGACCTTCCCGTCGGCCGCGTACACTGACGACTGCACGACCATCGACGAGTTCGCGCCGTTCAGTTGGGACGGAAACGGTTCGATCCGTACGTGGTATCGAGACACGATCGGCAGCCGCTCGCCGGAGGCGCAAAAACGCTTTGCCGCACACAAGTTTGTATTAAAGATCGAAGCCCCGCTTACCGTTCACGGTGAGGGCAGTACAGCATACATCGTCGCACCCGCATTGCTCTGGTACACTCGAGCCGGGGTCCGCCGTTTGCAGCATTTGGAGTGGGTGGTACAGGAAGTCAACACGACGGAGGGATGGCGGATCAAGGCCAAGCCTGGGCGCTTCGCGACGATTCGCCGGTGGAGCAACGTTGACGCCCTCGCAATCGACGATGGCGAGCGCCGCATGCCCCACTTAGTGTTTTACCCGCGTGATCGCGAGGTAGGCACCTCAGCGGTGCTAGAGCGCGGCGTTACGAGCACGACAACCGTAGCCACCGTCGTCAGCAGGGCAACGGCGGCTACAATTGAGACACCTGTCACGAACAACGGTGCTGTGCAGAACCGGGCTTGGCGCATGAGTACGACTATGGCGATCGGCAGCGACAGAAGCGCCAGATTGTCCACGACCAGTAGAGTATTACGTGCCCATCGTGGCGCCATGGTCGACGCTGCGGTAACCCAGCAGCTCACCGCAAGCGGAATTAATAGCACGCCGACGAGAACGTGGTTCAACAGCGTCGGAGGCAGCGCGAGCGAGTACGTTTTCCGCGGCGCCCCGGCTAAGAGTCCCGCAATGTCGGGCGTGGCGATGAGATGAACGGCCGCCAGTAATAGGAGCAGTATGGACACGATTCTCAAAACGAGTTGGGCGGCGCGGACGGGTCTCAAATGCGGCCCCCTTCAGAGGATCCATAGTGACGACGCGAACCGGTGGCCCGCACAATGCTTCGTTATTCGTTCTACTGACGTTAAGTCCGCCGCCACGGTCGATAGCGTCCCGACGCCTTCGCCTCTCTAACGGTCGACGCTAAAAACGCTTGAAGCCCGCGTTGCGGTGCGAACGAAAGCAGGGTCGGCACCGCTTCCATATTGAGATCGTCCTTACGTCGAGGCTTACCGCCGCTTCCGAACGCCAACGCCCTTTACAAGGAGCCAAATCATCATCACGATCTCCGCAGCCGCTCCAAACACCTCAATCGCAAATGGTAAAATTGGTTTCGGATGCGGGTTCTAATACTTGGGGGTGCCGGCGCAATCGGTCACTATGTTGAGCGCGAGCTTGCCGAGCGCGGACACGAGCTCACGGTAGTTCACCGTGGGACCCGTCCCGTATGTCCGGGGACCCGCGCTGTTTTGCTTGATCTAAATTGGATGCCTAAAAACGTACCTGCCGCATTGCGCGAGGATTATGATGTCGTCGTGCACATGATCGCGATGACGCAGAAGGACGCCGACATCGCGACACGTTTGATCGCCGGACGCTGCGATCACGTCGTTGTGGTAAGCAGTTGCGATGTGTATCTCGCGTATGGGCGATTTATCAGGACCGAGCCTGGGCCATCACAAAGAGCACCGATCGACGAATCGTGCGCGCTTCGAACTCGCCGCTATCCGTATCGTGTGCCTGGTCGCGTCGGTTCATTCGACGACTACGATAAGATCGTCGTCGAAAACGCCTTTCGGCGCGCTGAAGGTTTGACCGCAACCGTTTTACGCCTTGCAAAAGTGTATGGGCGGGAGACAAACCGCGACTTTTCCACCGTTCTGCGATTTGCTCATCAACCGAAATGGCGGTGGACGCATTGTTACGTCGAAAATGCCGGCGCAGCCATAGCTGCTGCAAGCACAGACCCTCGTGCGCGCGGAGAAACATACAACATCGGCGAGGAGCGAACACCCACTGTTGAAGAGCGTCTAAGATTGTTGCCTCAGATGCCAAGACAGGTTCCCGACGTCGAAAAGGACTTTTCGCAAGACCTCCATTTTAGTTCAGATCGTTTGCGACGTGAGTTAGATTTCAACGATCCCGTTACCGTGGCTGACGCGATATCTCGTACGGTATCGTGAGCCAAGTTTAGTTTTCGCGTGCGCTTCACAAATCGGTTGGACAGAGGCCTTTGTCCTCGACCCCGCAAGTGCGGAACTGTCGCCATAATATCGTCGCTGCGTTATCGTCTGAAGCCGGTCCTATTCTCTCTTGAACGCGACAATATATGGGTGAATCTCGTAACGAAGGAGCCCCTGGATGATTGTTTGATCCGTTGCGAGGATCTTTTCGAGTTCTTCCTTTGAGGGCGCAGTATATACGGCGAGGCCACCGCGATCATCGAGAAACGGGCCGCCAAAAACGAGCTTCCCGCCCGCATGTTGCGCCGCCAAAAAGTCGCGATGGTGATACACATCGGCTTGCGCGTGGAACGGTTTTTCCTCATCCCAATTTGGCCCGCGAACGTACACGACAGCAAACGTATGATCGTCGCTCATGCTGCGTCCCATGCCTCCTTGCCGCGCTCGACATACGCCTTTAGGCCGTCTTCGAGCAGTGTACCCCACCCGCCACGATACATGTCAACCATAGCCTTGTCGTAAATCCCCATCACCGTGTGCGAGAGCGTAAGAAGTGCTCCACCCTCGGAAGCGGTTATTTCGAACTGTATCGTTCCGAAGATGCATCCGCCCATGCCCATCGAGCCCTCGATGCATAAAAGCGAAGGCGGTTCAACGCGTGTCACGATGCCATAAAGTCGCTCGCAATGTGCGTGTATCTCGACCAAACGTCCGCCGGCCGCCGGCTCAAGACGGAGATCCGGTCGTCCATTATGGTCATAGGTAACGTGGGACCACCAGCGGGCGACATTTTTTGTGAGCGCATCAAAGACTTTCTCGGGGGGAACAGACAAGTTGACGGTCTGAACGATTTCGTCGCTGGAAATCGCGGTGTTGGCCGGTGCTGTTGACACAATATCTCCTTCGACAATGGCTCCGAATTTGGAGAGCGAAGCTGCCCAGAGTTGCTGGAAAGGTGTTAGCCATCGTTCGTAAATGGAACGAAGCGGCGCAGCGTTTATGTAGTTCCAACGTTCGCGTCCTTTGCGGCGCACGGTTATCAGTCGCGCATCCTCAAGGACGTCTAAATGCTTCATGATGGCGGTGCGCGATATCGCAAAGCGCGCGCACAACGCTCCTGTCGTTCGCGGACCCGCCCGAAGAAGGTCGAGCAGCCGACGGCGCGTGGGATCGGCTAGGGCGCTCCAGACCGCCGAGTCGTTCTTAGTCACGAGACCGCTCTATGCTAACATGCGGAGACACTATATGCAACCCACAGGTGACATATTATTCTTTCACGAATGATTTGCTGCAGCGCTGAACTGTTGCATTATGAGGCAACGGGCTGACAGCGGCACGCACACCATTCGTGACTGCAACCGGGAAAGGGTAATTGATATGACCGATCGTTGGAGGTTTTTACGTGGAGTCTGTGCACTCGCCATCCTCCTGGGCGCTGCTAGCCTTCAGCGTTCCGCTGCTGCAATGCCGGCGCCTTGCATGGGCCTCGCCGCTGGAACCCAAACAGTTACGGTGATTAACCCATCGAGATATCTTCGAAACGTACATGGAAACGCGAAGGGTCCCTCCGTTGCATGCCTCGCTTCTGCATACAACCAGTCAGTGATGTTCGTTCGGCTCGACCAACCCATGCGTCACGCGTCGCCGCAGGACGCCGTTGCCGTAATCGAGAGCGGATCAGGCGTGATAGGCGTAGGACCTTCGAGATACGCGGTAGGGCCTGGTAGTGTCGTACTGATGGCAAAGGGTGTCGAACACACAATGACCCCGACGCCGCGAATGACCGCAATCGTGGTAATGCTTGCGAAATAAGCACGTCGGCGGAATTTTTCCGCACGGGCTACGGCGCCACATGCGTAAAGTTAAACATGCGAATTGCGTACGCGACGGTACGAGAAGACTTGACCGGCGGCGACGTGCACAGGTGCGGCTCCAATACGTCTTTGATGTCGCAGCGCCGGCTATCGCAACAAGATAACCTTCACCGGGGAGCTTGCGCAAAATTCTCCCAGCACGGCAAAGAAGCGCGAACTCTTCGGCTAATCGGTCCGCATTACCACAGGAAGACTCTACATGAAATCGTTGCGACCAATCGTCCTCGAAGGCTATGGCGTTGCGCTCGAGCCTATGCGCTCCGATCACGCCGTCGGCCTCGCTTCGGCGGCCGCCGACGGTCAGTTATGGAACCTGCGGTTCACGTACGTTCCTTCGCCTGACCAAACGGAAGAATATATTGCACGTGCCCTTAAAGAACAGGATGCGGGTCACATGCTTCCATGGGTCGTGCGCGACGCCGCATCCGGAGGCGTCATCGGAAGCACGCGCTACCACGACGTCGTCCCGGATTCAGAACGCGTCGAGATTGGTTACACGTGGTACGCACTTCGCTATCAATCTACGCATGTCAATCCCGCGTGCAAATTACTGCTGATGCGTCACGCCTTTGAGACGCTGGAGTGCCGGGTCGTGGGGCTGCGTACGGACATTGAAAATAGCCGGTCGCAACGCGCCATCGAAAAACTTGGTGCCAAAAAAGACGGCGTCATCAGGCATTTGGGATTGCGCAAGGATGGAACGGTGCGTGACACCGTCATGTATAGCATTCTGTCTTCTGAATGGCCGGGCGTAAAGTCACTACTCGAGCAACGCCTGAAAAACTCGCGATCACGCGCCTGCTGAAGCCGCCTCAAGCGCCTGGGCGATGTCGGACCACAAGTCGTCGACGTCCTCTAGACCAATTGCTACGCGAAGAAGATTGCCGGGTGTTTTTGTAGCCGGTCCTTCGATCGACGCTCGATGTTCGATCAGGCTCTCAGGGCCGCCAAAGCTCGTCGCGCGCTGAAAAAGGCGAACGGCTCCGGCAACGCGTATTGCCTCGGTTTCCGTTCCGCGGACCAGAAAAGAAAACACGGAGCCGAGGCCGCTCATTTGCCGAAGCGCGAGCTCGTTGTACGGACTGCTTTCCAGTCCTGGATGCAGAACCTCTTGCACGTTCGGATGCTTTACAAGTCTTTGCGCGAGAATAAGCGCGGAAGTCGATTGGTGCCGGACCCGAACGGGAAGCGTTGCCAGGCCGCGCGACGCCAACCAGCAATTGAACGGTGAAGGTACGGCGCCAAAAGATTTTTGCAAGCTGCGGACTGCCGCCCAGTGGTCTGATTTCTCGCGAGTTATGATGATGCCGCCTTGAGCATCGTGATGTCCGTTCACGTACTTCGTCGTTGAGTGCACGACCATATCGGCCCCGTGAGCCAGTGGTTGTTGAAATAGCGGAGTGGCAAGTGAGTTGTCGCAGACGAGTAAAGCGCCGTACGCGCGGGCGATTTGTGAAATCGCGCCGATGTCGGCAATCTGCAGCATGGGATTCGACGGCGTTTCGATGAAGACAACGCGCGTATTTTGCTGCACATGATCAGCAACGTTTTGCACGTTCGTCGCGTCGACCAGCGAAACGTTCAAGCCCCAGACACGGAAATGTGAGACCAAGGCGTCGCGAACGCCAAAATAAATGTCTTCTGAGACTACAACGTGATCTCCGGGTTTCAAACTTTGAAAGATAGCGAGGGCGGCGGCCATGCCACTAGCGAAAGCCGCGCCGTCGACCCCCCCTTCTAGAGCCGCCATACGTCGCTCGAGTTCGCTTCGATTCGGATTGCCTTCGCGGCCATAGTCGAACCCGTAAGGGAACGTGCCGTCAGATGAACGCCGAAATGTCGTTGAAAGTACCATCGGCTCGGCTACGGCACCGTAGTGATATGCGCTCTCACCCTCACCGTGTACAAACTTTGTATCGGGATGTGTCATGACCACCACCTCAGGGTCTTCCGCGTTGCGAAGCATTGTCCACGGCTGCCGTAAGCGATGCGATAACGGGATCGTAAATTGCCGGATTGTCGCTGTGCGCCGCCGACCAATGCGCCTGTTCCAGCGCGTTTGCATCGTACACGTTTCGAGCTTCAAGCGATGCACCACGATCGATGAGAAAGCGTACCATATCGGATTCCGCACCGATTGCGGCCCAGTGAAGCGCGGTTTGTCCATGGTGAAGGCTGTTAATCTCAACGCCGTGCGCCAGAAGAACGTTGACCACATTTATATGGCCGTATTCGCAGGCCCACGCGAATGCATAGCTCGAGCTGCTCGTTTGTCGCCCCGCGCGCAAGGAATGTTTCTACAAGGTCCGCTCTGCCTACACCGGCGGCGCTTTCGAGATCCAATGTCGCACCCTGATCTGCCAGGAATTGCGCCGCCGCTTTTCTTCCGTTTCGCAAGGCGCTCAGGAGCGGGTTGCTGCATCCTGGAGGCCCGTCTATTGCAGCGCCAGCGGTGAGCAACGCGTGCATCAGCGGGATCTGAACGCCCGTACGAGCCGGATGGACGCTGCTTGCAACTAGGCTTAACGTCGTGGACGCCCCATAAATATTTGCAACAGCGTCAACATACGCGCCGGCGGCAAATAGTAGGCTTACGATCTCAACAATATTCGGTGGTGTTTTTTGTCGATAGTCCTCGATGCCGTTCGCGCCGGCATAATGCAGCAATGTTGCGCGATGCGCTCGCGTCGAATGCTCGTGAACCAACTGTGGAGTCTTGCGAAGCAATTCTGCCAATGCCTTGCTATCACCGACGGAAATTGCATCTGCAGCTAACTCAAACGCCGCAACGGTTGTGTTTGCAGCGCGCAGTGCCTCGATGTGCGCTGCAAACCTCGGCCAGCTTTCAAATCCGTGCTCCCGGGCGATAACCAGTTGCGCGTCCGAGAGCGCGACATTATCGCGGTAGTCTTTGGAATCGGGCGCACTATCACGCGGGTGGAATGCCTTGAACCGAATGAGCGCGTCCGATTCGGAGGCACGGAACGATTTCAGGAGATCCTTTGCCTGCTTCTTATAGTGGTCCAGATGCGGACGAGGTGGCACCGGGCGCAGATCTGTGAATGTCATGAACGAACTCGCTTTCGTGTAACGCGCCTGTAGTCCGCACGTAATCAGGCTGAAAGAAGTTCGTTAAGCATGTTGATGCGTCAAAGATGGGCACGGCCCTTTCCGCGGACTGGCGGCGCTCTTTGGCGCTCCTGCCCAGTATACCAAATAGCAAGCCGCTGTGGGTACTAGCGGCTTGACAAGGCGTGTCAAAAAGATGAAGATGTATTCATGTTTAGGCTGAACGCGTTCGCTTGGGGGCTAGGGATCTGGCTGGTTGCGACGATCGCGCTGCGTTTTATCGGCCAATTCGTATTGCGCCCGAACAACCCGCTGCTCGTCATCGCGCTATTCCTTGGTGGCTTTGCGATTATGGCCGCCTTTACGCGGATGATTTGCTTACGTTTGGCCATCCCACGCGATGATTGGCCGGCGGCGGCGGTCTGCCTGGCACTGCCTACGCTACTGCTCGATCCATTCTCGTCAGCGTTCTTCCGTTCGGTGTTCCCCAACATCAACGCCGACGCCGCGGGCATATTTGGTGGCTGGATGCTGTGCTGTTGCGCCGGCGCGCTAGTCGCGGTGCTGCGCCGCTCGGCATCGCTCGCGGTTTGATCGCTCGGCCGGCTTTATTAAGACGCGCCGACCTTCCATCGGCGCCGCGCCAGCAGCGAAGTTGCCGCAGAAAGAACGCCATTATCGAGTCGGCACTCGAAGAACTCTCCGCGAAGGGCTACGCTGCAACGACCGTTGCGGATATCACCACACGCGCCGGGGTTCCCATAGGTACGTTCTATCTGCACTTTCGTTCGAAGGAGCAGTTGCTGCTGTTCTTGATGGACGAATTCTTGAGCCGTGTCGATGCCTTGACGTTCCCGGTCGATCCGCAGAACATACGTGCATCACTCGGTGAGGCGATTCGCCGTGCGTTTACGAGTGAACGCGCCTACGCGCGCGTGTACCAAGCATGGCGTGAAGCGGCGACCAGCGATGCTAAACTGGCGCGAAAGCAGCGCCGCATCGAGCGATGGAGTCGCGGGCGCCTCAAAGGATTGTTGGACCGATTCAAGGATCTTCCCGGCGCACGCAGCGGGATCGAGACCTCTACGCTCGCTGAGCTCTTCGATCGACTTTTTTGGATGCTGTTGCGTGAACGTTGGGCCCGCGAAGCCGACCTCGACCGCTTATTAGCGGCAGCTACGGATCTAGTCTACCGCGTCGTATTTCACGACTAGTGCGGCCGTTTCGTTTATAGCAACGCTGGGCCTGAAGCGCGGTAAAGGCGCCATATCCGGCGTCTGCAGTGTAAGCGCGCGCGACGTTTCTCCCTGCAGTGTGTCAATACTCGGACATGCTGGAGTTTCAGGCAAAGGCGCGAACATTTCCATGAAATGCGAGCAAGGAATAGTACTTGATTCTTTATGAGAGGCGCTGATGACCGGATCTAACGGCCACGAGTGCAGTTGGTCCCGGACGTGGGTCTGTGTTGTTCTTGCCATGATGATGGTCAGCGGCCGCAGCGCGGCCGCGGCTACTGACAATTCACGCGATGCAGCACGGCAATGACTTGCCCCTTGGTTCGCGTGCTACTGCTCCACCGATTGCAGGTAGATAACGTCTTCGGCATGCATTACGACGCAACGCCATATACGACAATCACGCACTATTTGAAGACGTTCGCAGGGCGGTGATCTTACAGACTGCAGGATTGCGACAGCGATCGTTCAAATAGTTTTGAATGAACAAATTGCGCGTTGCCTTGCTGGGCTTGGCTCCCTGCATTCTTTTGCTAACCGCTTTGGGGATGGCGGCGCACGTGAAGGCGCAGGACCGCGCCGCCCTTCGCCTCAACTTGCGCGTGAACGCGTACGGGGTACAAGGCTCCGGCACCATTATCGTAGACCCGGCGACAGGATGGTTCGTCCGACGTTTCGTCGCTGGTCCCGCGTCCGAATCAGAGGGGTGGGATGGCGCGCACGCCTGGCGCGGCGATGCGACGGGCATGCCGAGAGTGCAGTCTGATGCCGGAGAAATCCACGAGATCGTTGGCTGGTCTCAAGCGTTGAAGCGTGCGCTGCAAGACCGCGCCGCGCACGCATCCAGCAACAGCTCGCAAGACACGGTAGCAGTTGCCTTTACCGGGTTCTCTGCATTTGGCCGTTATCACATACCGTCTGTAATCACCGCGCATTCGACCGCCAACGGTAACTGGTATGCGGACGTTACCCACGTCGAGCGCGTCGGCGTAACGAACTCTATGTTCGCACCTCCACAGGTGCCACATGATTCCGCAATAATCGGATCATCGACGACGGTGCCCATCCACGTCTTGGCCGGCACTCCGTCAGTGGACGTACGCGTGAACGGCAGGACGCTGAAAATGTACCTCGATAGCGGCGGCCAAAACGTGTTGAGCGATTCGGCGGCGAAGCGGATCGGTCTAACCATCGTCGGCAATGCCAGCGTCAGCGGCGGCGGAGGCGTCGCGGCCACGCGGTTCGCAACCGCCCAACGGGTGCAAGTGGGCAACGCCACGATGTACCGTCAACCATACCTCATTTTGCCGGACAGCGCGCTCGCACCCGCCGACGGGATAATCGGCTATGAAATGTTTGCGCGCTATGCCGCGAAGGTCGACGCAATCCAAAGCGCGCTAACCCTCGCGAAAACCGATAGCGTCTACGGACAGCCTGAAAAGGTTGCAACGATGGGCTACATCGATCGGCAGCCGGAATTAAACGGCGCGATCGACGCGATTCGCGGCAAAGTTACTCTTGACACCGGCAGTTCTTTTACCGCTCAAGTTTCCGCCTCGACTGTAGCGACGCACGAATTAGTCAATACGCTGCACGCTCGAATAACCGTCGGCGGACGAGGCGTGGGCGGACGATATCCCCTTTATATGGTGCGCGCCCATTCTCTCGTCGTCGGGCCGGCGAGCATTGGCGATCCGTTGCTGTACTTGTTGACCAAACCAGGGATTTGGAACGGGCGCTTCGCTCCGATCTCAAATATCGGCTTCGCAACACTGCGTCGCTGGATTTTGATTTTCGATTATCCAGACTCACGCATTCAATTACGCCCTGGTGGAGATGATTCCGGCAACACTGTTCACGACCACTCTGGAATCATACTTGGTGTGAAGGGCAGCCGTCTAATTGCAGCCAGCGTTCTAGGTGGCACGCCAGCGTGGAATGCCGGCGTGCGCGACGGCGACGTTCTTGCGACGGTCGACGGCAAGCCGGTAACGGCCGCGGACTTCAGATCGATACGGCACCTCCTTCGCGGAAGTCCGGGTCAAAAAGTGACCATTGCGGCGGACGGACACGCCCCCGTGGCGATCGTCCTTGAGCAATACTTATAAACGCCGGAGGCAAAGATGAAGTCCGCAAAAACGAAGCCGACGCGCTCAAACGCTGCCACGGTCGGCCGGCCGCCCAAGCCAAAGCCGGCGCGAACGGCGGCTACGGGCGACGGATCGCCGCTGTTGAATGAGATGGTGCTGCCGGACCTCGATACGCTACGATTGTTGAGTGACGGCTTGCGACATCGAATTGTGTCATTGCTGATACAGGAGCCGCTGACGGTAACGGACTTGGCAAAGAGGCTCAGAGTAAAACGTACCGCGCTGTATTACCATGTTGAACTGCTTGAGCGCCACGGATTGGTGCGCGTCGACTCAAAACGCCCTGTCGGCAGCACCACAGAGCAGACGTATCGAGCCGTAGCCCGGCATTTTCGCGTCGATAGATCGGTGCTTTCGAGTTCTTCGAGCGACGTCAACACGACGCAAGCGGCCATAATCGAAAGTGCGGCGGCCGACCTGATGACCATCGCGAATAACGCCAATGGTAATCCCCTCGTGGCGCGAACGTTTATTCGATTGGACCAATCCACTTACGTGCGGCTTTGCGCAGACATTAGGCACCTGCTCGAGGAGTACGAACGCGCTCAATCTGATCGCGGCGAACCCTTCGAGATTGCGTTGGCAGTCTTCCCAATTCACGATGCTGCCAACTCTTCTGCGTGAGTGTTGGCAGGCGCATGTCGAAGCGCCCTGAGGTAGCGAACGCTCAAGAAAGAGGAAAAAATGCTCATAACGACGCAGCTCCGCACTACCGATCTCGAGGAATCAATCCGCTTCTACACAACCAAACTCGGACTGGCGCTCGAGTTCCGCTACGAAGACTTCTACGCCGGTATCCGCGCCGGCAACGCGATCTTTCATCTAAAACTCGCCGATGAAAAAGATCCGTCAATCGATTTCGTCCAGGGAGGCGAGCATTTCCATCTCTACCTTGAGACCGACGATGCGCATGCCATGATCGAGCAACTACGCAAAAACGGCGTCCGCATCGTCAAAGACCCCGCCGACACGCCATGGGGCATGCGCGAGCTCGTTATCCACGATGATCAAGGACACACCATCTACGTCGGACAGCGACTGGCTCCATGACTAAACCCACTCGCGGCAAGTAGATGCAGAATCAGGCTGCGCGAAGCTGATGCGCATCGACGTTACGGCACGGCGGACGATGCCGGGAAAAGCGCCTAGTACGGCGCATGCGGTCAGGCGTTGTTGAAGACGCTGCGACGCCGAAGCTGTGACCGTGTGCGATCGATTATCGTTGCAACGAGTCTCCCGCAACGGCGCGATTGGCGCTGAACACTGCAAAACGCTCCGGGCCTCGTTCCGTATGTGTGGGAGTTCGAAGCAAGTCTGCGCGCGCCGTTCCAATCTCAAGGCAAGAAGCGCGCCAAGTCCTCGCAATACGTACGCCCTGACCGCAGGCGCGCACCGTTTCGAAGAATAACGACATACTCGCCGTGAGCCCACGGCTCAAGCCGAAAAATTCGCCGGTTGCTACTACGCAGTCGCGCTGAAGAACCGCCTGGGCTGGGACGATGCCTTGGGCGTTTGGGGCGTGCACGGCGTCGGCGGCGTACCGGGCATTATCTTGCTCGGCGTGTTTGCAACGACGGCGTGGAATCCAGCCAGCGCAAACGGCTTGCTGTTCGGCGGCGCCGGGTTCTTCGGGAAACAGGTCGCCGCTGCGGTGTTCTGCAGCGCCTGGGCGTTCGTATTTAGGTACGGAATGCTTTGGCTGATAAGCCGCGTTACCGTAACCAAGGTCGATCGTGAGACCGAAGAACGCGGACTGGATATGGGGCTGCATGGCGAGGAGGCGTATCCGCTGGGGATTTATCTGTAGTTCGGAACGCGTTTGGTCGGGCTCTATCGCCGTTTATTTCAGGACTCGCGCTCGGACAGGTGCTTATCGCATTCGGCTATCCCCGCTTGAACGCCCACTGTTTTGTAGATTTCGCGTGTCCGCATCCAAATCGAATGAGCATCTCGGCCGAGGAGTTCAACGAGCAAGGCATAGCCGCGCAACGCATTGCCATGATCGAGATCAGTGCGCTCGGGATGGGCTTCGTACACCGCGAGCGCTCGTTCGTAATACGGCAGCGCTTCTTCAATCTTAGATTGGCCGCGCAAGATGTCGCCAACGTGGCGCAACGCGTGCGCTTCCCGAAGTGAATCTCCGTCATCGGCGAAAAGCTCCGCGGCACGCCGGTACGCGTCGATAGAGCCGGCAATATCGCCGTTACGGCGGGCGTTGTACGCCTGAGCGGCTAGGGAATCTGCTTCCGCGTTCACGCCTAGACGTTAGCACAATTGCCATAAGGGAGTCCATTATGCATATCCGGCGGGCGTAATATACTTGACGACAGCAGCCTAAAGCGGTAGGAGCGAACTGCCGCACGGTCTGAAGCATGGTCTCTGGAATCGGCTGCTTGTCCATGCGGTGCCGATCCCTTGGAGCCACAGTCTGTGGTGCACTTCGTAAGTCAGCGAAAAGCCTAGTATAGCGCCCCAGAATAGAACGCCTAGCGCCGATATTAAACGTCTTCCCCGTCATGGCATCATCTTCGGCTACAGACACGCGATTTTTTGGTATAGGCTCAGTGCGCTTTTGCTTGGTGCAGATAAACCCGGTTCCCGTCTGGGTCCGTAACCATCGATACAAAGCAAATCGGTGTTTCGTATGGTTCGGTCGATTCAACACCGCATCGAGCAAGGTGCATCCGCATGGCGTCCAGATCGCTGACTTCAAGGGCTAGCGACTCGGCATTGCCGGGTGTGCCCGCCTGCTCAAACGTGCCGATCCCGAACGTCGTTCCATCCACGTCAAACTCGATCCACTTGTTTGCCGCCCCAGCTTCACCAACGGGTTCGGTTTGCAACAATCCGAGGACGTCGCGAAAAAATGCGGCGGAGCGCTGCATGTCTGAAACGGGATACATGATGAACGCGATACCAGATACAGACATCGTGCTCTCCTTCATACATAAGCGGCGGCCTCAGTCGCTGCCGTAAAATATTCAGTGGAACACACCAAATTCCAGCCCATAGCGAGTTTGAATCAGCCCCGTTGCCGAAACGTGCGACCACTCGAACCGAAGCACACCGCCGTTTCCGAAACGGTACGCCGGCGTAAGGGTTTGCGAAGTTGCGCTGCTGCCCGGGCCAAAACCGACGAGATCGGCGTTTGCGCTCGAGTCGGAAGCCGAGCTTGCGTTGCGAGCATCCTCGTAACGAAACGAAATACTCCACGGTGGTGAGAACGCCACGTCCCAAGCAACACCTCCGCGGCGGCGTGCTCGTACTGAAGAGGTCATCGCTCGAGTCGTTGCGCAAGGTGAGGCATTTTTCGCGCGACGACGTGGCGCGGCATGCGCGCCATGCGTGTGAGCGTATTGAATTGGCGTACGACCGATCACGACGTACATCGCGCCGTAGGGGCCATCGCCGATGCGCTCCAGTAGCAAATCCGCCGTTAGCGCCTTTAAGGCAAAAAGCGCGCTAACTCCTCGCTGTAGGTACGCCCTGACCGCAAACGTGTTCCGTTACGAAGAATGACGACATACTCGCCGTGGGCCCATGGCTCAAGCCGAAAAATTCGATCGCAGTTCACGGCGATAGACCGATGAATGCGAATGAAGCCGGCTGACTCCAAGCGGCCTACAAGGTCGGAGAGCGTCTCACGTACTCGCACTTCCGCGTTACCGCTATGCAGAACCGTGTAATTGCCCTCACTTTCCAGCCAATCGATGTCCGACACATTAATGAATTCAATGCCGTCGCCGCTGCGGAAGCTCAAACGTTCGAGGTTGCGGCGATCACTTAGTATTTGGAGCAAACGATCGAGCCGAGGGTCCGGTGCGGACGGTGCAACGCCCAAGAGCCGCTCTCTCGCACGGCGGACGCTTTCATTCAAGCGAGTCGCGTCGTATGGCTTTAGCAGATAGTCCAGAGCACTGACTTCAAACGCGCGCAGGGCGTACTTATCGTATGCGGTAACAAAGATTACTGCCGGCGGGCGTTCTTCTGGGCCGAGCGAGGTAACGACATCGAAGCCGGTGAGACGCGGCATCTGAACGTCAAGGAACAGCAGATCCGGACGCAACGCAGGAATCTTTTCGAGCGCCTCGCGGCCGTCAGCAGCCTCACCGACGATCTCGATATCGCCGACATCAAGCAGCATGTGGCGCAAACGCCCTCGCGCCGCTTCTTCGTCGTCCACAATCAGCGCGCGTAGCGCCTTCATCGGCCGTTTCCAGCCGCCCGCCGGGGTAACTCGACGGTCACTGCTGTGCCGCCTTCGGGTCGGTTGGCGATTGTTAGAGACGCAAGCGCGCCATACATTTGCTCTAACCGCCGGCGCGTGTGGCCGATACCAATGCCCTCGCGCAGGGGTATGTCGAGGCTCAAGCCCTTCCCGTTGTCCACGACGTCTAAGCGCAGGCGGTCCCGCTCAGTTCGCGCACTAACGGTAATTGCGATCGACGAGCGCCCCGAGTCCATGCCATGACGCACGCTGTTTTCTACCAGGGGTTGAAGCAGAAAATGCGGCACTCGCTCGTTCAGCACATCGTCGGACATGTCGACGTTAATCGAAAGGCTCTTGCCGAAACGCATGCGCATGATGTCTCTGTAGCGTTCGAGAAAATCCGCCTCCGCGGCCAGATGCACTTCCTGCGCATCGCTGTCGAGAGCCATGCGAAGCATTTCGCTCAAACGAATCAGCATTTGCTCCGCAGCGTCAGCATCGGTTCGAACGAGCGACGCAATGGCGTTGAGCGTATTGAACAAGAAATGCGGGCTCAGTTGCGACCGGAGCGCTTCTAACTGCGCCTGCGATAATTGCGCTTCCAGGCGCGATGCACGCAATTGCCGCTCTTGCGCAACGCGCGAGTGCTCGATTGCGGCGATCACGGCGAGAGTTGCGAGGTTTCCCATCGACACGGAATAGAAGTCATTTACAATTCCGAACCAGTATGAATAATTCGAATGAAAAATGGCATTCTCGAGCGGAATGTACATCGCATACTTCGCGAACAGTCCAATGACGATGGCGCCTGTGTAAATCGCCGTTGTGGTGAGCGTGCCAAGCCGGGCTCGCGCAACGCGACGAACTAACAGTACGTACGGCAGGGTAAGCAGCGCACATGTGCCCCAGTCGAGTGCCGTTTCACCCCAAATCAAGCCCCAGCGCACCGGCAGCTTTTGGTACATGGCGGAGAAGCCCCACTGCGCGGCGCGCAGCGACGTAACGATTCCCCATCCGACGATCCAGAACAGGGTTTCTTTCAAGATGACGTTAGCGTTCGATCGAGCGGTTTTGCTCACAGTTCCATCATCCGAAAAGGTATCGCATGGCGCCACGCATCTGGGACGAACCGGCCCTAGGGTGGGGTAGACCGCACCTCGGCCTGCGGCTCACCCCTCTGGCGTGCCCGTCTGCCACAAAACGGTATCGCGGGATCCCAGTCGGCGTTAGACTGCAGCACATGTTCACGATAACAGTACCCGCCACAGCTCCGCCGCTGGCACCCTCAGGTCCAGCCGTAGGGTGGAACTTGGCTGCCAACGCGCCGCTTACGTGGGATGTCGACCATCGCGGCCGAGCAGGCGAAGCAACCGTAGCGCGTATTGCTACCGATGGCCGGTACATCTACGTTCGGTTCGATGCAACGCAGAGTGAGCCTATCGCCGCAGCACAACACAGCAACGATGTCGGACAGGGCAACGATGATGCGGTTTGGATAGATCTAGCGCCCGAAGGGCTGCGCGGATATTCCTATCAGTTTCAGGCCACGCCGAACGGCACACACTATGCGTTATCGACCGAGAATACTTCGTATTCGCCGAATTGGGAATCGTACGGAAAGATCGGCTCGGGCGGCTACACAGTCACGATGAAGATTCCGCTCACTGTCATTCGCGGGGTTCACGCCGGCGAGTGGCTTGTGCAGTTCGTGCGTTACGTCCACGCCACGGGCGCCCATTTTGTGTGGAGTTACGATGCCGCGCAAACGAATCCGGACGACTTCGCGCGCGCCGGCCACGCGGTCATGCCAGCGGCCATCGTAACATCGCTTCGGCGCCCGTCGCCGCGCGTGGCGCTGTACACGCTTGCAAATGCAACGACGCCGGCTTATGGCGGCACCACGTCGCGGTCTGGGGTTGATCTATCAGTACCGGTGACCCCGACCGCCTCATTTTACGCAACCTTTCATCCGGACAATTCCAACGTCGAGCTCGATCAGCAATCAATTTCGCCGACCGTGTACCAGCGGTACTACAGTGAAGTACGCCCGTTCTTTACGCAGGCCGCGAACTTTTACGACACATTCAACTGCAATAACTGCGTGAACGAATCGAATCTTTATACGCCCGCGATTCCAACCCCGCGGGAGGGTTATGCGCTGGAAGGCAAGCAGGGATATTTCGGTTTCGCTGCGTTTGATTCGCTCAGCAACGCCCGCAGCGATACGGCTAGCGTCTTAGACTATAACTCGCCGGACATGCGGTGGTCGGCAACCATTCAGCACGTCGGCGTCGCGATGCCGGGCCTGGTCGACAATTCCACTGCCACGAGTGTTTCGTACTATGACCTCAAGCATGTTGGTCTTTACGCCGACGCTGGAACGGACGCGGGGACCAACGTTCTGAATGGCAGCCAAGCCCAGTGGTACGATGCCGGCGCGGACTGGGCAAGCAAGACCTTCGGCATTTATGGAGCGGTCCGCAAAGTCGGCGAGTACTATAATCCGGTCGACGGCTTCATCTCGCACCCCGGCATCGCCGGCTACGGTCTCTATGCCGCAAAAATCTTCGACTTCAGCGGCAGTTCTATCTTGGAATCCGCGGGTGTATCCGGGTTCTTTAGCCGATACCAGGGGCCCAGCGGCGGTCAAGCACAAAGTGGGAACAATCTTACATTCGACGTGCTCAGCAAGAGCGGCATCGACTTGCAACTATTGAGCGGCTCAAATTATTGGCGCTTCGGGAATGTCCTCGAGCCGATATCGCAAAATGGCGGCTTTTCGCTCACGTTCCATAGTGGCTTGCAAACGAATAACCCGGGCTCCTTTCCGTATCACGGTTCCTCAACAACGCCGACCCAAATTCAGTTTTATACTGGACGTTATGGGCTCGGTCGACTCAATACGTGGTATCGCACATCGACCATGCGCGCGGGTGATCACGGTCTATTGACGCTGGCCATCGATGACACCGACCAGAGCATTCCAGGCGGGCAACGCAATGTGCAGTGGTTTGATAGTCTGAGCTACGCCTATCAGATCAGCGCGAATTCGTCACTTGCCGTCGGGCTGAGGCGGATAATTGGCTATGCGCCGACGCCAAACGGCGGTGGAAACTGTGCAGGCGCATGCAGCAACATCTCGCTGGCATATCATTTGCGCTTGAACAGCAACGAGTTATATATGTCATATGGCGACCCCAATACACTGAGCACCGTCCCGCAGTTGCTATTTAAGATGATTTTTTACGCAGGCGGCCAGAAGGGAACCTAACATGGCTCAAGTGCCAGCGCGTTGCATGCAAGGGGGCGATGCTGCGCCGTTTCGACAAATTCAGCTCGTGCGATCCTATGACCGACGTGCGCGTTCGTCGCGGATGGGAAAGCGGGAGCGTTGTCCAGAGATGCCGACCTTGATTCGCTTGCTAATGGCGGCAACGGATCTCGTCTACCACGCCGTTTTTCACGACTAGTGCCGTCCGCCATAGCGCGGAATCTTACGGCGACGATCTCGACGGCTGCACGCTCCTCCGACGTCGCTCCCGATACCCTTCGCAGCGATCGGCGCTTAAGGGCTTCCACGATAGACAGAATTAGCCATGAGTCTCCAAAAGTCGCGCAAACAGGTTCATTGCTTTGCCGACTCGCGCGCGGTCGCTCGTTGCGCAGAGATCGAGGAGCAATCCGCGCGTCACGGCAAGGAGCAGCGTTGCCTCTATGGTGCTAGTCTTCGGGCTGGCACCAAACCGTTCCGTAAGCTGCTGCCAGTAGGCTAGCGGATCTTCGAGGACTCCAGGGTAGTCGTTTGGATTTCGGAGCGCCAACGCGTACAGCTCGAGAATGAGTCGCTCGGCCGGCCGCGCTCGCGGTGCACTCAAGCGCTGCCACTGCCACCGCAAGAATTCGGGCAATGTGTGGCGTTTATTGCTCGCGGTCATCCACGCTTGGATGCGAGAGTCGCCAAGATCGCGCAGGCGCGCGAGGATCTGGCGCATGAGAGACTTCGCGCGAGCCGAAGTGGTAAATGAGCATGCGCGCATTTGTACGCAGCGCCTTGGCTAAGGTGCGAAGAGTGAGATCGTGCATCCCATGCGAGATAACGTAATCGACGGCTTGATCGCACAGCTTTTCGCGGATATCCGGATTCGGCGGTCTGGCCACGAAAGTTCCTCCCTTGCTAGTTATTGTAACACCTGTTACAATAACTGTCAGGAGAACGACCATGGAAAAGGTCATGGCTATCGCGCTTGTTGCGCTTTTACTTTCGGATGCTGCGACGAGTTCGGCGGCCTCGTCGACGGCGCAAACGGGGTCATCTCTTGAGGCCAAAAACAAAGCCGTCGCGATGCGGGTGTTTGACGAGATTTTCAATCAAGGCAGGTTCCGGGTTGCCGACGCAATCTACGGTAGCGATTTCGTAAATCACGGACTACACAAGAATTTCGACCTCGCCGAGGATCAGGCTGCGGTTCGCTGGGAGAAGGCAGTCGTTCCGGATTTGAAGATCACTGTCACTCGAATAGTAGCCGAGGGCGATTTGGTTTCGGTGGTGTGGACGGCGCGCGGGTCCAACACCGCATCGATTCTCGGCCTACCGGTGACTGGACTGAGCATCGAGGAGCCCGGTATCACCGTGTGGCGGATCGTCGATGGAAAGATTCGTGAGGAATGGACTTCATTCGACGAGATGCTGATCGTCCGAGAGATTATTGCGCAGTTGAGATGGCCATTGTTCGGACTTCTCGTCGGACTCGTCCTTCTTAGTTTGATGGGTTATAGGTTGGTCCGAAAGCTGCGGGTGATGCGTTTTATGCGTCGAGCGCGATCAAAGTCAAGTCTTACCATGTAGATTTTTCGCCGTAATTCTTTTTTTTGGCGAGTCGTAAATCATAGGACCGCGACCGCGCTCACGATCAACTCTCGCATTTTGAGAGCGATAGCGGGATACAGGTGCGGGAACACTGCAAGGGCTGCCAAGGCGATCAGCGCGACGTATGGACTAAACCACACAAAGTACGCCGAGCGCAGCACGAAGTTCACCGGCCCTCTACCGAACATCATCCGTGCGACCGTAACCGCCTCGTGAGTTCGTGCATTCAGTGGCACAACGTCGAACCAGGGAAGTTCGCGACCCATCGAGCGGTAATGCAGATGGTCCGCCTGGGTTGCTTGCAACCATGGACACAGCGTGTCCCGACCAAACGTGAAGAAGAAGCATAAGCGTCGGCGCCGTTTCCAAACGTCGCTCTTGATGTATGAAAGATACTCGGGCGAAAACGAAGGGACGCGCGTTTGCGCGATCGTTCGGGCACTCACGCCAAAGGCCGCAAATAAGATCAGTAGTCCACCGCTGGCTACGAAGAACAAAGCTGTCACGCGGCTAGTATCGGCCGGTTCTGTTATGGGCTGGCGCCGGTATCTGCACTGCGCACAGACTGCTAGGCTGCTATACATCAGCCTAGCAGCGGCTGACAGTCCGTTTACAGCCCTTAGGACACGCTCGTGGTTCGCCTGGCGCTGCAAAGCCGCCCCTTTTGCCAGGGCGCCCCGAACACGCTGCCGATACTCGGAAGAGGCATGAACTCCAATTTCGCGTTCTACGAGCGGCGCCAAGGAAATCGTACACGTGCGTCGTTTGCAGAATACCCGAAAGAGCTTTGCTCCATCGAATTAGATCTGGACTTGAGACGGTGCTTAAATACGTGCGATTATGACGACTTTCGCGCAAGTGTCGGAGATGATATGTGATTTGTTAAGTTAAGCCACCCATGGCGCATTTCTCAACGGTAGGTCGATTTCTCACCGCTAAGTGTCGTTTCTCAAAGTTAAGTGTTTCTTACACCGCCGCCTACCAGCGCGGGCTGGCTGATCGTGTGATGCGGGAATCTGAACGGACGCGCGCGGACGATGCCGGGTCGAATGCCCAGCAGTCCGGCAACGCTGTAGATTTTGGTGACTTCCAGCGCCTCGGCCGACGACATGGGTGGAAGAATCGACGGCAGCCGCCGCGCGAGCATCGTTTTGCCGCAACCCGGCGGCCCGACGAAGAGTACGTTGTGCCCGCCTGCTGCCGCGATCTCCAATGCGCGCTTGCGCTCCGCTTTGCCCGCGCACGTCGGCAAAGTCGCCGTAAAAGCATTCGTCCGACGGCGCAGATGCCGGAACGAGGCCGCCGGGAAGCGCCATTTTTCCCGCTGCCCTGAATGACCGAAACCGCCGACTGCAATGAATCGATCGGCGTACAGCTCGATGCCTTCCACCAGCGCGGCTTCCTCCGCGTTGTCGGCCGGAACGATGAGTTTCGTAAAGCCGGCATTGCGCGCGCCGAGCACCATCGGCAAAATACCGTTGACCGGGCGGAGGGCGCCGTCGAGCGCGAGTTCGCCCAGCGCGCAGAAACTTTGAAGTGAGAGCCGGTCGATTTGCTCGTCGATTGCCATGAGCGCAAGCGCGATCGGCAGATCGAACGACGGGCCTTCTTTTCGCACGTCCGCGGGAGAGAGATTCACGAGCAATCGGCCTGCCGGAAACGCAAAGCCCGAGTTAAAAATGGCCGAGCGAACGCGCTCGCGAGCCTCGTTCAGCGCGCGGTCGGGAAGGCCGATGATGGCAATTGCGGGCGTGCCCGGCGAGCTGTCCGCTTCGACCCGTACGATATAGCCGTCGATTCCGAACATGGCGGCCGAAAAGGCAAGTGACAGCACGCGCTGCTATCACGCTTTGCGTTCCCTCCCGAAACGGATTAGGGCGAAAGCACTAGTGCGTCTTCTCAAGTTCGTAACACAGCGACCGCACAATTTCTTTACAAGCAAGGGGGCGGACACATGCAGTCAAGCAGAGAGGCGGGCCGGTGGGACCGCCAAAAGGCGAGGGAGGCTCTGCAGCGCTTTGCGGCGGCTCGTCGACGCGGTGTTCGCGATGCGGAATACGAGCAGCTGCGCAGCGACGTCGTCGTGGCCCACTGGAACCTGGTGCGGTACCTCGCCTTGAAATTCGCGAACCGCGGCGAACCGCTCGACGATCTTATGCAGGTCGGCATGCTCGCCTTAATCAAGGCGCTCGACCGCTTCGATCTCGACCGCGGCGTCGAGTTCATGACGTACGCAGCGCCCACTATCATAGGCGAAATCAAACGCTATTTCCGCGACAAGGGCTGGGTGCTCAAGGTGCCGCGGCGGCTGCAGGAGTTGAATTCGGCGATTGCGCGCGCCATCGAGCATCTGACGGTCGAAATGGGTCGTCCGCCCACGGCCGCGGATCTCGCGCGGCATCTGCACGCCACCGAAGAAGAAGTTCTCGAAGCGCAGGAAAGCGCGCGTGCGTACCGCGTCGTGTCGTTGGATGCGGCGGTTGTGAACGACGACCAGAGCCGGCGCTCTCTCGACCGCTACGTTGGAGCGGCGGACGCCCACCTCACGGAATTCGAGAACGCGTCGTACATCGGTCAGGCGTTGGATCATCTCAACCGTCACGAGCGCACGATCGTGTACTGGCGCTTTTACGAAAGTTTACCGCAGGCGGAAATTGCGCGCCGTCTCAACGTCTCGCAAATGCACGTCTCGCGCGTCCAGTACAAGGCGCTGCGAAAGATGCGTCAAGTACTCGTACAGTAGCGGTTCGGCAACAGGCGCCGCTCTCGCGCGAGCCGAACTGGAGCGCGGAGTTTTTCGTAAGAGGCGCCGCATGCACTTAACCGCGCTCGATTGGGTCATTATCGTCGTTTCGGTCGGCATCATGTTCGTGCCGGCCATCGTGCTTGCGCGGCGCGCGAGCAAAAACACGGCGGAGTTTTTTGCAGCGGGGCGGCAAGCACCGTGGTGGCTCATCGGCATCTCGCTCGTGGCGACGACGTTCAGCACCGATACGCCGAATCTCGTGACCAACATCGTGCGTCAGGGCGGCGTCGCCGGGAACTGGCAGTGGTGGGCGTTTCTCCTGACCGGCATGGCGACGGTGTTCTTCTATGCGCGGCTTTGGCGGCGCAGCGGCGTGCTGACCGATCTCGAGTTCTACGAAGCGCGCTATTCCGGTAAAGCGGCATCCTTCGTTCGCGGATTCCGCGCCGTCTATCTCGGGCTGTTTTTCAACTGCGTCATCATCGGAAGCGTCAGTTTGGCCGCATCGAAGATTGCGGGAATTCTGTTCGGCATTCCGCAGTGGGAGACGCTCGTCGTCGGCGGTTTGTTTCCCGTCGTGTTCGCGTCGATGTCGGGCTTGTGGGGCGTGATGGTGACGGACATGATTCAATTTTCCATCACGATGAGCAGCGCGTTCGCGGCGGCATACTTTGCCGTCAAGTTGCCGCAGATCGGCGGCCTGCACGGACTGTTTGCGCACATCGCGCAAACGCATCCGCAGTACCTGAGCATTCTGCCGAATTTCGCCGACTGGAAAACGAGCGCCGCGATATTCATCATTCCGCTCACCGTCGCTTGGTGGTCGTCCTGGTATCCCGGTGCCGAGCCGGGCGGCGGCAGCTATGTCGCGCAGCGAATGCTCTCGGCGAAAACGGAACGCGATTCGGTCTTCGGGACACTGCTGTTCCAGGCGGCGCATTACGCGCTTCGGCCGTGGCCGTGGATCGTCGTTGCGCTGGCTTCGATGATCGTGTATCCGAGCGTCGGCGACATCGCGCGAAGTTTTCCGCACGTGCAGCACAAGTTGCTCGGCGACGACATCGCCTATCCCGCGATGCTCACGTTCCTTCCCGCTGGTTTTGCGGGCTTCATGGTTGCGGGGCTTTTCGCGGCGTATCGTTCTACGCTGGAAACGCATTTGAATTGGGGAACGTCCTACCTGGTCCACGACTTGTATCGCCGCTTCATCGGTCCGGGACGCAGCGAAAAGCACTACGTCTTTGTGGGACGCGTCGTCACCGTGTTGATCATGATTGCCGCAGGTTTGACGACGACGCTGCTGGACAATGCGAAGGAAGCCTTCGATCTGCTCTTGTCCATCGGCGCCGGAACGGGCCTGGTCTATCTGCTGCGCTGGTTCTGGTGGCGAATCAACGCTTGGACGGAAGTGAGCGCAATGGCGGCGTCGTTTTTGGTTTCGGCAACGTTCTTCGCCCTCGCGAAAACCGGACATGCTGTCGAGGACAGCACCGTGCTGTTGACGACCGTGGCCATTACCACGGTGGTTTGGGTCGCGACGACGTTCTTCACGCCCCCCGTGGACGAGACGACTCTCGACGCCTTCTACCTGAAAGTGCGGCCCGCGGGACCGGGCTGGGAGCGGGTTCGTCGCCGAACCGGCGGCGCACCATCGGCGGACAGCCTTCCCCAGGGTCTTCTCGGGTGGGTGCTCGGTCTGGTGTCGATCTACTCGGCCCTGTTCGGGACCGGTGCATACCTGTACGGCAACTGGACGCAAGCCGTCGTCTATACGGTGGTCTTCGTCGCAAGTGTGACGTGCTTAGTGCGACTCACGTCATCGACGTGGGGCTCGCGCGCGCCCGCAGCCGAGGTCCCGGCCTAAAAACCGTCGACTTCTCCACATCGCTCACAGGGCTGCGGCGTGCCGCTGTGGATAGTGCCGTCGTCGACGCAAAGCCGAAGAGGCGCTCGAGCAGCCCATAGTTAACCCCCGTCCGAATACTTTCGAGGAGCCGTATATTGAAGAACTTCCGCCCGCTCATCGCCGCCGCGTGCGCAGCGGCCCTGTTGGCCGCCTGCTCGTCGAATTCGAGTTCGAAATCGTCTTCCGGCACCGCCGGCAGCCCTGCTTCGGGCCCCTCCGGCCCGGCGGCGAAAACGATCGGCGTTTCGATTCAAGACCTGGAAGCGCAGTTCTACCAGCAAATGGAAGCCGGCATGCAGTCGGAGGCCAAGAAGTACAACTACCGTCTCAGCTTCGTCGATGCCAACCGCGACAGTTCCAAACAGCAGTCGCAAGTGGAAGATTTCATCTCGAAGAGAGTCGACGCGATCGTGCTTACGCCGTACGACTCGCAAGCGATAGGCAGTGCAATCGCGGAAGCGAACCAAGCCAAGATTCCGGTCTTCACCGCCGACATTGCGAACGCAAGCAAACAGGGCAAGGTCGTCGCTCACGTTGCTTCCGATAACGTGCAGGGCGGCGAGATGGCGGCCTCGCTGATGTGCAAAGCGATCGGCGGTTCGGGCGAGATTGCGATTCTCGACGAGCCGGAAGTCACGAGCGTGCAGGATCGCGTCAAAGGCTTCAAAGCCGGTATCGCGCAGAAGTGTCCGAACGCGAAGATCGTTGCGGAAGTGGATTCCGGCGGAACGCGCGACAAAGCGAACTCCGACATGAGCGACATTCTGCAGGCGCACAAGAATCTCAAAGGCGTCTTCGGCATCAACGACGACACGGCTTTGGGAGCGGCGACGGCGATTCGCGCGGCAGCCGTTTCCAACATTGCAGTCGTCGGATACGATGCGACGCCTGAAGCGCGCACCGCAATCAGAAACGGTCAGATGTACGGCGACGCGATTCAGTACCCCGAAAAAATCGGCGCGCTGACGATCGACGCGATCCATGACTATTTCAGCGGAAAGAAAGTGCCGGCGCGCATAGCCGTGCCGGTCGGCACGTTTACCAAGGCGGACGCGACCAAGTAGTTGGAACGCTCCGGCACACCGCTGCTCGAAATGCGCGACATCGGGAAAAGCTTTCCCGGTGTTCGCGCCCTTAACGGCGTCACGCTCGATTTGCGCGCGGGCGAAGTGCTCGCGCTCGTCGGTGAGAACGGCGCGGGCAAATCGACGCTGATGAAAATTTTGGCAGGTGCGCAACCCGCCGACCAGGGCGAGATTTTCGTGGACGGAAAGGCGGCCGGCGTTCTGCTCGCCGCGCAAAGCCGAAGAACTCGGCGTCGGCATGATCTATCAGGAATTCAACCTCGTTCCGACGCTGAATGCGATCGACAACATCGTGCTGGGTTACGAACCGTCGAGCGGACCGTTCATCAACGAACGGGCCGCGCGCGAACGGGCGACGGGCGTCTTCGCGGAACTCGGCATCACGCTGCCGCTGAACGTCGAGGCCGCGCAGCTCTCGGTCGCGCAGCAGCAGATGATCGAGATAGCCAAAGTGCTTTCGCGCCACGCTCGCATCATCGTGATGGACGAGCCGAGCGCCGCGCTCACCGATCGCGAGATCGATCGCTTGTTCGCGATCATCAAAGCGCTCAAAGCCAAAGGCACCGGCATCATCTACATCTCCCACCGGCTCGAGGAATTGCCGCGAATCGCGGATCGCGTGACCGTGATGCGTGACGGCCGCGTCATCGAAACGCGGACGATTGGCGATTTCACGCCGGACGACATCGTGCGAGCGATGGTCGGGCGCCGCCTGGATGCGCATTTTCCGGACTTGCCGCCCGTTGCGCCGGAGGCGCCCGTCGCGCTTTGCGTGCGCGCGTTGTCCCGCCCGCCGCGCGTGAACGGCGTTTCGTTCGAGGTCCGCCGCGGCGAGATCGTGGGCCTCGCCGGCCTGGTTGGAGCGGGGCGAACCGAGATCGTTCGCGCGATCGCGGGTGCCGACACGCCGGCTTCAGGCGAGATCGAGATAGAAGGCAGCACCCTTCGCGCGCGCAATCCGCGTGACGGCATTTCCGCGGGCATCGCGTTCATCACCGAGGATCGCAAAGCGCAAGGCCTCGTTCTCGGCATGAGCGTGCGCGAAAACGTCACGCTCGCGCACCTCGGACAGTTCGTCAATCGCGAATTGCTGATCGACCAAAGCAAAGAGGAAGACGTCACCGACCAGTACATCGAGGAACTGCGCATACGCACGCCCAGCGCCGAACAAACCGTTAGAAATCTTTCGGGCGGAAACCAGCAAAAGGTCGTCCTGGCGAAATGGCTTCTGGGCAAAGCCAAAATCTTTCTTTTCGACGAGCCGACACGCGGCATCGACGTAGGCGCGAAAGCCGAAATTTACAACCTCATGGTCAAACTCGTGCAGGGCGGCGCGGCAATCGTCATGGTGAGCAGCGAACTGCCCGAAGTGCTTGGCATGTCGCACCGCATCCTCGTGATTCGCGACGGCCGCATCGCGCGCGAACTCTCGCGCGCCGAAGCAACACCCGACGCGGTGATCGCCGCGGCCACCGGAGCAGCCGCATAATGCAAGAAGCACGGGTTCAAGCCGAACTCACGCAAAACCTCAAGGAAGAAAAACAGAAGCAGACGCGCGCGTACTGGATTCGCGTCGGTGCGGCGATCGCGCTGCTCGTCGTCATCGCGCTCCTCGTCAACGTCGCTTCGAAAGGCTCGTTCCTCGAGCCGCGCAACATCATCAACGTCCTGCGCCAGATCACGTACGGCTGCATCCTGGCCGTCGGCGAAACGTTCGTAATCATCACCGCAGGCATCGACCTCTCCGTCGGCTCGCTGGTTTCGCTCAGCGGCGTCGTTATGGCGATGTTCGCAAACTCGCTGCACGTCGGCGGTCTGCCGCTGGTCGTCGCAACGTTATGCATCGGTCTCGCGCTCGGCGCGGCAGCCGGTTTCGTCAACGCCGTCCCGGTCGTCAAACTGAATTTGCCGCCTTTCATCACGACGCTCGCGATGATGCTCATCGCCGAAGGGTTGTCGTTCAAACTTTCGCACGGGCGTCCCGTGCCGCTGAACAGCCCGGACTTTCAAAATACCGGCATCGGTTTTTTCTTGGGCCAACTGTTTACCAGTTTGCATCTGCCGGGCTTGCCGAACCCCGTCATTTGGATGATCGTCATCGTGATCGGCTGTTCCGTGCTGCTCATGCGCACCAAGTTCGGGCGCTATGTCTTTGCGCTCGGCGGCAACGAGGAAGCCGCGCGACTAGCGGGCGTTAACGTCGCGCGAGTGAAAACGATGGTGTACGTCATCAGCGGCATGTGCGCGGCGGTAGCCGGCTTCTTGCTCATGGCGCTGTTTTCATCGGGATCTCCGCAGACCGGAACGGGCGACGAAATGCTGGAAGCCATCGCCGCCGTCGTGGTCGGCGGCACGAGCCTGATGGGCGGCCGCGGCACGATTGTGGGTACGTTCTTCGGCGCACTGCTGATCGGTATGCTCTATAACGTGATGAACCTCATCGGCATCGAATCCTACACGCAAAAGATCGTCCTCGGCGCGGTCATTCTGCTCGCGGTCGTGATCGACGAACTGCGCAAGCGGTACCTGCGCAAGGCTTGAGCCGGCAGATGGCGACGCATGCCGGCGAAGCCCAGCCGCACGAGCCGGTTCGGGCGCGCCGCAATCGCACGGAACCGCTCAGCGCGCTCTCGCTCGCCGCGCTCGGCGTGGTGTTCGGCGACATCGGCACGAGCCCGCTGTATGCGTTCCAGCAATGTTTCACCGGAGAGTTTCCGGCAGCGGTCACGCCGCACAACGTGCTGGGCATTCTCTCGCTGATATTTTGGGCGCTGATCATCGTGGTGTGTGTCAAATACGTCGGCTTTCTGCTGCGAGCCGATTACGACGGGCAAGGCGGCACGCTGGCTTTGCTGGCACAGCTGATTCCGCCCAAGCGCGCGGCCACGCCGATGGGTTTGGGCGGGCTGGCACTGCTCGTACTCTTCGGATCGTCGATGCTTTACGGGGACGGCGCAATTACTCCGGCGATCTCGGTCATCTCCGCGATCGAAGGGCTCGACGTCTGGACCACGGCGGCTCATCCATATATCGTTCCGCTCGCCGTCATCATTCTGGTCGGGCTGTTCGCAGTGCAGAAGCGAGGAACGGGGCGCATCGGCATTTTGTTCGGGCCGATCATGCTGCTGTGGTTTGCGGTGCTGGCGGCGTTGGGCGTGTTCGGAATAATGCACGCGCCGCGCGTTTTGGCCGCCGTAAATCCGGCGTTTGCGGTCGAGTTCTTCATGCGAAACGGTTTTCGGAGCTTACTGATTCTCGGCGCCGTCGTGCTGTGCGTGACGGGAGTTGAGGCGCTTTATGCCGATCTCGCGCACTTCGGGCGCAAGCCGATCACGCTCGCATGGGCGATCGGCGTGCTGCCGGCGCTGCTGCTGAATTATTTTGGCCAAGGGGCGCTGACGCTGGCGCAGCCGCGCGCGATCGTCTCACCGTTCTTCACGCTCGTCCCGCGCTGGGGATTGGTCCCAATGGTGTTCCTCGCGACGATTGCGACGGTTATCGCTTCGCAGGCGCTGATTTCGGGCGTGTTCTCGCTCACGCAGCAAGCGATGCAGTTGGGATATACGCCGCGCTTTCGTATAGTGCACACCTCGCGGCACTTCGCCGGGCAGATTTACATGCCGTCCATCAACACCATGCTAGGCATCATCTGCATCGTTCTCGTCATCACCTTCCGCTCTTCGGAAAAACTCGGAGGCGCCTACGGGCTTGCGGTGACGATCACTATGCTCACGACGACGATTGCGTTCGCGGGTTTGCTGCAGAAGCGCTGGAACTGGCCCCTGTGGCAGTGGCTGCCGCTCATCGCGTTGTTCCTGGTTTGGGAACTTGCGTTTCTCATCGGCAACGCTTCAAAATTCATCTCCGGCGGCTGGGTTCCGTTCGCCATCGCGCTGGCGCTATTCACGCTATTTACGACGTGGAATCGCGGGCGCCGCCGGTTAATGGCCGGCGTGCTGCATCACGCAATGCCCGTCGAGCAATTTCTCAAAGAGGCAAAGGAGAAGACGGCGCTCAGCGGCACCGCGTTCTTCCTCAGCCCGGACCCGCATGGGATTCCGTTCGTGCTGCACCATCGCTGGATGCGCAGCCACATCATGTACGATACGATCGTGCTGCTCACCATCATGCACGCGTCGCAGCCTTTCGTGGCTTCGGAAAAGCGCGTCGACGTCGAGCAACTCACTCCGCGCTTACTGCGCGTCAAAGCGTGGTACGGATTCATGCAGGAGCCGAACATTCGCGACATCCTGCATCATCTGCGCAAACGGCTGCCGAACGTGGACTTCTCCGAACCGACGTATTACCTCGCGAGGCCGGCGATTCGTGAAGATCATAGTCCGCAAGGTTTGCCGAATTGGCAACGCAACCTGTTCCGCTGGATGAATCGCAACGCGCGGCCGCTTACCGATTCTCTCGGGCTTCCCGCGAATAACGTGATCGAGTTCGGCGTCGAGGTGAAGATCTAGCGGCTTAGAACGGAAACTCCGAATCGGCGAGACCGACGTTCGTCTTCAGGTCGGCAAACGTTTCGTCCGCGACGATCTTCTCGCCCACGTACCGCACCTGCCGCACCGGCCAATGCGTTTGTTTGTTCAAATACATCGTCATGCGAGTCACGCCGCCGGTTGAAGAAGGATCGGCGACTTTGAGATCCACTTCGTCGGTCGCCATGCCGTCGATCTGCGGGCCGACCCGTTGCGAGAGTCGCCCTTTATGTTTTTGTACTTGTCCACTTCGTTTTGAAGCAGGCCGTCGGGAATCGTATATCCCCGCAACGAAACCGCCCGCGAATCGTGCAGGCCGACCTTCAGGTGGATGAACGAAAGCATGCCGCCTTGGTGCCCGGAGACGTGATCGCCGCCGTTCCACACGCCGCCGCTGCCGCTGCCGTCGCCGCTGACGATCAGCGTCTTCGCCAAGTTCGGGCGCTTGAACCAGTAGTGGTACGTGCGATCCTGCGTGCGATCGCCCGTGGTTTCGTGCGCGCGAACGGTAACCGTATAGTCGTTGACTTTCGCGAACGCATCGTCGAACGCACCTATCGCCGGCGCGCCGGCGGCAGCCACGGTCAGCGGCGCCAGCGCCAATGCCAAGACGTAAACGGCAAATAGCAATCGGCCAGCGTTCATGTTGCCTCCATGAGCCGAAGAGCGGCTATGGAGAAACGTTCTCCTGAGGCTGCGCGGTTCCGCCTGCGCGTGCCGCAGTGTCGACCAAAAGCGTCCCGTGCTTGCCTTCGACGCCGATCAGCACGTCGCACTTTGCGTTTGCGGCGATTTGCTCTATGTCGCGCCCGAGAGGCGCGCCGGTATACTTTCCTTCGCGGTACGACCCCATCATGATGAGGTGCGCGCGTTCGCGCTTGGCGACGTCCAACACCGCTTGCGCGGTCTCGCGCGCCTTGATGATTTCCGTGCGGATCGACATGCCGTGGTTCATCGCTAGCGTTTCGGCGGCGCCGAGAGCATCGAGGGCGAGGCGTTCCTCGGCGGCCATCGAGGCGTCCGGCGGAAGCGTGAACGGCACTTCGACGACGTAGATCGCGAGCACGTCGGACTTGGCACCGCGAGCCAGTTTCGTCACCAACGCCATCATGTGGCCGGATTCGATGTCCGGCGAAAAAACGACGACGATGCTTCCGACGAGGCGCTCGAGTTCCGTTTCCGCCCGTTTGGCGAGCTTCTGCACGAACGATGCCGGCGGATGCAGCATCCACCAGAGCGTCGCACCCACGGCGGCGGCGAGCAGCAATGCAATCGCAGCGCCGGCGAGCGAAACCGTTACGGCGTTCGTCACCGCTGTGCTCGCCGCAGTCGCGCGTAAAGAAGAAGCCGGTAGATGCCTAAAGATGCGAGCGCCGCGCCGAGAATGATGCCGCTCGCCGTCTGCCAGTGCAACCCCGCCGCGAGCAACCGAACGACGATCGCCAAGCCGAGTACGACGTACAACGCGTAGAAAATCAGGCGCGCGCCGATCACGGAACGCCCGCCGTTTCCGCGGAAGCGTTGCGGCTGCGCAGGTTTTCCAGATACTCGTCCATCAGCTCCAGTTCACCCGCATTGCGCAGAATGTCGACTTGCCGGTTCGGAAAGTCGTGCTGCTGCGAGCGGAACACGGGCAAGCCTTTGCGTTTGCGGTATAGGAGATACAAGATGAATCCGGCCACGAGCCAAAACGGCCCGGCGACGCGGCCGATGTCGTGCGTGATGAGCGTAAACGCGAGAATGGCGGCGATCCCGAAGAACCCGAGAAGACCGATGATCGGAAATTCGACGCGTTCCCCGCGGAATCGCATCGGAATGTTGAACGGGATCTTGAACTTGCGCGGACTGAGCGGATCCGTGAAGCGGAGGCCGATGAGCGCGAGGAACACGAACGAATAGCTCGTCGCGGCGCCGAACGCATAGAGGTCGCCCAAAAACGTGATGCCGTCCTCGCCGTGAAACAGGCGATTGTAGACGGCGCGCGCGGATGGATCGAGACCCGGAAGGGCGGCAAATACGAGTTCGACGAGCGCGAGCGCGCAGAACGTGACGATAGAGATGACCGGCGTGCGAAAGCGCTTGTGCACGCGCGTGAAAATTGAAGGCAGTAAATTCGCGCTGCTCATCGCGTACGCGATACGCGAACTGCCGAAAACGCCGGAATTACTCGAGATGAGCAGCAGGATGGCGCCCAAAATCGGGACGTAAAATTGCGCGAGGAATCCCCAATACGGAACCTGTGCGGCGAGCAGCGCAACGCCCTTGCCTTGGTTGTCGCTGTTGTTCGGGAATATCTGCCAAAAAGCCAGCGCGTGGCCGTGCGCGTCGGCGATCGGATGCCAGGGATGCATTCCGAGCGCGAGGTTCGAGTACCCAAGCGCAAAGATTAGGATTGTGAGAATCAGTGCAATCGACGTGCGCGGAATGACCGAAGCCGGACGCTGCGTTTCCTGCGCCGCTTGCGAAATCGATTCGAGCCCGACGAAGGAGATGATCGCCAGCGAGACGCCCTGCATCAATGCGAACGGCGAAGGCCACGCAGAATTCATCGTGTGGACGAGCAGTTGCGGATCGAAGGCGAACAGAAAACCGAAGCACAGAATGAGCGTTTCGCTGATCACGTCGATTGCGCTGACCGAACCCTGAAATGCGGTGCTTTCGCGCACTCCGACGACGTTCAGTAAGCACAGCCCGCCGATGAGAACGGCCACGACGATGAAATGCACCCACGGATGCGCCGAAGAAACGAACACCGGCACGAGCTGCGAGAGATAGTCCACGCACGACCACGCGAAGAGCGTGACGTCGATCGTGAAGTCGAGCAGCACGGCCCAACCGGCAATGAAGCCGAAGACGTCGCCCAGGCCGCGCATGACGAAGTACTGACCGCCGCCGGCTACGGGATACGCCGCAGCGAGTTCGGTGTACGCGAGCCCGATGCAAACGTAGACCGCGCCCGCGAAAAGGAAAGCAACGTTCGACGCACCGGCAGCGTAGGCCAGCACCAGGCCGAGGCCGATGAAAATGTCCGCGCCGACGTCGGAATAGCCCCAGGCGAACGAGCCCCACGGCGTAACCGCGCGTCGGAGTTGCGGTTCCTTTTTGCGCATGCCGCTAATAGCCTATGGCCGTGCGCTCCAATGCGTTGATCAGATATTCGGTTTCGTTCATCTGTTCGGCCAGATCGTAATCGCGAAAAACCTCCAGCGCTTCGTTGAGCTTGTTTACGCCGTCGCGCAGCTCTTCGCGCTCGCGCAGTCCATCGGACGCCTTCTGCAGAATCATCGTGCCGTACTTGAGCGCGGTCTTCGCGTATTCCAAACGGTTGTCGACCGCGGAGAGTTCGTGCAGCGCCGAAAGAAAACTCGTCTTCGCTTCGTCGTAGCGGCGGCGCCGCGTCGCGAGCATTCCCTTGAGCACCGCTTCGTACGCGTCGTTGCGGTTTCGCGTGGGCGCCAGCGCCCGGTCGAGCGATTGACGTAAGCCGGGATCCGTAACGTCGACGCGGCCGCTCGGACGGCGATCGCTTTGCGGCTGTTTTTTCGCCGGCGTCGGCGAGAGCAGCGCCTGCAGGTCGCTGATGAAGTCGTGGGCGCTTTGGTAGCGCTTGCCGGGATCCTTGTCGATGGCGCGCATGATGACGCGTTCGAGCGGCTCGGGAATGTTGCGGTTGATCTCGTGCGGCGGCGTCGGCGAGTCGTGCACGTGCGAGAAGATCGTCGCGACCAGGTCGTCTCTGTCGTTCCGGAACGGCACCGTGCCGGTGAAAATCTCGTACATCACGATGCCGACGGAGTAGAGATCGCTGCGAACGTCCGCGGGTTTGCTCAAGAAGCGTTCGGGAGCGAGGTAGCCGATCGTTCCGACGATCTGACCGGTGCGCGTCGTTTGGGTCATGTCGCTGGTGCGGCGCGCAAGCCCGAAGTCCATGACTTTGACGTGCTTGCCGTCTTCGAACGTCATGACGTTCGACGGCTTGATGTCGCGGTGAATCGTGCCTTGCGCGTGCGCGTACTCCAGCGCTTCCAAGATGTCGATCAGATACGTCAGCGCCTGCCGGTAGGAAAGCGAGCCGCCTTCCAAGTCGCGCAAAGTCTTGCCGCGCACGAGTTCCATGATGATGTATGAAATGCCCGACTCTTCACCGACGTCGAACACCTGCACGATGCACGGATGGTTGAGTTTTGCCATTGCCTGCGCCTCGCGCAGGAAGCGCTTGTTGACGTCGTCCGAACGATCGATGAGGACCTTGATGGCGACTTCGCGTTCCAGCACTTTGTCGAGCGCGCGATACGTGTCCGCCGTGCCGCCGCGCCCGATGAGTTCCAGCACCTCGTAGCGGCCGGCGAGGGTGCGGCCGATGAACGTGTCCATTTAAAAGGCGCTCCGCCCTAGGCTCCGCGCCCCCCAACTGCGTTGGGGCCCCCCATTATTCATGGCGCCTAAGTATGTGGGCAACTTAGACGTTCCCCGTGGGCGCCGCAAACATTGGTAGTAGGCTGCGCGACGGCCAACTGCGTTGGGGCCCCCCATAATTCATGGCGCCTAAGTATGTGGGCAACTTAGACGTTCCCCGTCGGCGCCGCAAACATTGGTAGTAGGCTGCGCGACGGCCAACTGCGTCGGCGCCTCCCATTATTCATGGCGCCTAAATATGTGAGCAACTTAGACGTTCCCCGTGGGCCGAGTGCTGCGTAACATGAGTTAGAAGGCGTTCCGGTGTAAGGTCATGCGCTCCCCATCGACGGCCACGACGTCGAAGCGAAATTGGGCGTTTGGAGCCACGATTTGCACGTAATCGGCTGCGAGCCTGCGAAGCGTGCGGCGTTTTGCCGCGTTCACCGAAGAGAGTGCGCTGCCGTACCGTCCGGACGTGCGCACTTTGACCTCCACGAAAACGATGGTTTCCCTTTCCCGGCAGACCAAATCTATCTCGCCGCCGGGAACCCGCAGGTTGCGCTGCACGATGCGGTAACCCGCTTCTTCCAAAAACGTCACGGCCCGATGTTCGCCGTCGCGGCCCTTAGCGCTGTTATTCGGCAACCGCGACATTGAATCCGAACTGAAGCTGGGCTTCCCGCACTCGCCACCATCCCGAACGGTGGTGCGGCGAGGGTCCATGTTCCTTGAGTGCGCGCAGGTGCTCCGGCGTGGCATAGCCCTTGTGGTCGGCAAAACCGTAGCGAGGGTCGCTCGCGTGCAGGTCGACGAGAAGGCCGTCCCGATACACCTTCGCGACGATCGACGCGGCGGCGACCGTGGCGCTGCGGGCGTCGCCCTTGATCAGCGGTTCCTGAGGCCCCACGAACGAGCGAATCCGCACGGCGTCGGTAATGAGATATTGCGGCGCCACGCTCAACGATGCGATCGCGCGCTCCATCGCGAGCACGCTGGCCCAATAGATGTTCAGGCGATCGATCTCCTCGACGCTCGCAACGCCGACGCTCCATGCCGTGCACGATACTTTGATCTTTTCGCATATTTCGGTGCGAAGGGCCGGCAGGACTTGCTTGGAATCGTTCAATCCGCGAATCATCAGGGGCTCGCAGGCGACGACGCATGCCGCGACGACCGGCCCCGCGAGCGGCCCGCGGCCGACTTCATCGACGCCTCCGACGTACACAAAGCCCTTGTCTCTGGCCGCGTTCTCGAACGCGTGAATGCGATGCAGCCGGCGCCGTTCGCGTTCGTATGCGTTCTTTGCTTTACGTTGCTTGGGCGTCGTCATATGGTGCGGGCTCCAGGGTGATGCGACCGAATTTGCCGTCGTTGAAATCTTTGATGTACGACTGCGCCGCGTTGTGGTATTCCACCTCGCCGCCTCTGCGCATGAAACCGCGAACGCGGGCGAATGTCTCCAGGTCGGGAACCTTCGTCCGTCCCTTGGTGGTTTCCGCGAGCCAGCGATGGAAACGGATGGAGATGTCTTCCGGATCGTAGCGGTCCCGCGGGACGGCTCCGACCAGCGCGAGCTTCCACTGCGCTTCGGGAGAGGCGATTTTCGGCACGAGGATGCCCGGCGTGTCCATCAGTTCGAGATTCGGACCGACGCGAAACCATTGCAGCTGCCGCGTGACGCCTGCACGATCTTCCGTACGTGCGGCGGCTCGGCGGAGCAGACCGTTGATGACCGACGACTTGCCGGAGTTCGGCAAGCCGACGACCATGACGCGCTGGGTGCCACGCGCGCCCGAGGCAATTTGTCCGAGATAGTAATTCGCTTTCGCGACGCTGGCCTGCTCGCGGCCGTTGACCGCGATCGCCTTGCGGCGCCGTTTCTCGAAGTACTCGAGCCAGCGTGCCGTCTGCGATGTGTCCGCCAAATCTTCCCGATTGAGAACGAGCAGCCGCGGACGTTTGCCGGCGATCGTGGCCAACATGGAGTTTGCGCCGCTGACCGGGGCACGCGCGTCCACGACTTCGATGACGATGTCGATCAGTTTCATGTAGTCGTCGATGCGGCGCATCGCCGACGCCATATGACCGGGATACCATTGGACGACCTGTTCGAACTGGGAATCGGCGTTCGCCGTCATAACGCGCCCGCGTGACCGAGTGGCCAGATTCCGGCAACGGCTTTACCAAGCACCGCGCTTTCCTGGACGAAGCCCCAAAACCGCGAGTCATCGCTGTCGGCCCGATTGTCACCGAGCACGTATAATTCGCCCGCGGGCACGGTGACCTGCGCGAAGCTGCGGCGGTCGGGATACCGAACGTATTGCTCGTCGAGCGCTGCGCCGTTTACGTACACCGCTCCGCGATCGATACGCACGCGATCGCCGGGAAGTCCGATGACGCGCTTGATGTACGTTTCGGGAGTCGCTCCGTCGTGATGAAACGCGATGATGTCGCCGCGCGCCGGCGCATGCATACGATAGGCGATCGTGTTGATGAGTACGACCTCCCCGGAAGCGATGCGCGGAGCCATCGACAGACCGGACACTTGCGGCGTTCGCATGAAGAATGCCAACGCAAGGACGGCGAGCAGTGCGAGTTGCGCGCTCGTGCTTGCGACCGAACGCCAATGCAATTGCCGGAGCACGCGCCTTTTTTCTAGCCTATCGCCACAAAACCCGTGCGCGGCCCAGCGGCCAGAAAATCAAGAATGCGTGTCCCGTAAAGTGCGCGAGAGTTCCGGCTCTCAATCCGCTGGCGAAACGCCCGTGGAGCTGCGCGAATCCCCACACGTGCGAATCCTCGGAATCGTTGCGGTTGTCGCCCATCATGAAGTAACAGTTTGCCGGTATGCGATTGGGTGCAGTCCAATCTTTGCGCGGCGGAATATTGGCGGACGACGGATCCAGGGGCTGATACGTGCCGCCCGGCTCCTGCACGTAAATGCCGTAGTTCTTGATCGTCATGTTGTAGTCGGGCGGTTCGGCCACATACGGCTCTTTCATCGGCTTGCCGTTCAAGATCACGACGCCGTTTTGAATGCTCAGCGTATCGCCGGGCCGCCCGATGACCCGCTTGATGAAGTCGTCGGGGCTCGGGAGCGGCGGCGGAAAGACGACGATATCGCCCTCTTGCGGTTTGTGGAAGCGATACTCGAATTTATTGACGAGCAGCACGTCGCCGATTTGCAGCGTCGGGATCATGGAGCCGGACGGAATATAGTACGTCCGTGCGACGAACGTAATGAGCAGGAAGGCAGCTGACGCCGGCGTAGATGAACGGGTCGAGATACTCCCGCGCGAAGCTCGTGGCTTTTCCCTGTGTGTTCGTACGTACCGCGCGAAACGAGAGAACCACGCGCGCGACGATGAAAACGCCCACCAGACCCAACAGCATGCTCGGAGTCAACGCAAACGTCCCCACTAATCAAGTATCCGTAAACGGTTGATCGGCCACAACACGAGAAACGCGCGTCCCGTGAAGTGCGCAACTGCAGCGCGGTGCGCAAGCGGCCCGGCCGCGAAGCGCCCCTGTAATTGCGCGAATCCCCAGATGTGCGAATCGTCCGAATCGTTGCGGTTGTCGCCCATCACGAAGTAGAATCCCTTCGGAACGCGGTTCGGCGCTTGCCACAGCGAACGCGGCGGTATATTGGCGGACGTCCGGCTGAGCGGCTGGAAACCATCGCCGGAATCGACGAAAATGTCGTACTTCTTGATCCGGAGATCGTATTGCGGCGCCTGTGCGACGTAAGGTTCCGCGAGCGCCTTGCCGTTCACGTAGACTTTACCGCCGGAAATCCGCAGCGTGTCGCCGGGTACCGCGATGACGCGTTTGATGAAATTGTCGGGTGAGGCGATGGGCGGTCGGAAGACGACGATGTCGCCCCGGTGCGGCGCCGCGAAGCGGTAGGCGAACTCGTTGACCAGCAGGACGTCGCGCTGCTCGAGCGTGGGAACCATCGATTGCGACGGAATGTAGAACGTCCGCACGACGAACGTAATGAGGAAGAGCGCGATCAAGCCGGCGACGATCAGTGCGTCCAAGTATTCGCGCACGACGAGCACGGCATTACCGGAGTGGCCCGCTGCTGCGGGCTTAGCGCTGAGAACGACGCGGGCGACGGCGAAAACGCCGATCAGCCCAAGCAACTGTAACGGCGACAGCGGAGGTTAGCGGACGGCTTTCTTCTCTTTGATGCGCGCCGCTTTCCCGATCTTCTCGGTCAGGTAATACAAGCGGCTGCGGCGCACGATGCCGCGCTTACCGACTTCGATGCGATCCACGCGCGGGCTGTGCAGCAAGAACGTCTTTTCGACGCCCACGCCGTGCGCCACCCGGCGCACCGTTACGGATTCGTGCGCGCCGCCGCCCTTGCGCACCGTCACGACGCCTTCGAACATCTGAACGCGCTCTTTGCCGCCTTCGACGACTTTCGAGTACACCTTCACCGTATCTCCCGGACGGAAATCCGGGACGGTTTCTTTGCGCTGCTCTTGGTTCAAGACATCGATGACGTTCATTTTCTCTTCTCGGCGGGAACGCGAATCTAAAAAGGCCTTGGGGCTGGCCCCACGGCAACCTTCGAATGATAGCATGGGGCTACCCCCCGCGCAAGGACGAGCGCGTGCCCTGTAGGGAAAGTCGCACTGCAAGGAGGCAGCCGATGATTTCCCGCCCTCTGCACAGCGACGACTTCGTAGGCCGGCGAGAAGAGCTGGATTTTCTCCACGAAGAGTTCCGCGCGGCCTGCGAAACGGGCGTTCGATTGGTGCTCGTCGAGGGTGAGGCGGGGATCGGAAAGACCCGCCTGCTGAGCGAATTCGAAAAGAATCTGCAGTCGTCTGCGATCGTGACCGGCGGAAATTGCTCGGAGCACGTGCGCGCGCCGTACTTGCCCTTTACCGAGATCGTCGACGGCCTGGATCCGCGCGCGCGCTTGGGCGCGCTGCGGCTGCGCGAGCCCGGATCGCGCTCGAGTGAAGAAAAGTGGGCGTACTTCAGCGCGGTCGTCGACGTGATTCGCGCGCAGTGCGCGCGCCGCCCGACGGTGCTCACCATCGAAGACGCGCAGTGGGCCGATAGCGCGAGCATCGAGCTGCTGCAGTTTTTGCTTTCCCGTCTGCAGAAGTTGCGCTGCTTCATCGTTGTCACGCTGCGCAGCGAGCGGTTTGCGGAAAATTCCTCCGCCGCGGCGCTTCACGCCGTTGCAGCGCGGCGCCGCTCTGCCGTCCTGCAGTTGCGAGCGCTGCGGCGTCACCAGATAAAGCATTTGGTTCAAGAATCGCTGCGGGGTCGAGGGCTACATTTGGATCCCGCGATGGTCGCGCAGATCGAAGCGCTGGCCGAAGGAAATCCGCTGTACGCCGAAGAGCTGACGCTCGTCGCTTTGGAAAGCGGAGCGCTCACGTTTCAGACGCAGATGCCCGTGACCTTGAACGCCATCTTGAGCGAACGTCTCGCCGCGTTCGGCGCCGAGGAACGCGAGTCTGCTTTACCGCGCCGCGGCAATCGGGCAGAGCTTCGACGCGCCGCTTCTTGCGGCCATCGCCGAGCGCAGCTCGGCCGACGTGCTGCGCGTGATGCAGAGGGCGGTAGATGGCGGCCTCGTTGCCGAACGCGGCGCGCTCTTCGAGTTTCGACATGCGCTGATTCGACAGGTGTTGGCGGACCAGCTCGTGTTGGGGCTCGCCGCCCCGCTGCATACGCGCATTGCCGAAGAACTGGAAATGCTGCCAAACGCGCGCGAACGCGCTGCCGAACTCGCGTACCATTGGTCCGCCGCGCGCGTCGCGGACAAAGCGCGCGTCTGGAACGAGGCCGCCGCCGAATCGGCGTGGGCGATGTACGCCTATCGCGACGCGATCCGTTTTTACACGGACGCGCTGCGCTGGAACTACCCGGAGGGCACGGCGCGGGCCGCGATCTGCGAGCGCCTGGGCACGCTGCTGTATACTGAAGGCTGCGGTGAGGAACCGGCCCAGTGGTTTCGCCGCTGCCGCGCCGAGTACGAACGCGCGGGAAACGCCGTCGGGGCGGCGCACGCGCTGCTGCTCGAAGCCGATCAATGCTGGGTGGATGCGCGTACGGAAGAAAGCGCGCAGATTGCCGCGCGAGCCGCCGCCGCGCTCAAAGCAATTGGGCACACGCAAATGTACGCGCAAGCGCTGCTCGGAGTCGCGCGCTATGCGATTACGCTGGGCCACGTCGATCGGACCTTCGCGCATCTGAAAGCGGCGCACGCGCTTCGTTCCCACTTTGACGACGGCTCGCGCGCGGCATGGCACGAAGTGCGCGGCGAGGCCTGTGCCGTGATGGGCTTGCGCAGCGAGGCGCTGTCGGACTTTCGCACAGCGGCCCGATATGCCGCGCAAAGCGGCGTGAGCGAACTGATCGCGCAGATCGAAAACAACTTTGCGCTGGCGGCGTTCGACCTGGGCGACCTCGATCTCGCGACCGCGCGCCATCAAATCGCGGTGGACGAAGCTCGGCGCACCGGCTTGATGTGGCGCATCGCCTACTCATCGCTGAACTACGCGCGAACGCTGATGTTCAAGGGGGAACCGGAGCGAGCTCGGGACTTGATTCGCGAAGCGCTGCAAAGCGGCGTGACCACGGCGACGTTCAAAACGAAAGCGGCGAGCGTCGGCATTCCACTCGCGCTGCGCCTGCACGATCGCGCACTGCTCGAAGCTGCTGCTTCGAAGATGCGCTGGACGTCGCTCAGCGTTCGGGTGAAATCCAGCGCATAGCATCCGTTGCCGCGGCCTTTGCGGCGCTTCGCGCGGAGCAAGGCAGCATAGCGGAAGCGCGTGCAATCCTCGGCCACGCGGTCCGGGCGATTCCGCACGCGCATCGCGCCTGGCAGCTCTTCATCGCGATCGCGCGGTGGGGCGATGCGGAGGACGTGGCACTGGCGCAGGGACACATCGAACGCGCAGCGGGCCGTCCCATCGTCAAGCGCGCGTATGGGTTGCTCTTCGCTTCGCTCGTCGAACGTACGGATCGCGAGCGGTCACGGCGCCTGGCGGAACTTGCTGCCAAACATTTCGCCGTGATGGGCAACGTCTTGCTCGGCGAGATCGCATCCGGGGGCAAAAGCGCCGCGCAAGAAGCGGCACCTGCGCCGTCTGCTCTGACTGCGCGCCAAATGGAGATCGCGCAGCTGGTCGCCGAAGGTGGGACCAACCGAAGCATCGCGGCCGCGCTGCACATCAGCGAACACACGGTGGAGCATCATCTTTCGGGCATTTTCGAGCGCCTCGGTCTGCGTTCGCGAACGCAGCTCGCCCATATGCTCGGCCTGAACGAGGCGAGATAGCGGAATCCCGGGATACCGGCTGCGGCATCCTCTTCCTATACTTAAAAGAAGTCTTCGCATCTGGAGGGCAGCATGGCGATTTTTCGGCGCGTCCGGGCCCGAGTGGCTTGCGCATTTCTCATTGCGGCGATGCTCGGGGCGCAGTGCGCGGTCGCGCTTGCCGGCACGACGGGCTCCCTGAACGGCACCGTGACCGACGCGCAGTCGCATTCACCGATTGCGAACGCGCGCGTGACCGTCAGCAGCCCATCGCAAACGGCGGTCGCCACCACGGACGCCGCGGGACGCTTCGTGTTCCTCTCGCTCAGTCCGGACACGTACACGGCGTCCATCGCGAAGGACGGCTACGAGCCGGTCTCCATTGCGGGCGTCAGCGTCTTCGCCGATCAAGCGCAGAGCTTGCCCATTGCGATTACCAAAAGTTTGAAGACGATCGCGTCGGTGACGAGCCGATCGTCGATAAGCCCGGTGAAACCCGGCACGACGACGGACGTGTACTCCGTCAATCCGGCGCTCGCGCAAGCCGCTGCCGCAATCGGCGGCGGGGGCGGTCTGAACAATGCGTACTCCGCCATCGCGGCGATGCCCGGCGCATTCGTTCCCAACGGGCAGATGGGCGTGAACCAGACGGTCTACATCCGCGGCGGATATTACGACCAGATCGGTTACGAGTATGACGGCGTGCCGATGAACCGCTCGTTCGACAATTATCCCGCGCATTCGGCGTCTACGATGGGCCAGCAAGAACTGCAGATCTACACCGGCGGCGGACCGGCGAGCGCGAACGCGACCGGTCTGGCCGGGTTCATCAACCAAGTCGTGAAGACCGGAACGTATCCCGGCTATGGAAACGTCTCCGGGCGCATCGGCTCGCCGGCATTTTACCACGATCTCTCGGTCGAGGCGGGCGGAGCAAACCCGAGCCGCACGTTTTCGTACTACGCCGGAGTGAGTGGGTTCAATCAGGATTTTCGCTACCTCACCAACGACAACGGCGCTTCGGTTGCCAACATGTTTCCCGCAGCGTATCCGAGCAACATCACGACGAACCTGTCGTTTTGGCCCGCGGTGTATCCGACGTGCAACAATAACAACCCCAATCAGCTCTACTTCAACCCCGTCGCTAATCCGAACAATCAGCTGATTTGGCAGGATCCCGGATGTTTCGCGTTTCTCGGCCCTCAGATCGACAACCCGTCTTCGATTTACGGCCGCGAAGTCGTCGCGAATCTGCATTTCGCGATTCCGCACAAATCCGACGCTGGACGCGACGACCTGCAACTGCTCTTCACGAATTCTGCGCAGCTGCGCCAGTACTACAGCAGCCCGAACGACGTTTCGCCGTTCATGAACACGCTCGCGAACGTGCCGCCGGGCGACTCGTCCGGCTACGGTCCGGCAGGTCCATATTTGTATCCGGCTCCGATGTGGCCCGACTATTACACCCTGCCGTCTAGCGCGTCATTTCTGCAGCCCGCAAACGTGCCGGTCCTCGGCTACGCGTTTCCGGGTTCGCCCACCGATCGCTGTTATAATACCGATTGGATCGCGGGGCAAGATAGCGCCGCGCCGGCCCCGATCGTCGTGCCGAACCAGTGCGCGCCCGGTTCATATTCGTCGCTTCCGAACGATTATCGCGACGGCCGCTGGGATCAGGCGAGCATCGTGAAAGTGCAGTACCAGAAAAACATGGGTTCTCGCGCTTTCTTACGCCTCTTCGGCTACACGTTCTATTCGAACACCAACCGCAGCGGCGCCGCGCAGCAAGGCATCACGGGTCAGTACGGCAGCATGAACGTGGGCGCCACGAACTACGATTACGAAGTCGACGCGCACACGCGAGGGGTGCAGCTGCAGTTCGCGGACCAGTTAACCGACACGAATCAGATCCTCGCGACGGCGAACTACGTTACTTCCACGACGCTGCGCTATTACAATTTCAACAATTACAACGTCGGCGGCGCGCCGACCAACGACTATACCGGATCCGGCGGCCAAATGGTGAGCAACCTCACCAACGGCACGCAGTGTTTCGCCGGGTACGACGGCTTGGGCGCGAACGGCGTCGACAGTCTACACCGCCGGAGATCTCGCGCCGTGCAACGATCCAATTACCCAAGGGTCTTTCAGCGACATGACCGGCAACTCCGACTTCGGTAATCCGCAGAACCAGAGACTGCGCCGGCGGTCCGAACGATCCGATTCCGGCTCCCGCATGCGCATCGGGCGCGTCGTGGCGGCTGACGTATTTGGGGAATCAAGCGTCGATCAACAGCATCACCCCGAAACTCGCGAACTTCTCGCTGACCGACGAGTGGAAGCCGAACGACAACCTCGACATCAGCGCAAGCGCGCGCTTCGACCGCGACGAATTCGACTTGACGCCGGTTTCGAACGATCCGGGCAAGAATTTTTGGTACGCCGCGGCGCGGAACGAGTATTGTTACAATCCGCAGACGCTGCAGCCGGTCATCATTCCGCAGGCGCCGCAATACCTGCGCGACGTAACGCCGTACGTCTCGTTCAACTGCCCGCTCGATCCGAACTCCGGCGTCCAGACCGTGCATCCGGACGGCCTGAACGGTCACATCCTGCTCACGGACGCGTTCAGTCCGACGTACGTTCAGTCGTATTTCTCGCCCCGCCTTGGGCTCACGTACACGATCGATCCCAATACCGTGCTTCGGTTCTCGGCGGGCCGCTACGCGCAGGAACCCCAAGACTACGAGATCGAGTACAACAGCCTCGAGCCGAATCTCGCGGCGCAGCTCATCGGCTTCTTGCCGTTCGGATTCAATACGCCGTTCCATGGCGCGCAGGCGCAGTTCTCGAACAACTACGACTTTTCGTACGAGCACCAATTCAAAGGCACGGACGTCGGCGTGAAACTCACGCCCTACTACCGCTATGCCACGCAGCAGCTCTACGAAACCGTGAGCATACCGACGTTGTTCGGAGTCTCGCCATCCTTCAATTCGGGAACCGAACGCACGTACGGCGTGGAACTGCAACTGACGAAGGGCGATTTCAACAAGAACGGGCTGGCCGGCGTCCTTTCGTATACGTACACCAACTCGAAAGAGATGTGGGCGAATTACGCCGGAACGCCGATCAACCCGGTAGACCCGTATAATCAGGACATCCAAAACTTCAACGCGATGACGAAGGCGGGCGGCGGTTCGCCGTGTTACGCGAACGATCGCAGCGGCACCGGGACGGACTGCAGCGGTTCCTCCGACATTCTCAATCCCTACTACAACATGACGCCTCAGCCGCTGCTCGACAAATCCGGCTGGTACGACAGCGGCTTGGACTATCCGTACATTTCTCCCAACGTCTTCGCGCTCGTGCTCAATTACAAACGTGACAAGTTCGCGATCACGCCCGTCTTTACGCTGAATCAGGGCGCGACGTACGGAACGCCGTCGGACTTCCAAGGTTTGGATCCGCGCACGTGCAAACGCAATCAAGGTGCGGAAGGCATCCCGGACGCCGCAAATCCGCAGACCGCCGACTATACCTCGTGCAAGGCGGCGGCAATCGGCGCGAGCGGAACGAGTCCGGGACACTTGTACATCCCGAATCCATACACCGGGTCGTTCGATTCGTTCGGCCAGTTCCGGCAGCCGTGGCAGTTCAACATGGGTCTGCAGCTGCGGTACGACTTCAGCCCGCGTGTGACCGGCAACGTCATGATCGCCAATCTCGTGAACCGTTGCTTCGGCGGTTCGAGCGAACCGTGGACGAAGGTCTACGCGCCGAGCAGCACGGTCTGCGGTTACTCGTACAACAAGTTCTACATCAGCAATTACTACAACGGGAGCAGCCCGAACGACACCGCCGCCAACGGCGTGCCGCTCAACACGTACTTCTCCGTTCCGTTCGCGCCGGCTTACGGCGACGTAAACTCGTACAATCTGCCGCTGCCGCTGCAAGTCTACTTCCAGTTGCAAGTGCGGTTGTAAATGCGCTTGGCGGCGATCCTCGCGTGCGCCGTTCTCCTGGCGGGGAACGGCGCCGGAGCGGCGCATGCCGCGAACCTCGGTAATCTGGAATTTCGTTCGGTCGGTCCGGCAATTTCAGGGGGGCGTATAGGCGACGTAGCGGGGACGGATCGCGATCCGCTTCTCTACTACGCGGGAGACTGCGGGCGGCGGCGTCTGGAAGTCGGTCGACGGCGGGAATCACTGGAGTCCCGTTTTCGACGCACAGGACGTCGCTCCGATCGGCGCGGTCGCGATCGACCCGTCGAACACGCAAATCGTTTGGGCGGGCACGGGCGAAGCGGCGCCGCGCAACGACGTCTCATACGGCAACGGCTTGTACAAGACAGTCGACGGCGGCGCGCACTGGACGCGCGTCGGACTCATCGGAACCTCGCAAATCTCGCGCATCGTCGTCGATCCGCAGGACGGCAATCACGTTCTCGTGGCGGCGCTCGGCGATCCCTTCAAAGCATCGCAAGACCGCGGCGTATACGAAACGCTCGACGGCGGCAAGTCGTGGAAGCGCTCGTTGTTCATCGGGACGTCGACGGGTGCGTCCGATCTCGCCGTCGACCTCGCCGATCCGAAGATCGTCTATGCCGGCATGTGGCAAGTCGTTCGCACGAACTGGGGAATTTGGAGCGGCGGCGCGCACGACGGCCTGTACCGCTCCGCCGATGGCGGCGCAACATGGACGGAGCTGACCGGACACGGGTTGCCGGGCGGCGAGCTCGGCCGCATCGGCCTCGCGCTCAGCCGCGACGGGCAGCACGTCTACGCAATCATTCAATCTTCGCACGGGTTGCTGTGGCGGAGCGACGACGCCGGCGCGAACTGGCGTTTCGTTAGCGCAAACAGCATCATCGACGAGCGCCCGTTTTATTTCAGCCGGCTCGCAATCGACCCGGCGAACGCCAATCACGCGTTCGCGTTGTCGGTCGACATTGCCGAGACTCGCGACGGCGGCGCAACGTGGCATGCCGTCGGGCGCAATCTCGGCAGCGACCATCACGCCATGTGGATCTCGCAGGACGGCCGCCGCATCATTCAAGGCGGCGACAAGGGCGTGGCGTTTTCGTTCGACAGCGGCGCATTGTGGGAGCGCGTCGACGTGCTGCCGATTTCGCAGGCCTATCACGTGGGCTACGATCGCGCGTCGCCTTATACGTTATGCGCAGCACTGCAGGACGACGGAACGTGGTGCGCGCGCGGCAACGACGAGTGGCAGAAGATTTCCGGCGGCGACGGAACGTGGGTGTGGCCCGACCCGATCGACCGTAACTTGATTTGGTATTCCAGCGGGGGCGGAAACAACGGCGGCGATTTGTGGCTGTTCGATTTGCGAACGCACACCGACTCGGCGATCTCCCCATACCTGCGCGATCAAAACGTCGTGCCGCCCGCGCAGCTTCGTTACCGTTTCAACTGGGAATCGCCGCTCGCGTTCGACCCGTTCGATCCGCATATCGCGTATTATGGCGGCAACGTCGTGTTCCGCTCGACGGATCGGGGAGCAAATTGGCGCGTCATGAGCCCGGATCTGACGCGCAACATCAAAGCGCATCAGCAGATAACCGGGGGAATCACGAACGAAGGCACGGGAGCCGAAACCTCCGATACGATTCTGGCGCTTTCGCCCTCGCGCGTTCGCCGTTCGGAGATTTGGGCCGGCACCGACGACGGCGTCGTGCAGCTCACGCTTGACGGCGGCGCGCGCTGGAAAGCCGTGACGATCCCTGGTTTGGACGATCGCGCCCGCGTGGAGAGCATCGACCCATCGCCGTTTTCTGCGGCCGTTGCTTACGCCAGCGTGGATCGTCATTACGCCGGCGATCGCACGCCGTACGTGTATGTAACAAACGACTACGGGGCGCATTGGCGGTCCATTGCCGCGAATCTTCCGCGCGACCAGTTCGTGCGCGTGATCCGGCAAGACCCGAAGAATTCGCGACTGCTCTATGCCGGGTTGGAACAGAGTTTTTGGGTTTCGTGGAACGGCGGCGGACATTGGACGCAAATCTCGGCGGGATTGCCGGCGGCTTCGGTGCGCGACGTGCGCGTGCAGCCGGATACCGACGATCTGCTCGTCGCAACGCACGGGCGCGGCGTCTACGTGCTCGACGACGCTAGTCCGCTTCAACATCTCTCCGGTTTCGCCGAGCCGTCGCTGTTGCGGCCGCGCACCGCGTACCTTTCGGCCGACGACGCCGTACCGATAACGGCATACTTCCCGGCGCGGCCCCTTCGCACGCCCACACTTACAATCGTGGACCGGATGGGAAACGCCGTGCGCCATTTGCAGTTCGACCAGAAAGCCGGTTTGCAGCGGGTGTGGTGGCATCTGTGCGACGATCCGCCGGTTCCCTGGACGAGCGCTCCCGAGTGGAACCGAACGGAAGACTGCGGCCCGTTCGCGGAGCCCGGCACGTACGAGCTCGTCGCGCACGTCGGCGGGCGCACGCTGCGTCAATACGTAATTGTGCGCGCACCGCCGGAGAACAGCTCGAATTCCGCGGGTATAGCCGCGCGGCACGCATTGGCGGTTCGCCTGTTTGCGATCTATAGCGGGATCGACGCCGAACTCAACGCGCTCGACGCGATGCGCGCGCACGCGCCGGCCGCCGGTGCTCTGAGATCGCGAATCGACGCATTGGAAACCGCGCTCAGTATCGATCCCCAAAATTCGCAGGACGACGACTTCTTGGAAGACATGCTGCGCGAGCGCGTGCAGGCTCTCATCGGGACGCTCGAGGGCAGCTATGCCCGGCCCACGGCCGCGCAGTACGCGCAGGCGAATGCGATTGCATCCGAATACGAGCGCTTGAGAGCGCGGTTCGAGAAGGTGCGCGGTGCGATCGCCGGATTATGACGCCGTCGTTATCGGCGGCGGGCATAACGGGCTGGCGTGTGCGGCGCTCTTGGCGAAGCAGCAGTTTTCGGTCGCGCTGTTCGAAAGCGGCGAGCGCGTCGGCGGTGCGGCAATCAGCGAATCGCCGTGGAGCGGCTACACCGTTTCGTCCGCCTCGTACGTTTGCACGCTGCTCGATCCGTGGCTGATTCGCGAGTTGGAACTGGAGAGGTTCGGTTATAGCGCCTATCGCAAAGATCCGGCAACGTTCAACGTGCTCGGCGACGGACGATCGTTGCTGCTCGGCGCGGACGAGGAGGCGAACGCGCGAGAGATAGCCGCGTTCGATCGTCAAGACGTCGCCGGATTCCTGGAACTGGACCGGGTGATTCGGACGCTCGGAAGCGAGCTGTTCGAAACGTTTTCGGACGAGCATCCCCGATTTGCATCGCTGCCCAGCGTATCGCGCCGCATTTTGTGCGGAAGCGCCGCCGAATTGGTCGAGCGGTACGTGAACACGCCGGTATTGCAGGCCGCAGTGGCGACGGACGGGATCATCGGAACGGATGCCGGACCCCGTTCTGCCGGAACGGCGTATGTGCTCGCGCACCATTATGCGGGCCGCGCATTGGGAACGCAGGGCGCGTGGGGGTTCGTGCCCGGCGGAATGGGCGCGATATCGTCGGCACTCTGCTTGGCGGCGCGTTCGCACGGCGCGCACGTCGAAACCTCGCGGCCGGTGTCGCGCATCATCGTAAACGACGGCGAAGCGAAAGGCGTCGTGCTTGCAGACGGCCGCGAGGTGCGCGCGCGGGCGGTCATCTCGAATGCGCATCCTCGCACGACCTTCGCGAAGCTCGCCGGTGAAGCGCATTTCGATGCGGCGTTTCGCGAAAAGCTTCGCCGGTGGAGGACGACGGGAACGTCGTTCAAGCTCAATCTGGCGCTCGGCGAGCTGCCGAACTTCAAGTGCCGGCCCGGCACGCGCGCGCAGTCCCATCACCGAGCCACCATTCATCTTGCGCCGTCGCTCGACTACCTGCAAGAGGCGTACGAAGACGCGCGCGCCGGTGAAATGTCGAAGCAGCCGATGCTCGAGTGTTTTATGCAGACGCCGACGGATCCGTCGCTGGCGCCTGCGGGCAAGCACATTCTTTCGATTTTTGCGCAGTACTATCCGTACGATCTCAAAGACGGCTGGACGAGCGCGCAGCGCGAAGCCGCCGCAGACCGCATCGTGTACCTGCTCGGACAATACGCGCCCAACGTTCCGCGCGCCATCGAAGCGCGTCAAATTCTCAGCCCCGTCGATCTCGAGTCGCATTTCGGTCTAGTGGGTGGACATATTTTTCACGGAGATTTACTGCCGGGGCAAATCTATGAAGATCGCTTCGCTACCGTAACGCCGCTGCGAAATCTCTATCTGTGCGGATCGGGAGCGCATCCCGGCGGATGCGTGAGCGGCTTTCCCGGAAAGCGCGCGGCGAATGCGGTCGCCGCCGGGCTTCGCGAGACGGCCGCGCACGGATGAACCGCGTGATTCCGGCGCTCCTGGCGCTTGCGTTGCTTCTGGGCGCTGCGCCGCAGCAGCGCTTTTCAATCGATGCCATGCAGCGCATCGTCGATCTGTCGTCGGCCGTCATCTCGCCCGACGGCGCGCGCGTTGCTTTCGTCGAGTCCCGCGTGGATACGGATCGAAACCGGTACGACGACAGCCTTGTCGTCTACGATCGCGCGACGGGCCGCATGCAAACGGTTTCGCAAGGTCACGACACGGTCGATTCCGTCGCATGGTCGCCCGACGGCTCCGCCTTGGCGGCAGTCATGAACGACGCCGCTTCGGGCGCGGATCAGCTGTACGCGATCGATCTCGCTGCCGGATCGTCACGTCAACTGACCAACGGTAAAGCGGACGTCGATCAAATCGCGTGGTCGCCGAACGGTAGCGAAATCGCCTTTTCGCGCCCGCGCTACGTACCGCCGAAACAAGGCGCCGCTGCGTTCCGCGATGCGTTCCGTGTAAGCGACAATGCGTATTTGGTAACGAAAGCGCCGCAACCGGTCGATCTGTTCCTCGTCAGCCTCGGCGGAGCCGAGCACCGCGTCTTCACAGGTCCAGGCAGTGTAGCCGATTCGCCGCTCTCGTGGTCACCGGATTCGACGCGCATACTTTACGAACTGGCGCCGAGCGGTGTGTACGGCATTCAAGATCGCGCGGTGCTGCGTCAGCTCGATTTGCGTACCGGAAAAATTTCGGCGCCGACGCCCGCGCGCGCGTACCAGGACAACGGGTTGTTTTCGCCCGACGGCAAACGCGTCGCGTACCGGTATAATCGAGGCGGCGATCCGGTCAACGAGCCGGAAGCATACGTTGACGGAGAAGACGTCTCGCGCGCGCTCGACCTGCATGTTGAAACGTTCTCGTGGATGCCGGGAAGCACGGCGCTGCTGCTGCAAGTCTACGAACGAGCCGCCGCTCCGCTTTACGTCCAGCCGCTGCGCGGGACCGCGCGCCGCCTCTCGCTGGGGGCCGTCGTCTCCGCGTCGATTCAGTCCGCGGGCAGCGTCGCGCGTGACGGCACGATCGCGTTCATCGGCGAAGAAGCAGGGCGCCCGAGCGAAGTGTACGTGCTGCCGCCGAACGCGGCGCGGCCGCAACGGCTCACGAATCTCAACGCCGCAATCGCCGCGCTCGAACTCGGCCGTACCGCACGCATCTCGTGGCGCTTCGACGGCCGAAGTGAAGACGGCGTGCTCACCTATCCGCCCGGCTTCGTTCGGGGACGCAAGTATCCGCTCGTCCTGCGGATTCACGGCGGTCCGACGCTCTCGTCCATGACGGCGTTCGATCCGTTTTATCAGCTGGCCGCCGCGCGCGGATACGTCGTCTTCGCTCCGAATTACCGCGGCAGCAACGATCTCGGAAACGCATATGAACGCGCGATTTTCAACGATGCAAGCATCGGGCCGGGACGCGACGTCATGGCCGGCATTCGCGCGGTCGAAGCACTGGGCATGGTCGACGAATCGCGGATCGGCGTGTCGGGATGGTCTTACGGCGGCCAGCTCGACGTCCTGGATGGAGTCGCAGTATCACATCTGGAAAGCGGCGGTCGCGGGCGCCGCGGTGAACGATCTGGTCGTGGATTACGCCATCGCCGACGACATCGACGCCGACCGTATTGCCTTCGCCAGCGGATCGCCGTATAAAGCCAACGCGCTGGAGACCTGGCGCAAACATTCGCCGATCACGTATTTCGCACAGATCCGCACGCCGACGCTTATCCTTTGCAACGTCTACGACGTTCGCGTGCCCATCGTCGAGTCGTACGAAATGTATCACGCTTTGCGCGACAACGGCGTTCCCGTCGAATTTTACGCATACCCGAGCACGGGTCATCTGCCGCATGGGCCCGTGCGGCTGGCCGACGCGTATTCAAAGTGGCTGGGGTGGTTCGATCGCTATTTAAAATGAGGAGTCCTGAATGATAGCAGGCGTCTTACTCGCCGCGCTTTGCAACCCGGTGTTTTTCAAGCCCGCCGGCAGCGCGGTGCATTCGCGTCTGCAAGGCGGCCCTGCACTCGTGCTTTCGGGCGGCGGCCTGATGGAGATGCCGTACGATCGCGTCTTTCACTGGATGCGGTCGCATGTCGACGCTCCCAGCGGCGTGCGAGCGGGTAATTTAGTGATTCTGAAAGCATCGGGCGGCAGAATCTACAGCGACGCATTCTATCGTGCCGGCCGCTTCGCATCGGTGCGTGAGATAGTGATACCGCCGTGCGCGTCCAGGCGCGGGGTCGACAGCGTCGCGCCGTATGTCGACGCCGCCGACGCGGTGCTCTTTTCAGGAGGCGATCAAGCGCACTACGCCGCGTGGAAAGGAAGCGCGCTCATCGCAGCCGTTCGGCGCGTCTACTCGCGCGGCGGCATCGTCGGCGGCGGAAGCGCGGGGTTGGCGATACAAGGTGAGGTCGTTTTCGATTCGGTGGCGGCCGATCGCGTATTGCCGGATGACGAAGACGTGGCGACGCCTGATGCGGTGCGCAATCCGTACGAACGCGCGATCAGTTTTACGACGGGTTACTTTGCGTGGCCGCCGCTAGCCGGCGCGATAACGGATACGCATTTCGCGCGCCGCAACAGGTTCGGACGTCTGGCCGCGTTCATGGCGCGCGCGCTGCACGATCGGCTCGTAACGGGGCGACGGGTCTACGGCGTTGCGGTCGATGAAGGCGCCGCTTTGCTGGTCGATTCGAACGGCATGGCGACGCTCCTCGAACGCGCGCGCGAGTCCGACGGGTACGTGCCGGCGGGCGCTTACGTTCTCGAAGGAGGCGCGGCGCAGCGCATCGCCGCAGGCCTACCGCTGCTGTACACCGTCAACGTTACGCATCTCTCGCGCGCGGGCGCGCGGTACGATCTGCTGCGCAAACGCGGCGACGGTTCGCATTACCGCGTGACCGTCAACGGCGCATCGTCGCGCATGTATTCCCGCAACCCTTACCGCTCCTGATCCTCGGACGCGTCCTGAAGATCCGGGCGGCGCTCTCGCGTGCGCGCTCGCGACTGTTCGCGACGCCATGCGGCGATCGCCGCGTGGTTACCCGAAAGCAGAACGGATGGAACGGAAACGCCGCGAAACTCGGCGGGACGAGTGTAGCTCGGATAGTCGAGCGCTCCGAACGTGAACGATTCGTCGACGAGCGACTCCGCACGAACCGTGCCTTCGAGCAGCCGTACGGTCGCGTCGACAATCGCCAGCGCCGGGAGTTCGCCGCCCGTCAGGACGAAATCGCCGATCGAAAGCTCTTGCAAGGGATAGAGCTGACCGAGGCGGTCGTCGATCCCTTCGTAATGACCGCAGATGACGATGAGGCGGTCGAGCTCGACTGCGAACCGGCGCGCGTGCGCCTGCGTGAATCGTTCGCCGGCGGCTGCCGGCACGACGATGAGCCGCCGCTCCTCTTGCGGAGCTGCAGCGATGATTTCGTCGAGGATGCGCGCTATGGGCTCGATGCGCATGACCATGCCTGGACCGCCGCCAAAGGGCACGTCGTCGGCACGCTCGTTGCCGCGAAGCGCATTCAAGACGTGATGGTAACGGATCTCGACGATGCCGGCTTCGACCGCGCGCCCGACGATCGACAGCCCCACGAAGGGCGCGAAGACTTCCGGAAAAAGCGTGAGCACGTCGATCGTGAACATAAAGTGCAGTGTTCCGACGATTCCTCGCCCTTTTCCGCCCGGACCTCTACACGCCATTCGAATTGGCGCTGCGCGACATGGCGCAGCGCCGGTATGAGGACGCGCTGGCGAAGTTCGACGCGCTGCTCGCGGACGGCGGCCTTTCGGCGCCCGAACGGGGCGCCGCCGCAAATAAACGCGGCGTCGCGCTCGTCGAACTACAGCGCCGCGACGAGGCGCGGGCCGCATTTGAAAATGCGCTGCAAATCGTGCCGGCCTTCGCTCCGGCGCTCGTCAACATCGGCAACCTCGCACTTGGAAGCGGGCGAACCGGAGCGCGCGCGTGGAGTTCTACGAACGCGCGATTCGCAGCGACGAGGAATACGCGCCCGCACACCACAATCTCGGCGTCGCATATAAACGCATGGGAAAGACGGGCGAAGCCGTACGCGCGTTGCGACGCGCGCACCGGCTGGAGGGTCGAGTCGTGCGGAGGCAAAGGAAGTAACCCATGCCGGATATCGAGCAGATTCCGCTTTCGAACGAACTTCTGGGCGTCATGCGGCGCGCCGCCCAAAAAGCGATCGAGTTGGACGAGTCGTTCATCACGCCTCGCGCGATTCTGCTGGCGCTGCTGGACGACGAGGGCATCGGCCCGGCGATCGCGGGCGTCGTGGTCCGTGAAAAGGTGCTTGCGGCGCAGGCCGGCGAGAGCACCGGCATGGCGCGTCTCATCGAAGAACCAATGGAAGAGGGCGAACAACCCGCAATGATTCGATACGACACGCTGGCCTTCAAGACGCCCGATGGCCGAACGAGCATGTGGCTGAACAAGGATGCGTTGAACATGTTTTTAGAAGGCGCGCGCCGCGTGAACGGCGCCTACGCTCCGAAACATCTCGCGCTCGGCTTGGCAGCGCAGGCGACTCACGCGCCCGGCGTGCTCTGCCGCGATCCGGGTCGAACCCGGGGTTTTGGCGGACGCGATTTACAAGATCTAGATCGCAGCGCTGAGTTCTACTTCACGAGATCGGCGGACGTGATCTCTTCCAAGTACTCGAACAGCTGCGGAAGCGTGATCTTCTCCAGCGCGGTCTGCTGCTTGAGGCCGTCGCCGTCTTCGCCTTCGTCGCGCAAGTAACAGCGCGACTCGACACCCGAATCCGAATCGCTGATGAACGAGACGGCAAAACCTTTCCCCGGCATCTCGTCGTAGATGCGCATGGTCGCCGGATTCAGAATCTCGACCGAGTGGCTTTGATTGTTCGCGTCGAAAATGGTGATCGTCAGGTAGTCGCGGTTCACGACCTCGATCGAGCCGACCACGAAGACGTTTTTCGCCGAAAAGAATTCGTGCCCGCGCTTGTTTCGGCTGGAAACTTCATAGAAGACGCGATGCGCGACAAAGCGGTTGAGGATCTTCCGAAGGGTCGCGAGGGACGCGAGAGTCTCCGTCCGGTTGCCTCGCGTGTAGATGATCTTCACGGAGCCGCCCAACCTTGCACGGGGGCGCAGGAGGGCCCTGCCACCCCTTGACAGGCGTACCGGCGCAGCGGCGGAAAAGGTGACTTCGTGCTCTCTCTTCCCGACATGGCGATTCTCGGAGTCCTCGCGCTGCTCGTCTTCGGCGAAAGAAGATTGCCCGGGATCATGCGGCACGCCGGACGCGTGATGCGCGACGTGCAGAACACCTCGCAGTCGTTCGTGCGCGAGATGGAACGGGCCGCGGATCTGAACGAGCAGCCGCCTCGGCCGGCTTCCGCGCAAATCCCCGAGCAGCCGAAGACGCGACGGCGCCCACGCCGGACGCCGTCGCCAAAGAAATACCGGAATAGCGCGGGCGCTCGCCCGCCTAGATGTTGAAGTTTTGCCGGAGTTCCGTGATGCGCTGCTGCAGCAGCGTTTTGGCCTGGCCTTGCAGGCGCTCTTTCTGATCTTCGGGCAGGCGCTGATACACCAGATATCCCGCGGCCGAGAGCAGCCCGCCGAGCACGCCGACCAGCAGCGCCTTACCCGTTTCGTTCGAGCCGTTGTTCTCGGTGTTCTCGTAATTCACGCTCGCGTTCTCCGCATACGTGCCCTTGTAGCCGTTGCTGCCGGACCATTGCTGCTCCGAGGGCGTCGACCGGAACGTCTCAGACATATGTTTGCCTCCAAGATAAGGTCGACCTGAACAGTTATCATACCCGGTTTGCCGGAACCTGGTTAGGCCTCGGTTTCGTGGCGCACACTCACGTGCTGCGGATATTGCGAGGCAATTTGCTCGACCGCCAAACGCGCGGTTTCGACGATCGCGCGACGCGCGTTCGTCTTCACGCGCCGCTTGCGGCCAGCGCATGAATAGGTCGCCGCGCTCTTGCGTGACGTCGAGCGGAATCTGAGCGTGCTCCTGCAATCCGAGTCGCGCCGCCTGCAAGACGGCTGAAACGGCGGCGCACACCAACGAGATACTCGTCGCTGACTGGTCTCGGCGATCTCGACGTGACCCGACGCAAAAACAGAGGACAGCCGGTTACGGCTGTCCCTGCGAAAAACGACCTCGAGCATCTTTCGAATCGCCCGAATGCGGCGTCTACGGAAGGTCGATCTTGGTGATCTTGATCTGCGCGAACGGCTGACGATGGCCGGTGAGCTTGCGTACGCGCTTCTTCGGCTTGTACTTGAAAACGAGAATCTTCTTGTCTTTATCCTGACGCAGGACGGTGCCGGTCACCGAGGCGCCGCTCACGATAGGAGAACCGACGGTCACCGAGTCGCCGCCCTTGCTGGCAAGGACGACGCGGTCGAACGTAACGTCCGATCCCACTTCGCTCTCCAGGAGGTCCGTCTTGATGACGTCACCCTCCGAGACTTTCAATTGCTTTCCGCCCGTCTCGATAATCGCGTACATAACTTTGGAAGATTATCAGACGCCCGACGCTGCTGTCAAACGCTCAAATCACGCCTCTAAAATGCTGCTCCCTTGACCGGAGGGTCGCAATGCGGTATTCTGGCAGAGAAGTCTGAAATATAGACGAGTCTAGAAGAGAGAGGAATATGGACGCGAGAGAGGCTCGAGAGAACTTGGAAATGGTCGATCGCATTCTCGCGCAGGCGGAGCCCGTTAAGCATTTCCGTCCGTACGCACGCCTGCTCGTCATCATCGGCGTGGCCGCCGCAGTCCTGGAATGCGGAATCCAACTTTCGATGAGCGGCCGAGGGAATGCCGTGGTCTATGCCGGCATCGCGTTGATGGCCGCGGGTTACGTCTATCTTATTTGGACGCAGGCGGTGTTGCGCCGCGCGAGTGCGCGCATCTCGAACGCGGAAGCGCGACAGAGTCGATCGATCGGCGCCGTGTGGCTCGCCGTCTTCATCGCGGCATTTGCGCAGCCGCATATTTTTGCAAACTGGGGAGCCTCCGCGATCTGGAATCTGGGCGCGTGCATTCAAATGCTGATGTTCGGGTTTTCGGGAGATCGCCGTTCGCTTGCGGGCGGTATCGCGCTCGGAGCGTCGATCGTGGGCGCAAATTACGCGATCAACTGGGCCGGCTACATTCTCGCCGCCGGATTCCTCGCCGGATACGTCGTGCCGGGGATTCTCAAGTTGATCGATACGCGTGAAGGCTGCTAATCCGTGGACGAGCTGCTGCTCTCCAAGATTCGCTTAAGCGTAATCGCGGAGTTGCTCACTTCGGAATGGGTGGCGTTCAGCGAGTTGCAGCGCGCCACGCAGACGACCAATGGAAATCTCGGCGCACACGTCGGTAAACTCGTCGACGCCGGTTACGTGAATGAAGAGAAGGCCTTCGTGAACCGGCGTCCGCAGACGCGCTATCGTTTGACTCACGCCGGACGATCGGCATTCGTGCAGCACGTTCGAGAGATGCAGGATCTGCTCGAACAAGGAGAGGCGCAATGAGCATCGTCGCGCTCGATCGCGTGCGGAAAAGCTTCGGCAGCGTTACCGCCGTAAGCGGCCTTTCGCTGGAAATCGAACGGCCGGGCGTCACGGCGCTTCTCGGGCCGAACGGTGCCGGGAAGACAACGACGATCGACATGCTGCTCGGGTTGCGCCGCCCGGACGCGGGCACGGTGCACGTGCTGGGCATGAATCCGGCTTCGGCCCGCGCGCGCCGATACGTCGGCTGCACACCGCAGCAAAGCAGCGTTCCGGATGCGCTTCGCGTTTCAGAGATCGTACGTTTCGTTGCCGATCAGTATCCCGACCCGCTGCCGGCCGAGCAAATGCTTTCGGACTTCGGCTTGACTCATCTGGCCGATCGTCAGGCGGGCGTTCTTTCCGGAGGAGAAGTTCGCCGGCTTATGCTGGTGCTGGCATTCGTTGGACGGCCGAAGCTCGTCGTGCTGGACGAACCGACGAACGGCTTGGATCCCGAAACGCGGCGGCGCGTGTGGGATTACGTCCGCGGGTTTTCGGGGCGCGGCGGCACCGTGATGCTGACCACGCACCATATGGAGGAAGCCGAGGCGCTCGCTTCCCGTATCGTCGTAGTCGATCGGGAAAGATCGTACGCGACGCCACGCCGGGTGAAATTCGACGCGCGGGCGGCATGCGACGGCTGACATACCAGGGCGACGCGTTCGATCCCGCTGCTTATGGGCTTCGTGCGAACATCGTGCGCTCCGACGGCGAAACCGTATGCCTCGCGACCGACGATACCGACGCGGCGGTGCGAGCGCTGGTGCAAAGCAACGCGCGGTTTCGTAACCTGACCATCGACTCGCCGTCGCTCGAAGATGCCGTTATGTCTTTGTTGGAGGAATGCGTATGAGGATCGGCCGCCTTGCTCGATCTGCGGTTCGCGTGCAACTGCTCGAATTGCTGCGGCGCCCCGCGTTCGTCGTGCCGACGCTCGCGTTTCCCGCGCTTTTTTACTCCCTATTTGATTTGACGTATGCGCGGGCGTATCCGCAAGCGGCTGCCGCGATGATGCTTTCGTACATCGCCTTTGCCGTCGTCGGCGTAACGCTGTTTCAATTCGGCGTCGGGATGGCGGTGGAGCGCACGTTGCCGTGGGAACGGTATTTACGGACCTTGCCGACGCCGCTCTGGATCCGTTTTTCCGCTCGCATCGCTGTGGCTGCCGCGTTTGCCGCGTGCTCGGCGGCCGGCGTAGTCGTCATCGCGTCCATAGCGACTGCAGCGCGCTTCGATCCCGCGCAATGGGCGCTCGTCGCACTGTGCACGTTAGCGGGCGCCGTACCGTTCGTCCTGTTTGGGTTGGCGATCGGATACTGGACGACGCCGAAAGCGGCGCTCCCGATTGCAAACATCTGTTATCTGCTGCTCTCGTTTGCCGGTGGCCTTTGGATACCGCCGGCGGACCTGCCGGCTTTCGCCAGGAGCATTTCGCCGTACACGCCCACGCGGCAATTCGCGGACCTGCTTTGGAACGCGCCGCATGGTTTTGCCCTCGCACCGCTCGGCGCGCTCGCCGGATTCGCGTTACTGTTCGGTTCCATTGCGACCGCCGGTTATCGTCGGGATCGCGCCGCGCGGTTCGCATAACGAAAGGACCTTCTATGCTCGTGCCTCTCGCACTCATCGTTGCGGCCGCGACGACCGCGCCCGCTTCGAGTTCTTCATGCAGCGCCGCAAAAGCATTCACGGGAACGATTTGCGCGCCGGTAGCCTCCGGCAAATATCCGGCGATCGTTCTGCTGGGCGGTTCCGAAGGCGGAGACAGCATGTCGCACGCTGCGGCGCAATTCGCCCAGCGAAGTGACGTTGCGGTTTCGGTTGCATACTTCAAAATGCCGGGGCTGCCGCAAACGCTCGAAAACGTGCCGGTCGAAATTGTCGGCACCGCGATCGACGCGCTCTCCAAGCGCGCCGACGTCGATCCCAATCGCATCGCCGTCATGGGACTTTCAAAGGGCGGCGAACTCGCGCTGCTGGCTGCATCGACGTATCCGAAGGTTCATGCGGTCGTCGCCGACGTTCCAAGTCCATTTGCCTGGCAGGGCATCGCGCAAGGCGCGGGGCCCGCGGAATCGTCTTGGACTCTCGGAGGAAAACCGGTTCCCTATGTGAGCTATTCGAGCGCGATGGGCGAGCAGTTCCAAAACGCGTTCATGAATCACCAGCCCCTCGATCTGCGCAAAGGTTACGACGCGGCGATGCAGCAGAATGCAGCCGACATTCCGCACGCGATGTTCCATCTGGAAAATATCCGCGGCCCCGTCCTGATGCTCGCGGCGGACGACGACCAGATTTGGAACTCCGTCGCGCAATGTCGACTCGGCATGCAGTATCTGCTCAACCACCATCATCCGTACGCGGATCAGTTCCTGAGCTATGCCGGAGCCGGCCACATCTTTCTCTTTGCTTCGCCCGATAGACCGCTCACGCAAGCACCCATGGGACCGATGACGTTGCTGCTGGGCGGGAGTGCGCGCGCAAACGTTGATGCAGCGAATCAAGCGTGGCCGAAGATCTATTCGTTCTTGAGCGCGTCGCTGCAGGCGGCGGTGAACCAACCGGGTAACTAGCTGCGCGCAGTGCGCGCGCATCGATTGATCTTCGGAGCGTGGGGTGCCGTCGCGATCGTGACGGCGCTTCGCGCAGCCTTTGCGGCGTCTTTGCCATTGACCGGTGATGAAGCATATTACTGGGAATGGAGCCGGCGCCTCGCCGCCGGTTACGTCGATCATCCGCCCGCCGTCGCGTTTTGCATCGCCGCGTTCGCGTGGCTCGGCCGCTCGCCGTTCGCGATTCGCATAGGGTTCGTTCTTTGCGGTTTGTTCGCGGCGCTGTTCGCCGGGGCGGCTGCAACGATGCTGGCGCGCGACCGGCGCGCGGGTGCTCTCGCCGCGTTATGCGTGACGCTGGCGCCGATACTTACGGTGGTATTCGGCAGCGCGACGCCCGATGGCCCGTACGCGCTCGCGTGGGCGGCGGCGTTGTACTGTGCGGTGCGGGCGCTTCGCGAACAGCGGCTTGCGTGGTTCGCATGGCTCGGCGCGGCACTCGGGTTCGCGCTGCTCTCGCGTGCTTTCGCCTGGGCGCTCGTAGCGGGCGTCGTTGCAACGGCGTGCACGCCCGCTTATCGCGCGTCGCTGCGGCGTGGATTCTGGCTGACCGCTCTTATCGCTGCCGCACTGTTCGCGCCGTATGTTTGGTGGAATGCAACGCATCATTGGATCGCGTTTTCGTTCGCGCTTATGCAGCGCCACCCATCGGATGAGGTGCAACTGCTGCGTCCGATCGCCGTATACGCACAGGACGCCCTCGCGTTTTCGCCGGGTTTGTGGATTGCCGCGACGATCGTGCTGATACGCGAGCGCGAACCAGTGCTGCTTTGGACGGCGCTCCCGCTCAGTGTGATTCTGCTGCTGCTCTCGATGCACGAGCGCGTGGAGGTGTATTGGTTTGTCGGGCCGTTCGTTTCAGCGTGCGTTGCGATTGGCTGTGCTTTCACGCGGTGGACCGCCGAACGCGCGCGCACCGCGAGCGCGTGGGTCTACGTGCCGGCCGTGCTTCTTAGCGCGCTGATCTTTATCGCGGGGCTTGCACCGGGCGGGGTTTATGCGGCGCTCCGCGACGCAGGCGTGCGTCTCGCGGACGGAGGGCCGTTCGAAATGTTTACCTACCGCCGTCTGGCGCACGACGTAGCGGCTCTGACTGCGCCGCGCGCCGCGGTCGCGATGACGGACGGCTACGGATTTTCCTCACTGCTCGATTTTTACGCCGGCGTGCAGCCGGTCGTGATCGGCTACGATGCCCAGGGCGCCGAAGCTCGGAGTTGGTTCACCGATCGCAACGATCCCGTGCGCGCGTTGTTCGTCGACAAAGTGCCGCTTGCGTCGCGCCCGGATTTCAGCGCCCCGCTCGCGCGTGCATGCGCACGCGTTCGTCCGGGGCCCGTGCTCTCGTACCGCTTCTCGGCGGCGGACAACGCGGTCCCGCCGCGACGGTATTTTACGACGTGGTGCGATGGAATGCAGCGCAGTTCCATCGCTACGCTGCGCTGGGAAGGCGCGAAAAGTTAGGGAAGAAGCGTAAGCGTTTCGCGCGCGGCCGCGCGTATCGCCGCATCGCTGAACGCAAGCGGGACGAGCCGCTCGCGAGCCCACGTGCCGCTCTGATCGGTGTAATGTCCCGATGCGGGCTCGCCCGACTCCCCGCTCGGAATCACCATGCCGCCCGCATCCCAATTTCCGACGTCCCACACGGCGCGAAAACTTTGCGAGTGCGTCGGCGTCTGCACGTGCAAACTGAAGTCTGTCGCCGTTTCCGTCGAACGTCGCGCCGTTGAGAAACGTCGCGCCGAGCATGGAAAGCGGATGCTGCACCGTGAACCGGCCGTACTCACCCCAGGGTTCGAGCATGCGCGCTCCATAGTTTTTGACGGCGAAGCGCAGCGATTCGACGAGCAGCGCATCGTAGTCGCTCTTGGGCCACCAACCCCGCGGGCGTTCGCGCAGAACGCGCATGAGCAGCACGAGGTCGGCGGTTCCCGCGCTGGACTGATAGGCCTGCGCCAGGGAACCCGCATTGTACTGCGCCAAACTCGTCGCCGCAATCTGACGCAGCTCCCATGCTATCGGCGCGCCCCGCGAGCCCGGATCGAAGCGGCCGTCCCACTGCGAGAGCGCGCGCACATACGGTTGCAGCGTCCGGTCACGATCCGCGCGCTTGCGGCGCAGCGCCGCGAGCGTTGCGCGTGCGATGTCGCGTTCGGGAATCGAGAGCGTGTCGGTTTGAAACCGAGCGAAATCTGGACTGAAAATGCGCGCTTGCGGTGCAGCAGCTCTTCGATCCGCCTCGCGCGGTACGGCGCCGCGAAGTTTGGACTCAGCCGGTATGGATACCCGGCACCGTAGATGCGGTTGTTCGCGGTGAAAACGATCGCATCGCGCGAGGGCGCAAGGCGCGGCAACTGCGAGAAGGGTATCGGCGGATATATCCGTTCGCGAGCCGCGTGGACGCGCAGTCCCCAAAGCGGATCGTTCGGTATGAGTCCGGCGAGCTGATACGCGGCTCTGCCGCTCCGGTCGGCTATGACGAAGTTTTGCGGCGGCCCAGGATACGTGCGCAATGCGCGCACTGCCTGCGCGATCGACTTCGCGCGATCGAGAGCTGGAACGTTTGAAGCGGGGTAATCGGCGTGCGCGCGCCGTGCCAGAACACGGAATATGCGGTATCTCCCGAGGTTTGTGCTACGAAACCGTGACGCGTGCGATAATATGTGAACGTGCGATCGCCGCCGAACCGGACGTGAAACAGTTTCCGTCCGCTTGCGCGCCCCGCGTAGGGAATCGCGGTACACGCTTTCGGTTGCAACGGTGCCGTTCGTCGAACCCCACGCAATGTCGGCATTGTGGCCGAGAATGACACCGGGCGTGCCCGCGAGCGACGCGCCCGCAACGTGAAACGTTCCCTGATGCAGATCGCTCAGATACCAGATGCCCGGGATGCCTAACCGCAAGTGCGGATCGTTGGCGAGCAACGCGCGCCCGGTAACGCGAGTGCGCCGCTCCGATCGCCCACTCGTTGCTGCCGATCGGCGGCCGATGATAATAGCGCGGCAGCGTCATCGCTGCCGCGGCGCGCTTTCCCGAACGCGGGGGCAAGCGGCGGAACCGGCTCGATTGCCGTTCCGTCAATCGGCGCGTCGTACGCCGGATCGGTAATCGAATAGAGGTCGAGCAGCGGCGCCGCGCGCTTATCCCGCGCAATTGCATCGCGTCGAATGACGTCGTCCCACGGATCGATCAGATCCAACACCGTCGCCATTCCAACCGCCAGCGTGTCTTGCGGCATCCACGGCCGCGGTTTGTACAGCAAGATGTGAAACTCAGGCGGCAGCGGCTCGCGATTCATCGCAGCGTTCACGCCTTGCGCGAACGCCTGCAACCGCCGACGATCCCGAACGCCCAGATGCGCCCACTGCTGCGCGACGATGTCTCGAATATCGCAAATGCGGGCGTTTTCATCGGCGCTCAACACGCCGGGGCCGAGCACTTCGGCCAGTCTGCCGTACACGTACCGGCGCAGCAGGTCCATTTGAAACAGCCTGTCCGATGCTTCCGCGTAGCCTTGCGCGAACATGAGATCGTGCTGCGTAGAGGCATAGATGTGCGGAATGTCGCGCTCGTCACGAACGATGCGCACCGGCGCGTCCAAACCGCTTAGGCGTATGGTGCCGGCGTTTTGCGATGCGGCACGAAGGCCGATCGCGACCCAGAGCATCCAGACGAGAATCAGCAAGAGCAGCGCCGAAAGCAAGGCCGCCAGCGCGTAGCGCATCGGCCCGGGAAAGCGTCGGCGCTTAGGCGTCGACGAAGACGTCATCACCCTGGATGCGTACCGAAAAAGTTGGCAGCGGCATTACGGCCGGAAGTGTCAGCACTGCGCCGGTGCGCACGTCGAAATTCGGCGCCGTGCCGCGCGCAAACGATTCGGCATTCTTCCAGTTCGCCTTGGTCGAGCGGCGCGCCGTCGTGCGTGCAGACGTCTTCGATGGCGTAAATCGCACCCTCGCAGTTGCACAGCAGAATTTCGGTGCCGTCGACGACGACGCGCAGCGTGCGCCCGGGCGCGATGTCGGTGACTTTCGCTACGGGATAATCCGCCATGGTGTGCGCGTTCTGAAATGCGCCGAATCCACCCTTCGAGTACTCGGGACGTCTCAACAGCCGGCGGGCTAAGAGTTCGGCCAACACGGATGTTATTTCCTTACTTGTCCCGCGAAAATGCGGATAAGCGGAAAAACCGCACGGATGCGGTTTTTCTAGCGCTTCGCGAAAGATTCGGCGCGGCGAGACTACCCGACGCTGCCTTCCATCTCCATCTTGACGAGACGGTTCAGTTCGACCGCATATTCCATCGGGAGTTCCTTGACGAAGAAGTCGAAAAACCCGTTGACGATGATGCGCGCGTCGCGTCCGCTTCGCTCAGACCGCGGCTCATCGCGTAGAACAGTCTGCTCCTCGCTGATTTTGCTGACGCTCGCTTCATGTTCGACGGTCGAACGCTGCTCGTGCACTTTCATGGTCGGCTTGGTGTCGCTCGAGGAATCCTCGTCCATGATGATTGCGTCGCACTTCACGCGCGTGCGAGCGCCGATCGCACCCGGCATGATCTCGACCAGCCCGCGGTACGTCGTCTTTCCACCGTGCGCGGAGAGCGATTTGTTCGTGATGACCGACGTCGTGTTAGGCGCAGCGTGAATCACTTTCGCGCCCGCATCCTGATGCTGTCCTTCGCCGCGCTACCGCCATAGAGAGAACGGTGCCGCGCGCCCCTTCGCCCATCAGGTAAATCGACGGATATTTCATGGTCAGGCGCGAGCCCAGGTTGCCGTCGACCCACTCCACGGTCGCGTTCTTGTACGCGACTGCGCGTTTCGTGACGAGATTGAAAATATTGCGGTACCAGTTCTGAATCGTCGTGTAGCGGATCGAGGAGTCTTCGAGCGCGATGAGTTCGACGACGGCGCTGTGCAGCGAACTCGAAGAAAACTTCGGCGCGGTACAGCCTTCGGTATAATGAAATTTCGCTCCTGGCTCGGCGATCATCAGCGTGCGCTCGAACTGGCCCATGTTCTCGCTGTTGATGCGGAAGTAGGCCTGCAGCGGCGTCTTGACCTCGACGCCGGGCGGGACGTACGCAAACGAACCGCCGGACCACACCGCGGAGTTGAGCGCCGCGAATTTGTTGTCACCCGGCGGAATGACCGTCGACGAAATACTTCTTGACGATCTCCGGATACTCGCGAACGGCGGTGTCCATGTCGCAGAAGATGACGCCGAGCTCTTCCAGGTCCGTGCGGATGGAGTGGTAGACGACTTCCGATTCGTATTGCGCAGAAACGCCGGAAAGAAAGTTGCGCTCGGCCTCGGGGATGCCGAGCTTGTCGAAAGTGCGCTTGATGTCCTCGGGCACGTCGTCCCACGATCTTGCCGACGTGGTCGCTGGCGCGCACGAAGTACTGGATGTTGTCGAAGTCGATCTCGGCCAGCCGTTCGGTATCGCCCCACCAGGGCATCGGCTTACTAAGGAAGATGTCGAGCGCCTTGAGGCGGAAATCGCGCATCCAGCCCGGCTCGTTCTTCATCTCGCTGATGTTGCACGACGATCTCCCGGGTCAGGCCCTTCCCCGACTGGAAAACATAGTTCTCGGGGTCGTGGAAGCCGTGCTCGGTAATCCTCGCCGATCGCGGCGGGCTTGAATTGCGTCGCCATGTGCCTTCCTTAAGGCTACCCCGCGAAGGTAGTGGGGCGATAGTCAAGATAGTTAAGTCGTATCTTAAATATCTCTTCCAGTCTGCGGCCTGGCGCCGCCCGGCTGCCCGCTCTTTTTTCGCCGGAAGTCCTTTACAGGGGGGTATTGAGGGGCTATCATGGTCGCCGGACCCTTCCTAAGGCTTGGATTTCCTCTGTTTGGCCTGCCGAAGGTGCCACGGTCATGGGAGGCGCGCCCTTACGCGCCATCGCGGCGAGCCGCCCGCGCACCGCAAAAGCGCCGGCAAGAGTTCGTCGATAGGTCGGGGACGTGACTGCACCGCAGGCGCCAGCCGACGAGTCCGGAGGTGGGATTTCCCCCAAGGTCGAGGAGAGAAGACGAGAATTGAAGGCACTCGGTACGCACATTGTGTGTGAACTGTCGGGGTGTGACCCGGAGGCCCTCACGGACGTCGATGCCGTCCACGCCATGATGATCACCGCTGCCAAGGCGGCGAATGCGACCATTATGGAGAGCGCCTTCCACCGGTTTGAGCCGCAGGGTGTTTCCGGTACCGTCATTTTGGCGGAGTCGCACTTGTCCATCCACACCTGGCCCGAGAAAGGCTACGCTGCGATGGACTTTTATACGTGCGGCGATCACACCAATCCATGGCTGGCCTGCGAACACGCGGCCCAAGTGCTCTCCGCCAAGAGCATGCTGACCACCGAATTCAAACGCGGAATCGAATCGAAGAACGGGACGTACACCCACGTGGTAACGCGCGACCGAAGCCGAGGACCGTCCCCTCACCGCGTAAGCCTCTCCGAACCGAACATCCAGCGGCGCGTCCATGGACGCGCCGTTTTATTTGCGTAAAACCAATCGACTGCAGCCCCCCGTACCTCCGATACAGCAAGTATGAGGATGAGGGTGCCGCAGTTTTTGACTGCGGGTGTTACGCTTTCCACGTTGTTGCTCGCGGGCTGCGCGGAGGCGGAGGTTCGACTTCCGGCGGTGCGGGAGCGCAGCTCATTCCGGTCTTGAACGCGACGCCGACGCCCTCAGCCGATGCGCCGGTCGCCTATTTCCAAGATTCGGGCTCCTCGTCGGGGAGCGGAACGATCGTTGCCGGGCGCGCATCAGGCGCTCGTAGCGATCGTCTCCGGATCGTCCGGAGCCTCGTCGTTCGCGGGCGACGCGCTCACCGTCAGCACGCCCTCGACCGCACAAACTTCCACGCGGAGCGCACAAACACGGGTTCGCGCCGTTGCCGCGCCGCGTACTCCGTCCGTTGAGGCGTTTCCGGCGGATGACGGACCGCTGCTGCGCAGTCTGCAAAGCCTGCGCACGACGGATGCTGCAGCGCAGCCGCGCACCAGCCAAAGCATCGTGCCGGCACCGCTTTCGGTGGGTGCGCGCGCAGCCATTTGGGTGCAGAAAGGATCGCTCAGCGGGCCGCGCGTCAACGTGCAGGTTCCGGCGACGGTGCTCGAACAAACCGCGCACGCGAACGTTTGGATCGACGACACGCTGCATTTGACGCAAACCGACCTGAACCAAATCGGCGTCGACGTCGAGAACGCATACGCTTCAGACACAAGGCATTTCGCCTCGTTCGATTACAGCTCGAGCGCGCCGGCACTGCAGCCGCGCTACTCCGCCTGCGCCGTGGGCGGCGCCTCGCAAGGCAGTTCCACCGCATACATCTCCGAACCGGCGGATCGGCGTATCGACGTGATGGTCGTCAATTCGTCGAATCTCGGCGGCTTGGGCGGATATTTTTCCGGCGCAAACTTGATGACGCAGGCGACGCTCAACTGTTTGAACGGGCCCAACCAGACGTACGAATCGAACGAAGCGCCGTTCATCTTCATCGGCTGGTTCGCGAGCAGCGGAACGGCGTACGAGTTGCAGGAAGATTTAGTACGCAGCAGCGCGCACGAACTGCAGCATCTGATCAATTTCGTCAATCACTCGATTCTCGCGCCGGGCGCCTCTTCCACGTCGTTCGACGGCAACGAAGAAACGTACGTGAACGAAGGCCTCTCGATGCTCGCGCAAGACCTCGCCGTGGCGACGATGTACGGCTCGCGCGGGGTGCAATTCGACATCGACGACGCCCTCAGCCGCGCCGACGTCTATCTCGCCGGGCCGCAAAATTATTCGCTCAGCGCCTTCACGGGAGTCGATCCTGCTTCGTGGGGAGGCAGCTCGAGCCCGCAATACAACTGCGGAGGCGGGTGTTACGGCGGAGCGTACCTGTTCGAGCGATACCTGCGCGACCGCTTCGGCGGCGATCAGTACACACATACGATGGAAACGAGCGGCGTGACCGGCGACCGGAATCTCGAAAACGCCACCGGAGAATCGCCCGCCTCACTCTTCGGCGATTTCGCGCTGGCGATGGCCGCGGATTCGCTGCATGTCACGTGCGGCGATCCGCGCTTTCACTTCGGCACGCTGGACGTCGCCGGCACGTATTCCGATCAGTTCGGCGGTTCTACTACGTTGGGCGGCCTATTCGCGCAGCCGTTTTCCGGCGACTCCGTTACGGTGAACGCTCCGGTCGGCGGCATCGCGTTCGTCGACGTGAGTGCGGTACCGGCAAGCGGGACGACCGTTTCCGTCGCCGATCGCGAAACGGCGCCGGGCTTTACGCTGGAAGGCGGACTCGCGCAGAAATAGTCGTCCGCGAGGCGTTGCGCCGCACCTGGCCAATGTAGCGGGCCTATGCCCAAGACCGAACACTGGCAGTGGTACGTCGAGGAGTTCTCCCCGACGGAACAGCACCACCATGCCGTCGAGCAGGTGTATTACGCCGGCCGAACGCCATTTCAAAGCGTCGGCGTCATCAAAACGCCCGTGTTCGGCAAAATGCTGATCCTCGACGGCGATACGCAGAGCGCGCAGTTCGACGAGAAGATCTATCACGAATCGCTCGTGCATCCGGCCATGGCGGGCGCGCGAGACCGCTCGGACGTTCTCATTCTCGGCGGCGGCGAAGGCGCGACGCTGCGCGAGGTGCTGCGGCATCCGCAGGTGCGACGCTGTACGATGGTCGACATCGACGGCCAAGTCGTCGATCTGTCCAAGCGGTATTTGCCGGAGTGGTCCGACGGCGCGTTCGACGATCCGCGCGCGCGCGTCATCGTAGCAGATGCGCTCGCGTTTTTGGCGGAGGATCGCGATCGCTACGGCGTTATCATTTCGGATTTGACCGAGCCGCTCGAGGATTCGCCGAGCAATCCGCTGTTTTGCGAGGCGGTCTTCCACAACATCAAGGCGCGGTTGGCGGACGGCGGCATCTACGTGTTACAGGCCAGCACCGCCGGCTTTCACAATATGTCTCTGCACGCGAAGATGGCGCGAACGCTGCGCGCCTATTACGAGCATGTCGCGTCGTTTTACACGCACGTTCCCGCGTTCGATAACGACTGGGCCTTCATCGCCTGCAGCGATTCCGTCGATCTCGCCGCGCTCGATCCGCAGAGCGTCGATCGCTATTGCGCGAATTTGCGCGGCGAAAACTTCTTTTACGACGGCGTCACGCACCGCCGGATCTTCTCCCTGCCGCTGTATTTGCGGCGGGAGCTTTCACGGCACGGGGACACGTTTTGACGAACGCGCGCTATGGGGGAAAAACCGTTCTCGTCACGGGCGGCGGATCCGGTCTTGGGCGCTCGATGGCGACGGCGTTCGCGGCGGAGGGCGCAAGCGTTTGCGTAATCGGGCGGCGGCAAGGAGCGCTTGATGAAACGGTGCAACTGATCGAGCGCGCCGGGAGTACGGCATTCGCGCTCTCGTGCGATGTGCGCGACGCGGCGCGCGTCGAGGAGACCGTGCTCGAAATCGTGCGGCGCACGGGACGTCTCGACGTGCTCGTGAACAATGCTGCCGGCAACTTCATCACGCCCTCCGAAAAGCTTTCACCCAACGGCTTCAAGTCCGTCGTCGACATCGTCCTCGGCGGCACGTTCCACTGCACGCGGTACGCGTTCGAGCCGCTGCGCGCAAACCGCGGCGTCGTGCTCAACATCATCGCGACGTACGCGTGGCTCGGCGAGCCGGGCGCGCTGCATTCGGCCTGCGCGAAAGCCGGAGTGCTCGCAATGACGCGAACGCTGGCGGCCGAGTGGGGACGATTCGGCATACGCGTGAACGCGATCGCACCCGGCCCTATCCACACGGAAGGGACTGACAAAAATCTCTGGAGCGTTGCGGACGTGGAGCGCAATGTCCAAGCGCAGGTGCCTCTCGGGCGGCTCGGCTCGCCGGAAGACGTTTCACGCGCGGCGCTTTGGCTGTGTTCGGCGGAGGCGGGCTGGGTGAGCGGCGCGGCGCTGCCGGTTGACGGCGCCCACTGGCTCGATGGCGGCACGCTGAACTTCCGCGCGGCTTACGACCGCTTCGCGAGCGAACAGGCCTGAGAGGGGCGCGGTAAAAGGCGTAGCCGAAGTGGCACGTCTTCGTTAGAGTGGGGATTGCCCATGTCGATTGATCAAGAGCACGCGCGCAGGCAGTGGGATAAGGAGAAATCGCATTTCGTCGAGCTGCTGGATTTGCGGCTCGAAAGCGTTTCTCACGGCCGCGCGGTCATGCGAATGCCGTATCGTTCGCAGATCTCCAATGGAACGGGCGCGGTGCACGGCGGCGCGATCGTCAGTTTGTGCGATACGTGTTTCTACGTGGCGCTCGCTTCGATTTACGGCCGCGACCAGGACACGACGACCGTAGCCCTGCAGTGCAATTATTTGGCGCCCGCATTGCCGCCGCACGATCTCATCGCCGAAGCGACCGTGCTCAAGGCTGGACGCCGCGTCGTCTATGGTGAAGTCCACGTGCGCAGCGGCGAGAAGCTCGTGGCGCATGCAACGCTGAATTTCCTGAACAGCTACGCCGAAGAAAAACCAAAGAAATGATGAGCACTTTATCGCCGCGCCCTCGGGGGCAGTTTGCGCCGGCACTACGTTGCCCGCTGAATTTTGGGCCGCAACTTGTTGGCCGGTGTTATCGCACGTCGTATGCCGAACGGCAGGCTCACCTCCTGTTCGCTGCGTGCGCGCACCTCGGAGCGGAGCGCCTGTAGAATGATTCAAACAACCGCGAAGCGCACCGCGCTTTACGACGAACACGTGCGCCGTGGCGCCCGCATGATTCCGTTCGGCGGGTTCGACATGCCGGTGCAGTATAGCAGTATTCTCAAGGAACACGAAGCGGTGCGTCACCGCGCGGGCCTGTTCGATCTCTCGCACATGGGTCAGTTCATTCTGGAGGGTGAAAACGTTGCCGCGTGGGCCGACCGCCTCACCGTCAACGCCGTGTCGACGATGAAGCCGTCGCAAGCGAGATACAACATTTTCACGAACGAGCGCGGCGGAGCTCTCGATGACGTCATCTTTTACAAACTTCCCGACCGCTGGCTGCTCGTGGTGAACGCCGGCAACGCCGATAAGATGTGGGCGCATCTGCAGGCGCGCCTTGCCGGCGGCGTGCGGCTGACGAGCCTGCACGGCCGCAACGCGCTGATTGCGATTCAAGGCCCGAAGTCCGTCGAGATGCTGAACCCGTATACCGACATCGACGTCGGCGCCCTCAAGTATTATTTCTGCGCCGAAGGCGACGTCTACGGAAAGCGTGCGATCGTCGCGCGCACCGGATACACGGGCGAAGACGGTTTCGAAATCTTCGTGGACGGCGCGCATGCGGCGGAGATTTGGAACGCGCTGCTGCGCGACAACGAAGGCGCGGGCCTCATCGCCGCAGGCTTGGGCGCGCGCGACGTGCTGCGTCTGGAGGCCGGCATGCCGCTCTACGGGCACGAGCTGACCGAAGAAATTACACCCCTGCAAGCCGGTTTGATCTGGGCCGTCAAACTCGGTAAACCGGAGTTCATCGGCAAGGAGGCGCTGGAGGCGCAGAACGCGGCGGACGCGTATCCGCGCATCGCCGGCATCGTCATGGACGGGCGCGCGCCGGCGCGTGAGGGCTACCACGTGTTTCAAGGCGATCGCCGCGTCGGCGAAATCCGTAGCGGTTCGATCGGCCCGTCGGTTCAAAACAAGAACATCGCAACCGCGCTCGTCGAGAAGGAAGCTTCCGCTCCGGGAACGCCGCTCGTCGTGCACATTCGCGGCACCGCGTACGGTGCAGCCGTCGTCCCGCTACCTTTCTACAAGAGGAGTTAGAACTTGGCGCAGCCCGCAGATCTGCTGTACAGCAAAGAACACGAATGGGTGAAGGTGGACGGCGACGTCGCGACCGTCGGCATTACCGATTACGCGCAGAACTCGCTCGGCGACATCGTGTACGTCGAGCTTCCGAAGGTCGGCGCGGGCGTCGCGGCGTTTTCGAGCGTCGGCGTCGTTGAATCGGTCAAGGCGGTGTCGGATCTTTTCACGCCAATCGGCGGCGAAATCGCGGAAGTAAACGGCGCGCTCGAGGACGATCCGGCGCTGGTCAATCGCGAGCCCTTCGCGGGCGGCTGGATGTTCAAGGTGAAGCTCTCCGACGGCTCGCAAACGTCCGGGCTGCTTTCCGCCGCGGACTACGGAAGCTGGTTGCGGAATGACTCGGGGAACGTCTAAGTCGCCGATATATTCAGGCGCCATGACGTATTGGGGGCCCCAACGCAGTCGGCCGTTGCGCAGCGCAGGGCAGAACGCAATAATGCGGCGCCCTCGGGGAACGTCTAAGTCGCCGATATATTCAGGCGCCATGACGTATTGGGGGCCCCACGAAGTGGGGGGCGCGCAGGCTAGGCCGGAGCGCCTTTAAACATGTACACCCCCCACACACCCAAAGACATTCGGGACATGCTCGAGGCAATCGGCGTGCCGTCGCTCGAGAAACTCGTGGAGGTTCCAGATGCGGTCAAACTGCGCGAGCCGCTCGATATCGTTCCGCAGCTTGCGAATCGGACATCGTGCGCCGGTTCGAGCACTTTGCGAAGAAGAACACGGGCGCGGGCCTTGTTTCATTTCTCGGCGCCGGCGCGTACCGCCATTACGCTCCCCCTGCGATCTCCGCGCTTGCAATGCGCGGCGAGTTTCTCACCGCGTATACGCCGTATCAGGCCGAAGTCTCGCAGGGGTATCTTCAGGCGATTTACGAGTGGCAGACCTACATCTGTCTGCTCACGGGCTTGGAGATCGCGAACGCTTCGGTGTACGACGGCGCGACCGCGCTCGCAGAGGCCGCGATCATGGCGCTCAACGCGAACGGCCGCAAAAAAATGCTCGTGTCGCGTGCGGTCCATCCGAATTACCGGGCGGTGCTGAAAACGTACTGCGACGGTCTGGACGTCGTTATCGACGAATTACCGGTGGAGGCAGACGGAACGACCGATCTCGACGCGCTTGCGGTGCGGGTCGCCGGCAAAGAGTACGCGTGCGTCGCGATCCAATCCCCGAACTTCTTCGGAAACGTCGATTCCCCGAACGACGCGGCGCAAAGTGCGATCGACCAGAGCGGCACCGTGCTCATTGGGGTCGTCGCCGAAGCGCTCGCACTCGCTGCTTTGCGTACGCCCGCCTCGTGGGGCGCGCATATCGTCGCCGGCGAAGCGCAGAGCTTCGGCGTCGCGACGGCGTACGGCGGTCCGTACGTCGGGTTCATCGCTTGCAATAAAGATCACATGCGCCGCATTCCTGGGCGTCTCGTGGGCAAGACGCTCGACGTTCACGGCAACGAAGCATTCGTGCTGACCCTGCAAGCGCGCGAGCAACACATCCGGCGCGAGCGCGCGACGTCGAACATCTGCACCAATCAGGCGCATTGTGCGCTCATCGCGACGATGTACCTCGCGCTGATGGGCAAAACCGGCCTGCGCGACGTCGCATCGGCGAATCTCGCGCGTGCGCGCGAATTGGCGACCCGCGTCAGTTCGCTCGAAGGCTGCTCGCTGCAGTTCGACGCGCCGTTCTTCAACGAGATCGCCGTGAACGTGCATCAGCCGGCACGAGCGGTGCTGGCGAAACTGCAAGAGCGCGGCGTGCTGGGCGGCATCGATCTCGGACGCTATTATCCTGAATACGCCGACTGCATCCTCATGGCTGCGACGGAGGTCACCACGTCGAAGGATATCCAAACGCTTTGCTCCGCTCTCCAAGAGGTCGTCAATGTCCCGGCTCGCGTCTGACCACACCGCCTCACCCCTCATTTTTGAACTGGGACAGGACGGCCGCGCGAACCGGTACGTCGATCGCGGTGTGCCGCTGAGCGATTTCTTACCGAAGGACGCGCTGCGCGGCGAATTGCCGCTGCCGGATAACAGCGAACTCGAAGTCGTCCGGCACTTTACGCGTCTTTCGCAGCGCACGTTCGGCATCGACGTCGGGTTCTATCCGCTCGGCTCGTGCACGATGAAATACAATCCGCGCGTCAATGACGCGATGGCGAATTTGCCGCACTTGCGCGACCTGCATCCATACACGCCGGATGAACTCGCGCAGGGCGCGCTGCAGATCATGTGGGAGCTCGAGCGGACCTTCTGCTCGCTGTTTGGCATGGCTGCGTTTTCGCTGAATCCCTCCGCCGGCGCGCACGCCGAACTCGCCGCACTTCTCATCGCGAAAGCTTATTTCAAAGATCGCGGTCAGACGCAGCGCGACAAAGTCATCGTCCCGGATACGGCGCACGGAACAAACCCCGCATCGGCCGCGATGTGCGGGTTCAAGGTGATCTCGCTCAAGAGCGACGAGCGGGGGCGCGTCAGCGTCGAGGAGCTGCGAAAGGTCGTCGGTCCCGATACCGCGGTCTGCATGATGACGAACCCGAACACCTTAGGTCTCTTCGAAGATCACATCCACGAGATCACCAAGGTCGTGCATGACGTCGGCGGCTTGATGTATTACGACGGAGCGAACGCGAATGCGCTGATGGGTAACGCGCGTCCCGGCGACATGGGATTCGATCTCATGCACCTGAATACGCATAAGACGTTTACCATTCCGCATGGCGGCGGCGGCGCGGGTCATGGCCCGGTCGGTGTGGCCGCGCATCTTGCCGAGTTCTTGCCGACGCCGTACGTTCGGGCGCACGCCAAACGCGATGCCGGCCAAAACGCCTCGCCCAGCGACCGCATGGAATTCAGTCTGGATTTCGACCGCCCCAAGTCCATCGGGCCGATGCGGTCGTTCTGGTCGAACTTCGCGCATGCGGTTCGCGCACTCGCATACATTTATGCAAACGGCGCAGAAGGCTTGACGCAAGTCTCGCAACTCGCCGTGCTCAACGCAAACTACGTGCGCGTAAAAGTGCGTGACTTCTTGGACACGCCGTACGATGAAATCTGCCGGCACGAATTCGTCGCGTCCGCGCAAGATCTCAAAAGGGAAACCGGCGTGCGCGCGCTCGACATCGCGAAGGCCCTGCTCGATCGCGGATTCATGGCACCCACGATGTATTTTCCGCTCATCGTTCCCGAGTGTTTGATGATCGAGCCGACGGAAACCGAATCCAAAGAGACGCTGGACGCGTTCATCGAAGCCTTGCGCGGCATCGTCGAAACCGCGAAGACCGATCCGGACAGCGTGATGGCCGCTCCACAGAACACGGTCGTCGGCCGGCTCGACGAAACGCGCGCGGCGCGCCAGCCCGATCTGCGGTGGGTGCCCGGCTAGCCGATCATTTGCGCAGACGGGGCACTAACCGCCGTATGCGTCAACGCGGATTCACGCTCGTCGAAGTCGCCGTAGCGGCGGCGATCCTCGCGGTCGCCGCTGCCGCTTTTTGCGGGCTTTCGCAGGCGACGCGGACGTTCGGTGCGCGCTCGGCGATAACGCAATTCGACGCGGCGCTTTCCTACGCTCAATCGCTCGCGCGAAGCAGCGGCAATGGTGCGACGCTGGTGTTCGATAAGCGCACGCTGGCCGACGGAAGCGCAGCGCCCGGTTTCGTTCTAAGGATTTACGCCGGACGCCCTACGGCCGCCGGTGCGCTGACGAGCGCCTCGGTTCCGCCGATCGACTCCGTCGCTACCGTATCGGAGCCGGTTTTGGGAAGCGTGCCGTTCACGCTCTTCCTCAACGGCTCGGGGCATGCCAGCGGGATGTCCGGGAAAATCGAAGCAGGCACGGTTCTCGGCGCGGACCCCGGCTGTCCGGCCGGGGAGGCAAGCATCACGCTTGCATTTTCCGTCCCGGCATTGACGGCGGCTCGCACGCTGCCGTGCAGCCAAGCGGTCGCAGGGGCACCCGCCGGCCCGTCGCCGCTCCCCTGAAACGGGGGAAAAGGGGACCCCTGCTCGTGCGGCCTTCTTGGACCTCTCCGCTATAATTGAAAGTAATCAGAAGGCGCCGCTGGCTGGCGCCTTTGGAGTCCTCAGGGGCCATATCGATGCGAATCAAATACGAGGTTTCCGCCGGCGGGCTGGTGCTGCGCCGGCGCGAGTCTACGTACGATGCCTTGCTCATCGGACGCGGAACGCCGCGTATTTGGACGCTGCCCAAAGGTCACGTCGAAGCCCGCGAGTCGTACGAGCAAGCAGCGCTGCGCGAAGTGCGCGAAGAAACCGGCTGCTGGGCCGAGATCATCACCAAACTGAACGACATCGCCTACTGGTTTTATCTGAACCGCGCCAAGCACAAGAAATCCGTAACCTTCTATCTCATGCGCTATCTTTCGGGCGACACCGCCAACCACGATCACGAGGTCGATGAGGCACGCTGGTTCGATATCGTACAAGCCAAGAAGGCGCTGAAGTACGTGAACGAAAAGCGCCTGACGGACTTGGGCATGGAATACGTCATGGCCAATCCCACCGCATTCGGCGACGTGCCAATCGTCGCGAGGACAGCAGAACAGAGAACCTCTTGAGCGAACACGCCCCGGGATGATGCAGCCCGATCTGATGACGGCGCCGGAGCAAGACAACCAGAACCAGCTGCGCGTCAGTTTGGAAGTCTTTGACGGACCGCTCGACTTGCTTTTGAGTTTGGTGAAAGAACGCCAGCTCGATATTGCGACAGTACCGCTTGCCGCCGTGGCCGAGCAGTACTTGACGTACGTTTCGATGATGGAATCGCTCGACGTCGAGGTTGCGGCGGAATATCTGGTAATCGCGGCGACGCTGGTTTTCCTCAAGTCGAAAGCGCTGCTTCCGCCCATTCCATCGGAGTTTCAGGACGAAGAAGCGGAAACGCCGGAACAAGTCGAGGAGCGGCTGCGGCAGCGCCTTATCGCCTATTCGAAATATCGCGAGGTCGGTGAGGAACTGCGATCGCGGCAACTCGAAGCGTCGTCGTACTACTACCGCGACACCGGAGATCCCGTCAGCGAACTGCGCCAGCGCTATCGCGTCGATCCGGAGAAGCTCAGCCGCGCGTTCGTCGCGATGCTGCGCAGCGCGCGCCCGGAGAAGCGAACCATCGCCCGGGAGCGGCTTTCGCTCATGGCTTCGATGGATTACATCATGCGCAAGGTGCGTGAAGACGGCGAGGCGCTGTTTTCGGCGCTTTGCAAGGAACTCGGCATGACGCGCGACTCGATAATCGTGACGTTCTTGGCGATTCTCGAATTGATCCGCCGCCGCCGCGTTTCGTACGACCAGCCCGAACCCTTCGACGACATCCGCATTCTGCCCATCACCGCATCCGCAAGCAACTAAGTGAACACGACAAAAGACGTCATTTCCAACGAAGAAGCGCAAGAACCGCAGGACATGGATGCCGCAGCCGAACGGCTGCATTCGCGCGTCGAAGCCTTGCTGTTCGTCGCCAGCGAAGCGCTCACAATCAAGCAGATCGCCAAACTGACGCACGCCGGCGAGATGGAAATAGCCGCGACGCTTCAGCGGATAGAGGATGACTTCGCCGATCGCGGGATCGTCCTGCGCGAGATCGCCGGCGGCTACCGCTTCGCCAGCGCGCCCGCCGCGCGCGACGTCGTCGAGGCGTACTTACTTCCGCCGAAAACGAGTCTCTCGACGCCGGCACTTGAAACGCTTGCGATCGTTGCGTACATGCAGCCCGTTACGAAGAGCGAGATCGAGGCGATTCGCGGCGTCGCTTCGGACAGCGTCGTATCCACGCTGCTGGATCGTGCGCTCGTCACGGAAGCCGGGCGCAAAGACGTGGTCGGGCGTCCGATGCTGTACAAGACGACGCCGGAATTTCTCGAGTCGTTCGGGTTGCGTTCGCTCGACGATCTGCCGCCGATGGAACTCGAAGCCGGTCAGCCGCTCGAATTGGATCTGCTCACGGCGAATATCACGGCGAACGTCCCGGCGCAGGATTAGTGACCGCCCGCGCGCAGTATTCGAACGAGCTTTACGAGACCATCGCGCAGTTCGGACTGCGTGGCGGCGCCACGATCTTGGACGCGGGCTCGGCAGACGCGGCGGCCGGCGAGCCGTTCGCGGCGAACGGACTCATGCTTACACGCGCCGATCGAGCGGAGCCGCTGTCGTTTCCCGACGAGCGTTTCGACGCCGTGATCAGCGCCCAGGCGTATCACCGCGTCGATCGTGCGCGCGCGCTCGCGGAAGCGTTTCGGGTGCTGCGGTCCGGCGGCACGATCGCCGTGTGGTGGAAGCGACTGATGGCGTCGGATCCGGTGAAGAACGCTCGCGACGAACTGTTTGCGCGCTTCGGTAAGGCACCGGTGGAAGACGTCCTAACCGGCGGCTTCAAAGAATTCTACGCCTCGCGTTTCACGCAGCAGACGCTGCGGGTTCTACCGTGGCGCGCCGCGACGCCGGTCGACGAGTACGTTGCCGGAGAACGATCGCAAAGCACGGTTCGCGCGGCGCTCGGCGCCCAGTGCGACGAGTATATCCGCTCGCTCGAAAACCGCGTGCGCGAAATAGCGGGCGCGGGCAGCGCGACGATATCGCCGGCATACGTTCAATACCTTTACTTGGCGAAAAAACCGTAGGCAAGAGTGCGTCTCGGTGTGCACGTCCGCGTCGGCGCGGGCTACGCGGCTGCAATAGAGTACGCGAAGCGCGTCAAGTGCAGCGCCGTCCAAATTTTCTCCACGAATCCCCGAAGCTATCGCCCGTCTCCGATCAACGCGCCCGCTCTCGAAGCGTTCAAAGCGTCGCGCGAGAATGCCGGCATCGATCCGTGCGTGATTCACACGCCGTACTTGATCAATCTCGCGAGCGACGATCCGAAGATTAGCGCCGGTTCGTTGAAGTTGCTCGAGAACGATTTGGCATCGGCCGCCGCCGGCGGAATGCGCTACGTCAACACGCACCTGGGCTCGTACGGTAAGCGCGATCGCCGAGAAGGGTTCGTCGCCGCCTGTCATTTGCTGGAACAGGCGTTGCAAGGCATTGCACCGGACGTGCATCTTATACTGGAAAACTCGGCCGGCGCCGGCGGGCTGTGCGGCGGCACGCTCGAAGAACTCGGCCGGTTCGTGAAGGCTTTGGATCATCCGCAGCTCGGCGTCTGTTTGGATACCGCGCACGCGTGGGCCGCGGGATACGAAATCAACTCACAGCGCGGGGTCGACGACTTCCTGTATGAAGCGGCGGATCGGATTGGGCTCGACCGCGTGCACGTGTTCCACTTCAACGACACCGAAGTCCCGCTCGGCGGGAACCGCGACCGGCACCACCACATCGGCGAGGGGAACATCGGATTCGAGGGTTTTCGCGCTTTAGCCGCACGGCCTGAACTGCGGCAAAAAACGGCAATTTTGGAAACGCCCGGCGAAGAAGCGGACGACTTGCGGAACATGGAAACCATTCGCGCGATCTTCAAGGGCGCCGGTCACGAGGTCGATTGAGGGCGGATGATCGCGCACTTTGACGTCGATGCGTTCTACGCGAGCGTCGAGATTCGCGACAATCCGGAACTTCGCGGAAAACCCGTCGCGGTCGCCGGTTCCAGCCGGCGCGCGGTCGTACTCACCGCTTCATACGAGGCGCGGCCGTTCGGCGTAAAATCCGCGGTGCCGCTTTGGAGGGCGCTCGCGGCGTGCCCCCAGCTCGTCGTCGTGCCGCCGAACATGCAAAAGTATCGCGAGGTTTCGCGTGCGATCTTTGCGGTGTTCGAGCGGCGCGGCAATCCGGTGCAGGGCCTTTCGATGGACGAAGCATTCGTCGACTTGGGCAGCATAACGCTGCCCGATGCCGTACAGCTCGCGCAAACAATTCGCGGGGAGATTCTCGATACAGTCGGCCTGACGGTTAGCGCCGGCGTTGCGAGCGGAAAGATGGTCGCAAAAATCCTGTCGGATTCATGCAAGCCGAATGGGCTGCAAGCGCTTCCGCCCGGCGAAGAAGCCGCGTTTCTCGCCCCGCTTCCGGTCGGACGCCTATGGGGCGTTGGTCCGAAAACGCAGACGCGGCTGCTGGATCTCGGCATCACGACGATCGGCGACGTCGCCGCACTGAGCGACGACCGCGCGCGCGCGATTTTCGGATCGTGGGGATTGGAGTTGCGCGATTTGGCGTGCGGACTCGACCGGCGGCCGGTCGAACCGGAACGCGAAACTAAATCCATCTCGACGGAGGAAACGTTCGAATACGACGTTCGCGACGAACGGCGGCTGCGTGAAGTCTTGCGGGAGCAGGCGATAGAGCTTGCACGCAAACTCGAGCGCGAGGGCCTCTGCGCGTGCACGATCGGCATAAAAATAAAGCGGGCCGATTTCACGATCGTGGTGCGGCAGACCAATCTGGCGGAGCCGACTGCGCAAGCGCGACAAATTTTCATCGCCGCCGTGCATTGCCTGCGCCGCGCGGACCTGGGGCGCTACGCAGTTAGACTGCTCGGCACTCGCGTCGCATCGCTCGTCGTCGGGGAACCCAAACAGCAGACGCTGTTTTGAGAAACAACGATTTCTAAATATGATCCAGCGCCCATATGCCGTCGGCGGCGGTGCCGTGCTGCACGCACTGGACGAAGCGCGCTCCGCCGCGTGTAAGCGGCGCGATCATCCAAATCGCTTCGCTTCGCCTGCGGACTGCACCGCGCGGCAGGGCCCCGCGCACGGGCGCCGGAGGCAGCCATCCCGCGATTCTGCGTAAATCGCCGGCCGCGGCGCGCAGCAGACCGGGCAGCAGCTCGCGCGCGTGCTCGTCTCGCGCGGCCGCTTCGTCGACGACATAAGAGTCCTGCAACGGCTTACGCCTGCCGATGAGGTACGCCGCGATCGAATTGCCGCGCCGCACCGCAAGATCCACCGGCTGACCCTGCGCCTGCGCGGCGAGATGCGTCATATGCGTGCGGATCCAATTCCACACGGCAGGCGTTCGCACGAGGGCGCACCGGCGCTGCGACTCCATGGCATCGAAGCAGGCGCGAACGCGCGGCCAATCGCGTTCACCGATAGGCTGCGCGTCGATGCGCGACGCAGGAAGCGAGTCGGCGCGGAACGAGATCGTTCGCGACGGTAACTCGATGAAACCGATCTCTTTATAGAATTGCGGGTGGATGTCGGAGAATAAGAACGCAAAATCGACCTTTGACGCGCGCGCATCGTCGAGCGCCATCGCGAGCATCGAACTCGCAAAGCCGCGGCCGCGGCGGTGCTCCGGAGTAAAGACGGCCCCGATGCCCATCGCGCGAAGGTGCTCGTTACCGGTTCGGGCCTCACGTTCGTATCGTTTGAAGCTCGCGAGAATCTCGCCGCCGTCCCACAAGCCGACCGTGCGATACGATTTGCGCCCGTAGGTCGTGCCCGCGATAGCCGTCGTTTGCTCGCGGTACACGTTCAGCGGGCGGCCTCGGCCCCACAACGGTTCCGTAAGCGGCAAAATCTGTTCGGCATACCGTTCGGGCGGAATATCTTGCAGATGCAGGCTCATCCGCCGAAGACGGCGCGCGATGGTCGCCAGCGATCGGAAACGTCGACCGTTCCCGCCAGGCGCGCGGCTTGAAGTTCGGCGAGAAATTCCGGCGCGGTGACGCCTCGCGTCGCGCGCTCGCTGGCGGTCACGAGCGCGCTCTTTCTCGCGCGGCGCAGCGCGTACACGAATGCGCGGCGCTCTTCGCGGTTATACGCTTCCCGCGCCTTCGTGCGGAACATGTAGTACGTGAACTTCGCCGTGCGCGCCGCTCGGGCGTCGCCGACGTTTTCTTTCGCAATCATGCCCAAACTGGGACTGTAAAGAAACGCGTCCGGCGCGTACCAACGCGGGAAGGAACCGGCGCGCGCTCGCGGGATCACGACGTGATCGAATTCGCGTCCGCGCGCCGCGTCGATGCTGAGCATGCGCACCGAACCGGGACGCTCGTTCGTTTCCCGCGCTTCGAAGTCGCTCTCCATTCGGGCTTCGACGTGATCGAGAAATTCGGCAAGCGACGCCGACGGATGTGTGTCGACGAACCGCGTAATTCGTTCGTGCAGCCGCGCAAGCGTTTGCTGCTGGTATACGGCGCGCGCTGTTTCGGGCGTCCCCGCGATAGCCAGGCCTTCGCTCCAGACCAGCCGCGCGAGATCCGGCAAATCCATCCTGGCGAGCGCGCTGCGCCAGCGCTGAAGCCCCGCTCGCAAACGCCGTACGCGTTCGCGCGCGAGAGGCGAGAGTTGGTCGTCGCGCTCGCCGCGCAGAAAGTTCCAAGCCAAACGCAAATCCCGCTTTGCGTCCCACCGGCCCGATCTGGCTGCCTCATCGTCCGGCAGCTCCTCGAAGAGCATCGTCTGCGCATCGGGGGGCTCGCTGCACAACGCGTAGACGCTTGCGTCCGACAAAGCAACTGCCGGTCCGAAGAGGACGCGAAGCAGATACTCGTGACGGAACGGATCGTGCACGAGCCAGAGCAGCGCGAGCGCGTCGAGAGTCTCCGGTTCGCTGAAGACGTTCAGATCGCCGGCGACTTGCACGCGGACGTTTCGGTCGAGCAGAGCGTCACGATACGGCCGCACGTCGCGCACGGAGCGAAAAATCAGTGCAATCTCATCGTGCGGCACGCCCGCGGTCAGCAAATCGACCACGTGCTCCGCAATGTACTGCGCTTCTGCGCGCCGCGTGCTCGCGCGAAAGAGCGTAAGGCCGATTTGCGGATCGGTGCTGACCGGCGATGCGCCCGGCGTTCCCAGAAGGTGACGGCAAGCTACGTCCACGGCGAAGGGACTGCGGTACTGTTCCTCCATGACGACGCGTTCGCCGGCAAGCGCGAACACGCGATCCGGGCGCGCGCCGCGGAATGTGGAGGCGGCGGACTCGGGATCGCCCGCAAGCGTCGCGCCGTCGAGATCTTTTCCGTACACCGCCTGCAGCAGCTGCAATTCTCCAAGCGTGAGTTCTTGGGCATCGTCGACGAATACCGCCGGAAACCGGTCCCGAATCGACCGCGCGATTTCGGGCGTATTCTCCAGAAGTTCCGCGGCCTGCGCGATGACGTCGCGCGGCGTGAGGCAGCCGTGGCGGACCGGATGTTCCAAATACGAGCGGTAGACTTTCTCCAGGATCTTCGCCAAGTCGATTTCGCGCCGGTACTGACGCTGCAGTTCCGGGCCGTCGACATGGAGCGAATCGCGGTGGTTCTCCTTGGTGTAATACAGGAGATCGGGATGTGCGAAGTTCGGCGGCTTGGCGTAGAATTGCGTCGCGCCGCGAAGCGCGCTTTCGAGAAACTGTTCCGGCGAGATGCGCGCGTCGCGCAACTTGCAAAACAGGCGGAACGCCGCGTCCAAAAACCGCTCCGGAGCGCGCAATCCGGGAATCTCCGGGTCCACTTCGGCTTGGATGATTTCCCGCCACTCGAGCGTGAGCAGCGGCTGCGCGGCTTCGGCGAAGAGTTTTGCGGCGCGCACGTCGTCGATCTGCTCGGCGGCGGGCAGACATTCGAGCGCCAGCGCGTGCAGCTCACCCACGCGCGCATTCGGATGACGCACGTGCGCGCGAAGCACGTTCAAACCAGCTTCGGACACCGACGTTACGAGCACGGCGCCGTGCCGAGCGGCTTGGAGCGCCCGGCGCACCAATTCCGCCGTTTTTCCCGTTCCGGCCGCGCCGACGACGAACGTGCTCACCGGCCGAAGCGTTCCTCTTCCGGATAGGGGCGCGCAGCGCACGCGGTTTTGTACGCGCAGTAGCCGCACGCCGCCGGGTCGTCGGTCACGGGAAACGACGAAGTGCTTCCGGACGTGAGCTCGGCGCAAATTTCCAGCATGCGTTGCCGCGCGCGTTCGAGTTCGCCAATGGGAATGACTCCCGTCGGGCTTTGCGAGCGAGCGACCTCCGCGGCGACCGGAACGACTTCGAGCGCGACAGGGCGCACGTCGAGCAGCGCGTCTTTTAGAGGCACGAGCGCGAGCCGGGAAACGCGATCGCCCGCTTCGGTTCGCGCCCAGTAATAAAACGGCAGTTGAAAGTCCTTGAATTGCCGGACTTTCTCGCGATACTGCGCGGCCGTCGTAGCAATCGACCCAGTCTTGTAGTCGATCACGCTGACCGCTCCCGTGCGATCGTCGCGATCGAGCCGGTCGATGTAACCGATGAAGTCGTAGCCCTCCATCTGGAGCGCGGCGCTCATTTCGCAGCCGATGACCGTGAACGGCGCACGCTTCGCTTCGGCGACAAGCCACTGAACGTATTTGCGCGCCGTGCGTGTAGCGCGGCGACGCTGCAGCTCGTATTCGACCGGCGTTTCGAATGAATTGCGATGACGATCGAACGCGTTGTTGACGTATCCCTCCAGTTTGCGCGCGAGTTCGCGCGGATCCGCATTGGCAGGCTGGGGAAACTCGGCGTGCAGGGCTTCGAGCGCCGCATGGAACGCAGTTCCGTAGAAGGACGCGGACGAGCCGCGGTCTTCGATCGCGGCACACATATACCGGTAATACCATTTGCGCGGACACTCGACGTACGTGTTCAATTGCGACGCGCTGAAACGCGGGTTATTCGTTCGAACGCCGGCGGCCGCTTCCGGCAGCACCGGCTCGACCAGCGCAAAATCACCGCTTTGCGGCGATCCTTCTTCGATTGCGGGAGCGTATTCGAAGGTGAAGTTCTTTTCGCGCAGCCGCCGCACGAATCCGAGCAGCGCTTCGCGCGCCTCCATGCCGCTCGAAATACGCTCCGCCGCGATGAGATCGAGTAAAGAACGCCGGCGAGCGGCGAGCGCGGCATATGCGCCGCCGGTCTCTTGCGGCACCCCCGAAAGCGGCGAGCGAAGCATCCGGGCGGCGTAGGCGTCGTCCTGCGAACGGCTCCACGCCGCCGCGGCCGCGAGAAAAGCGCGATGCTCCGCAGACTGCACGAGAGAAGGTTGGGAAATCGATGGAGGCGACCCTGCCTTTTGCGTGTAAGGCCGCGGCTATGCGACGGATCGTCATCGGTGTAAGTGGGGCGAGCGGCAGCATCTACGGCTACCGCGCGCTGGAAGCACTGCGCGAGAGCGGCTTGGAGACGCACCTCGTCCTGAGCGAACAGGCATGCCGGACGATCGAACTGGAGACCAACAAGAGCGTTCGCGACTTCGAAGCGCTCGCGGACTACGTCCATCACGACCGCGACTTGGCGGCGTCGGTTTCCAGCGGTTCGTTCATCACGGAAGGCATGCTGGTCATTCCGTGTTCGATCAAGAGCGCGTCCGCGATCGCGCACTCGATGAATTCAAATCTGCTGGTGCGGGCGGCGGACGTCTGTTTGAAGGAGAGACGAAAACTCGTTCTGGTCGTCCGCGAAACACCGCTTCACGCGGGGCATTTGCGCATGCTCACGCAACTCGCGGAGATCGGCGCCGTTATCTTACCGCCGATGCCCGCGATGTACGCAAAACCGCGGAGCGTCGACGACATCGTGAATCACACGGTCGGCAAAGCGCTCGACCAGTTTGGAATCGAGCACAGCCTCTTCGCGCGCTGGGCCTAAGCCGTCACGCGTTTCGTTCTGAAAGAAGTGCCTCGGCGAGCCCGATGTCGCTAACGCGATCGACGTTGACGCCGATCTCCGCGAACGGCGAGATCACGGCGCGAACCGGCGCGCGGATCGCACGCGACGCGCGCTCTTCCGCCTGTTCGATCGAGAGGCGGCGCAGCGCAAAGCGCAGCAGCACGCCCGCGCCGAACAGGCGCGCCAGTTGCAGCGGATTCTTGCGCGCCCGACCCAGTTCTTCGATGAAGCGCTCGAGCGATGGAAACACGCGTGGACGGATCGTGACGAAGCCGGTACCGCAATACGTTCCGCCGCGAAGCGGCGCCCACGTGTGCGGAACTTGGGGGTATTTTGCCTCGTGAACGCGCTTTTCCAGGCACCCGTACGTGAGATCGGCGTCGGCATGAAAGGCGCGCGAAATGAAGTCCTCGACCGATTCTACGGTCAGCACCGGCAGATCCGACGTGCTGACGAGAACGTCTTCGTCCGGCGGTAAACCCGTCAGCCCGCTGCGCAGACTGTCGCGAATGCGCACGCCGTCTGCGCGGCACTCATCTGCGGCGGCAAGCGCGGAAGAGCCGTGCATCTGCGGCGGCGCAACGGCGATGATGCGTCCGACTGAAGGCGATGCGCGCAGCGCGCGGAGGGTTCGTTCCACAAGCGTGACGCCGGCAATTTCGACGAACGCCTTGTTCGGAGCGCCGGGCGTGCGCGCCGCGAGCGCGTCGTGCGGACCTCCGGCGAGCACCACCGCGCAAATGCGTTTCATGCCGCGCTTCGCCAGGACGCGCCGTTCCAAAACGCGCAGCGGTACACGTCGTGCCCGTCCGGTACACGCAGCGCATCCGCGATCTCGCGCGCTTCTTCGCCGGTTTGCGCGAGAGCAAAGACGCAGGAACCCGAGCCGGTCAATTGCGGCCTCCGCGCGCCGGCGTCGCGGAGCGCGTCGAGCGCCGCGGCGATCTGCGGCGTAGCGTGCGCGAGCACGTCTTGAAAATCGTTTTGCAGCAGCGCAAGGACGCGCTCGAAATCCGCGCGCTGCAGCGCTTCCGCCGCCTGCAGGCTGACCGATTGGTTACGCGGTCGCGACGGCTTCGCAGCGGCGTCGATTTGCGAATATGCCCAAGCGGTGGAGACGCAAGCCTGCGGCTTGACCACGACCGCGTGCCATGGCGGGACCGGCCCGAGCGCGGTCACGCGTTCGCCGGTTCCCTCCACCAGTGCGGCGGTTTCCACCAAGAAAAACGGTACGTCCGAGCCAAGCGAGCGCGCGACCTCGATATAATCGACGCACGAAACCGGTCCGAACGCACCGCGCTGCGCCGCGAGCAGGACGGCAGCCGCATCGCTCGAGCCGCCGCCCATACCGGCGCCCATCGGAATCGCTTTACGCAGCGTTATCCGAAACCCGTGGATTTGCAGCGCTCGCATCGCGCGCTCGACGAGGTTGTTCTCTTGCAGCGAAGGCACGTCGCACTGGAAGGCGTCGGTATCCGATCGGTCGACGCGCAGTTCGTCGCAGAGATCGACCGGCACCATGACGCTCCGCAGCGCGTGCAACCCGTCCGCACGCCGCTGCAGCACTTCGAGCGTGAGATTCAATTTGGCGCGGGCACGCAGCGTCTCGCCTGCTTTCACGCGCCTGCGGTTGCTTGCGCGGGCGGGACATCCCTGCGCGGGGTCGTAGTGGAGGCGCATGCGACCCAGTTACGACGCACAGCATAACGAGTATTGCGCGTACGTCTTACCGGAGGCGCAAACGCCCTACGGTCTGCTCCTCGGCAATTTCAAATCCTTCGCGCAGTCGACCGCAAAAGGCGGAATTCGCGGCCTGTGGGACGCGGACACCGACCAGATCATTTTCGGCACGCACCAAATCGCGTACCGGCTGCGCGCTCTCAAGCAGACGGTGTTTCCGCATCAGATCACGCGCGAGTTCACGTTTCTGCCCTACGCGCAGATCTCGGAATTCACGCTGGCCGATCGACTGCACGTGACCGAGGCATTTTACGTGCCGCATGGACCTCGGCACGAACGTGTCGTCAGCTTTGTCGTCGACGTGACGCTCTACAATCCGGGCGGCGAACCGGCCAACGTCGCGGTGTTTCCATGGGCTCTTCTCGTCGGACAGCGGTTTTACGGCGAGCCGGAACACGAAGTGCGCGCGCTCGTGCAAGGCGATTACATCTGCTCGAAAAACCAGCAGACCGGCGCGCAGCGCTGGTGGGGCGGCTCGCGGCAGCCGCACGCGGCGATCGTCGGCTTGCGCGAACAGGTCATGCTTCACCACATGAGCGCAGGCTCGCTGCGTCCCGAGGAGCATCTGGACGAAGTGACCCCGCAACTCGCGGAGTGTGTGAGCCGCCGGATTTTCGGAGCGCTCGAGTACCGCATCAACGTCGCTGCCGGCGCACGCGAATCGCTGCGGCTGGCGGTTGTGTTTCACAAAGACGGCGAAGAAAAGTCGCGGCCGGTGCTCGAGCAGCTGCTGGGCGATCCGAAAGCGCTGCACGAAACGCAGCGCTACTTCGCCTGTAAACTCGCCGACGCCAGATTCATGGCGCCCTCTCCGGCGATCAGCCGCGGGGTAGTGTGGGCGAAAGCCAACATGCTGCGCATCGTCAAGGAGTATCCCAACGGCTGGGGTTCGACGAACTCTCCGCCGTCGGACATTCTCGTGTCGCGCGACACGTCGTGGTTCGTGCACGGGTTCGATTATTTTTTGCCGCAGTTCAGCCGCGACGCGATCGAGGTGTTCAACAAATTCACGGAAGAGACCGGCGAGATGATCGAGTACGTGCGCGGCGTCAGCGGCTTCAAGACCTCGTACGATTTGAACATCAACGACGATACGCCGCTCCATCTCATCGCGATGCTCCATCACTACAACGCGACGCTTGACGATCAGTGGGTCCGCGATCGCTTCCCGCTGATTTGCAAAATCGCCGACTACATGCTCACGCAGCGCGACAAGAACGGCCTGCTGTTCTGCCGCGCGAACGGCGTGGACATGTTCGGCATCAGTTCGTGGCGCAACATCATTCCGTATTATACGCTGGACGGCGCGGTGACGGAAATCAATGCGGAAGGCGTTTTCGCGCTCGAGTCGGCGGCGATGCTCGCGGCCGTAGTCGGCGACAACGAGCGCTGGCACCGTTATTCCTCGGAGGCGCAGACGATGCGCCAAGCGATGATGCAGTATCTCTTCAACAGCGACACCGGCGCATTCGTGCTCAACTACGACCAGGAGCAGAACTACCAGGACAACTTTACCGCCGACGAAGTCTTTCCGGTGCTGTTCAACGTCGCCGACGCCGCCCAGCGGCGCAAAATTCTCGATCGTCTGTGCGAGACGGACTTTACGACGCCGGTGGGTTTGCGGACGATTTCAACGGCCGATTCGTGGTATTTTCCCTCGCACGGGTTCGGATTGCTCGGCGGCGTTTGGCCGGATTTGACGCTGTGGTTCGTGATGTGTCTCGCCCGCAACGGCAACACCGATGCGGCGGTGCACTGGTTGGAAGCAGTTTACGACACGATGGAAGCGGGAGCCGTCCGAAACACCGTTCCCGGCGAGTTCGGCGAATGGTTCGACGGCGGATCGCTTACGAATCGCGGTATGTATCTCTCGCCCTGGACCGGCGCAAAGTATCTGTGGGCCGCGGCCGAAACCATCGGCGGACTCGACGGTTACCGCACGAGCGGACGACCGCATCTGGTGCCGCTCAAGCCGCATGGCTGGAAATGGGTGGCAGCCGCGCGCGTGCACTGGGGCGGGAACTCTGCACGTACGTCATCGACTTCGAGCGGCATTCCATCTACGGGAACATGCGCGAACTCTCGGCGGAGGAGCCCTTCGTGTGCATGTACGCGGGACTCGACGTAAGCGACGAAGTGACGACCTCACCCGTCGAAGTTGCCGCCGTTGCCTTCGAGGACGAGGAGGGCGCGGTGCGCGTTTTCGTTTGCAACTTGAACGATCAGGCGCGAAACGTCTCCGTGGATTTTCGAGGCGTCACCAAACGCGTAGCGCTCGAGCCGGGAGAACTGCACGAACTCCATTTGGTCGGGAAGCCGGCGGAGCGGCAAGCGCGCGCCGCCGCGCGCGACGTCGCGCCACGCAGGCTCGAAACCGTGTAACCCCTAACTCGTAGCATCCCGTGCTCGATTCATCCAAGCGGTTCATTACGATCATCCTTGCGCTCGGCATCCTCGTGCTCGTAGTGGGTATCGCTTTGGGCGAGCGGGCTGGCGATCGCGTTATCGGACAGGTCACGGAAAAGCGTCTGGAGAGCATTGCGCCCGTTACCGTCTCGGCGGCGCCTAAGAAGAAGAGCGCGGCCTCGTACGGGCCGGACTGGAAACGCACCGACGTGATGGCCGCGGCCTCGGATCCCGGATTCCCGGACCCGCGCGTGCCTCCGGCGGTGCTGCCGACGCCCACGCCGATTCCGAAATTCGCCATGCCCCCAACCCCCGAGCCGACCGCAACCCCTTCGCCGAATATGAACGTGCCGATTTGGCGCCGCGCCGCGCCCATGCCGACGCCGACACCGGTGGAGACCGGCTCTCCTGTCCCCGAGGGGAGCGCCTCGCCGACCCCTACGGCATCCCCATCCGATTGATCTCAATGTCTCCATTGGATATGGCTGATATGATGAGATCATGACCGAGACAACCGGAACCGTTACCGTCAAGCGCGGGCTCGCGCAGATGCTCAAGGGCGGCGTCATCATGGACGTCGTCACCCCCGAACAAGCCGCTATCGCGCAAGAAGCCGGCGCGGTCGCCGTCATGGCCCTCGAGCGCATTCCTGCGGACATCCGCGCCATGGGGGGCGTCGCGCGCATGAGCAATCTCGAGCTCGTACAGTCCATCATGGACGCCGTCACGATCCCGGTCATGGCCAAGGTTCGCATCGGCCATTTCGCGGAAGCGCAAGCGCTGCAGGCGCTCGGGGTCGATTTCATCGACGAGTCGGAAGTGCTTACGCCCGCAGACGACAAGTACCACGTCAACAAGCATCCGTACACGACGCCGTTCGTTTGCGGTGCGCGAGATCTGGGTGAAGCCCTGCGCCGCATCGCCGAAGGCGCCGCGATGATCCGCAGTAAAGGCGAGGCCGGAAGCGGCAACATCGTCGAGGCGGTGCGTCATATTCGCGCCATCAGCGACGCGATCAAAGAACTCTCCGTCGTACCGGAAGAAGAACTGGTTTCGCGCGCGCGAGATTTGGGCGCGCCGCTCGAACTGGTTCGAGAAGTCGCGAGCAACGGTAAGCTTCCGGTCGTGTTGTTCTGCGCAGGCGGCGTGTCGACGCCTGCAGACGCGGCGCTGATGATGCAACTCGGCGCCGAAGGCATTTTCGTCGGCAGCGGCATCTTCAAATCGAACAGTCCGAAAGCATTCGCCAAAGCGATCGTCGATGCGACCACGCATTTCAGCGATCCGCAGGCGATAGTCGATGCGAGCAAATCGCTCGGCAAAGAATCGCAAGCGATGGAGGGCCTCGATCTGCGCAAACTGCCGGAATCGGAGATGCTCGCGCCTCGTGGCAACTGACGGCTCCGCCGAACGCCTGCGCATCGGCGTTCTCGCACTGCAGGGCGACGTCGCCGAGCACGCCGCGGCGCTGCATCGTGCGGGCGCTCGCGCTATTCCGGTAAAAAAACGCGCCGATCTCGACGGCGTCGACGGCCTCATCGTTCCCGGCGGCGAGTCTACGACCGTGATGAAATTACTCGATCGCTTTGCGCTTGCAGAGCCCATCGTGCGCCGCGTGCGCGCGGGAATGCCGCTTTGGGGCACGTGCATGGGCATGATCGTCATCGCACGCGACGTCGTGGAACTCGCGCAGCCGTCGCTGGATTTGATCGACATATCGGTGAAGCGGAACGCTTTTGGACGGCAGAATGCGTCCGCCGAAGTCGATCTGCCCGTTGAATCGCTCGGCGATCCTGCGTTTCCGGCAGTCTTCATTCGCGCGCCGTGGATCGAGCGCGTCGGGCCGGGGGTCGAGCTGCTCGCGCAGCGCAACGGGCACGGCGTGATGGTGCGTCAGGGCAACGTTCTGGCCACGTCGTTTCATCCGGAGTTGACCGACGATCCTCGCGTGCACGCCTATTTTTTGCGAATGGTGCGCGATTCGGACGAGAAGCACGTAGGGAAGCAGCGCAGCGTCGCGTAAGTCTTCAGCACTATGAGTCCGCAGGCTCCCCCAGGGGAACCGCAAGCCGTCGAAGTGGACCAGATACCTCCGGTGGAGGCGCTGGTCACGGACGCGGTCGCCCGGCTCACGCTGGCCGCTCACGCCTACCTCGCCGGCGAGGAAGACGAACAGGCGGATCTGCCCGCGGCCGAGATCGCGATCGACATCGCGAGCGCCGCTTACGAACGGGTGAAAGAAAGGCTGAGGCCGGCGGACCGGTTGGCAATCACGCAATTGTTAACCGAAACGAGAATGACGTTTGTGCGAAAGCGAGGTTTGTGATGCCTCGTTTTCATTTTTATGAAAAAGGGGCGCCCCTGCGGCCCCGCCTGGAGGATGACGCTTGAGCGACGTTCTCGTCTTGAACTTCACCTACGAAGCGCTGAACATCACGAACTTTCAGCGCGCGGTGAAGCTCATCTTCGCCGGCAAGGCCGAGATCGTGCACGGGCGCGAGCGCGTCATCGCCTCGACGACGTTCGAAATGCGTATGCCCTCGATCATCCGCATGCTCTACTACATCAAGCGTCCGATGCAAAAAGTCGCTCTGACGAAGAAGAACATCCTCATTCGCGACGATCACATGTGTCAGTACTGCGGCTTGCGCGGGGACCGGTTCATGACCGTCGATCACGTGCTGCCCAAGAGCAAAGGCGGCCCTTCGACCTGGGAGAATCTGGTCTGCGCGTGCATGCGCTGCAACAATCGCAAGAACAACCGCACGCCGGACGATTGCAACATGAAGCTCAAGCGCAAACCGCGCCAACCGAAGTACATTCCGTGGATTCAGATCAAGCGGAACACGCTTCCGGACGAGTGGCACAAGTTTCTCTTCCTCTACAACGTATCTATCGAGGAGCGCGTCGAAACGTAAGTCCTTGCTAGAGTCGTTTCACTTGCACTCGTTCACGGCCGAGAACACGCTCTGCGCCAGAGCCGACTCGGCCGTTCGCGTTTGCGCCTGATTCTGCGCGACCGAGACGTAAAAGCGGGCGAACGGATTGTGCGCCAGCTCCGACGCCTGCACCGTTACGCCGGGTGATTCGCCTATGGGATCCGCGTGCGAACCTTGCCGCGCGCGCTCGGAGGCTCCGAGAACGTCCTGAAAAGACACCGGTTGATCGTCGTGGCTCACGCGCGCGCTGCCGCCGCCGTTTATCGCGCCGCTGGTGCCGTCTCCCCGCGCGATGAGCGCCTGTAATTCGTACGTATCGGCCAACCCGTAGACTTGATTGAGGGCGCTGCGCTGCTGATCGGCGACGGCTTGCAACTGCGTCTTGAGCGCTGCTGCCTGCCGATCTTGCGCGGTTTTTACATCGGCCGGGAAGCGCGAGGGGTCTTGCAGCAGATTGTCGATGATTTCGAGGTTGTGCTGCACCTCCGCCGAGAGCTGCATCAAGTGTTGAGCATCGAACTGCAGGGCGGGGTTCTGGTCGTACTCGCCGGAAAAGGCGGCTGCGGTGTTTCCCCACATTGCCTGTTGCTGCGAGCCGCGCACGCCGCTGAACTTTTGAAACTTCGTGAAGTCCTTGCCCATCTCCAGGAGCGCGTCCGCGGCATTGCCCACCAACTTGTCGTTGATTCGCAGCCCTTGAATAGTGAGAAAGACGTTCGACTTGAGCGTCGTGCAAAGAGGAGAAACGCGCTCTCGCACGATCGTTTTCAAAGGCGACGGCGATGGCGAAGGCACGGTGCTCATCGCAGCGGCAAAGACAAGCGCCAACATGCGACCTCTCTTTCGCTGTGGCAACGCACGCATTCGCTCGGTTGTGACACGCCAGGGCCTGTGTGCCCGAGCGCCAAGTTCTAGGCGCGTGCCCCGATCCGTCACGGGCGGCCTTTGGCTGCCATTCACGCAAATGGATGCCTTCGATTTTTCCCAGCGAACGTTCGTGCGCGGCGACGGGAACTACCTGATCGACGCGCGCGGCCGGCGCGTTTTTGACGCCGTGAGTTCGATTTGGACCACCGTGCACGGCCACTGCCATCCGCACATCGCGCAAGCGATTGCGCGGCAAGCCGCGACGCTCGACCACGCGACCCTGCTGGGAGCGAGCAACCCGCTCGCGGAGGAACTCGCGCGGCGGCTGGGGGCGCTTTTGAATTTGGACCGCGTCTTTTTTTCGTGCGACGGCGCCAGCGCCGTGGAGGCCGCGTTGAAAATGTCGCTGCAGTATTGGCGCAGCGCCGGACAACCCCAGCGCACGCGCTTCGTGCACCTCGTCGATTCGTATCATGGCGATACCGCTGCAGCCATGAGCGTTTCGGATATCGCGCAGTTCAAGACGCGCTTCGCGCCGCTGACGTTCGAGACGCACGCGTACGACGGCGACGTTTCGGTGCTTCACGCCGGCGATGTCGCAGCAGTCATCGTCGAGCCGATCGTGCAGGCCGCGGCGGGGATGCGCATCGTGGATGCGGCCCGCTACGAAGCGCTCGGGCAGATAGAGCCGCTGCTCATCGTCGACGAGATTGCCACGGGTTTCGGGCGCACTGGGACGATGTTTGCGCACGAGCAACTCGATCTTCGGCCGGATATCGTGTGCGTCGGAAAAGGCGTCACCGGCGGCGCGTTGCCGTTGTCGGCAACCGTCGTGCGCGAACGCGTATACGATGCGTTTCGAGGGACGCCCGGCGAGATGCGGCAGTTCTTTCACGGTCACTCCTACGCGGGGAACCCTATCGCGTGTGCTGCGGCGCTGGCGAGCCTCGAACTTTTCGACCGCGAAACGACCCTTGCGAACGTCGTGGACTTGTCTGCCGCGGCGCAACCCGACCTGGCGCGCCTGCGCTCGCTGCGTGCGGTCCGGGAAACGCGCGAAGCCGGCCTGATGATCGGAATCGAACTCGACGCTTCGCGCTTGGCGGCCCATTCGGCACAGACACCCGCTTGGCGCGTCGCGAACGCACTGTACGAGCGCGGCCACTTCACGCGTCCAATCGGCGACGTCATACAATTCGTTCCGCCGCTTTCGAGCACGCCCGAGCAACTGCACGTTTTCTTCGGAGATCTCGGTGAGTTACTTGCAGCGGGTTGAAGCGGCGCTTGCGGCCGTGCGCGCCGCCGATCGGTATCGGACGATATCCGTTGATGAACGCACGTACGCAGCCGACTTTTCAAGCAACGATTATTTGGCGCTCGCAGCCGATTCGCGCATGGTCGAGGCGATGCGCCACGTCAAGCGCGTCGGCGCGGGCGGAGCGCGCTTGCTGGGCGGACGTCATCGCGAACACGCGCTGCTGGAAACGGATATCGCGCGCTGGCTCGGCCGCGAACGAGCACTATTGTTCTCGTCCGGATATATGGCGGCGCTCGGCGCGATCCCGGTCTTGGCGGCATTCTGCGAAACGATCTATTCCGACGAGCTGAACCACGCGTCTCTCATCGACGCGATGCGGATATCCAAGATGCCACGCGAGATCTTCCCACACCGGCGCGCTCCGTCGAAGGCGGATCGGCGCCACCCCGCACTCGTCGTGACCGAATCGCTTTTCGGCATGGAAGGCGATAGAGCCGGCATTCCCGCGCTTCTCGCGCAGCTTCACGACGACGACATTCTGCTCGTAGACGAAGCGCATGCCATCGGACTTTTCGGCCCGCAAGGCGCGGGCCTCGCTTACGGCATCGACGATCCGCGCATCGTCGTGCTCGGCACGCTGAGCAAAGCGCTCGGCGCGGCGGGCGGGTTCATAGCGGGCCCGGCGCCGCTCGTCGAGCTGCTGATCAATGCCGCGCGGACGTTCATCTTCGACACGGCGCCGCCCCCGGCCATCGCGTTTGCGGCGCGCGTCGGCATCATGCTCGCGAGAAATGCGGACGATCGGCGCGCGCGGCTTTTCGCGCGATCTGCGCGTTTGCGCTCCGGGCTGCGCGATTTGGGATTTCCGGCGCCGGATGAAGATACGCCCGTTGTTCCGATTGTCGTCGGAGATGAACAACGCGCGCTCGATCTGATGCAACGGTGCGCGGAGCAAGGAATCTGCGCACCGGCGATTCGCCCTCCGACGGTGCCGCCGGGAACGTCCCGGCTTCGCGTGTCGGTGCGATCCGATCATACGGACGAGCAGATTACGTTGTTGCTGGAGCAGTTGGCATGCGGCACCGTTACCTCGTAACCGGCACCGACACCGACGTCGGCAAGACGCGCGTGACCGCTGCGCTCGCTGCGGCGTTGCGCGTTGCGGGCGAGGCGCCGACGATTGTGAAACTCGTACAAACTGGTTTGGATGCGCGGGTGCCGGGCGATGCGGCGCGTGCCGGCGGGCTTTCCGGTTGCAGACATGTGGAGCTCGCGCGATTCCGTAAGCCCGCCGACCCGTGGTCCGCCGCGTTGGCCGAAGGGATGCCGACGGTTCATGCGGAGGACTTGGCGCACGTGATCGACGGCATCGCGGGAGCGGTCGTCGCGGAAGGCGCGGGCGGTCTGGCCGTTCCGCTGAATCGCCTGCAGAATTTTGCGACGCTTGCCGTTCTCGCCAAACTGGAAATCGTCGTCGTCGTCGGCTTGCGACTGGGATGCATGAATCACGCGTTGCTCACGCTGGGGCTGTGCGATCAGATGCATCTGCGCGTTGCCGGCGGCGTGCTCGTGGACCGGTGGGAGCGCTCGGAGCCTTCGTACGTGGCGGACGTTCGTCGAGCGTTGCAGGGAAAAGTCGAGATTCTTGGCATTCTGCCGTTTGACCCTGACGAGGCGGCCGCCGTCGAGCAGGGCGCGCAGATGTTCGTACCGCTACTCTAGAGGAAGCACGACCGAGTTGATCCATCCTACGATCGAACGCGCGCGCGAACGTGCGTTGTGCGAGCGTGCCGCCGCGGATCGCGAGCTGCTTGCCGACCTCGCCGAACTTTCACAAGAACACGTGCCGGAACTGCTCGCGCTCGCCGATCGCGTGCGCGCCGCGTATTGCGGCGACTCCGTTGCGGTCGAGGTACTGTATAACGCCAAGAAAGGCGGCTGCTCGGAGGACTGCAACTTTTGTTCGCAGAGTGCCCGCTTCGCTACGGGCGTCGAACCGGAACCGCTCGGCTCCGTCGAGGGCTTCGTGGACGCGGCGCGCGATGCGCACGAACGAGGCGCGGCCGAACTCTGCATCGTCGTAGCGGTGCGCGGGCCTTCGGCCGGATTGCTGGAGCGCGTCTGCAGCGCCGTGCCGATCATCAAAGACCGCTATCCGCTCAGGGTTGCCGTTTCGCTGGGAATCTTGCGCGAAGAGCACCTTGTGAAGCTCGCCGCTGCGGGCGTTGATAAGGTCAACCACAATTTGGAGACGTCGCGCCGGTACTTTCCGTCGGTGTGCACGACGCATACGTACGACGAACGCGAGCAAACCTGCCGGCTGGTCAAGTCTTCCGGTATGGAACTGTGCTGCGGCGGAATCATCGGCATGGGCGAGACCGTTCAGGATCGCATCGATTTTTTGATTGCGCTCCAGGAGTTGCAGCCCGAGGAAGTGCCCGTCAACTTTCTCAACCCGCGCCCCGGCACGCCGTTCGGGGATCGTTCGTTAGTGGAGCCAACGGAGGCGTTGCGATTCGTGGCCATGGCGCGTTTGGCACTCCCGTCCGCGCTGATTCGTTTCGCCGGCGGCCGCGAGGTGACGCTGCAAGGCTTACAGGATCTCGGCATGCGCAGCGGCGCCAGCGGCCTGGTTCTCGGCAATTACCTCACGACTTCGGGACGCCAAGATCGCGACGACTTCGAGATGCTGGATCGGCTCGGATTCGAAGTCCTCGCTTGACGTAACGCGCGTGGACCAGTCGAAGACGCCATACTTTCAAGCACTGCTCGAGTACGTCGATTCGGGCGTCATTCCGTTTCACACGCCGGGTCATGTACAGGGCATCGGAATGGATCGCGCGTTCCGCGAATTCGTCGGAGACAACATCTGCGCGATCGATCTCACGCCGATGCCCGGAATCGACGACTTGCTGCAGCCCGCCGAATCGTTGCTGGAAGCGCAGCAACTGGCCGCGGAAGCGTACGGCGCCGACCGTTCGTATTTTCTGATCAACGGCTCGACCAGCGGCAATCAGTGCATGATGATGACCGCCGTAAATCCCGGCGACAAGATCGCCGTACCGCGGAATTCGCACAAGTCCATGCTTGGCGGTCTGGTGATGAGCGGCGCGGAACCCGTGTACATGCAGCCCGTCGTGGACGAAGCGCTGCACATGGATCACTGCGTCACGCCGGAAACGGTCGCTCAGACGATCGTCGAGCATCCGGACGTCACAGCCGTGTACATCGTGAGCCCGACGTATTACGGCGTCGCGGCGGACCTCGAATCGATCGTCAAGATCGTCCACGACGCCGGCAAACTGCTGCTCGTCGACGAGGCATGGGGCCCGCACTTCCATTTCCACCCCGCGCTGCCTATGTCGGCCACCGCGGCCGGCGCGGATCTGTGCATCAATTCGACGCACAAAATGCTTTCCGCGTTCTCACAATGCGCGATGCTGCACCAGATCGGTCCTCGGGTACGCGTCGACCGGCTCGAAGCGGTTTTGAAAATGTTTCTTTCGACCTCGCCGAATCTGCCGATGGTCGCATCGCTGGACGTGGCGCGCAAGCAAATGGCCGTGGAGGGCGCCGCGCTGCTCTCCAAGACCATCGCGCTGGCCGAAGAAACGCGCCGCCGCCTGAACGCGATCGAAGGCGTGTATTGTTTCGGCGAAGAGCTGCAAGCGCAGCCGGGCGTCTTCGATCTGGACCCGACCAAAGTGTCGGTGACGGTGAAAGATCTGGGCTACACGGGTTACGAAGCTTCGGAAATTCTGCGCCGCCGCTACAACGTGCAGGTCGAATTGGCCGACCTCTTCAACGTCGTCGCGCTCTTCACGATCGGCACGACGCAGGCTGCGGCGGATCGGCTTGTGGAGGGCGTCATGGAACTCGCGCGCGAGGACCGCCCGATCGACATCTTCTCTCCGTCAGGCGTCCTCAAGCGCCGGATGAAGACCGGCACGTACAAGCTCCCGAAGATCCCGCCGATGCGCATGCTTCCGCGGGAGGCGTTTCTAGCGCAGACCGAATTCGTTACGTTCAAGAGCAGCAAAGGCCGCATTTGCGCGGAAACGATCTCGCCCTACCCGCCGGGCATCCCCGTCATTTCGCCCGGCGAACAAATCACCGAGGAGATCATCGACTATCTTTCGCTCGAACTGAAGGCCGGTGTGCGCATGCAAGGGCCGTTCGACAAAGAGCTCAAGAAGATTCGCGTCGTCAAGGGCTTACAATAGGAGGGCGATTGCCCGATAATGGGAAAAAGGCTCAAAACGCTCTAGAAGCGAGGGTCAGTATTGGCGGTTAAAGCCGAGTCGTTCGCTCCCAATTGGGAACTCACACAACTCCTCGATATCTTTCCGCTCCCCATCCGGCAGTCGCTCGTTCGCCTTTCCAACCTCGACGCGATGATCGAGGTAGTTTTGGATTTGGGACGACCGCCCGAGGCGCGCTTCGAAAACGATTTCGTGTATCTTTCCGAGACGGCCGTTACGCCGGAAGATATCGCGCACGTCTGCTCGCGTTTGTCGACGTTCGGTGCGGACAACCGCGCCGGCATCGAACAAACGCTGCACCGCATCAGCGCGATTCGCAATCGCACCGGAAAGATCGTCGGCCTCACGTGCCGCGTCGGACGCGCAGTGTACGGAACGATCGACATTCTGCTCGACATTTTGCGCAGCGGAAAATCGATTTGTCTGCTCGGGCGCCCGGGTGTCGGAAAAACGACGATGCTCCGAGAGTGCGCGCGCGTGCTTTCCGAAGATCGCAAACGCGTGGTCATCGTCGACACGTCGAACGAGATCGCCGGCGATTCCGATATTCCGCATCCCGGCATAGGAACGGCGCGCCGCATGCAGGTCGCGGATCCGGCGCTGCAGCACTCGGTGATGATCGAGGCGGTCGAAAATCATATGCCGCAGGTCGTCGTCATCGACGAAATCGGCACGGAAGCCGAGGCCGGCGCGGCGCGGACCATCGCGGAGCGCGGCGTCGCACTCATCGGGACGGCGCACGGGCAAACGCTCGAGAATCTGCTGATGAACCCCACGCTTTCGGACCTCGTCGGCGGGATCAGCGCCGTCACGCTTTCCGATGAAGAAGCGCGCCGCCGCGGAACGCGCAAGACCGTCCTCGAGCGCAAAGCGCCGCCGACGTTCGACGTCGTCGTGGAAATTCACGACCGCGACACGATGGCGATCCACAAGAACGTCGCGGACGTCGTCGACGCACTCCTGCGCGGTTATCAACCGCAGCCGGAAGTACGCAAACGCACCGCCGGCGGACAGGTGCGGATCGTTCAGGAAGCCGACACCGAGTCGATGCCGCAGCTCGCCGCGTCCTCCGCGTATCACGACGAAGAACGGGAACGTGAGGACCGCGACAAGCCGCTGCTCATTTTCCCGTACGGCGTTTCCCGCAACAAAATCGAACGCGCGGTGCACAATCTGCGCGTCAACGCCTCGATCGCGCGCAACTGGGACGACGCGGACGTGGTTCTCACGCTCAAGACGCTCGAACGCAAAGAACAGCCGAAGCTCAAACAGATCGCTTCGGAAAACATTCCGATTTACAGCATCAAAACGAATACGACCACGCAGATTCAAGGGTGCCTCAAAGACGTGTTCAATCTGCCGTCGATCGACACGGAAGAAATCGCGCTGCGTGAGGCGGAAGAAGCGGTCTATCAAGTCCTGCTGGACAGCAAAGCCATCGAACTTTCTCCGCAAACGTCGTACGTGCGCCGTATGCAGCACCAACTCGCGGAAAAGTACCGGCTGCAGTCTCGCAGCACGGGACTCGAACCGAACCGGCGAGTGCGCATCTTCAAAACCGAAGCGTAATCGAGGTCCGTGTCGAAGCACGGTTGGTGTTCATTTCTTTCGAAGGCATCGAAGGCAGCGGCAAGTCCACGGTCATGACGGCGGTCGAGCGCGCGCTGCTCGCCGACGGTCACGAGGTCGTTCTCGCCCGCGAGCCCGGCGGTACGCCGGCGGGCGATGCGGTGCGCGCGATCTTTTTGCAGCCGGGCATCGCGCTGAATCCCGAGACGGAGATGCTGCTGATCAATTCGTCGCGCGCGCAGACTCGTGGGCGACGTCGTTCGACCGGCCCTTCGGCGCGGCGCGGTCGTGCTGTGCGACCGGTACGTGCATTCGACGCTCGCGTATCAGGGTTACGGCCGCGGACTCCCGCTCGATCTCGTGCGGTCGGTGTGCGATGCTGCGACCGGCGGCCTCATGCCCGAACTCACGCTGCTCGTCGACGTTTCGTACGAAACCTCGCGCGCTCGTCTTGCGGCGCGCGGCGACGGCCACGACCGCGTCGAGCAGGAAGAAGAAGCGTTTCACCGCCGCGTGCGCGACGGCTACTTGGAGCTCGCCCGGCGCGACGAACGTTTCGTGCGCATCGACGGCGAGCGTGCGCCGGAACAGGTTGCCGATGCCGCATTAGCGGCGCTATCGGCCGTCATCGCATGAGCGATCTGCATTTCGACGTGGTCGGAGCGGAAGGACCGAAGCAGTTCTTTTCACGCCTGACCAAAGAGACCATCGCGCACGGCTACCTCTTCACCGGAACGGGCGGAGCCGGCAAGAAAACGTTCGCGCGCCGCCTCGCGCAATCGCTGCTGTGCCAGGCGCCGCACCCGGCCGGCATTCTCGGTTACGACGGTACGTGTACTTCCTGCAAACTCATCGGCAAGACCGAAACGCGGCATCCGGATTTGCTCGAAAGCGTCGGAGCGTTGAAAATCGGCGAAACGGATGAAGCGCTCGGTTTCCACGAAACCGAAGCGATTACGTCGCGGGATTTGGTGCGCCAACTCTCACTGCAGTCGTACAGCGGAGGCTTTCGCGTTTTCATCTTGGGCGACGTCGATTTCGCCTCGCCGGCCGCCGCGAACGCGCTGCTGAAGTTCTTCGAAGAACCGCCCGCGAGCGTCGTGCTTCTCGTGACCTCGTCGACTCCGGCGCGGCTGCTTTCGACGATTCGCTCGCGTCTCATCGAGATTCGTTTTCCCTCGCTTTCCGCCGCACAAGTAGAAGCGATCCTGCGCGAGCACGGCTTCGGCGAAGAGCGCGCGAAACTCGGCGCAGGGTTGTCGCAAGGCTCGGCCACGCGCGCGATGGATGCGCTGGCGGAAGAGGAAGAGCATTTGCGAGGTCAGGTCGCCGCTTGGTTCTTCGAAGTGGTCGGCGGGACGACGCCGGAAGGTACGTGGGCGACGCGCGAAACGTTGGACGAAGGACTCGAGATCCTAAAAACGCTGCTGCGGGATTGGGTCGCCCTGACGAGTGCCGGACGCAACGCGCGTATTCTCGCGCTCGACTACGACGCGGACCTTCAGAAGTTGCCGAAAATCGATTCACAGAGCGCGATTGCGGCGTTTGCGAAACTCACGGAAGCGCAGCGTCTGGCGCGCACCAACGTGAGTCCGGCGCTCGTCGCCGATTTCGTGCGTATGGCGCTGACCGGGACGGCCGCTTAACTTACCAAAATCGAAAGGCGAGATCGGCGTACTGGCGCGCGACGATCAGTGCGATGTATCCGAGCGCCACCGCCGTTAGCAGCACCTGCGCCGCATCGAATCCCACCCCCATGTATCCGCCGATCGCGTTCAGCGCGAAAACGGTAAGCCCGCGCCAGACGACGTACGAGACGATCGTGAGGATCGCCGTTGCGAGCGGATGGCGACGCGCGGCCTGCACGGACGCGGAGAAGACGCCGCCCGCGGGAATGCCGCCGATCGCGGCCGCGGGGATCGCGTAGATGAACGCCCACACCGCCAAGACGGTGAGCGCGAGCGAAACGTACGGGCCGCCGATGTTTCCAATCAATCCCGCGACGTAAATCAAGAAATAGAAACCGATGATCGCGAGCAGGATGTTACCAGCCTTCGCTTTACCTTGCTCCCATGCCGCGGGCAAGTTTCCGCGTCCATGGCGCCACGCGTCGTCGGCGAAGATGACGGCAAGCGCAAAGCCGAATCCGTAAACCAGCTGGATGACGAAGTTGATTATCGGATCGCCTGCGCCGCCGATCGGATTGAACAGGGGAGCTTCGAGGTAACTCAAGCCGAGTCCGATGACCGCCGCGATGATCGGATAAAACAGTACGCCGGCGTTGCGCACGTACAGCGGCAACGCCTCGAAGTACAGTTTCCAATCCAGTCCGCTCGTCGGGCGGCGCATCCTAGGCTCGTGCTCCTTGGAGCGCCGTCCGGCAAGTGCACTTCTGATCGACGTCGAGATGCTCGACGATTTTGAAGATGCCGTCCTTCACGCGCGCGTTGTTCTTGTTGAATACTTCGATGACTTCGTGATGCGAGACGGGCTGAATGCCCCCGACCCCCTCGAGGCCTACGTCGTAATCGGTTATCAGCGAGATGTTCACATAGCACATCTCCAGCTCGCGCGCCAGATACGCCTCGGGATATTGGGTCATGTTGATGACTTCCCATCCCATCGAAGAAAACCATCGGGACTCCGAGCGCGTCGAGAACCGCGGTCCTTGGATCACCACGACTGTGCCGCGATCGTGCGTTTCGATGCCTAGCGCTCGCAGCTGTTCGAGGGCGACCGGGCGCATCGTCGGACAGTACGGATCGGCAAAGCTGACGTGCGTGGTTATCGGTCCGTCGTAGAACGTGTCTTTTCGGCCGGACGTGCGGTCCACGATCTGATCCGCGACCACCATCGAGCCCGGCTTGAATTCGGGCGTGAGCGAACCGCAGGCGGTCGGCGCGATGATGCGCTTGACGCCCAGGGACTTCATCGCCCACAGGTTTGCGCGATAATTAATGGCGTGCGGCGGGTAGCGATGGTCTTTTGCGTGACGCGGCAGAAACGCGACGCGTTTTCCGGCGATTTCGCCGAGTGCCAATTTATCGCTGGGTGCGCCGTACGGCGTTTCGATCGGGACTTCCCGGGCGTTCTCGATGAGCGAATAGAACCCCGAACCGCCAAAAACGCCGATGTCGGCGCGCTCTTCTGTCTCCATAAGGGGCGCTGGATTCTGGGAAAAGGCCGCCACCCCTCGAAGCAATGCCTATGCTCAGGCGATTCGCCGGCGGCGTGCTCGCCGCAACCCTGCTCTTCACCGGATGCAGCCGCGTAGCGCAAAGCCCCGCACCGAACGGCCGGCATGCGTTCAGCGTGCCGCACGTTCTGCGAATCGCCGACATTTCGGATCCGGACAATCTAAACGAGTATCTGTCGACGATGGATTTGGTGTATTTCCTCTCGTCCATGATCTACTCGTACCTCGTCGTTGCGGACGATCGGGGGCAACTCGAAGGCGATCTCGCGCTCGAGGTGCCGACGCTTGCAAACGGCGGCATTTCGCGCGACGGCAAGACGTACGTCTACCATTTGCGCCGGAACGTCCGCTGGCACGACGGCGCGCCGCTGACGTCCGCCGACGTGCGCTTTTCATGGCAAGCTGTCGTCAATCCGAACAACAACACGCTGCATCGCGAAGGCTACACGGAAATCGCCTCAATCGATACGCCGGATCCCTACACGGTCGTCGTACATTTGCGGCGCCGTTACCCACCGTTCGTGTCCAAATTTTTCACGCCGCTTCAGGAAGGCGGCAAGCCGATTCTGCCCGCGCACCTCCTGGCAAAATACCGCTCGATAAATCAAGTGCCGTTCAACTCCGCGCCGATCGGAAGCGGCCCGTTCCGGTTCGTGCGGTGGGAGCGTGGACGCAAGATAGTTCTGGAACGGAATACCGCCTACTACAGAGGCGTTCCGAAGCTCGAGCGTATAGAATTGAACGTCATCCCGGAAGATCAAACGATTTTCAACGAAGTAAGACTGCATCATCTAGACCTCGTCGATTCGCCGCCCGTAACGATGTACGATAAATACCGCTCGCTGCAGGATGTCACGACGCAGCTGTACCCGTGGAACTCGCAGGCGTTGCTTATTATGAACGAAAGTCACCCCGGCTTGGACGACGTTCGCGTGCGGCGCGCCCTGGTACAGTCGATCGACTACGGCGCAATCATACAAAAACTCACGCACGGTTCGGGGGAACCGGCGTACGACATCATTCCGCCGACCGCGGTCGGTTACGTGAAAAATCCGCCGTACCAGTACGATCCAACTGCGGCCAATGCGACCCTCGAGCAAGCGGGCTACAAGATGGAGCCGGACGGCGTGCGCGCCAAGGGCAAGGTTCGGCTGGATTACACACTCGACATCATCGCCGGATCGGATTCGCTGCGGATGGTTGCGGTGCAACTGCAGGAGTATTTTCACGCAATCGGCGTCCGCCTTTCGATTAAGACCTGGGCGTACGACGAGATCTTCACGCCGGACGGCCCAATCTACGGCAACCGCTACGATTTCGCGACGTACGGCGTGACGCTCTCGTGGGATCCGGACATGCTGTATTATATCGGTTGCGACTACTTCTATCCCAAGGGTGAAAACACGTACCGGTATTGCAATCGCCAAGTCGACGCGTTGGAGAAAGCGGGACTGGACACGGACGATCCGGCAAGCCGCGCGCGCGTCTATTTGCGAGCGGAGCCGCTGCTCTGGCAAACGGTTCCTTATATTCCGCTCTACGAGCGGCGCCGCATCGCGGTTCACTCTCCCGACCTGCGCAACTTCAAGGTGAATCCCAGCAGCACGCCGTGGTACAACATTTGGCAGTGGGACATTTGAACGCGGCGGACCTCGACGTTTTGATCGTCGGCGCGGGCCCGGCCGGTCTGGCGACGGCGGCGGAGGCCGCCAGATTCGGCCTGAGATATCGCCTTATCGACAAAGCGTCGCACGGCGCGCAGCATTCCCAGGCGCTCGTCGTGCAAGCAAGAACGCTCGAACAATTCGAACGCTACGAAATCGCGCAGCGCGCCATCGAGCGCGGCAGACGGCTGCACCGCATCCGCATGTACAGCGACGGGAAGCGGATGCTCGAGGCCTCCTTCGATGAAATCCCCGGCAGCTATCCGTTCGTACTGTTTTTGCCGCAGACGCAGACGGAGCAGCTGCTGACCGAACACTTAGAAGCCCAGGGCGGCCGCATCGAACGCCAAACGGCGTTGACTTCGTTCGAAGACCGAGCAGACCACGTTGAATGCGAATTGGCGAGCGCGGACGGCACGACCGAACGCGTAACCTGCGCCTACCTCGTCGGCGCGGACGGCGCGCATAGCACGGTGCGGAGCATCCTCGGCATGCCGTTCGAAGGGCGCTCGGTCGACTTCGATTTCTTTTTGGGCGACTTGCGCGTGCAGGGCGACGTGCCGGCGGACGAACTGAGCGTCCATCTTCATGCGGGAAACCTCGTGTTTCTCGGGCGTATGGACGACACGCACTGCCGCTTCATCGTCGCGCTGCACGACGATCCGATGCAGCGTGAACCGGCCGTCGAAGATTTTCAAGCGGCCATCGATCTCTGCGGCATCGAAAATCTGCGCGTGAGCGATCCGCGGTGGATGGCCGCATTTCACGTGAGCGAGCGCAAGACGCCCGCATATTCGAAGGGACGCGTATTTCTCGCGGGTGACGCCACGAATATCCACTCGCCGGTCGGCGGGCAAGGAATGAACACCGGCATTCAGGACGCCGCCAATTTGATTTGGAAGATCGCACTGGTCGAATCGGGGCGGGCCCGCCCGGAACTTCTGGAGTCGTATGACGCCGAACGCAAACCGATCAGCGACGCGCTGATGAACACGACGGCGGCCGCGCTTCGGGCGGCGACTTCGTCGAACTGGCTGCTCGAACGCTTTCGGGACGCACTGCTTTCGCGTATTGCGACGTTCGATTCCGTTCAGGACCGTTTACGCGGCGCAGTGTCCGAGATAGGCATATCGTATCGGCGCAGTCCGATCGTGCGCGATTGCGGCGGAGGCGCCGCGCTCCGCGCGGGCGATCGCGCACCCGATTGCGAGGCGACGGATGAAGCAGGCACGCATTTCCGTCTGTTCGATTTGCTCAAGGAACCGATCCATACCGTCATCGCGGCCAAACCGGAGCCGGGAGCCGACTTGCATCGTCTCGCCGCGCTGCTCGCTAAGTATCGCGACGTCATGCAAGGCAGCGTCCTCGTCGACGGCGACGCGGATTTTCAGCAGCAGTACGTGCACGGCGGCAGCATGCTGTATGCGGTGAGGCCTGACGGCTATATCGGATTTCGCGGCACGTGCGCCGACGTTCCCGCTCTGGAGGAATGGGCCGGCGAATTGTTCGTCAAACACGAGCTGCGCTCGTGAACAAGTACGTCGAGTTTCATTTGGGCCGCACCATAACGTTATCGACGCTTTCGGAGATGCTCGTAGAGGTCGGCATCAAGCGTTTTCAGGGTTTCGTTCGTCTAAGCGAAATGGGTGAAGGGCGGTTCGTGCTGTCATTTCCGCGTTCCGGTTCGGCGGAAATTTCGCTGTTTTCGCTGATCCGTGAAAATCCGAGCCAGTTATATGCCGAGCGCAGCGTTGCGTTTCTCGGCGATTGGGTGCTCGAGGCGTACACGGCCGAAATTTGCCGGCGCACCGGCGCGTTGATATCTACCGAAGAGGACACGGCTTTGCACACTTCGCAGATGAAGCCGCACCCGACGTTCGCCGATTGGCTGCTCGCGGATCCGGCACGAGAAGCAACGGCTGAGGAACTGTTCGCCCGCTATTCTCCTGCCGTGCCGCTGCCGCTTCGCGGCATCGTCAGCTTCCGCCACCGCTAGAGCAGTTCGATCCGGTTGCCGAACGGATCGTGCACGAATGCGCGGATCGATCCGGACGCGTCATCCGTTTGGTACGCGATGCCGGCATGGCGCAAGCGGTCGAGCATCCCGGGCAAATCCGCGCAGCGCAACGCCGGATGTGCCTTGCGCGCCGGCCGAAAGTCGTCCTCGACGCCTAAGTGCAGCCGGACGTCGCCGGCCTCGAACCAGCAGCCGCCTCGCTTTGCGAGCCTGCGCAGGTTTCGGGACTTCGGTCATGCCGAGCACGCCGCAAAAGAACGCGCGCGCTTGCTCTTCACCGCCGGGCGGCATCGCGAGCTGAACGTGATCGATCGTGAGTAAGGCGGCTCGCGCACGGAGCCCGTCCTTCAACGGTTGAAGTCCGACGGCTTGAGCTCTTCGATGAATTTTTTGAAGCGCTCGACTTCCGCGTCTTCGGTCTTTTTGTCGGGTACGGATTCTTCGAGCACGATATTGTCTGAGACGTAGATCGGCGCGCTCATCCGAAGCGCCAGTGCGATGCCGTCCGAGGGACGGGCGTCGATCTCTTGGAGTTCGCCATTGGTGCGCACGACGAGCTTCGCAAAGAAGGTCGACTCGCGAATGTCGTGGATCACGACCTGCTCGAGTCGAGCGTCGAGCGTTTCAAACACATTGCGCATCAGATCGTGCGTCAGCGGACGTGGAACGGGCGCACCTTCGAGCGCGAGCGCGATCGCGGTTGCTTCGAACGGACCGATGAGAATCGGCAAGAAGCGCTTGCCGTCAATGTCCTTTAGGATGACGACCGGGTCGTGAGTCAACAGATCGATGCCGAGCTTGTCGACCTTCATCTGGCGCATGTGAGTCCTATCCTACGCACTCCACCGCTAATCATGCCTGAGGCACCAGCCGGGCCTGCCGAGCCGCCGAGCCAGGGTGCGTCGCACCCGCAGCCGAACGGAGCGCGGTTCATCATGGCTCTTTCGTGCGGAATCGTCGGGTTGCCGAACGTCGGCAAGTCCACGATATTCAATGCGCTCACCCGTTCGGCACAGGCGTTGGCGGCAAACTATCCGTTCGCGACCATCGAACCCAACGTCGGCGAAGTGCCGGTGCCCGACGCGCGCCTCGCCGTCCTAGCCGATCTCGTCAATTCCAAACAGATCGTCCCCGCGACGATGCGGTTTGTGGACATCGCGGGGCTCGTGCGCGGCGCCAGCACCGGTCAAGGCCTCGGCAATGCCTTTCTAAGTCATATTCGCGAAACGGATGCGGTCGCTATGGTCGTGCGCTGCTTCGAAGACGAGAACGTCACGCACGTCGAAGGCGGCCCGGACCCGCGCCGCGACATCGAAATCGTCGGCATCGAAATGGCGCTTGCGGATTTGGCTTCGCTGCAGAAGCGGCTCGACAAACTGGAGCGCGAGGCCCGGGCGAATCCGAAGCTGCGATACAAAGTCGATGCAGCCAAGAGCCTCGTCAAAGCGCTGGAGGACAACGTTCCCGCGCGTACGTTCGCGAAAGAGTCGCCTGAAGCCGAGGTCGCCGCTGAGTCGTTCTTGCTGACCGCCAAACCGCTGCTCTACGTCGCCAACATCGACGAGGAGCAGATCCGCCGGCCGGGCCCGCTGCTGCAAAGCGTGCATGAGGCGGCGGCGGCGGACGGTAGCAGCGTGGTCGCCTTCTGCGGCAAGGTCGAGGCCGAACTGGCCGGGCTCTCGGAAGACGAGGCCGCAGAGTTCCGGGCTGAACTCGGGATCGAACGCGGCGGCCTCGACCAGCTCATCGTCTGCGCGTACGACCTGCTCGGCCTCATGACGTTCCTGACGGCGGGCGAAAAGGAAGTGCGCGCCTGGACCATCGGGCGCGGAACGAAGGCTCCGGCCGCCGCGGGAAAGATTCACAGCGATATCGAGCGCGGCTTCATCCGTGCCGAGATCGTCGATTACGACGACTACGTCGCATGCAAGTCCATGGATGCGCTGCGCACTGCGGGTTTGGTGCGCAGCGAGGGAAAGGACTATGTAATGCGCGAGGGCGACGTCGTCAATTTCAAGTTTAACGTGTAGGAGGCGGGCGGCGCCTTGGGTGCGACTTTTGAACATAGGGGAACACTCGTGCAGGCCGTAACTCTCTCAAGTTTGGTTTCTGCTGGAGGCTCTACATCTCGATGACCACTGCTGTGCGCGAAGTGTCCGTATTCGGAGACGCCATTACGTATTTCAACGAGGCTGCCGCGCTCCTGGAACTCGATTCCACCATGCGCGCGATCCTGACGCACCCCACCCGTCAGATCATCTTTTCGATTCCGTTCCAGCGCGACAACGGTGAATTCGAAGTCTACACGGGCTACCGTGTGCAGTACAGCTTTGCGCGCGGCCCGGCGAAGGGCGGCATCCGCTTCCACCCGGGGGTGACGCTCGACGAGGTAACGGCCCTTGCGTTCTGGATGACGTGGAAATGCGCGGTCGTCGATCTCCCGTTCGGCGGCGGCAAAGGCGGCGTCACCTGCGATCCGTCGAAACTTTCGCAAGGCGAGCTCGAGCGCATCACGCGCCGGTACGCCGCGGAGCTCGTCGAAGTGGTCGGACCGGACAAAGACGTCCCTGCGCCCGATGTGAACACGAATCCGCAAACGATGGCGTGGTTCATGGACACGTATTCGATGCACGTTCGTCAGGCGGTGCCCGGCGTCGTCACCGGCAAACCCCTGTCGATTGGCGGCTCGAAGGGCCGCGTCGAGGCCACGGGCCGCGGTGTCATGATCTGTGGAATGGATGAACTGGAGAATCTCGGCGTCAAACCTGCGGACGCGCGCATCGTCATCCAAGGTTTCGGCAACGTCGGCCGCTGGGCCGCGGAACTTTTCCAACTGCGCGGCTGCAAAATCGTCGGCATCTCCGACGTGACCGGCGCTTACTACAACGAGAAAGGTATCGACATCTCGCAAGCGGTCGCGCATACCGGCCGTTATCGCAATTTGGACGGATTCAAAGGCGGCGAGAAGATCAGCAACGCGGAATTGCTGGAGTCCGACTGTGAAGTGCTCGTCCCTGCGGCGCTCGAGAAAGTCCTCACGGCCGAAAATGCCGGCAAGATCAAAGCGAAACTGATCGTCGAAGGCGCGAATGGTCCGACTACGCCGGATGCGGATCGCATCTTCAACGAGCGCGGCATCGTGGTGATTCCCGACATCATGGCCAACGCAGGCGGCGTGACGGTGTCGTACTTCGAGTGGGTTCAGGATCGCATGGGCTACTTTTGGAAGCTGTCGGAAGTGAACGAACGGCTCGAAGATACGCTTATCACGAATTTCCACGAGCTGCGCGGCGTGTCGAACCGGCACAGAATTCCGTACCGGACGTCGGCATACATGATCGCGATCGATCGCGTCGTACAGGCCCTCAAACTGCGCGGCGTCTACGCCTAACTTCCTAGCCGTTACGGCAGCGAACGCACTTCGGTAATCGGCTCGAGCGCAAGCCCGGCGTCTTTCCACGCGGCATAGCCGCCTTCGAGCGCCTCCGCGTTGACGTATCCTCTTTCGCGCAGCGTCTGCGCGATGCGCGACGACGAGTTACCGCTGCCGCAATACAGAACGACGCGCTCGTCTTTTGCAAACGGCAGCGGATTCGCGTTTTCGAGAGCCTCGCCGCTATAGCGCTCCGAGCCGGGAATCTGCATGCCGTCCGGCGTCTTGCGGATGTCGACCAACCTGACGGGCCGGCCCGGCGTCTTTTTCAAGTCCTCGACGTTTGCCATGACGTCGTTAAAAACCCGGCACGCGATATGGATCGTACGGATAGATCGTCGACACGTCGACGGGCGGAATCGTCATACCGTATGCGGTGTCGGCTGTTTGTATGAAGAGATTGGCAACCAGTGCGTAGCCGACGGTCGAGGGATGCAGCCCGTCGAAGTCAGGATTCCGCCGCCCCAACGCAAGTCCGCAGTGTCGCCTTTCGAATCTACGGGGAAGACGTAGGGCGCAGTATTCGACTGCTGATACATCTGGTTGAAAGAAGCGTTGATCGGAACGACGGGTGTCCCGGACGCTTGACCGACGGAATCGATGATTTGATTGTAACCCGCGTTCAGCTGCGCAACGCTTGCCGCGAACGAGTCCGTAAGATACGCGGGGCCCAAACCGCTCCCGGCGCCGCTCGGATCGAGTTGGCAGCTCGTGCCGGTGAAGTTGCCGCTCGTAACCAGGGTCAAGAGCGAGAAGAAGCCCGTTGCCGTGAGATAGCCGTTCGCGCCGACGCCGCATCCGGCAGGTTCCGGCTGCGCAAGCGCCGTCACGACGCCTTGCGCTTGCACCGGCGAAATCGCACCCTTCGAGAACGCCTGCAAGTAGTAGAAGACGCTCTGGCTCGGTGCCGGCTGCACGCCGCCCTGAAAGAAGCCGCCCGTTTCGAGCACGGTCGGAAGCTCCGCCACGATCACTTTCGACCCCGCGCCTTTGAGCTGCGCGACGATCGACGTCAAATCGGTTTGGAATTGCGCCGGCGTGTCGGTAATCGGCGAGCGCCCACCGCTTCCGGCGTACTTGAGCAAATCATTCGCTCCGAGCCACACCGTCGTGAGTTGCGGTTTCAGTGAAATCGCCACGCCGATTTGCGTGAGCGGCTGCACGGCTTTCGCGTATCCGCCGAGGACCGGATAAAAATTCGCGCTTTCCGAGTTCACGATCTCTTGCAGCGCGCCGGAGGTCGGATCGCCGGGTATTGCGGGATATCCCGGGCATTGCAGGCCGCTAGGGGTGCTGACCGGTCCCGGCGGCGGACCGGTCAGCGGTGCCGTCATCGTTAGCGCTTCGTGCATCGTAATCCCCGGGATGCCGAGATCGTAGACTTTGTTTGCAAGACTCGCGCGCACGCCGCCGAGCGTCGTAAGCGAATACGCCTGCTGATCGAACGTGTCGCAGTCCGGATGCGTCGTGAACAGCGTGCCGGTCGAACTGAGCAGCACTTGACCGCCGATGCCGGGCGACGCGATGAGAGGGAGCGGCGAGAGCGGTGCGTTGCCGAGCGCGGTATCGACATTGTATTGCGCGGGATCGAGCGCGATGCCGTTTGCCTGCGCGAAGAAGAGAGCAAACCAGCCGTTCTCCTGCGTCGGCGGCACGAGGTTGCCCGGAAGCGGCGATAACGGATTTTGGCCCGGAGCGCCCATCGTCGTACCGGACTGTGTGCCGGCGGTCAGGCTGTCTCCGATGCCGACGATGTTCTGGGTGTACGATCCGCCGGTCGTCGGCGGCGATGGCGTCAGCGATCCGCCGCTGTTCGTGTTGCCGCTGCCGCACGCGGTTACTGCGAGAATCGCCAGCGCCGCAATCGCTCTATGAAAACGTTTAAGCATGTGTGGTAACCCCGTGCTTTAGAACTGTATGACGCTCGGCGAACCGATGCCGAATTGAATCTGTACTTGCGTGGCCTTCAGGCCGCCGACCATCGGCAGCGTGTTCTGCGAACACGGCAACTGCAGACAGTCCAGTTGTTTCACGCCGTAAGGGCTATAGTTCGTCGGGCCGCCGCTGTTGAGCACGACTTGAACGAAACCGATTTTTCCGACGCGCTGCGACGCACCTAAGAAGTACGCGGCAAGGTGCTGGGCGTATGGGTCGGTGGGCAGATAGTCGCGAGAGCTTTGCGGTTCGAAGAAGAGACGCGTACCATCCGCCGGCGTGTATTCGAGATAAAGAATCTGGTAGAGCTGCGTGTGATTTTGCTGGTTCAACCCGGCAGTATGCACGAGCCAGGACGGCGCGACGGTGAAGGTTCCGAACATCTTCGGCGTCTTGAGGAACGGCAGCGTCACGGCGAGCGAGTACACCTGCGCCGTGCGCGTGTTGATATCGGTGTGCGGGATGCCGTTCGCGTCGACGAACGGCACGACGTCGTTGTTTCCGTTCGAACCGCCGACGGTAGACCAGCGCGCAACGTACGTGGGGGTAATGACGATCGGAACTGTGTGCTTACCGATTTTCCCGAGCGTTATGAGTTTCTCGAACATGAACAACGCGAATTTGTCCTTCGTCGTCACGTCGATCTGCTGCGGAATGCCTTGACACGAGGCCGACGTCGCACCGCTGAGATCGATGCAACTCGGGTTGACGCCCGGACTTAGCGGAAATGGGGCCGGAAGATAATTCGGAACTTGTCCGCTGTTGAACCCGACCGGATAGTGCTGGAGTTCGTAATAATTCGCGACTAGACGCGCGGTGGGGCTGAAGCCGTAGCCGAGCACTCCGTCCATGCCGCCGGGCAGCCACTTCTTACCGAACGTTCCCGTGTTGCCGAGTGAGTGCGCCACGGAAAAATCGAGCGTGTAGGTCAAGCCCGCCGGCAGCCCCACCGCACCCTCTCCCGGGCCGGCGCCTTTGGCTTGGGTTACCGGTGGTACTTGAGCGATCGTGCCGTCGGGAAGGTGAACGAGTTGCCGCGCCGGTGCGTTCTCCGCATTCTTGATCGCGGCGTTCGCGCCCGATACTGCGGCGCCGAACATGCCGGCGGGATCGGCCAGAGCCGGAGCGGTCATGGCCGCGGCCAACGCGAGGGCGGCGGAAGTACGAAGGAACGTACGAACCATTTCGATCTCCAACAGCGGGACTCTATTAAAAATAATAGTCCAAGGTTGAGCACAAAGTACCCCTCGGTCGAGTCAAAACCCTGGCGGCGTGCGAGAAAAGTCCGAAGGTCGCGATGCTATACCGGAAGGGGCGGTTCCGCGATTTCGGCCGGGAGCGCATCGGTGGCGATGCGGCGCCTGCGCCGCCGAAGAGACCACGACTTCACGATCACATAGAGCACCGGCGTAATGGCGAGGTTCAATATCGTAGAGACGATCATGCCGCCGAACACCACGGTGCCCAGCGAGTGCCGCGCGGCGCTTCCTGCGCCGCCGGCAAACACGAGCGGCGTGACCGCGACGATGAATGCGATCGAGGTCATGAGAATGGGCCGCAGACGCGTTTGAGCGGCTCGCGCGGCTGCCGTTACGACGTCCGCGCCGGCACGGATCTGCTGGTTTGCGAACTCGACGATCAGAATCGCGCTCTTGCTTGCCAGGCCGATAAGCATGACGAAGCCGACTTGCGCGTACGCGTCGCTCGGCAGCCCGCGCACACCCAGAAATGCCAGCGCGCCCAAGATCGCGACCGGCACGGCCAGCAGCACGATGAGCGGATCGACGAAACTCTCGTATTGAGCGGCGAGCACCAAAAAAACGAAGACGATGCCGATGAAGAAGATCAGCGCGGAGAGCGATCCGCCTTCAATCTCGTCCAGCGTAAGCCCCGACCATTCGTACGTCACGCCCGGCGGGTCGATTTGATGCGCGAGCTGTTCCATCGCGGCGATCGACTGTCCCGAGCCCTTCCCCGGCGGCGTCTGCCCGTTGATTTCTATGGAGCGGAACAGGTTGTAATGCGTGATGATAGGTGCCGACTTCGTCATTACCGCAGTCGCCAATCCGCTGAGCGGCACCATACCCCCGTTTTGGGACCGCACGTATAGAAACTGCAGTGCATCCAGACTGCTGCGATACGGATCGTCCGCTTGAACGAAAACCTTGTACGAGCGGTTCAGATAGTCGAAATTGTTCACGTAGAACGAACCGAGATCCGTCTGCATCGTATTGAAGACGTCAGTGAGCGAGACGCCGATGCTTTTTGCCTTCTCTCGGTCGATGTGTACCTGGTACTGCGGCGCGTCGATGCGGAACGTCGTGAATACTTGCGAAAGATTCGGGTTGCGGTTTCCCAGCCCCATGAAGCCGTAAGCCGTCTTCATCAACGCGGGAAATCCGACGTTTCCGGCGTCCTCGAGTTCGAATTGGAAACCGCCGAAATTGCCGACGCCTTGAATTGCGGGTGGATTGAATGCGAATATCTGCGCTTCGGGAATTCCGAAGAATTGCATCTGCACGCGCTGCAAAACGGCATTGAGCGAATGTTGCGCGCCCTTGCGCTGGGACCAGGGCCGAAGCCCGATGAAAGCGATACCGCGATTCGGCCCGCTGCCGGCAAAACTAAAGCCCGACACGTCGAAGTCGTGGAGAATTTCGGGCTGCGCGTCGAGAATGCGCTCGACCTTTGCCGCCACGGCCTGCTCTTGCGAGAGCGATGCGCCTTCGGGCAGCTGAATCGTCACGATGAAGAAGCCTTGGTCTTCATTCGGAATGAACGCGGTCGGCGTCGTACGGTACAGCAGGACCGTTGCAAGAAGTGCCGCGATGAAGAGCATCCCGACGACGGCGCGGCGCCGGAAGAGCTTGGGCATCAGCCCGCGGTACCAGTTCCGGAATGAGGCAAGTCCGCGGTTGAACCACACGAAGAACGGGAAGCGCGATTCGGTTTCACCCGTGAGCATTAGCGCGGACATGACGGGCGTCAGCGTCAGCGATGCGAAAAGCGAGATCGCGATCGACGCGGCAATCGTCAGCGCAAACTGCCGATAGAGTTGCCCCGTCGTCCCCGGGAAGAATGCGACCGGCACGAAAACGGCAAGCAGCACCAGCGACGAAGCGACGACGGCGCCTTGAACCTCGCGCATTGCCGCGCCGGCACCTTCCACGCCGCCCATCCGTTTTTCCTGAATGAAGCGCGCGATGTTTTCTATGACGACGATTGCGTCGTCCACCACGAGCCCCGTTGCCAGAGTCAATCCGAATAAGGTAATGGTGTTGATCGTGAAACCGAACACTTTCATCACTGCGAACGTGCCGATTAGGGAGACGGGCAGCGTTACGGCGGGAATCAGCGTCGACCGCGGATTCTGCAAGAAGATGAAAATGACCAGAACGACGAGCAAAATCGAGAAGATCAAGGTCAAAACGACTTCTCTAATCGACTCTTTGACGAACTGCGTTACGTCGAACGCGACGTCGTAGGAAACACCGGCCGGAAAGTTGCGCGAGAGAATTTCGAGTTCTTTCTTGACGCCGTCGGCGGCTTGAAGCGCGTTCGCCGTGGGCAACTGCTGAATGCCCAGACCGACGACGTTCTGGTTTCCGTCGAAGGCGATCGAACTCGAGTAATCTTCCGCTCCGAGCTCGACACGCGCGACGTCGCCCAAGCGCGTGAAACCGCCGCCCGACTCGGCGCGAACGATGATGCTGCGGAACTGCTCCGGCGTACTCAAGCGGCCTTCCGCATGCACCGTGATGGTGAACGGCTGGTTTTTCCGCTCCGGTGCGCCGCCGATACTGCCGGCTGCAACCTCCACGTTTTGCTCTTGCAGCGAGTTTAGGACGTCGCTGATTGCCAGGCCGCGCGCTTCGAGTTCGTGCGGATCGACCCAGATGCGCATCGCGTAACGCCGCTGGCCGAAGATGATGACGTTGCTGACGCCTTTTACGCGCTTGAGGGCGTTGACGACGTTCAGTTCCGCATAGTTGCTCAGAAACAGACTGATTGAACTGCGGATTGCTCGACTTGAGCGCGAGCGCCATAATAAACGTGCCGGAGTTTTTAGTGACCGTTACGCCCGTCTGCTTCACCTCGGCCGGTAACAGACCGGATGCGGACTGCACGGCGTTCTGGACGTCCGTGGCGGCAATGTCGAGATCGGTCCCGAGATTGAACGTGCACGTGATGGTGCTCGTGCCGTTGTTTGCGCTCGTGGATGTAATGTAACGCAAGCCTTCGACACCGTTGATCGCCTGCTCGAGTGGAGTGGTGACGGCAGATTCAACCGCCTGCGCGTTGGCGCCGATGTACGTTGCGTTAACGGTTACGACCGGCGGCGCGATCTGCGGGTATTGCGCGATAGGCAGCGTCGGAATTGCTATAAGGCCGGCGATCAGGATCACCAGCGAGCAAACCGCGGCAAAGATAGGCCTGCGCAGAAAAAACTGAGTCACGGATCCTCCCGCCAAACGAACCGTCGGTTCTTTCGCCCTTTGACCCGTTAGCACCGCAAGGGGTTGCCGGCTCTGCTCGATTTCGTCGACGGGCCGTTAAATTGACCGGCGAGAGATTATCTAAAAGCCTGCTCTGCGTGGTACGAGCTGCGCGAAAGCGGGCTCGAGACGACCTGATGGAATCCCTTGGACCGGCCCAGCCGCGCGTATTCGGCGAATTTTTCCGGAGTAACGAACGTGTCGACCGGCAGATGCTTTTTGGTGGGCTGCAGGTACTGCCCGATGGTGAAGATGTCGACGCCGGCGCCGCGCGCGTCGTCCATGGTTTGCGCGACCTCTTCGTCGGTTTCGCCTAGACCCACCATTATGGACGTCTTGGTAAAGCGCTCCGGTGCAAAATTCTTGGCATGCTCTAACACCCGCAGCGACTGCTCGTACTTCGCGCGTTTGTCGCGCACGCGCGGAGTAAGCCGGCGAACGGTCTCGAGATTGTGCGCAAAGACGTCCGGCTTCGCATCGAGCACGATGTCGAGCGCATCGATATCGCCGCGGTAATCGCCCGAAAGAATTTCGACGCGCGAGCCGGGAACGCGCTCGTGAATCGCGCGGACCGTATTCGCGAAAATCAGTGCCCCGCCGTCCGGCAAATCGTCGCGATCCACCGCAGTCAGGACCAGATAACTCCAGCCCATGTCGCGCACGGCGTCGGCAACGCGTTGCGGCTCCATCCAATCGACGGCGCCCTTCGGATTGCCGGTCTTGACGTTGCAGAACCGGCACCCTCGCGTGCACGTATCGCCGAGAATCATGATGGTGGCCGTACCGGCGCCCCAGCACTCGGCCAAGTTCGGACAATTCGCTTCTTTGCAGACGGTGTTCAGCGCTAGTCCGTCGACCTTGGCTTTCACGCGCTCGTACGCTTCACCGTGCGGCAGCTTGACCTTCAGCCACGCAGGCTTGGGTATGCGCGCCGGTCCGTCGCGGTCGATCAAGTCGATTTCGATAGCCATTATGCCGATTTCACGATGCCGGTTTGAGCCCACGCTTGCGGCGCCTGCTCAAACTCGATCTCAAACGCTTTCGACAGCGCGCGCTCGACGATCGGTTTCGTTTCTTCGACGCAAACGGCTCGCCCCGTTTCGCGCGAGAGGCTGGTGATGCCGCGATCCGTGAGCCCGCACGGATTGATGAGCCTGTCGTCAGCTCAACTCCGTGTTGACGTTCAGCGCTATACCGTGCAGCGACGTCATCTTTTGGACGGCGAGCCCAATAGCGCAAATCTGGTCGCGGCCGACCCAGACGCCGGCGTGTTCGCTCCACCGCTCGGCGTGCACGCCGAAATCCGCGCAAGCGTCGATGATCGCACCCTCGAGCGCGCGCACCAGCGGCACCACTTCGCGAAACCGCTCCAAACGCCGGATCGGATACACCACAAGTTGGCCGGGACCATGATACGTCACATCGCCGCCGCGCTCGATGCGTACGACGTCCACGCCGCGCACGGCGAGCGCTTCCGGTGAAAGCAGCAAATTCTCGGCTTTTGCGGTGCGGCCCAGCGTGATTACCGGCGGATGCTCGACGAAGATCCAGGTTTCCGGCTCTTCACCGCCGCGCACGCGCGCATGCAGTGCATGCTGCAAGCCCCATACGTCGCGATACGAACGCAGGCCGAGATCGAGAAGCCAGGCGCGGGTCACGCCGCTCCTTTCCGCAACGGGAGCGCGGCGATGCGTCGACAGGACGGCGACATCAAAACTTCGTTCTCTGCAAAAAGCGGAGAAGCAGCAAAATCACACGATGTGATTTTGCGAGTGTCTTCGACGAAGTCTCGTACCGCGACCAACGCCGTTACTTCGCTCCCACCGGTTGAGGAGCCGGTTTCTTTGCGTTGACGATGTGAATCGCTTTGCCGTGCGCGGCTTCCGCGGCGTCCATGATCCCTTCGGTGAGCGTCGGGTGCGGATGGATCGAGAGGCCGATATCTTCGAGCGTCGCGCCCATCTCGAGTGCGATCACGCCTTCGCCGATCAGCGATTCGGCTTGCGGCGCGACGATGTGCATGCCCAGCAGCATGTCCGTCTTTGCGTCGCCGACGAGTTTGATCAGGCCGTCCGATTCGTTCATCGTCCGCGCGCGGCCGCTCGCTGCGAGCGGGAACTTGCCGATGCGCACCTCGTGGCCTGTCGCTTTTGCTTCTTCTTCCGAAAGACCGACCGTGGCGACTTCGGGGTCGGTGTAAACACAGTTCGGAATTGCTACCGGATCGAAAGCCGCGGAGCGATCGCCGCCGATCACTTCGGCCGCGACGACGCCTTCCTTCATGCCTTTGTGCGCGAGCATCGGCGCTCCGGTGACGTCCCCGATCGCGAAAACGTTCGCGACCTTCGTACGGCGTTGAGCATCGACGTCAACGAAGCCGCGCTCGTTCGTGGATAAGCCGGCGGCTTGCAGGTTGAGACCATCGGTTACGGGACGCCGTCCCACTGCGACGAGCACGCAATCGAACTCCCGCGTTTCATCTTTTCCGCCCGTGCCGTCTCCGTTGAACGTCGCCTTGACGCTTTTGCCGGATTTCTCGATGGCGCCGACTTTCGTGCCGAGCATGATCTCCACGCCTTGCTTTTTCAGAATGCGCCCAAGAGTTTTCGAGATCTCGAGGTCAGTGCCGGTCAATATCTGAGGCAGCGCTTCGATCACGAGCACTTTGCAGCCCATGCGCGTGTACACCGTCGCGAATTCCAGCCCGATCACACCGCCGCCGATCACGAGCATCGTCTTGGGAACGCGCTTGAGTTGGACGGCGTCGTCCGAATTTATGATGTATTCGCCGTCGCGCGGCCAGGCTTTCACGTCGATGGGCGCGGAGCCGGTTGCGATGACGACGTGCTCGGCTTTGATGGAGTCTTGGCCGCCTTCTTTTTTCTTGACGACGATCTCGTTCGCGCTTTTGAAGCCGGCTTCGCCGTAAATGAACTGCACGTTGTTCGCCTTGAACAGCGTCTTCACGCCGCCGACATTTGAGTTCACGACGTCGGTTTTGAATTTCGCGACGCCGTCGCGATCGACGTCCGCTTTGGCGACTTTCAGGCCGATCGCGCCGGCGTGATCGATGTGGCGGATCACCTCACCCACGTGCAGCAAAGCTTTCGTCGGAATGCAGCCCCAGTTCAGGCACACGCCGCCGACCTCGTCGCGATCGACACAGATCACTTTCTTGCCGAGTTGTCCGAGGCGTATGGCCGCGTGGTACCCGCCGGGGCCGGCGCCGATGACGACCGCGTCGACTTGATGTTCAGCCACTTCGTATAGCTCCGTTCTAAAAAGGCGCTTCGGCCTAGGCGGCGCGCCCCCCACTTCGTGGACCCAAAATATCGTCTCTCACTATGACAACCAGACCGCGCTCGCGTCTGCAACTTCCAAAGTAGGGGTGATGCCATCCAATCGAAGAAATGGATTGGAAATGCCGAAAATTGGATGGCTTGCCGGCTTGCCCGAGCTCGACCGCCGGAGCATTGTCCCGCTGTACCGGCAAATCTACGAGGCGCTGCGCGAATCGATTCTTGCCGGCACTCTTCCCGAATCTACCCGGCTGCCGCCCGAGCGCTCCCTTGCAGATCGGCTCAACGTCAACCGGAGCACGGTCGTGCACGCATATCGCGAGCTCGTTGCCGACGGCCTCATCGAACAAAAGGTCGGTTCCGGTTCGCGCGTCGTGCCGCAGCTGCGTGCCGGACAACCCGAACGTTCGGCGGCGGTGCCGTGGTGGGTGACGCTGCCGCCGTGGCGCGTCGGCGAGTTCCCGACCATTCTGGGCGAGTTGGCGGCCAAACAGGAGCCGGGGCGGATCAGCTTCGTGCAGGGCGTCGCGCCCGACGAACCTTCGCCGCTCGGCGAACTCGCCAAATCGTTTTCACGCGTTGCGTCGGATCCGCGCTTCATTCTTTCGTACGGCGACTCCGAAGGCTATGAGCCGCTGCGCGAAGCCATTTCGCGTCGGATGAAAGTGCGCGGCGCGCAAACGCAGCCCAAAGACGTGATCGTCTTGACCGGATCGACGCAAGGCATCATGGTCGTCGCTCAATCGCTCGCGGAGCCGGGCGACGAGATCATCGTCGAAACGCCGAGCTATCCGGGCGCGCTGCAGATTTTTCAGATCTGCGGCTTGCGCGCGATTCCGGTTCCGGTCGACGAAGACGGAATGCGCGTCGATCACGTGGAGGCGATTTTGCGCACGCGCCGTCCGCGGTTCATTTACACGATGCCGTCGCTGCATAATCCGACGAACGTTACGATGAATGCGGATCGCCGTGAACGGCTGGTCACGCTTGCACGCCGCGCCGGAATACCGATCGTCGAAGACGATCCGTACGGCGAGCTCGCCCAGCACGGATTGGTGCCGCTGGTCGGCTTGGCGCCCGACTACGTGGTGTACCTGAGCACGTTCAGTAAAACGATCGCGCCGTCGCTGCGCGTCGGGTGGCTCGCCGCGCCGCGCACCATCCTGGAACGCCTGTTACTGCGCAAGCAGGCGCTCGACATGGCGACGAGTCTCTACGTACAAGCCGCGATCTGCGATTACGTCGAGAGCGGTTACGATGCGCACGTCGCGCAATTGCGGCAAGAGCTGCGTTTGCGGCGCGAAATGGCCGACGCTGCGATTGCCGAACACTGGCCGAATAGCATGCGAGCGAGCAAAGCCGGCGGCGGATTCTACCTTTGGGCTACCACTCCGCGAGAGTTGCGCGCGCGGCCGCTTCTGGATCAAGCCGAGCGCCTTGGCGCATCGTTCCTGTTCGGCGAACCGTTCTTCGCGAATTCCGGCGGAGACCACAACTTTCGCTTGGCGTTGACGCCGGTCACGCGAGAGCAGATTCCCGAAGGAATCCGGCGCATAGGGAAAGCCGTCGCTCAGATGCGCCCATGACCCACGGACGAGGCGTCGCCGATGCCGATCGCGACGTGCGCCAATACCTCGTGCGGGTCGCTGCGGTGCTGGGCCACGCGCTCGGCGACGAACTTCGCGGGTTGTACGTGCACGGCTCGCTCGCGAGCGGCGCGTTTCGCCGGGAGCACAGCGACATCGATTTGCTTGCCGTCTGCCGCTCGAAACTCTCCCCCGGACGCCGAGAAGCGGTAGCGCGAGCGCTGGTGCAACTTTCCGACGCGCGCCCAACGCTCGGCGACATCGACGTGAGTGTCGTCCAAGAACGGTTCGCGCGAGCATTCGAGCATCCGATGCCGTACGAAGTGCACTACAGTTCCGCCTGGCACGAAGCGATCCGGCACGGGAAAGTTGAATTCGCCGCCGATCCCACGAACATCGACCTGGCTGCCGACATCGTCGACGCTCGCGAGCGCGGCGTCACGCTCTATGGGCCGCCGCCCGGTTCGTTGTTCGGGCCTGTGCCGTGGCATGCGTTCATCAACGCCCTGCAGGCGGACTTTCAGTGGGCGCGCGCGCATGTGAGCGACATGCCGGTCTATGCGGTGCTGAACGCGTGCCGAGTGCTGCACGGCGCAACTTCACGCACCGTCACGGCGCTGAACAAGGACGAAGCGGCAACGTGGGCGCTGCAAACCGTACCGCGCATGTATCATTCGATCGTCAACGACGCGCTGCAAATCTATCGGGGCAGCAAGTCGCTCGACGACGTCGTCATCGCCGAACGCGACGTCATCGCATTGCGCGAGTACGTGCGCCGGCGTTGCGAGTCGGCGTTCGCGCGCGCTTCGGATTGCGGAGAAGAAGAAGCGTGACCGACGTTCAACGCCTGTTGCTGGGGTGGTACGCGCAGCATGGACGCGTGCATCTCCCATGGCGTGCGACGCGGGATCCGTACCGTATTCTGGTCAGCGAATTCATGCTGCAGCAGACGCAAGTGGATCGCGTTCTTCCGAAGTACGACGCGTTCGTTTCGCGATTTCGCGATTTCCGATCGCTCGCCGCGGCAAGCACTGCCGACGTTTTACGCATGTGGAAGGGCCTTGGCTATAATTCCCGGGCAGTGCGGCTCAGGCAGATCGCGCAAGAAATCGTCGAGCGGTTCGGCGGCGCCATGCCGCAGGACGTGGAAACGCTCCGGACGCTTCCGGGAATCGGCCCATACACGGTTTCGGCACTCCGCGCCTTCGCGTTCGGGTGCGACGACGCGGCGATCGACACGAACGTGCGCCGCGTCACGCACCGCGTTCTGTACGGACTTGAATTGCCGGCGCTGGTCGCAAAGGCGCAGCTGGACGCGCAAGCGCATGCGTTGGTACCGCCTGGCCGCGGCCACGATTGGAATTCCGCGATGATGGATCTAGGCTCATCGCTTTGTACGGCGCGCGCGCCGAAGTGCTTACTTTGCCCGTTGCAGACCGCATGCGCCGCCGCGCCGATCGATGCGGCGCAGCTCGAACGAGCGCGCAGCCGCCACGCCGTCAAGCGCTCTCCACAAGAAACGATTCCGTTCGAAAAGACGACGCGGTACGCGCGCGGCCGCATCATCGATCGCCTCCGGGAACTTCCGCCGGGAAGGCGCATATCGCTGCTCGATCTCCACCATCAAGTCACCGGACGGATCGGCCGCAGCGCCGAGGAACTCGCAAACCTCGTGGACGTGCTCGCTCGCGACGGGCTCGTGCAAGTTCACGGCGAGCAGGTTTGCCTGCGCGACTAGCAGAGGATAGCGTATGCCGAAGATTCCCTTCCCGCTGCGCCGCGTTTCGAAAGAGGTCGCGCGCCGGCAACTGGCGATTCTGGAACGCACGTATCCGCACGCCGAAACGGCGCTCGCGTATTCAAACGCGTTCGAATTGCTCGTCGCCGTGATCCTGTCCGCTCAGTGCACCGACGCGCGCGTGAATATGACGACGCCGATCCTGTTCGAGAAGTATCCGACCGCGAAAAAACTCGCCTCAGCCGAGCAAGAAGACGTCGAGACTATCATCAAGTCGTGCGGGTTCTTCCGGATGAAAGCGCGCAACATCGTGAATTGCGCGCGCGAGCTGGTCGAAAAGTATGGCGGCGAGGTTCCGCGAGAGCGGGAACAATTGGAAGCCCTCGCGGGCGTTGGGCGAAAGACCGCGAACGTGGTCATGTCGGTTGCGTTCGAAGAGGCCGCGATCGCCGTCGACACGCACGTGTTTCGCGTCGCGCACCGGCTCGGGCTTACGCTCGGGAAGACTCCTCGCGAGGTTGAGAACGATCTCGAAGCGATCGTGCCCCGCAGCGATTGGCGGCACGCGCATCATTGGCTCATCTTGCACGGACGCGCGATTTGCAAAGCGCCCGTGCCGCTGTGCGCGCAATGTCCGGTACGCGACTTATGTCCGACGCCGAAGATTTTGGCTAAAAGCTTAGGGGCCCGGGGCCGTTCAAATGCGGCGGACGCGGCAGCTCGGCGTCCTGCGCGATCCGCTTCAACAAAGAAGAAGGCGTAAGGGCTTCGCCGTATCCGGCTTCGGTCGATATTTTGGAAAGATTGATCAGCGACGGGGTCGGTGCATCGGGGTCGAACTGCCATTCGCCGTCGAGATCGAGACCAGCGATCCGCACGAGTTGATGGACTTCATCGAGATCCAGACCGACTCGCTTGTCGCCGAAGCGCAACCGCAAGCGCGGCGGCTTCTCCAAACGAATGAATTTTACGCCGGCGCGCGCGCCTAAGATCGCGTTCAGGCGTTTCGACGCCAGCTGCAGACGCTCGCCGAATGCGGCGAAAGCGGTTTCCGCATCTTCGAACGCGATCGGCTGCGCGGGTTCCCCTTCGACGACGGTATCGATCTCCTTACGCGCGCGGATTCGCATGGCGGCGGCGACAATGGGATTTTGGCGGGTGAACTCCTCGTCGAACGGATCGGGCATTTCGCAGCAAGTATTCGCGGGACGCGCCGGTGAACTCCGCCTCCCATGAACCCGAAACTGCCGGTGCCCGACCACAGTGTCGTGGTCGATACGCCGGGCTGGCGGAAGATCAAGCCGCGGATACCCGATACGCCGCAACGCCGCACGCTCGAGCGCCAGCGGAGCATCCGCGAACTCGTGTTCGGCGTACAGGACGGGATTCTCACCACGCTCGGCATCGTGACCGGCGTCGGAGAGGCGGAAGGCAAGCACTGGTTCGTCATCATCAGCGGGTTGCTCGCGCTGATTTCCGGTGCGCTTTCGATGGGCGTCGGCGAGTATTTGGGATCGAAGGCGGAGCGTGAGGTCGTGCAGGCAGCCATCGATATGGAGCGATCCGAAATGGAAGCGCATCCGGAAGACGAGTTCGCCGAGCAAGTCGCGTACTACAAGCTCAAGGGCTTCAGCGCGGACGAGGCGCACACGATCGTCAAGCGCCTGGCGCAGAATCCCGAGATCTACTTGTATGAAATGATGCGCGACGAATTCGGAATCGATCCGCGTATTGCCGAAAAGGTCAGCCTGCGCGGTCCGCTCGCGATGGCCGGTTCGTTCGCGATCGGCTCGCTGCTGCCGATCATTCCGTATTTTACGCCTTGGAACCCGCGCCTTACCCTGATCGTGAGTTTGGTGTTTGCCATTGCGGGACTATTCGGAATCGGGTTCTACGCCGGGACGCTCAGTGAGCGCAGCCCCTGGCGCAAAGGCATCGAGATCGTGCTGTTCGGGATGGTAGTATTCGCATTGTCGTGGGCGGCGGGCTACTACATACCGACGCTGCTCGGCCACAGACCCGGCGGGCTGTTGGGCGTAGGTTAACGGTGGAGCGAAATCTGCGCCTTCTGTGCGCCGCACTGGCGGTTTCGATCCTCGCGGCCTGCAGTCGCGGGCCGGTACACAACGCGGGCGCCCAGACGCTGCGCGTTGCTGTGTTTGCCGACGTCAAGACGTTGAATCCTCTGTTGGACTCGACTACCAACGATGGATTCGTGCAACGGTTCACGTTCGAACCACTCATCTCCGCGAACGCGCGAGGCGAACCCGTGCCGATTCTCGCCGCGGAAGTGCCGTCTCGCGAAAATCGCGGAATCGGCGCGGACGGTTTGACGGTTACCTATCACTTGCGCCGCAACGCGCGATGGTCCGACGGCGTGCCGGTCACGGCGGCAGACGTGAAATTTTCGTGGCAAGCGATCATGAACCCGCAGAACGACATCGCGTCCCGCCACGGCTACGACGACGTGCAGCGAATCGACACACCGGATCGGTACACGGTAGTCGTGCATTTGAAGCAGCCGTTCGCACCGTTCATCACGACGTTCTTCGGCGAGAGCGATCAAGGGTACGACGTGGTCCCGGCGCACGTCTTAGCAAAATATCCGAACATCAACCACGTTTCCTTCGACTCCGATCCGACCGTGACGGACGGTCCGTTCACGTTCGTTTCGTGGTCCCACGGCGACCGCGTCGTTTTGAAAGCGAACGACGACTTTTTCCTTGGCAAACCGCACTTGCGCCGCATAATCATCGAAGTGGTTCCAAACGAGGACACAGAGATCAATCTGCTCCAGACGCATGCCGTCGACTATATGCTCGAACCATCGATAGCGACGTACCCCGCCATGAAAGCCGCGCGCGGCGTTCATATCGTGTGGGTGAACGTGAACGGATACGAGGGCATGGCGTTCAATTTGAATCGCTCGCCGCTGAGCGATCCGCGCGTGCGGCTCGCACTTGCGTATGGAATCGACAAACAAAAACTGCTCGACACTCTGACGTTCGGACAAGAAAAGATCGCCACTGAGGATTTACCCGACTGGATGTGGGCGTCGAACCCCGCACTTCATCCCCTCCCGTATGACCCGGGCAAGGCTCGGGCGCTCTTGCGGGCCGCGGGCGTACGCCTTCCGCTGCAACTGCTACTCGTCACCGACACGGGAGACGTGACGCACGCGCGCGAGGCAGTGCAGCTGCAGGCGCTGCTGCGAAAAATAGGCGTGGCGATAGAAGTGAAGATGTATCCGGCGGATCTGCTTTACGCGCCGGCCGGCGCAGGCGGAGTGATAACCGGCGGAAAATTCGATCTCGCGCTCTTTCCTTGGTTCTCGGGAATCGATCCGGACGATTCCGCGCAGTTTTCGTGCGTGAACGCGGCACCGCACGGATGGAACGTCGCGCGATATTGCAACCGCGAGATGGACGCCCTGCAGAAACAAGCGCTGACGCACTACGACCGGCCCGCCCGCGAACGAGCCTACCATAGCATTCAAGCAATGCTTGCGCGTGACAATCCGCTCGTGTTCTTCTGGTGGCGCCGCCAAGCGCAAGCGCTGTCGGTCGATTTGCATGGGTTTGCGCCGAATCCCGTAACCGAGTCGTGGAACGCATGGGAGTGGAGCCTCTGAACCGATGTACGACGTCGTCGTCATCGGCTTGGGTGGAATGGGGAGCGCCGCACTCGCACATTGCGCGCTTCGCGGAGTGCGCGCGCTTGGAATAGAGCAGTTTGAGCCGCTTCACGAACTCGGCGCATCGTCCGGGCAAACGCGCGTAATCCGCCAAGCGTATTATGAGGATCCGGCATACGTGCCGCTGCTGTTGCGCGCGTACGAGCTTTGGGGAGATTTAGAACGCCGCACGGAAACGGAATTGCTGCACCTCGCCGGGTTGTTGATGGTTGGGACGCCGGACACTGAATTGATCCGCGGTTCTTCGCTCGCCGCTCGCCTTTACGATTTGCCGGTGGAGCATTTGGATGCGTCCGAACTGCGGCGCAGATATCCGCTGCTGAACGTACGCGACGAAGAGAGCGGCGTATTCGAAGCGCGAGCGGGCGCGATTTTTCCGGAACGTGCCGTCCGAGCGCATCTCGATCTCGCACGCGATAGCGGCGCGGAGACGCTCTTTGGCTTGGCGATGCAAGAATGGGATGCGGATGCAGACGGCATCACCGTGAAACTCTCGGACGGTTCCTCGTTTCGCTCGCGTTCCATGGTCCTAACGCTCGGGCCATGGTTCGAACGTGAATTGCGCGATGCCGGAGTGCCGATGCGCGTGCAGCGAAACGTGCAGGTCTGGTTCACTCCGCGAAATGGCGCGTACGGCGCCGGCCGCTTTCCCGCATTCTTCATCGAGCGGGAGTCGCTGCCGGCGCCGCTGTACGGTTTTCCGGATTACGGAGCGGGCGTGAAGGCGGCCTTTCACGGTTATGGCGACTTCGTCGAGCCGACCAGGCTGCAGCGTTCGATCGATGAGAGTGCGGACGTGAAACCCGTTGCGGACGCCGTGGAGCAATTCATGCCGGGCGGCGCGGCACGGTATCGTGCCGGCAAGGCGTGCATGTATTCTCTGACGCCGGATCGTCATTTTGCGATCGACCGTCATCCACGAAACGAACGCGTCGTGCTGTGCGGTGGATTCTCCGGGCACGGGTTCAAATTCGCGAGCGTCGTCGGCGAAATCGCCGCGCAACTGGCGCTCGACGGCGGCACACGTCACGACATCGGATTCCTTTCGTTCGATCGCTTCACGAAATAAAAAAAGCGCGGTCTTTCGACCGCGCGGGATAAACGAAATAAAGACGGGTGTATTACGGTTTCTTGGTCTTGGGGGTGGTCTTCGCAGCCTTCGTTGCTTTGGTCGCTTTGGCGGCCTTCGCAGACTTGGCGGCCTTCACGGTCTTGGCGGCCTTCATCGTTTTGTTCGACTTGGCAGCCTTCACTTTGTCGGCCATCTTTTTGATGTTCTTCTTGGTCTTGGCAGCCTTGGCGGCTTTCGTCGCCTTCGCAGCCTTGGCCATCTTAGCCGTCTTCGCAGAGGCCTTCACTTTGTCGGCCGTCTTTTTGATCTTCTTGGCGGTGGTCGCCTTTTTGGCGGCAACCTTCTTCGCCGGCGCGGTTGTCTTCACCGCAGCCTTGGTCGTGGTCTTGGCGGCGGTCGTCTTGGTGGCGGCCATGGCCGTACCGGTGAGCAGAAACGCTGCCGCGATCAATGACGCGAGTACTTTGTTCAACGTAATTTCCTCCTTTCGCACGAGCGTCGAGCGCTCTGAAAACTCCGAGCGTCGCACAGGCATAACGCCGGGCGACGCCCGTCTGTTTCGCTTGCTTGCCCGGCAGCCCTTTTAGTTTCGGTTAAGCGCCTTAATCGAGCGCGGCCGAAGCGCGCGCTCGCTCGAAACCCTGCTATTTCGATTTGCCGACCAGATTGCGCGAGATCACGAGGCGCTGGATCTGCTGCGTGCCTTCGTATATCTGCGTTATTTTCGCGTCGCGCATCATCCGTTCGACGGGGTAGTCGACGGAATAGCCGTAGCCGCCGAGGATTTGCACGGCGTCCGTCGTCACGTTCATTGCCGTGTCGCCGCATTTCAACTTGCACATCGCGGCCCACAACGTAACGTCCGCCGCGCCTTCGTCGCATTTGCGTGCCGCTTCATAGAGCAGCAGGCGCGCGGCTTCCACTTCGGTCTTCATGTCCGCCAGCATGAATCCCACGCCTTGCTGTTGACCGATCGGCTTGCCGAACGCAACGCGCTCGCGCGCGTAATTCGTCGCATACTCGAGTGCGCCGGCGGCAATGCCGAGCGCTTGGGCCGCGATGCCGGGGCGCGACTTGTCCAGCACTTTCATCGCGATCTTGAAACCTTCGCCTTCGTTGCCGAGCAGGTTCGCCGCCGGAACTTCGCAATTGTCGAAAACCAGTTCCACGGTCGGAGATCCTCGGATGCCCATTTTCTTCTCGAGTTTGCCGACGCTGAAGCCGGGAAAGGTTTTCTCGACGATGAACGCGCTGATGCCGTTCGGGCCCTTTTGCGGATCGGTGACGGCAAATACGCACACGACGTCCGCGACGCTGCCGTTCGTGATCCAGATTTTTTGACCGTTCAGAACGTAGGTATCGCCGCGTTTTTCAGCGCGTGCGCGCATGGAACCAGCCGCGTCGGAGCCGCTGCCCGCTTCAGTGAGTGCGTATGCCGCGATCCATTCACCGCTTGCGAGCTTAGGAAGGTAGGTTTTTTTCTGCTCTTCGCTGCCGCCGATCAGAATCGGCAGCATGCCCAATTCCTGAACTGCGACGATAAGCGAACTGGAGGCGCACGCTTTGGCGATCTCTTCGACCACTTTCACGTACGTCAGGAACGTACCGCCCAAGCCGCCGTACTCGGCGGGAATCGGGATGCCCATGAGGTCGTTCTGAGCGAACAGCTTGCGGATGTCTTGCGGATATTCACCGCGTTCGTCGATATCGGCGGCGCGCGGCGCGACTTTTTCGGCAACGAGTTCGCGCACCACGTCGAGGATCATCGCCTCTTCGTCGGAAGCGTGATGCGGGCTGGCGAGGGCCATTGGCGTGTGGATCTCCTGATGAGCGGGGGTAGAGACGCGAAAACTTCGCGGGGCGGGACCCCGCGTCCCCGCTATAGCATTACCGGCTTCTATGGACAAAGTCGTCTCTTCGTGCGCCGAGGCGGTGAAAGACATTTCGAGCGGCGCATCCATCGCCGTGGGCGGGTTCGGCCTGAACGGCATTCCGCACAACCTGATCCAGGCGCTGTTCGAGCAGGGCGCGACCGACTTGGTTACGGTTTCGAACAATTGCGGCGTTGACGGCTGGGGATTGGGCGTACTGCTGGACGCGAAACGCATCAAGCGCACCACCGGATCGTACGTCGGCGAAAACCGCGAGTTCGAACGGCAGTACCTGCAGGGCGAACTCGAAGTGGAATTGGTGCCGCAAGGCACGCTCGCCGAACGGCTGCGCGCCGGAGGCTGCGGCATACCGGCCTTCTATACTCCTGCCGGCGTCGGCACGCAAGTGGCCGAGGGCGGACTTCCGTGGAAGCACGCGCCTGACGGCAGCATCGCCAAACCATCGCCGAAGAAAGAGACCCGCGCTTTCGACGGACGCGACTATGTGCTCGAAGCGGGCATCGTTTGCGATTTCGCGCTGGTGCGCGCGAGCATCGGCGATCGCCACGGCAATCTCATCTTTCACAAGGCGACGCGAAACTTCAATCCGTTGTGCGCCATGGCCGGAAAAATCACGATCGCAGAGGTCGAAAAGTTGGTCGAACCGGGCGAAATCGATCCGGAACAGGTGCATCTGCCCGGCATCTTCGTGCAGCGTGTCGTGCACGTTGGATCGGCCGGCAAACGCATCGAACGCGTCACTACGCGAAAGAAAGGTACTCGATAATGCGGCGTCCGCGGCCCCGCCGACGGCGGACATTCCTGTTGCGCGTGTGCCGAACGGCGGCGCGAAGGCTAGACCGCAGCGCCTTAAAAACCAAAGGGGTTTCCTAGGATGGCGATTTCGCGAACACAACTCGCCGCACGCGTTGCTCAGGAGTTGCGCAACGGACAATACGTTAATCTGGGCATCGGCTTACCAACGCTGATTCCGAATTATCTTCCCGCGGGCGTTACCGTCGTGCTGCAAAGTGAAAACGGCATTTTGGGCATGGGGCCGTATCCGTTTGAAGGCGAGGAAGACGCGGATCTCATCAACGCCGGCAAGGAAACCGTCACCGTTCTGCCGGGCGCATCGTTTTTCGATTCATCGCTTTCGTTCGGGATGATCCGCGGCGGACACATCGACGTCGCGGTGCTGGGCGCCATGCAGGTCTCCGAGAAGGGCGACCTGTCGAATTGGATGATTCCCGGCAAAATGGTCAAAGGAATGGGCGGAGCGATGGATCTTGTGCATGGAGCCAAGTATTTGATCGTGATGATGGAGCACGTCGCAAAAGGCGGTGCGCACAAGATCGTCAAGGAATGCGATCTCCCCTACACGGGCCGCGCCGTCGTGAATCGCATCATCACCGATCTCGCGACGATCGACGTTACCCCGCAAGGATTAGTGCTTCGCGAACTCGCCCCCGGCGTGAGCGTCGATGAGGTGCGCGAGGCAACCGGCGCGCCGCTGCATGTGCCCGAAGAACCGAAAACGATGCGGATCGATGGATCCGCTTGACCTCATCGTCGCGCCTCCACGGTCGCCGCGCGTTCGGCTCGCCGGATTGCTCATGCTCGCAAGAACCGTGGACAAGGCGCGCGCCCAGCTTCACGGCGGAAAACCCGGTCGCTACTACATAACGCCGGGGCTCAGCGAATGGCTGCTTCGAAAATTGCGGTTCTCGGAAGCGGAATTCGTCGATCTGGTCGCTCACGCAACGGACGAGACGCAAATCGTCGCAGAAGTGCAGGAGCGCTGCTCGCCCGAACGCATCGCGCATCTCAACCAATACATGGAATCGTTCACCGTCGCTGCGGTTCCGGAGCACATGCGGGAACGGTTTTTTGAAGACCAGGGCGAGGCGCCGGCAGCGGAACTAGTGATCGACGCGATCGAACGCGACGATCGTCACATGGCTTCCGCGCGCGCAAACCCGGTGCCCTGACCGGCAATGCGCGCGGCCGCAAAGGCCACGAGCAGCAGCGTTTCTACGAGCGAGCAGAAGATGCCCGCCGCGATCGATCCGCCCATCGTGCGCAGCACGACGAGGGTCATGACTGCGGCAATCAACGGCGGAGCGGCGAACAGATACGTAATCAGCGCGCGCACGAACGCAAGCGGTCCGCGCTGATCGATCGTTGAAGGGAAGAGCGCATACAACGCAAGTCCGACCGCGCGAAGATACAGCACGAGCGCGATTGCAATCGGAATGCCCGCGGCAGCGACGGCACCCGCGTGCAGCGCGAGCGCCCACGAGCCGATGCCGATTCCCAAGCACGCCGCAAGGCGCCACGACGTGCCGGCGATCCAAGCGAAAAGCCGCAGCCAAAGCGGATCGCGGCCCATCCACCACAGGGGTTTGGAAATATCTGAAGAGAGCGCTACCGCGGAGCCCATTGCGACGAAAATCACGATCATATTTCCGGCCATCGCTGCGAACGCCGCCGTCTCGCCCAGTTTGTCCGCCGATCCGGCGATGACTCGCCCGAAAAGCGCGCCGACTGCCGCGCACGCCAACAAACCGAAGTAAAACATGCGTTGCATCGACGGCGAACGCACGAAGGCAATCCACTCTTTCCAAACGATCGTCCACGGACCGCGAAATACGTCGAAGATTGGATGCGCGCCCGACGCTGCGTGCTGCCGATAACTGTGCTCGATCGAAAGCACTGCCGCGCCGCGGCGCCGATCCCGAAACTCCAGCACACGGAGCGAAGAGGCGTAGAGATCTGGGTAAAGTCCCGCGCCGCAAAAATAGGCAAGCACGATAGCCAGCGCGGCCGCGCAATACAAGGCAGCGATCGCCGCGAAGTGCCCGTCGAACAGCGCGGTGAAGGCGAATCCCGCCCCGATGTGTTCGAGCCGATGCGCCCAGAGCCGATCCGTCGAGTCTGCGGGCAGACTTGCGAATAGCACGGACATCGGCAGAATTCCAACCGCCGCCACTGCGCCCGCAAGGCTTTGCGCGGTTCGGATGCCGGTAATCCGCCGAAGCTTGAGCATCGGAATCGCCGTTGCCGTCGCAATTATGGTTCCACCGATCATCGCGAGGCCTATTCCGGCGAACGTTCCGGATCGAGAGAACACGAGAGCGTAAAGCAGCAGGGTGAAGAAGAGACGCGCAATTGCGGATCCGGAGCGGCGCAGTTGCAGCCACATGACGACCAGCCGCTGCGATATCAGCGAGCCGGTGAGAAAGCGCGCATCCGAAGCGGATGAAAACGCGCCGACGATTCCCGACGCTGCACCGTACATCATGATCCCGAGCAGCGTAATGTACGCGAAAAACAGACCGCTCGCGTATGGCTCCGGTATGGCGAAAACCGGCAGCGCGTGATGAGCGCGCGAGCGCAGCACCGTGGCGACTACGAAGTATCCCACCGCAAGCAGGTAAAGCACCATACGGCTGGGCCGGCGCAGCGCTTCTCGAATCCGGTTGACGATCTGCCGGGACTCGAGATACGCCAGCGCGGAAAGGTCGGCGATCATCGCGTCAATTCGAGGAAGAGGTCTTCGGCGTTTGAGTGCGTTCCGGCACGCTCCTGCAGTTCTTCAAACGTCCCCGCGGCGATCGTGCGTCCGTTTTTCAAGATCACGACCCGATCGCAAACGACCTGCGCCTGCTCCAGCATGTGCGTGCTGATGACCACCGCTTTACCGCCGGCGCGCAGGTTGCGGATGATTTCGCGCAGACTCGCGTTGGCCAAGCGGATCGAGCCCAATCATCGGCTCGTCGAATAGAATGACCGGCGTCGCGGACAGAACCGTGGCCGCAACGAGGGTTTTCTGGCGCATGCCTTTCGAAAGCGAAGCGCCCAGCGTGTCGCGCTGATCGCTCATGCCGAAACCGCGAAGCAGTTCTTCCGCGCGCGTTTGCCAGCCGTCTTCCAGGCGGCAACTTTTCGCCACGAACACCATATGCTCCCAAACGGTAAGCATCGGATAGACGTCCGGCGTCTCGGGAATCAGCGCAATGGTGCGACCTCTGCTCGAGCCGAGCTCGCGCCCATCCCAGGCGAACGTACCCCGATCTGCGCGCAAAAGGCCGGCGGCACACATGAACGTCGTACTCTTCCCGGCGCCGTTCGGGCCCAGCAGCCCGACGATCTCGCCGCCGCGCACCTCGAACGAAACGTCTTCGACGGCGTTTTTATTTCCGAAGCGTTTGCTCAGGCCGCTCACTCGCAGGACGGGCATAACCGCTAATCCCAGCGGCTCGCGCTTGTTCCCTGCGCATGATCCGAATGAATACGAAAGGCGCGGCAATCAGCGGGGCGGCGGCGCAAGCGGAAATGGCCGCCGCGTAAGACAGGCCGAATCTGGTAAGCAACGCCGCCAGCAGCGCTCCGCTCGAGGTTCCGATCGCGAAGGAAAGATTGTAAGCGCCCATGGCGGCGCCGCGCGTTCCGGGCGTGCTTTGCTCGAAGAACAGCCCCACGCCCACGGGCACGACCGCGGACCACGCGATGCCGAGCAGTGCGCCCGCAAGCAGCACGCTTGCAGTCGTATGCGCCGAAGCTGCAACTAGGCATCCCGCGACTTGCGCAACCGCGACCGGCACCGTCATGAAGCGCGGGCCGTACTGTTCCACAAAACGTCCTGCGGGATAGCGAAACGCCGCAGTTACGATCGCCATCGAGGTAAAGATGAGCGCGCCGTTGACGATGCCGCGCTGCGTGAACGTCACGACCGCAAGCGCGGTATTCACTCCGCTCTGCATTGCAGCGGCGCTGAGAAACGCGAGCGCGGGCAGCCACGCGGAACGCATCAGAATCAGGCGCGACCGGCGCTGCGGACGCGCATCGCGCTTCTGCGGCAAGAACCAAAGCACGATGCCGCCTGCAAGCGTAAGCGCAGCGCCGTATGCAAACTGCCCGCGCCCGATTCCGGAGTTCCACAGCCAAACGCCGACCGCAGGCGCGAACGCGAAAACGAGATTCGCGATCATGCCGAGCGTCGATACCGCCGAGACCGACCGGTCTTGTGGCACGATTTCCGAAACGTACGCAAATTCCGCCGTTACGTAACTCATCATCGAAAAGCCGCGCAGTCCCATCAGCACTCCGCCCCATGCAGGCCCGCGCAAAAACGCCATTCCGAAGGTTGAAAGCGCCATCAGCAGCACCGACGCGCGAATCGTTTTCAAACGTCCGATGCGATCGACGACCGCGCCGACCGGCACGCTGCCGAGGAGTTGAGCGAACAGTCCGCCGCCCATCGCGAACGCGACCTCGCTGCGCGTTGCACCCTCATGCAGCAGCGCGAGCGGCAGCGCGCCGATCGGCAAGTTACATGCGAATTCGCTCAGGAGCGTCGAGAAGATGAGGAAGTAAAAAGCGCGTTGCTTCATTCAGGACGACGCGATAGTTCGCGATTCGTCCCGGAATTGCTTGCGATACAAGCGCGCGTATTCTCCGCTGCGGGCCAGGAGCACGGCATGAGTGCCGCGTTCGACTATGCGACCGCGATCGACTACGAAGATGACGTCCGCCGATAAAATCGTCGAGAGGCGGTGCGCGATTGCAAGCGTCGTTCGCCCGCGCATAAGCGGAACGAGCGCCGCTTGTATGGCCGCTTCGTTGTGCGAGTCCAGCGCGCTGGTGGCTTCGTCGAGAATGAGAATTTTCGGATTCTTGAGCAGCACTCGCGCAATCGCCAAGCGTTGGCGTTCGCCGCCGGAAAGTTTGTGACCGCGCTCGCCCACGACCGTGTCGTAACCGGCCGGCAACGACGTGATGAAATCGTCGATGTTCGCCGCGCGAGCCGCGGCGCGCAGCTCCTCCTGCGTTGCGTCCGGCTTGGCGTAGCGCAAATTCGAAGTCTACGGTGTCGTGAAAGAGATACGTTTCCTGCGTTACGATGCCGACGCCTCGCCGCAGCGATTCGAGCGTGAGCGTGCGCACGTCGTAGCCGTCAATGAGCACGCGCCCGTCATTCGGGTCGTAAAACCGCGGAACGAACTGCGTAATCGTCGTCTTTCCGCCGCCCGACGGTCCGACGAACGCGGCCACCTGACCCGGTTGGATGTGCAAATCGATTCCGTCGAGGACGGTGCGTTCGCTCGAATAGCCGAACGTCACGTTATCGAAGCGAATCTCGCCGTGTACTTCCGAAAGCGTTACCGCAGCCTGCGGTTCGTACTCCTCGGGCGCCATGTCGAGGTAATCGAAGATGCGTTCGAAGACGGCGAGCGCGCTCACGATCTGCACTTGGATGCCGGCGAGCGATGCGGCCGGGCCGTACAGCCGCTGCTGAATGTATTGCACGAACGCGACCACGACGCCGATTGCGATCGAGCGGCTCAAGGCAAGCCAGCCGCCGCCGAGCCAAACGATGGCGGGACCGATGATCACCATCGCCGTGATCGCCGCGATGAACCACCGGCCGACCATGGCGAGGCGGACTTCCAGCTCCATCAGTTCCGTGCCGGCTTTGAAGAAGCGCGCTTTTTCGTACGCCTCACGCGCGAACGACTTGATCAGCGTAATGCCGGATATCGAAAGCGTCTCTTGCGTTATCGACTCGATCTCGTCGCGCTTCTCGCGCGTTCTGCGGCGGATTTCGTACATGCGCCGCCCGACCGGCGAGAGCGGCAACACCATCAGCGGCACGATGGCTATGGAGAGCAGCGCCAGGCGCCAATTCCAAAAGAACATCCACACGACGGTCGTCAGAATCGTCACGAAATTGGTAAGCAGGGTGGTGAACGTGCCCGTGACGACGTTGTCGATGTTGTCGACGTCGTTCGAAACGCGGTTCATGATCTCGCCGGTCTTCGTGCCGGTGAAGAACTTGAGCGGCATTCGATGCAGATGCGAGACGAGGCTCGTTCGCATGTCACGCATGATGCCTTCGCCGACGATGGAGTTCAAATAACCTTGTGCGACCGTGAGCAGCATCGTGACCAGTGCGGCTGCGAGCATGCCGCCCACGTCGATTGCGACTTCCCGAAAATTCCCGTGCGGAATCGCTTTGTCGATGATGTGTGCGATGAAATATGCCGGCGCCAAACCGACGAGCGCCGACACCACGATGCAAAACAGCACCAAACTCTGCTGCCGCCAATATGGCGAAAACAGCGCGCCGATGCGCCGCCAATCCACGCGTTTGCGGACTTTCGGTTTGTCGGGGCTGTACATGTTGGACCACATGAGGTGGCCGCCTGACATCACTTTAAAAGGCGCTCCGGCCTAGCCTGCGCGCCCCCGAGCGAACAGGATGTGAGCCTGCCGTTCCGCACACGAGGTGCAATGGGAACGGCCACTTCGTGGGGCCCCCAAAAATTCACGGCGCCTGTATATTCTGCTCGCATGCACTCTCCCCGAGGGCGCCGCAAACCCACTGCGTGCGGCCCCCAAGCATTCATCAATCGATCAGTGCGGGACGGTGATTTGGTGCAGCGTTACTTTGTTGCCTTCGGGGTCGTGAAACGAGCCGAGTCTGCAAACGGGCGTTTCGTGAATTTCCTCCGTCTCGACGCCCTTCGATCGCAAATCCGCGAACGTTTTCTCCAAATCGTCGACTTCGAACGCGATGCTTCCCGCGGGGCCATTGCCGCCCCACTCCGTCGTCATGAGGGAAAACCAGCCGTTGCCGATCTGCGCTTCGTCGTATTTCAAAACGCCCTCCTCACTGTATGGGGCGGAAAACTTCAGACCCAGCGCGTCCGTATAGAACGAGCGCAGCCTTTCGACGTCTTCCGCGGGATAGGCGGTGAAGGCAATGTCTTTGAGCATGGGGACCCTCCTCGACATGCTTCGACCGGTTCCAGAACGGCGCGGTTTCACGCGCGGACGCGAGGGGCTATTTCTTCCCGTTGCGCAGCGCGGAGAGTTCTTTGAAGAGTTTCTTTTCTTTGTCGCTCAGGTCGGTCGGAAGCTGCCCGATGAGCCGCACGTAGAGGTCGCCCATCCCGCCGTTGCGCACCTTCGGCATGCCTCTGCCGGTTAGGCGCAGCAGGCGGTTGTTCTGCGTTCCGGACGGCACGGTCATGGTGACTTGTCCGCCCATCGTCGGCACCTTCACTTCGCCGCCTAAGACCAAATCGTAAACGCTAACGGGAAGGTCGACGTACAGGTCGTCGCCTTTGCGTTTATACGCTGCATCGTCCAACAATTTCACCACCAAAAATAAGTCGCCGTTAGGGCCGCCGGCGATTCCGGCTCCGCCTTGCCCGGCCAATCGAATGCGCTGCCCTTCGCCGATTCCCTTGGGTATTGTGACTTCGAATTTTTTGGAGATCAGCAGCCGGCCGGTGCCGTGGCAATGCGTGCAAAGTCCGCCGCGGTCGGTTCCGGTTCCGCGGCAGCGCGGGCAGACGTCTTCGACCTGCAGTGAAACGGATTTCTTTCCGCCGTCGTACACGTCGCGCAGTGAAAGTTCGATCGTCGTTTCGAGATCTTGTCCGCGCTGCGCGAAGCCGGTAGTTTGCGCAGTGTTGCGTTTCCCGATACCGGAGAAGAACATGTCGAAGAAGTCGGAGAAGCCGCTGGGCCCGCTTCCCTGCGATCCGCCGCCTTGCGTTCCAAAATCACCGAAACCGAAATTGAACGTCTCATGCTGCGCATTGCGGTAGCGGCGCTGCTGCTCCGCCTGTTGCGCGGCTTGCTGCCAATTGCTGCCGAGAACGTCGTACTTGCGGCGCTTTTCCGGATCGCCGAGGACCTCGTATGCCTCTTGAATCTCTTTGAACTTTTCCTCGGCTTCTTTTTGATTGCTCGGATTCGCGTCCGGGTGCCACTTTCGCGCAAGTTTGCGATACGCGGACTTGATGTCTTTTTCCGGCGCGCTCTTTGGGATGCCGAGGAGCTGATAGTAGTCCTTATAGTTCATGCGCTCTTTGCGACGATGACCTTCGCGGGACGCAAAATCTCCGCGCCCATGGTGTACGCCTTTTGCGCTTCTTCGAGCACGGTGTCGTCTTCCACACCGGAAGCTTCCTGCGTGCCGATAGCCTCAGCCAGTTTCGGGTCGAATTTTTGCCCCTTGAGCGAGACCGGTTTGACGCCTTCCATACTGAGCACCGCTTCGAACCCTTTGAGCGTCTGTTGAACGCCGTTGCGCAGAGCCTCGAGCGAGGTTTCTTCCACGGAGAGAGCGCGCTCGAGGTTGTCTATGACGGGAAGAAAGCTTTTCAACAGTTCGCGCCGCCCGGAATCGGAAATTTCGCGAATGTTTCGTTCGATGCGTTTCTTGTAGTTCTCGAAATCCGCCATTGCGAGAAGGAACTTGTTGTAGTTGTCTTCCGCGCGCGCGTTCGCCGCGTCGATCTGCGACTGCAGATCGGCGACCGATGCGCCGCCGCCGTTTTCAGACGCTGCGGGAACGTCTGCTTCCGTTACGTATTCGTCTTGCATAAATAATCGTAAATAACAGTGCGTTTTTGCTGCGGAACGAGGCTGCGTGAAGCCCGGTGCTAGTTTGCTAGGCCGGGCTTCACGCTACGGCGTTCCGCACAAAAGTGCCGTTATTTTGCTTCCTTGAATTCGGCGTCGATTACATCTTCAGCCGGTTCCTGAGTCTCCGCGCCGGCTTCACCTTGGGTCGCGCCTGCGGCTTCGCCGTCCTGCGCGGCGCCGTTTGAGCTCGCCGTCGTCTTTTGGTACAGCAGTTCGGCCATCTTGTAGCTGGCTTGCTGCAGCCGTTCGATCGCGGGCTTCAGCTCCGCAACGGTTGCGTTCTCGTGCAGCCGTTTGAGCTCGCCAAGCGCGCTTTCGACTTCGCCCCGAGCGCCGGCGTCGAGTTTGTCGCCGACTTCCTTAAGCGATTTCTCGGTGGAGTACACCAAACTCGAAGCTTGGTTGCGCACTTCGGCCTCTTCACGCTTGGCTTTGTCCGCAGCAGCCTGCAGCTCCGCATCTTTGACCATGCGCTCGACTTCGTCTTTCGACAGATTCGTCGAAGCGGTGATCGTGATCTGCTGCTCTTTGCCGGTGCCGAGATCTTTTGCGCTCACGTTCACGATGCCGTTGGCATCGATGTTGAACGTCACTTCGATCTGCGGTACGCCGCGCGGTGCGGCGGGAATGCCTTCCAAGCGGAAGCGCCCGAGCGTCTTGTTGTCGAGCGCCATGGGCCGTTCGCCTTGCAGCACGTGGATGTCGACCGACGTTTGACCGTCTTCGGCCGTCGTGAAGACTTGCGACTTCTTCGTCGGAATCGTCGTGTTGCGTTCGATGAGCGCGGTCATTACGCCGCCGAGCGTTTCCAAGCCCAATGAGAGCGGGGTCACGTCGAGCAGAACGACGTCGCGCACTTCGCCCGCGAGGACGCCGGCTTGAATCGCGGCGCCGACCGCGACGACTTCGTCGGGGTTGACGCTCAGATTCGGCTCTTTGCCGGTCAATTTCTTGACGAGTTCCTGAATAACCGGCATGCGCGTCGATCCGCCGACCATGACGACTTCGTCGATCTGCGAGATGTCGATCTTCGCGTCGGCCAGCGCATTCTTGAACGGCTGCACGCAACGGTCGGTGAGATCGCTGGTGAGTTCCTCGAACTTGGCGCGGGTGAGCGTGAAGTCGAGATGCTTGGGTCCGTTCTGATCCGCTGTGATGAACGGCAGGTTTATGCTCGTCTGCACGACGGAACTCAACTCGATTTTCGCCTTTTCCGCGGCCTCGGTCAGACGCTGCATGGCTTGCTTGTCGCCGCTCAGGTCGATGCCTTGCTCTTTGCGGAATTCGGAAACGAGCCACTCGACGATGCGATGATCGTAATCGTCGCCGCCCAAGTGCGTGTCGCCGTTCGTGGCCTTTACTTCGAAGACGCCGTCACCGACTTCGAGAATCGAAACGTCGAACGTGCCGCCGCCGAGATCCCAGACGAGGATCGTTTCGCTGCCCTTTTTGTCCAAACCGTACGCCAGGGCCGCGGCCGTGGGTTCGTTGATGATGCGCAGAACGTCCAGTCCGGCGATTTTGCCGGCGTCTTTGGTTGCCTGGCGCTGCGAGTCGTTGAAGTATGCGGGAACCGTGATGACCGCTTTCGTGACGCGCTCACCCAGATAGTTGCTCGCATCGTTGACGAGTTTTTGCAGAATCATCGCCGAGATCTCTTGCGGCGAATATTCTTTGCCGTCGATCTTGACGTGATAATCGGTGCCCATGTGCCGCTTGATCGAGGCAATGGTGCGATCCGGATTCGTGATGGCTTGGCGTTTCGCGAGTTGTCCCACGAGACGCTCGCCGGTTTTGGTGAACGCCACTACCGACGGAGTCGTGCGCGACCCTTCGGCGTTGGCGATAACGGTGGGCGAAGAGCCCTCCATTACGGCGACGACGGAATTCGTCGTGCCCAGGTCGATGCCGACCACTTTTGCCATGAATTGTTACTCACTTTCCGAGCCCATGGACCAGCTGTTCGGGAGCGCGCAGTGCGCAGTCCCTACTAAGCCTTGCCGCTTACTGAGCTCAAGGACGGTAGATACCAAGGTACGGTCTCAATCATACTACGCGATTCAACCGTACGTGTTCCACCATCCACAACAGCTTTCAGGGCCGAAGGATGCAGGAAAGCCCTGCCGGCGGGGCAGGGCTTTCGGGACTTCAGGGATTCTGATCCGGCGGTCCTTGCTCGTCCGGAGGTCCGCTTTGCTGCTGCTCGTACCCCGTTTGAGCGGGCCGCGCGCCGAGCGTGGCTTGGACCAACCGGCGCGTGCCCTGCGACCAGATCTCCAGATTGACTTTGTCGCCGGCCTTGTGTTTGCCGATGTCGGCGACCAGCGTCTGATAATTGTCGTAGCTCTTGCCGTTGACTTTGAGAATCACGTCGCCCGGATTGATGCCGGCTTGGTCTGCGGGCGAGCCGCTCGCGACTTGGTAGATTGCCACGCCGCCTTGGCCGCGGTACCCCGTCTGACTGCGGAACCCGTTCGTCACCGGGCCTAGGACAACGCCGAGGAACGCCTGCGCCGGCGGTTCCGTGACGCCCGGATGCGCGATCATTTCTGAGACGACGCGCCTGACGGTATTCGACGGTATTGCGAAGCCGATGCCTTCCGCTCCACCCCGGAGCGTTGACTGGTTGACGCCGATGACGTCGCCGTTCATATCGATGAGCGGACCGCCGGAATTACCCGGGTTGATCGGCGCCGACGTCTGAAGCAAGCCTTTGAACGTAATCGTCTGACCGGTCTCGGTTTGAATCGGTTCCGTCCGGTTGAAAGCGGAGACGACGCCGAAGCTGACGCTTTGCTGCAGCTCGTACGGTTCGCCGATCGCGATCGCCCACTGCCCTTGCTGGAGCTTGTCGGAATCCGCGAGGTTCAGCGCGGGCGGAAGGCCCTTGGTGTCCACGCGAATGACCGCGAGATCCGCCCCCACGTTCGCTGCCAGCAGCTTGGCTTTGACGCGGGCATTGTTCGGGAAGGTCACGGTGATGTCGCTGACCTGGGCGTTGGGAAGCGGCGGCCGCACGACGTGCGCGTTCGTGACGATGTCGCCTTTGTTGTCGAAGACGAATCCGGATCCGGATGCTTTGCCGCTGAAACTCTGCGGCACGCTGGGTCCTTGCTGGCCGAAAAATTGCTGTAGTAACGGGTCGACCGGCACGTATTCTTTGCCATTTACGGTCACCGTGATCGCGACCACGGACGGCTTGGTGCGCTTGACCGCATTGACGATTCGGTCTTGGTCGCTGCCGCCGGATAACGGTGCTGCGCTGACCGCGGGGGGCGTGCTATCCGGTCCCGCGACGTTCGAAAAGTGCGTGCTCGCATAGAGCATCATAACGAATGCGCCGACAATCGCGCCTACGAGAGCAACGATCGCCGTCGGCATCAGGCGATTTTTCACGAAGTAAGTTCCTCCGGTTTTTTCTACCCCCTACGATTACCAAAAGTAGCGGGACGCTCGCTTAAGATTTGATGAGAGAAGCGCGTGCCGGCGGGCCGTCCGACACGACCAGTCCGTCGAGAACGCGCAAGATCCGCTTTGCATGCGAGGCGACGTTCTCGTCGTGCGTAACGATGATGATCGTGCGTCCGAGTGCGTTCAGCCGGTCGAAAAGTCCGAGAATTTCCGCGCTGGTCTTTGAATCCAAATTGCCCGTCGGTTCGTCCGCAAGGAGCACCGCGGGGTCGTTCACGAGCGCGCGCGCAATGGCAACGCGTTGCTGCTGCCCGCCCGAGAGCTCGTTCGGTTTGTGCTTTCCCCGATCGGCGAGGCCGACTTCGGCGAGTTGCGCGATTGCCGCGGCGGTTCGCTGGCGCGGCGGAATGCCGGCGTAGAAAAGCGGCAGCGCGACGTTTTTGACGGCGTCGGTGCGCGCGAGCAGGTTGAAGCCCTGGAAAATGAACCCAAGCTTCTTTAGTCTAATTTGCGCGAGCGCGTTGTCGTCCAGGCCGGAAACGTCGACCCCGTCCAGCAAATACGTTCCGCTCGTCGCGCGATCCAGACAGCCGAGCACGTTCATGAGGGTGGATTTACCGGAACCCGACGGCCCCATGATTGCGACGTATTCGCCGCGCGCTATCGTGAACGACACCCCGCGAAGCGCTTCCACCTCGAGGGAGCCGGATTTGTACACTTTCGTGACGTCGCGTACGTCGATGGCGTTGCGAGATTCATTCATATCGGAGTGCTTCTATGGGGTCCAGCGCGGCGGCGCGCAATGCCGGATACGTGCCGAATGCGAGCGTGATGATCGCTGCGAAGAGGCTGGCTAATACGACGGATTGCAGCCACGGCAGCGGAACGATGATGCCCGAGATCTTGATGAGATAGTGCACGTTGACGTACCAGCCGGCCAGGAGTCCGAACATCGCGCCCAAGCCGCAGCCGAAGATCGCCAGCAGCGCCGCTTCCAGAAAAAACTGCAGCAGTATCTGGCTCTTTTTTGCACCGATCGCTTTGCGAACGCCGATCTCGCGCGTGCGTTCCACGATCGAGACCAGAAGAATGTTCATGATGCCGATTCCGGCGACCACGAGCGAAATCGCGCCGATGGCGCCGACGACCGCGCTCATGACGGCAAAACTCTTGTCCAGGAAACCCGCGACGAATTGACTGTCGATGGCGCGGTACGTGAATTTGTTGCCCGTGGCGTGGTGCAGATAAGTTTTGATCGCGTCCTCGGTTTGGGTCATCGATGACGTATCGTCGACCAGCACTTGGCTTTCGAACAGCTTGCTGCCGTGCATGTCGCGGCGCTCGAATACCGTGTACGGGATCAGAATATCCGGCGAAAAATCGAAATTCAACGCGCCGGTCGGCGGCTTTTCCATGACGCCGACTACGTTGCAATGGTCGTCGCCGTAGCGCAGCGTCTGGCCCAGAATTTGCTGCGGATCGGCCTGGAGTTTCGTCGCGGCATTTGCCGAGAGCACGCAGACCGGTGCGCGCACGCCGACGTCGCCCTCGTCGATCGCGCGCCCGAAGCTCAAAGGCTGCGCGAGGAAACGCGGGTCGCCGCCCGTCGGCGCCACGTTCAATTTTGCGGTTTGGCTCCCGAAGCGCGCGACCTGCGAAAGCTGGGAGAACGGTATGGCTTCGTGCACGTTGGCCATGCCGTTGATTACCGTGAGATCCTGCAGCGTGAACATCGACTTGGGGTCGAAGCCTTTTTCGGTGTTCGGGAAGACGATGAACGTGTTCTGACTCAGAATGCGCAGCGAACCCGCGAGCGCGCCCGCCGTCGCTTGGCCGAGCACTTGAATGGCAATGACCGATGCGACGCCGACGACCAGCCCGATGAGGGCGAGCACCGTGCGCAGGCGATTTTGATACAGAACGTCGAGCGCTTCGCGCAGGTAATTGTTCACGAGCGCAGCGCTTCCACCGGATCCAAGCGGCTCGCCCGCATCGCGGGATACACGCCGAACGTGATGCCGATGACGATCGAAAACGACAATCCGTAGAGGAAGAGGTTCGCGTACGGGATGGGCAGCGGTCCCATCTTCGCGGCCAGCGCGCCCGACGCTCCGCCCAGCGCCAGAAGGCTCAGCGCAAAGCCGAGAATTCCCCCGGCCAGCGATATGAGCGTCGCTTCGGACAGAAACTGGGTCACGATATCGCGGCGTGAGGCGCCGATCGATTTGCGAATGCCGATCTCGCGCGTGCGCTCGGTGACGGAGACCAGCATGATGTTCATGATTCCGATGCCCGCGACGAGCAGCGAGATCGCGCCGATCGCCGTCAGACCGGCGGCTACCACGTCCACGACCTGCTTGTATTTTTCCAGCACCTCGCGATTGCTCTGCACGTCGTACGCGGCGCGCTTGCCGTGTAGGCGGTGCAGCGCGTCCAATGCGACCGTCTTTGCCGTATCCTCATCTTGAGGAGAATCCAGCCACAGGTAGAGGCCGTCTATCGGGCCGGGTGCAAAGTCGTGATACGTCGTAAACGGCAGCACGAAATAGTAATTGCCGCCGAAGTAGTTGCTTGCGGTTCCTTCGCGGTCGTTTGCGACGCCCACGATGGTAAAGCGCGTTCCGCCGACCTCGAGGTCTTGTCCGACCGCACCGTCGTGGCTTGCGAAAAATTCGAATGCCAGATCGGGGTTGACTACCGCAACGTGCGCGTGCGCGCGCTCGTCCTGCGCCGAAAGCGTCCGTCCCGCGATAACGTTGAACTTTTGGTCACCGCCGTACCAAGACCATCCGATGGCTACGAGGTGTTTCGTTTGCCGCCGTACGGCGAAGATGCCGTGCTCTCCGAACGATGGCGCATAGTACGGGGTAATGCGCGTCGTGATGCCCGCTTCGGCGTCTTCTACGACGCGGTAGTCGCGATAGTTCAGTTGCGCAATCGCCGGATTTGCCTGCTGCGGGTCCGGCGCAATCGTGAGGGAAGGGTTGTCGCTCGAATTGACGTTCGCGTTGATTGCAGCGGCGGCGCCTTCGCTGAGGCCGTACACGGAGAGGACCGCCGCAACGCCGATCAACATGCCGAGCATCGTCAGTATGGTGCGGGTCTTGTTGCGCATCAGCGCGTCGAAGGCTTCGGCAACGTACTCGAGCAGGCGGGTCATTTCTGAACTACGACGGCGACTCCATCGCTGAGGGCGGGATTTTTGTCCACGATCACCTTATCGCCCCGCTGCAAGCCGCTCGAAACGACTGTTTGCGTGTCATTGGATTCGCCTGTCCGCACGAGTTGCTTGCGCGCTTTGCCGCCGCGTGCGACGAAAACGTACGTCTTGCCTTGCTCGCGTACGATTGCCGCGGCGGGAACCGTGAGCACGTTGCGGAGATTGGTCGTCACGATATCGACGTCCACGCTCATCCCGTCCTTGAGATATGAGGGCGCGTGGTCGAGTTGAATCGTGGTCAGCACTTGACGCGCCGTGCTGCTGGCATCCGTCGAACGAATCGCGAGCGGCGAAATGGACGTGACGTGGCCCGCGAGCGTCTTGCCGGGAAAGTCTTCGCTGCTCACCTCGGCCTGCTGACCGCGCCGTACGTTGATGACGTCTTGTTCGTCGACCTGCGCCTTGACGATATACGCGTCGCTTCCGGCGATGGTGAAAAGCGCTTGTCCCTGCGTAACCGCGTCGCCCTCGCGCATGTTCGTCAACGGGTCGTTCGGTTGCGTGGCGATTGACTGTATGACGCCGTCGAAGGGCGCGACGATGCGCGTGAACCCGAGTTGCTGCTGGTTCGACGCGTTGACGATCTGCATCTTTTGCGCGTTCGCTTGCGCGTACTGAACGCTATTCTCGCCATATCCCGTCACCGCGCCCAGGCGCAGTTGGCGAACCGCCTGCTCGTACTCGACCTGGCTTTGAACGAGCTTCGTCCTATCAGTGTCCACTTGGTTTCGCGCGATGGCCTTGTTGGCATACAGCGCGACGTCGGCGTCGTAGATGCGCCGAGCTTCGTCGAGATTCGACTTTGCCGTTGCGACCTGCGCTTGATACGTCACCTTGGCGTTCTGTTCTTGAATTCTCGCCGTTTGAATGGTAGCGACGGCGGAATCGTAATCGGCTTGCGAACCGGCCGCGTTAGATTCGAGTGCCGGATTTTCGATGGTCGCGAGCATTTCGCCGCCTGCGACGCGTTCTCCGGGGCGCACATAGATGTGCGCGATGTTTCCGGCGACCAGCGTCGGAACGGTGACGACCTGCGGCCGCTGTACGACGCCGTTTTCGGGAAGTTTCGATTGAAACGAACCCGGCTTGACCGCGACCGCGCGCACCGAGATTGCGTCCGCGCCGTGCCGGCTCGAAAGCGCGGCCACGGCCACGATTACGCCCAGGACCACGACGATGATGATGAGATTACGAATGCGTTTCATGCCTGATCCTAAATGTCCGCAACCGCTTGTTCGGGAGAGATTATTCCGAGGGCAACGCGCAACTTGACGATTGCGTCGACGTACGCGACCCGCGCGTTGTACAGATCGACCTGAGCGGACAGCGCCGCCTGCTGACGCTGTTGGACGTCGACCAGCGTGATGAGCCCGTGCTGATACTGCAACTCGGCGATGCGGGAAGCCTCACCGGCGAACCGCGTCTCATCCTGCGCTGATGCAAGCTGTGCGGTCGCGGTTTGTGCAGCGCGGTACGATTGTCGAACGTCTATTTCCGCTTGCGCGCGCGCGGCGCCCAGGTTCACCTCGGCAGCTGCAATTTGTTCGTTCAGGTTCCGGTGATTCGCCCTGCGCGCGCCCCAATCGACGAACGGCAGCGAGATGCTCGAGGTTACGCCGATGTTCCAATATCCCGGATTGCCGCGGTTTACCTGACCGAATTGTGCCTGCTGTGAAGCCAATGTCGGCGAGAACTGATTGCCGATCCCCGCGAAGGTTTGAATCTGCGGAAACAAATCCGTGTCGGCCGAGCGGCGATTCGTTTGCGCTATCGCCACCGCATCTTGCGCAGAGGAGACGTCGGGGCGGTTTGCCTGCGCGATCGCGATGAGCGCGTCGAGCGAACCGGCGGGCAGCGCCGGCTGCGGCACTTGCACCGGCACGTCGAATGCCGTGTCGAGCGGCGCGCCGATGATTTGCGCGAGCGATTCTGCGGCGTTTTGGGAATCCGCTTGCGCCGAGGCCAGCGTGTACCGGCTTTTTTCTTCGGCGGCCTGCGCGCTCAGCACGTCGACCCCGGCGGCGACTCCTGCGCGTTCCTTTGCGCGAGCTACGGAGACCAACGCCTGCTGATACCGCAGATCCCCTTCGTCCAGACGGACGCCTTCGTTCTTTCCGGCGAGGTTGAAAAAGGCGTCCGCGACGTCGCTCGTGACTTGCTCCTGGGTGCGCCGCAGATCCGCTTGCCCCTGCTCGTATTGCTGACGAGCTGCGAGCGAGAGATAATGCGAGAGCCCGCCGTCAAAGGTGTACGTCGTTCCCAAAGCGGCGGTGTTCTGCGAAAAAACCGACCTTTGGGAAGCGCCGATGACGGAATACGCGCCGGTGTAGTTCGCGGACTTCGACATCTGATTTTGAACCTGACCCGTCACGCCCGGCAGCGTTTGCGAACGCGCTTTGACATAAGCCGACTCGAGTTGGGAAACGGCGGCGACCTGTTTGGCCACGGTGGGACTGTGCGCGAGTGCATACCGCACCGCGTCCGGAAGCGAAAGCGCCGCCGATAGAATGACCGCCCCCACCACGAGACACCTCCGACCCAAAAATAAAGACCCCGCGGAAAAAATCCGCTGGTCGATGTACTGCTCACCGGGTCTTACGTTTCACATGCCGGCCGCATGCGGCCGCGTCGACCCGAATCTACTTGGCTCGGCAACCGTAGCCCTCCATCCGCGGAAGGGACGGGCTGCGGGATGAGCCAAATGAACTACCAAGCGCTTGCTTGTTTAGAGTGCTTTATTTTGTTCTCGCGCGACGGGGTGGAGCAGCCGGTGAATCTGCGGTTTTCGGATCCGAAGGTGCTTGTAACGGAAAACCGTTTTCTGGCTGCGCCGGTCCGCATGCGATTGGAGCGGGATCCGCGAGCGCGGCTCGCGGCGGCGTTCATGGCCTCGCGCCTCCATGAAGATCTGCGGCTCGAAGACGTCGCCGCAGCCGTTCACATGAATAAGCGCGCGTTGTGCAATTTCTTCGCACGAGCGGTCGGTGCGAGCGTTTTCGAAGTCGTCCGCGCCATGCGCGTTTACCACGCGGTAAGACTGTTGGAGATCGCCGCCGGCGTTCCGGTCCGCTCGATAGCCCGTGAGGCCGGTTACGAAAATTTTTCGAGCTTTTGCCGAGCGTTCAAAGCCGTGACCGGCATGCCGGCCACCGCGTATACGTCTTATGCCATGCCGAAGTTGTGCAGCGCCGCCACGCCGCCGGCCGCGAAAACCGCGCCGAGCAGAAGCACGATGGCTGCGAACGTGTAAGCAATCCCGGCGCTCGTTTTGCCGGTCACACGCAGCATCGTCGTGTTGAGGAAGAAGCCCCATACCGTAAAGATGCTGATCGCGGAAAGAAACGCGAGCAGAGCGGGGCTGCCGTGTCGCACTACGGTCGCCAAACTCGGCATCGCTTGCGCCATCGCGATACTGCTCTCGAACGAATCGGCGCCGCGAACCATCGTGATGACGCCGAGCGCAATCGCACCCAACCCGATTGTGGGGACCGCGATGTTCATCGAACCGCACCACAGCCGTTTGAAATCCGCTTGTCCGCGGCCGAGCGCGTTTCCGGCCAGCAGGATCACCGTATTGAAAAACACCGCGAAGAAAAGCACGAGGATTGGAGCGACGTCACTGAAGACCGACGGTTTCCCGGCGTTTGCAAGGGCTTTCTGTTTCTGTTCGGCAGTCGCGTTCGCGAAAAGCGGGCTGGTGCTAACCATCCGCTGCACCTGCGCGTTCGCTACGTGGCGAGCCGCGGGCGCCTGCAGAAACGTACCGGCGAGCAACAGCACCAAGCTGACGACGAGCGCCCAACCCCACGTCGGCGCGGTGCGCTGACGTTCGAACGCGTCCGCAGGTGCGGCTATCGTATCGACGACGGTAGAAAGCCCGTTTACCTTAGCGGCGGCTGGTACCGACACGCTCATGAAAACCTCCTAGACCAACGATAACTGCCGCAACTGTATGAGCGTGCGGCGCCGCCTGATCTTCACGGCGTCTTCAGCAACTCCTCGATGGGTACCCGCGCTTCGATCGCTCTGCGGACGCGGTCGAGCCGCTCCCTTCGCAACTCGAGCAGTTTGAGTTCGAGAATAATTCGCACGCGCCGCAAGGCGCGGCGAGAATACAGCTCCGCGGCGGTGGGCGGCGCTGCGGCCAAGCGGTGGCGCGACGCTCGGTGGTGCTTGGGCGGATCGGCGGCAGCGGGCAGGGAGGCGGCTAAAGCCAAGGTCAGCGCCAAGGCGGCGAGGTAACGAGGCGGCATGCCGTCCCATCACGTCGACTCCGCGCGTCGCTAGATGCTCAAGCCCGCCAGTCCGCTCGTCGTTCCCGATCCGCCTGCGGAGCCGTACGTTCGAATCGTTCCGCTCGGCGGCTGCGGAGAGATCGGCCGCAATATGACGCTGATCGAGACGAACGAGGACATGGTCGCGGTGGACTGCGGGCTCATGTTTCCGGACGAAGAGATGTACGGCGTCGACATCGTCATCAACGATTTCACGTATATCCGCGAACGCCGCGAGAAGTTTCGAGCGATACTCGTAACGCACGGGCACGAAGATCACATCGGCGGCATTCCGTATCTGCTGCGCGAGTTCAACGTCCCCGTGGTGGGCACGCCGCTGACGAACGCGCTCATCAAAGCAAAAGCGCGCGACCATAAAATGATGGGCGAAGCGCAATTCGTCACCGTGCAGCCCGGCGATCGTGCACGCTACGGACAGATCGAAGCGGAATTCGTGCACATCAATCATTCCGTCGCGGGCGCGTGCTCGCTCGCGCTGCGCACGCCGGTGGGGACGATCTTCCACACCGGCGATTTCAAGTTCGATCAAACGCCCATCGACGGCAAGCCGGCGGACTTCGCGGCGATCGCGCGCATCGGCGAGGAAGGCGTTCTCTGCATGCTGTCCGACAGCACGAATGCCGAGCGACCGGGTCACACGCAATCCGAGCGAATCGTAGGCGAGGCGTTCAATACGGTTTTTTCTCAAGCGAAAGGGCGCATCATCGTCGCGTCGTTCGCCTCGAACGTGCCGCGCATCGCGCAGGTCATCGACCAGGCGATCCGCTTCAACCGGAAAATCGCCTTCCTCGGGCGATCGCTCACCAACGTCGTCCATTTCGCTTCCGAACTGGGCTATTTGCGCGTTCCCGCGGATCGCACCATCCGCGTCGAAGAAGTGGACGAGTATCCACCCGAACAAGTCGTCGTCATGACGACGGGCTCGCAGGGCGAGCCGATGAGCGCGCTCACTCGCATGTCCGTGCGCGACCACGCAAAATTCAAAATCGTTTCAGGCGATACCGTCGTGATCAGCGCCACGCCGATTCCCGGAAACGAGAAAGGCGTGTACAAGACGATCAACAACTTGTGCCGCCTCGGTGCCACGGTCGTGCATGGGACCGATGGGCGCTCTCACGTCTCCGGACATGCCTCGCAAGAAGAACTGCTGCTCATGCTCAATCTCGTGCGCCCCGAGTTTTTCGTTCCGGTGCACGGCGAATACCGGATGCTCGTGCAGCACGGCAAACTTGCCGCGAAAACCGGAGTCGATCCGCAGAACGTGTTCGTCGTCGAAAACGGCGACGTGCTAGAGTTCACGCACGACTACGGCGATAAGATCGGCAAGACGTACGGCGGCCACGTGCTCGTCGACGGTTCGAGCGTCGGCGACGTCGGTGAAGCAGTCTTGCGCGATCGGCGTCTGCTTGCCGCGGACGGATTCATGATGGTCGTGGTCACGATCGACAGCGAGGAGGCGCGAGTGATTGCCGGCCCGGATCTGATCTCCCGCGGCGTTTTCTACGTTCCCGAATCGGACGGCGTCATGGACGATCTGCGTGCCGAACTCGTGACACTGATTGAAGAAGTGCCGGTCGAGGGGATTCGAGACGTAAACACGGTGAAAGAGCATATCCGCAGCGGTCTTGCAAAAGCAATCCACTCGCGGTACAGACGCCGTCCCGTCATCGTTCCCGTCGTGATGGAAGTGTGAGCATTGAGCACGAGAAAGCAATTCATCGCCGCGGCGGCAGCAGTTCCGCTCGTCGCGGCGGCGCCGCCGTCGCCGAAACCGGCCGCACCCGAGCCGACGCCGACACCCAAGAAATCGCAAGTCTCTGAAGCGGCGCGCGGACTTGCCGCGCAGATGCGCCGCTTCGACTCCTCGCTGAGCGACAAGGAGCTCGAGGAGATCGCCGCGGGGATCGACGGCAATCTCAAGATCGGAGGCGCCGTCAATCCGCACGGCACGACGCTCAAGAATTGGGACGAGCCGGTGACCACGTTCGAGGTGCCGGAATGAACGAGGAAACCGTCGCGTTCTCCGACGCCGTCCAGCTCGGACGGCTGGTAGCGAACAAGTCCGTCTCCTCGGTCGAACTGACGAATCTGTATCTTTCGCGTTTGGAAAAATACGGTACGTCTTACGGAGCCGTAGTGACGGTCATGCGCGAGCGCGCCCTTCGCGAGGCTCGAGCTGCGGATAAAGAACTTGCCGCGGGGCGATCGCGCGGACCGCTTCACGGCGTTCCGTACGGCGTAAAAGATTTGCTTGCCGCAGTCGGCGCGCCCACTACATGGGGAGCGGCGCCGTATCGCAATCAAGTCTTCGACTACGACGCAAGCGTCGTGCAGAAGCTGCATGCCGCGGGCGCAGTATTGTGCGCAAAACTGGCCATGGTGGAACTCGCGGGCGGCTTCGGCTACAACGACGCCGACGCGTCGTTCACCGGGCCGGGCCGAACGCCGTGGAATCGCGCGTATTGGAGCGGCGGTTCTTCCAGCGGTCCCGGCGCTGCAGTCGCCGCCGGCCTCGTCGGATTTGCGATCGGCTCGGAAACGAACGGATCGATCATGGTTCCGGCCGCATTTTGCGGCGTCAGCGGCTTGCGTCCGACCTATGGACGGGTCAGCCGCCACGGAGCGATGGCGCTGATGTGGACTTCCGACAAACTCGGGCCGCTGTGCCGGTCGGCACGCGATGCGGAGGTCGTTCTAAAAACGATCGCGGGACACGATCCGAATGACGCAACCTCGCGCGACCGCGCATTTCCCGCCGTTCGCGGACGGCGGCCCAAGCTTGCCGTCGTAAAGAACGCGATCGCGAAGACGATGCCCGCCATCGCGAAAAATTTCGAAGCATCGCTCGACGTGCTCCGCGAATTTTGCGATCTCGCACCGAACGTAACGCTGCCGAAGGGACCGTACGGCGCGGTCTTCGGCGCGATCTTCAACGGCGAGTGCGCGTCCGCGTTTCGCGATCTCATCGAGAGCGGGCGTTCGCGCGAACTGCAGTCCGTCGACGACAGAATCGGCGGATACGAAGCCTACGGCTCACTCGCCGTCGATTACGTGGACGGCATGCGCCGTCGCGCGATTCTCAACGCGGAACTCGATCGGGCGCTCTCGCGGTACGATGCCGTGGTCTATCCGACGCTGCCGACGGTCGCGTATCCGGTGGGCATTCCGTTCGACAAGGCCTATCCCGACAAATATTCCGGCGAAATCGAAATGGGCAGTCCCGGCAACCTGGCCGGTTTGCCGGCGCTGAGCGTGCCCAACGGTTTTGGAGATCACGGATTGCCCACGGGCCTTGCGCTCATGGGACGACCGTGGGGCGAGCTGCAATTGACGCAAATAGCGAAGGCGTATCAAACGCGCACCCGGTTTCATTTGCAGCATCCCGTTTTGCACGCCGTTTAGCACGCTTGGCGATTCTCTTCGGGCTGCTTGCGGCCGCCTTTTACGGAGCGGCGGACTTTTGCGGCGGCCTCGCCACGCGCAGCAGCAGCATGTTCGCGGTGGCGGTTGTTTCGCAGGGCGCCGGTTTCGTTCTGCTGTTTGCGGCTCTGCCGCTGCTGCCCGGACGGTTCACGGACGACGCAGTGCTGTACGGCCTGCTCGGCGGCGCATGCGGCGGCGCGGGAATCCTGCTGCTGTATCACGCGCTATCGATCGGCAAAATGGGCGTCGTGTCGCCGATCACCGCCGTGCTGGCCGCTTCGCTTCCCGTGGTCGCGGGCATTGCGCGCGGCGAGCGCTTGAGCCCGTGGCAATTCGCGGGCATCGCCGTGGCGCTGACGGCGGTCGTGCTGATTTCGTTCTCGAACGAACCGGACGGACGCATCGAACTCTCGACCGCCGGCGTTCGCGAGGCAATTGCATCGGGGTTTCTTCTGGGCGGGTTCTACATATGTTTGGCGCTTGCGGGAAAGACGGCGGGCCTTTACCCGCTGCTCTTTGCGCGTTTCGGATCGATGGCACTGCTCGCACTCGCGGCGCTGTTTTTGAAGCGCCCGCTTTGGCCGGCTGCCGCGTACCTGCCGCTCGTGCTTTTCGCGGGCGCTTTGGACATGAGCGCAAACATCCTCTACCTTAGCGCGGTGTATGCGGGGTATCTTTCGATAGCTGCCGTTCTGACGTCGCTCTATCCGGCAAGCACGGTGTTTCTGGCTCGGTTCGTACTCGGCGAGCGTCTCGCGGGCGTGCAAAAGATCGGCGTGGCGCTCGCGCTCGCCGGCGTAGCGCTCATCGCAAGCTGATTCAGCTGCTTCGGCGGATGTTCGCGAGTTGCGAGGCGTGAATGTATCGCGCGAGCTCTTCGCGTGCCATGCCGTCGACCTCGAGAAACTGTAATTCGTAGGAGTCGCGGCGCCGCGAATCTTTAACCGCTCCCAGCACGCGCGCACGCAGTTTGAGTTGCGCGAACGGGCGGCGCAAATACTTGCGGGGCACGCGGCGGTAACCGAACGGTCCGACGACGAGTTCGTCGTCTTTACCTTTGTGCACGCCGAGCACGTGCTCGGGCAGCGCGAACTGTAGAACGAGAACCGCTCCCGCTCGCAGCTGCTGCTCGCAACGCAGGCGCAAGCCGTTGCCGGTAACGTCCGAGGCCGACGCGGTCTTAGCGATCGCGCGCACGTCGTCCGCACGAAATGCGACCTGAAAGTCGTCGGGCACGCGATAGCCGGTGAACTGCGAAATGTCGACGAGCGAGGTGTCGTAGCTGCGCGCGGAAGCGGTGCGTTTGGCAAGCATCGCCGCCTCGCGCGACAACGCATCGGCATCGTCTGCCGGAATTTGTTCGAGCGCGACGGCATACTCGAAACCTACGCCGCCGTTTCGCGGAGTGTATCGCGCTGCAATAGCACCCGTCAGCGTCAGCAACTTTCCGTCCGTCAAGCGCCATTCGAACGAAACGGACGTGCCGCGCTCCAAAAGCATCCAGGAGCGCAAACGGCAGCCGGCCAACGCGATATGAAGCAAGGTCGCTTGCACGGGTTCCTTTACCCCGCGCAAACGAAGCCGCACCGGCACGTCGAAGCTCTGCTTGACGGCAGGCTGGTCGTTCGTTTGCTGCTCCGCCAAAGGCTTGCTTAACCAGGACATCACTGAAAAGCGTACTATGGCAAGCTTGCTCTGTCAGCGGCCAAAGGGACGAAGGATCGTCAATATTGTGTTAGGCTGCGCGTCCGTTTAACGCATTTCTTACAACGTCGACCAGACCTCGAGCTTACGCTTTACGCGCGCTATGACGCCGTCAGTGAAATCCGTCGTCGAAGCGTGGCCGCCGAGGTCGCTGGTTTTCAGACCTTCGTGAACGGCTTCCAGCGTCGACTCGTAAATTGCGCGAGACGCGTTTTGCGCGCGTTTGTCTTCCATATATGAGAGCAGCGCGGCGCTCGCGAGAATCATCGCCATCGGGTTCGCCACGTTCTTTCCGAATAGCCGCGGAGCAGTTCCGTGGGGCGCCTCCGCCATGACGACCGACGGTTTGAGCTGCTCGTCGAAAGATAGCAGCACCGATTCCGCGCCGGCGATCGATCCGAACAGCTGCATTACCAGGTCCGAAAGACAGTCGCCGTCGCGATTGAGCGACGGGATGACCAGCGGCGACTCGCCATCGGTGCTCAGCAGCAGCGCATACGTCGCGTCGATCAGCTGCGGCTCGTACGCGACATTCGGATGACGCTGCGCGGCGGCGTCCATTTCCTCTTTCAGCATGCCTTCGTATACCGGGCTCACCGTGTATTTTGGTCCGCCGAAAACTTTGGCATGCACGCGCTGCGCATGTTGAAACGCGTACTCCGCGACGAATCGGCAAACCCCGCGTTCGATTGCCTCGGTGCGATACGCGATTTCGGCAGCGCCTTCGCCTTCCCGCCATTCTTTCGCGCCGTACGCGTCGCCGACGGCCATGCGCACGACGGAAATCGGTGCATGAATGCCCGCTACCGGGCGTATTCCGGGCATGCGGCGCCCAGTGCGAACGATGACTTTACCGTCGACGGCCCTGCGCAGGATCGCGTTCGGCGAGCCGACGTCGCCTTTCGTTTCAGGCGTGATCGTCGCGGCTTTCAAACCGTAGCGCGCGCGTCTCATCGCTTCGGCTGCGTCTTGCACCACGGCGTTCTGCGTCGCGCGGCGGTTCCCGAGCGAAAGATCGTGCCGTTCGAACGTCAGCTCCACGTCTATGACGGAGCGATCGAGCACGCGAAGCGCTTCGAGCAGTAATTCTTGTCCGGTTTCGTCGCCTTCGAGAACGACGATGGTTGGCGGGGTCAAATGAACTCCTATGCTGATGACGAAAGAATCTACTCCATGGCACGCGTACGCCGTAAGGCGACCGCGAAAACGCGACTGAACTTTGAGATCGCCGGCATCGCCGCGATCGGACTTGCCGTCCTTCTTGGAATCGCGCTGGCTCTGCCGGCGGCGCGCGCCGGTATCGCCGGCGGCGCCACCGCTGCGGGCCTGAGCGCCCTGTTTGGAGGCGCCGCTCCGCTTTTCCCGGTGCTCGTCGCGTTCTTCGGGGCGATCGTTTTCCTGGAGATCAACGTGCCCCGCATGCTCGCGACGCTCGGCTCGGCGTCGCTCGCATCCTTTCTTCTCATCGACGCGGCTCTCGCGCGCCGCGGCGGGTGGATAGGCAGCGAGCTGTGGGCGGCCCTGCGAACCCTCTTCGGCGTTCCCGGCGCGCGCATCGTACTCGTGCTTGCCGCGATTCTGCTTGCGGTCTGGATGAGCAACGTTTCCGTCAAAAAACTCATCGGATGGCTCGTTCTGAACGCGTCGAAACTGCGCGTTCCGCGCCTGCCGCTCGTGCCGCGCATCGCGATTCCCGCGCCGCGCGCGCAAAAGCCGGCGGAGTCTTTCGATTTGGTTCCGGTTGCGGCGGCGCGGGCGTCCGCGCCGACCATCGTGGTCGAAGATGAAACCGAGGGCGACGACGAGCCGCCGTTCGACGAAGACGATGACGCCGAAACGGACGACCTGTGCGCCGACGAAGGCGAATACGAGCCGCCGACGCCCGCCGTGCATGGGGACGTCGTTTATCGTCTTCCCGACTTGGCGCTCTTCGATCCGCCGCAGGCGCAGATCGCGGACGACTCGAGCCGCTCGCACGTCTTGGAGGACACGCTCGCTTCGTTCGGCGTCGGGGCGAAGGTCGTGCACATCGAACGCGGCCCCTCCATTACGCGATACGAGTTGCGGCCCGAACGCGGGGTGAAAATTTCGAAGATCGCCTCGCTCTCGGACGACATCGCGCTCGCGCTTGCGGCGACGAGCGTGCGAATCGAGGCGCCGATCCCCGGCAAGTCCGCCGTCGGCATCGAGGTGCCGAACAAAACGATTTCCACCGTGGCAATTCGAGAGATCTTCGAATCGCTTCCGCAGCGCGGACAAGTGCCGCCGCTTTGGATGGCGCTCGGCAAGGACATCACCGGGCGGCCCGTATTCGGCGACCTCGGAAAGATGCCGCATCTGCTCGTCGCGGGCGCCACCGGCTCCGGAAAATCGGTCTGTCTGAATACCATAATCGCATCTCTGCTGGTAAGCGCGACGCCCGATCAAGTGCAGATGCTGATGATCGATCCCAAACGCGTGGAACTGACCGTCTACAACGGCATTCCGCACCTCATCAAGGACGTCATTACGGACGCGCGGCTCGCAGCCGGTGCGCTGTTCGAGATGACCAAGGAGATGGACGTGCGCTACGAGCGTTTCGCGAAGGCGGGCGTGCGAAAGATCGAAGAGTACAACGCGAAGTTTCCCGATGAGAAACTGCCGTACGTCGTAATCGTCATCGACGAACTCGCCGACCTCATGCTGGTTGCGCCCGCGAAGGTCGAAACGACGATCATGCGTCTGGCGCAGCTGGCGCGCGCGACGGGCATCCACCTCATCGTCGCGACGCAGCGGCCTTCGGTCGACGTCATCACGGGCCTCATAAAGGCGAACATCCCATCGCGTATTGCGTTCGCGGTGAGTTCGCAAGTCGACTCGCGCACGATTCTCGACATGGCCGGCGCCGAACGTCTGCTCGGACGCGGCGACATGCTCTACTTGCCGATCGACGCACCGAAACCCGTGCGCGCTCAGGGCGCGCTCATTACGGGCGGCGAAGTGAATCGCCTCGTCGATTTCTGGGCGAAGCAAGGCCGCCCCGAAAATCTTCTCGACGTCGAAGTCGTGCCGATTTCCGATGACGACGCCGGCAAGAAGGATGCGGATCCGCTTTGTTACGACGCCGCGAAATTCATCATCGAAAGCAATTACGCTTCGACTGCGGCGCTGCAGTCGCAGTTTTCGATCGGTCATCCGCGCGCCGTCCGCGTCATGAAGCAGTTGGAAGAGTTCAAAGTCGTCGGGCCGCACGAAGGAACGAAACCCAGGCGCATTCTCATCGGCCTTGGCGAACTCGAACAGATCAGCTCCGCGGCTCGGGCGTGACGACGGAGGGCAGCAGGATCTCTTCGCAACCGGCAGTTGAAGCGCGCGTCGACGCGCGTCGACTTCTCGCACTCGTCATTCCCGCGGTCGTGTTCTTCGCCGGATTCATGTGGCTCGGTTTTTACGTGCGTACGCACGGTGAACCCCCCGCATTATGGGCGTTCGCGCAAGCCGTGCGCGGCCGCGCGATCGGCTTGGCGTGGGCGTTCACGAACGCCGGCTACGCCTACGTTCTGGCGCCGCTGTACGCGCTATGCATCGTGCTTGCGATAGTTAGTCCGCGCTGGCGAGTTCCGGCGCTTTTCGTGGTTGCGGTTGCGCTCGTATGCTGGGGAGCTGCCGACGCGTTCCAGCACTTTTTCGCGCGGCCTCGCCGAGGCGACTGGCTCATTCGCCACGAGCACGCCTTTTCGTATCCGAGTTCGCACGCGGCGATTTGCACCGGCTTTTATTTTCTGTGGGGCTTGGTCTTGCTCAAGTCGGAGCTTGCGACGTGGCTGCGACGCGCATCGTTCGTGCTGCTCGGCGCGCTGACGCTCGGGATAATCTGGTCGCGTCTGGCGCTCGGTGCGCACTATCCTACGGACGTGATCGGCGGGACGGTGCTTGCCGCCGTCATCGTATTGCTCGCGTTTGCGCTCGCCCGAACCGCGGGCGCCCGCCTGCTCGAGCGGTAAGAAGCGAAAAGTCCTTGGCCGCGCCAGGGCCGATGCCGTACAGTACGAACCGTGGCAAGTGCAATGGATTCAGCGCTCAAAGCTCTAGAACGAAAAGTAAAAGAAGGCGTTCCGCTCTCGATAGAGGACGGGATGACGCTCTTCAGGACGCCCGACATTCACAGCCTGGGGCGGATGGCTCGCGCCGCGAAGGAACGCAAGAGCGGAAAGAAAGTCTTTTACGTTCTCAACCGTTACATCAATTCGACGAACGTTTGTTACGCCGGCTGCAAGTTCTGTTCGTTCGCGGTCGGACGAGTTCAAGGAACGCGAGCGCGTGGTGCGCATGCCTGCCGACGAAGTATTCGAAAAGGCGCTCGAAACCGGAGATAACTTCAACCAGATTCACATCGTCGGCGGTCACGATCCGCGTCAGCTTTCGCTCGATTATTGGCTGCCTCTCATGCGCCGCTTCAAACAGCGACTTCCGCACGTTCAGACTTTCGCTGTTCACCGCCGCGGAAATCGACTACATGGCCAAGCGGCACCGCATGAGCTATCCGCAAATCATCGCCGAATTCAAAGCAGCGGGTTTGGACAACGTGAACGGGGGCGGTGCGGAGATCTTCGCGGAGGAAACGCGCAAGAAAATCTGCCCGAATAAGGTCGGTTCCGACAATTGGCTGGCAATTCACGAAGAGCTGCATCGCCAGGGTATCGCCTCGAACGCGACGATGCTGTACGGCCACATCGAATCATTGGAAGACCGGCTCGATCATCTCGTACGCCTTCGCGAATCGCAGGAGCGCTCGCCTGGGTACAACGCATTCATTCCGCTGGCGTTTCATCCCGACGGCAACGAGTTGAACGACTGCGGCTGGACGACGGGTCTGGACGACATCCGCATGTTCGCCGTAGCGCGCCTGATGCTCGACAATTTCGATCACGTCAAAGCGTACTGGATGATCCAAGGCCTCAAGGTATGTCAAGTTGCGCTCCACTTCGGTGCCGACGACATGGACGGCACCCACGGCAGCACGGACGAGGAAATGATCTATCACAGCGCCGGCACGCGTTCCGGGCAGTACGTGGACGACCGCGAGTTTCGCCGGCTCATCCAGGAAGCGGGTTACGTTCCGGTGCGCCGCAACTCGACGTACGACGAGTTCCCATGGGACTGGACGCCGGCACAAATCGAGTCGCCGGTCCGCGGTGACGTCATCACGGTATGATCTTGCGCAGCAGCCGCATGCGGTACGTTAACGATCTGCCGATCTACGCGGCGTTCGACGAAGGCGTGATCGACTATCCGGGAACGCTCGTCGCCGATGTGCCGGCGCGGTTGAACGCCATGATGCGCGAAGGCGAACTGGATATGGGGCCCGTCAGTGCGTTCGAATACGCGCTCGACGCCGAGCGATACGTGCTTCTGCCCGACCTGTGCATCGGCGCGCGCGAAGAAATCGTGTCCGTTCTGCTCATCTCCTCGCTGCCGCCCGCATTGCTCGACGGCATGAAGATTGCGACGACGAAAGAATCGGCGAGCGGTCGAAACCTGCTTCGCGTTCTGCTCGAACGCCGGTACAAAGTGCACGCGCAATTTGTTGAAGTGGAAGATCCGTTGACGCATGCGCGCAGCGGTGAGGCGGCGATGGTGATCGGCGATGACGCTATCGACGCCGCATTTGAATTTCCCAGCGAGCAGGTCTACGACTTGGGCAGTCTTTGGCGAGACTGGACCGGAGAGCAATCGGTCACCGCGGTGTGGGTCGCTCGGCGCGAGGTGTTCGAGCGGCGCGTGGACGACGTTCGAGCGTGTCTGCATGCGCTGACCGATGCGTATTCCTGGGGCCGCGCGCATCGCAATCGGGTCATCGCGCTCGCGCAATCGCTCAAACCGCGCCCGGCCGGCTTCTATGAAATCTACTACGGCAAGTTGAACTTCACGTTTCATTCAGCCGCGCAGCGCGGGCTCGCCGCGTACTGCCGGGAACTGCACGCCGTCGGCGCGATCGAGAAAATTCCGCCGTTCGTACCGGAGGTCATCGGTGTCGCTCAATAGTCTGCTCGAAAAAGCCGCAGGCGGCGGGCGCTTGTCGTTCGACGAAGGCGTGCGCTTATACGAGGACGCGGATCTTCACGATCTGGGCGCCGCAGCGTACGCGCGGCGGATGCAGCTCTATCCCACGAATGTCGTTACCTACGTCATCGACACCACGATCAACTACACGAACGTGTGCAACGTGCACTGCACTTTCTGCGCGTTTTTCCGGCCGGAGAAACACAAAGAAGGCTACACGATGTCGCACGACCAGGTCCTTGCGCGCGTAAAACACGCTGCGGATCAGGGCGCGACGCAGATCATGATTCAAGGCGGCGTGAACCCCGATCTTCGCCTGGAATGGTTTGAGCGTCTGTTCCGGCGCGTCGCCGCGGAATATCCGCACGTCGACGTCCACTCGCTTTCCGTTTCCGAGGTCGTCGGACTCTCGCGCGTCGAGGAGTTGCCGGTGCGCGAGGTGCTGGCGCGCCTCAAAGCGGCGGGCATGAAATCGCTGCCCGGCGCCGGCGCGGAAATATTGGTGGAACGAGTTCGCAAGCGTATCAGCGCGCGCAAGGTAAAACCCGACGAATGGCTCGGCGTGATGCGTGAAGCGCAATTGCTCGGCATGCCGACCACCGCGACGATGATGTTCGGCTCGATTGAAACGCATGCCGAGCGAATCGAACACCTCGACGTCATCCGCGCGCTGCAGGATGAAACCGGCGGGTTCACCGCGTTTATTCCCTGGTATTACGTCCCGTGGAAAACGCCGCTGCGCGGAAAAGAAGCAACGGGTCTGGAGTACTTGCGGGTGCTCGCGATTTCGCGGCTGTACTTGGACAACGTCGCGCATCTGCAGGCGTCTTGGCTTACCCCGGGCCTGAAAATGGGCCAGCTTGCCTTGTTCTACGGCTGCGACGACATGGGCGGAACTATCATCGAGGAGCAGGTCGTGCACGATGCGGGTTCGACGAATGAAGCGACGCGCCGCGATCTGGAGCGCATCGTCATCGAAGCCGGGTTCACGCCCGTTATTCGGGACACGTACTGGAACACGAGACGCGACGTCACTCTGGCGACCGCGTAGCAGCCCTGCTCGGCGTTTTACCGAGGGATCGTCCGGACCAACCCCGACAGTCCAAAATATTGTATGCTTGGTCTGACAGGCGACACGAGCTTTGTTAGGAAACGGGCTAGTATTAACTGCGCTTATTTGCCGCGAGGTTTTTCTTTCATTGGATGATGCAAACGTCGTCCAACGCCGCTCGTTAAACGGAAGCCGCTCGGACTGTGAACCGCTGGCGCAAATTCCCGCGTGGTGGAGCGGATTTCTCTTTCACGTCCTCAATCCGCGGCAGCTCAGCATGTACACCTATCTCATCATGCTTTCCGACGAGCGCGGGGTGTGCCATCCGACCATCGAGCAAATCCGCAAAGATCTCGGTCTGCTCAGCACCACGATGGTGTTCGAGTCCATCGCGGTTCTCGAGGAATACGGTTTCTTCGTGCGCTCGCGCGAAAGTTTGCCCGAGTCGCGCTCGCGGCGCAACGTCTATCGCCGGACCGCCTGCGAGTACACCGTTCTGCGTTTGCTCGAACTGAACAAGCTCGACGGGTACCTCTCGCCGGTGGGCAGCGGTGCGCCGGCTTCGAGCGACTCCCGTCAATTGGTGGAGTCGGGCCTGCGTGAAATGCTCGGCGAGAACTTCGAACGCTACGCGCGCGCTAACGAGTCCGACAAGCGCGACGTGCTGGTGACGGTGCTCAACGAGCACCTTCGCAAGCGCTCCGCCGGCATTTACGCGTTTATCTCGCAGCCGTAATCGTAGCCGCGCCCAACACCTCGTCGCCACCGCCATCGAAGAGCGCAACGAGTTGTCCCGGAGACACGGCGCGCATCGGATGCTCGAACTCCAGCTCCAACGAATCGCCGCGGACGGCCGCAAGCGCGCGCACCGCAGCCGCGCGATAGCGCACCATCGCGAGCACCGGAACCCGCTCCGCGACGAAGCGCTCGGGCCGGATGAGATTCACGTCGTTCGCCGACAGCGCGGCTGCGTCCAGGTCTTCTTCGCGCCCGATCACCACGGTGTTCGTCACCCCATCGATGCGAGTGACGTAGCGCGGTCCGCCGCCCGCCGGCGGCAAGCCTTGACGTTGACCGATCGTGAAGTTTGAAATGCCGGCGTGCATTCCCGCGTGCACCCCGTCGGTGGTAACGATCGTGCCGGGTTTTTCCGGCTCCGGCCGGATGCGTGCCAGCACGTCGCGGTAGTCGCCGCCTTCGACGAAGCAGATGTCTTGCGATTCGGTCTTGTCATGCACGGGCAAACCCATGCGCCGCGCGTGCGCTCGCGTCGTCGACTTGTCGAACTCGCCGAGCGGCAGCAGCAAGCGCGACAGCTGTTCGGGCGCGAGCTGCGCAAGCGCGTACGCCTGATCCTTCGCGTGCGTTCCGCGGAACAGGTGCGAGCCGTCGGCGCGATGTTCGATGCGCGCGTAATGTCCGGTTGCGACGTACGGCGCACCGACCGACTCGGCATACTTCGCGAGCGTTCCCAGTTTGACGAAGTTATTGCAGGACACGCACGGGTTGGGCGTGCGCCCGTTGGCGTAGTCGTCTGCGAAGCGTTCGATGACGCTTCGACGAAACGTTTCCTCGAAATTCAGCACGTAATGCGGAATGCCGAGCGCGGCCGCGCTGCGCCGTGCATCGTCAAAATCGTCGATGCCGCAGCAGCTCTTCGCGTGCGCGGGTTTCGTCGGCGAGTACATCTTCATCGTCACGCCGATGACGTCGTAGCCGGCTTCTTTGAGCAGACCTGCGGCAACGGCGGAGTCGACGCCGCCGCTCATCGCGGCGACAACGCGAGTCTTTCCCATGGGTTTGCAGGGACAGGATAACAGGACGGGGGCGCAAACAGAAGCTCCAATGTCGCTGGGAGAACGTTTCCGCGCCGCGCGAGACGAGCGCGGCCTGACGCTTTCTGACGTCGCGGAGCAGGTGCGGATCCGCTCGGTGTACCTGGCGGCAATAGAAGAAGAGCATTGGAAAGCGATCGGGGCTCCGGTGTATACCCGGGGCTTTTTAAGAACCTACGCCCGGTTCTTGGGTCTCGATCCGGAGGATGCGGTCGCGCAATTCAATGCGCTCCAAGGCGCCGCGCCCAGCACGCCGGCCGCGCCGGCTGCGGCGCGGTTTGAGAGGCGCTCCCAAGGCGGCGGCAGCCTGGCACCCCTGATATGGGTGGGTGGCATCATCGCCGTCGCGCTCATCGCTTTCGTTATTTACCTCGCGGTCACGCCGCCCAGGGCCGGCCGGCAAACGGCTTCCAACCTCGCCGCACAGCCGACCGCCCCGTCCCTGGCGAACGGCGGTGCGACCGCCATCCCCGCCACGGCGATGCCCTCAGGCATAAGTTCGGCTTCCCCGTCTCCCTTGCCCGAAGCCCAGACGCTGGCCATTCACCTCACGGCCCCTTCTTGGCTCAGGGTCACCGTTGACGGCAATGTTAGTATTGAGGGTACGTTTCCGGCCGGCACTACAAAAAGTTTTCACGGCAAAAGCGCGCTGGTCCGAGTAGGCAATGCCGGCGGCGTTGAAATCACCGTGGACGGCAAAGCCGTCGGCAAACTCGGCGGCGCCGGCGACGTCGCGGAAAAAGCCTTCACACTCTAGGAGTCGACATTGGCGAGCGAGTCGTCTTTTGACGTTGTGTCGAAAATCGACCAGCAAGAACTGGATAACGCGCTGAATCAGGCCCGCAAAGAAATTGCCGGGCGTTTTGACTTCAAGAACAGCAAGACCGACGTCGCGTACGACGGCAAGAAACTCATCACGGTCATCTCCGATGACGAATTGAAGATGAAGAACGTGATGGACATCATTCAGTCGAAGGCCGTGAAACGCGGCATAGACATCAAAGCCTTCGATTTCGGCACGCTCGAGCCGGCCTCGCAAAATACCGTGCGGCAGACGATTACGCTCAAGAGCGGTATTCCGAAAGACAAAAGCAAGACGCTGATGGAAGCGATCAAGGCGCTCAAACTCAAGGTCGCCGCACAATATCAGGACGAGCAGATACGCATTTCAGGCAAAAGCCGGGACGATCTGCAGAAAGTGATCTCACACCTCAAGTCCATGGATTACGAATTGCCACTGCAATTCGTAAATTATAGATGATGGGTCTGCGTTTGCCGTCGCGCGCCCTCAGGGAGGGTGCGCCGTTAAGAACGGTCTCGTTCGTTTCCCTCGGGTGCGCCAAGAATTTGGTCGACACGGAGGTGATGATGGCAAAACTCGGCAGTGCCGGCTGGCAACTGAGCGGCAATCCGGAACAAGCGGATACCGTCGTCGTCAACACCTGCGCATTTATCGATCCCGCCAAATCGGAATCCACGGACGCGATCATGGAACAGGCGCAGCGCAAGCGCCCCGATCAGCAGCTGATCGTTGCAGGGTGTTTGGCGCAGCGGTACGGGGATCAGCTGCAGGCGCTCGTACCGGAGATCGACGCCGTGGTCGGTACCGGCGCGTATGCCGGCATCGTGGAATTGCTCGAAGACGCGCGCGCCGGGCATCACCCCGTACGGCTTCAGTTCGACGCCGAACCGGAACACGATTTCCTGCCGCGTCTGGTCACGACGCCGCGCGCCACGGCGTATTTGAAAATCGCGGAGGGCTGCGATCACCCGTGCACGTTCTGCATCATTCCGCAGTTGCGCGGAAAGTTTCGAAGCCGCAGCGAGGAGTCGATTCTCAAGGAGGCGCGCGCGCTTGCAGCGTCGGGAACCAAAGAGCTCGTTCTCATTGCGCAGGATACGTCCATGTGGGGACGCGATCGCGGCTTTCGGCGCGGCGGGTTGGCGCATCTGCTCGAGCGTCTTCACGAGATCGACGGCATCGAGTGGATTCGGCTGCTGTACTTGTATCCGGCGACCGTCGATAGCGAACTGATCGACGCCATGGCGCGTTTACCGAAGGTCTGCAAGTACATGGACATGCCGCTCCAACATGCGCATGCCGACGTGCTGCGCGGGATGCTGCGTCCGAGCAACGGGGAACGCTACCTCGAGATTCTCGAAGACTTCCGGGAGCGCATACCTGACGTGACGATGCGATCCACGTTCATCGTCGGCTTTCCCGGTGAAACGGAAGAGCACGTCGCGTACCTGGAAGAGTGGATCGCTCGCGCGCGGCTGGATCGCGTCGGCTTCTTCGAATATAGCCGTGAAGAAGGTACGCCGAGCGCGCAGCTCGGCGCACAAGTGGCGCCGTCCGAAAAACGCCGCCGGCTGGCGCGTTTGCGCGAGGCGCAGCGCTTGGCCTCCGAACGCGCGCGCGCAGGCCGTCTTGGGTCGCAGGTTCGCGTTCTCGTCGAAGAGCGGCGTTCGCTGCGAAAGACCGATCCGATACGCGAAGCGTTCGGCGCTGCCGCCGCGTGGTTCGGCAGGTCCATGGGCGAGGCTCCCGGCGTCGACGGCGGAATCTATTTCACCGGAGACGCGCATCCGGGAGAATTCGTTCAGGTCACGCTGGACGGCAACGGCCCGTTCGACTTTTTCGGGCGCATAACGGCGAAGGACGTGGTGAGCGTTGGATAAGCATTTGGCTCCGGACCAACATTCCGAGAGGCACTCGAAGGCGCCGCGCGTCGCATTGATAATTGCCGCTATCCTCGTGCTTGGCTTCGTTTCGGTGGTTGCCGGGTTCTCGGTCGCGTTTCATCGCACGCCGCTCGAGATCATGACGGGTCAGATCGCGCCGTCGCCGCAAGAACTCTTCGGAAAAGATCACCTTCTGGTTCTCGCCGAAGGCCTGGACTACGATTACAACGACAAGGACGAAGAGTATTCGACGCAATCGCGCAGCGACGTCATCAAGGCGATCAACCTCGACTTCCGCACGCACAAGGCGTACATACTTTCGATTCCGCGCGACATGGACGTCGTGCTGCCCAATGGGAATGAGGCCAAAATAAATCAGGCCCAGTCGGACGGCGGCGTCAAAGAGGCCCAGGCAGTCATCGCGCGCTTCCTGGGCGTACCCGGATTCGATCGCTACGTCGTCCTGCGCATCAACACGACGAAGGATCTCATCAATGCCATCGGCGGCGTAGATCTGTACGTCAAGAGTTCCGACTGCCTGATGAATCACGCCGGATGTACCGGCGAACGCATCGATTACGACGACAACTGGGGCCATTTGCACATTCATTTCGCCGAAGGCATGCAGCACATGAACGGCGATCAGGCCGTCGCGTACGCGCGTTTCCGGCATGACTGGTGCAGCGACCCCTGCCGGATCATGCGACAGGATCAAGTCATGCAGGCCGCGGTCCAGAAGATTCGCAGCGATAAGTTCAATACGCTCATGCACGTGAGCGATCTTATCGACGTTTTCCGCCGCGACGTGCAAACGAATCTGACGCAGCCCGAAGAGTTGGCGCTGGCGACTTCGTTCGCGGATATGCCGAAGAACGGCTTGGTAACGGCCACCGCGCCGACGCTGGGAGACAAAGAACTGACCTATGCCGGCGACGTACTCGTGCCGGACCAGACCGGAATCGCGCAGGACGTTCAAAACATGCTGCTCAACCCGCCCGTTCCCACGCCGTCGCCGGATGCTGCGGCGGTAGCGGCGATCGATCCTTTGAGCGTTCGCGTCGACGTCGAGAACGGCACGCCGGTTCCCGGCGCCGCTCGCCGCGTTGCGAATCTGCTCGAGCAAAAGGGATTCTCGATCGGACGCGTCGGCAATGCAGACCGGGAAGACGTCGCAACGACGGAACTGCGCGAACATTCGCACATTACGTTTGCCGGTTTGCGCGTACGCAGCGCGCTGGGCAAAACTGCGCCGAACGCGCAAGTCGTCGCGGATTCGCAGACGCCGGCGCCCGATCCCTCGGCGTCTCCGAGCGACGTAACGGTGATCGTCGGACAAGACCTCGCCGCGGCGGTGATGCAGCAGGCCTCGACCCAGCCGTGAAACGTTCGCGCTGGTTCGCAGCCGCGATCGTCGCGATCGCGCTGCTGTCGTATGCCGGATATCGCTTCGTCAAGCATGAGGGGGCGCAGCAGCCCGCCATCGTCACGCCGCGTATGGACGCACAGGAAGCGATCTCGCCGTCCTTCAGCGGGCACATCAAGCGCCTCCTTCGCGAACGCGTCACGTACGCCGATCGTTCGCATCGGCCGCGGCTGATTGCGCTGACGTTCGATGACGGGCCATATCCGATTTTCACGCCGCTGCTTCTGGAACAGCTGCAGCGCCTGCACGTGCACGCGACGTTCTTTTTAATAGGCCGTGACGCGGAGCAGTGGCCCGAACTCGCCGAGCGAATCGAAAACGCGGGAAATGAGATCGCCGATCATACGTATACGCATCCGAATTTGGATGAAGAGTCGCCCGCGCAGGTGCGTGAAGAGATCGTGAAGGGCCGCGACGTCCTCTACGCGATCGCGCACGACCCGTCGGTGCGCGAATACTTTCGGCCGCCGCACGGACGCTATACGGTCCAAACCATCCAAGTCGCGCAGAAGCTCGGCTACCATACGATTCTTTGGACGGACGACGCGGGGGACTGGCGAACGGTGAGCGCCGCCGTGCTGCGCAACCACGTCGAGCGCTTCGCGACGGCGCCGGACATCGTACTGCTGCACAGCGGGCGGTTGGCGACCATCGATATGCTGCCGCAGGTCGTGGCCCGGTTTCAGGCCGCCGGCTACCGGTTCGTCACGGTGGCGCAGATGCTCGCCGCGGTCACGCCGGCCGAACTGAACCACCCCGCCAAACATTCCGTTTAAGGAGCAGCGATGCCCAGACAGATCATCGACACGGAGTCGAGCCGTCCGCAGTACGTCCGCCGCTTGGTCGTGATCTGGGTAATACTGGCCGTCGTCGTGGTGATTCTCGTATTCGCCGCCATCGCCGTATACGGCCGGTTTGCCCAGCCCGCGCATCCGCGCGCCGTTCCGAGCGCCGCCGTTCAACCGATGCTTTCCTCGCCGAAGCCTCCAGGAAAGTAGATCGCCGTGCGTGTATCCTGGCAACCGTCACGTAAGGAGAATCCATGCTGCGTCGCCTGACCATCGGACTGTTTACTCTTGCTTTCGCTGCGGCGATTGCGGCATGCAGTTCCGGCAATACGACCGTCCCGTCCAGCGGCGGCGTCCCGGGCGTCGGCCCGAACCTCACGACCAATACGATTTACGTGAGCGACACGACGCAAAACGCTATCGACATGTATACGCCCTCGCCCGGCCCGAGCGCGACCCCGCTTTACGCGATCGGGGGATCGAATACCACGTTGAACGGGCCGGCGTATCTTGCGTTCGACTCCTCGAAGCGGCTCTACGTCTCGAACTTCAGCGCCGCGACGCAGCAGTCGTCCGTGCTGGTGTTCCAAACGTTCGCTACCGGGAACGTCCTGCCGTTCGGAACCGTAGCGCTGACGACGGGCGCACAGCCGCACGGCGTCGCGGTTCTTCCGAACGGTGAAATTGCGGTCGCGGTTACGCAACCCGGTGCGTTTTTTTCGAACGCTCTGCAGATTTACAGTCCGCTGGTTTCGGGGACGACGTTCCTCGCAACGACGATTGCGGGAAGCAACACCGGACTAAGCAATCCCATCGGAGTCGCGGCCGACTCCAAGAACGGCGTGTACGCCGCAAACAGCGGCAATGCGACCATCACCGTATATGCGGCGCCGACGCCCCCCACGCCGACGACGTCGCCCAGCGCGACGCCCTCGCCGACTCCGACGGCGACGTCAACCGCTTCGGGAAGTCCGTCGCCCTCGCCGACTCCGGCTTCGGTGAACTTGGCTCCGTCCTCGACGATTACGTGTTCCTGCTTCAACAAACCAACGGGCTTGGGAATCGATTCGGCGGGCGACTTGCTCGTAACCGATCCCGGCGTGCCGGCCGTATACGTCTTTACGGCAGCGCAGATCGCTCCGGGCGGCGCACTCGCGCTGACCCCTTCGCGTACGATTTCCGGCGCGGCGACGTTGCTCGCCGATCCTACGGACGTGAAAACCGATAGCGCCGGCACGATCTACGTCGTAGACGCGGGAACCGGTCCGAACACCAGTAAACTCCTGATCTTCTCGGCCGCCGCGAACGGTAACGTCGCGCCCGGCACTGCGATTGCGTTGCCGCCGGGCACCGCGACGGGGTTGGCGCTATCTCCATAAGCAACGCGCCGTCGCGAGCGGCAGCCGACCGTTTTGCCCTGCTGACGCGTCTGCCTTCCCTCGGATCGCTCGAGGAAAAAAGCCGCGCACTCGCCGAGGCGGCCCATGCAACGACGGCGTGCACTCGCACGACCGTCGTCGTCTTTACCGACGATCATTGGCAGTACGCTTGCGCTCCCGATGCCGGCGGATTTACGCTGCGGGAAAGCACGCGCGGTTTGCGGCGGCTTTTTTTGCCGGCGCTGGCAAAATTTGCGATTCCCGGCGGATTTTACGTCCCGCACGATGCCGCGCGATCGCTAGCGGCAATTACCGATTATCATGCATCGGCGGATTTGCTCGTCGTGCCGCTCGAAACGGCCGATGCGCTCGTCGGCGCGCTCGTGTTCGACGTCGCCGAGCGCATGCCGGATGAAGCGCTGCGCGATCTTCGCGTTTTCGCGGACGTTGCCGCGTGGATGATCGCGCACGAACGGGAGGTTTCGGCGGCGGAACGCGAAGCCAAACAAAGCGCGCTGCTCGCGCTCATCAACGAGCGCGCGCGCAGAACGCTCGATCGCCGGAGCATTCTCCAGTCGGTCGCAGAGGACGTGCGAGAAGCCTTCGGCTGCGTTCGCTGCGCGATCTTCGGGCGCGACGCGCATGCTCCGGAGCTCGCGAGCGCGATCGCGAATGCAGAGTCCGCCGATGCGAAAACCGCGCTGCCCGGGTCCGTGCTGTTGGCCGATACTTGGCTCGAGCGCGCGTTTGCCGGATCGGTCGTCGGCCGCGACCGGATTACCGAGGATAATCCGCGGGACGCCTTCTTGCGCATCTTGGAAATCGGCTCGTCGCTGATGGTACCGCTCATCATCGACGGAAAAGTCGAGAACGCGATCGTCCTCCACTTCGCCCAGTCGAATGCGTTCGACGAGATCGACATGGTGATGCTGCGTTCCGTCGCCTCGCAGGTAGGACTCGCGCTGGCGAACGTGCGGCTCTACGATTTGGAGCGCCTGCGGCGCACACGTGCGGAATCGCTCGAACGCATCGTGCGCATGCTGCGGGACACGCAGACCATCGAAGAAGTGCTGCTCGTCTTCGCCGTAACGGTTTCGCACGAAGTGAAGCTCACGTGCGCGGTCTACGAAATCGAGGGCGCGACGGCGATACGCCGCGCGCTGCGCGCGGTCGATTCGGCCCGCGGCGGCCTTCCGCCGCGCGCGGATCTTGCGCAGATCCTGCCCGTACTCGAGCGCGAGGACATCGTTCAGAGTGCGGCTATGGCGCAAGCGACGCGCCACTTATTTTTTGCCGGGAACGAAGGCGTTCTCGCCACGCTTCGACTCGACGGGAACCTGTGGGGCCTAATCGCTTTCTCCGCGGCACCGGGCGCATACGATTGGACCGACGCCGAGCGCCGCGTGTACTTCCACATGCTCGCATCGCATCTCGAACTCGCGCTCTCGGGCGCGCTCGGTTTCGAGCGAATTCAACAGCTCGCGCGTGCGCTCTCCGAGAGCAACGAATTCAAGGACGATCTGCTCGCGATGCTGGCGCACGACTTCAAAGGCCCGCTCACCGTTATTCACGGGTACTGCGAGCTGCTGCTCGAAAACGCGCCGCGGCAGATGCACGAGGAGATACAAACGATCTATTCGCAGACCAAGCGGCTCGTGCGACTGGCGGAGGACGCCGTTGCGCTCGCGCAAACGCAGGCGGGCGGCTTTGCTCTCGATCTGACAGCGCTGGATCTGCGCGAAATGGTGGCGGAAAGCGTCAAGGCGCATAATCGCGGCGAAGATCGCATCAAGCTCGCCATTCCGACGCAGGCCGTAACCGTTTTGCTCGATCCGGCGCGGTTCAACCACGTGCTCGACAACCTTGTGATGAACGCGCTCAAGTATTCGCAAGACGAAGTGCGAGTGCAGGTTACTCGCGGCGAAGCCAATGCGACGATCGCGATAAGCGACCGGGGGATCGGCATCCCCGCCTCCGAACTCGGCACGGTCTTCTCGCGGTTCGGGCGAGCGAGCAATGCCCGGCGTAAAGGCATCTCGGGTTCCGGCGTCGGCCTCTACGTCAGCCGGAAGATCGTCGAAACGCACGGCGGCAGCATTGCCGTTCAATCGACGGAAAGCGAAGGGAGCACCTTTACGGTGACGCTTCCGCTTGCCGAACGCGTTTCGGCGGAGCAACCTTCAGTCTAAGCGAACGGTAGAATACAACGATATGGCATTCCTAAAGACGCTGTTCGACGGCAATGAGCGGGAAGTCGCCCGCCTTCGGCGGACGGCAGAAAAAGTCAACGCCCTGGAAACGCAGATGGAGGCGCTTTCGCCCGACCAACTGCGCGGCAAGACCGTCGAATTCCGCGGCCGGCTCGAGAACGGCGAACCGCTCGACACGATGCTGCCCGAGGTGTTTGCGGTCGTGCGCGAAGCCGGAAAACGCGCGGTGGGAATGCGTCATTTCGACGTGCAGATCATGGGCGGCCAAGTGTTGTACGAAGGCCGTATCGCGGAGATGAAGACGGGCGAAGGCAAGACGCTCGTCGCGACGCTGCCGGTGTACGCGCGCGCACTCGAAGGACGCGGCGTGCACGTCGTTACCGTAAACGACTATTTGGCTCGTCGCGACGCCGAATGGATGGGCCCGGTTTACGAGATGCTGGGCCTGAGCGTCGGCATCATTCAACACGATTTGGAGCCCGCGCAGCGCCGCGAAGCCTACGGCTGCGACGTTACGTACGTCACGAACAACGAAGTCGGCTTCGATTATCTTCGCGACAACATGGCTTGGCAGGTCGAGGACATGGTGCAGCGGGAGCTGTACTTCGCGCTTGTTGACGAAGTCGATTCGATTCTGATCGACGAGGCGCGCACGCCGCTCATCATCAGCGGCCAAGGCACCGAACCGACCGAACTGTACGAAAAGTTCGCGCAAATCATGCCGCGCCTCAAAAAAGGCGAGGACTACACCGTCGACGAGAAAGCGCACGCGGTGCCCATTACCGAAGCCGGCGTCGCGAAGGTCGAGAAGATGCTCGGCATCCAGAATTTGTACGAGCAGCGCAACATCGAACTCACGCATCAGTTGAACGCCGCACTCAAGGCTTGGAACCTGTTTCACCGCGACCAGCAGTACATCGTCAAGGAAGGCGAAGTCGTCATCGTGGACGAGTTCACCGGGCGTTTGATGTACGGACGGCGCTATTCCGACGGCATTCATCAGGCGATCGAAGCCAAGGAAGGCATCAAGGTCCGCAGCGAGGACCAGACGCTCGCCACGATCACGTTCCAAAACTACTTCCGGCTCTACGAGTTTCTCGCGGGCATGACGGGCACTGCGAAAACCGAGGAGCGGGAATTTCGCGACATTTACGGTTTGGACGTCGTCGTCGTTCCGACGAACCAGCCGATTCGCCGCAACGATCAGTCGGACATCGTTTACAAGAGCGAAAATGCGAAGTTCGTGGCGGTCGTCGGCGAGATCATCGCCGAGCATCAAAAAGGCCGTCCCGTTCTCGTCGGCACGCGGTCGATCGAGAAGTCCGAGATGCTGGCGGCGATGCTTCGCCGCAAAGGCGTCGAGTGCAACGTGCTTAACGCGAAGTACCACGAGCAGGAAGCGCAGATCGTCAAAGATGCCGGTCAGTACGGCCAAGTGACGATCGCGACCAACATGGCCGGCCGCGGCACCGACATCAAACTCGGCGAGGGCGTTGCCGGTCTGGGCGGACTTGCGATCATCGGCACCGAGCGCCACGAGTCGCGCCGCATCGACAATCAGCTGCGCGGGCGTTCCGGGCGTCAAGGCGACCCCGGCAGCACGCGCTTCTACGTTTCGCTCGAAGATGAAGTGATGCGTCTATTCGGCGGCGAGCGCATGACGAACATCATGGACCGCGTCGGATTCAGCGACGAAGCGCCGATTGAATCGGGCTTGGTCACCAAATCGCTGGAGCGCGCTCAGAGCAAAGTCGAAGCGCACAACTACGAGATCCGCAAGCACGTTCTCGAGTACGACGACGTGATGAACAAGCAGCGCGAAGTGATCTACGGCGATCGCCGGGCGATTCTGCGCGGGGAGTTCGATTCGCGCGAGTTCATGCTGCAGACGCTCGAGGCCAAAGTCGATAGCGCGGTGCAAGAGAACGCGCCGGAAAACGCGCACCCGGGAGACTGGGATCTCGAAGAGATGCTCAATCAGCTCGAACTGATCTTCCCCGTTCGTCAATCCGTCAAAATCGCCGATCTGGAAAAGAAAGATCGCGAAGAGATCCGCCGCATTCTTCAGGACGCGGCGGTCACTGCCTACGAAGCCAAAGAAGCGGAAGTCACGCCGGACATCCTGCGTATCGTCGAGCAGCGCTACTTGCTGCTGCCGATCATCGATCGGATGTGGGTGGACCATCTCTACATCATGGACCACCTCAAGACCGGCATCGGCTTGCGCGGCTACGGCCAGATCGATCCGCGCGTCGAATACGAAAAAGAAGCGTACGACATCTTTGAGGACCTCAAGAACAACATCGCGGACGAGGCGATCAAAGGCGTGTTCCGGGTGGTCATCGAGCATCAAGCTCCGCCGCCGGAGCTGGAACCGGCGGGCGTCCCAGCGTTCGAACCGATTCCCACCGGACAGTTGCTGCCGCAAGCCGCGCCTGCGCGGACGCGTCAAATCCACACGAACCGGGGCGAGGACGGCGAACCGGCCAAGCCGATGCACCGCGATCAGCCCAAGGTCGGCCGAAACGACCTCTGCCCGTGCGGTTCCGGCAAAAAATACAAGAAATGCCACGGCGCGGCGGCCGTTTGACCGCAGCCTAGGGACTTTCGGGAAAGAAGCCTGACCGATAGGCGGTTCCGTAAGGAGCCGCCGCTTTCATAGCATGGCGGTATGAGAGTTCTCGGAGCAGTGCTCGTGGGGCTGTTCGCGCTGGCCGTGGCGCTTACGTCGGTCCTCAAGCATCCAACGTATACGCCGGACGGCATCGTTTACGCCCGCTTTGCGGCGCGCGACGCGGGATATTCGCAGCGCGATGCGACGCTCTCGGCGCGAGCGTTTTACGATCGCACGGCAATGATGCAAAATCCTCGGTACCGCGCGCTGATCGAACTCGATCCGTCCGTTTCCTTTGCGCGCTCGAAAGTCTTCGAGAACCGGGTTCTCTATCCGTGGGTCGTCGGCATGGCGCTGCGCGCGGCCGGATTCCGCGCGCTGTTTCTGGTGAACGCCGCGGCATATATTCTTTTCGGTTTAGCGCTGTTTTGGATGCTCGGGGCGTTCAGGCGTCCCGCGTTCGCGTTTGTTCTCTCGCTCGTCGCCCTGATGCTGCCGCTGGTTCGCGGCGTGGCGGCCAGCGATCTGACCGACATGCTCGCGATGCTTTTCTGGGCCGTCGCGCTCGGTGCTCTGCTGCGCCTTTCACGCGAATCGCGCGCTCCCATGCTTGCAACTCTCGCGATTGCTTCGGCTTTGTTGGCGCTAACGCGGCCGACACCGTATCTCGTCGTCCTGCCCGCGCTGGTGCTCGGCATCGTTCGCACCTCCTGGACGCCGCTGCTCGCATCGCTCGGCGGCGTCGTTGCGTTCGGAATCGTAGCGTTCGCGACGCACGCGTACGGTATCGTGGAGCAATTGCATTGGGTGTACGATCATCGTCCTGAAACCTCGAACGCGTCGTTTACTGCGTGGTACCGCGGCGCGCTCGGCGCAACGGTTCGGTACACGCTCGTCGAAACGGTGCGCACCGTTATTCCGCTGGTCATGATCGTATGCGCCGCATTCGGTCTGCGTCGAGCCGACACGCGGGCCCAGATGGCGGTTCTCGCCGCGGCGGCAATCGCGTGTTTGATCGCGATTCCGTTCAATCCGGTGCCGTCTTCGCTGGCCCGTGTCGTCGGGCTGCCGCTGATTCCGGTGTTCTGCGCCATCGCTCAGTGCGTAGCCGAAGCGCTTTTGCTGCAGCGAGCGGTGAAGGCGCCGCTCGAAGCGGCGCCTGAAGCAGTCGTGCCGGGTTAACCCGGCAGATCGCCGCCCAAATCGACGTTCGTCGCTTGCGACGTTACGTCGACGCCGTGCCCATTTTCGCTCAGCGTCGTCGCTATCGCGCCGCCGATACCATTCTGGTCGCTGACGACGACGCTTCCGTTTGCATTGCGAGTAACCGTCTCGCCGTTGCCTAAGTCGATGCTGCCGCCGCTCGAGAGCGATTGGCTGCGGCCGTTTTCTTCGACGACGGCGTTGCCTTTTTGATCCAGTGAGATTTCGATGCCGCCGAAGTTCGTCGTCACGGTGGCTTGCTGGTTATACGTTATGCCGTTGGCGGACGGCTGCGTGACCGACGTCGAGATCTTATAACCGCCGATGAATGAATCTGAGTCCAGCAAATCGTCGTGTGCGGACATGCTGTCGAAATGCGCTTGCCGATTGGACCCGTTCCCCGCCGTGCCGCTGAAGCCCAAATGCGGATCGCCGGTAGATGAGGCGGTCGCGCTCCGAAAGTAGGTCTGCGGCGTTTGCGCGTTTGCGAACGCGCTGCCCATCCCCAGCATTGAAGCGAGCTGCTGAACGAGATCGAGGAGCTGCGAAACGATCGTACCTATACCGAACGGCATTGAATTGCCGAAACCGCCGAATCCGCTGGCCGTCGTACCGCCTTGTGAAGGCCAGTTCGGGGAGGGAATGCGCCGTATTGCATCGCCGCTTGCCGGCCAGGTCCCGGGCGTGCTGTCGGCAACGCCCCAGCGGTTTTGCGGTCCGTCGTATGGCAGTGAGACTGCGCCGCCCGATATGCGCTGTTGTACGTTCGTCATGCGTCCTCCGTTGGTCGCGATACACTCACGCGATTGCAAGCGCTTGGAAAGGGCGTCAACGGCGCTTCCCGAACGTTGTGCGCCGACATGAGCGACTCGCAGACTGACCACTCTCGCCCGCCTCTCCGACCGTCTGGTAACGCTCAAGGAGCGTCTTTGACTACTCGGGCAAAACGCGCTTAATCAGCGAGCTGGACAGCCGCTCCCGCAGCGACAGCTTTTGGAACGACGCCGATGCGGCGCAACGCGTAATGAAACAGCTCGCGGAGTTGCGCGCCGACGTCGATGCGATGGATGCGATTTCGCACAGTCTGAACGATGCGCGCGAACTCATTACGCTCTTTCCGGATGACGCCGCCGCGTCCAAAGAGGTCGACGTCAACGTGGCGCAAGCCGAAGATCGACTCGATCGCCTGGAGATGGCCGCGACCTTCGACGGCGAATTCGACGCGCACAATGCGATCGTCAGCATTTTCGCGGGTGCCGGCGGCGTGGACGCGGCGGACTGGACGCAGATCCTCACGCGCATGTACCTGCGGTGGGCCGAAGGAAAGAATTACCTCACGCAAGTCGTCGACGAATCGCCGGCGGAAGAAGCGGGCCTGAAGTCCGTGACGTTCTTCGTGCGCGGACGCAACGCTTACGGCATGCTCGAGAGCGAACGCGGCGTGCATCGTTTGGTGCGCATCTCGCCGTTCGATGCAGCGCACCGCCGGCACACGTCGTTCGCGGCAGTCGATATCATCCCGGAAATCGAGGCGGGCGAAAACGTCCAGGTTGAAATCAAACCCGAAGATCTGCGCATCGAAACGTTCAAGTCCGGCGGCGCGGGCGGGCAGTACGTCAACAAAACCGAGTCGGCCGTGCGCATCATTCACGTGCCGTCGGGCCTCATCGTCGCTTCGCAGCAGGAACGCTCGCAAGCGCAGAACCGCGACGTCGCCATGAGCATTCTGCGCGCACGACTCGTGCAGCGGGAACTGGAGATGCGCGGTCAGCGCTTGGCGGAGCTGCGCGGCGAGCGGAGCGCCAACGAATGGGGATCGCAGATCCGGTCGTACGTGCTCAACCCGTACCAGCTGGTGAAAGACCATCGCACCAACGTCGAGGTCGGCAACACGGCCGGCGTGCTCGACGGCGACATCGACGCGTTCATTTGGCCATACCTTCAGCAGCGCCGCGCGAGCGCCTAAACGGCGTTTTCGCCGATCCGTGGATGTGGGCCGGTACGGCCCTGTACGCAATTGCGTATTTTTTGCTCGGCGCGATACGCTATGCCGCACACCGCAACTTCGTCGATCTCGGCATATTCGCACAAACGGCGGCGAGTGCGGTGGGATGCTTTTGCAATACTGTCGAGGGATCGCACTGGGCTTTCCATTTTTCGCCGATCCTGTATGTCGCGGGCGCGCTCATGCGCGTCTGGCCGTCGGCGCTCGCGCTGATTGCACTGCAGGCAGCCGGCGGAGCTCTCTGCGATTCCGCCAGTCTATGCCGTCGTGCGTGCCCACGCGGATCGCCGGTCCGCGCGGCTTGCCGCGCTCGTGGTGCTCCTCTATCCGCCGTTGGCAGGCGCGGTGTTCAACGATTTTCACGAAAACGGGTTGGCGCCGGCCGCCGTTGCGTGGCTTCTCTGGGCCTTCGACGCCGGACGTGGCGGATGGACGATCGCGCTCACGCTCGCCGCTCTTTCGGTGAAAGAAGATCAGGCGCTCTTCGTCGCGATTGCCGGCGCGATCGGCGCGATCGCTTATCGGCGCGATCGTGTGAGGTTCGGCTTGGCTTCGTTCGGCGTTGCGGCCGGCGTCTGCGTTTTCGCGGGGTATGTCATCATCGCGCATCCGCATGCCGCCGGACGTTTCTATGCATGGTCCGAACAGGATGTGCGTGCGCTTGTTCCGGCTGGAATCGTCGAGCGCATAGGATTTTTATTGCTCGCGTTCGTTCCGCTGCTGTTCATTCCGGTGCGCACGCCGGTCGCACTGGTTGCGGCGGCCCCGCTCGCGGAGGTGCTGTTCTCGCGCATGCCGACGACATACACGATGGGATCGCACTACGCCGGCGCCTGGGCCGGTTGGGTTTTCTACGCGTTCGCTCTGGGTCTTGCGAACGTTTGGGCGCGCGATCCGCATCGCGCACACCGCGCGCTTTACTGGTGTGTCGGTTTGTGCGTCGCCGAGTTTGCTGCAGCCGATCCCCTTCATCCGGGATTCTTCTTGCACGCGAGAACCGCGCGCGACGTCAGGCTCGATGCGTTTTTGCATTCGCTTCCCGCCAATGTGTCCGTCGCAACGCAGGAAGAAGCGTACACGCACCTCGCGGCAACGGACGCAAACGCGGCGCTGCTTCCCGAAACCTCCGATAAGCCGGTTGCCGCATGCGAAATATTGACGGACGCAGACTTTGCAGATTCGCCGCGCCTGGTCGAGTCACGTTCGCTGGTAACGCGCTTGGTGCGCGAGGGCGTATTCCGCGTCTCGAGGCGCGCGGGCGCAATCACCCTGTATACGCGGAGCCCGGCTTGTCGTTAAGCAGCTCGTCGAGCGCGTCGGCCGCGGCGAGCGTCCAATCGGATTCGATTCGCACCAACTGGTGAGCCGCCGCCCACGGCGACCAGCGGCTTGACTGAAGCGCGAAATCCCGAGTTGCAAAGCACGACACGACCGGGGTTCCGACCATACCCGCGACGTGGGCCGCACCCGAATCGGGGGCGATGACGCCGCGCGCGGCCGCAATCGCACTTTTCCAGGGCGGCGCCGCAGAAAACGTTTCGATTTCAAAGCCGGCGCGGCTCGCAAACTCGCGCGCGTAAGACAGTTCGCGTTCGGCGGCGACGAAACGAAGCGCGTGTTTTTCTTGGATTCGCCGTGCGAGATCGACGACGCGGTCGAGCGTTGCTCCAAGTCGCTGCCACTTGTCCGTGACTTGAAAGAGCACTCGGTGGTCCTGCGGCGGCTCTTCATCGATGACGTACGGCCGCAAATCGCGCGCATCGCGCGGCGGATACGGATCCTGAACCAGCCGGCCCGCCAGCGCATAGACGACTTCACACTCGTGCGGACCAGCCGGATCCAAGCCTGCGGTGCGAAAAACGGTTTGCGTGCACATCCGGCGGATCCAAAGCGACTTGAGCGGCTTTCCCCAGCCGTTTTCGAACCCAATACGTTCGGCGATGCGCGCGCGGTACGCCAGCCGGTAGCCTTCGGGCTTCTCGGTTGCGACCAGCGCGACGTCGTAGGCTTGATCTTGAATCTCGGTGACCAGCTCGCTCATCGGCCTTTCACCGGCGACGTGCAGCCGGTCCAGTCCACGCCGCGAAAAGACCTGCGCGTTCACCGGGCGAAGCACCGCGCCGATACGAATTGCACGGCGGCGCAGTGCCGCGAGCAGAGGTACCATCGTCAAGGCGTCGCCGATCGCGTCCAACCGGACGAGGAGCACGGACGGCGAACGTAAGGATGCGCCGGACACGAAACGTGTGATTGCAAAAGAGAACCTCGTAACCCTGGACGTTGCCGACGGATTTCGCGTATTGCGCGATTTGGGCCGCGTGACGGGCTCCGCGACGCGACCGCACAACATGCTGCGCGCGACTTTTCGATCCATCGGCGCGTTCATCGGCCTGGCCCCGATCGAATACCTGACCGATGCCGAGCGCGCTCGCGAAGAAGCTCTGGAAGATCTGCGCGCAAAAGCCGGCGAGCTCGGCGCGGATGCGGTTATCAAAATCCGGTTCGAGGCGGTGGAGCAGGCAGACGGCTCGACCATCGTCATGGCCAGCGGTGAGGCGGTGCGCCTCGCGCCGGCGAACTACGCCGCATGAGTCTGACGGAACGCGCCAATCGCGAGCGGGTCCTGAAGAAGGCGTCGTCGGTCGCGGCAGCTTGCCGAAAGTGCCAAATCGGCTACGAGCGCCGGAACAACGTGTACGGTGAAGGCAGCCCATGCGCACGGCTCATGGTCGTCGGCGAAGGGCCGGGCGAAACGGAAGACTTACTCGGCCGGCCGTTTGTCGGGCGCGCCGGAGAACTGCTCGATAAAATGCTCGCGGCTATCGACTTGCCGCGCGAAGACGTGTACATCTGCAACACCGTCAAATGCCGGCCTACGCTGCACGAAAACGGGAAATTGCGCAACCGCGCGCCGACGCCGCACGAGATGGAGAACTGCCGCCCGTATTTGGACGAGCAAATCGAAATCATCGCGCCGGCGGTCATCCTCGCACTCGGCGCGCCGGCAGCGAAGTCGTTTCTCGGCAATGCGTTTGCGATCACAAAAGGGCGCGGGCGCTGGTATGACGGCCCGAACGGCGTTCCGCTGATGGTGACGTTTCATCCGGCATACGTGCTGCGGCAAGGCGGGACGGCGCTCACCGAGACCAAGCGTCTGGTGTGGTCCGATCTCAAAAAAATTCGAGCCAAACTGCAAGAACTCGAGGGCGCCGCCCCAAAAGGCGGCGCTCGGCGGGAGGGCGAGCCGGCGCCCGCCGCTGAGCAAATCACTTTATTCTAAACCAGTAGCCCGACGAGCGGGTTCTATGATATCGTGCAGCCCGTGGTACGCGACCCTCAAGCGATTTGGTTTGCCGACAAGGTGCGGCGCGCCGGTTTTTCCGACGTGCAATCGTTCGGCGCGCACTTTGGGTTAAAGCCGTACAGGTTCGCACAAATCTACCGCGCGGCAGCCAAAGAGATCGCCGCGGACGTAAATCAAGTCACGACTCTGCCCCACGAGCTGCGCGTCTCGCTCGCCGACTCCGGCTTCGCGTTCGACTCGGTTACCCCCGTGGTCGTGCAGCGATCGAGCGACAAACAAACGAGTAAAGGCCTATTTCGTCTTGCGGACGGCGCGGAAATCGAAGCGGTCCTTATGGAGCACTTCGGGGATCGCAACACCGTGTGCATCAGTTCGCAGGCGGGCTGTGCTTTTGCATGTGCGTTTTGCTCGACCGGTCAAGCGGGGTTCACGCGCCAACTCGAAGCCACGGAGATTTTTGACCAGGCTCGCTACTTCGCGCGTGAACTGGCCGCCAAAGGCAAGCGCATCACCAACGTCGTCTTTATGGGCATGGGGGAACCGTTTCATAACTACGATGCCGTGATGGACGCCGTTGCACTGCTGCACGATGCGCACGGTTTCAACCTGGGACACCGGCACATCACGATATCGACCGTCGGCCTCGTGGACAAAATCGATCGTTTCGCTGAAGAAGGCGTTCAAGTGAACCTTGCGATTTCGCTGCACGCGCCGAGCGACGAGGTGCGCAGTTCGATCATGCCGGTCAACCGCAAGTTTTCGATGGACGAATTGCTTGCCGCATGCGACCGCTACATCGAACGGACGCACCGCAAAGTTTTCTTCGAGTATGTCATGCTGCGAGGCGTAAACGATTCTGCCGAACACGCGCAAGAGTTAGCGCGGCGCATGAAGGGCCATCTCTATCACGTGAACCTCATTCCATACAACACGACGCCGGATGGCCCGTTCGCCGGGACGGAAAACGATCGCATTTGGGCATTTGCCGCGGTGCTGGATGAGGCGGGCATTCCGACGACGGTACGCCAGAATATGGGCCGCGATATCGCGGCGGCGTGCGGCCAATTGCGTGTGGAGACACAACCGAAAGCGCATAAGGTCGGCGCCTAATCCCAAGCAGACTTCGTATAGTGCTATTTCCGAACGCCGATCGCAACGAGATATTTACGCGGGACGCAAATGCCCAGTTCGCTCGGGAAACGGTCGTGGAAAGCGGCAAAATCGCGGGCGAGTGCGGCGCGCCGTGCTTCGTCCAACCCGGATGCTAAGGCCTTGGTTGGGCCGTAGCCCGTGACAAACGCGTTCCACGCGGCTTGACCGTCGCGGTCGTAGTAGTTCGTGACGCCGTCTTCGAATTTGAGATCGAAGTTGCCGCCGAACAGTTCACCAATGCGCTCACGGCGCCCCCATTCAAATGGTGAGGGCGGAGCCGGCGCGGGCGGCGGCGGCATGTAGTTTCGCATAACCAAAAACATATCGAAGACGCTACTGTCCGAAGGCCAGGTCGCCAGAGCAATCCGGCCGCCTCTGCGGCATACGCGTCCGATTTCACCGGCAGCCGCTTCCGGCCGGCTCACGAACATTACCCCGAACGTGGAAACAACGGCGTCGAACGATTCGTCCTGGAACGGCAGCTCCTCAGCATCTGCCGTCCGATATTCGATGTTAAGTCCCTCCGCGGCGGCGCGCTGCCTTGCCGCCGCAAGGAGGTCGTCCGCTATGTCGGCGCCCACGACCTGGGCTCCGCCCTGTGCTAGAATGCGTGACGTCCAACCGGTCCCGGTCGCGAGATCCAGGATGCGCTCGCCGGGTTTCGGATCGAGCCGGTTTACGCAATGTTCCAACGCGCTTGCAATTTGGCGGCTGATCTCGTTGTAACGGTCGCCGCCGGAGCTCCAAACGGATGCAGATTTCCGGTTGTGCGATTGAATGGTCGCTTCCATGGCGTACTCCCCTTTTTATTTACCACGCCGAATGAGCGGCTTGGATTCTCGGGAGCGCCAGCGATTTCCTCAGCGGAGGATCTCGTTTTGTTGGTACTGCGTCGGACGAAGCGCTTCAGGCTCAATCAATAACGTCCGGATGCGGCGTTCGTCAACGGTATCGCGTTAGACTCGTGACCCTACTTGCGGCCAATCACGCGCGGAGACGCAGCCGAAAGCGCATAAAGTTATTGTGTAGGGCGCGACGGCGTTTTCGGGCTCCAATCGCTCAGTCGCACGTGAGCAGGCATCTGGCGGAGCCGTCCCCGTTTTTCCAATTGCTCTGCGAGCCACTGGAACCACTCGCAGTACATGGGCCAATCTTTTTCCTCGCGCGTGCGCAGCGTAACGCCCTTGAGTCGATGCCAAACACTCACAACGGCGCCCCCCACCAAGTCTTCTACGACCTCGAACGATATCGTCCCGCGATAGACGAGCAACCCAATCGTCTCAAACCGAAAGGCTAAAATCTGCACTGCTTCCTGCAGTTCCGAAAAGCGTTCTCGCAGGTCGGCCGCGGATATTTCTTCCGGCAGCGAGAGCACGAAGAGGAACGCTCGCGCGAACGCCGTGTCCTGCAGTGAACGCATCAACTCAATGGAGGCCGTATCGCGCCGCTGCTCGCGTAATTGGCGTAGCCGGTACACCCCGACGAGCGCCGTAACGAGGATGACGCAAGCGGTAAAGGCCGTGGAAACTGCCGTGAGCGCTTCCCAATTCATTGCAGTATTCTTCGGTTCGATTCGCCCGAGTACTTGCGGGCAGCTACGTTCTGAGACTCAGCCGAAAGCACGCGTAGCAGCGGCACTACTCTCCGCCTGAGCAACCGTAGAGACGATGAGCCGCGGGTCTAATCACCGGTGGGCAATGCTCCTCGATGCGCAGCGGGCATGGGATAATGCGGTAACGTCCGCGAGTGCCGGCCGGCCGTCTTTTCCGCGGCTGCCTGCAGCGCACCGAGCACGTCGTCCCCTAAAATTTCTCGCCACCGCCGTTCGACGGTGTCGCGTGCATTCGGCCACGCGCGGCGCACGCGCGCACCGCGTTCAGTGAATCGAATCACATTTGCATGGTCGATTTCGACCCACTCGTGGCGCCGCAGGCAATCGATCATGCTCTTGATCGTCGGTTTTGCGATACCTGAAAGCGCTGGGATCGCGTCGGCTTGAACGCCCTTTTCGCCGACGAATCGAAGTACGTTTGCCCACATCGCGAGCGATGGAGGATGCTCCGAGTCGCCGCTCGACTCGCGCGCCAGTGCCGCGTCGAAGTCGTAGGTGTACGCGATGAGCAGCCGCGAGAGTATTGTGAATAGAGCCTCGTGCGATGAAGTCATGCATGCGCCATTCGCTTCCGGCTTGCGAGATGACTGGCGGAAGCAGGAAGGTTGGAAGGTGCGGCCGCCCAGAGCCGCGTTACTCGACAGCCGTCGTTTTGTTGCTCCGTACGGCTTCGGGCCAAGGCTGCGGCAAGGGCAGGGCGCTTGCACCTCTCGGGTAAGTTCCTAGTGGATATCGCCTGCGAAACTCCTTACAAAGCAGCGAGAGATATTCAAAATCCTCCCAGAGCCGATACCCCGCCATCGCTCGTGCCGACGCAATGAAGGGCGCGAGATTGTCCCAGCACATAACCGTTGGATAATAGAAAAGATCGCACGCAAGGTTTCGATCGACGAATCCATGTTTTACCAGCGGCGCCACCGCAGAATCCAGAAAGTTGCCGACCTCGGTCACGGCTTTACCTTCGGCAGTTGCGGGATCCAACAGCCGCGCTCGAAGTGCCGGTTCGTCCATCTTCGCCGGCAATTCATAGCGAATGAATTGCAGTGCCTTGCGAAGCTCGGCGGATTCCAATTTATGCCGTATTTCGTTGAAAACCGCGATTTGGTTGCCGTTACGCATATGGCGTAATTGGATCAGGGCCGCGGTGGCGCTGGCGGCAATTACAAGGAAGGTCGCTACGGAGGCTGCGGCAGCGACAGAGTCCGCCGTCATATCGATTCCGCTTGGCGCAGGCCCGAAATCGCGTGCACGGTCGAATAGTAGCATTTGCGGCGCTCTGATGACCAGCTCGCAAGACTCATCCGGCGCCTTGCCATCCGGATCCGGTCCGGCGCCGCCCGCGGCCCGCGGATAGTGCTCGCGGTGAGTCGTCGATTGCTCCGGCGCTGCGCGGACGCCGTCTATAGTGGATAGTATTCGTGTCGATCGTCGTAGCAGATGAGGCCGCTCCCGCCGTTCGCCTCGTCGTACTTGTCTTCAAACCAATACGACCCGTCGCGCTGGCGTTCCAAGGGCATCCGCCACGACTTATTCGCAATCTTCGAGAAACAGATCTGCCACTGTATTCTGACTGCGTCCAGTCCCTTCGGCGGAACGACAAAGGCAAGTGAGCCCGCGTAGGTCGTACCGGGTTGGAGAATGACGAAATTGTTTCGATTTCCAAAGGGCTGCATCGTCGTTCCGGTCGAGTACAGCAGCGTCGAATTTGTCGGCAAAAGCGTTCGGTCGAACAAGGCATCGGTGGAAGAACTGACGATTTCCGTCCCGGTCCGTTCGTTAAACCCGACGCCGTAAACGTTCACCACAAGCCCGGCGAGATAGATTGTGGTTTGGCCGGCGTTCTTTGCATCGACGTGGACTTTGACGAACTCCTTGCCGCTCGGTAGGCGCGTGTGCTCGAGCGCAAACGCCGGCTGAAATTCCGGCGGTTCGTTCGCGGGTTTTATGCGCTCCTGATAAACGAAAACGTACAGCGCCCAAATCGCCGCGCCGGCAATTGCGGCGATCTCGACGATGTGCCGCCAGTGTTGGACGCGTGAAGGGTGCGAGTGAAGGTGCACGTTTCGACCCATTCGCGCTTCCTGCTCTGCGCGGCGGTCCGCCACCTGCGAGGGCGGATTGCCGCTGCGCTGCGTTGAATCGCACCGGTATGGCTTCGTGGCGTGATGTGCGCCGGTACGCCCTCGCGCTTCCCGGCACGACCGAAGAGTTGTCGCGCGGCACGCGCGCGTGGATAGTCAACAAGAAATTCTTCGTTTGGGAACGCCCGCTCCGCCAGTCGGATTTGAAAGCGCTCGCAGACGCCGCGCCGAGCGGTCCAATCTTAGGCGTGTGTACACCGGATCTCGAAATGAAGGACATGCTCCTTGCGAGCAATCCGAACATTTACTTCACGACACCGCACTTCGACGGGTATCCCGCAGTGCTGGTACGGCTCGGCGAAATCAGGTGTGATGCGCTGAAGGACGTTATCGTGGAAGCTTGGCTTGCGCGCGCGTCCAAACCAGCCGTAGCGGAGTTTTTAGAACGCCGGTTCGGCACGCGCCGCGCATGATTATGGGTCCGCTTGCCACGCCGAACGAGCGCGCAACGCTCTCGCGGCCGTCTCGCTTGCAATCTGCGCCTTGGCAAACCGGCGCGGGTATTTTTTCGCTCGCCATGGCGTGGATAAGCGCGTTCCGCGCGCGAAAATCAGTTTGAATAATGCGTGCGCTTTCCGTCACGATCTTTGCCGCTGCGGCTGCGTTCGTCGTTCGTTCGCTTGCGGTGACGTTTCGCTCGACCGATCGTCTGGATCCTGCCGAGCCCACGGACGATCTGCCGGCCCTTTCGATTATCGTTCCGGCGCGTAACGAAGAGCGGCAAATCGAAGAGTGCGTCACGTCGTTGCTGGCGCAGCGCTATCCCGAATTTCGAAGTGATCGTCGTGGACGATCGATCCACCGATGAACGCCGCACATTCTGCAGCGGCTATTGCGCACGACAACCCGCGGTTGCGCGTCGTTTGCGGCGACCCATTGCCGAAGGGCTGGATCGGCAAACCGTGGGCGCTCGCACAAGGCGCGCGACAAGCGCGCGGGCAGTGGCTGCTGTTCACCGACGCCGACACGACCAGCACCGCTTGCGTCGGCTTCGGCGGTGCGGTACGCGCGCATGCGCGGGGCTGCATTTTTGAGCCTGCTGCCGACGCAGCGTTTCGAATCTGCCGCCGAGCGCGCGGTATTGCCGACGATTCTGTGGATGATCGCCTTCGCGCATCGGCTCGCTGGACGCAATCAACGATCCCAAGCGTATGGATGCCGCGATCTTCAACGGTCAGTAATCTGTGTGCGAACGGTCGGCGCTATGAAGCGCCGGGTGGCCACGCGCCGTTCGCGCCAGCATCGCCGAAGATTACGATCTGGCGCGCATCGTCAAACCGAGGGGCGCTTTCGTGCGCTGCTTGTCGACGCCGAACGATCTCGTATCACACGCGCATGTATCGCTCGTTCGGCGAGATCTGGACGGTTTCAGCAAAAACTTGTACCTCGGCGCACGGGATGCGCCGCGCAATGCGATTGCTGGCATGCGGGATGCTGGCCGCGATTTCGCCCTGCCGTAAGTGGTGCTCGTTCACGCGCTTTGCGAAGCGGCGAGTACTGCACGGCAGTTGCGATGGCCGTCGCGCTCGGCGCAGCATCGGCAGCCGCGGAGGTAGCGATGAGGCGTCCCGATTTCCGCGCGGCTCAGGCGGCTGTACTTTCCCGATCGGTGCCGCCGCGATGCTGGCGATATTTTCTTCAATTCAACACCGGACCGATCGCATGCGGGCGCGGCCGGCGACGGGACGCGTTACCGGCACGCGACCGCAGGACGAGTTGCGGGAGGCCCAAACCCCAGGAGGCTTATGGAACCGAACCGCAGAAAGACGAGTCACGATGGATGAAATCACGGCGCTGGCCAAGCGCCGCGGTTTCATTTTTCAGTCGAGCGAAATCTATGGCGGCATCGGCGGATTCTACGACTACGGTCCGCTCGGCGCCGTACTCAAGCGCAACGTCAAGGATGCGTGGTGGCGCGATACGGTGGAACTGCGCGACGACGTCGTCGCGTTTCGACTCGTCGATCATCATGCATCCGCTCACGTGGAAGGCGTCGGGCCACATCGACGCGTTTCACGATCGCATGGTCGATTGCAAAGTCTGCAAACACCGGTTTCGCGCCGACCATCTCAAATCGCTGGAACAGTGTCCCGACTGCGGCAGCAAAAATTCGTTCACCGAGCCGCGCAATTTCAACTTGATGATGCAGCACGTATCGTCGGGCCGATGGAGGACACCGCGTCCGACAGCCTATCTGCGTCCGGAAACGGCTCAGGGCATCTTCGTCAATTTCAAAAACATCTACCAGACGGCGCGCAAGACGGCCGCCCTTCGGCGTCGCGCAGATCGGCAAGTCGTTTCGCAACGAAATCACGCCGGGCAATTTCACGTTTCGCCTGCGTGAATTCGAACAGGCCGAACTGGAGTATTTCGTCCCCGACGACGGCAACGATTTGGAGAGTGTTCAAAGAATGGGTCGAGCGCCGCAAGAGCGTGGTACTCGAACTACGGCATGAAACCGGAGAAGTTGCGCTTCTACGAATTAACGGCCGAGGAGCGGCCCGCATTATGCGAAGGCCGGCATCGACGTCGAGTATCTGTTTCCGTGGGGCTGGGGTGAACTCGAATCGATCGCGCATCGCGGCACCTACGATCTCGATGCGCACATGCAGCTCTCCGGCAAAGATCTGCAATTCTTCGACGAGGCCGAGCAAAAAGAAATACACGCCGCTGCTCATCGAGAGCTCGGCCGGCATGGATCGCACCACGCTCACGTTCTTGATCGACGCATACGAGAGCGAGCGCAGCGCCGATCCCAACGGTAAAGAAACCGAACGCGTCGTGCTGCATTTCCATCCGCATATTGCGCCGGTGCAAGTCGCCGTTTTTTCACTCGCCCGCAACAAGCCCGAGCTGGTGGAGCAAGCGCGCGAGCATCGAAGAGCGGCGCTGCGCCGCACTTCCGCACGCAGTACGACGAAGGCAACATCGGTCAGCTCTATCGCCGTCAAGACGAAATCGGCACGCCGTTCTGCTTGACGGTCGACTACGACACCCTCGAGGACCATGCCGTGACCGTGCGCGAACGGGATTCCATGCGCCAGGACCGCATCGCTATCGAAGCGCTGCAGGGGTTTTTGCGCGAAAAATATCCGCTAGAATCAGGTACCCTAGTACTATCTTCTCAGCCATTTCGCACTAGACGGCGTACCCTCGCCTGTCTTAGCGTATGGGTACAAGGCCTAAGACCTCGTTGCTACCAGGGGAGATAGTGATGTCGGAAACGCTGGCGTCGCCCGGGCCGACGGCTTCCGTGCAAAAGCCCATTTGGTTTTTTGAAGACGGTTCGGGCGAGATGAAACATCTGCTCGGGCGGCAAGGGAGCCGGCTTGGCTGAGATGACGCGTGCCGGACTTCCGGTGCCTCCGGGCTTCATTATCACGACCGAAACGTGTTTGGCGTACTACGCGCTCGGACGCCGCAATCCGCCGCGGTTGACGCGAGCGTGTTCAGACGGCGATGGCTGAATTGGAGCGCCGTACCCGCAAGAATTTCGGCGATCCGAATAACCCGCTTTTGGTCTCCGTACGGAGCGGCGCGCGCGTCTCGATGCCCGGCATGATGGACACGATCCTCAACCTCGGACTCAACGATTTCACCGTCGTCGGCCTCGCCGAACTGACCGGCAACGATCGTTTTGCTTGGGATGCCTACCGCCGCTTCATCATGATGTTTTCATGCGTCGTCCTCGGCGTCGAAAAAGAAGTCTTCGAAGAGCGCATCGATGAAGCTCAAGCGGCGTTTGGGCGTAGCGACCGATCCGGAAATAGGCGCGCGCGAGTGGCGCGATCTCGTCGCGGTCTTCAAAGCGATCGTTTCCGAACACACGGGCCGGGAGTTTCCGCAGGAAGTTCACGAGCAGTTGGATCTCGCAATCCGCGCGGTGTTCGACTCCTGGAATTCCAAACGTGCCATCGATTACCGGCGCTACAACAAAATTCCCGACGACTGGGGCACGGCGGTAAGCGTGGTCTCGATGGTGTTCGGCAATATGGGAGACGACTCGGGAACGGGAGTCGCGTTCACGCGCGACCCGAACACCGGTGAAAAGGCGCTCTTCGGCGAGTACCTGCGCAACGCGCAAGGCGAAGACGTGGTCGCGGGCATTCGCACTCCCGAGCGAATCGCCGACTTGGAGCGAACCCAACCGGACGTTTACGAGCAGTTCGTTCAGATCGCGGGCCGGCTCGAGCGGCACTATCGAGACATGCAGGATTTGGAGTTCACCGTCGAGCGCGGTAAACTGTACATGCTGCAAACGCGCACGGGAAAGCGAAGCGCCGAAGCCGCCGTCAAAATCGCGCTCGACATGGTGCGCGAAGGGTCTGATCGACAAACGCGAAGCCGTCGGCCGCGTGAGCGCCGCATCGCTCGATCAACTGTTTCACGCGCGCATCGATCCCGCCGAAACATACCGGATTGCCTGCAAAGGCTTGAACGCGTCGCCGGGAGCCGCGACCGGTCAAGCCGTGTTCGACGCGGACACCGCGGAAGAGTGGGGCAAAGGCGGCAAAGCAGTGGTTCTCGTCCGCGTCGAAACAACGCCGGACGACGTGCACGGGATGATTGCCGCACGCGGCGTACTCACCGCAAAAGGCGGCGCGACATCTCACGCGGCAGTCGTTGCCCGCGGCATGGGCAAGCCGTGCGTCACCGGCTGCGATGCACTGCAAGTCGACCGCCGCACGCGCCGAGCGAGCATCGGCGAAATAGCGTTCGAAGAGGGTGACTGGATCACCATCGACGGTACCAGCGGAAACGTCATCGCGGGCGAACTGAAACTGATCGATCCGCCGTCGAGACTGCCCGAGTGGCTCGACGAATTTTTAGGCTGGGCGGACGAAGTCCGCACGCTCGAGGTGTGGGCGAACGCGGACACGCCGCAAGACGCGCGAAAAGCGCGCGAGCTCGGCGCGACCGGTATCGGGTTGTGCCGCACCGAGCATATGTTCATGCAGCAGGATCGCTTACCCATCGTCCAAGAGATGATATTATCCGACATGGCGGAAACGCGGGCGACGGCGCTGGAGAAATTGCTGCCTTTTCAGCGTGACGATTTTTACGGGATTCTGCAGGCCATGCAGGGGTATCCGGTCACCATCCGGCTGCTCGATCCGCCACTCCACGAGTTTCTGCCGTCGCTGGAAGCGCTGCTCGTCGAAACCACGGAACTTCGCGTCCGCGGCGGTGAGCACTCCGCGGCGTACGAGCAGAAGATGCGGCTGCTGCGCCGCGTTCAACAACTCCACGAACAAAACCCGATGCTCGGTTTGCGCGTCTGCCGTCTGGGCATCGTGTATCCCGAGATTTACGCGATGCAAGTGCGCGCGATCTTCGAAGCTGCATGCGAGTTGAAGAAGCGAGGCGTCGACGTGAAGCCCGAGGTGATGATTCCCGGCGTCGGGACGAAAGAAGAAATGCGGTTCACGGCGGAAGCTGCGAGGAAGATCGCGGATACAGTCATCGCGGAAACCGGCGTTGCGGTCGACTATCACGTCGGCACGATGATCGAGCTGCCGCGAGCGTGCGTAGTCGCGGATGAAATTGCCGATGCGGGCGCGGAGTTTTTCTCGTTCGGTACGAACGACCTGACGCAGACCACGTACGGTTACAGCCGAGACGACGCCGAAGGCTCGTTCATACCGCGGTATTTGGAGACTGAAGATCCTCAAGGATGACCCGTTTCAAGTGCTGGACCGGCGCGGGGTCGGGTCGCTGATGCAAGAGGCCGTGCGCCGCGGAAGAAATGCGAAACCTTCGCTGAAGATCGGCATTTGCGGCGAACATGGCGGCGACCCGTCCAGCGTGGCGTTCTGCCACAGCCTCGCACTGAATTACGTCTCGTGTTCTCCCTATCGCGTGCCGATCGCGCGTCTTGCGGCGGCTCAGGCGGCAATCGGTTCGCTCACGTAGCCGAGCCAAACGTTCGTTAAGAGATCCATTAGAACCGTGGTCTCCGACGGGCCGTGCGGAACCTTGGTTTTTCGTGCTCGCGTTATCCGTGCACAGACGTTCTTTCCATGCAAAGGAGCATGCAATGATCAAGAACTGGAAAGCGGCTCTCGCGGCTCTCGTCCTGTCCGTCTCCGCCTTCGGTGCCGGCGCGGTATTTACGGGCGCGGCCCATGCCGCCCCGCTGTACGCGGTGGTTCGCCCGGATCGGGGCAGCGATCGCAATCTGCGGTACGTGGACGCGCGCTTGGGAGCGCTCATCGATCAACTCCAGCGCGACCAGCGCGAGTACGACGGTCATCGCGTCGCCGCAATTGCCGACATGCAGCAAGCGCGCGGGCAACTCGCCGCTGCGATGCGGTACGACGCCGGCCGCTAGACGGGCTCAGCATGCGGCGCGACGAACTCGCGCCGCATGCTGCCCGATTTTCGCCTCGAGTCTTACTTCGCGGTTTGGGAATTCCGGGCGCGACATAACCTGACGGCTTCGGACGCGGAAACGCTGCCGCTGCGCGAGTTGCTGGCGATGGCGGATCCAGCGGATCGCGAGCGGTGGGACGAGCTGCGGCTCGGATATATTCCGTCGGAGGGAACGCCGGAACTCCGAAGCGCGATCGCGCAGTCGTATGATGCCATCGCGCCGGAAGACGTCGTCTGTTTCGCCGGCGCCGAAGAAGGGCTTTACTGCGCGATGCACGCGCTGCTGAGCCACCTCGATCATGCGCTCATTCTCGTTCCCAACTATCAGTCGATGGAGAGCGTCCCGCGCTCTATTTGCGAGGTCACGGGCATCGCATTGCACGCGCAAAACGGGTGGAACCTCGATCCTGCGGAGTTGCGTGCAGCCTTGCGGCCGAACACGCGCCTGATCGCGCTCAATTTTCCAAATAATCCGACGGGAAAAATCGCGGATTCGCAAACGTTCGAAGCCGTCGTGTCGATCTGCCGCGAGCGCAATATCTACTTGTTCAGCGACGAAGTATACCGCGGTATCGAGCGCGATCGTTCCAAACGTCTCCCACAAGCTGCGGACTTGTACGAGCGCGCCCTCTCACTCAACGTCGTCTCGAAAGCCTATGGGCTGCCGGGGCTGCGCGTCGGCTGGATAGCCTGCCGCGATCGCGGCGTATTGTCGCGCATGGTGCGCGTCAAACACTATCTTTCAATCTGCAATTCCGCGCCGAGCGAAGTGCTGGCCGGCATCGCTCTGAAAGCACGTGAACGAATCTTGGAACGTAACCGCGCCTTGACCCAGACGAACCTGAGGAAGTTGGACGCGTTTTTCGCAAGCCACGCCGATCGTTTTGAATGGTACGCACCGGACGGCGGCTGCATTGCGTATCCGCGCTACCTCGGAAGCGATGGTGTGGAAACGCTCTGCGCGCGACTCGTGCACGAAGCGGGTGTGCTGCTCTTGCCTGCGTCGATGTATGCGAGCGATCTGCTGGCTACGCCCCAAGACCGCTTTCGGATTGGGTACGGCCGCTCCGGTATGGACGAGGCGCTCAGCGCATTCGAGCAGTTCTTGTCCGGCCGATAAACGTAAAACCGATCGCGTCGTTTCCGGTGCCGTCTTCGAGGTATGGATGGTCGGCGTAGCGCAGTTCCTCAAATCGCGATCGCAGGGCCACGAGCATCGCGCCGGACTCATGAAGATCGGCGCGTTCCGCGCGAAATACCGGGTCCGCACTGCGCTCCCACCCGTAATCGTCGATAGCCACGATTCCGCCCGGCGCGACGAGCGCGTCGACCTTTTCGAGCATCGCGCAAAGATCGCGTGCGTGATGCAGCACCAACTGCGCCGCCGCGCAGCCGAAGCTCGACGCGGCCGCTTCGTAGGATTCGAACGAACTCTCGACGATGGGAAACGTGCTTCGCAGCTCGGAATCCAAGGCCGTTACTTCATAGCCGGCTGCGGCGAGCTCTCGTGCCAGAAGCCCTTCGCCGGCGCCGATTTCCAAGATGCGCGCTCCCGAAGGGACATACTCGGCGATCGTTCGCGCGAACCGTTCAATGCGCGGCCCCTGTCGTCGACCGTTCGCACGGCGCATTATCGTCGCAACGACGGCGGTTTTGGCATCCGCATACTGGTTCGACGTCTCCCACGGACGCTCGACCAGACGCCGCTTTACGTATTCGTACAGCGCGCGGTCGTCAGGATGACTTCTGAGCCAATCGCGAAACACGAGATGCCGCCGAACGTCGGCGGGATCGGCCCACAGATGTACGTGCGCGTCACTCGGCGCCGCAGCGAACATCCGGTGGCCCGGCTCGTCGACGGCGAGCCAATAACCCCCGCGTTCGAGAGTTCTCGCGCCTCCTCGTCGTCGGGCCGGACGCCTTCGATAACGATATCGACGATAGGCTTCGCCGCGAGTCCGGGGACCGACGTCGAGCCGATGTGTTCGATGGACGAAGCGACCGGCCCGAGCGCCGCCGCTAGGCGATCGCGATGCTCCCGAAACCGATCCGCCCAAATCGGATCGTACTGCGCGAGCGTGACGCGAATCACGTGGAAATCGCGCCCGAGACGTTGCGGCAGATGCGGCGCGCTTCGTCGACGTCCACGCGGCTGCGCTCGACGAAAAGCTTGCGCCAGTGTGCTTTACCGGAAAGTTTCGCGATGAGATCGGACGCTTCCCGAGCGTCTACCACCGCTCCGGATGCTGCGGCGACCCACACCGTGCGGCTATTTCCGTCGATTTGCAAGGGAAGGCGATGAATGAGTTGCGACTGCTCGTCGCTCCACACCGCGTCCGCGCCGAACCGATCGCACAAGGCGGCTTCGCATCGCTCGAACGTGCTCAGATCGTGTTCCGCATTGAATTCGGCTGCGACGGCGTAGAGCCGTAAACGCTCTCGCAACGCACGCGCGGCTTCGGACGGCGCCTCGCGTAATTCGTTCAGTACGCGGAAGTCGTCCCACCGCAGAAACTCGTCGATCGGATCCAGGCGATGCGGATCGGGCCACACTTCGCGAAGAACCCGCTGCAAGATTCGCTCGAACATCCGCGTCGTGTGGTGAAAGTAGACCGACGCGAACATCATATACCGCGCAAGCACGAACGATTCCAGCGCGACGACTCCGCGCCGGTCGATTCCCATCGCCAGGTGCGGTTCTCCGGAGGGCGCCGCCACGTTGAAAATACGGAGCGATGCGACCAGTTGATCCGCGTCATATCTGCCGCTGATGACGCCTGTGAAGTAGGCGTCGCGAAGCAGATAATCCATGCGATCCGCATCCAGATTCGGTCCGCTCACGATCTCCGAAAGCACCGGATACGGCGTTTTCGCGCCGCCCAAAATCAGCTGCAGCGCGTGCTTGGGATCGACGTCCAACTCGCCGAGATGCTTCTGCATCTCGGGCAGTGCGAGAATGGCGCGCGTACGCTCCTCATGGCGCACGCCGAGCACGGCCTCGCAGGCGTGGCTGAAGGGACCGTGTCCGACGTCGTGCAGAATGAGCGCAGCGCGCACCAGCCGGCGCTGGTAATCCGCGTCCGCATCGTTTACGAAAAATTCACGCCCGGTCCTCACGATCTGGTCGAATGCCCGCGTCCCCATGGCGAGCGCTCCGAGCGCGTGGCTGAAGCGCGAGTGCTCGGCGGATGGGAACGCGAGATAGGCCAGTCCAAGCTGGCGCAGGCGGCGCAAACGCTGCAGCACGGCGCAATCGAGCAGCCGCGCCTCGGCGGGCGTTAGTTCGATGAAATGGTGGACCGGATCGTAAATCCGCTTCATCGCGGAGTTCTTGCGACCGCGGCGAAGTATGCACCTGCCCCATGAGATTCGACCAAGGCGCCGTACGAGAGATTCACGCACGCATCGACATCGCGAGTTTTATCGGCTCGTACGTTTCGCTGCGTAAACGCGGAAACGATCTCGTTGGGCTTTGCCCGTTCCATACCGAGAAGACGCCGTCGTTTCACGTGCATCCCGACAAAGGATTCTTCAAGTGTTTCGGTTGCGGAGCCGGCGGCGACGTCATCACGTTTCTCTCCAAACTGGAGAATCTGGCGTTCCCGGACGCGGTGCGCCTGCTCGCGCAGAAAGCCGGAGTGGAACTGGAGCCTGAAACACCGCAAAGCGTTCGCACGCGCAGCGAACGCGAGGCGATCTACGAAGCAAATCGCATCGCCGCGGCTTTCTTCGAACGCAAACTGCGCGAACCGGCCGGTGCGGCGGCGCGCGACTATTGCGAGGAGCGGGGCATCGCTGCCGCGGTGATTGAAAAGTTTCACCTGGGCTATGCGCCGGATGCATGGAACGCGCTGACCGACGAATTGCAGCGCGGCGGCATCGATCTCGCGGTCGCCGACAAGGCCGGGCTCGTAAAACGCGGCGAACGCGGATACCGCGATTTCTACCGCGATCGGCTCATGGTCCCGACATACGCGACGACCGGCGAGGTCATTGCTTTCGGCGGACGAGCACTCGGCGACGCGGAACCGAAATATCTGAACACGTCGACGACGCCGGTGTACACCAAAGGCCGCCATCTCTACGCGCTCAACGTTGCGCGCCGTGCCGCCGCGCAAGACCGTACGCTGATCGTGGTCGAAGGCTATCTCGATTGCATCGCGCTGCATCAAGCGGGTTTCGAAAACGCCGTTGCCTCGCTGGGCACCGCGTTCACCGAAGATCAGGCAAAAGAGCTGCGTAAATATGCGGACGGAATCTTTCTTTGCTTCGACGGCGACACGGCGGGCAATGCAGCGGCGGGCAAAGCCGTCGACATAGCGGTTCACGTCATCGAGCACGCCGGCTCCGGCGTGCGCATCGTGACGCTGCCTGCCGGCTCGGATCCGGACAACTACGTGCGCGAGCGTGGAGCGCAAGCGTTTCGCGGCCTTCTAGAAGCAGCCAAGCCCGCTATCGAATTCCGCCTCGAGCGGGAAGCGGACCGTCTTGCGCGCGGATTCGATTCACCGGCAACCATTGCGACGCAGGCCGAAACGCTGATCAGGCGCATGACGCCGCAAATGGAGTGGGATCGCTGGCGGGTTTGGATTGCAAAACGCCTGCAGGTCAGCGAGAACGACCTCCGGAATAGCCGCTTCCTTGCGAACACGGCAAACTTCACGCCGCGTTCCACCGGTATGGCGGCGACGCGCCATCTTTCCCGCAACGTTCTACCGTCGTCGTTCGAACGTGAAGCGCTGGCGATTATGCTCGAGGAGCCGGCGCTCGTGCGGGAATACCGGGATCTCATTCCGGCCCAACGCTTCCGCAGCGAAACTTACGCCCGCATTTATGCGGGGCTGACCGAGAATGCGGAGCGCCTCGGCCACACGGCAGATGTTTTCGCGATGTTCGCCGATGATAACGAAAGCATGGAAGTGCTCAGCTCGCTCGGGCAGCGGGACCGCAGTTCGACGGTGCGCTATGAGGACTCGACCCAAAGGCGGGCGCACCTCGACCGGGTCGTGGAGCGGTTGCAACTCGACGAGGAGCGGACGCGTTATCAGGAATTGTCCCGGCGCATCGACGAATTACTCACGGCTGGGCAAAACGTGAGTCCGGAGCTTCGGGACGAATTCGATGCCCTCGTATCGAAACTGAAAAAGTAAAAGACTCTGCAAGAGAGGGGGTGAGTAAGAAAAGCATGGCACGCAAGAAGGCGCCAAGCGCGAACGGCGCGACCGCAACGGCCGAACCCGCACCAACTACCGTCGAGGAACTGAAGAAACGGCTGCTTGAGCGCGGCAAAAAGCGCGGCTCTATTACGCTCGACGAGATTAACCTGGAAGTCGGCCGCCTCGCCGAAACGCGCGAGGAGCTGAACGAGGCAGAGATTTTCGAGGACCTGATGACCGACCTGAACGGCGCAGGCGTCGAGGTCGTCGAGGAAGCGGAAGAAGAAAAACCCGAGGAAACGGAAGAGCAGCCCGAGCAGACGCTGTCCGTCGGTTTGTCGCTGGACGATCCCGTTCGGATGTACCTCAAGGAGATCGGGCGCGTTCCGCTGCTTTCCATGGAAGACGAGAAGACTGGCCATGCGCATCGAGGCGGGCGAGAAAGAACTCGCTCAAAACGGTTCGGCCAATCAGGTCGTCGTCGGGCAGGGCGAAGAAGCAAAGCGTCAGCTCACCGAAGCGAATCTTCGTCTCGTCGTCTCCATCGCGAAGAAATACGTCGGCCGCGGCATGCTGTTTCTGGATCTCATCCAAGAGGGAAACCTCGGGCTCATCCGCGCCGTCGAAAAATTCGATTACCGCAAAGGTTACAAGTTCTCGACGTACGCAACATGGTGGATACGTCAGGCCATTACGCGCGCGCTCGCAGATCAGGCGCGCACCATACGCATTCCGGTGCACATGGTCGAGACGATCAACCGGCTCATCAAGATTTCGCGTCAGCTGCTCCAAGAACTCGGACGCGATCCGTCGGTGGAAGAGATCGCCGCGGAAATGGGCCTCACGCCGGAAAAGGTTCGCGAAGTCATCAAGATCAGTCAGGAGCCGATTTCGCTCGAAACGCCGATCGGCGAAGAAGAAGATTCGCATTTAGGGGACTTCATCGAAGATCAGGAAGCGGTCGCCCCGGCTGAAGCGGCGTCCGTGATGCTGCTCAAAGAAAAGATGCAGGACGTTTTACAAAATCTGACCGAGCGCGAGCGCAAAGTGCTCGTGCTGCGCTTCGGACTGGAAGACGGCCATCAACGTACGCTCGAGGAAGTCGGGCAAGAATTCGGCGTGACGCGCGAACGCATCCGCCAGATCGAAGCCAAGGCGCTGCGCAAGCTGCGGCATCCATCGCGCGGTAAAGCCCTAAAGGACTACTGGAGCAACGAGTAAGGTTCTCGCGCTCGCGCTGCTGGCTGCGGTCGCCAATCCTACGCCATCCGCGACGCCGTCGCCGTCCAGTCAACTCCGGACGATTGCAACGGTCCGATCGACGCCGTTTTGCACGTCGATCGCTCAGCATTTCAACGCGGCCGTTCAGCCGATGATCGCGAACGATCGCACGCTCGACCTCGTCGATCCGCAGCTCGCCGGCCTGACCGACGTCTTTCATCATCCGGACTACCAGATTCGGTACAGCGGCGTGCGCGCTAAACTCGTGAAATACGTCGCGGACTTGCAAAACAGCTTGCCGGCGATGCAGCAAGAGATCAACCGCCTACGCCAAGGGCAAACACTCACGAAAGATCAGCAGGACGCGCGCGACATGCATCAGATCGCCGAGAAACTGCAGCTCGCCTACAACAAACAGATGCAGCTGACGATCGATCTGGGCGGTGTAGTGCGCGCGATGATGGACTACCAGCCGCCGGCCGATTTGGACGTGAGCGGCCAAGAGCTGGCCGAAGCGCAGATGCCGCAAGACATGCGCGACATCAAGACGTATTTGCGCTTCGACGGTCAGCGCGACGTTATCGATCAGGCGGAGAACGCGGCGGCCGATTCAGCGATTACGCTGGCCGAACGCCGTTGTTCGGTTCAGAAATAAGATCGACTACATCTCGGGCGCGCCGGCGGTTTTGCTGGGCTTGACGAGCGGATCCGTTTCGGCGAATGCGCCGAGCGGGTTGGGCGTAAGCCAAACTTCCACGTCCCATTGCGCCGGAAAATCGAAAACTTTCGTGACCAGATCCGCGCTGGAAACTTTGCCCATCTTCACGAGCGGTGCGGCGGTCGGGTTGTTGAGATCTCCGCCGGCCTTCGCGTACGCGACCGCAGAGACGGCGTGGCCGTACGCCGCGTCCGTGTTGCCTTGCAGTACGTAATGCACGTGCGACTTTCCGAATTTGAACCACCGATCGGGATTCAATCCCCACAGATTGGGCGGCGCGCTCCCGTTCGCGGCGGTGAGCGGCACTGAAAAGTCGGCGCCCAGCAGTCGTCCCTTCACGTCGTACCACAACTGACTCGGCTGGGGATGCGCGGGATTAGCGGCGCTGTTCCACTGCAGATTTGCGTAGCTGATCGCGCCGGTTTTGTCCTCGTTGTTGTACCGGAAGTAGCCGTCTTTCTCAGCGTCCGCCGGAGTCGCGAAACGCGCGTTGAGATCTTTGGTTACGGACTGAACGAAGGCCACTTCACTCGGAAGCGGTTTATCGGGGAGTTTAGCCTTCGGCGACGCCGCGAGGGCGGGAAAACCGGCCGCTGCGACTGCGCTGAACGCCAAAAACGTAAGCGCGAAAAGCGCACGTTTCATGGGATACCTCCGGTCTTTACGGTGTATGTGTAGGCTTGACGCTTGGCGACGGCTTCGGCGTCGGCATGTGGAATCCCGGAGGCGTAATGAGCGGGGCGGGAACGAACGCCGGATGCGGCGTGTCGCGTACCGTGACGAACGGCTGAGGCGTAGCGACGACGACGCGGGTCCCCGCGAGCAGTACCGACGCGCCCGTGCGTGCGCGCAGGATCGTGCCCGGGCCTAGCGTGACGTCGCGCCCTTTGCGCAGCATGTGGTAGATGTAATGGCCCGGTATGAAGATGTCGCCCACGGTATCCACCGTGGCACGCGTATTGTACTGGCCGACGCTCATATGCGGATCGATATGCGCCGTCGGCGTCGTAAGCGGAATGCTCTTCCCATCGGCCAGCATGAGCGGCTGAAAGTAGATCTCCGCAGAGCCGTCTTCATTGCCCATGTGGGCCGGGGTGGTTTGGTAGACTTCGATGTCGACGCGCGAACCCGCGCGCGCGATCGTCTTTCCGTTCAGGACCAGCGCGTCGCGCAGATGCGCCGGGACGACGGTGCCCGGTTTGAGGCGCGAGCTGATCGTTCCGTCCAGAACGAAAAATAGGCTGGAATCGAGCGGAAGCACCGTCGAATTCGGCGTGCCGGTGGGGGTCGAGAGCGGCGCGGCCGCACTCGGAGGAGGTGTCGGCACGACGATGGCGCGAGCCGGTCGCGGGCCCGCGCCGATTGCCGCGGCCGCGGATGCAGCCGCGAGCGCCAAGATTCCGGCGCGCCTCACTGGCTTTTTTCTCTTGATCTTGGGCCGCTGCGGCTGCTGCACGTTTGCCTTCTTCGATGAGCTGCTTGACTTTCTGGCCGCCTTTTTGTCCGATTTGCTCGTAGAAGTTCGGGCCGTACCGGTCACGGGTGGCTTCGCCGCCTTTTTTGCCGCCCTTCTTGCCGATTTGCTCGTAGAAAGCGTGTCCGTGCGCTTGTTTCGTCGCTTGGCCGCCCTTGCGCCCAATTTGTTCGTAAAACTCGGGACCGTATTTTTTCTTGACCGTCTCGCCGCCTTTTTGGCCTGCTTCGCGGACGGTCATGCCTCCGGCTTTTTTGGGGGCCGGGCCATTCGGTGTGTTCATTGAGTCGATCTATCCTCGGTTTTCTTGCGCCGCCCCAGAAGGACGGCAATCTCATGCTCCATATACTAGAACGCAAGTTCGGACCAGAAAGTTGGTATTGATTTGATTAAGAAGCCGTTCCGGCTCGCGATTTTGCCCATCGCCGCCATGCTTGCGCTCGGCGCATCTGCGCCCGTCCAAGCGCCCTACGTACAGATCGAGCGGCTCGAACAGGCCAGATCGCTGGGCAACGGCCGTTTGGCGGGCCTTCTGGATTCGAACGATCGTTTGGTTGCGCTCCGAGCCGCGCTTGCGATCGGCCGCACCAAACAGGCGGCCGGCGTCCCCTTGCTCGAGCGCCACCTGCGTGGGGGTGATACCGCGCTGCGGGCGATGTCGGTGTATGCGCTCGGGCTCATCGGCTCGAGCGGCGCTTCACACGCCGTCCTTACCGCTTTCCATGATACGAGCGATACCGTGCTCGTGTCGGCATTAGACGCGACAGACCGGCTCGAGACTGCGCATGCGTTCGACGCACTGCAGGAGCGCAAGGCGCTCCAACGCGCGGTCGGCCTTCTGCACTCCAAAAATGACGTCGTTCGCGCGCGCGCCGCGACGACTCTCGAAGCGTTCGGCGCCGCACCCCAAAGTGCTACCGCGCTCAATGCGCTCGAGCGCGCGTACGCGGGCGAGCGCAGCACTTTCGTTCGCTGGCACCTCATGTGGACGTTGTTCCGCGGTTATGCGAAGACCGCACCGCAAAAAACGTTGGCGAACGGCTTGAAAGACGCCGACGAAGTGGTGCGCATCGAAGCAGTGCGCGCATTCGGCCGGCGAGGCGATGCGTCCGCCGTTGCGCTGCTGCTGCCGCTCGTTCACGATCCGTCGTGGCGCGTCGAGGAGCAAGCGCTTGAAGCGGTAACCGTGCTCCGAGGCGGAAAACCGACGGATCATCTGACGCGCATTCCCGCCGGCGTTCGCACCCCGGCGCCCGCGCCGGATCGTTTTGGGTCTTTGCGCGCGATACCGCGCAGCGGCGTAACGGGTAAACCTGCGGCTCCGCATGCCGCCGCGATCATCGCTCAGCCGAAGCTGGATCCGTCCACCGTCGCGCTGTTGACCGGGCCGGCGAACGGGCCGCACCCGCGCGTGCGCATCGTCACGACGGAAGGCAATATTTATCTCGAACTGTATCCCGAGTGGGCGCCGCTGACCGTGGAAAATTTCTTGAATCTAGCGGATCGGGGTTACTACGACGATAATCCCTGGTTCCGCATCGTTCCCGATTTCGTCGTGCAGACCGGCGACCCGAAGGGCAACGGCAGCGGCGACGCCGGCTATGCGATTCCCGCGGAAGAAAATCCGATCGAACAGGACAGTTACGTCATATCGATGGGATTGAACTACACGGACGGACCGAACTCGCACGCGATTCGCGATTCGGCGGGGACGCAGTTTTACATCACGCTTTCCCCGCAGTTGCATTTGGATCGCGATTTCACGGTCTTCGGGCGAGTCATCGGCGGCGCAGACGTGTTGGGCCGGCTAATCGAAAAAGACCGAATCGTCCGTGTCGAGCGTCTGTCCGACACGAAGGGATGACGCGCGTACTCGCGGGTGTTTTGTGCGCGGCAGTACTGACCGCATGCGCCGGCAACCCGCAACGCTTGCCGGTAGAACTCTCGCCGTGCAGCGCGGTCGAACGAGCGAACGGATTCGCGGTCGGCGCGACCGTTCGAAACCTCTCCGATCGTCCCATCGCCGATCTTGCTCTGGCCGTCAGCTTCTATCGAGATTTCCGGTATGCGAGCTACAGCGCTTCCGCGCGTTTGAAGAAAGAACTCGATCCCGGCGATCGCCGGCAAGTGACGTTCGAGGTGAACGCGCCGGGCGCGCGGCAGAGTGGTGAAGCGTTGCGCTGTCTGGTCACGCACATCGGCTATCTCGACGGCACGTCCGCCGATATTCCGCCCGCGCAGTGAGCCGCGGCCTAAAATACGCGCTTTGTGTCGAGTAAAATGGTAACCGGACCGTCGTTGACGAGTTCGACGTCCATGTGCGCGCCGAAAACGCCGTAGCGGACACGCAGCCCCGCGCGCTCGAGCAGCACGCCGACGCGTTCGTACAACGGCTTTGCGACGTCTTCGCGCGCCGCTGTGATGAAGGATGGGCGCCGGCCCTTTCGTGCGTCTCCGTGCAGCGTGAACTGCGAGACCAGCAGCACACCGGCGCCCACGTCCAACGCGCTGCGGTTCATCAGCCCTTCGCCGTCCGCGAAAATACGCAGATTCGCGATCTTCTCCGCTGCAGTTTCCGCGTCGCGTTCTTCGTCGTCGACGCCGACGCCGACGAGCACCATCAGCCCTTTGCCGATCTCTCCGACGGTTCGTTCATCGACGCGCACGGCTGCGCGCGCGACTCGCTGCACGACTAACCGCATGTCCTGGCGGCTCGCCTACCGGCTAAAGATGCCCGAAAGCGCGAAGAGCGCGTTCTCTTTTCGCTCGGCCACGCGGCGATAGAAATAGCCAGCCCAATGCGTTCCGAACGGCACGTACACGCGCAGGCGGTAGCCGTCGCGCACGAGCTGCCGCTGCACGCTCGGGCGAATGCCGTACAACATTTGAAACTCGAACTTGTCGGAAGCGATGCCGTTGTTGTGCACGAAGGCTTTAACGGCTTCGATCAATTCCGGATCGTGCGTGGCGATACCCGGATACGTGCCGCGCGTCAACAGCGCACGCGCGCAATCCAGATACTGTTTGCGGATTTGCGGCATCTCTTTGTATGCGATCTCGGGCGGCTCGCTGTAGGCGCCCTTGCAGATGCGCACGCGCGCGCCAAGTTCTATCGCGCGCTGCACGTCGTGCGGCGTGCGGCGAAGATACGCTTGCAAAACCGGGCCGACGTTCTCGTGCGTTTGGTAGGCGCGCTCGAACAGACGAAGCGTCGCATCCGTCACGCTCGATCCTTCCATGTCGATGCGCACGAACGGATCGCCCGGATTCTTCGTTTGCGCATAGTCGAGGATCGCGCTGAGGTTCTGCAGCGCGAAATCTTCGTCGACGAGCAGCCCCATAGCGGTGAGTTTGACGGAAACGTTGCTTTGCACGCCGGCCGCGGCGATCGCATCGAGCATTCGGAAATACGCGTCGCGCGTTTTCAGGGCCGCTTCCCGTTCGAGAACGTCTTCACCCAGGAAGTCGAGCGTCGCGGTCATTCCCGCCGCGTTCAGATTGCGAACGGCGGCAATCGCGGAGTCGATCGTATCGCCGGCTACGAAGCGCCTGGCTAAAAAGAAAAACCGGCGCGAAAAAAGTGAATCCGGGGCAAACATCCGATCGAGAACGGCCATAACGGGCTGCTCTATACGACGCGCCGGCGCAAAGCCCATTGTACGCCGACGACGACGGCAGCCAGCACGACGAATCCATACGTCAACGCGAGTGACGCACCCACACCCTGAGCCGACAAAGCGACGTAGAGCTGAACCGGCAGCGACGTGGGATGGTACGCGAGAATCGACGTCGCGCCGTATTCGCCGATGGCGCGCATCCATGCGAGCAACATACCGGCGAGCACGTTCGGCGCGGCGAGCGGAAGCGCGATGCGAAAGAAGCGCGCGGCGGTTCCTGCGCCCAGCGTTTGCGCGGACTCTTCGAAAGACGGGTCGATCGAACCGAATGCTGCAGCCGCCGCGATCGCGACGAACGATCCCGCGACGAAAAATTCTGCGAGCGCAACGCCCCAAATGGAATCGACGAAGACGATGCCGTGCTGCGCGAGCGCGGCCCCGACCGGCGTGCGCGTGCCGACCGTTTGAAGGAGAATGATACCGGACGCAACCGGAGGAAACGCGAGCGGAAGCGCGAGCACCGCAAGCAGAAGCGCGCGAAGGCCGCGTGACGTGTGCGCTAACGCATATCCCGCCGGAACGCCGAGCACTGATGCTGCGGCCACCGCAATGCTCGACGCGAAGAGCGAAACCCGCACGGCGTCTTGCGCGACCGGCAGGGCGAACGAATGTACTACGGTCGCCGGCGGCACTGCCGCGAGCATGACGATAACCGGTCCGAGCATGACCAGCAGCAACAGCGCCGTTGCCGCGTGAAAATATGCGCCCGTATCGAACCATTTCATTCAGAAAACTTTACCAAAGCACGACGCCGGCGCTAGGCGGAAAGCCCCAGGGAGCGAATGGGACCAGCAGCATGGCGCAGCGCACGTGGCGGGTTCTCATCGCGGACGACGATCCGGCTATCTGCACACTCATCGAAACGGTGTTGCGAAAAGGTCCGTATGACATCGTGGTTCGCAACGACGCCGAAAGCGCGCTGGTCGCGCTCGATCGCGAAGGCACCTTCGACATCATCATTTGCGACTTCATGCTCCCGGGAATCTCAGGCATCGATCTCATCGAGCGTCTGCGCGCCGACGAACGGACGCGCGCCGTTCCAATCTTGATGGTTTCGGGACACACCAATTACGCGATGGACGGCCGCGCCAAAAGTGCCGGCGCAAATTTGTTTCTGAACAAGCCGTTCACGATCTCGCAATTGCGTACCGCAGTCAACAGCCTGCTCGCGCAGCCGAAGGTCGATCCGCTCGAAAGCCAGTCGCCGATCAACTCTCGTTAAGGCGCGGCGCGAGCCTAAAGGGATGGGGGTCCGCCGGCTCGCAATCGGCACTTCTTGCATCTCCTGAAGATCTTCGTCATCGCGGTATCCTTGGGCCTCGATGTTTTCGCAGTCGGCATCGGCGTCGGCATGCGTGGCGCCTCCCGGTCCGTAAAGGCGCGCATCGGCGCAGCATTTGCCAGCGCCGAAGTCATCATGAACCTGATCGGCGTCGGGCTCGGGCGAGTCGCCGGACAATTTCTCGGCGAGATTGCCGGGTTCATCGGTTTCGCGGCGCTGATCGGCGTAGGCGCCTACATGATTTTTGAAGCGGTACGGGTTTCCGAAGAAAAGACGCCGCTCGACATGTCGCGCGGGTGGGGACTATTCATCGCCTCACTCTCCATCAGCCTCGATTCCCTGGGCATCGGATTTTCGATCCTGTATATCGGCGTGCCGCTTTGGCTGGCTCTCGGAGTGATTTTCGTCGTCTCGATCTGCGCAACAGTGCTCGGTCTCACGTTCGGCCGCTTCTTGGGGCGCCGCGTGGAAGAAGGCGCAGAACTTTGGGCCGGCATCGTGCTGATGCTTACCGGCATCGCGTTCATCTTGGCAAAAGTCTTTCACGTCGGCTGAGCGAAGCGCCGTCTGAGTATGCGCGTGGGCGAAATGCTGCTGGATTTGGCGCGGGCGGGGGGGCGGAGCTCGCTCTTCGTCGTCGGTACCGGTAAGAACGTCGGCAAGACGGTCGCAATGCGGTCCGTCGCCGCCGCCGCGGCGGCGCGCGGTCTCCGCGTAGGCTTGACGTCGGTTGGACGCGACGGCGAAGCGGCGGACGCGGCGGACGCGGCCGCCAAACCGCGTCTGTTCTTACGTCCGGGCGCGACGATTGCCACGGCGCGCGGGCTTCTGCCGCAGCATCCGGCCGTGGAACTTCTCGACCTCACGCCGTGGAGCACCGCGGCAGGCCCGGTCGTGTTCGCTCGCGTGCGTCAATCTGCACACTATGAAATTGCGGGGCCCGCAACTGCAGCCGGCGTGCGTTCGTGCGCCGCGCGCTTCGCCGACTTCGGATGCGGCCAGATCGTCGTCGACGGTGCGCTGGATCGCGTTGCGGCGCTCGCGGGCGGAGACGATGCGGTGATCGTCGCGGCCGGCGCAGCCGCCGCCCGCACGGCGGACGAGGCCGTCGAAGACATTCGCGCGCTCGTCGCGCGATTGCGCATTCCGCGCGTGGACGAGCGCGAACCGTTGGTTCGCATTCAAGGTGCGCTGACCGCCGCGCATGCGGCGCGCTTGGTGAGCGAACGCGAAGCGCGGCAAGTCGTCGTCCGCGATCCCACGCAGATTGCGTTTGGCGGAAAAGCGTTTCTCGGAGTCGCCGCGCGCCTGCAACTTCGTTGCGAACGTCCGCTGCACGTCGTCGCTGCAACGGTCGCCTCGATTGGGCGCGATCGCTACTTCGAGCCCCGCGAGTTTGCGCTCGCGGTCGCCGCGGCTACCGGACTTCCGACCTTCGACGTCTACACCGCCTCGATCGCGAGCGCCGCATGAATTTTGCGAGCGTCGTCGACACCATAACGGCAACGGCGCTGGAGACGGCATGGCTGAACGCGCAACTCGAACCGCTCAGCGAGCCGGGTCGCCGTGCGTACGACGCGTTTGCGCCGTTTCGTCCCGGTGAGGAGCTTGCCGCATCTGGGCGATCGTATGCGGTTGCGGAAACGGCAACGCGCATCGAGCCGCGCGAAGTGGACGCAATGCGCGATGCGCTGCGCGGGATGCCCGATGCGCTGCCGGCGCTCTCGCGCGCCGCCATGGGCGCAACGCTGGAAGACGCGAATTTGCTGGAGCTGCTGCGGTTTCTCGATACGGCGCAACGTTTGTCTGCGCACGTAGCGCTTTCGGAAGAAGCGGCCCGCGTTGCGCGTCTGCTTGAAACCGGCCGCGCCGGCAAATTCGGTTTTTATTTGACTGAGAAGTTCGATGCGAAGCTCGCTGCGGCGAGGGCGGACGCGGATCGCGGACAAGCGGAATACGATTCGGTGCGCGGACGTTTGGCTGCGCGCGTCGCTGCGGACCTGGGTCGCGATGAGATTTCGACGGCGGAGTTCATCGTGATGCGCGACGCCATTGCCGTGCTTCCGCAGGGCGTGCGAGTCATACGCGAAGCGCCGACGTACTATTTGTGCGAACTCGATCTCGACGAAGCGGCGATGGAAGCGCTGCGCAGGCGCGACGCCGCGGCGGCGCGCGTCGCACAGGTGGAGGAGTCGGTCCGCTCGCGCATATCCGGTGAGGTGCGCGCTGCCGCGAAAGCACTGGAAACGCTCGCGGAAGCCGTAGGTGCCTTCGATCTGCTGCTGGCGCAAGTGCGGTTCGCGCAGCATTATGCGTGCGTTCCGGCTCGCATCGTTGCCGAGGGCGTGGTACGGTTCAAGAACGGACGCTATCTTCCGCTGCAATCGGATCTCGAAGCGCGCGGACGCCGCTACGAAGCGATCTCGGTCGATTTGTCGGACAGCGCGGTGCTCACTGGGCCGAACATGGGCGGCAAAAGCGTGGCGCTGCGCACCTGCGGATTCATCGCCCTGCTCGCGACGTTCGGAATACCGGTCCCCGCCGAGGATGCGCAGTGCGGGCTCTTCGATCAGATCGCGTGGCTCGGAATCGGCGCGGAACGGGATGCCGGCGGACTGCTTTCCTCGTTCGCGCGCGAAGTCGTTCGTTTGAACGAACTGCTGGCGCGCCCCGCCGCAAATGCTCTGCTCTTGATCGACGAGTTTGCGAGAACGACGACGCCGGCCGAAGGCCGCGCTCTGCTCGTCGCGGTGATTCGTCGCTGCGGCGGCGCCGCCGCCTGGCGTTCATCGCCACGCACTTGGCGGGTATAGCGTCCGACGCGCGCGTCCGGCATTTCGCGGTGCGCGGCCTGCGCGGTGTGCCGAAGGGGGCGCCGGCGGGCGATTTGGAGGCAGCGCTCGCGTCGCTGGCCGACTCGATGGATTACGCCGTCTTTGAAGTGACCGACGGCCGTACTCACCACGCCGACGCGGTTGCGCTCGCGGCGCTGCTCGGCTTGGACGAAGATATCGTCGCGGAGGCCGCGCACGTGCTCGGAGGCGAAGCAGGTTCGTCATGGACCCAGTAATCATCACGGTGGCGCCCGTAGGCGCGGAACTGACGCCGGATCAGACGCCGCATCTTGCCGTCACGCCCGCGCAAATCGGGGAGGTCGCACGCAAAGTGCGCGATGCTGGCGCCTCGATGATTCACGTCCATTGCCGCAACGACGACGGAACGAATACGCACGACGTCTCCCGCTTCGAAGCGTACGCCGAAATTCGCGCGCAGAGCGACCTCATCGTGCAATTTTCCACGGGCGGCGCAATCGGCATGTCGCCCGACGAGCGCGCGTCGGTGCTGCAATTGCGTCCCGAAATGGCGACGCTTACGTGCGGGACGGTAAACTTCGGCGACGACGTCTTCGAGAACAGCTTTCCAATCATGCGCGGCATTCTGCAGAAGATGCGCGAGTACGGCGTGCGCCCCGAACTCGAGATTTTCGACAAAGGGCACCTTTCCAACGCGCGGCGTTTGGAAAAGGAAGGCTTGCTCTCGTTCCCGCAGCACGTCGATTTCGTCTTGGGCGTCCCGGGCGGTTTGGATGCGACGGTTCAAAACCTGTGCGACTTGGTGGACGCGCTTCCGGGCGGGTGCACCTGGTCGGTTGCCGGCATCGGGCGCATGCAGCTGCCGATGGCGATGGCGGCCTTGGCGATGGGCGGCCACGTGCGCGTCGGTTTGGAAGACAACATTTATTACTCGAAAGGCCGGCTGGCGACGAACGAGGATCTCGTAGCGCGCGTAGTGCGTTTAGCCGGCGAGTTGGGCCGCCCCGTCGCCACCCCGGACGAGGCCCGTCAGATACTTGGCTTGGCAAGGAGAACCCCGGCCATTCTTTAATAGACCGCGGGTTCTTTTGGAGGTGCGGCCCCCTGTTTACTTACGTCGTCCGCCGAACGCTTCAGGCAATTCCGCTGCTGATCTTGATCTCGTTCATTTTGTTCGTGATCTTGCACAACGCTCCGGGCGGCGGTTTGGGCGCGTACCTGCAGAACCCCCACATCACACAGGCAGACATCGTCCGGCTCAAACACAATCTCGGGCTGGACAAGCCGCTGCCCATTCAGTATTTCGTGTGGCTGGGGCACTCGGTCACCGGCGATTTCGGCTGGTCCATGAGCAATTCGGAGCCGGTTTTCAACGCGATTGTGGAGCGCCTGCCGGCGACGCTCGAACTGATGGTGTCCTCGTTCATCCTCGCGTTCATCGTGGGCGTCTCCGCGGGTTTATTCGCAGCGGTTCGGCCCTATTCGATCTGGGATTATTTCATTACGACCTTCGCCTTCTTCGGACAGTCGATGCCGGTGTTCTGGTTCGCGCTCATGATGCAGCTGGCGTTCGCGGTGCACGGCATTCCGCTCCCGGGCGGCTGGCAGCTTCAATTGCCTTCGGCAGGTATTTCGGGTTCCGATACGTTCGATTTCGGCGATCGCGTTTCGCATTTGATCCTGCCGATGATCGTGCTCGCGCTGCTTCAAGTCGCGCTCTACAGCCGGTTCATGCGCAGTTCGATGCTGGAAGTGATCAAGACGGATTACATGCGCACGGCGTGGGCGAAAGGACTGAACTTCCGCACGGTGCTTTTCAAGCACGGATTGAAGAACGCGCTCATTCCGCTCGTAACGGTCACGGCGCTCACGCTGCCGGGCTTGTTCGGAGGCGCGATCGTCACCGAAACGATTTTCGCGTGGCCCGGTGAAGGCCGCCTGTTCTACAATGCGCTCGGACAGCAAGACATCTCGTTGATGCAAGGCTATCTCATCTTCAACGCGTTCCTGGTGGTGCTGTTCAACTTGCTCGCCGATGTGGCGTACGCGTGGCTCGATCCGCGCGTGAAATACGACTAGAGGGCGACCGGCATGGCAATTTCCGCACCGATGAATCAGCCGATCCTCGAAGACGCGGCGATCGAGTACACCAAGAACACCGTTTGGCGACGCTTCCGCAAACACAAACTCGCGATGGCCGGTGCGGTCGTTCTTTTGCTGATGGTGCTGATGGCCGTCTTCGCGCATAAGCTCGCGCCGTACGATCCCAACGGGATCGACGAAGTGCACTGGCAAGGCAACCCGCTTCCCCCGTGTTTCCAGGATGCGGTTCACTGCGGCGCGCATTCGCTCGGAACCGACGAGAATGGACGCGATTTGCTGTCGCGTTTGATGTTCGGCGCGCGCATTTCACTGACGGTGGGCGTGGCAGCGGTGATCATGGAGCTGATCATCGGCACGCTGCTGGGTGCGATGGCCGGCTACTACGGCGGCTGGATCGACTACATCATCATGCGCATCACGGATGTGTTTTTGTCGATTCCGCTCTTGCCGCTGCTGCTCACACTCACCGGTATCGTGGCCGCAAGCAGCAGTAAAGCCTCGCTCGGATTCGGCGTCATCGTCGTGATCATCGGCGCATTATCGTGGCCCGGAGTCGCGCGTTTGGTGCGCGCGTCGTATCTTTCGCTTCGAGAGCGGGAGTACACGGAGGCGGCGCGGGCACTGGGCAACGGCGACGCGCGCATCATGCTGCGGCACCTGCTGCCGAACGCGATCGCACCAATCATCGTTCAAGCGACGCTCGACGTCGCGAACGTCATCGTGCTGGAGTCTACGCTCTCATTCTTGGGCTTCGGCATACAGCCGCCGACGGCGTCTTGGGGCAACATGCTCGCGAACGCGGAGAGCAACCTCGAAATCGCCTGGTGGGCGGCCGTGTTTCCGGGCTTGTGCATCCTGGTGACGGTTCTGGCGATTAACTATATCGGCGACGGTCTGCGGGATGCGCTTGACCCGAACATGCGCTAGCATATAGACTCTCTTAGTTATCTCAACGCGAGGTTTGGTTTTGGCGTCGCGTTGAGGATGGCTCCGACACCGCTTGCAAAGCGGGGATGGCGAGAGCGAGCCATGCGGAGCAGCGGTCCACGGAGTCAGGATGGCTCCGCGTACCAGCGGCATTCGCAACGCGATGCCGAAATCAAAGCCGAGCCTCCGTGCGCGAGTGGCGGAATTGGTAGACGCACTCAGCTTGAGGGGCTAGCGCCCGCAAGGGCGTGCTGGTTCGAGTCCAGTCTCGCGCACCATGTAAAAAAGCCCCGCCGCTGCAAAAACAGCGGCGCTGCGCACCATCGCGGTGCTGCGTGCCTCCCAGCGGCGAAGCCGCCGAGGCCCCCAGCAGTCTCGCGCGCCCACCACGGCGATCGACCGCTCCGTGTCACATTCGCCCCCGTCCCCACGCTCACTCATTCGGTTCGATACGCAGCAACTTTCGGTAAGGTGTGAAACCATACCGACCGTCGGACCGTAGTGGAGAGCATACCGGCCCGCCCCAGGAGCTTTTCGTATCGTGTGGTTGACCCGCTTTGCCATTACCAGACCGATCATCACCGCAATGGTATTCATTGCTTTGGCGATTTTCGGTTTTATCTCGTTTTTGCAGTTGGGCCGGAGTTCGAATCCCCCGGGGACGCAGTTTCCCGTCGTCCTGGTCGAGGCCGGATACCCGGGAGCCTCGCCGCAAGACATGGAGCGTCTGGTCATCAAGCCAATCGAAGATCAGATGGCCGGCATCGACAACCTCGATCACATGACGGCTACGGCGCAGGAAGGTTCGGCGAGCGTTGCGGTCTTCTTTCGGATAGGCACCGACCTCAATCTCGCCGCGGTCGACGTGCAGCGGCGGACGGATACGGCGCGCATCTACATGCCCTCGGATTTGAATCCGCCGGTGGTCGACAAATCCGCGGGAGACAACACGCCGCCGTTGCTCGACATTGCGGTGAGTTCGAAATCGCTCTCCCAGACCCAAATAGCGGATCTCGTCAATAATCAGATCACGCCGCTGATACAGGCGATCCCGGACGTGCAGTCGGTCAACGTGTACGGTTCGGCCGACCGCGAATTTCACGTCGAACCGGACCCCTCGCGTCTGCTCGGCGCGAACGCGACGCTCGCCGACGTATTCGGCGCAGTCGCCAACAACAATCTGAACGTACCGGGCGGCATCCTGACCCAGCCCACGCAAGAATCCACCGTCGCGATTCATTCCTACGTCACCAAAGCGAGCGATTTGCTCGGTATTCCGCTCCCGGTTCCCGGATCGTCGATGCAGGGTCTGCGCATCGGCGACGTCGCGAGTGCGTACGACAGCCACGTCGAGATGAGAACGATCTCGCATTATAACGGGCAGCCGCGCGTGTACATTCAAATCAATCCGACGGTAGACGCGGACCAGATCAAAGCCACGCAAAACGCGCGCGCGCAGATGAAGATTATCGAGGCGCGCTTTCCGCAGCTGCAGTTCGTGGAAGAAGACGCCCAGGCCGACGTCACCGCCAAAGAGCTCTGGGGCGTGGGGCAATCGCTCATCGAGGGCATCGCGCTCACGGCCATCGTCATGATGCTCTTCCTGCACGCGTGGCGCAATGCCGTCGTCGTGCTGGTAGCGATTCCGTCTTCGATTCTCTCGACGTTCATCTTGATGAAACTGTTCGGCTTCCACATCGACGATTTGTCGATGATGGGGCTCTCGCTCATCATCGGCATCTTGGTCGACGACTCGATCGTCGTGCTCGAAAACATCACGCGACATCGAGACATGGGGCAAAATCCGATGGACGCCGCAATCAACGGGCGCAGCGAAATCGGCGGAGCGGCGGTGGCTATCACCATGGTCGACGTCGTGGTATTTTTGCCGATCGCGCTGTTGCCCGGCATCACCGGCGAATATCTCAAGGAATACGGTGCGGTCGTCGTGACCGCAACGCTGTTCTCGCTCTTCGTATCGTTCACGCTCACGCCGCTCTTGGCTGCAAAGTGGAGCATGCGCAAGCGCTCCGAAGGCGATCCCGCGTGGGTGCGAGCGTTGGATAACCGGGTGCTCGACGTCGGACTCATCGTCGTTGCCGCCCTCATGTGGGTCGCGGGCAGTGCCACCGGATGGTTCTTGCTGAACGTCTTCGGCGTGTTCATTGCCGCCCTGCTGGTGCTGAATCTCGTCGTGCACCGCTACGAGCAGTTCACGCGCTTTTACAAAGGCGTATTGCTTCCGTTCGCACTCGCGCACGGCTCCTTCGTGGTGTTTACCTGCGCGTTACTCTTGGTGAACGCGCTCGCGCTCGTCGGAAGCGGCGCCAATGCCTTACCGCTCGACGGCGTCATCATCGCCGCGACGCTCGTTTTCTACACTATTGCGTGGTTCATGCGCGGGAGCCGTCGCCGCCGCGGAAAGCCGATCTCCGGATTCGCAACGCTCGGTTCGTACCGGCCGCTTTCGATTGCGACGCTGGTCATGCCGGCGGTACTCGGCGTAGTCATGTGGTCGCTCGGCGGCATCAATTTCGATTTCTTCCCCGCGCAGCAGACCGGCGTCATCAATATGTCGGTCAGTTATCCGCCCGGCACGCCGATCTCGATGACCGATCGTTACGTCACGCGGCTCGAGGACGCGCTGATGAAAATGCGCTGGATGAAGTCCGTCAGTTCGACCGTCGGCATGAAGCCGTCCGGATTCGGCATGATACTGGGCGGAAATTTCGCTCGTCTCACCGCGCAGGTGGACGACGCGCACGTCAAGCAGACGAATCAGGTCGTCGCTCAGATTCGCAAGATGGGCTATCTCGTCCCGGGTGGCGATTTTCAGGTGAATCAGGAAAGCGGCGGCGGCGGCGGAGGCGCAGCGATCTTCTACTCGTTGAGCGGACCCGAAGATGCCATCGGCCCGGCAGCGGAAAAAGTCGCGAAGTATTTGCGCACGATTCAGGGATCCGTGAACGTGCAGACGTCCGCAGAAATTGCGGCTCCGCGCCTCAACGTCGACATCGATCAATCGAAGGCCGAGATGCTCGGCATCGCGCCGTCGGCCGCAGCGAACGTTGCACGCATCGCCGTCGACGGCGCCGTCGCAACGAAGGTCCGCACGCAAAACGGGCTGGTCGACGTGCGGGTACAGTTCCCGCAGGCCGACCGCAACACGGTGGACGACTTGAAGACAGTGCGCGTGCGCGCGAATGACGGAACGCTCGTGCCTCTCGGCGACGTCGCAACGTTTACGTGGACGAAAGCGCCGACGCGCATCGAACGTTTGAATCGTCAGCGCGTCGTCAACGTTACGAGCGATCTGCTTCCGGGGTACTCGACGGGCCAAGTGCAAGGGCCGCTGGACAAAAAAATGCGCCAGCCCGGTTTTCTGCCGTCGGGCGTCGCGCCCGTTGCACAGGGCAATTCGCAGTGGGTCGGCGAGACCATGGTCAACATGGGCATCGCCCTGCTCACCTCGTTCATGCTCGTCTACATGCTGATGGTGATCCTGTACGGATCTTTCCTCGAGCCGTTGATCGTCATGTTCTCCGTTCCGCTTGCGATTATCGGCGCGTTGACGTTCCTCGCGGTGATGGGGCGCCTTCAGCCGGAGCAAGGGCAATCGCTCAACATTATCTCGATTCTCGGCATCATCATGCTCTTCGGGCTCGTCGCGAAAAATGGGATATTGCTCGTCGATTACTCCAACACGCTGATCAAGCGCGGACTGCGCGTTCGTGACGCCGTGCTGCAGGCGTCCGCGACGCGCTTCCGTCCGATCGTCATGACGACCGCAGCGATGATCTTCGGCATGCTGCCGCTCGCGCTCGGATACGCGGAGGGCGGTGAATGGCGCCAGGCGATGGGTACCGTCATCATCGGCGGCCTGCTCAGCTCGCTCGTGCTCACGCTGTTCCTCGTACCAATGATCTACAACACCTGGATGGGCGCGTTGGAGCGGCGCGCCGACCGTCGCGCCGCCAAGGCCGAACTCCAGCAGCCGGTCACCGTCTAGAACGGAGCAACCGTGCAATCCCACACGGTTGGTGTGGGTAAGCAATCCCTCGGACAACGTCATTTACGTTCTCGGAGGAGAGAGAAAACATGCAACTACTCAAACGACTGGCAGGCGCGGGCCTGGCTGCGTCGTTCCTTTTCGGCATCGGGACGGTTGCGCCGGCGTCGGCGCAAAACGTCACGGTGACCGTGAACGGCCAAGCCATGTCCTTCGACCAGCCGCCGGTGATGCGCAATAACCGCGTCTTCGTTCCGATGCGCGCCATTTTCGAGCGGCTCGGTTCGAGCGTCGTGTATTCCAACGGCAACATCAACTCGCAGGGAAACGGACGCGCCGTTCACTTGACGATCGGTTCCACGCAAGCGTCGGTGAACGGTCAGCCGCTGACGATGGACGTGGCGCCGTTCACGGTCGCGGGTCGGACCGAAGTGCCCCTGCGCTTCGTCGCACAAGCGCTCGGCGCGAACGTAAACTGGAACTCGAGCAACGAAACCGTCGCCATCACGACCTCCGGCGGATCGACCTCGTATACGCCGCAGCCGCAAACGAATGCGTCGTTCTATTTGAACAACGAGAAGCCGGGAAACGGCGCAACGACCCGCAGCACGCATCCGAATCTGCATGCGGAGTTCAGCGAGCCCGTGAATCGTGAGTCGCTGCGAGTAACCGTCGACGGGCGGGACGTCACCTCGCAAGTGTACGCCAATCAAAACGGGTTCGACGTCACGCCGAATTGGGAACTGGTTCCCGGTACGCATCACGTATCCGTGACCGGATCGACCACTGCGGGCCCGAGTTTTCGAACCGGGTGGTCGTTTTCGACCTCAGCCGGGGCCGCGGCGAACTTCATCCGCTCGTTGACCCCGTCGCCCGGATCGAAAGTGAGCAGTTCGTTTACGCTGAACGGAAACACCATCCCGGGCTCGCAAGTGCACATCGTCGCGAGCGGGGAAGCGAGCGCGCTCGGGCGGACTGCTGCAACTCGGTACCGGGACCTTCCAAACGGACGTTACGGCAGACGGCAACGGCAACTTTTCCGCGCAGATCGGGCTCAACGCCGTGTCCGGCGGCCAGGTTCGCGTGATCATCACGTCGACCTCGCCCAGCGGCGCATCGCTGGAACGTCAGCTGGTTTACAGCAGCTAGAGGTTCCCCGACATGGACGCTTTCGGGCGGCGCTTCCCGGGAAACCAGGAGCGCCGCCACGAAAAGCGCCCGTTCCATGACTCGCGACGAACCTTCCGTGCATCGCGAATTCGCGCTGCCCGGCTCGACCTTGCGTTACGGCCCCGACAAGAGCGTCGACGTGCTGCACATCGACCTGTATTTGGAGCCCGATCTCGAGCGGGCGCATTTGGACGGTATCTGCACGACCACGGTGCGCGCGCTCGATGAGGCGGTTGCATCGCTCACGTTGGATGCCGTCGATCTGCAGATCGCGTCGGTCGAACGCGACGGAAAGCCGCTTGCATTCACGACGGACGGGAAACACCTGCGCATCGAATTCGAACCGCCGGTTGCGCCCGAAGAAGAAGCGATTTTTGCGATTCGCTACGCCGTGACGCATCCGCGTCACGGTTTGTTCTTCGTCGAGCCGACTTCCGCATATCCGAACGCAGTTCGTCACGCATGGACGCAAAGTCAGGACGAAAACGCGCGTTATTGGTTCCCATGTCTGGATTATCCGCACGAGAAGCAGACGACGTCGACGGTCGTCTCGGTTCCGAAGGGCCAATTCGCGCTTGCGAATGGAGTCTGCTGGAATGCCGTGAGGAGGGCGCCCGCACGATATACGCTTATCGTCAGGACGTGCCGCACTCGACCTATCTCATGACGATGGTGGTAGGGCCGTTCGTGCAGGTCGATCAATCGCGGCAGCGCCCGGACGGCAACACGCTGCCCGTGTTCTATTACGTGCTTCCCGGGCGTGAAGCCGACGGGGAGCGCGCATTCGGCAAAACGCCCCGCATGATCGACGTTTTCGAAGAAAAACTCGGAGTGCCGTATCCGTACGCGCGCTACTCGCAGATCGCGGTGAGCGATTTCATCTTCGGCGGCATGGAAAATACGTCGGCCACGACGCAGACGGATCGTACCCTCCACGACGAACGCGCGCATTTGGACTTTTCAAGCGATCCGCTGGTGGCGCACGAACTCGCGCACCAATGGTTCGGCGATCTCCTGACGTGCCGCGATTGGTCTCACGCGTGGCTCAACGAAGGATTTGCGACGTACTTCGAGGCCGTATTCCGTGAGGCGGACTTAGGCTACGACGAATACGTTTACGACATTTTCGAATGTGTGGAGCGCTACATCGACGAGGACTCGCAGCGCTACCGGCGGCCGATCGTGTGCAATCGTTTTCGCGATCCGATCGAACTTTTCGACCGCCATTTGTACGAAAAAGGCGGCGCGGTGCTGCACATGCTTCGCGGTGAACTGGGGGAAACGCGTTTCTGGCGAGCGATGCGACGCTACGTCGCGGATAACGCGCAGCGCAACGTCGAAACGATCGATTTCATACGCGCGATCGAACAGAGCTCGGGCAGAAATCTGCGCGCGTTTTTCGATCAATGGGTGTTCCGCGGCGGACATCCGCAACTCACCGTTGGTTTGAAGTACGACGAAGAGCGGCGAACGCTCACGGTGACCATCGACCAAAAACAGCCGGTCGATGCGGGCGCCGGGCCCTACGTGTTCGACGTCGACCTTGGCGTAGTGGACCACGCGCCCGAGCGCGCCCGCGCCGACTTCGGAAGCGCACCGCTGCCGGGTGAACGGCGTTTGCGCGTGAAGGTCGAACGCGCGCACGAGACCATTACGATCCCGCTCGACGCCTCTCCAGGCCTCGTGCGTTTCGATCCGGGCGCATTCATCCTGGCCGACGTCAGATACGAATTCGGCGAACGTTTCGCGCAAGCGGCGCTGGCCGCCGATCCGAACGTTGCCGCACGCATCCACGCAGCGCGGCAGCTCGCGAAAGACGGGTCCGCACAAGCGCGCGCCGCTTTGGAACGCGCATTTGCGAACGATCCCTCATGGGGCGTGCTGGAACAGGCGGCGCGGGCGCTCGGGCGCACACGTGCACCGTGGGCCCAACGCCTGCTCGAGAAATCGCTCTCGCACGCGCATCCGAAAGTGCGCCGCGCGGCGGCGGCCGCGCTCGGCACATTTCGAAACGCGCAGGCCGTGCAAGCGTTGTCCGCCCCCGCCCGCGGCGACGCGTCGTACTTCGTGCAGGCCGCCGCGCTGCACGCCCTGGGAAAAACGCGCGATCCGGGCGCGTTCGACGTGCTGGCCGAAGCAGTCGGCGGAAAATCGTGGAACGGCACCGTCGAAGCGGGCGCCGCACGCGGCTTGGGCGAGCTTGCCGATGCGCGTGCGGTTCCGCTTCTGATCGATGCTACTCAGCCGGGAAAGGACGAAAGCGTACGGCGTGCGGCGTTGGCTGCGCTGGCGCGTGCCGGACATTTGCTGGATCACGAGCGCCCGCAAATCGTCGACGCGGTTGCTCAACGATTGGACGACTCGATGTTCTTAGTGCAGATCTCCGCGATTGCGGCAGCGGAAGATCTGGCGGACACCCGTCTCGTCGCGGGCTTGGACCGTCTCGCCGGCACCGGCTTTGACGGCCGCATTCGGCGAAACGCGGCGGAGGCCGCAATCCGCATCCGCGAATCACAAAAAGTTCCCGCTCAGGTGAGCGGATTACGAACGGATCTCGATGCCTTACGTGAAGAGCAGCGTAAACTACAAGAGCAGATCGAGGCGCTCTCGCGGACGTAGGCGGCGTTTTGTCGCCGCGCTCGTCACCGTGGCGCTCGTTCTCGTTGCGGCGCTGCTTTTGCGTCCGCGCAGCCACGCCGCGCCCGCGCAGCGCCCGCCCGCGCAGACGTTTACCGTCGCAGCGGTTTTACGCCGGCCGGCGCCGGCGTGGGGAGCCGCGTCGCGCAGCGATTTGCGCAACGCGCTCGAGTCCGCGCTCGCTCCGGCGCTCGACGACGGAGGCTCGTGCAGCTGCGTGGTCATCGCGCAAGACGGAAGTTTGCTGTACGACAACGGCGGATCTCGCGCGCTCACCCCTGCGTCCACGCAAAAACTCATCGTCACCGACGCAGCGCTGGCCGATCTAGGCCCGCAGTTTCGTTTCGATACGTTGATCGCGGCTTCGCAGGAGCCGCGCAACGGCGCGCTCGATGGGAATTTGTGGCTTGCGGGTTCGGGGGATCCATCGCTGCGCACCAGCGATTTGCGCAACGCCGTACTGAATTGAAAAAAACGGGTCTGCAAACAATAACCGGCAGCGTCACCGTCGACGGCAGCGCGATCGCCGGCGAAGAGATCAACCCGTTTTGGAACGCGGACGATTCCAACGAAGACTTCATGGCGGCGACGAGCGGCATCTCGATCGACGAAGATACCGTCGAATTTCACGTCACCGGCACGTCGCTCGGTCAAAGTGCGCAGGTCACAGTCGTTCCGCGCAGCAACGACGTTCGCTATTACGGCGCCGTCACGACCGGCGGCGGCGACGAGGTGATCATCGCCGCAACCGGCACGCCGAACGAATTTCGGCTCGACGGCGCCATTCCGCCGGGCGTGGAAGAAACGTTTTACGTTCCCGTGCACGGCATCGACCGGTATGCAGGCTCGGTCCTGTCCGCGTTGCTGAAAATCTCCGGCATCGCAGTAGCTCGGCCGCCTCAGACGGGAACCGTTCCGCTGAACACGGAGATCCTTTGGCAGCACCGCTCGCCGCCGCTCACCCGCTTGCTGCGGCATATGCTCGTCGTTTCGGACAACCATTTCGCCGAAGAATTGATGCGCGCCGTCGGCGGCAGTGAAGGCCAGACTGCGGACGATCGCGACGGCTTGAACGCGGAGCGCGCCGTGCTCGCAGGCCAAGACATTCCCACGCCCGGCCTGCACATCGTGGATGGGAGCGGCCTTGCACATGCTAACCGGGTGGCAGCCATGACGCTGGCGCGCATATTGGCGTATTACGATGCATCGCCTAAGGGGAATGTGTTATATCCGCTTCTGGCGCGCGGCGGAAAGGATGGAACCCTCAGAATGTACCGGTTCCAGGACGCTCGAGGGCGGGTGCGGGCAAAGAGCGGGCACGTCGACGGCGTCTCGTCGCTGGCCGGTTATGTCGATACTCGTAAGCACGGCCGGGTGGTTTTCGCGTTTTTGATCGACGGCTCGCCCGGCGATCCCGACGCCGCGATCGTATCTGCCGTCGATCGCATCGCCGCACGGTAGGAGTGCACGAACCAATGCTGGATACGGACATCATCGACCGTCTGATCGGCGTGGCGCTCGAACGCGGCGGTGACTACGCGGACGTTTTCTGCGAACGGCGGCGAGCTGCATCGTTTCGGCTGCAGTCCGGTCAAATACACGAGAGCGGATTTTCCATCACGCAAGGCGTCGGCATTCGCGTCATCGTCGGTGAGTCGGCGGGCTATGCGTTTTCCGACGACCTCGCATTCGAATCGCTGCAGCGCGCCGCGCGGATCGCCTCGCTCATCGCACACGATCGTTCCGACGGCTGCCGCAGCGTAAAGGTGGCCGCGTCCAAAGTGGAGCCGTTTTACGACGTCGCCCGGACGACGCACGCACCATCCGAAGCGTACGTCAAATTGCTCGAACGAGCCGACGTCGCGGCGCGAGCGTTCGACCCGCGCATCACGTCGGTAAATGCGACGATAACCGACGAATTGCAGGACGTTTGGATAGCGACGAGCGACGGCCGCTTCGTGCACGATCGCCGTCCGCTGATCTCGCTCGGCGTACAAGCCGTTTCGACGGCGAACGGCGAGCGCGCGCAGGGATTCGTCGGTGACGGCGGCCGCGCGTCGATAGCGTTTTACGAAACGCGAACGCCGGAGTCCATAGCGAGCGACGCTGCGCGAATCGCCGCGACTAACCTGGAGGCGATTGCGGCGCCGGCCGGAGAGATGGAAATGGTCGTCGGAAGCGGCGGCGGCGGCGTGCTGCTGCACGAGGCGGTGGGGCACGGGCTGGAAAGCGACTTCAATCGTCAAGGCGTTTCGCTGTACAGCGGCCGCGTCGGCGAGCGCGTCGCAAGCGAACTCGTAACCATTTACGACGACGGCAATCTGCACGAGGAGCGCGGCAGCATCGGCGTCGACGACGAAGGCACGCCCGGCGCTCACAAAGTGCTCGTCGAGAACGGCATTTTGCGCGGTTACATGCAAGACTATTTGAACGGCAGGCTCATGGGCACGGCGTCGACGGGAAGCGGAAGACGGCAATCCTTTCGCGTGATGCCGCAGCCCCGCATGTGCAACACGTACATGCCGAACGGTGAATCCACGCCCGAAGAGATCATCGCTTCGACCAAACGTGGAATCTACGCGAAGGCGTTCGGCGGCGGACAAGTCGAGATCAGCCGCGGTGACTTCGTGTTCATGGTGGCGGAAGGCTACCTCATCGAAAACGGCAAGATCACCGCGCCCGTTAAGAACGCAACGATCGTTGGCAGTGGGCCCGACGTCATGACCAAGGTCGTCGCGGTCGGCAACGACTGCCGTCTCGCGAACCGGCATTACACGTGCGGCAAGGGCGGGCAGTACGTTCCGGTCGGCGTCGGCATGCCGACGGTGAAAATTTCCGCGATCACCGTGGGCGGCTCCAATGTTGAATAATTGCGAATCTTTGCGGTGCCCACCGTTCGTGGGGACCGCGCATAGCGACCAGGATGGAAGCATGTCGACCCGCACAGGACGTGCGTTAGGGTCGACTGCTAGGCCGGAGGGCCGTTCCACGCTGGGATCTTTGCCGCGCCCACGGGGAAAGTTTGAGTTAGCTGAACGGTTGAGGCGCCATGCGATCGTGGGGGCCCCAACGCAGTTGGCCGTTCCTGCTGCACATCGTGTTCAGAACGGCAGGCTCACGTCCTGTTCGCTCGGGGGCGCGCATAGCGACCAGGATGGAAGCATGTCGACCCGCACAGGATGTGCGTTAGGGTCGACTGCTAGGCCGGAGCGCCTTTCAACATGAGCAGCTCCCAAGAAGCCCTCGACTACGCGCACTTCGTCGTCGATGCAGCATTGCGCGCCGGGGCAACGCAAGCCGAAGCGACCGTCTCGATCAACGATCGCTTTTCCACCGAAGCACGCGGACGAGCGATTACGAAGCTCGAGCAGTCCACGGGGCGGCTTTTGCATGCGCGCGTTTTCGTCGATGGCCGCAAAGCTTCGCTCGCGACGTCGGATTTCGAGCGCGGCAGCCTTGAAGATGCGGTGTCCACCGTCGTATCCCAGGCGCGTCACGTCGCGTTCGATCCGTACGCGATGCTTCCCGACGCTGCCCGAGTAAACGGACGTTGCGACTTGAACTTGTTCGCGCACGACGTTGCAAAGCGCGATGCGCAAGTGAAGATCGATGAAGCGCTCGAGCTGGAGGAGCGCATTCGCGCGATCGATTCGCGCATTTCCAACAGCAACGGAGCACACGTTGGAGATACGGTCAGCACGATCGCGCTCGTCAATTCGAACCGTTTCGCGGGCGACTACCAATCGACGCGTGTGCATCGCTCCGTCAGCCCCGTCGCGCTCGACGGAGAAAACAAACGAACCGGCGCGTACGGAACCGCCGGGCGGCGGCTGCGCGACATGGAAGACGCGGCGTCCGTGGCACGCAAAGCGGTCGAGAGGACCGTCGGGCTCTTCGGCGCGCGGAAGCCGCCGACGATGCGCGTGCCCGTCATTTTCGAGCGGGACGTCGCAGCGTCGGTGCTCGCGGATCTGTTCTCGGCGCTAAGCGCGTCGAACGTGGCGATCGGCAACTCATGGCTGGCCGAGCGCATGGGTTCGCGGATCGGAAGCGATCTCGTCACGATCGTGGATGACGGCACGCTTCGGGGCCTGCTGGGCACCTCGCCGTTCGACGGCGAAGGTGTTCCTACGCAGCGCACCGCCGTGTTCGAACGCGGGACGCTGCGCTCGTTTTTGTACGACACGTACTATGCGCGCAAACTAGGCGCGCAGTCGACGGGCAACGGCAGCGGCGGCGGCGTCGCGCCGAACAACTTCTACCTCGAGGCGGGCTCCCGCTCGCTCGAACAGGCTCGTCTCCGCAACCTCGCGCGGCATTCTGGTGATGGACACGATCGGTTTTGCGACGGAGCACGCGAGCGGAACGTACAGCCGCGGCGCGCGCGGATTCTACATCGAAAACGGCGAGATCGCGTATCCCGTCGAGGAATTCACGATTGCGGGCACGTTCCCCGACATGCTCGCCGGAATCGACGCCGTGGCGGACGATTTGCGCTTCGATGCCGCAGTCGTGTCACCGTCGTTTCGCGTGGCGGAAATGACCGTCAGCGGCGACTGAGAAAGAACGTATATTTGCGGCGCCCACGGGGAGCATTCGTGTTAGCAGTACAAGTATGCGCCATGAGGATTTTGGGGGCCCCGGCGGAGCCGGGGGGCGCGGAGTCTAGGACGTAGCGCGATGCCAAACATCGGAATCAGTTTCACGCTCATCATGCGGCTTGAAATGCCGAACAGCCCCGGCGCTTTCAATCAACTCGCGTCGGCCATCGGCGATGGGGGCGGCGTGATCGCCGCCGTCGACATGCGGTCAGTGACGAAAACGCACGTCGTCCGCGACGTGACGGTCAACGTCAGTTCGGACGTCATCGGCAAAGCCGTGCGCGAATCCGTCGAAGGTTTGGAAAACGTCAGCGTCATCAGCGTTTCGGACAGCACGTTTCTCGCGCATCTGGGCGGCAAAATTCAGGTCGAGCCGAAGATCCCGGTCAAAACGCGACAGGATTTGTCCACGGTGTATACGCCGGGCGTCGCGCGGGTGTCGATGGCAATCGCCGCGGATCCGTCCAAAGCGTTCAATCTGACGATCAAACGCAACTGCGTCGCCGTCGTCTCCGACGGTACGGCGGTGCTTGGCTTGGGCGATATCGGGCCGCTCGGCGCGTTGCCGGTGATGGAAGGCAAGGCAATGCTGTTCAAGCAGTTTGCCGGCATCGACGCATTTCCGATTTGCTTGGACACCAAAGACGTCGACGAGATCGTCGAAACCGTCGCGCGCATCGCTCCCGTCTTCGGCGGCATAAATCTGGAAGATATTTCCGCACCGCGCTGCTTCGAAGTGGAACGGCGTCTCATAGAAACGCTCGACATTCCGGTGATGCACGACGATCAGCATGGGACCGCCGTCGTCATCATGGCCGCGCTTATCAACGCGGCCAAAGTCGTGGGCAAGCAGCTGGAGGATCTGCAGATCGTCGTGGCCGGCAGTGGCGCGGCTGGGACGGCGACTATAAAAATGCTGCTCGGAGCCGGCGTGCGCGACGTCATTCCCGTCGATCGCGCCGGCGCGCTCAACCGCACGGATCGGTACGAAAACTCGCACTGGCGGTGGTTGGCGGAGAACACGAACCGCGAAAACCGGCGAGGCTCGCTGCACGAGGTGCTGCGCGGAGCGGACGTCTTCATCGGCGTTTCAGCGCCGGGGATTCTCCAGGTGGAAGACATCGGCTCCATGGCGCGGGATCCGATCGTGTTCGCGATGGCCAATCCGACGCCCGAGATCATGCCGGACGCGGCGTCCGGCCACGTCGCGGTCATTGCGACGGGCCGCTCCGATTTTCCCAATCAGGTGAACAATCTGCTGGCGTTTCCGGGAATATTCCGCGGTGCTCTGGACGCGAGGGCCAGCCGGATCACCGAGAAGATGAAACTGGCAGCAGCGCACGCAATCGCCTCGATCGTAACGGAGGACGAACGCAGTCCAGAGTATATCATTCCGAGTGTTTTCGACGTGCGCGTCGTCGAAGCAGTGGCCAAAGCGGTTGCCGGGGCGGCCGTGGATGAGGGAGTCGCCCGCCGCCAATTGGTATTGTCCGAGGGGGAAGACATCACCGCAGCGACTTGATATGGGGCCCCGCGCGCGAAGTTTGCGCAACTTAAAAGGAGACGTATGCCGCAGGCCAAGATTCTCGTAATCGAGGACGACGAAGACATCGCGAAGCTCGAACAGACCGTGCTCGAGCGCGCGGAGTACGAAGTGAAGGTGACCGGCTCCGGCGCCGAAGGGTTGGAACTGGCCGAGTCCTATAAACCCGATGTCGTTATACTCGACATCGGGCTGCCGGATATCTCGGGCCTCGACGTGTGCACGTCGCTTTCCAACTCGAACAATGCGTTCGTTTTGATGGTCAGCGGTCATTCGCGCGAGCAGGACGTGCTGCTCGGCCTGGGCCTGGGCGCCGACGATTATATCACGAAACCGTTTTCCGGCAACGAACTCGTCGCCCGCGTTGCCTCGTTCTTGCGGCGTCGCGAAAGATACCTCGAGAAAAAAGAAGATGCCGGCGTACTGCAAGTCGGAACCGCGAAGTTAGTACGCGATTTTCACACGCTCAATAACGACAGCAGGAGCGTCTCGCTAACGGCGCTCGAATTTCGTCTGCTCTGGTTCCTCGCGGAAGCCGAGGGACGTTTGCTCACGCGCGCGCAGATTCTCGAACACGTCTGGAACGACACGTCGGGCGTGCCCACGCGCGTCGTCGACGTGCACATCGCGGCATTGCGCAAGAAACTTACCGAGGTCGGAGCACCGGTGGAGATTGCGAGCGTCCGCGGCATTGGCTATAGACTCGACACGAAGTAAAAGGCGCATCCGCCCTTCGGGCTGCGCGCCCCCACACGCAAAGCGCGTGGGGCGCCCGGCCTTCGGCCCCTCCCTCGAGTTGGGTGAGAGTTGGTAGCGTCTCTGAGATTAGACCCAGCAGACCCGCGTCCGCTCTACGTTCAAATCGCCGACGGCATCGTCGATGCAATCGACGCCGAACGCCTGCAGTCCGGCGATCGTCTTCCGGCTATGCGCGATTTGGCGCGCGAACTCGACTGCGCGCTGGTGACCGTTTCCCAAGCATACGAATTGCTGACGGCGCGGGGGCGAACGATTTCGCGCGTCGGCAAGGGTACGTTCGTCGCGGAAACCGCGGCGGTTGGCGAACCCTTCGCGCGGCGCTGGGAGCCCGACCTCGGACGTCTAGCGCGGGCCGAACGCATGGAAGGCGTGATCGAGCAGCTGACGCGAGCCGATGCGCCGGGAACGATCACGCTCGCGTCGGGACACCCCGCGCCGGAAACGTTTCCTTTGCCGGATTTCGCCCGCGCGTTCCAGCGCACGCTCCTCGAGGACCCGGCCGAACTGATGCAATACCGTGCCGCGAGCGGCGATCCCGATCTGTGCGAGACGCTGGCGGCGTTGCTGCGCTCTCGCGGGTGCAGTGCCGGCGCAAGCGATATCATCGTCTGTTCCGGCGCGCAGCAGGCAGCGGATCTCGTCGCGACGGTGCTGCTGGAATCGCGCAGCGTCGTTGCGGCGGAGAGCCCGACTTATTCCGGAACGCTCGGCGTGTTCGACGCGCGCGGCGTGACGTACGTCGAAGTCGCGAGCGATGCGGACGGCGTGCGCCCGGACGACGTCGAGCGCGTTTTCAGCGAATACCGTCCGCGGCTTTTTTACATCAATCCGATAGCGCAGAATCCGACCGGCGCGGTGCTTCCGCAGCGGCGCGCGAAACATATCGTCGGCCTCGCACGACGTTACGACGCGGTCATCCTGGAAGACCAGACCGGCTGGCAGCTCGCGTACGATGCGGCGGCACCGCCGCCGCTGGCGGCGTTCGATACCGACGGCCGTGTGATCGTGATGGAAAGTCTTTCGAAGTCGATTTTTCCGGCGCTTCGAATCGGCTATTTGTTCTGCAAAGGCGCGCTGGCGGACGCGTTGGAATTGGCCAAGGCGCGAACCGACGTGTTTACCTCGACCTTGACGCAGCGCGCGCTTTGGCGATTCATGAGCGGTGCGGCGTACGCGCGGCATCTGCGCTCCACGCGCAATCTCTATTTCGAACGGCGAAACGCTTTCGTCGATGCGCTCGCGCAACATCTACCATGGGCCGAAGCGCGCCCGCCCGCGGCCGGGTTGAACGTGTGGCTGCGGCTTCCACCGCGAATCTCGACGCAGGCTGCGTTCGACGCGTGCGCGCGTCAAGGCGTCCTCGTCATGCCGTCGGAACCGTTTTATCCAACGCGTCAGGGAGTATCCGGCGCTGCGCCTGTCGTTCGGTCATCTCGCCGTCGAAGATGCGAAAGAAGGCGTGCGCCGTCTCGCTGCCGCGCTCGGCAAGCTGAACGCATAAGCGGGTATACGGCACCCATGGAGTTCGTGTCCAAACAGCAGACGTATGAAGCAACGCGTAAACTGCTTCTTGAAAACGCCGCGCGGCTCGGCGACAAAGACGTCGAAGAAATTGCGCGCAACATGCAGATGGACGGCGATCACTCGCTGTTGCCGGCATTGTATCAGCGCTTTCTCGACACGATCACTGCCGATCCGCTCGAACCGCAAGATGCGCTCGCAGCCGCGGCGGAATTCATCGAAAACAACGTCGACGCGCGCGGAAAACCGCAACTCGCCGACCTGATCACCAGCGCCAAAACCACGTCGGACGATCCGGAGAAAGGCGACGGCGCCCTCTGGAATCATTGGATCGAACTGCTCGCTTCCGTCTAAAGCCGGCAGTGCGAGCGAGCCGCGTGCAGGGGTGTCGCGGTGCGCGTTCGTAACGCACCGGATGTGAAGTTGCGAGGTCTTACTTGCGCGGCGCTGGTTTTTGCGCTCATGGGCGCCGCGCCGCTGCCCACCGTCTATACCGCTCCCGCCGGTTCGCGCATCGCGGGCGCGCCGAATCCGGCGCAGCCGTACAACGTCATTCTGCCGAACGGACGCATCGTCGCGCCGGTCGGAAGCAGCGTCGCCGTCGGTATGAACGCGCTGGGAATCACCGTTACGCCGGACGGCAACTACGCGATCCTCAGCAACGACGACGAACGCGAGCCGGATGCGCTCAGCCGAATCGTGCCGGGAGTTCGAGGCGGATATAGCTTAACCGTCGTGAGCACGGCGTCGATGACCGTTACGGACGTGTATCACGCCCCGAACGAAGCGTTTTTCCTGGGCGTTGCCGCGGTCAAAGATCCCGCCGATGACCAGCGCACGCTCGTGATCGCCTCGGGCGGACCGACGAATACCGTGCATTTCCTCGAACTGGACTCGGTCGGCAAACTGCACGAACTGACCTCACCGCTCGCGCTTTCGGAACCGTCCAACGAGCGCTACGCAAACCAGCATCACGCGTATCCGGGCTGGATCGCGCTCTCGCCCAATCAGCGTGTTGCGTACGTGGTCAACAATCTCGCGAACAGCGTCACGGCGATCGACCTGCGGACGCGCGCGGCAATGAGCACCGCGCCCGTCGGGTATTTCCCGTGGGCCGCCGTCGTGGCGGGACGGCATTTGTACGTGACGGATCCCGGCTTGATGATCTACGGCAACTTGCCGCAAGACGTTCGATATCCGCAGTTCGCCAACGTACCGTCGGCGCCGCAGTACGCATCGGCGCTCACCAACGTTCCGCTGAAGGCGGACGGCGACGTCGCAAAGGCGGGCATCAGCGCGACGCGCATGGACGCGCCGCCCGACGGCAGCGACAACGTCGGCGGAGCGCATCCGTCCGCGATTGCCGTTTCGAAAAACGGCCGATACGCATACGTCTGCATGACCAACGTCGACCGTGTCGCGGTCCTGGACTTGCATGCGGGAGCGCGCGTGGTCGGCGGAATTCAGCTGCGCCTTTTCGACAAGGCGCCGTACGGGACGCAGCCGGATGCAATCGTCCGCAGCCCCAACGGAAAACGCTTGTATGTCGCACTCGCCGGCATGGACGCGATCGCGGTTCTCGATTCGACGAATCCGCGCAGCCTGCACCGCCTCGGTTTGATTCCGACGGGATGGTATCCGACGGCCCTGGCGATGTCGCGCAGCGGCCGGTATCTGTTCGTCGCGAACGCCAAAGGCTTCGGGCAAGAGCCGCGCTTCGAGGGCGGACCGCCGTACCGCACGGGTCCCGGCGGCCGCATCTATCAGGCGGAAGAGGACAGCAACGTCGTTTGGGCGACGTTGCAGCGCATCGACATGCACAAGTTGCCGCTGCAGAAAACGACGATGTCCGCGCTGCGGTATTTGCGTATCGCGCAACGGCCGGCGCCGAATGCGGTCGTGCCGCCGATGCGATCGCAGCAGCGCAGCAGCGTCATCAAACACGTCGTGTTCATCTTGGAAGAGAACAAAACGTACGATTCGATGCTGGGGGATCTGACCGACGGTCAAGGTCACTGGTACGGCGCCGGCGATCCTTCGCTGGTCTCATTCGGTGAAAGCGTCACCCCGAATCTGCACGCGCTCGCGCGCGAGTATGCGCTCGCGACGAATTTGTACGCCGACTCCGAAGAGTCCGATGCGGGACACCAATTCGCGGCGGGCGGCATCGCGACGGCGTATACGGAGAAGACGCTCCTCGTAAAGAGCGGACGAACGCCTCTGGTCAACAAGAACGAAGATCCCGAAGACTATCCGCGGGCCGGATACGTCTTCAACGCAGTCTGCTCGCGCGGGTTTGACTTATCGCGACTACGGCGACCTGGTGCGGCTCTCCGGCTACGATGAAGGGCGCAGCGTGGATCCGCGCGTCGACGATCCAAACTTTCAGGACGACTCCGACACGTCCGCGCCCACGAGCGGCCTTGGCGGGTTATATTCGCTCGATGTGCCCGCACTTGCCGCGTTGGGTGGCCACATCGACACGAACTATCCCGGATGGAATCTGCGCATTCGCGACGTGCGGCGCGCGAAAGAGTTTATCCGCGACTACGGCGCGTTGGAACGCCGAAACGCCGTTCCGGATTTCACGTACGTCTGGCTTCCGGACGACCACGGCGGGTTCGGTCCGGACATCCCGCCGTTGCCGGAAGAAGTTGCCGACGGCGATCGCGCGCTCGGTATGATCGTCGATTTTCTCACGCATCAGCCAACGTGGAGTTCCACCGCGATCTTCATCACGCCGGATGATGCACAGAGCTCGCGCGATCACGTCAGCGAACATCGAACGTACGCGGTCGTCGTCTCACCGTACGCGCGCCGCAGATATCTCGGGCAGGCGCATCTCTCGACCGTCAGCATACTCAAAACCGAAGAAGAGCTGCTCGGCCTCCCGGCGCTTTCGCTCGGCGATCTGCTCGCGACCGACATGTCGGGATTCTTTCAATCGACGCCCGACGACGCGCCGTTCACGGCGCTCCCGGTGGCGGAGCAGACGGGCAGCATCGAGGGGCGGCGAATCGCGGCCTTGCTGGGACGCACGGACCAGAGTGGTCCGGATGCCGACGTCGAACGTTCAGCCGCAATCATCGACTTCGCGCGCCGCGCCGATGCCCTCGCGGCGCGCCGCGGCGCCATGGCGCCGGCGGTTTACGCCGCTCGGCAAAACGCTCTCTACGAGGCGGCAATTCGCGCACTCGACGACTAAAGATTGGAAATGACGCAGACAGTAAGTTACGGACCGCGCCTGGCGGCGCACCCGACCGGCGCCCTTCGCTCCGCATTGCTGGTAGCACCGGGACCGGCACTTGAGAACGCTCGACCGTTGTCCGGCGAGTTGAACGCAATTGCCCCTCGTGCACGAGCGCAACAGGAAATCCTCGCGAAAACCCTCCGGTATTTCGGCTGCGAGGTAACGGTGCTCGAAAGTTCGAGTCAGGATCCGTATGCGTGCGCAGCCGTGAATGCGGCGGTGGTGTTCGAAAACGGCGTGGTCATCATGCGGCCCAGCTCGATGACGGCACGTCCGCAGACCGCTTGGCTCGAAAACGAGCTGGTGAAGCGCGACATTCCGATAGCCGGGCACATTGCCGCGCCGGCGTTGCTCGATGGCTCCGACGTGCTGCTTGTGGGCAGTACCGCATTCATCGGCGTGAGCGCGCGCAGCAATGCGCTTGGAAGAAGCGGCTTCGCGCAGATCGCCAAGGCGCACGGGTTCGCCGTGCGCGAAGTGCGCATCCGCGACGGTGCGGCGCACTTACGCGCGCTCGCGGGCGCTCTGTCGTCCGATTCCGTCGTGCTTGGACCGGAAAGCAGCATCGATCACGCGGCGTTCGAGGGTTTCAAGGTTCTCGTCGCACCGCTCGGACACGAACGCGGCGCGGGCGTGCTGAACATCGGCGAGCATCACGTCGTCGCAAACGTGCGCTATCCAAGCGTCGTCGATATACTTCGCCGCGCGAGCATCGTCGTCGAAGCGATCGATCTCCACGATTTCGGCCGTGTGGGCATCGCGCCGTCCATGCTGGCAGTCGATCTGAAGCGCGTGTAGGGATTCCGCACGGATGCGCATAGCGATCCTTTCCGACATCCACGGAAATCTCGTCGGCCTTGACGCGTGCCTGGCGGATTTGCAAGCGCAGGGCGGCGCCGACGTCACCGTCGTGGCCGGCGACTTGTGCATGGATGGTCCCAAGCCGAAAAAAGTACTGCAGCGCCTTCAGGATATCGGTGCGAAGTGTTTGCGCGGGAATACCGACCGGCTGGTCTGCACTTCCGATGGTTCGGAGCTGTCGGAGATCGACGAAGCGGAGCGCAAGCAACTCGTATGGACGCGCGAAGATCTCGGAGAGAAGTGGATCGCGTGGCTTGCCGCGCTGCCTTTCTCGCTTCGGTTCGGCGAGCCCGGAAACGAACTGCTCGTGGTGCACGCCAATCCCTCGACCGACCACGACCATCTCTGGCCCGACGCCGACGACGACACCCTCGAACGGCTCATCGGTGAGGAGCAAGCGGCAATCATCGCGTTCGGCCACTTGCACTTGCCGTACGTGCGAGCCTGGCGCGGCAGATTGCTGGTGAACGTGGCCTCCGCGGGTTTGCCGAAGGACGGCGATCCGCGTGCGGGCTACGCGATTCTGACGCAGTGCAGCAGCGGTTGGGAGGTCAAGCACCGCCGCGTTGCTTTCGACGTCAAGAAAGTTGCAACCCAATTGGCCGATTGCGGGATTCCGGAGAGTGCAGAATTGATTTCTACCTTGCGCCGGCACCGGTACAAAAGATTAAAGACGTACATACCATAAGGGCGAACGGGCAAACGCCCGCGATCGAAGTTTCCCACATCGTCAAACGCTACGGGGATTTCACCGCCGTGGACGATATTTCGCTGCGTGTCGAAGCCGGCGATTTCTTCGGCTTTCTGGGGCCGAACGGCGCAGGGAAGACCACGTCGATCAATGCCATCGTCGGGCTTGCGCGTTTGACTGCCGGCTCGATCTCGATTTTCGGTCACGATACGGTGCAGGATTGGCGCGCCGCGCGCCGGCTCGTCGGCTTGGCGCCGCAGGAATACAACTTCGACCGCTACCTCTCCATTCGCGACGTTCTCATTTACCAAGCGGGATACTTCGGGCTCAAACCGCGCGAAGTGGCCGATCGCGCGGACCTGCTGCTCGAGCGATTCGGCCTTGCGTCCAAAGCCAAGCAGGAGTACATGAAACTCTCGGGCGGCATGAAGCGGCGTCTCACGCTCGCGCGCGCGCTGATTCACTCGCCGAAGTTGCTCATTCTCGACGAACCGACTGCCGGAGTCGACGTCGAATTGCGGCTCGAACTCTGGGATTTGCTGCGCGAACTGAACGGCGACGGAATGACGGTGTTCCTCACCACGCATTACCTCGAAGAAGCGGAGGCGCTTTGCCGCAACATCGGCATCATTCGTGCCGGCAAACTGGTTGCTCTCGAACCCACCCGCGCTCTGCTCGAGCGTGAAGGCAAACGCTTGCAGGACGTGTTTCTCGAGCTGACGCGATCGTGATTGCGACGTTCAACAGCGTGGCGATGTTCACGCTGGTCAAGCGCGAAATGGTGCGCAGCCTGAAAATCATCAATCAGGTGATCTGGCCGCCGATTATCACGACGGTATTGTACGTCACGATTTTCGGCCTCGCCCTCGGCAGCCGAATTAAAAACGTTCAAGGCGTTTCTTACGCCGAGTTCCTTATTCCGGGCCTTATCATGCTGCAAGTGATCGATTCGTCCTATGCGGAGTGCAGCAGTTCGGTATTCCAAGGGCGGTTTATGAACTCGATTCAGGAACTGCTCATCGCGCCGATGTCCGCCCCGGAGATGGTCTTCGGCTACATCTTCGGCAGCGTAGCGCGCGCGCTGCTGATTGCGAACATCATCATGGCGCTGGGCTATTTCTTCGTGCACACGCTGCCGTCGAACTGGGCGCTGTACTTCGGCGCAATGATCGCCGTTGCGGTGCTGTTTTCCGCGCTCGGCATCATCTTCGGTCTGCTCGCCGAGAAATTCGACCACCTCGCGGTCTTGACCACGTTCGCCATCACGCCGCTCGTGTTCGTCGGCGGCGTCTTCACTTCTGCAACGCAGCTTCCCGTGCGAATACGCAATCTGGAGCTGATCAATCCTATGTTCTACACCGTGGACGCATTCCGCCATAGCTACACCGGCCAGAGCTATTTGCCGCTCTGGCTTTCGCTCAGCGTGATCTGCGGTCTCATGATCGCCGCCCTCGCGATTGCGTTGCGCATGGCGACGATCGGGTACAAGTTGCGTACATGATGCTCGTCGGGCTCGTTACGCTGCTGCTAGCGCCGTGGCATGGACCATCGGTTCCGACTGCCGCGCCGAACGCAGCGAAATACAAACTCGTCGTGCGCGGTGCGCCGGCGCAACAGGTACGGCTTCATACCGCATCTTTACCGCACGGCTGGATCGCCTCGTTTTGCACGCCGGCGTTCTGCTCGCCCTTCGCCTATACGGTTCGGTTGAATGCGCGCGGCAGCGCCGTCATCGAGTTTCAAGCCCTCCGCACGCAAGACTCCGCGCCGCGCCACACGCGCATTACGGTCTTTGCTTCCGATGCTGCGCCCCTCGACATTCGCGTCTAGCGGCCTTTAAAAAAATGGATTGTGCGCTTTCTCCCACCCGACTTTGCTGGGCGGTCCGTGCCCCGGCATGAGGCACGTGTCCTCCGGCAGCGTGAAGATCTTCGAACGCACGCTGTTCAAAATGTCTTCGTAGGTCGAGGCGTCGCCATATGCGCCGCCGACGCTTCCGGCAAAGAGCGTATCGCCCGTGAAAAGCGTCGATTTGAACAGATAAGACGCTGACCCGTCGGTGTGTCCCGGGGTGTGGAGCAGGCGGATGCGCACGTCTCCGAAGGGCAATTCTTCCCCATCCTTCACCGGCAGCGCAGCGGTTCCAAGCGACCCGATCGCCGCGACGTCTGCCGCGTGCATCACGATCTTTGCACGCGGAAACTGTGCGGCTACGTCCGCCGTAGCATCGCAATGGTCGCGGTGTTTGTGTGTGATGAGAATGTATTCCAGGTGGTAGTGGCCGTCCCGGAGCACGCGCAGCAAATTCGCGGCGATCCCGGCCGGATCGACGAGCGCCGCGCGTTTGCCGCCATCGAGGAAAAAGACGTAGCCGTTGCTGGGATGCGGATCTTGCGGGTGATGACGCACGTCCGGCAATCGAATTTCATCCGGATGCCAGCGCTGCGCGGCGGCGTCGGCAAATTTCGCGGGATCGAGCCGCAATGCCGACGCGATTTCGCGGGCTTCGCGTTCGCCTGGCGCCGAACGGCCCGCGGCCCACGCGCCGATCGCTTCACCGGGGAGGCCGGTCGCGCGCGCGAGGGCTGCGACCCCCACGCCCGCACCGCGCATGGCCTTGGTCAAAATGTCGGAAAACTCGTCCTCCAGCGCCATGTTGCTCTCCCTCGAAACCGGAGGCCCCCGCCGCACGGTCGAAGGGTCCGGTATGGAACGCCTCGTCATCATCGGATCCGGTCCGGCCGGGCTAACGGCGGCGATATACGCCGCTCGCGCGAATCTTCGACCCTTGATTTTGGCCGGCGGCATGTACGGCGGTCAGTTGATGCTTACGACTGATGTAGAGAATTACCCCGGTTTTCCGGACGGCATCATGGGCCCCGATTTGATGATCAAATTCCGCGAGCAGGCGGAGCGTTTCGGCGCGCGCGTCGAAAACGTCGATGCGATCGGCGTGGACTTCACGAAACGGCCGCTCGTGGTGCGCACCGCCGACGCGGCGTATGAAGCCAGCAGCGTTATCGCGGCGACCGGTGCGAGCGCGCGCTGGCTCGGAATACCGGGCGAAGAGCGCCTGCGCGGACGTGGTGTTTCTACCTGCGCCACCTGCGACGGTGCGTTCTTTCGCGACGGCCGTATCGTGGTGGTCGGAGGCGGCGATTCCGCAATGGAAGAGGCGCTGTTTCTCACCCGCTTCGGGCGCAAGGTGACGGTCATTCATCGTCGCGAGGGCTTGCGCGCAAGCAAGATCATGGCCGATCGCGCGCTTGCGAACCGCAAAATTGAATTCGTTTGGAACACCGTCGTGGAAGAGGCAATCGGCGATCACACGCTGCGCGCGCTCCGTCTGCATAATCTCGTCGACGGCAGCCGGTACGACTTTGAAGCCGATGCGCTCTTCATCGCGATCGGTCACGATCCCAATACCGCGATCTTCAAAGGCCACCTGGACCTGGATCGCGCCGGGTACATCGTGTCGCCCGATGGAACTTCTACGAACGTCGAAGGCGTTTTCGTCGCAGGCGATGTGTTCGACATCCGCTACAAACAAGCCATTACGGCGGCAGGTTCGGGGTGTAAAGCCGCAATGGACGCTGAGAAATTCCTGGAAGCGTTGGACTTTCCGATTGAAGAAGCCATAGCATAGGAGCGACACCGACAACTCGAATGCGAGCCCTGCGCCTTGCCGTCATCTCCATCTTCGCGATCGCGCTCGCGTGCGGCAGCGCGCTTGCCGACGGCAATACGGGCATCGTGTACGTTCGCGTCATGGATGCAAAATCGGGAAAGCCCGCCGCCGGTTGGACCGTTCAAGTTACGGGGCGCGACGGTGATTCACAAGCACTGACCGGACCAAGCGGACAGGTGACTTTTTTCTCGGTCTTGCCGGGAATGGCGCGCGTCGACGTGCTGCGCCGGGGGGCGCTGGGCGCTTGTCCGGCAATCATCGTCATTTCGGCCAACGAAGAAACGATCGTCAACGTGCACGTGCGGCATGCCGCGCACCGTCAAGTTGCGTGTTCGCCGCAACGCGCGCAGACGCTGGTTCGCCCCGGCGTAACCTCCGACGTGTACGACATTTACTGAAGCGTCAAAACCGGAGTTCGTACAAAAACTCGTCATCCCGGACGGCGTGTCCGCGTTCCGCGGGCCCGCGAGTCTCGACGCGAGTGAAGCCGAGCGATTCCGCTAGCCGGCACGAGGCCTCGTTCAAGGCGTCGACTTCGGCAAAGAATCGATCGATCGAAAAGACGCTGCGCACGCTCTCGATGACTGCAAGCGAGCCTTCACGCGCGTAGCCTTTTCGTTGATATGCGGGATAGATCGCGTACGCGAGGTAGGAAACTCGCTTCGCCGGAAATATCGTCGACTGCAAACTGCCCGCAAGCTCCCGGCTGTCGCGTTCGCGGCAGAGCCAGTTCCACCAAACTTGCTCCGGATTCGTCGAACCGCGCGACCATTTCGCATACAGCGCGCGAAGTTCGTTCAGACTTGCCGGGCGCAGTGCCGGAAAATACGTCCACATCCGATCGTCGTCCACCTTCGGCCACGCTTCGTCGGCCTGATCGGCGCGTACGGGCTCCAAATCCAAACGCGCTGTGCGCAACGCCGGCGCAGCGTTCGCGAAATCCGGCATGACTCGTCAGCGCTGATTGTACCGGCGTTCCGCTTTCTTGCCCAGGATGCTAAGCGGCGATTCGGTGATTTCGGACGAACTTGCGGCGCCGCTTGCTTTTTCCGTTTCGATTCCACCAGGGCTCGGCAAAAGTTTTTCGGCGAGCTCCATGGCGCGCAGGGTCAGTTTCGGCGCCACGCCTTCGAGCAAAACGAGCGCCTTTGCCTGAAGCGACAGCACCACTTCCGGGTCGCCGCGGAGCGAGGCGTCGACGATCGTCTGTGCCGCGCTGCGAGCGCTTATCGAAAACATCGGTAATGCGTCGGAAAGCGAAAACCACGCGTATTCCTTGCGGTGCTGGCCTTTGAACCATGCGTTTCGCGGACTTCCCGTCCGCATAAGGCCCGGCACCACCGTCGTAACCGTGATGTTTCTGCGCGACAGCGCGGCACGCAGTCCCTCGGAGTAACCGACGGCGGCGAATTTTCCGACGCAATACGGCAGCAAATGGGGGACGCTCACTTTGCCGCCGATGGAGGTGATGTTCACGATGCGACCGGCGCCGCCTCGCTCGAACAGCGGCAGCGCGCCTTCAACCGCGTCGTACATCGCCCAAAAGTGCGTGCGAAGCGAATCATCGTAATCTTCGCGCGTCATCGACTCGAGCGGGCCGACCGCAATCGTGCCCGCGTTGTTCACCAAGACGTCGATACGTCCGAAACGAGCGAACGCCGTTTCCAGCGCGTTGCGAATATCTTGGCCGTGCCGCACGTCGCAGACGATCGGAAATGCCTGCACTCCGCGCTCGCGAATGCGGCCGGCGGCCAGTTCGAGCGCGCGCGCGTCGCGCGCACAGAACGCAACGTGCGCGCCCCGGCTTGCATACTCCAGCGCCAAAGCGAGTCCAAGACCGCGCGATCCGCCCGTGATAAAGACGACCTGGCCGTCGATTCTCCGGCGTGGAAGCAAACGGGAAGCTGCAAGTACGGCAGCAGATCCGGCGAGCATGAGCGCAAGTGCGCGCGTCGTCTTCGTTATGCGCATGCGATTCGTCTACCCACCCGTAGGGAAAACATGGCGCATGAGTCAGCGAAATACTGCATTGTCGCTGTTCGCCGCGGGAGCGGCAGCGGGGCTTGCGCTTACGTACACCGCGCGAAACCGGCGTGCGCGCTTGCGCGCCCCGATCCTGCAAGCGATGACGATAACGGTCCCTCGCGAGCGCGTCGAAGCGTTCATCGAATCGCGCGAGCGCATGCTCGCCGCCTTGGGATCGAAACGGCGTCTGGGCCTGATCGAGCGTTTGGAGGTGCGCGATGCGCCCGCGGACCGCGGAACGGAAGTGCATCTATCGATGCGCGGCGTCGGCAAGTACGAAGTCAAAGAAGTGCTCCGCCGCGCGAAAGCGCTTTTGGAAGCAGGCGAAATTCCGACGGGACGGCGGTGCGCGGCATGAAGGCAGTCATTTGGAACGGCACGCATGACGTGCGCGTGGAACGCGTCCGCGATCCGGAAATCGTCAATCCGCACGACGCGATTGTGCGAGTAACGGCAACCGCCATCTGCGGTTCCGATTTGCACCTGTACAACGGCTTCATGCCGACGATGAAAGCCGGCGACATCCTCGGTCACGAGTTCATGGGCATCGTGGAAGAAGTCGGCTCCGAAGTGCGCCGAGTGCGGCAGGGCGATCGCGTAGCGATTCCCTTCAACATCTCGTGCGGGTCCTGCGAACCGTGCATGCGCGAACAATGGTCGCTTTGCGACAACACCAACCCCAATGCGGGCTTGGCGGAGCGCCTGTACGGCTATTCGTGCGCGGCGCTTTTCGGTTACTCCCACTTGTTCGGCGGCTATGCGGGCGGTCAAGCGGAGTTCGTGCGCGTCCCGTTTGCGGACGTCGGGTGCTTGAACGTTCCGGACGAAGTGCCGGACGAACGCGCCCTTTTTTTGACCGACATTTTCCCGACCGGCTACATGGCGGCGGAAAATTGCGACATCAAACGCGGTGACGTCATCGCCGTTTGGGGCTGCGGCCCGGTTGGACAGTTTGCGATCCGGAGCGCCTTTCTGCTAGGCGCGTCGGAGGTGTTGGCGATCGATCGCATCCCCGAGCGTTTGGACATGGCTCGCCGCGCGGGCGCGCAGTCGATTCATTTCGACGAAGTGAACGTGCTGGAGGCGCTGTTCGAAATGACCGGCGGACGCGGCCCCGACGCGTGCATCGACTGCGTGGGCATGGAAGCGCACGGGCGGACTCCGGACGCCGTGATCGACAAAGCGAAACAAGCCATGCGGCTGGAGCTCGATCGGGCGCACGTTTTACGCTTGGCGATTCATGCGTGCGGCAAGGGTGGAACGCTGTCCGTTCCCGGCGTCTATGGCGGATTCGTGGACAAAGTTCCGATGGGAACGATCTTCGAAAAGGGATTGCAATTGCGAACCGGGCAGACGCACACGCACCGCTACATGCGTCCGCTGCTCGAGCGCATTCGCCGCGGAGAGATCGATCCGTCGTTCATCATCACGCACACCGGCTCGCTCGACGACGCGCCGCAGTATTACAAACTCATGGCCAAGCACGAAGACAACTTCGTCAAGTCGTTTCTGCGGCCGGCGGACTTCACGCACGGCGAAGTCGCGCAAAGGAGCCGCCGCGGCCAGGAGTTGAGTCAAGCGCGCCGGTAACACCGGCTCATGCGTCCGGCCAAGCCGCACGTGCGCGGCCTGCTCGCGATGGGCTTCGCGCACGGCGCGAGCGACTTCTATTCCGGAATGGTGCCGCTGCTAATCTTTACGATCGTCAGCGCGCACCGCCTATCGCCGCTCTACCAGGGCGCGATAGGTTTCCTCTGGTACCTGACGAGTTCGGTCGTTCAGCCGCTTTTCGGTGCGTATTCAGATCGCGCGGGGCGGTGGTGGTTTCTTCCGCTATCCGTCGGCGTTACCGCAGTCGCCGTCGCACTCGTCGGGCTCTCTCCCGGCATTGCCGTTTTGGCGCTGCTCGTCATCGTGGGCGGCTTGGGTTCCGCGATCATGCATCCTGAAGCCGGCAAGTACGCAGCACTGCTCAGCGGCGCAAAAAAATCGGGCGGGATCTCGATATTCCAAATCGGCGGCGCGGTCGGCTACGCGTTCGGCCCAGTCGTCATCGCGCGCTTGCTGCAAGCGCACGGGTCCGCGGGGTCGCTGTGGATGATCGGTCCGGGACTGCTCGCGTCGGGCGCGTTGTTCGTGCTGATGCGCGGAATCGACGCTTTCGCTCAGCGCGCGCAGGCCGAGCACCACGCCGCGCTCGGACCGCACGACGCTCCGGTCGATCGAACCGGGGTCGGCTTGCTCGTCGTCGGAACCGCGCTCAAGTATTTGGTCGGGGCGTCGTTCATGACGTATCTGCCCAACCTCATCGTGGCGCGCGGCGGTTCTATCGCTCAAGCAGGCGTGCTTGTTACGGCGTTTCTCGCCGTCGGAGTCGTCGGGTTGTACCTGGGAGGATGGTTGGGCGATCGGTATGGGGCATTGCCGATTGCGGTCGGCAGCTTTGTCATATGCGCACCCGTGCTCTACGGATTCTTCGCGTTCGGCGGCGCGCTCGGCATCGCATCGCTGCTCGCCGCCGGAGTCTTGCTCAACGTGCAAAGCGCGCCGAGCGTGGCGATCGTTCAGCGCATGCTGCCGCGAAATCTCGGAATGGCGCTCGGTTTGATGAACGGCGTGGCGTTCGGCGCCGGATCCGCGCTGGTTACCGCAGTTGGCTTCGGCGTGGCGCGCGTGGGCGCGGCGGGCGCGCTTTTCGACGTAAGCGTGCTGCCGATCGCGTGTGCCGCAGGATTTTGGCTGGCCGGACGCAGGCTCGGCGATACACGCTATGCAAGCGCGTCGAGCAGCGCGGTCGCTTCGTGAACCAAGCCCTGCTCGTAGACCTTCGGATGAGTCAAATAGAAGAGCGACATGATCCGCAGCGCAAACGTATGCGCGCGGGGCATCGGAAGCGCTGAAAAGCCTTTGCGGGCGCGCCTCGCCAATTCCGCGGCGCGCGCACGAAAAACTTCGAAGTTCGCATAACAGCGGATCCAGTTCAGTTCACCGTGCGCGCGGTCTTCTTCCTGATCGATGAACGAATCGAGCAACACGTGCAGCGCCGAAAAAGCCGGAAAGTACGCTTGGTACGTCGGTGCGATGCACTCGAAATTGCTGCAGAACGCTGCATACAGCGGACCATACACGTGAAATTGCGATCCCGCTGCGGCACCGAATTCCCACCACGAAAGGTCGCCGAATGGCCTCCCTTCACGCTCGTACCAAGCGATGCAGGCGTTTTCGCGCTCGTGCGGCGGCAGGTGCTTGAAGGTCTGCGTATCCGCATACAGCGCAGCCGCAGCTTTGAAGTGTGGAACCAGGAGTTCGTGGCTGCCAAAACGTGACAGCGCTCGGCGAACGCGGCGGACGAGCGAAGGCAAGTAATCGCCGTCGTCGCCCGGTGGCCCGAATGCGTAGTACTCGTGCAGCGGGCTGCGACGGGTCGAGTCGAATCGGACAGCGCCAAATGAAGCTGCCGGTACGCTTCCGGCGGCGTAGTAAGCGGATGCCGGTCGCAAAGTCGAGTCGAGAAAATCGTAAATCGTTTCCAGCGGCGCGACGATCTCGACGTAATGTTCGCGCGCGCCGCTGGGCAGAAACGTCGCAAGGATACACGCCCCGGCGACGTGATACGCTTTCGAGCGCAGGCCGAACAGTCGCTTGCGCGCGCAACTCGCGGGTCCGGTATGCGATCCGCCAAGTGCTCCAGGCGCGCAGTGCGGCACGCGCGAGAGGAACGACGCTCACCAAAAAACGCCGCAGCTCGAGCGCATCGTCCAGACCGCCGCGCGCTAAGAACGCCAGCCGGTCCGGGCTCGAAAAGCACGCGGCGCACCGCCCAGCCGATCTCGCATTGCAAAGGGTTCAAACGAACTAAATTCCGCCGACGAAGCGGCCGCGGATTGAAGCGTGCCGTGCGGATCGAACTGCGCTTTGAGCGCGCGCATTTTGAGCGATAGCCGGCGGGTCCTCGCCCCAACCATTCAGCGATGCTGCGAATCGGTGCGTCACCCGCCGCGATGACGCTGCGCGGGCTGATGCGGCGCAGCTCCTCGTCGCACGCTTCGATTTTTTCAGCAAAAGCTCGGCTGTCGCGCTCGCTGACGCGCAACGAACACATCGCCGTTCATGACGTCGAGGAGCACGTCGGTGAACAGTTCGTGGCGGTTGGCGGCATCGCGCAGCGCCGCGGCGCGTTCCACCGCTTCACCCGGCAAGCCGAGCACGCGATAAGTGATGGAGCGTTCGCCGAGCGTTGCAATGCATGCGTCGAGCACGCGTTCGAACAGTTCCGGCGCGCCGCGTGTCGACGATGGTGGTTTCCGGCACGCCGGCGCGTCCGAGCGCGGAACGGAGGTCGCGCGTCGCGCGCTCGACGAGCGTCTGCGAACCCTCGAGTACGATGAGCATGCGTCCGTCGATGCCGTCTTCGCCATCGACGTTTTTGCGAAAGCCTTCCACGCAAAACGCCGCGGCGGGAGCCACCGACGACGCCGCGACCTGCGCGGCAGCGCGTGCGCGCGTGCCTTCCGGCAGTTTAGCGATCAGCGCGCGGCGCCGTTGCGGCAGGCGGCAGCGTTTTGAAATTCAGTCTGCGTGATGACGCCGAGCGTTCCGAACGAGCCGACGTAGAACTTGCTCATGTCGTACCCGCTGACGTTTTTCACGACCATGCCGCCCGCGTTTACAACGGTAGCCGTCGGCAAGCACGACTTGCGAACCGATCACGATGTCGCGCGCGCGGCCGTGAGCATGCCGCCGCGGGCCGAGCCATCCGGCAGCGAGCGCGCCGCCGACCGTGGCTTTGCGCCGAAGCGGAACGTCGATCGGGACGAATTGCCCGTGCTCGTGCGAGCAGATCCGCGAAGTCCGCGACGCGCATTCCGCTTTGCGTCGAGCAGGTGAGATCGTGATATTCGTGCGTAAGCAACGCTTTCAATCCGTGTGGTCGAAAGCGTCACGTCCGCGGTTTGCGAGCGGCGATCCCATGCCACGCAGCGTATTGCCGCCTTGAATTTCAGCGGTCGCGGCCGTCGCGATCGCACTGGCGCGACGGCCCGCCGCACGATTCGTCGACGGTCATCGAACCTCGCCGCAGCCGACTCCCGCCGGAAAAATCTTCTCGGGATTGAGCATGCGTCTCGGATCGAATACCTCGCGCACGCGCGCCATCGCGGCGAGGTCGTCCGTCGAGAATATGCGCGTGAGCGTACCGCGCTTTCTCGTACCCGATGCCGTGTTCGCCGCTGATCGTGCCGCCCAGATCGACCGCAGCCTGCAGAATCTCGTTGCCGGCGTCGATGACGGCGCACCGACTTGTGCGGCGTTGCTGCGATCGTACATGAGCAGCGGATGCAAATTTCCGTCGCCGGCATGAAACACGTTCGCGACCTTGATGTCCGCGCGAAGTGCATGCGTCGTTCGACCGACGCGAGCGCCTGCGGAAGTTTCGTTCGCGGAACGACGACGTCTTGAATGTAATAATTCGGCGCGATCCGGCCCGTCGCGCCGAGCGCGCCTTTGCGTCCGGCCCAAAGGGCGTCGCGCTCTGCTTGCGATCGCGCGGAGCGCCAGGACGTGCGCGCCCGCTCTCGCGGACGAGGCGTGCGATTTGCGCTTCGTACATTCGCAAGTCGTCTTCGAAGCCGGCGCTTTCGACCAGCAGCACCGCACCCGCATCGGTCGGGTATCCGCATGAAACGCCGCTTCGACCGCTTGAGTGCGAGGCGGTCCAGCATCTCCAGCGCGGTCGGCACGATGCCCGCGCCGATGATCGCCGACACCGCGGCGGACGCGCGATTCGACGTCGGGAAACGCGGCAAGCCAAACGCGTACGGCTTCGGGCGCGCGCATCAGACGCACCCACGCGGAGCAAGTGATGCCGAGCGTGCCTTCGCTGCCGACGAGCGCGCCGGTCGAGATCGTAGCCGCTCTCTTCGACCCACGTATCGCAACACTTCGCCGCGTTCGTCGACGATCTCCAGCGCAAGCACGTGGTTGACGGTCGTGCCGTACGAGAGACAATGCGGGCCGCCGGCGTTCGTGCCGATGTTTCCGCCGATCGTCGAGGCCCTTTGCGACGACGGATCCGGCGCGTAAAAGAGGCCGGTGCGCCGCGACTTGCTGCGAAAGTTCGCAGATTGATCAGGCCCGGCTGCACGCGCGCGCGCCGGTTGCGCACGTCGAGTTCCAAAATGCGGTTCATGCGCGCGAACGAAAAAACGACGCCGCCCTTGCGCCGGCACCGCGCCGCCGCACAAGTCCGGTGCCGGCACCGCGCGCGCACGATCGGCTCGCCGCAATCGCTCGCGATTTTCACCGCGGCCGCCACGTCGACGCGTGGAGGCAGGCAGCACGACGGCGTCGGGCAAGCGGCCTTGCGAATATGCGTCGAACGCGTAGACGGACAGATCTTCGGGCTGCGTTTTCACCGCGTCGGCGCCGAGCGCGTCGATTAAGCCGCTGACCAGCACACACAGTTCTTTAGAAGGAACTGCTACCGCGCGCCTTTAAGGGCGTATCGACCGTGTTTTTCTTTCAAAAAGAAAAAGAAACCGGAGCGGGCACGCGCCAACGCCCGGCGGTCCCGAACACGTCGCAGAAAGCGAACGGCATTTCGCATGCCGGTCGAGTTCGACATGCTCTACACGCTCGAAGGCCGCCGCGGACGGCGCCAGCGCGCAGGCGAACGATTTGAGCGCCGGCGGTTTGCGGCTCTCGTGCGACGAGGATTTTTTCAAAGGCTCCATACTCTGACGCTCGACTTCAGCCTGCCCGACGAATTTCTCGCGCACATGACGGTCGAAAAAGAAGTCTACGAGCAGAGTCCGTTCGGATTGCGCCCGGAGACGATCAAAGTGCAGCCGCACGGCTTTGCGCCGATGACCGTGCAAGCCAAAGTGCTCGCAGCGTTCTTTGCCGTACGGAAGAAGCAAGTTCGCGCACGGCATGGCGTTCGTCGACATCGACACAAGACGCAAGAAGAGTTGCAGCGCTTCATCCACCTTTGGCAACTCAATTACATTCGCACGCGCCGCGGCGATCTGCGATTAGTCGTACAGCAAATACTTCGCGCGGATCGTCATGAAGCGTGCGAGTGCGGGCTGCCAGCGCGCCTCGATGACGTCGGCGCGCTCGGCCCGCTTGCAACCCATTGCCAGTACGTCCGTGCCCCAATCGATCTTGTCTTCAGCGGCGCGCCTTCGATGCGAGCATCATGCGGGTCGAAATGTCGCGCAGCGCGGTCAGCAACTTCCACCGCCGTCCGAACCGACGGAAAAACGCGCGGCTCGAACACGTCGAGTTCCACGCCCGCGAATTGCCGATCTCTGCGCGTCGCCGAAGAACGGCGACCAATAAGCGGGACGGAAATAGACGCCGGGAAGGCTGCGTTCGTTCGAGCACTGCGCAAACCGGTACGCATCCAAGCCGGGCGCGCCGGCATACTTGAACGGTTTCGTCGTGCCGATGCCGCCGTTCAGGCCGGCGTTGTCGACAAGTCCGGTGCAGGGATAGACGACCGCCGTGCTCCATTCGGGAATGTTCGGCGAGGTCTGCACCCACTGCAAGCCCGTTTCGGGCCAGAGCATCGAGCGGTGCCATCCCGTCATCGCGACGACGCGCAACTTCGCGCCGATTCCGAAATGGTCGTTGAAGAGCTCGCGCGAGCTCGCCGACGGTCATTCCGTGACGCATCGGCGATCGGATACAAGCCGATGAACGACTTGAAGCGCGGGTCGAGCACCGGGCCTTCGACGAGTTCGCCGCCGATCGGGTTGGGACGGTCGAGAACCCAAATCTCTTTGCCGTACTGCTTGGCCGCTTCCATCGCATAGGCCATCGTCGAAACGAACGTGTACGGGCGCGCGCCGACGTCTTGAATGTCGAAGAGCAGAACGTCGACTCCCTCGAGCATCTTCGCCGTCGGGTGGCGCTGCGGCCCGTACAAACTGTGCACCGGCAAGCCGGTACGCGCGTCGGCGTACGATGGGACGTAGGCGCCGGCGGGCCGGTCGCCGCGCAAGTCCGTGTTCGGGCGAATAGATCGCCTTCATGCAGACGTCGTGCCTTTCGCCGGATCGCGTCGACGACGTTGACCAGACGCGAAGTGACGCCGGTTTGATTCGTGATGATGCCGACGCAACGGCCGTGCAGATCGCTCCAAGCCGACTGCAGAAAGACTTCGTCGCCCAGTACGACGTTCGCGCGGCGGCACGTACCGGCTCGCGCGGAGCAACGCTCGCAGCGCCAGCACGCGAATGCCGCGACGCAGCGGCGAGACGTCGAATGCCGAGCTAAACAAAAACGGCCTCCGTCGCTTCCGGAATGATGCTGCGCGTCGTGCGCGCGGCGGAAGAGTTCGTTCACCGCGCGCGATGCCTCGCTCGCCCACGTCGTCGCTGAATTCGTTGACGTACGTAGTCGATATGCTTGCGCATGACGTCTTCGCTCATCTCGGTCGCGTGTTCGCGCACGTACTTCATGACTTCGCGTTCGTTCTCGCGCGCGAAGCGCAAGCTGCGGCGGATCGCTTCGTTCGATGCGGCGTCGCGATCGTCGTTGAAATCCGTCGCGAACAGAATCGCTCCGAGCGGTATCGGCATGCCCGGTTTGCGATTCCCACCAATCGCCCAGATCGGCGACTGCAACGAGCCCGCGTTCTTGGTACGTGAATCGGGACTCGTGGATGATGAGACCCGCGTCGGCCGTGCCGTTCGGCAACGGCATCGACGATGCGATCGAAGCGCATCGCGACCGTTTGCGGCCGATATCCCATAGCCAGCCGCAGGAGCATGAACGCCGTCGTCATTTCGCCCGGAATCGCGATGAGACTTGGTCGCGGAAATCTTCGAGCGTGCTCACCGCGTCCCGGTCGCGCGACGAGCAGCGGCCCGCAGCCGCGTCCCAGCGCTCCGCCGGCGCGCAGGATGCGGTAGTTCTCCATCAGCAGCGGGATTGCGCCGTAGCTGACTTTCGTGAGTTCGTAGTCCGCTTTGAGCGCGGAGTTGTTGAGATTCTCGACGTCTTCGAGTTGAACGCGCACGGCCGGCGCGTCGTCAAGCAATCCGTTCGTCAGCGCGGCGAAGATGTACGTGTCGTTCGGACACGGCGAATATGCAAGCGTCAAAGCTGCGGTGCCGATCATGCTTCCGGCAAGCGAGGAAAGCAAGCTGTCAGAATGGTTTCGGCTCCGCGCACTCCGGCAGCGAAATCCCAGCGGCTGCGCTGCGCTCGCAAACGATGTTGGATATTCCCCGCACTTCGATCGCCGGCACGGCGGCGATTTCCGCCGCGCGAAGGACCGCGAAGCCTTCCATGCTTTCGACGCCCACGCCGTACGCGGCAAGGCGAGCAGCACGTGCGGTCGGTCGCCGTAACGCGCGGAACCGTGATGCCGCGCACGCTGCGGAAACCCAACTCGACGAGCCGATCGACCAGCGTGAGATCGGAGCCTGCGCGGTCGACGACGCGCGCCTCATCCGGCAGTGCGATCGCGCTCCCGTCTCGAGATCGAGTTCGAACAGCTCGTCGGTCACGACGACGCCTTCGCCCACTTCCGCCGCGCCCTCGAACGCGCCGGCGATGCCCGCATTGATGACCAGATCGTACGCTGCTTTGCGCGAGCGCGCGGGAAACGCAAGAGGCCGCTTCCACCGGGCCGACGCCCGTCACCAGCATTTCGACGTGCGGCGGCGGCCGGAAAAACGCGAGTTCCTTGCCGACCGCGCACGTGACGAGAATCACACTACGGCACGCCGATGAGCTTATGCGTCTGCAGCGAGAGGCGGAAGACGGGCGGGATGCGCTTTGCGTACTCCAGCGCAAGCGCGACGTTTTGCGGTTTGTTTCCTTCGGGCTGCAGCAGCACCAGCGGTTTGTCGCGCGAACAGTTCGTCAGCCATTCCTCCGGAACGCGCCCGTCGACGATGAGTTTTACTTCGTTCGCGCGCCGAGCCATGCGATCGTCTACGCGTTCCTTCGGCGAGACGCACAGCCAAACGTCGTCCGGCAGCGCCGTGTAGAGCGTTCCGTTGGATTCGATGTGTACGCGCCGGCCGTCGCTTCGCAAGGCGTCGATCAGATCGAGCGCTTGGTTTTGCGCGAGCGGCTCGCCGCCGGTGAGAATGACCATCGGGCACTCTCCGCCGATCGCGCGAACGCGCGAAACGACGTCCGCAACCGTTGCAAAGAATTTTAGCGAATAATCGGTGTCGCAGAAATCGCACGACAAATTGCATCCCGCCAGACGCACGAAAACCGCAGGCGTTCCGGTGTACGCGCCCTCACCTTGGACGCTGTAAAAAATCTCGGCAAGTTGCAGCATCAGTGGAGATCGCTCCTGCGCAGCACCGCGCATGAGGTCGCGGTTTCCCACAGCACCAGTTCGTCGAGACCGGGCAATGCCGGGCGCAAGCGCTCCCAGACCCAAGCGACGATGCGTTCGCAGGTGGGGTTTTCCATCAGTTCGTTCAGCGACGTGTGATCGAGCACGTCGAGTATTTCGCCGTGAACGACGGCGCGCACCGTGTCGAAATCCTCGATCATCCCGCGGGCCGGGCCGTCCGTTTGAATCGGCCCCGCAACGCGACCTCGAGCCGGTACGAGTGGCCGTGCGGCCGGGCGCACTTGCCTTCGTGATAAGGGAGAACGTGCGCCGCCTCGAACCGGAAAAGCTTACGAATCTGCACGACAATCGAACTTCGAGGTAGGCCGTCCCGTGAGCCTTCGCTTCAACCGGCCGGAACTCGTGGTGACCGCCGTGCCGGCGAGGCCGCCCCCGGCGAACCGCTGATTCTGCCCTGCGCCGGCCGCGGCGATTACGCATTCAGGCATTCGACGACGCAACGGCGCAGCAAGACGGGCTGCGCGATCTGCGCCTCGCTCCCGACCTCCAGGATGGACTCATCAAACCCGTACAACGCGCCAACCTCGCGGAGATCTTGAACCTGCGCTGAGGAGACGCTTCGTCGTCCCGCTTACACTGTGCCTCGGCGTAAGCCAAATAGTGACGTAGGTCCCCACGCAAAAAAGCAGGGTGCCGATGCGTACAGTGCCGGGCTTTTTAGGGAATAAGGATCGTTGTGAAGCACAATCCGTCGCTCGACCTGCTGCCCAAGGATTGGCATCTCCGGAAGACCGCCCGCCTGCGGGAGCGAGCCGAATCGCTCGCGCTGCTGCTCGCGATAGCGGCTTTTTGGGTCATCGTCTTCACGCTGAATTTCTTCGTCGGTCAGTCGTCGCAGCCGCTGATCCGCTAGCGCACCTTTTTCGCCTAGAGAACGCCGTCCGGGCCCATTGTCTCCAGGCGTTTTTTGAGATCCGCCAGGAAGCCGCTCGCGACGTATCCGTCGACGACGCGATGATCGAGCGAGAGGCACACGTTCATCATCTGCCGGATCGCAATTGCGTCGTCTGCGGTGACGACGGGCTTCTTGACGACCGTTTCCATCGTGACGATTCCCGCTTGTCCGCCGTTGATGATCGGCGCCGATGCATACGATCCGTTTGCGCCGTTGTTGTTCACGGTGAACGTTCCGCCTTGCAGATCGTCCGCGCTCAGTTTACTGCGGCGCGCGCGATCGATCAGATCGGCCGACGCGAGCGCGATGCCTTTGATCGAAAGTTTGTCGCTGTTTTTCACGACGGGCACTACGAGGTTCGTCGGCAGGCCGATCGCGATTCCGACGTTCACCGCCTTTTCGACGAAGATGCCTTCGGGCGTGAACTTGGCGTTCATCAGCGGAAATACCGAGAGCGATTCGACGACGGCACGGATGAAGAAGGGCAGCAGCGTGAGTTTGTAGCCGGTCTCGCGCTCGAAGCGGTCTTTCTCGCGCGCGCGCCACTTCCACACGTTGGTGACGTCGACTTCCACCATCGACCATGCGTGCGGCGCGGTGCGTTTGCTCTCCACCATGCGTTCGGCGATGATTCGCCGCGCCGAATTGAGCGGAATCAGCGTGCCGGGAACGGGGTCGCCGTAAGTGCTCGTACCGGCCGCGGCAGCAGCGGCGGGCGCGGCGGTGGCGGCAAAGTTGGTTCCGACGCTGATGGCTTGTCCGACGGCAGCCGCGGGGCCCATACGCGCGGCGGTAAGCACGTCTTGCGCGGTTACGCGCCCGTTGGCGCCGCTGCCGCGCAGCGTGCGAATGTCGATGTGATGCTCGCGCGCCAGTTTTCGCACCGCAGGCGAGGCTCCACGCAGGGCTGCGTCGGCCGCGGCGCCGTTGCCCGACGGTACGGTTGCGTGTCCGTTCGAAACCGGCGCCGACGGCGTCGCGTGTTTCACCGGCATCTCCGGCAGATTGAAGCCGGGCACGGGTTCCAAATTCGCGCTCTGCGCCATCGCCGTTGAGGACTTCGGCGGTTCGGCGGCGGGCGCAGGCGATTGAGCGGGAGCTGCGCCTGCGGAAGCCACCTCATCGATGACGGCGATCGGCGTGCCGGTCGCAACGGTCGTGCCTTCGGCAACCAGTATTTCCCGGATCGTGCCCGTCACCGGGGCGGGAACTTCGGAATTCACTTTGTCGGTGGAGACTTCAACGAACGCTTCGTATTTGTCGACGGCTTCGCCGGCTTTCTTGAGCCAGCGCTCCACCGTGCCTTCCGTAACCGTTTCGCCGAGTTGCGGCATCGTGATTGTGGTAGCCATAGATCTACTTTACATCCTCGCGTGCGGCGCTTACGACAAGCATCCTGGAATTTCCAATATTTTCGCGCAAACCAGGGATGGTTTCTTCAGCGCTTGCGTCCGCGAAAATTTCGGTAAGCGCGAATGTTCTATGGAGGGAACGTTTGCAGCGGTTCCGGGATGCTCGTTGTAAGTGACGCATCAAAACTTCGCCAGATCGCGCATCGCGTCGGCCATCGCCGCCGGCGAACTCATGTATTCTTCCTCGAGCGGTAGCGCGTAGCCCATTGCGGGAACGTCCGGCGCGCAGAGCCGGCGAATCGGTGCGTCGAGTTCGAACAGCGCTTCCTCGGCGACCATCGCGCTAATCTCCGCGCCGACGCCGCCGAACTTGTTGTCTTCGTGAATGACGAGCAGTTTGCGCGTCTTCCGCACGCTCTCCAAAATGGCCGTGCGATCCATCGGGCGGATCGAGCGCAGATCGATCACTTCGACGGAGACGCCCTCCTGCTCCAAAGCGTTCGCGGCTTCGAGGGCCCAATGCACGTACAGCCCGTAGGAAACGACGGTCAGATGCGTGCCGGATCTCTTCACGTCCGCTTTGCCGATCGGAATCGTGTAATGTCCCGTCGGCACTTCGCCCTTGATGAGGCGGTACGTTTTCTTGTGCTCGAGGAACAATACGGGATCCGGATCGTCTATTGCAGCGTTGAGCAAGCCTTTGACGTCCGCCGGGAACGCGGGAGCGACGATCTTCAAACCGGGCACGTGATAGAACAGCGCTTCAATCGAAACGGAATGCGAGAGCGCGCCGCGAACGCCGCCGCCGTACGGCGTGCGAATCACGAGCGGGCAGGTGTACTCGCCGTTCGAACGGTACCGCGTTTTCGCCGCTTCTCCGACGATTTGATTGAACGCCGGATAGATGAAGTCGGCGAATTGAATCTCGGCGATCGGACGCAGCCCTTCCATCGCCATGCCGACGGCGATACCGACGATAGACGCTTCGGCGATGGGGGTGTCGATGACGCGGCGCGCGCCGAATTCCTTGATGAAATCTTTGGTGATGAGGAAGACGTTGCCGCGCGCACCCACGTCTTCACCCAGGATGACGGTGCGCTCGTCGCTTTTCATCGCTTCGTACAGCGTTTGGCGCACCGCCTCGACGTTGTTCAGAATTTCGGACGTGCTTTGCGCTACTGCCACGGTTCCCAAGCCCCTTCGTAGAGATGTTCGTACAAATCGCCGGCCTCGGGATACGGCTTTGCCTCGGCTTCGTCGGTCGCTTCGTTCGTCTCGCGCAGAACGTCTTTTCGCATCGCGTCGACGTCCTCGGCCGTCATCACGCCCGTTTCGATCAGCAAATGCTCGAATCGCGGCACGGGGTCGTGTTTGCGGTGTTCGACGACCTCGTCCTTCGTGCGATACGTCATGTCGTTGTCGTCGGTCGAGTGCGCGAGATAGCGATAGCACACGCCTTCGACCAGCGTGGGCCCCCCGCCGCCGCGCGCGCGTTCCATAGCGCGATGCACCGCTGCGTAGGTGGCGATCGGATCGAACCCGTCGAACTGTTCGCCGGGCATGCCGTATCCTTCGGCGCGTTTGTAGATGTTCGGCTGGCCCATCTGCAGATCGAGCGGCGTCGAGATCGCCCACTGATTGTTTTCCACCAGCATCACGAGCGGCAGTTTGTGTACTGCGGCGAAATTCATGGATTCGTGCCACTCGCCTTCGCTGGTCGTGCCGTCGCCGCACGTGACCAGCACGGCGCGTCCCGTTTCCCCGCGGTACTTTAGCGCATACGCCGCGCCGACTGCATGCGGAATATGCGCCGCGAGAATCGAGGAAAACGACATCAGCCCGGCTTTTTTCGATGAATAGTGATTGGGAAATTGCCGCCCGCCGTTGTGATCTTCGGCACGCGCGAAAATCGAGAGCATGATCTCGTAGGGCGTGAGTCCGATTCCCACTGCCAAGCCCAAATCGCGATAATACGGCGCGAGAATGTCCTTGCCGCGGTTGAAAGCCATTGCGGCGCCCGCCTGCAGCGCTTCGTGCCCCTCGCTGCCCAGCGCGAACGGCACCTTGCCTTGGCGGTTCAACTGAAAGCCGCGGTTGTCCAACTGGCGCTGAAGCAGCATCGTGCGGAAGATCGCCTTGAGCTGGTCGTCCGAGAGACCGTGCCGTTCGAGCGCTTTGGGCGCCTGCGGTTGCGTTTTTGCCATTATGTTTCCTGTTCAACTGCGGCCGAGCCTCCCCGGTGGAAAGAATCGCCAAGGCTCCCAACTATTGCCATGGTTCCCACGGGCCTTCGTGCAGATTTGTGTAGAGGTCCTCGGGCCGCGGGTAGGGCATGGATTCGGCCCGGTCCGTGGCTTCGTTCGTTTCGGCGAGCACCGAAGACTTCAAGGCTTGCGCGCTCTCGGCGGTCAGAATACCGTGCTCCAGGAGAAAGCGTTCGAATCCGGGCACCGGATCGAGTTTACGGCGTTCGTCGACCTCCTCGCGGCTGCGATACGTGCGGTCGTCGTCGTCGGTGGTATGAGCCAGGAAGCGGTAGCATTTGGCTTCGATGAGCGTGGGCCCGCCGCCGCGCCGCGCGCGGTCCAGAGCCTCCTTTGCCGCGGCATAGCACGCGAGCGGGTCGAAGCCGTCGACCAGCACGCCCGGCAGCCCGTAGCCCGCGGCCCGCTTATGGATGTCCGGCTGTCCCATCTGCCGCGCCAGCGGCGTGCTGATCGCCCACTCGTTGTTCTCGCAGAGGAAGACGACCGGGAGTTTGTGCACCGTCGCGAAGTTGAGCGACTCGTGCCACTCGCCTTCGCTCGTGCATCCGTCCCCAAAAGTCGTGAGCACCGCCCGTCCCTGTTCGCCGCGGTATTTCAGCGCGTACGCAGCTCCAACGGCATGCGGCAACTGCGCGGCGATAACGGAGCTGATGCTGTGAATGCCGAGCCGTTTGCTCGCATAATGGTGCGGAAATTGCCGGCCCCCGCTCTGATCCGCGGCGCGTCCGAAAAGCGAGAGCAAGACTTCGTACGGCGAGAGTCCGACGCCTAAATCCAAACCCAAATCGCGGTAGTACGGAACGAGAATGTCCCGGCCGCGTTCGAATGCCATGGCCGCGCCCGCCTGCACGGCTTCGTGTCCCTCGCCCGCGGATGCGAACGGAATCTTGCCTTGGCGGTTCAGCTCGAAACCGCGCGTCTCCAGGCGCCGGTGCATGAGCATCGTGCGCCAAATTGCGACGAGCTGCTCGTCGGAAAGCCCATGCCGCTCAAACGGCACTTTCGCGGTTTTCGTCTTGGGAGGCACAGCCGAGCGTACTCGCTCGCGGCGAGGCCGAAATCCTGCGACCGTTGAACCGCGTAGGTCATGATCGCCGCGAACCCCGTTCCGCTGGAAGACTTGACGCGCCATCGCCGCCATTTTCACATGCATCCGGAGCTCTCGCTCAAGGAGTTCGAGACCGCCGCGTACATCGAGCGGGAATTGCGCGCTCTGGAACTGGACGAGATTCGCAGCGGCGTGGGCGGCACTGGCGTTCTGGGCACGCTGCGCGGCAGCCGTTCAGGCCCCGTAACGCTGCTTCGCGCGGACATCGACGCGCTTCCCGTCACCGAAATCGCGAATGTCGAGTACAAATCCGAGAAGCCCGGCGTAATGCACGCATGCGGCCACGACGCGCACATCGCGATTTTGCTGTGCGCCGCCAAAGAGTTGGCGCACCGCCGCGCGGAGGTTCCGGGAACGCTCGTATTCTGTTTCCAGCCCGGCGAAGAAGGCTATGCCGGAAACAAACTCATGATCGAAGACGGCGCGCTCGAGAACCCTCGCGTCGATCGCTCATTTGCGCTGCACGTCTTCAGCGGATTGGAAGCCGGCAAGATCGGCGTGCGCGACGGCGCGTTTTTCGCTTCTTCGGACGAATTCCATCTGACGATTCGCGGGAAGGGCGGGCACGGCGCTATGCCGGAGCGCGCGATCGATCCAATCGTCGCGGGCGCGCATTTCGTCACGATGCTGCAAACGATCGTCAGCCGTGAAATAGCGCCGAAAGACCCGGCGGTCTTTACGGTCGGAAAATTTCATGCGGGCTCGACGTTCAACGTCATTCCGAACGAAGCGGAGATGGAAGGAACCGTGCGCAGCTTCGATCGTGAAATCCGCAAAACGATGCCGGAACGGATGGAGCGCATTTTAGGCGGTCTGGCGCAGGCGATGCGCGTCGAGTACGACATGAAGTACCGGTACGGCTACCCGCCTACTGTGAACGATCCGGCGATGAATGCGATCGTTCGCGAGGTCGGCGAAAGTATGCTCGGCGCGGACAACGTCGTGTTTCCTCACGACATCGTGATGTGGGCCGAGGACATGTCGTACATGCTGGAAGAACGGCCGGGCGCGTACTTCATCGTAGGCGCGCGAGGGCCGGAACGCGGCCTGTTTCCGCAGCACAGCGCGAGCTACGACATCGACGAACGCGCGTTGGAAGTCGGCTACAAGATGATGCTGGGGCTAGGGCTGCACGGCTAAGGCCGCGAGTCGATGTCGCGCTGAATCGCCTCTTTTGCTTTGCCCGCGGCCTCGCGCAGTTTTTGCGCGCCCATGCGCAGCAGGCCGCCGAGTTGCGTTGCAGCCTCTTCGGTTTGCGCTTGCGTTTGCCGCATCGCGTCTTCGATTCGCGCTTTCGCCTGCTGTTTCAGATCTTCGTTCATCATTTCTCCGTTACCGTGAGCACCCAGCGGATGGCTCGCGCGTATTGGTCGAGTTCCTTGACCGTGCGCTGCAGCCAGCCCGCCGCGACGTCGTCCTGCTGCGCTCTACTTGGAAAGCCCGCCAACTGTTTCGCGTACGCCTGCGCCGCCTCGAGCTGTTCCTCGACGGCGGGCCAAACTCTCCGCAGGCTAGCTTCAGACGCATCGGGAAGGCGATCGATGATCGGCGGGGCAGGCGCGTCGGGATTGGACATCGCGTACTCCAGACGCGCCAGCGCATACTCGGCGCTTACACGGATGAAGGATGCGAGCAGTTGTACGAGCCGAACTTCCACTACGGGAGCGATCTTCCGTAGCGGCGAAAAGCGGGCCTGTTCGCCGCCGTTCCTGTAGGAGAGTGCAAGCGTGGATTCCACCGTGGGAGATTTCCGGCGGTATGTGATCGTCGGAAACGGTTTCGCCGGGACCACTGCCGCCGAACAACTCCGCAAACACGATCCGTCCTGCTCTATAACGCTCTTCACGGACGAACCCTACACGCTGTACAACCGCATCGCGCTGCCGCCCCTGCTGCGCAAGCAGGTCGCCAAAGAAAAAGTCATCATGCGCGACCTCGCATGGCATGAAAAGCACAACATCGAGCTGCATTTGGAAACGCAGGTCGAGCGGATCGTGCCGCCGGAACGCGCGGTCCTTGCAAACGGAAAATCATACCCGTACGACGCCGTACTCGTCGCGACCGGAGGCCGCCCGAATCCGCATCCTGCGGCCGGCGCGGACGGCGCGAACGTGTACAACTTCCAATACATGAGCGATACGCTCGCAATCTCCGAAGCGCTGGAAACGGCCAAGGCAGGCGTTGCAATCGGCGGGTCCTTCATCGCGTACGAACTGGCGGAGGCGTTCATCTCGCGCAAGGTCGAGACGCACTGGATCATGCGCGGTCCGCGCGTCCTGCACCGTATGCTCGACGAGATCGCCGGCGGCCTCATCGACGAAGCGGCCAAGAACGACGGCGTCCACATGCACTACGGAGACGAGATTGCCGAATTCGTGCGAGACAACGGCGCCGTGAGGAAAATTCGTCTCAAGAGCGGGATCGAGATCGATGCGCAATGCTATGGAGTCGGGCTCGGGTTGACGATGAACACGGAACTTCTGCGCGACTCGGGCATCGAGGTGAGCAAGAACGGCATCCTCTGCGACGATCGGCTGGAAACGAACGTCAAAGGCATCTTCGCCGCCGGCGACATCGCGGATTTCTACGATCCGATCTTGGAGATGCGCTACCGCATGGGAACGTGGAACAATGCTGGAGCGCACGGAAAGGTCGCGGCGCAGAATATGATGGGCGCGAACGTTAAGTATGACGACGTTCCCGAATATTCGAGCCTGCTGTTCAAAGGGCAGACGATAACTCAATTCGGCCTCTCGCCTGAGTACCGGTCCGACATCGACTCGGTTTTTACGGTAGATCGCGACAAAAAATGGTACCGCGCGCTGTACTTTTGGGATCACCGCCTGGTCGGCGGCTGCTTCATGGGTAAAGGCAACCGCAGCGGAAAACGCAAATATCTCGATACGATAAAAAGCAAGCAGCGCTTTCCGAAAGACGAGTGGAACGCAATGCTCGAGTGGACGCACGATTGACGTCGATGTGGGAACCGTTCACGCCTCAAGCGCGCCGAACGATGGTCGTTGCTCAGGAACTCGCGATCGAGCGAAGCGATACGTTCATCGCGCCTGAGCACATGGTCTTGGCGGCATTTCGGCTCGACGAGCTCGCGCCGGTGCTCGAATCGCTCGGCGTCGCCGGCGAAGAGCGTAAGCGCGCGGAACAGGAAGCGTCCGCCGGCAAAGCCGAGCAGCCCTCGCAGGAGATGGTGTTTACTTCGGCTGCAAAACGCATGATCGAAGCGGCGTTCGAAAGCGCCCACGCCATCGGCAACGACTTCATCGACGTCGAGCATCTGCTGCTCGGATATCTCGGGCAGCCGCCGGCACAGACGGCACTGCTCGACTCGCTGCACATCGATGCTCCCGAACTGCGCAGGCTTCTTTTGAACAGCCTTGCGTCGAAGCCGCCAAAGCGGCCCGCAGCCAGAGTGCATCGGGAGCGGACCTCAGGAAATTTCGTTACCTCTTACGAGCGCATCGGCGCATTCGCAAAACGGCGGAAGCCGTCGGTTCTTTGGAATCACCTCCAGGAAGCCGTCGCGAATAAGAATTTGCCGCGCGCGATCGTTTGCGCGCTCGCGCTGAGTCTACCACGAAGGTTTGGGCGCTACGGACCTGCTCGAACGCTTGTCAACGCAGCTTCGCGACATCTCCGACGAGTAAGCCCTTCGATTACACGTTAACGGTCGTACCGCGAGCCGCCACGCTCGCCGGCCAAGCATATTTCGAGCGCACGAGATCGCAAAGCGCCTGCGCGGCAACGGGATCGCCGTGAACGGCGTAAAACGACGGCTTGCCGGCGCACGTGTCGAACCAGCGCTGGATTTCGTTTTTGTCGGCGTGCGCGCTGTACCCTGAGATTTGGCCGATTGCTGCGTGTACCGGGAGCGTATCGCCGAAGATGCGAATCGTTTCCGCTCCGTGCGTGAGGAAGTACCCGAGCGTACCCGCAGATTGATATCCCACGAAAAGCAGCGTAGCGGCCGGATCCGAGACGTGGTTGTAGATGTGATGCAGCACGCGTCCCCCCGCCGCCATCCCGCTCGCCGAGACGATGATGTGCGGGCCTTTGACGTTATTGATGGCCTTCGACTGTTCCGTTTCGACGGCGACGGTAAGGTTTTCGCAGCCGAACGGCGTGCCGTTCGAATCGAAGTCGATCGGTTTGTGAGCCTCCGGAAACTTCTCGAATAAAGCGTCCACCTGGGCGGCCATCGGGCTGTCGAGGAAAACGGGCACCTTCGCAATCTGCGCATTCGCACGCTGCAGCTGTCCGATCGACAGCAGCAGTTCTTGCGAGCGTTCCACCGCGAACGCCGGAATCACGACGGCTCCGCCGCGCGCGATGCCGCGCAGCAGCGTTTCCTGCAGCATCCCCAGCGCGTCCGGCGGATGCACGCGATCGCCGTACGTCGATTCGCAGACCAGCGTGTCGGCGCTTCCGATCGCGGCGGGATCGTACAGCAGCGTACGGCCGTACCGTCCGACGTCGCCTGAAAAGACGACCGTGCGATCCGCGATCTGCATTTCGACGAACGCCGATCCGATGATGTGCGCGGCGTTTTTGTACGTGGCTTTCATGCCCGCGACGTTGAACGCGGTTTCGAGCGGCACGGCTTTCGTCGACTGAATGGTCTTTTGCACGTCCGCTTCATTGTAGAAGGGCGGCGCGGCGTAGTGTTCGTGGTGCATGCCGCGTTCGTGCAGGTGCGTCTGCAAATGGACGGCATCTTCGAGCACGATGTTCATCAGCGCGCGCGTTGCCGGCGTCGCGTAAATCGTCCCGTGAAACCCGTCGTGCACCAGCTTCGGCAAATAGCCGACATGATCGATGTGTCCGTGCGTGATGACGACTGCGTCCACGGCCTTTGGATCCACCGGCAACGGCACGCTGTTGAGCGCCGTGATGTCGGCCGTGCCTTGGAAGAGGCCGCAGTCGATGAAGACGTGGCGTCCGTTGCTCGTCAGCAGATGTTTGCTGCCGGTGACGGTACCTGCGGCGCCGACGAACGTTAACTCAGCCACGCGTTTCCTGCACGATCCGCGATCGCGGAGGCAGCGGCGGCGTCGCGGCTCCGGCGGCGGCGCGGTCGAAGGCTTTTGCGCTCGGCATCGCGCTTGCGTTGTACGTCTCTAAGCAGCGATCGACGAGCCTTTCCGGATCGGCGTCGGAAACGATTGTCGAGCCGGTGCTTTTTTGCACCAGGCGCGCGATGCCTTCGAACTCGTTTGAAATGCCGCCCGAGTCGCGCAAGATCCCGATCAGTTTGCCTTCGTCGTAGGCGATGCAAAACTCGCCGAGCGTTCCGCTGCGGCCGCCGACGAAAAGGACGAAATCGGAACTGTGAATGTTGTGCGTTTCTCGTCCCATGAGACCGGACCCGGTGAAGACCATTGCGGTGTACGGTTGTAGCGGCGATCCGTACACGTTCACGTGTTCTTCCGGCGAGAGCGCCGGCGAAACGCCGAGGCTCACGCCGCCGGCCTCGTGCGCACCCATGACCGCCGCGTGCGGCAGGCCCGGACACGCGCCGGTAACGATCGTGCAATCGCGCTCTGCGATGCGCCGCCCGAGGCGCCGGGCGAGCGCGAGTTCTTCCTCGCCGATCGCTCCGCCCGCCGAGCCCATCACGCCGACTTGGATCTTCATGACATAACCGCTCCTTGCGGTCGCACAAAGGTGCGCCCGCGTATGCGCCGCATACGTTCGTGTGACGAGTGACGTCGACCTACGGGACCGCTGGAAAGCGCTGCGCGGCACGCGCGAACTTGCCGTGCGCGAAGTCGCGTGCATCGGCGCGCCGCGCACGCTGCTCTGCGTCGACTGCGGCGATGCGCGCGCGCCCACGATCGCAATAGCCGCAGGCGTTCACGGCGATGAGCCGGCGGGTCCGTACGGATTGCTTGCGCTCGTGGAAGCGGGCGATCTCGAGCCGCGTTTCGCGTACCGTTTGTGGCCGTGTACTAATCCGAGCGGCTGCGCCGCGGCGACGCGCGAAAATGGTGAAGGGCACGATATCAATCGCAGCTTCGGCCGCGGCGGACAAACGCCGGAAGCGCGCGCCATCGTCACTGCGAACCGCGATCGCAAGTTTGCGCTCTCGCTCGACTTGCACGAAGACTGCGACGCCGCCGGTTTTTACTGCTACGAATACGGCGAAGGCGACGTCGGACGCGCGGTGATCGAAAGCGTAGCTTCAGCCGGTTACCCGACTCACGACTTGGATGACGGCGTGCTTCGACCGCACGGCTCGTCGGAGGCCGAGGCGATCGGCGGTCTGTCTTATACGCTCTCTCTGGCGCGGCATGCAACCCGGCGTGCCCTCACCTTCGAAACGCCGATGCGCTTACCGTTGCCCGACCGTATTGCCATTCACAGGATTGCGGTAAAGGCGGCCATCCGAGCCCTTTCGAACCTGCATCCGTATGGCTGAACGCGATTCCCTCGAAGTAGACGTCCTGTTCGTCGGCGCCGGCCCCGCAAGCCTCGCGGGCGCGATCCGGCTTATGCAGCTGGCGAAAGCAGCGAGCAAACAACTCGAAGTATTGGTGATCGAGAAGGCGGGAGAGATAGGCAATCATGGTCTGTCCGGTGCGGTGCTCGATCCGAAAGCGCTGGACGAGTTGCTTCCGAACTGGCGGGACGAAGCGCCGGTCGAGTCGCCGGTAACCGGCGATCAGCTCTGGCTGCTGACCGAAACGGGCCGCATCAAGGCGCCGATCGTTCCGCCGATGATGAACAACCACGGCAAATACGTTGCCTCGCTGCAGAAGATCGTCAAGTGGCTGGCCGGCAAAGCGGAAGAAGCCGGAGCGCAAGTTTTCGGCGAGTTTCCCGGACAAGAGCTGCTGTGGGACGGCGATCGCGTGGTGGGCGTGCGTACCGGCGACAAGGGTTTGGACAAACACGGCAATCCGAAACCGAACTACGAACCGGGCGCAGACATCTTCGCGAAGATCGTGGTGCTCGGGGAAGGGCCGCGCGGGACGCTCGTAAAGCAAGCCGTGCCGCGGCTGAATTTGGACGAAAACCGCGAGCCGCAAGTTTACGCGGCGGGCGTGAAAGAACTTTGGCAATGTCCGCCCGGCGCGGTTCAGCCCGGAAGCGTGATTCACACGATGGGATATCCGTTGCCCAACGACACGTTCGGCGGCGGATTCATTTACGGTATGGCGGGCGACATACTGGACATCGGTTTCGTCACGGGGCTCGATTACAAAGATCCGACCACGGATCCGCACAACGTCTTTCAATTGTTCAAAGCACAGCCCGCGGTTCGCAAACTCCTCGAAGGCGCAAAGCTGCTGCGTTACGGCGCGAAAGCGATTCCCGAAGGCGGTTTGTACGCGATGCCGCGCATGTACGCCGATGGGCTGCTCATAGCCGGCGATTCGGCAGGGTTTCTGAACGGAATGCGTCTCAAAGGCGTGCATCTCGCAATGAAGTCCGGCATGCTCGCGGCGCAAACCGCGTTCGATGCAGTGCAGGCCCAGAAGTTCGATCGCGAACAACTCGCATCGTACGAGGCTGCCTTCAAAGCGTCGTGGGCGTACGCGGAACTATACTCGGCGCGCAATTTTCATCAAGGTTTTCGGAACGGACTCGTCAACGGCATGCTCAATACGGGCCTGGGAATGTTCACGCGCGGGCGCGGCTTCGGCATCTCCGAACGCTTGCGCGGCGAGCCGGGCTTCGAACGCATGGAAAAGCGCGGCTACAAACCCAAGGAAGCGCGGCGCGCGATCGTTGACAACGTCATCACGTTCGACAAACTCACCGACGTTTTCAACAGTGGAACGATGCACGAAGAAGATCAGCCGTGCCATTTGAAGGTTGCCGACACGACTATATGCCGCGATAGGTGCACGGTGGAGTTTGGAAATCCGTGCCAGTATTTCTGTCCGGCTAAAGTTTACGAGCCGCTGTTCGAAAAGACGGACGGCATTGTGCGCGGCGAGTTGGTCATCAACTTCACGAACTGCGTGCACTGCAAAACGTGCGACATCGCCGATCCGTATCAAATTATCACCTGGGTTCCGCCCCAGGGTGGTGAGGGGCCGGTCTACACCGGCATGTAGCGCGTGATGGCCTGGTTGCGGCGCGTCGATCTTTCTGCCGTCGCTCTGCTGGTGGTCCTCGGCTTCTGCATCGGCGGCGTTCTGCAGCTCGTGCGCATGTATCCCGACGCGAGTCGCGGCATGCTCATCTTCGCTCGCGCGCAAAAGGATCTGTTCGTCGACGCAGGGCTGATCGAAGAATCGTATCGCGTGCGAGCCAACCCCAGCCTTTCGCGGATTCTTCGGTCGGAAACGGTCATCGTGGGAACGCGCACGTCGTCGGGTATCGGATACCTCGGCGCCGGCGTCATCGTCGCATACCGCGGCGGCGTCGTAACCGTCGTAACCGCCAAACACATCATCGCTCACCCCGGACGCCGGTTCGTCGTATTTCCAGGCTATATCGGCCGCTTTGCTTTGCGCGTTGTACCGGATCCGTCGCACGATCTGGCGATGGTGTACGTACGTGCGGTTCCCGGAATGTCGTTTCGCGTCGCGCAAGTGGCCGGCTCCGGCTTCAAAAGCGGACAGCGGTTCGTCGTCATGGGTCATCCCGGAGCGGCGAGTTGGTTTGCATCGCCGGGCGTTGCGGAGCGGCATCTGCGCACCACGCTCCTGTTTTGCCCAACATGCGATCGCGGCGATTCGGGAGCCGGCGCGTTCGACCGGAGCGGTCTGCTGCGCGGTATCGTCGTGACGAAGGCGACGATCGTCGCGCCGTCCGCAAAAGACGGACGTGACTTTCGATTGACGGCATTTGAAATCGAGCAGCCCGCGGCCGTTCGTTCGCTGATGCAGCGCACTTTGAAGCACAACGCTCGCGCGAACGCGAAGAGCGTCTCATGAACCCTTCAGCGGAACCGGGCGGTGACGTCGCCATCGTCGGAGCCGGCGTCATCGGGCTGGCGATCGCGTTTGAATTGGCGGGCCGCGGCGCCTGCGTGCGCGTATTTGACACCCACGAACCGGCGCGCGCGGCGTCGTGGGCCGCTGCCGGCATGCTCGCGCCGCGCACCGAGCACGTCGAGAATGCCGCGCTGCGCGATCTGTGCGAGTCCTCGCTGGCGCAGTATCCGGAATTTGCACGTGCCGTACGCGAGGCAAGCGGAGTCGATCCGCATTTGAGCCTCGACGGTATTTTGCACACCGCCTTTGATGAATCGGAATACGAGCGGTTGCGTGCCCTGCGTGAAAACTTCTCTCAGCGCGGATACCCTTCGGATCTGCTTTCGCGTGGGGAAACGCTCAACGCGGAACCGGCACTGGGGAAGCACGTGCGCGGTGCATTGCTCGTGCACGGTGAAGGCCAAATCGACAACCGCCGATTGGGACGCGCGCTCGCCGCTGCATGCATTGCGCGCGGCGTGCGTTTGCACGCCGGCGTTCGAATGCTTTCGATTGAATGCGATTCCCGGCGCGCGCTCGGCGTGCGCAGCGACCTGGGATACGTTGCGGCCGGCGCGGTCGTCAACGCCGCCGGCGCATGGGCAGCGCGCGTCGACGGCGTGCCGGCAAGTTGCACGCCGGACGTGTATCCCATGAAAGGAGAAATGCTCGCGATCGAGATTCCGATCGGATTCATGCGTCATTCCTCGTGGGTTCCGGGCGCGTATTTGGTTCCGCGCAGCGACGGACGTTTGCTCGTGGGTGCGACGGTAGCGGACAGCGGCTTCGACGCTCGTGTAACGGCGGGAGGAATAGACGCATTGCTGCATTCCGCGATTACGGCGCTGCCCGCACTTGCCGGATTCACGATCAGCGAAACCTGGGCCGGACTGCGTCCCGCAACCCGAGATGAGCTGCCCTATCTGGGCGCCACGCCGCTGCAAGGGTATTATTTGGCGTGCGGACATTACCGCAACGGCATCTTGCTCGCGCCTGCGACGGCGCGCCTGCTTGCCGACGTGGTGCAGCGCCGCACGGACGTGCCTGCCGCATTCCGTGCCGGCCGCAGCGGCACGAATGTGCGAAGCGCTTAGCGAACGACGTTTGCAGTGAAAGCTTCGATAAACGGCGAGCAGTACGACCTGCCGGACGGTCTGACGGTTGCGCAATTGCTCGAGCGCGTTCAGGCGCCCGGGCGCGGCATCGCGGTGGCCAAGAACGATCGCGTTGTGAACCGTTCCGCTTTCGGGCACGAACGCATAGATGAAGGCGATCGTATCGAAATCATTCGAGCGGTCGCGGGGGGATAAACAGGGATCGGTATGACCAGCGACGTCTTGAGAATCGGAAAACACGAATTTACTTCACGGCTCATCGTGGGAACCGGAAAGTACGCTTCGGTCGAGACGATGCAGCAAGCGCATGAAGCGAGCGGGACGCAACTCGTCACGCTGGCGATACGCCGCATCAATCTCGACGAACGCAGCGGCAAGACCCTTCTCGACTACATCGATCGCACCAAGTACGCGGTTCTGCCGAACACGGCCGGCTGTTACAACGCAAAAGAGGCCGTACTCACGGCGCAGTTGGCGCGCGAACTGCTCGAAACCGATCTCGTCAAACTCGAAGTCATCGGCGATGCGCACACGCTCTATCCGGATACGCGTGAGACCCTGGCCGCGGCTGCGGAACTCGTCAAAGACGGCTTTACGGTGTTACCGTACGTGATCGACGATCCAGTGGCATGCAAACGGCTCGAAGAAGAGGGCTGCGCCGCCGTCATGCCGCTCGCCGCGCCGATTGGCAGCGGGCTCGGCGTCTGTAACCCGTATTCGATCCGCATCATCAAGGAGCGCGCGAGCGTGCCGGTAATCGTCGATGCAGGGGTGGGTACGGCGAGCGATGCGGCAATCGCGATGGAACTCGGAGTGGACGCGATTTTGATGAATACGGGAATCGCTGCGGCGAAAGATCCGGTCGGAATGGCGCGGGCGATGCAGCTCGCGGTGCAGGCGGGACGTCTGGCATTTCTTTCCGGAAGAATGGAAAAGCGGCTCTACGCGAACGCTTCGAGTCCCATGCAGAACTTTATCGCGGTGGACAATCCATAACAGGACCGCATCGACGCGAAAATCCCGCGATTTTAACGATCGCGTCGCAGCGCGCGCACGAACCAGTGCACCGTCCCGCGGCCAGGCTCGCGGTGCGCCCACGATCCCACGACGTCATCCACGTTGATTTGTTGCAGCGATTCGATCGCGAAATGCGGGGCGAGCAGCGCTTTCAAACGCGGCTCCGTAAAAAACGCATGCGCTACTCCGCGTTCGTCGCCGGAATCGGGCGCGAATGTCGCCTCGTCGATTTGCGTCCCCGCGCCGTAGCGCGCATCCGCCGTCGAGCCGAAGGTTGCGTACAACGGCGCTTGCGAACGCAGCGCGTTCGCCACGGCGGACAGAACCGACGCTAACGTTCCCGGCGTTCCGTGAAGCAGCGCGTGCGTGCTGAGAGCGGCATCGAACGAGCCCGGCGACGCCGCGAATTCGGCGACTGCGTCGTCCGCAACGGAAAACACGTTCAATCCCGCGCCGGCGAGCGAAGCGGTGTTTCTGCCGGCTCCGCGGCCCAGTTCGAGAACCCGCGCACCCGCGCGCGATCGCAGGCGGTTTGCAAGCTCCGGCGCGAGCGGATGCGGGGGGCGGACGTCGCTTTCCGGCGGCGAAGGAGTTTCCATAGCGTACCGACTTCAACTTCCAAGGAGTTGACCATGCTCGAGGCAGGCGCAAAAATGCCGCACATCACGGTGCTGGACGACGGCGGAAAGGCGGTCAATACGGGCGACCTGCTGGGCAAGCCGCTCGTGCTGTGGTTTTATCCGAAAGACAACACCCCCGGTTGAACGAACGAAGCGTCGCAGTTTCGCGACGCATACGCGCGATTTACCCAGAAGGGCGCGGACGTCGTCGGTGTGAGCCGCGACTCGGTGGCGTCGCATCAGAAATTCAAAGCAAAATACCGGCTTCCGTTCACGCTGCTCGCAGACGTGGACTCCAAATTGCGCGACGCATTCGGCACCGGCGGGGCGCGTTCGACTTTTCTGATCGGCGCGGACGGAACGATCGTGAAGGTTTGGCCGAAAGTCGCGGTCGGCGGTCACGCCGACGCGGTGTTGGAGTCTCTTCCCTAGTTCTCGGTCTTTGCTTGGCCGCGCGGCAGCGAGAACTGAATGAGCGAGCGCACCGGCGCTAGTCCGCGGCTCACGACCGCGCAGCAGGTGACGTTGAGATTCGAGTTCTTCCAAACGCGCTTTCGCTGCAAGCAGTTCGCGGCCGCTCGTCACGACGTCTTCGAAAAGCAGGACGTGCTGGCCGGCTTCGTACGCGCCCTCGACGTACTCGCCGGGAAACGCGCCGTAGCCTTTAGGCTCTTTGCGAACCGCGAGCAGCGGCATGTTGCTCATCTGCGACACCGCCGTTGCGATGACCACGCCGCCCAGTTCGGTGCCGGCAATCAGATCGGGATTCGTTTCCGCGATGATCGGCACGAACAGACGCGCGATGCGCCGCAGGACCTGCGGATCGGAAAACAATCGGAACTTGTCGATGTAATAGTCGCTGCGCGCGCCGCCTGAGAGCACGTAGTCGCCACGCGTGAGCGCGCGCTCGACGATGATCTTCCGCAGCCAGGTCAGGTCGGGAATTCGGCCGATCGGGTCGGGCGGTCCTAAATACTCCATTGCCATGCATTCCAGGATTCGATGACGGGGTTCGGCGCAAACCCTTTGAAATTCACGCTGATTGGTTGCCATCTGCCGCATGTACCACAAGAAGATGCCGGGCACGTCGCGGTGGAGCATTTCCTGAATACGCGAGTAAGCCTTCTTGCGCTCGGCCGATCGTACTTCGTGAGCGCCACGTTTTGCGCGGCGTCCATGTCGGCGATTGCAGTAGCGTGCGTAATTGTAGCCGTGCGGCGCGACGTTGGCGCACGTGAAGTGCGTCGAGTCGTCCGGATCGATTCCGGCATACCAGCCGGCGAGACCCAAGTCGAACTTTCCGCCCTGCAGGATACCGCCTTCAGCCGCCGGCGCGAAAAGCACGTCGCCGGGGATAGTATTTGACGTCCATCTTGATCCCGGCCTGGCGCAGCATTTCTTGGATGACGACGCTATTTTTACGCCGCGTCACGTTGCTGTTGTCGGTGGCGAGCACCAGCGTGAGCGGCTGACCGTTCTTCGTCATGATGCCGTCCGGACCGGGCGTCCAGCCGGCTTGCTCGAGCAGCTGTTGCGCCGTCTGCACGTCGTGCGGATAATCCTTGATGCTCGGATCGTGCGACCACATGAACGGCGGTTGGTCTTCGATGGCGGGCGGATCTTGACCGAATGTCGAGGTATGCACGATGCGCGGCTTGTCGAGCGCGTACGCGATGCGCTGGCGCACGCGCACGTCTTGTAAATACGGCCGCTGCGTATTCACGTAAATCGTACTCGTAGCCGTTCACGTCGACCCAAACGATACGAACGCCGGGGATGTCCTTCACCACCGGATAGTTGTTGATCGAAGCCTGGAACATCCAATCGATGTCGTGCGTGCGCAGCAGGTTGACCGTCGTGTTCTCGTCGGGGACGATGCGGATGTAGATCGAACGCAGTCCCGGCTTGCCCATGAAAAACGCGTCGTTCGCCGTGAGTTCGATGTGGTCGCCGTGAACCCACCGCGCGAATTTGAACGGCCCGTCGCTGACCGTCGGATTGGCGTTGAACGGAATGTTGTTGATGTTCGGATATTTCGACAAGACATGAGCCGGAGCGACGGGGTACGGCTGGTCACTGTCGGCGAAAAACGTATTGACGAACGGGGAAAATTTCTGTTTGAGATGCACGACGACCGTATACGCGTCCGGCGTGTCGATGCTCTTGATGTAGTCGTAGCCGTGCGCGGAAATGATGTTGTTGTTCTTGTTCACGATCGCTTGCCACGACCATTTGACGTCCTTGCTGGTCACCGGCACGCCGTCCGTCCACTTCACGTTTCTGCGCAGGTGATAGGTGATCGTCAAGCCGTCCTTGGAGATGCCGCCGTTTTCCGTGCGTTGGAACTCGTGTCGCGAGCATCGGCACGGGATTGCCGTTCGGATCGGCGTGCAGCAGCGGCTCGAACATCAGGAAGTGCGATCATGCCGTCGGTCGTGTTCGAGTTGAGCAGCGGATTGAGATTCTTGACGTCCTGCTGAATGGCGATGCGAAGGGTGCCGCGCTGTCCGCCGGGGCTTTGCGCGCCGGGTGAACCGGCTGAGCCGCCGTTTTGCGTGCACCCGGCGAGAAGCGCGGCGAGCGACGCAAGCGCCGCAAGACGTCGTATCAAGTCACTTCCTCCTTAGACCGCGGCTTTCGGGCCGGTCCACTTACCGGGAACCGGATCGAAGCGTTCGTGCCGCCACGTGTACGTGCCCAGGCCTTGCGTCGCGGTGCGTAATTCGGTGATGTAGCGCGAGAGCTCCACTTGCGGAACGTCCGCCTCGACGACGTCGTGTCCGCTCTTTGCGGCCGGGTTCATCCCGAGTATCTGGCCCCGCTTTCCGGTCAGCTGCTGGATGACGGCCGACGTATAATGCGTCGGGACCGTAACGTTCACGCGGACGATGGGTTCGAGTACCGCCGGATTGCATTTCGGAAGCGCTTCGCGAACGCCCATGCCGGCAGCCGTTTTGAACGACTGCTCGCTCGAGTCTACGTCGTGGTACGCGCCGTCGAAGAGTACGACGTGCACGTCGGTTACGGGATATCCGCCGACGCTGCCGTGCATCAGCGCTTCGCGCACGCCCTTTTCGACCGCCGGAATGAACTGCCGCGGAACCACGCCGCCGACGATTTTTTCTTCGAACGTGACGCCGTTGCCGCGTTCGCGCGGCTGGAAACGCAGCCACACGTCGCCGAACTGGCCGTGGCCGCCGGTTTGATGTTTGTAGCGGGAATGCACTTCCGTTCCGGCCGTGATCGTTTCTTGATAGGGAATCGTGGGCGGAGACGTCAGTACTTCGACTTTGAACTTGCGCGTGAGGCGTTCGACCGCGATATAGACGTGCTGTTCGCCGCTTCCCAGCAGCAGCAGTTCGTTGGTGATCGGCGCGCGTTCCAAGCGCAGCGCCGGATCTTCATCGATGATGCGCGCGAGCATCTGCGAAATTTTCGCTTCGTCCATGCGCTCTTTCGGTTTGATCGCAACCGCGAAGACCGGCTCCGTCGCCGGAACGCGCGGCAGCAGCACTTTGAAGCCGTTTTCGGTCAGCGTGTCGCCTGTGGAAACGCTTTCCAAGCGCGCAATCGCGGCGATGGTGCCGGGCAGGCGCTTCCGTGATCGCTTCCTGTTTTTTCCCTTGCAAGCGATACAGGCCGGCGGAACGCACCTTCTCGCCGTTCTTGGAAATGTTCGTGAGCATCGCGTCGGATTTGCAGCGTCCCTGAAAGCACGCGAACGACGGAGAGTTTGCCCGACTGCGGATGCACGATCGTCTTGATGACGTGAGCGATGACGGGACCGTCCGATTTTCGGTTCGATGCGCCGGCCTTCCGCATCGATTGATCGGCGCCGGCGGGCGACGGAAACCATTTTTCCATCGCTTGAACGAGCGCGGAAATGCCGTAGCCGGGAAGTCCCGCCGCCGCCAGCACGGGGACGATTTGATCGTGCGAGCACTCGTCGCAGAGATCTTTCTGAACCTCGTCCTGCGGCGGCTCGACGCCTTCGAGCAGCTCTTCCATCAGGTGATCGTCGAAATCGGCCATCGCTTCGAGCAATTGCGCCGTGCGCGCTTTCGACTCGATCTTGCAACTCCGCGGGAATTTCCGACTCTTTTGCATTGCTTCCGTCGAACAGGTATGCTTTGCGACTCCGCAAGGTCGACGTAGCCTTTGAACGATTCGGCCGCGCCGATCGGCCATTGCTCGGCAACGACGTGGCGGCCGTAGCAGCGCTGCAGTGCTTCCAGCGTGCCGGCGAAGTCGGCGCCGGGCCGATCCATCTTGTTGACGACGAACAGATGCGGCATCTTGCGCGACTCGAGAAATCGAGCAGCATGCGCGTTTGCGAAACGCGTGAGGGATCCGCGTCGATGACGATGACGGCGGCATCGCACCCGGAGAGCGCCAATTTCGTTTCTTCGAAGAAATCGATGAAACCGGGGCAGTCGACCAGCGTGACATCGATGCCGTCCGCGGCGCAGTGCGCAAAACCGACGCACGTCGACTGCGCGTGCTCGATGCATTCGGGCTCGTAATCGGTCGTCGTCGTGCCTTCGATAACGCGAGCCTTTGCGTCCGATCGCGCCGCAATGCGCGAGGATCGCTTCGACCAGCGTCGTTTTTCCGGCGTGATGAGAGCCGACAATGCCAATGTTGCGTACGCGAGAGATATCGGACGCCATGAGATCTCCTTGCCCTGCAAGAGGCCAAAGGCGCGCTGGAAGGCGCGCCTTAACGACGTTTGGTACCGGATTTTTTCTTTGTTGCCGCTCGCTTCGGCGTTGAAACTTTGCGCTTGGCCGCGGCCGCGGGTTTTTTCGCTGCAGATTTCTTCGCGGGCGCGGCTTTTTTCGGCGGCGTTTTTTTCGCCGCAGGTTTCTTCGACGTCGCGGCTTTCTTCACGGCTGCCGCCTTCGCGGGCGCCTTTTTTGCACGCGCGGCGGCTTTTTTCGCCGGAGCCTTCGCCGCTTTGACGCTCTTCGCCGCCGCTTTTTTGGGCGCGGCTTTAACCGGCGGTTTTTTCGCGGCGCGTGTGGCTTTCGCCGGTGCCTTTACCGGCTTTTGCGGCAGGCTTTCGGCACCGTCTTGGCCGGCGGTTTCTCCGCGATCTTCGTGACCGGTTTTTCGCGCTTTGGCCGCTTTTGCCGAGGCCTTCGCGCGCGTTTCGACTTGCCGGTTTGGAGCCCTTCGCTTCGCGCTCCGACGTCTGTTTCGCCGGCTTTTTGCTCGCGCGGTCGGGACTGCTCGCGCGTTTGCGCGGCCCGCGTCGTGCCCGGTCTTGTGCGGGCGGTTTCCGTCGCGCGCTTCCTCGGCCTCGTCGCGTTCGGGCAGCCCGAGTTCGGCGCGGCCGAAGCCGCTGATGCTGCTGCCCGGTAACGGCGCGGGCTCTTGCGCTTTCACTTTTTGCAGATGCTCTTTGGTCGCGCGAAGCGCGACGCGCGCGAGCCGGCCGTTGACCGGGAACACGATCTCGTTGATTTCCGCCTCGTCGAGCATGCTGCAGAATCTCGGCGAAGCCGTTGCCTTGATCTTTCGGGCTGTGCGCGTCGGAGCCGATCGCGATGCCGACGTTTTTGGCTTTGGCTTTTTTCATCAGGCGCATGAGCGCCGCGCGATACTGCTTTTTCAATTCCTCGCGGATTATCGCGATACAAGATACCGCGTGTTGATCTCGACCGCCATGCCGCGCGCCGCGCACGCGTCCAGCAGCCGGTCTTCGTACGCTTCGATCTTCGCGGGTTCGGGCCAATGTCCGAAATTCGCCGGGACGTAGAAATGCGCGACGATCTGACCCGGCAGCTTCTCGATGTCGTCGAGCAGCTTCGCCATGTACAATTCCCACACGCGCTCGGTGCCGACGACGTCGTACAGATCGCGAAACTCCGGCATTGTCGAACGCCCATTGACAGTCGGCGCCTTTTTCCGGGTGCTCGATGGTCAGGAAATGCACGGAGCGGATCATCCCGTCGGGCCGCATCGCGTCGACGATGTTTTGCGCGTCCGGGCTGGCGCGCGGATCGTTGTCGATCTCGGCGCCGATGGAGAAGCGCATGCCGCGGCGCAGCCCCTGCGAAACGACCGCCGCATGCGAAACGTCGACGCCCGCGGTTTCTGCGGCGCCGTACAGGTCGCCGGCTTCGGCGAGTTTGAGCGCGCGCCGCACCGTGTGCACCGCGCCCGGATCCTCGAACGTCAGATAATTGATGTGATCGCTGACCATCATGAAGCGCGGCGATCCGCGCCGGCACGCATGGTAGAACCAGAGGAACAGCATGCGCGCGCGAATACGCGATCGGCCGTTCCTCGGAAAATGGCTTGTGCTCGCCTTTCGCGTGCCCGTGAACGTCGGGAATGGCGGCGATGCGAGGGTCGCTCAGCGTTCTACTTCCTTTACTCCGCGCGGGATCCACAATTGCGGTCCCTTTGCGCGCCGGCGGCCGCCCCGCGGTCGGGCGTGCGCTGCTCGACCCACGGCACGACCGTTTCGATCGAAAATTTCCATGGCGCGCTTCATGAGTTCGAGCGACATCGAAGGCGTGTTTTCGGCGCCCGAGCGCCGCGGCTTGGCTCGGCAAATACGGAAAATGCACGAAGCCGGCGACGATCGGCGGCGTCGCCGTACTCGGCGAACGCCGAGCAGTTCGTACAGCGCCTGATTGCAAACGTACGTGCCGGCCGAGTTCGAAACGTAGCCGGGGATGCCGTTCTCGGTCCAGGCGGCGACGATTTCGGCAAAGCGGCAAGCGGCGAGAACCGCGCGTCGGGACCGCCGCGCGCGATCGTGTCGTTCTTGCGCATCACGCCGACGTTGTCGGGCTGGCTGAAATCGAGGACGTTGACCGCGACGCGCTCGACGGCGATCGCGGTGCGGCCGCCGGCCTGACCCATCCAGATGACGACGTCGGGCGACTCTTCGGTCGATCGGCGCGCTGCAGGCGCTCGCCAATGTTGCGCGTCTCGACGGGAAGCACGCGAACGGCAACAGGACGGCCCGCGATGAGGCGCCCTTCCAGGCTGCGGGCGACGAGCTCGCTCGGGTTGACTTTCTCGCCGCCGAACGGCTCGAACCCGTGATGAGGACGTGTTTGGCCACCTGTCTAAAAGGTTAACCGCATTCGCTCTTTACCTTGGAAGGCGCTCCGCTCAGTTGCGCGCCCCCGCGCGAAAGCGCGGCGGCCCGTGGATCGGCCTTGCGTAAAAAGAAGGTGCCGCCCTAACGGCGCGGCACCTCCGATCATCGTTAAGATCTACTACTGTCTGTACTAACGACGACCACCTCCTTCGTCCGGCCGTTTGCCCCCGTTTCGTCTCTCTCTGAGGGGATCCGCGGACTCAATTTGTCTACGAAATTCAGCGCAGTTCGCCGGACACGCGCTTTCAGCGCGATAGCCTTCCATCGTAAGCAGGCGGGCTTTCATTTCGATGCCGTAACCGTAGTTGTGCAGATCGCCGCTCGAATCGACGACGCGATGGCACGGAAAGAAGAGCGGCAGCGGATTGCGCGCCATCACTTGGCCGACCGCGCGCGCGGCTTGCGGACGTCCGATCGTCTGCGCGACCCACGCATACGCTGCGCACTTCGCCCGGCGGAATCTGCGCGGCGGCTTTGAGCGCGGCTTGTTCGAACGGCGTCAGATCGCTGATGTCGACGGCGCTTTCGTCAACGCGCCAGGTGCGGAAGAAACTCGTCGAAGAGCTCGTCAGCCAGGCCGGCGCTTCGCCGGCGCGACGGGACGGTGCAGCCGGCGCTCGATGCGTTCGCGCACGGCTCCGGCGGCTCGCCGCGATCAAGGCCGATGTAACGCGATGCGCGTCCCTTTGTATCCGACGTAGACGCGGCCGATCGGCGTATCGACGCGTCGTCAGCGAGATCGGGGATGCGCCGTGCGCGATATTTAGCGCGGCGATGTGCTCGACGATTTTTTTCGCCAAATCGCACGAAGGTTCCGGCGGCGGCAAGACACGAGAGGCAGTATGCGACGCCTTCGTATTGTTCGTACAAATCTTGGCAAGGCGGACACGCGCGCAGATGGCCGTGGACGGCTTCGCGCAGCGATTGATCGCCGTCGCGAACTTCGTCCCATAGCGCCTCGACTTCACGACAACGCATGGACAGTTGCTCCTTGAGGCACGATTCTTCCGATTTCCGGTCCGAGAATGCGCCGCAGAACGCGCACGGCGCGGTGCACGTGCGATTTCACGGTTCCGATCGGCTGATTGAGGATCTCGGCGATTTCCGGATGGCTGCGGCCTTCGATGAAACGCAGCGTCGCAGCGGCGCGCAGATGCATCGGCAGTTGCAGCAGCGCGTGCTCGACGAGCGCCATGTCGGCATTTTGTTCGACGATTTTTTCGGGCTGCGGCGGCGCCTCGCGCGTCGCGCTGCGCAGTATCGCGTCGGCGTCGGCCATGGCGTCGAGCGCAACGTTCGCGGGTCTCTTGCTGCGCAAGCCGATTGCGCGTGACGTTGAGCGTGATCGTGTAGAGCCACGGCTGCAAGCCGAAGTTCCGCGCGTTGTTCGGCGGACATCTTGGCGAGCGCGCGGTATGCCCGAACGAAGGCGTCTTGGACGATCTCTTCGGCGTCCTCGCGGTTGCCCGTCATTCGCAGCGCAAAACCGTACAGACGCCGCTGATACTCGTCGACGATCTTGTCGAAATGTTCGATTCCGGGTGCGCCGACCGGCGCTGCGCGGCCGGCCGGACAAGCTCTTGTTCGCCTTATTTGGTGCCGACGGATGGCACGATATACTCCCTCGTCAGGAGTGGCGCTGCGGACGCTCATACAGGCGTCCAGACACCACTGCGCGGTGCAAAGGTTTCACATCGGTGGTCGCGGTCCCTTACTCGAGCGGCCTGCAGGGCGGCGTATCGAGAGGCCGCGCTTCGCGTGGGCGAACTTGCTTCATGACGCCTCAAGCGTTCATGAAGCTCACTCTGAAAACCGCCGGCGCGCAAGCGCCGGCGGTTTTTTGTTATTAGAGCGAGGTAAGCAGTATGGAACATGCGATCGAACCACAGGAAGTTTCTTTTGACGCGTACACGATGTGCAGTTTCCTTCCGAATCTGGACTCGTCGCGGGCGATCCCGCTCGTGCTCATCGGATACCGTCATGGGCAAGATCCGTGGTTCGTTTGGCTGGTACCCAAAGAAGGCATCGCTGCCGACGGGCTTGACGCACGATCCGTACTACGCGAAAGTGCTTCGCGATCCGCGCAGCGTATTTCGTGAAAAAATTGAACAAATACATCGAGGAAACGGCATGCGTGAGGCGCGGCATCGAAATGCTGATCGACTGCCATCAGAACCATCTGGCGTTCACGCCGCTGGTGTGCGCTGACCGAGAAGCCGTTCGCGCACCCGATGTCGGTGGAATTGCTGGCCGCGGTATAGAGCGCAGGGGTGCTGCGACGCTGACTTCGGTTTGCCGACGCTTCGCGGCGGTCGGAATCGCCGCTTTGATCGTCGCGGCGGTAAACGATCGTCACCGGCGAAGCCGGCCCCGGTCGCGCAGCGTTCCCGAGATCGTCAGCGATTCGGTGAGCGCCAGCAGCAGCGGCTCGCCGTGCAGCGCGTAATAGGCGGTTCCGCGCATCCGCATGGTGCCGCTGATCGACATCTCCGCGTGATCGGGCAGCGGCCCGGCCATCGGACCGCGTCGCGTCGAAATCGACGCCGAGCGCGGGACGTCGTTCACGCGTCGCCCATGCCTCCGCGCTCCAAGTAGTCCGCGCAGCGTTCCGCCGGTCATCGGCGCGGGAAACACGAACGGCACGCGGCCGCGCAGATGCAGCAGGTCGTGCAGCGTCGCGCTGTCCAGATCGATCGCAAAGGGTTGGTTAAGCACCGTCAGATAATCGGGGTCCAGATTCGTGTTGTCGTGCAGCTCGCCCGCGGCCGACATCATCTGCACGAACGTCGCTTGCGCGGGCACGCTGCCGGCGGCGTCGGCGCGCGTGTACGTGGCCTGCGCGGTGAATCGCGTGCCGCCGTCCTGCGCCGACGGCGAGCGTCTGAACGCCGCTGTATGCGATGCTCGTTGAAGGTCGCACTGGCCGATTTGGTATGTATCGTTGCCGCTGACCACGTAGCGCTGGTCGGCACCGGCGGGCACCCCCAGCGCCAGGACCGCCGCCAGGCCGTGGCCGCCGAACTGCATGCCCCGAGAAGTGATGGTGCGCTCTCTTTCTAGGTGGTCTCAGGGGTTTTGGTAAATCTATTATCCCAGGAAACGCGTTTTGCGAAACGTCTGTTAGAACGTTTTCGTTGAGACTTTGTTGACCGATACTGTGCTGATAAGGGACTAGTAGAGTGACGAAAACGACGAAAACGGGTATCCCGGCGCGATGAGACCGCTCGCATCGTCATGGCAATGCTGCTCGTGATTGCATATGCTTTTGTCGCGGTCCCCGCGTCCGCCGCTCGACCGCTGAAATCCCGAACCGGACCGTCGCCGTTTCGGCGACGCTGCAGCGAATCTACCAGCGCGCATACGACGAAGCGTACAGCCGTCACGCCGTCTTGAAGCGACGGAACGACGTTCGTATACACCGGCGACATCGGCATGGAATGGCTGCGCGATTCCAGCGCGATCATGACGCCGTACATCGGGCTGGCGCCGCTCCGATTCGTACGTGCGCGCTATGCTGCGCGGGACGATTGCGCGGCAGGCCAAGTACATCTTGATCGATCCGTACGCGAACGCGTTCACCTCCGACTACCACGTCGCTGAGCGCAAGTTCGAAGTGGACTCGCTGCTGTATCCGATCTGGTTCTCGTACTTGTACTGGAAGGGCACCGGCGACCAAAGCATCTTCACGCCGAAGTGCACCGCGCGTTCAGGACGATTCTGGCGACCTTGCGCACCGAGCAGCGGCACCGGCAGCGTTCGAAGTACCGCCATCCCGAACTCGCCAGCGGCGGCATGGGCACGCCGGTCGCGTACACCGGCCTCGTGTGGACCGGGTTTCGTCCCTCGGACGACGCGGCGCGCTACCAGTTCAACATTCCGGACAACATGTTCGCAGTCGTGGTTTTGCGCGACCTCACCGAGATCGAGCAGAACGTGTACCGCGACAAGCGCCTGCGCAGAATGCGTGGGGCTTGTCGGTTCAAATTCAGCGCGCAATCGAGCGCTACGGGCTGATCAACGTCCCCGGATTCGGACGCATCTACGCTTACGAAATGGATGGATACGGCCACGCGAACCTGATGGACGACGCCAACATTCCCTCGCTGCTCTCGATCCCGTACTTCGGCTACGTCGGCGTGCAATGACGTGGTCTATCAGGCGACGCGGCGGTTCAT
>CAWCIZ010000005.1:0-93433 GCA_963795855.1 Vulcanimicrobiota bacterium
ATGTTGTGTGTCTCTCTCCCCTTCGTTCAGTTGCGTATTGTTTTCTACGTCATCGCGCGTCCCTAGGATCCCTTGGCGTACAAAAAGCCGGCAGCCAGCTCTCGAAATCGCTACCGGGCGTGCGCATCGTGATCCTAGGGTGCGGCTTGAGTTCCGGCAACGCGACTCGCGAGCAGCTCTCCGTCAGATACGGTCGAAGCGCGGCCGCGAACGTCCCTCTCGGACTTCGACGAGTCAGCTCTAGCCGAGACGGACCGGGCCGAGGCACAACGTACGCGCTCCGCGCATTGCCCTCGAAGGCGGCGAGCGCAGCGCGACGCCCCCGCCCAGCGCCGTGGCGAGCGCCACGGACCGGCGGCGCCCACGGCTTTCAGTGCGCTACGAGTGCCCACGTGACGCAGGTCGTCGGGTGCGCTCGTTGGCGAGTGCGACCCACGCCTCACGATGGCAACGACGCCCAACACGACCCTCGTCCAGACGGCTCCGGCATCCCCTGGAGCCAGGACGAATTGATGAACAGCCAAATGCCGGCCAGAATATCGATTCGGCCGAAGCTGCTCCTTTGAGATGACCCTGCACCGACTTTCGATGATGGCGACGATGTCATCAGCGATCCGGTGATGATCGCGACCAATGCCGAACGTCGATGACTGTGCCAATACAAATGGCGTAATGATCGACAGCACACCGATGGCGATGTTCACCCATGGTGCACCGATTCGTGACCTCCATTTTTGTCGAGACCTCCACCGGGTTCGTACCCATTCGCGTGCAGTCGCGTAGCGACCATCGGAGGTTTCTGCTACAAACGCTCGAAACGCTGGAACCAGCCTGGCAATCTATCGACTGGCCGCAACGGGCGGCCCTCGGGACGCCGGACCGCTCCCCTGAATCAGCCGAAGAACGCCGCGCCGAAATTACGCAGGTTCGCTCGAATGCAGCGTGAGGATACTGCCGCTGAGATCTGCCCGCCTCGATGAACGTCTTGCGAGCATGTCCGCCCCAAAGCGTGAGGGACCCGCGAGAAGCGAGAGCGCCTTCGCGCGCCTGGGAAGTCGATAGATCGCTGCGGGTAGCAGGATGCCTGCGGCGAGCGTATGCCGGCGCAACCCGATGCCGGCGACCGCCGAACATTGGCTTTCCGAGTCGGCCAGCGTCCCGCTGGAACGACACCAGAAAGCGGCCTCCGCGGCCTCAGCAGTGAGCTCTAAGCGCTCGAGCTTGCGACGCGTCGCTTCAGAGGCGGGAGTGAACGTGAGCAACGCCGCGTTCAGGGCGCAGGCGGCGGCGAGGCCGGAAAACACACTCAGTGGGACGTGCCGCTTGCCCTTTGCCCATAGCGAATTGCTGTCGCGCTAATCGAGTACCACCGTGTAGCCGCTCATGAACAGCGGAGCAGGGCGTGCATCGGTTTCGTCATCGCTACAGGCGCCAGAGTACGCACGAAGAGGGCGCCAATCGGCGCGCGCGAGCTCCTCCGCTGCGGCGACCGCCGACACGGTCGAGAAACCGATGAGTTCCCCGACACGCCCATCGACATCGGCGAGCGAATTTTACGACGCGCAGCATGTGATGGAAGCGCTCCGGCCGGCCAAGGTGCGAGATGCGGATCAGGGGTGGAGGCGGTCGCCAGGCAAGGGCAAGGTAACGCCCATTGCGCGCAAGGTCACGGTCGCGATGTCGTCGGCGAGCGCAACAAGGAGGCCCGTCGCTCCCATGATTCCACCGGCAAAGAGATAGACAATCACCTCGCCGCCCCAGGCGGGTGCTTGAGGAGCGGCTCGATGTAATAGGAAACGCCGGGCTGCGCGAGCGGACTCGTCGCCGAGCCAGGCGCCGGCCGCAGACGCATCGGGGGTTGCGGGACCAAATCTCGTCGGCTCACGCGGCCGCCTCAAGATCGCCAGTGCCGACGATGGCTAGAGCGAAGGCGGTCGCGCAGCGCTGCGCTAGGCGGCGGGCTGAGGCTGCTCGGCAGACCCGGCGACGGAAGGTTGTAGAACGTCGGGACGATTTTCTTGTAAGAAGAAGAAGAGGCATTGAGGTCGCCGACGGACGTCTGCTCGATCCACGCCGTAGAGCGACGCATCGACTCCTCTCGAACGCAGCGCCGTAACGCGCCGTCGCGCATGGGTCGGAGGGTGCGCACGTCACCGAATTGGATCGATTCTGTCGGGCATGCTTCGGCGCACGCCGGTATGAAGCCGACGCGTTGCCGGTCGTAACACAACGTGCACTTTCCGGCGACGCCGCCCGTCAGCTGCACGGCATCGTCGGTACTCTCGGCCGTCAAGTTCAAGCGGGTTCGCCGGGGGCTCCATCGTGGCCATCAGATCCACGACGCCAAATGGACACGACGGAACGCAGTAGCCGCATCCGTTGCAGACGTCGGGCTGGATGTAGACGTTCCCGAACTCGTTTCAATGACGCGCCGGTCGGGCACGGCTTCGAGGCAGCCCGCATGGGTGCAGTGCTTGCATACGTTCCTCATCACGAGCCAGCGCGCGACGGCCGGGACTCCGACTGGACATCGGATTGTTCGATGAAGGCGACGTGCCGCCACGTCGTCCCACCGAGGGCAAGGGTGTTGTCGTAGGAGGCCCCGCTGAACTCGCCGTCCTCCGCCGGAAGCTGGTTCCACTGCTTGCACGCGACCTCGCACGCTTTGCATCCGATGCAAAGGGACGTATCGGTGAAGAACCCCATTGCCATGGAGGAACCCGCTTAAGCCGGTGGTCGCCGCAGCGTGACGGCTTCGGGTTTTCTCGTGACGAACGGAAGGATCGCGGCAACGACGAGCATGATGGCGACGGGAACGAGCGCTCCTTCAAACGACCCGGTGCGATCCTTGACGATGAACCGACGAGCGGCCCGACGAGTCCCCCAACGCCCCAGGCCGTCAAGATCATTCCATAGTTGACGCCCATGAAGCGTGTGCCGAAGTAGTCCGCATTGAACGACGGCATCGTGCCGAAGCCCCCGCCATAGCACAACAGCACGATCGCAAAGCAAAGACCTACCGCGAAAAACAATGCAACTGGGCGAGCACAACAAAGACGACCGCCTGAATTCCAAAGATGAGGGCGAAGGCCAGGTTGCGACCAATCCGGTCCGAGACAGCACCCCAAAAGAAGCGTCCAGTCCGTGAAGACGGCGAGAAATCCATACACCGCGCCAGCGACCGCTGCTGAGGCGCTCGTAAGATCGCTGTAGATCGGCACCGCATTGCTGATGATCAGAAGGCTGCGGTCACGTTGAGGAATAGCATCAGCCACAGCAGATAGAACTGCGGCGTGCGTAAGACGAGCGACGGCTCGTAGTGACGTTCGTTCGCCACGGCCGCCGTAACCGTTACGGTAGCAGCGTGGCCCGGGGGAGGATTGGACAAAAGCAGTGCACTGAGACCCCCGACTACCAAGAAGATGAGGCCTGACACGACGAAGATCGTGAAGATGGCGCTCGTGTCGGCCGCGGTGATCTCGCCGCTGCCGGCAGTGTGGTCGGGTCGAAGGCGACGTGTGCCTTCACCGCGGCATCCTTTGCTGCCACGTAGGCGGTGGCGTGCTTTGCGGCCAGCGCAAACGACGGTACCCGCGTCACGATCTGGTTGTAAAAGAACGCTCCGAGGCCAAAGCCCATTACGACCATTCCGCTGGCGAGGCCGCGCCGGTCCGGAAACCACTTCGTGACGGTCGCCACCGGCGTAATGTAACCCATTCCGAGCCCCAGGCCACCGATCACGCCGTACGTCAGGTAGATCCACCACACTCCCAAGGACGTCGTTGCGACGCCGGCGAGCAGGTTCCCGAGACCCCCAGAACGACGCCTGCAATCGTCACGGCCCGCGGTCCGACGCGATCCTGCCATCGTCCCCCGATGACCGCTCCGACGCCGAGGAAAAAGATCGCAAGGGCGAAGGTCCACGTCGTCACCGTGTTGCTCCAATGTTGGCTCGCCAGCAGCGGACGCGTGAACAGACTCCAAGAGTAAACCGTGCCCAGACAGATCATCACGATGGTGCCGGCCGCGGCGATGAGCCAGCGGTTCCGAACTGCAGCCTCAGGTTGCCTCACTCAACGCCCTCCTGCATGTCGATGCCTCGCGCTGACGACTGGCCCGCAGTCGTTCGTTGTTCCTCCGGAACGGGTAGGCTCACTGCGCCTCGGACTCGCAGCGTCCGCCTCCCCGGCCGGATGCGGCACGTCATCGTTTTCGCTTCGTGGATGGAGACATTGGGATCCATGACGAGCGGCACCAAATCTCCGACGCTGTCGCCCGTCGCCTTTCCGAGCGTCCCGTAATTGTACGGGATGCCAATCTGGTGGACACGCTTGCCTTTACCCAGCCGGACCGGACGCATTCGGCCGCTTACCAGAGCACGGCCCTCGACCTCGGCGAGCGCGGTCGTAACGGTGACCCACGATCCATTGGCGATGCCCTTCTCAACGGCAAGCTCGGGATCGATCTCCACGAAAAGCGCCGGCTGAAGCTCCGCAAGCCATGGGTTGAACGGGTCATGATGCCAGAATGCTCGGTAAGCCGGTACGTCGTCAAAACGTGCGGGAACTCCGGCGATGCGGTGGGGTTCGTCGGGTTATCGCGCCGCCGCCATTCGCGCAAGGTCGGATTGTGTTGCTGCCGGTAGACGATGTTCGGAACGACGGATTCGACCGGTTCGTAGTGTGCCGGAAGCGGACCATCCTTGAGCGTCCCCGTCGCGAAGATCTGTCCCGTCCCTTCCGGCAACATGATGAACGGGTTGGTGGCTGCGTGACGTCATTTGCACCCGGCAGAACAGTTCGCCAAATGACCTGGAGGAAGGCCCAAATGAACGAAATTTGTGCTCACCGGAAATGTTCTTCCGCAAACCGGAATGCGCTGCCGATCCGGAAAGGCCCTTTGCAAATTCGCGGTAAGACGACCGTGAAGTGCATCACCATGCTACACGACTTCAACATACGGCTGGGAGGATTTGGCCGAGCAAGCTAACGCCTTGAAGAAGGGCGGCTTCGTCCGTGTCGAGGGAGCACTGCAGGCGTCGGTTTATTTGACCTCTGGTGGCTGAAGCGCGTTCGTGGTTAATGCTCAGAGCGTCAGAGCCGATGGGTCGAGCGTCGCAACAAAGAGACCATCCGCTCAAGCCTCGCTGTCAACCAGCGGGGCTTTTTTTTCAAGCCTGAGCATCGGAATTTGATCGTTAAGGCAGCTCCGGGCGAGCACGGTGAGGGCCTTCCTTACGCCGCTGCATGGCGACACGTATTATGTGTCAGTACTTCCGGTGCGGGCCACCTCCCTGCGATACGATGACCTCGTTCGAATCACCGCTGACGGCATAGTCATATATTCTCTCGCACCGGGTTACCGTTTCGCATATGCCCGTCTTTCGGATGAACGTCATTTTGGGAATATTCGACCATCGGACGTGTGGCCCAAGTTGAGCGATCGTTTGTGTTTATAAGAACTATGCCACAGTCGTTTCACTTATCCGACGTTGACCTCGTCGCTAACGTCGCCGACCGTGCGGCCTTCTGAAACTGCTAAACCCGAGTGTTCATTTATGCAACTTGTAAATGGAGCACAAAATGACGATTTCTACGCCAATGGACGCGACGACATTGCAGATGCTTCACGCCTTTTGTTGACGCCGTCGGCTTCTGGAGCCAGTGGGATCAGGCCGTATTTTGCGTTTGGGCCTTCGGTTGTCACATTGCGCTGGAGAATGGAATTGAATACATCTCAAAGAGCTGGAGCGCTATGCGGACACATCGGACGCTTTACGGCGTCTCGGTGCGGATCTGATCAATCGCCAGCCCCGCGGCGGGCCTTTCGTTGTCGAGGAACGCACAGCGTATTTGCGCTCACGATCCGAAATGGCGGGTCGCCCATGAGTTTGGGCACGCACTCGACCTGGCCCTGGACGGCAATGTGTATTTGTCGTCCACGGATAGAGCGATTCGCGACGCGTATCAGAACGCGCGAAGGACTTATGTTACGCCTTACGCAGCGACAGCGGCAGACAAACTTCTTCGCAGAGTCTCTACGCGTCTTCTATTTGCAATGATTCGACCTCGTTTTAGCCAGAAGACAGCCGCCGAACATCTTCACCACACAGAATTGGAAATGTGTGAGCCGTGACATTTTCGCCAGGAAATTGCATCACAAAATGACGAGCGGACCTAAGAAGAAGGTCCGCTCAAGGCGGGCAGGGCGCTTCAATGTCTGTCTGCTGATTTGCTTTGCTGCTCTATCTTGATGGCGCCGTCGTTGCGGCGAGCGATTCAACGGCTGTCCGAACGTAGGCCGCGATGTAAGTTCAACCAAGCCGGGAACTCGCGGTATTCGAGGAAGCGCGGGCGATAACACCGGCACTCCAGCCACGCTCCACCGTCTGAGCGATGGTCGACGAGAATGTGCCAGAACCGCGCAGTTGCTGGCGACATTCGCTTACGTGCTTTGGCGGGCTTTCTTTGCCAACAGTTGGCGACGTGTTCTGCGATTACGGAATCCAAATCCATCCTGCTTTGCTCCTGAGAAAGGGCGATTCGATGAACTACGTTTTCGTAACCGCCTCACGGCGACTGGTAATCAACTGGCCGAATGAAATCGGCGCTTCCTTATCCGACGGCCTATGTCGGCCATCGGATATCCCAGGCATGGACAATCACAACCGCGCCGATGACGCTGATATCTCATCAGTTTAAACGGACAGGATAGGTCGGACAGTACCAATCCGACGGTTCCGCCTCCGGCGGCCGGGGAACCACTTTCAAGCGAGCCACGTGCAATCTTCGCAGGTGGTGCGAGACTGGTCGGACAGTACCATCGAACAGCGTCCTAAAATCGCACCGTACGCTTCCCCAAAACGCCAAAAGAAAATCTACCCTCTCGCAGGATGCTTGCGATGCGCTATTGCGCGCCTCCGTTGCGCGCGTAACGTCACCGAATCGGCATACGTTGAGACGCTGGTTCTATCCAGGCATCACTGCCCGAACAATCGCAGATGTCGCGCGTCTTTGCGTTGGCCTCGCTCCGCAGTATGAATCGCAACGGCTACGCGATTTACAACGCGAGATAACGGATGCCTTGGCCGCCCTTATATCCGTGAGCCTAGCGAGGAACAACGCGAAGCATAAGCCGCCTTATGGCCGTTATCGCGAAAGTCGAAGCATACGTGCTTAGTCGTAATTCCAAGGACGACGAGATCGTCGCTGCCCTGATGACGTTAGCGCAACGCCGGTTCCGTTGTGACGACCTCGCTGCTGGATGGCCGCATGATCGTTAAGAAGAACCGAGGCCGTCAAATCCGGCAAAGGCTACTTTCCGGATCTTCAGCGTTACCTGACTGTGACGAACGATGGCTCGCAACGCCCAGAGCCTGATCGCGTTCCTTGCGGGTAACGTTGCCAACCCGATTACCGCTCACCTTGAGATCCGGACTGTTGGCGGCGCAGCATCCCCGCGTGCTAGACGCCGTGTTGCACCTGACTAACAGTTGGCGACCTGGCGAATTCGTTTCTATCGATGACGCAAAAGAGGCAGTTCAGGTCACGCTTCGTTCCCTTGGGTTGATGCGCACCAATGGTTTGCGGCCATACATTTTGACCCTGATGACGGTCGAACTCACTTACACATCGGAGTGAATCGCATCCCATCCGGTTACCAGACGCGTGTGGAACAAACGGCGGGATTACCCGCTTCTTGCGCGGGCGGCTGAATGGGTTGAAACACGATTAGGGTACGCGCACGACCGGCATATGGACTGGCGCGCATCGTTGAACGAAATCGAACTCGGCGTATGCGAGGTCGCATTGCGCGAACTATCGCCGCCCCAGTTGCCGGCAGGCTTAGGCATCCCATATGGCAACGCTGGGGTGCAAGAACGCGACGCTGTCCGGCTTTCCGGCTATCGCTGGGTACGATTTTCGAGAACGAGGTCATTCCAGCCGTGAGTGAGGCTGCAAAGCGTGCGGAAACTATGAGCGAGTACTGGCGTCGCTTCGGGCGTACGATCTCTACCTGGTTCCACGGCGCGGTGGTGCGCGAAATCATTGGCCCGGAGCGCGGACAAAAACGTCAAAGCATCGCGCCTTGGCTTAGACATTCAGTAAGCTGACGAGCAGGCTCGGGCCGATCCCGGAGTTGCGGCCGATCGTTAGTAAGCGCGATCGCGACACCATAGCCTTGATTCGTAAGGAATCGCAGACGCTCGACGTTCTTCACGAGCAAGTGGAGGCGCTTGGCTTTGCGCTGGCGCGCGCCGGTGGAGGGCTACAACTGGTCAGTTTGCGTGACGGTCGTAGCATTCGTGCGAGCGCGGTCGGCCTCAGCCTTCATAGCGTAGTACACCAGTATGGGACCTATCACGAATCTCCAGCCATGATAGAGCGCGAAAAGCGGTCGGAACAGAGACGCGCCCGCGACCTGGGCCTAAAACTAAATCTTTTGAGGGAACAGCCGCAGCTTATCATTGAGCGCTTATCGTATCGGAGCTCGACATGGGATTCGCTAGACATTGATGCTGAAGTCCGCGCTATCGTCGGCTTACCGAACGATCGATGATGCAGCGCTAGAGAACGCCCTGGAGGCTACGATTGAAGCGGCGATCGCGCAGTGCGTCACTGTTCGGGCAGCACGCGTAGATTCGGAAAGCGGGCGCACGATGACGAGCGCCGTCTATTCGACGACTGAAATCATGGCCGAAGAGACCGAGTTAATCTCGATCGGGCGCGAGATGGTTAGTCAGGGCAATATCAACGCAGCATCCATGGCGATGAAGAACGGCTTCAACATCCGCTAGACCTTGATCACCAACAGAGGCGAGTATATGACGGCACTGTCGAGTCGATATGGTGGCAGTATCGTCCTGGTTAATGGCGTTGCGGGAGCCGGTAAGACGCGAGCGCAGCGAGCCGTTGCGCGTTCTTTGGAGCAGGCTGGGATGCGCGTTATCGGATGTAGCGTTGTAGGTAGGGCCGCTGTGGAACTGGCAAGCGGAGCGCAAATTCCTCACTGGACGCTAGCAAAACTCCTCGCGCAGACCTCAGTGCTGGAAAGCAACGCTTTGCGCCAGACACAGTCATTGTTATCGATGAAGCGAGCGCGTTGGGCGCAAGCCAAGCGCTGCACTTACTCCGCGCGGCGAGGGAGGCAAAAGCCACCGTAATTCTCATGGGTGACACCGCTCAACACGGCAGTGTTGCCCGAGGAGATGTCTTTAGGCAGTTTTGTGAGGCTTTCGAAAAAGATGTCGTATCCATGGAACGATTACGGCGGGCGGACGAGGAGTGGCTCCAATGGTGTGCGCCTGCGCTCCGGGGCGCGTCATGGCGTGTAACGCTTCAAAGACCGGATGGCGAATACATATCGGACTCTGTTCCGTGGGCAATGGAACAGCCGAAAGCGCGGCATGATAAGCGCGCACATGGACACATCGCATGCAATGGAGCATCTTGTTCGACTATGGGCCGCTGATTCGCGCTCCAATAAGGCATTATTGCAACGAGACGAACGGACGTCGAGACCTTGAATACAATCGCGAGACGTGCCATGGAGGAAAACCTTGGCAACGAGCGGAGGTACGCGACTGTCTTCGGTGAGCGCGAGATAGCGATCGGCGAGCACATTGTGGCGCGCGAACGCGGCGACAAAGGCACCGTCAACGGGGATCAACTGATTGTTCGCGCGCACCTTCCCGGACAGAGTCTGGAATGTGTGCGCGTTCTTGACGGTATAGCCGTGGTGTGGAACGCGGTTCGGCAACCGGCATCGACTATGCGTACTGCCTGACGTGTATGCAGCACAGGGAGCAACTCTCGATACAGCATATATATTAGCGACAGGCGCCGATGATCGAGCGGGGATCTACGTCGACGTAACTCGCGCCCGTGAGAATCTCCACCTCGCATATGGTGAGGATGAGATTTCGGATTTTTCGCGGCTCATCGGAGTTGCTTACCGCCGATACATGAAACGTACCGTGTCAGATGTGCTCGCGAACGAAGAGCGACAGCGCCAATTCGATTCGATTGCTGCGCGTGCCGTTTCGGCTACTCGTGCCCACCGTGACGACATTAGGTTGAGGCAGTTGCTCCAGCATTCCCGGCTAGACATTGTTGCGGATGCCGAGGATGAAGCCGTCGACACCATGGAGCGCACCGCGCAGTACGGCGTGGACGCACTCGTGCGCATTTCGAGAGACGAGTGAGGCGCAACATCACGAGATGATCGTCCGTTCCAGGTCCTTGCATTTCAGCGTGCTGCTCGATATAATGCACTGAGCCGCCTTCGGCGGCGCACACCGGGTATAACGGCGCTGACCTTGCGCGATCAGCAAATGCCGTTACCTCGATAGCGCTTATGTATCAGCTATCTATCGAGGTGTCAACATGCGTTCTTCACTCAGTCGAAGTCCATGCAATTCGGAAAATTGTCTCGCGCGAGGTCGCGCCCGTTTGTGCCCGACCAGAATTCCAGTATGCTGTTTCAGACCCGCTGGCTATTATCTGCGCGGATATGCTGACGACTGTAACCCGCCGCGTACAGCGACATGGTTCGTTCGCGCATTTGTCGCTTGTTGCGAGGACTTGAGCGTTCCACTAAAGGGCAATGACCTGCAAAGCCTTGATGAGGCCCGTAAATTCTAAGTCTGCTCAAGGCGCGCGGAATGCCATACGAACAATTGCAAATCGTCAGCCGGATCGGTTCCCGGAAGATTTCCCACAAGTACGGGGTTTTTCGCCAAGTACCCTACGCCAATATGCGAAAGCGTCCCGCAGCAACATGAAGCCGCTTGCGCTGACGACTTGCCTCCAGATCGGCAAGTGGCTGTTCTGGTACGCCATATGTCAAGCCTTGAACTCAAAGCGTTTAAAGCGCCCTCCGTCGTCGCCTTATATTCTGCGTGGCGCATTTTGGTCGGGTATTACGCTCCATCTCCTCGCCAAGGACTCGGGGACGTCGCTTCCCTCGCTGCCCTGGTGCACAACGAGCGTGAGCGTACGGAGGTAGTCCGGCTCTCCGCCGACCTGTTATACCGCGATGTGGACGCTACAGACGACGCCACTGCAGCGCTAAATGAGGTGATGCGTAGTCTTCGCGAATTCGCTGTTGGGCGCGCACTTCGAGTTTTGCCGTACAGTGAAATCGCCAGTGACATTAAGGTCGGAACCTGTAACGAAGTATTGCCGAAATCGTGGGGCTTTTGGGATGCGATTTGCAGAGGAGCTGGGCGCAATGTACGACGACCGGCAGTTTCCGGAGGAGTGGTAACAGTGGTAATCGGGTTTCACTAAAAAGCAGCACCCGATTACCCTAATATTCTTCGATCGCGCTGTATGAAACCGCATGCAAACCAATCATCGGACGCCAGCGTCGACGAACCAGCCGACGATCCTCGCCTACGCGATTGACAGCCGCCCCAACATCCGTCGTCATGTTCGCCGTGCGGCGAGGTCGAGTCACTGCGAAATCGTCCTTGCCGGCGATGAAGCAAAGCCGAACCTACTTGCGCTTTGTCGGCGCGGTCATAGACGGCGACCTCGGCCGCGCTAGCGCCTACGCCACGCCGGTGCTTTACGTTGCAGCACTTTGGCCGTCGGCGACCGACCTAGCAGCAGACGGCGCGTCCGATTGATTCGCATGAGCTGGGAAGGCCTTTCAGCGCGGAATATGCGCCTTCACTGCAACGCTTCACTGTACTGGAGTGAGACTACGCCCGTCAGTCTGCGTTTGCTCTGCTGAGTTGCGTTGACGATTGCGATCATGTTGCGCGTCAGCGCTTACCCATGTCGTGGAAGAGCGGCCCACAGGATTAGCATGCAGCCGCCTACGAGCACCTTATCGACTACCTCTCGAGCGTTGCTAACTCCACGAGAGGCCGCTACCGAACTGCGCTGCGGCGTGACATCAATATATGAGCTGATGTCTAATCGCGGATTGCCCTATGTGCAATATTTGCGGAGGCGCTTGATCGAGCGGTCTGCAATCGATGATTTCATTGCGCGAAAGCGCCAGAACCAGCGCATTGCAGCCGGCAAGCGATGGGGAAGGGAGAACAAATGGCAAGGAAGCGACGACGACGCCGCCGCGGGGACGCCGCCGTCAGAAAGACTTCATCGGGCTCGTTCGAGGCGCGAATAACTATCGGTTACGACGCTAGCGGACGGCGCGTACGAAAAAACCTCTACGCGCCCACTGAGGAAGCACTGCGCGCGCTCCTCTTGAGAGAGCAGCAGAAACTTGCGCGACGTCCAAAGCATTTTGCTGATGCCGAACGCGTAACCGTCGAATCCTTCTTGAAAGAATCGGCTGGAGACCGAGGTTCGTTCTGAAAATCGGCGCGCAACGTACGTTCTCCGCGAAGCAACATGCCGCAATCACGTATTCCCATACATCGGCAAAATGCGACTGGCGTTCATCGAGGACGATCACGTGCGGGGACTCTTGCAAGCCTTATCCGCAAGAGGCGTCGGTGCTCGCACGCGTCAGACGGTGCACGCAACGTTTGCGGCGCGCCTTCCAAGTTGCAGTGAGAGATAGACATTGTCAGCCAACCCCGTTGCGCTCGTAGATCGGCCGAGGGCACCTCGTGTCGAAAAACGGATTCTCGACGAAGAGGAAGCACGCCTGTTGCTGCGGGCGGCGGAAGAAGACAATTATTATGCTCTTTATGTGCTAGACTCTAACCACAGGTATGCGTCAGGGCGAAATATTCGCGCTGGATTGGACCGATGTAGACCTTGAACGAGCAGTCTATTCGGGTTCGCGCTACGCTGTCGGAAGATGCGAGTGGAAAGTTAATCCGGCCTCAGCCAAAAACGGTCTCGTCCAGGCGGATCGTCGACCTTCCGCAGTTTGCCGTGAACGCCTTAAGATCGCATCGTGATCGTTCAGGATATAAGGCAGGCTATGTATTCGCGATTCTGACGGCGGCCCGTTACGCAAAAGTAACTTCCTACGCCGTAACTATCACCCTTTGCTTGAGCGCCCACGACTCTGCGAGCACTGCGGTGAAGTGTGGCTGCGGATTCCCTTAGTGGCATGTCCGAACTGTGCATCGGCAAACTCCAAGCGTCGACTCCCAAGGATAACTTTCCATACATTGCGCCACGTCGCCAACTCGTTGCTTCTCGCAAGAGGAGCTAACATTAAACTGCTCGCTGACCGCCTCGGCCATTCTACCACTAGAACCACGTTGGAGCACTACAGCCACGTGCTGACCGGCGCTCAACGAGAGGCAGCCCGAACGTTAGACGAACTGTTCACATCTTCGTCAGGCTCAGGCCAGCTGGCAGAGCCGAAGGGAGTCTCGTTAGAGCGAAAAGTTCAATAAGCGGCGGCAAATGCTAGCGCACCGACCATCACCCGCGTCATTTTAGGACAAGTTGATCAAGATGCTTTCTTAGCCTCGCGTCAGCAAGCTCGTCCACGTAGCGAATACCGACTCGACCGACGTATTCGGGTCCGTTGACGATTTTTTCAATTCGCGCCACACAGAGGTAATAATACACATCTGGGTGGCTCGGCGGACCTTGTTCCAGATATGACATGTCATCTGCTGGGTCGACCGGGCGCGCGTCCAGCAGTCTGCTGCGCCCAACGATCTTGCCTTGGTGAGCGAAGAAAATAGTATCGCCGGTGCGCGCTCTCCGCGGGCATCCCCGTACCGGGAAGTATCGGAACCCTTTTTGCCCGACGCGAAATTTTAACGAACGAGGTAATGACCTAATGATGTGCATTTATCGTCTCCGAGCGGGATATGATTTGCGCACGTTCTCGACCAAAGTTTGACCGGGTGCGGCAGAGCCATCTTCGTATAGGACGATCGGGACGAGACCGTACTCGCCGTATCTCGATTCGATCCGGATCGAGATCCACTCACTGACCTTTCGGTCACCTTGAAACCTGTTTTCATAGTCGTAGGGTGGGATGCGTTTAATGTCACTGCGAGCGTCTCGTAGGCGCCCCGTTGTAGCCGACTTACGCTTAAACGCTACGTGGAAGCCCTCCAGCGCAAATATTGATCGCTCCACCTGTTCCAGTGTTGGCATATGAATAGCCTAAAAATAACCTAAAGATAAGTCAATGGCTATTTATGCCCTATTTCGGGTTTATTCGCACGCACAGGCCCGTCCGCCGGGCCAGAAAGACCGCCCCGTCCGCGGCGATTTTGGAGCGGCCGCCGCTCCGAGCCTCACTAATACCGGAATCTGCGACCCTCGACCAACTTAGACCAAATCCGGACGTAACGAAGGCCAGTAAGCCTAAAACAAAAAGCCCGACATAATCGGGCTTTCAAATGGTGGAGATGAGGAGACTCGAACTCCTGACCCCTTACATGCGAAGCAAGTGCTCTACCAGTCGAGCTTACATCCCCACGAACCTTCTCGAGATCCCACGCGCCCGAGTGAACTCAGGCTGACGACGTCGCTTCGAGGGCAACGCGGGTGATTATACGACTGCGCCGTTGCCCCTGTCAAAGCAACAAACTCCCGCTCAGCCGGTCCGACAAACGTCGGCCGCCAGGCAGGGTAGCGGTTGAGCGTCGCAATCTGAGAATGATTCTGCGAACGATTCGCAAAACCAGTCGATATGCGCACTCAGTACAGCACGCGGCCACGCGAACGAATCGCTGAGATTCTTCGAACGGAGCAGCGCTATCTCTCCGCTGCCGAGATTCATACGATACTGAAGAAAACGCCGGCGAAGGTCTCGCTTTCGACGGTGTACCGGACGCTTGACTTGCTGCAAGCCAAGGGGGAGGCGAGTTCTCGCGTCGACGCGCGCGGTGAAGCCACGTACGTCGTGTGCGCGCCTACGCATCATCACCACGCCATCTGCCGCTCGTGCGGAAAAGTCGAGGAACTGGCGTGCGAGGCACTCGAGCGCATCGCAAACGAACTGCGCAGTCATCACGGCTTCGAACTCGCCGATCACGAGATGGAGTTTTTCGGAAAATGCGCCGCATGCCGCGCATAACCGCTGCAGCGATCGTTTTGGCGCTGATTTTGCCGGCGTGCGGCGGGCATGCCGTTACGCAGCCTTCCGGTTCGCAAAATCAACGTCGTTACCACGTTTTCAACGCTGAACTCGTTCGTCGAAGGCGTCGGCGGCAATCGCGTGAACGTGCAAAATCTGGTTCCGGTCGGCGCATCTCCGGAGACATATCAGCCGTCACCGCAAGACGTCGCCGCGCTGAGCGGCGCGCAGCTTGTCGTGGAGAACGGCGCCGGCATCGAGGCTTGGCTGCAGCACACGATTCAGAGTGCCGGCAATACGCACATGCGCGTCCTCGTACTTTCGGACGGGCTGTCGAAAATCGATCGCAATCCGCATCTGTGGATGGACCCGGTACTAGCACGCGCATACGTCGATAAAATTCGCGCGGCGTTGGACCAGCTTGATCCCGCGCACAAGACCGAATACGATCGCAATGCAGCCGCGTACGGCGCGCGGCTCGTCGCGCTGCAAGGATGGATCGCCACGCAGATTGCGACCATTCCGCGTGAGCAGCGCGCGATGATCGTCTTCCACAACGCCTGGGATTACTACAATCGGCGCTTCGGCATTCAAACGGTGGGCGTGATCGAACTCTCTCCCGGCCAAGACCCGAATCCCGCATACATCGCCGCACTCGTCGACAGCGCGCGCAAGCATCACGTTCGCGCGGTCTTCGCGGAACCGGAGTACAGTCCGAAACTGGCGCAGACGCTGGCAAAAAGCGCAGGAATTCGAATCGTCTCCAATCTCTACGACGATTCGGTCGGCAACGATCCGCGCGTGCACGATTACACGAGTATGCTGCGCTACGACACGAGCGTGATCGTGCAGGCGCTGAAGTGAACGGTTCCGCGCGCGACGCAGTCGTCGTCCGTGATTTGGTCGTGCAGTACGATCGGCACGTCGCGCTCGACGGCGCGACGCTCACCGTGGCGCGCGGCGAAGCGCTCGGTATCGTCGGACCGAACGGCTCCGGCAAATCAACGTTATTGAAAACGATTGCGGGACTGCTTCAGCCGTCTTTCGGCACGGTTACGGTTTTCGGAAAACAGCCGAGCGCCCTACCACCCGGATCGATCGCATACGTCCCGCAGATTGAAGACGTCGACTGGTCGTTTCCCGCAACGGTCTGGGACGTCGTCGCGATGGGACGCTTTCCGCGCCTTGGAATGTTCCGGCGTTTCGGCGCGAGCGATCGCGCAGCCGTTCAGCGAGGCTTGGACTTGGTGAACATGCGCGCACTCGCGCGGCGTCATATTTCAGCGCTTTCCGGCGGCCAGCAGCAGCGCGTGTTCGTAGCGCGAGCGATCGCGCAAGAGCCGAGCCTGTTGCTGCTCGACGAACCCACCACCGGCGTAGATGCGGCAACGGAAGAAGCGCTGCGCAAAGTGATTCGGGAACTCGTCAAAGCCGGCATGCCGGTCATGATGTCGACGCACCATTTGGAGCGCGCGTCGGAATGGTTCGATCGGCTTATCGTCCTCAATCGGCGCGTTCTCTCGATAGGCACGCCGGACGAGGTGCTCGCGTCCGGTGCGTACGCCGAATTGCACGGTGAAATGCACGTGCACGGCCACGGCGTGGGCGACAGGCACGGGCACGACTGACATGCAGCACTGGCTCGATCCGTTTCACTATGAATTCATGCAGCGCGCGTTCGTAACGGCGCTGCTCGTGGGCCTCTTGTGCTCGGCGATGGGCACGTACGTCGTCTTGCGCAAACTTGCGTTCATCGGCGACGGCATCGCGCACGCGTCGTTCGCGGGCATCGTCATCGCGTACTTGCGCGGCGTAGACTACTACATCGGCGCCGGCGTCGTCGCGGTCGTCACTGCGCTGGGCATCGGGTTCGTCCATCGGCGCGGCCGCATCGCGCTCGACACGGCGATCGGCGTGCTCTTCACCGGCGCATTCGCACTCGGTATATTTTTGATGAGCAGGCAGCGCTCGTATTCGATCGATCTGCAGAGTTTTCTCTTCGGCGACATTCTTTCGGTGAATCACCAGGATGTGCTGATGATCGTCGCGCTGGCTTTATTCGTCGCACTCGTGACGGCGCTGCTCTGGCGAGCGCTGTTGTACACGTCGTTCGATCCGGTCGTCGCGCAAGCCAGCGGCATGGACGCGCAATTCATCGAATACGTCTTGCTGGTGCTGCTCGCATTGACGATCGTGATATCGCTGCAGGCCGTCGGCATCGTGCTGGTCGCGGCCCTGCTCGTCACGCCCGCCGCCGCCGCGTATCAACTCACGACGCGTTTTACGCGCATGATGGCGCTCGCGGCGTTTCTCGGAGCGCTCAGTGCAGTCGGCGGGTTATACCTCTCTTACTTTTTGCGCAGTTCCAGCGGCGCGACGATCGTGCTTCTCGCGACGGTGCTGTTCTTCGTTGCAATCGGCGGGAAACAGGTCCGAGCGCGGCTAGTTCGCTGAACGAAGCACGCGCCAGCGCTCCTCGCCGGTTTTCTCGAGAAATCCGCCGGCGGCGAGCGCCTCGAGCGCTTCCGACATCGCCGCGCGTTCGTTTTTGTTCGGCATTCCGGCCCAGCGCATGGCGGCGTCGGTCAATTGCACGTCCTCGCCCGGGCGCAGTAATCCGCTAAAAATCCCTGCGGCAATTTCACGCGTTCCATCCGGCGCGAGACCGGTTCGAGCGCGCGCTCGAAATCCGAAGCGGAAACGTGCAGCGCCGGCTGCGGCTCGGGGTTCGGAGTAGGGCGCCGGGGCAGGCGCGTGAACTGCTGGTGGCGGCGGGCGTTGCGCCATCGCGCGGTCGGTCATGCCGGGAAACCACTCGCCGAGCATCGCGGCGAGCGTGTGCAGCGGCACGGCGTTGAGTATCGTGGGGCGCGTGCGTATCGCGCGCACGACACGCTCGGCAACGTGCGACGCCTCCACCGTAACCCAATCCGGCCCGAACGATTCGATGCCCGCGTTTTTGCTGAAATTCGTGCGCACGCTTCCGGGATCGATGTACGTCACGGCGATGCCGGTGTCGCGCAGTTCACGCCGAAGCTGCGTGGTCATCGCGCGCACTGCGGCCTTCGCCGCGCAATACGCGCCGTAATATGGCGACGGAACTCGCGCAAGACCGGAACCGACGAACATGACTTGGCCGTTCGCTTCACGCAGCAGCGGCAGCGCTGCGCGCGTAATTCTGAGCGGCGCCGCGACGTGCAGATGCCACTGCGCATCGATGTCCTCGTCGCTCTGCTCCAGCAGGCGTCCTCCGGTCGCGGCACCGGCATTATTTATCAGCACATCCAGACGCCCGAAACATTCTCGCGCCGTTTGCACGATGCGCTGCGGAGTGTCCCCATCCGTCACGTCCGCCGCGAGCGTGACGCAGATACCGCCGTCTTCCAGAATTCGCGAGGCAAGGCCGTCGAGTTGTTCTTTGTGGCGCGACACGGCAACGATCGCGTAGCCCTCGAGCGCGGCTTTCAGCGCGATCTCGTGGCCGATCCCGGAACCGGCGCCGGTGACGACGATCGCTTTGCGATTCAGGCATGCACGCTCGGCATTCATGGCTACGTACTCTTCGTAGCGAGCCTTCTGATAGCCCTCGTTCATATTCGCATACCAATCTTCTTCGCGCACGATGGGCGCGCGGCGGCGGCACGACGGGGCGCGTTTCGCCCGCGAATCGCGCGAGAGCATTGGCGACGGCTTTGTCGGTGCCGTCGGAACGAATCATGCCGAAGGTCAATTCGTGCTTGCGCGCGATCGAACGGCGGCGTATCGGCGAGGTCTTTGGCATAATCGGCCCAGTTCCACCAAAATGCGCCGAGCGCGCCGCGCCGCTGCAGCCGGTCGAGCACGCCGTAACAATACGCCGACATTTCATCTTCCGTCAAACAGGCGTACGGGGCCGCATTCGGCGGAAGATTTTTACCGTCCGGCGCGGGTTCGCCGGGAAGCGGAACGCGATCGTACGGCGAGACGGTTCCAGGCGGACACGTCGGATTGCCGAACTCATTGAACAGCACCGCTTTTCCCGACATCGACTGCATAAGTTGGCAGAGGAACGGCACGACCTCGGGGTCGGTTCGGCTGCGCGCGAAATGACTGTACACCGAATATCCGTGCATTACCGAGCATGGAAACGGCGCACAAAATGACGACGGGCGAATCCCGCGGTCTTCCGTCAGATCCTCGCTGTGGTTTCCGGCGGTGGTTTGCGCGCCGGAGACTTCGTACAGATCGTCGGTCAGGCGCTTTGACCACTGTGCCGATTCTTGCGGCGAATTTGCGCTGCGCAGGTTGCTGAATTCATTGCCGAGATCCCACAGATACAGCGCTTCGTGATTTTTGCATCGCTCACCGATGGCGCGCACGTGCAAACGCGCCGCGTCGAGCAAAGCGCCGCTGTAGAAATCGCCGGCGCCCCACGGCAATTCCCGCATTCCGCGCCCGAACGTGCGAAAGCGCCCGTGCGGGCGCGAACGGTCGAGCGACCATTCGGGCAGATAATTGATGCCGCTCATATGACCGGTAAAAAACGTCGGCATCGCCGCGCAGCCGCTCCGCGCGCCGCGCTTCCATGACCGCATCGAAACGCTGCAGCATTTGCGGGTCCATGCGATCCGCCGCCGGCTGAAAGTCGTCCCACATGATGAAAAACCGCACGACGGAAAGACCCAGCGAGCGAATGCGCGCAAAGTCTTCGCGAATCTCGCCGAGCGTCGAAGCGTTCCCACATGTACATCGCGCTGCGGCGAGGCCAATAGTTGATGCCGAGCAGAAAAGCACTCATAGCCGTAGACATATTTACCCGAATGGCAGAAATCGCATGGCACTCACGCCCTCGTCGGCATCATCATGGGCAGCGTTTCCGACATGGAAACGATGGCCGGCGCCCGGGACATGCTCGAAGAACTCGACATCCCATTCGAAATGCGCGTCATCTCGGCGCACCGGACGCCCGAGGAAATGTTCGACTATGCCGAAGAAGCGGCGCGGGCGCGGGCATCCGCGTCATCATCGCGGGCGCCGGCGGCGCGGCGCATCTTCCGGGGATGACGGCGGCGCGCACGCTGCTGCCGGTAATCGGCGTGCCGGTGCAATCGCAAGCGCTCAGTGGAATCGATTCGCTTGCTTTCGATCGCGCAAATGCCCAAAGGTGTGCCGGTCGCCACCGTCGCGATCGGAAATGCCGCGAATGCAGCGCTGCTGGCCGCGCGCATCATAGCGTTGACCGAGCCTGCCGTGCTGCAGCGCTTGACGCAGTACGTGGAACGCATGCACGACGACGTCGTGTCGATTCGTCTGTAGCCGTGATTGAAACGATCGGCGTCATCGGCGGCGGACAGTTGGGCCGCATGTTCGCGCTCGATGCAAAGCGCATGGGGTATGACGTCGTGACGCTCGATCCGCAGCCGCGTTCGCCGTGCGGACAAGTTGCCGACGAACAAATCGTCGCGCACTACGACGACATGGATGCAATCGATGCGCTCGGACGCCGCACCGACATCGTGACCTATGAGTTCGAAAACATCGCTATCGAATCGGTCGAGCGTTTGGAAAAGAGCGGCTTTGCCGTCACGCCGAGCAGTCACGTGCTGCGCGTTACGCAAAACCGTTTGCTGGAGAAGAAGTTCGTACGCTCCTGCGGCATTCCGGTGGCTGAATTCGCCGCAGTGGAACGCGCGGAAGATTTGCCGCGCGCGTGCGAGCGCATCGGCTTTCCGGCGGTAATGAAAACCGTGCGCGGCGGGTACGACGGCAAGGGGCAGTGGCGTGTCGAGGATGCGCAGCAAGCCGCGGACGCGCTTGCAGAATCGAACGGCGTGCAGCTCATTTACGAGGCGTTCGTGCCGTTCGCATGCGAGATCAGCGTGGTCTGCGCGCGCAATGCCGCGGGAGAAATCGTCACGTACCCGCCGTCGGAGAACATCCACGATCGCGGGATACTCTTCGAGTCCATCGTGCCGGCGCGCGTCGGCGCGCTCGTCGCGGACCAAGCGCGCGCGTATGCCCAGACCATCGCGTCGTCTTTGCATATCGCCGGCACGTTCTGCGTGGAGTTTTTCGTCGGCCGCGGCGGCGAGGTGCTCGTCAATGAAATCGCCCCGCGCCCGCACAACAGCGGGCACTACACGATCGACGCCACGCGCTGCTCGCAGTACGAGCAGCACGTGCGCTCGATCTGCGGTTTGCCGCTCTCCGAGCCGGAATTGCTCCGAAACGCCGTTATGGTGAACATTCTGGGCGCGGGCTGCGGTAATCATCTCACCGGTGTGCGGCAGCTGCTGCGCGATCCCAATATCGTGCTGCACATGTACGGCAAGAAGCATGCGGTAAACCGTCGCAAAATGGGCCACTTCACGATGCTCGTCGACGGGCCGATTACGGATGCGGTACTCGAGCGCGCTCGCGCTGCGCATGGTTTGCTGCAGTGGTCCGAACATTTCGAAGATGCGCCTGCTCGTCGTTGAAGACGACGTCCGGCTGTGCGACGTGCTTCGCCGCGGGTTGAGCGAACAGGGTCACGTGGTGGATGTCGCTCACGACGGTGAAAACGGCGAGGAGTGGGCGCAGGGCGCGCCCTACGACGCGGTGATTTTGGACGTAAATCTTCCCAGACGCGACGGACTCACGGTCGTGCGTTCCTTGCGCGCGCGAAACGTGCGCACGCCGGTCCTCATGCTGACTTCGCGCGACACGACGGAAGACGCGATTGCGGGTCTGGATGCCGGCGCCGATGATTACCTTCGCAAGCCCTTCGTTTTCGGGGAATTGGAGGCGCGCTTGCGAACGATCGTGCGGCGCGGACCGAGCGAACAGGCCGGGGCGCAGTTGCAGGTCGCGGATCTCGTTTTCGACCTGCAGTCGCGTCGCGTGCGGCGCGGCCAACGCACCATCGAACTGACGGCGCGCGAAGCGGCATTTTTGGAATACTTCATGCGAAATGCCGGCAGGCTCATCACGCGTTCGATGATTGAGGACGCGTTGTTCGAGCGTGAGAGCGAGACGACGTCGAACGTAGTCGAAGTGTACGTCAGCCGCCTTCGCGCGAAACTGACGAGCGGCCGCGAAGCCGAGCTGCTGCATACGGTTCGCGGCTCCGGGTACCGTTTCGGCGAACGATGAATCGCATGCGCCTGTCCGCCGCGTATGTGGCGATCATGCTCGTCGGACTGCTGCTTTTCGCCGCGGCGGCGGTTTTCGCGATCGATCGCACGCAGCGGTCGACGCTCGATGCGCGCCTGGCAACCGCGGCGCGCGCGGCCGAAACGTTCGTCGACGTTTCCGGCGGCGGAATCGGTATCGACGCCGACGATCGCCGTCAATTTCTTACAGTGCTCGGCGCGGATACCGACGGCGCCGTTTTCGATCCGCGCGGCAACTTACTGCTCTCTAGCGCGGCGCGGGTGCCGGCCGGAATCACGCCGCAGAGGCGCAATGCCCCGGTCTTTTACGACGCGGGAAGCGGCGACGCGATCGTACGAGCATTTTCCCTGCCGATGCTCGATCGCAGCGAGCGCATCGGCACCGTGGTCATTTGGCGCGACAGCGACTGGATCGGAGAAACCGATCGCAACTTCACTATCGCGCTCGCGGCCGCGGCCTTGCTTATCGCCGCCTTGGCGCTATTGGCTGGAAACGTCGTGACGCACCGCGCGCTCGAAGATGCCTTTACGCGTCAGCGCCGATTCACCGCGGACGCATCGCACGAGCTTCGCGCACCGCTGGCGGTGATTCGTGCGGAGGCGGATCTCGCGCTGCGAAAAGCGCGCGATTCCGCGCAATATCAGAACGCGCTCGAAACGATTGCGTCGGAAGCGGACCGTATGGAAGTGTTGATCGGCGATCTGCTTACCGCCGCGCGCGCCGAAAGCGGCGCCGTCACGCGCGAGCGCGTCGACGTCGGAGCGATGCTTGCGCGCGTCGCGGACCGCCTGGCACCGGCCGCCGCGGCAAAAGATGCCGGCATACGCGTGCACGCGCAGCCGGATTGTGTCATCGTCGCCGATCCGCACTCGCTCGAGCGCGCGCTGATCGCGATCGGCCACAATGCAGTCCGCTACGCTCCGGCGCATGGAACCGTCGTACTGCAAGCGCGCGGCACCGATCATAGCGTCGAAATCGCCGTGCAGGATGACGGGCCCGGGTTCTCCGGGGAGGCGCTGCAGCATGGTCTCGAACGCTTCTGGCGCGAGCCCGGCTCGGCGGCGGGAAGTGGGAGCGGCCTCGGCTTGGCCATCGCCCGTTCGGTCGTCGCGGCAAACGAAGGGGACATCGCCCTCCGCAACGCCCCAAGCGGTGGAGCGGTAGTGCGTTTGCGCTTTCCGGCAGCGTAGCGTTCAGGTTACCGTCATACTCGCGGCGTACTCTACCGCTATGCCGAACCGTCCGCTTACGATAGCCGCCGTGATTGTCATGGCCTCCTCAGTGACCGCCGGCGCGGTCGCGTATCAAGGACAGCAGTTTGCGCACCAGGCCAAAATAACCATCACCAAAGCTCGAGTCATAGCGCTCAAGGCGGTGCCCGGCGGCAAAATCACGGACGAAGAACTCGAACGCGAGGCCGGCGGAAGCGGACTGCGCTACTCTTTCGACGTCAAAATCAAGAACCGGACGCATGAAGTCGGCGTCGACGCGAAGACCGGCAAAGTGCTCGAGAACAGCGTCGAGGGCGCGAATTCGGATTAGCGATTGAACGTCGCCGGCTTGGGACTGCGCCACCGAAAAACGATCGCGTTTTTAGTGGTCCTGCTTGCAGCGTTGGGTGTGTGGGCGTACGCCACCACGCCTGCAAGCATTTTTCCGAATATGTCGTTCGCGCGAATCGACGTCGTCGCCGACGCAGGCAATCTGCCGCCCGATCAAGTTCGCGTTGCCGTCGCGCGTCCCGCTGCAGCGGGCGTTTTTAGGTCTGCCGTCCGTCACGCGCGTCGTTACCACGTCTTCGCAAGGCAACGCGGAATTGATCGTGACGTTCGATCCCAAGACCGACGTGCGCTTCGATTTGCAGTACGTCAACCAGGCCATCTCGCAGCAGCGCGCCGCGCTTCCCGCCGGTACGAACGTCGATGCCGTCATCATCAATCCCAACAGCGAACCGGTCCTTTCGTACGCGCTGCAATCATCCAGTCTCTCGCAGACCGTGCTGCGCGAACTCGCCCAGCAATCGCTGGTGCCGCAATTTTACGGCGTGCCGGGACTCGCGCGAATTTTGCTGGTAGGCGGCCCCGAGCGTGAGTATCACGTTACCCTCGATCCCGCAGCCCTGAGCGCGCACGGCCTGACCGCGGATGACGTCGCGAAAGCGATCGCCGACGTCAACACGGTCAACGCTCTCGGCATTCAGCAGCAATACTATCAGCGAAACGTGATCGTGCTCGATGCCAACGTCAAATCGATCTCGGCGATCTCGCACGTCGTCGTGCCGAACCCGAATCATGCACCGGTGCAAGTCGGCGATCTGGGCACTGTCAGCTTAGGCGTGGCTCCGCTGACTACGGCGGTCGAGCTATGACGCGCGCCGGGCGGTGGTCGTCAATTTTTACGGTTTGCCCGGTGCGGACGCCGTGAAGATGGCCGACGAAGTGAAGCGCCGGATGGCCTCCATTCAAACGCGTTTGCCCGCCGGCGTTTCGCTGTACCGCTACTGGGATCAGACGGATCTGGTCGTCGAGTCGCAGCGCAGTTTGCGCGACGCGATTCTGATCGGTGCGGTGCTCGCGGTGCTGGTCATTCTCGTCTTTCTGCGAAATCTGCGGATCACGCTCGTCACCGCAATCGTCATTCCAATCGCGATGTCGATCGCGATATTCGTCATGAGCCGGCTCGGCCAAACCCTGAACCTGATGAGCGTCGGCGGATTGGCGGTTGCGGTCGGGCTCATCATCGACGACGCCATCGTCGTCGTCGAAAACATCGCGCGCAATCTCCATCTCTATCCAAATATGCGCAAGTCCGACGTCGTCGTCTTGTCGATGGGCGAACTCGCCGCACCGATGGCGGCCTCGACGTTCACGACCGTCGTCGTCTTCGTGCCGCTGCTGCTGCTCACCGGCGTGAGCGGATTTTTCTTTCGCGCGCTCGCGCTCACGCTGGCGTCTGCGCTCATCGTTTCGCTGCTGCTCGCGTTGTTCGTGACGCCGCTGCTGGCGACGTGGCTGATGCGCGAGGACGAAGAGCACAAAGAAGACACGGGCCTGATCGCACGGCTGCTCTCGCGATACGAGCCGCTGCTGCGCTGGACGCTGCGTCATCGCATTGCCGTGTACGGCGCGTCGGCGATCGTGCTGATCGCGACCGTCGTGCTGCTCTCGCATCTGCCCAGCGACTTCTTACCGCATTTGGACGAGGGGCAGTTCGAAGTCGGTTATGCCATGCCGGTCGGCACGACGATTCAGGCCAGCGACGCGGCTGCGACGACGCTCGAGCGCATCGCCATGCAAGACCCTGCCGTCGCATCCGTGGGCCGTTTCACGGGCATCGACACGAACGGCTATTCGCCGACGCAGGTGCGCCAAGGCACGATCCGCATTCGGCTCAAGCCGCAAGGACAACGACCGCCGTACGAAGTCGTGAGCGACCGCTTGCGCGATCGATTTTCCGCGGCGGTTCCGGCGGCGCAGCTCGATTTTCACCAAATTCTCGAGGACATGATCAACGACATGTCCGGTGCGCCATCCCCTATCGAAGTCACGCTCAGCGGCCCCGATCAACTAACGCTGGTGAATCTGGCGACGACGCTCGCCGGCAAGTTCTCGAACGTTCCCGGTTTGACGGACGCGTTTTCCGGCGTCATCTACGACGATCCGACGGTGCGTATCGATCCCAACGGAGCGCGCCTTGCCGCGTTGAACATCAGCGCTAACGATCTCGGCACCGCGCTGCAAGCGGCATCGCAAGGCACACTCGCGACGAACGTTGCGGGAAGTTTGAATTTGATTCCGGTGCGCGTCAGTTTGGCGGATTCCGGAACGACCGATTTGGCTCAGACGCTGCTGCCCACGCCGTCCGGCGTCGTTTCGCTCGGGAGCGTCGCACAACTGCGCTCAAACCGCCTCTCGACCGACATCACCGAAATCAACGGCCAGCGCGTCATGCGGATCAGCGCGAATTACGGCGGCGCGAGTTTGTCTTCGGTGGTTGCCGGGGTACAGAAAGTCCTGCGCGCTTCGCCGTTGCCTCCCGGGTACTCGGCTGCGATAGGCGGCGCATATGAAGCGCAGCAGCAGTCTTTCCGCGAATTCGTGGAAGTGATCTTGATTGCGGTACTCATGGTGTACGCGCTGATGCTGATGACGTTCAAATCGTTCCGCCTTCCGGTCGTGATTCTCACTGCGATACCGCTCGCATTGATCGGCGTTGCGCTCGGCCTGTTCGTCACCGGCACCGCGTTCAACGTCTCTTCGTTCATGGGCTTGCTGCTGCTCGTCGGACTTATCGTCAAGAACGGCATCCTGCTCATCGACGTCGCAAACCGGCGCCGTCAGGAAGGGGCGAGCGTGCAAGACGCGCTCGTCGCCGCCGGCCGCACGCGTCTGCGCCCGATCGTGATGACGACGTTTGCGGCAATCGGCGGATTGCTGCCCCTTGCGTTCGGGATCGGCGCGGGGTCGGCTATGGAACAGCCGCTCGCGATTGCCGTCATCGGCGGCCTTTCCACTGCGACCGCATTCACGCTCGTCGTCATCCCGGTGTTGTATGCGGGCATCGCGTCCAGGCGCGTGAGAGGATGATTGCCGCATTGGTTCTTGCCGCGTTAACGTCGGCTCCGCGGGAATTCAGCGCGCTGCCGCTGACCGACGCGCTGCAAAAATCGGTTGCCGTCTCGCCCGACGTTGCGCAAGCGCGGGAACGGGTGAACGAGAACGCGGCTTTGCTGGCCGCCGCGCGCGGCACGGCAGCTCCGGCGCTGACGCTGAATTACACGGCAGCTCCGCAAGGCGGCAACGCCGACAACACGATCGAGCAAAGTTTGACGACGGCCGGCGCAAGCGTTACCTTGGGCGACTATCTTGCATACCGCCCGGCCGTTCGCGAAGCCCAATTTACGCTCGCAACCGCGCAGTACGATTTGCTGGACGCGCAGCGCACGGAGCGGGTCAAAGCAATCGGGTTGTACTATGGTGCGCTCAAAGCCGGAGCGACGCTCGATCTGCGCGCGCAAGATCTTTCGGGGGCGCGTTCGGATTTGCGTGCGGCGCAACTGCGTTTTCGCGCGGGCGATGCGCCGCGGCTCGACGTGGTGCGCGCGCAGGTTGCGCTCTCGAGCGCGCAGGCGGCTCTCGACGCCGCTCAAGTCGATTTGGAAAATGCCGACGACGCGCTCGCCGTCGAGACGGGCATACCGCAAAACCAATTCGGTGCAGTTCGCCCCGCGCCGGCGATCCCGCGGATTCCGGACGATCCGCAGCGGGCGATCGCCCGCGCGCTCGCGCAACGCAGCGACCTTGCGTCCGCGCAGCAGGCGGTCAGCGCGGAAGAAGCCGCGGTGCGCGTGGCGCAGCGCGCCGTGCTTCCCGCGATTTCGGTAACCGCCGGCTACACGCAAGGCATGGATTCGGGCGTCTTCGTGCGCGGTCCGTCCGCAAGCATCAACGCCGCACTGCCGATTTCGCATGCGGCCTCGGCTCGCGCACAGGCGGAACGGGCGCGACTCGCGCAAGCGCACTACAAAGTCGCATCGCTGCGCCGGCAGATTACGGTCGAAGTCGGAGCCGCCGCGCGCGCTTACGCCGAAAGCCGGCGCGCCCTGGCATCCGCCCGCACGGCGCGCATTGCGGCCGAGCAGGAACTTCGCGCAACGCAGACCGGATATCGAAGCGGTGCGAGTTCGAGTTTGGACGTTGCGGACGCACGCCGAACGTACGTCCAGGCGGCGCTCGCGGAATTGAACGCGATCTACGCTCAAGCGCAAGCCGCGGCGACGGTTGAGGAGGAAACGGGACCGTGATCCGGCGGACGCTGGGAATGCTTACGGCGCTGTGCGCGCTCTGCGCGTGCGGTTCGCACGGCACGTCGACGCAAGAGGCGAAACCATCCGTTGCGCTGGCGACGGCGTCGTTTGGAAGTTACGTCGAACAGGTGACTGCCGTCGGGCGCATCGGCGCTCCCGCCGGCGCGGAGACCAACCTCTCGTTTGCGGAACCGGGAATCTTGAGCGACGTGGACGTCCGCATCGGCGAGCGCGTGACGCAAGGGGATGCGCTCGCGCAGTTGAAAAGCGGCGGCTTCTCGCTCGCCGCGGCGCAAGCACAAGCCGATGCGCAGGCCGCGCAAGCCAATGCCCGGCAATCCGCGGTAGATCGCACGAGCACGAAAATCGCCGTCGACGAAGCCGCCGTGCGACGCGCGCAGTCGCTCTATGCAGCAGGCGTTTCGGCGCTGAAAGACGTGCAGGCGGCGCAGGCGCAGCTCGCTCAAGATCGCGCGGATGCAGCGAGTGCGCGCGCGCAGATCAGCGGCGCCTCGGCGCAAGCGCAGAGCGCGCAAGACCGCGCGGCGCTCGCCGAGCGCGACTTGGCGAACGCGACGCTGCGCGCGTCGGCGGACGGCGTCATCACCGGCATCTACAAGCATCCCGGCGAAGCGGTCGATCCCACGACGCCGGTGATCGGTATCGGCCCCACGCAAACCAATGATATAACGCTCGACGTTTCGGCTTCCGACGCCGCGCGCGTGCACGCGGGCGATTCGGTGTCGTTTTCCATTCCCGGAACGCAGCTGCACAGCGAAGGACGCGTCGCCGGGGTTTCATCGGCGCTCGATCCGAGCACGCAGACCGCGACGGTCGTCGTGACCGGCGTGCCGAGCGGCGCGCCGGCCGGAAGCGCCGTCCAGGCGACGATCGACGTCGCGCACGATCGCGGCATCGTCATCCCGCAAAGCGCCATCGTCCAGGATCCGCAGAGCGGGCAGACGCTCGTGTTCGTGCAGACCACCGATAAGAACGGCGACGCGAAGTTCGCGCAGCGCAGCGTGGTCGTAGCGCGCGAAAACGGATCGCAAGCGCTCATCTCTTCTGGTCTGCGCAACGGTGAACGCATCGCCGCGCAGGGCGGTTTCGCATTGCTCGCACCGGCCGGCGGCGGTGACTAAACTCTCCGTGGGCGCGTTTGTCGCAATCGCGATCGCCGTAGCGGTCGCACTGACCGGCGGCCGTTATTTCAGCTCTCAGCACACGCGTTTGACCGACTTGCCGGGCCAAGTAGCCGCTGCGGTCGCTCCTGATTTACCGCGGCCGCCCGCGCACGTCGTGATCGTCGTCGAAGAGAACAAAGAATTCCGCGATATCGCGGGCAATACGCGGTCGGCGCCTTACATCAACCAGCTCATCGCGCGCGGCGCGCTGTTCACGCGTTCGTACGGCGTCGCTCACCCGAGTCAGCCCAACTACTTGGCGCTTTTCGCCGGAATTACCGACACCAACGGCGACGGGTGCCCGCCGCGCGGCATCGACGCGAACGCTCCGAATCTCGCGACGGAGCTTCTAGCGGCGCGCGAGACCTTCGCCGGCTACGCGGAAGATCTGCCGCAGCCCGGTTCGAGCGTCTGCTGGGCCGGACAATACGCTCGCAAACACGTGCCGTGGGCCGACTTCGACAACGTCACGGCGCAGGAGAATCTTCCGCTCGCCGCGCTGCCGTCGCGCTACGATCGCCTGCCGACCGTGTCGTTCATCATACCGAACGTGCTCGACGACATGCACAGCGCGAGCATCGCACGCGGCGACGCTTGGCTGAAGGCTCGCGTCGGTCCGCTCGCGGCATGGGCCATGAGTCACAATACCCTGCTGGTCGTGACGTGGGACGAGAGCGACGATGCGATCGACAATCACATTCCGACCCTCTTCGTCGGTCCGATGGTGCGCGCGGGGCGTTACGACGAACCGGTTACGCATTACCGAGTACTGCGTACCATTGAAGATTTTTATCGGCTTCCCCATGCAGGCCGTTCGGCGGACGTGCCGCCGATTTCCGGCATCTGGCTGCGGTGACACGAAAGTGCCATGGAGCGTGCTGGTTTTTGCTTGCAAGTTATGTCAAAATAAGCGAAAGCTAAAAACCCGGAGGGCATGAACTTGTTCCGAAGGTTCCCAATAGCCCGCATTCTCGCGGTGGCGCTCGCTGTGCTATTCATAGTGCAGTTCGCCGCCCCGGCGGGCGCACAAACGGCTTCCAGCACGGCAGGCAGCATAACCGGTACGGTACGCGATGAGACAAACGCGCCCGTTACCGATGCCGCGGTCCTCCTGCAAGGGCCGAACCGCTATGAAACCACTTCAGACGCAAACGGCGCATTCGCATTCAAAACCGTATCGCCGGGCGTCTACTCCATATCCGTCTCGAAAGCCGGATACACGAAGGCATCGCAAAACGACGTCGCGGTGCTCGCGGGCCAAACTCAGGCGCTGACCGTACAGATGGAGCACCTGACGTTTTCCTCGCTGCGCACGATCGCCAGCGTTCGAGTGCAGGGAAGCACCGCCATCAACACCTCACCGGCTTCGATAAACACCGTTTCGCCGCAAGAGTTCGTCAACGAAGGGCAAGTCCAAGTCACTCGCGTTCTCAGCGAAGTGCCTGGGCTGCAAATCTCGTTCCCGTCGAACTCGTCGAACGGCGCCTCGCCCGGTTCGATCACCATACCGAACATCCGCGACGCAACCTCGTATGAAACCGCGTCGCTGATCGACGGCCATCCCATCTCCGTCGGTCAATACGGCGACAACGTCACGACGTTTTTGAACAGTTTCATGTTCGGAGACATTCAAGTCATAAAAGGGCCGGGCGCCGAGTCTCCCGTCGTGAACAACGCAATCGGCGGAACGGTAAACTTCCGCACGAAAGAGCCGACGCTCAAGCCGGCGGCGCAGCTGCTGTTCGGCTTCGACAACCACGGCGGATCGCTGAGCAACTTCAGCTATTCCAACACGGTCGGTAAACTCGGCTTCGTCGTCGATCTGGCCAGCGACAACACGCCATCAGCACTGAACGGGAGAACGGTGTACTTCGATCCGTCCGGCGGCCTCTACGGCAACGGCAGCCTCGACGGCGGCACCGGTTACGGCAGCATCGGCAACACTGCCAGCTCCGCGCCGTCGACGTTCGGCTTGGTCGCGTGCTGCTACACGCTGCTCGGCAACTTCGATCAGACGGCGCAGCTCTGCAAGCTTCGCTATAAATTCTCCTCAGCAACGTCTCTGACGGTCAGCTACCTGGATTCGCAAACGACTGCAGACCAGAACGGCAATACGTCGGACTTCTACCTCGGGCAATTCGCACCGGGAGCCGGCTACACGGGCTCCCTGCAGCCGGGTCCCATTCAGGTAGCGAACGTTTATCCGGGCGCGTACAACGGCGAACACAACATCGAGCCGATCTTCCAAGCCGAAGGGCTGACGAGCATCGGCAACGACACGTTGCTCGCCCGCTACTATAACGCCTCGATTCTGCGATACCAGTTCCAAGGGCTCGCTAATGCGCCGGATTACAACGTCACGACGCTTTACGGAACCTCGACCGATGCAAACGGCGGCCTCGCCGCCACGTTCAACGGTGCTACCGCGAATGTCGGTTTCAACGACTTGTACACGGAGCCCGAACTCGACAAGCTGCAGGGCGGTTCGATCGAGTATCAGCATCCGTTCGGCAATTCCGTTCTGACGTTTTCCGCCGACCGGACACTGTCCAAGAGCACCGACTACTCGGTGTTCCCGGGCCCCTACTACTCATTCGGACTGCCGCCCGGAACGCAGCAGACGCTTTCAACTTATCTGCTGCGCGACCAATGGAACGTCAACAGCCGCCTCAACGTCACGCTCAGCAACTATCTCAACACGTACCGCTTGACGTATCCGATTGGCTGCATGGACGCCGCAACTACCGGCTGCAACACCCAAGCCGAGGCGCAATACGGTCAGGGCGTCTTCTTCCAAACCTCGAACATTACGCATGACGATCCGCGTCTCGCGTTCGTCTACCGGCCGAGCCCGTCGTCTTCGGTCCGCTTCGCGGCCGGCAGCGCGATTGCGCCGCCGTTCCTCGGACTGTTGGTGCAAGTCGCATCGGTGCCCAAGTACGACAAGACGAGCGGCGCCGCGCTTGAATCGCAAAGCAACGGGAACCTCAAGCCCGAGACGGCATTCGGCTACGATCTCGGAGGCGATTACCGCCTTCGCGACAACGTTACCACGGTTTCCGGCGACGTATATTTGACGAATCTGTTCAACCGGTTCTTCGGTCAAACGATCAACACCGGGCGAACCTGCGACACCGTCACGTGCGATCCGAACGGCGCGCCGTTCATTCCGCCGGGAACGCCGGTTCTGAACCAGACGAACACCAACATCAGCAACGCGCGCTTCGAAGGCGTTGAACTGACGATCAAACGCGCTCCGCCAGTGGGGTTCGGGTACGTTCTCCAAGGCGCGCTCGAGAAAGGCTATTACTACAATCTCCCGCCGTACTTCTATTGTTCCGTACCGGGGCCGGGATGTACGCCGGACCAGAACTTGAACGTGATTTCCGGACAGAATACGAACGGTATCCCGGTCGGGTTCTACAACATCTCCTACAACGGCAACATGCGCATTCCGTACTCGCAAGGAAACGCCCAGCTCTCGTACACGTTCAACAACGGCGCGTACGCGATGATCGGCGAGACGTACTTCGGGCACAATAACTCGCTCAACGAGCCGGCGTTCGGAATCGGATATGCGAGCCTGCGTTATCCCGTGACGGATAAAATGGCACTGCAAGTTTCCGGAAACAACATCTTCAACGCCTACCCCGGAATCTTGCCGATTTACGGCGGCGGCGTTCCGATCGACCTCGCCGGAGGCGCCGGCGTCGGTGCGACCACCGGCAACGTGCTCGGGCCTGCAACCTACAGTCTGACGCTCATAACGAACCTGCCGTAGAAAGGCAGCGGTAAACGAGAAGGGACGCGAGAAAACTCGCGTCCCTTCTCACTTTTGCCGGGAAGCGTTTACGGCTTGTACGTGAAGCCTTGCACGAAATCACCCGACGGCGATCCCCATACCGCCCAGAAACGTCCGGTGCGCGCGTCGATGCCGACCGTGTGAACGCCGCGGCTGATCTTCTGCATGCCGATTTGCTTCGGGGCGCCGCTCTTCGGAATCGAGTACAGCCACACGCCGCCGCCGCCCGCGCATGCGAGTCGCCGGCGCTGTTGATCGAGCGTGCACTGGTCGATGCGCGGGAATGAAGCCGTCCCCATGCGCTTGCCGCCGAGAGTGTACGTGCTGACCTTGTATCCACCGCCGACGATCAGCGTGTCGTTCGCGTAGTCGAGCTGAAGCGGGTGGTTGTTCTTGATCTCCGGCGTGGCGATCGTGCGAACGACCTTCATGCTCTTCGGATCGATGACTGCGATTTCGCTATTCGTTGCGATGTTTTGGTAGACGACGTGGGTTTTCGGATCGATCACGATGTACTCGGGTTTGTGCCCGGGAAGCGCGATCGTAGCAATTTGTTTGAATGTGCGCGAATCGATGACGAAGATGCGAGTGCCGTCGTCCTCGTCGCCGTAAATGCGATGCAGCTGCGGGTCGTAGGCGATCGCGTCGACCGGCCCAGCCACGCTTACGCGGTGTACTTCTTTGAGTGAAACGGGGTCGACCTCCGAGAGCGCCTTATCGTCTCCATCGCCCGTATAGACGTGGCCGGTCGCGGCGTTCACCGCGACGCCCGCCATGGGACCGACGTGCACTTGCCCGAGCACCTTCCCGGTGTCGGCATTCACGATCAGCAGCGATTGATTGCCGCCGTGCGCCGCGTAGACTCGGCGTCGCTGCGCATCAACGGTGACGTAATCGAAACCGTGCCGTCCGGTTGTTGAGACAGGCTGCGGCGGGACAAAGGGGAGAATCGGCATGAAGAAGCTCCTTGTCGTGTAGCAATTCCTGTTGCGAGGCCAATTCAATCACGGAAACCTGAACGCCGCGTTAACGCCGGCTTGCGAGATCCGAACTGAAGCGCAACGTTTGCGGCTTAGGCGGAATTTCGGTATACGCCATCGGCCGGTCCCACCAGTCGTGGCTGCGCCAGCGCAGTTGTTCCGGCGTGGGAGATGACGGAAGCTTCGTTTCCACGGCTTCAGCGTACGCGCCCAGATAGCGGTCGATCATGCGTTCCGCGGTGAATTCCGCCTCCACGCGCTCCCGGCATTTTCGGCGGTCGATACCGGCCAGCGCCGGCACTTTCGAGACTGCGTCGTCCACACTGTCGCAAAGAAAGCCGGTCTCTCCGTCGACGACGATCTCCGGAATCGACCCCATGTTCGCGCCGAGGACCGGCGTGCCGCAGGCCATCGCTTCAACCATCGTCAGTCCAAAGCGTTCCGGCCGCGTCGTCATGTGCACGAGCGCCAGCGCGTTGGCCAGAAGTTCGTTGCGCTGCCGGCGGCGTGCTTCGCCCAGAAAAAGGATCTGCTCGCCGTCGATGTGCGGCTGCACCTGCGTGCGAAAATACTCGTCGTCCTGCGGAATTGCCGCAATTTTCAGGCTGTTTGCCGCTGCGCTTGGCGATCTCGATTGCCAGATGCGTTCCCTTTTCGGGATGAAAGCGGCCGAGAAAGACCAGATACTCTCCGGGCTTGTCGTTGAACGTGAATTCGTTCGGATCGATGCCGTTGTAGGTGGTAGCCAGATATGACAATCCGGGATCGCGGTCCGAGTTGCTGATCGAGACGTAAAAGCTGCGCCACGCACAGGCGTAATACGCCGCCAGAATCTGCGGCGTCGAAAACCCGTGCACGGTCGTCAGCATCGGCGGCGTCTTCGTACCGAGCGCATAGGTCATCGGTTTCCAATCGAAATTGTTGTGAATCAGATCGAAACGGCCCGCGTTTTCCATGAGGCGGCCGATGTGCAGCGCCGAGTAGACGTCGGCGTTGAGCGCGGGATCCTCGGCGCATCCCACGGGAACGACCGATTCCACGCGACCGTCGAATTGCGAATTTCCCGTCGCGAAGAGTGTGACGTCGAGCCCGCGCCGGCGCATGCCTTCGGAAATGTTGAACGCGATTTGCTCCCACGGGCCGTATCCCGGCGGCGGCGTGGGCCACGTGATAGGCGCGAGTACGGCCACGCGCAAGCCGTTCAAAGCAGAGGATCGCGAAGCGTTCACGAGGCGGACTTACCCAACATTCGTGCTTTCGCCGGCGTATCGCGCGAGCAACTCACGCGCGTGCCGACCCAGTGCCTGCAGCAATTCCGGCGGTTCGAGCGCGCGCACCGCCGCGCCCCATCCGGCGATTTGATAAACTGCGACGCCGAACGAGGGAAAGCGCATGCGAATCGTTTTGCCGTGCTCGTCTTCCGAGAGCACGGCGCTGTCGTGAGACGACATTACCCATTCCAGTGAATCGTTCGGTACGTACAGCGTCGCTTCGTGCCACTCCGTCGGCCGCTGCAGCGCGGCGTTCGAATCGCGCCAGTGCGCTTCCAAGTCGAAGTGCTCGTCGCGCGTGAAGCGCGCCGCCGACTCATCGGCGTGCGCGATCCGTTCCGCGCGGAACGTGCGATACTCGCCGTCCGTTTGCCGCGCAATCAAATACCAAACGCCGGCTTTTGAAACCAATCCGTACGGATCGATCGTGCGCTGCGTGATCGATCCCGTGCGATCCCGGTAGTGAATCGAGAGCTGACGGTCTTCCCAAACCGCCCGTCGCAGCACGGATAGCAGTGCGGCGGGTTGCTCCAGCCGGTACCAGCGGTTGTGATCCAAGAGGATACGTTGCCGAGCCTGCTGCGCGGCGCGCCGCTGCAGATCGGGCAGTGCGCCCGCGAGTTTGTCCAGCGCGCGCCGGTGCCCGGTAACGCCCAGTTCCGCCAGCGGATCGGCGGCGGCGAGAAAGAGCGCGTGCAGTTCCTCGGTGCTGAACTGCGTTATGGCCTTGCGGTAGCCTTCGGCGAGCGCGATGCCGCCCGCGCTGCCGCGCTCCGCGTAAACGGGCACGCCGGAGAGCGAGAGCGCTTCCACATCGCGGTAGATCGTTCGAGCCGAGACTTCGAGCGCCAAGGAAAGGTCGCGCGCGCTGCGCGGACTGCGGGACTGCAGCAAGAGGAGAAGCGAAACCAGGCGGTCCGACTTCATATCTGACAGTGTGTGTCATATATGATCGCTTATCCTGTGAGGCATGACGAGAACAACAAAGGTTCAGGCTCCTCGCGGCATCGACGCCGTGTACTACATGGTCGAGGACGTGGCGCGGGCTCGCACGTTTTACGAAGGCGCATTGGGGTTCCAGCCGTCCTTCGTCAGCGACGCCGGCGAGTGGACGGGAGTGGAATACGAACTGCCGACGGGCCAGACGTTCGGGCTCGGCAAGAACGCGCAGGCGCCGTGGCGGCCGTCCGGCGGCGTGATGATCGCCGTGGAGGACGTTGCGGACGCTACGCGCCGCGTCGCCGACGGCGGCGGAAAAGTGCTTGCCGGACCGATGGACGGTCCGGTGTGCTCGATGACCTGGTGCGAGGACACCGAGGGCAATACGTTCAGTTTGCATCACCGTAAAGATGGGAGCGTTGGATAATGACCACTACAACCGGCGCGGCGTTGGTCACCGGAATGGACGCCGTCTATTACATGACTCAGGACTATGGGCGCGCGCGAAAATTCTACGAAAGCGCGCTGGATCTCAAAGCGACGTGGGAGATATCGGGCGAAGGCGGGGGATCGTTCGTCGAGTACGAGTTGCCCGATGGAACGACGTTCGGGCTCGGCCATATGCCCGATTCGCCATGGCACGAATCCGGCGGGATCATGTTCGCCGTTCCGGACGTAAAAGCGGCGTTGGAGCGTGTGAAAGGCGCCGGCGCGCAGGTGCAATTCGACTACATGGAATTGCCGGTCTGCGACATGGCGTGGGCGCGCGACACCGAGGGCAATTCGTTCTGCTTGCACCGGCGCAGATAAGCGGCGGCGACCGCTAAACCCAGGCGCCGTCCTTTAGAACCGCAGCCGGACGTGCGAGCGCATTGAGATCGCGATCCACGTCCTGCTCGAGCAGCAACAGGTCCGCCGGCTCGCCCGCTTGCAGCACGCCGCGCTGCAGGCCGACGAACTCCGCGGCTGTTTGCGTCGCAGCGTGAAGCGCCTGCAGCGGCGACATGCCGAGCAGCCGGTGCATCAGCGCCACTTCGTATGCGTAGTTTTCGTGGTAATTGAACGGCGTGCCGGCGTCCGATCCGCCTGCGATCTTTACGCCGCCTTCGAAAGCGCGCCGAATGTTCTGCAGCATGTGCTCGTTGATTTCGCGCGCTTTGCGCACGACGAAGTCCGGCTGCCCGCCGGTTTCCGCGTGTTCCAATATGCACGTCGGCGCGGCGAGCGTGGGAACGAGATACGCGTCGCGTTCTTTGAAGAGCGCGATGGCTTCATCGTCGAGCATGTGTCCGTGTTCGATAGAATCCACTCCGCTTCGCAGCGCGTTTTTGATGCCGTCGGTACCGATCGCGTGCGCCGCCACGCGCATTCCGTGACGATGCGCCTCCTCGCAAGCGGCGGTGATTTCTTCCACCGTCAACTGCGCGAGGCCCGGCACCGCGCCTTTGGTCAGCACGCCGCCGGTCGCGATGAGTTTGATGCAGTCCGCGCCGGCCATGCGCTGTTCGCGCACGCCTTTGCGCGCATCCCAAGGGCTGTCGATCGCGCGCCCGAGCGGCCATCCGTGACCGCCGGTCATGCACAGCACTCTGCCGGCCGCGCGCACGCGCGGCCCCGGAACCCGTCCTCGATCGACGGCGTCGCGCACTTCAATGGCGATGCCGTCGGAGGCGCCCACGTCCCGCACCGTCGTCACGCCCGCGCGTAGCGTTTTACGCGCGTTCTCGACTGCATGCAGCGTGCGTTGAATCGAAGTGTATTCGCGTATCAGACCCATCGGATCGGGCTGGCCGCTCATCTCCAAGTGCACGTGCGAATTGACGAGTCCCGGCGCGATGCAGGCGGCCTCGCGGTCGAAGCGGCCTTCGGCGTCGCGCACTTCGCGAACCGTCCCGCCTTCGACGACGATGTCCACGTTGCGCCGCGGCGCGTTCAAAGTGCCGTCGTAAAAAACGCCCGCGCGCAGAATCATGCGCGGACCTCCGCTCGTTCCATCGCTTGAAACGCTTTGCTCGTCAGGTCGTGGCCCAGCACGCCGGCGATGAAGCGCGATGCAGCGCGGACTTTGACGAGGTCCACGCCCGTTTCGACGTTCATGCCGTGCAGCATGTACAGCAAATCTTCCGTTCCCAAATTTCCCGTCGCGCCCGGCGCGTAGGGGCAGCCGCCGAGTCCGCCGCTGCTCGAATCGAAAATCGCAATGCCGTGCTGCAGCGCCGCGTAGACGTTTGCGAGCGCCGTGCCGCGCGTATCGTGAAAGTGAAACGCAATCTTCTCGCGCGGAATCTCGCGCGTGAGTGCCGGAACCAGTGCGTCGACCTGGGATGGAACGCCGACGCCTATCGTGTCGCCTATGGACAGCTCGTCGCAGCCCATGTCCAACAGTTTCCGGCTTACCTCTACCACCGCTGCGACGGACACTTCGTCGCCGAAGGGCGAGCCGAACGCGGTCGAGACGTATCCGCGAACCCACATCGCGTTTTCTTTCGCGTTACGCGCCACGTCACGAAACGTTTCGATCGACTCGTCGATGGTCATGTTGATGTTGCGTTTGGTGAAGGCTTCCGATGCGGCGGTGAAGACCGCGATGGCATCCGCGCCTGCGGCTTTTGCGCGCTCGAGCCCTTTGAGGTTCGGGGTAAGCACGGGGTATCGCACGCCGCGGCGTTTGCGTATCCGCGTGAAGACTTCGGATGCGTCGGCCAATTGCGGAATTGCTTTGGGGCTGACGAAGGACGTCGCCTCGATCAGCGGCAATCCGGATTCGGAAAGCAGATCGATGAACCGGATTTTGTCTTCGGTCGAAATAACGGCATGCTCGTTCTGCAGGCCGTCGCGGGCGCCCATCTCGCAAATGGTGACGAACTTCGGCAGACTCATGCCGAGGCTCGTTCGCTGCGCGGGTGTGAGTCCGCTCCCAAGAACCGGGTCACCGCGCGCAGCGTGAGCGGCCAAACGCGGTCGTTCGCCAAAAAAGCCTTGCTGAGCATGATGAGCGGATCGAAGTGCCCGATGATGTTCATGTGGTTGCAATGCGGCCCGACGATGAAATGCGCGGGAATGCGGCTTCCGAGCGTCGCGGAATCGCCCCAAACCAAACCGTCGTTGTCGCCGCCGCGCGCGGGTATCAGGCCGGCGATCGAGAGCAGCTTTGCGCCCGCCGGGCCAATCCAAGGCTCGCGGTCGAGCACCCAATCGTGCCATCCGCGCCGCGTGAGTTCCCAATGGCCGGGCGTGTCGTTCAGCCACGCGATGAATTTCGAGTAGATGTCCATGTCGCCGAATGCCTTGTCCGGCGTGCGCAGCATGGCGTGGAATTGCGGAAGCGCGAACGTTTGCACGCCCCAATTCGGCGTGGCGATCATGATCGTGTGGCTGATCTCGCTCGCGCGGTATTCGTAGCGGCGCAAAAACCCGCGCACCACGAGGCCGCCCAGCGAATATCCGACGAGCGCGATCGGGAACTCGCGTTCCGACTTGCGCAAGTCGGTGATGAATTCGGCGAAGCGGTCGATGCGCTCCATCAGCGTGTCGTTGCATTCGCCGTAACTGATCGATTCGATGCCGTACGCGTCCAAACCGGGGACGTCGGGAGTTCCGCGGCGCAGCAGATCGAAGTGCTCGGGTGGTTCGTTGTATCCCGGCACCATGACGACGGTGCGCGGAATCATTGCAAGTCGATGAGTAGCGTGTCGCTGGGAACGATGTCGCCTTCGCGAACGTGAACGGCGCCGACGGTACCGTCGCCCGGCGCCTCGATGCGATGCTCCATTTTCATCGCTTCCAAGATTACGAGCAAATCGCGCGTCGCGACGGAATCGCCGCCTTGCACGGCAATTTTGACGATCTTGCCGGGCATCGGCGCGACGATGCGTCCGTTGCCGGAGCCCGCACCATGATGCGCGGCCGCATCGGCGGTAGGGGCATCGCTGAAGCGAACCTGCGCAGCCGATGCGAACCGATCGTTCAGCCGAATTTCGCCGGTGTAATCTCCGGTGAGCTGCCAAACGTTCGGATCCGCCGTAGCGGCCGCTTCGATTGCGACGTCGCGTTCTCCGACCCGCAGGCGCAGCGGAATTCCCACGCTCGCCAAACGCCACGGCGCGTGTGCATTGCGAAGTGCGGCAGATGCAGCGCGCGCGAGTGCGTCGGGCGAGACGTCGCGCCGGCGCAGCAAAGATCGACTCATCGAGCCGCTCTTCCAGAAAGCGCGTGGTCGTGTCGCCGGCGCGATACGCGTCGTCACGCGCGATCCACAGCAGCAGCGGCACGTTCGCACGAACGCCGCCGATCTCGAACTGTTCGAGCGCCTGCGTAAGCCGCGCGATCGCAACGTCGCGGTTCTCGCCCCACACCACGAGGTTGGCGAGCATCGGATCGTAATACACCGAGACTTCGCTTCCCGCGTGCACGCCGGCGTCGAGCCGAATGCCGGGCCCCTCCGGCGGATTCCACACGTCGATCGTGCCGGTCGAGGGAAGCATGTGGTTCGCGGGATCTTCGGCGTAGATGCGCGTCTCGATCGCCCAGCCGCGCGGCTGCACGCCGCTCTGCTCGATTGCGAGCGCTTCGCCGTTTGCGATGCGAAGCTGCCAGTGTACGAGATCGATGCCGTACGCGAGTTCCGTCACCGGATGCTCGACCTGCAGGCGCGTGTTCATTTCGAGAAAGTAATACCGCCCGTCTTCGTCGAGCATGAACTCGCACGTCCCCGCGTTGACGTAGTCGACGGATTTGGCCGCACGCACTGCGGCCGCGCCCATCTCCGCGCGCAGCTGCGGCGAAAGTGCGACGGAGGGCGCTTCTTCGACGATTTTCTGGTGACGGCGCTGGATCGAGCACTCACGCTCGCCCAGGTGAATGACGTTTCCGTGCGTATCGCCGAGAATTTGAAACTCGATGTGGCGCGGGCGGCGCAAATACCGTTCGAGCAGTATGGCGTCGTTCCCGAACGCCGCAAGCGCTTCGCGCTTTGCCGCTTCCAACGCTTCATCGAACTGCTCGATGCGATCGACGACGCGCATACCGCGGCCTCCGCCGCCGGCGCTCGCTTTGATCAGCAGCGGAAATCCAATGCTCGCGGCTTCTTCGCGCAGCCGCGCCGGCGACTGGTCGTCGCCGTCGTACCCGGGAACGACCGGAACGTCGTATTCGCGCACGCGGCGTTTCGCTTCGATTTTGCTGCCCATCGCCGCCATCGATTCCGGAGTCGGACCGACGAACGTGAGGCCGGCCTCGCGTGCCGCGAGCGCGAACTCCGCGCGCTCCGAAAGAAAGCCGTATCCGGGGTGCACGGCGTCCGCGCGCAGGCTTTTCGCCGCTGCGATGACGGCCGCAATATTCAAGTACGACTCTGAAGGCGGTGGGGCGCCGATGCATGCCGTTTCGTCCATGAAGCGCAGGTGATATGCGCCGGCGTCGGCTTCGGAATAGATCCCGACGGGCGTTATGCCGAGTTCGCGCGCGCCGCGCGCAACCCGCACCGCAATTTCACCGCGGTTGGCGACGAGCAGGCGCCGTATCACGCGATCCAGCTCGCTTTGCGCCGCTCGAGAAATGCGCGTAAGCCTTCCTGTCCTTCCGGTGACGCGCGCCGCTGCGCGATCGCCTCGGCCGTGACGTCGCGCGACTCCTCGTACGACGCCGCCTGCACGCGCGGTACGAGCGCTTTCGCGGCCGCAACCGCTTCGGGCCCTGCGCGCCGCGATCTCGTTCGTGATGCGCTCGATGCAGACGTCCAGCGTATCGGCCACCACGACTTCGTGCGCTAGTCCGATGTGGAGCGCGCGTTTCGCGTCAAACCGTTCCCCCGTAAGAAACAGAGCGCGCGCATTCGACACGCCGATCTTCGCAAGGACGAACGGAGAGATGACCGCCGGAATGATGCCGAGTTTGACCTCCGTGAATCCGAAAATGGCATCGGCGCTCGCCACGACGACGTCGCAGACTGCCGCCAAACCCGCCCCGCCGCCCAACGCCGCGCCGTGAACTTTTCCGATGACCGGTTTTGGGCAGCGGTCGATCGTTCGAAACATATCGGACATCGCTTTTGCGTCCGCCACATTTTCGGCGTAGGTGAGATCGAGCGACGATTGCATCCATGCGATGTCGGCGCCGCCGCAAAATACCTTCCCTTCGCCCGAAAGCACGATCGCGCGCGCGTTTTTGTCGCGCCCGGCCTCTTCGAATGCCTCGGTGAGGGCGCGGATGAGTTCCGCGTTGAAGGCATTGCGGACGTCGGGGCGGTTCAAGCGAATCTCGGCGACGGGGCCGGCGCGGTGACGTTGGACTACAGGGTTGGCCATGGCGTGCCGGGGTTCTCGCTTTAATCTATTCGGGCCTCGCAGGCGTTACGAGAAGGATGAGAGAGCAGCAGCAAACGGTCTACCGGCACTCGGTCGCCACGCGGCTGACCCATTGGCTGTTTTTTCTTGCGTTTCTCGCGCTCGTCAGCAGCGGCTTGCAGATCTTCAATGCCGCGCCGTTCCTGGACGCTTCCGATAAGACCGAGCCCGCCCACCGCGTGCTTTCCATCGACGCGCCGCGAAACGGGGTGGGTGCCACGACGATTTTCGGGCGCACCTTCAATACGACGGGCTGGCTGGGGTGGACGGACGACGGGATGGGCCGCAACACCACGCGCGCGTTCCCCGGATGGCTGACGATACCCGCGTATCAAGATCTCGCGGACGGCCGCCGGTGGCATTTGTTCTTCGCGTGGATCATGATCGTGAGCGGAATCGCATACATGGCGTGGGGTTTTACGCGCGGCGATCTTGCGAAGATCGTTTTGACGCCGAGCGATATATCGAAGTTGGTCCCGATGCAGCTCGATTATTTGCGCCTTCGCAAAGAGCCGCCGCCGCACGGGAAATACAATCCGCTGCAAAAGCTCGCATACACGCTGGTGCTGTTCGTTTTTGCTCCGCTCATCGTGCTGAGCGGGCTCGCGCTCTCTCCGGGGTTCGACGCCTGGTTTCCGTTTGTTACGCAGGCATTCGGCGGCAGGCAATTCGCTCGACTGTGGCATTTCGTGCTCATGATCGCGCTCGTCGGCTTTTTCGTCACGCATCTGCTGCTGGTGCTCACGACCGGCGTGTTGAACCATCTGCGTTCGATGATTACCGGCTGGTACCGGTTGCAAGAGACAAATCGCTCCGCCGTGACGGAGTTGAAATGAAGCGGAAACTCTTTCTCGCGACCGGATTATCGGCCGCGCTGTCCGCGTGCTCGCAGATCGGCACGAAACTCAACGACAACCCCGGCTTCCACGGCGTTTTGGAGAAAGCCGAAAACGTCAACGAGCGGCTGATCGGCACGCGCGGACGCGCGCGGCTGTATAGCGCTCGAGACATCTCGGCCGACTTTCCGGTCAACTCGCTGGACACGCCCGGGGACGCGCGCTACATGCGTTTGATGGGCGATCGGTTTGCATCTTACCGCCTAACGATTGACGGTTCCGTCGATCGTCCGCAGCAGTTCACGTTGCCGCAATTGCAGCACCTCATGAACGGTTTCGCAGATCACCCGTCACGACTGCGTCGAAGGCTGGAGCGCGGTCGCGCAGTGGCAAGGCGTGCGACTGGCGGATGTTCTTTCGCTCGCGCGGCCGCGCGCAGATGCGCGATTCGTCGTCTTTCGCACGTTTGACGTCGATGCGGACGGAACGCCGTACTACGAGAGCCTCGATCTGGATCAGGCCGCTCATCCGCAAACGCTGCTTGCCCTGCGCCAAAACGGCAAACCGATCGCGCCTGATCGCGGCGCGCCCGTCCGCCTGACGGTTCCCACGCAACTCGGCTATAAGAGTGCGAAATGGGTGCATCGAATAGAGGTCGTGGCGTCGCTTCGGCCTTTGTACGGCGGCAAAGGCGGCTACTGGGAAGATCAGGGGTACGAATGGTATGCGGGAATCTGACAATCGCGTTCTTATTGCGCTCGTTCTCGCAGGTGCGCTCGTGACGGTTTCGGCAAGCGCCGCACCGGCGCCGCGCTATGACGTCGCGCCGCCCGGACACGTCGTTCAAGATACCGTTGCTTATCTCACCGGCGAGGGGATGCAGTCCGCGTGGCACGTGGTCGCGAGCCGCCAACTCGTCGGCAGGCAGATGGGCCAGACGCCGGTCTATCAATGGTATCTGTCGTTTTACGCGCCGAATGCAACCGGCCTGAAACTCGCATACCGGTTGCCGAACGCGCAGGGCGAGCTCCTTTCCCGGGTGATGAAAGCGCCGGGCGAGCAGATGTATTTTCCGCAGCAGGATCTGCGCATCGTCGGAACCGGCGAATTCGAAAAAACCGGCGTTCAAGACGTCGTCGTTTGGGATCATCAAACCGGCGCGGATTGCGGTACGGCGGACGTCACGGTTTTCGGCGCCGGCGCAACCGGCCGAGTCGAGCAGCGCGTCCACGTCGAGAACGGCTGCAGCTGGACGCGACGATCGTCAAACACGGGCCGCTATCCGGGGTGCGTTTGACGGGACCGTATTATGGTCGGAACGCGCCGCTCTGCTGTCCGACCAAACCCCGCGCGAGCGCGATGCTCACTTATCGCGGCGGCACGTGGAAGGTTTCACCGGCGTATTACGTGATCAGTTCGTCGCTCGCCGCTCATCGCTGACGCGCGAGAGCGCGATCCACACGCCGGCAATCACCAAAGCGGCGCCGAGAAACTCGCGCGGGCCGAAGTGCTCGCCGCCGAATGCCACGCCCACGGCGACTGCTATCACGGGAATGATGAGCGACGACATGCCGACGATCCACGCCGCGATGCGCTGAAGCAGCCAAAGATTCAGAAAGAACGCAGCGCCGCTCCCGGCTATCGCCAAATACAGGAGCGCGCCCCAAGAGGGCAGCGAAAACGCGCGGTGCAGATCGGCACGCTCCGTGCTGAAGCCCGCGACGGCGACTGCGATTCCCGCGATCAGCATCGCAGGCGGAAGCGTCACGAGTGGATCGTTGTCAGCATGCCGCTTCGCGTAGACGTTCGCGAAGGCGGACGAGAACGCCGCACCGATCGCAGCCAGCGCGTACCACACGGAACCGTGCACGTTCGCTTCAAGTGAAATCAGCGCTACTCCGCCGAACGCCAGCAGCGCGCCAAGCCACGTGAGCGGCGTGGTGCGTTCGCCGATCAGATAGTGCCCCATGCCGAACATGAAAAACGGCAGGACGCCGAACAGCACGGCGGTCAGTCCCGAACTGACGTGCGTTTCAGCGGTGTACGTCAAAATATAATTCAAACCGAACAAGAAGGCTCCGAGCACCGCAACGAGCTTCCACGGCACGTCGCGCAGCGGCACGATCTTGCCGGCGACGATCGCGACGGCGTACATCGCACAGCCGGCGATGATGAAGCGGAGGCCGGCGCCGCTGACCGGCGGGAGGTATTGAAGGCTGATTTTTATGCCGAGCCAGGTCGTGCCCCAAATCGAACACATGAGCGCGTACGCGGCAAGGATGCTCAGCCGGTTCGTTCCCATTCCTTCACCCGGTCGATCAGCTGCGTGCTGGTGGGCATATGGCTCATACCGCGCGGATACGCAGTCGGGTGCTCGCGTTGGTAACGTTCCGAAAGCGCAGCCATGTACTCGAAATTCTCCCACAGCGCCGGCTGACCGATTTTTTCGCGCGCGTACGATGTGATCGGCAGCAGCGCTTCCCAGTTCCGCAACACGACGAACGACCAGAAGTCGCAGGCAATGCGTTTATCGATGATCCCCGTTTTGACGAACAGCCCCATGCTTTCGAAAAAATTGGCAACCGTTGCGATGGCTTCGTATTCGCCGCTGAACGGAATCTGCGCCGCTTTCCGGCACTCGGCCGGATCGGTCAAACGATTCGGCAGTTCGTAGGAGACGAAACGCTGCGCCGCGCGAAACTCCGCAGACTCGAGCGTTTCGCGGCATTCAGTGAGCGCGACGATTTGGTTGCTGCCCCGCATGTGGCGAAGTTGAACGAGCGCCGCCATGGCGGACGCCGCGATAACGACGAACGTCCCGGCCGTTGCAATTGCCGTAACCCACTCGGCGTTCATCGGGCCGGCTCGTCGAGCGGCATGCGCGCCATGCCCGCAGGATACGACGTCGGGTAACGGTTCATGAACTGCTGCGAAACGACCGCAAGGTATTCGAAGTTCTCCCAAACGCCGGGATCGAGCTTTCTGCGAATTCGCATGATCGGGAGCATAGCGTCCCAGGAGGAAACGACGACGCCGCACCAGAGATCGCAGGCGATGCGGCGATCGATGATGTTGAATCGGACGAACGCGCCCATCGACTCGAAGAAGTTCGCCACGTTGCCCGCCGGCCGCAATTCCTGTGGAAAAAACGTCAGTTCCAGTTTGCGAACCATTTCGGGATCCTTCAGGAGTTCGGGGACTTTGAGCGTCAAAAATTCGCGCGCGTCTTGGAACTCGTCGGATTCAAGCATTTCACGGCACTCGGTGAGTGCCACGATTTGATTGCTGCCGCGCGTATGCCGCAGTTGCAGCAGCGCGGCGATTGCGGATGCCGCGATGACGACGAACGTTCCTGCCGTTGCGACTGCCGTGACCCACTCCGCGCCCATGCGTCCTCCTTACATGCGGAAAACTCCGTACTCCGTGGGCGCGATCGGCGCGTGCGCCGCGGCGTCGAGTCCCATCGCGATGACCTTGCGCGTATCCAAAGGATCGATGATGCCGTCGTCCCACAGACGCGCCGTTGAGTAGTACGGGCTGCCCTCGCGTTCGTATTTTTCGAGGATGGGGCGCTCGAACTCTGCCTTTTGTTCGGGCGTCATCTCGCCTTTCACCGTCGAGAGTACGCTGGCCGCCTGCGCTCCGCCCATGACCGAAATGCGTGCGTTCGGCCACATCCACAGCTGCCTGGGCGAATAAGCGCGCCCGCACATTCCGTAGTTTCCGGCTCCGAAACTGCCGCCGATCACGACCGTGAACTTGGGGACTTCCGCGCAAGCGACCGCCGTGACGAGCTTGGCGCCGTCCTTGGCGATGCCGCCGTTTTCGTATTGTTTGCCGACCATGAAACCGGTGATGTTTTGCAGGAAGAGCAGCGGCGTGCCGCGCTGCACGCACAGCTCGATGAAATGCGCGCCCTTTAGTGCGCTTTCGCTGAAGAGAATGCCGTTGTTCGCCAAAATGCCGATGGGATGCCCTTCGATGCGCGCGAATCCGGTCACGAGCGTCGTTCCGTAGCGTGCTTTGAATTCGTGAAATTCGGAGGCGTCCACCAAACGGGCGATGACCTCGCGCACGTCGTAGCCGATGCGGCTGTCGGCCGGGATGACGCCGTAGAGTTCGCGCGGATCGTATTTCGGCGCGAGCGGCTCACATGTGTCCCACTGCAGGGGAGGCTCGCGGTGCAGATTGCGCACGATCTCGCGCACGATGCCGAGCGCGTGTTCGTCGTCGTTTGCGAAGTGATCGGCGACGCCGGAAATTCGGGTGTGCACGTCGGCTCCGCCGAGCTCCTCGGCCGTAACTTCTTCGCCGGTCGCCGCTTTCACGAGCGGCGGACCACCCAAAAAAATCGTGCCGTTTCCCTTGACGATCACCGTTTCGTCCGACATGGCGGGGACGTACGCGCCGCCCGCGGTGCACGAACCCATGACCGAAGCGATCTGCGGAATCTTTTTGCCCGACATGCGCGCCTGATTGAAGAAGATGCGTCCGAAATGTTCGCGATCGGGAAACACGTCGGCCTGAAGCGGCAAAAAGGCGCCGCCGGAATCGACCAGATAGATGCAAGGCAGATGATTTTGCTCGGCGATTTCTTGCGCGCGCAAATGTTTCTTCACGGTCATCGGGTAGTACGTGCCGCCTTTGACCGTGGCATCGTTGGCGACGATGACGCAGTGCTGCCCTTCGACGATGCCGATGCCGGTTACCATGCCTGCCGCCGGCGCGTCGCCTTTGTACATGTCGTGCGCGGCGAGCGCCGAAATCTCCAGAAAATCCGAACCCGGATCGACGAGCCGATCTACGCGCTCCCGCGCGGTGAGCTTGCCGCGCTTGCGGTGCCGGGCAACCGCGTCCGGGCCGCCGCCGGCCCGAGTCTTGGTGAGGTGCTCGCGCAACTCGCCTACCAGTGCCGACATGCGTTCGAAATTTTGCGCATAGGCGTCGCTGCGCCGTTCGAGGCGCGTCTGCAGTACACTCACACAGCGCGCGTTTCTTCCAATGCGTGTTTAACCCCGTCTGGAGAGCGGCTTTGGTAGACTGGTTGCATGGCAACCGATGTTGCGGGTATCGCTCGGCCCGCGGGTGCTCTCGACGTCCCGGCCGCGCTCGAGCCGTATTCGGGTCCCTGGAACGCGCGTCTGGCGGCGCATCTGCTGCGGCGAGCGGGATTCGGCGGAACTTCCCAAGAGGTGGCGCGCCTCGCATCCATGCCGATGCACGCCGCGGTCGACTCGTTGGTGAATTTCGCTCCGACGAGTGCGCTGCCCGCGCCGCCGGATCTCTACGATCCGCGCGAGGCCCTGCGCGGAAACGCGATGCGGACGCTCGGCGCGCTGATGGGCGACTCTACGCAACGCCGCGAACTCGCGAAAGAGATCCGCAAGAACGAACGGCAATCGGTTATTGCACTGCAGCGCTGGTGGCTGAACCGTATGCTCGCCACGCCCGCGCCGCTGCAGGAAAAGATGGCGCTGTACTTTCACGGGCATTTCACAACCGCCACGATTCAGAAGGGCGTCACGCCGCAGATGACGTTCGACCAGAATCAGTTGTTCCGCGACAACGCGCTCGGAAATCTGCGCGAGCTCACCTGGAGCGTCTCGACCAATCCGGCGATGATGATCTACCTGGACAACGCGCGCAGCGACGCGCAGCACCCGAACGAGAACTACGCGCGCGAATTGATGGAACTCTTCACGCTGGGCGTCGATCATTACACGGAAAACGACGTGCGTGAATCCGCGCGCGCGTGGACCGGGTGGATCGTTCCGCGCCGGACCGGGAAAGCGCTGTTCGTTCCGGGCCGCCACGATGCCGGCGTAAAAACGTTCCTCGGCAAAACCGGAAATTTCACGGGCCGCGACATCGTCGATATCATTTATCAGCAGCCGGCGTGCACGTTGTTCTGGGCAAACAACCTGCTGAACTTCTTCGTCTACAACAACCCCGAACCCCAACTCGCGAATGCGGTTGCCGCGCTGATTCGCAAGAACGATTACAATCTTCGCCCCGTGATGTCGACGCTGCTCCGAAGCAACGTCTTTTATTCCGGACGCGCGTATCGCGCTCTCGTCAAGAGCCCGGTCGAGTTCGTCATCGGAACGTACAAGGCGTTCGATGTAGCGGAACTCGACGAAAGCGCGCAGCGTGCCCTGGTTCAAATGGGACAGATTCTCTTTTATCCGCCGAACGTTGCCGGCTGGCCGGGCGGTGCGAACTGGCTGACCAGTCAAACGGTAATCGCGCGCGAAAATTTCGTCGCCGGGCTGATGAACTCACCCATGATGAACGGCGAGCAGTGGCTGCAGCAGATTCCACTCAAGGCGAGCGCCGCCGCGTCGCAGCTCGTAAGCACCGTTCTCTACGGGGACGCATCGCCAAGCGCGGTCGCGCAGCTCGCCGAGTATCTGAACGGCAGCGGCACGTCGGCGCTCGGGATGCTTTCCGGCGAAAACTATCAAGAACGGGTGCGGGGCGCGGCCTATCTCACCATGGCGATGCCCGCGTACCAGTTGAACTAAGTGGGAGGCTTTATGTTGCGACCGGAGCGGCTTTCAAACAAACTTCTGTCGGCAGTATGTGTATGCGCGCCGTCATTTGGGGGCCCCATGCTTTGCATGGGGGGCGCGCAGGTTAGACCGGAGCGCCTTTCAATATGAAACGAAGCCAATTTCTCACCGGCGCCCTCAGCGGACTCGCCGTGATCGCGAATACCAACCACGTTTTCGCGCAAGCACTTAGCCAAACGCCGTTGCCGGGATTGCCCGGCGCGCAGAACCGTTGCTTGCTCATAGTGAATCTGCAAGGCGGAAACGACGGACTGAATTGTGTCGTGCCGCACGGCGACGCGCGCTACTACCAGATGCGGCCGTCGATTGCGGTCCCGAGCAGCGACGTACTCGCGATCGACGCGCAGACGGGTTTCAATCCCCAGATGCGTTCGCTCAAGAGCCTTTACGATCGCGGTCTGGTCGCGGTCGTTCAAAGCGTCGGGTACCCGAATCCCGATCACTCGCATTTTCGTTCGACGGAGATCTGGCAGACCGCCGTTCCGGACAAATACGAACACACGGGTTGGCTGGGACGGTATTTGGACGAAGCGAATTTGCCGAAAGAGAACCTTTTCAACGGCGTCGCGCTCGCCCAAGTGCTGCCGGAAGTGCTCGTGGCGGGTCACGTCGACGTGCCCGCAATCGCGCAGATACGCGGGTACGGATTGCTGGGCGATCGCAATCGCGACGAGCGCGCCGCGTACGGCCGTGTCGTCAACGACACGCGTCTGCCGTTCACCTCACCGTATTTGGCGCACGTGATGGAGATCGAAGATCACGCGCAAAAAGGTTCGGAGGAGCTGCCCAAACTGATCGCGGGATACAAGCCGGCGGGAAGCTATCCGGCGACGCCGCTGGGGCGCAGTCTCTCGCTCGCGGCACAGATCGTCGGGAGCAAAACGGCCACGCGCGTCATCTACGTTCAGCACGGATCCTTCGACACGCACGTAAGCCAAAAGGGCACGCAGGACCTTTTGCTCGGCGAGTTCTCGGACGCGATTAAGGCGTTTTACGACGATCTCGCCGCGCACGGCAACGATAAACGCGTGCTGACGATGACGTTTTCGGAATTCGGGCGGCGCATCCAAGAAAATGCCAGCCGTGGAACCGACCATGGCGAAGGTTCGCCGCTGTTCCTCATCGGCGGCGGCGTGAAGGGCGGCTTGTACGGAACCTCCGCCGACCTATCGGACACGAACATGGGCAACGTGCGCTTTCAGACCGACTTCCGCAGCGTGTACGCGACAGTACTCGAACGATGGCTCGGCCAGCCTTCACGTACGGTCCTCCGCGGCGCGTTCCCTCAAATCGCCGTGTTGGCCTGATCGCGCGCAGGGCGGCCCTACCGATGTGACAAATGTCCGAGGCCAGCGCATGGGCATGTTCCTGACATAGGCCTCATGGACTACGCGCGACGGGATGTGGTGACGTATGGGAGTGGCGCGAGCATGAAGCTCCTGGAGCCCGAGGGGTCGTTCGACGCTCCAAGCACAGAGGCGGGTCTTCCGCCGCGGGGCACGCCGAAGAATTATCTGATGGCTTGGCTGCTGGTTATGCTGAAGGAGCACAACCTGCACGGCTACGAGATCATGAAGGAACTCAGGCTGCAGTTCGGCGTGATGTCGGAGCCCGGCAGCGTATACCGAGCGTTGCGCCAGCTGGAGCGCGACGGCTACATTTCATCTTGGTGGGATCCGAAAGAACAGGGTCCGGCGCGCCGCGTTTACACCTTGACCGGCGAAGGAGGCCGCGCGCTCGTGTTGTGGAGCGTCGCGCTCGAGCAATACCGCTCGCATCTGGACGCGTTTTTCACGCTGTACAGCGGCCAGTGGCACGCCGTCGGGGAGTAACGCCGTTCGCGAAATTCTCTTTCTAGGCACCGGCGGCGCGCGGTTCGTCGTCGCGCGCCAGATTCGCGCGTCCGGCGGCATGTGGATGCGCTTCGGGTCCACGCAACTGCACGTCGACCCGGGGCCGGGTGCCCTCGTGCGCGCCCTCGCGCAAGTTCCGCCGTGCAATCCGCGCGAGCTTGACGGGATCGTCCTCTCGCACAAGCATCTGGATCATGCGAATGACGTCAACGTCATGATTGAAGCGATGACGTCCGGCGGATTCCGGCGCCGCGGCGTGCTGCTGGCACCGCACGATGCACTCGAAGGGGAGCATGTCGTTCTGCCCTACGCGCAGCGTTTCGTCGAACGGATCGAGGTCTCGAAGGAACGCAGCGGGCCATACCGCATCGGCGAAGTCGAAATCCGCACCTCGATCAAGCACGTGCATGCGGTGGAAACGTATGGCATGCATTTCCGGCACGGCGAGCGCACCGTTTCGTATCTGCCTTGCGGACGGTACTTCGAAGACCTCGCTGAAGACTACGCCGCGCATGCGCCCGACGTGCTCGTCATCAACGTTCTGCGCTACCGCGACACCATGGACGTCGATCACATGACGTTCGACGAAGCAAAAACCGTGATAAGCGCGGTTCGTCCGCGCGTTGCCGTCATGCAGCATTTCGGAACGAAGATGCTCGAACAGAATCCGCCTCGACTCGCGCGCGAACTCGAAGACGAGCTGGGGCTGAGAGTGATTGCGGCGTACGACAATATGCGTCTGGACGTCGATACGGAAATAGGCGCTCTTGCCGGTTGAGATCGTGCGCGTTCAGTCCGACGCCGTGCTCGAATTCGTGCGGCGGACCGAGCGTGAAGCGCTGAAAACGTTTTACGATTTCAGCGTCATCTGGCACGAGCAGACGCATCACCTCGCCGCCATGGACGATGGTACGATTGTGGGCGTTTCGGAAATTCGAATTGCCGCTTCGCTCGCGAACGTGCAGCGCATCGTCGTGTTGCCGGATCGGCGCCGCGCCGGCATTGGGCGCGCGCTGCTCGAAGGCGCGGCCGAAGTCGCAAACTACTACAACTGCCACAAGATGACCGCGCTCGTCCCGCATCGCAGCGGTGCCCAAACGTTTTTCGAACGCTGCGATTATCGCGAAGAAGCGGTGCTGCCGCAGCACACCTTCAAACTAGATATGGCGGCGATGCGGAAGTTTCTTCTGTAAGGGCCGGCGGAGAATCCGGCCGACAGGCTCCCACGCGCGTTGCAGCTTTCCGCGCGCTCGCAGTGCGCCGTCGTAGAGATAGACGCTGCCGCGTGCGGAATTCGCCGTAACCAGCGGTCCGCCGCCTCCCACCACCGCCTGCGCGTCGGTCTGAGAACCGGCCAGCGACGCACCGCTGGAAAAGCCTGCGAAGACGTGCCCCATCGCGCTGTGCGCGTCGATGCTCGCGCCTCCGCCCGCGACGCCGATCGCGACGTTACCGTTCTCGGATTCGAACCGCGCGATTCCCGGCACGAACGTTCCGTTGTCGTAAGCGATGCTGCCGTTGATGCTGCTTGCCTCGATCTCGCGCACGTTGCAGTTTTCGAACACGATATTTCCGGCGCCGGTACGCGCGCGGATACTGTTGAACGCGGAGTTCGCAACGAAAATTTTACCGCGCGCGACCTCCGCATACGCATCGCCGCTGACATTCCGTAAGACGAGAGCGCCGGCGTGCACCAGCGCCACCAGCGTTCCGCTGCGGTAGCCGTTCATGGCGATGCTGCCTCGGCCCACAACGACCCAAACGAGCGCCGTCGAACTCGGAATCGTCAACGTAACGTCCGCGCCTTGATCGCCGCCGAATATTACGACGCCGTCATGCGGCGTCGCGGCAATGGCTCCGAGCGGAAAACTTTCCGGCGGCAGAACCGCGGGCCCGTTCGGCGTTTGTATCGGCGTGGAAAAAATCGTGACTTCGGGCGGAAGCGCGTTTGCGACCACATCGGGATCGACGCGGCGTGCGTGAATCTGCCTGGTCGATGCAATCTGGACCTGCGGCCGGTTCCACGTGTGAATAGTTACGGAACCCGAACGCATCTGCATGCGGATCACCGGCGACCCCGAAACGGAAATAACCTGCTGGGCGCGCGCGTACGCGGGCCAGCTCGCCAGCGCCGCCAGAAGCAGAACGGAAAGGAAACGGGTCACACGACCATTGTACGAAGCGCCCTTGCTGCGAGGATGAAAATTCAATGAATACGCGGCAAACGCACGCGCATCAGCGTGCCGCCGCCCTCCGGGCGTTCGGCATCCACGCGTCCGCCGTGCACGCGCGCGATCGAACGCACGATGGCAAGGCCCAGTCCCGTCCCGGGGACTTCACGCGTTCGCGATTTATCCGTGCGGTAGAATCGATCGAAGATCAGCGGCAGCTCGCCGGGATCGATGCCCGGACCGGTGTCCTGTACTTCTGCGAGGGCTTCCCCGTTCGACGCGCGCACGCGAACCGTGACGCCGCCGCGTTCGGTAAATTTGATCGCATTGTCGATGAGGTTGGTGATCATCTGCCGGACCAGCGCCGCATCGCCGTCGACGATCGGCGACTCGCCGTCCGCTTCCAGGCGCAAATCCAACCCTTTGTCGCCCGCACGCTGAGACGTCGCGTTCACCGCATCGCGCGCAACCGCCGCCAATGAAAACGGCTCTTTGGGAATCGCTTCACCGGAATCGGCTTTCGCGAGCGTGAGCATGCCGTTGACCATGTCGGCGAGCGACGCGCTTTCCGCGATGATGGTCTGCAAACTTTCCTTGCGCACGGTTTCGTCGCGATCGCCCCAACGCGCCAGCATCTGCGCGTTTGCGTTGATCGACGTCAACGGCGTTTTGAGTTCGTGGGACGCATCGGAAATGAACTGACGTTCGCGCGCGAACGCTTCTTCCAAACGGGCGAGCAGATCGTCGAACGTTTCTGCGAGCCGGCCCACTTCGTCTCGCCGCCCCTTCCAACGCAGACGGCGGTGCAGTCCTTCCGACCCCATCCCGCGCATCGCTGCGGCGAGTTCGTTGATTGGCGTCGTAATCTGTGAGGCTAGCACGAATGAAACGAAAGTTACGGCGACGATCGCGATCAGCAAAATGACGGCGATGGACCACTCCGTCTGCCGGAACGCACGATAGAGCTGATCGAGCGGCTCGCCGACCTGTACGACCAGCGCGTGGTTCGCGCTGATCAGTACTTGCGCGGCGACGAGAAACGGGCGTCCGTCTACCGCGACCTCACGCATCGTCGCAGGCGTCGCCGGCGTTACGCCAGGATTGCCGAACGTCGGTATCGCGCCCATGTTGAAACTTTTCGCAACGGGATAGCCGCGCACGTCGTCGACTTCGACGAACGTGCTCGTCGACGACCACCGCTCCAGATTGTCCGGATTCTCGAGCAGCAGCAGCGAATCGCCGCCCTCGGTGAACAGAAACGAATTGGGCGAGGGAGCCGCCGCGGTGCGAATGTCGGCGAGCGTCGATGCGACGTGATCGCGCGCCTGCGTTCGCAGAATGGACTCGAACCGCATCGTGATCGCGACCCCGAGCGCAACCGCCACGACGACGAGCAGCAGCGCATACCAGACGGTAATGCGCCACCGTAACGAACTCATCGGCTAATCTTTGATCGTATAACCGACGCCGCGCACGGTGGTGATCAGTTTCTCGTCAAAGCCTTCATCGATCTTGCCGCGCAGATACCGGATGTAGACGTCGATCAAATTCGAGTCGCCGAGGAAATCGCTGCCCCAAACGCCGTTGAAAAGCTCGTCGCGGGTATGCACCTTGTTCCGGTGCAGCAGCAGATACTCCAGCAGCGCGTATTCTTTTGCCGTCAGCGCGATTTCTTTGCCGTCGCGGCGCACTTCATGGCGGTCGCGATCCATGATCAGGTCCCGATAGACGATCACGTTTTCCGCCGGCTGTTTGTCGCGCAGCCGCGCGCGCACGCGAGCCAGCAGTTCTTCGGTCGAAAAGGGCTTTGTGAGATAGTCGTCCGCACCGATGTCCAAACCGGCGACGCGTTCGGGCACGCGATCTTTCGCGGTCAGCATGATGATCGGCACGCGGCTCTTCGCGCGCACGCGTTTGCAGACTTCCATGCCGTCCATACGCGGAAGCATGAGGTCGAGGAGAATGAGGTCGGGCTCCTTGAGCGCCAGTTCCAAACCGGCAAGGCCGTCGCGCGCTACGGCGACGCGGTACCCTTCATGTTCGAGTTCCAACTGCAGCACGCGGCTGATCGCCGCATCGTCTTCAATGACGAGAATGTTGTGCGCGCGCGCCGTCTTCTCCATACGGTAGAGTTATCGGCGCGTCGCTCGCTGATACCCCGCCGCTCCGGTTAAATTCAACTGAGAAATCCAAAACGTCGCGCCGCCGCCGAGCGCGATCCAGAACAGGGTGCCAGGCTGCGAGAAGAACGCCAGAGCCTGATTACCGATGGACTCCGCCGAAGCGACTTCATGCGCTCCGCTGCCGCGCAGGACGAAGATCAGCAGCCATACCATCGCGGCGCAAAGGGCGCCGTACAGCCACACTTCCCACGGCGGCACCGACGCGGCCACGGGCACGCGGTAAATGGTCGAGGCCAGAATCGACTGGCGCAGATCCGCCGGCGGCTCCTCGAGGTCGAGCGCGAAGAGCGCGCGTTCCAGATCTTGATCGTCGTAGCGTTTCATATTTTAAGGCGCTCCGTCCTAGACTGCGCGCCCCCCGCCTTGCGGGGCCCCCGCGATATGGCGCGCATAAACATTCCGGTCGTATGAACTTTCATCCCTGTACCCCCGCGGTGTCTTGGTTCAAGATGCGCCGGAGCTGTTCTTTGGCGCGGAACAAATGCGTCTTTACCGTACCCATCGGCACGCCCAGTACGTTTGCGATTTCGTCGTACTGCTGCCCTTGCAGATGATACAGCGTGATGACGGTGCGGTACTTTTCGGGAAGTGCGGCGATGGCTTGCCGCAGGCGCTCGGCTTCGTCGTGCGCGATCGCCGTGTTCTCGGGCCCGGCGGAGGGGTCGGCGCGTTCGGGCAGCTCCTCGTTCGAGAAGCGCTTGCGGCGGGACAGCCGGTCGCAGCAGGCGTGGTAGGTGATTGCGAAGAGCCACGTCGAGAATTTCGCGCCAGGCTTGAAGGTGCGAAGGCTGCGATAGGCTTTGAAAAACGCTTCTTGCGCCACGTCGCGCGCTTCTTCCACGTCTCGGAGCGTGCGGTACGCCAAATGGTAAACCGCGCGATCGTACCGCTCTACCAGGGTTGCGAATGCGTCGGAACGCCCCGCGAGCGTCTGGGCCACGAGTGCTTGGTCCTCAATCAATGACGGCGGGTCGATGAAAGGCGCCTCCGGCAGTACCGCAACCACGTCCAACATACGGACAAAGGCTGCGTAGTGTTTCGAACCGTCCGCCGCCTGGCCCCGCGGCCATGAAACACTGAAGGCGCCGTGCCGTATATGGGGCATGCGTTACTCTCGCACCGGCGTAGTGGCCGTGCTGCTCGCAGCCGAGGTCTTCATTGGGGCAGCGATCGTCTGGGCGCTGGTCGGCCGTAACGGGTGGTCGGTCGGGGCCGCGGGCTTCCGCCCGGTTTCGCAGAGCGCCAAGACGTACACGCCCATCGACGCGGGAAGCGCGCCGCACGTCGTCATAGACGATCCGGACTCGCGCGTCGTGATTACGACTTCGACCGACGGCCGGGTACACGTGACCGACGACACTCACACCTTCGGTTGGGTTTGGAGTGCTCCGCCCGCACCGCTTACGGTCGACCGGACCAACGAGGGCGTCAGCATTCGCCGAGCCGATCAGCGCGAGCGAATTGCGTTCCTCGGGATTGATTTCCAGCGTACCGAAGTTGCTCTGCCGTCCGGCGCACTTCTGGAGATCCAGCGTTGCGGCGGAGCCGACGTCAGCGGCGTTTCGGGCACGGTGAACGTCCACTCGGTCGACGGTTCGATCGCGCTCACGGGCGTGCATGCAAGTCAAATCAAGATCGCTTCCGACGACGGCAGCCTGCACTTGAACGACGTTCGCGTGCCGTCGATTGACGCGGTGACGAGCGACGGATCGATCCGTGCGAATCAGCTTCACGTCGACGGCGGGCGGCTGCAGACCAGCGATGGTTCGATTCGCGTCGCATTGGCCGACGTGAACCTGCGCGTTTCCGCGCATACCGGCGACGGCAGCATTCGCATCGACGGACGCCGCCTCGACGAAGATTCAAACTCCACGGAGTATCAGGTCGGCACGGGCGGCAGCTCGCTCGTCGTTTCGACGCAAGACGGAAGCATCCACATCAGCACGAACGGAGCCCTTTAGCATGTCCAACAACTCAGACGATTTCGTCGCAACCATCGCGATTCTCGTCATCTTCGGCCTGCCGCTCGCCTACGCGATGGCGAACCGCTGGTACGCACATCAGGAGCGCTTGGAAATGCTCCGCCGCGGCATGGCGCCGCCGCCCGATCCGAAGTGGTCGAAGGCGATGGGCAAGGCCGCCTGGTGCGACCCCATGTACGGCATGCCGCCGGGCGGCGCGCAAAATTTCGACCCGTACGGCGTAATGTACGCGGCGAACCGATCGCTTCGCAAAGGCATCACGCTCGCGATGATCGGCTTCGCGCTGCTCGTCGGGCTCTCGTTCATCGACCTTGGCCGCCCGGGCCCGTGGCTGCTCGGCGGGCTGATTCCGCTCTTCGTGGGCATCGCGCAAATCATCATCGCAGTGCTCTCCGGCGCTCGCATCGGCGCGATCAATCTGGGCGGCCAGTGGCCCGGACCGCCCGGCATGCCGCCACCCTCGCAGCAGCCGCAAACGCCGGGTCAGCAGACCTTCAGCGGCCCCGGCGTGACGCCGGGCGGCTACGCCGGTTGGCGCCCGGGTCCGACGACGGGCCTTGAGAAGCCGCCGACTCCCCCGGACGTGCGCTAGAGAGGTTCGTGGAATTTAAAAGGCCCGCCGGAGCGGGCCTTTTACTTGCTGCACTTATCCCTTTATCGGAGGGTTCACTTGCAACTGACCAGGGCAATCGCCCATCCAGCCGCAGTTCTTGTGCGGACGAGATAACCGTCCGAAGTCCGGTCGTATACCTGATAGCCCGCTCTGAGCGCGTCGGCTAACGATTTGAAGACCATCAGACCTGCCATTTTTTCGTGGACCCTCCTTTCCGATATTTGTCGTTGTATACCCTATAACGGCTAATGGTGTTGAGAAGTTCAGTCAAAGGTCGCAGCTTTTATTAAAAATTTCGTTACGGAAGTATGTCCCGGTAGTTGCGAGAATGCCAAATCGCGATGCCGGCAGTGCACGATGTCGTCGTATCGGATACAACGCAGCTCGCGCCCGGCGTGTTCCTCCTTGGTTTTCACGCGCCGGCGCTCGTGGATGTGACGCGGCCCGGTCAGTTCTTGATGGCGATTCCGCCGGGCGGAGAAAGATGCGCGACCGCCCTTGGCATCTATGAAGCGCAAGGCGAGCGCGCCAGCATACTCTTTTTCGTTTGCGGACCGAGAACGCGGGAGCTCGCGGAGTTGCGCGCGGGCGATCATTTTGGTGTTTCCGCTCCTCTCGGTAATGGTTTCACGTTTGACGGTGCCACGGACGTGGCAATCGTCGCAGGCGGCGTGGGCATTGCGTCCGTGTTGCTTCCGGCCCAAGCCTTGGTCCGATTGGGGAAAAACGTCCGCCTTTTCTACGGCGCCCGGAGGCGGGATCTGCTCGTGGAAAAAGACCGCTTCGCGCGTGAAGGATGTGACGTGGTTTGCGCCACCGATGACGGCAGCTTCGGCCACCACGGTTTCGTTACCGAAGCACTCCTTGCGGCGCAGCGCAAACCCGATTTGATTCTCGCTTGCGGACCTTCGCCGATGCTTCGGGCGACCGCATTCGTCGCTGAAGAGCTCGGCGTCCCGGCGCAGCTCTCGCTCGAAGAAACCTTTGCGTGCGGCGTGGGAGGATGCTGGGGCTGCGTCGTTCCGATCGATCGCGCCAGCGCGCAAGCACCGAGCTTTCCCGGCGCGGATGCCGGCGGCAGCGATACGGTGTACGCGCGAATTTGTCGCGAGGGACCGGTTTTCTGGGCGCACGAGCTGCGATGGTAGATCTCGGCGTTCGTATTGGTTCGCTCGAATTACCCGTTCCGACGCTCATGGCCAGCGGTTGTTACGGATCGGGCGAGGAATTTGCGCCGTTTCTGGATCTTTCGCAGATCGGCGGCGTGGTGCTCAAAAGCGTCACGCGTTTGCCTCGGTTGGGCAATCCGACTCCGCGACTCGTTCAAACGCCCGCGGGACTGCTCAACGCGATCGGGCTGCAGAATCCCGGAATCGATTGGTATCTCGAACACGACGTCGCGAAGTTTTCGAATCGCCCTTGCAAGATCGTCGGAAGCGTGGCAGGTTTTTCGGTCGACGACTATGCGTTCGTCGCCGAGCGGCTCGCCGCGCGCAGCGAGATTCACGCGCTCGAAGTGAATATTTCGTGTCCGAACGTCGCGCATGAAGGCGAAACGTTTGCATGCGATCCGCTGCTGACGTCTCGCGTCGTTAGAGCTGTGCGAAATACAACGGATAAAACCCTCATCGTAAAACTTTCGCCAAACGTCACCGACATCGCGTCGATCGCGCGCGAAGCGCAGGGTGCAGGCGCGGACGCGCTAGCCGTCGTCAACACCGTGCGCGGCATGGCGATCGACGTGGCCACATGGAAACCGCGGCTCGGCAATGTGACGGGCGGTCTCTCCGGGCCGGCCATCCGGCCGATTGCCGTGCTCGCGGTGTACGAAGTAGCGCGCGCGGTGACGATTCCCATCGTCGGGCAGGGCGGCATCGAAACCACTGCCGACGCGCTCGAATTTTTCCTTGCCGGGGCAAGCGCGATCTGCATCGGTACTGCGAACTTCACCGATCCGCGGATTCCCGTGCGCATCGTCGAAGAGTTGCGCGCATACCTAGCGCAGCGCGGGGCCGGGTCGATTCGCGAAATCGTCGGTAAAGCCAACGTCGGCGTCGCGAATCCGTTTCAGTACGAAGGAGATGAGGGCTGATGTCTTCGCTGGTCGTTGCGCTCGACGTGCCCGATGCGGATGAGGCGGAGCGGCTCATCGACGCGCTGTACGAACTGGACCCGATCTTCAAAGTCGGCATGGAACCGCTCTACGGATACGGCGAGCGCATCTTTTCATACATGCAAGCGCGCGACGTGCGTCACTTCATCGACGCGAAACTTCACGACATACCCCGAACGGTCGCCGCGGCGGTCAAACAGCTGGTTCGCCACGGCACGCATATCGTCAACGTGCACGCGCTCGGCGGCGCGGAAATGATGCGTGCCGCCGTCCAGGCATCGAACGAGCGCGCCGACGAACTCGGCGCCGCCCGTCCGCACGTATTCGCCGTAACGGTGCTCACAAGCATGAGTGAAAGCGATCTTCTCGATGTCGGACTCGGCGGAGATCCGCTCGAAAACGCGATGCGGCTTGCACGTTTGGCCAAAGATTCCGGTTGCTCCGGCGTCGTGTGCAGCGCGCACGAGACGCGCGAATTGAAAGGCGCGCTGGGGCACGATTTTCTCACCCTCACTCCAGGCATTCGGCCCGCGGGCAGCGCGCACGGCGATCAAAAGCGCGTGACGACGCCCGCGGATGCGGTTCGCGCGGGCGCCGATTATCTCGTCGTCGGACGCCCGATTACCGGAGCACGCGATCCGTTTGCCGCGGCGAAAGCGATTCTGGACGAGATGCGATCCGTTGCCGTCACGGCATCGAAGGGGCAAGCATGAACCTGGAGCAAGAACTCAAGGATCGAGGCGCGCTGCTCGACGGACACTTCCGCCTCAGTTCCGGACGTCACAGCGATCGCTTCATTCAGAAATTTCGCATTCTCGAAGATCCCGCGATGGTCGAACCGATTGCGCGCGAAATTGCGGACGCATTCCGCGACCAGCACCCCACGATTGTCGTCAGCGCCGCCGTAGGCGGCATCATCCTCGGCTATGAAGTCGCGCGAGCGCTCGGCACCAAAGCGGTGTTCGTCGAGAAAGTGGACGGCGTTGCATCGCTGCGCCGCAATTTCCGTATCGAAGCGGCGGATCGCGTGGTGGTCGTTGAAGACGTCGTAACGACGGGCGGTTCGGTGAAAGAAGTGCTCGACGTCGTCGGCAAAACCGGGGCGCGCGTGCTTGGGGTCGGCGTCATCGTCCGGCGCGGCCACGCCGACTTCGGCGTGCGTACCCATGCGCTGCTCGACATGCCGATCGTATCCTACGATCCCGCGGAATGTCCGCAGTGCGCGGCTTCCGAACCGATCACCGACCCCGGTTCGCGGCGCGCCTCCGCCGCTCACGCGCGCGAGCTGATGAGCCGGCCGGCGGTTCGCAAGCTCGCGCCGTACGTGCCGGGCAAAACGATCGAGGAAGTGCGGCGCGATTTGGGCCTGCACCGGATCATCAAACTCGCGTCAAATGAAAATCCGCTCGGCAGTTCGCCGAAAGCCATGGCCGCGCTGCGTTTTATCGACCGGCTGCATCTGTATCTCGAGGACACGTATCCGGAACTGAAGGAGAAGATCGCGGCGCCGTATGCTCTGCACGCCGAGAACGTCGTGTTGGGCCACGGGAGCAACGAACTGGTGAACATCGTGTGCGAAACGCTGCTCGAAAGCGGCGACGAAGCGATTATCGCGGCGCCCACGTTTTCGCTTTACAAATTGGCGACGGCATTGACGGGCGCGGCGGCGATCGAAGTGCCGTTGCGCGAGGGCGAGCACGATTTGAACGCCATGCTCGAGGCGATCACGCCTCGCACGAAGTCTGATGTTCGTGTGCGATCCCAACAATCCGACCGGCACGGCGATTGCCCGCGAAGCGTGGCGCGGGTTCGTGGCCGCGATTCCGCCGCACGTGACGCTGCTCGTCGACCAAGCCTATCGCGAATACATGGGCGCGGAGACGCTCGACGCCATCGATCTCGTGCGCGAGCGCCCGAACACGATCGTGTTGCGCACGATGTCGAAGATCTACGGCCTAGCGTCGCTGCGATTCGGGTACGGTTTCGCCGACGCCGAAACGATCGGCTGGCTCGACCGCGTGCGGCTGCCGTTCAACATCTCGCGGCCCGCCGCGCTGGGAGCCGCTGGGGCTCTCGACGACGAAGAATTCGTCGCGATGAGCATAGCGGCAAATACTGCGGGCAAGGCTTTCGTCTACAAGCACTTCGAACGCTTGGGGTTACACGCGTATCCGACCAACGCGAACTTTTATGCCGTCGCAGTGCCCGCTGCCGCACATACGGCCTACATGGACTTGCTGCACCGGGGAATCATCGTGCGGTCGGGCGATGCGCTCGGCATGCCGGGCCGCTTACGCATCACGATCGGTGCGCCGGAAGAAAACGCCGCGCTAATCGAAGCGTTCCAGGAATTGCTGCCGCAATGGCGAGCGGCGGCATAGAACTCCTCATACGCGAAGGCCGCGCGGACGACCGGCCTTTCGTGACCGAGCTCGGCAAGAGTACGATGACCGATTCGGTCGCGCCGTTCCGTCACGTCAATCACTCCTTGCTAGAAGCGAGCTACGAGGGCTTGCTGGACTTCGTGTTCGGGCAATCGCACGTGCTCATTCTCGCGGAAAGCGGTGGCCGGCGCGCGGGTTTCGTCCTCATGCTGGATGCGATGCCCGATGAAGTGACGCGGATGCCGCAGGGCTTCGTGGCGTACATGGCCGTGGAACCTTCGATGCGCGGACGAGGTATAGGGAGTCGATTGCTGGCTGCCGCCGAAGAAGAATCTCGCCGGCGAGGATTGCCGTATATGGGATTGATGGTCACCGAGCACAACGCCGCCGCCCGGGCGCTCTACGAACGCGCCGGGTATCTCACGGAGCGGCGCCTGCTATGCAAACCGCTTTAGATTTCGGCAGCCGCCGCCGCGTCTGGATGACGGTCGCGGTGGTCGTCCTCGCGCTGCTCGCCTTGTGGTTCGCAACGCGCATCCCAAAGACGATGGCCGTCTTCGTCATCGCGGCGTTCATCGCGTCCGCGGTTCATCCGATCGTGGACTGGTTCGAAAGACGGCGCGTGCCGCGCATCTGGTCCATCGCGATCGTCTATACCGTCTTGATCGTCCTGACGATCGTGCTGCTGGTGATCATCGTTCCGATGACGATCGACCAGGTGCAAATCTTGGTGCAGAACGCCCCGGGATATCTCAACACGGCGCAAACCTCGCTGCAAGGCATGCAGTCCGCGCTGCGCTCGCATTTCCCTGCAGCGAACATTCCGCCGAAACTGCTCAACGTGCAGCAACTCGGCGCGCAGCGCATCACCGAGTTGCTCACCGTCACCGTCACTTCGCTCGGTGCATTCGCGATCAATATCGCGACGGGACTGTTCATCGCATTCTCGGCGCTCATTCTCTCGTTTTTCTTCCTGCTCAACCCGCAGCGGCTCGCCGACGGCTTTGCCGGGCTCTTTCCGCCCAGTAAACGCGCAACCGCGCGCAAACTTTCGGCCGAGGCCGTGGGCGTTTTCGGCGGTTACATCGCCGGTCAGGTGATCGTCAGCGGCATAACGGGTGCGCTGATCGCTGCGATTACCGCTTTGCTTGGCTTCAAGTTCGCGCTGCTCATTGGAATCGTGAGCGCGATTGGCTACTCGATCCCGATTATCGGCATGCTGGGTGCGCAGGTCGTCGCGCTCGCATTAGCGGCGCCGCAAGGTGCCTTCGTCGTGATCTTCGTGCAGGTCGTCATGTTCGCGGTGGCGCGCGTCAGCGATAACGTGCTCGTGCCGAAAATCATGGGCGGAACGGTCGGCGTTTCGCCGATTACCGTTATGTTCGCCGTGTTCGCCGGCGGCGAACTCTTCGGGTTGGCGGGACTCATTCTGGGAATCCCCGCGGCCGCTATCGCGAAGCTCGTGTGGAAATACTTTCTCGGTCCGTGGCTGCACGGTCAGATCGATGCGGTCGACGAAGCGCATTCCGAACCGCTGACGATAATGCAAAACCCGATCGTCGAATCGATCGTAGTCAGCGAACCGGCGCCGGCCCCATGACGGCGGTAACGACGTTGCCGGCACCGTTGTGTTCCACGCGCAGATCTTGCGCCATCGACCGCACGATGAAAAGTCCGCGCCCGCTTTCGGCGAGCAAATCTGCGGCGTTGCCGTTTCCACCGGCATAAGCAAAGGGCTCACCGCGGTCGCTCACGCGCAGCAGCAAACACGAGTCTTCCGGCTCGAGCGAGACTTCGGCAATGCCCGGGCTGTGCCGCGCGACGTTGCCGATGAGCTCGCCCAGGACCAGTTCGATGGAAGCGAGCTGCGTTTCGTCGCGGATCGCGTCGCCTAAATGCCAAAGGATGGCGCGTTTGGCGCGATGCGCGGAGGTTGCGTCGCGAGCGTCGAGCGTCCAACTGCGCTGGACGCGTTCGGCCGCGGCGACGCCCAAACTCGTAATGCCGATGAAGAGCAGCGCGGCATCGTCGTCCGCGCGCCGGCCGCGAAACACGCGCTGCTGAATCGCTTCCGCGATATTTTGAGCCGCGCTGGTGAATTCTTCAGCCGCGGCGGCGCGAAGCTCCTCGATGCCCTGCGCGTAATCGCGCGTGATCTCTACGAGGCCGTCCGTGTACAGCAGCAGCGCCCAGCCTTCGTGTAGTTGCGCGCGGTACGTGCGATAAGCGCTGTTCGAGTCGGCGCCGAGCACGAGATCGGAACCGCGAAGCAGATCCGCTTCGCCGTCCGGGCGAATGACGATCGGCTTGGGATGGCCGGCGATCGCGTAGCGCAGCGTCCCGTCGTCCACGTCGAGTATTGCGACCAGAGCCGTCACGATCGTCTCCGGTTCGTCGGCGGTGATCACGCGATTCAACTGCTCCATGATTCGACCTGGATCGTCTTGCATGCGAGCAGCCGCGCGAACCGCAAGGCGTGCAGCGGCCATGACTGCCGCGGCGCGAAGGCCGTGACCCGCAACGTCGCCGATGCTGATGCAAATATGGCGGTCGGAAATCGTGAACGCGTCGTACCAGTCGCCGCCGACTTCCGTTTCTTGGGCGGCAGGCACGTACGCCGTATCGATCCGGATTCCGTCGAAGGCTGGGAGCCGCTGCGGCAAAAGCATGCTTTGCAGCCGTGAGTTCAGACGTTGCTGGCGCGATATCTCTTGCATCATCGCTTGATAGACGACGTCGAGATCGGCGAACTCGTCATCGCCGAGAAGCGGAGTTGCCGGCTCTCCATGCGCGAGCCGCCGCGCGTTTTCAGCCAAATAACCCAAGCGCCGAGCGATGGCCATGCCGAAGCGGCCCGAGACCAGCAGCGTGAGCGCGATGCCGAGGATGCACGCCGCGATAAGCGCGAGTTCGTAGCGCCTACTGCGATCGCGCAGTGCGGTCAAACCCGACAGTTCGTTTTGGCGCGCGCCGCTCACCAGGGCAGCGTATGCCGAAACGATATTCGCGGAAAGTACTCGCATCGTCGGACCGTTCGCGAGTGCTTGCGCGCCGGTGACGTTTCCGGCTCGCCGCAGCGCGGCGTACTGCTCGAGGAAGTCCATACCGGCGTTCAGGTCCGCTTGCAGCGTTCGCACGCGTTGGGGCATGCCGCCGTCCTGCGCCACCAGTCTGTTCGAGCGCAGTAAGTTCGCGCTTCAGACGCAGGCGTATTTGCGGAAGGGAGCCCCCCGGTACGCGCGCTACCACGGCGCTGCGGTTCGCCTCGTCCAGCACGTTTTGCGTCCGGTCAAGGCGACCCAGTACCAGTTGCGCGTGCTGTTCGAGGCTGGCGCCGACTTGCGTCTCGTGCTCGATCAGCAGACCGAACGCGAGTAGGACGATGAGGAATGCCAGCGGCAGCGCACCGACCAAATACGCCTGCGTCCGGATCCTGACATGCATCGCATGGAGTGTTTTACGTTCCTTTGTCGGCTCCCGCGTATTCGATCAGTTTTATGACGAAGCGCGGCGCGGTCTGCAGCGCGTTCGCATCGCCATAGACGACATACAGCTCGTTGTGCGCGAAACGCACGTGGTAGGCGAAGGACAGATTCCACGCATTTACGGCTGGATTCGGTCCGGCGTTTTCCAGCACGGGCGAGGCGCCCATGATGCGCCGCACGCCGACGCCGATCGACGAATTCGCGCCGTTCTCATACGTGTACGTCGCCTTTTCGAGCCATGACGTGTAGACCGTTCCGCCGTCGAGCCATTGACGATTGTCGTCAGCTTCGAGAGAAAGGTAGCCTCGCGGCCCGGCTTTGAGCGTCGTGCTGCGCGCCCACGAATCCAATTTCCCGGGCCCGAAGCGCCCGGTGTACCAGGAAACCGTCGTCACGGTCGGCGTGTGGTAGTGGAACGAGAGATCGATGTCGTTCTGCGTGATCGGCGTAAATAGCCCATCGTTCAAACGCAGAAATGACGAACCGGTCTGCGCGCGAATGTGCCACTGCTTCAAGAAATCGGCGCCGACCGCGAAATACTGGTCGCTTTGGTTCAAGCCCGCGCTCGCGCCGTGATAGCGATCGAGATTCGCCGCGACGATGAAGCGCGGAATGAATGCCGTCGATTTGTAATACCACGTGTATCCGCCGTTGACGTCATACCCGGCGATGCCGGGATGCTGCGTGAAGCCGTCGACGGGATTGTATTGCGCACCGATTTGTCGCGTCGCGAAATACAAGCCGCCGTTCGGCGCGTACCACCCGAGGCCGGCTTCTTTCCGAGTCGCCTGCGAGGAATCCGTTACCAGCGTGCCGCTTTCATTTCCGTAGCCGAGGTATTCGAACAATCCTTTCAAACTATCGTGAGAAAGATTGTAGTAGTTGACGTCGTCCAGCAGACCCGGCAAACTCACGCCGACGCGCTGCGCGCTGAACGACGTCTTGGTGTCGGCGGAGTGCAGAGCCACGGTTTCGGCGTTGTCCCGGCGTCCATCGACGCCGGCGGCATCGAAAGCGGCGAAACTCGCAGGGCCTTGTTTCCCCTCGATCGCATACGCGTCGCGCGGGGTCGGTATCGCCGGCGTGTAGAGTTCTTGCCCCATGCAGCCGACGCACGTGCCGATGTTGTAGAAGTTCTGGAGTTGCGTGAAAAATGGCCGAACCTCTTGGTAAAAGCGCTGGTACGCCGTCGGCTGGATCGTCTGCTGATCGAGTTCCACGTTCGAGTAATCGGGATGCAGCGCGGCGACGAACGACGTGCCGGTCGTGATCGGCAAAGAAATGTCGGCGCCGATGCGCGACGTCGAACCGCCGATGCTGCGCGATGCCAGTTCGCCGAGTTCGTATAAGCCGATCCGAGGTTTCGGACGAAGCGCCGGCTGCGCCGGCACGCCCGCCAAAAAACCGCTGTACACCGACATCGCCTCCATCCCGCTGCCTTGCACGGGCGCATGCTGCCACACGTCGTCGTCTTGCGTAGCGGCGATGTAGCGAGCGAATTGCAATCCCCACGCACCGCCGCTTGCACCCTTCATCGCCGTCAGCGGGATGCGCATGGTAACGGTATATCCTCCGGGGTGAATGCTTCCGGCGGACTGCCACGCGGGCGCGTACGCGGTGTTCTCGCTGGACGTTGCCAGGTGCGTGCCGTTGGGATTCGCTTGAAACTCGTACGCGAAGCCGTTCGACCCGTTCGGCCAAAAGTACACGGCCACGTAGTCGTTGTCGGTGAGGCTCGTGTCGTTGGTGTGCTGTCCGGCTTCGATCCGCTGCCGCTGCTGCGCGTCGAACGCAACGTAAAGAAAATGCCCGTCGGTCATGATGTATGCCGTTGTGCTTTGCGTCGCCGGCTGCGCGTCTCGCAGATTCCAGCCAAGATCGACCTTCGCGGCGGTGCTCTTCCAGACGGGGTCGCGCAGCGTTCCGTCAATCGCCGGCGGAGCCGTTACGGCCGGCAACGCCACACGCGTGCCGACGTACGTCGTGCTCGACGCCGCAGCCGGCACGGCGACGGTTGAAGTTTGCGCGAGCAGCACAGCGGCCAGCAACGCGAGCATCAGAATCCCCCTTGGAAGCGGAGTCTACTAATTCGTTAATAGTAACGGATGCGCGGCGATTTGTAAACTAAATTCATAGTTTCCGGCGTTACATGGAGTCCGGCGCGCTTACACCGATCAGGTCCAAGACGCGTGCCAGAACGGTCTTCGTCGCGAGGCAAAGTGCGAGGCGGGCTAACCGCTCCTCGCGGCTCGCCGCCAGAATGCGACACTCGTGATAGAACTGGTGAAAGTCCGACGCGATGTCTCTGGCATAGCGTGTCAGGCGATGAGGGGCGAGCTGTTCGGCGACATTGCGCGCGACGGCGGGCAACTCGGCCAACCGCCGTACCAGCGCGAGTTCGGCCGGATGCACAAGCGCCGCCGGCCACGGATTCGCGCGCGCCTCTTCGATATCGGCCGGTTCGGCATTGTTGAAAACGGACGAGATGCGCGCGTGTCCGTACTGCACGTAGTACACCGGGTTTTCGTTGCTCTGCTCTTTGGCGAGTTCGAGGTCGAACGTCAGCGGCGACTCCGGCGAGAGCATGACGAAGAAGAAGCGGGCCGCGTCGACGCCGACTTCGTCGATGATGTCGTCGAGCGTGACGATTTGCCCGGCGCGTTTGCTCATGCTCACTTGCGCGTTGCCGCGCATCAGCGTGATCTGCTGCGCGATCAGCACGTCCAGCGAGTCGCGATCGAAACCGAGCGCCTCGGCCAAACCCTTCAGCCGTCCGATGTATCCGTGGTGATCCGGTCCGAGAACGTCGATGACGCGGTCGGCGCGGCGCAACTTCTCGTAGTGATACGCGACGTCGTTCGCGAAGTACGTGGGACGCCCGTCGCTGCGAACCAGAACGCGATCTTTATCGTCGCCGAATTCCGTCGCGCGGAAGAACACGGCGCCGTCCTGTTCGAACGTGTGACCGGCGCTTTGCAACCGCTCGAGACCGGCTTTGATGCGTCCCGTGTCGTGCAGCTCTTTTTCGCTCTGCCAGAGATCGTAATGCACGCCGAAACGCGCCACCGTGCGCATCTGCTCCGCCACGAGCGTGTCGCGTCCGAACTTCGAGAAATGCGGCAGCCATTCGGATTCGTCCGCATGAACCCACCGCTCGCCCTCGCGATCTGCGATGTGCTGCGCGATCGGCTCCAAATACCGGCCCGGATAGCCTTCTTCGGGGAACGCGAACTGCGGATCGTAGATTTGCCGGTAGCGTGCGTAGAGCGAACGCCCGAGCGTATCGAGTTGACCGCCCGCGTCGTTGATGATCCACTCGATGAAGACGTCGTACCCGCAATACCGCATCGTGTTGGCGAGTGTCGCGCCGATGCTGCACGTGCGTCCTTGCACGACCACGAGCGGTCCGGTTGGATTCGCGCTGCCGAACTCCAGCGAAATCCGCTGCGTTTGTTTGGGGCCTTGCCCGAACGCCCAACCGTCGCGCAGAATCCGCGCTACGACTGCTTGCCACACCGCCGGCGTCAGCCGCAAATTGATGAACCCGGCAGTCGGCGTAATATCGCTGAACAGGTCGCGCAACCGCGGTTCGCGTTCGGCAACGGCAGACGCGAGCGCGGTTGCGATATCTTGCGGAGAACGTTTGGCAGCGCGCGTCAGCGCAAACGCGGCATTGGTCGAAAAATCACCGAACTCGGGACGGCGCGGCGCCTCGAACGCTACCTCGGCGCTCGGAGCTTCGGCGTAGAGCGCCGCGATGGCGTCCTTGAGCGCTGCAGCAAAAGTCGCAAGCGCTTCTTCGGGCAACACCGGCTCAGTGGTGGTAGGGCTCATTTCGCGCAATCTTCGCCGCCCGGTAGAGCTGTTCCAGCACGATCATCCGCGCCCACTCGTGCAGCAGCGTGAGCGATGAAAGTGACCAGACGAACTGCGCGCGATCGCGCAGGGAGGCGTCGGCTCCGTAGGTCCCGCCGATCACGAGCGTCATACGCCGCGTTCCCGCGTTCGCGACGCCGGTCAGCTCGCGGCTCAGCTGCTCGCTGGAAAGTTCCGCACCGGTGCGCTCGAGAAGCCAGACGACGTCGTCGTCATGCAGCTGTCGCACGATACGTTCCGCTTCCTCGCGAACCGCATGCGCCGGCCGCGTGCCGTCGGAAGCCTTGACCTCGAGCACCTCGACGGGGTAATAGGGCGCCAGGCGTTTCGCAAATTCGGCGCACGCCTGCACGGCATAGCGAGCCTTCAATTTGCCGACGGCGACGATGCGGATCTGCACGCCGCTGGTTTCGCAACGCGCCGGCGCGTATCCGTGTCTTTGAGGACGTGGCGCAGCAAATTGGGCTTTTCGGCGCGATCCCGCAGATCTTCGTCGAGGACGCCAGCAGCATCGTATACTATCCCGCGCTCTTGAACGCGACTGAAAGCGCGGGGCTCTTCGAACGTCTGCAAAGCAGTCTCGAGTGGTCGCAGGAAACGATGTGGATGTACGACCACACCGTTCCCGTTCCGCGCCTCATTGCGCGTTTCGCACCGGATGAGCCGCTCCCCGACGAGTTAGCGGGACTCAAGGCTCGAACGGAAGATCTGCTGCAGACGCGTTTCAACGCGGTTTCGGTGCAATACTATCGCGACGGCAGCGATAGCGTCGCATGGCATAGCGACCACACCGAGGATCTGATCGAGCGTCCATACGTGGCGCTGGTGAGTTTGGGCGCGGTACGCGAAATGCGCATCCGCGAAAGGCAGCTCTCGAAGGACCTGCGCCGCCGAACGTTTTCCGTCGATTTGGAACCGGGAAGTTTGCTCGTCATGGGCGGACTCGCGCAGGAGCAGTGGGAGCATCACATCCCCAAAGTGTCGCGCGCCGTCGCGCCGCGCATCAGCATCGCGCTCCGTCAGCGCCGTTTGCAGTAACGCTGTCCCGGCTGCACCTCGATGGCACCGTTCAGTTCGAGCAGTGCGAGCGCGGCGAGCACGTGTGCGGGTGCTTCACCTGTTTCGCGCAGCAACTCCTCGAGCGAACGTTCACCCTCGGCGAGCAGGTTCGCGATCCGGCGCTGTAACGGGTCGCGTTCGCGCGATGCGGCGCGAGAGGCGCGCGCCGGCGCCGGCGCCGCAATGCCGAGATCGTCGGCCACGTCCTGCGCGCTGCGCGCGAGGATCGCTCCGTCGCGGATCAGCGCATGGCACCCGGCGACATGCGCGCGATCCACGTCACCGGGTACGGCAAAAACCGAAATGCGTCCCGCGGCCCAGCTCGCGGTGTTTAGCGCGCCGCTGCGCGCGGGCGCTTCCACGACCACGACCGCGTCGGCGAGCGCTGCCACGACGCCGTTTCGCTGCAAGAACTGCGGCGGATAAGCGGGGTGATCCGGCGGAAATGGCGAGATGACCGCTCCCCCACCCGCCAGCATCCGCGTTGCCAGCGTGCGATTGCGTCGCGGAAAGAAGCACCGGTGACCGCCGCCGAGCACGCCAATCGTCGGTGCTCCCGCGGCCAGCGCGCCCTCGTGCGCTGCGGCGTCGATTCCCAAAGCCAAACCCGAAACGATGCAGCACCCGAGCGCGCCGAGCTCCTCGGCGAAACGCCGCGCGAGCGCTCTGCCGTACGCGGTGGCGGCGCGTGTTCCCACAATCGCGACGGTCGGCCGCCGCAAACCCTCGAGGCTGCCGGAGCACCACAGTTCCTCGACGACGCGAGGAACCTCGCGACCCTCCCGAAACGCGGCCAGTTCGTCGAAGGACTTCCGTGCGGGCGTCTCCATCGCGCATGCGTTCACGTCCTGGCGCTTGGCAGCAAGGGGCGGCCTAGCGGCGTAAGGGAGTTCTCGAGGGCCGCGAGCACGAGGAAACCGTCGGGCGCCTCGGAATAAGCGGGCCAAACCGCCCCGCCCGTGTGGGAACCCGCGCCGGCATTTGGAGGAGTCAATCGTGGCAGCAGAAGCCTACTGTGTGAAGTGCAAGACCAAGCGTCAAATCAAAGACGCGGTGCAAATCACGATGAAGAACGGTCGCCCGGCAACCGAGGGGAAATGCCCCGAATGCGGGACCAAGATGTTCAAAATCGGAGCGGCGACCTAGCGGTCGCCGCCGCCATTTTTTGCACCCGTACGCATAGTGGCTTATAATAGTCTGACCCACAATATGTGGGCCACCCAGGCTCGCCGCCATGGCTGCTGCCGTTACAAGGGGTCAAAAAGCTGCTCTGTCCTACCTGCCGTAAGAGCGAGACGCGCGTGGTCGATTCGCGCGATGACGAGAATGTCGTCCGCCGCCGGCGTGAGTGCCTCGATCTCCGCTGCAAGCACCGCTTCACCACGTACGAACGCATGGAAGCGCCGCGTCTGTTCGTTGTGAAAAAAGACGGGCGCCGCGAACAGTTCAGCCGTGAAAAGATTCTTGCCGGGCTGCGCCGCGCGTGCGAGAAGCGCCCGGTTTCGGAAAGCCAGATGGAGTCCGTCGCGGCGGATCTCGAACGCGACCTGTTCGCGCGCGGCGAGAGCGAAGTGCCCTCGACGACGATCGGCGAGAAGTTGATGGAAGCGCTTCGGGGTCTGGACAAGGTCGCGTACATCCGGTTTGCGAGCGTGTACCGTCAATTTCGCGACGTCGAAAGCTTTCAGGCCGAATTGGCGACGCTGCTCAACCCGAAGGGCGCGAGCGCGCTCGGCTCGCAAAACATTTAGCGCGAGGCCTCATGACATCTACGTTCGTTTCCGTACGAATCCAGCGTCTGCCCGAGGGTGAGGGTCTGCCCCTTCCTTCGTACATGAGCGCGCACGCCGCCGGCGCCGATCTCTGTGCGGCGGTGAAAAGCGACACGGTGATCGAACCTGGAGCGCGCGCGTTGATTCCCACCGGCTTTGCGATCGCATTGCCCGACGGCTACGAGGCCCAGGTGCGGCCGCGCAGCGGCCTTGCGCTCAAGCACGGCGTCACCTGTCTGAACGCTCCAGGCACGATCGACGCCGATTATCGCGGCGCGGTCAACGTCATTCTGGCGAACCACGGAGACGAGCCGTTTACGGTGCGCCGCGGCGACCGCATCGCGCAAATCATCGTTGCCCCCGTGTCGCGCGCCACGTTTGCGCAGGTCGAGGAATTACCCGGCACGGTGCGCGCGGGCAACGGCTTCGGAAGTACGGGTCTTGCGTGAAAGTCTACATCGTCGGCGCCGGCGCGGTGGGTACGTACCTCGGCGATTTACTGCAAACGATAAACGTCGAGGTCGTTTACGCGCCGCGCGACATCGAGCAAGTGACGCAGGCGGACGCCGACGTCGCAATCGTCGCAGTCAAAGCGTACGACACCGACAGCGCGATCGTTACGCTGCGAAAAGCGATACCATATCCGGAGAAGTGCGTCTTCGTCAGCCCGCAGAACGGCGTCGGCAACGAAGAGAAGCTCGCGGCAGCGTTCGGGAAAGAAAACGTCGTCGCCGCGGCTTTGACCACACCGATCGACCGGGCGCGCGAGAACGGTCACGGCAAAGCGACCAAGGACGGCGGCCTAGCGCTCTCGCCGATGGGAGCGAATGCTTATAATTGGCTCGTTGCCACGTTCGGCAGCACCGGCACGAAGGTGCAAGTGGTCGACGATTGGCGTGCGCTGAAATGGTCGAAACTGGTGCTGAACATCGTTGCAAACGCGAGCTGCGCGATTTTGAACGTGCTGCCCAACCGCCTGGTGCATTTCGAAGAGATCTTCACGCTGGAGATTCGGGCGATCCGCGAAGTGCGTGCCGTCATGCAAGCCATGGACGTCACGCCGATCGATCTGCCTCGATACCCGGTTCGCGCGCTGCAAGGCATTGCGACGCTGCCCAGCCCAATTGCAAAGCGGCTGCTCGCGGGGCGCGTCGCCGGCGCGCGCGGCACCAAGCCGCCGTCGCTGCTGCTCGACTTGCGCGCCGGGAAAGCGCAAACGGAAGTCGATTTCCTGAACGGAGCCGTCGCGTGCGCAGGCCGCGAACATGGCGTGGTGACGCCCGTGAACGCGGTGTACTCGCGCGTGCTCGAGGACATCGCGCACATGCCGCAATTGTGGGCGAAATACCGCGAGCGTCCTGATACGCTGGCGTCGGAAGTGGAAGCGGAAGTCAAGCGCGTAAAAGCGCTGGCCAAGAGTTAGGAGCGCCGTGCGTCATCCCGACGTCAACGAAACCATTGAGGGCTGGTGGATTCTCCACCGCATGTTCGCGTTCGATCGCCGCCGCTGGGACGCCGTGCCTCAGGAACGCCGGCAGCGCATCGCGCAGGAAGCGGTCGAGGCGCTGACACCGCTCGGCAACGGCGATGAGAGCGACGTCGGTGTCGCGCGCCTGCTCGGTCATAAGGCCGACGTGATGCTCACGCATTACGCGCGCGCCTTCGACGGACTCTCGCACGCGCAAAGCGTGCTCGATCGCTGCGAACTCGCCGACTATCTCGAACCGCGGGACTCGTACGTCTCGGTGCTCGAACTGGGCCTGTACGATGCAACCGCGAAGATTCACGCGGCGTTGAACGAGCGCGCACTCAAGCCGTTTTCGCCGGAGTGGAACGCCGCGTTCGACGACTTGCTGCACGAACAAGCTGCGCAGCCGCGCAACGCCGGCCGCCTGTGGGCGCGCATTCCGCAACGCCGATACGTATGCTTCTATCCGATGGACAAGAAGCGCGAGGGTTCGGACAATTGGTACACTCTGCCGTTCGAGCAACGCGCGAAGCCTGATGCTCGATCACGGAAAGATCGGGCGGTCTTTTCACGGCCTGGTCACGCAAGTGATTTCCGGTTCCGTTGGCTACGACGATTACGAGTGGGGCGTCGATCTGTATGCCGACGATCCGCTCGTTTTCAAGAAACTCATTTACGAGATGCGTTTCGACGAAGCCAGCGCGCGATATGCGGCTTTCGGGCCGTTTTTTACCGGCATGCAATTCTCGGTGGAAGATCTCGATGCGTTTCTGGACGGGAAGGCAGCGCCCGCGCTGCGAGCGCGTGAAACGGTGAACGCCTGATGGCTCACGTCGACTTGATTTACTATCTCGACGTGCTCTCGTCGTGGTGTTCCATCGCCGATCGCGCCGTCGAGGAGGTCGAGGCAAAATATGGAGAGCGCGTTCGAATAGATTGGCGAATTGCGCAGCTCTTCGACTATGGACCGCTCCCGTACACGCGTTCGGATCTCTCGTGGTACTACGCCCGTACGGAAAAGATTACGGGCGTGCGATTGAACGAGGCGTGGCACGACTCGCCCGAAACGACCACCAAGTACGCGAACCAAGCGATTGAAGCGGCGCGCGCGCTCGGCGCCGGGGATTCCCGCGTTCGTCGCGCTTTGTCCCGTACGGCGCTGGTCGACGGCAAACCGCTCGGGCGGCGCGATGCAGCGCTCGCCGAAGCGGCCCGCGTGAGCGGCTTTTCAGCCGAGCGTATCGACGCGCTGATGGACTCACCGCAAGTAACGCAGCGCATCGCACGCACGACGCAAGAGTTCAAAGACCTCGCGCTGCCGCAGCTCGCCGTCGTTCGTGATGCGCAACACCAGCGGCGATCTCGCCGTCTTTTCCGGGCTTTATACCTTCGAGTCGCTCGACGGAGCGATCTCCGAGATGCTGCACGCATCGGCCGTTACCGAAGAATTCGGCACACTCTAAAGCGATCGTCAGTAGTTCGTTGCGAAGCTCGCCAACCCGAACGCCCAGAAGAACCAGATACCGTACAGCGCCGCAAGCGCGACGATGACCTCGCCCGTTCGGACGAACCACCCGCCCGGCCCGTGCGCCAGGCGCAGAATCGTTTCCGCAATCATCGCGACGCCGCCGAGAATCGCGATCAGCCCGATTGCGTAGAGCACGATCATCACGGTGATGAACGAAGAGGCAAGCAGCGCGTTAGCGCTCGAAAGCGCCGTCGTCCACCCGGCTAACGCAACCAGAAACGCTATCGCTCCGATGCGCGCCGCCAAGTGGACCCATTTATCGGACGGGCTGAGTTCCAGACTCAAGCCGAGGCGGCGCCGTGCGATCCAGCCGCCGAGGCGAATCAGCAGCGAGACGCACAGGATTAGGATGAAAATCAAAAGCATCGGCTTGATCGCGCCCAGCGCCCGCAGCCCGTTCACGCGTTGGTAGATGAAGACGGGAATGAAATCGTCGCTCGTCCACGAGACGACGTTTCCGTTCGCATCGGTCGTAAACTTCAGATGCGCCTGTCCGTTGATTTGCCGGTAATAGAGCGGCCCCACTTCCCGCCAGCGCACCGGATTATCGGCGGGGCCGGTGAGCGCGCTGACTTCGAGAGTTCCGTCGGGCCGAGCCGCGACACTCGTCTGCGCCAGGGCATAGATGAATCGCAGGGCGCGTTCTTCTCTTCGGCTGGATTGATACCAACCTGCCGCGCGCGAGGCGTCACGCTTCGGATTCGCGACCGTTTTTTCGGCAGGCGGCGTGTACGGGAAATACCGGTCCAGAAACGCGCGAAAGATCTCGGTGCGCACCTTTTCGACCGCACCCGCTTTCCCCGCGGCGTTGAACGACATGAAGATGCCCAAACGCGCCTTCGGCATCAAGTGGAGATCGCTGTGAAACACGTTCGTGTCGCCGCCGTGGCCGACGATTTCCTGTCCGTTGCGGTTCTCTTGGTAAAAACCCAAGTCGAAGCCGTTCATGCCGGGCGCGGGCGCGAGTTGAAGCGTGAACATCCGGCGGATCGTCGCGGGGCTCAGAATCGTGCCGCCGTCGTACCGCCCTCCGTCCAGATACGCCAGCATGAAATGCGCCATGTCCGCTACCGTCGCCGAGGCGGCGCCGGCCGGTGCGGCCTCGATGAATTCGAATGGTGTAGGCTTATCGCTCGAAGCGGTTTGGTATCCTTTCGCCATGTGATTGGCGAGATTCGGCGGCAGCGGCTGCAAGAACGAGGAATGGTTCATACGCAGCGGCTTGAGGATGTGATTGGCGATGTACTGCGCAAACGGTTCGCCCGATCTGCGTTGAACGATGTAGCCCGCGAGCGCGGCTCCATAGTTGGAGTAGGCAATCACTTTTCCGGGCGGAAAGATTTCACCCGGCATGCGCGCGACGAGATAGGCGCGCAGCGGATAAAGCTGGCTTTTCTTGTCGACCAGCAAGTCGCGCGCCGTCTCCTCGAAACCGCCGCTGTGCGTCATGAGATTCCGCAGCGTGATCGGTTTTCCGAACTTCTCCGGAATCTTGAAATCGAGATACGCGTTGATGTCCGTATCGAGGTTCAGACTTCCCTTGCTGCACCAACTGCATGACTGCGGTCCAGGTGAAGAGTTTGGATACGGAACCGGGGCGGAAGAGCGTCTGGTCGGGAATGACGGGCGAATGTTTCGCAAGGTCGGCATACCCGTACCCTTTCGTCAGCAGGACGCGTCCGTCACGAACGACGACGATGCCGGCGCCCGGAATGTCGGCGCGCCGGATGGCATACGGAATGAGGCCGTCAAAGAATGCCTGCAAATCGGCCGCCGACAATGCCGGCTGTGTTGCCGGCGGCGCGGCTTGCGCTGTGGCTGCCGCAGTCTGGAAAGGCGAACCCGACAGACTCAGGGCGATCGAAATCGCCAATACGAAGCGAATCATTGTGAGACGCACGTCCCCTTTGACGAAGGTTTTTTGCATCCGTTAGCGCCTATGGCGGGCGATCCTTTCAAAAAATCGTCTTCTCCGGCAAAATTTCGCTGCGGCCGAAAACGCAGGCATCGTAATGAAGGGCGATAAAATTCAGGCGTTGAAAGCGAAATATCGTTATGAACCCTACTTCCGCGTCGACGACCGTACGAACCCGTTTGGAGCGCTGGCCCTACAAGTATCCGTTCCGCATCACCGGCTATGACTGGACCGAGGCGGAGGTCGTTACGGTCGAAATCGAACGCGGCGGCGTCGTGGGGCGCGGTGAATGCGCGGGCGTGTATTACAAGGACGATCCGCCGGCGCACTGCCTCTCGGAGATCGAGCGGGTCGCGGATGCGGTGGCTCGCGGTGCCGGCCGCGCCGACTTGCTCGAACTTCTCCCGGCGGGCGGCGCGCGTAACGCGCTCGACTGCGCTCTGTGGGAGCTGGAGGCAAAAATCGAACGCCGCCCCGTTTGGGACTTGGCCGGATTGGCGCAGCCGCATGCCGTTCTAACGACATACACGATCGGCTCCGACGCTGCCGACGTCATGGCGCGCAGGGCGCGCGAGTTTTCCGATGCGCGCGCGCTCAAGTTGAAGTTGACCGGCACGCCGGCGGATTCCGACTGCGTGAACGCCGTGCGCGAAGCGCGTCCCGACGTCTGGCTGGCGGTCGACGCGAATCAAGGTTTTACGCGAGCGTCCCTCGAGGATCTCTTGCCGGTGCTGCAGCAGGCACGCGTCGAACTCGTCGAGCAGCCGTTCCCGAATTGGACGGGAGGCCGACATGGACGGCTTGGAATCGCCGATCCCCGTTGCAGCCGATGAAAGCGCGCAAACCGCGGACGATTTGCCGAATATCGTGAACCGGGCAAATATCGTGAACATCAAACTCGATAAATGCGGCGGGCTTACCGCGGCGTTCGCGATGGCCTCGCGAGCCCGCGAGTTGGGCCTCGGCGTAATGGTCGGAAACATGGGCGGAACGTCGCTCGCCATGGCGCCGGCATTCCTTTTAGGACAGATCTGCGACGTGACGGATCTCGACGGTCCGCTGCTTCTGCGCGACGATCGCCGGCCGGCCGTGCAGTATTCCGACGGCCGCATCTGGTGCGGACCGGAGGTTTGGGGTTATGGAGGCTAACGGTTTGCGATCGCTTCTACTTACGGCAACGTTCTTTTTCGCGGCTTGCATCGCTGCGGCCGCGGCTCCGCTCAGTCCCGCGCAAGTTCGGCAGATCGACGCAATCGCAACGAAAGCGCTTGCCGCGCAGCACCTTTCCGGCATCGAAGTCGGCGTGGGGCGCAACGGCACCGTCCTCTACGCTCGCGGATACGGGCTGCGCGATCGCGCGCGTTCGCTGCCCGTCACCGCGCAAACGGTTTTTCCGGTCGGGTCGATAACCAAGCAGTTCACCGCAACCGCAGTCATGCTGCTCGTTCAGCGCGGAAAGATCGATCTCGACTCCCATGTTTCGCGGTATCTTCCAAAGGCGCCTCACGGCGGCGGATATTACGGTTCGCGAACTGCTCGATCAGACGAGCGGATTGCCCGACTATCTCGAAAACAAGCCGCTGCTTGCCGCCATCATGTCCGGAACGGACGGTCCGCACGGCGTCCAAAGTTTGGTGGCGCTGGTGAACGGCAAACCGCTGCATTTCAAACCCGGCACGAAGTACGAGTACAGCAACACCAACTACGCACTCGCGGGTTTGCTCGTCGCGCGTGCGAGCGGTGTGCCGTATCCAACGTTTCTCCAGCGCGAGATCTTCAGGCCTCAAGGTTTGAATTCGACGTACTACCTCTCGATGTCCGTGCCGCCGGGCCCGAATGCCGCGCGCGGATACAACTACGCAAAAGGCCGCTTCACGGTGATTCCGCGCTTCTCGATGGATTGGGGAAACGCGGCCGGCGCCATTGCGTCCGACGCGCACGATTTGATCCGTTGGGATCGGGCGTATTTCAGCGGCGCGATCATTCCACTCGCAGCCGTGCGCATCGCGACCACGCCGCCGGCTCACGTCACGATGCTCAAGTCGAAGGATCGAATGAACGATCTGGGCATCGGCTACGCATTCGGCTGGGTGCAAGCGCGAGCCGAAGGCCGGCAACTGATCTGGCATAACGGCGGATTGCCCGGCGCGCGAGCGATGAATGCGGTATTCCCGGCCGACGGCCTTGAAGTGATCGTTCTTACCAACGCGACCGACGCCGCCCCCGAGGAAACGGCCCTCAAAATTGCGCGCGTGATTTACGACGGCTCGACGCGTTGATCGTGCGGTGAGGATATTCACTGCCGCCATAGTCACCGAAACCAACACGTTTTCGCCGATACCGACCGGGCTGCAAGCCTTCGAGCTGGGCGGCATCCAGCACGGAAGCCTGGCGCCCATCGAAAGCACGAATGAGTCGGCAACGACGGTGCGGTGGCGGCAACTCGGCGAGAACGACGGCCACTCGGTCGTCGAAAGCGTTGCTGCCGTCGCGGAGCCCGGAGGCGTGACCGTGCGCGCGGTTTACGAGGCGCTTCGCGACGAACTCGTACGCGATTTGCGCAGCGCGCTTCCGGTCGACATCGTCCTGCTCTACCTCCACGGCGCGATGGTCGCGCAGGGGTATGACGATTGCGAGGGCGACATTCTCTCGCGCGTGCGTGAAGCCGCCGGCCCCGCCGCCGTCATCGGCGCGGAGCTGGATCTGCATTCGCACCTCACGCCGGCGATGCTCCAAAACGCGACGCTGATCGTAGCCTACGACGAGTATCCGCACACGGATATCGTCGCGCGTGGCGAAGATTTGTACCGCCTCTGCGCCGCCTCCGCTAGAAAAGAAATCCGGCCGGTGATGAGCGCCTACGATTGCCGCATGACGGGACTGTTTCCGACGACCGAGCAGCCGATGCGCGGATTCGTCGACCGCCTCAAGGCTGAGCGCAAAGGGCGCGTCGTCTCGACGAGTTTGATTCATGGTTTTCCTTGGGGCGACGTCGAGGACGGCGGCGCAAAATCTTTGGCGATTACGGATGGCGACGAAGCTCTTGCAAATGAAACGGCAGCGGCGCTCGGGTCGGCGTTTTGGTCGTTACGGGAAGACGTGCAGATTCGCGCCGTCGATATCGACGAGGCGATCGACGCGATTCTCGACTGCCCGAAAACGCCGATCGTGCTGGCCGACGTCGCGGACAATGCCGGTGGAGGCGCTCCCGGCGATAGCACGTTCATCCTGCGGCAATTACTCGAGCGGAACGTGGCCGACGTCGTGAGCGGCGTCTATTACGATCCCGTCGCGGTACAGTTGTGCTTTGAAGCGGGAGAGGGCGCGACGCTCGATCTGCGTTGCGGCGGAAAACTCGGCCCCGCTTCGGGGCCGCCGTTGGACTTGCGCGTCCGGGTTCGCAAATTGCGCGAAGAGCACTGGCAAGACTCGATGGACGACTCGGCTCCGGTAGCGTTGGGCCGCGCCGCATGGGTGGATGCGGGCAACGTGCACTTGGTCTTGGCTTCGATTCGAAGTCAGGTCTTCGCGCCGAACGCCTTTACCGGTCTGGGCATCCCTCTGGAACGAGCGCGCGCCGTCGTCGTGAAGTCGTCGCATCATTTCTGGGCGAAGTTCGCCCCCATTGCCGGTTCCGTGCTGCACGTCGATTCACCGGGCGCGCTGCAACTGGACTTTGCGAACCTCCGCTATACGAAACGTAATCCCAACTACTGGCCGCGTGTTGCGAACCCGTTTGCAGCGACGGCCGCCGTTCGTTGACGCCGATGGCCGCGCACGTCGTGATGGCATCTCCGGAATTCTATGAGGTGCGTGACGTAAAAAACGAATTCATGCGCGAGAGCGTCGGAACGGTAGATCGCGCCCTCGCATTCGAGCAGTGGGAAGCGCTGCGGCGTACGTTTGAACGTTGCGGCGTACGCACGCAGATCATGGCTGCGTTGCCTCCGTGCGAAGACATGGTGTTTACGGCGAACGCAAACTTTAACGGACGCCGGAAGAGCGGCGAGCGCGTTTGCGTCCCGGGCCGCATGGCCTTTGCTTCTCGCCGGCCCGAAGCCGCCGCGCATCGTGCGTGGTTTGCCGCACACGGTTATACGATCGTCGAACTGCCCGGCGAGGTCGAGCGGTTCGAAGGCGGCGGCGACGCGGTCTGGCATCCCGGGCGCGCTGCGATTTGGGCGGGCGCGGGGCAGCGCACCGACATGCGCGCACATCGAGCGCTCGAGAGCATCTTCGAGGTTCCCGTGATGACGCTGGAACTCTCAGACCCGCGCTTCTACCACTTGGACACCTGCTTTTGCGCGCTCAGCGAGCGTGCCGTACTCGTTTATCGGAATGCGTTCAGCGCCGACGGCTTCGCGCTGATTCTTCGAGAGTTCGCGGACGTCATCGAAGTCGAGGAGCGTGAGGCGACGCAGTATTTTGCGTGCAATGCGGCGGCGTTTCACCAGAACACCGTGGTGATTCAGGCGGGCGCGGATCGAACGATCCAGCAGCTGCAACGGCGCGGCTTCACTGTTCATGAGGTCGAAACGGGCGAATTCTTGAAGTCGGGCGGAAGCGTGTTCTGCATGAAGGCCGAGCTGTATTGACGCCGGCGAAGCGGCCGTTTTTCATCCTTGCGTTTGGTGCCGCAGTGGCGTTTGCGCCGGGCTGTTCTCGCGAAACGAAGCCTGCCGTACATGACGTTCTCACCATCGGGCAACCGCAGGAGCCGGCTTCCTTGAATCCGTTGCTGCTCGAAGGCGCGATGTCGGAACTGGTTGGCCCGACCGTGTTTTCGGCGCTGCTGACTGCCGATGCTCGCGGCGTTTTGGCGCCCGACTTGGCGACGCAGGTTCCGTCGCTGCGCAACGGCGGAATCTCACGCGACGGACTGACGATTACCTATAGGCTGCGCGGCGGACTCAAGTGGCAGGACGGAGCCGCGCTCACCGCCGCAGACGTCGTCTTCACGTATCGGCAGATCGTGAATCCGTTCAACGACGTTCCGTCGCGTTCGGGCTACGATGCAGTGCGCGACGTACGCGCGATCGACGCGCGGACGGTCCGTGTGCGCATGAAGCGGCGATACTCTCCGATTCTGGCAAATTTTTTCGGCCCGGATCAAAACTATCAAGTGCTTCCGCAGCACCTGCTCGCCGGATATCGCGATCTCAATCACGTCCCGTTCAACAGTAAGCCGGTTGGGTCCGGTCCGTATGCGGTCGCTGTATGGAAGCGCGGCGACGAACTGGGTTTGCAAGCCAACGCGCGATATTTTCGCGGCAAACCCGGCGTCCCGCGTCTGCGGCTGCGCTTCATTCCCGATACCGGAACGTTGCTGCAGCAATTGCGCACCGGTGAAGTTCAGGTCGTATTCGATGCGGACGCGGCGTATCTCGAGCAGTATCGCTCCTTGCGCGGTATGTCGGTGACGCGGACGCCGCTGAACGGAACGGGCGCCCTGCTGTTCAATACGGCGGATTCGCTGATGCACGACGTGCGGGTTCGGAGGGCAATCGTCGAAGCGCTCGATATACCGCGACTGGTTCGCGACGCGACGCGCGGCGCCGAAAGTACGGCCGAAGCCGGGCGCGGATTTTTCAGCTGGGCGTACGATCCATCGGTGAAAATTCCGGCGTACGACGCCGGTGATGCCAATCGTTTGCTGGACGCCGCGGGATGGCTGCGCGGCCGGGACGGCATGCGTTCTCGCGCAGGAACGCCGCTTACCGCCCTTATGGTGATTCAAAGCGGCGATGCGGAGTCCGAACAAGTCGGCCTGGATTTTCAGCAATCGCTGCGCGGGCTCGGCATCGGCGTAACGCTGCACAAATACACGCCGATCCAATTAGCAGCGCCAGCCGAAAGCGGGGGCCCGCTCTTCGGCGGGCGCTTTCAAATCGCGTTCGTCAAAATTTTGACGGGCGTGGACCCGGGGAACCTGGCGTTTTTCGGCTGCGATCAAATCGCGCCGCGCGGATTCAACCTGTCCCGCTTCTGTGATGCGCAAATCCAGCGCGCCTATGAAGCCGACGCGCAAACGTACGATCCTCGCGAACGCATGCGTGACATTGCACTCGTGCAGCGCCGCTTGGCGGAGACGCTGCCGTTCGTGCCGCTCTGGCGGCGGCATGCCATCGCCGTGTATCCGTCTTGGCTGCGCGGCGTGCGGCCATCGCCCGTGTCTGCGTATTGGAATGTGTCCGATTGGCGAGTATAAGCGCTCGGGAGGATTTATGATTGCCGCACTGCTGCGAGTCGCCGGTCTAGGGTGCATCGTTTCGCTGCTGAGCCCGGCGCTTGCGAGCGCAGCATCGCACGCGCTTGATGCGCCGCAGCGCAAGCGCGTCGACGCCGTCTTCGCACAATACGACGCCCCGAACGTGCCGGGGTGCGCGCTCGGAGTATTTCGCGACGGAGCCATCGCGTACGCTCGCGGCTACGGCATGGCCGATCTGGAACGAAATGTTCGCATCACACCCGGCTCGGTGTTCGACGTCGGCTCGGTCAGCAAACAATTTGCGGCCGCTGCCATCGCACTGCTGGTCGAGGACCGAAAGGTTTCGTTCGAAGACGACGTTCGAAAGTACGTTCCCGAACTGCCGCGATATGGAGCGCCGATCACGATCGACGAACTGATGTGGCACACGAGCGGGCTTCGTGACTACACGGATTTGCTGGATCTGGCCGGCTACGGGTTGGAGCAAGCGACGACCGACGCGCAGGCGCTTTCGCTCATCACGCGGCAAAAGCATCTGGAATTTCCCAGCGGCTCGCAGTTCGAATATTCCAATACGAATTACTTTTTGCTTTCGGTCATCGTCAAGCGGGTCACCGGGCAAACGTTGGCGCAATTCGCGCGGCGCCGCATCTTCGCTCCGCTCGGGATGACTCACACGCTGTACCGGACCGATTACGCGATGCTGATTCCGAATCGAGCGATGGGCTACGCTCCCTCCGGCGGCGGCCGCTTCAAAAACAGCATGTCGAACTGGGAGCAGACCGGCGACGGCGCGGTACAGATTTCGATAGACGACGCGGCCAAGTGGGATGAAAACTTCTACACGGGCCGCGTGGGAGGCCAAGCGATGCTTCGTGATTTGCAAACGCCGGGTCACCTGACGAACCGAACGAAACTCGACTACGCGCGCGGGCTGTTCGTCGGATCGTATCGCGGCCTGCGTCTCATCTCACATGGCGGCGCCTGGATCGGCTACCGCGCCGAATTCGATCGCTATCCAACGGTCCACACCTCGGTCGTCGTGTTGTGCAACTCGGACGCGGCTACTCCCGCATCGCTGGCGCAGCACGTCGCCGACATCGTGCTGCAGCGGTCCTTGGCTCGCGTGCCCATTGCTGCCGTAGCGCGCCCGTCTGCGCAAGCGCCGCTCCCTGTGCGCGATTTCGCCGGCGCATATTTTGACGAAACAGGCGGCGATGTGTTTCACGTGACGCCGAGCGCGCACGGTATCGCACTGGACAACGGAGGCGCGAGCTACCCGCTTACGCCGGCCGGCAGAGCGTCGTTCCGGCTCGGCGGCACGGCGATCGATTTTACGCTCGGAAAAAACGGGTCCGCGACGTCGATGCGCATCGGCTCGGGAGCCGAGCGCGTTTACGCGCAAAAATTCGTGCCGGCCTCGCCGACTGCCGCCGAGTTGGCGGGCGCGTCCGCCAACTACTATAGTCCCGAACTCGACGTCACGTGGACGCTGCGCGCGGTCGGGCGCACCCTTCGACTGGAACCGAGCCGCTATTTAACCCGCGACGCCGCGGGCGTGCTGCATCCGCAACTTCGCGATACCTTCACTTCGGACGGCGGCTTCTTGATACGCCTTACGCGCGATGCAGCCGGCGCTATCGACGGGTTCACGCTGAGTTCCGGCCGGGGACTTCGTTCGCTCCTCTTCACGCGCGCACAATGAGCGCTCGCGACGAAATATCGACCGTTCCTCTAAAATTTTGGGCTGCCGAGAGGAACGGCCCTACTCGGCGTGAAGGACTCACGCAAGTTAGGAGATTGCTGCCAATGAACGCTCGTTTTGGTGGTCCCCTTCGGACGGCCGTACTCGCCGGCCTCGGGCTCTTGTTCTCGATCGCCGTCACCGCGCCGCCGGCGGTATATGCGGCGGATGCCAGTACGGTTTCCGGTACGGTCGTGACGACCGACGGCGCTCCGGTCGCCGCCGCCACCGTGACGCTCAGCGGACCCGCGCGCGAACAAACGGCAACCGACGCAAAGGGGACGTTCCACTTCGGAAATGTAACGCCCGGCGTCTACTCCGTCACCGTAACGAAGGCGGGGTTTGACGCGTATCGCACGGATGACGTCGCAGCGCTCGCCGGAAATACCGAAGTCGTGAATGTGACGCTCGCGCAGCTGACGTTTTCATCGCTGCGAACGATCGCGAGCGTTTCGACGCGCGCGCCCGGAGTGGCGCCGATCAATAAATCCACTGCATCGATCAGCTCGATTTCGGGACAAGTCTTTGCCGATCAAGGACAGCAGCAGGTCATCAAAGTGCTCAACGAAACGCCGGGAATCATCACCTCGCCCTACAACCCGGGAAACGGAAATCCGAGCAACGGCGCTTCGCCTGCTTCAGCTCAAACTCCGCAAATACGCGGTGCGTTGCCTTACGAAACGGAATCGCTCATCGACGGACATCCCGTTTCCGTCGGCTCCGCCGGTTCGTATTCGCCCAATCTCCTCAACCCGTGGCTGCTCCAGGACGTCGAACTGGTCAAAGGACCGGGTTCGATGCCGGAGGAGATCAACTATGCGATCAACGGCACGGTGAACTATCGAACGCTGCAACCGACCCCGCAGAATAAAGACGCCGTAATGCTCGGATACGATAACTGGGGCGGCGTCTCGACGGGGTTCAAAGCAACGGGTTCGACGGCGAACCACAAATTCGGCTATGCCGTGGGTTACGTCACCGACGGCGCACCGGGACCGCTCAAGAACTTCACGTATGACGCTACGCAGCTTCCGCTCGACAGCGGGCCGCCCGGCGGCCCCTATTACATCAACGGACAGCAGGTGGCCATGGTCGGTGGGCCCGTCGGTTTAGCGCCTGCACCGCCGCAGTTCGCTCCGTACGCCGGCATGGGATTGAACTTTGCGGATCCGGTCGTCGGATGCTGCTTCAAGAGCGACACCGGGTATCACGCGACGTCCGAACTTGCGAAAGCCGTCGTAAATTTCACCAACAACACGTCGCTGACTCTCTCCTATCTCGGCGGGCAGAGCGTCAATGGAAACGGAGATCCGAATTTCTATTCGGCGGCACTGGTCGGGAACACCGGGCTGCCTGCGGCGTTCTTTGCACCGTGCGGCACCGCGAGCGCGCCGCTCACTTGCAGTCCGTATGCAACGACTACCACTTATAACTGCGCCGGCGGAGGCGGTGCTCCGGCGTGCAATACGGCGGTGCCCTTCGACATTACGTCCGTTAACGGCGCGGGCTATACGTGGACGCAGCAGAACCTGTTCCAAGGCGAGTTTCGCACGACGCTCGGAAGCACGGGAACCGTGCTCGCGCGCTACTACACCGGGTCGCTGAATCAGTACGCCCTGCTGGGATCGTCGGGTTCCCAGTTGACGTACTCGATGAACACCTGGGGTACGATCCCGCTCTGTCCGACCGGCACGACGTTGGATAAGACGACGTTCATGTGCGATAGCTCGGGCGGCCCCGTCGCGCCAGTGAACACGACGTTTACGGGCCAGCAAGCCACGTTCACGACTGCGAATTTCCCGAACACATTTACGACGAACGACGCGATGAACGGCGAGACGCTGGAAGTGCAGGAACTCCTTGGCGAAAATACGTTGACGCTCGCGTACGACCACTCCGAGCAGGCATCCGCGTCGACGGCCGACGAGCCATCAGTCGGCATTATCGTGAACAGTCCGGTCAAAGGATCCAAGCAGACATTCCAAACGTTCTCGCTACGCGACAACGTCATGCTCACCCCGAAGGTCGAGTTGAACGTCGGCGACTACCTCATCAACTATCTCAGCCACTATTCCATCGACGGCGGCAAAACGTGGAACGACGCCTCGCACGCGTACAACGAGCCGCGCGCGGCGGTCAACTGGCATCCCAACAATGACACGGCGTTTCGCTTCTCGACCGGCGGATCGGTAGCGCCGCCGTACATCAGTCTCGTCTCCTCGGGCGGTACGCAGTGGAGCGCAGTGATCGGCGGCGTACCGGCGGCCGGGTGGCTACAAAATGCAAATAACGGCGCGATCAATGCCGAGACCGCCTGGGGCTACGACCTCGGTTTCGATCACCGTCTCGAGCAGTCGACGTCGATCTCGCTCGACCTCTACCTGACGCAATTGCAGAATCTGTTTCTGGACCAGACGCAGCTCGGTGATTCCGGCGACGTTCGGTCCGGCTCCCGACAATTGCCCAAACCTGCCGTGCTTGGTCTCGAAAACCGCGAACCTCGGCCACGCGCGTTATGAAGGCGTCGAGATTGCGCTGAATCACACGCCGCTATTCGGCCTGGGCTGGAGAGTGCAGGGCTCGCTGCAGCGCGCCTACACGTACGATCTGCCGCCGTATTTCTACTGCGCCGGTTCGGTCGATCCGGTCAGCGGTAAACCGATTCCCCCGGGACCCGGCTGCCTCTACAACACGAACCTCGCCGTACTTCCCAACGTAAATTTTGGCGGCCAGCCCACCGCACTTGCGGGAGGTCCGAACGGCATCGGCAGTGCGCGAGTGCCGTATGCGCTCGGTTACGGCGAACTCAACTGGACCGGACACGCAGGCCAATATTACAACCTCGGATTAACGTACTTCGGCGAGAACAACAGCTTCAACGTGCCGCCGTTCGCAGTGGTGTCGGCCAACGCTCGCTGGAACATCGGTCACGGCACGAGCCTGCAACTGTCGGGCGATAACCTTACCAACGCATACGCGAATCCGTACGTCGGTTTCTTCAACGGCAGTCCGCTGCCGCTCGTCAACGGCGCGATGCAGACCAATCCGTTGACCGGGACGTATCAACCGGCCTATGCGGCCGCTACGCCGCTCGGCAACTACGGTCCGGCCAGCTTCCGTATCCAATTTATCAAGGAGTTCGGAAGCGGAAGCAACGACGTGCAACAGCAGCATTGACCAGCGTTCGTGCGCGGCTCGACCGCGTATTCGCTGAACTCGAAGGCCGGCAGGGCCCGGGGGTAGTCGTCGGCATCGCTCAGCGCGGCATGCCGGATTACCGCCGGGCCTTCGGCCTATCGAGCGTCGAGCAGGACTGCCGGAACCGCGAGAATACGCGTATGCGCATCGGTTCGTCGACCAAGCAGTTCACGTGCTTCGGCGTTCTGCTGCTTGCCGAGGACGGATTGCTTTCGATCGACGACAACGTGCGAACGCACCTGCCCGAGTTGCCCGAATATGGCGCCTCGATCACGCTGCGGCATCTCATGTCGAACACGAGCGGCTTGCGTTGTTACCTGGATCTCATCGGCATCTTAGCAAGCATGGACCGCGCCGTTCCGGCGCCGCTTCCGCTGCATCTGCAAATGAAGCAGCAGACCGTAAATTTCACCGCCGGCGAACGGCTCGTTTACTGCAACGGCGGCTATTTGCTGCTTTCGGCGATCATCGAGCGCTTGTCGAGCATGACCCTCGCCGGATTTTTTTCGAAACGAATCTTTGACCCGCTCGGCATGCCGCATACGACGTTCGAGCCGTCCGATACGAAGCTGCTCGAGAACGTTGCGACGCTGCATCAGCGCTATCCCGACGGATCGTATCATCGCGGAACGATCGGCGTTCCGCTCACCGGTGACGGCGCAATTCTTTCCACGGTCGAGGACATGCTCCGCTGGCTGACCCATATGGACTCGCCGATTATCGGCAGCGCACAAACCTGGAAAACGATGCTTTCGGCAGGCTCCGATACGGAGCACGGATACGGTTTCGGCCTCATGCACGAACGCTACCGTGGAATAGATACGATTCATCACGGCGGAACGGTTTTCGGCGGCCGGTGTCAAGCGCTCAAGGTGCCCGAGCACGGCATCAACATCGTCATGATGAGCAACGCATCCGACATTTTTCCAGGCGATTTCACCTCGAAAGCACTTGACGTGCTGCTCGAAGATCGGATGAGCGCGCCGCTTAGCGCTGCGACCGCCGAAAACGCGCAGCGCTTCGCGGGAACGTACTACGGCGCAAAAAGCGGCGAAGTCGTTCACGTACTCGTCAAAGACCAGCGCGCGTTCGTCGACGGCGAGTCCGGCGAAGCGCCGCTCTACGATACACCCGGCGGCGGTCTTCGCACGAATGCCGCTTCGCTCGGAATCGAGATTCGCGATGCCGGGGACGGCGCGGCCGCGCACGCTACCGCAATCGAACTGCTCGCCGGCGGGTACCGCTCGACGCTGCAGCGCTTGGAACCGCGGCCCGATGACGCGGATCTCGACGCCTGGTGCGGCAGCTATGAAAACGCGGATTGCGAGGCGACGGCCATTATTTCACACGAGCCCACTCCCAGCATGAGTATTTCCTCGCCGTACGGCGCCGCGCGCTACACGCTGGAACACGTCGGCGGCGACGTATGGTATGCGCGTTTGGACAATTCGTGGTTCCCGCTCAAGATCGTCATCGAGTTTGCTAAGGACGCATCGGGCGGCGGAACGCTCTCGATCACGAGTGGACGTACGAAACGATTGGCTTTTCACGCCGCCCGCGTATCCAGCCGTTCCAAACTGCGATACTGAATCGCTTCCGCAACGTGAGTGGGCGCGATTGCCTCACTATTTGCGAGATCTGCAATCGTGCGCGCTGCACGGGCGATGCGATCGAGTGCGCGGGCCGAAAACTGCCGTCGCGCGCTTGCGTGCGCCAGCAACTCCATCGCTTTCGTGTCAAGACCGCAATACGTGCGCATCGCGCTGCTCGGGATTTCGGCATTACACGCAATGGGCGTGCCGGCGAATCGTTCGCGCTGGCGTTGCCGTGCGGCGATAACGCGTTCGCGAATCGAGGAGGATCGTTCCGCTCGTTCGGCGCGTACCATGTCGTCGAAGGGCACGCGTGCGATCTCGATCTGCAAGTCGATGCGATCGAGCAGCGGCCCGGAAAGCTTCGCGACGTATTTTGCGACGGCAGCGTCGTCGCATCGGCAGTCCGTGCTGCGCGTGCCGCGGTAGCCGCACGGGCACGGATTCATCGAGGCCACGAGCATGAAGCGTGCGGGATACGTAAACGTTCCTGCGGCGCGCGCGATCGTCACGGCGCCTTCCTCGAGCGGCTGGCGCATCACCTCGATCGCGGAGCGCGTGAACTCCGGCAGTTCGTCTAAAAACAACACACCATGATGAGCGAGGCTTATCTCGCCGGGTTTGACGAAAGTTCCGCTGTTGCTTACAACTGCCGATGAGAAAACTGCGGCTCGCAGTATCGGCACTTTACAACTAGGCGTGAGAAATCCACACAACTTACACTGAGAAAAAAATCGTCCTTGATCGGCGCCGTAGGAGCGCACTCACGCGTTTTCGTCGGACGCCGTTATTCAGCGGCGGTTATCCCCTCGTCAAGACCTGATGCCTTAGACAGCATCGGGATGATGCATCGCCTTTCACCAGAGGTTCACGGCTTGCGCCACTTGTCGCGACCACCCACGGATGTGTCGCGTACGCGCTCAACATGGATAGCAGCGCCAAGGATGCATTTCGCGCGCTCTCTCGATCGCTGCAGATTGAGTAGGCTCTACCGCGCTAGCGCGCCGCGCGCCGCCCTTGCGGACCTCGTATTCGCCGTCCGGACGGCGCTCGATATATATATCTGCTTGTTTTTCACCCTTGATCTCCTAGGCGCCAGATGCCGCCAAACAGGTGTTCTACCCTGGGAATCGAACACCTGTTCCCATGCGCGACCCGACGGCTGCGCTAGAGCCGAACCGAATTCTGATTCAAAGGACCGTCATCATGGCCCAAACTTACAAGCCCGGGGAAACCGTTCCGAAGACCGGAACGGTCGAATGCACGCAGTTCAACGGCACGCGCGATAGCGTGAAAGAAGGCACGAAATTCGCGCCTTGCGACCACTGGCGAGATCATCACGGCAAAGACTGCACCTGGCAGTACGTGTGATAGGTAAGGGGACCAACATCGGTCCCCTCTTCATTTTGCGCCGGCCGTCGCCGGAGCAAGTGTTCCGAGCTTTTCGCCACCGACAACCCGTTGATCGCGGCAGGGTGCCATGACGTATGGCACAGTGTAAGTGCTACGATTGCACAGAGGGTGCGTGCTCGATCCATCGGCGTATCGCACTGCGCTGGATTTGTCATGTTCCTCATGAACCGCGGCAACCGGACTAATTATCTCGGAGAACATAATGGAAGACAAAGACAAAACGGTCACTATAATCGTAAATGGCATTTCACACCCATGGTCGGAAAAGAAGATAACCTACGCGCAGGTCGTCACTCTTGATGTGCCGGACTATCCGCAGCACCCCGAAATCACGTACTCAGTGAAGTACTCGTTTGAAAACGGCCATGGACCAGAGCGCGTTCTTGCGACCGGCGCATCTGTGGAAGTCAAGGACCGTATGATTTTCACCGTTGCTGAAACGGGCCAATCCTAGTTGCTCAACAAGCTCGTATCGGCAAACGACGACGTACGCCGGTTAGTCGCGAAGGGCTACGCCGTCGCTTTTGACAGCAACTATCTAATTATCCGCGATGTGCCGTATCTCGACAGCGCTAAGGCTCTCCAAATCGGGGTACTCGTTTCAAACATCGTATTTGTGGATCACATCCACATTAAGCAAAAAGATCATCAGATATTGTTTGCCGGTTCTGTCCCGTACAATATTGATGGAAATCCCATCCCAAATCTCGCTGGCGGTCCAACTACACTCGCGCTAAGTTCAAACAGCGCCGACGTAGTAGTGCAGCGCTCATTTTCGAATAAGCCGCGCAGCGGCGCATTTCAAGATTTTTTCGAAAAGATCGAGAACTATGTCGCGATCATCTCTGGCCCAGCGATGGGCTGGTACGATGTCAACCCCTATACGTTTCGGAGCGTATTGGAAGAGGGACAAAATAGCGTATTCAAGTTCAATGACACACTGACAAGCCTGGCAGAGATCACTGATCTCTCCGCCAAGTTTGCCGACGATGTCGTCGCCGTCATAGGTCTCGGCGGCACCGGTTCGTATGT
>CAWCIZ010000006.1:0-154876 GCA_963795855.1 Vulcanimicrobiota bacterium
TGTCGGCGCCGAGGGGCGACGCACGCTCGCGCGGGAGCGATCGTCCTGCATCCCGGTGCGGCCAGCGAATCCCGCCGTTGGCCCGCCGATCGATGGGTCGATCTGTGCCGGCGCCTGCTCGACGAGGGCCATCGCATCGTGATGACCGGATCTGCGCGCGAATTCCGGCGTTGCCGCTTTATTGCAAAGGCGGCGCATCTGCCGATCGAGGCGGTACTCGCCGGTCAAACCGATCTCGAAGACCTCGCTTGCATCATCGCTTCGGCGCGAGCGATCGTATGCGGGGACACGGGAATCGCGCACGTCGCAACCGCCTTACGCACGCCGTCCGTCGTCTTATTCGGACCGACGTCGCCGCGGTATTCGGGATCTCCGGTCAATCGTCCGTTTCATCGAGTTCTTTGGCGCGGAATTCTCGGCGATCCGCACGCTCCGTACGTCGATCCGGGGCTCGCGTCGATCACAGTCGAGGAAGTGCTCGCAGCGTTGCGCGAGTTGTTGCACCTCGCGCGCGCCGGGTAAACTGCGTTCATGCCAGTACGTAAAACCGTCAAATCATCGAACCGCACTCGCGCGCAACGCGCCGGCAAATCGGATATGGTGCTGCCCGGCCGCCGCGGCAAGTCGCAAGGTTCGCCGGCGATCGATGAAAACAACGAGGAAGTATTCGGCGTCTTGCTTTCGGAACGGCGCCGCATGGGTGAAGCGATTCCAAGCGTTCCCGAGTCGAAAACGAAAACGACGCAAAGCGCGCAACCCAAAAAAGCGCCGAAGACCGCGTCACGAAGCGGCGGCGCGCATGAGCACGTTTGGCGTCGAACGCTTCGAGGGCGCCGGCGGAAGTATTGCGATCAAACTCCACGGCGGCGATGCCAATCGACTACTGCTCGCTTTGGAACGACTCGATCAGCAAGGCGGTCTCGACCCGCCCTCGCGCAACTGCGTGAATCACTACGTGCTGGGCTCGTAACGAAATCCTCCGGCGACACGGACAGCGCGCCGAGCAGCGGCGATAGCAGGGTTTTTCCCGCTCGCACTGCGGGTAACCGTGAGTGCAGAGATAAGGAGGTCACGAAGTGGCAACAGCACAGCGCACAACCGATCACAACGAGATTCGGCGCTGGGTCGAAAGCCGCGGCGGCCGTCCGGCAGTTATTGAGGGAACCGGCGGCGTCTTGCGCATCGACTTCGGCGAACCCGACGCGAGCTTGGAACAAGTAGCGTGGGATCGATTCTTCGATATTTTCGATCGCAGCAACGTCGCGTTCTTGTACGATCCGGAAGGCCACATGGTCAAGTTCGTCCAGGACTCGCAGGCGGCGGCCTCGCGCAACGGCAGACGCAAAAAGACCAGCAACGGTCGCAAAAAGAGCAGCAACGGTCGCAAAAAGAGCACCGGCGCTCGCAAGAAGAGCACCAGCGGCCGTAAGAAGAGCACCGGCGGCCGTAAGAAGAGCACCGGCGGTCGCAAGAAGAGCACCGGCGGTCGTAAGAAGAGCACCGGCGGTCGCAAGAAGAGCACCGGCGGTCGCAAGAAGAGCAGCAACGGTCGCAAAAAGAGCACCGGTGGTCGCAAGAAGAGCACCGGCGGTCGCAAGAAGAGCACCGGCGGCCGTAAGAAGAGCACCGGCGGCCGTAAGAAGAGCACCGGCGGCCGCAAGTACGGGAAGAAAGCCGGACGTAAAGTCGAGCGCGCAATGCACGAGATGAAAAGCGGCGAGCCCAAGTCGGGCCGAAGCGGAAAGAAAGTGAAGAGCCGCAAACAAGCGATCGCGATCGGGCTTTCCGAGGCGCGTCGCAGCGGCGGAAAAGTACCGCCGAACCCCAACCGGCGAAAGTCTTCGCGGCGCAAACGCAGCTCAGAAAAAGCCCGATCGTGAATCGGGCTTTCTCTTTACACCGGAACGGTTGCCTGAGCGGCCGCCTCCTCCAGTTTCGTGCCTATTTCTTCCAACTCGGGTTTGTCGAAGAGATGATGCGCGATCTTGAACATCGTGCTTTCTTCTTCGTCCACGTGATGCTGGACCAGGTCGCGCAGAACGACGAGCTTGGCACGATACTGCTCGGTTCCGGGGTCGAGTTTTTCCAAACTCTCGATGGTGATCTTGACGAGTCCGTGCTCTTCATACGCTTCGGCGACCTCGAGACGTTGATCGCCGTTTTCCGCGCGCCGCCGTATTTCCGGATAGAAAATTTCTTCTTCGATTATCGCGTGCAGCCGAAGGTCGCGATCGATCTGTTTGAACAGATTCATGCGCTCGGTTGGTTCTTTTGCCTCCAACACTTTTTTGAAGAGCGCTTCAACCTCACGGTGCTGCTTCTTGAGCAGATTGAGTGCGTCCACGGTAGTACCTCCGAATTTTGCATCTACCCACTGTGGGTAATGAGCAACAACGAAAGTCAGCGGTTACGAGAGGGAACGTATGAACGAAGCAGGCGGCGTGCGGCGGGTCAGGGCGAACGAACTCGACAGCGCGACGATGCCGATAGTCGACGCGCGCAGACATCCAGGCAAGGAACAGATCCGCGGTGCGTTGCGCTACGACGAAAAGGCACTGCTCGACGAAGAGCGCCTGACGTTGCCGCTTCCCCACGACGGCACTATCGTCGTGTATGCCGATTCCGAGGACGAGGCGCAGCAAGTCGCCGCGCGCCTGCGCGAGCAAGGCTATACGCAAGCCGCGGTTCTCGAGGGCGGTTTCGATTCGTATCGTCAGGCGGGCTTGCCGACCGAAGAAATTACGCAAGAGCAGCCGGTGCCCGGCCACGAGGGAACGGGCATTCCGCGCGGATAGCGCCGCATGCACGACATCGATCCCGAACTACAAAAGGACGGTACGCTCCGCGTCGTCGTGGAAACGCCGCGCGGCAGCCGCCACAAGTACGCCTGGAACGAAGAACTCCGCGCGTTCGAGCATAAGGCAACGCTGGGAAGCGGCCTCGTTTGGCCGTACGATTACGGCTTCATTCCGCGAACGAAGGGCGGTGACGGCGATCCGCTCGATGTTCTCGTGCTAATGGACGAGCCGGCGTTTCCGGGCTGCGTCGTGCACGTGCGCATCATCGGCGCATTCGCGGTCGAAAAGAACGGCACGACGAACGACCGTTACGTCGCCTGCCTGCTGCCGAGCCGCGAAATATCGCTAAGCACCGACGGGTACGAAACGCTGAGCGACTTACCGAAGGCGCTGCTCGCTCAGTTGGAACATTTCTTGACGGCCTACTCGGTTCAACGTGGAAACGACGTGCGCGTTCGCGGACGCATGCAAGCGAAAAGCGCCTTTGCGCGGATTAAAAAGTCAGTCGCTTAACCGCGGCGGCGAGATCTGCAAAAGTCCGAGGACATGCGAGAGGCGCGTTGCATAGCTTTCTTGGCCGCTGCGTAGCAACTCGTCGCGCATTTGGCGCAGTTCGTCGACGGCGCGGCTTACGTTCGGCCGGTTCATCTCCCGGAACACTTCACGAGCTCGGTTGAAGCGCGTTTCGTCGTCGTCTTGCGGTATGCGGCGTTCGAACGACGGCAGTTCCTCGGAATGCCCCAAGACGATGTCTCCGACGATCTCGATGATGGCGTCCGCATGCACGCGCGCGTTCGTGGCCGCGAGATCCACGTAGCGGTCCTCGCGGTCGCGGGCCGAAATGGCAACCAGGTTGGCCTCGACGCACAATTCCAGGAGCCCACCGACCAGGGGAACGGCATCTGAAGCGGCTTCCAAATACGCTTCGTAGACTTCATCCTCGTCCTCGTCCGTCGCGTCCAGATAATCGTTCCAAGCGCGGCGCGCATCCAGAACCGCGCGGTAGACGTCTTCAGCCATGCGCGGTTCTTCTACGGGCGGCTTCCGCACTACTCGCGAAGCCCCGAAGGAAGCAAACATGCGATGCCGCACGCACAACGGGGAGGTTATTGGGCGCGGCATCGCATTTAGGGTTTACGTTACGCGCAATCGTGCAAATCGATGCTCGCCTTTTTTGATCGATTTCCGCAGCTGCGCATCCTCATGATACCCGGTGCCGGCGCAATCAACCGGTATTGTTTGCAGATTGACTAATGTGAAAAGGCGGAACGTCCTAAGCGTTGCTCGCATGGCGCAGCAGATAGCCGAGCAGCACGTCGCCGCCGGAAACTAATGCTGTCGTGTGCTTGCTCAAACGCATGAAAGACTCGACGATCACTAGGCCGCCGAGTAAAATGTCCGCGCGCTGCGGATTCATGCCGTCCAACGCTCGCCGCTGGTCGAGCGAAGTCTTTGCTAAACGCGCGATCCAACCGCGGATATCTTCGCTCGACAGACTCCGCGTACGTGAACTGGTCGCGCCGTCCTCGCTTCAGCGATACGGTCGTCGTCGCGCTTCCGCCCACGAGCATGAGACGCTGAACAGGCGAAAGGTTCGCAGCAGGCTCAAGCGCTTGCCGTGCCGCCGCCGCCGCGTCCTTAATCACGTCGGGCGGTACATTCCCATCGCGCCCGGCCAACATGGGAAACGCTTCGGTCAAACGCACGCCGCCGATCTCGCACGAAACGACGCGCTCAACGCATTCTTTCGTTCCGACCGCATATTCGGAACTGCCGCCGCCGACGTCGAGAACGCCGAATCCGGCGTGCTCCTCGTCCTCCACACCATTCAACGCGCCGGCAAAAGAACACGCCGCTTCTTCCTCACCGGAGATGATTTCTATCGAGCAGCCGGTCAGCGCTCGAACCCGCTCGGAGAAGTCGCGTTCGTTATCGGCGCGGCGAAGCGCGCTCGTCGCGATGACGCGAACGTCGGCGGTATGTTCGCGCAGTGCTGCCGCGTGCTCGCCAATCGCGTCGAGCGTGCGTTGCATCGCTGCTTCTTCCAAATGGCCGCGCTCGCGAAGTCCCTCACCGATCCGCGTGCCGATCGATCGCTGCAACACGGCCACAGGCGGCCGTTGGCTCAAATCCGCAGCCAGCACGCGCGTGGAGTTCGTGCCGATCGAAATGAGTCCGCGAACGCTCAATGGTCGCCGGCGTGCCGGGATTCAAACAGCGCCGCTCGGCGCTTCTTCTGCAAGAAATGCCGCTCGTGAGCGGGCGGCAGTTCGGGGTTCTCCCACTCTTGCGTCGATTTCAGATAGTTCGCGATCTGCGTTTCCAACTGTTCGTCGCGAAGTTGCGGCGCCAGTACCACCAACGGCCGGCGGCCCGACGACTGGATCAGAAAAACGAACGGTTTGCGCGATATGCTCGCGCGGTCGTAGTAACCCCGATGTTTTTCCACATCTGCCGCAGGCGCACTCGCAAGACGCCCGTCGTCGAGCCGCACGGTTGCGCCGTAGGCGTTGAGATTGATGACTATGCCGCGCTGCGTTTCCGTCATTCCGTGGGCCGGCGCGCCGGCTTGACGTAAATGATCGCTTCATTGGGCCGCACCAGTCGCAGGCGGTCGTGAATTTCAGGAACTGCCCCCTGCGGATCGAGTAATCTGCGCAGCTCGCGTTCGTCGGCGCGCCGATGTTCTCGCAGGGTCGCGACGTCTTGCTCGACGGACGAAAGCGAATGCGCCATCGCGATGTTCTCGTTCACGATGCGCGCGAATTGGATCGAGACGAGGGTGAAGACGACGACGGCGACGGCACCGAAGACCAGGCGGCTGAAGAGACGGAGAATTCCGGCAGCTCCTCTGCGCCGTTTCATTTTTGAGCGAGCGACCCCATTTGCCGGTACTTCAAATATCGTGCCTCGCGTAGACGGCCGGCGGAAAGAGCGGAAAGTTCATCCAGTGCCGACTCAACAGCTTTCAGCACGCGCGCGACGGTTCCCCCTGCATCGCGGTGCGCGCCGCCGAGCGGCTCCGGCACGATTTCGTCGACGATCCCGAACCCTTTGAGATCTTGAGCCGTCAATTTGAGATGCGCGGCCGCTTCGTCGGCTTTACCGGCGTCGCTCCACAAAATCGCCGCGCAGCCTTCCGGGCTCGCTACCGAGTAATAGCTGTGCTCGAGCATGATGATGCGATCGGCGATGGAAAGCGCGAGCGCGCCGCCGCTTCCGCCCTCGCCGATTACGGTCGCGACGATCGGTACGGGCGTGATGCTGAACTCGTACAGGCAAGCCGCGATCGCTTCCGATTGCGCGCGTTCTTCGGAACCCAGACCTGGATCGGCGCCCTTCGTGTCTACGAACGTCACGACCGGAACGCCCATGCGGCCGGCCAGTTTGGCCAAACGCTGGACTTTGCGATACCCCTCGGGCGCGGGCATGCCGAAGTTCCGCTTCAAATTTTCTTTCGTATCCCGGCCGCGCTGCTCGCCGATGACCATGACCGCGCGCTCGCCCAGCTTGGCAAGCCCGCCCACAATGGCGTGATCGTCGCGGAAATGCCGATCGCCGTGCAGTTCATCGAAGCTCGTAAACTGCGAGATGTAATCGGCGGCAGTGGGGCGGTTGGGATGGCGCGCCATGTGCACTTTCTCCCAGGGCGTCATCGATCCGAAGATCTCGCGCTGAATTTCGCCGTACTTGTTTTCCAGCGCGCGGATTTCGGCGGACATGTCCACGGGCTGCTGCGCATTCGCCTGCCGCAGTTCTTCGATGCGCCGTTCGAGTTCGAGCAAACCCTTTTCGCGCTCCACGATCAGATTCACGCCGTCGTCGCTCCGCCGACGGCATCCTGTGTCGCGCGCCGCCCGCGAGCGGCGTAATCCAGGAGTCGCGTGAGCGTCGCTTTCATCTCGTGGCGATCGATCACCATGTCGATGTGGCCCTTCTCCAATAAAAACTCCGCCGTTTGGAATTGTTCCGGAAGTTTTTGGCGGATCGTCTGCTCGATGACGCGGCGGCCGGCGAAACCGATCATCGCTTTCGGTTCCGCAACGATCACGTCGGCTTGAAAAGCGAAGGATGCCGAAACGCCGCCCGTCGTCGGATCGGTGAGAACCGTGATGAACAAATTTCCGTCTTCCATGAAGCGCGCGACCGCGGCGGTCGTCTTTGCCATCTGCATCAGCGCGAGCATTCCCTCTTCCATGCGCGCACCGCCGCTTGCCGTAAAGATGACGCACGGCAGTTTGCGTTCGAGCGCCCCTTCGAGCAGCATCGTGATGCGCTCGCCGACGACGGTTCCCATCGTGCCGCCGCGAAAATGAAAATCCATGACGGCAAGCGCGACGTCGAAGCCGTTGATCTTACCGAAGCCGCAAACGACGCCTTCGCTCAATTGCGACTTCTCGCGGTCGGCGGCTAGTTTGGCTTGATAGCTCTTCTTATCCGTCCAGTTCAGCGGATCGCCCGGAAGTATGTCGTTGCCGATTTCCGTAAAGTCGCTGTCGACGAGCAAACTGATGCGATCGAACGCCGTCATCCGAAAATGATGATCGCACTTCGTGCAGACCCACGAGTTCGATACGAGATCGCGGCGGTACAGCACTTCCGAACATTTCGGGCACTTCGTCCACAGTGCGGCTTCTTCGGCCTCTTCCGGTTTATTGCGGCGATGACGCAGCCAGTCGGGCATCGGCATTAGGCTTTGCTCTGCGCCTTTTGCGCCTTCGGGAACATGCGCGCCGCGTAGAGTTTTCGCAACTGCTTGAGGTAGTTCACGATCTCTTTCTGGTTCATCTTCGACTGGCCGACTACGCGATCGGTGAACACGTACGGCACCTCGACGGCTTTCCCGTAATGCGCCTTCGCGATCACTTCCAGACCGATCTTGAAACCGATGGGATCCAGATCGACGCCTTCGAGCGCCTCGCGCCGCACCAAAAAGTAACCGCTGGTGATGTCCTTGATGTGCGTGAGCGGCTGCGCCAGCATGCACGCGACTCTCGAGGTAACGATGCGCTTCGCGGGCCAGTTCGTGATGCCGCCGCCGGCGACGTAACGGCTTCCGACGGCAAGTCCGTAACCGCTCTCGAGCGCCTGCACCATCTTCGGAAAAATCTGGATGTCGTGGCTGAAGTCGGCGTCCATCGCGCCGAGCGCTTGCGAATCGGGCCGCGCGAATTTCCAGCCGTCGATGACGCCGCTGGAAAGCCCGAGTTTGCCCGGACGATGCAGGCAGCGCACCGGCAATTCCGCGGCGAGCCGGTCCACGATCGCGCCCGTACCGTCGGGAGAATTATCGTCCACGACGATCGCTTCGCCATCCAATTGGTGCTGCACGAACACGTCGTTCAGCGCGCGGAGCAGGCGTTCAATGCCGCCGGCTTCGTTGTATGTCGGGATGACGATGGAAAACTTCAGAGCCATGACGATCCCCGGATATACGACATGCGCCCTGACGGTTCCGCGTTGGTGATTACAGGCGGTGCAGTGCCGGGTTTGACGCCGGATCGAAGGCGGGCTGATCCTCGTATGCAAGCACCGACTGACGCAGGGTGATGCCGTCGTCGCCGACGTGCATCACTTCGTCCGCGGGAACCAGCGCTTCTTCTTCGCGACCGCTCCAGTAGACCAGCAAAAACTCAGCCGACTGGGCGTCTCCGGAACCGTACACGGCGCGAATTTCCCCGACGGAGGCGCCGGCATCGTCACGAACGGGCGTTCCGGGCTGCAATTCTTCCAGCAACCTAGGCATCGGTGCCGTTATACCCGCACGCCGCCGCTTTCAGTCGGTCAGGTAATTGAGCAGCGCCAACGCGACAAGCGCGGCGGTTTCGGTTCGTAAGATACGGCGGCCGAGTGAGACGACATGTGCGCCGGCGGCCTTTGCAGCATCGGCTTCGCCATGCGAGAAACCGCCTTCGGGACCGACGACTATGAGCACGCTTCGCGTCGTTGCGACGATCTGCGGCAGACGTTCGCGAAGCGGCACGCCTTCCGCCAATTCCCATGGAAAAAGCACGGCGTCGAACTCCGCGAACCGGCCGCAGAGGTCCGCGAACGCGATCGGATCCGCAACGTGCGGGACATCGTAGCGCCCGCACTGCAGCGCCGCGGTTTTCGCCAAACGCCGCCAGCGCTGGAGTTTATTCTCGCTGACGTCCGTGACCACCGTGCGCTCCGATTGCAGCGGCAGAATTCGCGCAACGCCGAGTTCGGTGAGTTTTTCGACCACGAAATCCATCTTCTGGCCTTTCGGTACGCCTTGCGCGACGGTAACTTCCAAACGCGCGCGCGTTTTGCCGGACGTACGTTCACCGAGCGTTGCTCGAACGCTGCGGCCTTCGATGGAGAGCGTGGCCTGGAACTGCTGTGCTTTCGAATCGATAACCTCGACTGCATCGCCGCTGCGCTTGCGTAAAACGGCAACGATCTTGTGAGCGTCGGTTCCGTCGAGGGTTACGACGTCGCCGGGTTCGTGCGAACCTTCGACGAAAAACCGGTCACTCAGGTTTGAACGCGTCTTTCACTTTATCGAGGAACGAACGCTCGTCGACGTTGTCGCCGCCATGACGCGCGTATTCCTCCAGCAACTCGCGCTGCCGTTTGTTGATCTTGGACGGTACGACGACGTGAACCGTCACGACGTGGTCGCCGCGGTGGGTTCCGCGAACGGCCGGCATGCCGCGGCCGCGCATTCGGAACGTCGTTCCGCTTTGCGTACCGCCATTCATATTCAGCGCCAGTTCTCCGTCGAGCGAGGGAACCGTGATTTGCGCGCCCAGCGCCGCTTGCGGGAATGAAACCGGCACGTCGACGTACGTATCGAGGCCGTCGCGTTTGAACAGCGCATGCGGCGCAATACTGAGGTAGACGTACAGATCGCCGGCCGGACCGCCGCGAATTCCCGCTTCGCCGCTGCCGTTGATGCGAATGCGGCTTCCGTCGTCAACGCCCGCCGGAACTTTGACCGTAAGGTGGCGCTCCACTTCGCGCCTTCCGCGGCCGCGCGCACGTCGGACACGGTTCTTGAATGACTTGACCTTCACCGCCGCATTTCGTACACGTCGACTGTGTCACGAATTGTCCGAGCGGCGTCTGACGCACCATGCGTTGCACGCCGCTCCCGCTGCAACGATCGCATGGAACCACCAGCGTGCCGGGCGAAGCACCGCTTCCGCGGCACGTTTCGCACTGCGCCAAATGACTGAACTGGATTTCGCGCGTCGTCCCGCTGAACGACTCTTCGAGCGCGATCTCGAGATCGTACCGCAGATCGGATCCGCGCGCCGGCCCGCTGCGCCGTGCCTGTTGCTGCTGCGCTCCCATGCGGTCGCCGAAGAACATGTCGAAGATGTCGCCGAACCCGCCGGCGCCGCCAAAACCTTGACTGAATCCGCCGAAGTCGCCCATGCCGCCGTTGCCGACGGTTCCGAAACGATCGTACTGCGCGCGCTTCTGCGGATCCGAGAGCACCTCGTATGCTTCGTTGATTTCCTTGAAGCGATGCTCGGCTTCCGCTTTGTTGTCCGCAACGTCGGGATGATGCTTGCGGGCAAGCCCGCGATACGCACGCTTAATGTCATCGGCGCTCGCGCCGCGGTTTACCCCGAGCACCTCATAGAAGTCTTTGGTCGGCATCCTGCTGGGTTATTTGATCTCGACGTCGGTCAGTCGTTGGGAAAGTGTTTCCGCCGTACCCGAAGCGAGCGCCATCAAACGCCCGTACGGCATCCGGCGCGGCCCCAGAATGGAGAGCATCCCTATCGCGTGCTCCCCAAAACGGTACGGCACCGTTACGATGCTGAAGTCGGTCATTTCCTCCACGCCCAGCTCGTGACCGATTTTCGCAGCCGGCGCTTCGGCGTTCATCGAATCGGCAACGAGGTCGTACAACGTCTTTTGTTCTTCGACGATGCGCAAAATCGAGCGCAGCTTGCGCAAATCCTGAAATTCCGGCTGATCCAGCAAGTTTTGCGCCCCGGACGCGCTGACCGGTACGGTGTTTGCTGAGGAAGCGCTGCGCAGCGCATTGACCACCGCGTTCTTCAAATCGTCGTTGAGGTTCAGCTCTTGTGCCGCGGCGGCGACGTCACGCTCGCTTATTTCGCGCAGCGTGCGGTTTCCCAGGCGCGCGTTCAACGCGTTCGAAAAACGCGTGAGATCGTCGGGCGTCACATCGGTCGCGAGTTCGAACAGACTCTGTGCCGAAACGCCTATCGAAGTCACGACTATCGCGACCCCGGTTCGCGCGCTCAGCCAAATGAGCTGAATATGCTTGAAGGTAGTCGTCTCGTTGACGGGTTTCGTAACGAACGCCACGTTTTTCGAAAGACGCCCGAGCAGGCGCGTCGTGCCTTCGATGATCTCGTCGAGCTCGCGGCTTGCATCGCGCAGTTCGTCCCGGATTCGCTTGCGATCGTCGGCCGGCAGCTGCTCCGGACGCATCAGTTGATCGACGTACGTGCGGTACCCGGCGTCCGAGGGAACGCGGCCTGCGGACGTGTGCGGCTGCACCAAATATCCGCCCGCTTCCAACTCCGCCATTTCGTTGCGAACGGTCGCGCTGCTCACGCCGAGGTTGTATTTCTGCGTGAGGGACTGCGAGGCCACCGGTTCGGCCGTGGCAATATACTCGTACACTACCGTGGCGAGGATGTACGCCTTTCGACTGTCCAGTGCGCCGGCGGGCGCGCCTTCATCGTGGGAGCCGCTGCTCATTGCTTTATCTTAGCAGTCTCGGCAAGGGAGTGCCAAGACTTTACTTCGATGCGTGGCCATTCAGCGCTTGGCCGCTTTCAATTTTGCCGTGGAAGGACGCTCTCGACAGCCGTCTGGAGTTCGGTCCACGACAGTTCGCCCACCGATACGTACGTGACGTTGCCCGCGGCATCCAAAACCACGGTGTCCGGCACCTCTGAGAGCGAGTACGCGTGATAGATGCGGCTCTGCCTGTCGGCAACGACCGGCAGATTCAAGTCGTGGCTGCGCAAGTACGTAGCGGCCACGTTCGGATCTTCGTCCCAATCCACGGTGACGATTTCGACGCGGTTTCCATAGCGTTGCGCGAGGCGCTGGAAGTACGGCAGCTCGTCCAAACACGGCGGACACCACGACGCCCAGAAATTGATGACGACCGGCTTGCCGCGCAGCGCTGAAAGCCGCTCGGTGCCCTGCGTCGTGCGGACGGAAAAATCCGGTGGCGGAACGCCGTAATGGATCGCCGTCAGGCCGGTGCCGGAAACCGCCAAAAGGACGAGCGCGACGAGGAATTTCACGCCGACTTTTTCGGCAGGCATGCGGTGCCGTTCCCGGTAAATCGGCCGCATGAGCACCGCCGAATCGATCGAAGCGCTCTCGCAGGAGAGCCGCCGGTTCCCTCCGTCCCCGCAGTTTGCCGCACAAGCGAACGCGCAGCCCGGCATCTACGAACAAGCGGAACGCGACTACGGCGAGTTTTGGGCATCCTGGGCGCGCAAGCTGGAATGGATGAAGCCGTTCACGCGCGTGCTGGAATGGGACGAGCCCTTTGCGCGGTGGTTCGGCGACGGCGAGCTCAACGTCTGCGTGAACTGCCTGGACCGCCACGTTCGGGCCGGCAAAGGCGAGAAGATCGCTTACTATTACGAAGGCGAGCCGGGCGACCGCTGGACGATCACGTACAAGCAGTTACTCGATGACGTCTGCCGCTTCGCGAACGGCCTGCGTAAACTGGGCATCCGGAAGGGCGACCGCGTCGCCATCTACATGCCGATGATTCCGGAATTGCCCGTAGCGATGCTGGCTTGCGCGCGCATCGGCGCACCGCATTCGGTCATCTTCGGCGGATTCTCTCCGGATTCGATCATCGACCGCGTGAACGACGCGCAATGCGTAGCGCTCATCACGGCCGATCACGGTTGGCGGCGCGGCAATAAAATTGCTCTGAAACGGAATTGCGACATCGCGATGGAACAGGCGCCCTCCATTAAGCACTGCATCGTCGCGAAACGCACGGACGACGCCGTGCAGATGCACGAAGGACGCGATTTGTGGTGGACCCAGGTCGTCGAAGGCCAAGGCGCCGAGTGCGAACCGGAATGCATGAACGCCGAAGATTTGCTCTATCTTCTCTACACCAGCGGAACCACCGCAAAACCCAAGGGCATCAAGCACACGACGGGCGGTTATCTCACCCACGTGACGATGACGCACAAACTCGTTTTCGATTTGAAAGAAGACGAAGACGTGTATTGGTGCGCGGCCGACATCGGCTGGGTGACGGGACATTCCTACATCGTGTACGGGCCGCTCGCGAACGGTGCGACGAGCGTTATGTACGAGGGCACGCCCGACTTCCCCGACAAAGATCGCTTGTGGGCCATCGTCGAGCGCTACAAAGTTTCGATTCTGTACACGGCGCCGACCGCGATTCGCACGTTCATGAAATGGGGCGAACAGTATCCGAAGTCGCACGATCTTTCGTCGCTGCGTTTACTCGGCTCCGTCGGTGAACCGATCAATCCCGAAGCCTGGATGTGGTATCGCGAACACATCGGCGGCAATCGTTGTCCGGTCGTCGACACATGGTGGCAAACGGAAACCGGCGGCATCATGATCTCGCCGCTTCCGGGCGTTACGTCGACGCCGCCGGGAAGCGCGACGCAGCCATTACCCGGCGTCGCCGCCGACATCGTCAACGATCAGGGCGATTCGGTGCCGCTCGGCGGCGGCGGATACGTCGTTCTGACGCGCCCGTGGCCGGGCATGCTGCGCGGCATTTGGGGCGACGACGAGCGCTACAAACAGACGTATTGGTCGAGATTTCCGCACCGCTATCTTGCCGGCGACGGCTGCCGCCGCGACGCCGACGGCAACTACTGGTTCATGGGGCGCATCGACGACGTCATGAACGTCAGCGGCCACCGCATTTCGACGACCGAAATCGAAAGCGCGCTCGTCGAGCATCCGCGCGTTGCGGAAGCCGCCGTGTGCGGCAAACTCGACGACGTCACCGGCCAAGCGATCTACGCGTTCGTCTCGCTGCGCGGCGCCGAAATCGGAAGCAAGACCCTCGCGGACGAATTGCGCGAACACGTCGCCGGCAAACTCGGTAAGTTCACGCGGCCGAAGTACATCACGTTCACGCAAGAGTTGCCGAAGACGCGCAGCGGCAAGATCATGCGGCGCCTATTGCGCGACGTTGCCGAAGGCCGCCAACTCGGCGACACGACGACGCTCGCCGATTCGAACGTGGTCGAAGAGATCAAGGAACGCGCGAAGGTTGAAGTTGCGTCGGAAGACTGACGGCTGCGCTCAGTGCAGCGTATAGGACGTCAAGAGACACAGGAAATGCGGGTTGTTCGGCACGTTGTCTAACTCCACGCGGACCGGCCCAATGTTATGCGCATATTGGAACGTGTCGAGCGGTGTGCCCGAAATTGTGTCGTGATACATGAGAGTCCCGCTCCACGTCCCTGCGGGCGTCGTAATGCTGCCGACATCGATGAGCGTACGAAGTATCTCACCCAACGAGCCGCCGGGAAACGTCGAGGTGAAATTCCTCGACCCGTCCGGTAAATAAGGCGCTGCGCCGAATGCCGTGACGGTACCGCCGTTGAAGGAGACCGCGCTGATAAACGTGTTGCCGCTCCCGTCGTTCGACAACGTTTGGGTCACGCTAAACGACGCGGTCGGAATGCTCGCCGTTACCGAGTATCCGCCCGGAATAGCGTTGGCCACGATCGTTGCGGGAATCGCGCGGTTGCCGCACGTGTAGTTCCATCGGTCTTGGTCCGCGAGCGGAAAGAAACCGCTAGTTTGCAGGCCGGGTGCAAACGTGGGTGTGGGCGTCGGCGCCGGCGTCGAAGGCGAGGAGGTCGCATGCGGCGGTTCAGTCGAACGCGGCCCCGGGCCGCCCGACGTTTTGGGCATTGTCGACGTTGTGCCGCCGCCGCCGCAGGCGACGAGTGCCAAAACGCTGCAAATACCCCATGCGATCGCTACTTTATTGATTTTAGTCATTTACCTACACGCTTGCCCCCTCGCCCATGGTACGCGAAAGACGCCAATGGGGCGCGCGCTAGGCTGCCTACTTAGGGACCATCATCGTCCCTGCTTTTTTATGGTGCGTTCGGCTTATCGATGTAGTGCGTTTAGGGCTTGGGCGATTTTCCGGCGAGAATGTCGCGTACGCTCCGCGATGGATAGCCGACGCGCGCATTGAGGCTGTCCGCCCACGCCCATACGGTGAGGTCGCGCAGTTCGGCGGCACCGGCCGCCAGACGCGCTGCGGTGAATTGCACCGCCTGGGGACTGCCGCTCGCGAAACCGCCGGCCTTTTCGATTTGGTAGAGCTGCGGCACCGTGCGGTTCGTTTGGGCGAGATAACGCGAAATTTCGCGTAGAACGGTTCCCTGCGCAAGCAAGTCCGAAGATGCGTGCAACGAGGTAGCGCGCGGCATGAGCGACGCAACGCGCTGCTCGCTCACGTATGCGTTGACGAACCGGCCCTCGAACATTGCGTGCGTTCGGCGCGATTCCGTGTACCCGTTCGGATTCGGGTATCGTCCCCAACCGTTGAAATGCACCGTCACGTGCAGCGGTTGGCACGCATCCGCGACGTAATGGCCCCACGTGCCGATGTCGCGCAGAATCAGTCTGCTGGTCGATCGCGCGCGCTTCACCCCGGTCCACGCGCCAGTACGCAAAATCTTCGCGGACCTGCTCCCACCCGTCCAGCAATGTATATGGAAGAAACCCTTGCCGGTATTGATCCGTATTCGCCGCGCGCAGCGCGTCGTCGTACGCCTCACGCGAGGCCGGCAAAGCCGTGAGTCGGAGGGCTCCCGCGACGGTTCCGTCATCTTGCACGTCGAGATAATGGCCGGGATCGTAATCCGAGTCCCACGATTTTCCCGATCCTTTGAGGCGATCCGGTTCCGGTCCCAGGTACGTAATTTCGAACGTCGCCTGTGCACTCGTGACGAACGCGGGCAAACGCCCCGCAAAGCCTTTCGCAGCGAGATTGTTGACGATTTCGTGGCCCTTCTGTTCCCACGCAACGGCCGGTGCCGCGCACGCGATAACCGCAGCGGCGATAAGGACAGCGATGCGACTCATTACTTCTGAAAAAACTCCGTCAGTTCGTCCAAGTGCGTGATGCGCGCAGCAGGCGGTAAGGCGTTCAGAATTACCGCGCCGTAACGCGAAGACGTCGCGCGTCCATCGAGGAGCGCGACGAGTCCCTTATCGCTTTTACTGCGAATGAGCCGTCCGAACCCCTGTTTGAGGCGCACGATCGCGGAAGGAATCATGTAGTGCTCGAAGCCGCTTTGACCGCGCGCTTCGAGCGATTCGACGCGCGCCTGGACCAGCGGATCGGCCGGCGAGGGGAACGGAAGCCGATCGATGATGACGCATGAAAGCTGCTCGCCGACCACGTCGATGCCTTCCCAAAACGTTCCCGTCGCGAAAAGCACGGCGTTCGGCGTCGAGCGGAACCATTCGAGTAAATGCGTGCGCGGCAGTTCGCCCTGCAGGCGAATCGGAAATGGAATGCGTTCCCGCACGAGCGCGTACACCTCGCGTAAGCGCGCGTACGAGGTGAACAGGACGAATGCGCGCCCACGGCTTCGATCCAAACATTCTTCTACCAGCGGCGCGGCCCGGCGCGCGAAGTCGGCGGCCTTCGGATTGAGCGCTGGCGGCGCAACGTAGAGGCGCGCCTGTTTGGGGTAATCGAACGGCGAGGGCGCGATGAGCTCTTGCGCGTGCGCAACCCCCAGCGAGCGCTTGAGAAAATCGAATGCGCCGCGATCGACGGACGATGCGTTTGCGATCGTCGCGCTGGTCAGAACGACGCTGGAGGTGCGTTCGAACAGCGCGGCTTGCAAAAAATCGGCTACGTCGAACGGCGCGCTGTTCACTTGGTATCGTGCGTCGTTTTCGCCGCGCTCGACCCAAGCGATCGCTGTTTCCGTCGGCTGCTGGGCGCGATCGATCGTGGCTTGATGCGCGAGAATCGCCCGCATTGCCAGATCCCGCCGGCGTTCCGCTTCCGCATCGTTCTGCGGCCGTTTCTTGAGCGCGTCGTGCCAGTTGGCGTAGAGCCAGTTCTCGAGCTTGTACAGCGTCTCGCGCAGCGTTTCGAGGGCCGGCCACGCCTCTTCGTTCGCGTGCAGCGGATACCGGTCTCCCGGCACGCGCGCCAGCGCCGATTCCAGACCGCGCATGCCGCCCTCGAAGTCCGCGTCGAAATGCCCGGGCAGCGCGTACGAGCGGTGCATCTTTCGCAGCATCCGTCCAACCGTCGCGCGCGATAGCGTCGCGGTCAAGGCCGCCGTCGCCCAGCGTTCGCACTGATGCGCCTCATCGAGAATCGCGAAGTCGTACGGCGGCAGCAATCCGCCGCCCATCGCCAAATCTAGAAAGAACAGCGCGTGATTGACGACCACGATGTCGGCGTACTTCGCCTCGTCGCGCTTACGGAAAAAGAAGCAGTCGCGAAAATGTTCGCAAAACTCGCCGACGCAATCGTCCGCATCCGCATCGAGCTGCTCCCATTCATCGCTCGGCGGCGTGAAGGGCAGTTCGGCGCGATCGCCGGTTTCCGTCCGGTCGCCCCAGACCCACATTTGCTGCATCGTGCGCGACGACGCCAGCAACCGCTCCGAACGCATGCGTTCCAATTTTTGCTTGCACAGATACTGACTGCGCCCCTTGAGCAGCGTTATGCGCGCCGGAATGCCGAGCGCGCGAGTCACGAGCGGAATGTCTTTATGGTAGAGCTGCTCTTGCAGCGCGATCGTCCCGGTGGAAACAACGATCTTTTTTCCGCTGCGCAGCGCGGGAATCAGATACGCAAGCGATTTGCCGACGCCGGTGCCCGCTTCCACGATCGTGTGCATGCCTTCGAGGAATCCGCGCTCGACCAGCTGTGCCATTTGCACCTGTCCGGGACGCGCTTCGAAGCCTTCCAGCACACGTTCGATCGGACCGCCTGCGGCGAAGACGTCGTCAAGTGCGATCATCGGGCATCTCAACCTGCGAGGGATATTCCACGCCGGTCGACGCATCGTATGCGCGCGTCATCACCGGACGCGGCGGCGAGTAAATGACGTACGTGAAGACGAAGCCGGCGATCAAGCCGCCGATGTGCGCCTGCCACGAAATGCCGGGGAACGAGAACGACCAGACCAAGTTCAAAATGAGGATGCCGACGTTCGAACGCACCAGCGCGCGGCCCGGTTCGCCCAGTTTCAAACCAATCGCGAAGAGCGCCCCGAAGAGCCCGAAGATCGCTCCGCTCGCGCCTAGCGTCGAAACGTTCGGCGGCGAAAAATACACGATGCTCAAGCCGGATACGATGAGCGACACGAAATATACGAGCGTCATGCGCACGGGCCGCAGCGCCATTTCGATGAAGCGCCCGAGCCAGTACAGCGAGAGCATGTTCACGCCGATGTGGACGATGCTGCCGTGTAAAAACGCGGCGGTGATGATGCGATAGTACTCGTGGTTGATCAGCACGTCGTTCGGCGCGAGCAGGCCGTTGTCGATCGCGGTGCCGGACGGAATCTTTCCGCTGAAGACGCCCGGACCGCCGACGCGCAATTCCCACAAAAAACCCAGGACGTTGAGCGCAACCAGGATGCGAGTGATCAAGTCAGACGTTCGCTGCGGGAATCGGTTCCGCGACCACGACCATACGCGCCAGTTCCAATGAAATCGCATGGCGTTGCGCATCTATTGCAACGGTCATTGGACCGCCGAGCGGCGCTTTTTCTTCGACGCGCACGCGCGCACCGGGACGCAGCCCAACCTCGCCGAGATAGCGAAGCATCTCCGGAACTTCTTGCGTTACGCCTTGCACGACGGCATCGCTGCCGATCTCCAGCTGCGCGAGCGGAATGCCGCTGCGATCCGGCTCGCTCAAGTCTTTCGGTGGAATCGGCAATCCATGCGGACAGACTTTCGGATCGCCGAGAATAGCGACCAGCCGCTCTTCCACGTTTTCCGAGATCGCGTGTTCGAGCATGCACGCCTCCTGCTGCACCTGATCCCACGGCATGCCGAGCACGTCCGTCAGTAATCGCTCGGCGAGACGATGTCGGCGCAGAACTCTCACCGCCACTTCCAGCCCGCGGCGCGTCAGGGTGACTTCACCGCGCGCGACGTGCTCCAAATAGCCGTCGGCCGCGAGTTTTTTCAGCATGCCCGACACGGACGCCGGCGCCACGCCCAATTCCGATGCCAAGCCGGACGTCGTGACGCCCGGGCCTTCGCGCTCCAAACGATAAACCGCCTCGAGATATTCCTCGGTCGACTCGGCGAAATGGCTATGGCCCGACATGCTGCCGGTAAAGTTCGAGCCGCCGGTGCAGGGCGGCCTTCCGCTGCGCCGGCGCAAAGCTCGGCGTCGACGGCATTTCCTACGAACCGCACGAGCGCTTCGAGCCCCGCCAGGTCGGCGACGTACGCATACTCGTCGGTAAGCGTCGTGCGGAAGAGTGCCGGGTCGTCGGCGTCTATCGTTACGACGCAACCCTTCGCATCCAACTGTAGCAGCGGATGCGGCTCGCCGGGCTTCGCAACGCCGGTCATCAGGTTCGACGTAGGACAGATCTCGAGCGGAATACGTTTGCGAGCCAATAGTTCCACGACGCTCGCATCTTCGAGCGCACGAATGCCGTGTCCGATGCGTTCGGCGCCTAACACCTCAACCGCCGCGCGCACGCTTTGCGCGCCGGCCGCTTCGCCGGCATGCGCAACCGTATGCAAACCCGCATCGCGCGCGTATGCATATACGTCCTGGAAGAGCTCGGCCGGGTAGCGCGCTTCATCGCCGCCCAGGCCGATGCCCACGACGCCCAGATCGCGCAATTCGATCGCCATGCGCGTCGTTTTCATCGCGCTTTCGACGCCGAAGTTGCGCGTAACGTCGGCGATGAGAAACACTTCCAGATACGGCTTTGCCGGGTCGAATGCATCGCGCATTGCCTGCACGCACTCGCGCACGTTGATGTCCGGATGAAAGAATTGCCAGACCGAGGGAGAGATGAAGAGTTCGGCATGCACGACGTTCTGCGCAAGGGCATCCTCGACGTATTCGGCCGCCAGCCTGCCGTAATCGCCCGGCTCAGCGAGCGAGCGGCTTACGGCGGCGAAGGTCAGGAGGAACTGCTGGAAATCCGCAAAGCGATAGACGCTGTCCGGGTCCGCCGCCGCGGATTGCGCAAAACGCCCCGCACCGCGCACTTGGTCTCCATGGTAAGTAAGCGCAACCCCATGCCTGCGCGCCAGGTCTACGAAGGTAGCGGCACGCAGCGTTCCCTCGAGATGGCAGTGCAGCTGAACTTTCGGGATGCTACGCAGGAGTTCGGCGGTCGTCATCACGTATATGAGGGTTCGCGACGCGCCACGATGGCGCTAGTGTCATCCACGACGCGGGGTGGAGCAGTCCGGTAGCTCGTCGGGCTCATAACCCGAAGGTCGCAAGTTCAAATCTTGCCCCCGCAACCAAGTACAGGTCCAATAATTGAACAATTATTGGACCTGTTTGCTTTTCCGTGCTGCAATAATTGGACCATTCCTTTGCGCAGACGCCGCACTTTTGCAGCGCTTACCTGGAGCCCCAGGGTCGCCTCGACCGGCACCATTTGCAAGCGAGGAGCGGCAGCTGGACATCCTCCGGGGCAACGGGCATCATGGACAGCGCGCTGGAAAAGCGCGAAGGAGGGCCAGGATGAAAGAAGAGCCGTCGATGCGGGCGACCTGCGCCGGCATGGTGCCAGGCGAGGGCATCTCGGAGGAGGAGCGCCGCAGGCGCGACCTCTCATACAAGCCGAAGAGCGTCCGCAAGCGTTCGCCGTATGCGGAAGAGAAATGCGCAGCCCGAGCCGCGCTCGATCAGCCGTGCTGGCGCATCGCGACGGTGATCATCGACAACGTACCTCTCTGCCACCAGCACGCGCGGCAGACGTACGACCGCACGTGCTAGACGGTGGAACGTCGCTAAAGGTCCGCAAGGCGAGCGACGTGTTCGCGAACGAAGCGGAGTAAGCATAAGCACGCGAGCCCACGCGACTATGCGCTGTCCTCGCTGCGCATCATACAAAACACAACTGTGTATATCGCTATTATTGTGGCATTTACTGTGCCACCAAATATTAGGGCAGTGAAGGCTCCTCCAATTGGCTGATCAGAGAAGGCAAATGCATTTCCTACGTAAGAAGCGATAATTCCAATCGCAGCGAAAATCGCCAAAGTTCTCGCCCGACACCGTTCAATTGCTCCTACAACTTGTACGGGTAGCAGTAAAAGGGACGCGCTAAACATGCCCAGCGCGTTAGGAAAGCCGATCCGAGTCTCTATCGTTATGATAGCGAAAGTTCCTACCGCGCAATATGCAGCGACCCCGCACACGAGCGCTATCTTACGTTCTAATTTCATAACGGCTTCTGTTTTGTAGGGTTGGCCAACGAGTTGGGCTATGTCGGTGACAGGCCTTTCTGTTGAAATTCCCATGCGCCATATTTCGGATCAACACGAAGTTGGATGTCAACACCAGCTGCTTTAAACGCCTGATTAACCGTACTGATTCCGAAATTCGTTAGCGCGCCGAGAACGTCAACAACAGTCAAATAGTTTGCATCGGGCCAGCCCTAATTGCGACGCCATTGTTTCTTCCATAGGCAGCGGTCCGCTTCTCGGATCATTGGGGTCACCCTGCAGCCGGACGCTAAAGGAAGCGGCGGGGAAATCTCAACACCAACCAAATTGGAAGCAAGGTGTTTTACCGGCTTTGCGCCGGGTGGAGCAGTTCGGTGCTTTTACGGTCCGAGCGTCAGCGAGCCCGTCAAATTGTGGTTTCGCAAAGCCGTTAGGCCGTCGCAAACCGCATCGTTCGGCCCTAAAATAATTCGACCGCTGCAACCGGTGCTGGAGCAATAACGCCCTGTCCTATAGCGACCCGAGCGCTATTGTTCGACACCGGCGGTACGTCGTCATGGGTTCTAAGGCGGGTCGAATGTGGAAAGCGCGGAAACCTCGGAATCATAGTACGATGGTAGCGTGTTATACGGGTTGGAGTTGGCATTATCAGTGACGTATAGCCATTTTACGTACGCTGCATCCGCGAGAACCGACGAAGCATCGAACGTAGCAACGCCGTGAGCGATGAATGACCATTTCGCCGGCGGATATGAGGTATGGAACGAACTGCTAAGGTACGCCGGTGTCGGTAACCCGGCATTTTCGTAGAAAACGACATTATCGACGGACGCGGCAAGATTCGCAGTCGTGTCCGTGCCGGGATTACCGACCACGTATGCTAAACCCAGGCCATGCGCGTAACCCGTTAGCGCAGTATAGTATGCAGCACACGGATCGTATCCCGGCGGGGGCGTGGCGGGAGCGTAAGAGTTGTACTCGCACTTCGTGCCGTTCGCCATTTCGTCAATGAAGATGCCATTGGGATGATACCAGCTATTTTGATTGGCGATTTCCCGTTCTACGGTCGCAAGCGTTTGCGTAAATCCCGTACCACCCTTGTCATATGACGAATGCACGTACATCAGTATGGTTGCGCCCGCTGCTTGCTCGCTCCTTACAACGGTCCCATAATTCGGATCAGGCGTTGCACCAGCACCGTTACTGTCGTCCGCAATCACGGCTACGGGAACGTTCGGATGCGTTTCACGGTCTGCAATCACTTTATTCCAAGCCGTCAAACCGCTTCCTGACGGATAGATATAGAGTGGAATCATTACGCCTGTTGCCTGATTCGGTGTTGGCGCTGGCGTTGGGCTGGGCGTGGGTGTCGCTGCGGCACTCGTCGGCGTCGGCGTGGGGCTCGGGATCGAACCCGTAGGCGTCGGCATAGGGCTCGGGATCGAACCGGTGGGCGTCGGCGTAGGCGTGTTTTGCCCGACGGTTGCACTTACATGTGGAGTTGGAGTCGGTCCAGTGTACGGGGCCGTTGCTTGTCCTGGACTCGAACAGGCCGCAAAGGCGACTACCGCGAGAATCGATACATATTTCATGATTGCTGGTTGCGGCGACTTACTTTGCGCCAACAGCTCGTGACAACCTGTGATGCGCCTTACCAACACAGTAGCATGACAATAAGAGCACAATAGCATGACAATCGGAGCGCAAAGCGCAAAAGCCGGGCATGGCAAAGGTTCGCGATTTTGTCGCAATTTGGCCAAGCATCTTCCGCAAAGCGCTTGACCTGTGGCGCAAGCATCGCGTCTCGCGCGTCGCCGCAGGCCTCTCATTCTATGCAGTGTTCTCGCTCGCGCCCATAATCTTTATTCTAGTGATTGTGGCGCGGGCGGTGGGACGCGGAGACGCGCAGGCGCTGCTGGATTCCCAGCTCGGTCTGTTGATTGGCCAAAAAGGCGCAAGCGGCGTCGACACCCTGGTGCGTGCGTCGCAGCACAATGTGACCTCGACGCCGATGTTCATCGGCGCACTGCTCATTCTGATCGCGGTATTCGCGATCTTCATGCAGGTGCAAGAAGCGCTCGACGACGTTTGGGAGATTCCGGAACACCAGCGCGGCGGTGCCTGGGAGATTATCGTTCTGCGCCTACACGTGGTAATCGCGATTCTCGTGCTGGCGTTCCTCGTCATAGCAGCGCTTTTCGCCGCGGAAACCGGAGGGCGCGCCGCGGGCATCGCCGCGAACGCCGTCGTGCTACTGCTCTTTCTCACCGTCGCGTATCGAACGCTGCCTCGGGAGAACGTCGGTTGGCGCAGCGCAGCGCTGGGCGCGCTGATCACGGGAATCATCTTGCTGTTAGGGCAGGCCGCGATATCGCTGTATTTTCTCCGCTTTCACCCGGAGAATGGTTACGGCGCTGCCGGCTCGTTCATGGTTATTTTGATTTGGATCTACTATTCCGCGCGGCTGTTCTTGTTCGGCGCGGTGCTCACGCGGGCAATAGAGAACTAGCGCCGATGCCTACTGGATAGGTCATGGGATATCGTGAATGCCACATAAGTGCAAACGCGATTATAACCCAAAGGCATCGTAACGAAGTCTCAGTGGACGGCGATCGAAAAATGAACCAGGCGACAGTCATAGCATTTCGGATCGCCGCCTGAGGCGTTTTTAGGCAACTCAACCCAATCGGTTGTTCCCTCCCCCTTTCGCCAACCACTCGGAACAGCGCAATGCGCCCGGATTCGTGCCGAGTATAATTCACACTCGGCCACACGATCACGCACTGCATCGTAGGTACCGTAATCGTCCCGAGGTACTTCAGCACGGATGCGGAGTGCTCGGACTTGATCAACACCCCATCGAACAGCGGGATCGCAATGAGTGCACCGCTGCGAACCGCAAAGGTCCGTTCGGGCCGCACTATTGCGAAGTCGTGGCCTCGAACATGCACCGCTGCGGCGCAGACCATCGTAGATTCCTCGCGCTACGTCGCCGCTAGCGTAAGGCCGGCCGTGGATTCGGGCGCAGCGGCATGCGGAAGCAGCGCAGACGCGATCGCAGTGTGATGAGCGAGCAATGAAAGCGCTTTCGTTTCGTCGTCCAGGTACGCAGTGCGGTCGGGTTTCGGACCGCAACACAAAAACCCGACTAGATCGCCGCGCACCGACATCGGCACGAACAGCATGTGCAGCCGTTCGTCGGAATCGTCGTCTACTTCGAACGGTTCTTGCCAGCGGCGCAAACGAAGCGGCACACCGTCGTTGAAGCGGTATGTCTCTGGAAAATTTCCGCCTCCGGCGTCCGCGCAGCGCTCGTACCGGTCGCCCCGGTGCAGGTAGTACGCAGCGCCGAGCGGGCTGAGCGCACCCTTCACCGTCTGCACTCCGAGTTGCATCAGGTCGGCGGCATCCGTTGCGGCGTCTGCTTCCCGCGCGACGCGTTCGATGTCGGCCAAACCCTGCAAACGCTTGCGAAAGAACGCGCGCGTCAACCGTTCTTCGACGAAGCGGTGAATCGAGCGCGCCGACATGCCCAGTGCCAGCACGATGACCAGCGTCAGCAACTGGGCCGCTAAGCCGCTTTTGTCGTGCGAAAGCCCGAACGATTGCTCGAAGATTTTGGCGATGCCCCACTCCGCTGCAATGAAGACGCCCACGATGATCATCGAAACGAGCGTGAACACGGTGGCGCGTGAAACGAGGATGTTGAGATCGACCAATCGGTGACGCAGCACCGGATAGGCAACGCCGAACGCAACGAACAGCACCTGCGCCGCATTCACGAAATCGCCGTAATGCGTTTGCAGCGCCGTCCCGCCCGCCAGATATTCAACTGGCGGCGCCATGCTGAAGGCGGTCGCGACCAGCCACATGCCGCCGAGCCAATGCACCGGTGCCGCGTCTTCACGGCGTGCACTCGCAAAGGCGTCAACAATAGCCACGACGAGAACCAGCGCGAATGCAAGCGAAAGAATTGCCGCGCCTCGGGCGATACCGATTCCTTCATTCACCAGGGTATTGGTGACGCCGTTGGCGACAAAACTTGCGTTCCCATAAATTGCCAGTGCAGCGACAAGCAATTTGGCCAGACCACACCAGGAGAGCGCAGCACGCAGTTTCAAGCGATGAGGCGGATAGATAGCCAGCAAGGACAGCGCGGCCCAATACGCCGCGGCCGCAAGGGGAAGCGGCAAGAATTTATTCAAGATCTCCGCACACCACGAATTGCCGCAGACGAGGCTGCCGCTCAACGAAAGTGCGGCCGCACCGGAGAAGAATAGCACGGCCGCGGCGCGCACGGCCACGCGCTGATTGCGCGCTCGCAGCAGCACGAGAATCGCCACGATGAAGGCGCACAGTGCCGTCAGCGTATTGACCAGTTTGTTGATCTGCTGCTGCACGCCGAGCGCTCCGGTGAACGGAACAAAGGCAAAACTGATGACCCGCACATTGCCGTTCGCCTCGACGACGTGCTCGCGGACGACGGTTCCGACCGGCCCCGCGTCTTCTCGCACGTAGTCGTTGCCTTTGTTGGCGATGACGCGCTGCCCCACGCGCAATCCGGCAGCGTATGCCGGCCCGGACGGATCAGAGAAATAGACGTGCGAGTACAACGCACCCGGCGCGAAATTGTAGCCGCCGTATCCCCAGGTAATCGGGAGCGCGAGCACGAGCAGCGCCAACGGTATGCCGGCAGCGGCGCAAATCAGGACCACGGTGCGAACATTCATCGAAGGCCCCTCCGTGACCGATACTTCGCTTGCCTGTCGCGCGTTCCGCTTATAGACCTCTAGACCCACGTTCGCTCCCCGTGGCCGGGCCGCGGCCGTTGGCGAAGCGAAGCAAACCGACCATAGGCCGACGCAGCACCCGCCTATGCAGTTGGCGAATGACCTACATCGACGCAAGAAAACGGCGGTTATATATGGCAGATCTGGCAGATCGGACGTGCGTTCCTTGTCGCGGCGGCGAGCCGCCGATGGAGCGCGCGCAGGCGCAGAAAACGCTCCAGCAGGCTCGATGAATGGGATCTGAAAGAGAATGGGCATCTGATGCTCGAAAAAACATTTCGATTCAAAGACTTCGCGCAAGCGCTCGATTTCGTGAATCGCATCGGAGCACTCGCCGAAGATCAGGCGCATCACCCGGATCTGTACCTTGCGTGGGGACGCGTTACGGTACGGATTTGGACGCATAAGATTAAAGGTCTGACCGAAAGCGATTTTGTCTTCGCGGCAAAATGCGATCGCTTAGCAACTGCCGGCCAATGATGTGCCGCGCCGGCTGCGATCTTTCACTTCGAAAAAGACGCGGTGACGATAACTACCACCGCTAGGACGAGCAAGCTGCCGGCGATCAACAGGATCGCCGCTTTTTTGTTGACCGGCGTTTCGTCGACCCCGCCGCGCTCGCCCGCGACGGTCGTCGCCGCGGTTGCGGCGATCACCGCTCCGCACGCAGCACAAGATGCGGCGCTCGCCGCGCACGCCGCCCCACAAGCCGAACAACACGCCATGTCTCGTCCTCCTCTGCCAGGTGTTTCGTTCAGCGCTTCGCACTTAACTGCAATGCTCGACCATATCTCGCTCGGCGTCGAAAACCTGCAGCGCTCGATGCGCTTCTATGACGCAGTCTTGGGCACGTTGGGACACGTGCGTCTGTGGTCCGACGATGATGCAGCCGGGTACGGGCCGCCCGATGGCACCGACGAGCAGTTCGCAATCAAACAACAGCGCAGCGGCGCGATAGCGCCTCCCGATCGATTACATATTGCGTTTCAGGCGGGCGATCGAGCATCGGTGAAAGATTTCTACGCGTGCGCGATGGCCAATGGCGCCGTGGACAACGGTGCGCCGAAAGTGCATGAGGAATATGGCCGCGGCTACTTCGCCGCGTTCGTCATCGACCTGGACGGTTATCCGCTCGAAGCGGTGTACCACGAGGCGACGGTGTAACGACGGGCGTAGCCGTGGACAGCGGCGTAGCAGTCGGTGACGGCGTAGCCGTCGGTAACGGCGTAGCCAGTGGGCAAAGGCGTAGCGTAGAGACGGCGTAGCGCCGGTTGCGCACAGCGTCTGCAGCGAAGCGACCGCGTTTTTGTCCGCAGCCGCGGTGCCGAGTTGCGTATATACCAGCGCGTACGCGTTGCCGCTTCCTTGCGTTACCGCCAAATGTACCGTTACCGGCATGGGGCCGGCGGTAATCCGCAGTTCCGAAATCAATCCCTGATAGCCGCACATGGTCATGCGCTTCTGCTGCACGATCTTCAGCGGCATTTTGCGTCTGGTGTTTTTCATCGTTTGCTGCTGCGCGCTTCCGAGCAACGACTCGAGCGAACCGGCCGGCGAACCGCGCATCAGCAGCAAGATTTGGCCCGGCTGGGTGCCCATCCACATACCTTCAATCTGCATCGCATCTGACGTCTTCGTCCAGCCGTGCGGCGGCGAGAGCGTTTGCACGCTCGCCGTTCCGCTGGGGCAAAATGCATGCATCACGGAGGCGATTGCCGGATCGGCGGCATGCTGCAAAGGACGCGTGTAGACGAGCATATACGCGTGGCCGTTCTTCACCGCCACCTCTTGCTCCAGCATTGCTCCTTTGCTGCCGCTTCCAATGCGCACGTTCACCATTCGCGCAGGCGATCCGCAAAGTTTGATGGCAGTGTTGGAAATCGTCTTCGCGGCGCCCGTGTCTGCGCTCCCATGCAAGGTCGACATCGGCGAGGTAAGCATCTCGACTGTTCCGGGAAACGGAAATGCGACGGCGCTGAATGTCGCGCGGCCACCGCCGCTCAGAGCCGGGCCTTTCCAAACGTTGGTAACTTGGCCTGCTACGGCGCTCTGCGGCAGTTGCACCCATCCCGCCGGCGGCGTGAACGGCAGCGCCGCAACGACGGCCAACACGACGGCTTGCACCCCCGAAATCATGCTTGCCACTCCTCGTTTCTCACACTTGCGCTTTGAGCAGGCCGACTGATTTTCCGACCGCTTCGAACGCCTGCAGGGCGCGATCCATTTCTTCCTTCGTCAGTTTCGCGCTGATCTGCACGCGTATCCTCGCCGTGCCTTCCGGCACGACCGGGAAGCCGAAGCCGGTAACGAACACGCCCTTCTTCAACAGTTGATCGCTCATTGCGATCGCGAACGCGGTGTCGCCGACGATGATCGGAATGATCGCGCTCTCACCCTCGAGCGGCGAGAATCCAAGCCGCTTGAGTTCGCCGCGGAAATAGGCGACGTTGTCGCGCAGACGCTGCACGAGTTGCGGATGTTCGTCCAGGTAGTCTAGCGCCGCTAGAGCGCTGCACGCGACGGTTGCGGGAAGCGCGTTCGAAAACAACTGCGGACGCGATTTTTGGATCAGCGTGTCGACGAGCGCCGCACTTCCCGCGACGAAACCACCCGCGGCGCCGCCCAGCGCTTTCCCGAGCGTGCCGGTGATGATGTCGATCTGATCGTCCAAACCGAAGTGCTCGATCGTTCCGCGGCCGGTTCTCCCCATCACGCCGGTGCCGTGCGAGTCGTCCACGACCGTCACGGCGTTGTACTTCTTCGCGAGTTCGACGATCGCGGGCAGGTTGGCGATGCTGCCTTCCATCGAAAACACCCCGTCGGTCACGATCACAATTGGCGAGCAGCCTTGCACCGCTTTCAGCTTCTCTTCCAGATCGCCCATATCGCTGTGCTTGTATCGCTCGCGCCGGGCTTTGCTGGCCAGGCGCGACCCGTCGATGATCGAGGCGTGATTCAGCTCGTCCGAAAGCAGGGCGGAGCCTTCCTCACAAATCGCGGGAAACAAGCCGGTGTTGGCGTTCCAGCACGACACATACGTGAGCGACGCTTTCAAGCGCAAAAACTCAGCGATGCGCTCTTCAAGGCGGCGATGAATGTCGAAGGTTCCGCAGATGAAGCGCACGGAGGCGGTGCCGGCACCGTACTTTTCCAACCCGCGCTTGCCCGCATCGATTACCGACGATTCATCCGAAAGCCCGAGATAGTTGTTGCTCGAGAGAATGATGACGTCGCCCGCTTCCTCCATGTGCACTTCGGCGGCCATCGGCGTCGTAAGATGACGCAGCGTCTTATACGTGCCGGCGCTCCGTAGTTTGTCCAGGTCCGCTTGCAGCTTTCGTTCGAACGTCGCGTTCACTTTGCCAAATCTCCCTTGAGGTCGAGAACGATTTTTGCGGCTTCGCCGCTGTGCATCAGTTCGAAGGCGCGGTCGAATTGCCCGAACGGCAGTACGTGCGTGATGATTGCGCGCAGATTGACGCGTCCGCTTCGCACGAGCGCCTGCGTTTGGTACCACGTTTCGAACATGCGGCGTCCGTTGATGCCTAGGACCGTGAGGCCTTTGAAAATGATCCGCTCGGCAAGATTGAGATTGATATTATCGCTCGGAATTCCGAGCAGGGCCGCTGTCCCGCCGTTGCGCACCATGCGAAGTCCGCTGTCGATGGCTTGACCGCTGCCGGACATCTCCAGCAGGACGTCCGCGCCGTCGCCGTTGGTGCGTTTCAAAATTTCGCTGACGAGATCGGGATGCGTTGCAGAAAACGTTTCATCCGCACCAAGCGACTCGGCAAGTTTCAATTTTGCAGGATTGACGTCGATTGCGTAGACAGCCGACGCGCCGGCCGCGCGCGCAACGGGAATGGCCATCAGTCCAATCGATCCGACGCCGGTAATGATGACCGACTTCACGCTGACGCCGGCAGCCATCACTGTGTGCACGGCGTTGCCGAGCGGATCGAAGATCGCCGCGAATTCGTCCGGTATCGACGGGTCGAGCGGCCAAACGTTGACTTCCGGCATCGCGATGTAGTCCGCGAAAGCGCCATCGCGATCGACGCCGATTATTTGAACTTTTTCGCAAATGTGCGCTTCGCCCGTGCGGCAAAGAAAGCACGTACCGTCGGCAATATGCCCTTCCGCCGAAACGCGATCTCCGACTTTCACCAAGCGAACCGCGGCGCCCACCGCGGCGACGGTGCCCATGAATTCGTGGCCAATCGTGAGCGGCGGACGAACGCGATGCTGCGCCCACTTATCCCATGAATAGATGTGCGCGTCCGTGCCGCATACGCCGGCTTTCTCCACGCGGATAAGCACATCCGATGGACCGAGGTCCGGCAACGGAACTTCTTGCAGGACGAACCCTTCTTCGGGCTTCATCTTGCGCAGCGAGCGCATGGTCTTGGGTAACATGACGGGCCGGTTTATTCGCGCCCGGCCCGCCGCGCTCATGCGAAGACGTTAGAAGTCGTATTCCAATTGGGTTCGATTGTATTTGAAGTCCGGCGTGCCGCCATAAGCGTTCGTAAACGATTGCGTTCGTTCGGCGTAGCGGTGGCGCAGCGACCATCCGTGATACGCGCCTTTCCCCACTTTGCTGAAAAAGTACGTGCCGTCGATGTCCGTTTCTTGCGTGGGCGATACGCCGACGGCTGCGTTACCGTACGCGTACCACGCGTGACTGACGATGAGGCGGACTTGTTTTTGCAGGCTGTAGAAAGTGCCCGCGACTTTGACGCCGGAGCCGGGGCTGCGGCGATCGATCATACCTTGGCTGATGCTGGTATCGAACAGCGGATCCGTCGCGTATGAGTCGCTGTAGGGGCTCGCCCAGCCGCCGTAATAAACCGTCGCCGTTGCCCCCGCGACGCCGGGCGCCGCCGTGGTACAATTCGGCGTTCCGCCTGAAGGTAAGAAGTACATCAGCGTGCCGCCGATCAGATCTTTAGAAGAGCACGAAGCCCCGGCCGGCAGCGCGATCGTGTCGCTCTTGATCGGAATGAAATCCGCGCCGACGGTCAGGTCGACGTTGTTCCACGGCGAGTAGCCGCCTTGGATGCCGAAGATTTGACTATTGATTTTACCGGCGAGCGAGCTCCCCGTATTGGTTTCGCTGCCGCCCTGCACGGCGATGAACGGCTTGCCGTACGCCTTCCAAGCATATTTTCCGTCAGCCCAAATTGCGTTCGCAATTTGATCGAAAGCATAAAAATGCAAGTTTGCGGTGAACGGACCGCCGTTGTAGCCGAGGCGACCGTAGTAGAAGCCGTTGTTGGCGGCGATCCCGCCCTTGGGAATTCCGGTATTCGCAAGGCCTCCGGTATCCGGAAACGACGCATTTTGCGTAATGAGCGTGGCCGGAATGAAATCCGACTGCACCCGGTCCTCGAAGCGATTGGCATAGGTCGCCTCAATCGCCCAGTTCTTGCCGATGTTGTAACTGACGTCCGCCGCGCGGTATGCCGCCGGCTTCAGACGGCTGTCGGAAGACGGCGCCCACGGCGTATTGAGCACTTGGTCGCCGATGCGCGCGTACAGCGCCGGATCCTTGTACTGTAAATATGCTTCGTACAGCGTGCTCAGTCTGTATCCGGGAAGAGTGTCGTCCGGATTGGTGCCGGGCAGCGACACGGGATGCTTCGCGCACGGCGCACTCAGATGCGATACGGGATCCGCGCAGTTGTTGAACGGATCCGCGTACAGGTACGTTCCGCCGGCGGAAAAGCCGCCGCCGAAATCGTAGCCGGCATGCAAACTGATCGCCGCGTTGAAGCTCGCCTGATTCGTCGTTTTGGTCGCGCTGGGTGAATTCATGCGCGTGAAGTAGTAAGCGCGCAAGAAGCCGCCGTACGTAAAGCCGGACTGCGCCGTCGGTTTCGGCGCAGGCGTCGCTTGCGCCCATGCGAGCGCGCCGCCGCACAGCGTGAAGAGCGCGCCCATGCAGAGCGAGCGAAAAAAAGTTCTTTCCATAGCGCTCATTCTAGCCTGACTTTCTTATCCGTAGCGGCCCGTGATGTAATCTTCGGTGCGCTTATCCCGCGGTTTGAAGAAGATGTCGCGCGTGTTGCCGATTTCGACCAGTTCTCCCATCAGGAAAAACGCGGTGTAGTCCGAGATCCGCGCAGCCTGTTGCATCGAGTGTGTGACGATGACGACCGTGTATTCCTTCTTCAACTCGCCGATGAGGTCTTCAATCTTGCTGGTAGCGATTGGATCCAGGGCCGAGGCAGGCTCGTCCATCAGAATCACTTCCGGTTCAACTGCCAGCACGCGAGCGATGCACAGACGCTGCTGCTGTCCCCCGGAAAGGTCGAGCGCGGACTTGTCGAGGCGGTCCTTCACTTCATCCCACAGCGCAGCGTGGTGCAAGCTGCGCTCGGCGATCTCCATCAGCCGCTTGCGATTGCGAATACCGTGAATGCGCGGCCCATACACCACGTTTTCGAAGATCGACTTCGGAAACGGGTTCGGACGCTGAAACACCATGCCGATGCGATGCCGGATCGTTACCGGGTCCACGTCCTTTGCGTAGATGTCCTCGCCGTCCAGCGTAACGGTGCCTTCCACCCGAACGTCGGGAGCCAGGTCGTGCATACGGTTGAGCGCGCGCACGAACGTTGACTTGCCGCAGCCGGACGGTCCGATCAGCGCCATCACGCAATTCTCGGGAACCCGTAGTGAGGCGTTTTTGATGGCTTGAAAGGCGCCGTAGTACACGCTCAAGTCATCGATACAGAGTTTGATTTCCGCATCGGGATGTACGTGCGCGGTGAGGAACGGGGCCTGCATACTTGCCGTCATTTTCCTGTGAGCCGTTTGCTGAGCGCGCGTCCGAGTAAACGTGCCGAGATGTTGAACAGGAGCACCATTACGAGCAGAACCAGCGCGGAACCGTTTCCGATTTTCGTCACGTCCGGCACGACCGCCTCGGAGTGCGTATACCACAGGTGCACCGAGAGGGTCTCCGCTTGGTGAAATAGTCCCGGGTCGTATGCGGATCGCCCGACCGAGACGCTCGTGCCGGCAGTGAAGATCAGAGCCGCCGTCTCACCGAAAATGCGCCCGGCGATGAGCACGACGCCCGTGGTAAGCGGTGCGATCGCGCTAGGAAGCACGACTCGGCGAATCGTTTGCCATTTCGTCGCGCCCAGCGCCATCGACCCTTCGCGGTACGCCTTGGGAACGGTTTGCAATGCTTCTTGCGTGACGCGCATGAGCGCGGGCAGGTTCAGAATCGTCAACGTCAACGCGCCGCCGATGGCCGAGAAACTCCAATGGAACAGATCGACGAACACGAGCATGCCGAACAAGCCCATGACGATCGACGGAATCGTGGAAAGCGATTCGGCGCAGAACTGAACGAGCGACGTAAAGAGTCCGGGGCGCGCGTACTCCTGAAGATAAATGCCGCCGGCAGTCGCAATCGGCGTCGTAAATACCAGCGTCAAGACGAGAATGTAAAACGAATTGTAGATCTCGGGACCGATACCGCCGCCCGCGGCAACTTCGCTCGGCGGCGAGGTGAGAAAGTGCCACGAGATGACCGGCGCTCCGAGATACAGGATGTACCCGACGAAAAAAATCAGCAGCACGATAATCGAAAGCGCCGCACCCCACAGCACGGCGGTCATCAGCGAATTCATCGTGCGGCGCTGCGCGGTCGTGTCGCGGCGCGGCATCCTGCCCGCCGCTGCGCTCACCGCCATGTCATGCGCTCCGGCGAAGCGCGAAGCGCACGGCCAAAATCAGCGCCATCGCAATGAGCAGCAGCAGCAGCGCCATCGTGAACAAGGAGTGGTACAGCACCGTGCCTTCTTGCGCGCTGCCCATGTCGGTGACGATTTCGGTGGTGAGCGCCGCGGTCGGCGAGAGCAGACCTTTCGGCAGAATGGCGCTATTCCCGATGACCATCTGGACTGCGAGCGCTTCACCGATCGCGCGCGCGATACCTAAGATGACCGCAACGGTTAGGCCGCTTCGCGCCGCGGGCAACATGACGCTCCAAATCGTCTGCCATTGCGTCGCCCCGAGCGCCATGGAGCCTTCCTCGAGGGCCACCGGAACGGCGCGCAGCGCATCTTCGGCAAGCGAGATCACCGTCGGCAGAATCATGATCGAGAGCACGATGCCTGCGGTGAGCAAACCGAAACCGGTAAGACTGCCCAAATGTTCGCGTATGAACGGCGCCAGCAGCGTCAGGCCGAGCCACCCGTAAACCACGGAAGGAATGCCGACCAGAATTTCGATCGTCGGCTTCATAAACGTCGCCAAGCGTTTCGGCGCGAGCTGGGAGAGAAAAATGCCTACCGCGACGCCGAACGGACCGCCCACGCAGATCGCAAACATCGTTATGAAGATCGAACCCAGAATGAAAACGAGCGCGCCCGGATGTCTCGCATCGGGATTGAAGTTCGGCGAAAACAGAAAGACGAACGGCGAGACGTGATCGGAAATGAAAAGTTTGAGGCCCATGAAGGCCAAATAACCGATCAGCGCACCCATGGCGACGATTACGAAAACGCTCGCGAGAAAGAGCGCCGATGAAGCGATGCGTTCTTGCGCGTGCGCGCGTCCGGGCCGCGTGGCTATCAAAGCCTCCCCATCGTACGGACCCGGGAGTAACGGCTCCTTAACTCGACATTAAGGAAGATTAAGCCGCTCTATCAGCCGACGATGAGCACTTGGGGAGCGAGCTCCTTGATGCGCGTTTCAACATAAGGCGTGCGGCTGCCCCACACGTCCTCGATGCTGTCGCGCGACTCTCGCATCCCAGCGGTCAGCGCGTGGACTTACGCCCGCTTTTCTTTCGGGTTGACGTTTTTTTCGCGGTCTTCTTTTGTCCGCGCGCCGGCGTACGCTTCTTCGAACCGCTCGCGGGGCGCCGCGACCGCATCAATTGGGCTTTCTTTGCCTCGGCGCGTTTGCCAATCTCTTCGAGTTCTTCCTCATCGAGAAGTTCTCGCGCCAGCGTAAAAATCGTCGATTCTTCTTCGCGAACGTGGTGCTTGACGTTCTCGCCCAAGACTTGCAGTTCGGCTTTGAACAGGGCCGCGTTTTTCTGCCGCCCGTTCAGAAGTGAAATCAAATGCTTGACGACGTCGTGCTCGGTGAATGCTTCGAACACGTCAACGAGTTCTTCGTCCTCTTCGGCGCGATCGCGCAGTAACGGATAGAACATCGATTCCTCGAGCGTGGCGTGAACGGTAAGCGCCTGCGACATCTGCTGCGCCAGTTCGCTCAGCTTGCGATCGTCGGGTTCCAAGCGTTGCACCTCATCGATCATGCGGGCCACCATCTGATGATCTTGCTTGAGCAAATCGAGTACGTTCATCGCATATCCTCCTGCTGCGTCGTTCCACTCTTCCCCCGCGCAGTCGCGCGCTAACCTCACGACAACGTACCGATTAACAGCAAGCAGGCATCCTCGTCTGAAAGCATGCCTGCATTAGCCTGCGATTATCGCCGCGCTATTAACGTTCTAGGACGAGCATCGGAATGCGGACGGTGAACTTCGTTCCGGCGCCCAGCGTCGACTCGGCCCGTACCGTGCCGCGATGCGCTTCCACGATGTGCTTGACGATGGATAGCCCGAGGCCGGCCCCGCTCACGCCCCGCGCTCGCGAACGGTCAACCACGTAGAACCGCTCGAAGACGTAGGGCAAGTCCTTGTACGGAATGCCCATGCCCGTATCCGCGACGCAAATGACGGCATGCCCCGCCTCGACGTCGAGCGTGACGGTAACCGAGCCGCCTTCGGGCGTGAACCGAAGCGCGTTGTCGATCAGGTTCACGAACACTTGCGAGAGCCGCTGCTCGTCCGCTTCGACGATCGCCGGCCGCTGCGTCCGCAATTCCAGATTGACGTTTCTGGACGAGGCTTGAGGAACGAACGACTGCACGATCGGGCGCGCCACTTCTTCCAAGTCGATTTCCGCGATTTGCAAGACGAGTTCGCCGGACTCCACGCGCGCTTGTTCGAGCAGGCGCTGCACGAGCGCGGCAAGACGATCGACCTGACCCTGCGCTTGCGGAAGAAACGTTTTTCGCGCCTCTTCATCTCCGGATTCCACTACCGTATCGAGCATCAGTTTGATGGACGCGAGAGGCGTGCGAAGCTCGTGGGAAACGTTCGTAAGAAACTCTTGGCGCGCGCGCTCGAGCGCGAGCAGCTCGGTTTGGTCCTCCGCAATCACCAGCAAACCAGTGATCTCCGTGAGCTCTTCCTGCGCTTCGTCGCCAAGCGGATAAACCGACACTGCGTAGCTGCGCGTGACGTTTTTTCCGGTCACGTGCAGCGGCGAGCCCAGCAGTTCGCCTCGCAACGCCGCCTGCGCGCGCCGCTCGAGTTCGATCGACGGAATCGCAGCGATGAGATGCGTCCCGCGCGCCCGCGTTCGTTCGAAACCGAAGATGGCCGCCGCCGCGCGGTTCGCAAACCGCACGCGCAGCCGACGGTCCAGCATGACGACGCCAAGCGGTAACGCGCGCACTAATGCATCGAAGCGATCGTCCGCGGGCACGTGCGATTCTGGTGGCGGCTGTTCCATGCCGCCGGCATTTGGATTCGGGGCATACCGGCGAAACGTAAGCGCGACGATGAGGCCGATAGCGAACGCGCCTGCGGCCACGAACCACGCTTCAGCCGTCATGCGGTAATGGCCGAAGGACTATTCCTTGAACATGTAGCCGCGGCTGCGTACCGTAATGATGTGCCGGGGATTGCGCGAATCTTCTTCGATTTTCTCGCGGACCCAGCGAATGTGCACGCTCACGGTCTGCTGCTCGCCTTCGAAATCGTAGCCCCAGACTTTGTCGAGCAGCGTCTGGCGCGTAACGACGCGGCCGGCGTTCTCCATCAGCACGCGCAGAAGCGCAAACTCTTTGGGCGCGAGCGCCACGTCTTTGCCGCGCACGGTCAGGTGCTGTCGCGACGGATCGAGCACGATTTCGCTCAGGGCGATCGCTCGGTCATGGTTTTCCGCGGCCAGCGGCGCCGGACGGCGCAAGCGAGCTTTGACGCGCGCGAGAAATTCATGCAGCGCAAACGGCTTGGTCACGTAGTCATCGGCGCCCAGTTCGAGCGCGATGACTTTGTCGATCTCCTGATCCTTCGCGGTCAGCATGATGATCGGGACGGAGCTGGTCTTGCGTATCTCTTTGCAGACTTCGATGCCGTCCAGAACCGGCAGCATGACGTCGAGAACGACTAGGTCCGGCTGCTCGCGCTGCGCAATCGCAACGGCGCTCCGCCCGTCGCCGGCCGTGATGACCGCGTAACCGCTGCGCTCGAGGTTGTAGCGCAGCGTCTGCAGCATCGCAGCCTCGTCTTCGACGACGAGGATTTTCTTGTTGAAATCCGGGTGTTTGTTGAACGACCCGCGGTTACTCTCCAGCTGCGAACTCATAGAATTTGGCGACTGCGCTGTAGTCGAGTCCCCCGTCTCCTTCGGCGGATTGAAGTGTGTAGAGTTGGTACGCGAACGCGGACGCCGGTAAAGGCATCTTCATCTCCCGAGCCGCATCCAAAGCCGCTCCCAAGTCCTTGCGGAGCAAATCGAGAGCAAAACCTCCCTCAAACGTACCTGCAAACCACGTTTTGGGCAACCACTGCTCGAGTAAATAATTCGAAGCCGTCGCGCTGGACAGCACCTTTCGGACCGCTTCGAGGTCGGCGCCGGCCTTGCGCGCGAACGTCAACGCCTCCGCGTTCGCGATCATGACGTTCGAAATAATCAGCTGGTTGACGAGTTTGACCGTCTCGCCCAGGCTCACGCCTCCGACGTGATGCGGGGTCCCCATCGCCTTGAGAACCGGCTCGACGCGCGCGAAATCATCTTGCGCCGCTCCGACCATGATCGTCAGCGTGCCGGATTCGGCACGTGCCGGCCCGCCGCTGACCGGCGCGTCGACGAAGCCGTAGCCGCTTGCTTGCAGCCGCTCCGCGATCGACCGTGTTGCGACCGGCGAAATCGTCGACATGTCGACGAACGTCGCTGCGGGCTTTGCGCCTTGAACCGCACCGCGCGGCGAAAAAAGGGCGTCCTCTACTTGCGGCGCGTCAGGCACGCACGTAATGACGATATCGGCGGCGGCGGCAACGGCCGCCGGATCCGCCGCCTCGGCCACGCCATGACCGCAAACCCGCTCGAGACGCTCCCGATTGCGATGCGCGCACGCGGTAACCGAAAACCCTGCGCGAACGAGCGCGAGCGACATCGGTTCGCCCATGGCGCCGATTCCGATAAAGCCGATAGCGGGCAAGTCCACGCCGGGGCATTATCTCAAGGGGGGCCGCGCGCCTCCAAAGAAGCCGCACGAACGACCAAAGAGGGAGAACGCGATGTTAGCAGCGGTTCGTCGGCCGACGTTCGACGAGATGAATCTTTCGACCGGAAAGCGCGTGCGTCTGCACCGCATGATGTTCGAGCACGGCCCGGCCAACGGTACGCTCATGCTGCTGCCGATCGACCAGGGCCTGGAGCACGGTCCGATCGACTTTTTCGCCAACCCCGAATCGCTCGACACCGATTGGATCTATCGCTTAGCGGTAGAAGGAAATTTTTCGGGCATTGCACTGCACATCGGTTTGGCCGAGAAGTATCACAAGGCATACGCCGGCAAAGTCCCGCTCGTCCTGAAGATCAACGGCAAGACGAGCATACCGAACGACGACGATGCCTTCAGTTCGCTCACCTCGTCCGTCGAGGACGCCGTGCGGGTCGGCGCCGATGCGGTCGGCTATACGCTTTACGTCGGAAGTCCCGCGCAAGACGTCGACATCGCGCAATGCAACGAGGTGCGGCGCGAATGTGAAAGATACGGAATGCCGCTCATCGTGTGGGCTTACCCGCGAGGTGCCGCCATCAAGGCCAAGGGCGGAATCGACTCGCTCTACGCGATCGATTACGCGGCGCGCGCAGCGTGCGAAGTCGGCGCGGACATCATCAAACTCAACGTTCCGAAGTGGGACGCAGCGACGGCCGACAAATTGCCGAAACCGTACAACACGCTCGAACTCCCGGAGCTCGACGGGCTGCGTAAAGTAGTGAAGTCCGCCGGGCGTTCGCTGGTGCTCGTTTCCGGCGGCAGCAAATTAAGCGATGACGACACCGTGCACAAAGCGCAAATCGCAATGGAAGCCGGCTGCGTCGGACTGATATTCGGACGCAATATGTGGCAGCGCGACTGGGACGACGCCCTGCAAATTGCGGGCCGCATGCACGAGCTCATGAAGGGTTATGGACAGTAGCACGCTCGAGACAAGAGTAAACGCGGCGCTCGACAAGGTTCGTCCCGGCATTCAAATGGACGGCGGCGAAGTGTGGCTCATCAAAGTCGAGAACGGTACGGCTTTCGTGCAAATGCTCGGCGCCTGCGGCGGATGCCCCGCTTCGAACATGACGTTGAAAGGCGCGATCGAACAAGTCGTGCGCGCCGACGTTCCCGAGATTAACGAGGTCGTGCAGATCTAGGAATCGAGCTCCTTACACTTCCGCGATAAGCTCCGACGCCCGCGCTTCGGAAATCGGGGTGAGTGGCGGGACGCACCGTTCCCATTCCGCCGCGCCGGTGCGCCGCGCGAGCACGTATCGGACCGCTGGTATGATCGCATGCGCAGAAACCGCCTGCCGGTGTTTCGTCAGTTGCGGCTGCGACGCACTATCGCCGGCCCAAACGCGCGCGCCGAGCTCGGGCCACAGCGCGACCGTACCGGAGATGCATCCCGCGAAACCCTCTTGGCGAGCATCGCTCAGGAACGCCTCGGAACTCGGATAGACGAGCAAATCCGCATGACGCCGGTGGATCTCGCGCTGCAGCGCAAGATCGTTCGAACTGTCCTTGATTCCGGCGATGATTCCCGGAAAGCTTTCCAACAGACGATCCACCAAATCGGGGCGGAACGCGATACCGGACATCGCCGGATAGTTGTACAGCAGCACGCTTCGTTGCGGCGGATCGACGGCTGCAAAAAGCCGTTCGAAAAATTGCACGACTCCGTCATCGTCGATGCCGCGGAAGAAAAACGGCGGCATGACGAGCGCGGCGCCAAAGCCGAGCTGCATCGCTGCTGCGGTAAGCCGGATCGAATCCCCCAACGCGCTCGCGCCGGTGCCGACCATCATGCGCTCGCGCGGCAATCCACCGGCGCACACCGCTTCCATGAACGCGAGCCGGTCCTCGACGCAAAGCGACATCGCTTCACCCGTACTGCCCAAGACGTTGAGCGAATCGCAGCCCGATTCGAGCAAAGATTTATAATACGCCGTCCCGGTAGCGGCATCCGGACGAAGATCGGCATTCAACGGCGTGACGACCGCGGCGCAAACGCCGCGCAGGTGCGCGCTCATCGCGTAAACGCGCCTTTCAGAAAGAACGCCAGATTCGCGGGACGCTCGGCGAGCCGCCGCATCAGATAGGGAAACCAGTACGTGCCGAACGGCGCGGCCAGGCGCACGCGATACCCGGCGCGCACCAGATCCTGCGCAAACGGCGTCGAGATGCCGTACAACATTTGAAATTCGAACCTTCCGCGTTTTGGAATATGACGGTTCTCGACCAGATCGATGACGCGTTCCACGATGCGGCGGTCGTGCGTCGCGATCGCCGTGTAGCCTTCACCTTCGAGCGCCGCTCGAACGAGGGCCACGTAGTTCGCGTCGACGTCGCGCTTCTGCGAAAAAGCAATCGACGGCGGTTCGAGGTATGCACCCTTGACGATGCGTAGATTCGGCGCAAGCGGCTGCAGCGAACGCAAGTCGTCCATGCTGCGAAAAAGATACGACTGCAGAACCGCTCCCACGCACTGGAACTCCGAACGCAAGCGGCGATACGTTTCGAGCGTCGCGTCCACGTATCGCGACTGCTCCATGTCGAGCCGCATCGTGTTCCCCGTTTCGCTCGCCGTTTGTGCAATACGGCGCGCGTTCTGCAGGGCGAGTTCAGAGTCGATGTCCAGGCCGACGTGCGTGAGTTTGAACGCGACGTTTGCATCGATGCCTTCACGCGCGAACGTACGCAGCAGATCGCAGTACTGATCCGCCGCAGCTCGCGCTTGTTCGCGGTTCGCCACACCCTCGCCTAAAATGCCGCACGCGACCGCGAAGCCTCGCGCGTTGAGCGCCTTCGCTGCGTCCAGAAACGCCGCGGCGTCTTCGCCTGCGACGAAGCGCTTTGCGCCTAAACGAAAACCGTACCGGCTGACAACGCGCCGCACGAACGCATTGTCAGCCGCTGCGAGAATCGCCGCACGGAGCGGCCGGTCGAAAATCACCCGTTACGGATACAAGCCGCGAAGCTTCGTTGCCTCCGCGACGCGGCTGACGGCCACAACGTAGGCACCTCGCCGCATATCGATGCTCAACCGCTGCGACTGGTCGTAGGCTTCTTTGAACGCCTTCGTCATTATACGTTTGAGCCGCTCGTTGATTTCGTCTTCTTCCCAGAAGTTTTCTTGAAGATCTTGCACCCACTCGAAGTACGAGACGGTGACGCCGCCTGCGTTCGCAAGAATGTCCGGAAGCACCATGATTCCGCGATCGAAGAGTATCTTGTCGGCCTCGGGCAGCGTCGGACCGTTCGCCGCTTCCGCCACGATTTTTGCGCGGATGCGCGGCGCGTTTTCCGCCGTAATGACTTTTTCGAGCGCCGCGGGCACCAAGACCTCGCAGTCGTACTCCAGCACGTCCTTGTTCGGGATGCGCTCGCCGCCCGTAAAGCCGACGACCGATCCCGTTTCGGTTTTGTGCGCGATGACGCCGGCCATGTCGAGGCCCTTCGGGTTCGCCACGCCGCCGCGAGAATCAGACACGGCGACGATGCTGTAGCCGGCTTTCTGCAGCAAATCGCCGGCATGCATGCCTGCGTTTCCGAAACCTTGAATGGCGACGCGCGCGCCTTGCACCGGAATGCCCTGGACGCGCATCGCTTCATCGATGACGTACAAGCAGCCGCGCGCGGTCGCTTTGTCGCGTCCGAGCGATCCGCCTATCGCGACCGGTTTGCCGGTAACGACTCCGGGAACCGAATATCCGCACTGCATCGAGTACGTGTCCATAATCCACGCCATCACTTGCGGGGTCGTGTACACGTCGGGAGCGGGAATGTCTTTGTCGGGACCGATGATGATCGAAATTTCGCTGGTGAAGCGGCGCGTGAGGTTTTCGAGTTCCTGCATCGACATCGCCTTGGGATCGCAGATGACGCCGCCCTTGGCTCCGCCGAACGGAATGTTCACGAGCGAACATTTCCAGGTCATCCACATCGCGAGGGCCTTGACTTCGTCGAGCGACACGTCCGGGTGAAAGCGAATGCCGCCCTTAGACGGTCCGCGCGCCATGTTGTGCTGCACGCGGTAGCCCTTGAACATTCGAAAGACGCCGTTGTCCATGCGGGCGGGAACTGAGACTTCGAGCACGCGTTTGGGTTCGCGCAAATAGCCGTGAATCGATTCGTTCAAACCGATGAGGCGAGCCACGTCGTCGAGTTGCTGCTGCGCCATCTCCCAGACGTTTTGCTCGGCCTGGACCGCAGAAATATCGAGGGTCATTGCTGAGACCTCCCTCTCGCAGAATAGCGGTCCTTATAAAATAGCAAAAAAAACCGCGATGGGCGCGGAATTTTTGCAATGGACTTCTTAAAGCGGCAGGAGCGCCTGCCTGTCAGTGCGCGCAGCGGGCGCAGTACCAGACGACCGCGCCCTCATGCGTCACCGGAACCATGTGATCGTGGCTGCCCCTGCGGCCGCATTGCGCGCACGCGTACGTCTTCGAGTACGCCGTCCCGGAGTGCGCCGCGCGGCCCCGCGTTGCGCGGTAGAGCACGATCATGACGATGACGAACGCCGTCAGCGGCGCCCAAGCGAAGACTTCGGTAATCAGTTGCGGCGATGTCATGGCGGCTTACCGCATACGCCGGTAAATCGGGAACACCTCGTCGATTTTGCGGAATGCGCCTTCGTGCGGCGTTGCGTGCAGCGACTCGGCGGAACTCAAGCAAATGAAGCCGAAGCGCGTGAGGCTTTGAAGGAATAGGTTGTGCACGCGATACTGCAGCGACTTGCTGAATTGCGGCAGCACTCCGCGCGCCACGATCGCGTGAAACTCGTTGAGCGATGCGTCCGTCGCCAAACTATGCGTCGAAAAGATGAGCTGGCGCTGCAGATTCTCTTTGAATTGGACGGTGCCGTCGCTCCAGTCGCAAAACTCGGAGATGGAGCCGTGTCCGCCGCTGAGGCGGTAGTCGTTGGCGAACTCTTCGAGCGAGTTCGCCGGATACATACCCGAACGCGCTTGCGCGAGCGCGAGATCGCTCGCATCCGTCGCGTAGATCATGCAGCGGTCGAGCAGCTTCTCCTCGCAGAGAATCGAAGCGACGGTGTAGACGTCTTCGCCGGTCGAACACGCGGGGAACCATAACCGCACGAACGAGTAGGTGCGCAAGAACGGCACGACGCGTTCCCGGATCGCGCGGAAGTACTCGGGTGCGCGGAAGAGCCTGTTCGGACTGGCCGAGAACGCGAAGACGAGCCGCCGCAGCGCCTCGTGGTCGTGCAGCACGCGTTCCTGCAGACCCGAGATAGTCTCGACGCCTTCCGCACGCATGCGCTCGGCAATGCGCCGCTTGAGCGTTGCCGGCGCGTATTCGCGGAAGTCGTAGCCGCTCCAGCGCACGATGGCCTCGAGCAGCAAGGACAGCTCGACGGCGGACCGCTCCTCGTTTCTATCGGGGAGCGGTACGCCGTTCGGAATGTCCGTGATTATCGATTCAACCATGCACGTAACAGCGAGATCAACTGATCGATGTCGACCGGCTTACTGATGTATTCGGACGCGCCGGCCGCGATGCAGCTTTCGCGGTCGCCCTTCATGGCTTTTGCCGTGAGAGCGATGATGGGCAGATCCTTGTAGCCCAGCTTCTGACGAATGCGCCGGATCGTCTCGTATCCGTCCATCTCCGGCATCATGATGTCCATGAGCACCAAGTCGACGTCGGGGTTGCTCATGAGTTTTTCGATGCCTTCGCGTCCGCTTTCGGCGCTCACGACGTGCATGCGATGCCCCTCGAGCGCCGCGGCAAGCGCGAAGATGTTGCGCGAGTCGTCGTCGACGATGAGCACCGTGCGGCCTTCGAGCGACCCCGTGCCGAGCGGCGGGATCTCTATAGCGCGCTTCGCTGCGGGAAGCCGTGCTTCGACCTGATGTAAGAAGAAGCGCGTCTCGTCGAGCAGACGCTCCGGCGACATTGCGTCCTTCACGATGACCGCCTCGGTGAGTTTGGTGAGCTTCGATTCCTCCTGCTTGTCGAGTTCGCGGCCCGTGTACACGATCACCGGCGTACGCGCGTGATTGCGCTGCATGCGAATCCGTTCGATGAGTTCGTCGCCGCCGACGTCGGGTAATCCGAGATCGACGACGATGCAGTCGAACTTGGCGTTTTGCAGCGCCTCGAGCGCTTCGGCGCCCGTTCTCACCGCGGTAATCTGCACTTCGCCGCTGCTTATCAGGTTGACCATCGCGTTGAGTTGCGTGAGGTCGTCCTCGATGACCAGCAGATGTTTGGTGCTTCGATCCGCGAAGCCGAGCAGGTTGTCGAAGGTTTCGGTGAGCGCCTCTTCCGTGACCGGCTTGCGAAGGTGCGCGATCGCGCCCGAGTCGAGCGCGCGCTGCCACTGCTCCTCGCCGGAGATGACGTGAATCGGAATGTTGCCGGTATTCGGGTCGTTCTTGATTTCCGCCAGCAGATTCCAGCCGTCGACGTCGGGCAATCCGATGTCGAGTGTGATGGCGTCCGGCAGATATTTCCGGGCAAATTCCAAGCCTTCCGAGCCCTTGAGCGCCACGATGCCCTTGAAGCCGCGATCGCGGGCGAGCCCCAAGAGAATGCGCGCAAAGATCGCGTCGTCCTCGATGATGAGCAAGACGCGATCGGTGCTTTCGATGCTTTGACGATCGTCGTGAATGACGTCGAGTCCGTGCGGGAGATCTTCGAGCTGGCTGGGAACGGCTTCGCGACGAATCGTCCGGCCTTCCGGAACCATGTTGCGAATGGCCGACGGCGTGATGTTGCGCTCGAGCGGATGGAACAGCGTGAACGTGCTGCCCTCGCCGAGCGAACTTTCGACGCCGATTTCGCCGCCGAGCAGACCCGCGATTTCGCGGCTGATCGCCAGGCCGAGCCCGGTGCCGCCGAATTTACGCGACGTGCCCATGTCGGCTTGCTGGAACGCTTCGAAGATGACGTTGAACTTGTCCGGCGGTATGCCGATGCCCGTATCGGACACGGAGAACGCGATCGCAGGACCTTGGACCGACGAGAGATGGTGCTCGCGATGCAGCGAGATGTCGAGCGTGACGCGGCCCTCGCTCGTGAACTTGAACGCGTTCGAAAGCAGGTTCTTGAGGATCTGCTGCAGACGCGTCGGGTCGGTGAGGAGATTCTCCGGGACGTCTTCGTGACGCCGGATGATGAACTCCAGGCCCTTGTCTTGGGCGATTTGATCGAACGTGCGGACGACGTCGTCCTCGATCGTTTCGAACGGAATCTCCTGCAGATCGATGGACGTCGTGCCGGATTCGATCTTCGAGAGGTCGAGGATGTCGTTGATGAGCGTGAGCAAGTCGGTACCCGCAGCGCGAATCGTCTGCGCGAACTCGATTTGCTTGGGCGTCATGTTCCCTTCGGGGTTGTCCGCGAGCTGCTTGGACAAGATCAGCAGCGAGTTGAGCGGCGTGCGCAACTCGTGCGACATGTTTGCAAGGAACTGCGACTTGTACTTCGAGGTGAGCGCGAGCTGCTCGGCCTTCTTCTCGAGTTCTTGGCGCGCTTCGTCGATTTCGCGCGTGCGGCGCTCGATTTCTTCGTTGCGTTCCTGCAGCAATCGAGCCTTTTCTTCGAGTTCGTCGTTCGTTTGCTGCAGTTCCATCTGCTGGCTCTGCAACTCGTTCGTGAGCGCCTGCGACTGCTTGAGCAGTTCTTCCGTACGCATCGAGGCGGCGATGGTGTTGAGAATGACGCCGATCGATTCGGTGAGCTGATCGAAGAATTGCAACTGGATTTCGCTGAACCGCTCGAGCGAGGCCAGCTCGATGACGGCTTTCACGTCGCCTTCGAAGAGCACCGGCAGAACGATGAGCGCGAGCGGCTTGCTCTCTCCAAGCCCCGATGCGACGCTCATGTAATCGGCGGGCACCTCCTCGAGCAGAACGCGGTGCTTCTCGACGACGACTTGGCCGACGAGGCCTTCGCCCTCGCGAATGGTTCGCTGCGCCGCTTTCTTGCGGTTGAGCGCGTAACTGGCGACCAGACGCAGCATCTGCTGCTCGCCGATGGGCTCGTTCAGATAGAACGCGCCGGCATGCGCGTTGACCAACGGTGCGATCTCCGACATGATCAGACGGCTGACCGTCTTGATGTCGCGCTGACCTTGCAGCATGGCCGTGAAGCGCGCGAGATTGGTCTTGAGCCAGTCCTGTTCGGTGTTCTTGCGCGTCGTGTCGCGCAGGTTTTGAATCATTTCGTTGACGTTGCGCGTCAACTCCGCGACTTCGCCGCGCGCTTCGACTTCTACCGCGCGTGAGAGGTCGCCCTTCGTCACGGCCGTCGCGACTTCACCGATTGCGCGAATCTGCGAGGTCAGCTGCGCGGCGAGCTGGTTGACGGAGTCCGTCAGGTCGCGCCACAAACCGGCGGCGCCGGGAACCTCGGCTTGACCGCCGAGCTTTCCTTCGAAACCGACTTCGCGCGCAACGGTCGTAACCTGGTCGGCGAACGTTGCGAGCGTGTCGATCATGAAGTTGATCGTGTCCGCGAGTTGCGCGATTTCGCCCTTCGCTTCAAGCGTGAGTTTACGCTTGAGGTCGCCGTTGGCGACGCCGGTGACGACCTGCGCGATGCCGCGCACTTGGTTCGTCAGGTTCGCCGCCATGGAGTTGACGTTGTCCGTGAGGTCTTTCCACGTTCCGGAAACGCCCGGGACCTGCGCCTGGCCGCCCAGTTTACCTTCGGACCCGACTTCGCGCGCGACGCGCGTGACTTCGCCGGCGAACGCGTTGAGCTGGTCGACCATCGTGTTGATCGTGTCTTTGAGTTCGAGAATTTCGCCGCGAACGTCGACGGTGATCTTCTTCGAAAGGTCGCCCAGCGCGACGGCGGTGGTGACCTTCGCGATGTTACGCACCTGAGAGGTCAGGTTCGAGGCCATCGTGTTCACGGACTCCGTGAGGTCTTTCCACGTGCCTGCAACGCCGCGCACGAACGCCTGGCCGCCGAGGCGCCCTTCCGAACCGACTTCGCGAGCGACGCGCGTGACTTCGGAGGCAAACGCGTTCAGCTGGTCGACCATCGTGTTGATCGTGTTCTTCAACTCGAGAATTTCGCCGCGAACGTCGACGGTGATCTTTTTCGAAAGGTCGCCGTTTGCGACGGCCGTGGTGACTTCGGCGATGTTGCGGACCTGGTTGGTGAGGTTCGACGCCATCGTGTTGACCGAGTCCGTCAAATCTTTCCACGTGCCGGAAACGCCCGTGACCTCGGCCTGACCGCCCAGTTTACCTTCGGAGCCCACTTCGCGCGCGACGCGCGTGACTTCGCCGGCGAACGAGTTGAGCTGGTCGACCATGACGTTGATCGTGTTTTTGAGTTCGAGAATTTCGCCGCGAACGTCGACGGTGATCTTCTTCGAAAGGTCGCCTTTCGCGACGGCCGTGGTTACTTCGGCGATGTTTCGAACCTGAGACGTCAGGTTCGATGCCATGAAGTTCACGGATTCGGTCAAGTCGCGCCACGTGCCCGAAACGCCGGCGACCTGTGCCTGACCGCCCAGTTTACCTTCCGAACCAACTTCGCGCGCGACGCGCGTGACTTCGGATGCGAACGCGTTCAACTGGTCGACCATCGTATTGATGGTGTTCTTGAGTTCGAGAATTTCGCCGCGCACGTCGACGGTGATCTTACGCGAGAGGTCGCCCTTTGCGACGGCGGTCGTAACGTCGGCAATGTTACGCACTTGGTCCGTGAGGTTGCCGGCCATCGTGTTGACGGAGTCCGTCAGGTCTTTCCACGTGCCCGAAACGCCCGGAACCTTTGCCTGTCCGCCCAGTTTGCCTTCGGAGCCGACTTCGCGCGCGACGCGCGTGACTTCCCCCGCGAACGAGTTGAGCTGGTCGACCATCGTGTTGATCGTGTTCTTCAACTCGAGGATTTCGCCGCGAACGTTAACCGTGATCTTCTTCGAAAGGTCGCCCTTCGCGACGGCGGTCGTCACCTCGGCGATGTTACGAACTTGAGACGTCAGGTTCGCGGCCATGAAGTTCACGGATTCCGTGAGGTCGCGCCACGTGCCCGAGACGCCGGCGACCTGCGCTTGTCCGCCGAGAATACCTTCGGAGCCGACTTCGCGCGCCACGCGCGTGACTTCGCCGGCGAACGAGTTGAGCTGGTCGACCATGACGTTGATCGTGTTTTTGAGTTCGAGGATTTCACCGCGAACGTCGACGGTGATCTTCTTCGAGAGGTCGCCCTTTGCGACGGCCGTCGTCACTTCGGCGATGTTACGAACTTGAGAGGTGAGGTTCGACGCCATGAAGTTCACGGATTCCGTGAGGTCTTTCCACGTGCCCGAAACGCCGGCGACCTCCGCCTGGCCGCCGAGTTTGCCTTCGGAGCCGACTTCGCGCGCGACGCGCGTGACTTCGCCGGCGAACGAGTTGAGCTGATCGACCATCGTGTTGATGGTGTTCTTGAGTTCGAGAATCTCGCCGCGCGCTTCGACCGTAATCTTGCGCGAGAGGTCGCCTTTCGCGACGGCCGTCGTAACATCGGCGATGTTACGCACCTGAGACGTCAGGTTCGACGCCATCGTGTTGACGGAGTCCGTCAAATCTTTCCACGTGCCGGCGACGCCTTTGACGCTGGCCTGACCGCCCAGTTTACCTTCGCTGCCGACTTCGCGAGCCACGCGCGTGACTTCAGACGCGAACGCGTTCAGCTGGTCGACCATGGCGTTGATGACCTTCGCGGACTTCAAGAAGTCGCCGCGAAGCGCGTGACCTTCGATTTCGACGGTCATGCGCTGCGAGAGATCGCCCTGCGCGACGGCCGCGAGAACGCGGTTCGTTTCCGCCATCGGTGCGGCGACCGTTTCGATCAGCGAGTTGTACGCCTCAATTTGTTCTTGCCAACCGCCGCTCGCGCCATCGAACGAGGCGCGCAGCGAAAGGCGCCCGTCGCGAGAGATCGATCGGCTGACGCGTTTGATTTCGCCGAGCATGCGCGTGTTGGTTTCCAACACCTCATTGAACGCTTGCGCAATCTCCGCTTCCGTGCCGCTGCCTTTTACGGGCAGACGTACGGAGAAGTCGCCGCTGCGAAACGATCGCAGTGCGTTCAGCAGGCGTCTTTCGCCTGCGGTGATGGAATGGGTAAGGTCGCCGTTCGTATGAGACGCGGCACCATTACCCTCGGCGGTTTTCTTGGCCGTTGTCGAAGGCATAAAAAGAAAGCTCCCTGGGCTGAGGGTTGCTACTTCCTCATTTCCAAATCGTATCATTGCCAAACCGGGGCTCGCTAGGTTTAGCAAGCGGGCCTCGGGGGGCACAACGCATAAGAATGGTCGTCGGACATTGTCATGCCCATGGTTGAGCCTGGCGCAATACGCCGTATCGACGCTCTCGATTTGCTTGCCGAGGCGAGCGCGCTTCTTGCACGCTCGTTCAATCTGTCAGCAACGTTACCGCTCGTGGCCGATTTGTGCATTCGCCGGTTCGCCGATTATTGCGCGATTCACGCCCGAATGGACGACGGCGGCGTCTCTCTCGTGGAGGCCTCCCGCGATCCCGGCTTTCATGCGCCCATAGGCGATCCGGACATCATGCCCGACGTCCTTCGCGAACACGGCTTCGAGGCAGTCGTTGCCGCCCCGCTCGTCGGACGCCGCGGCTCACTCGGCATTTTCGTCGTCGCCTCGCATTCGCGTTCCGCGTTCAACGGCACGGCGCAAAAACTGGCCAACGTGCTGGCGTTGCAACTTGCCGGCGCGATGGAACAGGCGATGCTGTTCGAGCGCACGTTCCGCGTCGCGGATCGCCTGCAGCGAGCGCTGCTCCCGGAACAGCTTTCCCAGACCCGCCGGAACTGAATTTCATGCCGCGTACCGCCCCGCCAGCGACGAGGCCGAGATCGGCGGCGATTGGTACGACGCCTTCCCGCTTCCCGACGGGCGCATCGCCGTTTCGATGGGCGACGTCGCCGGTCACGGCCTGGAAGCGGCGACCGTCATGGGCGAAATTCGCCAAGCGATGCGCACGGCCGCGGTTGGAGAGCATTCGGCAGCCGCGGTTCTGGAGCACATCAACAGCGTCATCAATCTTCGGAAAAGTATTGGTATGGTGACCGCGATCTTCGGTTACTACAAACCGAAACTTCGCGAACTGAGCGTATGCGGTCGCCGGGCACCCGCCCCCAATCGTCACCATCGAAAACGGTTTCAGCGGATTCTTGCCGGGGGGCGGCATGCCGCTCGGCGTCGAGTCCCATATCAAAGCCACCGACTGGACCATCACGCTTCCGCCGCGCAGCTGCGTCATATTCTACACGGACGGCATGACCGAATATTCGCGCGACGTCATCGCCGGTGAAAGCAAACTCCTCGAGTCCAGCGTGCGCGCTTTCGAAGCGGACCCCGAGAATCCGGCGATCGCGCTGCAGGAGCGCATCTTCGATGCGACGGTCAATCGCGACGACGCGGCAACGCTCACGCTTTCCTGCGAGAGCGGGCCGCTGCCCGAAGAACTGCGCTTCTCCGCGCTGCCGCTCGTGGCTCCGATCGCGCGTTCATTCCTGCACCGGCTGTGCGACGAATACGCGCTCACGAGCGCTCAGCGCTTCTCGCTGATCACCGCAGTCGGTGAAGCCGTCGCGAATTCGGTGGAACACGCCTATCGCGGCGAGCCGGTGGGCGACCTCGTCATGCGCACGCACGTCGACAACGAAACGATCAGCGTCGAAGTCGAAGACCATGGGCGCTGGCGTCCGTTTCAGCGCCGCGACGAACGCGGCCGGGGCATCGTGCTGATGCACGAACTGATGGATCACGTGCGGATCACGTCCGCTCAGAACAAAACGATGATCCGGCTCGTTATGAATCGAACCGCCGAAGAACGACCGCAGCATTAAGCCCGCCGAATCCTGACGAGTTCGAAAGCACCACGCGCGATGCGATGCACCGTTCGGTGTTGCGGCAATCGACGCCGCACGCGCCGTCACGCTGCTCGAGGTTCACGGCCCCCGGGATGACTTCGTCGCGCATGCTGAGCAGCGCGATCGCCATCTCCCACGCGCCGGTCGCGCCGAGCGCGTGGCCGTGCTGTCCCTTCGTCGCGCACACGGGAATCGACGCGAGCCGCTCGCCGAATACGCGGCGGTAAGCGCGGGCTTCCGCCGCGTCGCCCAGCTTCGTCGACGATCCATGCGCGTTTATCGCTTCGACTTCATCCGGATGCACGCACGCATCGTCGAGCGCGCGGTGCATCGCAGCCGCAGTCTGTTCGCCGTCCGCCAGCGGCGCAGACATGTGAAACGCGTCGTTGGATGCGCCGTATCCGGCGATCTCGCCGTAGATGCGCGCGCCGCGCGCACGCGCCTCGTCGTATCGCTCGAGCATCAGCATTCCGGCGCCTTCGGCCATCACGAAACCGTCGCGCGCTTCGTCGAACGGACGGCTCGCGCGCTGCGGATCGTCGTTTCGCGCGGACATTGCGCGCGCGACGGTGAACGCGCCGTACGTGAGCGGCGCAAGCGGCGCTTCGACGCCGCCGGCCAGCGCCGCGCGCACTTCCCCGCGCCGGACCGCGCGAAACGCGTCGCCGATCGCCATCGCGCCGGCCGCGCACGAGTTCGCGTTCGCCGTCGCCGGGCCCGTGATTCCGAATTCGATCGCGACGTTGCTCGCTGCCGCTCCGCCGAAAACCGAAATGGCCAGGAGCGGGTGCACCGCGCGCAAACCTTGCGCGGCGAACACGTTCATCTGCTCTTCCGCCAGCGCCACGCCGCCGAGTGCCGAACCGGTAAAGACGCCGGTTTCGTTGCGCCGATCGCCGACGGGAAACGCCGCATCGTCGACGGCCAATCGCGCCGCCGCGAGCGCGAGTTGTGAAAAGCGGTCGGTCCACTGAATGCGCCTGCGCGCGAGAAATGCGGCCGGATCGAAGTCGTCGATCTGCGCGGCGATGCGTGACGGAAACTCGCCGGCGTCGAAACGCGTAAGCGGCGCGACCGCGACGCGGCGCGATAACACGCCTTGCCAAAGTTCTTCCGCGCCGATTCCGAGCGGCGTAATCATGCCCAGGCCCGTGACCGCGACGCGGTGATTCACGAGTTCTCGCAAACGCCGCTTCATGCATGCAAGGGTTCGCGTCGCAATCGGGTCCACGAAGTATTTGCCGATGAAAGTCGCGAGCGGCGATCGCCATTCGTGATCGATTTGCACTTGCGTTCCGCCGTTGCGCGGAACGAATCGCCACCACACGCGCATGCCTTTCGTCCAGCCGCCTACGTGCCGAAACGTTATGCCGGGCAAGGCGGCATCGTTGGTTTGCTCGGCGCGCCAACGCACCGGAATCGCCAGCGGCAACGCGCCGAAAGCACGGCGCGCCGCCATCTCCACGACGCTGCGCGGACCGGATGACTCCAGGACCCGCACGTACCGGTAGTGCGGCAGAATGTCGGGCCAGTTCTGCGTCCGGCTCGCGTAGTCGAAAATGCGCTGCGGCGGCGCCCCGATGAAGAGTTCGTTGCGCATGCGCATTTAGGCGGCTCCGGTGACGCGCTCGATCAGCGGGCGAAGCATCCAGCTGTTTCGGCGCATAAGCGCCGCGGCGGTTCGGGCTACGAAACGGGAACCGATGATGCGGCCGATCCGCCGCGATGCCCTCGAGCGTGCGCGGATCTCGCGTCCCGCGCGAACCTCATACGACCAGAGATTGCCGGCAACCACGGATTCCGCAGCAATTCTCGCGCACCGAAGCGCGAGATAGACGCCTTGCCCCGTGAACGGATCGAGAAAGCACGCCGCATCACCGACGAGCGCGACGCTTCCCCGCGTGAGCCGGCGCGCGCGATGCGCGAGCGGTCCGATTGCCACGCGCTTGCCTTCAGGCTGCGCGCCGTCGAGCAACGCGCCGGCGAGGCTCGCGAGCGCGCGTTTGCGCGAAAGCGTCGACGTCGTGCTGATGGTTCTTGAGATCCCGCTCGTCGACGATGAGCATGACGTTCGCGGTGTCGTCGCTGAGCGGATTCACCGCGACGTAACCCGTGCCGTGCACGAACATGTCGATGTACTCGTCCAATGCGGGCAGTTCGCGGTAATGACCGCCGAGCGCGAACCGCGATCCGCTCGGCCGTTCGCGCGACAGACCGCATTTTCGCGCCACCAGTGAATGCAAGCCGTCCGCCGCGATCACGGTCGCGGCTTCGACGTGCTGCAGCGCACCATCCGGGAGCCGAAGCGCGACACGCGGACAACGGCCGCCTTCGATACAATCTTCCACGCGCGCGCGAACGACCGCCGCGCCGGCCGAACGGGCTGCATCCAGCAGCGCGTCGTCGAGCACCGCGCGCGGCAGAGACCAGCCGGGAGAGGAAAATTCGATTTGCGCGCGCACGCCGTGTCCGTGCAAACGAACGCCGCGCACGGGACGAGCTTGCGGGAAAAGGCGGCCGGCTACGCCGAGTTCGCGCAGCAACTGCACCGTACCGGCGCTCAGATACTCACCGCACGCCTTCGTTCTTGGAAAAATACTGCGCTCGACGATGCAGACGCGAAGACCGGCGCGCGCGAGCAGCAGACCGGCCGTGGCACCCGCGGGGCCTCCTCCGGCGATGAGGACCTGTGCTGCTTCGGAAGTCAGCCCTTGAAGTACTCCGCGTTGACTTCTATGAAGTTCTGCCACTTCTCCGGCACGTCGGAATCGGCGAAGATGGCTTCGACGGGACAGGCGGAAACGCAGGCGCCGCAGTCGATGCAAACTTCGGGATCGATGTACAGCATCTCGTCTTCATCCTTTCCGTGTATGCAATCGACCGGACACACGTCGACGCACGACTTGTCCTTGGTTCCGATGCACGGTTCGGTGATGACGTAAGACATGATGGTTCTCGTTCGTCCTTATTGCTTTGGAAACGCTCGGCCCGCAGCAGGCTGTGATATACAGGGCTCCTCCAGTGAACGCCTTCCCGCAAGGCGTTTCAACGGCAAGAGTAGCACGGGCCGTTCAGGCGATGGTCCGGCGACCCGCAGTTGCCCGAATGACCAGGATGATGACGAACGCGCCGATGGCCGCGCTGGCGATACTCCAGCCGTTGTAGTCGTCCAACGGCGGCTTGTGCCCGAACAACTTGTAGATGAAGCCGCCCAGAAGACCGCCGACGATTCCCGCGAGCGTATCGCCGCCGACTCCGGGCGAATCCGGCACGATGTACCGGGCGAGCACTCCGACGCAGAGGCCGGCTATGGCTTCCACCAGCATGGCTGAAGATTTCTTTCCCGTGCGGCGAACGCTCAAGCAGATGGAGGGCCACCGATGACTCGAGTACTAGCAGCGGCAACGCTTTTTGCGCTCCTTGCAGCCCCGGCTGCTGCGGCCACGCCGACGCAGATTACCGTAACGGCGGAGGGCCGCTCGAACACCCTGCCCGACATGGCGAGCGCCGCGTTCACGATTTCAACCAACGCGTCCGACGCCGCCGCGGCCACGTCGGACAACAACTCGCGCTACGAACGCCTGCTTCACGCTTTCTCGGGCCTGGGCATTGCGCAAGGCGACGTACGCACGACCTCGTTCAATATGAATTACAATGCTCCGCCGGCACCGCCGGACACGCCGCAGCCGGGTCAGCGCTACGGGTACTTCGTCTACCGCGGCGTCAGCGTTACGATCCGCCGGCTGGCTCTCGTCGGCAAAACCGTCGATGCGGCGCTTGCCTCCGGCGTAACTGATTTGAACGGGGTCGCCTTCGATACGAGCGACGGCGCGGGGCAGTTCGCGCGAGCCTTGAGCGATGCCGTCAAGCGCGCCCGCGCGCACGCTGAGGCGATGGCCGGCGCCGCCGGGCTGCATGTCGTGCGCGTGCGTAGCATGCAGGAAGGCGCGCCGTCGCGGCCGGTTCCGATGATGGAAGCGGCGGTCTTTCGCGCAGCTCCGAATGCCGTTCCGACGCAAATCCAGCCCAGTTCCGTCGAAACCACCGCAACCGTAACCATCACGTATGACGCGCAATGAAACCGGCGAGCGCGCAAAGGGTAGCACCTAACACATGACCACGACGTGCGAAATCTGCGGGCAGAACCCCGCCACCGTTTCGGATCCGGGTTCGCTGCAGGCGCGGTATTGCGCCGTCTGCGCGGTCAAACGGCAAGCAACCAAAGCTGCGCTGCCCTATCTCGGCGCGGCGCTTACCGCAGCGGCGCTGCTCGCGGGCGGCGCGATTCTCATCGACAAGATGAGCGAGCGCGACCGCGGCGGTTCGGCCGGGAACCCGCTCGAGGACTGGACGCGGCGACTGCGCAACGCAACGCCGACGCTCGCCGCGTTTTCGCGGGATCTGACCGATCTGGCGCGCAGCGCCAAGCTCGATCCGGTCATCGGCCGCGACGACGAAGTCGAGCGGGTCGTGTCGATTCTTGCGCGCCGCAGTAAAAATAATCCGGTTCTCGTAGGCGAGCCGGGCGTCGGAAAGACCGCGATCGTCGAAGGGTTGGCGCAGCGCATCGTGGCCGGCAACGTGCCCGAACCGCTGCGCAACAAACGCGTTCTCGCGCTTTCGCTCGGTCCGCTCGTCGCCGGAACGAAGTACCGCGGCGAGTTCGAAAGCCGCGTCAAGAAAATTCTCGACGAGGTGCGCAAGGCGGCACGCGACGTCATTCTCTTCATCGACGAACTGCATACGCTGGTCGGGGCGGGCGCCGCCGAAGGCGCGCTCGATCTCAGTTCGATGATCAAGCCGGAGCTCGCGCGAGGCGATCTGCAGTGCATCGGCGCGACGACCTTCGACGAGTACCGCAAATACATCGAATCGGATGCGGCGCTCGAACGGCGCTTTCAGCCGGTAATGGTCGACGAACCATCGATAGAACAAACCGTTGCCATTTTGCGCGGCCTGCGCAAGCGTTATGCCGACCATCACAACGTCACGATCAGCGACGAGGCCGTTCAAGCGGCGGCAGCGCTTTCGGCGCGCTACATCGCGGATCGCTTTCTGCCGGACAAGGCCATCGATCTGATGGACGAAGCTGCAGCGACCGTGGCGCTGCGCAACAAAGGGGAAGTCGCGGCGCCGCGCGTGACCGCGGACGACGTCGCGGCCGTGGTTACGAAGTGGACGGGAATACCGCAATCGACGCTTTCGGAATCGCAAGCGAATAATTTGCTCTCGCTGGAAACGACGCTCTCGAAGCGCGTCATCGGACAGCGCCAGGCTATCTCCGCGGTGAGTGAAGCGATCCGCCGCGCGCGCGCCGGACTGCACGATCCGCATAAGCCGCTCGGAAGCTTCCTGTTCATGGGGAGCAGCGGCGTAGGCAAGACGGAACTCGCCAAAGCGTTGGCCGAAGCGCTCTTCGGCACCGAAGAGGCGCTCGTGCGGATCGATCTCTCCGAATTCACCGAAGCGCACACTATTTCGCGACTGCTCGGCGCACCGCCGGGATACCAAGGTCACGACGAACCCGGACAGTTGACCGAACCGGTTCGCCGCCGGCCCTATTGCGTCGTGCTGTTCGACGAACTCGAAAAAGCGCACCCGGACGTCGCGGCCGTGCTGCTGCAGATCCTCGACGACGGCCGCGTCACCGACGCGAAAGGCCGCACGATCGATTTCCGTCATGCGCTCATCATCATGACGACCAACGTCGAAGACGACGAACTTTCGGCCGCGTTCCGCCCGGAGTTCCTCAACCGCATCGACGACGTCGTGCGCTTCAACGATTTACAACTCGGCGACATCGAGCAGATCGTCGCGATCCACGTTGAAGCGCTCGCCGAGCGTCTAGGCGCGCGCGACGTGAACCTTCAGCTCGACGAAGGCGCGCGGCAGTTCCTGGCGCGTGAGGCGATGAGCGCCGGCAACGGCGCGCGTTACGTGCACCGCATCGTCGCGCGGCACGTCAGCACGCCCCTCTCTACGGCAATATTGCGCGGAGAGTTGCCGAAAGGTTCGCGCGCCAGCGTCGAATTCTCCGGCGGCGCGCTCGTGGTGAAAGCGGCTTAAGCTTCCGCGAGCGGCTCTTTGCTGCCGGGCGCAGCCGTGACGACGGTCAGCAGCGTCACTAGGCCCGTTATTTCAAAAATGCGGCGCAGGTTCGGCGGCACGACGACCACGATGTCGCGGGCATCGCCTCCCGCGTCGATGAATCCGCGCCGATAACGCATCAACACCGCAACGATCGACGAGTCGAGCAGCGTCGCGTTCCGCAAATCGATCGCGAGCCGGTCGATCGTTTCGGGCGGCGGAAATGCGGACGCGAACTCATCTCGACGGAACACGTCGAGATCGCCGGAAAACTCCAACCGCACAGTGCGCTGATCGCTCAAGTCAGGTGCTCTCCACTGCCGCATTCATCATACCGCAGTAGTGGGTCCAATAAACTGTATGGCGAGTCCTGCTAAAGAATCCCCTGAATCGCGGCGGCGATCTGGCTCTCGCTCATCTCGCCGGGAACGATCTTGCGCACGACGCCTTTGCGATCGATGAAGACGTGTACGGGCAGACCGTTCACGTCGTACTGCGTCTGTAACGTGCCGTCGTCCACGACGGCGGGATAGATAAGTGCGTATTTCCTAACGAATTGCGCCGCCTTCGACGCGTTTTCCAGTTCGTCCACGCCGACAATCTGCAGCCCGTCGGCCGCATACCGCTTCTGCAGGGCATTGATGCTTGGGGCTTCTTCGTTGCACGGCGGACACCAGGTCGCGAAAAAGTTGAGGTACACCGGTTTACCGCGAAGCGAGCTCATCGAGAGGTGCCCGCCCGATGAGGTGGGCTCCGACCACGACGGCGCGACCGCGCCCACCGCGGCGGTGTGCGACGCGGACGAGCGGCTCGATGCGCATGCCGCGAGCGACGCCGCCATCGCCAACGCGAGGCCGGCGTTGACCGAAGTTCTCATCAACCGAACGCCGGGTAGGCGACGGCGCGCAAATCGCGATCCATCTGCTCCTTTAACGCTGCCACGGAGTCAAAGCGTTGCTGTTCGCGCACGAACCGGAAGTCGCGCAGGGCAATTTCTTTGCCGTAGATGGTTTCTTGGAAGTCGCGCAGCCAAGACTTCAACCGTCCGGTGAGCGCCGTTGAACGTCGGGTTGGTTCCGATGGAAACGAGCGCCGCATAATCCCGCCCGTCGTATCGCGCGGTCGCCGCGTACACGCCGTCTTTGGGAAGCAATTTCGCGGGCAGCTCGACGTTTGCGGTGGGAAATTGCAGATCGTGCCCGAGTCCGCGGCCGACACGGACGCGCCCGCGAATTTCGTAACTGTGCCCCAGGAGGCGGTCCGCGGTTTCAACCTCGCCGGCGGCTAACGCCGCGCGTATGCGCGTACTCGAAACGCGCTCGCCGCTTTCGTCCGTCGTATGTTCTACCGGAACGAACGCCACGCCGCTCTGCGAGAACACGCGCTGCATCAGCGCGGTATCGCCGGTGCGCTTGTGTCCGAATCGGAAGGTCTTGCCGACGACGACGCCCCGCACGCCGAGCGTTTGTATCAGCGTTTCGGTGAGAAAACGCTCCGCGCCGATCGAGGCGATTGACGCGTCGAACGGCACGAAATAACATTCGTCGAAACCGGCCCCGGCGAGCAGATCGAGGCGCTCTTCCGGCGTGGTGATGAGCGGCGGCTCGGTGCCGGGGCGCAAAAACGACGCAGGGTGGTTCGCGAACGTGAGCGCCGCGCTGCGCCAGCCGGGCTTGCGCAGGAGCAGCGTTTGACGCGCGATTTCACCGTGTCCGCGGTGCATGCCGTCAAAAAAACCGATTGCCGCGACGAGCGGGCGAGATTGCGCGTCGCGCGCTTGCAGCGCGTGATGAACTTTCACACGAACACTTTCCGCGGCGCAAGCAGAGCACCGTGCGTTTCGCCGACGCCCACGAGCGTTCGCGACTCATCCCGCACGAACACGTGCTTGTCGCCCGCGCCCTCCGGAAGCGGCACGACGCGTCCCGCACGAAAATCGGCGGAATGCCGCAGGTCGAGCACGATCGTCGGAAACGGAATGATGTGCTCCGGCGCAATGAGCGACTCGCGCGGCCGGTCGGCGATTTCTTCGAGCGCTCGGGACTCGTAGAGAACGAAGGGTCCCGATGCTTCGCGCACGAGCGCCCCCATGTGCGCGGGAACCCCGATGGCTTTTCCGAGATCTTCGACCAGCGTGCGAACGTAGGTGCCCTCGCTGCACGCGATGCGCAGACGCGCTTCTTTCCGTTCGGCTGCGCCGGACGCAGACCCAAGCAGCGTCAAACCGTAGATCGTGATCGAACGGGGCTTTCGCTCGACCTGCTTCCCTTCGCGCGCGAGTTCGTATAAACGCTTGCCCTGGTGATGAACGGCGCTGAACATGGGCGGCACTTGATCGACTCTCCCCACGAATTCGGCCAATACGTCACGCAATTTGCGCTCCCAACCGATCGGGACGACGACCGATTCGACGGTTTCGCCGAGCGCATCTCCCGTCGTCGTCGAACGCCCCGGCACGAACGTGCACACGTACGCTTTGCGCTGATCGGTCAGCAGCGGGATAAGGCGCGTTGCCTTTCCAACCGCAATCGGCAAAACGCCGGCGGCTTGCGGGTCGAGCGTACCGAGATGGCCGACGCCGATGTGACGATCGCGGGAATACAGGCCGTAAACTCGCCTGAGACGCGCGACCACTTGGGCCGATGTGGGACCGGCCGGCTTGAAGACGTTGACGAAGCCCAGCATCGCGCTACGGCTTCGAAAGAAAGAACCGCTCTCCGCGGAAAAGGCGGCCGTAGTAGTAGACGATCGAACCAGCGACAAAGAACGCGAGGCCGAGCGGGATCGCCCGCGCCGCGAACAACACCGGCGACACGAAGACCAGGCTGCCCAACAGTGCGACGATCAGCCCGTAGCGCAAGAACGGCGTATTGCGCGACGTGCGCGTCAGGAATGCGATGCCGATTATTGCAATCAGAATTGCGATCGGCTTCACGACTATAAGCCTTCCGCGACCAGCGCTTCGTCGACCGCCCGAATTGCGTCGGTCAAGTTTCCGACGAACGTCAAGCCGGATGCGCGGAAATGGCCTCCGCCGCCCAGACGCGCCGCGGTAGCCTGCACGTTGACGCGGCCGCCGCTTCGCAAACTAACGCGAATGTCGCCTTCGTACGCCTTGAAAAGAGCGGCGACTTCAACGCCTTCGACGGACCTGAGATGGTTCACGATCTCTTCGGTGTCTTCGCCGTCCGCCTCGCACTCGCTCAACATGCGGTCGTCGACGTACGACCAAACGTAGCGGCCGTCGTGTTCGGCCCGCGCTTCGCTCAGTGCGCGTCCGAGCAGTTTGATCGCCGCGAGGCGCTTGTTCGCAAAAATCTCTTCGGTGATCTGCTCCTTGGAAGCGCCGAGGTTCATCAGTTCGGCGGCAAGCATCAAAACTTCTGGCGTCGTGTTGCTGTGCATGAACCCGCCGGTGTCCGTCATGATCGTGGTAAGCAGACACGTTGCGATGTCGGCGTCGATTTCGATCTTCAAACCGCGCAGCAAATGCATGACGCACGTGCCGGTGGAACATTCGTGCGGAAGTACGTAGTTGAACGCGCCGAAATGGGCGTTTCCGAGATGGTGATCGATGTCGAGAACGTTCTCGCGATCGACTTTCGGCAGAAACTCTCCGGCGCGCGCCGTGTCGCTCATGTCGCCGAAAACCCACAGCGTGTCGGCGGGCAAGTCCGCCGGCAAATCGCGCGACACGAGCTCCGTGTCCGCGAGAAAGCGCAGATTCCGCGGCACCGCATCCTGCTGAAAGTAGTGTACGCGCTTTCCTAGCTTTTTCAGAGCCAGTCCGAGCGCGAGCCCGGAACCCAAGGTATCGCCGTCCGGTTTCACGTGACTGACCATCACGAACGTCGAGCGTTTATTGAGCTCGGCGACCACTTCTTCGGTGGTTGCCGTGAGCGGATGCTGCTCCTGGCCGATCACGCGCTCCCTCCGCCGACTTCGCGAAGCGTCTTGCTCAGGTTGATCGCGCGTTCGGTGGAGCGATCCTCGACGAACTGCAACTCCGGCGTATGACGCAGCTTCACTTGCTGACCGAGTTCCCCGCGCAAAAACCGCGAAGCGTGCGCGAGCGCGTCCATCGTTTGCTTGGCGACGTGCCGGTCCCCAATGATCGAGACGAACACTTTGGCATGCTTGAGATCTTGCGTGATCTCGACGCGCGTGACGGTGGTAAATCCAAGCCGCGGGTCCTTCAACTCTTGGGAGATGAGGGTGCCGAGCACTTTTTGGATCTCGTGATCGATCCGCTGCATTCTTTGCTGTTTCATTTGGAAAGGCGCTCCGGCCGAGCAGTCGACCCTGACGCACATCCTATGCTGGTCGACATGCTCCCATCCTGGTCGCTATGCGCGCCCCCCGCGCAGCGGGGCCCCCGTTGGGTTGCGTAGGCGGTAGACGCCGAATCAAGCATTCGCGAGCTCCGCGGCAACAGTCTCGACGGTGTACGCTTCGATCACGTCCCCGACCTTGAGATCCTGATAGCGCGCGACTTGAATGCCGCACTCGTAGCCTTCGGCGACTTCGCGAACGTCATCTTTGAAACGCCGCAGCGATTCGATCTCACCGTCGAAGATAACCGCTTGATCGCGCAGGACGCGGACTTTGTTGTTGCGGTTGATCTTGCCGTCCTTGATATAGCAGCCGGCGATCGAGCCGACTTTGCTGACCTTGAAGACTTCGCGCACTTCCGCGTGCCCGAGCGTAACCTCTCGCTGAACCGGCGCGAGCATACCGCGCATGGCTTTCTTGAGATCGTCTTCGACTTCGTAGATGACCTGGTAGAAGCGCAAATCGACGCCTTCGTTCTCGGCGAGACGCTTGACCGTTTCGTCGGGACGAATGTTGAAACCGATGAGCACCGCATTCGATGCGCTCGCGAGGTTGACGTCGTTGGGCGTAATCGCGCCGACGCCGCCGTGAATGACGCGAATGTCGACTTCCTCGGTCGAGAGCTGCTCCATGCGCGCGCGCAGCGCCTCGACCGAACCCTGGCCGTCGGCCTTGACGATGATGTTAAGCGTTTTCTTGCCTTCGGTCGGCATCGTCATGAACGTTTCGAGCGAAACGCGCTGCGAACCGGTTGCGGCGATGCGCACGTCGCGGCGGCGTGTCTTGCGTTTTTCGGCGGTTTCGCGCGCGACGCGTTCGTCGGAGACGACCATCAGCGTGTCGCCCGCGGCGGGCACGTCCTGCAAACCCATGATCTCGACCGGAATGGAGGGGCCGGCTTTCTTGACCTGCTTGCCTTTGTCGTCCACGAGCGCGCGCACCTTACCGAACGTTCCGCCGACGACGACGACGTCGCCGACGCGCAGCGTGCCGTTCTGGATCAGGACGGTTGCGACTGCGCCGCGGCCTCGGTCGAGCGCGGATTCGATGACGACGCCGCTCGCACGGCGATTCTTGTTCGCTTTGAGATCGCGGATGTCGGCTTCGAGCAGAACCGTTTCGAGCAGTTTGTCGATGCCCTGACCATTCTTCGCCGAGACGGGCACCATTTCGATGTTGCCGCCCCAGTCGACGGATTGCAGGCCCTGTTCGGCGAGCTGCTGTTTGACGCGCTCAGGCTGCGCTTCCGGCTTGTCGATCTTGTTCATGGCAACGACGATTGGAACACCCGCCGCTTTGACGTGGGCGATTGCTTCTTTCGTTTGCGGCATGACGCCGTCGTCGGCGGCCACGACGAGAATCGCGACGTCCGTGACTTTCGCACCGCGAGCACGCATAGCGGTGAACGCCTCGTGACCCGGCGTGTCGATGAACGTGATCTTGCGATCTTTCTGCTCGACCGTGTACGCACCGATGCGCTGCGTGATGCCGCCGGCTTCGCCCGCGGCCACATTCGCGCTGCGAATCTTGTCGAGCAGCGAGGTCTTGCCGTGATCGACGTGTCCGAGCACGGTCACGACCGGCGGCCGTGCCGTCATCATCTCCGGTTTATCTTCTTCTTGCTCGACGGTGACTTCTTCGCCGGCTTCCTTGACGACCGCGTTGAAGCCGAATTTCTTCGCAACCGAAATCGCGACGTCGCTCGGAATGTTCTGATTGATCGTCGCCATCGTGCCGATCTTGATGAGCCTCTTTGATGACGTCTTTGGCCGGCACGATCATCGAAGTCGCGAGTTCTTGAACCGTCAGCAGATCGGGAATTTCGATCGCTTCCAGTTTTGCGGGCGTTGGCTGTGGAGCGGACTCGATGCGCTTCTTTCGGTTGCGCTCTTTTTCGAGAAGCAGCTCCTTCTCGCGATCTTTTTTGTTGATCTTGTCGTCGCGATCCCGGCCGTGGGGACCGGGACGTCCGCCGCCGGCGCCGGAGCTGGGCGCGGGAGCGTCCGTCGCCGAGGGCGGCAAGCCGCCGGGACGCGGCGTGAAAGGCCGATTGCCCGGAGGCGTGAGCGGACGGAATGGGCCGTTGCCCTGCGGACGCCGCTGAGGGGCTGGTGAAATCAAGCGGCCGGGCTGCGGCGCGCGTACCTGACCGGCCTGCCCGTCCTGACGCATGGGCGGCGGGCTCCCGGCTTGGCCGGGACGCGGCGCGACACCCGGTCGTCCCGGGAGTCCGGTCTGGGGACCTGGTGAAGCGGACGCGGACGTCGTCGGTGGCGGCGCTTGTCGGCGGGGGGTCGTCAGCACGGATTGCTGCCCGGCCGGCACCGGGCGCAGACGCGGGAGCGGCTGTGACGGTGCTGCCGGCGTGACGGGGCGTGCCGCAGCGGGACGCTCCGCGGGCGGCGAGACCGGCTTCGGCGGGGCGACGACCGGTTCGGGCGTTTCCTGCGCCGAGACGGCAGGCGTCGGTTCGGGTTCAGGTTTCGCAGCGGGCGCGGCAGCCGGCTTGGCCGTCGAGCGGCGCGAGCTTGCAGCCACCGGTTTCAGCGTCGGTATCGGCTCCGCCGGCGCGGGCGGAGGCTCGGCTTTCGGCGCGGCTTTGGGCGCTTCTACGCGTCGGGCGGCGGAGGGTGTCGCCGCGGGTGCTTCCTTCGGCTGCGCGGGCTGCTGCTTTGCAGCGGGCTTGAGAAGCACGCTGCGCACGAGATCCGCGATATGATCGGGGACGACGCTCAGCTGGTTCTTCGCTTCGAAGATTCCGCCCAAGCGTTCGTTGAAAAGGGTGATCAGCTCTTTCGAAGTGAGCCCTACCTCTTTCGCAAGTTCAAATATCCGAACTTTTCCGGTTGCCAAAGTCTGCCTTTCACGTTGCAGGCGTGATGTTTCCCCTCAGTGAGGGGCGCCTGCACGTACCCTCATTTCATAGGCAGCCTCCCCGATCGCGCTTTCCCGCCGGGGACCCCGGCCGTTTGAAGAGGCACTGCGCCGCGAGCGGCTGCGCGCCCCCCACACGCACTGCGCGTGGGGTCCCCAAAACGACCTTATACATGGGGTTTGCGTATCAGCATGTAACTGTCACAATTGTAATCCGTTAGCCTAGTTTCAACCCGTATTCGGCGGCCGCGGATGCAAGCCCCGGATACTTTTTATTTTTTTCCGCGAGAGCGGCGCATTCCGCCGAACACAGATAGACGCCGCGCCCAGGTTGTCTCGTCCGGCCCGTGTCGGGTTGCCACGAACGCTGCCCCGCTCGAACGAAGCGGCGCATGGCTGCTTGCGGATTCCGCTTGCGGCAGCCTGCGCATTGTCGAATCGGTCCTTCGATGGTCTTGGCGTCCGCGCTCACTCGCCCAAACGTTCGCGTTTGAACTCTTCGAGTTTGCGAATCAGCTCTTCGTCGATTCCCGCCGGCGCCGCGACCGTTTCTTCTTCGGCCACCACTTCTTCGACGACGGGCTCTTCGGTTTCGGGCAGCGTCTCCGTCTGCGCGTGCGCGCGTTCTGCGAGATACCGGTCGCGCGCCTCGGCGGCTTCGGTTTCGCTCGCGATGTCGAGCCGCCAGCCCGTCAATCGCGCTGCAAGACGCACGTTTTGACCTTCGCGCCCGATTGCAAGAGAGAGCTGATAATCCGGAACGACGACCAGTGCAACGCCGTCGTCCTCGAAGAGCTCGACGTTGAGCACCTTCGCGGGCTGCAGCGCGTTCATGATGAACGCGACGTGATCCGGTTCGTAACGTATGACGTCGATTTTCTCGCCCCGCAGCTCGTCGGAAACGTTCGCGATGCGGCTGGATTTCGGTCCCAGACACGCACCGATCGGATCGATCTCCGCCCGGTTGCTTCGGACCGCGACCTTCGTTCTGCTGCCGGGCTCGCGCGCGATCGCCATGATTTCGACGAGGCCGTCTTGGATTTCGGGCACTTCAAACTCGAGCAATCGCTGCACCAGACCTTCGGCAGCGCGCGAGAGAATCACGCTCGGGCCCTTCGGCGATTTGCGCACGTCGAGCACGTACGCCCGAATGAAGTCGTTGATGCGGAAGTTCTCGCGCGGCACTTGCTCGGAGAGCGGAAGCATCGCTTCGTCTTTTCCTTCGAGCAGCACGTACATGTTGCGCTGTTCGAAACGCTGCACCGTGCCCTTGACGATGTCGTTCAACTTCGCCGCGTATTTGTTGTAGACGGTGTCGCGCTCCGCTTCCCGAATGCGCTGCACGATTACTTGCTTTGCCGTCTGCGCGGCGATGCGCCCGAAGTCTTTCGGCGTCACTTCTTCGTCGAAATAGTCGCCCACCTGATACTGCGAACCGGCGGCTTTCGGCGTCACTTCCAATTTCGGATCGCCGACTTCTTCCACGACGGTGCGGCGATGGAAAACTTTGTATTCGCCGTTCTGACGGTCGACCGTCACGATCGCGTTGGCTTCGCTGCCGAAATGCCGCTTATAGGCGGTCAATAACGCCGCCTCGAGCGCCTCGATGAGCATCTCGAACGGAATATTCCGTTCTTTCGAGATGAACTGCAGGACGTCGATCAGCCGCTCTTCGGTTGCTTCAGGCATGGTGTTTTCGTTCTTTCTTGTTTTTACAAGGCGTATCCGCGCTTCGCGCGGCGGTCTCAGGCATGACTTTTACGTTGCTTTTTGTCTCGCGTGAGATCGGACCGGATGTCGTATTCGAGGTTTGCGCGTTCGATGGTAGCGAGCGGGAGCGGCAATTCGCCTTTGCCCGTCTCCAGTATCACGTTCGTGCCGCGAACGCCGCGCAGAACGCCCCGATGCGTTTTCCCGCCCTGCACGAGCAGCGACGTAACGATTTTGGCGTCCCGTCCCGCGAAGCGTTCGTAATCGCCGGGCTTTGTCAGCGGGCGGTTCAAGCCTGCGGATTCGACTTCGAGCGTGTACGGTTCGTCGCACGTTTCGAGCCGCGCGTTGACCGCGCCCGCGACGCGTTCGCACGTTGCAACGTCGACGCCGCCGTCGCGATCGATCGTTATCGAAAGCGCGGTCATGCGCCGTCCGCCGCGCGCGCTGTGCTGCACCACTTCGACGCCGGAGAAACGCGAATCGTGCACGATATCGTCTATCGCGCGCTCGAACGCGTGAGTCAAAGGCCCGGCGGCCCCTCTCCGATTCTGCATGTGCCCCTATCAACAACGAAGCGCGGGACCTGCCCACGCTCGTACGACTACCGCACCTAAGAATACCCGAACATACGACGGGCCGCAACCCCAAGTGGGTGCGGCCCCTCGATCCTATTCAATCGCTTTTTGAGCGCGCACGAACCGGTTACGTCCGGCTGCCGCTGAGCGCTTGCCTAGCGCTCTTATCTGGCGCGCCCGTTTGGGCTTCGGTAGCCCGGTGGATCTTGCGGTTCCAACCGCCCTCCTTATGTCAGACGCTCAAAGTCTCTCGTGAGACAGCTCGATTGTACGACTACGCGAGCAGCTCTACAAGAAGCTGGCGTCACCACTCATGGGCCACTGGTGGGCAGGGGAGAGGGTGGTGAGAACGGTGCCAAGCGCCCCGCGCAAATAAACGATTCGTTGGGCTCGATAATCCATTTTTGGTTTCCCGCGATCGGCGAACGCAGCACCCAACCGGTACACCAGTTGATGAAGCCGATGCGTTTGACCGACGTGACGTACATCTTCACGTACCGCTCTTCAGGCGCCGTACCGAGCCACGACTGCTTCCAACGTTGGGAAGCAACGTTCTCGACGTACAGGAACTTCGTTGCCGCGATGACGTCGGCGGGCGGCGTGGGCTCCGGCTGCGGCGTCGGCAAAATGCTGCCCATCGCGTAATGCTTCGGCGGCGCAGGCGATATCGACGGCGACGCGGTCGGGATGAGACTTCGCAGGCGCTCGTTCAAGCTTGGATGATGCTTCTTGCTCGGGACGGGGCCCGGCGCCGGCGCCGTCACCGGAACGGGCGCGGGCCGCGAAGCAGCGGTCACCTTAACGGGCGCGACGGCGCGCGGGCCGGCAGAGCCGATGGGCTTCGGCCCGGGCGTGGCCGCCACACCGTGCTGGACGGTACGCACCGCAATCTTCACTTGGGAGGCTATGCCCGGCGTTGACAGGGGGACCGGCGAGGGTGCTTGAGCCGCGATCGGCGCCGCCGTCACCTGTATGACCGAAGGCGCGGGCTCGGGCGTGCGCGGGGTCGGCGTGGGCGGCACTTTCACCGCGACCGACACAGCCGCGGCCGGAGCGCTCGTCGGCACTTGCTGCGGGAGCGGCGCAGCCGTCACGGCGATGACGGCTTGCGTCGGAACCGGTTTCGGCGCCGGCGTTCGAAGCGGTGGAGGCGTTGGATTCGGAGGCGCGGTGGGCGCGAACTTCGAGAGCTCGTGTACGACGCGCGGTTGCGGCACAGCTTGCCGCTGCGGTGCGGGTTGCGCAGCTTTCGCCGACCGCGCCGGCGCGCTCGAGGATACCGGCCGTGCGCTTATCGTCATGATGACGGCGCCGCTGACCGATTCCGACGCCTGTTGCGACGAAGACGTCGCGATCGAAAACACGAGCAGCGCGAGCAGCGCATGCACTATCAGCGAGGCCACAAAACTGCCCGCCGTACGTTCCGGACGGTGCCGGTCGAGTGGGTCGCGTCTCAAACGCAGGACCCTTCGGGAGCTCTCGCGCACGAGCCTTGAGCCCATGGAAAAAATTCAAAAACGCACGAAAATCGTCGCGACGCTCGGACCTGCGTCGCGCGATCCCGAGATGATTCGTTCGCTCGTTCTCTCCGGCGCAAACGTATTTCGTTTGAACTTCTCACACGGTTCGCCGAAAGAACACAGCGAGACGATCGACGCGATTCGGAAGGTCGCCAAAGACCTCGATCAGCACATTGCCGTTCTTCAGGATCTGCCGGGGCCGAAGGTGCGAACCGGCAAGTTCGCAGACGGGCAAACGTCAATCGTTCTTGAGCGCGGCAAAGCTTTCCAGCTGACGACGCAGGATACCGCGGGCACTCCCGAGCGCGTAGCCGTTTCCTATCACGATCTCCCGGCGGACGTCGCCGTCGGTAAGCGGCTGTATCTGCAGGACGGCGCGATCACGCTTCGCATCCTCGACAAGAGCGCGACGGAAATCAACACGGTGGTCGAAGTCGGCGGAGAGCTTCGACCCCAGCAGGGCATCAATTATCCCGACGGCACGCTGAACGTCTCCGCGGTATCCGACCGTGACCTCGAACTGCTCGCTTTCGGCCTGGAAAAAGACGTCGACTACGTCGCGGTCTCATTCGTGCGCAGCGCCGACGATATCCACCGCGTCAAGCAGTTCATGCGCGAACGCGGCAAGGCGCCGCACGTTCTTGCGAAGATCGAAAAACACGAGGCTTTGGACGACATCGACAATATCGTCGCCGCCGCCGACGGAATCATGGTCGCGCGCGGGGATTTGGGTATCGAAGTCCCGCTCGAGCAAGTGCCGATGATTCAGAAAGACTTGATCGCTCGGTGCAATCGCGCGAGCAAACCCGTCGTGACGGCGACGCAGATGCTCGAGTCGATGACGTTCAACTCGCGCCCGACGCGCGCCGAGACCACCGACGTCGCGAACGCAATCCTGGACGGCACCGACGCCGTCATGCTTTCCGGAGAAACGGCGCGCGGCCAATACCCGATGGAAGCGGTGCGCGTCATGGCCGAAATCGCGCGCGAAGTCGAAAAACAGTACCCGCATGAAGTGCTGCAGCTGCGCCGGCTGGAAGGCGCCACCCGCGACATCGCGACGTCGATCGCAGAGGCGGCGACCCGCTCTAGCGCGGAGTTGCGGCTGCCGTACATCGTCACCGGAACGACGACCGGCAACGCCGCGCATCATATCTCCGCGTTTCGGCCGAAAGCGCAGATTATCGCGCTTACGCCGATGCCGGAAGTCGCGCGCCGGCTCGCGCTCCTTTGGGGCATCGAATCCATTCTGATCGAGCGCTACGCCTCGATAGACGTGCTGCTCCATATCATGGAGCAGCGAATGTTGGCCGAAGGGCTGGCGGACCGCGGCGATTGCGTCGCGTTCACCACCGGTATGCCCGTCGGCGGCGGCGGCACGAATCTGCTCAAGATTCACGAGATTGCTTAACGGTAAAGGACCGCTCACAGCGAAACAGCGCGTATGGATGCGATCGAAATTGAAGCCAACGTTCTTCCGCGGCTGACGCGCACAGCGTGGACCGAACCGTGGCGTATGCCGGCCCACGAACATTCCGATGCACGGCTCGTCGTTACGCTGTCCGGTTCATTCCGCGAATGCTATGACGGAAAGACTCATCAGTGCAGTCCCGGCACGCTGATCTCTAGACCTCCCGCTCAGAGGCACAGCGAGGAATTCACGACCGCCGCAGGTTCGTACGTCAGCGTGGCGCTTCCAAACGAGTGGCTCGCTTCGCACGTCGCCTCGCTCGGAACTTTGAACCTTGCCTCGCCGATTCGAAATGCAAGAATTTACGATATGGGCCGCTCCTTACTGATGGAAACTCGGCACGGCGACAACTGGGCATTGCTCTCGCTGCAAGGGCTGACGCTGCAGCTGCTCGCCGAGCTCGGGCGGTTCCGTCTGAAAGATCAAGCAAAGATGCCGGAGCGGATCGATCGCGTCTGCGAGGCGATCCGATCGCAACCGCCGGATCGCTCCTCGCTCGAATCGCTTGCTGCACTGGCCGGACTGCATCCGGCGCACCTTTCACGAGCGTTCAGAACGCACATGGGTATGACGCTCGGTTCCTATGCGCGGCTGCAACGTGTCGAATTCGCCCGCCACCTCCTCCAAACAACGGCAAAACCGCTCGCAGAGATTTCGGCGGAAGCCGGGTTTTTCGATCAGTCACACCTCTCCCGGACCTTCAAGCGCGCGTACGGCGTGACGCCATCGGCATACCGCGCCTCCAAACGCTAATCTGGTACTAAAGCTGCGCTGGGTGCTAGACGCGCACGCCGGCATGGCCGAACATTAAGCGATGCGCTTTGTACGTCTCTTGCAATTTTTCGTCGCATTCGGCGCTGTCTTGGCGACCGTTGCCGCGGCCGTGCGGCCCGCCCCGCAGCGGCCTGCATTTTCGTGCGCTTACCAAAGAGGTTCGGTAAGGAGCATATCGCTGGCCGGCGAGGCCGTCGTCGATGGACTCAGCCAACGGTTCAGTGAAACGTTCGATATCGACGACGGGCGGTACAAACGGTCGTGGCGCTCGGCGATGACGCCCCTGCGGGGCGGCGAAGGGTTCGACGGCTCGCACTGGTGGACGCAAGATCTTTCCGGCGCCTCGCACGATCTGAATGCCCCCGATGCGCGTGCGCTGGCAGCGAGCATTGCGTGGCTAAATGCTCAGATGTGGTGCTCGGCGCGGGCCGACGGTACGCTGCGCATTACGCCGCCCGGCGGCGCGCCAGCGCTCGTATCGATCTCGAAACACCGAATATTCCGTGTCGCTCTTCAACTGCCTGAAGAACGCGAAATCGAAACGTATTCCAACTGGCGAAACGTCCGCGGCATACTGGTTCCGCTGACGCGACATGTCGACTATCCGGAGGACGACGAACACGAGACTTGGGCAGCCGTGCGCGTCTTCGCGTCTTCCGCGCGACCTGCATCCGCCGTTTTTGCGAGACCGCCGACCGCGCACGATTCCGGCATTGAAAACGCCGCGACGAGTGCGGAAGTGCCGCTGCACATCATACACGACAAGCCGAGAATATCGGTCGCACTCAACGCGCGCGGTCCTTTTACCTACGTCCTGGATTCCGGCGGCCATTTCATCGCTACGCCGGCAACGGCACGCGCCGTCGGCGTGCAAGGCGTCGGAACGGCAAGCGAAACCGGTCAGGGAAGCGCCATTCTCCCAACTCGATTTGCGCGAATAACGCAGGTCCGCATCGGTCGTGCGTTCATGCGCGGGCAAGTTGCAAAAATCGTGCCGTATTCGCCGTCTCGACTGGAGCGCGAGTCTTTGCCTAGCGCCACGGGTTGGCTGGGCCTCGAAACGTTCGAGCGATTCCAGGTATCGTTCGATCCGCATCGCGGCGTACTCAGCCTAGCGCCTTTTTCCCGTACGGCGCGCCCGCGAGGCGTGCGCATTCCCCTCCTGTTTGACGAGGACGCGCCCCTTGCGGCTTGTACGGTAAACGGACGCGCTGGACTTTGTATGATCGATACGGGCAACGGCGGCAACACGATCGTCGAGGGAAACTGGGCCCGGAAAAATGGTCTTGAAGCCGCGATGAAGCGCGGCATTGCGGTCGGCGACGACACGTGGGTTTCGCGGGCCCGCATCGCAATCGGTCCGCTCAAATTCCCGGACGAACTGGTCGAGTATTCACCGCCCGCCGTGCGCGGATCTGAGTCGACCACGACCGTCGCCGCGATCCTAAGCGAAGACCTTCTGCGCCGGTACGTGCTCACGCTCGATTATTCTCGGTACGCGGCTTGGTTTGAGCGCATTCCGAACGCGAAAGCGGAGGCGTTCAATCGAACGGGACTCGAGGCAGTGAAACAATCTGACGGCACGTTTCGAATTACGTTCGTCATCGCCGGATCGCCGGCCGCCTCGGCGGGAATTCGCGGCGGCGACGACATTACAGCGATTGACGGAACGCCCAGCCGGAATATTTCGTCAGCGCAATTTTTTGCGTTGAACCGCGCACCGCCCGGTTCGCTCGCGACGTTCGCCGTCAGGCGGCTCGGGCGAGAACTCCCGCACCAGATCCGGCTTCGCCTTCGAAACCTGCTGTAAACCGCTAGGGCCGCGTAATCACGCGCAGCGTATTGGTCGGCGACGTGTCCGGCGCGTGGAGGTTTCGTTCGGGGACCCAGACACCGCCCATTGCGTGCTCGATGTTTCGAATCTCCGGCACGCTCAGTTCGGGACCTTCCGCCGCCTGCATGACTTGATCGCCGTTGCGCCACGCGAAATTTTCGTGCTTCGCGATAATCGGTTTGCCGTCGCGGCCGATGCCGAGCGGAGTAAACAGGTACTTCGGCGGTTTTTGCGCGGTCGCATCGTACCGGTCCGCCAGCAGAACGAACGTGCGGCCGCCGCTGCGCCGATAGGAAAACGCCACTTCGACGGGGCCTTTGCTCCATGTCTGCGTATGTTTGTCGAATATTCCCGTGGGCGTCGTCATGATTTCCGATCTAACGGCGTCGCTCGGTAAACCCGACGGCGCAACGATTGTAAACGAAACCCGAGATTGCGCGTCGGCAAGCGTCTTTGCCGTTTCGGATTTGAGTTGTGCGAGTTCGCTCTTCGGCGGAGCGGGGGGCGCAATGCCCCCGAGCGCCTGCACCGCTGCGCGGTAGCGCGCTTCCAGGCTCTGAACGAGCGCCGGCGAGATCAGCGGAAGTCCGCACAACAGCACGGCCGCGACGCCTGCCGCCGCTGTAACGGGAATGCGTCTGTGCGGCGACCGCAGCGGCCCAGCAAACGTCCTGGCTTGCATGCGCCGGTGAATGCTCGCCATCGGCACCGGCGGAGCGTCGATCGCGCGCAGCATTCCGCGTACGCCGACTTGGATTTTCGAATCAATGGACATCAGGTGCAATCTCCTCTCGCGCTGCGATGGATGCATCATTCGAGAGCGCTTTACGCAGCGTGCGGCGCGCAAGCATCAAATGAAAACGAATCGTCGATGCCGGCTGGCCGGTCGCAGCGGCAATTTCGCTGCTGCTAAAGCCCGCGTAGTAGTGCAGCACGATCGCCGCACGCTGGATGACCGGGAGCGAGGCCATGGCCTCGTACAAGTCGAGCGCCTCGCTCGTGTCGAAGTTTGCCGCTCGTTCCACAGCTGCGTCGAGGGTCTCGAAGCGTTTGCGACGCCGGACGGCGTCTATTGCGTGGCGCGCCGCTATCCTGCTGCTCCACGAGACGAAGCCGCCCGAATCGTTCAACTGCGAGAGCGACGCGGCAATCCGTGCGCAAGCGTCTTGCGCGGCATCCTCCGCGAGGCCGCGATCCCGCACGATGGCGAACGCGATGCGATACGCTTCCGGCCACACCGCCGTAATCAACGCTTCGAGCGCTGCGCCGCCGCCCCGAGCCTCGTCGACCAGCCGTCTATCGATGAGCATTCCGTAATAAAGACGGAACGAACGTCCCCAAGTGTTGGCTAAACCGCCAAACGCCGCTCTTGCGTTTGCTCCAGCAGCGCGCGCGCGTGCTGCAGCGCCGCATCGTGGGCCTCGCCCGATAGCATCCGAGCAAGTTCCGCCGTGCGCTGCTCGCTCGTGGAAATCTCTCGTACTTCGATCGCGGCGGCGCTCTTGGTCTCGCGTTTCTCGAGCACGTAATGCGCGTCCGCCCAGGATGCGATTTGGGCCAGGTGCGTGACGCAGACGACCTGTCCGCCGCGCGCGAGCCGTCCCAGTCGCATCCCGACCGCCGCCGCAGTAGCGCCGCCCACGCCCGCGTCGATTTCGTCAAAGACGAGCGCGGTGCGGCCGCGCGATCCGGCCAGCACGACGATGAGCGCGAGCATCACGCGTGACAGTTCGCCGCCCGACGCAACCCGCGCGAGCGGACGCTGCACCTCGCCCTTGTTTGCAGCAAACACGAACTCGATGCTCTCGACGCCGTTCGGCCCAAGCTGCTGCAGCGACTCGAAATGCACCGCGAAGCGGCCCGAGGGAAGTGCGAGGTCCTTCAACTCCGCCTCGATCGCTTTGCTTAGGCGCTCCGCCGCAACGTGACGCAAGCGTGAAAGTTCCGCGGCGGACGTTTCCAGCTGCGCCGTTACGTCGCGCAGGCTGCGCTCGATTCGCGCGCGCCGCTCGTCTTTATTTGCGAACGCATCGATCGTCGAACGAAACTCCGCAGCCGAAGAGAGCACCGCCTGGATCGTTCCGCCGTATTTTCGTTTCAGCGTGTCGAGCGCGTCCAATCGCGAGTTGATCGCCTCCAATTCGGCGGCGTCGAACTCGACCTCGTCCAATGCGCGCGCGATTCGCAGCGCGAGATCGTTCGCTTCGCTTTGAAGCGCCTTCGAGGACTGCGTCATCTGCGCAAAGTCCTCGCCCAACTCGGCGATATGCGCTAGCGCCGAAGCGGCGCCGCCAAGCGCGTCGGACGCGGACCCTTCTTCGCCTGCGAGTGCGTCGTGCGCTGCCTGCAACGTGCTCGCGATCTTTTCGGCGTTGTCCAGAATGCGGCGCCGCTGCGTGAGCTTTTCGTCTTCTTCCGGTTGCGGCGCCGTTGCGTCGATTTCTTCGACCGCGTACGCCGCGAACGCGTAGTGTTCTTGCGCTCGCCGCTCATCGCGGTCGAGCGACGCTAGGGCGCGCGAGTGTTCTTCGCGCTGCGCATAAAGATGCGCGACGGCGTCGCGCGCGGAAAGCACCGGCTCGCCGCCGTAACGGTCGAGCAATTCGACGTGGTAAGCCGGCGAGAGCAGGCGCTGCGCTTCGTGCTGTCCGACGATGTCGACGAGTTGAGCCGCGAGTTCGCGCACGTATCCGGCGGTCGATGGTCGTCCGTTTACGCGAATTGCCGATTTACCGGCGGAGGAAATTTCACGCGAAATCGTCGCGTCTTCGTCCGCCTCGATTTCGAACCCGTCGGCTGCGAGGCGTTCGCGCAGCGGCGCGTCGGCTTCGAATTCCAGACTCACGACGGCGCGCGGGCGTCCGCGGCGCACCGCGTCGGCGCTCGCGCGTTCTCCAAGAACGAACGCGATTGCGCCCAGCACCATGGTTTTTCCCGATCCGGTTTCGCCGGTGAACATGCTCGCGCCGTCCGCGAAAAAGACTTCCGCCTTCGGAATCAGGCCGTAATCTTCAATCGTCAGCCGCCGAAGCATGCTCGTGCGCGATCTAGCGGCGACGCCGGTCCTTGATGGATACACCCCACTGCAGCTTCTCCTCCAGCCGTTCAAAAAACCGCAGCCGGTCGATGCGCGCGAACCGCACCATGCGCGGGTGACGTTCAATCACGACCGACGCGCCGGGCGCAAGATCGCTGACGACGTCGCCGTCGCATTCCAAGTTCGCGTGCACGAGTTCGGAATCGCAGCTAATCGTTATGCAGGAACTTGAGGGGACGATCAGCGGGCGCGAGAAGAGCGTGTGCGGGAGCAGCGGAACGATGCCGAACGCATCGACTTGCGGCGAAATGATGGAGCCGCCGGCGGACAAGAAATATGCCGTCGATCCCGTAGGCGTTGCGACGCAAATGCCGTCGGCGGGAATGTGCGCGGCTTCTTCATCGTTGAGGCACAGACCGAACGGAACGATGCGCGAGACGCCGCCCTTGCGAACCACGACGTCGTTCAGTGCGAAGAATCGCCGGCCTTCGTATTGCGCGCTCAGCGCGATGCGTTCTTCGATGATGAGGCCGCGTTCCAGCAGCGCGGGCAGCTCGTCGATCGCTTCGTCGTCCTCGTCGAACTCGGTCAGAAATCCCAACCGGCCGGTGTTGATGCCGATGATCGGCACGCCGCCGTCGACGGCGATACGGGCCGCGCGCAGCAGCGTACCATCACCGCCGATCGTTAGGAGCAGCGCCGCGTCGTCCAGCGTGCCGCCGGCGGCCACCGGAGTAATCTGGTAGCCCGCTTGCCGGAACCCGGCACCCACGCGCTCGGCAAGCGCCCGCGCATTATCCCGGTTTCCATCGACGAACAGCGCCACGACCCGTTTCTTCAACGTAACGGTCACAGCGTAGAACCTTCGGCGGCGAGCGCTTCAATCTTCGCGTCGGCAACCCGGTCGCCGGCGTGCCGCAAATGCATCAGAAACTCCCGGTTGCCCGCGGGGCCGAGCAGCGGCGATGCGACGACGTCGACCGCGATCAGTCCGAGCGCTCCGGCCGCGTCGCGAACCTCTCGCAAAATCGCGCGCGTGCACCTGCCGGATCGCGCACGACGCCGCCGCTTCCGAGCCGCTCGCGGCCCGCCTCGAACTGCGGCTTGACGAGCGCGACGATTTCGCCGCCCGGACGCACGAAAACCGCCGCCCGCGCGAGTATCGTTCGAAGCGAAATAAACGACGCGTCGATGACGATGAGATCGAACGGTTCGAACGCGTCGTCCGGCAGATGCCGAAAATTCGTGCGCTCCATGACGGTTACGCGCGGATCGTTGCGCAGGCGCCAATCGAGCTGGCCGTATCCCACGTCGATCGCAACGACATGCGCCGCGCCATGTTGCAGCAGGCAATCGGTGAAGCCGCCGGTCGAAGCGCCGACGTCGAGCGCGCGCATGCCGCGACGGATCGATGCGGAACGCGTGCAGCGCGTGCTCCAACTTTTCGCCGCCGCGGCTAACGAAGCGGCGCGGCCGTTCGATTTCTATATCCGCCCCGAGCGCAACGTTCGCGCCGGCTTTCGTCGCGGGAACGCCGTTCACGCGCACCCGCCCCTCCATGATCAGGCTGCGCGCTTGCGAACGCGTGACGTTTTCGCGGGCGGCGACGAGCGTATCGAGGCGCCGAGCCGTCAGAACGGAATCTCGTCGTCCGCCACGGGCGCTGCGCCGCTCTGCTCCATGGCGCGGTCGATCTGCTCCTGGGCGCCTTTCAGAAGCGTTTCGCATTCGCCTGAAAGCGCTTTGCCTTCTTTGAAAAGCTGCACCGCGCGATCGAGACTCGACGTTGCCGTTCTCGAGTTCTTTGACGATCGCTTCGAGCCGCGCAATTTTCTGCTCGAAGGCACCCGGTGTTTGATCGGCCATCGGCCGGTGTTTCGGGGGACTCCGGTCGAATCCGCCGAAGGCCCGCGGTCCGAAAAGGAGGACCGGCAATGCAGACAACCGCGATTCGCGTGGGCGGCATTGACGCCACCTACTACACAGTGGCCGACTTGACCGGATGCTCGGCGTTCTACAGCAAAGTCTTGGGACAAGAACCGACCGTGCAGCAACCCGATTTCTTCACGGAGTGGACGTTCGACGACGGCTCGTCGTTCGGGCTCTACAAGTCCGAACAGAAACCGGCGTCGCGAAGCGGCAGCGCGATGTTCCGCGTTGCAGACGTCGCCCAAGCCGCGGAGCATCTCAAGGAACTCGGCGCGCTCGTGTCACACGGGGACGACGCGGTCGGCGATTTTCCGACCTGCTTCATGGCTTTCGGGAACGATCCCGAAGGCAATCAGTTCATCATTCATAAGCGCAAAGAATAGGCGCGGGACTACTCGACCTCCGTCCGCTCGACGCGCGCCGCAAGCTTTCCGTGCTGCAGCTGCGCTTCTATGAGCGCGCCGGAAGGAACGTCGGAGGCATTGCGCACGGCGCGTCCGTTCAGCGTGACGATGGCGTACCCTCGCGCTAAGAGTTTGTGCGGATTCAAGCCTTCCAAACGCATGTCGCAACGTGAAACGATCTCCCGATGCGAACGCAGCACGGCGGCTTGCAGTCCGCACAGCCGTTCGGAGAGACGGCGCGCACGTTCGACGCGCGGCGCGCCGTAGTAGCGGGCCGCGGCTTCCAAACGCGATCGCAACGCACTTATACGTTGCGCGCGCTGCACGAGCCGGCTTTGCGGCGTTTGCGCATTGAGCCGGCGTTCGAACGCGTGCAGCGAACGCTCGCGCTCGCGGATCGAATCGCGCACGAGGCTCGCCAAACGCGAAGTTGCCAGGTCGAACGCCTGCGACTGCGCCGTAAGAAGCGAACGCGCGGCCTGCTGCATGCGATGCTGCGCGCGCTGCACCCGCTGCAAAAACCGATCGCGGATCTCGCCGAAGTACTGCGCGGCATTCGAGGGCGTTTCGCAAGCATGATCTGCGACGTAGTCGCTCAAGTGCACGTCACCGGTATGTCCGACCGCCGAGAGGACCGGACGCTTGGCGCGCACGATCGCGCGTACGACCGGTTCGAGATTGAATGGAAAGAGATCTTCGTACGAGCCGCCGCCGCGCGTGAGGACGATCGCGTCGACGTCGAGTTTTGACGCTTTGTCTATCGCTTCGGCGATGTCCATCTGCGCGCCGTCGCCCTGCATGCGCGTTTCGACGAACCGTACGTCGATGAACGGCGCACGGCGCGCTATCGTGGTGAGAAAGTCGTCGGCGCCTTTTCCGCGCGCCGAAACGAGCGCGATTCGGCGAGGGAACGCCGGCATCGGCCGCTTGCGCGACTCCTCGAACAGCCCTTCCCTGCGGAACTGCTCTTTGAGTGCTTCGAACTGCGCGTACAGTGCGCCGATTCCGGTGAGTTCGACCTTCTTGACGAAGAGTTGGTACTGGCTGCGCTGCGCGTACGTGCCGTATTCGCCGCCGCAAATGATTTCGTCGCCGTCTTTGAACGGCGGCAACTTCGCGCGCATCGCTCGCCCACACGACGCATTTGAGCACGTCGCGGTTCTCTTTGAGTTCGAAGTACAGATGGCCGTTTTTCGTGCTGAGCCCCGTGACTTCGCCCCGCACGCGGATCCCCGCGAGCGTCTTGTTCTGCGAGACGATGCGCCGAATGTAATCGACGACGCGGCTGACGCCTTGCACGCTTTCGACTGCGGGCGTTTGCGATCGCTGAGAAAACAGCGAGTCTTGAAACATCGGCGGCGTTAGCGCCTGGGCGGCGCGCTGGACTGCGGCGACGGCGAATCGAGCGGGACGTAGTTCTGCCCGTCGCCGACCGTATCGGGCGGCTGCGTCGTCGTAATCGGCGGCGCACTGGGCTCCGGTGAAAACGTCGGCGCGGGCGGCATGCTCGCGGAATCGTTGCTCATGCCGACGGGCTGGCCGAATGCGTTCAGCTGTTTTGGCGTTTGCGGCCGCCCGCAGGGCGTCGTCGGCTCCGTGCCGCTCAAATAATATTCGTACGGCCCGTATCCGCCGCCGCAGCTCGCGATTTTCTTGACTTCTTCACCCGGAAAGACGAAGTCGTGTTTGGCGACCTTCTCGAGCGCGCCTTTCATGAAGCGGGCCCAGATGCGCGCCGGAATATTGCCGCCGTAGGACTCGTTCATCGGTTTGTAATCGTCGTTGCCGATCCACACTGCCGTCACGAGATCGGGCGTGAAGCCCACGAACCAAGCATCGCGAAAATCGGACGTCGTGCCGGTTTTGCCGGCGGCCGGGCGGCCGATGATTGCGTTGGGATATCCCGTGCCGTGGTTGATGACGTCTTCCATCATCGTCGTCATGACGTATGCGGTCCCGGCGCTGACCACTTCGGTTTCCTCGGGATATTGATTATCGAGAACCGTATTGCCCAGCGAGTCTTTGACGACGCGGAGCGGTGACGGCGCGATATGCACGCCTTGATTCGCGAGCGTAGCGTATCCGGTCGCTTGATCGAGCGGCGTAATGACCGACGTGCCGAGCGCCAAAGAGAGGTTCGACTCGAGGTTGGACTGCACGCCCATCCGGTGCGCGTATTGAATGACGCGGTCGACGCCGAGCATTTCGAGCAGTTTGACCGCGACGATGTTGCGGCTCTGCGCGAGGGCAACGCGCAGCGTAACCGGGCCCATATACGAGTGGTCGTCGTCCTGCGGCGACCACGTCGTGCCGTCGCCCATCGGGTAACTGACCGGCGAGTCGTCGATGATCGTGGTCGCCGGCATGCCGTTGTCGATTGCCGCGGTGTACACGTAGACTTTGAAGGACGAACCGGGTTGCCGGTGCGCTTGCCAGGCGCGATTGAACTGATTCTCGAGCGAAAAGTGCGTGCCGCCGATCATTGCGAGAATTTCGCCGGTGGAGGGCCGGATGGCCACCAGCGCCGCTTGATCCGCGCCGATACCCTCGAGTTTGCCCTCGTTGATGCCCCAGTCCACGGCTTGCTGCGCCAGCTTTTCCATGCGTGCGTCGACGGTCGTGTACACTTGCAAACCGCCTTCGTACGTCGCCTGTTTTCCGAACGTATGCTCGAGCTGCGAGACCGCATACGTCGTGAACCACGGCGCACGGAACCCTTGCAATCCGGCCGGCCGCTCACCGACGAGTTCGAGCGGCGCTTGTTCCGCCTCGTCGGCCTGGCCTGCCGAGATGTAGCCGCTCTCGACCATGCGGTCGAGCACGTGCGCTTGGCGTTGTTTCGCCAGCTCCAAATTCACGTACGGCGAGTAATCCGACGGCGCGGCGACCAACCCGGCGAGCATCGCCGACTGTCCCAGCGTCAGTTTGTCGACGCTTCGCCCGAAATACGTGTGCGCGGCCGCGTCGACGCCGTAAGCGCCCGAGCCGAGGTAAATCAAGTTCAGGTACCGTTCGAGAATCTCGTCCTTGGTGTAGTACCGCTCGATTTCGATTGCGAGCAGCGCCTCTTGAACCTTGCGCGAAATCGTTTGCTGATCGGTCAGGAAGAGCCCGCGTGCGAGCTGTTGCGTGATCGTGGACGCGCCTTGCTCGATGTGATGGTGCGTAAGATCGGAGAATCCCGCGCGGATGATGCCGCCGAAATCGACGCCGTGATGGTGGTAGAAATTGTGATCCTCGTTCGCGATGAACGCATCGCGCACCGGCGGCGGAATCTTGTCGATCGGAACCCAGATGCGGTTCTCTTTATAGAGCGTGGCCAGCAGGGAGCCGTCCCGCGCGTAAATTCGCGTGGATCGCGCCGGCTGATAATCGGCCATTCGGCTGATGTCCGGAAGATTGCGCGAATAGGCGCTCACGATGCCGGCGACCGCGCCGGCCGCGAAAAGCACGACCAGCGCGAGCGTCACCGCCGCGATACGCAGAATTCTACGCATGTCCGTTGCCGCGCGTTAGTGCGGAAAGCACGCCGTTGACGAACCGGCCCGAATCCTCGGTCGAGAAGCGCTTTGCCAATTCGACCGCTTCGTTGATGATTACCGGGCGCGGCGTCTCCGGGCGATGCTGCAATTCGAAAGCCGCCATACGAAGGAGCAAACGGTCTATGGTCGGCAAACGTTCGATGGTCCAGCCCTCCAGAAGCGGCACGATCCGCTCGTCGCTTTCCCCGGCATGTTCGAGCGTACCGAGCACCAAATCTTTCACGAAGAGCCGCTGCGCGCTTTCGCTGAACGTGGAAAGATACTCGTCGAGGACTTCGGCGGCATCGCGGTGCCCGATCTCTACGGAGAACAGAGTTGCAGCGCGAGCTCGCGCGCCATACGGCGGGAAGGCACGAAAAGGACTCCTAGACCGAAACTTCGGCTTGCATGAGGCTGGGCAGAAAGTCGATCGAATAGCGGCCGGAGCGGAACGGCGCGGCCGCGAGAATCTCCAAGCACTGCTCGATCGTGGTATTAACGCCTTCGATCACCGTCTCCCGAAGCGCGCGCTCCATGCGCGCTATAGCCGCCTCGCGCGTTTCACCGGCAGCGACGATTTTCGCGATCATCGAATCGTAGAACGGCGGCACCATCGCGCCGGAGTACACGTGCGTATCGACGCGAATGCCGGGTCCGCCCGGAAAGACGACGTACGTCAGCGTGCCGGCGGCGGGCGCAAAATTGTTGCGCGGATCTTCTGCGTTGATGCGGCACTCGATTGCGTGCCCGGACGCCTTCAAGTCGGCTTGCGTATAGCCGAGCTGCTCGCCGGCTGCGACCCGAATCTGCTCTTTGACCAAGTCGATGTTGTACACCATCTCGGTTACCGGATGCTCGACTTGGATGCGCGTGTTCATCTCCATGAAAAACACCCGATCGCCGCTTACCAAGAACTCGAGCGTGCCGGCGTTGCTGTAGTTCACGGCTTTGGCGGCGCGCACCGCCATGTCGTGGAGTGCGTTTCGCGTCTTTGCGGAAAGGTTCGGAGCGGGCGATTCCTCGATGAGTTTTTGATGCGACGGCTTCTGCACCGAGCAATCGCGTTCGCCCAAGTGCACGACGTTGCCGAAGCTGTCGCCGAGGATTTGCACCTCGATGTGCCGCGGCTTGACGATTAGTTTTTCCATGTAGAGACGGCCGTCTTTGAACCCCGCCTCCGCTTCGGCCGTCGCGGACGCGTACGCCCGCTCCAGATCGTCCGGACCGTTCACGACGCGCATGCCCTTGCCGCCGCCGCCGGCGGTGGCTTTGAGCAAAACGGGATAGCCGACGCCCTCGGCGGCTTTGCGCGCCTCCGCGACCGATGCGAGAATGTCGGTGCCGGGCGTCGTTGCGACGCCCGCTTCTTTCATGACGCGTTTCGCAGTCGCCTTATCGCCCATTGCCGCGATGACTTCCGGTTTTGGGCCGATGAACGTGAGCCCGTGGTCCGCGCAAATCTCGGCGAAACGCGCGTTTTCAGCCAAAAATCCGTATCCCGGATGCAGGGCGTCGCACCCGGTGATGAGCGCGGTGGAGATGATGTTGGGAATGTTGAGATACGAACGTGGGACCGGGCCCGGTCCCACGCAAAACGCTTCATCGGCGTGACGAACGTGCAGCGAGTTGCGGTCGGGCTCGGAAAAGATTGCGACCGTTTGCACGCCGAGTTCGCGGCACGCGCGATTGATGCGCAGCGCGATCTCTCCGCGGTTCGCGATCAAAACTTTCTTAAACACTAGGCCCTGTCGATCTCGAACAGAACTTGTCCGTACTCGACCGGCTGGCCGTCGCGGCACCGCACCGAAACGATGCGGCCGCCGCCGAGCGATCGCACCGGATTGCGAATACCGAGCGCGTCCACGAAAGCCAGTTCGCGATCGCCGTCGAGGACTTCACCCTCGCCGACAGCCGGACGGCTTAGGCGGAAAATCCCGACCAGGTCCGCTTTGATGGGATGCAGGTTCAGCGATACGGCGGCGGGAGCTGCACGCGCAGGCTCCTGCGGAACCGGAACCGCCGCGCGGCGCCGAAACTCCACGGCGTCCTCGTGCTCGTCCTCAATCCGCAAGCGGACCAAATCGGTTTCGAGAAAAGCGCGCGCCAGCGCGCGCACGCGATTCACAAGGGCCGTCGAGAGCTGCCCGGCCGGCTGTTCATCCTCGGACATGAGCGCTACCGTTTCGCCGGGGGGCAGGGCCGCCACTGCCGAGGCAAAGCGCGGGTCGATTTCTGCTAACGGCACGAGCGCGAACGCGCGCTGATACAGGCGGGGATGCGGAATATGCAATTCCGGTTCGATGACCGTTTCGTCGTCGTACGTCAGGATATCCAGGTCGATCACGCGCGGACCCCATCGCTCGCCCGGGACCCGGCCGAACTTACGTTCGATGGCTTTGAGTTCCCGCAAAAGCTCGTGCGGAGCGAGCTTCGTTTCTATTAGCGCGACGGCGTTGCAGAAATCCGGCTGGGCCGGATTGCCCCACGGCTTGCTCGCGTACAAATGCGACCGCGCGACCAGCGTGCCGAGGGCGTCGAGCTCGTCGAATGCGCGGCGAACCTCGCGCGGCGGATCGCCGAGATTGGAGCCGATGCCGATGGCCGCGCGCGCCAATTACGGAAACGTCTTGCGGTAACGCGGATTCTCGCGGCGCAAACGGACCGACGGCGTCGCGCCGTCCAGCAACCGGGGTTTTGCGATCGCTACTTCCGCCCGCGCGACGCGCGCATCCCGAAAAATGTCGCGCAGCACTTCAGCCGCCAAGCGTTCGAGCAGTGCGTACGACGTCGACTGCACGATGCCGATGATGCGCTGATGCAGCGCTGCGTAATCCAAAGTCTCGCCCAGATCGTCGCTCGACGACGGGGCGGTGAGATCTATTTCGACGAGAACATCCACGTCGAACGGCTGCTCGGCGTCGCGCTCGCCCGCATTTGCGCCGTGCCGGCCCTGCGCGCGCAGGCCGCTGAGCGCAATCACGTCCATTCGGCAGGTCTCCAATCGCGCACGATTGCATCGCTGACGCTGACTGCATCGCGAGCCTCTTCGACGTCGTGCACGCGCACGATGTCGATTCCCGCGGCAACCGCAAGCGCCGTCGTGGCACTCGTTCCGTGCGTGCGCTGCGGCGGCTTCTTACCGGTGAGTTTACCGATCGTCGATTTCCGCGAGGTGCCGATGAGCGTTGGAAATCCCAGGGCCGTCAGCCGCGCCAACTCGCGCAGGACCGTGATGTTGTGCTCCGGCGTTTTTCCGAAGCCGATACCGGGATCGAGAATGACGTGTTCGGCCGCAATCCCCGCGCGCATCGCTCGATGCGCGGCGTCCTCGAGGAAACGCAGTACCTCATCCATGACGCCGCCTTCGTATTTCGCTTCGCGTTTGTTGTGCATGACGACGACCGGCGCACCGCAGTCGGCCGCCGCCGCGAGCAGCGCGTCCGGCAGCCCCCACACCGAGTTGAGGATGTCCGCGCCCGCGGCGTGCGCAGCGCGAAACACCTGCGCTTTGTACGTATCGGCGGAGAGTATCGCATCGGGAAGCATCTCCCGTACGCGCTCGAGCACCGGCACGAGGCGCGCATTTTCGGTTTGCTCGTCGACCGGAACGTGACCCGGCCGCGTCGATTCCGCACCGATGTCGAGCATGTCGCTCGATCGCCGGTACTGCTCGAGCGCATACGCCGTCGCATCGTCCGGCGAGAGCACGCCGTCGCCGGAAAACGAATCCGGCGTGACGTTCACGATGCCCATGACGTACGTTCGCTCGCCCCACGGCAATTCTCGCCCGCGGACGCGCAGCGCGCCGCGTTTACCGCGCAGATCGAGTTGCAACCACGTTCTCCATCCACCACTCGCGTAAATCGGCTACGACGAACGTCGAGCCGGTGACCACGACGACGTCGTCCGACGAAGCGTTGCGCCGCGCGACGTTGAGCGCTTCGACGGAGTCGCCGATCGCGCGGCCGGAGATTCCCAGCGACTCGGCCAGCGACATCAGCTGCTGCGGCTTAATCGCGGTGCGTCCTTGCGTTTCAAACGACGTGAAAATGTACGTTGCGGGAAGATCGGCGAACGCGTGCAAAATCTCGTGCGCATTTTTGCTTTGCCCGACTGCGACGATTAAGACGAACCGCCGATCCGGAAAAGCGGTTTGCAGCGAGCGCGCCAAGTGCGAGGCTTTGTCGGGATTATGCGCGACGTCGAAAAGCACGCCGGGGTGCGAAGGGAAGTACTCCATGCGGCCGGCGAGATCGAAGTGTGCGAGTCCGCGTTCGATCGCATCCGTCGAGGGGCGCAGATCGTCGCCGAGTTGTTCGAGCGCCACGACCGCCGTTGCTGCGTTGCGCTGTTGAAACGTTCCGAGTACCGGCAGTGTGAGCTCGTACGTTTGGACGGGCGTGGTGAGCGCGAACGATTGCGTCGAACGGCGAGGACGCGCGCTCCTCGAGTTGACGTAACGTCGAGCACGGGAACGAACGGGGCGCCGGCGTCGCGGCAGTGCGCCTCGATCACCCCTCTCGCACCGGCGTGGTCGGCGGCGCTGACGAGCGGCACGCCGGCGCGCGCTATCCCGGCTTTGTCCGCTGCGATCTCTTCGAGCGTTTCCCCCAGAATCTCGGTGTGATCGAGACCCACGTTCGTAATGACGCTTACCCGCGGCCGGCGAAGCACGTTCGTGCCGTCCAACTTGCCGCCGATGCCGACCTCGATGACCGCGGCGTCGACGCGCTCCTGCGCGAAGTACATGAACGCTATTGCAAGCAGCGTTTCATAATACGAAGGCCGCGAGAACGTCTGCGTCACTGTTTCGACGGCGGCCATCATCGCCTCGAGAATTTCCGCGAAGCGCTCTTCGGAGATCGGCACGCCGTCGATTCGCGCGCGTTCGGTCATCGAGCGAAGGTGCGGTTTTGTATGCAGACCGGTGCGTTTGCCCGAAGCGGCGAGCGCGGAAGCGATCATCGTACTCGTCGACCCTTTTCCGCTCGTGCCGCCGACGTGCACGGTCGGATACTGCTCTTGCGGATCGCCGAGTTCGCCCAAAAACGCGCGCATGCGATCCAGACGGTAAGGCTCCCGCCGCGACGCCGTTTCGTTCAGCGTTCCGAGCAAATAGTTTTGCGCTTGCGTGAAATCCACGATCAGCCGTGGTCGACCTCGCCCGCGAGCAGTTCGATCGCGTGCGGCAAAACCGGAACGATGACGTCGAGCGCTTCAGCGACGGCTTTGGGGCTGCCGGGAAGGTTGACGATGAGCGTGCGATGGCGCACCCCCGCCATGCCGCGTGAAAGCATCGCAGTTTGCACGATGCGAAGCGATGCGCTGCGAATTGCCTCCGAGATCCCCGGCACTTCGTAATCCAAGATTGCGGCAGTTGCCTGCGGCGTGCGATCGCGGGGGCCGAGCCCGGTTCCTCCGCTGGTTAGCACGAGCGCCGCGACGCGGCTATCGCAAAGATCGATGAGTTCCGCCTGCAGCGCTCCCGCGTCGTCGGGCAGGACGGTTTCGCGTACGACTTCGTACTCGGCGCCGAGTTTCTCGCGCATGACCGGGAGACAGGCGTCCGCGCGCCGTCCCGAGGCGGCCCGATCCGAGAGCACGATGAGCGCGACTCTAGCCCGCATGCCAGTCTCCACTTTTTCCACCGGTTTTTTCGAGCAGGCGGACCGATTCGATCGCAATTCCTTTTTCGACGGCCTTCGCCATGTCGTAGATGGTCAAGGCGCTCACCGCAGCCGCGACCATCGCTTCCATCTCGACGCCGGTTTGTGCGACCGTCGATGCGATGGTTTCGATGACCAGCACGTCGCCGTCCCACGAAAATCCGACATCGATCTTTGCGAGCGGTATGCCATGGGCCAGAGGAATCAGCGACGGCGTGTTTTTCGCCGCCATGATGCCCGCAATTTGCGCGGCGGCGAATGCGTCGCCTTTTTGAAGCGTTGCGTTGCGAAGCGCCGATGCGGCAGCGGCACCGAGCCGAATGCGCGCTTGCGCGCGGGCCGTCCGCACAGTCGCCGCTTTGGCCGAAACGTCGACCATGAAAATGCTGCCGTCGTCGGCGAAGTGTGAGGGTTTCTGCACGATGATAGAAAAACGGGAGCCGTAGATGTCCTTGTCTGAAGGTACTGGCGGGAGTTCGAGCCCCGAGTCCGTGGCCCTCGGTGAGGTGCTCGCGTTTTTCGGCGCGGTCGCGGATTACGCCGCGGGGCGCGTACCCGAAGAAGGTGAACGCGTAACGTCGCTGGCCGTCAACGTCGGACGAATCGCAGGGTTGCCCGAACAAGAACTGAGCGCGCTGTATTTTGCGGCGCGTTTGCGCAATATGGGAACGCTCGGAAACGACGCGTTCCAAACGGCCAATGCGCTGAGCGAACGGGAAGCCGCCATGCGCGCGTGGGATGTGCCGTCCGACGGAGCGCGTCTCTGCGAGCGCATTGCAGCGTTGCCCATGGGAACGGCGGACATCGTGCGATGGCAGGCGGAGTGCTGGGACGGCACCGGCTATCCGGATCAGTTGCGTTGGTCGGGCATTCCGAAAGCAGCGCAAGTGCTGCACATCGCCCGAACCTATGCCGGCGTCACGGATGCCGAAGAAGCGCTTACCGCGATTTCGATGGAGAGCGGGCGCAGCTTCGCACCCGAACAAGTGCGTGCGTTCGTGATGTGGTTTCACACGTTCGGCGGTGAAATCGAATCGGTTGCGCCGCCGTATGATGCACTGCAAGCCGGCGCTGCTGCAATCGACGGCGTGCTCGACTCGCTCTCCGAGCGCGTCGACGCGCACAATGGTACGCAAGGCCGTGCCGCCCGCATCGCGCAGCGAAGTGAAGAGCTCGCGCGGCAATGCGGATTCGACGCCGATACGCAGCGACAAGCGAAGCTTCGCCTCGCTGTTTTTCGGCATCGGCGAGTTGCGTGCGCCGGAACTCGAGTCGGTGCGGTTCGACCCGCTCGCTCGGCTCGGCATCAAAACGCGGGCCGAACATGCGGCAATCGCGTCGCAAATCGCGGCATCGTGTGCGTATCTCGGCGGCCTTGCGCCGGTGCTGCGCGCGCGTTCGGAGTGGTACGATGGGACGGGGCGACCCGATCGACTCCGCCGCGACGCTATCCCGGCCGCTTCCCGCGTTCTCGCCGTTTCGATCGCCTATGATGCACTCGAGGAATCTTACCGCAGCCGCATCACGGAAGAACGCGCCCTGCCCATGACGCGGCTCGAAACGGCTTCCGGTACGCAGTTCGATCCGCAAGTCGTGCGGGCGCTCTCCGAGGTCGTGAAAGCGCGCGCATGATCGAGCTGTCGGAACGCACGCGGCGCATCTGCGCTTCACGCCTTGAAGAGATTCTTCGTGAGTTCGCCTGTACGAGCGTCGTCGATCCCTTCATGGGCGTGCCGACGCACTTGAACTATCTCAAGCGTCACGGTTTTGCAGTCCATGGCGGCGACCTCGTGGAGTGGTTCGTCCGTGTGGGCGAGGGATTGATCGCCAACGACTTCACCGTCTTACGCGACAGCGAAGTTGCCGAGATCGTCGAGATGCTGCCCGGCCGAATCTATACCATCGACCTGTTCAAAGCTTGGGAAGGCGTGTTCTTCAGTGAAGAGCAGTGCGTCTACTTGAGCGTTTGGCACGACAACGTGCGCAATCTGCGCAGCGACGGCCAGACCGGCCTCGCGATTCTCGGATTGTGGAACGTTCTGTGCTACTGGCTGCAAAAGGCGCACTATCCCGACGACATGCAGGACATCGCGCCGAGCGAATTGGCGTGGAGCTGACATTCGCAAGACGGAACGGTGGGTCGGAACGAATCTGCGGCACAACACCGTGCGGCAGTCCGACGTCCTGACCACCATCGGTGCGCAAACGGCCGACGCGCTGTTCATCGCGCCTCCGGCACGGAACTCGTTCCGCAGCGTCGACGCGCGGATCTGGATGTGGGAAGCGTGGTGGCACGGGAATCCGTATCACAACGTCGAGCACGCCTATCGCGATTCGCTGTTCGGCCGGCGCAGCGGCGATGAAGCCGGCTACGCGCGCGCGATCGCAAGCGTCCTTTCAAACGCGCAGGAGTATCCGGTTGTCGTGCTTCAGACGACGGAGCAGCGGCTGCGGGAGTTCGAGCCGCACATGCGAAACGCGCGCCCGCACGTTGAAATACGGGCGCTGCATCCGCACGAAGTGTATTTGATCGGAACGAAGTAAAAAGTTTAGCGCGCGGCGGCCGACTCAGTCGACATCCGCGCCCACACGAAGCACAGAATCGCGATGACCGCAAACAAGATCGTATGCTTCAGGTGACGCGCACCGTTCAGGCCGATCGCAGGCGCGAAATGCGCGATGCCGGTGGCGGTCAGAATCGCGAGAATCACGAAGATGACGCCGAGTACCACAGCAAGAATTTTCATCGAATTACTCCCATGCGAGCGAGTGCGAGGCAGAGACCCCCGAAGAGTAGGCAGTACCAGCCGAACGGCCGCAAATCGTTCCGTTGAAAATACCGGACGAGGAATGCGACGGACAAGTATGCGGCAATTCCGGCAACGATTCCGCCTATCACGGCTTCGAAAAGCACGATATGGCGTCCCGGGCCCATCAAATCCGGTACCTCGAGCAGCCCGGCGGCCAGAATGACCGGCGTGGCCAGGAGAAACGAATAGTTCGCCGCGTCCTCGTGATTCAGGTTGGCAAGGAGGCCTGCGACCATCGAAACGCCGGACCTGGAGATCCCCGGAAACAGTGCGAGCGACTGCGCGAACCCCACGCCGACGCTCTGCGCCCAGGTCAACTGCGCGATCTGTTTGTCGCCGCGATGATACTGCTTCTTTTGCCGGCGGCGTAAGAATTCGCCGAAGAACATGATGAATGCGTTGAAGATCAGAAACGCGGCCGCCAGTTCCGCACTGCCGAAGAATTTGCGCACCGGATCTTTGAGGAGCACGCCCAGCAGTCCAACGGGAATGGTTCCGACGACCAGCAGCCACGCCACCTTCTCGTCGGGATCGGCGCCGATCTTTCCACGCACGATACTTCCGATGAACGCGCGCACGATACGCACCCAGATCTTCCAATAAAACACGACCAGCGCCAGCGCCGTTCCAAGATGTAACACCGTGACGAAAGCCAGGAACGTGGGGTCTTCGCGGTTGATGCGCCAATGCAGCAGGGCCGGAATGAGAATCGTCTGTCCCAGACTGCTCACGGGAAAAAGTTCGCTTACGCCCTGTAAGACCGCGAGCGCGATGGCTTGGCCGAATGTCACGGAGCCGAGGTTACGTCACCCGCGAAATTGCTCCTTGGGAGGGATTTTTTCGGCAGCCTGCTAAGGCGCTTTTCGTGGATAACGATTCCGGCGCGCAGCACGCGAAACAGGAGGACGAGCTTTTCGGTCATCACCGAGGGTTCGAGCGCGTCGGCGACACGCTGCTCGTATCGTACAGTATTTCCGAGGAATTCGCGCCGGAATTCACCGAGGCGTACGACATTGCGGTGGGCGGCATGGCGATGATCACCAACGCCGAGCTGCGCAAAGATTCCGCGATCACCGTCCAGCTGGAGTGCGGGGCGACACGCGGCCGATGATTCGCATCGACGGCATCGTGCGCTGGTCACGATTCGATCCGACGCTCGAGCGCTACAGAACCGGCGTCTCGTTCGTCGATCTGGATGAAAGCACCGAGCGCGACGTCACGCGCTACATCGATACGCTGCGATTGCTCCGCGACATGGACGTAATTTAAGCCCTCCGCGCCCCCACGGACGGCGGACGAAGCAACCAGTTAAAACGCGACGAACTTCACCGAATACCGGTACGCCGCAACCACCGCCTTGCATTTCACGAGCGCGGGCGTGTACGTTGCGCCGCGCGCCATTTCCAGTGCGACGGCGTCGAGCCCCGCGTTTCCCGACGACTGCGCGATCGTCGTACGGACAACGTGTCCGTCCGCGTCGATCTGTACGTCGATCTGCGCAGTACCGCTCGCTTTTGAGGCGCGGACGTCCGGCGGAATGTCGACCGGAGCTGCGCTCTCCGAAACGGCGGGCGCGATATCGTGGTCGAGGCATGGCTGCGCTTGCGGCGCGGACGGCGGCGCAGTCGGAACAGGCGTGGCGTGTGACGGCGCAGCCGTTCCGGAACCCGGCGACGGAACGCGCGCAAGGGAGGGACCCTTCACGGTGTGCGAACTCGTTTTCGGCGGAGCGACCTTCACTTTCGGCGCCGCACTCGCGCGCGACGTAGGGGCCGGCGTGGGCGGCGGCGGCGTACGCGGGACGATGCGCGCGATCGTCATGCGCCGAACTTTCACCACCTCCGTTCGATCGGAAGGCGGCGCGAACGGCCAGCGCAGATAGCCGGCCAAGATCAGGTGGAGGATCAGCGAGATCGCGATTGCCGCGATCATGATGTTCCGGGCGCGCGACGCGCTCATGTTTCAGCGCTTCCCAAAAACGCAAGGCGCTCCCTTTCGAGAGCGCCTTGTCTTCTTTATAAAACGGACGATCCGCTTTAGCTGTTGGGGTCGAACGTTACCTTGAAGTAATACGAACCCACGATCGGCTGACAGTTCACGATCTTCGGCGCGTACGTCGATTGACGCGCCGCGGCGAGTGCCGCCTGATCGAGCGCCATGTTTCCCGCGCTTTGCGAGATCGTCGCGCTCTGCAAACTGCCGTCCGGAGCGATCGTTACCGTCACCGCGACCTGCACTTCTCCCAAGCCCAAGTCACGCGCCGAGTCGGGATATTCCGGCTGCGCCTGATTGACGACGGTGGCGTCCTGATACGGCGTCTTGCAGGCGGGCTTCGGCGTTCCCGCCGGCGCGGTATTCACCGGGTTCGGCGGAGCGCTCGCGACCGTGCCCTGCGGGATGCCTTCTTCCGAACCTTTCGGCGGCGGCACGTACTTCGCTTCGTTGGAAGTCGTGCTGCTGTGGCTGGTCGTCTTCGGCACGTTGAGTTTGATCACGGTGTGCTGCTGCTGCTGCGGCTGCGGCTTGGGCGGCGGCGTTTGCTTCGGGGGCGGCGGCGTCGGAGTCGGCGGCGGCGGCGTCGGCGGTTTCACCGTGATTTTCTTGGTGACCGAAACCTTCTCGACCGTCTGCTCTTCCGTGTGCTGCTTCATGTTCGGCAAAATCGGCGCGAGAAAGAAATGCACGAGAATCGAGATGACGAACGCCCAACCCATGAAGTTGGCGACGCGTTCACCAGTAGTTATGTAGGGCGAGTTATTGTTCGGCATCTCTACGTTTTGCTTCCCGCGATCTTATTGGCCAAGCCGAACTCGGTGAGATCGACGGATTTCGCCGCGTCCATCACGAGCAAGATCGTGCCGTAATCGGCCTTCGGGCTCGCTTTGATGATGACGCTCTTGAACTTGTGATCGGTGTCGCTTTGCAGTTGTGCGAACGCCGCTTTGGCGTCCCTGATATTGATCTGATTCGAGCCGATCTGAATGTTGTTTTTGTCGTCGATGATGACGACGATCTGAGAAGGCACGACTTTGTCGCGGTTCTTCGCTAGCGGCAGAGCCGGCTCTTTGGTAACCGAGGCGAGGATGATGAAGATGATCAGAAGGACCAACAGCACGTCCGTGAAGGGCGTGATGTTGATGGTCGACATGACTTCTTCTTCGCCTTGACCTGTTGAAACGGCCACGGATTACTTCAAACCTCCACTATGAAGTGACGAACCCGACGTCTTCGAGCCCGGCTATTTTGGCTGCGTCGAGGATTGTGATGATGACGCCGTACGGCGCTTTGCCGTCGGCGGTTATCGACACGTGCTTGTTGCCGCGTTTCGCGCGTTCGGTAAGCATCACACCGTAGACGCCGTTTTCGTCGGTCTTCTGGCCGTCGACATAGATCACGCCTTTGTTGTTGACGAGAACTTCGATGTCGTTATGCTGCTTGAGGTTGAGCGGTTGAGAGTTGTTGTTGTTGGGCAGCTCTTTCTCAAACCCGGGCGGCGTGACCAAAGCCGCCAAGATCATGAAGATGATGAGCAAAACAAGCAGCACGTCGGTGAACGGCGTGATGTTGATCTCGGCCATCACCTCTTCGTCTTGCTTTGCGGATAGCAGTCCCACTCGGCAGTCCTACTACTTCGACGGCTGGTACAGATCGGTGGGGATCGGCGCGCCGGTGTTGTGGAAGTGGAGCATCTCGGCCATCTGGTTGGCGGCGACGATCATCTCTTGATTGTACGACTTGATGCGGGTCTTGAAGTAGTTGAAGAACACGACCGCGATGACCGCGATGATGAGGCCGGTCGCCGTCGTCACGAGCGCTTCGGACACGCCGGCGGCAACGACCGCGGGCGTCGAATTGCCTTTGAGTGCGATATCCTGGAACGCGCGGATGATGCCGAGCACGGTGCCGAACAGTCCGACGAACGGGGCGATAACGGCGATGGTGCCGACGATGCCCAGGTTGCGCTCGAGCGAGTTCAGGTGCTCCATCAGCGCGATTGAGAGCGCGTCGGTGATATCGGCGCGGTTCTTTTCGCCGCGCTGCAGGCCGAACTCGAGAATGCGCGGCAGCATGCCGCGCTGGGAGCGGCAGACCTTGACGGCGCCGTCGATATCGTCGCCGGCGATCTTTGCGCCGATCGCCCGAAGAAGGCCCTTCGTGTCGCCGTGCTGCGTCGCGAAGAACACGAGCCGCTCGATGACAACCGCAAGACCGACGACCGAGATCAACAGCAGCAGCCACATATCCCAGCCGCCCTGCTGCATTAGACTCATGAAACCGGAAAACACTATTTTTTCGACCCCTCCCGTTTTGCGGGAACGTAGTGTGCGCTAGACAGTAGAAAAGAACCGGGGGCCACCCCCCGTTTCCGTGAAGGCGGCCATTGGCCCACCTCCGCGAAAAGTCCTCGTTAAGTTCTCGGCGTCCGCCGCACTACTGCAGAGTGTTTTTGATGAAGTTGTCTATGCTCTGTGATAGCGTGGTGTTGCCGGACGACTGTGCAGACGACTTGGCCTTATTAAGAGCAAGGAGCGCCTGCGATTTCAGACTAGAGTCCTGCTTGCTGCCGACCACCCACTCGCCTGCTAAGGCTACGCCCTCCGCGTAATTCGCAAGCGCGTCGTTCGCATTGATTGCCAAAGCCTTGTCCGCATAAGACTTGACCTTTGCATAGTCGTCCTTGGTGGGTGTCGTTTTTTGCGACTGCAGCACTGCGTTCTGTTCCAACGCCGCCGCTGCATACGCTGTGACTTGCACCGCAGGCGACCCGGATGCTGCGGCTTGTTCGAAGTCTTTGAGCGCTTCCGCGTGATTGCCGGCCTTCGACGCTTCGTTCGCGGCTTGAATGTAGTGGTTGCCTTCGAGCGTGGCGACCGATGTGTTCGTGGGATCGATTTGCTTTATCGTCGCCAATGTCGCTTGCGCGTCGGCGGTGTCGCCGGCCTTGGTATAGGCGGAGTAGAGCTGCGATGCAATCGCGACCTTCGTTTTTTTATCGGTCTTCTGATCGGCCTGCACGAGCTGCATCGCCTTCTTCAGATCGGTCACCGCGCTCGCGCTGTCTCCGGCTTGGAGTTCCGCAGTTCCCAGCGCGTAATAGGAGTTCGCGCCGGGTGCGAGCGCTGCCGCCTTTTTGCCGTACGCGACCGCCTGCTGCGGCGCGGTGGCGGCCGTCTTCACGGCAGCGAGCGCGTACGATTGCGCCGCCACTTGCGCGAACGTCTTCGTAATCGTTGAAACCTTATCGAACGCAGCGGCGGCCGCCGGATAATCGGCGAGGAAGTAGTTCGCGGTCCCGAGTTCTTGGTTGAGCAGCGGATCGTTCGGATTTTGCGCGAGCGCTCCGCTTAGTTGCGCTTTCGCCTGTTCGTATTTGCCTTGATGGATGAGCGCGTCGATCTTCGCACCAGTGCTGCCGCGCACAACGGAGTCTCCGGAAGCCGCGACGGAACGGCCCTTGAATTTCAGCGTGAAATCGTAATACGCCGTGACGGCCGTCGAGCCGCGATGCGCGGGACGGTAGGTCGAATTGTTGGCGATGTCCCTCGCCGCGCCGTTATCAGCCGAATTCGTCGAACGGATGATCTTGACGACGCGATGGGAGCCGTTGGCGTTCACTTGGACTTGAACGACCACAATACCCGAACCGGCGATGCCCTTAGAGGTCGAACCCTGATGGATCAACTTCGCGGGCATGAATTCATTTGCGTATTGCGCGCTAGCCGGAAGCGCGAATGCGGCCCCCGCTGCAACGGCGGTCGCCCCCGCCAAGATGCGAATGGAACGAATCATGCGTTGTCTTTTTCCTAATCTCGTGTGTAACTGAAGATGAAGGCGGAAGCAAGGTGCGTAAGCCTTGATACCGCTGATAAACGCAACTCAAACGGCTTTCGTAGGCCGCATTCCCCAGCAAGCAACCTTGCCGCGGCAGGCCGTACGGCGCGTCTTTGTCGAGGGAAGTCGGTCCCCTGCTAGGCCGTCAGGCTGGCAGCGGGGATGCGGCGGGACACGGCTCGGGCGACGATGTCGAGCTGCGCCATCAATGCGTCGAACTGCTCGAACGTCAAGGACTGCTGCCCGTCCGAAATCGCCGAACCCGGCTGCGGGTGCACCTCGATGAGCAGGCCGTCCGCGCCGGCAGCCATGGCGGCCAGCGCCATCGGTGCGACCAGCTTGGCAACGCCCGTGCCATGCGACGGATCGACGATGACGGGCAAGTGCGTGAGTGAGTGCAGCAGCGGTACGGCGGTGAGGTCGAGCAGATTACGCGTTGCATTGTCGAACGAGCGGATGCCTCGTTCGCATAAGACGACGTTCGGATTGCCGGCAACGAGCAAGTATTCGGCCGCCATGAGCCATTCGTCGATGGTGGCGGAGAGGCCGCGTTTGAGCAACACCGGTTTCGAGCTCTCGCCGGCTTCGCGAAGCAGGCTGAAATTCTGCATGTTGCGCGCGCCGATCTGCAGCATGTCGGCGTGCTCGCCGACGAGCGCGACGTCGCGCGGATCGAGCACTTCCGTTACGACTGCCATGCCGTGAGCGTCCGCTGCATCGCGGAGCATCTTGAGCGCATCGGCGCCCAGACCCTGAAACGAATAGGGAGAGGTCCGCGGTTTGAACGCACCCCCGCGCAGTACGTTTGCACCGCGCGCCGCTACGGCGCGCGCAGTCGCGCCGATCTGCTCCTGCGATTCGACGCTGCACGGACCGGCACACACCGCAACGACGTCGCCGCCGAAACTTGCGCCGTTCGGGAGATCGACGACGGTTCGGGATGCACGCGCATCGCGCCGGGCCAACTTATACGCGTGGGGAAGTGATGTGAGGCGATCCATGTTCGAAAGCGCCCTTGTTGTACCGGCGCAGGCTTCCGTCAACTCCTTTTCGGTCAGGTCGCGCGTGCGGCCGGGCGGCAAGTCGCCGAGGCGCAGCGGACCGAAACGCAAGCGCGCGAGCGCTAAGACAGGGTGGCCGACCGCATCGAACATTCGGCGCACTTGACGATTCTTGCCTTCGTGAACCGTGATGTCGAGCACCGAGGTTTCGCGGCGCGTCGCTACGACTTTGAGGCGCGCACCCGACGCTCGAAACTCCGCAAGCAGAACCCCGCTTTGCAGTCGCCGTATTTCATCCGGAATGAGCCGCCCTTTCACCACCGCGCGATACGTCTTCTCGACGCCGAAGCGCGGATGCGACAACACGTTTGCAAGTTCCCCGTCGTTGGTGAACAGCAGTACGCCGGAAGTGTCGTAGTCCAGACGTCCGACCGGTACGACGCGAGGCACGCCTTTCGGAAGCAGATCCGCGACGGTTCGGCGTCCTTCCGGATCGCGCATCGTCGTCATCACGTTCACCGGTTTGTGCATGACGAGATAGGTCGTTTCCGCATGCAGAGTTACCGGCGTTCCGCTCACGTCGACGCGATCGTCCGGATTCACGCTCGTGCCGAGTTCGCGCACGACCTTGCCGTTCACGCGCACTTTGCCGCGAACGATCAAGTCTTCAGCGGCGCGGCGCGAAGCGACGCCCGCATGCGCCAGAAATTTTTGCAGCCGCATGGATACGATTGGTTCGCGTCATGCAAAGAAAAAGCCCGCACTATTCGCGCGGGCTTCTTCGTCGGGTCACGCCTGCAACGGCGCGTTAGTACTTGCCGTTGCCTTCGTCGTAGCCGCGCGAAAGCGACAGCGCTTCCTTCGTGACGCTCTGCAAGAACTCGTCGTTCGTACGCGTTTGCGCCATTTTGTCGAGGATGAGCTCGGTGATGTCGCCGCTGTTCAGCACGCTCGTCGCGCGGCGCAGCATCCAGATCTTGCGCATCTCGATTTCGCTGAGCAGCAACTCCTCGTGCCGCGTGCCGGAGCGCTTGATGTCGACGGCCGGGAACACGCGCGACTCCGCGAGTTTACGCGTGAGGTTGAGTTCCATGTTGCCGGTGCCTTTGAACTCTTCGAAGATGACGTCGTCCATCTTGGATCCCGTCTCGACCAGCGCGGTAGCGATGATCGTGAGCGAACCGCCCTCCTCGATTTTGCGGGCTGCGCCGAAGAACCGTTTTGGTTTGTGCAGCGAGGCCGTGTCCAAGCCGCCGGACAGCGTGCGGCCGGACGTCGGAATCACCTGGTTGTAGGCACGCGCGAGACGCGTGATCGAGTCCAACAGGATGACGACGTCCTTGCCGAGTTCCACGAGGCGTTTCGCGCGCTCCATCGCGAGTTCCGCGACAGCCGTGTGATTCTCGGGGTGCTCGTCGAACGTCGAGGCGATCACCTCGCCGTCGACCGTGCGCTGCATATCCGTCACTTCTTCGGGACGCTCGTCCACGAGCAGGGCCATGATGTGCGCGTCAGGGTGGTTGATCGAAATCGCGTTGGCGATGTTCTTGAGCAGGGTCGTCTTACCGGCTTTCGGCGGCGAGACGATCAGCGCGCGCTGGCCTTTGCCGATCGGGCAAAACAGATCGATGACGCGCGTGGACAGTTGCGTCGCGCGCACTTCGAGCCTGTAGCGCTCTTGCGGATAGATCGGCGTCCCTTTTTCGAAGACGCGGCGGCCGCGGATTTGTTCCGGCGATAAGCCGTTGATGCGATCGACCCGAATTAGGCCGTAATACTTTTCGCTCTCTTTGGGGCGGCGGACTTGGCCTTCGAGCAAATCGCCGCGGCGAAGTTCGAACCGGCGAATTTGCGACTGGCTTACGTAGATGTCTTCCGGCCCGATGACGTACCCGTCGCGCCGCAAGAAGCCGTAGCCTTCGGGCAGGATGTCGAGCACGCCGTTCGCGATCTCGACTCCCGATCGCTGCGCCTGCACCTCTAGGATGCGCGGAATCAGATCGTCTTTCTTCAGTTTGAGCGGAGATTCTATTTCGAACTCTTTGGCAATCGCGTTGAGTTCGGCTTTCGTTTTCTCGCCGAGTTGCTCGGCGGTAAGCATCGGCGGTCCGGATTGTTCGACTTGCGGGAACTGCTCGGCGTGATGCGGTTGATTGAATTGACGGTGACGCCTTGAGCGGCGCCGGCGGTTTCCGCCTTGGGGCCGGCCGCCATCGTTGCGGTTATCGAATTGCAGTGGACTATCTCTCTCGTAGAGTCGCGCACGTCGCATACACCAAAACGTCGGGCGAGGCTGCCGCGATATTCCATGACGACGTGAACGGGGGGGAATTACTGCGTCGCGAAGTTCTTAACGACCCTTCGACTTGACTCGGGTGACGTGTTCGCGACGAGGAAACTATAGCACAACGCTTTCACGGTGACAACGCTTTAGGGCCGCTCACGAACGGGTTGCCGCGCTCGTAGAACCGCAAAAGGCGCTCGGCGGCCTTCGTGATGCCGATGCGCCGGCTCGTTCCGACAGGTTGGCCGCCGTCCTTGCCGCCGCCGCCGGCAACGAGCGCAGCCAGCCAGAGCCGCTTGTCGCTTAGCAAGTCGACGCCGTCGAGTTCCCGTTCGACGCTAAGCGCCCGGCACAACCGCCCGGGGCCGCGCGCCAAGTCGCGAACGCGCGTGGTAGTTCGGCGCTGCTCCATCAAACGTAGACCTTCGAGCGGCTCGAGCGCGCGCACGAGCACCGCCGCGCCTTCGCCGGCGGTTTCGCTGGTGACGTTTACGCAAAACGACGTTCCGTAAATTTTGTAAACGTAGGCGTGAAAGGGACCGAGGAACATGGATGCGTTCCGCGCGTTCGGCCCTCGATATGCGTGTGAGGCCGGATCGTCACGGACGTACGCCTCCGTTTCGACGATCCGGCCGGCGGTTCGGCCGTCCGGGCAGTCTCGGACCAACACGCATCCGATCAGCGCTTGCGCGAGATCGATCGTCGACGCCGGCAACTCGCCGGCGCGAAGCCGGCGATAGCGCGGCACGCCTACGCCGCGACGTGCATCGCCGCTTCGCTGCGGGCTCGCGCCGTCAGGTCGCTCTCGCCCGCCGCAGACGCGACGACGTCATACTCCTTGAACTGGTTGAGCGCGCATCGCAGCCGCACGTACGCCATGGTAAGCGGGGTGGGAACGTCCCGGTGTTCGACCAGATCCCCAGCGAGGTGTGCGTCATCGACCGTAAAGCGCACGCGCTCGATACCGTGGCGCTGAAGCACCGCGCCCACAGCCATGAGGGCAGCGTAGCCGACTTCGCGATCGTAGAGCGCGGGGTAACGCTTCACGCGGAACGGCACGCGCAGAATCCGCGGCGTCCCAGCAAGCATCAGTCGCACGTAGGCGACTCCGTTGCCGTTCGCATCGGCCGCGAATCCGGTTGCAGCATCGACGAAGCCTTTCATGTTCGTATCGTATATCGAACATATGTTCGAGTCAAGTCCTGGTACAACGCGGCGATGTCCGCCGCTTGGCGATCGATTCCGTACCGGCCGGCCGCCGCACAGGCTCGCGCGGTTTCGCCGGCCTCGGGACTGGCCGGAACGGCCGCGAAGGCCTCCGCAAACGCTTCACGGGTCGCAGCGACCAGCCGCCCGGCCCCGTCCAGGACTTCCCGCACCGGGGCTGCATCCGCGGCGATGACCAGCGTTCCGGCAGCCAGCGCCTCCGTTAGGACCAGCCCTTGCGTTTCCGTGACGCTCGGAAAAACGAAGGCGTCGGCGCTCGCGTAAAGGTCGGGAAGCGCCGCGCGGTCGACGGCGCCCAGAAATGTTATGCGATCGGCGATGCCGTTCTCTTGCGCGCGTGCTTCAAGCGCTGCGCGTTCGGGTCCGTCGCCCGCGATCACGAGGTGAACGGGAACGCTGCAAACTCGAACTGCATCGAGCAGCAGCTCGACGTTCTTCTCTCGCGCGAGCCGTGAAACGAACAGCAGCATCCGTTCGCCGGCGCGCACGCCGGCGGACGTGCGAAGGGCGGCGCTGCGCGTGCCGCAGCTGAACGTGTGCAAATCGATGCCGCTGGGGATCACTTCCACGCGCACGGTGACGCCGAGGTCGATCAAATGCTCGCGCATCGATTCGGTCGGCACGATGACGGCATCGGCGAGATTGGCAAAGCTGCGCGTTAGCGTCGAGGCCGCGCGCCGCGTCGCTTGCGGTTCGAACGGGACGTAATGCGCGTACTCTTCCAGTTGCGTGTGATACGTGTACACCAGCGGAATGCGCAAACGCCGCGCATAGCGCACGGCCATCCATCCGGTCACGAACGGTGAGTGCGCGTGCAGAATGTCGAGACGATTGATGACCGCGCGGCGGTTGTGCCGGCTGACGAGGGGCACCGTCAGGCGATACGCAGTGGCGGTCGGCAATGGAAGGGAGGGCATGCGGAACACCGGTTCGTCGCGCTCTTCGTAACCCGGAACGTGCGGTGTGAAGCAATACACTTCGTGTCCCAGCGCGCGCAGCCCGCACGCCAAACCGTCGACGGATGCGACGATCCCATTGACGATTGGGTGGTACACTTCCGTGAAGAACCCGACACGCATCATGCTGTCTTATGCCCGATCGCAGCGGCGCCCTCGGAAGAGGTGACTCCTTCCGGCCCTCCGACTTTTGGCATATTCCGCAATTCGTAAAGGCATGGTATAGTGCCCGGGTCACTTACCGGTGGGACCGGTAAGCGCTCCGCCGGGCCTGCAATCGGTTCCGGCACAAGTAATTTTGGCGTTTCCAAGTCTTGGATCCGTCAACCAATAGCCGTTCTACAGGACCGAACTGCCCGCTAAGACGCCTCGTAAGGCGGCTTTAGCCCCGCCGTGCAGTCCTCCGCACTAAGGTGGCCTGGTGCCGGCCGTGCTCGGCATCCATGCCTTGCGAGAAAGGAGTTGGGTTGATAGGACGCAGTGTGAACCGCGTACTCCACCTTTGCGCCGTGGGAGTCCTCACGGCAGGCCTGGTCGGCGCGGGCTTCGTCACCCATCCCGCCTCGGCCGTCGCAGCAGCGCTCGACGTCCAGACTGCCACGCACGTCGTGCTGTTCCAATCCCAGGGGACGCAGACGCAGCATGTCACCTCCGCGCAAACGGTCGGTGCGTTTCTCAAAGAGCGCGGCATCGTTCCCGGACCTCGCGACTACGTGAGGCCCGCCGTCGATACCCCGCTCACCGACAACATCATCGTCGAATATTCGCCTGCCGTGCCGGTGCGTTTGATCACCGCGTCGGGAACGAAAACGATCGTTACCACGGCCGACGACGTCGGCGCGCTGCTCGAAGAACAAGGCATACATCTCGACAAACACGACATCGTGCGTCCGTCGCTGGCGGATCCGATCGTCGCATATGGAACGATTCGCATCGCACGCGTCGTGAAGTGGGTTTCGAGCGAGAAGCGCCGCCTCGCGCAGCGAACGATTCACGAGATCGACTTTTCACTACCGCCGGGCGAAGTCAAAGTCGTGCGCAAAGGCGTTCCAGGCGTTGCGCTGACGATGGTCGATTACACGCAAACCGACGGCAAACTGCACAAGCGCGTGATGAGCACGCGCGTCCTGCGCAAACCGCAGGCGCGGGTGGTAGCGGAAGGCGTCGGCAGTGCAAACGCGATCGCCGATTTTGCGAAACGCGGCCTCGAAAAAACCTCGTACATCGCGTCGGGTGCGCTCGACATGGTCGCAACGGCGTACACCGCCGAATGCGCGGGCTGCAGCGGTTACACGGCGACGGGTTATCGCGCGGGACACGGAATCGTAGCGGTAGATCCGCGCGTAATCCCGCTCGGCACGCGTCTGTACATTCCCGGCTACGGGTTCGCGATTGCGGGCGACACGGGCGGGGCTATACACGGCTACCGGATCGATCTCGGTTTCAATTCGATTAGCGACGCGCTCGATTTCGGGCGCCGCCCGGTGAAAGTCTACACGCTGCATTAATAAAGAAGAAAACCCGAGGGCGCGCCAGGTAATGCAAAATCATCCGAAAGCGCTGCTCGAACGGTTCGGTTACAAACCGAAAAAACGGTTCGGGCAGAACTTTCTCATGGATGCGGCCGCGGCGGCGCGCATCGCGGAACTCGTCGTAGAAGGCTCGCCCGGCGGCGAGCCTTTTCGCGTTCTGGAAATAGGTCCCGGCACCGGCGCCCTTACGCACGCGCTGCTGCAAGCTCACGACGACGTGAGCGCGCTCGACGTCGATCCGGACATGCTGCGCATTTTGCGCTCGCGCGAGGACATTGCAAAAGCGCACGTCATCGAAGCCGACGCGCTGACCTTTGACTACGGCGAGTTCGCGAACGGTAAGAATTGGCGCGTCACTGGAAATCTTCCGTACAACGTCGCGACGCCGCTGGTCATGCGTTTCGTCGAAATGCAGAACGGCCCGAAGCTGCTCGTCGTCATGGTGCAAAAAGAGGTGGCCGATCGTTTCGCCGCGCGGCCCGGAACGCCGGCATACGGGAGCCTTAGCGTGGCCGTGCAGTATGCAATGCACGTAGAAAAGGCGTTCACGCTCAAACCCGGCGCGTTTTACCCGCGACCGAAGATAGACTCGACGGTCGTGCGGCTGATCCGAAGAAGCGAACCGGCAGTCGCCATACGCGACGAGCACCGCTTTCTGCAGGTCGTACGGGCGGCGTTCGCGTACCGCCGGAAAACATTGGCCAACAGCCTTTTGCTGGCGCTCGGTCTGCCGCGTGCGGACGTTACGCGAGCGCTCGCGCAGATCGGCCTGGATACGGAGATACGTGGAGAACAACTCGCGCTCGCAGATTTTGCAAGACTCGCGGATCGTCTTTCCGCCTGACGCATTCTGGTGGCTCCCGACCGTCGGTTTCGTTGCCGGGGCCCTCTTGATTTTTTTCGTGCTGATGGCCGTGCTCGCCGTAGGATGGGGCGCCTGGCAGCATCTCGATCTCTATGCGACGGCGCGCGCCGTCGCGGGACCGCCGGGCGTAGCGATTCAGTCGATTGCCGAAATCGTCATCGTCGTATACATCGTGCTGCTGCTGCCGCCGGTGTCCAAGACGTCGCTCTCCGGGATTGGCTTCCGCAAGATCTCCGGCGCGCAACTCGGCGCTATCGCGATCGCCGCGATTGCGATGTTCTTGGTGGTGACGCCGCTTGCGAGCATTCTCGAAACCGTTCTTCACTTCAAGACCCCCGAACAAGCGATCGCAATGTTCACGCGAACCGGCGGTTGGGCGAAAATAGCGTTCGCATTCTTCGGCATCGTCGTCGCGCCCGCGTTCGAAGAAGCGGTCTTCCGGCTCGTGCTTTTCAACGCGATGCGTCGATGGTGGGGATTTTGGCCGGGGGCAATCGTCAGTTCGGCACTCTTCGGTCTCGCGCACGCGCAGCCGCCGGTCACGCCCGCAATGTTCGCATGCATCAGCTTCCCGCTGGCCGTGGGCGGCATCATTCTCTGCATGGTCTACGCGAAGACGAACAACGCCTGGGCCAGCATGATAACGCACGGAGCCTTCAACGCGTTTTCGCTCATTCTGCTGCTCCTGTTTCCGCAGTTGGCAAAATGAATCTCGGGGTTGACGCGTTCAACCTCGAAACCGACCGTCGCGGCATGGGCCGCGTAGTACGCCTGACGCTCGAACGCCTCGAACGCATGGACGGCGTGAACGTCGTACGAATTTTCCGAACGCGTAAACGGGGCGGCGTCACGCCGCGCGATCTTTCCCGCTTGAAAATGGATGCGGTCTGGTATCCCTGGAACGGGATGCGGTTTGCGCCGCACGGGCCCGCGATCGTCACCGTGCACGATCCGTTTGCGTTCACGTACCCGCACTCCAATCCGGTCGCGCGTTGGCGCGAACAAGCGCCGATCCGCCGCGCACTGCGCCGGGCCGATCGCATTTTCGCCGTCTCACATTGGACTGCGGAACGGATACGGCAGATGTTCGCCATCGCCGGCGAGAGGCTGCGCGTCGTGCATCCCGCATCGGATCCGTTTTGGCAGCCTGTCGAAACGCGCGGCGGCGACCCGTACGTGTTGTTCGTTGCGGGGCCGGATGCGCGGAAAAACGCCGCGCTCTTTTTCGACGCTTACGAGAACGCGTTCTCCGGCGGCGGACCGCAACTGGTCGTGGCCGGAACGCTGAGCGGCGCGGATGAAGCGCGTTTCGCGACGCTGCGCGTGAATGGCCGCCGCACCGCGCCATCCGACGAGAGAGCTGCGCGAACTTTACTCGGGCGCGCTTGCGGTCGCCGTACCGTCGCTGGCGGAGGGTTTTGGACTGCCGGTCGTGGAGGCCATGGCGTGCGGCGCGCCGGTACTCGCTTCAGACGCGGGCGGGCTTCCGGAAGCTGCGGACGGCGCGGCGTTGCTGCTCTCCCCGAACGATGCGCGCGCGTGGAGCGACGCGCTGCGCGCGCTCGTGACCGATTACGCCAAGCGCGAAGTGCTTCGCGAACGCGGGTTCGCACGCGTGCGGCGGATGGACGCGAATGCGCCCGCTACCGCGCTGATCGAGTCTGTTCGACGATTCTACGAAACGCGGCAATGAACCGATCCGGCGCGAATGTCTGCGCATGTTCGCGCAAGCGGGCCGGTTCGTAGCGCCGCTCGTCGAACGCGCGAAGCGCCGCCGCGAGCGACTCCGGCGAAGCATCGTCGAAAAACTCTCCGGTAACGCCCTCGAGGATCGTTTCGAGCGCGCCGCCGGAGCGATACGCAATCGTTGGACGTGCGCACGCTGCCGCCTCGAGTGGAACGAGCCCGTAATCTTCTTCACCCGGTACAATCGCAGCGCGCGCGTTACCGAGCAAAACGTTCATGCGTTCGTCGCTTACGAAGCCCAGCATCGTCGTGGTCGTCCCGCGCGCGAGTTCGCGAAGCGGCTTCTCTGCGGGACCTGCCCCGGCTACGAGAAGCGGAACCCGCGCAATTTGCGCCGCGCGAATCGCGAGATCGATCCGCTTGTACGGCAGCAGACGTGACGCAATCGCGAAGTAATCGCCGCGCGCCTGGCCCGGGCTGAACCGATCGATGTCCACCGGCGCATGCAGCACGATCGCGTCGCGGCCGTAGTAGCGGCGTATTCGTTCGGCAGCGTTCCGCGAACTAGCGACGAACTGCGTGGGCCGCAGCGCCGCGCGCTTGTCCCAATCGACTAATCGGCGCACGACCGGCCTCGTCGCCAGCGCCGTCGCTTTGCGCCCCACATACGAGTCGTATGCGAACGCAAAGCGGCTGACCGTATGCGTGTAACACACATGCACGGCGCCGGGCGGTACGATGACACCCTTGGCCCATGCCGTGGTCGAACTAACGATCGTGTCGTAAGCGGAGAGATCGAATCGCTCGAACGCGGCCGGGTATAGAGGCGCCAAATAGCGGAAATAGCGGTTTGCGCCCGGCAGTTTGGCGAGAAACGACGCCCGAACCCGCGCGCTTTCCACGAGGTCGCCCGTCTGCTTGCGATCGTACAATGCGGTGTAGACCGGCGCGTCGGGATATGCGCGTGCGAGATGCGCGAAAACACGCTCGGCGCCGCCGCGCTGATTCAAGTAGTCATGGACGAGCGCGACGTTCAACAGGCTATGGAGTGGGAGTCTGAACGCTCTGCTGCGAACGCGGCAGCACGAGCGCGATGATCGGCGCGCTCAGATAGCGCGACGCGACGCGCTGCAGATCGGCGGCGCTCGTGCCGTTGATGTCCGCGAGCGCGCGCGTGAAGTAATCGCCGGTTCCGCCGCGCGAGGCGTACACCGCTGCGAACCATGCGCGGTCCTGAAGCGTGACGGTATCTTCGAGCAGCCGGCCCGCGGCGTAGCTCTTCATATCGCTCATGTCGCCGCCGAGTTTCGCGTGGCCCAATACGTTCACGACCGTGAGTGCGGTGGCAAACGTGCGCGTCGGATCGCCCAAACCGCCGTCGACGTAGATAACGACGTTCGCGGGGCGCGCGTCGAAATTATAGTAGGCGCCGACGCCGCGCTGGGATGAGGACCGCGTCGCGATCGCGGGTACTTCGGAAACGTCCGCGAGCGTTCGCTGCATGAATGCCGTGAGAATGAGCATCGCCCCGAAGTCTTTGCTCTGCAAATCCGGAGCGGGATACTGCGCAACCAGCCACGGTACGGGCACGTCGCGTCGCGCGAGCAGTTCGCGCGTGGTGGAACCGGCCGGCGCAGCGCTGACTTGTGCGGCCGGAGAGACGCCTTGCGGCAAACCGTCGACCAGACTCGTAAACGCACCGTTCGAAACGCTGCCGACGTTTCCGACGGCGCTTACGACCGCATCACCGCTCCTGTAATGCTCGGCGTAGAACGCGCGCGCGTCCGCCGCGCTCAAACTCGCCAGCGTGGCGGGTAAACCGTACGGCGGCATTCCGGCAGAATCGGGATAGAATGCGCGATTGAGCATATCGATGCCCACCGTCAGCGGCGCGCGTTCCGACTGCGAGATTTTCGCGGCGAGTGCGGCGCGCGCGGCGCGCACGGTCGTCACGCTGAAGTCCGGTTTCGCTAGTGCGGATCGGAAAAGCGAAAGAAGCGTCGGGTACGAACCGCCTAGCCCTTCCAGATAGAAGCGTACGTTTCGCGCATCGACCGAATACGTAATCGATCCGCCGTGCGCCGCGATCGCTGCTTGCAGCGGCGTCCCGCCTTCCACAGGCGTGCGTAAAATCGATTCGGCCACGAGCGCGGCCAGCCCATTCTGCCGCGACGTCTGCCGATCCAGACCGCCCTGCAGCAGAAGTTCCGTTCCGACGAGTTGAGCCGTCGCGTCGGGCTGCTGGACCACGAGCGGTCCCGCGCCGCGCGCGGGGCTCGCGGCCAAAAGCAGCGTGGCGAGCAAGAGCACCGGCGTGCCGCAGGTTCATGCCGTGGTTCCCTTCTGATCGGTGGAGATCAGTTGCACGATGGCCGGATGCTGCAAGTACGTGCGCGCCATCTGCGCGATGAAGCCGGGATCCAGCGATTCGAGCGCTTTCAGGTACTCGCCGGAGGAAGAACCCGGCGCGTATTGCGCGTTGCCTTCAGCGGCATACCACCCGAAGTTGTCTGCTCGTGACATCGGCGTCTGCGTCTGGCTGAAAATGTGATATTCGAATGCGGTACGCGCCGCTTCGAAGGTTTTCGAATCCATCGGCTTCTGCATCGCTTCGACCGCGTCGTCGACCTGCGCGCGCAATGCTGCGGAGTTCACGCCGGAAATCGTCAGCAGCAATACGCCGGGATTGTGCAGCGTGATGAATTGTCCGTTCACGAACGCGTTCCGGTTCGACTTCTGCACCGAACGTGCGAACGTTCCATGTTCGTTGTCGAAAAGATAATCGGCCAAAAAATCCAGCGCGGTGGCGGCTTTCATGTCCGCGATCGGCGGCCCGGCCCACGCGAAACCCAGGCCTGACACGTACGCGTTTTTCGCGGACGCCGCCGGCATTGCGGCGAGCGCCGAATCGAAGGGCGGATCCATCGGTGCGCCCGCAGCCGCGCCGCGCACGTCGGAGAGCAGTTGGCCGTTCACGGCGCCGGCGAGCGAAAGCACCGCGTTGTTCTGCCGGAACGATCGCGTCGCGAAAGTCTTGAGCGTGTCCTCGGGAATTTTCGTGAAATCGGACGCGGCGCTCGGCGTAGGCGCATAGTGCGCCGGACCGGACGTGAAGAGCTGCGCCAGCAGCGAGTCTTGCAAAATGCGTTCCGGATCGAACCGCGTCTCCGCCGCGGCGACGGCGCAGTCGCGCAACGCGGCTTTGAGCCCATCGGCGGATATCGACGGCGAAAAATACGCCGAAGTCAGTGCGCGCAACGTTTGCGCCGCATCCCAGGACGGGACGCTGACGCCCACCATCGCGATGTCCGGATACACGCTGATGCTGAGCGTTCCGCCGAACCGGTTCACGAGCTCGCTCAGGGAGCTGGCGTGCTCGGCGTGAGACGCGGCGACGGCGGTAATCGCCAAACGCGCGATACCGGGGTACGCGCCGTTCGTCCCCGCCGCAGGCGCGCGAAACCACAGTTCCATTGCGCTGCTGCGCGCGAGTTCGTCGCGACGCAGCACGTACGCGCCGCCGCCCGGCATACTGCCCGCGCTTTCGAATTGCGGAGCCTGCGCCGCAGCGTTTGGAGCGTGAAACGCAAACAGCGACATGCTCAGGCACATCGCTGCTGCTGCACGAACGAGGCCGTGCGTCACGCCGGTTCCGGCGAAATATTCGGCGGCAGACGCTTGGGCTGTTCCACGCGCGGTTTTCCTTCTTCGACCACCGCAGGTGCGGGCGGCTCCGCCGCTTGCGGCGTCCCTCCGCCGCGATTGTACGGACGCCCTTCGAGGATCGCTTTGACTTCGTCGGCTTCCACGGTTTCGTACTCGAGAAGCGACGCGACCATGCGCTCTACTTTGTCCCAGTTCTCGCCGAGCAGCTTGCGCCCGCGATCGTAGCAGCCCTCGATGATGCGGCGCACTTCGGCGTCGATCTTCGAGGCGATTTCCTCGGAGTAATTGCGCTCCTCGCCGAGATCGCGGCCGAGGAATACCTGATGGTTGCCGCGTCCGTACTGTATCGGCCCCAGCGTGTCGGACATGCCGTACTGGGTGACCATGCGGCGCGCGAGTTCGGTTGCTTTCTCGAAGTCGTTGCTGGCTCCGGTCGTCACGTCTTTGAACTTGATCTCTTCCGCGAGGCGTCCGCCGAGCGCGCGCGTAATCGTCGCGAGCAGCTCTTCTTTGGTCTGACTGTGGCGATCGTCTTCGGGAAGCGACCACGTAATGCCCAGCGCCATGCCGCGCGGAATGATCGTCACCTTATGGATCGGATCGCCCTTGTCGGTAAGGCCGCCGATGATCGCGTGCCCGGACTCGTGATACGCAGTGATTTCTTTCTCTTTTTGCGACATGACGATCGATTTGCGCTCCGGTCCTACCATGACGCGATCGATCGCTTCGTCGCAATCGTTCATCTCGATCACGGTTTTATTGCGCCGAGCTGCCAGGAGGGCAGCTTCGTTGAGCAAGTTCTCGAGATCGGCGCCCGAGAATCCGGGTGTGCGCTTTGCAAGGATCTCCAACTTGACTTCCTTGCTGAGCGGTTTGTTGCGGGCGTGCACTTCCAGAATCTTCTGGCGGCCTTTGACGTCGGCGCGATCGACGACGATCTGCCGGTCGAAGCGCCCCGGACGCAGCAGCGCCGGATCGAGCACGTCCGGACGGTTCGTCGCGGCTATGAGAATGACGCCGGTATTTTGATCGAATCCGTCCATCTCCACGAGCAATTGGTTGAGGGTTTGCTCGCGCTCGTCGTGACCGCCGCCCAGGCCCGCACCGCGCTGGCGGCCGACGGCGTCGATTTCGTCGATGAACACGATACAGGGTGCCGACTTCTTCGCCTGATCGAACAGGTCGCGCACGCGAGACGCGCCCACGCCGACGAACATCTCGACGAAGTCCGAACCCGAGATTGAAAAGAACGGCACGCCGGCCTCGCCCGCGATCGCTCGCGCGAGCAGCGTTTTGCCGGAACCCGGCGGCCCGAGCAGCAGCACGCCTTTGGGAATGCGTGCGCCGAGCGCCTGAAATTTCTTTGGATACTTCAAGAACTCGACGATCTCGCCGAGCTCCTCTTTTGCCTCGTCGACGCCGGCGACGTCGTTGAACGTCACCTTGGGGCGATTCTCCGAAAGCATCTTTGCGCGCGAACGACCGAACGACAAGGCTTGGCTTCCTCCGTTCTGCGCCTGCCTCAAGATGATAAAGAGGAAGAGCGCTAATACGATGAACGGCAGGAATCCGACGATGGACGTCACGAGCGAAGCGTTTTGCGGAGGATCCCACGTCACGCCGCCTTTGACGTGCTGGCGCACGATCTCCGTGAAGGCGAAGTCGCGGTTGGGGATCGTCGTGGTGTAGTGGTTGCCGCTGACCAGATCGCCGCTGACGTCGAATCCGGTCGCATGGAACGTCTGGATTTGATTGCGCTCGAGCTTCTGGTAGAAGGCCGAGTAGTCCAGGCGTGTGCTGTCGGCAGTGGGCAGCACCAATCGCTGCACGATGAAGAACACCGCCACGCACGCGATGATGATGAGGACGATACCCCGAAGATGCTTGCTCACGACTTTACATTAACCTTACTCTGAAAATACCCACGAACGGAGCTGCGCAAGGTATGGGAGATTGCGGTAGCTTTCCCGGTAATCCAACCCGTACCCTACGACGAACTCATCGGGTGAGACCAGGCCCACATAATCCATCGGTACGTCGACGCGCCGATTGTACGGTTTGTCGAAAAGTACGCAGGTTTTGAGGGTCGCGGGTCCCCGCCCACTGAGCAACGACCGAAGGTACTGCAGCGTGAGGCCGTTGTCGATAATATCCTCGACGACGAGCACGTGCTTTCCGGCGATATTCTGGTCCGCGTCCTTGAGCAAGCGGACCTCGCCGCTCGAGCGCGTCGAATTCCCGTAACTCGAGACGACCAAAAAATCCAGTTCGACTTCACTGGGCCCGCCCGGAACGCGCGAGAGCGCGCGTACCAAGTCGACGGTCACGTACAGCGCTCCCTTTAACACCCCGAGCACCAGCAGGGGTTTCCCCGCGAAATCGCGCGCAATCTCGCCCGCTAACCGAGTCAGCGCGGCTTGAATTTCCGCTTCGGAAAAAAGAGTGCGCTCGATTGTATCCTCGTACGGCCGCTGCGGCCCGACTTGGGCGGCGCCCACTATGCCGGGCCTCCGCGGTTCGAGGCGCTTTTGATCATCTCGCTTTTCGATGTACCGTCAACTCCCCGTTCTCAATCGTCACTTCGACGCCGCCGCCCATTGCGAAGCGTCCGCTTGCACCCCGCTCGAGTGCTCGCACGGCCGCCTCGACGTGGTCGAAATCGACGCCGCGAAGCGCCTGGTGCTCCCGCAGCGTCTCGCGCACCTGCTGCCGGCGGGCAGCGTGCGGCGCTCCGCTCAATTCGTCCGAGACCACGTGTGCGGCACGCGCAACCGCCGCATCGAGACCCGGGAAGAGCGGCCGGAGAGCAGCGAGCGCTTCCCGCACGGCATTGCGCCTGTAAGCCGGATCGGCGTTCGTCGGATCGATGCTATACGGCAATCCTGAGTTTTGCACGTGCTCGCGAATCTCGCGCCGCGGAAATCGCATCAGCGGCCGTGCCAGCTCGACGCCGTCGGCCAGCTCCCGACGCGCCGGCATGCCCGACAAGCCTTGCGCGCCGGTGCCCCGGAAAAGCGCCAACAGCACCGTTTCGGTCTGGTCTTCGGCGTTGTGTCCGGTGACGACGACGTTCGCGCCGAAGTCGCGAGCCGTGCGCGCGAGCGCTTCGTACCGAGCTTCGCGAAGCGTCGCTTCATCGCGGCTTTCCGGCTTCAGTGCGATGGTTCGCATGGGTATGCCTAGCGCAGCACTCGCGCGCAGCACGACCGCCTCGTCTTGCCACGCGGAAGCTCGAACGCCGTGATTGACATGCGCGATCGTCAAGTGCAATTCCAGCGGTCTTGCGATCGCCGCAAGAATTGCGGCGGCGCCGATGCTGTCGGATCCGCCGCTGCATGCCACCAGAACCCGTTCGCCTTTTCGGACGACGCCCTCGCGTTCCACGGCGTGTTCGATCGCGCGCTCCGGCCGCGTGCCACGCACCGACGTCGTTACCGGCGAGCCAGTTCGCGCTCGACGTCGCGCTTGGCCACCGCCTCGCGCTTGTCCCAAAGTTTCTTGCCCTTCGCCAAACCGATCTCGACTTTCACTTTTCCGCGCGTGAAGTACAGCCGCAACGGCACGATCGTGAGACCTTTTTCGGCCGCGCGGCTGCCCAAACGCGCGATCTGCTCTTTGTGCATCAGCAGTTTGCGCGGGCGGTTCGGCTCGACGTTGGAAAAACTGCCCTGCTTGTACGGGGGAACGTGCATGCCGAGCAGCCACAGTTCGCCGTCGCGCACGCGCGCGTACGCTTCGTTCAAGCTGATTCCACCCTGCCGGATGGATTTAATCTCGGTGCCGGTCAGCGCGATGCCGGCTTCCATCGATTCCAGAATGTGAAATTCGTGACGCGCACGGCGGTTGTCCACTGCGGGCGATGTGTTGCGACGCGCTTCTTCGGTTTTAGCGGCTTTGCGCTCGACTTTGCTTTTTCCCATTTTAAAGGCGCTGCGGCCTAGCCTCCGCGCCCCCCTCTGCGCCCGAGGGCGCCGCTTTAGGATTTCTTCTGTCTGCAACATCCTCTATGCGGCCCTGCGACACGAAGCGGCCTTCCGCTTCAACTAAAACCGTGCCGCCTTCATCGCTGACGCTTGCGTGCAGCTCCAGCACGTTTCGCCGCATCCACTTCACGCGTCCGCGCACGTCGAGCGGCGTCGCCAGTGGCACGGGTTTGCGAAAGCGCGCGTTCATGCTTGCCGTCACGCCGCGATAACCCGCGGCGCCGGCCGCGTGCGCCATCGCTTCATCGAGCAGCGCGAGTGCAACTCCGCCGTGCGCGATTCCTTGCCAGCCTTGAAACTCTGCACGCAGCACGGTGCGCGCGCGCACGCCGTCATCGCCTTGCCGCTCGAATTGCAGGCGCAGACCGATTTCGTTTTCGGGTCCGCACGCGAAGCAGCGGCCGTCGTCGATAGGCGTAGCGGTCACCGGTTTGAAAAGGCGCTCCGGCCTAGCCTGCGCGCCCGAGGGCGCCGCAAATCTTCGTACATCATCTGCCTACGTCCAGGCGGGCCGCTAACGCGTGCGGAAGCTCGGCGTCGACGATCTTTTGCTGCACCTGCGCAATGGGATAGTCGTAGCGCACCCACTCCACCGTGCGTTCTTCGTCGTCGAAGAACGCGAAGCACGCCTGGGGATTCAGATCGCGCGGCTGTCCGACGCTTCCGACGTCGATGATGTACCGCACCCCCGGCTGCAGCACGATCTTGCCGCCGTGCTGCATGTGCTCGTGCGATATGCTGCCGTCGTGTTCGAGCGCATAGTATTCGGCTATGTGCGTGTGCCCGATGAAGATAAGCGGCGCGTCCGTGCGTTCGAACGCCGCCTTCGCGTGGCGTTTGTCGAGCAGATACTCGAAGTAGTGGACGGGCGCGCCGTGCACCATTAAAAAGCCGGGCTGGCGGATCTCGTAGCTCAATCCGTTGAGCCAAGCGATGTTGTCCGCTTCGATGACCGTTTGCGTCCATTCGATTGCGCGGCGCGCGGCAGCGTTGAAATACTCGACTCCGAAATTGTCGACGGCGGCGACGTCGTGATTTCCGAGCACCGTCTCGGCCGCGCGTTCGCGAATCATCCGCACGCACTCGTTCGGGTTCGGCCCGTATCCGACGATGTCGCCCAGGCAAAGCACGCGATCGTCCGGCCGAGTCAGCGAGAGCGCGCGCTGCAGCGATTCCTCGTTGCCGTGGATGTCCGACACGACGGCGTATCTCACCGATCGACCTCAGCGAGCACGGCCCGCAACCGTTCGGCGAATTCGGCGCGCTCGTACGCGGTTCCGACGCTGATGCGCACGTAGCGATCGAGCGGCGGCGCGGCCGGCTTGCGAACGAAGACGCCATGGGCGAGCAATTCGTCCATGACGCCGGTTGCGCGCTCGTTCGTCGCAAAATCGATGCAGACGAAGTTCGCATGCGAAGCCAGCGCAGTCGCCCCGATGGCGCGCGCGAGCGTGTAATACTCTTGTCGCCCGCGCTCGACTTCCGTCACCACTTGACGCCGAAACGCTTCATCATCGAGCGAGGCCAGCGCGCCGACTTGGGCGTTGCGGTTCACGCCGTAGTGCAGACGAATCTTCTGAAACGTCACCACGTTGCGCGGCGATGAAATCATGTAGCCGATGCGCGCGCCGGCCATGCCGTAGGCCTTTGAAAACGTCCGCGCACGAAGAAGCCGGCCATGCGGCGCGGGCGCGAACAGCGCGCGCTCGTCGACGAAATCGGCGTACGCCTCATCTAAGAAGAGGAGCGATTCGGCCGGCAACGCTTGGAACAGGCGCGCGATCTCCGGCGCGGGCAGCAGCGTTCCGCTCGGATTATCCGGATTGGCGATATAGACGATGGCCGGGCGAAGTTCTTTCGCGCGCGCGATGAGCGCATCGACGTCCACGAAGCCGTCTTCTCGATACGCGACCGTTTCGAGCCGTCCGCCGAAGCCGGTAACGTGGTAGCCGAACGTCGGATACGTTCCGCGCGTGGCGAGCGCGGTGGAAGCCGGCGACATGAACGCGCGCACCGCCAATCCCATCAGATCGTCGATGCCGGAACCGACGCAGACGTTTTCGATGCCGCAGCCGTGGCGAAGCGCCAACGCGGAACGGAGATCGTACGATTCCGGATCGCCGTACCACGAAATATGCGGAAGTTCGCGCGCCATCGCTTCCACTGCTTTCGGGGATGGCCCGAACGCGCTCTCGTTGGCTCCGAGACGCAGCAGCGACGTGTGACCGCCTTCGCGCATGAGCTGCTCGGGTCCGATGAACGGCGTGACGACCGGGATCGCCTCGATATGCGGCGCCGCCAAAAATTCCGAGTCGGACTCCACGTTGCTTATCAGTTTCCACCCACCAGAAATCGCGTTACGGTAACCGGCGCGCCGGACGGAACGGACTCAGTCGCTTCGTCCAAAACCAGAAAACCGCTTGCGCGCGCGAGCAGGCTCGCCGAACTCGAGCGCAGCTCCAGCGGATACGCTACGCGGCTGCCGTCCGCCTCGTCCAAACGGACCGGCAGGAACCACGTCCAGCCGGGACGCTTGCGAACGGCCGCACCCAGCGAGGCGGCGACCGCCGTCGATACGGGACGCCGGCACGAGAGCGTGGATACGATCGGCGCCGCGACCGCTTCGAGAATCATAAGCGCTGAAGCCGGGTTCCCCGGGAGTCCGACGATCGGTTTGCCGTCGATGCTTGCAAGCAGGGTCGGTTTGCCGGGTTTCACGCGCAACCCGTGCACGATCACGCCTGGGGCTCCGAGCTGCGCAACTACCCGCGGCGTAAAGTCGCGGTCGCCGACGGACGAGCCGCCCGTCAATACCACGCCGTCACAGATAGCCACCGCTTCACGCAAAAGCGTTTCGAGTTTCCCCGAATCGTCGGACGCGATCGGGAAATGCCGTACGGAGGCGCCGAGCGCTTCCAGCGTTCCGGCAACGGCCCAGCGATTCGAGTCGCGCACTTGTGCGGGCGAGGGCTCAGAGTCGATGTCCACGAGTTCGTCGCCGCTTGAAATCACGCCGAACACCGGGCGGCGGTACACCGCGACGCGGCCTATGCCGAGCGTAGCGAGAACCCCCAGTTCGGGGCCGCCGATGCACCGGCCGGGCTGCAAAAGACTCTCCCCGGCGCGCATATCCGATCCCGCGGGCGTGATGCAATCACCGCGCGGCACCGCAGATTCGACGTCCACCGTCGAACCGTTCACGCGGACGTCTTCGACCGGAACCACGGCATCGGCGCCGGCCGGTACAACGCCGCCCGTCGGAATGCGCAGCGCGGTCTTTTCGCCCAACGCACCGTCCCACGCGTGTCCCATGCGAATCTCGCCGGCAATCGACAGCCGCCCCGGCGTGTCGCCCGAGCGAAGCGCGAATCCGTCCATCGCCGAACGCGGCGCCGGCGGGTACGCGCCATCGCTGCTGATCGATTCGGCGAGAATGCGCCGCAAAGCGTGTTCGAGCGGAACGTACTCCGTTTGCGCGCCGCGCAGCTTCGCACGCGCAAAATACAGCGTCAGCGCCTGCTCCGGAGCGAGGAGCGCGTCGTCTTGGAATCCAATGCGGCGGTTTTCCATGCTAGATATCGCTTTGATTCGTCGTGACCCCGATCGCGTCAGGCGCTCGGCCCGGCGCCGCGGACAAGACGCTGCGTTCGTCGACGAGATTCTGCGCTTGGATGCCGAGTACCGTTCTGCGCTCACCGCGGTCGAAACTGCCAAAGCCGAAAAGAACCGGCTCTCCGCGCAAATCGGAAAGGCCGCCGATAAAGCGTCCGCGGCGCGCGAGTTCCGCCCGCAGATCGACGAAATCACGCAACGCATCGACGCGGCGCAGGAGCGCGCACGCGCTTTGAGTCCGGACGATGCGGATTCGACGCTGCACGAGCTGCTTACGCAATCGCCGAATGTGCTCGACGACTCGGTCCCCGACGGCGCGGATGAAAACGACAACGTCGTCGTACGCACCGTGGGGCAGCCTCCGCCCTTCGCCTTCCAGCCGTTACCGCATTGGGAATTGGGCGAACGACTCGGGATTCTCGATTTCGAACGCGCTGCGAAGCTTTCCGGCAGCCGCTTTTCCGTATTGCGCGGTGAAGGCGCGCGCCTCTCGAGAGCGCTCGTTCAATTTTTTTTGGACAGCGCGTCGCAAGCCGGTTACACCGAGGTTGCGCCGCCCTTTCTGGTTTCGCGGCAAACCATGTGGAAGACCGGCCAACTCAGCAAGTTCGCCGATGCAATGTTCCGGGATCAAGAAGCGGACTTGTTCATGATTCCCACCGCGGAAGTGCCGTTGACGGCGCTGCACGCAGACGAAATCCTGGCTGTGGAGCAGCTGCCGCTGCGTTATGCGGCGTACACGCCGTGCTTTAGAAAAGAAGCCGGCGCCGCGGGCAAGGACACGCGAGGCCTCATTCGGCAGCACCAATTCGAAAAAGTCGAACTCGTTTGGCTCACCGCGCCGGAGCAGTCGTTCGAGGCGCTCGAGCAGTTGACGAGCAATGCCGAGTCGATTCTGGGCGCGCTGGAACTTCCGTATCGCGTGGTCGCACTATGCTCCGCCGACGTCGGATTCAACGCAGCCAAAACGTACGACCTGGAAGTGTGGATCCCCAGCGCGGGCGCGTATCGCGAAATCAGTTCCTGCTCGAACTGCACGGATTTTCAAGCCCGCCGCAGCGCTATTCGTTTGCGACGCGAGGCGGCGAGCAAACCGGAGTTGGTGCATACGCTCAACGGATCCGGTCTCGCCGTCGGCCGCACGCTGGTCGCGATCATGGAAAACTACCAGCAGGCAGACGGCTCGATCCGCGTCCCGAAAGCACTGATCGAGTACATGAAAACGGACGTCATTCGCGGCTAGCCGCGAGTTTGAAGAAACTCGACTAAAGCGCGCACGTATTGCGAAGGCTTCGCCGGCTCGGCGGAGGCGCCGCGCCGGCTTTCAACCGTGACGCGCGTGCGGTGTTCGTCCAGCTTCTCGATCGTGCAGCGCAGCCGTTCGGAATTCACCAAACCGAACGTGGCCTCGATGCGTCCCGATTGCGAATCGGATTCGCGAACGGACCCGCCGAGAACGTCCTCTACACCGCGAATGCACTCCTGGAAGAGACGTTCGCAAGGACGTTCCAGTACGATCGTCTGCGACGCTGTCGGCGCAACGCCCGGCGGACGCTCGACGCGCAGCCAGTCGCGAAAAAACTTCACGATCCGAAGAAGGGCGGTTCCGTCGCTTCCACCTGTCTAACGCCCGTGAGCGCGCCGATTTCACGCACGACGCCGCTCAGATTTCGCCCGTGCGGCAGATCGACCGCATATGCGATTTCGGTTATTTCGATCCCGTCTTCATTGCGCACGCGCATCACGTCGCTGCTCTCGATCGGCACGGCAGCCTCGCGAAAGATCTTGGCGATGTCGCCGCCGGAGATCTCCGACGACGTGCACACGACGCGAACGTCGAACTTGCGCGGCACGCGAAGCCACTGCATCAGGTTCGCGTCCGAAATGGCGAGGGCGCACAGCGTGATTGCCGTGACGAGCACGCCGACGTACAAGCCGAAGCTGTCGGAATAGCCGAGATTCAAGCCGACCGCAGCGGCCATCCAGATACTCGCGGCCGTGGTCAAACCTTGCGGCGTATTTCCTCGCCGCACGATCGCTCCGGCGCCCAAAAAGCCGATGCCGACGACGACGTACGACGGTATGCGCGTGTCGTGCAGATGCGCGCCCATCGCGGTAAAAGCCGCCGAAGCTGCGGCAACGAGCAAATGCGTTCTAAACCCCGCCGGCTTTGCTGCCGCCTGACGCTGCACGCCGATCGCCCCGCCCAGAGCGGCGGCTGCAGCGATGCCGATCAGCGGAGAGAACGCGAACGCCACCGCCGCCTTTAGGACGCGTCTTCGATCATCGAGAGCAATTTCGAGCGATCGAGATAACGGATGTGTCCGCGCTCGCGGCGCAGCGCTTGCACGCGCTCGAGCTCCGCAATAGCGCGCGCGGCAACTTCCTTTACGGTGCCGGCAGCGGCAGCCAGTCGAGCTTGCGTCATCGTCGGCAAAGGCGGCAAAGCCGGATGCAGCTCGCGTTCGGGGGCGGCATACGGCAATAGCGCCGCCGCAACGCGCGCAATGATCGGCTGGGAAACCTGCGCGGCCAATTCGCTCGCAAGCGCGCGGTTGCGCTGGGCCGTCGCGGCGCCGATCGCCATCAAGAAGTCGGGTTCGTCCGCGGCAACTCGACGCACGACGTCGAACGGAACCATCGCATACCGCGCCGCTTTCGAAAGTGCGACGGTGCGGCCCATGCTCAGGCCGTCGTCGAAGAATTCGGATTCGCCGAACGTGTCGAGCGGAAAGAGATGAAACAACAACCGCTCGCGCGAGCCGGCGCCCACGAAAACCGCCATCGCACCTTCGAGCACCAGACCGAGAGAAGCGCATCCGGCATTTTCGGCGCAGATCACTTGGCCTTTGCGGGCCGAGTGTTCCATCGTCGATTCGACGATCTTGGCGCGCGCATTTTCGCTCAGTCGAGAAAAAACACTACTGCGCCGCATCGCAACCGACAATGAAGGCGCCTGCGGATCAACATGTACGCGGGTCAGTTTCACGCGCCATTCCGCATCGCCGACGTGACGGTGCTCGAAGGAAAATTCGCCGGGGCGCAGCTGTTCCAAGCGAGCCATCAGCGCTCGGGGGTCGACTTCGGTAAGAAAATCGAAGTGGCCGCCGGCGGCGAGCCTTGCCGACTCTTCCAGCACGGTCGACGCGCGCTCCCAAACCGGCAAACCTCGTAAATCCAACGAATCGTGCGTAACCATATCGTATTCTGGCTTCTCGATTCGGCGCGCGCACTCATCCAACCGTAGCAACCGGGCGGTTTCGTGCGTTATACCGGTATGAAACACCTACTCTCGGCGATCGCTTTCGCGCTCGGCTTGCTGCCGCTAGCGAGCGCTCCGGCCATCGCCGCTTCGGAACCAACAGCGTACGCCACCGCAATTACGGCGGTGTACGGCTCGCCATCGCCCTTCACCGGAACGTTGCGGCTCAGCATCTCCGATAGCGGAATCGTGCGCGGCTATTACTTTTCGGCGGACGGCTCCGCTTGGTTCGTCCCCGTAACCGGCGGACGCACGGGCGACACCATTTGGTTCGACATCGGCGCGGACAAGGGCATGTACCACGTCGACGGACGCCTGCACGACGGCACGATCGTCGGCACCGCGTTCGGAGGCGACAACGAACAATACACGTTCGTCGCCAACGCGCAAAAGTAGCTGCGCGTTATACCTTCACCTGCTGCCAGGCACGTTGGGCGGCCGGCGGCAGGTGATCCATGCTCTTCAAGAAGAGCGTCACCTGCCAAATCTGCGTATCGGAGAGCGTTTTACCGAACGCGGGCATTCCCGTCCAACGAATGCCGTGACTCAATTTCCAGAAGGTTACCCCGTCGGGATCGTCTTCGACGCCGTCTTTCGCGAGCTGCGGCGGTTTTTGGTACAAACCTTTCGCGACTTTCGTCGGTTTGCCGGCTGAACTGCCGTGACAGATCGCGCAATTCTGAGCGTACAGCTTCACACCCGCGATGAGGTTTCGATCGTTTGCGGGCAGCGGATCGGTTACGCGCGGCGCGCTGCGCCGAAGCGTTGCATGCAGCGACGTCTTCGCGGCCCAAACTTCGAAATGCGGCGGACGTTCGTCTGCATTGGCCGGCAGTAACCCCGTCCGGATGATCGCGTAACCGGTGACGGCGGTGGCGACTACCGCGATGACGATTCCGACGACGATACCTTTGAGCATGGACCCTCCAATTGTTTTCAGAGGGTAGAAAACACTGCTTAGGGGCGGCTGGGAAGCATCGCCGAACTCGAAAATCTTTTAGGAGAGGGAGGGATTCGAACCCTCGGAAGATTCATCACCTTCTGCGGTTTTCAAGACCGCTGCATTAAACCGCTCTGCCACCTCTCCGAACGTTGATTCGATTGGTGGGGAAACGCACAGGTCCTTCGCGGCGTGCGTTTATTCGACGCGAAGCGTCAGGAGCGCGACGTCGTCCTGGTGCTTGCCGCGCACGACGGCTCGCCGCAGCGCCAGCGCGGGCTGCGCCGCGTTGCGAATCTCCGCGCGCATCAGCGCATCGCGAAGCGCGCTCTCGCCCTCCACGTAGTTGCGATTCCATTCCACCAAGCCATCCGTGAAATAGACGGCGATTGCGCCGCGCTCGAGCTGAATGCAGCACGTTTCCCGGTTCGCCGGATCGAGGCCGCGCGTCCCCAACGGAAGTCCGCGCTGCGCGAACGGGTCGACGACCTCGTTCCGGCTGGGAATCCAGATCAGCGGCCCAGGGTGGCCCGCAGCGGCGCCGCTGAGCGTGCGCGTAGCGGGATCGTACGTGCTCAGGTGTGCGGTCGCGTAACGGCCGTCGGGAAATTCCTCGACGATCAAATAATCCGCGATATCGAGCGCGCGCAGCAGATCGGTTTCACCGTACAGCGAGGTACGCAGCGCGTCGCGCAGCGTGCCCATGAACGCCGCCGCATCGACGCCGTGCCCGGTAACGTCGCCGATCGATATGCCGATTTGTCCATTCGGCAGGTTGAATGCATCGTACCAATCGCCGCCGATAAGCATCTCCGCCTCGGCCGGTTCGTAGTATGCATCCAAGGAAAATCCGGGCCTCGACGGAAGCGTGCGCGGCAGCGACGCAAGCTGCAATCGCGACGCCACTTCCACGGACTGCGAGTACAGTTTCGATTTGGAAATCGCGACGCCGCAGCGGCGGCCGAGATCTTCGGCAAACATCAGAGCGCGATCGTCATAGCGTTCGGTGCTGGGATAGGTGCGTACGAGCGTAAGCGCGCCGAGAATGCCTTGCACGTGCGAGACGACCGGCACGACGATCATCGAGCGGTACTGCAGTTCGCGCATGAATTGCGCGTGCTCGGGTCCCGTGGCGAAGCGCTCTATGGACTCGTCCACCTCCTGCACGAGCAGGGAGTCACCGGTCTCAACGACGTCGCAGACCGGATGGCGCGGAAAGCCGGAGCAGCTGGAGAGGTGTGTTGCGGCGCGATACAGCCGTTCCGACATCCCGGGGATGCGATGCGCCGCCGCAACGAGCTCGATGTCGGTGCCGTAGCCCAAATCAAGAAGGCAGATATCCGCTACGGTTTCAACCGCCGCAGCGCAAACGTTACGAAGCGTTTCGTGGTAGTCGAGCGAGAGACCGAGAATTTCGCCCGCGCGAACGAGGAAGAACAGGTAGCGCGCCTCCGCGCCCATTGCTTCCTGCTCGCTGCTGTTTCGGGTCGCCGCCATGCGCAGGGTTGTTCCCAACTAGCGTTGCGAAGTTAACCTCGCTCGCTAGGGCTGCGCCGGCGGATCGCTCGCGGGGAATGAGTCGGCCACTTCCTTGTCATAGTCGTCGAGCGTTTTGTCGCCTTCGTGCGCCTCGACGGCTTCTTTGTGTACTTCGCGCGTCTCCAGGGGCGGTACAGGCGTTTGTTTGTCCATGCGCGGATTGTACCCGAATGCCGCAGGCAATGACCGCGATCCCCACGCCGCTGGGAGTGGCACTGGTCGTCGTCAGCGACGGCGAACGGCTCGTCAATGCGCATTTCCGCAGGAGTCTCGTTGCCGCGCGCCCTGCGCCGCGCGACCCGATCTTGCGCGAAGCGGTGCGCCAGGCGGGCGCGTATTTTCGCAAGCGCCTGACGCGTTTCGACATCCCGCTCAGATTGGACGGGACGCCGTTCCAGAATGCGGTGTGGACGTTCGTCGCGCAGTTGGGGGCCGGAGAGTCTGATTTCGTACGGCGATCTCGCGCGATTGGTCGGCCGCCCCCGCGCGCACCGCGCGGTCGCGGCGGCAATGCGTATGACGCCGATCGATTTTTTCATTCCGGCGCATCGCGTGGTGGGATCGGACGGTACGGTGCGCGGTGCGGGCGCGAACGCGATCCGGCGGCGGCTGCTGGCGTTCGAGGGAATTACTTTGGAATGACGATGAGCGCTAGCGCCCAACCGCGTTCCGTGCGCATGCGCGCGAGATATCCCTCCGCCGTTTTCCCGTAGATTTGGTAGCCCGCGCTCAACGCGTCACGGACGGAGTTGAATACCACGATCCCACTCATAACGGCGATGCGCTTACCCGTGGGCGCCCTGTGAGTCCCTGCTAAGAGCGGGGATAAATCGCGGAAAGTTGTTCATACGGTGTGGATTACAAAACGAACTGCCGCAGTTCGAGCAGGATGCCCGCGCCGTTATTTCGATCGGCGCTCTCACCGGACTGCACGTAACGCGCGGAAAAATTGATGCTGCGCACGCCGAGCAGCCACTGTGAATTGCCGCGCACGAATCCATATGCCAGCATGCCGTCTTCTTCCGCCGCCACTTCCGGCTTGTCGACTGCCGGGGACGGGATGCTGTACGTGTAGTGATCGATGCCGGTCAGATGCGGAGCGCCGCCGACGTCGACCTCGACGAATCGCGAAACACCGGCCGGCGCGCGATACGTCACTTCGTAGCGCGCTCCCGCCAACCGCGACGCCACGACTTGATCGAGGTTCGGCAGCGGCGTTCGCTGATTGATGACCGTCATGCCCGCGCCGAGCCACCAGCACGCACGTGCATCCACGGACGCCTGCACCGCGCCGTTCAACAAGCTCAGTTGCGGCGTCGCTTGGCCGTAAAATGCGGAGGGACTCTGCGGAAGCGAAACGGGCGGTATTCCTTCGGCGTGAAGCGCGAGACGTTTCCCGCGCACGCCGAACTGCAGCAGCGCGCCGCCGGCTATGCCGCGCTGCTTTCCGGCGATATCCGTATGCGCGCCCGTCAGAAGCAGCGTTTGCAGCCCGACGTACACGTGCTCGGGCGCGTGCGCGCCCATCAGCCCGACGCTCATGGCGAGCGCGAAGACCGCGCTACTGTTTCTGCGCATCGAGCACGACGATTCCGCGAGCGTTCCGGTGCTCCAGATCATCGAGCGCCGCCAAAGCCGCGCCGACTGGGCTGTCCGGCTGCGTCGCCTGCGTTATCGTCATGCCGAACCGCGCCTTCGCTTCGTTGTCGATCGGCGAACGCAGCACTTGCGGAAGCGCTTTGTACTTTCCAATCATCCCCAGGATCGTGCCGAAACGCTGATTCACGCGCTGCGGATCCATCACGATGACCAGCACGCCGCGCGTCGAGTTTCCGGTTTTCTTTTTGAAGAGCGCATAGTCGAGGCCGTAGCGCTGCGCTTGTGCGAGCTGATTGGGATTCGACTGATCTTCGGCGGCAACGTAACCGGAGGGCGGCGACGCGTTCAGCTTTTCGACCCACCCGGAAAGCGCCGCGAACGAAGCGCTGCTCGACGCGATGACTTCGTGACCCGAGTATTTGCCGTTGCCTTCGGCAAAAACGGAGCCGCCGGACGCGCCGCTTGCCCGCACGTCCTGCGTAAACGATTTTGCGGCGATGAGCGAGGCGCTCGGATACAGCGGAAAATCCAGCGGATTGCGGATGGCAGCGGGCGTCGCCGCGTTCTGCGCCGGCCCGCCGCCGCTGCATCCCGCCAGCACGGCGGCAGCGGCAAAACATATCGAAAGTGCGGCGGTCCTCATAGGCGTGCGACGTTCGAGGAGAACGCCGCCAAGCCCCGTAAGGCATCTGCATATCCCGAAGGGAACGCACCATGAGTTTTCAGGAATTTTGGCCGCGGTATTTGGAGGCGCATCGCGATCCGCGGACGCGGTTGATTCACGTTGCGGGAACGCTTGCAGCAACCGCGTTGGTGGCGGCGGCCGCGGTAACGCGCCGGCCGTGGCTCGCAGCAGCGGGAGTGGCGGCGGGCTACGGGCCGGCCTGGGTCTCGCATGCATTCATCGAGCGCAACCGCCCCGAAACGTTTCGCGCGCCCATCGCGTCGCTGCGCGCCGATTTTCTGATGGCGTGGCATGTCTTGCGCGGAACCATCGATCAGCAACTTTTCGTCCAACGAGAGGAGTAGCATTCGCGATGCCGCTCATTGCCGCAATCGTGTTGGCCGTCGCTTCGGCCGCCCCTAAACCCACTGCGCTGCCGACGCTTGCACCAGCGCTCGTGAAAGTGGTCATGCCGTCGTTTACCGTCAAGGACACGGCCATCAACGTGAAGGTCAACGAGCCGTTTCAAGTGCGCTTGGAGGTCGCGTCCGGCACGGGATATACGTGGCAGCCGCAACCGCCGCTCGATCCCGGGATCTCCGTCGTCGGTATGTTTTCGCGGCCGAGCAGCAAGATGATGCCGGGCGGTCCGAGCGAAGAGGTGATCGTGTTCCGCGCAGCCGACGTCGGCACCGAGCGTCTCGTATTGCAATGCATCCGGCCTTGGGACCATCCCGTAAAGCCCGCCAGAACGGCCGCTTTCACGATCAGCGTGCACAAGTAATTCATGCAGCAGCAGCAACTTTCGTACGGCTCGTACCTGCAGGTGGACGAATTGCTCTCCCTTCAGCAACCGCTCTCGAAACCGGAGCATCACGACGAGATGCTCTTCATCATCATTCACCAAGTCTACGAGTTGTGGTTCAAACAGCTGCTGCATGAGACGACTGCCGTTCTCCGCGCGCTGGACCGTGACGAACTGCTGCAGACGGCAAAGCACTTCCGTCGCATCCACACGATCCAGCGGTTGCTCGAACAGCAAATCGACGTGCTCGAAACGATGACGCCGCAAGAATTCAATGCCTTTCGCGACAATCTCAACCCAGCGAGCGGTTTTCAATCGATCCAATTCCGAGAGCTCGAGTTCTTATGCGGCGTGCGGCGTACGGAAACGCTGAAGCATATTCAGACTTCACCCGCGCAACTCGAGCGGCTGGAACGCCGGCTGCGGGAACCTTCGCTGTACGACAAGGTGAAAGACGCGTTGCGGCGGCGCGGGTTTTCGGTAGACACGCACGACGAACTGCTCGCCGCTTACAAAACTATCTACGAGAATCCGCAGGCTCAGTACGATCTGTATCTGCTGCTCGAGGATCTCATCGAATTCGACGAGCGCTTTCTGCTCTGGCGCGGCCGCCACGTGCGGATGGTCGAGCGTATGATCGGCGCGAAGAAAGGCACGGGCGGATCGCTCGGCGCCGCATATCTCGCGCAAACGCTCGAGCACCGCTTTTTTCCGGAGCTTTGGGAAGTACGCACGCTGTTGGGGGGCGCATGGTAATCGAGGCGACGGCACGCGATCAGTTTCCGATTCTCGCGACCTCGACGTATCTGGTCAGCCATTCGATGGGCGCGGCGCCGATGGGAGCAAAGCGCGCGCTTGACGAGTACTTTCATCAGTGGGCCGATCGAGGGCCCGAAGCGTGGGAGCAATGGCTGCCCGAAATCGGCGAGATTGCGAACGGCATCGGCCGCATCATCGGTGCGCCGCCCGGCTCCGTTTTTCTCGGGCCGAACGTTTCCGTGCTGCAGGCGGCGCTCGCATCGTGTTTACGCTTCACGCCGCAACGCAACGAGGTCGTGTACGAGGCGCTGCAGTTCCCTTCGCTTACCTATGTCTGGACCGAGTGGCAGCGCTATGGCGCGCAGCCGCGTATCGTCCCGTCCGACGACGGCCGCACGGTGGAAACGGAGCGCATCGTCGATGCGATTACCGAACGCACCGTTATCGCGGTTCTGTCCCATGCGTACTACGTGTCCGGCGCGCTTGCCGACGTGCGCGAAATCCAGCGGCATTGCCGCAAGACCGGCACGCTGCTGTGCGTGGACGCGTATCAAACGACCGGCGTCTACCCGTACGACGTGGTCGATTGGGATTTGGACATCGTCACGGGCGGCAGCCACAAATGGCTCTGCGGCGGTCCCGGCTGCGGATGGATTTACGTCAAACCGGATCTGCGCGAGCGATTCGAGCCTGCCGTCACCGGATGGATGGCGCACTCGCGACCGTTTTCGTTCGAAGCTGCGCCCATGACGTGGTCGCCGTCGATGTATCGCTGGGGAACCGGTACGCCGACGATTCCGGGATACCTCGTTGCGCGGCCCGGCCACGATCTCATCCGAGAGGTCGGCGTAAGCGCGATTCGCGAGCACAACGTTCGTTTGACGACGCTGATAGCGCAAACCGCGTTGGAACGCGGGTTTACCGTCAACACGCCGCTCGATCCCGGCAAGCGCACCGGTTGGATCGGCATCGACTTTCCAGGTTCCGAACGCGTCTATAACGGTCTGGTCGAACGGCGCGTGTTCGTCGACTATCGGCCGGGCTGCGGGCTTCGCGTCAGCCCGCACTTCTACACGACCGAAGACGAGGTACGCGCGTTCTTCCGTACGCTGGAGGAGCTGACATAGCGTCGTCGATGATCGTCGACCACCGCGATATAGGCGCCGCATTCCGGCGCCTTTCGCTTCCTCTTGCGGTGCAGATGCTCGGCGATCAACTTTTGGGCATCGCCGATACGATAGCGATCGGAACACTCGGCGCAGTAGCGCTGGCCGGCGCGACGGCTGCAACGACCGTCATGCTCGCGCTCGCGTTTGCCATCTTCGGTTTTCTCAATGGGCTCGGAATCATCGCAGCGCAGCGGATCGGCGCCCACGACTTGAGCGGCTTTGCTCGCGCCGTGCGCGCTGCGGCCGTCGTCCCGTTGCTGTGCGCGCTCGTTTGCGCGATAGCGGGGCTGTTCTTTTCGGGCGACGTCGTCGGCGCGATGGTCCGGCATCTCCCCAGTTCGCACGCAAGCGCGGTGTATCTCACCGTGCGGTGCTTCTCGATGATACCGATGGCCGTTTCCGGAACGCTGATCATCGGCTTGGGCGCGGCCGGCAACCGGAGTCTCGGGATCATCGTGCTGGCCATCGTGAATCTCGTACATATTCCGCTGCTGCTGATTCTCGCACTCGGCTACCTGACGCATCACCCCTTCGGCATCGTCGGCGCAGGCGTCTCATCGCTGCTCTCGGAGACAATCGCGGCGGCATACGCCGTCGTCTACGTCTATCGGCGACCGGTGTACCGCATTTTCGAGCGTCTGACGATCGATCTGCGCTTGTCGCTGGAATGCGCTCGGCTCGGCCTTCCGGAGGCGGTTTTTCTGTTCGCGGTGATCGCACCCGATTCGTTCATCGTCGCAATGCTCGCGCCGCTCGGCGCGATCGCAATCTCGGCTTTTCGCGCGCTAAACGTCGTGTCGGATTTGACGTTCGCCGTTCCCAGTCCGATGCAAAGCGCGGTGCAGACCGTCATAGGCCAGCGGCTGGGCGCGGGCGACGTCGAGGGAGCGCGCTGGTTTTTCGCGCGTTCGCGGGTATTTTCGTTTTGGTTGACGACCATCACGGGACTTGCTACGGCTTGCCTCGCATGGCCGCTCGCCTATCTCTTTACGCTGAATGCGGTCGTTGCGAGCGCGGCCGCTATCCCGCTCGCCCTGCAAATGGCGACGCTGCCGATCAAAGGGTGGGCAATGGTGTCGATGGCGCCGATTCGCGCGGCGGGCGACACGCGTTTCTCCATGACCGTCGGCATCGTTTCAAGCGTGCTGGTCATTCCGCTCTCGTTCGTGCTCATCCAGATCGCGCACATAGGCCTCATCGCCGTACCGATCGCTTGGGTGATCGCATGGCTGGCGCGTTTGGTGCTGACCGTGCTGAAGCTGCGCGACGATTCGTGGACTCGGCGCAGGCTCCTGGTTAGCGGTTGACGCGCAGTGAGGATGAAGCGCCTGGTTCGACTGCCGCTGGACTGCTGAGCATCGTATGCGCGCCTTGAATCGTCACGAGCGGCGCGACGTTGCCGTTCGCGGAACCGCTGAAGCGGTAAACCGCATTCGCGACGGAGTCCGTTACCCAGATCCCGCCGGCGCCGTCGACTGCGACACCTGAGGCATTATGAATGCCCGTAGCGGAACCGGCGATTACGGCAGCCGGGGCCGTGTTGCCGGTAGCGCCTGAGGCGAAGACGTCGATCGCAGTGCCGTCGGCGACGATCGCGTCGCCTTTTGCGTCGACGGCGATCCCGGATGGCTGCGTGAGTGTCGTAGCCGGCCCGGAAATGATCGTTGGGACGAGATTACCGCCGCTCGCGGCGTTCGCGAAGATTTTCACGGCCGCTCCATCCACGACGTAAAGATTGCCTGCGTTATCCGTCGTCATCGCGGTCGGCGCGTTCAACGTGGTGTTCGTGCCGAAGATTCGTGCCGTTTGCGATCCGTTATGGTCGTAAACGTCGATCTCCGCAGTGCTCTTCGACGAAACGAACAGCGCGTACGTCTGCGAAGCGAGCGCGATGCCGTAACTCGCGACGCCGGGATTCGCGTCGGAAAAGGTTTGCGCAGGCGCGATGTTTCCGCTGCCTTCGTACGACAGCACGGCGTTCCCACCGGCATTCATCACGTCGATGCCGGCGCTGGAAAAGAGCGCCAATGCCGACGGCGCCGCCAGCCGCGTGGCTGGACCGCCGAGGACCGCCTGCGGGGCTGCGTCACCGGTTGCGGTCGCGGCGAAAATGAGTACGTCGGAGGCGCCCGGATTCGCCACGACGATCGGCTGCGTATTCGCGCGCGTACCCGGCGAACTGGAGGACGTCGGCGTGGCGGTCGGATCTTGCGTTGGCGATGCCGTGGGCGCCGGCGTCGCCGTTGGTGATACGGTATGGCCGGGTTGCGGCGATGGCGAGAACGATGCGATAACCGGCGGCGTACCGCCGCCTCCGCCGCCGCAAGCAGCAACGAGCAGGGCGCATATTGCCAGCGCACCGGGCGGAAACACGCGCATCACACCCCTCATGCCGCGTCAGTTCGAAATGAACGTGTACGTCACGGTCGAGATGCTCGGAGCAGTATTGCCTCCGCCCGGAATGACGACCTGATAGTCGTTGGAAAACTCGAACGGTTTGCGCGTGGCCGCAGTGCCCGGAGTGGTTCCGATCACCAGTCCGTTCTGCGGCGTCGTCGTTACGGGAATCGCGGTATACGACGTCGTGCCGTACGACGTCCCGGCGACGGGCTGATAGCTGATGCAGCTGTTACCCGTCGGGCAGCCGCTGCCGGACGTCGCATCGACTTGCGTTTGCAGGTACTGTGCGGCCGTCGGATTGCCGGGGTTTTGCTGCGTTACATACACCGTCCATCCCACCGGATTCGATGCGTCCGTGTAGACGTCCAAAAGCGCGAGATCCGTTCCGGACGCACTGGCGCCTGCCGCAATGTTCGGGAATTGGATCGTATTCGTCGCTTGCGTCAGCGTACATAACGGACAGACGTAAGCGAACGCATAGCCATTGGCGTTTACCGATGGCGCGACGGTAACCACGAGCGAAGCGCCGAGAACGATTTGAATCGTTTGATCGCCCGTCCACGTCTCCGCGGCGTTCGTGCCGCCGCAGGTTCCGCCGGCATTGAACGTGCCGTTGATGCATGTCGGGAATTTGTACGAGTCGTTGACCTTGTACGGCCCCTTCATCGACCACTCGACGTTGATGTAACCACCCGGCGTTATCGTGCACACGCCGCCGCTGTTCCCAATCGTAATGCTGCCGTTTGCCGAGCCGGAGGTCGCGCTGGAAAATGCCGTTACGGCGCAATGCGTGTAACCCGCTCTGCCCACGATCGCCGGCGTTTCGCCGCTCGTGGTGAGATACCAAATGCATCCGTTGGTCGGGCAAGTGCCGTCGTTTCCGTCGGCCGCGCTCGTGTCTTGCCACGGAATCAGGATCTGCGCGGAGGTGACGTTGTTTGCGCCGCCGCTCGTGTTCTTGATCGTGTAGATGTAGCTGATTGCCGTACGTGCTGTTGGAATCGCTCGAGAATCTGCGGCGTGGTATTCGTGGAAACCGCGGGCGGAGCCGAATACAGGCCGGCGTTCGCGAATCCGGCAGTCGCGGCCAGCGACGTGACTGTGAGGTTGAACGGAATACCTTTCGACCAGCCGTTGCCGTTCGAGCCGTGACCGTAGGCCGTCGCCGTCACCGTCGTCGCTCCCGCCGGCGCCGTAAAGTTTGCGCTCGTGGAGAAATTCAGGCCTGGAGCAATGGCGTTGTCTTCTTGCGCAAGGCTGCATCCGCCGCCGCTCGTCACGGCAGGCAGCGAGGTTCCCGCGCTATTTCCGTTCTGCGGTCCGTAGGCAAGTTTGACGTACGTCGCCGCATTCCACGTGCAAGCGCTGAACCAATAGTCGATCGTGCTGCCGCCGCCGACGCCGGGGCTCACGTACCCGAGATACGTCCACCCGCTGTTCAGACCGCTGAAAGCGGGCGACGTGCCGAAATACGTCGAGTTCGGTAATTCGAACATCACCGCGTCGAGATCGTCCGGAAGCGTTTCCTGCGTCGTCGACGTGTTCGTCAGCTGGCATCAGCACCGAGGTCGTGGTGCTCGTGCCGACGGAAGTCGGGCTGAACAGCGCCGACATGTACGAAGAGTTCAGCGAAAACGCGCCGACTGCAAGCGAATCCAGAGCGGTTTGGCCCGGCGGGCTCGTCGTGTTCGCGACGATGTTCTGCGAGCAGCACGCGTCCGCGGTCATGGTGTAGTTGGCGGGCAGTACACGCCCGCAGTTACATCCGTGAAATTGAACGATCCGGACGGCAGATCTTGAATGTCGACGTACAGAACCTTGCTCGTGCCGACCGCGATTGCGGTTGCCAGACTCATGCAGATTGTCGCCGCGGTAGGGCAAGACGCAGAGTTGTCGATCGTCCACGTAACCGGAGAGCTGCCCTGGAACTTCGTCAGCGTGTTCGCGTCTTGGCTGAACAGGTTCTGCATGATCGCCTTCGAGCCGTAAGCCGAAGGGAACGTCAGGTAGACTTTGCTGATTGCTGCGGAACCGCTGTTCGTTACACGCAGCGCATACATGTCCGCCTTTCCGCTTGCCGGCGCCCAACGGTTCCGTCGCATCGTAGATGGCGTTTGAAAAGTTCTGCGCCCACCCTTGCTGCTCCGAATTGACTGCGCGCGCGTTGTAGCCGGTCGTGCAGTTGGCGGGACCCGTCGTACAGCCGGTCGCCATGCCGACGTGGATCATCGTCGCCGTTGCGGAGTAGCGTCGCGCCGTTCGAGACGTAATATACGTGTTGTTCACGGCGGGCGACGACGACGCCCGCGCGAAATGACCGGAGTTGTTCGAGAGACAGCGCCCAGGCAAGGCCGTCTTGCGGCAGAATTGCCGAGGCCTCGGTGCAAGCCGTCGTTGCAGGGCGCCCGCTCATGTTGAACGTGAGATTCGTCAGCGTGACGGTTGCATTTTCGCCGAGGGAATTTCCGTGCGGTCTTCGGCGTGAGCGTTATACGTCCGTTCCAGTCCACCTCGTTCCGACGCCGCAGCCGAGATTGTTTGCCCGGTTCCGACGTGCTGACCGTCCACACGTTCCGGCGTTGTCGGTGACGGTCGCCGGAATGACCGGTGATGTGACGCCGTTGACCGTGCAGTAAAACAGCCCCGTCAGAGTTATCGCCGTTGCCGTCGCCGTAATACGCGTCGCCGTCGTTGTCGAATTGCAAACCGGCGGTCGTGGATGCCGTTGTTCGGGATGACCAGTGAAAGCCGGTACGGCGTATCCGCTAGCCGTCGTGAATTGCGTAATCGCGTTGTAGCCGACCATTTGATACGACATCGCGCCTACGTCCGTGCACGGCGATAAGTTGCCGGCCGGCGTTGAAGGCGATCCGAGCGTGTGTCGCACACAGCGATCGTCCAGGCGTCCGGAGCAAAATACAGCGGCGATTCCTGGTCGATGTTCGCGTGGCCGATCGGAATACGAGCCGCTGCCGGGAACGGCATCGCAGATATATTTTTCGTGGTAGATGGTCTGATCGTTGTAGACGCGGCTGTCGGGATCGGTGATGCTGAAACAGTACGTGTCGCCGTCCGTCAGGCCGGAGACCGTTTCGAAATAGCCGGAATCGGAATTCTCGGTTTCGTTGTCGAAAGCAAACCGCGTCGTGCCGGCCGAACCGCCGCTGGCGAAAGTACGGATAAAAGTTGATACCGGGCAAAGGCGTGAGCGATATAGCGGTGCTCGATGCCTTGTAGAGCGCGACGCGCGTTTGTGAAATGCGCTTGCCTTGCGTCTGATCGTACGCCACCAGTGAATACGACCCGGCCGTCAGCGACGTCCATAGCGTGCCTGCTCCGAACGTCCACTGCATGTACAGCGGGCCGTTGCTGAGCGCTTGAACGCCGGTGGAACTATTGGGATTACATTCGCCGCTATTCGCTGCGCCCGGACCCACGCCCGGAATGACGCCTTCGCAGAACGTATTTCCCGCAGAGTTTTCCATGTAAATGACGTAGACGTCTTGATAGCGCGCATTGTCGATAGTGATGTACGCGGTGTCCGTTCCAGCCGACGGGATGAGGAACTGCGAATCGGATTTCGCCGCATCGAATCTGAAAAGGTCAGTAACCCGCCGTTCGTCGCGCCGGGATTGACGACCGAGACGTACACTTCGTTGACCCACATGTTCGTGGTCGTGTCAAGGGTCGCCAGCACGACCGTCCCGGTGTTGTTGAGCGTCACGTTTTCGCCGGGCCCATACGGACACGCCGCGGCGGCCCAGCCATTCGCAGTACAGTGAAGTCTCGTGCCGCTCTGCGGATCGGTTTGCTGCGTCGCGAGATAACTGTTGCCGTTCGTGCAGGAGCCGGACGTGCTCGTATACTTGCCGGTCGAAGGCTTGTACTTGCATCCGGCGGTTTGCGCGGTCGTCGTCGTCGCATCGATATAGTAGTCTTGAAATTGGTCCGTCGTCGGATTGAGATGTAGTTGAGGTTCGACTGATTGCAGTTTTCCGGATTGCTGGGGCTGTTGGAAGTTACAGCACGAAAAGAAGAAATCGACGCTGCATCCGTTGTTGAAGATGTCGCCTACCGTCGTCGCGCAATTCCCCAGCGAGTTGCCTTCGAAGAACATCATCGAGTTCATGTCGTCGGACATCGGACGCCGTCCGCCGTTGTACGTGTTGCGCGAGTTCTGAGCGGGCAATTTCGGCAACATCGACAACGGAATTTTCGGCCCCAGCGCAGAGGGCAGGGCCGGCGCTTGCAGCAATGCGCTCAGCGGCGCCGGCGTCGCAAGACGAAGCGGCGGCAATATGCGGCGAAGTCCCGCCGGCGTCGGGGTCGCTTTCGGCGCAAGCGTCGGGGCGAGCAACGGCGTAGAAGATGGGCTCGCATGCGGCAAAACGATCGGATGCGGACGTACGGGAACGTCGATAGGACGCACCTGCGCGAGCGAAACGGTCATGGCGACGGCGCCCAGCAGCACCGTTGCGAGCAGCACGCGCAGACGAGCGACTCCGCGCATCAGTAATAGATCGTGTACACGGCGTTCGTCGTGTACGCGCCTCCGGCGACTGTAGCCGGAATCGTGAGTGTCAGATCGACGCAGTACGTCTTCAGGCCGGTTCCCGTTGCAAATTTGTACCACGCGTTGTTGTTGTGCGGGTACACCACGAAGGGCGTAGACTTCGGTTGCGGCGTCGCGGCCTGCAGGTACGTATTGTTCTGCAGATCGGCGCCGGGAAACGCCGAAGCGAAATCACCGGAGAGACCGTCGTCGAGCTGCCATGTGTAGCCGGTCTTGTCGGCGGTAACGGTATACGCGCAGGGAACGGTTGCAGTCGTTCCCGCGGTTTGATTGATGATGACGTCGGCGACGTTATAGTAGAGAAGCGTCGCGTTCGGGTTCGGCGTCACGACGGCTTGCACGCGAACCGCCGATTGCGCCTGCGCCACCAATTCGGAATCGGATCCGCGCTCGCGCATGGCCATGCGCAATGCGATCGGCCACCGCTTCGTCAAGCGCACGCCCAGCGGCGCCGGCGTAACGTTCACCAAAATGCTTACCGAAATCTGGTCGCGCTGCTGCTGCAGCGTCGCCAGCGCCTGCGCGCCCACGGCGACCGCGAACGCGAGGCCCGCAACGGCGCCGAAAAGAAACCGCAAATGCTTCATTGCGGTACGACCGTGTAAACGATCCACACGAAATACGAACTGCCCGAGATCGGGGCCACCGCCGGAACCTTCAACTGATAGTCTTGGTAGTAATCGTTCGACGGCGCGCTCGAAACGAACATCGGCGACGGATATGGCCCGTACGTGATCGTGGGTGCCGAACCGAAGATCGGAGGCGGCGGATTAACCGTTGCGGCGGTTTTTCCGAACTGATAGCCGGGAGTGAAACCGGTATTCGTGTCGCTCGTCGCGCCGGACGGCAAGTAATAGAGCGAACCGCTTATCGGAAACGAGTTGGCGCCGCCGTCGGAGAAGTCCGCGGAGCCTTCACCATAAACCTGAAAGCCGCTGTCGTCGTTAGTCAAAATGTGCAGATGCGCGGCATACTTGTACAAGTACTGTCCGTTTTGCTGGACCGTGCCGAAGTCGACGGCGCACCCGTGCAGGCACGCACCGGCACCGGGAGACGGCGCCGGCGGCGTCCCGAACGTGGCGGGAATCGGGCCGAAACCGGTGTTGTAGTTGGGCGTCAACGTGAATTTGAGAATCCCCGTGACGTACCACTGTACTTTAACCGGTCCGCCGGCCTGGGCAGGCGCGATCCACAGCAGCATGACTGCCGACACCAGCGCACAGAACCCGGTCCAGGTTCGCACTGCGCACACTCCTTTGTACAATCTCCGTTCACTCTAGTTTTTTTCGAACTGGATCTCGCCGCCGGTCATCGTCGGGCCGCCATAGTCGATAAGCGCAATAGCCTGATATTTTCCAGGGGGCAGCGGCTTGCCGGAAACTTCGATCAGCCGGTCCTGCGCGCGCTCCACGAGTTGATTTTGCGGCATCGGAATGCGCTCGACGACCTGGCCGCCTTTGCGTACCTCCACTGTGCCGCCAACGTATACGTGCGCGTTGCCGGTGTTTCTGAAGAGCACGCGGTATTGCTCGCCGCTCTTGTCGCCGGCCGCCGCCATCTTGGCGATCGCGCCGCCGATCTTGACCGTTCCGGGAATCGTCACGTACACCGTCGTTGCGATGCGCACGGAAAATGCTACGCCGTGCTGCTCGCGCGTCGGCCGAGTCGCGAAGAATACGATTCCCGCGTACTCGCCGTTCAACGACTCTTTCGGAATGGCCAGCGAAACCTTGACTTGCTGAATCGTGCCGGGCGCCAGATCGAATTCTTTCGGATTGATCGAGGCCCAGCGCATCAGCGAGTACGGCTTGCTGCCGGCTTTGACGAACTGGTAATCTCCGGTACGGTTCAGTCCGAAGTCCACCATCGACGCTAAAATGTGCGTCGGGGCGGTGCTGCCGTTCTGTACGGTTACGGGGATGTTATACGTGGCGCCGGGCGGCATCGAGAGTTCCAGCTTCGCCGGAGAGACATCGATGCCGAGCGTGGAGACGCCCGCCGACGTTTGCGCCGAGCCGGGCTCCAGTAAGAACATCGCAATAACGAGACTAAGAACTGCAGTTAAACGGAACTGGTTCATACCGGCCGATTCGCTGCGGGTACGCCCGCCCACCCGCAACATCATCGTCTCCTACCGTTTAGTTTTAGTTCGTCGTAACGGTGTAGGTGATCACCGCGTTGTCGCCGGCCGTCTTGTTCGCGTTTGCAGGTACCAGCACGCCGAGATCCGCACCGAAATAGGCCGGGTTCTGCGTGTTGTTGTTCGTCGCGAGCAACGTCGTGGACGCGCCGAACGCATTCGCGCCGGGAATGGCAACGCCGCTGTATTTCAGGCCACTGCAGGCACCGGTCGCATCCGACCAATTTGCCGCGGTCGTGTCCGCCGTGTCTACTGCCTTAGCCGCGGTAAGGTTCGCACTGGAGACAGTCGAGCCGCCCGCAACCGGAGAGTGTTGGAGATCGGAACGTAGCAAATCGCGGCACCCGCCTGCGTCGGCGCGGTGGTCTGCTGAACGGCGAGCGTTACGCCTGAAGCGTCGTTGGTGTTGACGATCGCCTCAGCGCCGTTGTTCATCATGCAGATCGTCGCCTGGGCGGCGTCCGGCGTAATTTGTCCGAAGTCGAGCGTCAGCGCGTTCGTACCCGCGCCGGCACCTGCTGCGCCGCCGCCGGCGCACGATCCGGATCCGCCATTGAGGATCGGAATCAGCGAAGCCGCTGCGGGGTTGAGCGTGCCGCTCGTACCGGTGTTGGTGTAGTTACCTTGAAACGTCAACGATGCGATCGCGGTTACGTTCCACTTGATCGTCACCGTGTTGGCTGCTTGCGCCGGTAGCGCAGACATCAGCTGCGCAAAGGGCGATAACCGCCGATGAGATGAGCTTTTTCACTTTCGGTCCTTTCACTGCGCAAATTCGTGCCGTCCCTGGCAAATGCGAAAAGCGTTACCTAAGCGTTATCGGCAGCTGCCCTTGCCGGGTTAGCAAGATGCCGTGCATGGGGCGTTCAGATATCTTTACAGTGAAAACGTACACGCGGCCGGTCAACCGATGCGAAAGTTTTGTTACGGCACCGTCAACCCAGCGGATGGAATCGCCGGGATGAACGTCCAGCAGCAGGCGCGCCCGGACCGTTGCATACTGCCCGACGGACGCGTGCGACGGCGTCATCTTGAAGGAGACGAGCGGAATGGACGGATCGACGTTGAGGTCCGCGGCCGCAGTGGTGCTTTGACCGCCGGGTAAACCGTCGACCGTGACGCTCACGGTATTTCTACCCGAAGGTGCATCGTCCGGTACTGCGAGCGCAGCCACCCAGCGTTTGCGCTGCTCATCGTACGTCATGCGGAGCGTCTTGCCGAATGCGCTGAGCACCGCCGATGACGCGTGAGCGCCGGGATCGACTGCGACGTAGGTCACACCGCGCGGCGGCAGCGACGGTTCACTGAGCGACACCGATGCTTGCACCGTCTGCGTGGTCTGCAGAGTGAAGACGACCTGTTTCTGCTTCTTCCCGAGCGTGAAATTTACGTCTTGCCGGTTTTCCGTTCCCGAGAAGTTCACCGTTACGGGACCTGAGGTATCACCGGTTCCGTCCGGAATCGTTTCCGGATCGACGCTGAGCGTGTACGTTCCCGCAGGGAGATTGTCGAGCGTGTACGATCCGTCTTCGTTGGTGATCGCGGCGTAACCACCGGGCTCCGCCATGACGTACGCGTTGTACGCTCCGCCGCTGTAGTCGGGCGCCACATCCGCGCCATATTTCACGAAACCGGAAATCGAACCGAGCGGGCTGGCCTTGAAGTCGACGGTCTGCGTTTCGCCGTCGTGCACGGTCACTTTTTGCGCTTCATCGGATTTCGCGAATGCGACCATTGCCGGAAGCGAGGAGTTCACGACTTCGACCGTGTGCGTGCCGGGCGTCAAACGACCGAAGCTGTACGCGCCCAGAATATCGCTCGTTGCGTTCGTCGTGTCGTCCAGGCGCAGTGCCACGCCTTGCAGCGGCACGAGATCGCCCGATGCATCGCGGGAGTAGATGTGTCCCGCGATCGCGGCGTACGTTCCAACTTGGAAGTCGACTTCGCCCGCCTGTCCGCCTTGCACGGTTACGGACGCGTACGGTTGATCGACGGTCACGCCGCGCGGCAGTGACGACGCTTCGATGCGAACTTGGTGCTCGCCCGGCGAAACGAAATTGAATTGGTAATGACCAGCCAGATCGGTGCGCTGCACTTCGGTTCCGTCCAAAAGGACGACTGCGTTCGCAAGTCCGTTCGTCACGGATCCGACGCCCGACATGAATGCCGGCGAAAGCTGTTGCTGCTGAGCAGCCACGGTCGTAACCGTCCCGCTGATCGTCGCGGGCAAACGCGGATTGACGCGCCCTTGCACCAGACCGCTGCCGAATGCGAACGGCGCCTGCACCTGCACGCTGAATATGCGGCTGCTGCCGTTTCCGAGCGCATTGAGCATATCACGCGTGCGCTGCTCGCCGTACGTGATGCCCAGCGTAGCCACCGAAGAAAGCCGGCGCGTCAGCGTCAGCGTCGGAGCGGTTTGCTCGACGTCGTCCAAATCGGAAAGGTTGCGGTTTTTCGTGATTTGGATGCCCAGCGCCGTTGGTCCGAACGTGCGCGCTAGCGAAAACGCAGCCTGATCCTGCAGCGATGCGCTGCCCCCCGATTGACGCGCGGTCTGATAGGAAGCGCCCACGAAGAAATGTCCGAATTCGCGCTGCAGGACGCCGCTGTAGGTTGCGGTCAAATGGGCCGCGGCTCCCGGCTGCGTCAGGCGTTCGAATTGCGCGCCAAGCAGCGTCGACACGCCGGCGAACGCGAATCCCACTTGTCCGCCGGCGGAGCCGGTCCAGCTCCCCTGTCCGTCTTCGGTCACGCGGTCGTCCTCGAGCGTCAACGCGGTTTGAATTCCGGAACGCGCAAAGAAATGCGTGAGCGTGAATGCGTCGCGGCGTTGACCGATTGCGCTCGTGCCCTGTCCGCCGACTTCGAACGTGCTGTCGGCCGACATCGCACTCGCACCGCCGTTGTAGCGAATCGACGTGTCGAGATAGTTGTCCGACTGCAGGGCGCCGCTGCCGAATGAGACGAAGCCCTCGCCGATCCGTCGCGCGCTGAACGTTCCGTACAACGCTCCGCCGCCATAGCTGGCGTTGTACTGATACGCATACGTCCGCTGCTGCGGCAGTACGGAGTCCCGAATCGTTTCGAACGCCGCTTCAAACGATTGGAACAGTTCGCCGCTGTCGCGCGCTGCGCCGGCGAGCGCTGCATCGACGTCGAGCCCGTCTTTCGAACGGCCGCGGTCGACTCCGAATTCCAGAAGCGCGCTGCCTCGCTGCATTCGCGTGCGTACGCCCGTGACGGTCAGCATGCGCTGCTCGGGACCGGTCGCCGGTCCCGTGAACAGCGTCGCGTCGCCGCCGGATACCGGGGTGACGAAGGCCCAGCCGCGCAACGTCTGCCCTAGCGGGGCGCCGCCGAGCAGCGAAAGCGGTTGCGCGCCGTACTCGATTCCGTACGTCGGACTGTAATATCCGGCTTGCATCAGCCCGAGGCTGCTTTGCCGCAAATCCACGCCGATCGGGAGACCGAGTTGCAGCGTCGTGGTCGGCGTTCGGCGTTTTAGCGTTGCAAGCAGACCCGCGCTGTCGCTGGCTTGCGAGATCGACGCGTTGTCGGCAACGCCGCCGAAATTCGTGGTGCTGCTCTGCAGGCGTTGTCCCAAACTGAGCGACCCGGTCAGCGAGAACGTCATCGGGCCGCCGCGCAGCATGTGCGGCGGCCCCACCGGCGTCGGCGCCGCGGAGGGCGATGGGCTCGGTGTAGCGCTTGCGCTCGCCGTGGCCGCCGGCGTGCCTTGCGGCAGCGGGGTACCGTATCCGGGCACCGGCATGACCTGCGCGCGCACGCTCTGCGCAGGCACTCCGAACACGGCGCCCGCAAGCGCAGCCGCCGTAAATGCCAAAAAGACGGCCCGCAACGCAGTTCTGCGCCGGCGCTGCACGTGCGAGATAGCCATGTCGTCCTTACCGTGTTCGGAGCGCAGTCGGGCCCGCTTAACGAAAACGCCTACGTTTCACGCAAATTTTTCCGCTGATGGCCGATAGGTGGATCACAGGGAAGTTTCACGGAGGAAGCCTTCTCTCTCATGGATGTGCTGGGGAGCACGGGCCAGGTCGAGCTCAACCTGTTCCGGACTCAATTGGACGAGGAACGCCAAACACGCGCGCTGGCCAGTGGCCTACGCGTTGTTTCTGCTTCCGACGATCCCAGCGGCCTTGCGATAAGCCAGACTATTCAAACGAAGGTTCTCGGTCTCGAGCAAGGCACCCAAAACGCGCAAACGGCGAAGAACGCACTTGCCGTTGCGGACTCGACGCTCGGTAACGTCGAGGAAATTCTTCAGCGCATCCACACCCTCATCACGGAAGCCGCCAGCGATCTCAATTCCCTCGGACAGCTGCAGTCGATACAAACCGAGATCGCTTCGCTGCTTCAAGAGATCAACAAGATCTCCACCGGCACGAAATTCAACGGTAAATCCTTGCTCGACGGATCGCTGACCAACGCGTTTCCGCCCCAGGCCACCATCACGCAAGTCGGCTCGCCCGCGCAGCCCAGCGGAGCACCCGCGACCGGATCGACCGTCACCGACTTTGACGGCCTCGGACACGCCGGTTTGCTGGTCGGCGCGTACAATCCGCCGGGCGGCACGAGCTTCGGCGCTCCCAGCGTCGGCGTGCTGGGATCGATCAATTCTTACATCTCGATTCAGGTGACGGGATATTCCGCGAACGCGGTCGACCCGGACACCGGCAATCCGGTCGGCGCCGGCGATTACGTGACCATAACCGCGTACAGCACCGATTCGAAGATGGGTGCGGCGCCGCTCTACGTCGACACGTCGGCGGTCGCCGTAAACAGCGGACAGACGACACAGATTCAATACACGTCGCCTTCCGGCGCGCCCGGAGACGTTTTGCTGCTGTTCAGTTTGGCGAATCTGACCGCGCAGGACGTCGGCGCCACGATGGCGTTCGAAACGTACGCGCCGCCGAATACGTCCCAATCGCCAGGATCGCCGCTGCAAGTCAATACGTCCGGAACCGAGGGCGGAGACGTTCACATCCAGCTTCCGTCCATTTCCACGACGGCGTTGAACATCGCCGACATCAGCGTTTTGCCGACGACGAGCGAGAACTATCTCGACCAATCGACGGGCGCGACCGGCAATCAGGTGACGACGCAAGACGCCGAGGCGCGCGTGAGCATCGCTCTGGACACGATAAGCCAAGCGCGTGCGACAGTGGGCGCGCAAAGCGTCTCGCTCGGCGAAGAATCCGACGACGCCAACGTCGAGACGGTCAATCAAATCGCAAGCGAAAGCGCGATTCGGGACGCCGACATAGGCCAAGCGGCATCCGCACTCACGCGCGACCAAGTCATGGCGCAAGTCGCGACCAGCGTGCTGGCGCAGATGCACGCCGACGCGCAACTCGTCGTCGAATTGGTAAACGGCGCAAACCCCATCACCAGCGGCAAAGTCTAGCGGCCGCCGCCTCCCTATCGGACGGTCCCTAGCGGGCGGGGTTGACGCGCGAGCCTATACTAAAGAAGGATACCTCGCTAGGTGAGGCGTCCACGCAATACACAAGCCGCTGCCCAGAAACGTCGAGAGACGCCAACCGGGTAGACCAGACTCCGCCGATACAAGGCGATGTCTAACGCGGCTCCTCCCGGTGGGGGTACGATGCGTGGTGCCAAAGCAAACGCGACTGGGGTATATCGGCGCTCACCGCGCGAGGCTGTCCTAGGGACAGTCTTTTTTATATGCCGGCTTGCAGCGCGCACGGGAGAGCTCGACGATGACATTCCACGACGGCTTCGTTTCCGAGTTGGTCGGCCGCCGCGCGACCGTCAACGATCTGCCGATCGGCAGAGTCTCGGATTTTCTCGTCAACAAGCCGGAGGACACGTTCCCGCAGATAGACGGCCTGGTGATCAAGACGACTCAGGGGCCGCGATTCGCTCCGATGGAGACGGTTGCGGACGTCGATCATGCCGGTACGGTTGCGCTCACCGATGCGCCGAAAGTTCCCGCGCCGCCGGACGAAGACGCGCTGTACCTCGTGAGCGATCTGCTCGACAAGCAAATCGTCGACGTCGACGGCCGCAAGGTCGTACGCATCAACGACATCGAGCTCGCGAACACGGGCGGCAAACTGCGCGTCGTCGCAGCGGACGTAGGCGTGAGCGGGCTGCTCCGGCGTCTCGGCTTGAAACGGTTCGGCCGGCGTTTCACGCCGTGGATTTACCGCAACGTGCCGCGCTCGCTGATCGCATGGAATTCCGTCGCACCGATCCGCGAAACGAGCCCTTCGCACGTTCAACTCGCGCAAGAAAGCAAATTCGCGCGCATGCATCCGAGCGAGCTGGCCGAGATCATCAGCGATCTTTCCGCGCGCGAGGCCGCGGCGGTCATCCATCAACTCGATGACGAAACCGCAGCGGATGCGCTCGAGCACTTGGACGCCGACACGCAGCGAACGATTATCGAAGACATCGGCACCGAGCGCGCGGCGGACATCATCGAAGAAATGGATTCCGACGACGCGGCGGACTTGCTCGCCGAACTTCCCAAAGAGCAGCAAACGGAACTGCTCGCGGAGATGAACGAGTACACGGCGGGCGAGTTGCGCGAACTCGTCAAGTACTCCGAGGACACCGCGGGCGGCTTGATGACCACGGACTACACGTGGATTTACCCGCACCGCACGGCCGAGCAGACGATTCGCAAAATTCGCGAGATCGCGCCGGAATCGGAATTCATTTACTATCTATACGTCCTGGACAAGCAGGACCGGCTGCTCGGCGTGTTGACGCTGCGTACGCTGCTGCTCGCACCGCCGGATGCCACGATCGAGCACATCATGGAAGGCGACATCGTCACCGTCAGCACGAACGTGCCGGCTCGCGACGTTGCCGCCAGCATCGCGCGATACGATCTGCTTGCGGTTCCGGTCGTCGACGAAGAAGCGCGGATGCTCGGAATCGTAACGGTCGACGACGCAATCGATGCGATCATGCCGGAAAGTCTCGCGAAAAAGTTGCCGCGTTTGACCGCGCGGCACAGCCGGCGCGCCACCGGCGCGTTGACGGGATAGGCGCAACCGGTGGTAGAGGGGCGCAGGCGAAACTTCCGGCGTTCGCTGCTGTTGCTGCTGTCCGTGCTGGGACCGGGCTTCGTTACCGCTTCGGCGGGAAACGACGTCGGCGGCATCGCGACGTATTCGGCGGCGGGCGCTCAGTTCGGATACCGCGTCCTTTGGACGCTTCTTCCGCTCGCAGTCTCGCTGATCGTGGTGCAGGAGATGGCGACCCGTATGGGCGCCGTCACCGGAAAAGGCCTCGCTTCGCTCGTACGCGAGAATTTCGGCGTACGCATCTCGTTCTTTGCGATGATCGCCTTGTTCGTCATCAACACCGCTATCACGGCCACGGAGTTCGTCGGCATCGCGACCGCATCGGAAATGTTCGGCATCTCGCGGTACATCGTCGTGCCCGCCGCGGTCGTCGTGGTGTTTCTCTTCATCTTGCGTTTCAACAACAAGGTCGTCGAGCGCACCTTCGTCGTGTTTTCACTGATTTACCTCAGTTACATCGTTTCGGCGGTTCTTGCGCATCCGAATTGGCACGACGTCGCAGTCGCGACCGTCGTTCCGGATCTGCATTTCAACAACATCGAGTATTTGGTCGTCATCGTCGGTCTAATCGGCACGACCATCTCGCCGTACATGCAGTTCTTTCTCCAGTCCGCGGTCGTCGAGAAAGGCACCGACGAACAAGAGCTCGGGCTTGCGCGCGCGGACGTCGTCACCGGATCGATTCTCGCGATCGCTCTGGCCGGATTCATGATCGTCGCGAACGCTGCGACGATCTACGTGGCGAACGAGCACGGCGCCCACCTTGCGCCGTCCCAAGCCGCCGATTTCGCGGCGGCGCTGCGTCCGCTCGCAGGGGAGTGGGCTTCGGTGATCTTTGCGCTGGGCATTCTCAACGCGGGGCTTTTCACGGCGACGGTTCTTCCGCTCTCCACGAGTTACGTCATCTGCGAGGCGCTTGGTTTCGAAGCGGCGGTGGACCGGAAGTTTTCCGAGGCGCCGGTCTTCTTCAGCCTATTCGGCGTCGCCCTTCTCGCAGGTGCCGCCATGGTGCTCATTCCGGGACTGCCGTACCTGAAATTCACGCTGTACGCGCAAGTCGTGCAGGGCGTGCTGCTTCCACCCGACTGGTGTTGATGCTGATCGTCGTGAACAAGCGCAGCGTGATGGGGAAGTATACGAACTCGCTTCTCGGCAATGCCATTGCCTGGGCAACAGTCGTCGTGATCGGCGGACTTTCGATTTTCTACGTCGTCCATCTCGTCGCGGGCGGCGCTTAACCGCCCGCCTGCGCCTCGCCGTAGAGTTTCCAGCGATTGCGTCCCGTTCGCTTCGCGTGATACAGCGCCCGATCGGCGCGTTCCATGAGCACGTCGGCGGTGAGGCCATCGGCCGGGTACAGCGCAACGCCGATGCTCGTATGCACGGCGCCTTGAAACGACTCGAGTTGCAGCGGCGCTTCCATCACGGCGAGGATTTTACCAGCGAGGTCGGCCGCGTCGGATGGCGTGTTGACGACCGGCTGGAGAACGACGAATTCGTCTCCCCCGAAGCGCGCCACCGTGTCGCTCTCGCGCAGCGCGCCGACCAGGCGATCCGCGACCGATTTGAGCACCAGATCGCCGACCGGATGCCCGTACCGATCGTTGATCGCCTTGAATTCGTCGAGGTCTAAATACATCACGGCAAAGTTGCGGCGATAGCGTTTGGCCGCCGCTATGGTTTGGCGTATGCGATCGTTGAAGAGTACGCGATTCGGCAATCCGGTGAGCGAGTCGTAAAATGCGAGTTGCTCGATCCGTTCGGCATGCTGCGCGCGCTCTAATGCCGCGGCGACGAACAGCGCCATGAGTTGCAGCAGATCGCGATCTGGTTCCGGTATGCCGCCGCTTCGCGTTTGGCGCGCCGCAAAAACGAGCGCACCGAAATCCCGCGAACCGACGACGAGTTTCGTCGCGAAGTACGACTTCCAGGGCGCCGTACCGTGCGCGGGATCGCTGTTCCATGGAGCGTCGTCCATGTCGGGAATGAACAGCGTATCGCGCTCGCCGATGAGATGCCGCGAAAGCGCGTGCTGCTTCGCGTACACCGAGCCCGGGCGCACGCCGGTTCCATCACCAACGGCGTTCAAAATGGTGATCGACGCATCGTCGAAGCGCGTAAGATAGCCGTAATCGAATCCGAATAGACGGCAACCGAGGCCGAGCGTATTGTCGATCTGCGCCTCGATCGACTTTCCGCGGGCGGCAGCCGCCAAATAGAGTTCGCGAATGCGCTCGCTTTGCAGCGCTATAGCTCGCTCCGCACTGCGTTGCGCGACGACGTTTTTCGCGACGGCATAGGCGCCGTCGATGCGGTCCCCTATGCGCAGCGGCACGAGCTTCATCTGCACGTCGATGCGGTTGCCGGCGCGGTCGAGAAATAGCGAATCGAACTCCATCGCTTCCCCGCGCGAAACCAGCCGAAACGCTTGCTGCGCCTCCTCGCGGCATTCAGGCGCGATGATCTCGCTCCAATCCTTGCCGATTATCTGCTCGCCATAGTGCCCCGTGGCGGCTTCGAGCGCGACGTTGACGCGCGAAATCGTGCCGCTTGCTTTGAGCGCCACGATCGCGTCCGGATGGTATTCGAACAGCGACCGGAAACGCTGCTGGTTCAGTTCGAGCGAGTGCTCCGCGGAGCGCAGCGCAAGCGTATCGCGAGCCTGCGCGAAGACGCCGACGACGGCGCCGCCGCGTTTTGCCGGAAAGAGATGCACTTCGATAGGAACGTCGCTGCCCGCACGCGTGTGCAGCATCGTTTCGAAGTGCTCGACGAAGCCTTCCAGCGCGGACGCAAAGAGATCGTCGAAGACTTCGTGATCTTCCGACTGGATGTGCTGCTTGTAATGCGTGCCGGCGAGTTCTTCTTTCGTATATCCGGAGAGCACCAGCGCCGCGGCGTTGCACGAGACGAAGCGGCCGGCGAAATCGTACGCGGCAATGGCATCGGGGCATCCGTCATAAAAAGATGCCAGCAGACCGGTAAGGTCGTCCGTTTGCATGCGAAGTGTCCGCGAATTGCTTCGCCGAAGAGGCCGATATGACTGCCGACGAACTGGTCGCGTTCGCGGAAGACCTGGCCGGCGTCGCGGCGGCCGGCGGAGGTTGTAAGGCATTGGCGGATCTTCTTGCGCGCCGTACGGGCGTCGGCGTGCTCGTGGAAGATGCCGAGTGGCGCCATCTCGCGGCCTCCGGCGTGGCGAGCTTGCCCAGCAGCGTGCGGCCAATGCTCCTGCCTTCCCGGCCGGACGGCGGCTATGCCGCCCTGGCCAACGCGCACGGAGGCAGAACGCTCGCAATCCTGGCCGGCGAGAAACGGTTCGGGCAAATCTCCGTGTTCGGAGAGCGCGACCTCGACGCGCTCGAACACGTCGTGCGGCTCACCGCGAGCGCGATTGGCGTAGAGCTCTCCCGCGAAGGCGGCGGCCAGCCGCGACGACGACGCGCGTTTTGGGAACGCTTGGCAACTGGTGCGTACGTCGACGCATCGGCTGCGCGAGACGATGCGGCGGCCAAAGGCATCACGCTCGCGACGCACTACGTCGCGATAGCGCTCGAAGCCGAAGTGAGCGATCCGCAAACCGCGAGCGCCGACCAATCGGCGCTGCGCGACGCAGCCGCGCTGAGTTTTCGTGGGGGAGATGCCGAAACGGGCTTGTGCGAACGCGGAACGACGCTGTTCTTTTTCGTTCCGGCGCCGCGTGAGATCGACTCCGCAAACGCGCGCACTGCGGCGTCGCTTCTCGGGCGCAGTTTGGCAAAAAAACATCCGCACATGCGCGTCGGCGGCGGCGTGGGGACGCGCGTGCCCTTTTTTGAGTCCGGCCAATCCATCGCGCAGGCTGCTGCGGCGATGACCATTTCGCGCCGGCTCTTTGGCGCGGGTCACATCGGCGTGCACGACGACCTGGGCGCTTATCCGCTGCTTCTTTCGGGCGCGGACTCCGCAGCGCTTCGCGCCTTCGCAGTCCGTACGCTCGCGCCGCTGCGCGCGTACGACGAGAAGCACCAAACCGAACTCGAACGCACGTTGCGTCTCTACTTCGCTGGCGGCGAAAACGTCAAGACGGCCGCCGAACAACTCGGGGTCCACCGGCACACGGTGTTTTACCGCTTGCGGCAGATCGGCGAGATATGCGCCTGCAAACTCGACGATCCGCACGATCAACTCACGCTCAGAATGGCAACGGCTATCGATGCACTCACAAACTAATTCCTCGACCAAACGCGACGTGCTGCGGCTTGCAAAAGAGGGCGGCGTGCGGTTCGTCCGGCTCGCGTTCGCGGACGTGCTGGGAGTCGGCAAAAACGTTTCCATACCCGCAAGTGAGTTGGAGGCGGCGCTCGACGGGAAAGTGACGTTCGACGGCGGCTCGATCGACGGCTTCGTTCGCGGCGAGGAACTCGACATGATCCTGCGGCCGGATCCGTCAACGTTCGCACTATATCCTTGGGCCGGTTCGGAAGCACGACTGCTGTGCGACATCGCCATGCCGGACGGCTCGCCCTTCGAAGGTTGCCCGCGAACGACGCTCAAGCGCGCCGCGGAGGAATGCCGGCGTGCGATTCCCGAACTGCGCGTCGGCATCGAAGTCGAGTTTTACCTGTTCGACGCAGAGGAGAGCGAATTCGGTTCGACGCGTTCCGCCGACGTCGGTTCGTACTTCGATTTTTCGGCGAACGACCGCGGCGAGGAAGCGCGCAGCGCCATCGTGTCGGCGCTGCAGTCGATGAACGTCGCCGTTGCCAGCGCCCATCACGAGCACGGTCCCGGACAGCACGAAATCGATTTTCCGCACGCCGACGTTCTGGAGGCGGCCGATGCACTGCTCACGCTTCGCACGATCGCAAAACACGTCGCCGCCGGTTACGGGCTCGAAGCGACATTCATGCCGAAGCCGCTCGAAGATCGCGCAGGAAGCGGTCTGCACGTGAATTTTCGCGTCGGTGAGGACGAGAAGCTGTACGCGATCGGCGGATTGCTGCAGCACGCGCCGGCGCTCACGGCAGTCTGCAACTCAACCGTGAATTCTTACAAGCGGCTGGTGGCCGCATGGGACGCACCGATCTATACCGTGTGGTCGGAACGCAGCGCGAACGCGCTCATACGCGTGCCGCCTCACGAACAATCTCCGCAGGTCGAAATGCGCAGCCCCGATCCCGCGTGCAATCCGTACTTGGCGCTTGCCGTTCTTACGGCCGCGCTCGCGGACGGCGTCGAACGGCGCACGCTTCCGGGCGATCCGCTCGTCGGTTCGACGTACGAATTGAGCGATCGCGACCGGCGCGAACGCGGCGTTGGGACGCTTCCAAAATCGCTGCGCCAAGCGATCGTGGAACTCGACGGCGACGCGGTGGTGCGCGCCGGCCTCGGCGATCACGTCTACCATGCATTTCGCGACGCGAAGCTCGCGGAATACGAACGGTACCGTCGCGCCGTGCACCCGTGGGAACACCGCGCGTATTTACGGCTGTACTAGGGACGCTTTGGGATCGGCAGAGCGCAATCGCGCTCGGTCGGCCTGCTGGATCGCTTGCTGCAAGTCCGAACCGAGGAACGGGTTCGGCAGCAGCGCGTTCCACTCGCCGCCTTTGTGCGTGCCGTTGCCGGCGATCGCGATAAGGCCGATATGCGGCTGCGCGCGCTTCGCGATTTTGAAGAGTGAGGACGGATTGGCGGTCACCGTGTCGCAGTCGACGATAACGATATCCGCCTCTTCCACGCCGAGGCGTTCGAGCGCCGCGGTCAGCGTTTTGTCCCGTCGCGAAGCGAAGCCGTGCGTTCGCAACTCGTGCAAAATGTACGGGCCCAGCGTCTCGTCGCCCGTGACGACGACGACGCGGAGCAAACCACCGACGCCGTCGCGCATGCGTGGAAGCACCACGATGAACGTGCTGCCTTCGCCGAGTTTGCTCTGCACCTGAATGTTGCCGCCGTGACGTTCGACGAGCGTCTTGGCGAGATACAAGCCTAACCCGGTGCCTTTGATCGACGATCGCTTCGCATTCGAGGCGCGCCTGAACCGCTCGAACAAGAACCTCATCTCGTCTGACGGAATGCCGATCCCGCTGTCGTGCACCGCGATGCGCACGGTGCGATCGGTTTCCGTGATGCGCACCTCGACCGGCGTTGCGTCGGGAGAGTATTTGACGGCGTTTCCGACGATGTTCTCGAAAACTTGCCGCAACCGAGCGGGATCGCCGCGCACGACGGGATCGTGCGCCTTCACGCTAACCGTTATCTGTCGCTGCGGCTGCAGCGATTCTACCATTTCTTGCACGATGTCGACGATGTTGACGGGATCGGCCGCGAGGTTCAATTCGCCTTGCTCGACGCGCGAGAGCGCGAGCGTGTCGTTCGCGAGATTCGCAAGGCGCATCGCCGACTGACGAATGGTACGCAGCGCCGCATCGGCGTCTTCGCCTTCGAGCGCGTGCTCTTCGAGCAGTTCGGTAAAACCGACGATGGTGGTGAGGGGGCCTTTGAAATCGTGCGCCAGGACGGCAATGAGATCGTCTTTGAGCTGGTTGAGTTGAATGACGCTGGCGCGCTGCGACTGCAATTCGCCGAACAACGCGACGTTTTGTATGGCGATACCGATATAATGCCGCAGCAGTTCCAGCGCGAAGACGTCGTTCTCGCCGAACAATCGATCCGCCGCATTGATGTCCAAAATCCACTCGTTGCGGCCGCTGGTGCCGGGAATCGGCAGCGCCAGACGCGAGCGCTCCGCACCGAGTACGGGCTTGCGGGAAGCGAAGGCGTCGAGCAGAAACTTGTCCGGTTTCGGACGGCCGCCGGTAGTTTCGACGCACACCAAATCGCCGGACGTACGGAGTGCGTACAGCATGACGCTGCCGCCCCACATGCGGCGCGCTTCCGCCGCCAGCAATCCGACGACGGCGCGCACGTCTAACGTTGCGAACACGCGTCCCGCCGCATCCGTCAGACGCCGCAGAATGACGTTCTCTTCCTGCAGGCGCGCCTCACTGCCCGCGATGCGGTCGAGAGCTGCTGGCGCTCGATGGCGGATCGCAGCGCGCGGCGCAGAGAAGCGCTGTCCAGATGCGCTTTGATGAGGTAATCCTGCGCTCCGGCCTGCATCGCCTCGGCGGCGATCGACTCCTCTTCAGTGCCGCCGAGGATGACGATTGGAACGTGCGGAACGGCGGCGCGCATCCGGCGGACCGCGTCGGCGCCTTGCCCGTCGGAAAGCGACGTGTCGAGAAGAATGACGTCCAGCGGCGCCGTTTCGGCGACGGCGAGCGCGTCCGTCAGACTTTCGGCAGTGCGAACTTCCGGCGCTTCTGAATCGCGCCGAAGGTACCGCTGCACGATGGTCGAGTCGGCGTTCTTGTCCTCGACGATTAAAACGCGCATGCCACTCCTTACCGTCTATGCTAGCGTTATCCGTGCGCGGCAGCCATACCTCGCAGCAATTCCCACGCCGCGGCTACGTCCTCGCGCGTCGTCCGAAGGTTTCCGATGGCCAAGCGAAGCGCGTAGACCTCGCCAAGCTTGGTATGGGAGAGAAAAACCTCGCCGCCTGCGTTCACCCGTTCCATGATGGACGCGTTCAAACGCTCTAGATCGGCTTGCGCCAAGCCCGGCGGCGCATACCGGAAACACACCACCGAGAACGGATGCGGGGCGAGCACTTCCCAGTGCGGTTCGGCTTTCACCCAGTCCGCGAACTCCTGGGCCAGCGCGATATGGGCGCGTAACCGTTCGCGCAGACCCTGCGCACCGAAGTAGCGCAGCACGAACCAGAGTTTGAGCGCGCGGAAACGCCGGCCGAGCTGGAGCCCGTAATCCATGTAATTGCGCACGGATTCTTCCGGCGTGCGCAGGTACTCCGGAACCAAACTAAAGGTGCGCCGCAGTAATTCGAGATCCCGAACGTAGAGCGCGGAGCAGTCCATGGGAACGAATAGCCATTTGTGCGGATTGACGACGATCGAATCGGCCCGATCGGCTCCCGCGAGCACCCACCGGAACTCCGGCATGATGGCGGCGACGCCGGCATATGCGGCGTCCACGTGCAGCCAGACCTTGCGCTGGCCCGCGATGTCGGCGATAGCCTCGATCGGATCGCGCGATGTGGTCGACGTCGTCCCCGCAGTTGCCGCGATCGCCATGGGCCGCATCCCGGCTGCGACGTCCGCCTCTATGCGCGCGGCGAGATCGTTTGCGGACATGCGAAACTCCGCGTCGCTCGCGACGCGCACGACGTTCTCGCGGCCGACGCCCAGCGCGATGCACGCCTTTTCGATGTGCGAATGCGTGTGTTCCGTTACGTAGACGCGCAGGCGCGGAAGGTCGCGCGCAGTCATGCCGTGCTCGCGAACGCCGAGGTTCAACGACTCGCGCGCAGCCGCGAGCGCGGTAAATCCGCCAATCGAAGCCGTGTCGTAGATGATGCCGGTATAGTCGTCGGACAGCCCCATGAGCCGCCCGAGCCAGCGCATCACGACTTCTTCGAGTTCCGTTGCGGACGGCGACGTGCGCCAGAGCATCGCCTTTACGTCGAGCGCGGCCGCAAGCGCCTCCGCAGCGACCGCGACCGGCGCAGCACTCGTCGCGAAGTACGCGAAGAAGCGCGGACTGTTCCAATGCGTGATCCCGGGAAGAATGATGCGTTCAAAATCCGCCATCAGCCGCCCGAACGGCTCGCCGGTTTCCGGAGCGCTTTTCGGCAGCTGCGCCGCGATGTCGCCGGGCTGCACCTGCGAGAGCACCGGATACGATTGCGCGTCGGCAAGATAGCCGTCGATCCACTGCGCGACTGCGTCGAATTCGCTTTGGAACGTCTGCACGAGCGGAGTATATCAGCTGCGGCTTGAAACGGCCACGCCATGATACGCACCGACAAAGCGCCGGCACCGATTGGGCCGTACAGCCAAGCGATTTTGTCCGGCGACGAACTCTTTTGTTCGGGCCAGATCGCGATCGATCCGGCCACGGGTGAGTTGACCGGGGCCGACGCGGCGTCGCAAGCCGATCGGGTGCTGCGCAATCTCGGAGCGGTGCTGCAGGCCGCCGGAATGGATTACCGCAACGTCGTGAAGACGACGGTGTTCGTCATCGACATGAACGATTTTGCCGCGGTGAACGAGGTGTACGCAAAGTACTTCAGCGAGGCGAAACCCGCCCGTTCAACCGTCGCGGCGGCGGCGCTGCCGAAGGGTGCGCGCGTCGAGATTGAAGCGATCGCGAAACGCTGACGACCCGAGGTCGCTAGGGCTTTGACGTGGCGCGCGGCGCGCGCAGGAGTGTGGCAACACGCTGCTGAGCCATCCGCTGCACGTCCGGATCGAGATCGTCGGCGCCAGCCGCAGCTTGATACTGCTGCTCCGCCATCGGCTCGTTGCCTTCGTGCTGGTACGCATCGCCGAGCAGAAAATGCAGACGCCCGTCCATGGGTGCAACGGCCAGGCCTTTGACGAGCGCTGCCTGCGCGAGTTGGTACAACCCGTGAATGTTGTACGTGTAGCCGAGATCGATGTAAGCATCCGGTGAATACGGGTACACCGTCATCGCTTGCACGTACAGCGAGATCGCCTTTTTCCAGTCGCCGTTGACGTCCGCAAGATACCCGAGATTGACGAGCGCTTCCGAATGCTCGGGCGCCATCTTGCGGGCTTCATTGAGAATCGAAGACGCGAGCGGATAGTTTCCGCTTTCCAGATACGTCGCGCCAAGATTATCGGAGCAAGCGTAATTGTAGCCGTCGTGTTTGAGGCACTGTTTGAAGTACCCGACGGCCTGATCGTATTGCCGTTCGTCCATATACGCTAGGCCGAGCCCGTTCAAGGCCATCAGCGATTCGGGATCGTTGTCGAGCGCGCGACGGTAATACGCCAGCGCGAGCTGCGGCTGGTGAATGGACTCGTAGAGTTGGGCCAGTTCGAGCTGCGCGTCCGCATCCGTCGGGAAGTTTCTGGCGATCGTTTCGCGCTCGCGCTTGTACGCCTTAAAATCGCCTTTACGCAGATGCAGCTGCACCAAGTCGGGAACGGAATCGGTTCCGGGCAAACTGCGGTTGAACTCGTTGATGGCATCGTCGATACGGTTTTCCGTAGCATAGACGGAGCCCAAGCGGCTGTGCGTGTCTTTGTCGAGCGGCGCGTACGCAAGGATGTGCGAGTACGTCGACTGCGCTTTGTTCAAGTCGCCGCGGCGGTAGTAGAGATCGCCGAGCAGACGTTCCGGCGCGATTTCGCCCGGATGACCCGCCACGTAGGTTGCGAGCCCCGAAATAGCGCCGTTGATATCGCCCGCAGCCACCCGTTCGCGCGCGTGATCGATAGCGCCCTGCGGATCGGAGGGAAGAATTGCACGAAACTCCGGATTGACTTCAACCGTCGTCGCGCGTGCAGCGCCAAACGCGCCGCAGCAAAGGGCCGCCGCGCCCACGAGCACCATCAGTAGTCGGCGCATAGCACCATCCTCCGAGTCCGTTCTTTATCTTAGCGCGAAAACGCGCTGCAAGCGAGAACTGTGACGGGCGGCGCTTGCTTGGGCTACTTCGCGAGCGGCAGCACGTTGCTCGGGGTCAGCGGATAGAACGTCATGATGACCACCAGCGCGACGCAAATGCCGACCGTCACGTATGCGAGCGGTAAAGGCGCGGCCGGCACGCGCTCCGGCTTGGCGTGCCGATCGTACATGAGGCGGATCACTTTGAAGTACGCGTACAGCGAGATCGCCGTTCCGGCCACGAGCAACCCCGCAAGCCAAGCAAAGCCGGTGTTAACGTTCGTCGAGAGAATCAGGATTTTTCCGAGGAAGCCGGCCGTCGGCGGAAAGCCGGCGAGCGCGAGGAGGAAAAACGTCATCACTGCCGCGAGCGCGGGACGGCGCAACGCCAAACCGCGGAACGACTCGATGCGGGAACCTTCGTCGGCATCGGTCGGCGAACATAATGCCACAACCGCGAATGCGCCCAGATTCATGAACATGTACGCGACCAGATAATAGATCGCGTATCTGACGCCGAGCGCGCTCGTACCGGCCAGCGCGGCCACAATGTATCCGATTTGCGCGATGCCGGAATACGCCAGCAGGCGTTTCATGTCGGTTTGCGCCAGCATGCCGAGGTTTCCGGCAAGCATCGAAATGCCCGCGATAACGAAGAACGGCGCGAGGAGCGCATGCGAGGCGCCGGCAGGCAATGCGTAAGCAAAGCGCGCGAAAACCGCCAGCGCTCCGGCTTTCGTAACGACGCTCATGAACGCGGTGATTGGGAGCGGCGCTCCTTCGTACACGTCCGGCGACCAAACGTGGAACGGGACGAGGCTGAGTTTGAAGCCCAAACCGACGAGAAAGAGTCCGCCGCCGATCCAGTAGAGCGGATTCGCCGCAAGCGCGGCATTCGTGAACGACGAGAGCGTCACGCTTCCGGAAGCGCCGAACAGCATCGCCATGCCGAACAGCAAGAATCCCGAAGCGGTCGACGAGAGGATGAGGTACTTCAGCCCCGACTCGCGCGATACCGGCCGATCCGCGATCGCGCACAGGCAGTACAGCGCGAGCGAAAGCA